>NZ_JAAIKE010000001.1 GCF_010915705.1 Pseudotabrizicola algicola
CACCCGGCAGGTGCTGATCAACGACGATCTCGACGCCTTCACCCGGATCCCGGCCATGTACGGCAACTCCATCGCCCAGCTGGAAAGTGACGTGGTCTGGGGCATCATCACCGCCAACCCGGCCATGGCCGATGGCACGGCGCTGTTCCACGCCAACCACAAGAACCTGGCGGGCACCGGTGCAGCGCTGGCCGTCGATGCGGTGGGGGCGGCCCGTGCGGCGATGGCGCTGCAGACCGGTCTCGACAAGAAGACGGTGCTGAACATCCGTCCCGCTTTCCTGATCGTGCCCGCCGCGCTGGAGCTGAAGGCCGAGCAACTGGTCGCCCAGAACCTGGTGCCCGCCGCGACGTCCAGCGTGGTTCCCCAGTCGATCCGCACGCTGGCGCCGATCAGCGAGCCGCGCCTCGACTCGGCCAGCGCCACCGCCTGGTATCTGGCCGCAAGCCCGAACCAGATCGACACCATCGAATACGCCTATCTCGAGGGTCAGCAGGGCGCCTATATCGAGACCCGCAACGGCTTCGATGTCGACGGCGTCGAAATCAAGTGCCGCCTCGACTTCGGCGCCAAGGCCATCGACTGGCGCGGCCTCTACAAGAACCCGGGCGCGTGACGCCCGCTTCCTGAACCCTGACACGCGGGCGGTCCTGATGGGCCGCCCTTCGTCTTTCCACGAGGATCACCCCCATGAAAAACTTCGTCCAGCCCAGCAATACCATCACCTTGACCGCACCCTATGCCGTCGCCTCGGGCGATGGCCTGCTCGTCGGTTCCATCTTCGGCGTGGCGGCAGGCGCCGCCGCCCTCGGCGAGAGCGTCGAGACCGCGCTCACCGGCGTCTTCGACATCACCAAGATCGGCTCGCAGGCCTGGACCGCGGGAGCCCGGATCTACTGGGACGATACCAACAAGCGCACCACCAACGTGGCCACCTCAAACACGCTGATCGGCGTCGCCACCGAGGCGGTCGCGGGCGGGGCCGGTGACACCATCGGCCGGGTGCGATTGAACGGCGCGTTCTGATGAACGCTTTCGCCGCCGCCGTCAGCGCGCTCTTTTCCGATCCGAACATCGGCAGGGATGCGGCCTACACGCCCGAGGGCGGCGCGCCCGTGCTGGTGCGCGTCGTCGCCCGGCGCGCTGACGCCATCACCGACTTCGGCGATGCGAGGCTCTGGTCCGAGACCACGCGGATCGACCTGCGCGTCGCCGAGGTCGCGAACCCGCGACCGGGCGACCGGATCGAAGTCGAAGGCGAGGCCTTCCTCATTCAGGGCGAACCCGTCCGCGACCGTGAGCGGCTCGTCTGGACCGTCGATCTGAGGTCCGCGTGAAACTGAAGCTCAACATCGATCCCGACATCGTCGCGATGATGCAGGCCGAGGTGGCGGCGGGGGAACGCGCGGTGACCGCTGCCATGCGCGAGGCCGGGACCGGGTTGAAGGCCGCGTGGCGCTTGCAAGTCACCGGCGCAGGGCTTGGCACACGCCTTGCCAACACGATCCGAAGCCAGACGTTTCCGAAGGCTGGCGAGAGCCTCGACGCCGCCGCGCTCGTCTGGTCCCAGGCCCCGGTCATCGTCGGTGCGCATGACACCGGCCCGCTGATCCGCTCGAAGACCGGCTTCTGGCTAGCCATCCCGCTGCCCGCCGCAGGCAAATCTCTGCGCGGCGGCCGGATCACCCCCGGCGAATGGGAGCGGCGACGCGGGCTGCGCCTGCGCTTCGTCTACCGCCGCACCGGCCCGAGCCTGCTGGTGGCGGAGGGACGGCTGAACACGAAGGGCCAGGCGGTGGTATCCCGCTCGAAGACCGGGCGCGGCAAGGTCACCGCGCCGGTCTTCCTGCTGGTGCCGCAGGTCAAGCTGCCGAAGCGGCTGGATCTGGCGCGGGATGCGGACCGGGCGCTCGACAGCGTGCCGGGGCTGATCGTGGCGAATTGGGTGGACGCGAAGCTATGACTAGCGCCCAAACAAGAGCAGCCTCAGGTCAAGCCCATGGACGCCAGCGCGACACCGGCCAGCGCGCAGCCCGCAAGGACCGTCACGGCGCCCAGCCTGAAGCGGAACACCGCCACAAGCGCGGCAAGCACCAGTGCCGCAGCCGCGAGGTTCACCGTCGACCAGACGGGCACATCCAGATCGAGGCCGTACGCTGTAACGGTCCGCACCTCGTCGAAGACGACATGCAGACCGAACCAGACGGCAAGGTTCAGGATGACGCCCACCACGGCCGCGGTGATGGCGGTCAGGGCGGCGGTCAGCACCGCGTTGTCGCGCAGACGCTCGATGAAGGGCGCGCCGAGGAAGATCCACAGGAAGCAGGGAACGAAGGTCACCCACGTCGTCAGCAGCCCGCCGAGCGTTGCCGCCATCAGGGGCGACAGGCCGCTCGCCTCGCGGAAGGCACCCATGAAGCCCACGAACTGCGTCACCATGATGAGCGGGCCGGGCGTGGTCTCCGCCATGCCGAGCCCGTCCAGCATCTCGCCGGGAGCAAGCCAGCCGTAGTACTGCACCGCCTCCTGCGCGACATAAGCCAGCACCGCATAGGCGCCGCCGAAGGTCACCACGGCCATGACGCTGAAGAAGCCCGCGATCTGCGAAAACACGTTCTCCGGCCCGAGGGCCGCGAACAACAGCGCCACAGGGGCAAGCCAGAGGACGAGGAAGACGCCGGAAATCCGAAAGGCCCACCCCCGGTTGACCTGCGTGTGAACCGGCGATTCCTCACCCAGCAGGGTGTCGGCGTCGTCGACCTGGACCGTGCCGACCTTGCCGTGTCCGTCGCCGCCATGGAATGCGGGCAGGCCCGCACGCGCGCCGAAGAACCCGATCAGGCCAGCAACGAGGATGATGAGCGGAAACGGAATGGCGAAGCCGAAGATCGCCACGAAGGAGGCGGCGGCGATGGCGACCATCGCCCCGTTCTTGAGCGCGCGCGATCCGATGCGGATCACCGCCTGCACCACGATGGCCAGCACCGCCGCCTTGAGCCCGAAGAACAGTGCCTCGACCGGGCCGACATTGCCGTAGAGCGCATAGATCCAGCTGAGCGCCATGATCGCCACGACGCCGGGCAGCACGAACAGGACGCCCGCGATGATGCCGCCGAGCGTGCGGTGCATCAGCCAGCCGATATAGACGGCGAGCTGCATTGCCTCCGGCCCCGGCAGGAGCATGCAGTAGTTGAGCGCATGGAGGAACCGTTTCTCGCCCAGCCAGCGCTGCTCCTCGACGAGGATCCGGTGCATGAGCGCGATCTGTCCGGCCGGACCGCCGAAGCTCAACAGGCCGATGCGGGCCCAGATGCGGGTGGCCGCGGCCAGCGTGGGGTATGCGCGGTCCTGCATCAGTCTGCCTTCGGCTTGTTGGTGGGCCAGTTGTGGGTCTCGTCGGTGGCGTCCCGCGCCCAACGAAAGAAGGCGTCGTAAAGCAGCATCCCGGCCTCCAGCTGCTCCAGATCGTCGGAATACATCCGCGACAGGCCGAGCGACGCGGCAAGCAGACCGGCCGCCTCGGGCGCGAGGTCGAGCCGGGCGGTATCGGCGCCGCGCACGATTGTGGCGAGCCGGTCGAGGGCGGGAATGCTCAGGCCGAACTCGGCCAGCATCACGTCGAAGGTGCAGAGGTCGTCCCGGTGGCTCCAGAACACGCCTTCGATGTCGAAGGGCGATGCGTTGTAGCGTTCGGCGACGCCGATCACCTCGGCGGGCGCCACGAACAGGATGATCGCCCGGGGATCGAGAAAGCGCCGGATCAACCAGGGACACGCGATGCGGTCGATCTTGGGGCGCGAGCGGGTGACCCAGATGGTGCGGCCCTGCGCGTCGCGCGCGGGCAGCTTCACCGGATCGATCAGCGGCAGGCCGGCGGAGCGCCATGCCTCGAACCCGCCCTCGAGATACTCGGACGGGCAACCTTCGGCGCGAAGCAAGGCGGCAGTGCCCTGACTGCGCCGGTGACCGGCCTGACAAACGGCGATCGAAGGCTGGCTGCCGAGCTGTGGCGCGAGGGCGGCGAGCGCCTGGTCGTCGATCCGGACAGAACCTGGGAGCAATCGTGGATCGGCGGCGAAATCTTCCTCGGACCGCACGTCGAGCAAAAGCGGTGCGCGGGGGGTTCCGATGATGCGGGTGAGCTTGTCGAACGAAATGGCATTGGGCGCAGGCATGTGCGTTCCTCCGTCGCCGGGGTTGAACAGGAACGCGATCTTCAGCTGGCGCCTCGTGGGGAGCTCGCAATCCCCATGGGTCCAGTTACCGGAAGTGCTCTGAAACTGTCAAGAATTGCAAAGGTCAAGCTGCCCATGTTCGGGCGCTTCGGACATCGAAGAGACCCTCCATGCCCACCCCTCGTGAAACCATCCTCGCCGCGCTGCATGCGCGGCTCTCCGCGCTGCCCGCCACTGTCCTGCGCGGCGAGGTGCTGCCCGAGCGCGTGCCGGCCGAGGGCCTGCTGATCCTGCGCGACGGCGAGCCGGGGGAGCCCGAAGTTACTCTGTCGCCGCTCGCCTACCACTACCAGCACCGCGCCGAAATCGAGGCGGTCGTGCAGGGCGCCGCCCGTGACATTGCCTTCGACACGCTGACCGCCAGCATCGGCGCGGCACTCGCCGCCGACCGCACGCTGGGCGGGCTCTGCGACTGGGTCGAGGCGGAGGCTCCGCGCCCGGTCGATCTGCCGGTCGAGGGCGCGGCCAGCCTGAAGGCCGCGGTGATCCCGGTCGTGCTGCACTATTCCACGGCCGACCCGCTCGGCTGACCCCGACAACCCGAGGAGAACACCATGGCACGAGCCCAAGGGGCGCGGGCGCAGATGGCGCTTGCGTTCGAAACGACCTATGGCACTCCGCCGGCAGGCGGCTTCACGAAGATGCCCTTCGCCAGCACCACGCTCGGCGCGGAGCAGCCGCTCTTGAACTCGGAACTGCTCGGCTACGGCCGCGACCCACTGGCACCGATCAAGGACGCGGTCACGGCCGACGGCGACGTCGTCGTGCCGCTCGACGCGGAGGCCTTCGGCTTCTGGCTGAAGGCGGCCTTCGGCGCGCCGACGACGACGGGCACCGGTCCCTGGACGCACGAATTCCGGTCCGGCGCCTGGACTCTACCGAGTCTCTCCATCGAGACCGGCATGCCGGAGGTGCCGCGCTACGCCATGTATTCCGGCTGCGTGCTCGACCAGATCACCTGGCAAATGCAGCGCTCGGGGCTGCTGACCGCCACGGCGCGCTTGGTTGCGCAGGGCGAAACGGTCGGCACGACCACCAGCGCCGGCACGCCCGCCGCGCTGGAGCTGAAGCGCTTCGGCCATTTCAACGGGTCGATCACTCGGAACGGCACTGCCCTCGGCAATGTGGTCTCTGCCGACATCACCTACGCCAACAACCTCGACCGGATCGAAACCATCCGCTCGGACGGGCGCATCGATGGCGCAGACCCGTCCATCGCGGCTCTGACCGGCTCCATCGAGGTCCGCTTCGCCGACAGCACGCTGGTCACGCAGGCGATCAATGGCGATCCTTGCGAGCTCGAGTTCGCCTACGTCCTGCCGTCCGGCGAGAGCTTCACCTTCACCGTGCATGCCGTCTACCTGCCGCGCCCGCGCATCGAGATTTCTGGGCCGCAGGGCGTGCAGGCGACCTTCGACTGGCAGGCCGCGCGCGACAGTGTGGTCGGCCGTATGTGCACGGCAACCCTGATCAACGACATCGAGGTATACTGAGAATGCTGACGCTCGACCTGACCAATGCGCCCCGCTGGCATGACCTCGCGCCCGGTGTGCGCGTGCAGCTGCGCCCACTGACGACCGCGCTGATGGTGACAACGCGCAGCGATGCCGCCGTCGAAGCGGTGTCCGAGGAGGCTTCCGACGAGGAACGTGCCGTCGCCTTCGCCAAGGCGCTGGCGCGGCGGGCGGTGCTCGCCTGGGAGGGTATCGGCGATGCGGACGGCAAGCCGATCGATCCCAGCCCTGAGGCCATCGACGCGCTGCTCGACATCTGGCCGATCTTCGAGGCGTTCCAGTTGACCTACGTCTCCAAGGGTCTGCTTCTGGAGCGGGAAAAAAACGCCTCCGCGCTCTCGCCGAATGGTCCTTCGGCGGGGGCGAGCGGTACTGCGAAGCCTGTACGCAAGCGTGCGAAGACTGCCCGGCGCGGCTGAACCGCCCGCTCACGTATGAAGGCTGGCAGGTCTGGGACCTGGTCGGCCGTCTCGGCGGCCAACTGCGCGTCCTGCCCGGTGCGGTGATCGGCTGGGACATGTCGGCGGCACTAGCGCTCGGTGACGCCCTCGGCGTGCCGCCGCTCGCCATGGCCGAACTGCTGCCCGTCATCGAAGCGGTGATGGTCGCCAAACTCAACGAACAGATGGAACGCCCCAATGGCTGAAAAACGCGTCAGCGTCCGCCTTGCGGCAGTCGGTGGTCGGCAGGTGCGCGCCGAACTGGAAGGCGTCGGCGAAGCCGGTGCTCGAGGCCTCGGACGGCTGAGCCGCGAGATGGAAGCCGCAAACGCCCGGCTCGCAGCCTTCTCGCGCCGGGTGCGTGTGGCCGCCGCAGCCGCCGTGGCAGCGGCCACCGCCGCTGGCGTGGCGATGATCCGCTCCGGCCTCCAGACCGTCGATGCGGAGGCCAAGCTCGCGCAGTCGCTGGGGACCACCGTCGCCTCGATCCAGACGCTGGAGCGCGCGGGCGAACTGGCGGGCGTGTCCATGTCCGGCATCGAGCAGGCCACCAAGGATCTGACGCGCCGTCTCAGCCAGGCGGCCGCCGGGACCGGTCCCGCCGCCGATGCGCTGGACCGGCTGGGTCTTTCGGCCAACGACCTGATCGCGCTGCCGCTGGACCAGCGCGTCGGCGCGATCAACGCCGCCATCGAGAATTTCGTGCCTGCCGCCGAGCGTGCGGCCGTCGCGGGTCAGCTTTTTGGCGAGGAAGGCTCCATCGCCATGTCGCGCATCGACACTGCGACACTGCGCCAGGCGACCGAGGACGTGCTTGCCTTCGGCGTCGCCGTTTCCGAACAGGACGCCGACCAGATCGAGCGCACGAACGATGCCATCTCCCGGCTTGGGCTGATCTGGCGGGGGCTGTCGAACCAGCTGGCCGTTGCCGCTGCCCCCGCGCTGGAAGCCGTCGCCAACGCCATGGCGGCGGTCGCCAGCCGGACCGGCCCGCTCGGTATCGCCATTCGTGGCCTCTTCGACAATATCGGCCGCCTGACCACCTATGCCGTGACCTTCGCGACCTTCCTCGCGGGCCGCTGGGTCGCCGGGCTGGCCGCCGCCGCGCTGTCGGTCCGTGGGTTGGCCACCGCGCTCGTCGTGTTGCGCGGGGCGCTGATCCGCACCGGCATCGGCGCTCTGATCGTCGGCGTCGGGGAGCTGATCTATCAACTTTCCCAAATCGTCGCCCGCGTGGGCGGGGTCGGCGAAGCGTTCCGGCTGCTCTCCGATCTGGCCTCCGAGGTCTGGTCGCGCATCGGGCTCGCGCTCGACGCCGCGCTGGCCCGCATGGCGGCGGGATGGGAAGGGCTGAAGGCCGCCGCGCTCTCGGCGCTCGACGGCGCCGTCGCAGGCGTCGTGGGTTTCGGGGATCACACCGTCGCGACCTTCCAAGGGGCCTATGACGGCGCGGTGGCGATCTGGGGCAGCCTGCCGGGGGCTATCGGCGATTTCGCCTACCAGGCCGCGAACGGTCTGATCGGCGGGGTGGAGGCCATGCTGAACGGCGTCGTCACCCGCATCAACAGCTTCATCGAGACCCTGAACGCCGCGCTGGCCCTGCTGCCTGAATGGGCGACCGGCGAAGGCGGCGTGCGGATCGGCACGCTCGATGCGGTGGACCTGAGCCGGATCGACAATCCGTTCGAGGGGGCCGCGACGGCGGCGGGTACGGCGGCGGCCGATGCGTTCTCGGCGGCGCTTGCCCGAACCTACATCGCGCCGCCCGATCTCGGTCTCGGCGCCATGTCGGAGGACGCACGCGCCCGGGCCGATGCCTATCGCGAGGCCGCGGGCATGCTGACCGATGCCGCGACCCGGCCCCTCGCCGCCTGGCAGGCGCTGAAAGATGCCGTGACCGGGTCCGGCACGGAGGCCGAGGCCGCGCTGGCGGATGCCGCGACCTCCGCCGATGCGCTCGCGACCGGGCTCGACGGCACCACTGCCGCTGCCAATGGCGCCGGAGGTGTTGCCCGCGATGCCGGAACCGCCGCTGGCGAAGGGGCCGAGCGTGCGCTGACCGGATGGCAGGCGGTGACGGCGGCGCTCTCGGACTATGCCAGCCGGGCGCGGGAGATCGGTGGCGATATCGGCCAGAGCCTTGTCAGCGCGTTTCAGTCGGCCGAGGACGCGGTCGGGGAATTCGTGAAGACCGGCAAGCTGAACTTCCGCGATCTTGTGACCTCGCTTATCGCGGACCTCGCGAAACTGGCGGCGCGGCGGTTCATCCTCGGCCCCATCGCCAACGCGCTCTCGGGCGCGCTCGGTAGCACGGGCGGGATCTTCGCCAATATCCTGCACGCGGGCGGCATCGTCGGATCGTCCGGCCCCTCGCGCATGGTCCCGGCCATGGCCTTCGCCGCCGCGCCCCGGATGCATTCAGGCGCTGCGGTCGGTCTTCGCCATGACGAAGTGCCTGCAATCCTGCAAAGGGGCGAACGGGTCCTCTCGCGCCGCGAGGCGCAGAGCTACGGCACGAGCGGCGGGGTCAACGTCACCATCATGGCCCGCGACGCCGAGAGTTTCAGGCAATCCCGGACGCAGGTCGCGGCGGACATCGCACGGGCGGTCTCGCTCGGGCGGAGGGGGATGTAAGCCATGGCGTTCCATGAGGTCCGGTTCCCGGACAACATCAGCCGAGGCGCGCGCGGTGGGCCCGAGCGGCGCACGCAAATCGTCGAGCTGGCCTCGGGCGACGAGGAACGCAATGCCAGCTGGGCCAACTCGCGCCGCCGTTACGACGTCGCCTACGGCATCCGACGCGCCGACGATCTGGCGGCGGTCGTGGCCTTCTTCGAGGCGAGGAACGGTCGCCTCCATGGCTTCCGGTTCAAGGACTGGGGCGATCACAAATCCTGCCTGCCCTCGGACACGCCTTCGCCGACCGATCAGTCGATCGGCACCGGCAATGGCGCGACGACCGCCTTCCAGCTGGCGAAGCGCTACGCCTCGGGCAGCCAGACATGGGTGCGGACCATCGCCAAGCCGGTCGCAGGTTCGGTCGCGGTCGCCTTGAATAGCGCGCCCCAAGCGTCCGGCTGGTCCGTCGATACCACGACCGGCGTCATCACCTTCACCACCGCGCCGGGTTCTGGCGTCGCGGTCACCGCAGGCTTCGAGTTCGATGTCCCGGTCCGCTTCGACACCGACGTGCTCGACGTGACGCTCGACCTCGAGCGGCTGGGCTCGATCACCTCCATTCCGCTCCTGGAGATCCGACGATGAATGACGAAACCGGATTTCTGGCGGCGGCGCTGAAGGAACTGCTCGCCTCCACGGCGGTGATCCTCGCCGCCTGGGGCGCGCTCGGGGGCGCGACCAACGCGCTGACCACGAAGATGCGGCTGCGCGACGCGCTGCGCCACATCCTGCTCGGCGGGCTGATCGCGGCCGGGATGGGCAGCCTCTCGATGGCGATCATCACCCGCTGGCTTGGCCTGCCGCCCGAGGCGATCCCGGCCGGGGGCGCGGCGGGTTCGGCCGCCTATCTGGTCGGCGTCTTCGGTCCCGCCTTCATCGAGGTGCTGCTCGCCCGTCTGCGCCATGCCGGGAAAGGCGATGGCGATGCATGACCTTCTCCGTCTCGCGCGCTCCCTGCGCTGCGACCCGGCCGATCCCGGCCAGGCCTTCCGCCACCGCCTGGGCATCGGCATCGCCGTCGCCGCGCTGATCCTGATCCTCTCGCTTCTGGGGTAACTTCCATGCAGATGACTGACCGGGGCCTTCTGGCCCTCGTCCGGCACGAAGGCATCGTGCCCGGACCCTACCGTGATGTGAAACAGGTCTGGACCTTTGGCATTGGCCACACCGCCGCTGCCGGGGCACCCGATCCGGCCGCGATGCCGCGCGGCATGCCCGCCAATCTAGATGCAGGGATCCGCGAGGCTTTTGGGGTCTCCCGCGCCGACCTCGCGCGTTACGAGGCCGCCGTCCTGCGCGCCGTGAAGGTGCCGCTCAAGCCGCACGAGTTCGATGCGCTGGTTTCGTTTCACTACAATACAGGCGGCATCGCCAAGGCTGCGCTGACCCGGCACCTGAACGCGGGCGACCGGGTTGCAGCTGCAGCGGCTTTCATGGGCTGGCTCAAACCCGCCGCGATCCAAGCGCGGCGTGAGGCCGAGCGCGACCTCTTCGCCACGGGCCGCTATCCCGCCGGCACCATCCCGGTCTGGTCGGTCGACCGCAACGGCCGGGTCGATTTCTCGCGACCGATCCGGCGTCTGACCGAGAACGAGGCGCTGGCGCTACTTCGGCCGTCGACTGCGTCGGTGCCGACGCAATCCGTTGTCGCTCCGCCGTGGTGGCGGAGGCTGTTGGACCACTTCAAAGGAAAGGCAACATCATGAACTGGAACCTTGCGCGTGGGCTGATCTACCTTGCCTGTCTGGCGGCCTCTGGTCTGGCGATGGCCGGGCTGGCGGATTTCGATCTGGCGACCGGCACCTTCGACTTGAGGCCCTTCAACATCTACGCGCTGACCGGCGCTGGCGGCGGTGTCGTCTCGTCCGCACTGGCCTCTCTGGCGTTGCTTCGCGGCTGGGGGCGGAAGTGAAATCCCTCTCGCCCGAGCTTCAGGCCCATCTCGACGAGGGCACGACGACGCTCGCCTGGTGCTGGCGGATCACCCGGGCCGATGGCGTCACCTTCGGCTTCACCGATCACGACCGCACGCTCAGCTTCGATGGCACGGACTTCGAACCCGAGAGCGGGCTGACGGCGTCCGAGGTGCGCTCGGGCTCGGACCTGTCGGTCGATGCGCAGGACGCGGAAGGCGTGCTGACCTCGGACCGCATCACCGAGACCGACATCCTCGATGGCCGCTGGGACAACGCGGCGGTCGAGGTCTGGCGCGTGAACTGGGCCGACACCGGACAGCGCGTGCTGATGCGGCGCGGAGCCATCGGTCAGATCCGGCGCGGGCGGCTGGCCTTCGTCGCCGAGGTGCGCTCGCTCGCCCATGTCCTCGGCCAGACGGTGGGGCGGACTTTCCAAGCGACCTGCGATGCCGCGCTCGGCGATGCGCGCTGCGGCGTCGATCTGGCGGAACCGGCCTTCAAGGGAACCGGCGCCGTCATCGATCTTCTGCGCGACCGCGGGTTCACCGCCTCCGGTCTCGGCACCTTCGAGGTTGGCTGGTTCACATTCGGCACGCTGGACTGGACGAGCGGCGCGAATGCTGGGCGGCGCACCGAGGTGCTGGGCCATGACGTCACGGACGGCATCGCGGTCCTGACCCTGCTCGAGGCCCCGGTGCGGGCCATCGCCGAGGGCGACGCCTTCACCATCCGCGCGGGCTGCGACAAGCGGATCGAGACCTGCGGGGCGAAGTTCGCGAACACCACCAACTTCCGCGGCTTTCCGCACATCCCCGGACAGGATGCGGTCCTGCGCTACGCGACGAAGGATGGCGGGCATGACGGGGGTGTGCTGTGAGGCCGGCCGACCCCGACAGGGTGATCGCGGCAGCGCGGTCGTGGCTAGGCACGCCGTACCATGACCAGGCGAGCCTCAAGGGCGTTGGCTGCGACTGCCTCGGGCTGGCGCGCGGCGTCTGGCGCGAGGTTGTCGGTCCCGAACCGTTCCTGATCCCGCCCTATAGCCGCGACTGGGGCGAGACCGGCCCGCTCGAGGTTCTGGCCGAGGGCGCGCGCGCCATGATGATCGAGGTGTCGCCCTCCGAGGCGGGTCCCGGCGCGTTGGTCCTGTTCCGCATGAAACCGCGCGCCATCGCCAAGCATGTCGGCATCCTGACCGGGCCAGACAGCTTTCTCCACGCCTACGAGCGGCTCGGCGTGATCGAGGAGCCGCTGACCCAAGCCTGGCGGCGGCGCATCGCCTTCGCCTTCCTCTTCCCGCAACGCTGAGACCTCGACATGGCCACCCTCATTCTCGGCGCCGCCGGTGCCGCCATCGGCGGCTCGATCGGTGGCGCGATCCTCGGCGTCAGCGCCGCAACCATCGGCGGCTTCATCGGCTCCACCATCGGCTCGGTCGTCGACAGCTGGATCGTGTCCTCGCTCGCACCGACGCAAAGGATCGAGGGCGCGCGGCTCGACAGCTTGCGCATCACGTCTTCGACCGAGGGGGCCGTGATCCCGCGCCTCTACGGCCGGATGCGGATCGGTGGCAACATCATCTGGGCCACCGATTTCCGCGAGGAAACCAAGACCACCACGCAGGGTGGCGGCAAGGGCGGCGGGGGCGGCAAGGTCAAGACGACCGAATATCTCTACTACGCGAGCTTCGCGGTCGCGCTCTGCGAGGGGCCGATCACCGGCATTGGCCGCATCTGGGCCGACAGCAAGCCGATGGACCTCTCCGGCGTCACCTGGCGCTGGTATCCCGGCGACGAGGCGCAGACCGCCGATCCGTTCATCGCCGCGAGGATGGGCGCGGCCAGCACGCCGGCCTATCGCGGCACGGCCTATGTGGTCTTCGAGGAACTGCCGCTGTCGAGCTACGGCAATCGTCTGCCGCAGCTCTCCTTCGAGGTGTTCCGGCCGCTCGCCGACCCCGACACCGCCGAAGGCCTGACCCGCGCCGTCACCCTGATCCCGGCCTCGGGCGAGTTCACATATGCCACGCAGGCCATCCGCAAAACCTCCGGCGGTGCGACGCAGGCCGAGAACCTGAACGCGCTCTCGGACACCGCCGACTCGGTGGTCGCACTTGACCGACTGCAGGCCATGGCGCCCACCGTCGAAAGCGTCAGCCTCGTCGT
Source organism: Pseudotabrizicola algicola (assembly GCF_010915705.1). Taxonomy (GTDB): domain Bacteria; phylum Pseudomonadota; class Alphaproteobacteria; order Rhodobacterales; family Rhodobacteraceae; genus Pseudotabrizicola; species Pseudotabrizicola algicola. Next base: position 12,950 of record NZ_JAAIKE010000001.1, read on the forward strand.
GGCCTGGTTCGGCGATGACCTGCGGGCCGGATCTTGCAAGCTGCGCCCCGGCGTCGAGGTCTCGGCCAAATCGACGACGCCGGTTGGCTGGTCGGTCAATGGCGTCAGCCGCGCCGATGCCTTCGTCGTCAGCCGCGACGCCGAGGATCGCCCGGTCTATGGCGGCACGCCGGCCGATTTCGCGGTGGTGCAGGCCATCCGGGAGATGAAGGCGCGTGGGCTGCGCGTCACCTTCTATCCCTTCATCCTGATGGACGTCCCGCCCGGCAATACGCTGCCGAACCCGTATTCCGATAACGCCGCCGAGACCGGCCAGCCCATGTTCCCCTGGCGCGGCCGGATCACCTGTTCGCCCGCGGCGGGCTATGCCGGGAGCGTGGACAAGACAGCCACCGCGTCGAGCCAGGTGGCGGCGTTCTTCGGCAGCGCCAGCCCCTCCGACTTCGCGATCTCCGGCGAGACCGTCTCCTGGACCGGCCCGTCCGGCGACTGGGGTCTGCGCCGGATGATGCTGCACTACGCGCATCTCTGCGCGGCGGCGGGCGGGGTCGATGCCTTCCTGATCGGCTCGGAAATGCGCGGCCTGACCACCATCCGCTCGAGCGCCAGCACCTATCCCACCGTCACCGCGTTCAAGGCGCTCGCCGCCGACGTTCGGGCCATTCTCGGTGCTGGCACGGACATAGGCTACGCGGCCGACTGGTCGGAATACTTCGGCCACCATCCGGGCGACGGCAGCGGCGACGTCTATTTCCACCTCGACCCGCTCTGGTCGGACGCCAACATCGATTTTATCGGCATCGACAACTACATGCCGCTCTCCGACTGGCGCGACGGCTTCGGGCACGCGGACGCGGCCGAGGGCTGGCCCGCGATCTACGACCGGGCCTATCTGCAGGCGAACATCGCGGGCCGCGAAGGCTTCGACTGGTTCTACGCATCGGCGGCGGATCGGTCGGCACAAGTGCGCACGCCAATCACGGACGGCGCGGCGGCTAAGCCGTGGGTCTTCCGCTACAAGGATCTGCGCAACTGGTGGAGCAACCTGCATCATAATCGCCCCGGTGGGGTGGAGAGCGGCACGCCGACCGCGTGGTTGCCGGAGTCCAAGCCCATCCGTTTCACCGAACTCGGCTGCCCGGCCATCGACCGGGGCACCAACCAGCCCAACGTGTTCTTCGACCCGAAGTCGTCGGAGAGTTTCACGCCCTATTTCTCACGGGGCTGGCGCGACGACACCATCCAGCGCGCCTATCTCGAGGCAACCTATCTCTTCTGGGGTGAGGTCGCGAACAACCCGCTGTCCTCGGTCTACGGCGGCCGGATGGTCGACGTGCCGGAATGCGCGGCCTGGACCTGGGACGCGCGGCCGTATCCGTTCTTTCCCGAACTGACCGATGTCTGGACCGATGGCCCCAACTGGCGGCTCGGCCATTGGCTGACCGGACGGCTGGGAGCCGTGTCGCTCGCGGCGCTTGTCCGGCACCTCTGTCTGCGCGCGGGATTGCCCGAGGATCGCATAGACGTCACCGGGCTCTGGGGCGCGGTCGAGGGTTATGCCATCGGGGCGCTCGAGAGCCCGCGCGCCTCGATCACCACGCTCGCGCGGCACTTCGGCTTCGATGCCGTCGAGACCGAAGGCGTTATCCGTTTCGTCATGCGCGGCCGGGCGGCGGTGGCGAGCGTCGAACCGGACGATCTGGTCGCCGCGCGCGAAGGTGACGTGCTGGAACTGACGCGCGGCCAGGAGACGGAACTGCCCCAGGCCCTGAAGTGGCAGGTCGCCCGGGCCGACGAGGATTACGAGGCGGCTCAGTTCGAGGCCCGGCGGATCACGGTCGATACGACGCGGGTCGCCTCTGAAAGCTTCCCCATGGCAGTGCCGCCCGATGAGGCCGAGCGCCGCTGCCGCCGCGCGCTGATGGAAGCCTGGACCGGCCGTGAGAGCGCAACCTTCCGCTTGCCGCCCTCGCGGCTGGCGCTCGACCCTTCAGATGTCGTCATGCTCGCCCATGACGGCCGGTCCATCCCGCTGCGGCTCATCTCGATTGCCGATGCCGACGCGCGCGGCATCGAGGCAGTGCGTCAGGACCGAGAGGCCTACGACCTGCCACCTGGCGCACCGCGACCCTCGGCGCTGGCGCAGGCCGTGGTTTTCGGCGCGCCCGAGGCGGCCCTCCTCGACCTGCCGCAGCTGAACGAGGACCAGCCCGCGCATCGGCCCTTCGCGGCGGCGCATGCCGTGCCATGGCCCGGTGAGGTCGCAGTCTACCGCAGCCCCTCGACAGATGACTTCGACCTGCTGACCACGTTTGGCACACGCGCCCGGTTCGGCACACTGGTCTCGGACTTCTACGCCGGGCCGACGTCACGCTTTGATCTCGGCAATGCGCTGGTGGTCGATCTGCTGACCGGCACGCTGGAAAGCGTCACCGACCTGACCCTGTTCGGCGGCGCCAATGCGGTGGCCATCGAGAGCGCGCCCGGTGTCTGGGAGATCGTGCAAGCGGGCGCGGCCGAACTGATCGCCCCCGGCCGGTATCGCCTGACCCGGCTCCTGCGCGGCCAGCGCGGCACCGAGGGCGCCATAGGCAACCCCGTGTCGGCGGGGGCCCGGGTCGTGGTGCTCGACGCAGCGCTGGCATCGCTGCCGATCGCCGAGGCCGATCTCGGCATTCCGTGGAACTGGCGCATCGGCCCCGCGAGCCGCCCGGTCAGCGACGAGACCTATGTGGCGCAGGCCTTCACGCCCGAGGGCGTGGGGCTTCGCCCGTTCTCGGTCGCCCATGTCGAGCAGCCTTGGCGCAGACCGCGCACGGCCGGGGACCTGACCATCCGCTGGACGCGCCGATCCCGCGCACTCGCCGCCGACAGCTGGGGCGGGCTCGAGGTGCCGCTGGCCGAGGAAATGGAGGCTTACGAGGTTGAGATCCTCGACGGTGCAGTTGTCAAGCGATCCTTGACCACTGCCACGACCAGCGCGCTCTACACCGCCGCCGCCCAGACCACCGATTGGGGCGCGCTACTCGGTCCAGGCGACACGCTCGACATCCGCATCTTTCAGCTCTCCGCCCTCGTCGGGCGGGGCGCGCCGAAATTCGTCACGTTGATCTTCTGAGGGCCATCCCATGTCCGACGCCACGACCCATCTGCTGCTGCCCTACATCCTCGCGGCGCAGGCCCAGAAGCACATCACCCATAACGAGGCGCTGCGGATCCTCGACGGGCTGGTCCAGCTCTCCGTTCTCGACCAGAATCTGACCGTTCCGCCGGGAAGCCCCGCCGATGGCGACCGTTTCCTCGTCGCTTCAGGTGCCACCGGCGACTGGGCGGGGTGGGACCTGAACATTGCCCTCTGGACCGACGGTTCCTGGCTGCGCCTGCCGCCCCGGACCGGCTGGCGGGCATGGGTCGAGGACGAGGCCGTACTGCTCGTTTGGACCGGCGCGGCCTGGGAGGTCGTGGGCGAGCCGAGCGACATCTCGGACGCCATATTCAGCCTCGTGAACGACGCCGATCCCACCAAGAAGGCCGTCTTCTCGCTGTCCGGCATCAGCACCAGCACGACCCGCAGCTATACCCTGCCGAATACCTCGTCGGAACTGGCGATCCTGGCAGGTACGCAGACCTTCACGGGCAACAAGACCTTCTCGGGCACGCTGACCGCCTCCGGCACCGTCACGGTCTCGGGCGCGACGGCCACCATCGGCACCGCGACGGGCACGGCGACCTACGGCATGGGCACCGGGGCGACGACGACCGGCCTCACCAAGACCGTGAACCTCGGCACCGGCGGCGCATCGGGATCGAATACCGTCGTCAACATTGGCCCCGCGACCTCGGGCGCGAATGGCACGACAGTGATCAACACGCCGACCGTCACCTTCGCCAATGCCGTGACGCAGGTTGGCATGCCCCAGGCCAACCTGACCGCCCAGCTTCTGGGCCTCGGCGGGGCGACGGCCGACAGCTACAATCGGCTCTCGGTCAACACGCCCGCGGTGCTCCTGAACAACGCAGGTGCCGGGATCGAGGCGACGGTCAACAAGGCCGCGGCCGGAAACGATGCCAGCTTCGCCTTCAAGACCAACTGGTCGGCGCGGGCGCTGATCGGCCTTCTCGGCAGCGACGATTTCAGCTTCAAGGTCAGCCCGGATGGCTCGGCCTTCTACGAGGCGCTCCGCATCGACCGCGCGAGCGGCCGGGTCGAGATGCCCGAGCCCGTCGTGCTCCCGGCGCTCGATGCCGTTCCCGCGCCGCCGCCGACTGGCAAGCTCGCCCTCTATGCGCGGGACCGCGCAGGGGCCGGATGGCTCGACGTCCAGCGCCCCTCGGGGCGGTTCTTCCCGCTCCAGCCGCATTTCGGGGTGAACCGGATCGCGACCTGGGCGCCGTCCACCGGCACGACCGTCAACACAAACGGCATGCCGCGCACCGCTGTCGGCACAGTCGCCACGCCGACGCTCGCCACCACGAACCTCTCGACCTCGATGCGCCGCTGGCGCGTGACCAGCGCCGCGACCGCCGATGCAGCAGCCGAGGAACGCTCGGCCGGCTGGGTCTGCTGGCGCGGTAACGCAGATGGGCTGGGCGGCTTCACCTATGTGAACCGGCTTTCGCTGGTGACGCTGCAGGGGACCGGCATGGGCTTCTTCGGCCTCTATGGCTCGACAGCAGCGCTGGCCACGACCCTGACGTTGTCGGCCGTGGTGAACTGCATCGGCATCGGCTTCCAGCGCGGCACCCACACGAACTGGCAATTGGTGCAGAACGATGCTTCCGGCGCGCCCACGCTCACCGATCTCGGGGCGAGTTTCCCGGTCGCGAGCACGACCAACGTCCTGACGCTCACACTCCTCGCGGCGCCGAACAGCAGCGAGATCGGCGTCCGGGTGGTCGAGGAGGTCAGCGGGGCGGTGGTCGAGGCTATGCTCGACACCGACATCCCGGCCGCGACGCAACTCCTGAGCCCGCGCAACTACATGAACAACGGCGCAACGGCAGCGGCAGTCGCATATGATTGCTCGGGCGTATATGTCGAGACAGATTATTGACTTACGTGCCAAGCAATCATCACACTTGGCCGATTTGAATGGACTAAATTTTGCGGATGACCTTGGTTTCAATCAACGCATGGAGGTGCGCGCGAAGCCCTGTTGGCACATGCCCACCGTTGATCACGACGCCCGCTTCCATGTTCTTTTCTAAGGCATGTCCAGTGAGATTTGCGCTGGTCAGGAACGCGGCTTTGCCGTCTGCTACCGCAACTTTCGCATGAACTCTCCCCTCGGTGAAAGGTGGCGGTCGCTCAGTCCAAACAAATAGCGCTGCCGAAGGCACATAACGCCGCATGGTCGCAATCGGATCGACAGATAGGCTGCCCCCGTGACTCGATGACGTTTCCAAAAGAATTTGAATGTTGACGCCGCGATTTGACGCCGCATTCAACGCGTCTACGACCGAAGAAACGTCGTAGACCACGAAGCTTACGAGAAAGAGGTCGCTTTGCGCTAGACCGATGATGTCTAGAAGGACCTGTTCGGTGCGCCGGGTAGGAACGAATGGCGTAGTCGGACCTGTCCAGACAAGCTCGACTGTACTCTCTCGCTGTGACTTCTCTCGGGCAAAAGTCGCTCCGATCAGTATTCCGGCGAGTACATCTCCTGAGATGTCGGTCTGTTCCCAAACAGCAATGAGGCGATCAAGCGCTGCTCGAGCTGACGGAGTCGTCACAAGTTTGCGCAGGCTCCCAACACTCCCTGTCGCGTCCGATGTGCGGACACGAGCAGCGAGGGCTTCAATCCTAGAGGGTGACAACAGGGTCACGAGGTCTGCGGCAGCAATCAGCAAGGCATCCATCAAATGCTCCCGAAGAATGCCGCATCGGGGTTTTCGAGCGTGGGTACGACAAGCGCGCGATCGAGGTGGCGGTTCCCTCGCTCACACGACGTCTCAGAGACGAACGAACAGGCGTGACATGCTGCTCCGTGAAGAGACTGGTCCTTGCTCGGGTCGTGTTCTGCGCAGAGTGGGTCCGAGGCGCAGATGTGGGCGCGATCCAGAGCTTGGCGCAGAAGTCTTCCGAGATTCTCAGGCTTCCCGAGCTCCACGAGACCACCGAGAGTTCCATCCGAGTCCGCAGCGGCCGTGTAAATGAGAAACCCGGCTTGATCCCTGCCGTCATCTACGTCTGCATAAATGCGCTCACGAATGCTAGCGGCATTGTATCCGCATTCCAACGCCAATTCCCGGATCAGCATGTGGGCTAGAGTGTGCAGCATGACATAGCGCACCCCTGGATAACCTTCGTTTGGATCCAGATTCCTCTTTTGGCGCCAGCCGCGATGACCTTGTCGGAGCCGCGAATCGAGAGCTTTTACAGGATCTTTATCTGCCCAAGCCTTCAAAGCATCCGTGTCGAAGCGAATGAAAATCCCTTCACCGTGAACTTGAGTCGCGGGCACCCAATTCGGCGCTGCACGCGCGAGAGGCGCTCGCGGGGTGGCCTGGTCTCCTGTGCCCTCGTCGGGGGACTCGACCCTCGTGAACCCAAGAAGGGCATTTACCTCACGTAGCCGCTCCAAGAGCAGCACGCGTTTGATTGCCGAACCGAAACCCGTGGGAATCCCAACTTTCGTACTCATGAAATGGGGATAATCGGTGGGAGGATTCTCAGCGGTGAGGACGTCCCATTCTGGTCCTTTCAGGTCACGCTGATCGACGTCCGATCCGCCGTTGCGATGGTTTTCGATAGCAGACCAGATTTGCTCGTCAGTGAACTGCTCGATGCCGGGCAACTGAGCGGTCTTTCTCAGCGTCTTGACGACAAACGCCACTTCCGCTGCTGAGGCGACGTCGTCAAAGAATGTCCAACCGTCCGCGACGAGTTGCGCAATAGGGCTTCCGACTTGCGGGATGGCGAGGACCGAAAGCGTAACCGGAAACCAGCTGTTGGTCGCCCCTAGGAGGATGGCCCGAGGATCATTGGCACAATCATCGTCGTAGCGGTCGATATGCGGGTGTCGGCCACGACAGGCTGGTAGATTGTCGCGTCCTGCTTGACCGAAGGCCTGTGACATATTTTTGGACGCACCGCAGCCATCGCATTTGACCCAAAGGTTTTCAGTCTGCAGAGAAGCTCCGCTCTCGAAGAACCTCAGTGTTGCACGGCAGGTACTGGGCCCACCGTGAACGAACCAGTGCCAGGCAAAGTCATCCAAATGACCGGCGCGACAAGCCATCAGGAAGCGCGCCGGAACAGCGTCCGCATCCCTGGCCCGTTGATCGTTGTTTGACCCCCGGCACCCTTCATGAACGAAACGCGTCAGCTCAGGACGGTATCTATTTTCCTTCAGCTTGAACAAGCCTGCGTCATAGGGCGAAAGCAAACCGCATTTGACGCAGCGAAGCCATCGAGGGAAGGGCTTAACCGGCACGCCGATCAGGGCCGCCGCCGAAAACGGGTCTGTGATTTCCCTCTCGCCCACGGGTGGCATGCGCAGCGACTCGACCTGAGGCCCGAGCACGCTTCTGACATTGGCGAGCAAACGAGCCTCTTGAATCGGCTGGCACCTATCTTTTTCCCAGCGGTCGATCCCCATCGTGACAACCGACATATTCGGTAGGTCGATGAGGGCGCCTGGTCCATAAGTCCAAAGCAACTGGCTCGGACGAATTTCTCCTACGGGTGTCCTACTCATTGCTGATCCTCCTCGGGCTGCGTCACCCGCGGGCGCCAAGTCGGATCACTTGTCGAGCGGTCGTCTTCCATTACGAGCCGAACTCCTGGCTCGACTTCGCGCATGGACATTGGAACCGTCCAATTGGTCCAAGGCTTTGTTCCCGGCACTGACAGGAGCGGATAGGATGTGGGGCCCGCGCCATGCTTTTGATAGACGAGCGTGCGGCCACCGACGCCAGATTCTTTAGCCCAATCGTCAGCACGACTCTTCATCGCGTCTTCAGTGAGCTTCTTCTTTTGCGAGTCCTCGGTCACTTCCCACGTCCGGGCAGCGACGGCGCCTACCGTTTCCAGCATTTCATTGCGACTGGGACTGTTCATGGCGCCAGCGCCGTCATTGGGTGCAAAGGGGTCATAGGCGTGGCGCATGATGGAGAGCATTGCCCCTGTGAGACCGCGATCCAGAGCTCGCGGAGAGAACGGGGTTACGGACTGGGCCTCGACATGTTGATAGAAGGTCGCGTGATAATGCTCGAAGGTCTCATAGTGCGACAGATCACGAGGCCGTGCCCATGTCAGCACGGTGGCTACGAGGCCCGGCGGTGTCCGGCCAACACGGCTGGTTGCCTGAATGTACTCTGCCGTGCCCTTCGGTTGACCATTTACCACCATGACACCGAGACGATTCACGTCGACACCGACAGACAGCATGTTCGTTGCAAGAACTGCATCGATTGGCCGGGCATCTCCGGGGTTCCTGTTGTTTACCCACTTTCCAAGTGACGGGTCGAACATGCCGTCGAAGGGGACCTCGAGCCGGTCAAGGTATCGAGGAATGTCTTGGCTAGAGACGCGAGAAGTTAGTTCGCTGATTTCCTCCACTCTACGCTGCGAAAGCCCGGGCCGGTCCACCAAGCTCATTTCGACACGGAAGGAGCGCGTTTGGACGTCGTCTTCCGCCAAACGCTTCATCCCACCGAGCTCTCGCAGCGAATTGAAGTAGCCTACGAGGGTCATGTAGGGGTCGGCAACCGGGCCGAACCGGTCAAACAGCGCTTGTGCAGCGGTGAGGAATGCAGTGTAGGTCCTGATAAGAACCGCAGGGCGGGAGCTGCCGGGTGCGCAGATTCCCATGTACCGTCGGCCCGGCTTCTCGCCGATAGATCTCTGGACCGAGAAGAAATTGTCCTCGACGTCCAGGCCGGAAGGCGGAAACACGGAAATGCGGCGCATGAACACATTACGCACCTGGTCGTCGGCCCGCCGTACGGTGGCTGTCGAAGCGACGACCTTTGGGCGGACCTTCTTGTCGCCCAGAGCCCAACTGCTCAGCTCGTCGACGGCCGTTTCGTAAAGCCCCACCATGGTGCCCAACGGACCGCTGATGAGGTGGAATTCGTCCTGGATGATCAGATCTGGCGGTCGGATTGCGCGAACCGGCTTCACACTGGCAGCCGGATACATCCCCCTTGCTCTGTGCCCGGTACCACAGTCGTGACTCGGCCAGAGCAAACCATGTCGCCCGCATTCCTGCTCCACGCGGCCGAAAAGATTCCGAACTTCGGGGCGCCACGCCATCATCGCGAACTTGTCCACGGTTGCGATCATCATCGTCGGCGGGCGGTGATAGATCTCCTCGTCGACGACTTTCACGGGAAGACCCGGATGGGGCTGCCCGCTGGATTTGGCCTTCGAGAAATCGCAGCTACCGAGCTTATCGCCGCAGTGAATCAATGTCCGGCCCGCAATCCTGTCGACCTCTATGTCGCGCCCGCCTGAAATCTCCGAACCACACCAAGGGCAGCTCGTCAGCTGCGCTGGTGATGCAATGCCTGACTTGTTGCGGTCGTTGTTTCGAATGGCCTCGACAGCCTGGTGAGACGCTTCGGTCGTGCCCGGTGTCACGCGATTGCCGACCCAGAGACCGAGCGTGAAAGGTTCCGTGCCCCAGGTCTTGTCGTCTGCACGACGGATGACCTCCATCGCGCACAGCAGCGTCGTGGCCCGCTGGAATTGTTGTAGCGTCAGAAGGCGCAGCGTGTAGCGCATGATGACTGCGAGACCGCGTGAAGCGTCGAGGCCGCCTAGATCATTTTTCAAGCGGCGCATGGCCATGGCGAAGGCCGCCACACCGAGATAGGCTTCGGTCTTCCCGCCACCCGTCGGAAACCAGAGGAGGTCCGCGAACGCCTCGACCGGCTTCGTCCGGTCCGGATGAGCGGGATCGGCCAGGGACGGGATCGATAGCAGCAGGAATGCCAGCTGGAACGGGCGCCAAGACCTGTTCTTGGGCACGTCCAATGTGCCCACGTCGACGGTCTCGTTCCGTCTGCGCTTCAGGGCGTAGATGCTTCGGACGCGCTGCATCGCCATGGAGCGGTTGGCGAAGCGGAATGCCTCCAGCGCCTTCGGATCAGCAAAGAGTGTTTCCATCCCATCTCGTAGACGACACAGGATCTCCTGGCAGCGCTCGATGACATCTTTACCTGGATTATCGAAGCCGGTGATCTCCGCACCCAACCGGGCATTCTGTTCGCCGATCCAAACGGCATAATCTTCAACGAGACACGAAAGGGCGTCGCGCAGCGCGTCCGGCGCCATCTCCGCCAGCCGCGTCATGTCGAGCCAGCCCTCGTCAACCATGCGTTGCATGGCTGGGCGATCCCTGGGATCGGAGCCGGGAGTTTCGGTCACGGCTACTTCGTAGCGCGGGATGATCTCGGTTCGGACGCGGTGCGCTTTCGTAGGGTCGTCTGAAGTCGTATCGGCGTGAACGGAAACGCCGTGCCCAACCGAGAACTCCAGCCGGTTACGATAGATGAGGGCGAGACGGTCGCGTTCGGGGTCATCGACGACCACTTCGTTGGAGGGGCGACGCCGGAAGACCGATTTGTCATCCTGATCTTCAGGGGCCTCGACGGTGATCTCGGGCTGGAAGAGCCAGGCGCTATCCTTGTTGTCCTCGGGCTCCAGCTGTCCGTTCACGAGGAACAGAGTGACGAGACGCTCACCCTTGTTGTTCGTCCGAACCGTGCCTTGAAGCCGAACATCCGGTTGGTCGGGGTCGGGGATAGACGGGGGGAGCGGCCCATCGATCAACGGCAGGGGGACGACACCGCCACACGGGACGCGCTGCCATACCTTGACCTTCACCTGTTCTTCTCGGCCGGTCTGGCGATTGCGCCGGGTCTTGGTGATGTCGTGCTCTGCATTGGGGACCCGTTCGTAACGCCCCCACCGGGCGTCTACCGCCAACGATTGAACGTCTGCGGCGACGCAGAAGGTCAGTCCCATGCTCGAAGGCACCAGCGACTGGTTGTTCGTCGTGTCGATCTCGTCGAGCGCGTCGTCTTCTGGCTCCACCCGGCCGGTGGCAGTCGGGAACTCCGCCCCGGGCTCGTGGAGGGGTGCGGCACGCTCTTCCTCGAGGTCGCCCGCCTCATCGGCACCGGAAGCCGGCTCCACATGCGCGGCCTGATCGTCACTCGGGCGTCGGGGTGCCAACTTGCCAACCAGATAGCGATCGCGGACGCTCATGTCCTTGATGAGCTCGTGCGGCCCTTCCGCTGGGCCGAGCAGATCGTCTCGCACCGAGACCTCGAGAAGATCGCGAACGTAGGTCACGTCTTGGATCAGCGGCACCGCGTCGGGTGAAGCAGCGCCGAGCGAAGGCAGTACACGAAGGAAATCATCCCATGGCAAACGTGTCGTCGGGGCGCTCGGCGCGGTCAGGCCGAGCGCGGTCAGGGGAACCGCCGGACCAACGGCATGAGCCTGGTCGAAATGGATGGTGCGACCGCCGGTATCCGACCGGACGCGCAGAATGCGTCCGACGATCCTTACCGCGTCGTCGGACCCGACGATGATTGCCCAGTCACCAGGAGCGACGGCGGTTTCGTGGGTCGGGCCGAGTTCGATCCGGAGTGCACGTCCGTTGCTGGCAGGCTCGCCATGGAGGATCCACGCAGCATTCTGGGGGGCGGCTTGTTCAATCAACTCGGTCATTTTCAATCACTCTCTGAAATGCGGTAGCGGGCGCTGCGGCGTTCGCCCTGACGTTCGACGGTGCCGTGCGCCAACAGATCATTGATCGCGGTACTCCACTGGGCGCCATGAATTTCAACACAAGCGCGAGTGTCCGACTTCCCAAGCCAGCGGCAATTTGCTCCGACTGGCATGGATGCCCATTCTGGTACGGAAAAGAAGTAGGAAATTTGGCTATCTATGCACGCCATCATTCGTCTTCCGTTTCCAATTCAACCCCTTCATTTTCTACGGGTTCGCCAAAGTTTCTAGCGAATGCTGCTGTTACACTGGCGGCGCTCACCGAATACGCACGACAAATTACAGCTTCGATTTCTTCAGGCGAGCTTGATGCGATTTCTCCTAGATCCAACTTCTTAGGCACTGGAAATGCGGAAATTTGTGGCGGCCCAAACCTCAAGTAGCCTCCGGAAAGCGCTAGCCCGCTGTAGAGACCAAAATAAATCAGAGCCGCGATCCTGGAATTCAGGATCGCTGTTATTGCGCTCAAATCTACTGTCTCTTTTGGGTCGTAGACTATTACCGTTGACTTCCCCGAAAGGTACTCCCCATTTGCATCGAGTGCTGCAACAGGACGCTTGGCCATACCCGATATGATTACTTTCGGTTTTTGAGCCTGAGTCCGGCGACCCTCTGGAATTTGGTTGAGGTTGACAACAGGTTTGTCAAACCGACTTTTCAAATATTGGACTGGAGCAACATCCCAAGTAGTGCGGAAAGGCCGAATGTTCCCGCTCACGACAAACCTACAAAAATTGGGTGGCACCTCTGTTCCGCCTAATTCCCTTACCGCAGGCTTTATTTCATAGGCTTCTGCCACGGTAGCCGCGCCAGATACCGTGGCAAGAGATCCAAGCGGTCTGGTATTCAGCAATGCAGCCTCAACAAGTTCCGCAAAGTCCGTAAGAATAAATGCCCACAGATATGACGGTGCTTTCGCAAAGGCTGATTGCTTCACAAAACGGCGCGGTCCCTTTTGCATTACCTCAATTGAGCAGTCGGCATCGGTCTTCTTTCGCCTCAGAACCAAGACCACCGGATAGACGCTCGCTGAAAATACCTTGATCGACGAATAATCTGAAATGGCCTGTATTTCCGCATCCCTGATGAACAATCCCCTGAGGGCTTCTGCATACTCGGCGCTCAATATTTTATTTGGAATAATGAACCCAATTACTCCCTCACGTCCGCAAATGCGAATGGCCTGTTCGAAGAACAGCACATAGAGATCATAAGTTCCCTTCGCCGATTCATAATCCACAGTAAGAAATTTCTTCAAATTCCCGGATTCGTCAGCATCCGATAGCACCACGGCGTTAACATAGGGGGGGTTGCCAATGATCGCATCAAAGCCACAATCGCCATCAAGGAACACCTCAGGGTACTCAAGGGGCCAATGGAAAAAGTCATCCCTCCTCTTCTTTTCAACGCTACCACCGGTCGAGAAAAGCTTGTCGGCGTCGGAAGCTAGAACCTGTAGTGCGGTTCTAAGTTCGCGTGCCTTCTTTGAGTGATTAATCGAAGAGCGAACCAATCTGTCGGCTAATTCGAAGGTCGCATTCAGGATTTCCCTTGATTCCCTGTCAAGCGCGGCCATCGCATCCACATCCCCGATGTCCCGGATGGGGATTGAGCGCAAGCGGGTGCGCAGTTCGATGGCCTTGTCGACAGCAGCCTGAATACTCCGGCCAAACAACCTGAGCTGCTTGGACCCCTTCGGGACCATGCTGAGTTCGGTCAGTTGCCGGATGTCATGGATCCCGAGGAGGCTGTCTCCGCTGCGCAGGTTGTGGTCGAGGAAGCCAAAGGGCCGCCCCTTTGACATGGTGGTGAGCCAGAGCGAGAGCTTGGCCAGCTCCACGGCAAGCGGGTTCTTGTCGACGCCATAGAGGCACCGTTCCGCTACGAGGCGACGTGCGACGATCGCGCGTTCCTCGACGTCCTGCGACAGCGGGTCGAACCCCTCGGTCGCATCATCGAAGATGCGTCCTTCGCTGTCGATCCGCTTGCCGTCGGCCTCGGCCGCCGCCCAGGCCTCGACCAAGCGGTCGGAGAGCCAACGGCACGCCTGCACCAGGAAGGCGCCGGACCCCATCGCAGGGTCGCAGATCTTGAGATCCAGCAGCTCTTCGGCGCTCTTCAGCTCCCAGTCCTCGGGCACCTTGCCTTCGGCCGGGCCGCGGTAGGCGACCGGCGTCAGCGTTTCTGCGACGATCTTTTCGGTCAGGCTCTTAGGCGTGTAGTGCGTGCCGCTCTCGCGCCGGTCGGCACCGAGGACTACGACGAACGCGCCCTTGTGGTGCACGAGCGGATAGCCCCAGGGGTCGGTCCGCAGTAGCGGCGCATAGGGTAGAATGCGGTCGCGCAGACCGACATCACCACGACAGACGCTGAGCAGACGTGCCGCAAGCCGATCGTCGGCCGTCCGTTCGAGGGCGTTGCGGATGGCGGACTCCGATCGTTCGCTCCGCTCCTTGAGCAGTTCGGCCACTCTGACAGCGCCATCGAGTCGCGCCGACTCCATTTCGCCGAGCGTCACACGCGGGCTCTGGCCTTCGATCCGCCATCTAGTTCGAGTGTGACGTCATCGACGCGCTTCACAGTGCGCTCGAGGAGGCCCTCGTAGACATGCCCGATCTGTTCCACGTCGAGCGCGCGGTAGGACAGCGTGCGACCTTCGAAGATCTGGATCGCGTCCAACAGCAGGAGAACGGTGCGATCGTCGATCGGCAGTGGTTCGGCCGGATCGCTTCGCCAACTCGTACCCTTCTTCCGCCCTTCGAGGAAAGGATAGCGATCCGGGTCGAACAGAGAACCTCCGAGCGCCGGTAGCTGCAGGGTCGGGTGATCGATCCCGCCATACACGCCGCGAAACAGGGCGAGCAGCCGCGACCACGCGGACCGACGGCGCTCGAGGATTTCCTCGGAGTCCGCGCGCAACTGCATCCGGAGGCTGGAGATGGCGTAGAAGGCGTCGTAACGCGGGTCGCCGAGCAGCAGTAGGGCGCGTTCCTCGGCAGCCAGCAAAAACACGAGCCGCATCATCACGGTCAGGCCGGCCTCATAGAGCTCTCGCGGATCGACGTCACGCAAGAGTTCGCGATTTCGGTCCTGGTCGGCGCGGTCGAGAGCCTGGACGAGTACTTCGACGGCGCGGCGGACTTGTTCTCCGAGCGCTTCGGTAACGTCATCCTGATGCTTCAGGGATCGTTCATAGAGCGCCGGAAGCTTGCCGTCGTCGGGGCCGAAAAAGCGGCGGACGCCCAGAAGGCTGACGAATGCCCGCAACGTTTCTGGTTCCTGACCCCAAAGGCGCGCATACCAGCTCGCGAAGCTTGCCACGGCGCCTACGGGCGCGTGGACGAGCATCCAGCGCTCGCCATTGGTGACGACGCCAGTTGGACATCCAGTCGCCCGGAGCAGAGCGACCATTCGATCGGCCGGGGTAATCGCCAGGCCATCGAAGCGGCGCGTCGCATCAAGATCAGTATCGGGTCCGTAAACTTGGATGAGCAGGAGCGGCTCGTCGGAGTTCGTGGGGTTCACGATAGCCAGATCGGGCGCGACTTCGACCCCGTGTTCTGGCAACGAGACAGTCAGCTGCTCGGGCAGCGCCACCCCCCTGCGAAGGACCGTCTCGTCCATCTCGAGAGCATTTATCAGCACATCATCTATCCAAGCCGCGTGCAGCGCGGAAAGGTCGAGATCGTCTGTGTCGACTGCATCACGCCATTCCTCGTAGGTGCGCCGAAGTCGCTGAGGTCGTCCCGAGTGCAGCGCCTCGAGGCCTTGAGGAAAGACGTCGCGCAGCACGGGCACCGCGAGGAAGGGCCCTGATACTTCGATCAGGTTCAGCCATTCGTGATCGTTGCTCATCTGCGCTTCTCCGTCGCGAGGGAATCCGGAACCAGCAGCACGACGGCCACGGGGAACGTATGGTCGACGGCATTGGAATGCCGTTCCTCGATCGCCTTCAGCTCCTGCTCGCGCTCGTTCGGGATTCTGGCCAAGCGTGCTTCCAGGGCTGCAAGGTCGCGCTTGAGCTGCGTCCGTTCGTCTTCTGAGAAAAGTGAGAGCTGGACGGGTATTTGCTCTGCGGCGATCTCGGTTTTCAGCGCCTTTTCGAGGTCGTCCAGAACTTGGCGGATGTCCTCGGCTTCCTTGCGCTTGCGGGTCTCGATCGTGTTCACCAGAAAACGGAGACGGTCCTTGGATCGAGCGTCGACGGCCGCCAAAATGCTATCACGCTGCTTGTCGAAACGTGTCCTCAAGGCGTCGAATGTTGCATCCGACAGTGCCGCAGGCTGAGATTGTTCGAGCCAACGCCGAACTTCCGTGACCCCCTCACGTCGGAAACCGGTATCACGCATATAGCCGCCAGCCTCCGTGAGCTCCTCGTGCAGGCGGTGATGGTTCCCGCCGGTCACGACGAGCCGGGACATCACCACCACGGCTGGTCCTTCGATTTCCCCATCCGGGAGAGAGCGTACGGTTGCCCGGTGGAGCTTCTTTACGTCGTCACGGGCCCAGATTTCCGCGCGCAAGAGCCGCAGGCTCATCTGAACAAGTCGATGGTTGAGGTGAATGAGGACGACGTCATCTCGTCCCTTGGCCACATCGTGGTCGAAGGTGATGGGGCGGACCTTCTGTGTATACGGGTGTTCTAGCCCCTCAAGGCAACGGGACCAGGAACCCGAGAGGGGCGGCATTCGGAAAACCGTGCCATCCGGAGCGCCCGTCAGGGAAACGGGTTCCAGGTCAGGTTTGTCCGCAAGACGAAGTGCAGTGCTGACGGCGCGCTGAATGTGGTCGGGCACGAGGCTTTGTTCACGTCGAGTCTCGCTCAGCCGTTCGTGGAGTTTTGCCACACGATCGCGAAGATCGCGTTCAGCCTTCACGAAACGGCGAGACTTCTCCATGCGTATTTCGGCTTCCCTCGTGTCCAGGTCACGGCGGCGTCCTTCAAGCAAATCAGGTAGTTGCGGCGCAATGACTGGATTTACGCTGCCCATGTCGGCGCGCATCGCATCCAGCTTGCGGAGCGCGCGCAGGATGTCGTCGCCTTGGCCGCCTTCGGCATCTACCGGATGCCATATGACGACTTCGCCGGCGCGTTGCCCATGGCGGTCGATGCGGCCGTTCCTCTGTTCCATTACATTCGGGTTGTATGGGATTTCGAGGTGGATCATCAGATGGCAATGGTTCTGGAGGTCGATGCCTTCTGATGCAGCATCTGTCGCCAGCAAAATCCTGACCGGGGATTCCGAGGGGTTCGCTTGGAACGCGGCCTTCACGCTCTCGCGTTCTTTTGGGTCCATGCCGCCATAGATGAGAGCCAACCTGTCGCCCCCGAAGCCGTTCGATGCGAGGATCTCCTGCATCCATTGCTGAGTGGCGCGATACTCCGTGAACAGGATCACTCGTTCATTCGTCCATCTGTCACCGTCCTTCAGGTGACTGGCCAGCCAATCCAGTACGGCGGTGGCCTTGGCGTCGGACCGACGAGCCGCCTGCTGAGCCCAGGATCGCAGCCGGTCAAGCATCCGGCGTTCTTCGTCGGTCGGTGGCCGGACGTGCTTGCCTGCTTCCTCAATCGCTTCCGCCTCGGCGGCGTCGCGCTGCGCGTCGTCCGCGTAGTCCTCTTCGGTCTTGGCTATCGCTCGCCGAAGAATGCGGTCATCGAATTTTTTCTGGCTGCGGTCGCTAACCGAGCGACCTTCGATCGTCGCTATATGCCGCTCCAGCGTGGCGGCGAACGCAGCAGGAGATGATGATAGGCGCTTGCGCAGCAACTGGTGTACGAAGTGATCGACGGCCCGTCCTCCATCAGCACCGCCTTCGCGGCTCTTGATGTATGCGTCGAGTTGGCTCCGGGCATTCCTCTCGTCGCCCTCATATTCTACCGGCAATGCCTCAAGTCTCCGCTCGGGATAGATGCGCTTGCCGTTGGCGTCGACCAGATCGCTCTTTAGCCGACGGACCATAACGCGGGTCAACTGGGGGTCACTCGGAAGGACATTTCTCGCGAACCTCTGATCGTCGAGAAGCTCAAGGAGCGCGGTGAAGGATTCAGTATAGCCGTCATGCGGCGTGGCCGTGAGAAACAGCTTGTGTTGGAAGTGTGGCGCGGCCAGACGAACAAGCCGCGTCCTGAGGCTTTCGACGGCATAGCGGCCGACGGTCGGGGCGACGTTGTGAGCCTCGTCGATGATGAGCAGGTCGAACTTCCTGGGATGGCTCACATGCGGGGGCAGTGCGTCCCGCAGAAGGCGCAATCCTTCGCCCTGTTTGGCCCAGTCCACTGAGGTGATCAGACGGGGAAAAGACGTCCACGGATTAGCGTGGAGACCGCGCTCGCGGCGCAAACGCTTGACATAGTCCGTATCGACGATCCGGAACTCGAGCCCGAACTTCTCCTGCATCTCGACTCGCCACTTTTCCTGCAAGGAGGCAGGGCAGAGCACGAGGACCGTGCGGGCGCGGTGACGCAGGAGCATCTCTTGAATGACGAGCCCGGCCTCAATGGTCTTGCCGAGGCCGACGTCGTCGGCGATCAGAAGATTGGTGCGCGCCATGTCGATTGCTCGCACGAGCGGATCCAGTTGGTAATCTTCGATGCTTACACCGCTGCGGAATGGGGCCTGCAAATAGCCCCGATCAGCGTTCGTCGCGGCACCCCATACGACTGCATCAAGGAAGGCTTGCAGTGTCGAAGGGTCGTCCAAGCCGGTCAAGCGAGGCAAACCGGCCCTCTCGATGACATGAGCTCCTGGCTCGAGCTCCCAGAGGACCTCAATCTCTTCGCCGAGCGCATCCTCGTCGATGGAGGCCAACCGGACGAGATGCCGTTTGGGCAAACCGGGTGCGACCGACCCGCCGTTGACTTCCGAGACCATCCATTGGCGACGACGAGCCTCGACGAGTTGGCCCGGTTCCGGCGCAGCAGAGTGAGCTACCGCGGCCATCAATTCGTCTGCTGTCATGGTCATGGTTGGGCCCCATTCTTTCTGCGTGCGCGTACGAGTTCTGCAATGCGGCTCGCGGCGTGGTTGGCATCTTCATGCTCCCAGATGCGAACCGACTCCCACCCAAGAGCCTGCAGCCGTTGGTCAGTGTCTGCGTCCCGTGAGCGATTGGTTTCGATTTTCTGGCGCCAGAAATCGGCGTTGCTCTTAGGCCAAGAGGCATGCTCGGGACACCCGTGCCAAAAGCATCCATCGACGAACACGGCAATCTTGGTCGCAGGAAACACGATATCTGCGATGCGTCTGGGCTTCGCCAGAAGTGGAACATGGAGCCGATAACGCAGGCCTTGGGCATGCAGAGCCTTGCGGAGATTCAGCTCCGCTCGCGTGCCCTTTTGCCGCACGCGCGCCATTCTACGGCTGGCCTCAGGCGACGAGGGGCTTGCATTCGCCATTGAGCGATTGTCTTTCCGAATTCAGGTCGGCATCAGAAAATTGCTGAAGATGGGCAATGATGCTTCGCCCAATCACTTCGCCCAAGGTTACTGGGACGGCGTTACCAATCATTCGACCCAAGGATTTAAAATGGATAGGCTCGCCCTCAGGCACGAACGAATAGGTCGTAGGGAAGCCTTGGAGGATCGCGCCCTCTCTCAATGAAATTGCTCTGTCTTGGTCCGGGTGCCCAAATCGTCCGTTCCCGAACCCGTAATATTGAGTAGTCAGAGTCGGCGCAGGGTTGTCCCACTCCATCCTGCCGTAAACGCCAGGGTACGTCTTGCCGCTATCTTTCTTATGACACGCGGCGACCAGATGCTCTGGCCAATCACGCCAAGAACCGCCGGGCTTGGAAGCACGAATACGTTCGACGTTTAGCGGCGACAGCCGCGATGCGGTATGTAACGGGTCTGCGGAGCAACTCTCGCCATGGGAAATCGGCGGCAGATCTCCAATTGCATCACGTACGCTTCGCGCATGTTCCAGATCAGGTGCGGCGGTGCGAATGGGCCCAAATTTTGAAGCAAGCAAGACCATGCGTCGCCTCGTCTGGGGAAGGCCGTATTTGATGCAGTCAATGACCTCTCTATGAACGAAGTATCCCTGACTTTCGAGCGAAGCTGAGAAATCGTCGAAGACGGCGTGTTTCGCAACGGTTGGGACATTCTCCATGGTAACGATGTCTGGACGCGTCTCTTTCACCAGTCGGTCGAACTGATAGAGAAGCCCCCAGCGTGGGCTGCTGAGCACGTCGTACCTCTGCGAATATGTAGAGAAGGGCTGACACGGGGCACATCCGGCAAGGACCTTTACCCCGCCATTCCCGAAAAGCTCGTCGAGTCTCGCACCGGACACCTTGCTGATGTCCTCTTTGATGAAAATGGCATCATTATTGAACTCGAAAGGGTGTCGGCAACTTTCCTCGATGTCGACGCCAGCTACGACATTGATGCCCTCTTTCTCGAGGCCGTGGGTCAATCCACCGGCACCGCAAAAAAGGTCAATGCAAGTAACGTCCTTCATTCATCTTCTCACTTTTCGCCTGGTTTGTGATCAGGCGCTTAGGTCGTCGGCGGCCTTTCCGTTTCTGACCCATTCGTCGATTTCGTCAGTCTTGAATTTCCAAAGTCGACCGACCTTGTGCGCTGGCATCTCGCGCTTGGAAATCCACCCGTAAACAGTATCTTTGCTGACACCGAGATAATCAGCGATCTCCTCGACGGAGAGCCAGCGATCAGTCATGGTGCGGCCCTTCCAAGTGCAGCCTGCGTATTTGAGTACAATCTTTACACCCTCCGTCGGCCGAGTAAACCGGATTTAGTCGGATTAGACCTGTTTTGCTGTACTTGCGCTTGAGCTTTCGCTGACGAGATGCCCGGCGTCGGCACTCGCGGTGAAGGAGGCGCGCTGGGAGCGACCGGCGCCCTTTGCCTCGTGGAAGGTGGCACGGCAGTGCGATGTACCCTGCATTGGCCGTGCTGTACTGGTCCTGGCGCACAGGGGATGGCAGGCAATCGGTATGGTTCAGCCCCCGGCCTTGTCCGGTGCGATCTCGCTCAGCTCCCGGTTTTCGAATGCCACGACATCCTCCATCCGGTAGATAACGCGGCGTCCGATCTTGATGAAGCGAGGTCCGTCACCAAGAGAGCGCCAGTATTCGAGGGTCCTGTGGCTGATCCTCCATCGTGCTGCCAGCTCGATTTGGGTCAGACGTGTGTCAAACATTTTTGTTTCCTTTCGTGCGACCTTAACGGCCGAAATGCGAATTCCCTGCGCGTCCGATACGAAGCTTCGCGCAGGGTTTTGCTGACGATGTCCCCCGTGCCAGTTTCGGTGAAGGTGCTGTGCCTGACACTGACCGAGGCGCAACGGTTCGGCCTGATCCCTGCCGACTTGGGTAAGGACGAGACGCTTGAAGGGGACGCGGACCGTCGGCAGTTCGTAATCCGCACCCTCTGGGACATCGTCCGCAACAGCAACCAAGCGAAGCCCCGCGCTGATGCGCTGGACATGCTCAAGCAACTGGGGGCCATGACATGAACGCTGACGATGATGACCTGCGCGGCCAAGCGAAGCGCAACCGCGAGGCGGAGGAACACCGCGCCGCGCTGGATGCCATCCAGAAGCGCCGCGAGGAAGCTGCCGAGACGGAAGCCCTGCGCGGCGAGATGGAGTTTGCCCGGTGCCTCAGTGCAGCCCCATCGCTGGTGGCCGCGTTCGAGAAGCTGAAAGGTGCAGGCCGTGGCTAAGGGTGACCACAGCAAGCCGCAGCCCAGTGCCCGCGCTGTCGCCCGCGCCGTGGACCGCGTGTTCGCGGCGCAGGAGCAGCGCGAGGAACAGACGAAAGCGCTGATGCGGATGCAGCGCACCATCAAGTCCCTGCGCCCCCGCTGGCTCAAGGGCGAAGGGCGTGCCTGATGGCAAGCGCCCAAGCCCTTCTCAAGCGGGTGGCGAAGCTGGAAGCCGCCCGCAACCCGCGCCCGTCACCTATTGCGGCCATCTACGGCAGCACGGAGGCCTTCGCCGCTGAGTGCATGGCCGAGGTGGAGGCGGGCAAGCTGTGCGGCACCGACATGCCCGTGCTTCTCGACTGCCTGCGGCGGTGGGACAGCGAGGGGTCATGGGATGTGCGCCGCGCCACAGGCAACGGGGTCTGGCGGCGATGACCACACTAGTCACCCTTGAGGACGCCAAGCGGCAGGGGCTGGTCCGCTACTTCACGGGCGAACCATGCAAGCACGGCCACGTTGCTGAGCGCTACGTCAATGGCAGGCAATGCGTCGTCTGCGACCGCGAATGGAACAAGGCGTCACGGCAACCCAATGCCCCGAAAGCGGCGCGGGTTGCGCGTGAGCCTGTTATGGCGTCAGCTTCCAAGGCATACGGGTTCAGCGAACCGAAGCCGTGGGAATGGGATGGCGGGAAGCGCCGCGAACCCGTGCTGGACATGGACCGGCATCCGCCCGTTGCGGTTCGGCATGTCGGCTGGCGCTGCTGTATGCGCTGCGCCAAGCCATTCTTCAGTGAGGACGTGAAGGCCCTGCGCATCTGCGACGGATGCAAGGGAGCCAGCACAGCGAATCTCGGGTGATGATGGCAGCCCCCGAGCGTCCTAAGGGAACCGTCGGACGATAAACGAACGGTCTCAGCGCTAGGGTGACCCCATGCCCCGCTAGCGTAGCGCCCTGCACCCCTCGGTGTAGGGCGCTTTGCTATTCGGCACGGGTGAGGTGCTGCCGCTGCTATTGATGAGCTTATGACCCCCAAAAGCAACACTCACCGAGGTCGTTAGACCTTCGGTAAGTTGCTGTTTTTGTAGGGATTTTTGGCTCCGGCGGTAGGGATCGAACCTACGACCAATTGATTAACAGTCAACTGCTCTACCGCTGAGCTACGCCGGAACACGTGGGCCGTATAGCAACTGGTTTTGGGGGCGTAAAGGGGCATTTGGGAAAAATCGTCACTTGGGATCACATCTCGTAAAGATTGTTCCGGAAGCAGGAAGTTCTTGGCAGGTCACAAGGTTTCTTTGCGCAAGATCAATGAGATGGGCGAGCACGTTTCTTTCGGCTGCGGCGTGCAGCGCAGGGGGAATGCTGTGGTAGATCGCGCGGGTCAGGGTGGCAGGTGTGGCGGGTGCGGCGCTCAGGGCTGTCAGCACCTCGGCCTCGCGCATCTGGCGGTGGGTGGTCAGGGCTTGCAGCCGCGCGGCGACCTCTGTCACCTCCGGGCCGTGGCCCGGAAGCATCAATGCCCAGTGCGTGCGGGCGAGACGTGCGAGGGAGGTCATATAGGCCCCCATGTCGCCATCGGGCGGGGAAATCAGGCTCGAGGCCCAGCCCATTGCGTGATCGCCCGACAGGAGCACATCTCCGAGCGCAAGGCAGATGTGGCCTGCCATGTGGCCGGGTGTATGGATGATCCGCAGCAACGTGTCGCCGCATGGCAAGGTCTGGCCATCGTGCAAAGTCCGGTCCGGGCGAAAGCGGGTGTCTGTCCCCTCGCCGCCGCCGGAAAGTCCGGCTTGCGCAAGCTGTTCCATCAGTGGGCTGCGCCCTGCGTAGGCATCGCCGAAGGCCAGCACCGGCGCGCCGGTCTGCGCCGACAGCCGGGGTGCGGCGGCGGAATGGTCTTTGTGGGCATGGGTCACGATGATGGCGGCAATCGCTTCACCCGGGTCAAGGGCTGCGTGCAGCGACGCGAGGTGGGCAGGGTCATCGGGGCCGGGATCGACAAGGATGACCCCTGCACCCCTGCCAAGCAGATAGCTGTTGGTGCCGGGGCCAGTCATGGCCGAGGGGTTGGGGGCCAGAACACGGCGGATGTCTCTGGCTATCCGGTCGACCCTGCCTGCCTGCATCTGTTGCGCGCTTTCCTTTGGCCTGTGCTGCCGCTAGGCTAATCACATGCGCCTGAGCCTCAAGCCCTTTTTGCCCCGTAGCCTGTTCGGCCGTGCCGCGCTGATCCTGATCGTGCCGACGGTGACGATCCAGTTGATCGTGTCGGTGGCCTTCATCCAGCGCCATTTCGAAGGGGTGACGCGGCAGCTTGTGAATGGAGTGGTGATCGAGCTGAGCCTGCTGCGCGATGTGATCGAGGCGGCAGGCAGCGCGGATGCGGCGCTTGCGGCGGTGCAGCCGCTGGCGCAGGCGGTGGAAATGCGGGTGGAACTGCCTGCGGCAGAGGTTGCCGAGGAGGACCGACGCGCGTGGGAGGATCTGACCGCAGGCGCGGTGATTGCCGAGCTGCGCCAGCGCCTGCCGAATGTGGTGTCGATCGATCTGGCCAGTGTGCGCGGCACGGTCTTGCTGACCGAGCAGACGCGCTTTGGCCCCATGCGGGTATCGGTGGCGCGGGGGCGGGTCTCGGCCTCTAATCCGCATCAGCTTTTGGTCATCATGCTGCTGGCGTCGGTTTTCATGACGCTTATCGCCTACATTTTCCTGCGCAACCAGTTGCGCCCGATCAAGCGGCTGGCCGAGGCGGCGGAGGCTTTTGGCAAGGGCGAGGCGGTGCCGTATCGGCCGCGCGGTGCGCTGGAGGTGCGGGCGGCAGGGGCGGCGTTTCTGGACATGCGGGCGCGGATCGAGCGGGCGATCGAGACTCGCACGCTGATGCTATCGGGGGTCAGTCACGATTTGCGCACGCCGATCACACGGCTGCGGCTCGGGTTGTCGATGCTGCCCGAGGACGAGGAAGTAACAGCGCTTTTGTCCGATGTGCGCGAGATGGAGCGGCTGGTCGACGAGTTTCTGGCCTTTGCCCGTGGCGATGCGATGGAAGAGTCGGTCGAGGTGGACCCCGCCGAGATTGCCGCGCGGGTTGCCGACAATGTGGCGCGGTCAGGCGGACAGCTGGAGTGGGAATCGCGCCTGAACGGGCGGATGGTGCTGCGGTTGCGCCCGCAGGCCGTGCAGCGGGCGGTGGAAAATCTGGTCGGCAATGCGCTGCGGCACGGAATGCGCGTGCGGCTGACGCTGTCGGCAAGCGAACGGGCGGTCCGTTTTGTCGTCGAGGATGACGGACCCGGCATTCCAGAGGCGCAGCGCGAAATGGCGATGGCGCCCTTTGCCCGGCTTGGTGCGGCGCGCGACCCCAACCGGGGGGGCGGCGTCGGGCTTGGTCTCTCGATTGCCGCCGATGTTGCGCGCAGCCACGGCGGGCGTCTGGTGCTGGGCCGCTCCGAGACCTTGGGCGGGCTGCGGGCCGAATTGTTGCTGGCGCGGTAGGGCCGGTTCAGAGCGTGACGGGCTGGCCCAGCGGGCTGATGACCGGACCGCCTGCGGCATGGGCATCTTCGGCATCATGCGTCACCAGAATTGCGGCCAGTCCCTTCTGGCGGATGCGCGAGAGCACAAAGCTGCGGATCTGGCTGCGCAGGCTGGCGTCGAGGCGGGAAAACGGCTCGTCCAGCAGCAGGGCGCAGGGTTGGGCGAGCAGGGTGCGCATGAGTGCCACCCGGGCGCGTTGGCCGCCGGACAGCGTGGCGGGATCGCGGCTTGCAAAGCCCGAGAGTTCGGCCTGATCCAGAGCGGCATCGACCAGCGCGCGGCGGGCGGCGCGGCCCTTGATCGTCGGTGGCAGGGCAAAGGCCAGATTGGCCCCCACCGACAGATGCGGAAAGAGCACATCATCCTGAAACAGCAGACCCACCCGCCGTTGATGCGGGGGCAGGGCGGTGATGTCACGTCCGGCAAGGATGATGCGGCCCTGCTGGCGGAAGGCCGGAGCCAGCGTGCCGAGAATCGCCGAAAGCGCGGTGGATTTTCCCGACCCCGAGGGCCCCATGATGGTAAGCACCTCACCGGGTGCGACGCTCTGGTTCAGCGCGACGACCGGGGTTGTTCCCTGATCGATGCGCAGGTCCTGCAAGATCAGCGCGCCGCTCATGTCGCGACCGCCATGCCACGGCGGTTGCGGAAGGCAAGGGCGGGCAGCAGCAGCGCGAGGGCAAAGCCCAAGGCAGGCAGCAGCATTTGCAGCAAGGCATAGGCCCCGATCAGGCGGCGGTTGCCGCCCGAGGACAGCGCGACCGCCTCGGTCGTCAGGGTTTCCACACGCCCTCCGCCGATCAGCAGAGTCGGCAGGTATTGTCCGACCGACACCGCCACCCCGACCGCCGCCGCCGTCAACACCGGACGCAGCAACATTGGCAGACGCAGGCGCCAGAACACGCGCGCGGGGCTTGCGCCAAGGGCCAGACCGGCGGTGGCGATGCGCCCGTCCCAGGCGCGATAGGCGGGGGCGAGCGACAGAAAAACATAAGGAAGCACAAAAACCAGATGCGCGGCGGCCACGGCCAGCCAGTGCCCTTCGACGCCGCTGCGCAATGCGGCGCCTTGAAGGCCCGGCAGGAAGGCCACCTGCGGCACCAGAAGGGGCAGATAGAGCACCCAAAGCGCGGCTCCGCGCGGCGAGAGGGCAAAGCGCTGCTCGGCCTCGAGGCAGGCGATCACCAGCGCCAGTGACAGGGCGGTCGCGGTCGCTGCGATCATCACTGTCACCGCGCCCGTGCTGACCAGATCGGGCGCGGCGCGCATCCATGTGCGCAAGCTGAGGCTTTGGGGCAGCACATCGGGGAACTGCCAGAGCCCCGCCAGCGACCAGACCGCAAGCCCCGCCAGCCCGAGGATAAGCGCGCCCGCCGTGAGCCCCCCCGTCAGCAGCGCCGCGCCCCGCGCAAAAGCGTCCAGCGCATGGGCACGAACCCCCGCCTCGGCAAGGCGCACCAGTGCGCGGCGGGCGACGCGTTCAACCAGCGTCCAGAGCAGCAAGGCGGCAATGACGACGCAGAGTTGCAGCACCGCTCCGGCGGCGGCGGTGGCCTGTGCGGTCAGCATCGGGTCTGCCATCCAGATCACCACCTGCGCCGACAGCGTGGCGGGGCGGGTGGGGCCTAGGATCATCGCCATCTCGACCGCGGTCATCGAATAGGCCAGCACAGCATAGACAGGCAGGCGCAACTGCCGGTAGAGGCCGGGCAAAACCGCAACCGCAAAGGCCGCGATCTTGCCTGCCCCGAGGCTGTGCGCGACTTGCATCCGACGCGCGATATCGGTTTGCGGCAGGGCGGCCAGCGCCATGAGGAACAGGAACGGCACTTCTTTGGCGATCAGACCCAGTGTCAGTGACAGCCCGTAAGGATCATTCAGGATCAGGAGGTCCGGCGGCTGTGTCCAGCCCGTTGCCCAAGGCGACAGCAGCCGTGCGATCCAGCCCGAGGGGGCGATCAGAAAGGCCAGACCAAGCGCCGCCGCCGCATGTGGCACCGACAGCAGGGGCGCGAGAAGGTGCAGGATCAGCGCGAACAGCCGCGTTCCCCAGAGGCTGGCCACCAGCAAAAGCGTGATCGCCAGCGATAGCGCGGTTGCGCCGAGCCCGGTGCCCAGCGACAGCCGCACCGCAGGCCAGAGGCCGGGCCATTCAACAAGCGCGCGAAAGCCCTTGGCATCGTTCGAAAATGCCGGAATGAGCGTGCCAAGCAGGCCCGCCGCGACCGGCACCACCAGAAGTGCCAGGGTGAAGCGGGGCGCCCACCGCAGCGGGCCGCCCCAAATCATTGTGCGACGCCGTAGCGCTGCATCCAATCCTGGCTGATGCGCACCATCCAGCTGGCGTGCGGCTCGAGCAAGGCGGGACCAAGATCGGCAGGCGACAGGGTGGCGATGCCGAGGTCGAGCGCGTCAAAACGGGCCTTGTCTGGCGCATCGAGCGAGGAAAGGTCCAGAACCGTCTGGAAACCCAGCACATTCGGGTCTTGCGCGCGCGCCTGGATCTCGGGGTCGAGCAGCAGGTTTGCCACCACTTGCGCGCCTGCGGCATGCGCCGCGTTAAAGGGGATGGCGACAAAAGAGGCGTTGCCGATGGTGCCGCCTTGCAGGGTAAAGGTGCGCACGGTTTCGGGCAGGTTGCCTGCCCCGATCTCGGCGCTGGCGCGTCCGGGGTTGAAGGCGAAGCCGATGTCGACTTCTGCATCGGCGAGCAGTTGTCCGAGCGCGGGTTCGTTCTGCGGATAGGCCTTGCCGGCGCGCCACAGGGCGGGCGTCACCGCGTCGAGCCATGCCCACATCGGCGCGATGGTGGCCTCATAGCTGGCCTCGTCCAGAGGGGCCTGCATGACTGACGGGTCTGACAGGGTGCCATAGGCCACCTGCTTGAGGAAGGTGAGGCCCAGATAATCGGGCGGTTGCGGATAGGTGAAGCGGCCCGGATGGGCGATGATCCAGTCCTTGAGCGCATCGAGGGTTTGCGGCGGTTCCGGCAGGCGGGCGCTGTCATATTCGAACACCAGCTGCGCCATCGCCCAAGGCGATTCATAGCCCTCGGTCGGCAGGGTGAAATCGGTGACAACAGCGGGTTTGCCTGCGACATCCACATAGCGCCAATTCGGCAGGCTTTCGGCGAAGGGGCCGAAGAGCAATCCCTGATCCTTCATGGCGGCAAAATTCTCGCCGTTGATCCAGATCAGGTCGACCGCCCCGCCGGTCAAGGTGCCTGCGTTGCGCTCGGCCTGAACGCGGGCGACCGCATCGGCGGTGGAGGCGAGCTTGACATGCTCGAGGGTGACACCGTGGCGCTCTTGCGCCTCTTGCCCGACGAAGGCGATGAAATCGTTGATCTTCGGGTCACCGCCCCAGGCATGCCAATACACGGTTTGGCCCCGAGCGGCATCCAGCACCGATTCCCAAGCGGTTTGCGCCTGGGCAGGCAGGGCAAACAGGGCGGCGGTGGCAAGAAGGAAGTGGCGTCTGAGCATGGAAACCCCTGTTTGATGGCCGTCTTGGCGGGCCGGATCTGAGCGTGTCGCAGGATATAGCGCTGGGATAGGCAAGGCATAGTCTTGTGCGCAAGGGATATTCTGTCTGGACAAGCGTTCGTGACGGGCTGACACAGGTGGCGAGGCAGTGCGGCGTTTCGCGCTTTGCCACGCAGGAGGGGGTGAGCATGTTGGACGGGGCCATGCGCCGCTTGATCGATCCGGCACTGAATCGCGGCGGGCGCTGGCTTGCCGCGCGCGGGGCGACGGCGGATGGCATAACGCTGCTTGGCCTCGGCTTTGGCCTGCTGGCGGCGGCGGCCCTCGCGGCAGGCTTGCCGGGCTGGCTGGCTTTGCTGCCGCTGGTGGTCGGTCGCGTGCTGGACGGACTGGACGGCGCTGTGGCGCGCGCGACGTTCAAGACCGATTTCGGCGGCTATTTCGACATCTTCTGCGACTTTGTGTTCTATGCCGCGATTCCCCTTGCCTTCGTGATGCGGGACCCCGCAGAGAATGCCGTGGCGGGGGCGTTTCTTTTGGCGGCATTTTACGCGAATGCTGCCAGTTTTCTGGGCTATGCCATTATCGCCGCCAAGCGCGGGATGACCACGACGCAGCAGGGTGAAAAATCGCTCTATTATGCGGTCGGATTGCTGGAAGGCACCGAGACCATCGCCTTTTTTGTGCTGATCTGCCTGTTTCCGGGGCTGTTCGCCCCGGCGGCGCTGATTTTTGGTGGCTTGTGTCTGGTCACTGCCGCCGCGCGGGTGGTGCTGGCGCGGCGGGTGTTCTTTGATGCGCCTTCGGGGGCCGAGCACGGCACGCGTTGATCAGACCAGATTGCGCGCCGTTTGATGGAACCGGAAAAAGCCATGTGTGGCATGCGGCCAGAGCGCGGCATCATAGGGGCGCATTGCCCGCACAAGGCGGATGTTTTCCGCCGCGAGGCGGGCATCGAGCGAGGCAAGCAAGCCTGCCACCGGCCCGACCGGAGCAAAGGGGGTGACGATCTGCAAGGCTGCGGTTTGCCGCGCCCAGGCCACCAGCGCGTCAACCGCGCCCGGACCCTGGACGGGCCCGTGAATGGTGGCGAGATCGGCCGACAGGCGGCGGCTGCAGTCATCGGTCGCGTGGCGCAGGAAATCCTTGACGAGTGGCGAGACCGGGCGGGGCGAGCGATCGTCGGCGGCAAGCAGGAAGGCCGTGGACAGGGGGCGCAGGCCCGCGTCCAGCAGCCAGTCTGGCGACAGGTCATCCTCGTGCAGCAGCAGCGCGGTGGGCAACCGGTGATCCCACACTCCTCCTTGCGGGCAGGGCCCCGGCTTGGGGTTCGGCGCGCCGTTCACCGGAAAATCCAGTGCGGCCAGCCCCTTGGGCCGATGCCGCCCGTCGCTGAGTCCGGTTATGACGTCGGCTTTGGCAAGGTATGTCTTTCCCGGCGTGTGCAATCCGGCGACCCAGCGCCATGACAGCGTGTTCGAGGCCGGATCGCCATCCAGAAGATGCCGCAGAAAGAAATCGGCCCCCAGTTCCCACGGCAGATGCAACGTGAACACCCAGATCGAGGCAAAGCACATGCGCTGGTGGTTGTGCATATAGCCGGTCGTGACCAGATCCTGCGCCCAGTCGTCAAAGCCGTCGATGCCGGTCTTGCCCGCGCAGGCCGCTTCGTAAGTGCGGGCAAGATCGGCGTCGCGGTCCAGCCGTGCGAGTGCCGCCAGCACGCCGGCACGCGTCTCGCGCCAGACTTGCGGGCGCATTTCGAGCCATCCTTTCCAGTAGGCGCGCCACAGCACCTCGGCCACAAAGGTATCGGCCCCGTCGCCATGCCGGGCGCGGGCGGCGTCGATCACCTCTGTTTCGGTCACGAGCCGGCTGCGCAGGTAGGGCGACAACCGGGACACATGCGGATGGCCGGGGCGGTGAAGGTTGCGGTTCTTTGCGTAGGCGGTGCCAGCGAGCGGCAGAAACTGGCGCAGCAGCGCCAGGGCATGATCGCGCGTCGCGGCGGTTGGGAAGTTGGGCGTGTTCATGGCCCAGTGATGGTAGATCACGCCTTGCCGCGTTCAAGTGCGCAGATCAACACAACCGATCCGCCGTTCCGCGATCCGCGGAAAAAGCCGGCTGCCCTTGCAGCCCCCGCATCGCCCCACTAAGACTCTGTCAATGACCGCCCCGTATTCACCTATCAGACATCCAAGAGGCAGGCCCGATGCGCGACCCCGTTGACCACTACATGAATACCCTCGTTCCCATGGTCGTCGAGCAGACCAGCCGGGGCGAGCGGGCCTATGACATCTTCTCGCGCATGCTCAAGGAACGGATTATCTTTCTGTCCGGCCCTGTGCATGACGGCATGTCGAGCCTGATCTGCGCGCAGCTGCTGTTCCTTGAGGCGGAGAATCCGTCGAAGGAAATCAGCATGTATATCAACAGCCCCGGCGGCGTGGTGACTTCGGGTCTCTCGATCTATGACACCATGCAATACATCAAGCCCAAGGTCAGCACGCTGGTGATCGGGCAGGCGGCGTCGATGGGGTCCTTGCTGTTGACGGCGGGCGAAAAGGGGATGCGGTTCTCGCTGCCCAACTCCCGCGTGATGGTGCACCAGCCTTCGGGCGGCTATCAGGGGCAGGCGACGGATATCATGATCCACGCCCGCGAGACGGAAAAGCTCAAGCGCCGCCTGAACGAGATTTACGTCCACCACACCGGCAATTCCTATGAAACCGTCGAGGCCGCGCTGGAGCGCGACAATTTCATGTCGGCGGAAGATGCCAAGGCCTGGGGGCTGATCGATGAGATCGTCGCCAGCCGCGGCAAGATGGATGACACGACGAAGTGACGCATTGCCCCCCGCAGGATGACTGCGGGGGGCAATTTGACATTGTGGAGGGTTCGGGCTTGGCCTAGACTTTCCTTTGACAAGGCTTGAGGAAACCCATGGCGAACAATTCCGGCGACAGCAAGAACACGCTTTACTGTTCCTTCTGCGGCAAGAGCCAGCACGAGGTGCGAAAGCTGATTGCCGGTCCCACGGTGTTCATCTGTGATGAATGCGTGGAACTCTGCATGGATATCATCCGTGAAGAAACAAAGACCACCGGCCTGAAATCCACCGATGGCGTGCCGACCCCGCGTGACATCTGCAAGGTGCTGGATGATTACGTGATCGGCCAGATCCATGCCAAGCGCGTGCTGTCGGTTGCCGTCCACAACCATTACAAGCGGCTGAACCATTCGTCGAAATCGGATATCGAACTGTCGAAATCCAATATCCTGCTGATCGGGCCGACCGGCTGCGGCAAGACCCTGCTGGCGCAGACGCTGGCGCGGATTCTGGATGTGCCCTTCACGATGGCGGATGCAACCACACTGACCGAAGCGGGCTATGTCGGCGAGGATGTGGAAAACATCATCCTCAAGCTGCTGCAGGCGTCGGAATACAACGTCGAACGCGCGCAGCGCGGCATCGTCTATATCGACGAGGTCGACAAGATCACCCGCAAGTCGGACAACCCGTCGATCACCCGCGATGTGAGCGGCGAGGGCGTGCAGCAGGCGCTTCTGAAGATCATGGAAGGCACCGTTGCCAGCGTTCCGCCGCAGGGGGGCCGCAAGCATCCGCAGCAGGAATTCCTGCAGGTGGATACGACGAACATCCTGTTCATCTGTGGCGGGGCTTTTGCGGGTCTTGAAAAGATCATCGCGCAGCGTGGCAAGGGATCGGGCATCGGCTTTGGCGCCGATGTGAAAGACCCTGATGGCCGCGGTGTGGGCGAACTGTTCAAGGAGCTGGAGCCGGAAGATCTGCTGAAATTCGGGCTTATCCCCGAATTTGTGGGGCGTCTTCCCGTGATCGCCACCCTGACCGATCTGGATGAAGCGGCGCTTGTCACCATCCTGACCGAGCCGAAAAATGCGCTGGTCAAGCAGTATCAGCGTCTGTTCGATATCGAAGGCGTCAAGCTGACCTTCACCCCCGACGCGCTGACCGCCATTGCGAAGCGGGCGATCAAGCGCAAGACGGGCGCCCGTGGCCTGCGGTCGATCATGGAGGATATCCTGCTCGACACCATGTTCGAATTGCCGGGCATGGAGGGCGTGCAAGAAGTCGTCGTGAAGGATGAGGCGGTGAACGCCGGTGCCAAGCCGATGCTTGTCTATACCGAAGCGCCGAAGAAGAAAGAAACCGCGAACGCTGGCTGACGCCTGCGCAGCGGATGGTGAAATAGGGCGCGGGCGGTATTCTCCCGCGCCCTCTCTTTTTGCGAGAATTGCGCGCCTGTACGGGGGCAGGATTTTTCTGCGAAAAATCGCTCACAGCGGCGGCACAGTCGCGTCAGGAGCATGTGCAGGCCCTAGACCTTGCGGCACATTTCCGCCATATCAGGCACAAGCAACCGGAGGCCCCCGATGTATTTCCTCAAGCGCCTGCTCACATGGTGGAACAGCCAGACGATCGGCACCCAGATCTTTACCGCCCGCAAAGGCATTAAGGTGGGAGAGGATGATCAGGGCAACATCTATTACCAGACCGCCGATGCCAAAAAGCGGTGGGTCATCTACAACGGTGAAATGGAAGCCTCGCGCGTCTCGCCCGAATGGCATGGCTGGCTGCATTTTACCTGGGACGAGCCGCCCACCAAGGCCCCGCTGCGCCGCAAGGCTTGGGAAAAGCCGCATCAGGAAAACCTGACCGGAACCGCTGGGGCCTATGCCCCCGCCGGATCGCTGCGCCGCGTTGCACCGGCTTCGGCCGCCCCGCGCGCCGATTATGAAGCGTGGCAGCCGGAATAATGGCCTCTGAACGCGCTGAAATTCTGGCGGGCGCCGCGGTGCTGGCTGTGGCGGTCGGCTTTCTTGCCTATGCGGCCAATTCTGCCGGGCTTATGGCGCGTGTCGGTGACACCTATCCGCTGACAGCCAGCTTTCGCGCGATGGACGGGATCAGCGTCGGGTCCGATGTGCGCATGGCGGGCATCAAGGTTGGCACCATCAGCGAGATCCGGCTGAACCCGCAGACGTTCTTCGCGGATGCCACCATTTCGCTGCGCAAGGACATCTTGCTGCCCGAGGATAGTGCGATCCTCATCTCTTCCGAAGGTCTGCTGGGCGGCAATTTCGTCGAGATCGTCCCCGGCGGCTCGCCTGACAATCTTGCACCGGGCGATGAGATCGAGGATACCCAAGGCGCGGTCAGCCTGATCACGCTCTTGATGAAATTCGTGAGCGGTGGCGGCTCGGACAGCGCCGGAGATACGCCATGATGAAGCGGCTTCTTGTGGCTTTGGCCCTGCTTGTCCCGACGACAGGGGCTGCGCAGGACATGGCCTCTGCGCCCGGTGGCACCTTGCGGTTTCTTGACAAGGTGACAGGGCGGGTGGAGGATCTGTCACTTTCACGCGGTCAGGCTGTGCTTCTGGGGCGGTTGACAGTGCAGCTGGATGAATGTCGGTATCCGCGCGACAATCCGGCGGCGGATGCGCAGGCGCATCTGACGGTGATGGAGACGGAAGGCGCGCGCCAGATGTTCTCGGGCTGGATGCTCGCCTCCAGCCCTGCTTTGTCCGCGATGGACCATCCGCGCTATGATGTCTGGGTCTTGTCTTGCGATTCCGGTTTTGTCGCGCCCGAGGTGACCGAGCCGGACAACGAAGAGCCGCTTGAAGAAATCAACGAAGGGTAAGGGGCATAGCCCTTGGGGGCGAAGGCGGCGTTTTGATTCAGGGCGCGCGCCAGCCTGCGGTGATACTCGGCACGAGGGATCTCTTCCGCGCCAAGGC
Source organism: Pseudotabrizicola algicola (assembly GCF_010915705.1). Classification (GTDB taxonomy): domain Bacteria; phylum Pseudomonadota; class Alphaproteobacteria; order Rhodobacterales; family Rhodobacteraceae; genus Pseudotabrizicola; species Pseudotabrizicola algicola. The sequence goes on from NZ_JAAIKE010000001.1 coordinate 47,180, forward strand.
TGGCCAGATGCGGCGTCAGGAACTGGGTGTCAAACAGGCTGAAGCCGCCCGCGCGCAAGCGATGCACAAGCCATGCGAGCGCGATCTTCGAGGCGTTGGTGCGGCGCGAAAACATCGACTCGCCGAAAAACGCTCCACCCAGCACCACGCCATAGACCCCGCCGATCAGAGCGCCGTCTGCCCAGACCTCCAGGCTGTGGGCGTGGCCTTGCTGGTGCAAGGTCTCATAAAGCGTGAAGATGGCGGGGTTGATCCATGTTTCGGGGCGGTCGGCACAGCCAGCAACCACACCGGCGAAATCGGTGTCGATCGTCACGCTGTAGTCGGGCCGCAGCAAGGCGCGCCGCAACGAGCGCGAGATGTGGAAGCGGTGCAGATCGAAAACGCCGCGCCGCTTGGGGTCGATCCAATGGATGTCGGGCGAAGTCGCAGACTCGGCCATCGGAAAAATGCCCAAGGCATAGGCTTGCAGCAGGAGTTCCGGGGTGATCCGGTCAGAGAGCGTCATGAAAACCATTGCCACGCCAAGACGGGGGGCAAGGATGCCCCCCGCAAGCGTTCAGCCAAATTGTGCGGCCAGCCATTTTTCCAGCCAGTGGATGTTATAGTCACCCGACTGGATGTCCGGCTCGTTCAGAAGCGCATCAAACAGCGGGACGGTGGTTTCAACACCGTCGATGATCAACTCTCCCAATGCGCGGCGCAGGCGGGCCAGCGCCTCGGGCCGGTCGCGGCCATGCACGATCAGCTTGCCGATCAGGCTGTCGTAGTAGGGAGGGATCGAATAGCCCGAATAGAGCGCGCTATCCATCCGCACGCCAAAGCCGCCAGGTGCGTGGAACATCTGCACCTTGCCGGGGCACGGGGAAAAGTTCGGCAACTTTTCCGCGTTGATCCGCACCTCGATGGCGTGGCCGTTGATCTCCAGATCCTCTTGCCCGAAAGACATCGGCAGACCGGAGGCGACGCGGATCTGTTCGCGCACCAGATCGACGCCGAAGATGTATTCGGTCACGGGGTGTTCGACCTGAAGGCGGGTGTTCATCTCGATGAAGTAGAACTTGCCGTCTTCATAGAGAAACTCGATGGTGCCCGCGCCGATGTAATTGATCTTGGCGACGGCATCGGCACAGATCTTGCCGATTTCGGCGCGCATCTTGGGAGTGATTGACGGGCCGGGGGCCTCTTCGAACACCTTCTGGTGGCGGCGCTGCAAGGAACAGTCCCGCTCGCCCAGATGCACAGCCTTGCCCTTGCCATCGCCAAAGACCTGAATCTCGATATGGCGCGGCTTTTGCAGGTACTTCTCGATGTAGACTTCATCGTTGCCGAAGGCGTTCTTGGCCTCGGAACGGGCGGTCCGGAAGGCGATTTCCAGTTCGGCGGCATTCTTTGCCACCTTCATGCCGCGCCCGCCACCGCCTGCCGTGGCCTTGATGATGACCGGAAAGCCGATGCTTTCGGCCACGCCGATCGCCGTTTCAAAATCGGACACACCGCCATCCGACCCCGGCACGACAGGGATTCCCAGATCCTTGGCGGTGACCTTGGCGGTGATCTTGTCGCCCATGATGCGGATATGTTCTGCATTGGGGCCGATGAAGGTCAGCCCGTGGTCTTGCAGCGCCTGTGCAAAGCTGGCGTTTTCCGACAGGAAACCATAACCCGGATGCACCGCCTGTGCGCCGGTGATCTCGCAGGCCGAGATGATCGCGGCCTTGTTCAGATAGCTTTCCGAACTGGGCGCGGGGCCGATGCAGATCGATTCATCAGCCATGCGCACATGCATGGCATCGGCATCGGCGGTGGAATGGACGGCGACCGATTTGATCCCCATCTCGCGGCAGGCGCGGATCACGCGCAGCGCGATTTCCCCCCGGTTGGCGATCAGGATTTTTTCAAACATCGGCGTCACTCGATGATCAGCAGCGGTGCGCCGAATTCAACGGGCGTGCCGTCCTCGACCATGATGCGCTTGACGGTGCCAGAACGCGGGGCTGGGATGTGGTTCATCGTCTTCATCGCCTCGATGATCAGCACGGTCTGACCTTCGGCGACGCTGGCGCCCACGGTGATGAAGGGCGTCGCGCCCGGTTCGGCGGCCAGATAGCAGGTGCCGACCATCGGCGAGGTGACGGCGCCCGGATGCTGGGCCGGGTCGTCATTGCCTGCGGGCGCCGCTGCCGGTGCCGGTGCCGCGCTGGGGGCCGGGGCCTGCGCATAGACAGGGGCGGGGGCCGCCGCCTGCGTGGTGACGATATTCGCCTGTTTCACAACCCGCACTTCGAGGCTGTCATCTTCGCCGTATTCGCGTTTGACGCTCAATTCGGTGAGTTCGTTCTTGTTCAAAAGCTCTGCAAGGGCCGAGATAAAGGCCACATCTGCGTCGGGGGAATGTTTGCTCATGCCGTCCTCTGGTTGGCTTATTTGCCAGTTGGTGACCGTTCTCCCTTGGCGCAAGGGCCGGGTATCGGGGCTGACCGCTTATAGCTTGCGTTTTCCCGCGAGAAAAGCACCCATTCCGCTGTGCAATTTTTGGGCAGGTCTTGGGGCAGTTTCCGAAATTTTGTGGCGGAGTAAAATTTACCGTTTGATAAAAAAACGGACCTGTGCCAGCGTTTTCCTAAAGATCACAAAAATCAGGGAGACCATCGCCGATGACTCACAGCCCGCTGACGCCCGGCATTGTGTCCGGCCGCCTGCCAGCCGACAGGATCGCTGCGAACTTTGCCGATCACACCCCGCCGCTGGATGCGCATGAAGCGCATGTTGCCGCAGACCGGTGTTACTTCTGCCATGATGCGCCTTGCATCACCGCTTGCCCGACCAGCATCGACATTCCGCTGTTCATCCGCCAGATCGCAACCGGCACGCCAGAGGCGGCGGCCACGACGATCTGGACGCAGAACATCCTTGGCGGCATGTGCGCCCGCGTCTGCCCCACCGAGACGCTTTGCGAAGAGGCTTGCGTGCGGGAAGTGGCGGAAGGCAAGCCGGTTGAGATCGGGCGCTTGCAACGTTTTGCCACCGACACGGCCATGGCCAAGGGCCTGCATCCCTTTGCCCGCGCAGCCAGCACCGGAAAAACCGTGGCGGTGGTCGGGGCGGGGCCTGCGGGCCTGTCCTGTGCGCACCGTCTTGCGATGCACGGGCATGACGTGGTGGTCTACGAGCGCCGCGCCAAGGCGGGGGGCCTGAACGAATACGGTATCGCCAGCTACAAATCGACGGGCGATTTCGCGCAAAAAGAGGTGGAGTGGCTGCTGCGGATCGGCGGCATCACGGTGCAGACCGGAGTGGAACTGGGCCGCGATGTGACGCTGGACGCGCTGCTTGCCCGCCATGACGCGGTGTTTCTGGGCATCGGTCTTGGCGGTGTCAATGCGCTGCGTGCCGAAGGTGAAGACCGCGCGGGCGTGGCCAATGCGGTGGATTTCATCGCCGATCTGCGCCAGACGGCAGACCTGACGAAGCTGCCCGTTGGCCGCGACGTGGTGGTGATCGGCGGCGGCATGACGGCGGTGGATGCCGCCGTGCAAAGCAAGTTGCTGGGCGCCGAGAATGTCACCATCGTCTATCGCCGCGGACAAGAGAAGATGTCGGCCTCTGGCTATGAGCAGGAGCACGCCACCAGCGCGGGCGTGCGCATCATCTGCAACGCTGCGCCTGTCGCCGTGCATGGCAATGGCGCGGTGCGCGAAGTGGAATTCGGCTATATGGCCGACACGCCCGAAGGGCTGAAAGCAACCGGCGAGACGTTCCGGCTGAAGGCGGATCAGGTGTTCAAGGCGATCGGGCAAACTTTGGCAGGCGCGCCCGAGGGTGCCGTGCTGGAGGGCGGCAAGATCGCGGCCTTGCCCGCGCGGGTCTGGGCGGGCGGTGACTGCACCGCGGGCGGCGAAGACCTGACAGTGACGGCGGTGGCGCAGGGGCGCGACGCGGCCGAACAGATCAACATTTTCCTGAGGGGGTAAGCAGATGGCCAACCTGACAACCGACTTTATCGGCATCAAATCCCCCAATCCGTTCTGGCTCGCATCCGCGCCACCCACGGACAAGGAATACAACGTGCGCCGCGCCTTCGAGGCAGGCTGGGGCGGGGTCGTGTGGAAAACCCTCGGGTCCGAAGGGCCGCCGGTGGTGAACGTCAACGGCCCGCGCTATGGCGCGATCTGGGGCGCGGACCGCCGCCTGCTGGGGCTGAACAACATCGAACTCATCACCGACCGCCCTCTGGAGGTGAACCTGCGCGAGATCAAGTCGGTCAAGCGCGATTACAAGGACCGCGCGCTCATCATCTCGCTGATGGTGCCTTGTGACGAGGACTCGTGGAAAGACATTCTGCACCGGATCGAGGATACCGAGGCGGATGGGGTAGAGCTGAACTTTGGCTGCCCGCATGGCATGGCCGAACGCGGCATGGGCTCTGCCGTGGGGCAGGTGCCGGAATACATCGAGATGGTCACACGCTGGGTGAAAAAGCACAGCCGTATGCCCTGTATCGTCAAGTTGACGCCGAATATCAGTGACATCCGCAAACCTGCCGAAGCTGCCAAGCGGGGCGGGGCGGATGCGGTCTCGCTCATCAACACCATCAACTCGATCACCTCCGTCAATCTCGACACCTTCAGCCCCGAGCCGATGATCGATGGCAAGGGCACCCACGGCGGTTATTGCGGGCCGGCGGTCAAGCCGATCGCGCTGAACATGGTCGCCGAGATTGCCCGCAGCCCCGACACGCACGGCCTGCCGATTTCCGGTATCGGCGGGGTGACGACATGGCGCGATGCGGCAGAGTTCATGGCGCTTGGCGCGGGCAATGTGCAGGTCTGCACGGCGGCCATGACCTATGGCTTCAAGATCGTGCAGGAAATGATCTCGGGCCTGTCGCAATACATGGATGAGAAGGGTTTCACCTCGACCGCCGATCTGGTGGGCCGCGCGGTGCCGAACGTGACCGACTGGCAGTATCTGAACCTGAACTATGTGACCAAGGCCCACATCGATCAGGACGCCTGCATCAAATGCGGGCGCTGCTATGCGGCTTGCGAGGACACCAGCCATCAGGCCATCGCGATGAAACCGGGCCGCGTGTTCGAGGTGATGGATGACGAATGCGTCGCCTGCAATCTCTGCGTCAACGTCTGCCCCGTGGACAGCTGCATCACGATGGTCGAATTGCCCAAGGGTGCCGTGGACCCGCGCACCCAGACAACCGTGGGTGACTATGCGAACTGGACCACGCATCCGAACAACCCGAGCGTTCAGGCCGCAGAATAAGGCGTGGACAGTCCCGCCTAACCCGAAACAGCATTACCGCGCGCCGGGGGTCATCCTGCGGCGCGCGGCTTGTGTCAGGCGTTTGTGTGTGGTGCCTGTCCGGTTGCGCAGATGCATGGCGGCATAGACAGGTTGACGGATCACGGGGGCATCGGCGACCATCTGGTATCCGCCTGCCGCGACCAGAGAGCGGGCCTGCGTTTCCAGCACATAACCTGCACCGCCCATCTGCGCCAAAAGCAGCGCCACCGCGCTGCTTTGCCCCACTGACAAGGGGGTTGCCGAAAGGTGCGGCAAAAGCTGGCGATGCGCGGCCTCGAAGGCGGGCGAGAAATTGGCGCAGACATAGGTTTCCGGCGCAAGGCTTGCCAGCGTCTCGGCCGTGGTCGAGATCAGGCGGTAAGGCAGTTCGGCCAGCGTCTCGAAATACAGGTCCGGCTGCGGCTTGGGTGTGAACAGCAGTGCGAAATCCAGGGCTCCGGTCACGAGATCGGCGCACATCTGCGTCGAGTAATCCGGTTCGATATACAGGGCCGCCTGCGGCAGCAACGCGCGGAAATCTGCAACGAGGGCACCGAGATGCGCCGGCGCCAGATCATTCTGCACCCCGATCCGCAGTGTCATCGCCGCCGTGCCGCTGGCGAGGACGGCCCGCCGCGCCATCGTCCATTCCTGCCGCAACAGACGCGCATGGGGCTCGAACTTCAGCCCCTCGGTCGTCAGTTGCGCACCGGCGCGCGAGCGGGTGAACAGCCGTGCGCCGACAGCCTGTTCCAGCGCCACCAGCCGCGCCGAGACGGTGGATTGCGTGAGGCCCATGCGCTCTGCCGTGCGGTTGAAGCTGCGGGTTTCGATCAGGTCCAGAAAAGTATCGATCTGGTCCATCTGCATGTGAACAGCCTCCGCCGTGCCCTGATCGGTTTTTTCGATTGATAGCCCCCTCCCTGCCGAATTGAAAGCCAGTTCGCACGGGCGGATAGTGCGGCAAAAGCAGGGGAGTCCGGGGCATGGCAGCACTGCCTTCAAGCGCGCGCGTGGTGATCATCGGGGGCGGTGCCGTGGGGGCCTCCTCGCTCTACCATCTGGCGTTGGCGGGCTGGACGGATTGCGTTCTGCTTGAAAAGAACGAGTTGACGGCGGGCAGCACTTGGCATGCGGCGGGCAATGTGCCGACCTTTTCGTCAAGCTGGTCGATCATGAACATGCAGCGCTATTCGGCCAGCCTGTATCGGGGCCTTGGCGAGGCTGTGGGCTATCCGATGAACTACAACGTGACCGGCTCGGTCCGGCTGGGCCATACGGCGGAGCGGCTGCTGGAATTCAAGCGCGTGGTCGGCATGGGCCGCTCGCAAGGCATGGCGCTCGATATCCTGTCGCCGGAGGAGATCCGCAGCCGCTATCCTTTTGCCGAGACGCATGACCTGACCGGCGCGCTTTACGATCCCTATGACGGTGACATCGATCCGGCGCAGTTGACGCAGGCGCTTGCCAAGGGTGCGCGTGATCTGGGCGCGCATGTGGAGCGGTTCTGCCCGGTCACCGCCGCGCGCTGGACCGGGGCCGAATGGGTGCTGACCACGCCGAAGGGCGAGATCCGCGCCGAATACGTCGTCAATGCGGGCGGCTATTACGCCGCGCAGGTGGGCCGCATGTTTGGCCGCCGCGTGCCGATGATGGTGATGAGCCATCAATACATGCTGTTCGACACAATCCCCGAACTCGACGCTTGGACGCGGGAGGTGGGCCACAAGCTGCCGCTGCTGCGGGATGTGGATTCGAGCTATTACCTGCGGCAGGAAAAGATGGGCTTCAACCTTGGCCCTTATGAAAACCCCTGTCGCGCGCATTGGGCGACGCCGGACGACCCGATGCCGGATGACTTCAGCTTTCAGCTCTTCCCCGATGATCTGGAGCGGCTGGAGTTCCAGATCACCGATGCGATGGCGCGCGTGCCACTGTTGGCGCAGGCCAGTCTGCAAAAGGTGATCAACGGGCCGATCCCCTATACGCCGGATGGCAATCCGCTGATCGGGCCGATGCCGGGGGTGCCGAACGCCTTCGAGGCGACGGTGTTCACCTTTGGCATCTGTCAGGCCGGGGGGGCGGGCAAGGTGCTGGCCGAATGGGTGACGGAAGGCGCGACCGAATGGGACATGTGGTCGTGCGACCCGCGCCGCTTCACCGGCTGGGAGGATCACGATTACTGCGTGAAGAAAGGGATGGAGGTCTATGGCCATGAATATGCCATCCATTTCCCGCATCACGTCTGGTCTGCGGGGCGGATGAAGCGCTTGTCTGCCGTGCATGACCGCACCGCCGCCCTTGGCGCGCAGTTCGGCCCCTATAACGGCTGGGAGCGCGCGCTGTGGTATGCAGAGCCCGGCGATGACACATCCGAGGCGGCGCAGCGCACATGGGCGCGCGGCGGGCCTTGGGCGCGGGCGGTCAAGGCGGAATGCGAGGCGGTGCGCGATGCCTGCGGCATCCTCGATCTGCCGGGATTTTCGCGCTTTGTCGTCAAGGGGCCACAGGTCGCCGACTGGCTGGCGCGCCAGATCACCGGCAAGGTGCCGGGGGTGGGGCGGCTGGGGCTGGCCTATTTCGCCGATGAAAAGGGGCGGATCGTTACCGAAATGAGCGTGGCGCGGCTGGCCGAGGACGAGCTGCTGTTGATCACCGCCGCCACCGCGCAGGAGCATGACAAGGCATGGTTGCTGCGCCATCTGGAAGATGGGCTTGCCCTCGCCGACGAAAGCGATCGGTGGAGCACGCAGATCGTGACGGGGCCAAAGGCGCGGGACGTGCTGGGCGCGGTGTGCGACGGCGATCTTTCGCGGCCGTGGCTGACATGGCAGCACGCACGGATCGCGGGGGCCGAGGTGCTGCTGATGCGGGTCAGTTTTGCGGGCGAACTCGGGTGGGAAGTCCATTCACGCGTGGCGGATACGCCCGCCGTCTGGGATGCGATCTGGGCGGTGGGGCAGGGGCAGGGTTTGCGCCCCTTTGGCATGTTTGCGTTGAACGCGTTGCGGATCGAAAAGGGCTATCGGGCGTGGAAGGGCGATCTTTCTACCGATTACACTGTTCTGCAGGGCGGGCTGGAGCGCTTTGTCGATTGGGGCAAACCCGAGTTTCGCGGACGCGCGGCGCTGCTGGCGGAACGGCAGGCTGGCGTGACCAAGCGATTTGTAACGCTGGCGATCGAGGCGGGGGATACGGACCCGCCCTACATGTCCACGATCTGGCACGAGGGGCGGGCGGTGGGCGAGGTGACTTCCGCTGCATGGGGGCACCGTGTGGGCGTCTGCCTTGGGCTTGGGATGCTGCGGGCCGATCTGGCCGTGGCGGGGACTGCGGTGGAGGTCGAGGTGTTCGGGGAACGCCGCGCGGCGCAGGTGCTGGCCGATGCGCCGGTGTGGGATGCGAAAAACGAGCGGTTGCGCGGCTGACGGGGCGGACCGGGGGCCAGCCCCCGGACCCCCGGGATATTTGGGGACAGAAAATGAGGCGGAGTGGTGGCTGAGATTCCAACCAAGGCGCGGGCGGTCATTATCGGGGGCGGTATTTCGGGATGCTCTGTCGCCTATCATCTGGCCAAGGCCGGGTGGACGGATGTGGTGCTTCTGGAGCGCAAGCGGCTGACCTCGGGGACGACATGGCATGCGGCGGGGCTGATCGGGCAGTTGCGCGGCAGTGCCAACATGACGCGGCTCGCACGGTATTCGGCAGGGCTCTACGTGGGACTGGAGGCCGAGACGGGCATCGCCACGGGGATGCGGCAGGTCGGATCGATCTCGGTCGCGCTGAAGGCGGACCGGATGGAGGAATTGCGGCGGCAGGCAACGCTGGCGCGGATTTTCGATGTGGAAGTGCAGGAGGTCTCGCCCGCCGAGATCAAGGCGATGTATCCCCATCTGAATGTGTCGGATGCGGTGGGCGGGGTGCACCTGCCGCTGGATGGCCAATGCGACCCGGCCAATATCGCGATGGCGCTGGCCAAGGGCGCGCGGATGCGCGGCGCGGTGATTGCCGAGGGCGTGCGGGTGACGCGCGTGACGCAGGCCGCAGGCCAGGTGACCGGAGTCGATTATGAAAGCGCGGAAGGGCCCGGGCATATCGCGGCAGATGTGGTGATCAACTGCGGCGGCATGTGGGGGCGTGATCTGGCGGCGCAGAACGGCGTGACCCTGCCGCTGCATGCCTGCGAGCATTTCTATCTGGTGACCGAGCCGATCGAGGGCTTGGGTCATTTGCCGGTGCTGCGGGTGCCGGATGAATGTGCCTATTACAAATCGGATGCGGGCAAGATGATGCTGGGGGCCTTCGAGCCGAAGGCAAAGCCCTGGGGGATGGGGGGCATCCGCGCCGATTTCGAGTTCGATACGCTGCCCGAGGATTGGGACCATTTCCAGCCGATCCTCGAGGCGGCGATGGAGCGGATGCCTTTGTTCCAGAGCGCTGGCATCCATACATTCTTCAACGGGCCGGAGAGTTTCACCCCGGATGATCGCTATTATCTTGGCCCCACGCCCGAACTGGGCGGCTACTGGGTGGCGGCGGGGTATAACTCCATCGGGATTGCCTCGTCCGGTGGCGCAGGCATGGCCCTTGCGCAATGGATCACCGAAGGGGAGCCTCCGTTCGATCTGTGGGAGGTGGATATCCGCCGCGCGCAGCCGTTCCAGAAGAACCGCCGCTACCTCAAGGAGCGGGTGAGCGAGACGCTGGGGCTGCTCTATGCCGATCACTATCCCTATCGGCAGATGGGGACGAGCCGGGGCGTGCGGCGCAGCCCGCTCCATGCGGCGCTGGCCGCACGGGGGGCGGTGTTTGGCGAGGTCGCGGGCTGGGAGCGGGCGAACTGGTTTGCGATGCCGGGCCAGACGGCAGAATACCGTTATGGCTGGGGACGCGCGAACTGGTTCGACAACCACCGCGCCGAGCATATGGCGGTGCGGACGGGTGTGGGCCTGTTCGACATGACCAGTTTTGGCAAGATCCGGGTCGAGGGGCGCGATGCCTGCGCCTTCCTGAACCGGGTCTGCTCGGCCCAGATGGATGTGGCGGCGGGGCGCATCGTCTATACCATGATGCTGAACGCGCGAGGCGGGATCGAGGCGGATCTGACTGTCACGCGGTTGAGCGAGACGGAATATCTGCTGGTGGTGCCGGGCGCGACACTGACACGCAATCTGGCCTGGCTGCGGGCGCATCTGGGCGACGATTTCGCGGTGGTCACGGATGTGAGCGCGGGGGAGGCGGTTCTGTGCCTGATGGGCCCGCTCGCGCGCGAGGTGATGGCGCGGGTGAGTCCGCAGGATTTCTCGAATGGCGGGCATCCGTTCGGCCAGGCACGGGAGATCGAGATCGGCATGGGCCTCGCCCGCGCGCATCGGGTGTCCTATGTGGGCGAACTTGGCTGGGAGCTTTATGTGCCGACCGATCAGGCGGCCCATGTCTTCGAGATATTGCTCGAAGCCGCGCCCGAGATGCGGCTGTGCGGCCTGCACGCGCTGGACAGTTGCCGGATCGAGCAGGCCTATCGGCACTGGGGTCATGACATCACCGACGAGGATCATGTGCTGGAGGCAGGGCTTGGGTTTACCGTCAGCCGCAAGAAAACCGGATTCATCGGGCGCGAGGCTGTGCTGCGCCGCGAGGAGGCGGGGCTGTCGCGGCGTCTGGTGCAGTTTCTGGTGCGTGACCCCGAGGCGATGATCTTTCACAACGAGGCGATCGTTCGCGACGGGCGTATCGTGGGTCCGGTCACCAGCGGGAACTATGGCCATGCGCTGGGCGGGGCTGTGGGGCTTGGCTACGTTCCGTGCGCCGGGCAGAGCGAGGCCGAGGTGCTGGGTTCGGCCTATGAGATCGAGATTGCAGGGCGGCGCTACCGGGCAGAGGCGAGCCTGCTGCCGATGTATGATCCGGCTTCTGGGCGGATGCGCCTGTGACCAGCGCCGGGGGGCTGTCTGCCCCCCGGACCCCCCGAGGATATTTGGAAACAGATGAAGGCAAAGGCGTTGCGATGACTGATCTGGAAGCTGATCTGGGCGAAGTTTGCGAGCCTGCGCGGGCGCGGAGGTCTGGCGGGCGGGGGGCGAGGGTGGCCTTGCGGGCGGCCCCGCTGTCGGAGGAGATGCGGCCTGTCCGGCCCGGGATGCGGGGCGGGCAGTACCGGCCGCTGACCGAGGCGGGGGTTGCGCGCATCCATCAGGCTGCCTTGCAGGCGCTGGAGGAAATCGGGCTTTCGCAGGCGCCGCCCTCAGGTGTTGAGGTGATGACGGCTGCGGGCGCGGTGCTGGGAAGCGACGGTCGCCTGCGCTTTCCGCGCGCGCTGGTCGAGGACATGCTGGCGGTGGCGGCGCGCGATATCACGCTTTTTGCCCGCGATCCGCGCCATGATCTGCATCTGACGGGGACGCGGGTGCATTTCGGCACGGCGGGCGCGGCGGTGCATATCGTGGACCCGTTCACGCTGGAATACCGCGACTCGACCGCGCAGGATCTTTATGACGCCGCCCGCCTGGTGGACAATCTGGACAACATCCACTTCTACCAGCGCACGATGGTGTGCCGCGATGTGACAGACAACCGCGACATGGATCTGAACACGCTTTACGGCAGCCTTGCGGGCACCGTGAAACATGTAGGCACCTCGTTCAGTGATCCGTCGCATGTGGCCGATTGTTTTGATCTGATCTACATGGTGGCGGGCGGCGAGGAGAAATGGCTGGATCGGCCTTTTGTCAGCAATTCCAATTGCTTCGTGGTGCCGCCCATGAAGTTTGCCGAAGAGTCCTGCATCACGATGGAGGCTTGCATCCGCCGGGGCATGCCGATGCTGCTTCTGTCGGCGGGGCAGGCGGGAGCCACGGCGCCGGCGCCCATTGCGCTGACCATCGTGCAGGCGGTCGCGGAATGTCTGGCCGGCGTGGTCTATGCCAATGCGATCAAGCCCGGCGCGCCCTGCATCTTTGGCACATGGCCCTTTGTCAGTGATTTGCGCACCGGAGCGATGTCGGGGGGCAGCGCCGAGCAGGCGCTGCTGACAGCGGGCTGCGCGCAGATGCACCAGTTCTACGGCCTGCCGGGCGGGGCTGCGAGCGGCATATCCGACAGCAAATTGCCCGACATGCAGGCCGGATGGGAACAGGGGATCACCAATGTGCTGGCGGGCCTGTCGGGGTTGAACATGTGTTACGAGGCCGTGGGGATGCATGCCAGTCTGCTGGGCTTTTGCCTTGAAAGTCTGGTGCTGGGCGATGACCTGCTGGGTCAGGCGATGCGCTGCGTGCGCGGCATAGATGTGACCGAGGACAGCACCAGCATCGAGGCGATGAAAGAGGTCTGTCTGGGCGGGCCGGGGCATTACCTCGGGTCAGACCAGACGCTGCGGCTGATGCAGACCGAATACACCTATCCCGTCGTTGGCAACCGCATGAGTCCCAAGGAATGGAACGAGGCGGGCAAGCCGCTGCTGCTGGAAAAGGCGCTTGAGCGGAAGAACGCGATTCTGGCCAAGGCGGGGTCACGGATCGACCCGCAGATCGATGCGGCAATCCGCGCCAGATACGCGATCCATTTCCGGTGAAGGGGCAGGACATGACAATCGGTTACATCGGTCTGGGCAATCTGGGCGGGCATCTGGCGGCAAGCCTCATCCGCGCGGGGTTTTCGGTTGTGGTGCATGACCGCGATCCCAGCTTGGCCGAGCGCCATCGGGCCATGGGGGCGGGCGTGGCAAGCAGTCCGGCGGAACTGGCGGGCCGGGTTGACCATGTGTTCACCTGCCTTCCGTCACCGGCCGTTTCGGAGGCGGTTCTGGCAGAGGTGCTGACGGCGGCGCGTCCCGGCCTCACATGGGTGGAGAACTCGACGCTCGGACGCGATGACGTGTTGCGACTGGCCGCCCTTGCGCAAAAGGCCGGGGTGCGGATGCTGGAGGCTCCGGTAACCGGCGGGGTGCATCTGGCGGCGCGCGGCGAGATCACGGTGCTGGCAGGGGGCGATGCGGACCTGCTGGATCACCACCGCGCCGCGCTGATAGCGATTGGCAACCGCCTGTTTCACATGGGTCCGCTTGGCTCTGCCGCCGTGATCAAGGTGATCACCAATATGCTCGCCTTCATCCATCTGGTGGCCGATGGCGAGGCGCTTATGCTGGCCAAACGCGGCGGGCTTGATCTCAAGACCGCGTGGGAGGCGATTGCGGCCTCGTCAGGCAGCAGTTTCGTGCATGAAACCGAAGGCCAGCTGATCCTGAACGGCAGTTATGACATCGCCTTCACCATGGATTTGGCGCTCAAGGATCTGGGCTTTGCCATGGGCTTCGGGCAGGAGTTCGGTGTGCCGCTCGATCTGGCGGGGCAGACGATGCAAACCTTTGTCAAGGGCCGCGCGGCCTATGGCGGGGCCGCGCAGTCCACGCAGATCGTCAAGCTGCTGGAGGATGCGCTGGGCACCGACCTGCGCGCCGAAGGCTTTCCTGCGCGGCTGGAGTAGCAGGCGGACGCTGCCACCGCGCCGCTTCCTCCGGAGCAATTTCAGGAGGTGCAAGCGCAGCGGGTTTGCACCTTCCTTAAACATTCGCGCCGGAGGCGTCCGGCGGTGCCGCCTCAGCGCCAGATGGGATTTGACCAAGCTCTCTTGCCGGCGGCGTCTATCAGCGTGACGCGCAACCACGGGCTGTTGCCAAAGCGGGTCAGCTCCATCGAGGACGTGGTCATCGAATGGCCATGCACGGCGCGGGCGGCGGTGCCCTGACCCTGCACGATCATTGCGGCAACAGCGGAGTGGTCGACTTCGATCCGGTCGTCAAACAGGCGGATGTCGCGCAGGTCTGGGCCTTGGCTTGAATAGAACTCGCCTGCCTTGAGTGCAGCGAGCAAGGACCCGGGCGTGTTTTCCGTCGACTTGACCATGACCCAGCCGCCGAAGTGGTCGGGTTCGTAGAAATGCGCGTCATCCGTGGCCACCATCGTCAGGCGCCGCCCTTCGCTCAGCAACAGGTCGGCGATGGCAAAACCGTCGGGTCGGTCGCAGCCGTTCGCGCAGCCGTGGTTGTAGACTTCCACCGCATGCGCGGCGGTGACGCTGCGGGCGTCGGCCAGCGTGAGACCAGACCATTGCGGGTGGGCGATGGCGACGAAGGCCCCCGCTGCCACGGCGCGGGCGGCAAGCTCTGCCGCAGTTTCCTGCCCCGGTTTGGCATGGAAATCCGGGCTGTCCGAGTGTGCGAAATCGGCGGGCAGGCCTACGGCCAGAATGTGCCAAAGCTCGCCGTTTGCCATTGCGCCGGAATGCAGTTCCGCCCCCAGAAGGGTGGTGAAACCCTCCTGCCGATAGGGCAGCGTATCGACGATGGGATAGCCGTAGACGCCGATGAAGTGATCTGTCAGCGCCAGAAAGTCATACCCTTCGTCCCGATAGCGGCGGCAAACCTCCTCGGGGGAGAGCACACCGTCGGACCGCGTGGAATGGGTGTGCAGATTGCCGCGCCAGAAGCGGCCGGGGGCGGTGAAGGCGGTGGGGCGGTGCATGCTGCGTCCTGCAATGACAAAGGCCCCGGAAGGCTATCCGGGGCCTGTGATGCATTCAAGGCGGCGCTTAGCCCAAGGTCACCAGAGCGTGACGTTTCTTTCCGGCGGTCAGCTTCAGCGGTTCGGCCAGATCACCCGCGCCATAGCGCAGCCCGCTGTCGGTCACGATGTCATCATTCACCCGCGCGCCGCCTTCCGCGATCAGCCGCTTGGCATCCTTGCCGCTGGCCGACAATCCGGCACGGACGAAAAGCTGCACGATGCCGATGCCCTCCGATACTTCTTCGGGCGACAGGGTGACGGTGGGCAGATCGTCCCCGATGCCGCCCTTCTCGAACACCTCGCGCGCGGTGGCTTCGGCGGCCTGCGCAGCTTCGGCCCCGTGCAGAAGCGTGGTCACCTCATTGGCGAGGATGATCTTGGCGGCGTTGATCTCGGACCCTTGCAGCGCGCCGAGGCGGTCACATTCCTCGATCGGCAGTTCGGTAAACAGCTTGAGGAAGCGGCCCACATCGGCATCGGTCGAATTGCGCCAGAACTGCCAGAATTCGTAGGGCGAGAGCATCGCGCCATTGAGCCAGACCGCGCCATTGGCCGACTTGCCCATCTTGCGCCCGTCGGATGTCGTCAAGAGCGGCGTTGTCAGGCCGTAAACCTCATGATCCACCACACGGCGCGTCAGGTCCACACCGTTGACGATATTGCCCCATTGATCGGACCCGCCCATTTGCAACAGGCAACCATAGCGGCGGTTGAGCTCGAGGAAATCGTAGGCTTGCAAGATCATGTAATTGAATTCGAGGAAGGACAGCGATTGCTCGCGATCCAGCCGGGATTTCACGGAGTCAAAGGACAGCATCCGGTTGACGCTGAAATGCCGCCCGATGTCGCGCAGGAATTCAAGGTAGTTCAGATGGTCGAGCCATTCGGCGTTGTTGAGCATGATGGCATCGGTTTCCCCGTCACCATAGGCGAGGTAGCGGGCGAACACCTGTTTCATTCCGGAGATGTTCTCGTCGATCTTTTCCGGCGTGAGCAAGGGCCGTTCTTCGGCACGGAAGGACGGATCGCCCACCTTTGTGGTGCCACCCCCCATCAGGGTGATCGGCTTGTGCCCGCACTTCTGCAACCAGCGCAGGACCATGATGTTCAGAAGGTGGCCGACATGCAGCGAGGCCGCCGTGGCATCATAGCCGATATAGGCTGGCACGACTCCCTTCAGAAACGCCTCGTCCAGCGCCTGATAATCCGTGCAATCGGCCAGGAAGCCACGGGTCATCATCACGCGCATGAAGTCTGATTTCGGATGGTAGGTCATTGCGTCCTCGTGTCATACTTGCGGGCGGTATAGCGGTGTGGGGGGCGCAAGGGAAGATGCGAGCTTCGGAGGCGATCTGGGCTTTGGGCGCGATGTCTGGCACCTCGCTTGACGGGGTGGATGCGGCAATGGTGATGACCGATGGCTACAGCCTGTCAGGCTTTGGCCCCGACGCCTATCGCCCCTACAGCGCGGACGAGCGCGCGGTGATCCGCCGCGCCTTTGGGCTCTGGCCCGGAGATGAGGGCGTAGAGGCCGCGGCAGAAGTGGTCGAGGCTGCCCATGCCGAGGTGCTGTCGCGGTTTTCGGGTGTCGATGTGGTTGGTTTTCATGGCCAGACTCTGGCGCATGATCCGCGCGGGCGCGGCACGCATCAGGCGGGCAATGGCGCGCTGCTTGCCGAAGTGCTGGGTGTTCCGGTGGTCTGGGATTTCCGGAGCACCGATGTGCGGATGGGCGGGCAGGGCGCGCCGCTGGCCCCGTTCTTCCACCATGCCTGCGCGCGCTTTGCCGGGTTGGAGCATCCGGTGGCCTTTCTCAACCTCGGCGGTGTGGGCAATCTGACATGGGTTGACCCGCGCGTGACCCGCCCCGAGGCCGCAGGTGCTTTGCTGGCCTTTGACACGGGGCCTGCCAATGCGCCGCTCAATGATCTGATGCTGGAACGGCGCGGCGCGGCGCACGATGAAGGCGGGGCCTTGGCACTGGCGGGCACCGTGGACGAGGGGGTGGTAAGCGGCTTTCTGGCGCATGCCTATTTCCACAAGATGCCACCCAAATCTCTGGACCGAAACGACTTTCCGGCCCTGCTGCCTGCGGTGGCAAATCTGGGCGATGCCGATGCCGCCGCCACATTGGTCGCCTGCGCAGCCGCCGCCGTCGCGCGCGGGGCCGAGCATTTTCCACAGCCCGTGGGACGGGTGCTGGTCTGCGGGGGCGGGCGGCACAACGGCGCGATGATGGCGGCGCTGTCGGCCCGCATGGGCGCGCCGGTCGAGCCGGTGGAGGCGATCGGGTTGAATGGCGACATGCTCGAGGCGCAGGCCTTTGCCTACCTCGCCGTAAGGGTCATGCGCGGACTGCCCACCAGCGCCCCCGCAACCACGGGGGTTGCAGCGGCAGTGGGCGGCGGCCAGATCAGCCGACCCTGATCGCGCGGCGATCCGACGGGCAAGCGCCTATGCGGCGCGCGGTGGCAGCTGCGCCGGGCGGCTAGTCGTCACCCAGCGGCAGTTCGGGCAGGCGGCGCGCGGCCTCCTTGCGGGCAAAGCTCTTGAGGCCCAGACCGGGGCCATCCATGAATTCGGCGGCGCGCGCAGGGTCATGTTTGGCCAGCGTATCGATCCAGTCTGCAATCGCTTTCTGGATGAACCAGTTGCGGTCGGAGACCATATGCTCTGCCCAGATCAGTCCGGTTTCGCGGATATCGTATTCCCTGTCTTTCAGGTTGTTCATCTTGGCGAAGGGCAGCAGCATCTGCAGGGCCGCGCGCCGCGCCCAGAGATTTTCGCTTCCCACCCAAGGCTCGAGATCGCCGATACGGTCAGGCTCTGCCACCACGCGCTTTTGCCCCGCGGTGGTGACCAGATCGGCCAAGGCCCAGACATCCAGTTCTTCGACCCACATGCAGATCACCGTCCAGGCGCGGGCATCCGGGCGGATGCGCGCCTGCGTCAGCAACTTGGCGGCGGCGACGCGGGCATCGTGCACATTGGTGTTCCACAGGCCTTCGGCCAGCGACACCCGGCCTTCGACCGACAGGTCGGCGCGCCATTCGGCGACCAATGCGTCGATTTGCGCCGGCGTCAGGCCAAGATAGCGGCGGCCGGACTCCTCGGGCGCCTTGTGATAGGCGGCGGCTTCGGCGGCGCGGGCGGGGTCGGCCTGAGCCTCCAGCAGTTCAAGGGCCTGGTAGGGGGTCATAGAACCGCACCCGAAGTTTCGTCTTTCACCATCAACCCCTTTGTCCGCGTCAGCCGCGTATTTCGAACCGCACAGACCCTACCGGAAAACCCGCCCGGGAGACAACCGCATCATTTACGATCACCCCGTCGTCACGCAGATAGATCACATCCGCAAAGCCGAGCCGGGTGACGCCCGAGGGGGATCTGAAATCGGCGGTGTAGGTCAGGCGCACCTCGCCGTTTTCTTCGACGACGCTGGCCGTCCCCACTGTATCTTCGCGCCGTCCGGTCCACAGGCCGGGCCCGCTGCGGTCAAACACCCATGTGAGCCGGTCGGTCTGGCCGTCGTCATAGACAAAATCCTCGACCACCGTCAGCCTTTGCCCGCCGCGTGACAGCCGGCCATCCAGCCGCGCATCGAAGCGGCGCTCATCCCCCGTCAGCCAGACGCGGAAGACGCCCTGACCGCGCTTTTGCCCGACAAAGGCGGCGTCGAGCGTTACGGGCCGGGTGGCCACGGTGGGCGAGGCTGGAACAGAGGCGCAACCGCCAAGGGCGGCGGCGCCAATGAGAAAGGATCGGCGGTGCATGACACTCTCCGTAGCGGGGTTTTGTCCTGCGCCGTCAGATAGGCCGCATCACTCCACAGTCACGGATTTCGCCAGATTGCGCGGCTGGTCCACATCGGTGCCTTTGGCAATGGCGGTGTGATAGGCCAGAAGCTGCGCCGGAACAGCGTAGAGGATCGGCGCAAAGATCGTATTGGCAACGGGCATCGCCAGCTTTGCCCAGACGCCGCCGCCCGCCTCGGCCAGTCCCGCCGCATCCGAAATCAGAAGCACCTTGCCATGCCGCGCCATCACCTCTTGCATGTTCGATACGGTCTTGTCGAACAGGGCGTCACGCGGTGCCAGAACGATCACCGGAACGCTGGCGTCGATCAGGGCGATGGGGCCGTGCTTGAGTTCGCCCGAAGCGTAACCTTCGGCATGTATGTAGCTGATTTCCTTGAGTTTCAGCGCGCCTTCCAGCGCCATCGGATACATGGGGCCACGCCCCAGAAACAGCACGTCCTGCGCCCGTGCCAGCTCTTCTGCCAGCTTGGCGATCTCGGCCGACAGGCCAAGCGCGTGGTTCATCAGGCCGGGAAGCGCGTGCAGCGCCTCGAGGTGGGCTGCAAGGCCTGCGCTGTCCAGCCGCCCGCGGTCGAGGCCCGCCTTGAGCGCCATCACCGCCAGCACCATCAGCTGCGAGGTGAAAGCCTTGGTCGAAGCGACCCCCACTTCGACACCCGCCATGATCGGCAGCGTCAGGTCGGATTCGCGCGCGATGGACGAGGTGGGCACGTTCACCACCGACACAACCTTTGCCACCTGCTCGCGCGCATGGCGCAGCGCGGCAAGGGTATCTGCCGTCTCGCCGGACTGGCTGACGAAAATCGCCCATTGCGCGGGCGAAAGGGGCGGTTCGCGATAGCGGAACTCCGAGGCGATATCGATGTCGCAGGGCAGGCCGGCGATGCTTTCGAACCAGTATTTCGCCACATGGCAGGCATAGGATGCGGTGCCGCAAGCGACCAGAACGACACGGTCGACCCCTGTGAAATCGACGGCGGGCGGCAGGTGCAGGGCGGGGTTTGCCCCGCCCGTGGTGTAGTGGCGCAGCCCGTCGGCCAGCACCACCGGCTGCTCGGCGATTTCCTTGGCCATGAAATGCTTGTAGCCCGCCTTTTCGATCCGCGCCGCATCCAGCGGAATGCGGGCCTCGGCGCGGTTCGCGCGGCGATCCTCGGCATCGAAAATCTCGGCTCCTGCCCGCGTGATGACCGCCCAGTCGCCTTCTTCCAGATAGGTCACGCGGTCGGTCATCGGGGCGAGGGCAATGGCATCGGAGCCGACGAACATCTCGCCTGTTCCGTGTCCGATCGCCAAGGGGCTGCCCTTGCGTGCGGCGACCAGCAGGTCCGCCTCGCCATCGAACAGGAAGCACAGCGCAAAGGCCCCGTGAAGCCGCTTGAGCGTCTGGCGCGCGGCATCGACCGGGCCTGCGCCGCCATCCATCGCCTGCTGCACCAGCAGCGCGACGGTTTCGGTATCGGTCTGGCTTTCCTGCGCGTAGCCTGCGGCGGCGAGTTCCTCGCGCAATTCGCGGAAATTCTCGATGATGCCGTTATGAACCACGGCGACAGGACCGGCCTTGTGCGGATGGGCATTGACGACAGTTGCTGCCCCGTGCGTCGCCCAGCGGGTGTGGCCGATGCCCGCCTTGCCCGGCAGCGGGTCATGCACCAAGAGGTCCGACAGATTGACGAGTTTTCCAACGGCCCGCCGCCGGTCCAGCCGCCCTGCGTTTACCGTTGCGATGCCCGCAGAGTCATAGCCGCGATATTCCAGACGCTTGAGCGCCTCGACCAGCAGGGGGGCAACTTCATGATTGCCCAGAACGCCAACAATGCCACACATGGAACAGGTCCTTTTGAGTTCGGGGGCAGAAAAGCGGGGGTTTTGCACCCCCGCACCCCCGCAGGATATTTAGGAACAGATGAAAAAGGTCACTTGCGGCTGGCCTTGAGCTTCAGCAGGTGCTCGCGCAGGCGGGTGGCAAGGCCGGGTTTGTTGACCTGGCGGGCGCGCGCAAGTGCGATCGCTTCGGCCGGCACGTCCTCGGTGATGACCGACCCGGAAGCAGTGAGCGCGTTGTCCCCCACAGTGACCGGTGCGACCAGCATGGTGTCGGAGCCGATGAAGGCGTTCTTGCCGATGCGGGTGCGGTGTTTCATCACGCCGTCATAATTGCAGGTGACAGTGCCCGCGCCGATGTTGGTGAATTCGCCCACATCGGCATCGCCGATATAGGTCAGGTGGCCGACTTTCACGCCTTCGTCCAGAATGGCGTTCTTGATCTCGACGAAATTGCCGACATGCACATCTTCGGCAAGCTCGGCACCCGGACGCAGGCGGGCGAAGGGGCCGACGGTGGCGCCGCGGCTGATGTGGCAGCCTTCCAGATGGCAGAACCCCTTGATCTCGGCGCCGGATTCCACCGTGACGCCGGGACCGAAGATCACGCAGGGGCCGATGATGGAATCGCGCCCCACCACCGTATCCAGACCGAAGAAAACCGTTTCCGGTGCGGTCAGGGTGACGCCGTTCTCAAGCGCTTCGGCGCGCGCGCGGGTTTGAAAGGCGCGTTCCGCCTCGGCCAGTTGCGTGCGGGTGTTGACGCCAAGAGTTTCATCTTCGGGGCAGATCACCACACCTGCCGACAGGCCGCGCTTGCGCGCCAGTTCCGGAAGGTCGGTCAGATAGTATTCTCCGGCAGCATTGGCATTGCCGACCTCGGCCACAAGGCTGAACATCAGTTTGGCATCGGCGCAGATCACGCCGGAATTGCACAGGGTCAGCGCGCGTTCTTCTTCCGAGGCATCCTTGTATTCGACGATCTTGAGCAGGCTGTCGCCATCGGTCACCAGACGCCCGTAGCGCCCCGGATCGGCAGCGTGAAACCCGAGCACCACAACCGCATGCCGGGCGCGGGCGGCCTGCATGGCTTCCAGTGTTTCGGGCCGCACGAGGGGGGTATCGCCATAGAGGACGATCACATCACCCGTGGCATCGGCCAGCAGGGGGGCTGCCTGGGCAACCGCATGGGCGGTTCCCTTCTGTTCGGCCTGCACCACGGTCAGGGCGTCTTCGTCGAAGGCCAGCGCAGCCCGCGTCACCGCTTCGGAACCATGTCCCGTCACCACCACGACCCGTTCCGGCCCGAGGCTGCGTCCGGCCTGCATGGCGTGGT
Source organism: Pseudotabrizicola algicola (assembly GCF_010915705.1). Lineage (GTDB taxonomy): Bacteria > Pseudomonadota > Alphaproteobacteria > Rhodobacterales > Rhodobacteraceae > Pseudotabrizicola > Pseudotabrizicola algicola. Next base: position 69,019 of record NZ_JAAIKE010000001.1, read on the forward strand.
GCAACAGGGGGCTGCCTGCCAGAAGGTGCAGCACCTTGGGCAGGTCGGAGTTCATCCGCGTGCCTTGCCCTGCTGCCAGAATGACCAAAGATACCGGCATGCTGCCCCTTTCCATCTTGTCGCCCCCGTTTTACTTAAGGCGCATCGGGCCGCAAGAGCCGTGTTCCTCACGCAAGGTTACAATCGATGCGCACCGTGGTTTTCGATCTGGACGGCACCCTCGCAGACACCAGCGCCGATCTTCTGGCGGCGGCAAATGCCTGTTTTCGCGGGCTGGGGCACGGCGATCTGCTCGGGCCGGGCGATGCGCTGACCGCGTTTCACGGCGGGCGGGCGATGCTGCGACTGGGGTTTTCGCGTCTCGGGCAGGCGGATGACACCTTGATCGACGCGCAGTATCCCGTGCTGCTGGAGGCTTATGGCGCCGCCATTGCGGTGCACACGCGGCTTTATCCCGGCGTGGTCGAGGCTGTGGAAGCGCTGCGGCGTGACGGGTTTGCGGTCGCGATCTGCACGAACAAGCCTGAAGCTCTTGCGGAGGAGCTGACGTTGCGGCTGGGCATCCGGGGCCTGTTCGGCGCGCTGATCGGGGCGGATACCCTGCCAACCCGCAAGCCCGATGCCGCGCCCTATATCGCGGCGGTGGAGCAGGCGGGGGGCACACTTGGCCGCTCCTTCCTGCTCGGGGATACCGAAACGGACCGCAAGACAGGCATAGCCGCGGGGGTGCCGGTCGCATTGGTCACCTTTGGCCCCGAGGGGCGCGGCGTAGAGCGGCTGCAGCCCGACGCGCTGCTCGATCATTTCGACGATCTGCCGCAGCTTGCCGCGCGCCTTTTGCCCTAGCGGGTTTCGATAAAGGCGCGGCGGCACCAGCGCGCGGTTTCGCTGTATTCGCGCGCCAGTTGCGCCGGGGTGCGGGTGGACATGATCCAGTCAAACCGCTGCACCATCGCGCGCCTGCGCTGGTCTTCGCTGACAGGCACCTGATCGAGCATCACCAATGCGGCGCGCTGCGCGTTGTCACGGGCGTTGCGCGAAATCTCGCCCATGTCGAACAATTCGGTCGAGACGATGAAAAGCATCGCCGCGCAATGCAGCGCTTGCGCGGGGCGACCTTCGATAACGAGATCCGCCTGTGCCGGAGTGGCAAGCATGGCCGCCAGAAGGGCAGCGGCGCGAAGGTGGCGCATGGGGGTGTTCCTTTTTTCTGTGGTTCACCGTGCCACAGTGCGGCGGCCGCGCCAACCCATTGACGATGGGCGCGTTGCGCCGCATGTTCGCAGCTATGGAGAAGTTCACCGGAAGTTTCACCCAGCAAGAGTCGATCCCCGAATCCGGGATCGCGGCAGCGGTGGATATTCTGCGCAGCGGCCGATTGCACAGGTATAACACTGCCGGGGACGAGATCGCGCAAACCCCCATGCTGGAAGAGGAATTCGCGGCCTTTACCGGAGCGCGCTATTGCCTTGCGCTGGCGTCCGGGGGCTATGCGCTGGCCACTGCCTTGCGCGCGCTTCAGGTGTGTCAGGGCGCGCCTGTCTTGACGAATGCGTTCACGCTGGCTCCGGTGCCGGGGGCGATCGCCAGCATGGGCGCGCGGCCTGTCTTCATTGAAACGACGCCTGACCTCACCATCGATTTCGGGCATCTGGAGGTGATGGCGCGGGCGACCGGCGCGCGGGTTCTGATGCTGTCGCATATGCGCGGGCACATCTGCGATATGGATCGCCTGATGGCGCTGTGCGACGGGCTTGGCGTGCGGGTGGTGGAAGATTGCGCTCATACGATGGGGGCGTCGTGGAACGGTGTGCCATCGGGGCGGCATGGCGTGATCGGCTGCTATTCGACCCAGACCTACAAGCATATCAACTCGGGCGAGGGGGGCTTGCTGGTTACCGATGATGCAGGGCTTGCGGCACGCGCGATTCTGCTGTCGGGCAGCTATATGCTCTACTCGCGCCACCGTGCTGCGCCGCCCCCGGAGGTGTTTCAGGCGCTGCGTTTGGATGTGCCGAACGTGTCGGGACGGATGGACAATCTGCGCGCCGCCATCTTGCGCCCGCAGATCGCGCTTCTTGAAGAGCGGGCAGAGCGGTGGAATACCCTTTACCGCACGCTGGAGACGGGGCTGGCGCAGACGAACGGTCTGCGGCTGATCCCGCGGCCCGAGGCAGAGCGCTACGTTGCGTCAAGCTTTCAATTCACTCTGCCGGGGTGGGAGCCTGAACGCGTGGCGGCGCTGATCGCGCGTTGCGCCGCGCGCGGGGTCGAATTGAAATGGTTCGGCGCGCCCGATCCGGTTGCCTTTACCAGCCGGTACGAGCATTGGCGCTATGCGATGCCCACTCCTCTGCCGCAAACCGATGCCGTGCTGGCGGGATTGATCGACATGCGGCTTCCACTGACCTTTACGCCCGAAGACGCGGCGATGATCGCGCGCATCATCCGCGCCGAGGTGGCGGCAGTGGCGCAGGGCGAGGTTGGCCCTGCGGCGGCGCTTTTGATGGGTGACTGAAGGCGGGGCCAGGGCGGGGTTTCTGGCCTGTCCTCCGATTCTGGTGCCGCGCTGCAGCATGCGCGGGGCGCCGCAAGTCCGGACCGGCGTATTCTTTTGCGGCTGCGACGAAATTCAGCATATATCGCCGGGTGTTTTCGGTGCCCACTCCGTTGACCCCGATGGGGGAGCAGAGTAAACGGGTGGCCAAGAGTGCAAGCGGGTCGCCAGCATCCGCAGCTCGCAGTCGCCAGCCGAAGGAGCATCTCGTGGACATACTTCTCCGAGAGTATTTTCCTATAATCGTCCTACTCGCACTCGCGATCGGTCTGGGGCTTGTGCTGCTCCTTGCGGCCGCAGTGATTGCGGTGCGCAATCCCGACCCGGAAAAAGTGTCGGCCTATGAATGCGGCTTCAACGCATTCGACGATGCGCGGATGAAGTTTGACGTGCGGTTTTACCTCGTGTCGATCCTGTTCATCATCTTCGACCTCGAGGTTGCGTTTCTGTTCCCGTGGGCGGTCGCCTTCAGCGAGATCAGCATGACCGCCTTCTGGTCGATGATGGTTTTCCTCGGTGTGCTGACAGTGGGCTTTGCCTATGAATGGAAGAAGGGGGCCTTGGAATGGGAGTGATGGCAGGAGCCAACACGGCGGGCGGCGACATGGAGGTTGCCACCCAAGCCCTGAACCGCGAGTTGCAGGACAAGGGGTTTCTGCTGACCTCGACCGAGGACATCATCAACTGGGCGCGGATCGGGTCGCTGCACTGGATGACTTTCGGTCTGGCCTGCTGCGCTGTCGAGATGATGCACACCTCGATGCCGCGCTATGACGTGGAGCGCTTTGGCGTCGCGCCGCGCGCCAGCCCGCGCCAGTCGGATGTGATGATCGTTGCAGGCACGCTGACCAACAAGATGGCCCCGGCCCTGCGCAAGGTCTATGACCAGATGCCCGAGCCGCGCTATGTGATTTCGATGGGCTCCTGCGCCAATGGCGGGGGCTATTACCACTACAGCTATTCGGTGGTGCGCGGCTGTGACCGGATCGTTCCGGTCGATATCTATGTGCCGGGATGCCCGCCCACTGCCGAGGCGTTGCTCTACGGCATTTTGCAGTTGCAGCGGAAAATCCGCCGCACCGGCACCCTGACCCGCTGAGGAGGAAACCATGTCCGAAGCGTTGCAAGAGCTTGCCGCCCACATCGAACTGCGCCGGCCGAATGATGTGCTGGCGTCGCATATCGCCTTTGGCGAGCTGACACTCGAGGTCGTGGCCAGCCATATCGCCGACTTCAGCGATTTCCTGCGGGTGGATGCCGCCTGCCGGTTCTCGTCGCTGGTCGACATCACCGCCGTGGATCACCCCGCGCGCGAGCGTCGGTTCGATGTGGTCTATCACTTCCTGTCGATGTACCAGAACCACCGCATCCGCGTGAAAGTCACCGTGGGCGAAGAGGACATGGTGCCGTCGCTGGTCGAGGTGCACCCGAGCGCGAACTGGTTTGAACGCGAAGTGTTCGACATGTTCGGCATCCTGTTCTCGGGCCATCCGGACCTGCGCCGCATCCTGACCGATTACGGCTTTCGCGGGCATCCGCTGCGCAAGGACTTCCCGACCACCGGCTATACCGAGGTGCGGTATGACGAAGGCCAGAAGCGCGTGGTCTATGAGCCGGTAAAACTGGTGCAGGAATACCGGCAGTTCGATTTCATGTCGCCGTGGGAAGGTGCGCAATATGTGCTGCCCGGTGACGACAAGGCGGGGGCAAAGTAAATGGCCCGCGACCACAAAGGAGCATTCTGATGGACGGCGATATCCGCAGAACCAGCTATGACGACGGCTCGAGCGATTTCGAGACGGGCGAACAGAAGATCCGCAACTTCAACCTGAACTTCGGGCCTCAACACCCTGCGGCGCACGGTGTTTTGCGCTTGGTGCTGGAGCTTGACGGCGAGATCGTCGAACGCTGCGACCCGCATATCGGGCTGCTGCACCGTGGCACCGAAAAGCTGATGGAATCGCGGACCTATCTGCAGAACCTGCCCTATTTCGACCGTCTCGACTACGTTGCGCCGATGAACCAGGAACATGCCTGGTGTCTGGCCATCGAGAAGCTGACCGGCACCGTGGTGCCGCGCCGCGCCAGCCTGATCCGCGTGCTCTATTCCGAGATCGGCCGCATCCTGAACCATCTTCTGAACGTCACGACACAAGCGATGGACGTTGGCGCGCTGACCCCGCCGCTGTGGGGGTTCGAAGAGCGCGAAAAGTTGATGGTGTTCTATGAGCGGGCGTGTGGTGCGCGTCTGCACGCGGCCTATTTCCGACCCGGTGGTGTGCATGTCGATCTGACCGAGGCGCTTATCGAAGACATTGACCAATGGGCGGCGGAATTCCCGCGCGTGCTCGACGATATCGACTCGCTTCTCACCGAAAACCGCATCTTCAAACAGCGCAACGCCGATATCGGCATTGTCACCGAGGATGACATCCTGAAGTGGGGTTATTCGGGTGTGATGGTGCGCGGGTCCGGCCTTGCCTGGGATTTGCGCCGGAGCCAGCCATACGAGTGCTACAACGAGTTCGAGTTCAAGATTCCGGTGGGCAAGAACGGCGACTGCTATGATCGCTATCTGTGCCGCATGGCCGAGATGCGCGAGTCGACGTCGATCATCCGTCAGGCAATCGCCAAGTTGCGGGTGGAAAAGGGCGACGTGCTGGCGCGTGGCAAGATCACCCCGCCCAAACGCGGCGAGATGAAGACCAGCATGGAAGCGCTGATCCACCATTTCAAACTCTACACCGAAGGTTTCCACGTGCCTGCCGGTGAAGTTTACGCGGCGGTGGAAGCCCCCAAGGGCGAATTTGGCGTCTATCTGGTCGCGGACGGCACCAACCGCCCCTATCGCGCCAAGATCCGCGCGCCGGGTTATCTGCACCTGCAATCCATGGATTATATCTGCAAGGGGCATCAGCTGGCTGACGTCTCTGCCATCATCGGCACGATGGACGTCGTGTTCGGGGAGATCGACCGGTGAAGGAAGCGCATGGATTATTGCACGAAATGGCAGCTTCTGGGCTTTGCTCTGGGATACGCGCCCATTCTGATCGGGTTTGTTATCGCGATCGTGGTTGGAAGGTTGCCAAGGCGGCTGTGGTTGGGCCTGATTGCCGGGCTGCCAGCGGGTTTGGCGTTCTGGGTCGTGACCTATCCTTTCGTGCTTGTTCTTTGGAACGGCATTCGACCAGCTGTTTGTAACGGGATGTAACTGATGCTCCGCCGCCTTCACAAAGACCAGCCTGCGTCGTTCGAATTTACGCCCGCCAATCTGGAATGGGCAAAGGCGCAGATCACAAAATATCCCGAAGGGCGCCAGGCCAGCGCGATCATCCCGCTTTTGTGGCGTGCGCAGGAACAGCATGGCTGGCTGACGCGTCCGGCGATCGAATATGTCGCCAACATGCTCGGCATGGCCTATATCCGCGCGCTTGAAGTGGCGACATTCTACTTTATGTTCCAGCTGCAACCCGTTGGTTCTGTCGCGAATATCCAGATTTGCGGCACCACGTCCTGCATGATCTGCGGTGCGGAGGAATTGATCGCGGTTTGCAAGGAACTGATCGCCAAGCAACCGCATACGCTCTCGGCGGATGGCAAGTTTTCCTGGGAAGAGGTCGAATGTCTCGGCGCGTGCTCCAACGCGCCGATGGCCCAGATCGGCAAGGATTACTATGAGGACCTGACGCCAGAGATCCTGCGCGACCTGATTGCGCGCTTCAGCGCCGGCGAGGTTCCCGTGCCGGGTCCGCAGAACGGGCGTTACGCATCGGAGCCGATCACGGGTCTGACCTCGCTCAAGGAACATGAAGCAGGGCGCAAGCCCTATAACGCCAGCGCGCAGCTTGCCGTGGATCTTGGCGAGACCGTGAAGCGGATTGACGGGACAGAGGTTCCGCTCACGACGCCGTGGATTGCCCAGCCGGAAACGCCCCAAGCCGCCGATGCCCCGCAAGAGCCGGCGCCCGGCGCAGGCATGGTCGCCGACGCGACCGGTGTGACGGTGCAGGAAGCGCCTGCGCAGTCGAAGGGCAAGCCGGTATCGAAGGACAATCCCGCGATGACATCGGCCGAGGCTGCCTCCTCTCCCGAGAACGTCGCGACGGCAAATACCGGCACCGGCGCTGCTCTGCCGCCCGAACCCGGTCTTGCGCCCTCTGCCGCTGCCGGTACCCGTCCTGAAGGGCTGAATGCCCCACGCGGCGGTGTGGCCGATGACCTCAAGCAGATCGAAGGCATCGGCCCCGTGTTGGAAAAGCTGTGCCACGAGCTTGGCTTTTTCCATTTTGACCAGATCGCAGGCTGGACCGAGGCAGAGATTGCCTGGGTTGACCAGAATCTCAAAGGCTTCCGTGGCCGTGTGACCCGCGACAAGTGGGTGGCGCAAGCACGGATCATTGTGACCGAAGGGCTCGATGCGTTTCGCATCCGCGCCAAGACCAACGATTACTGAGAGGCCAGATGCCCGGCCATGACCCAGACCGCGCGCGCAAGACGGCCCTTCAGGCCCGTCTTGTGGCGTTTGTTCTGGCCGGGACGATGTTCTTGTGGATGGGCGCGCAATATCTGGGCGGCAAGATGGGGTGGGAATCCCGCTATGTCTTCCTGTTCGATTTTGCCGCGATTGCCGCGTTCTTGTGGGCGTTGGTTGTGACGTATCAGATCTGGCGCAATCGTCAGGGTTGAAGGAAAGGGCAAGCAATGCTCAAGGATCAGGATCGCATCTTCACCAACCTTTATGGGATGCATGACCGCAGCCTCGCCGGAGCGCGGGCGCGTGGCCATTGGGATGGCACCGCACAGATCATCGCGCGGGGGCGCGACACCATCATCGACCAGATGAAGGCTTCGGGGCTGCGCGGGCGTGGCGGGGCGGGGTTCCCGACGGGTCTGAAATGGTCGTTCATGCCCAAGCAGTCTGACGGGCGTCCGGCCTATCTGGTCATCAACGCCGACGAATCCGAGCCCGGCACCTGCAAGGACCGCGAGATCATGCGCCATGATCCGCACACGCTGATCGAAGGCGCGCTCATCGCGTCGTTCGCGATGAACGCCAACGCTTGCTATATCTATATCCGTGGCGAGTATATCCGCGAGAAAGAGGCGCTGCAGGCTGCCATCGACGAATGCTATGACGCGGGATTGCTTGGCCGTAACGCCGCAAAGTCGGGCTGGGATTTCGATCTTTACCTGCACCACGGGGCAGGCGCCTATATCTGCGGCGAGGAAACCGCGCTGCTGGAAAGCCTTGAAGGCAAGAAGGGCATGCCGCGCATGAAGCCGCCGTTCCCGGCGGGGGCGGGGCTCTATGGGTGCCCGACCACGGTGAACAACGTCGAATCCATCGCGGTGGTGCCGACCATCCTGCGCCGTGGCCCCGAGTGGTTTGCGAGCTTTGGGCGGCCCAACAATGCGGGCACCAAACTGTTTGGTATCTCGGGCCATGTGAACGCGCCTTGCGTGGTCGAAGAGTCCATGTCCATTCCGCTGAAGGAACTGCTGGAGCGGCATTGCGGCGGCGTCCGTGGCGGTTGGAAGAACCTCAAGGCGGTGATCCCCGGCGGGTCCTCGGTGCCGCTGCTGACGCAGGCACAATGCGATGATGCGCTGATGGATTTCGACTGGCTGCGCGAGCAGCGCTCGGGCCTTGGCACGGCGGCGGTGATCGTGATGGACCAGTCGACCGATGTCATCAAGGCGATCTGGCGGCTGTCGAAGTTCTACAAGCACGAAAGCTGCGGCCAGTGCACGCCTTGCCGTGAAGGCACCGGCTGGATGATGCGTGTGATGGACCGTCTGGTGCGCGGCGAGGCCGAGGTGGAAGAGATCGACATGCTGATCTCTGTCACCAAGCAGGTCGAAGGCCATACGATCTGCGCGCTTGGCGACGCGGCGGCTTGGCCGATCCAGGGTCTTGTGCGGGCCTTCCGCGACGAGATCGAAGACCGGATCAAGGCCAAGAAAACCGGGCGCATCAGCGCTGTTGCGGCGGAGTGATGCGAATGGCGGCGGCCATGTCCCTGACGCTGGCGCTTGGCGCCTGCGCACCATCGGTCCCCTCGGGGCCGGTGCAGGATATGGCTTCGCCTTCGCTGGCACCTCTGCGCGTCACCAACAACGGGCAGCCGTTCCGGCAATACGAAGGCGCCGCTGCGCGCCGTGTCGCCGAGGCCGAATGCGCGGGGCAGGGGCTGCGCCTGCGCCCCAGCATCTATGACCGGTTCGAGGCAGGCGCATGGGTCTACGTCGGGGGCTGCGCATGACCGGATATCGGATAGCATCGCACAGCTTGGTGAGGGAACGCGCTTGTCATCGCATAGCGGTGCTGCCAGTGCCTATGTCCTTGGCATGGAATGCCAAGGAGGCCCTGATGAAACTGATCCCGATGACGATTGCCGCCCTGATGATCGCAGCTCCTGCCTTTGCGCTGGTGCCGATCAATCAGGAAAAGACGATCAACGGCACATTGCGCAGCGGTTTCATCGCCGATGCGATTGCCGACAACTGCCCGACGATGCAGCCGCGCAAATTGCGCGCGCTGAACGAATTGCTGAAGCTGCGTGATTATGCCTTGCGCGCAGGCTATAGCGCTGCCGAAGTGCGTGCCTTCGTCGAAAATCCGGCGGAAAAGGCGCGCGGCAAGGCCGAGGCGGCGGCATGGCTGGCGCAAAAGGGGGCTGTGCCTGGCCAGACGGCCGCCTATTGCGCGGTGGGTGAGGCCGAGATCGCCCGCGGCAGCCTGATCGGCAGTCTGCTGAGGTCGACACGATGATGGCGGTGCAACAGAATTTCGGGGCGGCTGGCCGCCCTGACCAGAACACGGCGCTTGGGCGGGTGATCCGTCCGCGCTTGAGGACTGCGGAGTAAGCAGATGACAAACCTGAAGAAGATCAGCATTGACGGCATCGAGGTCGAGGTTGATGGAGCCATGACCATCATCCAGGCGGCGGAAGTGGCAGGCGTGGAAATCCCGCGCTTTTGCTACCACGAGCGTCTGACGATCGCGGGCAACTGCCGGATGTGTCTGGTCGAGGTCGTGGGCGGCCCGCCGAAACCGGCGGCAAGCTGCGCGATGCAGGTGCGCGATCTGCGCCCCGGCCCGAATGGTGAAGCGCCTGTCGTCAAGACCAACTCTCCGATGGTGAAAAAGGCCCGCGAAGGGGTGATGGAGTTCCTGCTCATCAACCATCCGCTCGATTGCCCGATCTGTGACCAAGGCGGCGAGTGCGATCTTCAGGATCAGGCGATGGCCTACGGCGTCGATTTCAGCCGCTACCGCGAGCCGAAGCGCGCGTCCGAGGATCTGAACCTCGGCCCGCTGGTGGCCACCACGATGACCCGCTGCATTTCCTGCACGCGCTGCGTGCGCTTCACCTCGGAAGTCGCCGGGATCACCCAGATGGGCCAGACCGGTCGCGGCGAGGATGCCGAGATCACCAGCTATCTGAACATGACGCTGGACAGCAATTTGCAGGGCAACATCATCGACCTCTGCCCCGTCGGCGCGCTGACCTCCAAGCCCTATGCGTTCACCGCCCGTCCGTGGGAGCTCAGCAAAACCGAATCCATCGACGTGATGGATGCGCTGGGGTCGAACATCCGTATCGACACCAAGGGCCGCGAAGTCATGCGCATCATCCCGCGCAACCATGACGGCGTGAACGAGGAATGGATCTCCGACAAGACCCGTTTCATCTGGGACGGTCTGCGCCGCCAGCGTCTGGACACGCCCTATATCCGTGAGAATGGCCGCCTGCGCAAAGCGGGCTGGGGTGAGGCGCTTGCCGCAGCAGCTGCCGTGATGAAGGGCGGCAAGGTCACCGCCATTGTCGGAGATCTGGCCCCGGTCGAGGCTGTGTTCAGCCTGAAGCAGATGGTCGAGGGTCTGGGCGGCAAGATCGAATGCCGCACGGATGGCGCAAAACTGCCCGCTGGGAACCGCTCTGCCTATGTCGGCAACGCCGCAATCGAAGATATCGACAGCGCCAAGACCATCATCCTGATCGGCACCAATCCACGCGACGAAGCGCCGGTGCTGAATGCGCGCATCCGCAAGGCGTGGAGCGCGGGTGCGGACGTGACCCTGATCGGTGCGCCGGTCGATCTGACCTATGATTATGCCCATGCCGGCAATGACCGCGCGGCGCTTGTCAAGGCAACGTCCGAAGCGGCGGCGACCGCGAACGCGGTGGTGATCGTCGGGCAGGGCGCGATCAACGAGGCCGATGGTGAGGCGGTTCTGTCGCAGGCGATGAAACTTGCCGAGGTGATGGGGGCCAAGCTGCTGGTCCTGCACACGGCGGCGTCGCGCGTCGGTGCGATGGATGTGGGCGCTGTGACCGATGGCGGCATGTCTGCCGCGATGGATGGCGCGCAGGTGGTTTACAATCTGGGCGCGGATGAGGTGGAAATCGCCCCCGGCCCGTTCGTGATCTATCAGGGCAGCCACGGCGACCGCGGTGCGCACCGCGCCGACCTGATCCTGCCCGGAGCCGCCTATACCGAAGAAAATGGCCTGTTCGTAAACACCGAAGGCCGTCCGCAACTGGCCATGCGCGCAGGCTTTGCCCCCGGTGAGGCCAAGGAAAACTGGGCGATCTTGCGGGCGCTGTCGGCGGAACTGGGCGCCGCGCTGCCTTGGGACAGTCTGGCAGCGCTGCGCCGTGCGCTGGTAGAGGCGCATCCGCATCTGGGCCGCGTCGATCAACTGGCCGACAATGGCTGGACACGCATTCCGCTCCGCGATCCTGCGACGGCCAGCTTCCGCTTGCCGATCAAGGATTTCTATTTGACCAACCCGATTGCGCGGGCCTCGCAGGTCATGGCCGAGATGTCGGCCTTGGCGAAGTCGCGCAGCGAAACCCCCTTGGCTGCGGAGTAACCGATGCCGCGCGTGCCCGCTCTTGCCAGTCTGACCGCCGCTTTCGTGGCGCTGTCGGCTTGTGCAGAGAGCGGTCCCGTGGCACAGGGCGACTTTGCCCCCTCTTATCAGGGCATCCAGACCGTCTTGTTGCAAGATGACATGGTGAGCTTTCGCGTGGCGCTGCAAGGCGGGCGCGGCAATGACGATGTAGAGGCCTATGGCCGCTGTGCCGCCGCACAATATGCGCTGATCCGGGGCTTTGGATTTGCGCGCCATGTGCGGACCACGGTGGCGCAGGCAGGAGACACTTGGCGGGGGGACGCGGTCTATCTGATCTCGGCCGCGCTGCCACCCGGGCTACGCACGATTGACGCCGAAGTGACGGTGCGCGATTGCGGTTCGCTCGGGATACCGACGATTTGAAGATGAGAGGCTGAGAATGTCTGACTTTCTGGCAACGCCAATGGGCACGTTGGTTCTGGTCGCGGCGCAAAGCCTGCTGATCGTGGGCTTCGTGATGATCAGCCTGTTGTTTCTGGTCTATGGCGACCGCAAGATCTGGGCGGCGGTCCAGATGCGGCGCGGGCCGAACGTGGTCGGGGCCTTTGGCTTGCTGCAATCGGTGGCCGATGCGCTGAAGTATGTGGTCAAGGAAATCGTGGTGCCCGCAGGGGCGGACCGCCCTGTGTTCTTTCTGGCGCCCATGCTCTCCTTTGTGCTGGCGATGCTGGCCTGGGCGGTGATCCCGTTTAACGATGGCTGGATTTTGGCCGATATCAACGTCGCCATCCTCTTCGTCTTCGCGATTTCGTCGCTGGAAGTTTACGGCGTGATCATGGGGGGCTGGGCGTCCAACTCCAAATATCCGTTTCTCGGCTCGCTGCGCTCCGCCGCGCAGATGATCTCTTATGAAGTGTCGCTGGGCCTGATCATCATCGGCATCATCATTTCCACCGGCTCGATGAACTTCTCGGCCATCGTCGCGGCGCAGGACGGAGCCTACGGCCTGTTCTCGTGGTACTGGCTGCCGCACCTGCCGATGGTGGTCCTGTTCTTCATCTCGGCTCTGGCCGAAACCAACCGCCCGCCCTTCGATCTGCCCGAAGCTGAATCGGAACTGGTGGCGGGGTTCATGGTGGAATATTCCTCGACGCCGTATCTGCTCTTCATGGCGGGGGAATACATCGCCATCTTCCTGATGTGCGCGCTGATGAGCCTTCTGTTCTTCGGCGGCTGGCTGTCGCCCATTCCGGGGCTGCCTGACGGCTTCTTCTGGATGTTCATCAAGATGGCGTTCTTCTTCTTCCTCTTCGCCATGGTGAAGGCCATCGTGCCGCGCTACCGCTATGACCAGCTGATGCGCATTGGCTGGAAAGTGTTCCTGCCGCTGTCGCTGGGCTGGGTCGTTCTGGTGGCATTCCTTGCAAAATTCGAAGTCTTCGGCGGCGCCTGGGCCCGCTGGACGATTGGGGGCTGATGATGGCAAACATCGACTGGAACCGCGCGACCCGCTATTTCCTGCTGCAGGACTTCATCAAGGGCTTTGCGCTCGGGATGCGCTATTTCTTTGCGCCCAAGAGCACGCTGAACTATCCGCATGAGAAGGGGCCGCTTTCGCCCCGCTTCCGCGGTGAACATGCGCTGCGCCGTTACCCGAACGGAGAAGAGCGCTGCATCGCCTGCAAACTGTGCGAGGCCGTTTGCCCCGCGCAGGCGATCACCATCGATGCCGAGCCGCGCGCAGATGGCAGCCGCCGCACCACGCGGTATGACATCGACATGACCAAGTGCATCTACTGCGGCTTCTGTCAGGAAGCCTGCCCGGTGGATGCGATTGTCGAAGGCCCGAATTTCGAATTCAGCACCGAAACCCGCGAAGAGCTTTTCTATAACAAGGAAAAGCTGCTCGATAATGGCGCGCGTTGGGAGGCGGAGATTGCCCGCAATCTCGAACTCGACGCGCCGTATCGGTGAACGGCATGAATGAGGCCTATAACAAGATGATCCAGCAGATGATGGAAAGCGGGCAAGAGATGCTGCGCGCCTTCAACCCTGCGGCAGAAGGCATGAAACTGGGCGGGATGGAAAAGCTGTTCCCCACCATGCCGAAAGATATGATGGAAATGTGGTTCGGCAAGACCTTCAACCGCGAAGGTCTTGATGCCAAGACGCGTCTTCTGGTGACGATCGCGGCATTGACCGTTCTGGGCGCGCATGCCGAACCGCAATTGAAATTGACGGTGCGTCACGCGCTTGCCGCCGGGGCGACCCAACGCGAGATTGCCGAGGTGATCTGGCAGATGAGCATGTTCGGCGGCTTGCCCGCCATGCAAAAGGCGCTCGAGCTTGCCCAGAGCGTCTTTGCCGAGTCCGAGGAGAGCGAGAAATGACCGTCGCTGATTACGCGTTTTACGCCTTTGCCATCGTGGTGGTATCGGCCGGGTTGATGGTGACCATCAGCCGCAACCCTGTCCACTCGGTGCTTTGGCTGATCCTCGCCTTCCTGTCCTCTGCCGGATTGTTTGTGCTCCTGGGGGCCGAATTTGTCGCCATGCTGCTGATCATCGTCTATGTCGGCGCGGTGGCGGTGCTGTTCCTTTTCGTCGTGATGATGCTGGACATCGACTTTGCGGCGCTGAAGGGCGAGATCGCGCGCTATATGCCGCTCGGGCTCTTGATTGGCGTCGTCCTGCTCATGCAACTCTCGCTCGGGTTCGGGGCCTGGGTGCAGGCCGAGGGCGCTCTAGGGCTGCGTCAGGCGGTGACCCCGGCGATGGAGCAGGTGGAAAACACCCGAGCGCTTGGCTTGATCATCTATGACAAGTATCTGCTTTTGTTCCAGCTTTCGGGTCTGATCCTGCTGGTCGCCATGATCGGCGCCATCCTTCTGACCCTGCGCCACCGCAAGGATGTGAAGCGTCAGAACGTGCTGCACCAGATGTGGCGTGATCCGGCCAAGGCGATGGAACTGAAGGACGTGAAGCCGGGGCAGGGGCTCTGAGCCCCGACGCGGCAAAGGTGCGTGCGCGCACGCACCCTACGGAACGATAAACGGGCGCAAAGCCGCCTACGAGGGAACGACAAATGGTTGGTCTGGAACATTACCTGACAGTCGCGGCGGCTTTGTTCGTCATCGGCATCTTCGGCATCTTCCTGAACCGGAAGAACGTGATCGTCATCCTGATGTCGATCGAACTTATGCTGCTGGCGGTGAACATCAACATGGTCGCCTTTTCCAGCCAGTTGGGCGATCTGGTCGGGCAGGTCTTCACGATGTTCATCCTGACGGTGGCCGCCGCCGAGGCCGCGATCGGCCTTGCGATCCTTGTGGTGTTCTTCCGCAACCGTGGAACGATCGACGTTGAAGACGTCAACGTGATGAAAGGCTAAGGCAAATGGCAACGATCATTCTTCTGGCGCCACTGGTTGGCGCGCTGATCTGCGGCTTTGGCTGGCGCATCATCGGCGAGCGGGCCGGACAGGTCATCGCCACGGCATTGGTGTTTCTGGCGGCGCTGCTGTCGTGGATCATCTTCCTGACTTTTGATGGCGAAACCTATCGCGTGGTGTTGCTGCGCTGGATCGAGTCCGGCAGCCTCGGCAGTGAATGGGGCATCCGCATCGACCGCTTGACCGCGATCATGCTGGTGGTGGTGAACTCGGTCTCGGCGCTCGTGCATCTCTATTCCTTCGGCTACATGGCGCATGACGACAACTGGGGCCATCACGAGCATTACAGGGCAAGGTTCTTCGCCTATCTGTCGTTCTTCACCTTTTCGATGCTGATGCTGGTGACATCTGACAACCTTGTGCAGATGTTCTTCGGCTGGGAAGGCGTGGGCGTCGCCTCGTATCTTCTGATCGGGTTCTATTACAAAAAACCAAGCGCCAATGCGGCGGCGATCAAGGCCTTCGTGGTCAACCGCGTGGGTGACTTCGGTTTCGCGCTTGGCATCATGGCGCTGTTCTTCCTGACCGACTCCATCCGCTTTGACGAGATCTTTGCCGCGGCCCCTGCCTTGGCAGAAACCTCGGTGCGGTTCCTGTGGACGGAATGGAATGCGGCCAACCTGATCGGCGTCTTGCTGTTCATCGGGGCGATGGGCAAGTCGGCACAGCTGTTCCTGCACACCTGGTTGCCGGACGCGATGGAAGGTCCGACGCCCGTCTCGGCGCTGATCCACGCGGCGACGATGGTGACGGCAGGCGTGTTCCTCGTGTGCCGCATGTCGCCGGTCTATGAATATGCACCGCAGGCGATGGCCTTCATCACCGTGCTCGGGGCTTGCACCGCATTCGTGGCTGCGACGATCGGCTTGGTGCAGAACGACATTAAACGCGTGATCGCCTATTCGACGATGTCACAGCTGGGCTACATGTTCGTTGCGGCGGGTGTGGGTGTGTATTCGGTGGCGATGTTCCATCTCTTCACCCACGCGTTCTTCAAGGCCATGCTGTTCCTTGGTGCGGGGTCTGTCATCCATGCGACCCATCACGAGCAGGACATGCGCAACTATGGCGGCCTGCGTAAGAAGATACCGCTGACCTTCTGGGCCATGATGATCGGCACGCTGGCGATCACCGGGGTGGGTATTCCGCTGACGCACATCGGCTTTGCTGGCTTCCTGTCAAAGGACGCGGTGATCGAGTCGGCCTTTGTCGGCAATCAGGGCGCGTTCTGGCTGCTGGTTGTGGCGGCGGGCATGACAAGCTTCTATTCCTGGCGCCTGATGTTCCTGACGTTCTATGGCGAAAACCGTGCGGGCACGGTCGGGCATGGTCACGGTCATGGCCACGGGCATGACGACCACCACCACGAGCCGCATGAAAGCCCGACCATCATGCTGATCCCGCTCGGGGTACTGGCTCTCGGCGCGATGTTCTCGGGGATGATCTGGTATAACGTCTTCTTTGGTGATGAAGCCAAGGTGCGCAACTGGTTCGGGTTGGAAGCGGCCCATCATGAAGCTGCGGGCGAGGCGCATGGCGGCACCCACAGCGACGCTGCTGCCGCACCTGAAGTTGCGCCGTCAGAGAGCGACGGCGAAAGCGCGACGGTGGTTGAAGGCGAAGCGACCGCCACGGCCGAGGCCCCCCATCACGCTGCCGTTGCCCCGAAAGGTGCGATCTTCATCGGTCCAGAAAACACCGTGCTGCATGATGCGCATTATGTTCCAAAGTGGGTGAAGGTCAGCCCCTTCGTCGCGATGCTGCTTGGTCTGGCGCTGGCATGGCTGTTCTACATCAAGAATCCGTCGCTGCCCGCGCGTCTGGCGGCGAACCAGCGGCCTCTTTACCTGTTCCTGCTCAACAAATGGTATTTTGACGAGCTGTATGACTGGATATTCGTGCGCCCTGCTAAGTGGCTCGGGGGCTTCTTCTGGAAAAAGGGTGATGGGGCGGTCATCGACGGCACCATCAACGGCGTCGCCTTGGGGATCATCCCGATGCTGACCCGTCTCGCCGGTCGGGCGCAATCCGGCTATGTCTTCCACTATGCCTTCGCCATGGTTCTCGGGGTTGTCGCCCTGATCACCTGGCTCACGCTGTCCGGCGCGCAGTAAGGGGGCGAAAGAGTATCTATGGACAACCTGCTTTCCATCATCACCTTCATCCCCGCGGTTGCCGCCATCATCATGGCGCTGTTCCTGCGCGGCGATGATGTCGCCGCCCAGACCAATGCAAAGTGGCTCGCGCTTCTGGCGACCACGGCGACCTTTCTGGTCTCGCTCTTCGTGCTGGCGGGGTTCGATCCGGCCAACACCCAGATGCAGTTCGTCGAGGAATACGACTGGATCCTCGGGCTGAAATACAAGATGGGCGTCGATGGCATTTCGGTGCTGTTCGTGATGCTGACCACCTTCCTGATGCCGATCACCATAGCCTCGTGCTGGGATGTGAAGGTGCGGGTGAAGGAATACATGATCGCCTTCCTTCTGCTCGAGACGCTGATGCTGGGCGTGTTCTGTGCGCTGGATCTGGTGCTGTTCTACCTGTTCTTCGAAGCGGGCCTGATCCCGATGTTCCTCATCATCGGCATCTGGGGGGGCAAGGAGCGTATCTACGCGGCATTCAAGTTCTTCCTCTACACCTTCCTCGGCTCTGTGCTGATGCTGGTGGCGATGATCGCAATGTATTGGGATGCCGGCACGACCGACATTCCGACCTTGCTGAACCACAGCTTCAGTTCCGACACCTTCAGCCTGTTCGGCTTCCAGATCATCGGCGGTCTGCAGACCATGCTGTTCCTTGCCTTCTTTGCCAGCTTCGCGGTGAAGATGCCGATGTGGCCGGTTCACACCTGGTTGCCGGATGCGCACGTGCAGGCCCCGACCGCAGGGTCGGTGGTGCTGGCGGCGATCTTGCTGAAGATGGGCGGTTACGGTTTCTTGCGCTTCAGCCTGCCGATGTTCCCCATCGGCTCTGATGTGCTGGCGCCGCTGGTGCTGTGGATGTCGGCGATCGCCATCGTTTACACGTCCTTGGTCGCGCTGGCCCAGCAGGACATGAAGAAGCTGATCGCATATTCGTCGGTTGCACATATGGGCTACGTGACGATGGGGATCTTCTCGGCCAATCAGCAGGGGATTGACGGCGCGATCTTCCAGATGATCAGCCACGGTTTCATTTCGGGCGCCTTGTTCCTCTGCGTGGGCGTGATCTATGATCGGATGCACACCCGTGACATCGACGCCTATGGCGGTCTGGTGAACCGGATGCCGGCCTATGCGATGATCTTCATGTTCTTCACCATGGCGAACGTCGGCCTTCCGGGCACCTCGGGCTTTGTCGGCGAATTTCTGACGCTGGTCGGCGTGTTCCAGGTCAACACCTGGGTGGCGGCAGTGGCGACCAGTGGCGTCATCCTGTCGGCGGCCTATGCGCTCTGGCTCTATCGCCGCGTGGTGATGGGAGAGATGATCAAGGAAGCGTTGAAGTCGATCACCGATATGACCCGCCGCGAAAAGGCGATCTTTGCCCCGCTGGTGGCCATGACCCTGTTGTTGGGCGTCTATCCTTCCCTGGTGACCGATATCATCGGCCCCAGCGTCAGCGCCCTTGTGACCGATTATCAGGCCGCGATCCCCGTGACGGGCGCATCGCAACTGGCCCAGCACTGAAGGAGCGGCAAACATGACCGCAATCGATTTCAACACCATCCTGCCCGAGTTCATTCTGGCGGTGTTCGCCCTCGGGGGCCTGATGTTCGGGGCCTATGGGGGCAAGGACAGAACCGCGCCCACGCTGGTCTGGGCGGCTTCGGGCCTGTTTCTGGCGCTGGCGCTGTTCATCGGCTTTGGCATGACGGGCGAGCGCGCTGCTTTCGGCGGGCTCTTTACCGATGATCCCTTCGCGCGCTTTGCCAAGGTCGTCATCCTCGTGTCGGCGGCCTGTGTCATGCTGATGGCGCAGGATTACATGCAACGCCGCGACCTGCTTCGCTTTGAATTCCCGATCCTTGTCACACTTGCCACCATCGGGATGATGGTCAT
Organism: Pseudotabrizicola algicola; assembly: GCF_010915705.1. Lineage (GTDB taxonomy): Bacteria > Pseudomonadota > Alphaproteobacteria > Rhodobacterales > Rhodobacteraceae > Pseudotabrizicola > Pseudotabrizicola algicola. The sequence goes on from NZ_JAAIKE010000001.1 coordinate 87,932, forward strand.
GGTTTCGGCGGGCGATCTGATGACGCTTTACATGGGGCTCGAGTTGCAATCGCTCTCGCTCTATGTGGTGGCCGCCATGCGCCGCGACAGCAACAAGTCATCCGAGGCGGGACTGAAGTATTTCGTCTTGGGCGCTCTGTCTTCGGGTCTGTTCCTTTACGGCGCCTCGCTTACCTACGGCTTCGCCGGAACCACGCAGTTTGCAGGCATCCTGTCGACGCTTGGTGGTGACATTCCCTTCGGTCTGATCATCGGCCTCGTGTTCATGCTGGCAGCCCTTGCCTTCAAGGTCTCGGCCGCGCCTTTCCACATGTGGACCCCCGACGTCTACGAAGGCTCGCCGACGCCGATCACCGCTTTCTTTGCGACCGCCCCCAAAGTGGCGGCCATGGCTCTGATCGCGCGTCTGGTGCATGATGCCTTTGGCAGCATCCCCGCTGACTGGAGCCAGGTTCTCGCGGCTCTGGCCGTTGTCTCGATGTTCCTCGGGGCCATCGCGGCCATCGGCCAGCGCGACATCAAGCGGCTGATGGCTTACTCCTCTATCGCGCACATGGGCTTTGCGCTGGTGGGCCTTGCCTCTGGAACTGCGGCGGGCGTGCAGGCGATGCTGATTTACATGGCGATCTATGTCACCATGAACGTCGGCACCTTTGCCTTCATCCTGTCGATGGAGCGTGATGGCCGTCCGGTGACGGATATCCAGTCGCTGAACATGTTCTCCAAAAAGGAGCCGCTCAAGGCGCTCGCGCTTCTGGTTCTGATGTTTTCCCTTGCCGGTGTGCCTCCCATGCTGGGCTTTTTCGGCAAGTTCTATGTGCTGAAGGCAGCGGTTGATGCGGGCATGATCTGGCTTGCTGTTGCGGGGGCCGTGGCCTCTGTGATCGGCGCCTTCTATTACTTGCGCATCGTGTTCTTCATCTATTTCGGAAAGGACGGCGATCCGGTCGACAGCAACATGGCACCCGTGCAATGGGTCATCATGGTGGGTGTCGCGGTTGTCATGGTGCTTGGCATCGTCAACATGTTCGGGGTCGAGCCTGTGGCCGCCCTCGCCGCCGAAGCCCTTGTCAGGTAACCCGTCGCCTCAGGCCGCATGGCCGGAAGGCACCGCTCGTGTGCTGCTGGCTTCGGTCGACAGCACCAATGCCGAAGGCTTTCGACAGGCCCCGCATCTTGCGGGGCCTGCGTGGATTATGGCGGCCGAGCAGACGGCAGGCCGTGGCCGTCGCGCGCGCCCTTGGGTCAGCCCCCGCGGCAACTTTTACGCAACCTTCGTCATGCAGTCGCATGAGGCTCCGGCGCAGATCGCCCTGCGGAGCTTTGTTGCGGCACTCGCGCTGCATGATGCCCTTTGCCAAGTGACGGGCAGCACAAGGGGCCTTGCGCTGAAATGGCCAAATGATGTGCTGCTTGGCGGCGGCAAGGTGGCTGGCATCCTGCTCGAATGTCAGGCGGCAGGACAGGGTCTGCAAACCCTTGCCATCGGCATCGGCGTCAACCTCATCGCGCATCCACCTGCGGAACTGGTAGAACCCGGCGCGACGCTGCCCGTCTCGGTGCTTTCCGAAAGTGGCCAGCGTGTCTCGCCCGAAGCCTTTCTCGCCAAACTCGCCCCTGCCTTTGCCGCGCGGGAGGCGCAATTCAGCGCCGGGGGTTTTGCTCCTATCCGAGCCGAATGGCTCTCGCATGCCGCGCGGCTTGGCGAACCAATCCGTGCCCGGACCGGAACGCAGGACCGCCACGGAACCTTCAGCACCATCGACGGTTCCGGCAACCTGATCCTGCACATGTCCGACGGGCCGGTCAGCATTCCCGCCGCCGAGGTGTTCTTTTGACGTCCGGCCCCCTTTATCTGCCTGAAAACATCCCACGGGGGGCTGGGGGCTGCGACCTCCGGTCCGCCCTCTGACACAAAGCGCAAGGCCATGCTTCTCGCCATCGATTGCGGCAATACCAACACCGTGTTTTCCATATGGGATGGCACACAGTTCCTCTCGACCTGGCGGATCGCCACGGACCATACCCGCACGGCGGATGAATACTTTGTCTGGCTGTCTTCGTTGATGGCAATGACCGGCACCAAGGCGCAGATCACCGAGGCGATCATCTCGTCAACCGTTCCGCGGGTGGTGTTCAATCTTCGCGTTCTTTGTGACCGGTATTTCGGCTGTCGCCCGCTTGTGGTGGGCAAGCCGGAATGTCGCCTTCCCGTCGCGCCCCGGGTGGATCAGGGCACCACGGTAGGCCCGGACCGTCTGGTGAATGCGGCGGGCGCGCATGACCGGCATGGCGGCGACCTGATTGTGGTCGATTTCGGCACGGCCACCACCTTTGACGTGGTCGATACCGATGGTGCCTATGTGGGCGGGGTGATCGCCCCCGGCGTCAACCTCAGCCTCGAGGCCCTGCACATGGCCGCAGCGGCCCTGCCGCATATCGATGTCGCCAAACCGGCAAAGGCCATCGGCACAAATACGGTGGCCTGCATGCAATCGGGCGTGTATTGGGGATACATCGGCTTGGTCGAAGGCATCGTGCGTCAGGTGCGGCGCGAGCGTGAGCGGCCCACCAAAGTTATCGCAACTGGGGGACTCGCGTCCTTGTTTGCCCAAGGCACAGATTTATTTCACAAGATCGAGGACGATCTGACCATGCATGGCCTCGTCCTGATCCATGAGTTCAACAAGGAAACCGCATGAGCTTGAATCGTCTGATCTATCTTCCCCTTGGTGGCGCGGGTGAGATCGGGATGAACTGCTACGTCTATGGCTATGGCCCGCAGGGTCGCGAACGGCTGATCGTGGTGGATCTCGGTGTCACCTTTCCCGACATGGATGGCAGCCCCGGCGTCGATCTGATCATGGCTGATGTTGCTTGGCTCGAGGCGCGGGCAGATCGGATCGAGGCGATTTTCATCACGCACGCCCATGAAGACCATATCGGCGCGCTTGGCCTTCTCTGGCCCAAGCTGAAGGCACAGGTCTATGCGCGCCGCTTTACGGCGGGCATTGGCCGGATGAAGTTCGATGAGGTCGGCCTGCCGCTTGACAGCATCACTGTGGTCGAGCCGCGTCCGGCGGTCGTCAAGGCGGGGCCCTTCGATGTGCAATTTGTTCCGGTCAGCCACTCCATTCCCGAAGCCAGCGCACTGGTAATCGACACGCCCGCTGGCCGCATCTTCCATTCCGCCGATTTCAAGATCGACCATAACCCCGTCGTGGGCGAGGCCTGGGACGATGAGGCGATCAGGGCAATTGCGGAAGAGCGCCCGATCAAGGCGCTCATGTGCGATTCAACCAACGTGTTCTCCACCCATCCGGGCCGGTCGGAATCCACTTTGGCCGGGCCGCTGCGCGAGTTCATCTCGAAATGCGGCGGCATGGTGGTTGCCACCACCTTTGGCTCCAACGTGGCACGGCTCAAAACCCTTGCCGAGGCGGCGCGTGCCTCGGATCGGTCGATCTGCGTTCTGGGCCGCTCGATGCGCCGCATGCTCAGCGCCTCGGAAGAGGCGGGGGTGCTGTCAGGCTTTCCCCGTCTGGTCTCCCCCGAGGAGGCGCTGGATATCCCGCGTGGCAACCTGATGTTGCTGGTCACCGGCAGCCAAGGCGAGCGGCGCGCTGCCTCTGCCCAACTCAGCCGGGGCAAGTATCTGGGATTGCAGATGAAAGAGGGCGATACCTTCCTCTTCTCCTCCAAGGTCATCCCCGGCAATGAACGCGGCGTGCTCAAGATCATGAACGCGTTTTCAGAAATGGGCGTCGATGTGTTCGACGATACCGGCGGGCTTTATCACGTCTCGGGTCATGCCAACCGCCCCGATCTGGAGCATGTGCATCGCCTGTTGCTGCCAGATATGTTGATCCCGATGCATGGGGAGCATCGCCATCTGCGCGAACATGCCAAGATCGCCACGCAATCGGGGATTGCCGCCGAGGTGGTGACGAATGGCATGATGATGGACCTGACCGGAGAGACGCCGCAGGTTGCGGAATACATCGAGACCGGACGGCTTTATCTTGATGGCAACGTCCTGATCGGCGCGCTCGACGGTGTCGTGCGCGACCGGATCCGCATGGCGCTTAACGGTCACGCCATGGTGACCGTCATTCTGGACGAGGCGGACGAGCCCTTGGGCGAGGCATGGGTCGAACTGTCGGGCCTGCCGACAATCGGGCGCGGTGAGCGCAAGCTGAGCGAAACGCTCGAAGCGGACCTGACCGCCTATCTGGAGACAGCGGGCAGCAAGGTGCTCGGCGATGACTCCAAGCTCGACGAGGCGTTGCGCCGGATCGTGCGTCAGGTCTCGATGGAAGAAATCGGCAAGAAGCCCGAGGTCACGGTCGTTGTCAGCCGCCTACAGGCGGAATAGGGCAACCCCGACGCGCAACGAAACAAGGCCCTGCATCGCTGCAGGGCCTTTTGATTTTTCGCAGAAAAATCGTGACTGTCAGCCGTTGGTGCCGGTTGCCGGTTCGTCCTCGGCCTCTTCCGTGGTGACGGCCGCGATCTTGAAGCTGCGCAGGATGAAATCGGGCACATGGTCGCCCATGCCGACCACCGCATGATCACGACGATCGCGCCGCTCCTCCCGACGGTCGCCGCGCCGCTCTTCGCGGGTCTGGTCATCCCGGCGCTCCGAGCGACGGTCATCGCGCCGTTCGTCACGGCGGGGGGCGGAGGCTGTGAACTCGGCCACCACCTCGACCGGGGCGGCAGGCGCGGCGGGGGCAGCGATCGGCTCCATGCTTGCGGGGGGCGCCGACTCGTCGCGCTTGGGTTTGCGGTTGCGGTCCCGCTCGCGCGATTTGCCGCGCGCTTCTCGCGGACGGTCCGACGAAGACTCGTCAAGCCCTGACAAAGCGCCTTCCGGAACAGCGCCGCGCGGGATCGGCTGCTTTACAAGCGATTCAATCGCCGACAGGTATTTGTCGTCATTCGGAACCGCGATGGTGAAGGCTTTGCCGAGGCGGCCCGCGCGTCCGGTGCGGCCGATGCGGTGAACATAATCCTCGGGGTGGGACGGCACGTCGAAGTTGAACACATGGCTGACTGCCGGAATATCAAGCCCCCGCGCCGCCACATCCGAGGCCACCAAAAGGTGCAATGTCCCGTCGCGGAACGCATCGAGCGTTTTCATCCGCTGCGACTGTTCCAGATCGCCATGAATGGGGGCCGCGTTAAAACCATGGGCTTTCAGCGATTTGGCCACCACATCCACATCCATCTTGCGGTTGCAGAAGATGATCGCATTTGTGCAGCTTTCACCTTCGCCCTTGATCAGGCTGCGCAACAAAGCGCGCTTTTCGGTGAAGCTGCGGTCTTTGCGGCTGGGGGTGAACTGAATCAGCGCCTGTTCGATGGTGGCAGAGGTGGAGTTCTGCCGTGCCACTTCGACCTTGGCCGGATTGGTCAGGAAGGTCTTGGTGATACGCTCGATTTCCGGCGCCATCGTCGCGCTGAAAAACAGCGTCTGACGGGTAAAGGGCGTCAACTGGAAGATGCGTTCGATGTCGGGAATGAAGCCCATGTCGAGCATGCGGTCGGCCTCATCGACCACCATGATCTCGACGCCGGTCAAGAGCAGCTTGCCACGCTCGAAATGATCGAGGAGGCGGCCCGGCGTGGCGATCAGCACGTCTACGCCGCGGTCAATCAGCTTGTCCTGTTCGCCAAAGCTGACGCCGCCAATCAGCAGCGCTTTGGTCAGCTTGGTGTGCTTGGCATAGGTGTCAAAGTTTTCAGCAACCTGCGCGGCCAGTTCCCGTGTGGGACAAAGCACAAGGCTGCGCGGCATCCGGGCGCGGGCGCGGCCACGGCCCAGACGGGTGATCATCGGCAGGGTAAAGCTTGCGGTTTTCCCCGTGCCGGTCTGGGCAATCCCCAGAACATCCCGGCCTTCGAGTGCAAAGGGAATGGCCTGTTCCTGAATGGGGGTCGGGGTTTCATAGCCGGTGTCGATAACGGCCTGAAGAACGCGCGGGTCCAGCGCGAGGTCGGAAAATTTTAGCATCAGCGTCCTTTGGATGCGGGATCGGCCCGCAAATCATGAAAAGGGACGCGTCGATCAGGCGCCCCGGCACAGGCCCGCCGTATGCGGACCGCCTTAGCCCTTATCCCAAAACGCCCCCAAGGTCAATGTGGCGACTGTTGTGCCAGCCATACCCGCCGGAAGCGACGTGGACCTTGAAATGCCTCTGTCAGCCGCGTTGCCCGTGCGGGGCAAAGCGGCGGGAGGGGGGATGCACCGCAGCGCGTCAGACCATCATTTCCTTGGTTGCAGTCAGCCGCAGGTCGGGATAGTCGCGCACGACACGGTCGATGTCCCACTGAAGGCGGGTCAGGAACACCACATCGCCATCATGATCGGTGGCAATATGCTGCTTGTTGACGTTGATCAGCTTGTCCATCTCCGCTTTTGGCCCCCGCACCCAGCGGGCCGAGGAAAACTGGCTGCCCTCGAACCGGACAGGGAGCGAATATTCGGCCTCGATCCGGCTGGCCAGAACGTCAAACTGCAACGCGCCGACCACGCCCACGATGAAGCCGGAGCCGATCATCGGCTTGAACACCTTGGCGGCGCCTTCTTCGGCAAATTGCATCAGCGCCTTCTCCAGATGCTTTGCCTTCATCGGATCGCCGGCGCGCACGCCCTGCAAGAGTTCCGGCGCAAAGGATGGGATGCCGGTAAAGCGCAGCGCCTCGCCTTCGGTCAGCGCATCGCCGATGCGCAACTGCCCGTGGTTGGGAATGCCGATGATGTCACCGGCCCAGGCCTCTTCGGCAAGCTCGCGGTCGGCGGCAAGGAACATCACCGGGTTGGCTATCGCCATCTGCTTCTTGCTGCGCACATGGGTCAGCTTCATGCCGCGTTCGAAATGGCCCGACGCAAGGCGCACAAATGCCACGCGGTCGCGGTGTTTCGGGTCCATATTGGCCTGCACCTTGAACACAACACCCGTCACGGCGGTTTCTTCGGGGGCAACCTTGCGGCTGGCTGTCGGCTGCGGCTGAGGTTCCGGGCCATAGGTGCCGATCCCGTCCATCAACTCCTTCACGCCGAAGGAATTGATCGCAGATCCGAACCAGATCGGTGTCATGGAGCCGTTGAGCAGTGCTTCGCGATCAAAGGCGGGCAGCAATTCCTTGGCCATCTCCAGCTCTTCGCGCAGCTTTGCCAAGGCCTCGGCGGGCACGTGTTCGGCAAGCTTCGGGTCATTGAGCCCGTTGATCTGGATGGTTTCGGCCACGCGGTTGCGGTCGGCGCGGTCCATCAGTTCCAGACGGTCGTTCAGAATGTCATAGCATCCCAGAAAATCGCGGCCCGACCCGATGGGCCAGCTTGCCGGCGACACGTCGATTGCCAGATTTTCCTGAATCTCGTCGATGATCTCGAAAGTGTCGCGCGCCTCGCGGTCCATCTTGTTGCAGAAGGTCAGGATCGGCAGGTCGCGCAGGCGGCAAACCTCGAACAGTTTGCGCGTCTGGCTTTCCACGCCCTTGGCCCCGTCGATCACCATCACGGCGGCATCCACAGCCGTCAGCGTGCGATAGGTGTCTTCGGAAAAGTCGCTGTGTCCGGGCGTGTCCACCAGATTGAAGCGAAAGTCGCGGAAGTCGAAAGACATCGCCGAAGCCGAAACCGAGATGCCCCGCTCTTGCTCCATCTTGATGAAGTCCGACCGTGTCCGCCGGGCCTCGCCTTTGGCGCGCACCTGACCCGCCATCTGGATTGCACCGCCAAACAGCAGGAACTTTTCGGTCAAGGTTGTCTTGCCGGCATCGGGGTGAGCGATGATGGCAAAGGTGCGCCGGCGGGCGATCTCGGGCGGAAGGGTGGGGCGATTGGTCAACATGAGCGCGCCTTTAGCGCAAAGCGGACCGCCCGTCCATCACCGCGTGCAGCTAGCGCTCGTCACCGCCGCGACGGGGCGGAGAATAGAGTGCCTCGCGCCCGACCTCGTCGAGAAACTGGCGGCTGGCTTCGGTTCCGAAATGTTGAACCTGTGCAAGGCCGGGAAAGCGCGCCTTGACGTCTTCGGCCAAGGCAACGGGCAGACGCGAGAGCGTGGCATCATTCACCATAAGGCTTTCGGCGGGAACGCCCTCGGCATAGATGATTTCGTGCTGATCAAAGACCAGAGAGTAATAGTCGACAAACCCGCCCTCGCGCTGGAACACCCGCTCGTCATCGATCAGATGTTTGGCCTGCACCAAGAGTTCCGAGGTTTGCAGCCCGGCGCGTTTTTGCCGCTGATAGAGAAAGATGCGGTGATGCGGGCTGACAATCAGATCGCCCGCATTGCCCAAGGTGCCCGAGGTGATGACCACGGGCGCAAAAACGCCCTGCGCCCGCAAGGTCGCCTTGCCCAGCCAGCGCAGCGGCTGCGGGCCGTGATCGCGGGTCAGAACCTTGTCGCCCGCGCGCAGATCCTCGATCGGGTGCTGGCGCCCGTCGGCAAGGGTGATCATGGTGCCGCGTGCGAAAGACACGCACAACAGTTCGGCCAGTTGCACAGGTTCCGGCGCGTCATCGATTGCGACCAGCGTGTAGTCGGCAAGCGCCGACATCGGCGACATCGGAAGAACGACGCCAAGGCCACTTTGAAGGCGCATCAGCAGCAGATCGATCTTGTCGCCATCGGGGGCCATCAGCGTATAGCGCGCCTCCAGCCGGATCGCATCGCCGGGCTGGCCGATCTGGCTGCCCGCCGCGACGCGCTGCGTATCCTTGGTGCCGCTTGCCTCGTGCGAGAGGATCAGGCGCAGCGGTTGCGCCGCTTCTTCAAGGGCATAGATATCGCCCAGACAGACATCTTGCGCGCCGCCGAGCCCGTCGCCCGCATTCACCCCGTGGATGACATAGATGCATTCCGCAGGAAACACCTGACAGGCATGGCCGGGCGGCGCAGACGGGCTGGAAGGAGGCGGGGTCATGCGTATCTGTCCGTTGTGAAGCCAAGCGACTGCCCCATCAGCCGCCATGTGCAACACTTAGCCCGAAGGCCCCCTTGCGTCAACGCGGCAGCGGCTGTTACGCAAGGGGAGAAACAGGCGTGAGGCAGCAACAATGGATCTGGGCATCAAAGGGAAACGGGCGCTCGTCTGCGCAAGCTCGAAAGGTCTCGGGCGTGGCTGTGCCGAGGCGCTGGCCGCAGCGGGCGTGGATCTGGTTCTGAACGCACGCGGGGCAGAGGCTCTGGAGAAAACTGCCGCCGACTTGCGCGCCACATATGGCGTGGATGTCACCGCGGTTGCCGCCGATATCACCAGTGAAGAGGGGCGGGCACAAGTGCTCGCCGCTGCGGGTGATGTGGATATTCTGGTCACAAACGCAGGCGGCCCGCCGCCGGGGCTGTGGAGCGACTGGAACCGCGCGGATTTCCTCAAGGCGCTGGACGCAAATATGCTCACGCCGATCGCGCTGATGACGGCGCTCTTGCCGGGCATGATCGGCAAGGGATGGGGTCGCGTCGTCAACATCACCAGCCAGTCGGTGAAGGCCCCGATTGCGCAGCTCGGGCTGTCGAACGCGGCGCGCACCGGTCTTACGGGCTATGTCGCCGGCACCGCACGGCAGGTGGCGCCGCAAGGGGTGACGATCAACAATCTGTTGCCGGGCATTCATGACACGGATCGCGCGACCGCCCTTGATGCCGGTGTCATGGCCGCGGAAGGCATCACCGCCGAGGAAGCACGCGCGCGCCGAGCCGCGACCATCCCCGCGCGCCGCTATGGCACGGCGGCAGAATTCGGCGCGGCCTGCGCCTTCCTGTGCTCGGTCCATGCGGGATTTATCGTCGGGCAGAACATTCTGCTGGATGGCGGAGCGACCAACGCCACGATCTGACGGGGATTGCCCTGCGGGGGAGGCGAAAGGAGCGCGCTGCGCGCGCGCTGTTTTTTGTCTCGTCGCGCGCGTATCGCGCGTCTCCTCGGGGGGCCTCCGGCGGGGATATTTGGAAACAGGAAATGCGGCGGGGCTTGCCCTTGCCCTGTGCGGGGCGGCCTGCTAGGGGAAGTTGAGCAAAACCCTAGGATACCCATGCCGACCCAGCAGCCCCGTCTGATTGTCAACCATTTGACCCGGTCCTTCGGGGGCCGCATCGTCGTGGATGACGTCAGTCTCGAGGTGAGTGCAGGGCAGGTGACCTGTTTGCTTGGCCCTTCAGGCTGCGGGAAATCGACCACGCTGCGGATGATTGCCGGAGTCGATCAGCCGCAATCCGGGCAGATCCTGATTGACGGGGTCGAGGTGGCGGGCGCGGCGCGGCATGTGCCCCCAGAGCACCGGTCTGTCGGCCTGATGTTTCAGGATTTCGCGCTGTTTCCCCATTTGAGCGTCAGCGAGAATGTTGCCTTTGGCCTGAAGGGCGACAGGGCGGCGCGGCAACGGCGGGTGGATGAACTGCTGGAACGCGTGACGCTGAGCGGTTTCGGGGCCAAGCATCCGCATCAGTTGTCGGGGGGCGAGCAGCAACGGGTCGCACTTGCCCGTGCGCTTGCGCCGCGGCCGAAGGTCATGCTGATGGACGAGCCGTTTTCGGGTCTGGACAATCGTCTGCGTGACGGCATTCGCGATACCACGCTCGATATCCTCAAGGATGAAGGCACGGCGGTGGTGCTTGTCACCCATGAGCCGGATGAGGCGATGCGGATGGCCGATGAGATCGCCCTGATGCGGGGCGGGCGGATCGTCCAAAGCGGCGCGCCCTACAACGTCTATAACGCGCCAGTGGACAAGGCGGCGGCGGCGTTTTTCAGCGATATCAACGTCATCCGTGGGGTTTCTCGCGGTGCGCTGACCGAGACACCCTTTGGCGCCTTCCTGACACCCGGACAAGAGGACGGGGCGGAGGTGGAGATCGTCATCCGCCCGCAGCATCTGAAGATCGACTTTGACCGTGCCGGACGCGGCCCCAATCCGACCCCGCTGGAGGGCACGCCTGCGCGGGGCAGCGTGATCCGCTCGCGCTATCTGGGGCGGGAAAGTCTGGTGGAATTCCGCATGACCTTTGACGGATCGACGCTGACCGCCAGCGTGCCGGGGGTGTTCCTGCCAAAAGTTGGCACGGTGCTGTGGCTGATGATCCGCCGCGACCGCTGTTTCGTCTTTCCCGCCCGCTAGGCGCTTCAGCGTTCCCCCGCAAGATGGGCGCGGTAATCGGCGAGTGTCTGACCGGGCCTGTCGGAGAATGTCTCGTCCGTTTCGCCGATGGCCATGATCCGGTCCACGCGAAAGCTGCGAAAGCCGCTGCGATGCTCGCACCATGCGCCAAGGGTCCAGACGCGCCCCGTCAGATCGAGGGCCAAGGGCCGGATGTCGCGGTGGCTTTCGCGTCCCTCGGGGTCAATATAGGTGATCGTCAGGCGTTGGCGTGACCTGATCGCACGCCGCAACAGCGGCACATGGGCCGCGGCGCGGTTGGTTTCCTTGCCAGTGAAGACGAACAGATCATCGCTGTCGGCTTCGGGCGGGGCCGGGGTGACGCTGGCGATCTTGGTGGCCAGCACCCGCGCGGCACGGGCAAGCGCCGGGTCCGGGCCTTCTGCCACCATGCGCACGCCGGCGCGCAGGGCATCTAGCTCGGCCCCCGTCAGGATCATCGGGGGCAGGGTGATGGGCGCGCGCAGGATATAGCCCACCCCGCGCTCGCCCTCGACCGGAAGGCCGGAGGCCATCAGCGCGGCCATATCGCGCCAGATGGTGCGCACGGATACGCCGAGCCGCTCTGCCATTTCGCCCGCGCGGTGCAATCTGCCGTCGCGCAGGATCTGGATCAGGTCGAACAGGCGGTCGGTGCGGCGCATGGCGGGTCCGTTCTTGGGGCAACTGACATATAGCTGTCAGGTATCTGGGTGCCTAGGCCCTCTTTGGCCCCGGAATCAGGCTATGAACCGGAGCGGCGGGGGGATAGTGAAGGAAAAGGCGACAGCGGGCGACATGCCGCCCGGTCAGCAGGAGGATTTGACATGCTGAACAACATCGGCCTTCCCGGCCTTCTTCTTATTGCGGTTGTGGTGCTGGTCCTGTTCGGGCGCGGCAAGATTTCTTCTCTTATGGGAGAGGTGGGCAAGGGCATCACCGCCTTCAAAAAGGGTGTGAAGGACGGCTCGGAAGAGATTGAAAATGCGTCGACAACGCCCGTGCGTGATGTGACGCCCGCGCCGGAAAAAGACAAGATCTGATTAGCCGACGCGCCTGAGCGGAAAGGGAGCCCTGCGCCATGTTCGACTTTGGCATGTCCGAATTGCTTGTCATCGGTGTTGTCGCGCTGATCGTGATCGGCCCGAAGGACCTGCCCGAGCTGTTTCGCAGCCTTGGCCGCTTTACCGCCAAGATGCGCGGCATGGCGCGCGAGTTTTCGCGGGCAATGGAGGCTGCGGCCGACGAGGCGGGGGTCAAGGACGTTGCCAAGGATCTGAAATCCGTCACCTCGGCCAAGTCCATGGGTCTTGACGCCGTGCGGGAGGCAACCGCCAAGTTTGAAAAGTGGGACCCGCTGAAGAATGCGGCGCGCCCGACCGCCACAGCGCCAAAGGCCGAAGCGGCGTCAGATGCGACGGCTCCGGCGGCATCTACCGCACATGGGCCTGCGACACAGGCCCTCGCCGAGGCCAAGGCGGCGCGGCACGCCATCGTCAAGGAGGCGACCGAGAAACTGCGCAAGGCAGACCCCGTCGAGACGCCGCTTGACCAAGCCGTTGCCGAACCGAAAAAGCCCCGCGCCCCGCGCAAACCGAAATCCGACCAGACCCCCAAGGCCGACGCATGACCCAGTCCGACGAGATCGATGACAGTTCAGCCCCGCTGATCGAGCATCTGGCGGAATTGCGCAACCGCCTGATCTGGGCGGTTTCGGCCTTTGTCGTGGCGATGGTCCTGTGCTTTCTGGTGGCAGAGCCGATCCTTGCCTTCCTGCTCGGGCCCATCGAAGACGCGATGCGCAATCTGGGGAACCCCAACCCCATCATGCAATACACCGCCCCGCAGGAGTATTTCTTTACCCTGATCCACATATCCGTGGTGGCCGGGCTTGCGCTGTCATTTCCGGTGATTGCCTACCAGCTATGGCGCTTTGTGGCGCCGGGGCTGTATCGCAACGAAAAGAATGCCTTTCTGCCGTTTCTGATTGCCTCTCCGCTGTTGTTCATGCTGGGCGCGGTGTTTTCGCATTACATCGTGACGCCTTTGGCGATGGCATTCTTCCTCGGGTTTGCCGACGCCACTTCGGTGGTTTCCGTGCTGCTGCCGGCGCTGTCCGACGCGCCGATTGCCGATGTTCCGGTGGCGACGCCCTTGACCGAGGCGGTGCAATCGCAGGGCATCGAGATTGTCTTTCAGGGCAAGGTCAACGAGACGCTGGATATCTCTCTCAAGCTGATCATCGCCTTTGGCCTGTGTTTCCAGCTTCCTGTCTTGCTGACCCTGATGGGCAAGGCGGGGCTGATCTCGTCGGCCGGTCTGGCAGGCACCCGCAAATATGCGGTGGTCCTGATCCTGATGGTGGCGGCGCTTGTGACGCCTCCGGATATCATGAGCCAGCTCATCCTGTTTCTTGCGGTCTATCCGCTTTACGAGGTGTCGATCTTCCTGATCCGGCGGATCGAGAAGAAGCGCGAGGCCGAATTGCGGGCGCAGGGCCTTTGGGAAGACCCCGAGGCCGAGGAAGAAGATCACAAGGCATGACGAAAGACGCGCTGACCCGGATTGCCGAGGCGTTGGAGCGGCTGGCCCCTGCGCCGCAGCCTGCCCCCGATTTCAACGCCGCCGATGCCTTTGCATGGCATACCGACCCTGACCGGCTCGAGCCGGTGGCGAAGGTGGCGCGGGTAGACCTGTCCTTGCTGGTGGGGGTGAACCGGTCGCGCGATACGTTGCTTGAAAACACACGTCATTTTGCGCGCGGCCTGCCTGCCAACAATGCGTTGCTCTGGGGGGCAAGGGGGATGGGAAAGTCTTCGCTTGTCAAGGCGGTCCATGCGGCGGTGCGCGCCGAGGGCCTGCCCCTCAAGATCGTGGAACTGGCGCGGGAAGATTTGCCATCGGTCCAGCGCTTGCTTGCGCTGCTGCGCCGTGCTGGGGACCGTTTCATCCTGTTTTGTGATGACTTGTCCTTCAGTCACGATGACCAGCATTACAAATCGCTCAAGGCGGTGCTGGATGGCGGGATAGAGGGGCGGCCGGAGAATGTGCTGCTTTACGCGACCTCCAACCGCCGCCATCTGATGCCCCGCGACATGATCGAGAACGAGCGGTCGAGCGCGATCAATCCGTCAGAGGCGGTGGAGGAAAAGGTTTCGCTGTCAGACCGCTTTGGCCTGTGGCTTGGCTTCCATCCGTGCAGTCAGGACGATTATCTTGACATGATCCGCGGCTATTGCGCCGCACATGGCGTGAGTGTTGCGGAAGACCGGTTGCGCGCGGAGGCGATCGAATGGCAAGCGACGCGCGGGGCGCGCTCGGGCCGGGTCGCCTGGCAGTTTTTCTGTGATCTGGCCGCGCGCGAAGGTATCCGCCTCTGACGTGCTCCTCTCGTCCATGCAAAAGGCCCCGGAATCATCCGGGGCCTCTGCCTGTGTAGATGGTGGCGATCAGTTGGTCGCGGCCGGTGCCTCTTCGCCCTCCACGGCGGGAGAGAGCGAGGCGATATAGGCCCAGACATCAGCCTGTTCCTTGGCATTGCCCAGCTTGAACGACATTTTCGAGCGTGCGCCATTGTCATTCAGACGAGCCTTGAGGAATTTTGCCGGATCGGCCACGTATTCGGCAAAGCTCGCCTCGTCCCAGACAAAGCCGGTTGCCCCGAGGGCGACGAGAGAGTCGCCATAGCCGTTGAAATCGGCTTGGGTGCCTGCCGCGCGTCCGGGCAGACCATAGAGGTTCGGTCCGGTCTTGGCGTTGCGACCGCCCAGCACGTTACCATCGGCATCCGCGATGACATGGCAGGTCTGGCATTTATTGAACACACGTTCCCCGGCCGCAGCATCGCCGGTCGGATCTTGCGCAAACGCGGGTGCAGCAAGGGCGAACGACGCGAAAGTCAGGGCAGTCAAAGCGAGTCTCATTGGGATCCTCCCGGAAGTATTGCGTATGGAAACATGGACCTGCTGTTGGAAAAAGCAAGTCACGCCAGCGTGCGCCCCAAGAAATTCGGCTGCGCAAACGGGTAGGGTGTCGGCTCAGGCAACGGCATGGGCGAGAGCGCATTGCCGCCAGAGCGAGGAAAGAGCGGTGACCAGATGATCGATGTCAGCGTCCGAATGCAGCGGCCCCGGGGTGATGCGCAACCGCTCTGTGCCTTTCGGAACCGTGGGATAGTTGATGGGCTGCACATAGATGCCCCATTCGTTCATCAGGATGTCGCTGATCATCTTGCACTTGACCGGATCACCGATCATCACCGGGATGATATGGCTGCCATTGGCCAGATGCGGAATGCCCGCCGCATCGAGGCGCGCGCGCAAACGGGCGACGCGCTGCTGCTGTTCCTCGCGCTCTGCGGATGACTCCTTGAGGTGACGGATGGAAGCCGTCGCCGCGGCCGCAACTGCCGGGGGCAGGGCGGTGGTAAAGATGAACCCCGAGGCAAAGCTGCGCACGAAATCCACCAAGGGTGCCGAGCCGGTGATATAGCCGCCGACACAGCCAAAGGCCTTGCCCAGCGTGCCCTCGATCAGATCGATCCGGTGCGCCAACCCCTCGCGTTCGGTCACGCCGCCGCCGCGCGGGCCATACATGCCCACCGCGTGCACCTCGTCGATGTAGGACAGCGCGCCATGTGCTTCGCAGACCTCGACAATCTCGCGGATGGGGGCCACGTCGCCATCCATCGAATATACGCTTTCAAAGGCGACGATCTTGGGCCGGTCGCCCACGGCATGCAGCTTGCGGTCCAGATCGCGCCAGTCATTGTGCCGCCACAGCACCTTGTCGGCGCGCGAATGGCGGATGCCTTCGATCATGCTCGCATGGTTCTTTTCATCCGACAGGATGACAGCGCCCGGAATGCGCGCGCCCAGCGTGCCGAGTGCCGCCCAGTTCGACACATAGCCCGAGGTGAACAGCAAGGCCGCCTCCTTGCCGTGCAGATCGGCCAGTTCGCGTTCCAGCAGGATATGGTGGTGATTGGTGCCTCCGATGTTGCGCGTGCCACCCGCGCCCGTCCCGCAGGCCCGCACCGCATCGACCATCGCCGTCACAACCGCCGGATGCTGGCCCATGCCCAGATAATCGTTTGAACACCACACGGTGACATCGCGCAACTGCCCGTCCTTATGGTTGTCCGCGCGGGGAAAGTTGCCGCAGCGGCGTTCCAGATCGGCAAAGACGCGGTAATTGCCTTCAGCTTTCAGGGTATCCAGATGGTTGGTGAAGAGGGCGTCAAAGTCCATGCGGGGTCTCTTTCAACGTCGTGTGCAGGGCGGGCTTGAGCTTGCCTTGCAATTGCGGTTTGCGCTCGGGCAGCATCCAGCGCCAGAGCTTTTGGTCGGGAAGCGGGATCACCATGAACCAGTGCTCCAGAAGTGCGAGCAGGGTCAGGGCAGACAGCAGGGTAAAGCCGATTGTCGCGCCCTCGCTGGTGGCGCTGTAGGCACGCTCCAGCCAGCAATAGGATGCATAGCTGAGCAGGGTGACCGAGATCGGGAACACCCAGTTCATCGGCGCACGGCAGAAGTGGCTGGCCAGATGCGACAGGGGACGCGGCAGAAACTCGGTATGGATGCGCGGCACACCGAAAAACAGGTTCAGCTTGGCCGAGATGCGCGCAAAGAACAGGATGGCAAAGGTCCACAGCCCGAAGATGTTGGGTGCACCGTCCGACAGGATCACGATGGTGGCCAGAAGGGCGATCAGCACCGTCTCGTGCCACAGGATCGTGCCGACCGCGCGGAAAAAGCGGCTGTGCAAGGCGGCGTCGGGAGGGCAAGGGCGGGTGTTGGGCCCGGTGATGATGCCGGAGAGAAAGGCCAACTCCACCCAGCCCCAGACCGCCAGAGCAGACAAAAAGGCAAGATAGGCCCCGAGTGCCGATGTGTCGCGCAGTGTCTCGTTCAGCCCGATGATCCCTGCCAGCAGCAGAGGCAAGCCCAGCAGAACCGACCAAAGATGCGCGTCATGGCCTTCGTTATCGGCCCGGCGCACCCGCCACAGGATCAGCCCCGTGGAAAACCACCACAGGAAAATTGCTGACAAGGCCGCGACCCACGGGTTAGTCAAGGACATACGTGGCCCCCCTGTGTCCAGAGGGGCCACGCGCGGCGGCGGGACGCGCCCATCCCGCTGCCGCAATCACCGCTTTCGCGGCGATATGGGTGATCACGGTCAATACGCCGGCTCCAGCCGCACCGAGGCGGGCGGGGTAGTATGCTTGACCGGGATCAGATAGAGGGAGGCAAAGGCGGTCAGCGCCCGCACCGTGCCCCAGGCTTTGGTCAGACGGCCCGAGAGACCGCCCTGCTTCGCGCCGCGTTCCATGTCCAGCATGGCCGCATTCATGCGGCGCAGACCGGGGATCCAGCGCGGATGGTCGATGTCCAGTTCCACCGGGAAAACCTGCCGCGCGATGGCGCTGGTCTTGCGGAACACTTCCTGGTCATACCAGTCGATGTCGACCCCAAGGGCCTCGTGGAAATCCTTGCGGGCATGATCGCGCACCCACATCGTGGAATAGACCGCCGTAAGAAAGAAGCGGATCCACAGCTTGTTCTGCCAGCTTTCGGTCAGCTTCGGGTCGGTGCGCATCAGCAGGGCAAAGGCCTCGCCGTGGCTGAACTCGTCATTGCACCATTCCTTGAACCATTTGAAAATCGGATGGAAACGGTGCTCGGGATGTGCCTCGAGATGGCGGTAGATGGTGATATACCGCGCGTAGCCGATCTTTTCGCTGAGGTAGGTGGCGTAATAGATGAACTTAGGTCGGAAATAGGTGTATTTCTTGGCCTTGGTCAGAAAGCCGAGGTTCACCGCAACCCCCGCCTCGCGCAGGGCGTCATTGATGAAACCGGCATGGCGGGCCTCATCGCGGGCCATGTAGTTGAACAGCTCGCAGATGTCGGGGTTGTTGCCGCGGCGCTTCATTTCCTTGTAAAGCACACAGCCCGAGAATTCGGCCGTGCAGGATGACACCAGAAAATCGATGAACTCGGCCCGCAGATGCGGGTCCATGCCGGCCCAGTCGACCTGATCCCAGTCGGCGTTCTTCTTGAAATGGCCCTTGTTTGGGTCAGACCGCATCTGTGCGATCAGCACATCCCATTCGGCGCGCACCGGCGTGACATCGATGCGGTCCATCTCGTCAAAGTCGGTGGTGTAGAAGCGCGGGTTCAGCAGCGTGGTGTCGGTGGCCATCGCGGTTGTGTCGAATTTGCCTGCGAGCTCCGCGTGCAATTCGCCATGCGTGGTGTCGTGTGTGGCGTCTTTCATACCGTCAACTCCTCGCTGAAGGAAAACTCACACAGTTCCATGAAGTCGAAATCCCCCGTCAGCCGGACCCACTGGCGCTCGAGCCATGTCGCGCGGGTGATGGTGGCGACGCGGTCTTCGATGACCAGTTCGCCATAGGCTGCCAGCACCGGCGCGCCATGCACCAGCACCTCGTCGCCCGGATGGACGACCGCACCGTTGTTGAAACGCACGTGTGCATGCAGGGCCTCGAAGCGATGGCTCACTTCGACGGTGCAAGGCACCTCCTCCTTAGCTCTTGTAAAAAGTCGCATGATCTTGGTTCCCTTTATTTTGCTTGGTCGAGCAGCCGTTCGAACGCGGCTTTGTTTTCACCCCCGAAGGCATAAAGCTCGGCGCTCCAGCCCGTGGTGGGGTCTTCGGCCACAAGGCGGCCGTTGTCGTAGCGCACGATCCGCATCGGCGGATTGCCCGTGACTTTCGCCACAAGGCGCGCGCGCGCCATTGCGGATTGGATCACGGTGATGAAACCGCCATGCGGCAGATCCAGCAGCAGGGTGCCGTCAGCATCGCGGACCACAACCGCCTGTGCTGACTTGCCTTCGAGAACCAGCCACCGCTCTGAGACGGCGGTTGCGGCTGGCGGGACGCCCACATGGGGGCGTTTGGTGATGACGGACAGACTGACAATCGCCAGCGTGCTGACGGCGAGGGCGAACATCGCCCACAACAGCACGCGGGGGATCATTTCTCGCTCGGGCGAAGGGCGCTCGGCCAGGGTGCGAAGCTGTGCCATAGGGGCCTCCTATTCCGCCGCCATCACGGCACCCGAAGGGGCAGCCGCGGTGACAACAGGTTCGTTCAGCTTGGCTTGTGCCGCATCGGCCAGGAGTCGCGCGACATTCTGCGCATCGGGGATGCAGCGGAAGGCGGGCTGTGTATGTTTGGCGAACCCCGGTCTGAGATGGGGCCAGAGCACCGCGAAAGACAACCGCACCCCGTCGGTGATCTCAAGCGCTATGGTTCCGGTGCCGCCGGGGCGCAGGTCAAGCCGGGCGGTCGCAATGCGCAGGAAGGGGATGGTGTAGGTCACGGGCAGTGCCGCACCGATCCGCATGATGACGCGGGCGGAGGTGATGGTGTAGATCGAGGCCCGAGCCTGCGCCCACGCCAGTGCGTAGATCACGGCGTAACCCGCGCCCGCCAGCGCCAGATAGGGCAGGGCGGTGGCCAGCATCAGGGCGCTGCCGCCGTCTGCATAGGCCCCGCCCGCGCGCCACAGGACGATGACCAGCATATAGGCCAGAATCCAGTTGATCTTGTAGGCCTCCCGCGCAAGCGCCTTCGCCTGCGGCTTTCCTTGCCAGAGGATATCTTCCCCCTTGGGCAATCCGGCGGGAACTCCGGGCATGATCTCGAAGTCAAAATCCCTGTCGATCGGTCTGTCGAGGGCTTTGCTGCTGGTGGTCTGGTCTGACATCTCAGACCCTCCGTATCTGCGGGTAAGACGGGGCGGCGCGGGCGCGCGCCGCCCCCCTTTGCTGTGATCAGTAGCCGTACTTGCGGTTTGTGGCGTACAGCCAGCCCGAGGCGACATAGGCCGAGATCTTCTCTTCCTCGAGTTTGGTCACCGTCGTCATCGACTTGGTCGCCGGGATGGCGGCAAACTGGTCAGAGGTGATCGAGCGCACGCGCACCCGATCTGCCCAGATACGGGCAAGGGTCATCGGGATCAGCCGACGCTCGCCCGAGTTCAGTTCGACCTCGAGGTAGCGGACAAGCTGTTCGGGTGCATCGACCCACATGTCGCTGATGCGGCCCACAACCTCCAGATCGGCGGCTTGCACCGGCAGGCCGCGCGGATCGCGTCCGGCGCTGATCGAAAAGCCCTTGGCATGTGCCATCGGGACGATCTTGGCATGACCGTGGCCGTCAAGCTCCGGCTCATCGCGGCGCGGGGTCCACGAAGCGGGGCCGACGCCATCGAGCATCGGATTGCCGGTCGGTGCGTGGGGGAAGCCCTCGGACACGGCGGTGCGCGCCAGCGCCAGATCGGTGCGGCGATGCTCGGCCTCGTTCTGGGCCGAAGGCACGGTCACGCTGCCCTTGCCGTTCGGCAACAGGAAGGTTTTCGGCTTTGGCACCGGAAACGGTCCCTGGTTCGGCGCGGGCAACCCGTCTTCGGTTTCCAGCGGATAGCCTTCGCGCATGTTTTCGGTTTGCAGGTAATAGATCAGCAGGGCGAAGAAGCCCCAGAACAGCCAGATCGACAGGCTTGCCAGATCAAAGTTACCAAAGAAGTTCACGCCAACCATGGATTGGTCCTCCGTTTATTCAGGTTGGGAATTCGGCAAGGGCCAGTTTGCCCCCGTCGGCGTCCGGTTTCGGTGAGGTCAGAATGCCGACCTTGACCAAGGGGCCAAGGGCAACAAGGGTTGCAAAAAGCAACCCGATTTCAAGGTGATAGACAACAGAATAGCCAAGGCTGGGGTCTGTCAGGGCCCCGAGTTTTCCGCTGGTCGCCATATGGCTGACGACGTCGCGCAACGTGCCGCCGATCAGGATGGCAAGCCCGGCGGCCGTGGCCTGCGCCGCGCCCCATGCGCCAAGGGCCAGACCAGCCCCGGCCAGCCCGCGCGCGGGCACGGTCATGGCTGCGGTCAGGGTGGAGATGCCGAACAGCCCCCCGCCGAAACCGATGCCGAAAGCCCCGGCATAGAACACCAAGGTGCTGTCCAGCGGCGCGGCAAAGATCACGCAGGAAAATGCGGTGATCCCCGCCAGAATGCCCCGTGCCGCCATCCGGTAAGGGTCAAGCCCGTGCATCAGCCAGCGCGCGGCCAGCAGGAAGCCGATCAACGCGCCGCAAGCCCATGCGGCGGTCAGCAAGGTGGTCGCCCCGACCGACAGGCCGAGGATCTCGCCGCCATAGGGTTCCAGCAAGACGTCCTGCATCTGAAACGCCAGCGTGCCGAGCACGACCACAGCCAGCAGGCGCCCCGCCGTGCCGCCCGCCAGCAGATCACGCCACGCATCCCGGAACTGCGGGCGCGGCTCTTCGCGTTGTGCCTTTGTCATCGGCGCAACCTTTTCCTGCTTCCACAGGGCGACGATGTTCAAGACGAGTGTGGCGGCGCCACAGCCCTGCACCACGCGCACCAGCGTGATCGGGTCGTAATCGTGCAGCAGCCAGCCGACGATCACCGCCGAAGCCCCCATGCCCACCAGAAACATGATGTAGAGCAGGGCAACCACGCGGGGCCGCGTCTCGTCGCTCGCACGGTCGGCGGCAAGCGCGAGCCCTGCCGTTTGCGTCATGTGCATGCCGATGCCGGTCATCAGAAAGGCCAGCGCCGCCAGAACCTCGCCCGCCCAGGCCGGGCCGAGGTATTGATCGCCCGACAGCACGATCAGCGCGAAAGGCATCACCGCCAGCCCGCCCATCTGCCACAGGCTGCCGAACCACAGGTAAGGCACCCGCTTCCATCCGATCGCACTGCGGTGGGTATCAGACCGATGGCCCAGAAAGGCCCGGAACGGCGCCACCAGCACCGGAATGGCAATCATCAGCGCGACCAGCATCGCCGGGATCGACAGTTCCACGATCATGACACGGTTCAACGTGCCCAGCAGCAGCACCGTGGCCATCCCGACCGAGACCTGGAACAGCGACAGCCGCAGCAACTGGCCCAGCGGCAGCCCGTCAGAGGCCGCATCCGCGAAGGGCATCCATGCGGAGCCCAGCTTTGCGATGTCCTTCCTGCGCAGGATCATGGCCGAAACTCCAGACATTCCGAGATGTAAAAGCCGCTGTCGATCCGCCCCACCCGTGCCAGCCCGTCCCCTGTCACCTTTGCCAGATCTTCGTAGGCATGAGGGATCATGGTCGGAGAGCGGTCTGCCCGTGGAAACAGCTTTCCGGCCATGAAGAAGGCCATCAGGAACGGCGTGCGGGGGGCAACGGTGAACACCACCTTGCCCTGCGTGCGCAGTGTCAGGCGCTGCAAGATGGCGCCAATATCGTGGGCTCGGTAATAGATGAGGCTGTCCATCGCGATCACATGGTCGAAGCTGCCCAAAGCCTCGTCGGTCATGTCGCCGGCCGAAAACCTTACCTGCGCGGCGTGGCGCGGGTCCAGCCGCTGCTGCGCGATGGCGATCAGCTGCGGCGAGATATCGACCGCCACCACCTCGGCCCCGCGCCGCGCCAGTTCTGCGGTCATCAGGCCTGTGCCGCAGCCCGCGTCCAGAATTCGCGCGCCCGACAGATCGCCAGGCAGCCGCGCCAGCATCATTGCGCGCATCGCATCTCGCCCCTCGCGCACTGTCTGCCGGATCCGGCTGACCGGCGCGTCAGAGCACAGGCGCTCCCACACCTTGGTGGCGCTGCGGTCGAAATAGTCTTCGACCCTTGCACGGGTGGCGTGATAATCCGCCATGATCAGTCAAACCCCAGAAGTTCGAAAATCTCGCGGTCAGGCAGCGGGGACGGGGTCGAGCCGGGGCCCTGCACCGAGCGCCACAGCGTGTCGGCCAGCTTCATGTATTCGGCCCGCGCCATCACCACATCTTCGGCGTCGTCCATCTCGAACAACGTCTTCTTTTTCAGGCGACTGCGGCGGATGGCGTCGATGTCGGGCATATGCGCCAGACGGTTGAAGCCCACACGCGCGCAATAGCGGTCCACCTCATCGGTCTCGCGCGAGCGGTTGGCGACGCAGCCTGCCAGTTGCACCTTGTAATTGCCCGATTTGGCCTGAACCGCCGCGATGATCCGGTTCATCGCGTAAATGCTGTCAAAGTCATTCGCGGTCACGATCACCGCGCGGTCGGCGTGCTGCAACGGCGCGGCAAAGCCGCCGCACACCACATCGCCCAGCACGTCAAAGATCACCACATCGGTGTCTTCCAGCAGATGGTGCTGCTTGAGCAGCTTCACCGTCTGCCCCACGACATAGCCGCCACAGCCCGTGCCCGCAGGCGGCCCGCCGGCCTCCACGCATTTCACTCCGTTGAAGCCCACCGCAACATAATCCTCGGGCCGCAGTTCCTCGGCGTGAAAATCCACCTCCTTCAGAATGTCGATCACCGTCGACTGCAGCCGCCCGGTCAGGGTAAAGGTGCTGTCATGCTTGGGGTCGCAGCCGATCTGGAGCACGCGCTTGCCCATCATCGAAAACGCCGCCGACAGGTTCGACGAGGTGGTCGATTTCCCGATCCCCCCCTTGCCATAGACTGAAAACACCTTGGCGCCTTCGATCTTCAGCGATGCATCCTGATGCACCTGCACCGATCCGTCGCCGTCAAGGCCTCTCAGGTTTGGTATCTCGTCACGCGGGCTCATTGTCCGCTCCTTTCCAGAGGCGGGCACGCCTCCATTTTCTGTCTGAAAATATCCCGGGGTCTGGGGCAGAGCCCCAGTCCACCGATCCCGAAGGCGATCCCGTGTCTCATTCCGCAGCGATCCCTTCCAAACGGTCTTCCATCTCGTCCGCCGCGCGTTGCAGCGCCGCCAGCGTTTCCGCATCCGGCTGCCAGTAGTTGCGGTCCGACGCTTCCAGCAGGCGCTGCGCCATCCGGTTGCTCGCCTCGGGGTTCAACCCCGCAAGCCGCGCGCGCATCGCATCATCCAGCACAAAGGTTTCCGACAGGCGCTGATAGACCCAAGGATCAACCGCAGCGGTTGTCGCCGACCAGCCAAGAGTGTTGGTCACATGCGCCTCGATCTGCCGCACACCTTCGGCCCCGTGACGCAGCAAGCCTTCAAAAAACTTGGGGTTCAGGCTGCGCGAGCGGGTTTCGAGCGCGATCTGGTCGCGCAAGGGGCGCACCGTGCCCGCCCCGCGTGTCTGATCGCCGATGAACACCGGCGTATCCTGTCCGCCGCGCGCGCGTTTCACCGCACGCGCGATGCCGCCCAGCGTGTCGAAATAATGATCCACCGAGGTGACGCCCAGTTCGACGGATTCAAGATTCTGATAGGCCAGATCCACGTCCTTGAGCGCCTTTTGCAGCAATGCCCCGTTCTGCACGGCCTTGCCTTGCCGCCCATAGGCAAAGCTCTTGCGCGCCTCGTAGGCATCAGCCAGCTCATCCTCGGCTCCGAAAGCCGATGATCCGACCAGCACGTTGACGTTGGATCCGTAGGCGCCCTCGGCATTGGAAAACACCCGCAGGGACGCGGTTTCCATATCCACCCCCATCTCGTCGGCATAGGCCAGAGCATGGGCGCGGATGAAGTTCTGGCTCGGCGGTTCTTCCGCCGTTGCCGCCTTGAACGCCGCCTCGGCCAGCATCCGCGTTTGCAAGGGCAGCAGGTCGCGGAAAATCCCCGACAGCGTCATCACCACATCGATGCGCGGGCGACCCAGTTCCGACAGCGGGATCAGGTCTGCCCCGCTCAACCGCCCGTAATGGTCAAAGCGCGGGCGCGCGCCCATCAACGCCAAGGCCTGCGCGATCGGACCGCCATCCGACTTGATGTTGTCAGACCCCCACAGCACCAGCGCGACCGACCGTGGCAGCCGCTCTGCCGCCGCCAGCAAGCGCGCCGCCTGTGCGGCGCCATCCTGCATCGCGAAAGCGGTCGGCATCCGGAAGGGGTCAAAGGCGTGGATGTTGCGACCGGTCGGCAGAATTTCGGGCGCGCGGATCAGATCGCCGCCCGGCACCGGAAGGATGAAACGGCCCGACAGCGCGCGCAGCAGCGCGGGTATCTCATGCTCTTCCCGCAAAAGCCGCTCGGCCGCCAGCTTGTCCGTGCCATCCGGCATCAGGTCCAGCATCGCCTGCAAGTGGCTGTCGCTCATCCTTTTGCCCATGACATGCAAGCCATCGGTGATCAGCGCGCCTTCGGTCTCCAGCAGCTTGACCCAAAGCCCGTCCAGATCGCTTGCATCCAGATCGACCGCCCGCGCCTGTTCGTGCAGTAACTCTTCGAGATCATGCGCCTCGGGAGCCGCATGGGGCAGGGCGCGCAGCCGCGAGAGCGTGTCCTTCACATCGGCCAAGCCCTTGTAAAGCCCCGACTGCGCCAGCGGCGGCGTCAGATGGGTGACCGTCACCGCATTGCTGCGCCGTTTGGCCAGCGTGGCTTCGGAAGGGTTGTTGGCGGCGTACAGGTAGACATTGGGCAGGTTGCCGATCAACCGGTCCGGCCAGCATCCCGCGCCAAGGCCCGCCTGCTTGCCCGGCATGAACTCAAGCGCGCCATGCATGCCGAAGTGCAAGAGCACATCGGCGCGAAACTCGTCGCGCATCCAGCGGTAAAACGTGGTGAAGGCGTGCGTCGGCGCAAAGCCCTTCTCGAAGAGAAGGCGCATCGGATCGCCCTCATAGCCGAAGACGGGCTGCAAGCCGACAAACACATTGCCCATCTCGCGGCCCAGAACAAAGACGCCTCGCCCGTCGCTTTGCACCCGCCCGGGCGCAGGGCCCCAAGCCGCCTCGACATCCTTCAGCCAGCGGGTCTTGGCCACGACCTCTGCCGCCGGCACGATGGCCGCCACATTGGCAGGCTGTCCATAGGTCTTTGCCGACCCGCCCAGCACCGCCGCGCGCAAGTCCTCGACCGTGGCGGGCGGGTCCACGCGATACCCCGCCGCGCGCATGGCATGCAGCATGTTGTGCAGCGATTCAAACACCGCCAGATAGGCCGCCGTGCCTGCGGCCCCCGCATTTGGCGGAAATCCGTAAAGCACGATCCCGACCCGCCGGTCGGCGACCTCGGACCGGCGGAGCCATGCGAGTCGCGCCACCTTGTCGGCCAGCGCTTCGATCCGCTCGAAACAGGGGGCCATGGCGCGTGTCTGCAAGGCTTCGGCGCTTTGCGGCTGGCACTTGCGCGCGCAGCCATCGCAGCCGTTCAGATCATGCCGCCCGGCAAAGACAGTGGGGTTGGTCGCACCGTCAATCTCGGGCAGGGCGATCAGCATGGTGGTCTCTACCGGCCCCAGACCGCCACCCGACGCGCCCCATTGGCCCAGGGTCTGGAACTCCAGCGGGTGCGCTGCGACATACGGCACATCGAGGCTGCTCAGCGCGGCCACCGCCGCCGGGCTGTCGTTATAGGCAGGCCCGCCGACAAGGCTGAAGCCGGTCAACGACACCAGTGCATCCACCCGCGCCCCTGCAGGTCCGGCAAAATAGGCCTCCATCGCCGGGCGACCGTCGAGGCCTCCGGCAAAGGCAGGCAGCACCGCGATGCCCTTCGCCTCGAATCCGGCGATCACCGCATCATAATGCGCCGTATCGCCCGCAAGGATATAGCTGCGCAGCATCAACAGACCCACGGTCGCCACCGCGCCATCGGGACGCGGCATCAGACCGGCATCGGTGGTGATCCGGGCGGGCAGGCGGGGATGGTAAAGCCCGACATCCGGATAGTCGATCGGCGCGGCAGCCTTGACCTGCGCCCATGTGCGCTTGCCCGAATATCGGCTGACCAGAAAGCGCACCATCGCTTCCAGATTGTCATCAGACCCGCCCAGCCAATACTGCATGGCCAGAAACCACGCCCGTAAATCCTGAGCCTTTCCGGGAAAATACTTCAGGATTTTGGGCAGGCGCCGCAGCATCGCCATCTGCTTTTCGCCCGATCCGCCCGACGGTGCCTTGGTCCCGCGCAGCTTTTTCAGCAGCGCCATCGGGCCAGAGGCGGGCAGGCTCATGTCAAGATCGCCCATTCGGGTCAGCTTTACGACGGCGGGGTCGGCGATGACCCCGACAAAGGCATCACAGCGCGCCCGCGCCGCCTGCAGCTGCGGCAAGATCGCCGTGATATGCTCTTCGATGAACAGAAGGTTCGCCACCACCAGATCGGCCT
This sequence comes from Pseudotabrizicola algicola, assembly GCF_010915705.1. Taxonomy (GTDB): domain Bacteria; phylum Pseudomonadota; class Alphaproteobacteria; order Rhodobacterales; family Rhodobacteraceae; genus Pseudotabrizicola; species Pseudotabrizicola algicola. The sequence goes on from NZ_JAAIKE010000001.1 coordinate 115,165, forward strand.
GTGCCACGGCGGTCCGTGCTGCGGCTAGCGCCGCGGGGTTCTCGGCCCATTCCGCAGCGGCATGGACAGAGACTTCGATCCCCGGAAAATCGATTGCCAGCCGCGGCGCGATCCGTGCCGCAGGTCCTGCCGCATGGGCATCCAGCGTTACGATCACAAAGCGATAGGCCCCGTCGCTGCGCGGTGCTGTCTGGTCGGCGTCAGCCTGACCCGGCGATGGATGACGATCATCGCGCATAATGGGCCTTGGCCTCGTAAAGGGTTTCGACGGAAATCTCGGCCACGCCTCTTTCGCTGGCATAGGCCTCGGTGTTGCGCTTGGCCTTGCCGCGCACAAAGAACGGGATCTTCTTCAACTCGCGCTCGGCGGCGGCCTGCCAAAGCAGGCCGCCCGCCGCAGCCATCGGAGCTTGCACCTCTGAGGGCATTTTTTGTCCGGAAGTATCCCGGGGGGAGGCGGAGCCGGGGGGCAGCGCCCCCCCTGCAAGATCGGCCCCAGGTGCATCGTCAGACGCGATGTCAGTCACCGCGCGCAGATCGGCCTTGGCACCGTGGTGGCTGGGGCCTGCGTCCGAGTGAAACTCGAAATCCTCGCGGAACATGGTCAGCAGATGTTCTTCAAGGCCCATCACCAGCGGATGGATCCAGGTATCGAAGATCACATTCGCCCCCTCGAACCCCATCTGGGGGCTGTAGCGGGCGGGGAAATCCTGCACATGCACGGGGCTGGAGATCACGGCGCAGGGGATACCCAGACGCTTGCCGATGTGGCGCTCTTGCTGGGTGCCAAGGATCAGTTCCGGCGCGGCGGCGGCGATGGCATCCTCGACCTCGAGGTAATCATCGGTGATGAGCGCTTCCAAACCATAGGCCTTGGCGGCAGCCCGCATGGGCCGCGCGAATTCGCGGTTGTAACAGCCCATGCCCACCACCTCGAAACCGATCTCGGTGGCGGCGATACGGGCCGCTGCGATGACATGGGTGGCATCGCCAAACAGGAAGACGCGCTTTCCGGTCAGATAGGTGCTGTCCACGCTGGCCGACCACCACGGCAGCCGCAGCCCGCTTTCATCCACTTTCGGCGACAGCCCCGTCAGGCCCGAAACCTCGTGCAGGAAATCGCGGGTTGCCCCCACGCCCAAGGGAACGACCTTTGTCCAGGGCTGCCCGCAGGCCCGCTCCAGATAGCGCGCAGCAGATTCCCCGGTTTCGGGATAGAGCAGCACGTTGAAATGGGCCTGCCCCATCCGGGCGATGTCCGCCGGGCTTGCTCCCATCGGCGCTGCGACATTCACGCCAATCCCCATCAGCCGCAGCAGCTTGGTCACTTCGGCCACATCGTCGCGATGCCGGAAGCCGAGCGCGGTGGCGCCGAGGATGTTGCAGGTGATGGTCTCGCTGCGTGGCATCGGTTTTGCCAAGGCGCGCACGATCTGGTGAAAGGTTTCGTCCGCCCCGAAGTTTTCCTTGCGCTGGTAGCTCGGCAAGTCGAGCGGGATCACAGGGCAGGGCAGGCCGATGGCCTCGGCCAGCCCCCCCGGATCATCCTGGATAAGCTCGGCGGTGCAGGAGGCTCCGACGATCATCGCTTGCGGGCGGAAACGCTCATATGCCCCGCGCGCGGCGTCCTTGAAAAGATTTGCCGTGTCAGCGCCCAGATCGCGGGCCTGGAAGGTGGTGTAGGTGACAGGCGGGCGATGGTTGCGCCGTTCGATCATTGTGAAGAGAAGATCGGCGTAGGTATCCCCTTGCGGCGCATGCAGTACGTAATGCAGTCCGGTCATCCCGGTCGCGACGCGCATGGCACCGACATGCGGGGGGCCTTCATATGTCCAGAGAGTCAGCTTCATGGCTTGCCTCCGGCGGGGGTCAGCAGGGCCTTGCGGCGCAGCGGGCGGCTGAACAGGGCGGCGAGATCGCCCGCCTGTTCGTAGAAATGGACAGGCGTGAACACCAGCTCGATCGCCCATTTGGTGGTATGGCCCTTGGCCTCCAGCGGGTTGGCAAGGCCAAGGCCGCAGACGGTGAGATCAGGCTTGGCGGCGTGCTGGCGGTCAAGCTGGCGTTCGACATCCTGACCTTCGCTGATGACCGGACCTTCGGGCAGCAGGTCAAGATCCGGACCGGTGATGCCGAGGTGGAGGAAGGGGGTGCCGACCTCGATGGGCAACATGCCGCATTCGCGGGCGAGAAAACGGGCGAGCGGGATTTCGAGTTGGCTGTCGGGGAAAAAGAACACCGACTTGCCCGAGAGCGTTGCGGCATGCGCGGCAACCGCTTTTGCCGCACGTGCGCGCGGGGCGGCGGTCACTGCGTCAAAATGGGGGCGGCTGACGCCAAAGGCCTGCGCGACCGTCCAAAGCCATGCCGTGGTGCCTTCCTCGCCAAAGGGGAAGGGGGCGGGCAAGTGTGTGGCGCCGCGCCGGACAAGCGCGGCATGGGTATCGCCAAGGAAGGGTTGCACCAGCGCAAAGACGGTGTTCGGCCCGACCGCCGGCAGATCGGCAGAGCGGCGCGCGGGCAGCATGCGCACCGGGCCGACGCCGAGCTGCGCCAGCAGGGAGAGGCATTGGTCTTCGACCACATCGGGAAGCGCGCCCACCACCAGCAACTCGCGCGCTTGGGTTTGCGCAAGGCCGGGAACCATCGCGGCAAGGCAGGCATCTTCGCCTTGGGTGAAGGTCGTCTCGATTCCCGAACCCGAATAGTTGTAGACCCGCACATGTGGCGCGTGCAGCGCGCTCAGCCGTTCGGCCGCACGGGCGAGATCAAGCTTGATCACCTCGGAGGGGCAGGAGCCGACGAGGAAGAGCTGCTTGATGTCCGGGCGGCGCGCGAGCAGGCGGGCCACTTCGCGGTCAAGTTCGGTATTGGCATCGGCCAGACCGGCGAGGTCCTTTTCTTCCAGGATTGCGGTGCCAAAGCGCGGCTCTGCGAAAATCATCACTCCGGCCGCTGCCTGCAGCAGATGGGCGCAGGTCCGCGAGCCGACCACCAGAAAGAACGCATCCTGCATCTTGCGGTGCAGCCAGATGATTCCCGTCAGCCCGCAGAACACCTCTCGTTGGCCACGCTCTTTCAGCACTGGCGTGTCGCGGCAGCCGCGGGCTGGGGAATCGAGGCTCATGCCGCGGCTCCCTTCATGACAGAGGGCGCGCCCGCCGCTTCGGCATCAAGCCGTGCCAGCCGCAGCTTCCACAGGAACTGCGCGGCGTTAAGGACATAGGCCGCATAAGCGGCCAGCGCGACGCCCATCTGGGCCGCTGGCGACAGCGCACCGCTGATCAGTCCGTAAAGGTAAAAGCTGTGCAGCGCGATCACGCCGAAGCTGACGACATCTTCCCAAAAGAAAGCCGGAGCAAAGAGATACTGGCCAAAGACCACCTTTTCCCAGATCGCTCCCGTGACCATGATCACATAGAGCAGAGCGGTCTTGAGAAGGATGGAGGCGGTCGCAGCTGTATAGCCTTCGCCTGTCCACAGAAAGCGCAGGACCAGTACAAGCGACAGGGCGAAGACAAGAAACTGCAGCGGCGCAAGAATGCCCTGCACCAGTGTCCATTTCGTCGCGTCGCGGCGAGCCCGCTGTGCGGGCGTGTAAAGCTGCCTGCGCGCCCCTTGTTTTGGCTCTGGCTGCATAGGCCGCGGCCCTCCCTCTCGACTGTGGTGCTTACAGGTTAGTCTCGGGGGTGGAACTGTCAACATAAACTTACAGTATTGTGTCGGGAGCGCTCGTTTTTTGATCGTTGTGGTGCGCAGCGTCCAGCATGGGAAAAAACGAATAAATATGTATCTGGAACAACCAATTGACAATCTTTGGGGGGCGGCGGCCGACCGTAAAGTGTCAATTTGATTTGACAACCTTTCATGGCTGGGTGACAGTGGGTGGTGAAAGGCGCGTGAACGAAACTTGCGTGGTCAGGTGCGCCATACCTGGGGTTATGCTCGTGGCGCGATCTGTAAAGTGGTGTCGGAGCCTGAAATGCAGGATGGCGATTTTTCAGGAGACAGGCTGCGCAGGGTGGGAAATTCTGGGTTCTCGCAGTTTGCCGCCGAGGTGGTGGCAAGGGTTGTTGCCCGTGACGGGGCGCCCGGAGTTGCACTTAAGGAGCCTGTTCTAGCTGCCGTTCTGGCAGCGGCGCGCCATGCCGATCCGCGCGCTCTGGAAAGGGTTTTGGTCGACATCAAACGGGCGCGCGTCTCGCATGAGGCGATCGTAGATCATTACATACCCGAAGTGGCGCGCAGATTGGGGCGGGCCTGGGAGGATGACCTTCTCTCCTTTGCCGACGTCAGTATCGGCACGGCAAGGCTTCAATCTTTTGTGAAGGACATCGGGCAAAGCTGGGTGGCAGACGGCACCGGCGATGCGGCGGGTTCGACGGTTCTGGTTCTGGTTCCCGACGGCGAGCAACACTCATTGGGGGCGCGGGTGGCCGCCAGTTGGTTGCACAGGAAAGGGGTGTCTGTCTGTCTGCGTGTTGCGCCAAGCGCCCGGGATGTTGCGGCAATTCTGGCGCAGCGGCGGTTTGACGGGGTAATGATTTCAGTTGCCAGCCACGAAAAGCTTGAAAGTTGCACCGGGTTGGTGAAAACCCTCCGAGAAAGCATACCAAAAGGCCCGCCCATCGCGCTTGGCGGGGCGATACTGGGGCAGGGAGAAAACATCGTGTCTGTGTCTGGGGTGGATATCGTGACGAACGATCTGTCGAAAGCGGCAGAGGCCCTTGGCCTGATCTGCAAGCGTCCCCAGATGACAGTGATAACGTAGAGCGTGCCAGCCCTTGGCCGGCGTGCAGCAAAAGAACGGATAGTCAGGTGACAACGGATGGACGGCACCTTTTGAATGGCGGAAAGCTTCCGTTGATCGCTCCGGAGCTGATGGGGGAAATCATTTCCTCTGCCAGCGATCTTGCTTTGCTAATCTCTCCTGCCCTCAAGATCATTTCGGTGCTTGTGAACCCTGCAAGCGGCATACAGGCAAGGGTTGCAGATTGGGAAGGTATTCCCCTGCGGTCTGTTCTCTCGCCCGAAAGCTGGCGCAAGCTGGAAGCCCGGCTTGCCGATCTTGGCAGCCGCCGCACGCCTCCGGTGATCGAGTTGAACCATGCCGACAGCACCGCATGGGAGTTTCCGGTCCGCTATTCGCTGCACAAGATCGGCTCGGACGACTCGGTTCTGATGATTGGCCGCGATCTGCGCCCGATTGCCGAGGTGCAGCAGCAGCTTATCAGCGCGCAACTGGCGCTGGAGCGGGATTATGAGGCTCAGCGCGAGGCCGATACCCGCTATCGCGTGCTGATGGAGGTCGGACGCGATCCTGTGGTCATTGTGTCGATGTCGACCGGACGGATCACAGATCTGAACGCGGCGGCGGCGAACCTTCTGGGCGGCAGCCGCGCGGAAATGATCGGCGCTGCGATCGCGCAGGAGTTCGAAGGGCGTCGTCGGGGCGAGTTTCTGGAAAGCATGGCCAATCTCGCCGTCGCCGAAAGCAGCGGTCCGATCGAATTGTCAGCGCGCCGTTCGCAAAAGCGGTTGCTGGTGACACCGACCATGTTCCGTGCCGCAGGCGAGCGCCTGCTCATGTGCCAGATCGACCATGCCGACAGCATGACACCGCAAGGCGATGATCTGAACGCAAATCTGGCGCGGCTGTATCAGGAAGGGGTGGACGGGATCGTGTTCACCGACGCGGAAGGCATCATCGTTTCCGCGAACGAGGCATTTCTGAACCTGACGGACAGCGCCAATACGGCCTCGGTGCGGGGGCGTTCTCTGGCCGATTATCTGGCGCGCGGGGCGGTCGATCTGCGCGTGCTGCTCGACAATGTCAAACGCACCGGACAGTTACGTCTTTATGCGACGCGTCTGACCACCGATTTTTCCGGACAGACCGCGGTTGAACTGTCGGCAAGCTGGCTGAATGACCGGCCCAATCCGGTCTTGGCGCTGGTGGTGCGGGATGTCAGCCGCGCCGAGACGTTGCGGCGTCCGGCAGGCGTGCCGAACGAAGAGGGCATGCGCAATGTGATGGAACTGGTGGGCTCGTCCACGCTGCGCGATATCGTGGCGGAAACCACCGATGTCATTGAACGGATGTGCATAGAAACGGCGCTGGAGTTGACGCGCAACAACCGCGTTGCTGCCGCCGATATGCTCAGCCTTTCGCGGCAATCGCTGTATGTGAAGCTGCGCAAATACGGGCTGATCAACAAGGATGGCGACTGACCGCCGATAGGCTTGCGGAGCGGTAGGGCAACGGGGCGGTTTTCCGCCCCTTTTTGCTTTTCCCGCTGACGCGACGGGCGGGAACCTGGCGGGCGATTGACCTAGATCAACGATCTTGCGGCGAAGCGGTGTCAATTTTGGTAGACACTTCATCCCGGAGAGCAGCCATGCGGATCGTTTTCATTCACCCCAACTACCATTCCGGCGGGGCAGAGATCGCGGGAAACTGGCCCCCGGCATGGGTGGCTTATCTGACGGGCAGCCTGCGTGCGGCGGGATTTGATGACATCCACTTCATCGACGCGATGACCAATCACTATGGCCCTGACGAAATCCGCGCCCGTCTGCGTGCGCTGCGCCCTGATGTGGTCGGCACCACTGCCATTACCCCTGCGATCTACGAAGCCGAAGAGGTGATGCGCATTGCGGCAGAGGTGGCTCCGGCTGCCCTGCGGGTGCTTGGCGGAATCCATGCCACCTTCATGTTCCGGCAGGTGCTGACCGAGGCCCCCTGGATAGACGTGATCGTCCGCGGAGAAGGCGAAGAGATTATGGTTGCCCTGATGCAGGCGGTCCGCGATGGCCGCTGGCCGCAAGACCGCCGCAAGATCAAGGGCCTTGCCTTTCTTGACGGGTCCGAGATTGTCAGCACCCAAGCTGCCCCCACCGTCAAGAACCTCGACGGGATCGACCCGGATTGGTCCATCCTTGAATGGGACAAATACATCTATGTTCCGCTCGGGGTCAAAGTGGCCATTCCGAACATGGCGCGCGGATGTCCGTTCACCTGTTCTTTCTGCTCGCAGTGGAAGTTCTGGCGTGATTACCGCGTGCGCGACCCCATCAAGGTGGTGGACGAAATCGAGCGGCTGGTGAATGACCACGGGGTCGGGTTTTTCATCCTTGCCGACGAAGAGCCGACGATCAACAAGAAGAAGTTCGTCGAGTTCTGTCAGGCCTTGATTGATCGGGGACTGCCCGCGCGCGTCAAATGGGGCATCAACACCCGTGTCACCGATATATACCGTGACCGCGATCTGCTGAAATTCTACCGCCGCGCCGGATTGGTACATGTCTCGCTTGGCACCGAGGCGGCGGCGCAACTCAAACTGGACCTGTTCAACAAGGAAACCACCGTCGCCGAGAACAAGGAGGCGGTCCGCCTGCTGCGCGAGGCCGACATTTTCGTCGAGGCCCAGTTCATCGTGGGGCTGGACAATGAAACCAAGGAGACGCTGGAAGAGACCTTCCAGATGGCGTGGGATTGGCAGCCCGATCTTGCCAATTGGGCGATGTATACGCCTTGGCCCTTTACGCCCTTGTTTCAGGAGATCAAGGATCAGGTCGAAGTCTTTGATTATTCGAAGTATAACTTTGTGACCCCCATCATGAAGCCCGCGGCCCTGACGCGGGGCGAATTGCTGGATGGGGTGATGAAGAATTACCGCCGCTTCTATATGCGCAAGGCGCTCTTCCATTATCCGTGGCGCGGCACCGGGTTTCGGCGGCGCTATCTTCTGGGCTGTCTGAAGGCCTTTTTGAAGGCGGGTGTGGGGCGCACTTTCTACGATCTGGGCAAGGCGGGCTATTGGGGGCCGCAGACGAGGAATTCGGTCGATTTCCACTTTGACGAAAGCCGGACGGTGGCCGAGGCGCAGATGGCCGATTGGGAGGCTTCTGCCGACAAGGTGCGCCGACACAAGGAACGGCAGGCGGCAGTGCGGGCCCAAATGAAAGAGCGAGCCGCCGGGCGGGCCTTCCAGATCCCACCCGAGGCCGCCACGCCAATGGCCTGCGGCGGCGGCAAAGACCAGATGCACGAGCCGGCGGAGTAGGTGATGGCCGTATCGACCGCGGCCGCTGGCCTGATCGGCCCCAACGCCATTCTGCAGACCGTGCATGTGCTTGATGCCGCCCTCGGGCGTGATCTGCGCGGCAGCGTCCTGTTGCAGGCCGGTGTTGCGCTGCCGCCCCCTGATGTCGGCATGCTTTCCGAAACAGATTGCGCGGCAGTGCACCGCGCGCTGCGCCACCTTTTGCCCGCGCAGGCCGATGCTCTGTTGCGCGCCTCGGGGCAGGCAACGGGCGATTACATACTGCGTTACCGCATCCCACGCGCGGCACAACGCGTCTTGCGCCTTCTGCCGTCTGCATTTGCGGCGCGCCTGCTTGCCCGCGCCATCACGCGGCACGCCTGGACATTCGCGGGCAGCGGCGGGTTCAGCGTGACCGCCACCCGTCCGCTGGAGTTCACGGTCACGGGCAATCCGCTGATCAGGGGAGAGCAATCCGAGCGCCCCCTGTGCCATTGGCATGCCGCTGTCTTTGAACGGCTCTATGCCCGTCTGGTCTGGCCCAAGGTCAGGGTGACCGAAATCGCCTGCGCGGCGACGGGCGCCGAAAGCTGCCGTTTTCTCCTCTGTCCTGATCCTTCGGTCGGCCTTGCTCCTGTCGGCCCCTCAGCACCTCTAGCGCGCCGGGTCTGACCTTCGCGCAGAATATGTCATCTTTGGTTTACATAATCCGGGCCAAACCCCTTGCCCGACTCTCGATTGTCCTGTTTAGTTGACATATGACCGCAAGCATCGCCCCCTTTGCCCGCACGACCCCGCAGCCCCGCGCCATGCTGGAGCTGATCAAGCCGATCACATGGTTTCCGCCCATCTGGGCCTATCTGTGCGGAGCGGTTTCGGCGGGGGTCCCGCTGGCCGGCAACTGGGCGATTGTCGTTCTGGGCATGGTGCTGGCAGGTCCGATCGTCTGCGGCATGTCGCAGGCGGCGAATGACTGGTGCGACCGGCATGTCGACGCGGTGAACGAGCCAAACCGCCCGATCCCCTCCGGCCGCATTCCGGGTCGTTGGGGGCTTTACATCGCTCTGGCGATGACGGTGATTTCCTTGGCGATCGGGGCGCTGCTGGGGCCTTTGGGCTTTGGCGCGACGCTTGTCGGCGTGCTGGCCGCTTGGGCCTATTCGGCAGAACCGGTCCGGCTCAAGCGTTCGGGCTGGTGGGGGCCGGGGCTTGTGGGTCTGTCATACGAGGGGCTGCCGTGGTTCACCGGCGCGGCGGTTCTGCTGTCCGCAGCGCCCCGTTTCGAGGTTGTGATGATCGCCTGTCTCTATGCGCTTGGCGCGCATGGCATCATGACGCTCAATGATTTCAAGGCGCTCGAGGGGGATCGCCAGCATGGCGTCCGCTCGCTTCCCGTGGTGCTGGGGCCAGAGGTCGCCGCGCGCATCGCCTGCACCACGATGGGCATGGCGCAGGCCATCGTCATCGCGCTCTTGCTGATCTGGGGCGCGCCTTGGCACGGGCTTGCGGTCGCGCTCTTGCTCATGGCGCAGATCGTGGCCATGCGGCGGCTGTTCCGCGACCCCAAGAAACATGCGCCCTGGTATAACGGCACCGGGGTGGTGTTCTATGTCTCGGGCATGATGATCGCCGCTTTTGCGCTGCGCAATCTGGGGGTGGCGGGATGAAACTCGGTTGGGTCCAGATCGCCCGTCTTGGTCTGGTGCAGATGTGCCTCGGCGCGGTGGTGGTGCTGACCACAAGCACGCTCAACCGTCTGATGGTGGTGGAACTGGCGCTGCCTGCATTGGTGCCGGGGTTTCTGGTCGCGCTGCACTACGGCATCCAGATCACGCGGCCAAACTGGGGCTTTCGTTCGGACACGCGAGGGAACCGCACGACCTTTATCATCGGCGGGATGGCTGCTCTCTCGCTGGGCGCGTTTCTGGCCGCGCTTGGTGTCCTCATTATTCCGGAGCAACCGCAGGCGGGGCTGGCGTTGTCGGTCCTTGCCTATGCGCTCATCGGGGTCGGGGTGGGGGCATCAGGTACCTCGCTCCTCGCCCTGCTGGCAACGGCCACCGCGCCCCAGCGGCGTGCCGCAGCGGCGACCATCACTTGGTTGATGATGATCTTCGGCATCGCTGTGACTGCGGGCACCGTGGGCCATCTGCTCAAGGACTACACTCCTGCGTTATTGCTGGAGATCGTGGGCAGCGTGACCTTGGGCGCGGTTGTGCTGACCGCTTTGGCGGTCTGGGGCATCGAGGCGCGGGTGATTGCCGAGCGTGAAGCCGATCCTGCGCCATTCCGTCAGGGCTTGGCGCAGATCTGGGCCGAGCCGCAGGCGCGTGCCTTCACGCTCTTCGTCTTTCTGTCGATGACCGCTTACTTCATGCAGGAACTCATCCTCGAGCCCTATGCCGGGCTTGTGTTCGGTTTTGGCGTCGGTCAAAGCACACAGCTTTCCGGCGCGCAGAATGGCGGGGTGTTTGTCGGCATGCTGGCGGTCGGGATCGCGGCAACCGGTCTGCGGTTTGGCACGCTGCGCCAATGGGTGGTTGCAGGCTGTGTCGGCTCTGCGCTCTCGCTGGCGGTGATCGCGGGGCTGGGTCAGGCCGAACTCGGTTTCCTGGTGCCGGCGGTGATCGCGCTTGGCGTGTTCAATGGCATGTTTGCCGTTGCCGCCATTGGCTCGATGATGGCCCTTGCGGGGCAGGGACGCGGCGCACGCGAAGGCACCCGCATGGGCCTGTGGGGCGCGGCGCAGGCGCTTGCCGCCGGGTTCGGTGGCCTGCTCGGGGCCGCTCTGGTTGATCTGCTGCGGCTGTGGCTGCCCACGCCTGCCGCCTTCGGTCTGGTTTTTCTGGCCGAAGCAGCCCTGTTTCTGACCGCAGCGGCCATCGCCCTTCGGGTGATCGACGCAACCCGTGGGGGGCGCGAGGCGCAGGCCCACGCCCTTGCCATTCCGGGAGAATGACCATGCAATATGATGTTTTCGTGGTGGGCGGCGGCCCGTCGGGGGCAACCGCCGCCGAGGATCTCGCCCGCGCAGGATATCGGGTCGCCATGCTGGACCGTGCCGGGCGTATCAAGCCCTGCGGCGGTGCCATCCCGCCGCGCGCGATCCGCGATTTCGACATTCCCGATCATATGCTGGTGGCAAAGATCAGCACCGCCCGCATGATCAGCCCCACAGGCCGCGTGGTCGATATCCATATCGAAGGCGGCTTTGTCGGCATGGTCGACCGCGAGGATTTTGACGAGTTTCTGCGCGACCGCGCCGCCATGACCGGGGCCAACCGTCTGACAGGCACTTTCCTTCGGATCGAGCGGGATGCGGCAGGCACACATGTCATCTGGCGCGACAAAGCCAGCGGAGCAGAGCAGCGCAGCACGACGCAACTTGTCATCGGGGCCGATGGCGCGCGCTCTGCGGTGGCGCGTGCCGAGGTGCCGGGGGGCGACAAGATCCCCTATGTCATCGCCTATCACGAGATCATCGCCGCCCCGACTGGCGGATTTGCCGCCAATGCCGATTATGACCCGATGCGCTGCGATGTGATCTATGATGGCCGGATCAGCCCCGATTTCTACGGCTGGGTGTTTCCGCATGGCAAACATGCCAGCGTCGGCATGGGGACCGAAGTGGACGGCGTCGATCTGAAGCAGGCGACCGCTTCCTTGCGCGCGATGGCAGGACTCGCGGCCTGCGAGACAATCCGCAAGGAAGGCGCGCCGATCCCTCTCAAGCCCTTGGACCGATGGGACAACGGGCGCGATGTGGTGCTGGCCGGGGATGCCGCCGGCGTGGTCGCACCCTCGTCTGGCGAAGGGATTTTCTATGCGATGGCCGGTGGCAGGGTGGCCGCGACCGCGGCGCAGGCGGCGTTGGCATCGGGCCGTGCCAAGGACCTGCGCATCGCCCGAAAGTTGTTCATGCGCGAACACGGCACCGTATTCCGGGTCTTGCGTTCCATGCAGGATGCCTATTATCGCAGCGACGACCGGCGCGAGCGTTTCGTAAGCCTGTGCCATGATCTTGATGTGCAAAAGCTGACATTCGAGGCCTATATGAACAAATCCCTCGTCAAGGCACGGCCTATGGCGCATCTCAAGATCGGATTGAAGAACATGGCGCATCTGCTCGGTTTGGTATCGCCAAAGTGGTCATGAATACGCTTGTCGCCACCGAAGAGATGATTCCGGCTTGGGTCGATGGCCAGCTCACCCCCGTGGGCAAGCTGGAAGTGCATCAGCGCGGCCTGCGTCACAAGGCGGTGTCGGTTTTTGTGCTCGACAAGGGCCGCGTGCTGATCCAGCGCCGCGCCTTGGGGAAGTACCACACGCCGGGGCTTTGGGCCAACACCTGCTGCACCCATCCGCGTTGGGACGAAGATCCGGCAGCCTGCGCGGTGCGCCGTCTGCGGGAAGAGTTGGGCATAGTGAACCTGTTTCCGGCATTCACCGACCGGGTGGAATACCGCGCCGATGTGGGCAACGGCCTGATCGAGCATGAACTGGTGGATATCTTCGTGGCCGAGGCGGGGCCGGACCTGTCGGTATCGCCAGACCCCGAGGAGGTGATGGAGACGCGCTGGGTTGATCTATACGATCTTGCCGCCGAAGTGCGGCGCGCGCCTGCCAAATTCACCCCGTGGCTGCACATCTACATGACAGAACATATGGCCCGCATCTTTGGCCAGACTGTCGGCGTCGGGCGCTAGGCGCCCGCGCTGCTTCATATCCGTGCGTCAAGCCAAGGGAGCAGCACGTCTGCCACCAGACCAGCGGCCTCTTCGTGCACCAGATGACCATAGCCCGCGATTTCGGCATAGACGGCGTTCGGCATATGGGCGACTGCGTCCCGCGATACCTTTGGCGGCACTGCCGTATCCCGGTCAGACCCGATCAGCAGCACGGGCGTCGCCAGCGAGGGCAGGCGGGCCATCAACCCCTCAAGCCGCCATTGCGCCATCATGCCCAGCGTGCCGCTTACATGGGCGGCATCGCGCACCAGCGCCAGATATTGCGCCTGACCGGCGCTGTCGAGCGGTGAACCCGTTCCCGCAAGAAGGCGGTTCACCGTCGCCGGATTGCCCCAGAGTCGCGAGACGACCGAACCCACGAAAGGCGTCGCCGCCAAGGCCCGCGCCATCAGCGGAAACATCACCCCCGCTGCGCCGTCAAAGGTGCCAAGCGCCGCGTTGATCCCCGCAATCGCCTTCAGGGGCACAAGATCCGCCATCCGCAGCGCAATAGCCGCCCCTGCGGAATGCCCGATCACCGCTTGCGGCGCGCATCCTGCCGAAAGGCACAGGCGCGTCACGTCCTCGGCCATCGCATCAAGCCCCAGGCGGCGCATGCCGCCGGCGCGGCTGCACCCTTGGCCCGGAAGGTCAGGCACAATCACCCGGAACCTGTCGCACAAAAGCGGGATCAAGGCTCGGAAACTGTGGCCCGACCCGCCCGCTCCGTGCAAGAGCAGCAGCACAGGCGCATCGCGCGGTCCGGTGTCGATCACCCACCAGTCATGCGGGGTCACCCGCAGATGGCGGGCTTGCGCGCGATAGGGCCAATCGGCCGGCAGACGGGCGCTGTCCATCCGTCAGGCCCCCAAGGCCGCGCCAAGAACACTCGACAGTTTGCGGGCGTCGGCGCGGGGGAGCGCCAGATAGGGTGCATCCATCGCGCGGGCCATCTGGGCAAGACTGGCCTGCGGGCGGTTGGCGGTGTCGATCACGATGGCGGGAAAGCCGCCGGCCCGTATCGCGCGGGCAAGGCGCAGCGCGTCTTCCTCGGCCTGCGTGCGGCTTGCGCTGCCATCCAGCGCGATGTTGCCCCGCCCATCGGTCAATAGCGCGATGGTCGGCGTCAGTCCGCGGGCGCGTGCCATCGCGGCCGTTGCCATCGCGGCCTGCATCCCGGCCGCAAGAGGGGTGCCGCCGCCGCCCGGCAACCCCGCCAGACGCCGCTTTGTCTGCACAAGGCTGCGGGTGGGGGGCAAGACCACCTCGGCTCCGGTGCCACGAAACGCCACGAGCGAGACATGGTCCCGCCGCGCATAGGCGGCGGCCAGAAGCAACTCCACGGCTCCCTTAGCCTCGGCCAGACGTGCAAAGGCGGATGAGCCTGAGGCATCCACGGCAAAGATCAGGACCCTGTCCGAGGTTTCCTCAAACCGCTTCAGGCGGATATCGGCGGCGCGCACCAGCAGCACCGCATCCGATGCCGCAGCACGCCGTCGCAAGGGCTGCCACGGAGCTGCGGCGCGCAAGGTCGCCACCAGATCGATCCGCGCGCCAGACCCGAGTTTGCCCGGGCGCGAGGGCAGGGGGCGACCGCGCCGGTTGCCGGCGCGCGCCGACCCCGTGCCGCTGGCTCCTTTGGCGGCGCGGGCGGCGCGCCCCGCTGCCAGTTCCGCCAAAAGACCGGCGGGCAGCGCGGCGCGCGCGGCCTCGACCAGCAATTCCTCCGGAATGGTCTGGTCCTGACGCGTGTTGTCCTCTGCCCCCGGCTCTCCGGCATCGGGCGGCGGAGGGGAGGGTTGGTCTTGCGTCGCGGGCTCTGACTGTGGCAGGGCGCGGTGCGCGTATACGAGTTCCGCCGCGCGAAGCAGATCATCCTCGGCAACCCCGGTCCGGCCCGCCAGCGCGGCCAGCGCGCGCGCCGCCGCCATCGCCAGCAGCGGCGCGCGCAGCGAGGCGATGCCAAGTTCTGCCGCTGCCTGTGTCAGCGCTCGGGCGGCTTCGGCTGGCAGCACAACGGTGGGCAGGAGAGCGCGCGCTGCCGCCAGACTTCCGCTGTCCACAGCGATGTCTGTCGTATCCGACCATGCCAGCGCCTCGAGATCGACAAACAGCCCCAAGCGGTCGGTCAGCGTGGCGGGCAAGCCCTCACCCGCTTCGGCCGCCTCGTCCAGAGCGATCAGGCAGGTTCCTGAGGTATCCAGTGCATGGGCCAGCCGCGCCGACAGACCGGGCGGAACCCGCTCGGCCATCGTCAGGATCAGGCCCGCCGGACGCGCCAGAAGTCCGCGCGACATCACCGTGCGGCCGGTGGCGAGCGTGGCGGACAGATCAAGCCCGCCATAAAGCGCCTCATCGGACACCCCCGGATGCAGCCGCACCAAGGGCAGCGGCAACATCGCCAGTGCCGTTGTCACCCTGTCCCGCACCGCCCCGCAGCGCGCGCGCAGCCACAGACCCTTGACCCCGGCAGGGTCGACAGCCAGCACCTGAAGCGCAAGAAGGATGCGGTCCCAGTCCATCACAGGCCTATGGCAAGACGTCGTCCAGCATGCGCGCGACCCGCGCACCCGACCCTGCCTCGTCAAGCGGATCGCGGCGCAAGCGGTGCGACAGTGCCATCGCCGCCACCGCTTTCAGATGCGCGCGGCTCACACTCGCGGCTCCCTCGAAGGCCGCTTGCGCCCGCGCGGCGCGCAGCAGTGTCAATTCCCCGCGCAGGCCATCCGACCCCAGCGCAATGCACAAGGACGCGCAGTCATGCAGCACGGTCGCGGGGGTCTTCAGCGCGGGCAGGGCGGCACGCGCGGCAAGAATGCGCTCGCGCAGCGCGGCATCGGCGGCCTGCCAGTCGGGCATGAAGGCCTCGTAAGCGGTGTCATAGGCATCGCGGCGCAAGATCACCTCCACCCGCGTCTCGACATCTCCCGGGCTTGTCACTTCGACCGACAAGCCAAAGCGATCAAGGAGTTGCGGGCGCAGATCGCCCTCTTCGGGGTTGCCAGACCCTACCAGCACGAACCGCGCCGGATGACGGATCGACAAGCCTTCACGCTCGACCACATTCTCGCCCGACTGGGCGACATCAAGCAGCAGATCGACGATGTGGTCTTCCAGCAGATTGACCTCGTCAATGTAGAGATACCCCCGGTTCGCCCGCGCGAGCAGCCCCGGCTCGAATGCCTTTTCCCCGCGCGTCAGCGCCCGTTCGATGTCAAGCGCCCCCACAACGCGGTCCTCGGTGACACCCAGCGGCAGATCGACTACAGGGGTCGGTTTGCGGATGATCTGGGTCTGCGTCACCTGCGCCCAATCGGGGCAAAGCTCCAGCCGGGGTGAATTCACAGGGCATCCCTCGACCGCCTCGATCTCGGGCAACAGCGCGGCCAGCGCGCGCACCGCGGTCGATTTTCCGGTGCCGCGATCGCCAAACACCAGAACCCCGCCGATGGCCGGGTCGATCGCGGTCAGCAACATGGCCTGCTTCATCGCCTCCTGCCCGACGATGGCCGAGAAGGGAAACGGCTGGCGCGGCGCGGCGCGCGTGGGCAAGGCGTGAAGTTTCGGCGCGGTATCTGCGGGCATCAGGCGGCGTCCTTTTCTGTCCTCAGCCGGGCCAGCGGATCACCGCCCTCCCAGCATCCCGCGCTGCCCAGCAGGGCAAAACGGGCGTAAAGCTCTTCGGCAAACCAGTTGCCATCGCGCACGGCCTTTATCGCACGGGCATGCGGGCCGTTGCCGCGCGCGAACTGTCCCATGCTGGCCGCATCGGGCCAGACCGAAAAGGTCACCTGATGGAACAAGGGCACTTCGCCAATGCCGATCTTGAAGACCACATTCGGGTCGGCCCCGATCACGGCGGAAATGTCCGGCACACGGGTCCAGAACCGCAGCGCGCGCGCCGGCCGCACAGTGGCACGGGTCAACGCGACAATCGGGCCGGTGCCCGCGCGGTGATCGGCCGGGGCGAACGGATTGACGCCCGCCCATGATCCGCGCGCGGATGTGGGGGCCAGAAACGCCGTCCAGCTTTCCACCGCGCGGGCGCGCCAGCGGCCATAGACCGCGCTTGTCGCCACTGCGTCGCGCGCCGTCGCCTCGTCAGGCCAGACCGCCAGCATCGCCCAGACGCCCCAGTTGGGTTTTGGCGTGAAGCCTTGTCCGGTGCCAGAGCCGCAAAGCTTCCAGAACTGCGCCCTCCGCTCTCGCCGCAAGCTGGCGCGGGCAAGCCCCATCTGGCCGATCACCCACAAGCGTGCGGCAATTCCGTCAAATCGGAACAGGCTGAGCGTGGCAACGGGAATGGCGCTGTCTCCCTTGGGTGCGTAAACTAAGTCTGACATTATTTGGGCGCGAGAGGAAGCGGCAAATCAGCTTTCAGAGGGTTAAACCCTGTTGTTGTAAATTGAACTGGACAGGTTATCATCCAAACATGACTCATGCATCCTCCCCCTCCGCTTCGCCCCCCGCTGCCGATCAAGCCATCGTCATCGGTGCGGGTATCGGCGGCCTGGCCTCTGCCATGCGACTTGGGGCCAAAGGGTATCAGGTCACGGTGATCGACCGGCTTGATCGGGCGGGGGGGCGCGGCTCGTCCATCACGCAAGGCGGGCACCGATTCGACCTTGGCCCCACCATCGTGACCGTGCCGCAAGGGTTGCGTGATCTGTGGGCGGCCTGCGGACGGAATTTCGACGCCGACGTGCGTCTGGTCCCGATGGACCCGTTTTACGAGATCCGCTTTGCCGATGGAGAGACCTTTACCGCGCGGCAGGACGATGCTGCGATCAAGGCAGAGGTGGCGCGGATTTCTCCCTCCGATTCAAAGGGGTATCAAAGGTTCCTCAAGGATTCCGAAGCCCGCTATTGGTTCGGCTACGAGGATATGGGCCGCAAGCCGATGCACAAGCTTTGGGACACGCTGAAGGTCATCCCGAAATTTGCCCGCATGCGGGCAGACCGGTCGGTCTATGCCCATGCCGCGTCGCGGGTAAAGGACGAGCACCTGCGCTTCGCGCTGTCGTTCCATCCGCTGTTCATCGGGGGCGATCCCTTCAACGTGACGTCGATGTATATCCTTGTCAGCCATCTGGAGAAGGCGTTTGGCGTGCATTACGCGATGGGCGGGGTGCAGGCGATCGCCGACGCGATGGTGCGGGTGATCGAAGCACAAGGCGGCTCGGTGGTGCAAGGCGCCGAGGTGGACGAGATCACCATCGCCGATGGCCGCGCCTCGGGCGTGCGACTGGCTTCCGGCGATGTGTTGCCCGCCGCGGTCGTGGTCTCGAATGCCGATGCGGGCCACACCTATGACCGGCTGCTGCGCAACGCGCCGAAAAAACGGTGGACGCCTGCACGGCTGAAACGGGCACGCTGGTCGATGGGGCTTTATGTCTGGTATTTCGGGACCAAGGGCACGAAAGGGATGTGGGGCGATGTGGGCCATCACTCCATCGTGGTCGGCCCGCGCTACCGCGACCATATCAAGGACATCTTCATTCGCGGCAAACTGGCCGATGACATGAGCCTTTACGTCCACCGCCCCAGCGTAACCGACCCGTCTTGCGCCCCTGCCGGGGATGACACGTTTTATGTGCTCTCGCCCGTGCCCCATCTGGGCCATGACAACGCGGTGGACTGGACCGCCGAGGAAGAGCCTTACCGCGCCAAGATGCTGAAGGTGCTGGAAGATCGGCTCCTGCCGGGGGTGTCGGGGCGGATCGGCGAAAGCCTGACCTTCACCCCCGAAACCTTCCGCGACCGCTACCTGTCGCCCTTCGGGGCCGGATTCTCGATCGAGCCGCGCATCCTCCAGTCGGCGTGGTTCCGCCCCCACAACATCAGCGAAGAGTTGCCGGGCCTCTATCTTGCAGGGGCGGGAACCCATCCGGGAGCGGGCCTTCCGGGTGTGGTCGGCACCGCCGAACTTCTGGGAAAGCTGGTGCCCGATGCACGGCGGCGGGCCGAAACCGCCGCCGAACATGCCTTGCGATTGGCCGCAGAATGATCGCCCCCGCTGACATGGAGGCATGCCGCGCCGCGATCCGCACCGGCTCCTTGTCCTTTCACGCCGCCTCGCGGCTCTTGCCCGCGCGCGTGCGTGACCCGGCTCTGGCGCTCTATGCTTTCTGCCGCGTGGCCGATGACGAGGTGGACGAGGGGGCGGACAAGGCAGGCGCGGTTTTGCGGCTGCGCGACAGGCTGGACGGGGTCTATCAGGGCCGCCCGCGCGACGGCTTTGCCGACCGCGCTTTTGCCGCCGTGGTCGAAGATTTCGACATGCCCCGCGCCTTGCCCGAGGCGCTGCTGGAGGGGCTGGCCTGGGATGCGATGGGGCGGCGCTATCACACGCTGTCTGGGGTGCTCGACTATTCGGCGCGCGTGGCGGCGGCGGTGGGGGCGATGATGTGCGTCCTCATGCGGGTGCGCGACCCCGACGCGCTGGCCCGGGCCTGCGATCTGGGGCTTGCCATGCAGCTGACCAACATCAGCCGCGATGTGGGCGAGGATGCGCGGGCGGGGCGGGTGTTCCTGCCGCTGGACTGGCTCTGCGAGGAAGGGGTGGAGGTAGACCGCTTTCTGGCCGCGCCCGCCGCGAGCCGGGGGGTGCGCCGGGCAACGGCGCGGCTTCTGGCGGCGGCGGACCAGCTTTACCTGCGGGCCGAGGCGGGGGTGGCGGCCCTGCCGCTCGCTTGCCGTCCGGGCATCTTCGCGGCCCGGCATATCTATGCCGGCATCGGCAGACAGGTGGCCCGGCAGGGGCATGACGCGGTGACCGTGCGGGCACGGACGGGGAAGGGGCAGAAGCTGGGCTGGCTGATGCTGGCAGGGCTCAGGGCGGGGCTCTCGCCGCTCCTGCCCCACTCGGCGGTGCTGCACGCCCGCCCGGCGCCCGAGGTGGCCTTTCTGGTCGAGGCGGCGGCGCGCAAGGATCTGGCCCGGGGCCGGTCGGAGGCGCTGTTCGAGGTGCTCAGCCAGCTGGAGGCCCGGTCTCGCGGGATGGCCTGACCGGGGGCTGCCCACCTCTGCCGCTCCCTGTGTTACGGAGGGCGGGGCTTTGTGAAATCAAGCGCTTGACCTTGCCGCCTTCAGAAAATCTTAACGATTGACCCGACGGGCCGCGCCGGCGGCGGGGGGCGGGTTTGCGCGCTGCTGCCGGAACCGGCGGGCGCTTTGCCTTGCGCTCTGGCCCCTGTGGTCTAGATAGGTCTGGCAACCAGAGGGGCAGGCTGATGGATTTTTCCTTGTTTTTCACCTATCTCGCCGCCTGCGGAGCGGCGGCGGCGACGGGGGCGATGTTTCAGCCGGGCGATTGGTACAAGGCGCTCGACAAGCCGTGGTGGACCCCGAAGGACTGGATGTTCCCCGTGGCATGGACGACCCTTTACATCTGCATGTCCCTCGCGGCGATGAGGATCGCCATGCAGGCCGGGGCCGAGCCGGGGGTGGGGCAGGCGTTGGGCTTCTGGGCGCTCCAGATCGCGCTGAACACGCTGTGGACGCCGGTGTTCTTCGGGCTGAAGCGGATGAAGGCAGGACTGGTGGTCTTGTCCCTGCTGTGGCTGGCGGTCGCGGCCACGCTGGTGGCCTTCTGGCGCATTGATCCGGTCGCGGGGATGCTGTTTGCGCCCTATCTTCTGTGGGTCAGCATCGCGGGGGCGCTGAACGCCTCGGTCTTGCGGCGCAATCCTGCCGCGGCGCGCGCGGGCTGACCCTGCCGCCGCTTCGCGCGGGCGCCTTTCAAAATGCAAGCGGCAGGCCTGTCGATGTTCGGCACGCGCATGAACGTGCCGGATCAAAAGCCTGGCACCTTCTTCGATTTGCTGCTTTCCAAATACTCTCGGGGTTGCTCAGAGGTTTCGCCATCGGTTCAAGAAACCGCTGAGCTGGGGGGCAGACAGCCCCCGGGGGGTGGCGAAGGCCGCTGCGCGGGTCAATCCGGGAAGGTCCAGCCCCGCCGGCGCGGGACGCGGACCGCGAGCATGGGTTTCAGGAGCGGCTGGCGGAAGCGGGTGAGGTCGAGCGCCTCGTGCACACCGGTGGTCGCCTCGCCGTTCAGACGGGTTTCCACGAGGCTGCGGCTGTAGAAGGGCGCATCGAGCATGTTGAGCCTTTGGCGCGGCATCACCCCGGCATCGGCGCGGGTTTCGCGCCTGACCTGCCAGAGGCTGCGGGCAAAGCGGGTGCGGGGCGGGGCGGTGACCTCGCGCACCGCGCCCCCCGCATCAATGGCCACCGCCAGATCGAGGCTGCTGCCGTCGCGGCGGGTGGCGTCATAGATGCACAGCGCGCCGTCCCGCATCGGAAAGCGGCCCCATGTCCAGAAGTCGAAATCATCTTCCAGCGCGCGGCTGCCAAAATTGGCGTCGAAATAGCCGTGGCCTTCCCAGACATGGCCTTGCGTCAGGTTGACCGAGATATGCGCCGTGGGGGCGAAGGGGCGCCAGATATGGGCGGCGTCGGGGGTGAGCGCGACCTCGGCCGAGGTCACCGCCTGCGGGGTCAGGATGATCTGGCCGCGCACGGGGGTAACCATCGGCGGCGCGCCCCATTCGTCGATGTCGATGACAAGCTGGCGGCCCGTCCAATGCATGCGGCTGGGGCCGACTTCGAAGGTATCGGCGCTGCGGCGCAGGGCGGGGCGGCCCCTGTCTGTCATGGTGAAGCGGCTGCCCGGGCCATAGGTGGCCACGTTGATGCAGCAGTGGTTTTCCGGATCGCGCCGGCCTGACCAGCGATACCACGGCGAGAACACCGAGCCGATGAAGCCGATCACCGAGACGGCGCGCGTCCCGTCGGTGCTGACCCCGTCGACATACCACCAGGCATAGCCGTCCGGGCCGACGGTGACGCGGAAGTCAGGTCCCGCCTGATCGCCTCGGCCGTGTGCCGTGCGGAGAGGGCTGCCATCGGCACCCCCGCCCCCGGATGTGCCCCGCCCCCCGCCAGGGTGAGGCCCGGCAGGCGGGTTTGCGCCAGCGGGCGCTGGAAGGCTGCCATCAGCCCCTCGGGCGAGCGGCCGTAGATCGCCCCCTGCGAGCCCGGATAGAGCCGCGCCAGATCGGCCGGTGTGGTCAGCGCCGAGGGCGGCGGATCGGGGGTGAAGGTCAGGCCGAACTCCTTCAGCCGGGGGAAGGTGCGCTGGCGGCATTGGGGTTCCTCGTCTGGATGGGCGGGCAGGCCGGCGGGGGCGTTCAGGATGATCTCGAACCGTTCCGGGCCGGGGGGCGCGGCGGGGCTGCGGTCTTGCGCGCAGAGGTAGAGCGTGGGCTTTTCAGGGGGGCGGCCTTGGCCGATGGGGCCGAATTCGGCCTGCGGGTCATCGGTGAAGAAGACATTGTGATGCGCGAGGTCGACCCCCTGCGGGGTGGCGGCAAAGGCCCAGACATGGGCCGAGAGGCTGCGCGGTGTGGTTTTCGCGGCGGGGATCGCGGCTTGCGCCTCGGGGCCGAGGAGGCCCGTGGCAAGCGCGGCGGGATCGCCGTTGAAGACGCAGTGGCGGCAGGGATAGAGGTGGCCGCCTTCGGTTTCCACCGCGCTGACACGTCCTTGGGCGGTGAGGATGCGGCGGGCGCGTGTGGCGTAGTGGAAGCGTACGCCGATGGCGGTGGCAAGGCGGGCGAGGCTGGCGGCGAGGCTGTGCATGCCGCCCTGCACCGCCCAGACGCCCTGCGCCTCGGCCCGCCAGATCAGCGCCAGCACGCCGGGCGCATGGCGCGGGCGGCCCCCGACATAGGTGGCGTAGCGGGCGAAGAGCTGGACCAGCCGCGGGTCGCGGAAATGCTGTTTCAGGAGGCGTTCGAGCGACACCCCCGGCAGGAGCGCGGGCCAGAGCCGGGGCCGCAGGGCGGCGCCGAGCGCGATGCGGGCAAGCCCGGGTCTGGCCGCGCGCATCACCGGCGCGTCGAAGGTGGCGAGCAGGCCTTGGGCGAGGCGGTCAAACCGCGCGAAGGCGGCGGCTTCGCGCGGGCCCGCGAAGCTGCGGATGGCCTCGATATTGGCGCCGGTTTCGGGAAAGAGGTCGAGCGGGGGGCTGCCGTTCCAGAAGTGGCGGGCGAGGACGGGCAGGGGGGTGAGCTGCAGGTGATCGTCGAGCCGCTGGCCGGCGAGGGCGAAGAGCGCATCGAACTCGCCGCGCATCGTAAGGACGGTGGGGCCGGTGTCGACGGGGCCTGCGGGCGAGGGAATCGCGCGGGCCTTGCCGCCGGGGGTGTCGGCGGCCTCGAGGACGGTGACCTTGAGGCCGAGGGCGGCCAGCCGGATGGCGGCGGCGAGGCCCCCCATTCCGGCACCGATGATGACTGCGGTTTCGCGGCTTTGCATCGGGGTATGATGGCGCAGTGGCGCATATTGTCTAGAGAGAATGACGCACCTGTGTAAGTTTTAGTTTACACCCGGTCCCGGCGCTGCCACGATGGGGCGGCAAACGTCAGAAAAGGGCGGCACATGGCACTGGACGGGCGGGTAGAGGCGGCGATGCTGCGGGCGATGGCTTTGGTGCAGTCGGAGGCGGCCCCGCCGAGGCTGGGGGCGGCGCTGCCCTACGGTGTGTTTCCGGGGGGCGCGCGGATCAGGCCGACGATCCTGATGTCGGTGGCGCTGGCCTGCGGCGATGACCGGCCTGCGCTGACCGATGCGGCGGCGGCGGCGCTGGAGCTGATCCATTGCGCCAGTCTGGTGCATGACGATCTGCCCGCCTTTGACGATGCCGACATCCGGCGAGGCAAGGCCACGGTGCACCGCGCCTTTGACGAGCCGCTGGCGGTGCTGACGGGGGATTCGCTGATCGTGCTGGCCTTCGAGGTGCTGGCGCGGGCGGGGGCGGAGGCGCCGGAGCGCGCGCTGCATCTGGTGCGGCATCTGGCGCAGCGCACGGGGATGCCCTTTGGCATCTGCGCGGGTCAGGGCTGGGAGAGCGAGTCGCAGATCGATCTGGCGGCCTATCACCGCGCCAAGACGGGCGCTTTGTTCATGGCCGCCACCCAGATGGGCGCGATTGCGGCGGGGCAGGATGCCGAGCCTTGGGAAGAACTGGGCGCACGGATCGGGGCGGCGTTTCAGGTGGCGGATGACCTGAAGGACGCGGTGCTGGGTGCCGAGGATATGGGCAAGCCTGCGGGGCAGGATGTGGCGCATGGGCGGCCCTCGGCGGTGACGGAACTGGGCGTTGCGGGCGCGGTGGCGCATCTGCGCGACATTCTGGGCGGGGCGATTGCCTCGATCCCCGCCTGTCCGGGCGAGGCGATGCTGGCGCAGATGGTGCGCGCCTATGCCGAGAAGATGACGCCCGCGCGGCTGACCGCCGCCAAGGGCTGAGCCGATGGCCGATCTGTCGCTGGACCCGCAGCGCCCGTCGCCGCGCCTCCTTGCAAAGCGCGGGCCGGGCTGGCTGACGCGGGTGGCGATGTCGCCGCGTTTCCATGCGATGGTCGAGCGCATTCCGGGCCTGCGCCTGAAATCGCGGGCCGAGGGACGGGCGCTGTTCGACGTGGTGTCGGGATTTGTGCAATCGCAGGCGCTGCTGGCGCTGGTCGAATTGCGGGTGCTGCACCGTCTGGCCGAGGGCGCGGCAGACCTGCCTGCGCTGGCGCAGATGACAGGCGTGCCGGAGCCGCGCCTGCACATTCTGCTGCAGGCCGGCGCGGCGCTGAAGCTGCTGCGGCAGGCGCGCGGCGCGTGGCATCTGACCCCGCGCGGCGGGGCCTTCCTGACCGTGCCGGGGCTGGAGGCGATGGTGCGCCACCATGATGTGCTTTACCGCGATCTGGCCGATCCGGTGGCGTTCTTCCGTGGCCAGACCCAGCCCGAACTGGCCGGATTCTGGCCCTATGTCTTTGGTGCGGGCGGGGCGGCAGACCCTGCGCTGGCCGCGCGTTACAGCCGGTTGATGGCGGACAGTCAGGCGCTGGTGGCCGCCGATACGCTGCGGCTGGTGAGCCTGAAGGGGGCCGCGCATCTGATGGATGTGGGCGGCGGCACCGGAGCCTTCCTGCGGGCGGTGGCGGCAGAGTATCCGGCCCTGCGGCTGACGCTGTTCGATCTGCCCGCCGTGGTCGCGGGGGCGGCGGCGCTGCCCAACCTGACCGTGCATCCGGGCAGTTTCCGCGATGACCCGCTGCCCAAAGGCGCGGACTGGATCAGCCTGATCCGCGTGCTTTATGACCATGCCGATTCCACGGTGGCGGCCCTGCTGGACGCGGTCTTTGCCGCATTGCCAGCCGGAGGGCATCTGCTGGTTTCCGAGCCGATGTCGGGCGGCGCCCGCCCCGATCCGGCCACGGATGTCTATTTCGCGGTCTACACCTTGGCGATGCAAACGGGGCGGACACGGTCTGCCGCCGAGATTGCCGCCCTGTTGCGCACCGCCGGATTTGCGGGAATCCGGCTGCTGCCCGGGCCGCGGCCCTATGTGACCTCGGCTTTGACAGCGCAAAAACCGCTCTGAGCTTTGTCGGCTCGACCGGAGTGCAATGTTTTAGGGCCAAAGCACAGCGAAGTGCCGAAAACCTGTCCAATTAAATTGACAGTTGCGAATGTAAGTCTAAACTTACACATAGCGAAAAGGTTCCGTCTGATCGCGACTCTGTGATCAGCGGAAAAAGGAGACCGCCCAAGTGAGAACTTCTGCCGTCATATTGTCAGGCCCGCGCGATCTGGGGCTGGAGGCATTGGGCCTCGTGGCCCCGGCAGCCGGTGATCTGGTGGTCGAGGTTTCGCATTCCGGCATTTCGACCGGCACGGAAAAGCTGTTCTGGTCTGGCACGATGCCGCCGTTTCCGGGCATGGGCTATCCGCTGGTGCCCGGATACGAATCCTTTGGCGAGGTGGTGGAGGCTGCGCCCGAAAGCGGCTTTCGCGTCGGCGAGCATGTGTTCGTGCCGGGGGCCAATTGCTTTGCGGGCAACGTGCGCGGGCTGTTCGGCGGCGCCTCGCGCCATCTGGTGACGCCCGCCGCGCGCGTTGCGCGCATGGACCGCAGCATGGGGGCCGAGGGCGCGCTGCTGGCGCTGGCGGCAACGGCGCGGCATGCGCTGGCCGGATTCAACACCGCGTTGCCCGATCTGATTGTCGGACATGGCACGCTGGGGCGGCTGCTGGCGCGGCTGACGCTGGCGGCGGGTGCGCCTGCGCCCACGGTGTGGGAGATCAACCCCGCACGGCGCGAGGGTGCCGAAGGCTATGCGGTGATTGATCCCGCCGAGGATACGCGCCGCGACTATCGCGCGATCTATGATGCCAGCGGGGCCAAGGGCCTGCTGGACCAGTTGGTGATGCGGCTGGCCAAGGGTGGCGAGGTGGTGCTGGCGGGCTTCTACACCGAGCCGGTGAGTTTTGCCTTTCCGCCCGCCTTCATGAAGGAGGCACGGATCCGCATTGCCAGCGAATGGACCGCCGATGACCTGGTGGCCACGCGGGCGCTGATCGAAAGCGGTGCCTTGTCGCTTTCGGGCCTGATTACCCACACCCGCCCTGCTGCGGATGCGACCGAGGCCTATGCACAGGCCTTCGAGGACGCGTCCTGCCTTAAAATGATCTTGGACTGGAGCGGCCACGCATGACCCTGGATATTCCGAACCTCAAGGATTTTGACACCCGTCTGCGCGAGGAAGCGCATGAGGAGCCGACGCTTGAGGTGCCGCAAGGCGAGCCGACCAGCAAGACGCAGATCATCGCGATCTATGGCAAGGGCGGGATCGGCAAGTCGTTCACGCTGGCGAACCTGAGCCACATGATGGCCGAGATGGGCAAGCGCGTGCTGCTGATCGGCTGCGATCCGAAATCGGACACGACGAGCCTGCTGTTCGGCGGCAAGGCCTGCCCGACGATCATCGAAACCTCGACCCGCAAGAAGCTGGCGGGCGAGGAGGTGAAGATCGGCGACGTCTGCTTCAAGCGCGGCGGTGTCTTCGCGATGGAGTTGGGCGGGCCGGAGGTGGGGCGCGGCTGCGGCGGGCGCGGGATCATCCACGGGTTCGAATTGCTGGAAAAGCTGGGGTTCCATGACTGGGACTTCGACTATGTGCTGCTGGATTTCCTTGGCGATGTGGTCTGCGGCGGCTTCGGCCTGCCGATCGCGCGGGACATGGCGCAGAAGGTGATCCTTGTCGCCTCGAACGATCTGCAATCGCTCTATGTGGCCAACAACGTGTGCTCGGCGGTGGAGTATTTCCGGCGTCTGGGCGGCAATGTGGGCGTGGCGGGGCTGGTCATCAACAAGGATGACGGCACCGGAGAGGCGGCGGCCTTTGCCGAGGCGGTGAAGATTCCGGTGCTGGCCGCGATTCCGCAGGACGACGACCTGCGCAAGAAATCGGCCAATTACCAGATTGTCGGCAGCTACGAGAGCCAGTGGGGGCCGCTGTTTGCCGATCTGGCCTCGGCGGTGGGGCTGGCCCCGCCGGTGCGTCCGGTGCCGCTGACGCAGGACGGTTTGCTGGCGCTGTTCAGCGCCGAACATACGGGGGCCGATTTCGTGCTGACGCCCGCAAGCGATGCCGACATGCGCGGCAAGTTCGCGGGGGCGAAACCTTCGCTGGAAGTGGTGTATGACGATGTTTGATCTCGACACCCTGTCCCGGCTGGAAGAGGCGCTGCGCGCGATGCAGCGCAAGGGGGGCGCGCAATGAGCGGCCTGCGCCATGTGGTGCCCGAAGCGGCTGTGCCATCGGTGGATGGTCTGGGATGCCATGCCGGTGCGGACCAGATGGCGGCGGCGGCGCGGGCGGCGGGCAATTCCGAACTCTTGAACCGTTACGCGAAGGATTACCCGCAAGGCCCTCATGATAAACCACAATCCATGTGCCCCGCTTTCGGCTCGCTGCGCGTGGGCCTGCGGATGCGGCGGGTGGCGACGGTGTTGTCGGGGTCGGCCTGCTGTGTCTATGGCCTGACCTTTGTTTCCCACTTTTATGGTGCCCGCCGGTCGGTTGGTTATGTGCCCTTCAACTCGGAGACGCTGGTGACCGGCAAGCTCTTCGAGGACATCCGCGACGCCGTGCATGAACTGGCGGACCCCGACCGCTATGACGCGGTGGTGGTGACAAACCTCTGTGTGCCGACCGCAAGCGGGGTGCCGCTGCGGCTGCTGCCCAATGAAATCAACGGGGTGCGCATCGTCGGCATCGACGTGCCCGGCTTTGGCGTGCCGACCCATGCCGAGGCCAAGGATGTGCTGGCGGGGGCGATGCTGGCCTATGCGCGGGCCGAGATCATGGCGGGGCCGGTGGCGGCGCCCGCAACGGGGCGGTCTGACCGGCCCACGGTGGCGCTTCTTGGCGAGATGTTCCCCGCCGATCCGATGATGATCGGCGCGATGCTGGCCCCGATGGGGCTGGCGGCAGGGCCGGTGGTGCCGTGCCGCGAATGGCGCGAGCTCTATGCCGCGCTCGATTGCAAGGTGGTGGCGGCCATCCACCCCTTCTACACGGCGGCGGTGCGCGAGTTCGAAGCCGCGGGCCGCAGCGTGGTAGGCTCGGCCCCGGTGGGGTATGACGGCACGATGGACTGGCTGAAGAACATCGGCCAAGCCTATGATGTCACAGCCGAAAAGATTACCGCCGCACAGAATGCCTTTGGCGCCGCCATCAAGGCCGCGCTGGCGGCCAACCCGATCCGCGGGCGCATCACGCTGTCGGGCTATGAGGGATCGGAACTGCTGGTCGCACGGCTGCTGATCGAGAGCGGCGCGGATGTGAAATATGTCGGCACCGCCTGCGCGCGCAGCGCGTGGAGCGAGGCGGACAGGGTCTGGCTGGCCGACAGGGGCGTTGCGGTCAAGTTCCGCGCCAGCCTCGAAGATGATTGCGCCGCGATGGCGGGCTTCGAGCCTGACCTCGCCATCGGCACCACGCCGGTGGTGCAGAAGGCAAAAGAGCTCGGGATTCCCGCGCTTTACTTCACCAACCTGATCTCGGCCCGCCCCCTGATGGGGCCTGCGGGCGCCGGATCGCTGGCGCAGGTCATCAATGCGGCGATGGGCAACAAGGCCCGGATGAGCGGGATGAAAGCGTTCTTCGAGGGCGTCGGCAAGGACGACACCGCGGGCATCTGGGAGGGCGCGCCGAACCTGCGCCCCGATTTCCGCGCGGCGCATCAGAAGAAACTCGACAAGATGGCGAAAGCCGCCAAGGCGGAGGAGATGATATGACCCTCCTGCCATTTTCTGTCCTCAAATATCCCACGGGGGAAGCGGCATTGCCCTGCAATGACGCGCGGGGGTGTGAAACCCCCGCTGCCGACCTCTGGGCCGGGAGGTCCGCATGCTGATTCAGGACCATGACCGGGCAGGCGGCTATTGGGGGGCGATCTATGCCTTCTGCGCCGTCAAGGGGTTGCAGGTGGTGATCGACGGGCCGGTGGGCTGCGAGAACCTGCCCGTGACCTCGGTCCTGCATTACACCGATGCGCTGCCGCCGCATGAATTGCCCATCGTCGTCACCGGACTGGGCGAGGACGAGATGTCGTCGGGCACCGAATCCTCGATGGCTCGGGCGTGGAAGGTGCTTGATCCGGCGCTGCCTGCGGTGGTGGTCACAGGCTCCATCGCCGAAATGATCGGCGGCGGGGTGACGCCTGCCGGCACCAACATCCAGCGTTTCCTGCCGCGCACCATCGACGAGGATCAGTGGCAATGCGCCGACCGCGCGATGACATGGATCTTCACCGAATTCGGCATGACCAAGGGCCGGATGCCGCTGGAGAAAAAGCGCGCCGAGGGGGACGCCCCGCGCGTCAACATCCTTGGCCCGATGTATGGCACTTTCAACATGGCGTCGGATCTTGCCGAGATACGGCGTCTGGTGACCGGCATCGGGGCCGAGGTCAATATGGTGATGCCGCTTGGCGCCCATCTGGCCGAGATGCGCAATCTGGTGAATGCCGATGTGAACATCGTCATGTACCGCGAATTCGGGCGCGGTCTGGCGGAAGTGCTTGGCAAGCCGTATTTGCAAGCGCCCTTCGGCCTTGAATCGACGACGAAATTCCTGCGCAGTCTGGGCGAGTTGCTGGGGCTGGACCCCGAGCCCTTCATCGAGCGGGAAAAGCATTCGACGCTGAAGCCGGTCTGGGATCTGTGGCGGTCGGTCACGCAAGATTTCTTTGCCACCGCCAGTTTCGCGATCGTGGCGAATGACACCTATACGCGCGGCGTGCGCAATTACCTCGAGAACGATCTGGGCCTGCCTTGCGCCTTTGCGGTTTCCCGCGTGGCAGGGGCCAAGACCAACAACGAGGCAGTGCGCGCGCTGATGAAACAGCACCGCCCGCTGGTGGTGATGGGGTCGATCAACGAGAAGATGTATATGGCCGAGATGAAGGGGGGGCATGGACCGGCCCCCAGTTTCATCGCCGCCAGCTTCCCCGGCGCTGCGATCCGCCGCCATACCGGCACGCCCTTTATGGGCTATGCGGGGGCTGTCTGGATCTTGCAGGAAGTGTGCAACGGGCTGTTCGAGGCGCTGTTCCACATCCTGCCCCTGGGGTCCGAGATGGACAGTGCGGCGGCCACGCCGACCACGCTGCGCCGCGATTTTCCGTGGGATCTGGATGCGCAGGCCGCCCTTGATCGCATTGTTTCCGAACATCCGGTGCTGACCCGGATTTCCGCCGCCAAGTCCCTGCGGGATGCGGCGGAGAAAGCCGCGCTCGACCAAGGGGCCGAGCGGGTGATTGTCGAATTTGTCGAAGGATTGCGGGGGGATGCCCGCGCGGTCCAAGCGAAACCCAAGGGAGGCTCCCATGAGTGACCAGAGCGCAGGCCATGCACATCGCACGCCCAAAGCCGAGTTCTACGTTTATTTTGTGCTGATCTTCCTTGTGGCGGTTCCCTTGTCGCTGCTGGCATGGGCCGGATCGGTCCTGCGCCACCAGCGCCTGCCGGTGCATGGGCCGCTGGCCCGCGCCTGGCTGGAGGCCAAGGCGATCACGCCCGCGATTTTCCGGCCCTGAGGGGCCAACGCAATTCCCTTCCGCCGCGCCCGTCGGAAGCCATCGCTTCGTTCTTCCGCAGACCATCGCGGGGGATCGGAAAACACGGATTCGGCACTCCGCCGATCCGTGACCCCCGCCGCAGGGTATGCGGCGGCAGTCTCCAAATCCGGAGGATACTATGGCTGATAGAACTGACCTGAGTTTCACGGGTCTTACCGACGAACAGGCGCAAGAACTGCACTCTGTGTACATGAGCGGGCTCTGGCTCTTCACGGCGATTGCCGTGGTTGCCCATCTTGCCGTGTACATCTGGCGCCCCTGGTTCTGAGGAGGATCACACAATGTCGAAATTCTACAAAATCTGGCTGATCTTCGATCCCCGTCGCGTCTTCGTGGCACAGGGCGTGTTCCTGTTCCTCCTGGCGGCGATGATCCACCTCGTTCTGCTGTCGACCCCGTCCTACAACTGGTTCGACATCGCAGCAGCGAAATACAACCGCGTGGCTGCGGAGTAATCCGTGCCGCCTTCGCGGGCGATCTGCCGGTCAGGTCGCCCGTGAAAAACACATCGAATTTCAAGTCGGCCCCGCATGGTGCATCCCGCCCATGATGGGACCGCCTCCATAACCGCGGAGAGGGAAGCATGGCACTGCTCAGCTTCGAACGAAAATACCGCGTGCCGGGTGGCACGCTTGTCGGCGGGAACCTGTTCGACTTCTGGGTCGGGCCTTTCTACGTCGGCTTCTTTGGAGTCGTGGGCTTTTTCTTTGCGGCCCTCGGCACGATCCTGATATTCTACGGCGCGACCTTGCAGGGGACATGGAACCCCTGGCTGATCTCGATCGCGCCGCCGCCGGTGGAAATGGGACTTGCCGCAGCGCCCTTGCGCGAGGGCGGGTTGTGGCAGGTGATCACCATCTGCGCGACGGGGGCCTTCGTGGCCTGGGCGCTGCGCGAGGTGGAGATCTGCCGCAAGCTGGGCATGGGCTATCATGTGCCTTTTGCCTTTGGCGTCGCCATTTTTGCCTATCTCACGCTGGTCGTGATCCGGCCGGTGCTGATGGGGGCCTGGGGCTATGCCTTTCCCTATGGCATCTGGACGCATCTCGACTGGGTGTCGAACACCGGCTACCAATACGGCAACTTCCATTACAACCCGGCGCATATGATCGCGGTGAGCTTCTTCTTCACCACGGCGCTGGCGTTGTCCTTGCATGGCGCGCTGATCCTGTCGGCGGCCAACCCCGAAAAGGGCAAGGAGATGCGCACCCCCGATCACGAGGATACCTATTTCCGCGACCTGATCGGCTATTCGGTGGGGACCTTGGGCATTCACCGGGTGGGGCTGCTTCTGGCGCTGAACGCGGGCTTCTGGTCGGCGGTCTGTATCGTGATTTCGGGCACCATCTGGTTCGACCAGTGGGTTGTCTGGTGGGACTGGTGGCTGAACCTGCCGTGGTGGGCGGGGATTGCAGGAGGCGTAAATGGCTGAGTATCAAAACATTTTCACGCAGGTCCAGGTCAGGGCCGAGCCTGAAATGGGCATGGTCGAGGGCGTCGAGCTTTCCAACCGCACCAAATCGGCCAGCTTTTCCAACCTGATGGGCTGGATCGGCAACGCGCAGCTTGGTCCGGTCTACCTTGGCACGATGGGCGTCATCTCGCTGGCGGCGGGGGCGGT
This sequence comes from Pseudotabrizicola algicola, assembly GCF_010915705.1. GTDB lineage: Bacteria > Pseudomonadota > Alphaproteobacteria > Rhodobacterales > Rhodobacteraceae > Pseudotabrizicola > Pseudotabrizicola algicola. The sequence continues at coordinate 147,549 of NZ_JAAIKE010000001.1, forward strand.
CTGGTTCTTCATCGTCGGTGCCTGGTTCTGGCATCAGGCGGGGTTGAACCCGGCGGTGTTCCTGCGCGATCTGTTCTGGTTCAGCCTCGAGCCGCCGGCAGAGGAATACGGGCTTGGCTTTGCGCCGCTGGCCGAAGGCGGCCTGTGGATCATCGCCAGCTTCTTCCTGCTGGTCAGCGTCTGCGCGTGGTGGGTGCGCACCTATCTGCGCGCACAGGCGCTCGGCATGGGCAAGCATGTGGCCTGGGCCTTTGCCAGCGCCATCTGGCTGTTCCTTGTGCTGGGCCTGTTCCGGCCGATCCTGATGGGATCATGGAGCCATGCCGTTCCTTATGGCATCTTCAGCCATCTGGACTGGACCAACCTGTTCAGCCTGACCTATGGCAACCTGTTCTATAACCCGTTCCACGCGCTTTCGATCGCGTTCCTCTATGGCTCGGCCCTGCTGTTTGCGATGCATGGCGCGACCATTCTGGCGGTGAGCCGTTTTGGCGGCGACCGCGAGCTGGAGCAGATCGTGGACCGTGGCACGGCCAGCGAACGGGCGGCGCTGTTCTGGCGCTGGACCATGGGCTTCAACGCCACGATGGAAGGGATTCACCGCTGGGCCTGGTGGTTTGCCGTGCTGGTCACGCTGACCGGCGGGATCGGCATTCTGTTGACCGGGACTGTGGTGGACAACTGGTATGTCTGGGCGCAGGAGCACGGCTACGCGCCGTTGAATTGAGGAGTGCACCATGTCTGACCATCCCTTCTATCAGAACGAAAGCCCGACCACCCGCATGCGCACCTGGATTTTCGGCCAGATGATGTGGGGGGCCTTTCTGGCCGGGGCGTTCCTGCTGGCGATCGGGCTGTTTCTGGGCCTGATCTATCTGGTGGGGCTGCTTTTGCCCGAAGAAAGCCGCCAGACCCCTGATCCGATGCCCAGATCGAGCCTCGAGCAGCCCTTGGCTGTGGCCGGTCACGATCTGGCCTGATCCCTTGCGGGGGCGGCGGCACCCTGTCGCCCCTGCCACCATATTCGGGCCATAAAGCCGGCCCGGATCCGGGGCGCAACCACAGCCCGGTTCCCTTCCTGTTGGCGACAGGGACCTGGTGCCGTGTGGAGCTTATCCATACGGCACTTTTTTGCTTTTGATGCGGCCGGATCAGCCCGCCTTGATCTGGCCGGATCAGTCCTGCCCTTGGTCCTTGCGGATCGGGGCCCATCGCTTTGGAGGACGCACCCATGAGCGCACACGGTATTCACACCCCGACCCTGGACAGGGTGTCCGGCCCCGCCGATCTGAAGGCGCTGAGCGATGCGGAACTGACCGCGCTGGCCGACGAGTTGCGGCGCGAAACCATCGAGGTGGTCAGCCGGACGGGTGGGCACCTTGGCTCGTCCCTTGGTGTGGTCGAATTGACGGTGGCCATCCATGCGGTGTTCAACACGCCTCTGGACAAGCTGATCTGGGATGTCGGCCACCAGTGCTATCCGCACAAGATATTGACCGGGCGGCGGGACAGGATGCTGACCTTGCGGCAGGCGGGGGGGCTTTCGGGCTTTACCAAGCGGGCGGAGTCGGAGTTTGACCCGTTCGGCGCGGCGCATTCCAGCACCTCGATCAGTGCGGCGCTTGGCTTTGCCGTGGGGCGCGAGATGGGGATGCCGGTCGGCGATACCATTGCGGTGATCGGCGATGGCGCGATCACGGCGGGCATGGCCTATGAGGCGATGAACCATGCAGGCCACCTGAAAAGCCGGATGTTCGTCATCCTCAACGACAATGACATGAGCATTGCGCCGCCTGTGGGCGCGCTGCAGCGGTACCTCAACGACATTGCCGCCAAGGGGCCGCTGGCCACGCTGAAGGCGGTGGCCGAAGGGGTGGAGGCGCATCTGCCGGGGCCGATGCGTGAAGGTGCGCGGCGGGCGCGGCAGATGGTGACGGGGATGCCGGGGGGCGGCACCCTGTTCGAGGAGTTCGGCTTTACCTACATCGGTCCGGTGGACGGGCATGACGTGCCGCAACTGCTGGCGACCTTGCGCGCGGCGCGGGCGCGGGCGACGGGGCCGGTGCTGATCCATGCGGTGACGGTGAAGGGCAAGGGCTATGCCCCCGCCGAGGGGGCGGATGACAAGTATCACGGGGTGGCGAAGTTCGACGTGGCGACCGGCGCGCAGGTGAAGGCCAAGTCGAACGCGCCGAGTTATACGAGCGTGTTCGGCCAGCGGCTGACCGAAGAGGCCGCGCGCGATCCGCGTATCGTGGGGATCACCGCCGCGATGCCGGGGGGCACGGGGCTTGACGTGATGGCGCGGCGCTTTCCGGCGCGGGTCTTCGATGTGGGCATCGCCGAGCAGCACGGGGTGACCTTTGCCGCTGGCCTTGCCGCCAGCGGGATGCGGCCGTTCTGCGCGATCTATTCCAGTTTCCTGCAGCGCGGCTATGACCAGATCGTGCATGATGTGGCCTTGCAGAACCTGCCGGTGCGCTTTGCCATCGACCGCGCGGGGCTGGTCGGGCAGGACGGGGCGACCCATGCGGGGGCCTTCGATGTGGCCTTTCTGGCGAACCTGCCCAACATGACCGTGATGGCGGCGGGGGACGAGGCCGAGTTGTGCCACATGATCGCCACCGCCGCCCAGCATGACGCGGGGCCGATTGCCTTCCGCTATCCGCGCGGCGAGGGGTTGGGGGTGGAGATGCCCGAGCGCGGGCAGGTGCTGGAGATCGGCAAGGGCCGCGTGCTGCGGCAGGGGCGCGAGGTGGCGCTGCTGTCTTTCGGGGCGCACTTGGGCGAGGTGCAGGCGGCGGCCGATCTGCTGGAGGCGGAGGGCCTTTCGGTGACGGTGGCGGATGCCCGCTTTGCCAAACCGCTGGATCATGCGCTGATCGACGCGCTGGTCGAGGGGCATCAGGCGATCATCACGGTGGAGCAGGGCAGCACGGGGGGCTTTGGTGCCTTGGTGTTGCATTATTTGGCGGGGGCGGGTCTGCTGGAGCGGGGCCGCGCGATCCGCACCATGGTGCTGCCGGACCGCTTCATCGATCAGGCATCGCCTGCGCAGATGTATGAGTGGGCGGGGCTGCAGGCGGCGGACATCGCCGGCATGGCGCGGCGGGCGCTTCGGCGCGAGGCGGAACCGCGGGGGCTGCGGCTGGTCTGACCCTTGCGCTGCTGCCGGTGGCGGATGCCTCGGGCGGGAGTATCCGGAAAAGGTGCAGGCGGCAGCGCGGCGCGATTTGCGCGGGGTTGTCGAATCTGTGGCGGGGCCGCAGTCTGGCGGCGAATGCGTGCGTGGGGTCGGGGCCGAGCAGATGTGGAACGGGGCGATTGGGCGGAGCGGCTTGGGCCTCTTGGGCTTTAGGCTGGGCGGCGCGGTGTTTGCCGCGCTGGCGCTGCTGGCGGTGGCGGCAGAGGCCGAGCCGGTGAAACTGCGCGTGACGGCTGCCGCGTCGGAGGACGGCACGGCGGCGGGGCCGGTTTCGTGGTCGGCGGTGCCGCTGGACCTGCCCGAGGATGCGGATGTGTTCGACGCGATGGTGATGACGCAGGAACCGGTGGAGGGTGCCTGGGAGGTGCTGCTGGAGCCGGGGCGCTATCTGCTGTCGGGCTTTACCGAGGCGGAACTCTATGAAGCCGAGGTGGAGGTGAGCGCCCGGATGGCCGAGGTGGTGGTGCCGGTGCTGGTGATCGAGGGCGGGGTCGCCCTGCGCTGCGCCGAGGCGGAATGTGCCTATTCCGATCCGCAGACCGGTCTGGTCGCCACGGTGCCGCAGGGCTGGGCGGTGGAGGTGCCTTATTTTGCCGATCTGGGCGATGGCACGCTGGCGAGCGAAATCTCCACGGTGTTTTTCGAGGATCTCGAGGGGGATGGCGGCGCGGTCTGGTTCCTGAACCCGCTGGACTGGATCGACGGGGACACCGGACCCTGCCGTGCGGTGGCGCTGGGATCGCTGTGCACATTCGAGCTTTCCGAGGCGGCGGAGGCCGGGTTTGCGGTGATTGCGCCTTCGTTGCAACGGGTTGCGCCCTGAGACGCTGCGCGCGATTGCGGCGCAAGGGACGCAGCGCGCGAAAAATCGGAGGCCGGGGCGAAGCGCCGCCCGTCTGTCCCGTTGCCCCCGCCGGGGAGATGTGGCAAGAGGATAGGGCAGCCTATCTAGACCCGTGAGTTCAGCCGATGACCGATTTCTCTGCCCGCCGCGTGATGATGGTTGACACCCAGGTGCGACCTTCGGATGTGACCAAGTTCCCCATCATCGATGCGATGCTGACCGTGCCGCGGGAAACCTTCGTTCCGCGCGAGTTGCGCGAGGCGGCCTATATGGGCGAAAACCTGGTGCTGCGGGCGGACCGCACCGTTCTGGAGCCGCGCACCCTGGCCAAGATGCTGGATGCGCTGGATATACAGCCGGGGGAGATGGTGCTGGATCTGGGATGCGGGCTTGGATATTCGGCCGCCGTTCTGGCACGGCTGGCCGATGCGGTGGTCGCGGTCGAGGAGGACGAGGCGCTGGCGGCAGAGGCGCAGAGCCTGCTTTCGCAAGCTTCGGTCGACAATGCGGCGGTGATCGTGGCCCCCTTGGCGGTGGGCGCGCCCAAGCATGGCCCCTATGATGTGATTACGGTGCAAGGCGGTGTGGAAGAGATTCCGCAGGCCCTGATTGACCAGTTGAAAGATGGCGGGCGCATTGCCGCCATTTTTGTGGAAGGGGCCTTGGGCATTGTGCGCGTTGGCTTCAAATCGGGCGGGCAGGTGAGCTGGCGCTTTGTTTTCAATGCCTCGGCACCGGTATTGCCGGGGTTCGCCAAGGCGCGCGCTTTCTCACTCTGATTGCGTCTGCCCGGCGACAAATAAACAGATCCCGCGCGTATAAGCCGGGAAATCGGATTGGAGCAGTCAGGGTATGCGTGGATTTTTTGCAGCAGCGGCGGTGGCGGTCAGTGTTCTGGCGGCCCCGATGGCACAGGCCGAGACGCTGACCGATGCCTTTATCGCGGCCTATCGCAATTCGAACCTGCTGGACAAGCAGGCGGCGACCCTGCGGGCGGCGGATGAGGATGTGGCGCAGGCGATGGCCACGTTGCGGCCCATCGTGGATTTCGCGATCAACAGCGGCTATTCGCGCAGCCAGCAAACCGCGAGCGGCCGTTTCACCGACGGAATCCGCACGACCTTTGACCTTTCGGCGCAGTTGACGCTGCTTGACTTCGGGCGGCGGGCGATCCGGATCGAGATTGCCAAGGAAAGCGTGCTGGCCACCCGCGAATTGCTGCGCAGCGTGGAACAGGATGTGCTGTTCGCGGCGGTCGAGGCCTATGTCGATGTGCAGGTGAACCAGCAATTGCTGGCCTTGCGCGAGTCGAACGTGCGGCTGGTGACGCAGGAATTGCGCGCCGCGCAGGACAGGTTCGAAGTGGGCGAGATCACCCGCACCGATGTGTCGATCGCCGAGGCGCGTCTGGCGGCGGCGCGGGCGGGTCTGGCCGCAGCCGAGGGCAACCTGATGGTCGCGCGCGAAGCCTACAAGGCCGCGACCGGGGCCTATCCGCGCACTCTGGCGCGGCTGCCTGCCTCGCCCAGCCTGCCTGCCTCGATGGAGGCTGCGCGCACGGTGGCGCTGCGCACGCATCCTGCGATCCTGGGCGCGCAGCGGCGGGTGACGATCAACGAACTGGGCGTCGAGTTGCAGAAGGCCGGTTTCAAGCCGACGGTTTCGGCGCGGGCCGGCGTGGGGATCAATGACGCGGGGGCGGAAAGCCAGAGCTTTGGCCTGTCGCTGAACCAGCGGGTCTATTCGGGCGGCGCGCAGGCATCGCTCTTGCGCCAGTCGATTGCGCAGCGTGACGGGGCGCGAGCCGATCTGGCGCAGGCCGGGGTGCAGATTGCCGAAGGTGTGGGCAATGCATGGGCCGGGCTGACGATTGCCAATGCGCAGGTGCAGGCGGGCGACCGCCAGATCCGCGCGGCGCAGACCGCGTTTGACGGGGTGCGGGAAGAGGCCAATCTGGGCGCGCGCACCACGCTGGACGTGCTGAACGCCGAGCAGGAACTGCTGGATGCGCGGGTGACGCGGATCCAGGCCGAGGCGCAGCGCTATCTGGGGGTTTACCGCGTGTTGGCCACGATGGGCCTGCTGTCGGTCGAGCATCTGAAGCTGGGCATCCCGACCTATGATCCGGCGGCCTATTACAATGCCGTGAAATCCGCGCCGGTCCATTCCGCGCAGGGCAAGAAGCTTGACCGGATTCTGGAAAAGCTGAAATAGGCGCGGTTTTCGGGCCATTTGTGCAAAAGCGCTGGCGCTGCCCGTGCCAATTTCTTGTGCTGCGGCCCTTGCGGGTTTACACTGTCTGTTGAACCGGCAGGCGGCGCAGGGAATGGCGCGGCACGGCAAGCCGGAAGAGCGGCAGGATTACGGGCAGGAGTGTCATGTCGGAACCGATGAGCAATCATGAGATCGAGGATGTTCTGTCGTCGATCCGGCGTCTGGTGTCGGAGGATCTTCGGCCTGCGCGCGCGGCCGAGGCGGCGGTGGCCGCTGCTGTGACGGCGGAGCAGGAGGCGGCGGGCAAGCTGCTTTTGACGCCCGCGCTGCGGGTGGTCGCGCCGCCAGAGGGCGAGGGGGCCGCTCCCGTGGCCGCCGGGGCGGGCGCGGCGGAGCAACACGGGGCGGCGCCCGTGATGCAGGCGGAGTGGCCGGTGGAGGATGTGGTCGCCCGGCTTGGCGCGGCTGTGGCCGAGGAAGAATGGGAATCTCCCTTTGGCGATCCGCAGGTCTGGCCGGTAGAGGCGGAGCCTGCTGTGGCCCGTCCGGTTGCGGCGGGGCAGGGCATTGCCGCCGCCCCGAAAGATGCGCCGATGGATGACGGCGCCTGGGCAGATGCCGCCGAGGCAGCGGTGCGCGCCGATCTTGCGCAGGACGCCGAGGAAGATGTGATTGCCAGCCTTTACGCCGCCGAGGCGGCGGGTGACGGCGCGGGCCTGCGGTTTGACGAAGAGGTGCTCCGCGATCTGGTGCGTGACCTGATCCGCGAGGAGTTGTCGGGCACTTTGGGCGAGCGGATTACCCGCAATGTGCGCAAACTGGTGCGGGCGGAAATTGCGCGGGCGCTGGCCTTGCGCGAGTTCGAATAGGCCGCGCGAAGAGGTCGGCAAAAACAAAACGCGCCCCGTTTGGGGCGCGTTTTGTTTTGCGCTCGGGCAAGCCCCCGCGCGGGGAAGGATCAGGCGGCTTCGCCCATTTCCGATTCCAGCGCGTTGCGGCGTTCGGATTCTTCGCGGCTGAGCGCGACCGAGGTGCGCACGCCTTTGGAGACGAATTCCATCAGTCCTTTGACAACGCGTTCGTTGGGGTCGATTCCGGCGCAAGACAGAACCTCGCGCCCGTCGCGCGAGCGTGCCCAGCGGGCGATCTGTTCGGGGCCGTTGCCGTATTTTTTGTCATCTGCGATGGCATCGTCCAGCGCAGCAAGCACAACGGCCGCAAAAAGCTTGCGTGCGCGCTGACCTTGTTCGTAATTGAAAGCGGTGCTGTCAACGAAACCTGTCATGATGGCAGTCCTTATTCTTGCTCTTGTCTTTTCTGACGTCGGGCGAACCTAAACGTTTCAAAGCGATTCGGCATCACCCGTTTTGCAATCCTGTCATGCATTTGGCGCATGGCTGACGCAGGGGTATACTGTATTTAGTCGGCTTGCCCGCGTGGGACTGCCCAGATATAGGTGGTGCCCTTCCGACTTCAACCTTTTGTCAAGGTTTTGCCACAAATGCCGAAAATCAATGGAAACGAGATCAAGCCGGGAATGGTGCTGGAACATGACGGCGGGCTCTGGGCCGCGGTGAAGGCAAACCATGTAAAGCCCGGCAAGGGCGGCGCTTTTGCGCAGGTGGAGCTGAAGAACCTGCGTGACGGGCGCAAGCTGAACGAGCGGTTCCGCTCGGAAGACAAGGTCGAGGAGGTGCGGCTGGAGAACAAGGACCAGCAGTTCCTGTATGAAACCGACGGGCGGCTGGTGTTCATGGATTCGGAAACCTATGAGAAGATCGAGCTGGATGCCGACCTGCTGGGCGACCGGCGGCCGTTCCTGCAGGACGGGATGACGGCGACGATCCGGTATTACGGCGACGAGGCGCTGGCGGTGACTCTGCCGCAGAAGGTGAAATGCCGCGTGGTGGAGACGGAGCCGGTGGTGAAGGGCCAGACGGCGGCCAACAGCTTCAAGCCCGCGATCCTTGACAATGGCGTGCGCATCATGATCCCGCCCTTTGTCGCGCAGGATGAAGAGATCATCGTGCATACCGAATTCATGGAATATTCCGAACGCGCCTGAGCGGGGCGAGTTTCCTGCGAATATTCGGCTGCAGCTTTGGAGCAATGGTCGGCAGCGCGGGTTCCGTGCGCCGCCGAACTTGCGCGGGAAGGATCGCGCCGGTCATACTAGGAGCAGCAGGTCCGCGGTATCAGCTGAGCGGCGAGAGCCGCGCCGTGCCTGCCGTCATGTCTTGCATGCGGTCAAAGCGCAGATAGGCGATCGCCTTGCCGCCCGCCTGGGTAAAGAGGGTGCCGGCCTCTTTCTCGCCTGACAGGATCGGCGTGCCGACGGGGGCGGCCCCGTCGATGGCCAATGTGACCAGACCCTTTTTCAGCTCGGTCTTGTGTTTCATGCGGGCGGTGACCTCTTGGCCCACATAGCAGCCCTTGCGGAAATCGACGCCGTTCAGCCGCTCGAAGCCCGATTCCAGCAGGTAGCTTTCGTTCGGGACCAGTTCGATGCCGCTTTCGGGAATGCAATGGGCGACGCGGATGCTGTCCCAGTCGATCGGCTGGGCGGGGGGCATGGTTTGCGGCAGGCCATAGGCACGCCAGCCCAAGGCGGGGTGGCGCGGATCGGCAAAGGCACCCGATGGCGCGGTGCCAAGGCCGCGCGCCACCGCCACGGGTGCCTCGGTGATCTGCGCATCGGCGCGCAGGCGATACATCATCAGGCGGCGGGCGGTGTCGGCGGCGAGGGCCGAGGAGATGTCGAGCAGCAGACGCTCTTCCCCTTGCGCGCGGATCACGAAGAAGTCGGACAGGTATTTGCCCTGCGCGGTCAGCAGCGCCGCCCAGAGGATGCCCGGCGCGCGCTCCAGCGGCAGGATGTCATTGCTGATGAGCCCTTGCAAAAAGCTGAAGCGGTCGGCCCCCGTGACCTGCAGGATATGGCGATCTGCGGCGGGTTCGCCGGCGTGGGGCGCCTGAGGATGCGGGCTGGTCATGGCGTCTTGTCCTGATCCTTGAATTGCAGGGCATGCAGGCTGGCATAAAGCCCGCCTTGGGCCAGCAGTTCGTCATGGGTGCCGGTTTCGACCGCGCGGCCCTGGTCCATCACGATGATGCGGTGGGCGTGGCGCACGGTGGCGAGGCGGTGGGCGATCACGACCGTCGTGCGTCCGGCGGCGGCGGCGTTCATCGCGGTGGCAAGCGCGGATTCGGAGGCGGCGTCGAGTGCCGAGGTTGCCTCGTCGAGCAGGAGCACAGGCGTGTCGCGCAGCAGCGCCCGCGCGATGGCGATGCGCTGGCGTTGCCCGCCCGAGAGGTTGGAGCCGCGCGGACCTGCGGCGGTGTCGATCCCGTTTGGCAGCGCCGCGACAAAGGTGCTGGCCTGTGCCGTGGCGAGCGCGCGCGTCATCTGCGCCTCGTCAATGCCCGTCTGGCCCAAGGCCAGATTGTCGCGCAGGCTTTCATCGAACAGCGCCGCATCTTGCGAGACGGCGGAGAACAGGGCGCGCTGGTCGGGCAGCGTCATGTCGGTGGTGGCGATCCCGTCTATCTCGATCTGGCCCCGCGCCGGATCGGAGAGGCCGGTGAGCAGGTGGAACACGGTGGATTTGCCCGCCCCCGAAGGCCCAACAAGGGCGGTGAGTTGCCCTGCCTCGGCGGTGAAGGAGAGCCCTTGCAGAACGGGCTGGTCGCCATAGCCGAAATGCACATCCTCGAAGCGGAGCCGGGGGGGCAGATTGGTCGGGCGCAAGCCGCTGGCCGGACGTCTGTGCGAGGGTGACATCGCAAAGAGGTTTGCGATGCGTTGCAGGCTGGCCGCACCGATCTGCCACAGGCCCGCCATGTCGCCGAGGCGCCGGATCGGCTGGAAGGTCAGCACCATTGCGGAAAAGAAGGCCATGAATTCGCCGGTGGTGCGGGTGCCGGCAGCCACCTCGCGCCCGCCCAGCACCAGCACGGCCAGAAAGCCGAGGCCGGTGATCACATCGACCAGCGAGGGCAGCACCGCGCGGCCGAAGGCGGCCTTGGTCTCGGCGGTGACGATGCGCGACAGGATGGCATCGAAACGGGCGCTTTGATGCGCCTCCATCCGGTTGAGTTTCACGGCCTGTATGCCGTGGAAGATCTCGTCGAGGCGGGTCGCGCGCAATCCGGCCTGATCGCGCAGCATGATCGCCTTGCGGCGCAGATAGCGGCGCAGGATGGCGGCGGGCAGGATCAGGAGCGGGGTTCCGATGATGGCGGCGAGCGTCCACCACGGATCGATGCTGAGGGCGACGGCAAAGAGGCCGATGAGCGCCACCACATCGCGCCCGATGCCCGCCACGAGCGAGATCCAGATGCCTTGCACGGCCATGGTGTCGCCCTGCACCCGCTCGATCAGCGCGCCGGGGGAATTGTCCTGAAAAAAGCGCATGTCGAGCCGCAGGAGATGGGCGAGCAACTGGCTTTGCATGGTCGCGGCGACGCGCTGCGAGATGCTGGCGAGCAGGGTCTTGGAGGCGAGAGAGGTGATCGCCCGCAGCGCGAAGAGGCCGAAGATGGCCGCGCCAACAAGCCAGAGCCCGCTGCTGCTGCCGCTGCCGAAGACGCGGTCGAACAGCGGTTGTAGCATATAGGAGAGCGCGCCGAGGGTGCTGCCTTCGATCACCATGATGCCGAAGGCGGTCAGCAGACGCCCGCTCTGGCCGCGCAGGTAGCTGTGCCAGAACCAGCGGGCGAGCGCCCCGTCTCCGGCGGCGGGTGCGGGCGGGGGCGGGTTGGGTGAGGGCGGCGACTGTGGGTCTTGCGCTGTCATGAGCGTGATGTAATGCCAAACCCCCCGCCGCCGCAATGGCACCCCGCAAATGAGCGCGCAGGCGATTGACCTTGCGCCTGCGCGGGCCTAGCCATGTGCCGAATGCTTTATCGAGAAGGCGCCTGATGATGGATGTGAAGTCCTTTGGTTCGACCCGGCCACAGCCTGACGCGCGGCCTGCAGCCGTGCGGCCCGACCTGTCGCGCGGTCGCGGCTATCTTGCGATTCCGGGGCCATCGGTGATGCCGGACCGGGTGCTGAATGCGATGCACCGCGCGGCCCCCAATATCTATGCGGGTGATCTGACCGAGATGGTGGTGGAGATGTGGCCCGATCTGCGCGCGGTGGCGGGCACCACGCAGCATGTCGCGGCCTATATCGGCAATGGCCATGCCGCGTGGGAGGCGGCGAATGCCAATCTGTTCAGCAGGGGCGATCTGGCGCTGGTGCTGGCCACGGGGCGCTTTGGCCTTGGCTGGGCGGAAAGCGCGCGGGCGATGGGTGTCGAGGTGGAGGTGATGGACTTCGGCACCTCGGCCCCGGTCGATATGGCGCGGGTGGAGGCGCGGCTCCGGGCCGACGGGGCGGGCCGGATCAAGGCGGTGCTGACGACGCATGTCGACACGTCAAGCTCGGTGCGCACCGATATTGCCGCCTTGCGCGCGGCGATCGATGCGGCGGGGCATCCGGCGCTGCTCTGTGTGGATTGCATCGCCTCGCTGGGATGTGATGAATACCGCATGGATGACTGGGGCGTCGATCTGACCGTCGCGGCGAGCCAGAAGGGTCTGATGACCCCGCCGGGCATGAGCTTTGTCTGGTTTTCGGAAAAGGCGCGGGCGGTGGGGGCGCAGGCCGATCTGCGCACGCCCTATTGGGATTGGCGCAAGCGGGCCGAGCCGGAGGAGTTCTGGCAGTATTGGGCCGGAACCGCGCCGACGCATCACCTTTACGGTTTGCGCGAGGCGCTGAACATGTTGCATGAAGAGGGCATGGCGCAGGTCTGGGCGCGCCACGAGGTGCTGGCCCGCACGGTCTGGGCCGCCTTCGAGGCATGGGGCGCGGGGCATCCGCGGATCGGGCTGAATGTGGCCGACCCCGCGCATCGCTCGCGCGCGGTGACAGCGGCGCGTCTGGGCGCGCCGGATGCCACGCGCCTGCGCCAGTGGACCGAGGCGCAGGCGGGGGTGACGCTCGGCATCGGGCTCGGGATGGCTCCGCCCGGCGATCCGGAATGGCACGGCTTTTTGCGGGTGGCGCATATGGGGCATGTCAATGCGCATATGACGCTGGGCGCGCTGGCGGTGATGGAGGCGGGGCTGATCGCGCTGGACATTCCGCACGGGGCGGGGGCGCTGGACGCGGCGGCGAAGGTGATCGCCGCAGGCTGAGGCAGACGATTTTTCTGCGAACAACCGTCGCTTGACGCTCTGGGCGGCGGGCATTCTGCCTTGCGCGGGTGCGGCGCTGCCTGTTTTTTGCGCCGGTGGCGCTGCGCCTCGTCTGTGCGCGGGTGCGGACTTGGCCCGCGCGGTCTTTGTGCCTATTCTGGGGGCATGCAAAATGACTGTGGTGGCTTGTCCATGTCCCATCCCTCTGTGCGCCGCCCTGTGGTCGGCATCATCGGCAACATGAGCCTGCTCAACGAGAGCTATCCCGTGCATGCCGGTGGCACGATGAATTCCGAAGCGGTGGCCGAGGTTGCGGGCTGCCTGCCGCTGATCATCCCGTCCGATCCGCGCCTTGTGTCGGTAGCCGAACTGCTGGAGCTTTGCGATGCCTTCCTGCTGACGGGCGGGCGGCCCAATGTCCACCCGAGCGAATATGGCGAGGACGAGACGCCCGCGCATGGCAGCTTTGACCGTTGCCGCGATGCGATCACCCTGCCGCTGGTGCGCGCATGCATCGAACGCGGGCAACCGATCTTGGGGATTTGCCGCGGCTTTCAGGAGGTGAATGTGGCGATGGGGGGAACGCTTTTCCCCGAAATCCGCGATCTGCCGGGGCGGATGAACCACCGCATGCCGCCCGATGGCACGCTGGAGGAGAAGTTTGCCCTGCGCCATCCGGTGCGCTTTACCCCCGGCGGGGTGTTCCATCATCTGATGGGGGCCGAGGAGGTGATGACCAATACCCTGCACGGGCAGGGCATCAACCGCCCCGGTGCGCGCATCGTGATCGACGGCACCGCGCCGGATGGCACCCCCGAGGCGATCTATGTGCAGGGCGCGCCGGGGTTCACGCTTTCGGTGCAGTGGCACCCCGAATGGAACGCGGCGGGCGATCCGGTGTCGCGCCCCCTGTTCACCGCCTTTGGCCGCGCGGCGGCGGAATGGGCGGCGGGGCGGCGGCCCGCGCTGGCGCGCAGCGCCTGAGCGCTTGTTTGCGCTAACGGGGGCGGTATACTCGCCGCCAGAGCCCGAGGAGGATGCCGTGACCCAACCGACCCCCCATTCCATGACGCGCAGCCGGATCAACGAGATCATGGCGGCGGCGGACGAGATGATCCGCCAGTATGGCTTTGTGCTGCCGCCCTTTGCCTATTGGACGCCCGAGCAGTTCCGCGCGCAGAAGGCGCAGGCGGGGCGCATCATCGGATCGCGCATGGGATGGGACATCACCGATTACGGGCAGGGCCGGTTTGACGAGATGGGGCTGTTCCTGTTCACCTTGCGCAATGGCGATCTGGCGGACCTCCAGCGCGGGGGCGGCATGTGCTATGCCGAAAAGCTGCTGATTTCGCGTCAGGACCAGCTTTCGCCGATGCATACCCATGTCATCAAGGCCGAGGATATCATCAACCGCGGCGGGGCCACGCTGGTGATCGAGCTTTACGGCAGCGACGATCAGGGCCGTTTTGCCCGCGACCGTGGCGGCGTGGTGCGGTGCGACGGGATCGAGCGCGCCTATGGCCCCGGCGACAAGCTGAAGCTGGCACCCGGCGAGAGCGTGACGTTGATGCCGGGCGACTGGCATGCGTTCTGGGGCGAGGGCGGCGATGTGCTGATCGGCGAAGTCTCCACGGTGAATGACGATCTGACCGACAATATCTTCGTGGAGCCGATCGGGCGCTTTGCCGAGATCGAGGAAGACGTGGCGCCGACGCATCTTCTGGTCAGCGATTATGACCGCTGGTTGGCCTGACCTTCCCTTCCGGTAAAGGAAAACGCGCGCATCGGGGGATGCGCGCGTTTTTGTTGGGCGAAGGTCCCGATCAGGCCGGCAAGGCTGCGGGCCTGGTTTTGCGGGCCTAATTCTGCGGGCAGAGCCCGTTGACCAGCGGCACGGCGCAGGATGCAGGAGCGGCGGGGGGTGTTGCCGCGGGCGGCGTGGCCGTCGTGGGCGGTGTGACGCCCGTCGTTGCGGTGGTCGGCGCGGTGGCGCCGGGGGTCACAGCGGTGGGCGTTGTGGCCGGCGGTGTCGGCAGCGTCGGGGCGGTGACGGCGGGCGCAAGCGGCGTGGTCAGGGCCGGTGTCGTGCCGGGTGTCACGCTCGGCGCGGTCGGGGTGGCCGAGGGCGTAACGGGGGGCGTCAGCGGTGCGACGACCGGAGTGGGCTGCGCTGTGCCGGTGGTGGTGTCTGCCGGTGCGGTCGACATCGGGCCGGCCAGCGGCGCGGTATCAGCGGCGGGGGCGGGAAGCGTTGCGGCATCGGCGGCGCTGGCGACCGCAGGGGCAGGCGCTTCGGCCGGTTTTTTCTTCTTGGGAGCAGGCGGCGGCAGTTTCAGGCCCTGTGGCATCTCGCCCTTGGCGGTCAGCACGATGACCTTGGCCCCGTCCGGCACGCGGTTGTAGAGGTCCATCACGTCCTGATTGATCATGCGGATACAGCCGGAGGAGGCGTTCTTGCCGATCGACCACCAGTCAGGCGTGCCGTGGATGCGGTAGCCGTAATCGACACCATTCGTCGTCAGATAGAGCGCGCGCGCGCCAAGCGGGTTGGTCGGCCCGCCGGGCTGGCCCTTTTCCCATTTCGCAAGCTCGGGCTTACGTTCGATCATTTCTTTCGGCGGGGTCCATGTGGGCCATTGGCGGCGGTTGGTGACAAGCGCCTGACCGGACCATTCAAAGCCTGCCGCGCCGACGGAAATACCGTAGCGGATCGCCTTGTTGTTGCCGGTGATGAAATAGAGATGCTTGGTCGCCGGATTGATGATGACGGTGCCGGGCGCTTCGGTAGAGGGGAAATCCACGATCTGGCGCTGGAATTGCGCGGGCACCTTGGCGGTGTCGATGGCCGGAATGGCGATGCCATTGTCGGAGGTGGCCAGATAGATGCCTTCTTGCGGCACCGATGCCGGGGCAGGTGTTGCCGTGGTGGAGGCCGTCGAGGTGGTCGTGGTCGGCACACAGGCCGCCAGACCCGCCGAGACGGTGAAGGCGAGCAAGGCCCGGAGTGCAAAAGCTGACATTTGGAATTCCCGTTGACTGTAGAAGCAGAGGCCCGAAAACCCCGTGCGCCGTGTGATCGAGCCTAGCCGAGGTGGCAAGAGACGTCAAAGCCCCTGCGCAAAGACTTGCCCAATCACGCCCCGCCTCGCGCAAGCGTGATTTGGTCGCGAAGGGGGCGGGAATCGGCAGCTCGGGTCAGGTCACCTTGGCGCGGGCCTTGAATTCGGGCCGGTCCCAGCTGCCGCTGGCCATGATCTTGGCAAGGATGGCGACCGCCCCCTCGACATCGGCATCGGAGGTGTAGAGCGGGGTGAAGCCGAAGCGCAGGATGTCGGGCGCGCGGAAGTCGCCGATCACACCTTGGGCGATCAGCGCCTGCATGATGGCATAGCCTTCGGGGTGGCGGAAGCTGACCTGACTGCCGCGCTGCGTGGCATCGCGGGGGGAGGCGAGGGCCAGATCGGGGCAGGTGGCCTCGACCCCGGCGATGAAGGCCTCGCAAAGCGCGACGGAACGCGCGCGCAGGGCCTGCATGTCGACGGTGTCCCAGATGTCGAGACTGGCCTCGAGCGCGGCCAGTTGCAGGATGGGCGGCGTGCCGACGCGCATCCGCTCGACCCCTGCGCCGGGGCGGTAGGCCAGATCGAAGGCGAAGGGCGCGGCATGGCCGAGCCAGCCCGACAGCGCGGGCAGCGCCCTGTCCTGATGGCGGGGAGCGACATAGATGAAGGCCGGACCGCCGGGGCCGGAGTTGAGGTATTTGTAGGTGCAGCCCACCGCAAAGTCGGCCTTGCATCCGGCAAGTTCCACCGGCAGCGCGCCTGCCGAATGGGCCAGATCCCAGACCGCGATGGCACCTTTTTCGTGGGCAAGCGCGGTGAGTGCCGCCATGTCGTGCATGCGGCCCGTGCGGTAATCCACCTGCGTCAGCATCAGCACCGCAACCTCGTCGGTGATCGCCCCCGCCACGTCTTCGGGGGCGACGGTGACAAGGCGGTAGTCGGGGCCGAGGGTGCGGCACAGCCCTTCGGCCATGTAGAGATCGGAGGGGAAGTTGCCGGTGTCGGAGAGGATGACCTTGCGGCCCGGCACCATGTCGAGGGCGGCGGCAAGGGCCTGATAGACCTTGATCGACAGGGTATCGCCAAGGACGACCGAGTCCGGCTCTGCCCCGATCAGACGGGCGATGCGGTTGCCCTGCTTCATCGGCTGGTCCATCCAGCCGGCAGCGTTCCAGCCGCGGATGAGCATCTCTCCCCATTCCTTGGTCACGCAATCCGCGACACGGGCGGCGGCGCTGCGCGGCAGGGGGCCGAGCGAATTGCCGTCAAGGTAGATCACTCCCTCGGGCAGGTGGAACAGGGCGCGGGTGGCTGCAAAATCGGTGGTCATCGGCTGGCCTTGTGCTGTTTGCAGGCACTTTGGCGAAACTGTCGCGGCGCGCAAGCGACCAGCGCCGCTTTGGCTGTTGCATTTGCAATAAATTTGCCGCTAGCCCATAGCGAAGGGCGCGGTGCGGGTTGCCTGCTTTGGCCGCGGATGTCGCGATCTGCGATAGAAATGCCGCAAATGTGGAGAAGTGTGTGAAATAATCTTGCGCGGTGCTAATTGGGTCGCAATAGAGGGCCGGACCTTTGCGGGAACGCAGGGACGGAGCTGAACATCGGGGGAGATACTGTGAAGATCGGGGCACCGAAAGAGATATTCGAGGGCGAGAATCGCGTTGCGATGACGCCCGAGTCGGCGGTTCAGCTGATCAAGCTGGGCCATGCCTGTGTGATCGAGACGGGCGCAGGCGCGAAGGCGGGATTTTCCGATGCGGTCTATCAGGCCGCCGGGGTCGAAGTGGTGCCAAGTGCCGCCGCGCTCTACGAGACCGCCGATGTGGTGGTCAAGGTGCGCGGACCCGAGGCCGATGAAGCGCGCCTGCTGCGCAGCGGTCAGACGCTGATTTCCTTCTTCTGGCCTGCCCAGAACCCGGATCTGCTGGCGCAGGTGGCGGCGCAGGGCGCGACCGTGGTGGCGATGGACATGGTGCCGCGCATCAGCCGCGCGCAGAAGATGGATGCGCTGTCCTCGATGGCCAATATCGCGGGCTATCGCGCGGTGATCGAGGCGGGCAACAACTTTGGCCGCTTTTTCACCGGTCAGGTGACAGCCGCGGGCAAGGTGCCGCCGGCCAAGGTGCTGATCGTGGGGGCGGGTGTGGCCGGTCTTGCCGCCATCGGCACCAGCGTGAGCCTTGGCGCCATCGTGAATGCCTTTGACGTGCGCCCCGAAGTGGCCGAGCAGATCGAATCGATGGGGGCGAGTTTCGTGTTCCTCGAGTTCGAGGAAAAGCAGGACGGCGCCGCAACCGGCGGCTATGCCGCGCCCTCTTCCCCCGAGTTCCGCGAGAAGCAGCTTGCCAAGTTCCGCGAGCTTGCGCCCGAGATGGATATCGTCATCACCACCGCCCTGATCCCCGGACGGCCCGCGCCGAAGCTGTGGACCGAGGACATGGTGGCGATGATGAAGCCCGGTTCGGTCATCGTGGACCTTGCCGCCGAACGGGGCGGCAACTGCGACCTGACGGTGCCGGACCAGAAGATCGTGACCGAAAACGGCGTGACCGTTGTCGGTTATACCGATTTCCCGAGCCGGATGGCGGCGCAGGCATCGACGCTTTATTCCAACAATATCCGTCACATGCTGGCCGATCTTACACCGAAGAAAGATGGTGTGATCGCCCATAACATGGAAGATGACGTGATCCGCGGTGCGACCGTGGCTCATGCGGGCGCGGTGACCTATCCGCCGCCGCCGCCCAAGGTTGCGGCCATCGCTGCCGCCAAGCCCAAGGAAAAGGTCAAGGAACTGACGCCGGAGGAGCGCCGCGCGCAGGAAACGGCGGCCTTCAAGGCGCAGACCAAGCAGCAGGTCACGCTTCTGGCGATCGGCGGGGCGCTGATCCTTGCCGCCGGTCTGGTGACGCCGCCGAGCTTCATGCAGCATTTCATCGTGTTCGTGCTGTCGGTCTTCATCGGGTTCCAGGTGATCTGGAATGTCTCGCACAGCCTGCACACGCCGCTGATGGCGGTGACCAATGCGATCTCGTCCATCGTGATCCTCGGCGCGCTGATCCAGATCGGGTCGTCGAGCCTGCTCATCACGCTTCTGGCCGCGCTGGGCGTGCTGATGTGTGCCGTCAACATCTTCGGCGGCTTCCTTGTGACACGGCGCATGCTCGCCATGTTCCAGAAATCGTAAGGAGACGGGACAGATGGATTACGGTTTCACATTCGCCGCCTATGCGGTTGCGGCGGTCCTGTTCATCCTGAGCCTTGGCGGGCTGTCGGGGCAGGAGAGCGCCAAGCGCGCGGTCTGGTACGGCATTGCGGGCATGGCGCTTGCGATTGTCGCCACGCTGATGGGTCCGGGGCAGGGGTTGTGGGCGGTCAGCCTGATCCTGATCGCCCTTGGCGGGATCGTGGGGTATCAGCTGGCCACCAAGGTGCAGATGACCCAGATGCCCGAGCTGGTCGCCATCATGCACAGCCTTGTGGGCCTTGCGGCGGTGTTTGTCGGCTTCAACGCCGATCTGCAGATCAGCGCCGTGACCGGAATGCTGGCGGGCGCGGGCATCGACCGCTGCGATCCGGTGTTCAGCGCGATCACTTGCGCCGAGAAGTTCGGGCAGGCGGGATTGTTCGATGGCATTTCCAGCTTTGGCGCGTTGATTGCCAAGAAAACCGCGGTGGAGATCACCATCCTGCGCATCGAATTGGTGCTGGGGATCTGGATCGGCGCGGTGACCTTCACCGGATCGGTGATTGCCTATGGCAAGCTTGCGGGCAAGGTGAACTCGGCGGCCAAGCAGCTTCCGGGCGGGCATATGCTGAACGCGGCGGCGGCCATCGGGTCGGTGGTGCTGGCGGCGATGTATCTGAACGACGCGGGAAGCTGGACGCTGATCCTGCTGGCGGTGCTGGCGCTGTTCATCGGCTATCACCTGATCATGGGGATCGGCGGGGCCGACATGCCGGTGGTGGTGTCGATGCTGAACAGCTATTCCGGCTGGGCGGCGGCGGCCATCGGCTTCAGCCTTGGCAATGACCTGCTGATCGTGGTGGGCGCGCTTGTCGGCTCGTCCGGCGCGATCCTGAGCTACATCATGTGCAAGGCGATGAACCGCAGCTTCATCAGCGTGATCCTTGGCGGCTTCGGCGGCACTTCGGGGCCGCAGATGGAGGTCACGGGCGAGCAGATTGCGATTGATACCGAAGGTGTGGCGGCGGCGCTGAACGAGGCGGACAGCATCATCATCATTCCGGGTTACGGCATGGCGGTGGCGCAGGCGCAGCAATCGGTCAGCGAGTTGACGCGCAAGCTGCGCGCCAAGGGCAAGACGGTGCGCTTTGCCATCCATCCCGTCGCGGGGCGTCTGCCGGGGCATATGAACGTGCTTCTGGCCGAGGCGAAGGTGCCCTATGACATCGTGCTGGAGATGGACGAGATCAACGAGGATTTCCCCTCGACCGATGTGGCCATCGTGATCGGCTCGAACGACATCGTGAACCCGGCGGCGCAGGAAGACCCGAACAGCCCGATTGCCGGGATGCCGGTGCTGGAGTGCTGGAAGGCCAAGCAGGTGTTTGTCAGCAAGCGCGGGCAGGGAACGGGGTATTCGGGGATCGAGAACCCGCTGTTCTACAAGGACAACACGCGGATGTTCTATGGCGATGCCAAGAAGTCGCTGGATGCGCTGTTGCCGTTGATCGACTGACCTGCACGGTTATTCTGCGAAAACTCCCCCGAAGGCCCCGGCGTTTGCCGGGGCCTTCGACATTCGCGCAACAGCGGCACGGCATACTGGCGTATGCCTGCAATTCGCTTTTCCACGCGCCGGTCTGCGGCCTAAGTCTTGGCAGGGGCGGAACGGCCGCCCTGTTGACCGCCGAGTTTGATCCATGCCCAGCTTTGCCGACCATCCCCAGCGCTATGCCATCGTGAACGAGTTGCACGCGCGCCCCTTTCCGGCCATCGAGGTGCCGGGGACGGCGGTGTATCTGGCGATCAAGGAGCCGGAGGATGCTGCCAACCGCGACCGCAAGCGGGACCGCGCGCATCTGCTGGACCTGCTGGACCGCAACGGCAGCGCCCATCCGCAGCCCGAGGCGACGCATTTCTTTGGCGAGATCGGTCGCCACCAGTTGAAATGGGAGAGCCATACCGAGTTCGTGACCTATTCGGTGTTCGGCAAGGGCGTGTCGGCGCGGGCCTTCGATCCGACCGAGGCGGGGGTGTTTCCCGAGGACTGGCTGGCGCGGGCGCCGGGCAAGCGGCTGTGTTCGGTGCTGATCCGTATCGAGCATATGCCCGAGGACGAGGCAGAGGCCCTGGCCCGGCTGGAGGACTGGTTTGTCGGCGAAAGCCTTGCCGTGTCGAAGGTGGTCGACGGGGCGGCGATCGTGGCGGGGGATTTCCGCATCGATCCGGCGGGGCATATGCGCTTTGCCGTGTTCGTGCGGCCCGGCACCTCGCCGCGCCGGGTGGGGCGGATCGTGCAGCGGTTGTGCGAGGTAGAGACATATCGCGCGATGTCGATGCTGGGTCTGGTGCGGGTGCGGCATCTGAACGGGCGGCTGAACGCGCTGGACCCGCGGCTTTCGGCGCTGGTGACGGCGCTGGATGGCAACGAGCGCAGCGCCGAGGCGATGCTGCATGACCTGCTGGCCATCTCGGCGGAGCTGGAAAGCCTGTCGGTGAAATACACCTTCCGCTTCGGGGCGACGGCGGCCTATGAGGCCATCGTGAACCAGCGGATCGAGGTGATGCGCGAGGCGCGGATCAACGGGCGCCAGACCTTTGCCGAGTTCATGATGCGCCGCTATGATCCTGCGATGCGCACGGTGAAATCGGCCGAAAGCCGGTTGCGCAGCATGGCGGAGCGGGCGGCACGGGCGGCGGAACTGCTCAGCACGCGGGTGGATGTGGACCGCTCCGCGCAGAACCAGAAGCTGCTGGAAAGCATGGACCGCCGCGCGGATGTGCAGCTGCGCTTACAGCGCACGGTGGAAGGGCTGTCGACGGTGGCGATCAGCTATTACGCGATCAACCTTGCCAGCTATGCGATCTATCCGGTGACCGAGGCCTGGGGCATCTCGAAGGGGATGGGCACGGCGGTGCTGACGCCGGTTGTGCTGCTGGCGGTCTGGCTGATGGTGCGGCGTATCCGGCATCATCTGGATTGAACCGGCCCCGCGCGGCCCTGCAAAACTGTGACCGCGACACGGGCGCGCATCCCATAGCGCCGGATGCGGTTTGGGCCTATGATCTGCACAGCAGCTTGGGAGAGATCGCATGATCGTCGAGTTTGGTCATTTTGCCTTGGTTCTGGCGTTGGCGGTTGCCCTGGTGCAGACCGTGGTGCCGATGTGGGGAGCCTACCGCCGCGATCCCGCCCTGATGGCGGTGGCGGAGCCTGCGGCAATGATCCAGTTCGTTCTTGTCCTGGCAAGCTTTGCGGCGCTGACCTATGCCTTTGTGATGTCGGACTTTTCGCTGAGTCTGGTGGTGCAGAATTCGCACACTCTCAAGCCCATGCTCTACAAGGTGTCGGGTGTCTGGGGCAACCATGAGGGGTCTTTGCTGCTCTGGGTGGTGATCCTTGCGCTGTTCGGGGCCTGCGCGGCGTGGTTTGGCGGCAATCTGCCGCCGACGCTGCGCGCGCGGGTGATTGCGGTGCAGGGGTCCATCGGCGTGGCTTTTCTTCTGTTCATGCTGTTTACCTCGAATCCGTTCCTGCGGCTGGCGGTGCCGCCCTTGGACGGGATGGACCTGAACCCGCTGCTGCAAGACCCCGGCTTGGCCTTTCACCCGCCGTTCCTCTATCTGGGCTATGTCGGGCTGAGCATGGCGTTTTCCTTTGCGGTCGCCGCGCTGATCGAGGGGCGGGTGGATGCCGCATGGGGTCGCTGGGTGCGTCCGTGGACGCTGGCGGCATGGGTGTTCCTGACCATCGGCATCGCGCTAGGGTCCTGGTGGGCCTATTACGAGCTTGGCTGGGGCGGGTTCTGGTTCTGGGACCCGGTGGAGAACGCGTCCTTCATGCCGTGGCTGCTGGCGGCGGCGCTGCTGCATTCCGCCATCGTGGTCGAAAAGCGCGAGAGCCTGAAGGCGTGGACGATCCTGCTGGCGATCATGGCTTTTGGCTTTTCGCTGATCGGCACCTTCATCGTGCGGTCAGGGGTGATCACATCTGTGCATTCCTTCGCCAATGACCCCGAGCGCGGGGTGTTCATTCTGATGATCCTCGGCGTGTTCATGGGCGGCGCGCTGACGCTGTTCGCCTTCCGTGCGGGGGCGATGGAGGCCAAGGGCATCTTTGCGATGGTCAGCCGCGAGTCGGCGCTGGTGGCGAACAACCTGCTGCTCTCGGTGGCGGCCTTTGTGGTGTTCATCGGCACCATCTGGCCGCTGCTCGCCGAGCTGTTCTTTGACCGCAAGCTGAGCGTGGGCGAGCCGTTCTTCAACGCGGCGTTTTCGCCCTTTGCGGTGGCGCTGGCGCTGATCCTGCCGGTGGGTGCGATGATGCCGTGGAAGCGAGGCGAGATCCTGCGCGCCTTTCGCCCCCTGATGCCGGTGGCAGTTCTGGCCTTTGCGCTGGCCGCCCTTGTCTGGTCGATGCAGACAGGACGCACGGCGCTCGGGCCGGTGGGCGTGGGCCTCGGGATCTGGGTGGTGCTGGGCGCGGTGGTCGATCTGTGGAGCCGCACGGGGCGCGGGCCGCTGGCGGGACGTCTGGCCCGTCTCGGGCGCCTGCCGCGCGCCGACTGGGGCAAGGGGACAGCGCATATCGGCCTTGGCATCACGGTGTTTGCGGTCTGCGCCATGCTGGCGTGGAAGACCGAGGATATCCGCATCGTGCAAGAGGGTGGCAGCTATCCCCTGGGGCCTTACGAGGTGACACTCGATTCCGTCGATGAGGTGCAGGGGCCGAATTACATCAGCACCATGGCCACGATGACGGTGCGGCGTGACGGCGCCGTGGTGGCCCGGCTGACCCCCGAGAAGCGCGTCTATCCGGTGCAGAACATGCCCACCACAGAGGCGGCGATCGATTACGGTTTCCTGCGCGACATCTATCTGGTGATTGGCGATCCGCAGGCCAATGGCGGCTATGCGGTGCGCTCCTATATCGAGCCCTTTGCCAATTGGCTTTGGGCGGGCTGCCTGATCATGTCCTTGGGCGGGCTGCTGAGCCTGACCGACCGGCGCTACCGCGTGGCGGCGGGGGCGAGCCGCCGCACCGCTGCGGTTCCGGCGGAGTGAGGGGATGAAACACCTCCTCCTTGCCGCGCTCATGGCCTTTGTGCCGCTGTCCCCTGTCTTTGCGGTGCAGCCCGACGAGGTGCTGGCCGACCCGGCGCTGGAGGCGCGGGCGCGCGCCATCAGCCGCGATCTGCGCTGCCCTGTCTGTCAGGGGGAATCGATTGACGATTCCAATGCCCCGATCAGCCGCGACCTGCGGCTTGTGGTGCGCGAGCGGATCATGGCCGGAGACAGCGACGCCGAGGTGATCGATTTCGTCGTCAGCCGTTACGGCGAATTCGTGCTGTTCAACCCGCGCGCCGAAGGGGCCAACCTGATCCTTTGGCTGGCAGGGCCGGCGGTTCTGCTGCTGGGGGGCATCGGTGCCTTTGGCTATATCCGGCGGCGCGGGCAGGCCGGCGGCGCGGCGGCGGTGCCGCTCAGCCCCGAAGAACAGGCGCGACTGCGCGATCTTATGGGCAAGTGACGCGGCGTTTGGCCTTTTCTTGCCATCCGGTGCGGATAGTCTGACGCGCAGGCGTTGAGGGGGACCCGATGGACTATCAGACGATCAGCGTGACCGAAGCCGGTGGGGTGGCAACACTGACCCTCGACCGGCCCGAGGTGATGAATGCACTTTCCAGCCAGATGCGTGCCGAACTGCTTGACGCGCTGCGCCATGCAGGGCGATCGGCCCGCGTGATCGTGCTGACGGGGGCAGGGCGCGCCTTTTGCTCGGGCCAGGATCTGGGCGACCGCGCCAAGATTGCCGAGATCGACTTGGAGCGCACGCTGCGCGACGAGTATGAGCCGCTCTTGCGCGCGATCATGGATTGCCCGGTGCCAACCATCGCGGCGGTGAACGGGGCGGCGGCAGGGGCGGGGGCCAATCTGGCGCTGGCCTGCGATGTGGTGATCGCGGCGCAAAGCGCCAGCTTCATCCAGGCCTTCACCCGCATCGGGCTGATGCCGGATGCGGGCGGCACCTATTGGCTGCCGCGTCAGGTCGGTTTTGCCCGCGCGATGGGGGCGATGCTGTTTGCCGACAAGATCACGGCGGCGCAGGCGGCGGACTGGGGGATGATCTGGGAGGCGGTGCCGGACGAGGCCTTCGCCGACCATATCGCGGCCCGCGCCGGGGCCTTGGCCAAGGGGCCGACGGTGGCCTATCGCGGGGTCAAGCAGGCGCTGCGGCAAAGCTATGCCAATGATCTGGAGGCGCAACTGGCGCTAGAGGCGCGCCTGCAGGGGGCCTGCGGGCGGACGCGCGATTTCATGGAGGGCGTGGTGGCCTTCCTCGACAAGCGCCCGGCCGCGTTCGAAGGACGCTGAAAGGCAGCCCCCGGCGCGGCGGACGCGCGGGGGCTTCCTTCGGGTCAGCCGCCGTTGCCCTGCGGCTGCGGTGCGGGGCAGGGTTGCAGCAGACGGATGCCGCGTTCGGTCATGATGACCACGACCTCGGACGCTTCCTCGCCCTCCACCCCCAGCAGGGGCGCGCGGGCGGCCAGAACCCGCCCAACGGGTTCGGACATGCCCTCTT
The DNA here is from genome assembly GCF_010915705.1 of Pseudotabrizicola algicola. Taxonomy (GTDB): domain Bacteria; phylum Pseudomonadota; class Alphaproteobacteria; order Rhodobacterales; family Rhodobacteraceae; genus Pseudotabrizicola; species Pseudotabrizicola algicola. Next base: position 172,830 of record NZ_JAAIKE010000001.1, read on the forward strand.
CGGTCATGGTGCCTTCAAACAGCAGCACATTCAGGCCGCGCACGCTCTGCGGATCGTCAAGGCGGATCGCCCCACCTTCGCCGCCCGGAAAGTAGCTTTCGCGGTCATAGCGTGCTTCGGCATATGCGCCGCATTGCTCGGGCTTGCCGTAATCGGCATAGGGCTGCGCGACAAGCGGCGTGGCGCAGAGGGCGGCGGCGGCGGCCGAGAGGACCAGCGCCCGCATCACGCGCCCCGCGCCAGCGCGGCGACGCCGGTGCGCGCAATCTCGCGCAGGCCCAAGGGGCGCATCAATTCGGCAAAGCTGTCGATCTTCTCGGGCGTGCCGGTCATCTCGAACACAAAGGATTCCAGCGTGCTGTCCACCACATGCGCGCGGAAGATCTCGGCCAGCCGCAGCGCCTCGATCCGGTGTTCGCCCTTGCCCGCCACCTTGAACAGCGCCAGTTCGCGCTGCACCGAAGGGCCTTCCTCGGTCAGGTCATGCACCTCGTGCACCGGCACGATGCGCGCCAGTTGCGCCTTGATCTGCGCGATGATCTGCGGCGTGCCGCGCGTCACGATGGTGATGCGGCTCAGATGGCCGGTGTGATCGGTCTCGGCGACGGTCAGGCTTTCGATGTTATAGCCGCGTCCCGAGAACAGCCCGATCACCCGCGCCAGAACCCCCGGCTCGTTGTCGACGATCACGGCCAGCGTGTGGCTCTCGATCACCTCGGCATAGGGATCGCGCAGGTCATAGGCGGAATGGCTGGTCGAGCCGGTTTTGATATTGAGCGGCGACATGGGCCTGCCCTTTCATCTGTTCATAAATATCCTGGGGGTCCGGGGGCAAAGCCCCCGGGAGTTCAGCAAAAGATCACGCGGCAGGCTTCACACCAACACCGCGCCCTTCGCCCCGATCACGCCTTGCGTATCGGCATCGCCGAGCAGCATCTCGTTGTGCGGCTTGCCTGACGGGATCATCGGGAAGCAGTTCTCGTGCTTTTCAACCAGGCAATCAAAGATCACCGGACCGTCATAGCGGATCATCTCCATGATCGCATCGTCGAGGTCTTTTGGATCATCGACCTTGATGCCCTTGCAGCCGAAGGCCTCGGCCAGTTTCACGAAATCGGGCAGGGATTCCGACCAGCTTTGGCTATACCGCTCGCCATGCAGCAATTCCTGCCACTGGCGCACCATGCCGAGGCGTTCGTTGTTCAGGATGAACTGCTTCACCGGCGCGCGGAACTGCATGGCGGTGCCCATTTCCTGCATGTTCATCAGCCAGCTTGCCTCGCCCGCCACGTTGATCACCAGCGCGTCGGGATGGGCGATCTGCACGCCGATGGAGGCGGGCAGGCCATAGCCCATGGTGCCGAGCCCGCCCGAGGTCATCCAGCGGTTCGGGTCCTCGAACCCGAGGAACTGCGCCGCCCACATCTGGTGCTGGCCCACTTCGGTGGTGATGTAGCGGTCCATGCCCTTGGTCAGCGCCTCGAGCCGTTCCAGCGCGTATTGCGGTTTGATGATGCTGGTCGAGTTCTTGTAGGTCAGGCATTTCACCGCCCGCCATTCGTTGATCTGCGTCCACCATTTGGCCAGACCGGCCTTGTTCACCTTGCGCCCGCGCGATTTCCAGATGCGCAGCAGGTCTTCCAGCACATGGCCCACATCGCCGAGGATCGGCACGTCGACACGCACCACCTTGTTGATGGAGGAGGCGTCGATGTCGATATGCGCCTTGCGCGAATTGGGGCTGAAATCCTTGATGCGGCCGGTGATGCGGTCGTCAAAGCGGGCGCCGATGTTGATCATCAGATCGCAGCCGTGCATGGCAAGGTTGGCTTCATAGAGCCCGTGCATCCCCAGCATGCCCAGCCAGTTCTTTCCGCTTGCCGGATAGGCGCCGAGCCCCATCAGGGTGGAGGTGACGGGAAAGCCGGTGGCCTCGGCCAGTTCGCGCAGGAGCTGGCTGGCGGCGGGGCCGGAGTTGATGACGCCGCCCCCCGTATAGAGGATCGGGCGTTCCGCGGTCTCGATCATCTCGACCAGACGGGTGATCTGGTCGATGTCGCCCTTCAGCTTGGGCTGGTAATGGCTGGTCTTGATCTTTTCCTTCACCGTGTAATCGGCGGTGGCGAATTGCACGTCCTTGGGAATGTCGATCAGCACCGGGCCGGGGCGGCCCGAGCGCGCGACGTGGAAGGCCTGATGGATAGTGGCCGAGAGGTTGGCGGTGTCTTTCACCAGCCAGTTCATCTTGGTGCAGGGGCGGGTGATGCCCACCGTGTCGGCCTCCTGGAAGCCGTCGGTGCCGATCATGAAGGTGGGCACCTGACCCGTCAGCACCACAAGCGGGATGGAATCCATCAGCGCGTCGACCAGGCCGGTCACGGCGTTGGTGGCACCGGGGCCGGAGGTCACCAGCGCCACGCCCACCTTGCCGGTGGACCGCGCATAGCCTTCGGCCATGTGGATGGCGCCCTGTTCGTGGCGGACAAGGATGTGGCGGATGTCGTTTTGCTGAAAGATCTCGTCGTAGATCGGCAGGACCGCGCCGCCGGGATAGCCAAAGACCACTTCAACGCCTTGATCCTTCAGCGCCTGCACCACCATCCGGGCACCCGTCATCGCCTGTGTCATCGTCCGTTTCTCCGCCTGTGCCAGTCTTGCCTAATCTGTCTGTCGCAACAAAAAGCCCCCGGGGTTTCCGGGGGCGCATGGGAACCTGTTATGGTCAACCGTTACCGGCCCATGCGCCAAAAACCCCCAAGTACGAGAATGTGCAGCATCGCCGCCCCCTCCAAACCTTCCGCTGGGCAAACTATGGCGGCATCTGGGGGGCGTCAACCGCAAAAAACTGAATAATCTGTCGCAAGGGGTGGCTATTTTTGATTTTTTCTTACGTTTGCGTGATAGTCGCGGCAACTTATGAAAAAGAACGCTGCGTTTTGGCCTCTGCCGCGCAAAGGTGAGTCGCAAGGAAAGCCCCGCCGGTGCGGGGCACGGGCGGGGCGAGGGGGGCTTGGGTGGCGCTGCGCGTTCGGTCAGGCCATGATGAGGGCGACATAGCCTGCGTAGATCGCGAGGAGCGCCACACCGGCAAGGCGGGGGATGCCCTTGAGCAGCACCGCGAAAAGCACCAGCAGCAGGGCGGTTCCCGCCACCCAGGGCATGTCAGCGCTGGCAAAGCGCGGATCGGCGGGGATGGGCAGGATCAGCGCGGTGATGCCGAGGATCGAGAAGATGTTGAAGATGTTCGAGCCGATCACGTTGCCGACCGCGATCTCGGTCTGTTTGCGGAAGGCGGCGATCACGCTTGTCGCCAGTTCGGGCAGGCTGGTGCCGACTGCGACGACCGTCAGGCCGATCACCGCCTCGGAGACGCCGAAGGTGCGGGCGATCTCGGTGGCGCTGTCGACCAGAAGCCGCGCGCCGATCACCAGAACGATAAGCCCGCCGATCGTCTGCGCGATGGAGATGGGCATCGAGGACGGCGGTTCGGCATCAAGATCGGGTTCCTCCTTGCCGAGGAAAAAGGCCATGCCCATGAACACGGCCAGACCGGCCAGCAGGATCACCCCGTCAAGGCGCGAGATTGACCCGTCGAGCAGCATGATCCAGAGCGCGGCGGTGGCGACCACCATCACCCCCAGATCGCGCCAGACCTTGCGCAAGGGGATCATCAGCGCGGCGATGGCTGCCGAGGTGCCGAGGATCAAGAGGATATTGGCGACGTTCGATCCCAGCACATTGCCGATGGCGATGGCGGGCTGGCCGGCCATTGCGGCCTGTATGGACACCAGAAGCTCGGGCGCCGAGGTGCCGAAGCCCACGATGGTCAGGCCGATGACCATGGGGGAAAGGTTGAAGTGACGCGCAATGTTCGATGCGCCGCGCACCAGATATTCGCCGCCGAGGAACAGGGCGACGAGCCCGATGCAAAACAGAAGATAGGTCAAGGTTATGTCCCCGTTGGAGGCTGTCAGCCGCAATGTGATCCTGGCATGACTTTGGTGCGCCTGCCCGAAATGCAAGGGGCGGGCGGGGAAACATGCGCGCGAAATCCAGATTTAACGGGCGGTGTGGCCGGAAGGGCAAAGGCAGGAGAGGCGCCCTCGCGGGCGGGGGGCGGCGCTTGCGGCCCGGTCAGCGGCCATGCCCGGTGCCTTGCAGCACGCCATGTTCCATCGCATAGCGCGTCAGCCCCGCGGTGGAGGCGATGCCGAGCTTGCGCTTTATGTTCTTGCGATGCGTCTCCACGGTGCGCACCGAGATGTCGAGGGTCAGCGCGACCTCTTTGTTGGACTGGCCGCGCGCGAGTTCGAGGAGGATGGTCTGCTCGCGGCTGGTCAGCGGCTCGCGCGCGCCGTCCGGCACGGGTTTGAGGCTTTTGCTGGCCCCCGTGCACAGATAGCGGCGCCCCTGCATCACGGTATCTATCGCGTGCTTCACCTCTTCGGTCGGCACGTCCTTGAGCAGATAGCCCATCGCGCCGTGGCTGAGGGCGGTGGAGATGTATTCGCGGCTGTCATGCATCGACAGGATCAGGATGCGGGTGTCGGGACGGCTTTCGAGGATGATCTCTGTCGCGGTCAGCCCGCCGACCTGCGGCATGTTGAGATCGAGAAGGATGACATCGGGGTCAAGCTCGGCCACGCGGTCGATGGCCTGACGCCCGTTGCACAGCGTGCCGACGACAAGGATGTCATCATAGGTTTCCAGAATAGCACGTATGCCTGCGGCCACCATCGGGTGATCGTCCACGATCAGGACGCGGGTCTGGCTGGGTTCGGTCATCCTTGCGCCTCTGCGGTTTCGGTGGGGGGGAGCATGTGGGAGAGCGGCACCTGCGCTTCGATCAGGGTGCCGGTGCGGGTTGACAGGATGCGCAGCGTGCCGTCAAGCCGCTCCATCCGTTCGGCCATGTTGCGCAGCCCCAGCCCCTCGCGGCGGGTGGCGGGCATGCCGTGGCCGTTGTCCTCGATGCGCACGACAGCGCCGGTCTTGGTGCCGCGCACCAGCATCTTGACGCGGGTTGCACCCGAGTGGCGCTCGATATTGGTCAGCGCCTCTTGGGCGATGCGGTAGAGGGCGATCTTGGCCTCGGAATCAAGGCGGTTGCGGAAGGGGTTGGTGACATAATCCACCGTGATGCCCGTGCGCCCGCCAAATTCTTCGGCGAGCGATTGCAGGGCGGGGCCAAGGCCCAGATCGTCGAGCACGCCGGGGCGCAGGTCGCGGCTGATCCGGCGCACCTCCTGGATGGCCCCGTTCAGGTTGTCGATGCCCTGGTCGATGCTTTCCCCCGCGCGGGCATCGCCGATCGAGAGGCGGCGGCGCGCGAGTTCTAGGGTGTAGCGCACGCCGACCAGAATCTGGCTGATGCTGTCATGCAGTTCGCGGGCAACGCGGCCGCGTTCTTCCTCTTGCGTGTCGAAGATGCGCTGGGTGAGCGCCTTGAGCTTCTGGTCGGCCAGACGCCGCTCGCGCAGGTTCAGGAACAGACCCGAGAGGAACACGGCCAGAACGGCGGCGGCGGTGATGGCGCCGATGTAGACGAAGGTGCGGGAGACGCGGGCCTCGGTTTCGGCGCGGGCGGCGGCAACAGAAGTGAGCACATCGTCGATGAACACGCCGGTGCCGATGGCCCAGCGCCAGTCTTGCAGGCCGATCACATAGGTGATCATGCGCCCTTCGGTGCCGGTCGACGGTTTTGGCCAGACATAGCTGTGAAATCCGGCGCCCTGACGCGCGAGTTCGATCAGGCGGTCGACCACGGGGGTGCCTTCCGAATCGTGCAGGCCCGCCCAGCCCCGTTCGATCAGCCATGTCTGGCGGGGGCTGACGATGTTGCGTCCGTCATAATCGTAGACGAAGAAGAACCCTTCGGTGCCATAGGTCATCGCCGCAAGGATCTGGGCGACGCGGGTCTTGGCGTCTTCGTCATCGGGCAGCGCATTGCCGTAGATCGGGCCAAAGGCGGTGCGGGCGATCGAGAGGTAATTCTTGAGTTCGGCGCGTTTGGTGGCGACAAGCTGAGCCTCGAGCATGGCGATCTCGCGCTCGGACATCTCGCGTGCTTCGCGCGATACCAGAAACGACAGCATGGCCATGGCCAGCACCAGCGGAAGCGTGGCCAGCAGAAAGACCTTTTGCCCATAGCTGAGTCTGAATCTGCGGGCGGGGTCGTTCATGCCGGTTCTCGCTTGCCTGCGGGCCAGAGTGCGGGCGGATCGCGCCGCGGTCAATCGCGGCGGTGCAGCACACGGGCCCGTGAGGTGAAAATTTTGCGGCTGACGCAGGGGCAAATGCGTATTTGTCGGTATTTTCGCGCTTTCGATGTCACGCTAACGTGAGCCCGTGAGGATGGGTGAGGCCATCCGAAGCCAATCAACCACTGGGAGGAGAGTGCCGATGGATCGTCGTTCCTTTTTGACGAAAGCTGCGCTGGGGGGCGCGACTGCCGCTGCCGCGACCACGCTGGCCGCGCCGATGTATGCGCAGGGCAACCGCACGCTGACGCTGGTCACCACATGGGGTCGCGGATTGGCCGGGGTGCATGACAGCGCCCAGCGCTGCGCCGACATGATCACCGCGCTGACCGACGGGCAGCTGACGGTGGACCTGAAGGCGGCGGGCGAACTGGTGGGCGCGTTCGAGGTGTTCGATGCCGTGACCTCGGGTCAGGCCGACATGTATCATGGCGCGGACTATTATTTCGTGGGCCAGCATCCGGCCTATGCATTCTTCACCGCCGTGCCTTTCGGCATGACCGCGCAGGAACTGGCGAACTGGTATTACCACAATGGCGGCATGGAGCTGCATGACGAGCTGGGCCAGATCTTCGGCATCAAGTCCTTCCTTGCGGGCAATACGGGCGCGCAGGGGGGCGGCTGGTTCCGCAAGGAGATCAACGGTCCCGAGGATTTCCAGGGGCTGAAGTTCCGCATGCCAGGTCTGGGCGGGCTGGCGCTGGGCAAGATGGGCGCGAGCGTGCAGAACATTCCGGGCTCGGAAGTCTATCAGGCGCTGTCCTCGGGGGCGATCGACGGCACCGAATGGATCGGGCCTTGGGCGGACGAGAAGCTGGGCCTGCAGGAGATCACCAAGATCTATTACCCCGCAGGCTTCCACGAACCGGGCGCGGGCCTGTCGCTGGCCACCAACCGCGATGTCTATGAGAGCCTGACGCCGACGCAGCAGAAGATCATCGAGATTGTCGCGGGCGACGGGCACCAGTGGAACCTGGCGCAGTTCCTGACGCAGAACGGCGCGGCGCTGGCCCGGTTGCAGGCAGCCGGCGTGCGCACGATGGAATTCCCCGACTCGGTCTGGGATGCCTTCGGTGCTGCCAGCCAGGCGGTGCATGACGAGAACATGGGCGACGAGATTTACAAGAAGGTCTACGACAGCGCGATGGCCTCGATGCGCGCGTCGTCGTCCTGGCTGAAGATCTCGGACGGGACCTATACCGCGCAGCGCGACCGCGTGCTGGGTTGAGCGCGGGCGCTGGCGGGAGACATCCTGCCGGCGCTGTGCTTTGTGGCTGACCCCGGGGGGATCCTCCCCCCGGACCCCTCTGGGATATTTTCAGACAGAAAATGAGGGGGGTGGATGTGACGGGGGGCGACGTGCTGGACGCAATCGGTTGGGTGATCGGCAATATTGGCATGGCCTTTGTCAACTTCGGGGTGGCGCTGGCCAATCCGGGGATGTGGCTGAACTGGTCGGACCGCGAGGCGCTGGCGCGGTTCATCTATTACGGGGCCTCGGTCGAGTTTTTCTTTGTGGTGTTCACCGCATTTCTGGTGCTGACCGTAATCGGTATGGCAGTGCGGCCGTTTTTGTGGGGCATGGTGCGCGGGCTGGAGGCGATGGCCAACGGGATCGGGCGCTTTGTGGCATGGTTCGGGCTGCTTATGGTGCTCCAGCAGATCGTCATCATCTTCTTGCAGCGCATTTTCCGCGTGGCGGTGCTGGAGTTCGGGCCGTTCGCGCCTTTCGGCTATCCGCTGTTGCCCGGCCCGTCCTTCGCGCGCGATCTGTCGTGGTGGTCGGAAGAATTGAAGCTGTATAACGCGATGATCGTCTGCCTGTGCGTGACCTATACCTTTGTGCAGGGTGGTCATGTGCGCGTCGATCTTTTCTATTCCAGTGTGCGCTTTCGCACCAAACGCCTGATCGATATGGCGGGCTGCCTGTTGTTCATGATGCCTGCGGCGGTGCTGACGTGGCTCTACTCGTGGTTTTTCATGTGGCGCTCGCTGGTCACGCCGAAGGTGTCGGCCAGTGACAAGCTGGACTCCTTGCTGGCCAAGGCGCGCATCTTCAAATGGAATGTCGAGACCATCGCGTTTTCACCAAACGGGTTCGACGCGTATTTCCTGTTCAAGCTGCTGATGATCGCCTTTTGCGCGCTGGTGTTCCTGCATGCCTGGGCCTTCTTGTGGCGATCTTGGCTCGAGTTCGTGGAAGGGCCTGCCGCAGAGGGGCGCTATCTGGACAGGGATGCGCCGGGCAGCAGCACTGACGATCTGCAAACGCGATAAGGGACGGGGATTGCCATGCTTTTTGGTCTGGACGGCGTCGAAGTCGGTCTGATTATCGTGTTCCTGTGCCTGTTTGGCGGGATCATTTCCGGCTTTCCGGTGGCCTTTGCGATCGGTGGGGCCGGGATCATCGGCTTTGGCATCATCGCGGCGCTCGATTCGGCTGGGGTGCTGGTGCATCAGGCCATCGACACGGGATCGGAGGCCTATCGGGCGCTGGTGGCGCAGGGGGTGGCGGCCATCGACATCACTACCTTCCGCTATCCGGATCTGCCACGGGTGGAGGTGGCGCTGTTTCCGGGCGGCTGGGAACTGGCGATGGACCGCAACCTGTCTTTCATCGTCAACCGGATGAACGAGCGGGTCATCGCGGGGGCGTCCATCGAGACGTTGCTGGCGGTGCTGATGTTCGTGATGATGGGCATCGTGCTGGAGCGGTCGAAGATTGCCAATGACCTGCTGACGACGATGGCGCGGGTGTTCGGGCCGTTGCCGGGGGGGCTGGCGGTTTCGGTCGTGGTGGTGGGCGCGTTTCTGGCGGCTTCGACCGGCATCGTGGGCGCCACGGTGGTGACGATGGGGCTTTTGAGCCTGCCCACCATGCTGCGGGCGGGGTATAGCCCGCAACTGGCGACGGGGGTGATCGCGGCAAGCGGCACCCTGGGCCAGATCATTCCGCCGTCGATCGTGATCGTGCTTCTGGGCACGATGGCGGGGGATCTTTATGCCTCGGGTCAGGAGGTGCGGGCGCAGGCGGCGGGGTGCACGGATGCGCTGACCTATCTGGGCAAGGCTGCCGTGGTGTCGGTCGGCACGCTGTTTCAGGCGGCGATCCTGCCGGGGCTGATGCTGGCGTTTCTGTATGCGGCCTATGCCTTCGGCTTTGCGGTGGCCAATCCGTCAAAAGCGCCTGCCATTCAGGTCAGCCACGGCGGCGGCCAGATCATCACCCGGCGCGAGGCGACCACATGGTTTCTGATGGTGCCGGCGGCGCTGATCGGCGGGTTCCTGATGCTGGCGCAGGTCAACCTGATCGGCTCGCAGGACATGACGGTGGACAGTTTCAGCGAGGCCGGGCAGGCCGCATCCTTGCGCACCAATGTGAGCGAGCAGTGCCGCGCCAGCATGATCGCGCTGCACGGGCAGGAGCGGTGGGATGCGGCGGTGGCCGAGCAGGCGGCGATTGCCGAGGCGGGCGGGGCCGTGCAGGCGCGCGCCCTGACCCCCGAGGAGCGGGCGGCGGCGCGGATCGAGCGCGAGGCCAGCCGCGCGCCGGTTGGCTCGGGCGTGGCGGTGTTGCTGCTGCTGGCGGCGCTGACGCTGACCACGGCGCGCGGTCTGGCGCCGATGGCAGACCATCGCCCGGTGTGGGTGGGTCTGGGCGGGGTGGCGCTGGCCCTCGTGGTGGATGCGCTGTTCATCGGGCCGCTGATGTCGCCGGGGATAAGCCTGCTGTGGCTGGCGCTGCCCTTTGCGCTGGTGATCTGGGGCATATGGGCGGCGCTGCCGATGCTGCTGCAAAGCGATATCGTGCGGGTGGTGTTCCCGCCTCTGGTGCTGGTGGTGGCCGTGCTTGGCTCGATCCTCGGCGGGATCACCAACCCCACTCCGGCTGCGGCACTGGGCGCGGGCGGGGCGCTGCTGCTGGCGGCCTATCGGCGGCTGAAGGACAGCGGGCGCAGTCCGAAAATAATCACGGGGGCATCCTTTGCACTGGTCATCATGCTGCTTGTGGGGGTGAACTTTGATCTGCGGCTGGGTCTTGGCACCACCACGACCGAGCAGGTGATTGCCTTCTGGGTGGCGATGGCGGCCTATAGCTTTACGATGTTCGGTATCCTTTACGCCTGCTGGGTGCTGTGGCGCGGGGCGGTGCTGACCTCGGTGGTGCGGGAGACCGCGAAGATCACCAGCATGGTCTTTGCCATCCTGATCGGCAGCCAGATTCTGAACCTTGTTCTGATCAGCTTTGGCGGCGAGCATTACATCCAGAGCTTTTTGCGCAGCTTCGACAATGAGTTGACGGCGTTCCTGATCGTGATGCTGGTGCTGTTCATCCTCGGCTTCGTGCTCGATTTCCTCGAGATCATCTATATCGTGGTGCCGATTGTCGGGCCGGTGATCTATGGCGGCACGTTTGACCCGAGCTGGGTGACCATCATGATCACGGTGAACCTGCAGACCAGCTTCCTCACACCGCCCTTCGGTTTCGCGCTGTTCTATCTGCGCGGGGTTGCGCCCAAGGAGGTGACGACGCGCCACATCTATACGGGGGTGATCCCGTTTGTGCTGATCCAGATGGGGGCGCTGTTACTGCTGTATTTCGCGCCGTGGATCGTGACGATCGTGCCGAACCTGCTCGGCTGACTTCGGCGCGGCGGAAAGCTGCGGCGGCTGATTGTCGCCTTGCGCTTTGGCATGTGGCCTTCCCCGTGCGGATCACTCTGCCAAAGCGCTTTGGCTTGTGTTAGGCAGCATCCGTTAGCGCAATCAAGGAGGGAATCGCCATGGCGATCCGGGTGACGGTGTGGGGCGAGAACGTCCATGAGCGGAAGAACAAGGTCGTGGCCGATATTTACCCTGCGGGCATGCATACGGCGATTGCCGATGCCTTGAACCGCGATGCGGGCATTCGCGCCTCGACCGTGACGCTGCAAGACCCCGAGCACGGGATGACCGCAGAAAAGCTGGCCGAAACCGATGTGCTGATCTGGTGGGGCCATGCGGCGCATGGGGATGTGGCCGACGAGGTGGTGGAACGCGTTTGCAATGCCGTCTGGTCGGGCATGGGGGCGATCTTCCTGCATTCGGCGCATTTCGCCAAGCCGTTCAAGCGGCTGATGGGCGCGCCCTGCAACCTGACATGGCGTGAGGCGGGCGAGCGCGAGCGGATCTGGCTGACCAGCCGCAGCCACCCGATTGCAGCCGGGCTGCCCGATCATTTCGAGCTTGAGAACGAAGAAATGTATGGCGAGCCCTTTGGCGTGCCCGAACCGATGGAGACGGTGTTCGTTTCGTGGTTCCAGGGCGGCGAGGTGTTCCGCTCGGGCCTGACCTACAAGCGGGGGGCGGGGTCGGTCTTCTATTTCCGTCCGGGGCATGAAACCTATCCGACCTATCACGACGCCAATGTGCAGCGCGTGATCCTGAATGCGGTGAAATGGGCGCATAACCCTGCGGCGCGACTGGCCGATGCCTCGGCTGCGCCGAATGTGCCGGTGGATCAGGCGCTGGAGCCGATCACCGAGCGCGGCCCGCGGCTGCACCATGACGGCGAGGAGGGGTTCCGGTGACGATACGGCTTCTTATCCTTGGCACCGGGGGCATGGCGGCGAACCATGCCGAGGGCTTTTCGGCAATAGTTGGCGTCGAGCTGGTGGCGGGGGTCGATACCCGTCCGGCGCAGCTTGCCGCGTTTTGCGAGACGCATGGTATCGCGCAGGGCTTTGCTTCGGTGGCCGATGCCATCGCATGGGGGCAATTCGATGCGGTCACCAATGTGACACCGGATGCGGCGCATTTCGCCACCACCATGCCGATGCTGGCGGCGGGCAAGCATGTCTTGTGCGAAAAGCCGCTGGCAACCAATGCTGCCGATGCCGAGGCGATGGCCGCGGCGGCGGCGGGGGCGGGCGTCGTGAATATGGTGAACCTGAGCTATCGCAACGGTGCCGCGCTGCAAAAGGCGGCCCAGATGGTGGCGGAGGGGGCGATCGGCCGCGTGCGGCACTTCGAGGCGTCTTACCTGCAAAGCTGGCTGACGCAGCCGGCTTGGGGCCAATGGTCGGAGCAGCCGCAATGGCTGTGGCGGCTGTCCACCGCGCATGGATCGAAGGGCGTGCTGGGGGATGTGGGCATCCATATCCTCGATTTCGCCACCTTCATCGCCGGAGAGGCGGCGGTGGATGTCTCGGCGCGGCTGGCGACCTTTGACAAGGCGCCGGGCGGGCAGATCGGCGAATACACGCTGGATGCCAATGACAGTGCCACGATGCAGATCCGCCTCGCGGGCGGGGCTTTGGGGGTGGTGCATGCCACGCGCTTTGCCACCGGCCATCTGAACGATCTGCGCTTGCGGATCTATGGCGATCTGGGCGGGCTGGAGGTCGGTTTTGAAAACAAGGTCAGCCATTTGCGCGCCTGTATCGGTGCCGACCGTCTGACGGCGACTTGGGCCGATGTCGACTGCCCCGAGACGCCCTCGGTTTACGAGCGTTTCATCGCGGCCATTCGGGGCGAGGCTCCGGCGATTCCGGACTTTGCGCGCGGGGCCATGTTGCAGCGTCTGCTGGACCGCGCCGAGGAAAGCGCGCAGCGCGGTGGGCTGGTGCTGACGGTCTGATATTTTCTGTCTTCAGATATCCCGGGGGGCGGGGGGCTGGCCCCCCGTTTTCCGCCGCCGTGCCCCATGTGACCGCCCCGGCGGTTGCGCTGAACCTGACCCGCGTGTATCACGCGGCAAAGCCTTATCGTGCCGAGGAGACAACATATGCGTCGGGTCGTTGTGACGGGTCTGGGGATGGTGACACCGCTTGCCTGCGGGGTCGAAGAGACCTGGAGCCGGTTGTTGGCCGGGCAGTCCGGCGCGGGGCCGATTACCCGCTTTGATCCCGTGAATGTGGTCACGCAATATGCCTGCGAGATCCCGCTGGGCGATGGCAGCAATGGCACCTTCAACCCCGATGACTGGATGGAGCCGAAAGACCGCCGCAAGGTGGATGATTTCATCCTTTATGGCATGGCCGCCGCAACGCAAGCGGTTCGCGATTCCGGCTGGGTGCCTGCCACCGAGGATGAGCGCGAGCGGACGGGCGTGATGATCGGCTCGGGCATCGGCGGCTTGTCGTCGATTGCTGAAACGGCTGTTCTTATCAAGGAGAAGGGGCCGAAGCGTGTCTCGCCCTTCTTCATTCCCGGTGCGCTGATCAACCTTGTTTCGGGGCAGGTCAGCATCCGTTTCGGTTTCAAGGGGCCGAACCATGCGGTGGTGACGGCCTGTTCCACGGGCGCGCATGCCATTGGCGATGCGGCGCGGCTTATCATGCTGGGGGATGCCGATGTGATGGTGGCAGGCGGGGCGGAAAGCCCGATCAGCGAGATCGGGATTGCAGGGTTCAACGCCTGCAAGGCGCTGTCGACCAAGCGGGCCGATGATCCGGCCAAGGCCAGCCGCCCCTATGACGCCGACCGCGACGGGTTCGTGATGGGCGAAGGCGCGGGCGTGGTGGTGCTGGAAGAATACGAGCATGCCAAGGCGCGCGGCGCAAAGATCTATGCCGAAGTGCTTGGCTATGGTCTGTCGGGCGATGCCTATCACATCACCGCCCCGTCCGAGGATGGCGATGGCGGCTATCGCAGCATGGCGGCGGCGCTGAAGCGGGCGGGGCTGACGCCCGCGGATATCGATTACATCAACGCGCATGGCACCAGCACCATGGCCGACACGATCGAGCTTGGCGCGGTCGAGCGGCTGATGGGCGATGCGGCGGCGGGGGCCACGATGTCTTCGACCAAGTCGAGCATCGGGCATCTTCTGGGCGCGGCGGGCGCGGTCGAGGCGATTTTCTGCATTCTGGCGATCCGCGATCAGGTGGCACCGCCGACGATCAATCTGGACAATCCGGCGGTGACGCCAAAGCTGGACCTTGCGCCGAATGTCGCGCGGCATCGCAAGATCGATGTGGCCTTGTCAAATTCCTTCGGCTTTGGCGGCACCAATGCCAGCCTCGTTGTCGGCAAGGTGCGCTGAGATATGTGGCGCTCTATCGCCTCCAACGCGCTGACCTTGTTCATTGTGCTGCTGGTGATGGCGGCGGGGCTTCTGGCTTGGGGGCGCGAAGCCTATCGCGGGCCGGGGCCATTGACCGAGGCCATCTGTTTCCGGGTGGAGCGCGGGGCGTCGCTGAGTTCGGTGAGCAGGGCGCTGGAGGCGCAGGGGGCGGTTTCGGATGCGCGGATTTTCAGGATCGGCGCGGATTATTCCGACAAGGCGCAGCTTTTGAAGTTCGGCAGCTATCTGATCCCTCCGGGGGCGTCGATGGTGGATGTGCTCAATTCGCTGACAGTCGGGGGGCAATCGACCTGCGGGCGCGAGGTGAACTTCCGCATCGGGGTGAACAGCGCCGATGTGGTGCTGCGCGAGCTGGATGCCGCCAGCAACCGCTATGTCGAGGTGGCCAAGTTCGACCCTGCGGTGGAGGCGAAGCCGCAGGCCTATGTCGATGTGATCGAGGAGTCGGACCTGCGTTTCCGCGTGACGCTGGCGGAGGGCGTGACAAGCTGGCAGGTGGTCGAAGCGCTCAAACGCGCGGATTTCCTGACCGGCGAGATTGCCGCGGTGCCGCCCGAGGGAAGCCTTGCGCCCGACAGCTATGAGGTGGACAAGGGCTCTGACCGGGGGGCCTTGCTGGCCCGCATGGCGGCGGCGCAGCAGCAGATTCTGGCCGCGCTCTGGGCCAGCCGTGCCGATGGTCTGCCCTATGCCTCGCCCGAGGAGGCGTTGATCATGGCCTCCATCGTCGAGAAGGAAACGGGCGTCGCGGAAGAGCGCCGGCAGGTGGCGAGTGTTTTCGTGAACCGGCTGGAGCGGGGCATGCGGCTGCAGACCGACCCGACGGTGATCTATGGCATCACGATGGGGCAGGGCGTTCTGGGGCGCGGTATCCGGCAGAGCGAGTTGCGGCGCGCGACGCCCTATAACACCTATGTCATCGACGGCTTGCCGCCGACGCCGATTGCCAACCCGGGCCGGTTGAGCATCGAGGCTGCGCTGAACCCCGACACCACGGACTACATCTTCTTTGTGGCCGATGGCACAGGCGGGCACGCCTTTGCGGTGACCTTGCAAGAGCACAATGCGAATGTGGCCCGCTGGCGCGAGATCGAGCGGCAGCGCGGGCAAGAGGGGCAGACCGGGGTGCAGGGGGAATAGGCGCGGCGCCGAGTGGTTAGCAACTGGTTAACGCTGCGCACGCTAAGTCACTGGTATTGCTGATTTTTCGGCTTGACTTTCCGCGCGGTCCCATGTAGTGATTGTGACATGCTAGAAGAAGTGTCGAGAGCGGCGGGGTAACACCCTTGGCCGCTCTTTTTCATTTCTGCTCGTCCGGAGGGATAGCGAGGCGGGTGGCAGCACAGCATGACAATCAACTTCAAGGCAATTGACGCAGAAAAAACTGAAGCGCCACAGAACCTGTTGTGGGTGGCCGAGCGGCAACTGGAGCGGGCCGTCGTTACGTTTCAGCAGATGATCGACGCGGTTGAAACCGGACGGTTTGACCAGTTGGCCGAAGCCAAGAAGGTCACGGACACGCTGACGGGCTTTGTCCGGCTCTATATGGATGAGAGGAACAAAGTTGAAAAACTCCGCAAAACTCTTGCCGGGGCTGTCGGAACCGGCGAGCTCGACTTTGCAGCCGCGCGCGATGAGATCGGGCGGCGTCTGGCTCTCCTCCGCGACGCCGGAGGTGATTGACAGCTTTCTGAACGGGCTTTCGAGCGAGGCGCTGCTGGCCTTGCCGTGGATGTTCGAATTCTGGGCGCTGCCGCACCAGTTGCCGCCAGAGGGGGCGTGGAAGAGCTGGGTCATCATGGGGGGGCGCGGTGCGGGAAAGACGCGGGCGGGCGCCGAATGGGTGCGGGCGCAGGTGGAAGGCGCGCGCCCCCTCGACCTCGGCCGCGCCAGCCGCGTGGCCTTGGTGGCCGAGACGGTCGATCAGGCGCGGGAAGTGATGGTGTTTGGCGACAGCGGGATTCTGGCCTGTTCGCCCCCCGATCGCCGCCCCGAATGGAATGCGACGCGGCGGATGCTGACCTGGCCGAACGGGGCCACCGCGCAGTGCTTTTCGGCGCATGATCCTGACAGCTTGCGGGGACCGCAGTTTGATGCGGCTTGGGTGGATGAACTGGCCAAGTGGAAGAAGGCGCAGCAGACATGGGACCAGTTGCAGTTTGCGCTCCGTCTGGGACCCAACCCGCAGCAGGTGGTGACAACGACGCCGCAGAACATTCCGGTTCTCAAGGCTATCTTGAAAAACCCCTCCACGGTGATGACCCACGCACCCACCGATGCCAACCGCGCCTATCTGGCGAAATCCTTCCTCGAGGAGGTGCAGAGCCGCTATGGCGGGCAGCGGCTGGGGCGGCAGGAGCTGGAGGGGGAGCTGATCGAGGATATCGACGGCGCTTTGTGGACGGTCGGCATGCTGGAGGCCGCGCGGGGACCGTCGCCGGAGCGGCTGAGCCGGATCGTGGTGGCGGTGGACCCGCCGGTGACCGCGAAGGCCAGTTCGGATGAATGCGGCATTGTGGTGGTGGGGGTGTTGTCCGAAGGGAACCCGCGTGACTGGCGGGCGGTGGTGCTGGAAGATGCCAGCATCAGCGGCACCCCCACCGACTGGGCCAAGGCCGCCGTGGCCGCCTACGAGCGCCACGGGGCTGACCGGATGGTGGCCGAGGTCAATCAGGGCGGCGACATGGTGGAACAGATGATCCGCCAGCAGGGCGCGCTGGTATCTTATCGGGGCGTCTCTGCGACGCGGGGCAAGAGCCTGCGCGCCGAGCCCGTGGCGGCCCTGTATGAGCAGGGACGGGTGGTTCACAGCGCCTATTTTCGCAAACTTGAGGACCAGATGTGCCTGATGACCCGTACCGGCTTCAAGGGAGAGGGCAGCCCTGACCGGGTCGATGCCTTGGTCTGGGCGCTGCATGAGGCGATGATCGGACCCGCAAAGAGCTTTGGCGGCGATCCGCGGATGCGGGTGCTGTAGCGCCGCAAGGGCGCACGTCGGGGTGTTCCCGGAACAACGGAGATCAGAAAAACATGGTGTTCAACTTTCTGCGGCGGGGCGAGGTTTTGCCCGCGCCCTCTGCCGTCATGGAGAAAAAGGCGAGCGCCACCGGGCGCATTGCCGCGTGGGGAAGCGCGGGCCGTGTGAAGTGGAGCCCGCGCGATGCGGTGTCGCTGACGCGCACGGGATTTTTGACCAATCCGGTGGGCTTCCGGGCGGTCAAGCTGGTGGCCGAAGCCGCTGCGGCGCTGCCCCTGGTTTGCCAGGATACCGAGCGGCGGTTTGACCAGCATCCGGTGCTGGCGCTGATCAGCCGGCCCAACAGCGCACAGGGGCGCGCCGAGTTTCTGGAAGCCGTCTATGGCCAGTTCCTTCTGAGCGGAAATGCCTATCTGGAGGCGGTTCCGGGCGCAGGGGCAATGCCGGCCGAATTGCATGTGCTGCGATCAGACCGGATGGCGCTGGTGCCGGGGGCGGATGGCTGGCCGGTGGCCTATGACTACACTGTCGGCGGACGCGCGCACCGGTTTGACATGCGCGGCGCGATGAAGCCGATCTGCCATCTGAAGGCGTTTCACCCGCAGGATGATCATTACGGGCTGTCGCCCATGCAGGCGGCAGCGGTGGCGGTGGATGTTCACAACGCGGCAAGTGCATGGTCGAAAGCGCTTTTGGACAATGCGGCGCGACCTTCGGGCGCGATTGTCTACAAAGGGGTGGACGGGCAGGCGTCTTTGTCGAGCGACCAGTATGACCGGCTGGTGGGCGAGATCGAGGCCAACCACCAAGGCGCGCGCAATGCCGGGCGGCCGATGCTGCTGGAAGGCGGGCTGGACTGGAAGCCGATGGGGTTTTCGCCCAGTGACATGGAATTCCAGAAAACCAAGGAAGCGGCGGCGCGGGAGATCTCGATTGCCTTTGGCATCCCGCCGATGCTGCTGGGGATTCCGGGTGATGCGACCTATGCGAATTACCAGGAGGCGAACCGCGCCTTTTACCGGCTGACCGTGTTGCCGCTGGCCGCCAAGGTGATGGCGGATGTCAGTCACTGGCTGGCGGGTTTTGCCACCGAGGCGGTGGAGCTGAAGGTCGATCTGGACCAGATTCCGGCGCTTGCCGCCGAGCGTGACCAGCAATGGGCGCGGGTCGGGGCGGCGGATTTTCTGACCGTCGCCGAAAAGCGCCGCCTGCTGGGCCTGCCTGCGGTGTCTGACGACACATGACGATCCGAAAGCCCGGAGGGTCACGCTTTTTATACGACAGTTTCGATGCGGCGGCGGCGCGGATTGAAGCCAATGAACGGGTGGCCGAGGAGCGTTGGGCGGCGCTGGAGTTTCGTCTCGGCCAGATCGACGCGGTGCTGGAACGCTTGGAAAAGCGCATCTGGCTGGGCGTCTACGGGGTTGCGGCCTTTCTGCTGGCGCAGGGGGCCGAGGCCATTCTTCAGGCGGCGATGAGGTGAAGGGATGAAGGATTATGGCGCGCCGGAGCGGAAGTATCTGCGACCGGAGCAGGGTTTGACCGTGACCGATGGTCGGGTCGTCGAAGGTTATGCCAGCCTTTTCGGCGTGAAGGATCAGGGCGGCGATGTGGTGCAGGCGGGGGCTTACCGGGCCTCGCTGTCGCGGTTGATGGCCAAGGGCGGCAAGGTCAAGATGCTGTGGCAGCATGATCCGGCCGAGCCGATTGGCGTCTGGGACGAGGTACGCGAGGATGCGCTTGGCCTGTGGGTCAAGGGGCGCATCCTGACGGAGGTCAGTCGGGGCCGCGAGGCGGCGGCCCTGTTGGCGGCGGGGGCGATTGACGGCCTGTCGATCGGCTATCGCACGGTGAAGGCGGAACGTGACGGCAAGGGCCAGCGGCTTTTGTCGGAACTGGAGCTTTGGGAAGTGTCCTTGGTGACCTTTCCGATGCTTTCCGAAGCGCGGGTGCAGGCGAAATCTGAAGATGACGCACACTGGCGGCAACTGGCGCAGGTCTTCGAGGACGCGCGCCGACAACTGGCCGAGCGGTAACGCCCCGGCTTTCGTTCAAACATCAGGAGTGACGATGACCGAGAGAAAGGCTCGGGCCGGGGAAGATTTGCCCACGGCCCAGAATTCGGGGGCGGAGATCAAGTCCGCGGTGACCGGGTTCATGAACGAACTCAAAATTTTTCAGGCTGAAGTGAAGAAATCGCTGCAAAATCAGGAAGAGCGACTGACCATGTTGAACCAAAAGACGATGACCTATGGCCGTCCGGCCCTGTCGGCTGCCGCAGAGCAGGACGCGCCGCACCAGAAGGCCTTTGACGCCTATCTGCGCTCGGGCGACGATGACGGGCTGCGGGGGCTGGTGCTGGAGGGCAAGGCGCTCAACACCGCTGTGGCGGCGGATGGTGGCTATCTGGTGGACCCGCAAACGGCGGACACGATCCGCTCGCTGCTGGTGTCGACCTCGTCGCTGCGCTCGGTGGCCAATGTGGTGCAGGTCGAAGCCACGTCCTTTGACGTGCTGATCGACCGGTCCGAGGTCGGATCGGGATGGGCCACCGAAACGGCGTCGCAGGCGGAAACCGCGACGCCGGCCATCGAGCGCATTTCGATCAAGTTGCACGAGTTGTCGGCGATGCCGAAAGCGAGCCAGCGCCTGCTGGATGACAGCGCCTTTGATGTCGAGGGCTGGCTTGCGGGCAAGATCGCGACGCGCTTTATCCGCGCCGAGGCAGCGGCCTTTGTGAGCGGAGACGGCGTTGACAAGCCGCGCGGGATCATGCTGCCGCCGAAGGTGCCGAATGCCTCGTGGGCCTGGGGCTCGTTGGGCTATGTGCCGACGGGCGCGACGGCCGATTTTGCCTCGACCAATGCGGCCGATTGCATCGTCAATCTGGTCTATGCGCTGGGCGCCAATTACCGTGCGAACGGCACCTTCGTGATGAATTCGAAAACCGCCGGAGCCGTGCGCAAGATGAAGGATGCCGATGGCCGCTTCATGTGGTCGGACGGGCTGCAGGCCGGCGAGCCGTCGCGTCTGATGGGCTATCCTGTGCTGATCTGCGAGGACATGCCGGACGTGGCCGCCAATGCCCATCCGATTGCCTTTGGCGATTTCGCCTCGGGTTACACCATTGCCGAGCGCCCCGATCTGCGCATCCTTCGCGATCCGTTCAGCGCCAAGCCGCATGTGCTGTTCTATGCCAACAAGCGCGTCGGCGGCGATATCACGGATTTTGCGGCGATCAAACTGTTGAAAGTTGCGGTCTCGTAAGACCCCGGCTGCGGCCAGCCCGTACGAGCGGGCTGGTCTGATTTCAGGCGCGCGCCGGGAAAACCCATGCCGTCTAGCTGCTCCCCCCTCCGACCGAGCGGTGTGGGGTGCGCGCCTGAACCTTTCAATATGGCGGGGCAATCGGAGAGAGATGATGATTTTGACCGAGCAGACCGTGGTGCCGCTGGCTGTCCTGCCGATACAGGCCATGAAAGATCATCTGCGGCTGGGCAGCGGTTTTGCCGATGACGGCATGCAAGATGGTCTTATTGCGGCGCATCTGCGGGCTTCCATGGCCATGATTGAAGGGCGCACGGGAAAGGCGCTGCTTGCCCGCCGCTTTCTGCTGCGCCTGAGCCGATGGCGCGAGGATCGGGGTGCGCAGTCCCTGCCGATGGCCCCGGTTTTGTCGCTGGCATCGGTGACCTTGCGCGATGCGGCAGGAACGCCGACGGTTGTCAATCCGGGCAGCTATTCTCTGGAGCCCGACATGTCGCGGCCCCGGTTGCGTGGCGTTGGTTGCCATCTGCCGCCCATTCCTGAGGATGGGGCGGCAGAGATTCTGTTTGATGCAGGGTTCGGGCCGGCGTGGAGCGACGTCCCCGCTGATCTGGCGCAGGCGGTGCTGTTGCTGGCGGCAGAGTTCTACGAGGTGCGCCATTCCGGCGGAGCCGGCGCTGCGGCCTTGCCGCTGACGGTTCAGGCCCTGATCGAGCGCTGGCGCACGGTGCGGGTCTTGGGCGGAGGCAGCGCATGACGCCCATTCATTTGAACCGGCTTCTGACCTTGGAAGAGCGGGTCACAGTTCCTGACGGGGCGGGCGGGTTTTCCTTTTCTTGGCAGGCAGTTGGCGCGCTTTGGGCCGAGATTGTGCCGGGAACGGGACGCAGCGTGGCAGGCGAAGAAACCACTGCGGCCAAGGTTCCTTATCGTATCACCTTGCGGGGGGCGCCCGTCGGCTCGGCGCGCAGGCCGCGTCCGGGCCAGCGTTTGACCCAAGGCGGGCGGATTTTTCAGGTGCTTGCGGTGACCGAGCGCGACGCGGCCGGTCACTATCTGACCTGCGTTGCACATGAGGAGACCGCGACATGAGCTATCGCGCGGCAGCGGCCTTGCAGGCGGCGATTTACGGTGTGTTGTCAACGGCCCCGGCGCTGGCAGGCGTGCTGGTCTTTGATGCCACGCCCCCTGCAGAGAATGCGGGCACTTTTGTGCTGATCGGACCCGAAGAGGTGCTCGACCAATCCGACAAGACGGGATTTGGCGCGGAACATCGGATTGCCGTCAGCGTGATCAGCGATGCGAGCGGATTTCTGACCGCCAAGACCTTGGCTGGCCACGTGACCGACTGTCTGACCGGGGCAAGGCCCGAACTTGGCACAGGTCGGGTTGTCGGAATCCGCTTCGTCAAGGCGGTGGCCAAAAGACTGGCAGATGGCGACACGCGGCGGATTGATCTGACGTTTCGCGTCAGGATCGATCTGTAACCCTTTTGAAAATACGGGATTGGAGAAGCAGCATGGCTGTGCAGAACGGAAGAGATCTGCTGTTGAAGCTGGATCTGACGGGCGATGGCACTTTTGAAACCGTGGCAGGTCTTCGGGCCACGCGGATCAGTTTCAACGCCGAAACTGTGGATGTGACAAGCCTCGAGAGCACGGGGGGCTGGCGGGAACTTCTGGGCGGAGCCGGTGTAAAATCGGCCTCGATTTCCGGGTCGGGCGTGTTTCGCGATGCCAATACGGATGAGCGCGCCCGTCAGATTTTCTTCGACGGCGAGGTGCCGAATTTTCAGGTGATCATCCCCGATTTCGGCGTGGTCGAGGGGGCGTTCATGATCACCTCGATCGAATATGCCGGCAGTCATAATGGCGAGGCGACCTATGAAATGTCCTTGGCTTCGGCGGGCGCGCTCAGTTTTGTGGCGCTGTGATGGTGAACCCATGGAGGGGTGAGGTCGCGCTGCTGCTGGACGGGCGTCGCCATGTCGCGAAGTTGACGCTTGGGGCGCTGGCGGAACTTGAAGACACGCTGGCGGCAGGTTCGCTGATCGATCTGGTGCAGCGATTTGAGGCGGGCCGCTTTTCATCGCGCGACGTGGTGGCGCTGCTGGTGGCGGGACTGCGTGGTGGCGGCTGGGAGGGGACGGCAGCGGATTTGCGGACGGTTGAGATCGGGGGGGGGCCTATGGAGGCGGCCCGCGTTGCGGCGGAATTGCTGGCGCGGGCTTTTGCCCTGCCTGGCGAGACATGAGCGGCATCGACTGGCCCGGATTGATCCGGGTGGGTTTGCATCGCTTGGGTCTGCAACCGGAAGCATTCTGGCGGCTGACGCCTGTGGAACTGAGGGTGATGCTTGGGGCTGACGTGGTCACCCCGCCGCTGACCCGCGCGCGGCTGGCAGAACTGTCTGCCGCGTTTCCCGATATATCCAAGGAGACGGACAATGGCGCAGATCGAAGACCTGGCGGATCAGGTTGCGGCGCTTGAGGCGACGCTGGGCGCATCTTCGGCGATGGTCGGAGCCTTCGAGGGCGAGTTGTCGCGGATGCAGACAACGATGATGTTTGCCGGACGTGAGGTAAACACCCTTGCCACCGGCATCGGTAACGGGCTGCGCCGCGCGTTCGACGGGTTGATCTTTGACGGGATGAAGTTGTCCGACGCGCTGCGGACGGTCGCGCAATCCATGATCAACGGCGTCTATAGCGCCGCGATGCGGCCGGTTCAGGGCGCGGTTGGCGGATTGGTCGCGCAGGGGATCAATTCGGTCATGGGCAATCTGATGCCGTTCAAGGATGGAGGGGCCTTTGCGCAAGGCCGGATCATGCCCTTTGCCAAGGGCGGCGTTGTGACAGGTCCGACCAGTTTTCCGATGCGGTCCGGTCTTGGGCTGATGGGCGAGGCTGGCCCCGAAGCCATTATGCCCCTGACGCGCGGTGCCGATGGCAGGCTTGGTGTGCAGGCGGCGGGAGGCGTGCGTCCTGTCACGGTGGTGATGAACATCCAAACCCCTGACGTGCAGGGATTTCAGCGTAGCCAGAGCCAGATCGCGGCGCAGGCCAGCCGTGCTTTGGCACGGGGCCAACGAAACAGATAAGGACAAAGCGCATGGCGTTTCACGAGATCAGATTCCCGACCAATCTGAGCTTTGGCTCTTTAGGGGGACCAGAGCGGCGGACTGAAGTGGTGATGTTGGCCAGCGGTCACGAAGAGCGCAACACGCCTTGGGCACATTCCCGCCGCCGCTACGAGGCCGGAGCAGGACTGCGGACACTGGATGACATCGAAGCCTTGATCGCGTTTTTCGAAGCGCGGCGCGGCAGAATGTACGGGTTTCGCTGGAAGGACTGGGCTGATTTCAAGTCTTGCGTGCCGTCACTGAAACCGAGCCCGATTGATCAGGTGATTGGCACGGGGGACGGGGTGCGGACGGTGTTTTCCCTGAGCAAAACCTACCGGTCTGGAAACGAGACTTACGATCGGCGCATCACCAAGCCGGTCGCTGGCACGGTTCTGGTTGCCGTGGCCAGAGATCCGAAGATCGAGGGCGATGAGTTTACAGTGAACACAACGACGGGCGAGATCACTTTTGTCGTGCCGCCCGATCTGGGCGTGCCGGTTTTTGCTGGCTTCGAGTTCGACGTGCCGGTGCGGTTTGATACCGACATGATCATGACGTCAATTGCATCATTTCAGGCAGGCGAAGTGCCTGATGTTCCGGTGGTGGAGGTGCGGATCTGATGCAGAATGCATTGCTTGAGCATCTGAAAACCGGGTCCACCACCCTGTGCCGGGCTTGGCTGGTGCGGCGCAAAGATGGCGTGACGCTCGGCTTTACCGATCATGACTGCGACCTTGTATTCGATGGCGTGGCCTATACGGCAAAAAGTGGTCTGACGGCGGGGGCGTTGGAAAAGACGACGGGACTTGCGGTTGACAATACCGAGGTGACTGGCGCGCTGTCTGATGCCTCGGTGCGTGAGGAAGATATTCTGGCCGGCCGTTACGATGGAGCCGAGGTCACGACATTTCTTGTGAACTGGGCGAATGTATCTGAACGTTCGGTGCTGTTTCGTGGCAGCTTTGGCGAGATCACCCGTAGCCAGGGGGCGTTTCGGGTCGAATTGCGCGGGCTGAGCGAGAGCCTGAATGTCAAAAGGGGCCGTATCTATCATGCGGCTTGCGGGGCGGTGCTCGGTGATCGGAATTGCAAGGTTGACCTGTCGACACCGCAGATGTCTGTCGTCGCGCCGCTGGTTGCATCGCGTGACGGGCGGACCCTTGTCTTTTCCATCTTGCCCGCCTTCGAGGAGGGCTGGTTTGCCGACGGTTATGTGACGATCGAGACGGGTTCAGGTCAGGGGCAGGTTGGCCGTATCAAGGTTGACAGACTCGCGGCCCAAGAGCGACGTATCGAGCTCTGGCATGCATTTGCTGTGCCACCTGCGGCGGGCGACCAGATGTCGCTGGTGGCAGGATGCGACAGGCGTGCCTCTACCTGCCAATCAAAGTTTGATAACTTTCTCAACTTTCGCGGCTTTCCGCATATTCCCGGCGAGGACTGGTTGCGATCAAACCCAAGCCGACAAGGGCGGAGGTGACCAGGTGCCTCAATTCTATTGCCTTGAACCTGCCGCGGATGATCCCTTTGCCGAGATGATCGTGGCGGAAGCCCGCAAATGGATTGGCACGCCCTATCGGCATCAGTTTTCGGCCTGCGATGCCGGTACCGATTGCCTGGGATTGATTAGGGGTGTTTGGCGCGCCGTGATCGGGCCGGAGCCTGTCCGTCCGCCGCCATATTCCGAGGATTGGGCGGAGCCTTCGGGCGACGAGGTGTTGATGCAGGCGGCATGCCGGTACCTTCTGCCCAAGCAAGGGCGCGGTCTGGCCAAAGGCAATGTTTTGCTGTTTCGAATGAAAGAGGGAGCCATCGCAAAGCACCTTGGCATCCTCTCTGACGACGGACCGCGCACCCGATTCATTCATGCCTATACCGGACATGGAGTGGTCGAGACGTCCCTTTCCGGACCTTGGCTGCGTCGCGTGGCAGCGGTCTACAGTTTTCCTCATAAGGCGGAATAAATGGCGACCATCCTCTTTGCCGCGGCGGGGGCCGCAGTAGGTTCCGGCTTTGGCGGAACGGTTCTTGGCCTGTCGGGTGCCGCCATTGGCAAGGCCGTTGGGGCAACTCTTGGGCGGGCTATAGACCAAAGGATCTTGGGGTCCGGGTCTGATCCGGTAGAAGTTGGGCGGATCGACCGATTTCATATCATGGGCGCCAGTGAAGGCGCGCCGATTGCCAAATTCTGGGGGCGGATGCGGGTCGCGGGGCAGGTGATCTGGGCGTCCCCCTTTCAAGAATCCCGTCAGAGTTCCGGTGGAAAGGGCGCGCCTTCGCCAAAGACGGTACAATATGCCTATTCTGTCAGTCTTGCCATCGCCTTGGGCGAGGGGGAAATACTCGGAATAGGCCGAATTTGGGCGGATGGCGATGAGATATCTCCCAAATCGCTGAATATTCGCACCTATCACGGCACTGAAGATCAACTTCCCGATCCCTTGCTCGAGGCTTTTGTCGGCGACTTGGCCCCCGCGTATCGCGGCACCGCCTATGTTGTTATTGAAAGCCTTGATCTGGGGGCGTTTGGCAATCGCGTTCCGCAATTCAGTTTTGAAGTCATGCGCCGAGCCCAAGGCCAAAGTGCTGACAAAGTCTCGGACCTGCAAGATGCCATCCGCGCCGTTGCTCTGATTCCGGGGACAGGTGAGTATTCTCTTGCCTCCCAGAAGGTGCGCTTTGATCGCGATCTGGGGTTGTCCCGCACGTTGAACGTCAATTCACCAAGTGGCGACGCCGACCTCATTGCATCTTTGAACCAGCTTGATCAGGAACTGCCCAACTGTGGTGCAGTATCGCTCGTTGTGTCTTGGTTTGGTAATGATTTGCGCTGTGGCGCCTGTGAAATACGACCGAAAGTTGAGCAGAAGATCGAGGATGCCGCGGCTATGCCTTGGCGCTCTGGCGGCATATCTCGAGCCGCTGCCCAAGAGGTGCCGCGCGTCGACGGGGCTTCCATTTATGGGGGCACACCCTCTGACGCAAGCGTGATCGAGTCCATCGTGACGCTTCGGAATATGGGTAAATCAGTGATGTTTTATCCCTTTATCTTGATGGATCAGATCGAGGGAAATGCACTTCCTGACCCCTATTCCGAAAGCATGTCGCAGCCGAAATTGCCTTGGCGCGGCCGCATCACGCTTGCCAAGGCACCGGGCCGTAGTGGCAGTTCCGATCAAACCGAGGGTGCTGTCGGCGAAGTTACCGCATTTTTTGGAACGGCCAGCCCTAGCCAGTTTTCCATCGCGAACGGCGAAATGGTTTTTGCTGGCGCGGATGAATGGCGACACCGGAGATTCATTCTGCACAACGCGTATCTTTGCAAACTGGCGGGGGGGGTGGAATCCTTCTGCATCGGCTCCGAGATGCGTGGACTGACGCAAATTAGAGGGCCAAACCATGTCTTTCCGGCAGTTGAAGCACTTGTCAGTCTTGCCGCCGATGTGCGGTCCATTCTTGGCCCGGACGTCAAGATAAGCTATGCCGCTGACTGGAGCGAATACTTCGGCTTTAGCAGTGGCGAAAATCTATATTTTCACCTCGATCCACTCTGGGCGGACAGCAATATAGATTTTGTTGGTATCGACAATTATATGCCGATTTCCGATTGGCGGGACGGTGGTGACCATGCGGATATTGGTTGGAGGTCGATATATAATATCGATTATCTGAAGGCAAATATTTCTGGCGGGGAAGGCTTTGATTGGTATTATGATAGCGAAGAAGGTGTAAAGCACCAACGCAGACTTCCGATCAAAGACTCTGCCTATGATGAAGACTGGGTTTTCCGCTATAAGGATCTGAAGTCATGGTGGTCATCTCCCCATCACAATAGAATATCCGGTGTGCGGCAGCCTTTTTCTTCGCAATGGGTTCCGCGCTCCAAGCCGATCAGGTTTACCGAGTATGGCTGTGCTGCGATCGATAAGGGAACCAACGAACCAAACAAGTTTCTTGATCTGCGTTCGTCCGAATCAGCTGTACCAAGATCTTCCTTGGGCACTAATGATGACCTTATTCAGATGCAGTATTTCAGGGCGATGTATGAATATTGGTCTGATCTTGAAAACAATCCTGCATCTGAAATCTATGACGGGAGAATGCTGGATACTGCCCATTGCTATGCTTGGGCATGGGATGCGCGCCCCTTTCCGGATTTTCCAAGAAATACAGCGGTCTGGTCTGACGGTCAAAGTTATGAACGTGGGCATTGGCTTAATGGTCGGGCTACGGCTGTTCCTGTTGATCGGCTTTGCGTCGAGATTTGTGATGACGCCGGATTGCAATCGATCGACACGAGACGTCTTTATGGTGCCTTGCCCGGGTATCTTATGGCTGATAGCCAGTCGGGGCGATCTGTTCTTCAACCATTGTCTTCGGCCTTCGGCTTTGATTGTTTTGAAATCCAGGGCTTGCTGAGTTTTCAATCGCGGTTGGCGGCAAAGGCGACTTATATCCAAAAGGACTGCCTTGTCGTGCAAAAGGACGGCGACGCTGGATATGAGGTGGCAAAAGGCGCGGTGTCGGACGCGGTTGCACGGATTCGCTTCTCCTATTTGGGTGGAGATGGTAGTTTTTCTGCATCTGTTGCTGAGTCAATTTATCCTGGCGAGCCTCGCTCTTCTGTTATTGAGGCGGAGTTTTCGATGAATCTGCCAGATGGCTTTGCCAAAGAGATTGCAGATAGATGGCTGATTGAGGCTCGGCTATCACAGGATCAGATCAGTCTGAATATTCCTATTTCTCAGATGGATCTAGTAGCTGGGTCTATTGTGAATTTTGATGGGCTATCCTATCGTATCGACCATATTGAATTGACTGATATTGTTTCAGTCAAGGCGGTTCGTGTTGATGCTGTCGAGGGTGGAAGGCGTCAGGTCTCTGGTTATCAAAGAACTTGGAAAAATCATATCGAGGCGCCTCCTGTTTTTCGGCTTTGGATGGATCTTCCTGTAATCTCGTCCCGGCAGATCCAGCATGCGCCATTCTTGGCCATGACGTCAGATCCCTGGTCTGGACCAGGTTTGCTTTGGTCATCAAGCGAAGATGCGCGATATTCTCTTAACTCTCGATTCGAGCAGCCATCCATCATCGGTAGAACTCTTTCTGATCTCCCTTCGTCCGGCTCGGGAATCATTGATCGCGGCCCACCTCTTATTGTTGATTTTTCAAAGGGCGAGGTGGAGTCGATATCGCTTCATGCGATGTTTTCTGGCGGAAATATGGTTGCGATTGGCGATGGTAGCCCCGAGAACTGGGAGGTTTTCCAGTTCTCGAATGCTGAATTCATCTCTCGTGGTCGTTATGCTTTGTCTATGCGCTTGAGAGGATTGGCGGGTAGTAATGTTTTCTGCTCCACGTGGCCATCCGGAAGTTATGTGGTGCTTCTCAACGAGAGGGTGCAGCAAATTTCCCACATGGATGAGCAGTTGAACGTACCGCATCATTATCGTATTTCAAGGCAGAATGATGTTGCGCTCATGGAGTCTGGACCGCATGATGTTATAGCCTTTAGGGGGATCGGTTTGCGGCCCCTGTCGGTTTGTCATCTCTCTTATCGTGAAGACAGTGCGCAGGATCATCATTTTAGCTGGCTGCGTCGCACTCGGGTCGGGGGTGACAGTTGGGACAGTTATGAGGTGCCCTTGTCCGAAGATCGAGAGGTTTATTCTGTCACTGTAAAGTCCTTGCTTGGAGATGTCAGAAGAAATTTCACCGTTCATATAGAAAAGTTTGTCTACACTTCAGAAATGCGTGCACAGGATGAAGTGTTAAATGGCTATCGTCTTTCGGTATCGCAACTATCCACGCGATATGGTGCGGGGCCAGAACGTGATTTGGTGGTTGGCGGCTAGATTTCTTAATGGAAATCCCTGCTGGGAAACAGCTTTCGAGCTTGTTTTCGAGGATGGCGGGCGGTGGATTGCCCTCTGGTTATGACGGGTCGCTTAACTTCATCGGCGCGCCCGTCATTTGATGCAATAAGAATTGGTCGGCCAAGGGTCATCAGCAGCATCGACATGTCTTCGACATGCTCGGCGATCACATGGATAACTGGTCCATCGCGTTGCACGCGGCCCCTCACTTTGAGAAGACGGCCCGCGATCACCGCTTTACGGAAAGTTTGGTACACCTTTTGCCAGATTACAATATTTGCGGTGCCGGTTTCATCTTCCAGTGTCAGAAAAATTACCCCAGATGCAGTTCCGGGACGTTGTCGGGTAATGACAAGGCCGGCGACTATTACGTGCTTTTTTATGCGAGGCAAATCGCTATGGGTGGTACACCCGCTCAGTCGTGCTCGTAATATTTCCATCGGATGGGCACGCAAGGATAGGCGCAAGGTGAGGTAATCCTCGATAACCTCTTGCCCTAGGGTCATGGGGAGGAGGGTAACCGGAGGCTCTTGCTCGCCCTCGCCGTCGAGGCCGAACAGAGGCAAGGGATTAGGGGTACGAAATGCCTTCGCCGCCCAAAATGCGCTGCGTCTGCTTAAACCAAGGGATGAAAAAGCGTCTGCCTCTGCCAGTTTCCCTAAGCTCTCTGGCTGAACTGCCGCCCGTCGCCACAGGCTTTCAACATCAGGATAGCCATTTCCACGTGCCGCGACGATCCAATCAGCGTCTTCTTTGCATATACCCCTGATTTGGCGGAATCCCAGACGCAAAGCCAACGCGCCGTCGGGGCGCATTTCCAAAGTGCAATCCCATGTCGAGTGATTGACGGAAACCGGTCTGACCTCGATGCCACAATCTGATGCGTCACGCACCAGTTGGGCGGGCGCGTAAAACCCCATGGGTTGACTGTTCAGCAGCGCGCAGGTGAAGGCGGCCTGATGATGGCATTTGAGCCAGGCCGATATGTAAACCAGCCGTGCAAAGCTGGCGGCATGCGACTCTGGAAAACCGTAGCTGCCAAATCCCTCAATCTGGGCGAAACAGCGGGCCGCGAAATCCGTGCTGTAGCCGCGTGAAAGCATTCCCGAGATAAAGCGGTCACGGAAACTTCCGATTGTTCCCATCCGCTTGAACGTCGCCAGCGATCGACGCAGTCGATCTGCTTCGGATGGTGTAAAGCCTGCGGCGACCACGGCGATCTGCATGGCCTGCTCTTGAAACAATGGTACACCATAGGTCCTGCCCAGCACTTCCATCATGGCAGAGCCCAGATCTTCCACCTGTTCTTTGCCTTGGCGGCGGTTGATGAAGGGATGCACCATTCCCCCTTGGATGGGGCCGGGTCGGACTATGGCCACTTCGCAAACCAGATCGTAGAATTCACGCGGCCGCATACGGGGCAGAAAGTTCAATTGCGCGCGGCTTTCCACCTGAAAAACGCCAATCGCGTCGGCGCGGCACAACATGTCATAGACAGCGGGATCCTCGCTTGGAATGTTGGCCAGTGTCAGGTTCAGTCCGCGATGTTCAGCCAGCAGGTGAAACGCTTTGCGGATACAAGTCAGCATGCCGAGTGCGAGAATATCCACCTTCAGCAAGCCAAGCGCGTCAATGTCATCCTTGTCCCATTCGATGACAGTGCGATCTTCCATCGCGGCATTCTCGATGGGGCAAAGCTCATCCAGCCGTCCTTGGGTTATGACAAATCCCCCGACATGCTGCGACAGATGACGCGGAAATCCGATGATTTCCGAGATCAACTGCATGGTCAGCATCATCCGTTGATCGGTTGGGTCCAGTCCCGCGTCCCGCATCCTGTCCTGGCCGGGTGCGGAAGAGGACCACCCCCAGATTTGCCCCGATAGTCTTGCAATCACGTCCTGAGACAGGCCCATCACCTTACCCACCTCACGGATGGCAGCGCGGCTACGAAAATGGATCACGGTCGCCGTCAGGCCTGCACGTTCGCGCCCATAGCGTTCATAAATCCACTGGATCACCTCTTCCCGGCGTTCATGCTCGAAATCGACGTCAATATCGGGTGGCTCGCCCCGCTCCTTCGAGATGAAGCGTTCAAAGATCAGCGTAATGGACTCGGGCGGCACCTCTGTAATCCCCAGAAGGTAGCATACCACGGAATTCGCGGCCGAGCCGCGTCCTTGGCACAGAATGCCGCGCGATCTGGCAAAGGCTACAATATCATAAACCGTCAAGAAATAAGGTGCGTATTCCACCTCGCGTATAAGGTTAAGCTCCTTTTCGACGCGGGCGATGATCTTGGGCGGGGCTCCGTCGGGATAGCGCCAGTGCAGCCCGTCGCGCGTCAGTCGCTCCAGCCGTATCTGGGCCGGTTCGCCATCCTGTGCCTCATCGGGGTATTGATAGCGAAGGTCACTCAGTCGAAACGCACAGGCATTGGCAATCTCGACAGTGCGGCGCAGTGCGGCCGGATAGCGATGAAACAGCCGTGCCATCTCGGCCCCGGATTTCAGCCGATGCTCACCGTTGGTCAGGCGGTTCTGGCCGATCGAGTCGATGGTGCAGCCAAGGCGCAAGCAGGTCAGCACGTCTGCGAGCGGACGGCGTGCGGCACGGTGCATCAGCACATTTCCCACCGCCACCAAAGGCAGTGCCATGTCTTGCGCAAGGGCCGCGAGGTGATCAAGCCGCGGTTGATCGCGACCATCATAGAGAGGGGCTGCGCCCAGAAAGCATTGGCCGGGAAAGCTGCGTCCCATGCGCGCCATGTCCGCGCAAATTTTGCGGTCTTGCCTGACGTCGGCTTCCAGCAGGTCTGGGGGCAGGGCGATCAGGATAAGTCCCGTGCCGCCTTCTTGAAGATCATCGCGCGTCAGATGGCATCCGCCCTTGGGCGCCCGCCGCTTACCCAAAGACAACAGCCGGGTCAGCCTCGACCATCCCGCCACATTGGTCGGCAAGGCCAACCATTCGACATCAGAATCGGTCAAAACCAGCCGGGCGCCGGGAATAAGCCGGGGCAGGGGCGCATCCGGCAAGACTGTAGCCTGCGCTGCGCCGGTGCAATGCGATATGGTCTGGCGGCTGGAATGGTCGACGACATGCCGTGACCGGATACTGGGCCCGTCCTGCACAGTCTGGCGGCTTGCGATGGTTTCATCCCTTTGCCGCGCCAGCTCTTTCAGAGCAGAGAACGCACGCACCACCCCCGCCACCGAGTTGCGGTCCGTGATAGCAATGGCGGTCAGACCAAGTTCTGCAGCCCGCGCCACAAGTTCCTCTGGATGTGATGCCCCTGTCAGAAAGGTGAAATTCGATGTCACGCAGAGTTCGGCATAAGGCTGGCTGAGATGATCGCGAAACGTCTCAGGCGCATGCCGGTCGGGATATACGGGCGTCATACAAATTCCCCTTGCACACACCAGTTTTGCGCCTGCATCGGGGGGTGCCACGCGGGCATCTGTGGCGTGTGAAACAGCCATAACCGCGGACCTTCCCGTGTTTCGATCCGCCAGTAGTCACGCAGCCCGCTGCGCCATTCAGGATCGTCAAACCACCATTCCGGGGTGATCCGTTCGGGGCCATGTGCGCGCAAGGTGGTAAATTGCATGCGGCGCCAGCGAAAGCGCGCGGGCGGGTGGCCAGAAGCGTGGGTGACAGGTTCAGGGGGGAAAATCGTCGCGGGCCGGGCCGGGCCGCGCCTTGGGGGCGAGGGTCGCGCTTCGGACCATGCGGCAGCGGTCAGATGATGGCTGCGTTCTGGAATCTTGCTCTCGGTGGCGGCAATCCGTAGCACCCTGTCAAATCCGACGCGATTGCCAAGGCGCGAAATCAGATCGGCCATGGCATCTTGATTGCGCACAGTGGGGCCGCTGCCGATCTGCTCGGGCGGCATCGGTTCGGTCACAGAGGCATACAGACGCATCGCATCAATCCCATACCCCGCGTCGACCTCTTCTACGCCCTTGGTAAACAGGGCTGCGATACGAGCAGGGTCCCGCATCGGGCGGGCCAGACCGATCTCTACCTCTGCTGTGCCATGATCCACCCGTCGCAATTCCAATCGCAGGCGGCGCGCACCCTGATGGTGCTGCGCCAAGCTCGCACAGAGCCTCTCTAGCAGACGGCCAAGCCCCGCCATCACATCGGATTGTAGCCCGATGGGTTCGGGAAGGGTCAGGCGCACACCAAAATGCGGTGGTTCTGCCCCTGCGGAAACCGGTTCGGGCTGATGGCCCAGAAGTTGATCGAGGCGCAGTAGCAGTCCCGCGCCAAAACGGCGCGCAAGCGGCGCTCGGGGCTGGGCAATCACATCACCGATGCGAGACAAGCCCACACGCGCCAGACCTTCGGCAGCGGCATGGTCTATCCGCAAGGCTGAAACCGGCAGATGCGCGGCACCTTGGGCCAGCATGCCATCGGGAATGATCCCGCCACCATGTCGGGCCAGTGCATAGGCGGCACCGCGCGTGCCTGCAATGGCGCTGACGGCTGTCAGTCCGACGCGTTCGAGTCTGGCATGCAGATCATCCCGCAGCTCTGCCTCGCCGCCAAACAGATGCGCCACCCCGGTGATGTCCGCGATCAGCCCGTCCGTGCCCTCGCTGCCCACCATTGGCGCATAACGGCCAACCCACCGCCGAAGCCCGGTAAGAGTTGCCGCTTCGCGTGCCAGATTGGCCGGTCGTGTGTACAGATCGGGATAGATCGCGCGGGCATCGGCCAAGGACATACCCCGATGCAGCCCCCGCTGTTCGGCAGCACGGTTCAGGCAATGCAGATGATCGGCATTGCCTGAGCGATGGACCAAGGCAAATGGACCCTCAATCGGCTTAATCCGCAGACTCGCATCGCTCGCCAGTCTCTGAAACCATATCGAAAGCAGCCGACGCACCATGCCAGTTCAACACCCAACTTCCTGCTGTTCCTTTTTTGTTCTTATTAAGGTTCCAGCAATGCAAAGTCGAGTCAGCATTTGTCGCAGCCTTGGGCGTGCAGTGCCACCGGGTTTCGGTGGCAGAGCTGCCCTGACCGGCGCGGATAAGCATCAGTCCGGTGGTTTGTCCTGCCTCGGCGGCCAATTGCAAACGACGACCTGCGGTCAGCGACAAGACCTGCTGGGGCTCGGCGATGACCAACCCGACCGGAGCAGCACGCAAGGACTCCTCAACACACCACAAAAGATCCGTCTCGCTCTTGGGGGTAATCAGAAGCAAGCGTTCAGACAGACCGTCGGGCAAACCGCGCAGCATGGGCCGCTGCGGTTCATGCGCGGGCAGTATCCAAATTACGGTGCCAGTGTGGCGCAAGGTCTGAAACAGCGCAAAGGCCCGCCGCCCCAAACCTTCAGCCTCATGCACGCGGGCCTTGGTCAAGGCAAATGGGTCGGCGGGGGCTTGGCGGTGGGCAAGGTCACGCAGAATGGTCATCTGCTTCCTCTATCACGATATCCAACTCGCCATCCGGCAAGGGGCGTTGCAATTCCAGGGCCTGCTCTATCGGCGCGGTCATCCAGATGCGCCATTCTTCGGGGCGTACCAGAATGACCGGCATGGCCTTTGGGTGCACCCGCTCCACCTCGCGGTTGGGGGCGCAGGTGAGAAAACCGAAGGCATCCACCGTCACCTCGCCTTCTTTGAGCTTGCGCACCGATGTCCAATCGGTGCGGATGCCGGCAAAGAACCCCAACGGCTCTTCCTGACCCAGTGCAAACCAAACCGGTTTGCCTTTGCCGGGGCCGGGTCGGCTGTCAGGTTCGGCAAAGCGGGTAAACGGCACAAGACAGCGATGGCCCACCCCCAGCCAGCGCCGCCAGTGCGGTGAGGCAAGATTGCGGATATTGGTCACGCCCGGGTCTGTGCGTTTGCCGGCCAGAAACTGCGGCGGTGTTGGCATGCCCCAGCGGGCCATCGACAATTGCCAGCCGCCTTCTGCCCCATGCCGCAAGATCGGAGCCGGATAATCCGGCCAGATCGCGGGCAGCGGCGGCAGGTTGCCGGTCAGGTCTGCCACATTCTCGCCGACCTGAACGACGGGATCGAACAGATGGCGCATCGCGTCCTGGCTTTTGGTCTGAGAGTATAGGTTGCACATGACAAAGGTCCGGAATCGGGACCTCAAGGGTGCGAACATTCAGGGAACTTGTCCAGCTGTCAGTTGCTCCCCACCTGTTTGTGATCCTTCGGGGATGCATCGGTCTGGAAGGCTCCGGCTTCAGGCAACCGGAGTCCACAGCACCCCGTCAATGCGCGAAACCCCTGTTGCCAGCATCACCAGCCGGTCAAAACCCATGGCACAGCCGCTGGCTTCGGGCATATGGGCAAGGGCAGACAGGAAGTCTTCGTCCAGTGGATAGCGCTCGCCGTAAAGACGCGCCTTCTCTTCCATCTCGGACTGGAATCGACGGCGCTGCTCTGCCGGATCGGTCAATTCGCCAAAACCGTTCGCGAGTTCCACTCCGCAGGCATAAAGCTCGAACCGCTCCGCCTCGCGCGGATCATCGGGGCAGGGGCGGGCCAGTGCCGCCTCGACCACCGGATACCGGTCCAGCAGGGTGGGGCGACCGTGGCCCAGATGCGGCTCCACCCGCTCGGCCAGCAGGCGGCTGAACACATCCGACCATGTGTCCCCCTCGGCCACGCGCACCCCTGCGCCCTCGGCCTGACGTGCCAGCGCATCGCGATCCGCCGCGCCTTGCGCTGTCAGCGTCGAGAGCAGGTCCACACCGGCATGGCGCCGCATCGCTTCGGCAACCGACAGCCGCTCGGGCGCGGCCATCGGATCGCATGTCGCGTTGCGAAACCGCAGCAGGCTGGTTCCCGTCACTTGTGCCGCGCGCTGCAGAAAGCCGATACAATCCGCCATCAGGCTCGTGTAATCCTGTCCCACGCGATACCATTCCAGCATGGTGAATTCGGGGCTGTGCAAGGCGCCACGTTCGCGGTTGCGCCACACATGGGCAAAGGCATGAATGCGCGTCTCTCCCGCCGCCAGCAGTTTCTTCATCGCAAATTCGGGGCTGGTGTGCAGATACATACGGCGCGCCTCGCCGTCATTGCCGATCGCCTGCGTGCCAAAGGCGTGCAGATGCGTCTCATTGCCGGGGCTGATCTGCAGGCAGGCCGGGTCCACCTCCACAAAATCCTCGCCTGCCAGATAGGCCCGCAGCGCGGCCTGAATTCGGTTGCGCGCCAGAAGCACCGGACGGCGGTCGGCGTGATGGGGGGGACTCCACCAGATATGGTTGTCCGGCATGCTCAGATATCTCCCGTCCTTTTGCTGCGCGTCTTTTTGCGTCCTCTGCGTTGAAATTTCCATTCAGATGCGATAGGCGCGCTGTCAATCGGTGCCGGGGCTATCCTTCGGCCTCACAAACCACAAGGAAAACCTGACCGTGAAAGTCATCGCATCCTCGCTGCGCAAGGGCAATGTTGTTGAAATGGATGGCAAGCTTTATGCCGTTCTGAAGGCTGAGAATTTTCACCCCGGCAAGGGCACGCCCACGACCAGCGTCGACATGCGCCGCATTTCGGACGGTGTGAAGGTGTCCGAGCGCTGGCGCACGACCGAAATGGTCGAAAAGGCCACGGTGGATGAGCGTGAATATGATTTCCTTTATGAAGACGGCGAAGGTTTCCACTTCATGGAGCCCAATACCTATGAGCAGATTGCGGTTTCTCCGGATGTGATCGGCGATGACAAGGTATTCCTGACCGACGGGATCAAGGTTTATCTGCGCACGTTCGAAGGTGTGGCAATTGCGATCGAACTTCCGCAGCGCGTGATTGTCGAGATCAGCGAGACAGAGCCGGTGGTGAAAGGGCAGACCGCATCGTCCTCCTACAAGCCTGCGATCTGTTCAAATGGCCTGCGGGTCATGGTGCCGCCACATATCGGCGCAGGAACGCGTATCGAAATCAACACCGAGGATTATTCCTACGTGGGCCGCGCCAAGGACTGAACGGCGCAGGCTGTTTCAGGCCTTCCTGCCGCGACGGATCATCTGACAAGAAATCCCGGCCTCAAGGGCCGGGATTTTTTTTATTGTGGCTAGAAATCCTCCCAGTCGTCACTCGGCTTGGTCTGGGCGGCAAAGGCCGCGCGGGGGGCGCCAGACTTGCGGGAGGAATGAAAGGCGACCGGGGCCGCTTTCGCCTCTGCCTTGGGCGGTCCCCAGGATTGCGCCGTGCGGCTCAGACCTCGGCGCGGGTTGCGCTCGGCAGGTTCGGTGGCGTGCAATGTGAAGCGCTGGGTGGTGTCGGTCAGGGTTGACGCCGCCCTGTTCAGGGACTGCGACGCGGCAGAGGTTTCTTCAAACATGGCGGCATTTTGCTGCGTCACCTGATCCAGATGCTTTACGGCAGTGTTCAACTCGGCGATGCCGTTGGACTGCTCGCGTGCCGAGCCGGCGATGTCGGACACCAGGCTGTGAATTTCACCCACCGCCGACTGAATTCCCGTCAGGCTGCGTCCAGCCTCTGCCACCAGACTGACGCCGCGCTTGACCTGATCGGAGGACGCGGTGATCAGACCAGCGATTTCGCGCGCGGCTTCCGACGAGCGCTGGGCAAGATCGCGCACTTCCGAGGCGACGACAGCAAAACCACGTCCGGCTTCCCCGGCGCGGGCTGCTTCCACCCCGGCATTGAGGGCCAGCAGGTTCGTCTGAAAGGCGATTTCATCGATCACAGAGGTAATGCGCGAAATCTTGGACGAGCTTTGCTCGATCTCTCCCATCGCGGACACGGCCTCACGCACCACGCGGCCCGAGGTCTCGGCATTCTGCTTGGCCTCCTCGACCTTGGTATTGGCGTGATTTGCCACTTCGGCGGTGGACTTGACCGAGGTGGTCATCTGATCCAGCGCGGCAGAAGTTTGCTCCAGCGTTGCCGCTTGCTGCTCGGTACGGCGGCTCAGGTTTTCTGCGGCGCTGCTGATGTCGCCCACCTCACCCCGGATTGCAGCCGAGCTTTCAACGACGTCGGCCATGGCGGCGCGCAGGCGATCGGTCGCGTCATTGAAGTCGGTGCGCAGACCTTCGTAGCGGCTGTCAAACTGGTCATGCAACGTGGCTGTCAAATCCCCGGTCGACAGTTTCGCCAGTGCTGCCCGCAGCGCGTCAACCACCTTGGTCTGCGCCGCCTCCATCTCACGGCGCGCCTCTTCGGCGTCACGCTCCGCCATCTTTTGCCGGGTGACATCCGAAGCCAGCAGCAGATAGGACTGCACCACATCATTGTCGTCTTTTATAGGCGTGAGCCGCGCCTCCAGCAACGCGTGTCCGTTTGGCAGTGTCAGCCGCAGTAGTCCGACAACCGTCTCGCCCATCTTGACCGCTGACCACAGATCGCCGGCAGCAGGGTCGTCGAAGGCCAGTAGCGTGCGGAAGTCCCACCCAGCCACCGCGCCGGGAGGCACAGCAAGAAGGGACGCAAAACGATCATTCGCGGAGTCGATCACACCCGATTTCGACACTTCGGCGCGCAACTGACCCGCATCAATGGCGGAAAGCACGGCGGCATTGCGGCGGATCTGGGTCGTGATGCGCCATTCCAGCACGTAACCTGTAAGCGAGCCATCGGCGGCCTGAATTGGGGCAGTCGCCACCTCCACCATGTCGCGGCCCCGCGTAAAGCCAATGGTCTGCGAGCGGAGGGTGCCTTTCAAATGGGCCAATCCGGCAAGCGCAGGATCAAGGCCAAGAACCGGTCGACCGACCATCTGTCCTGTACTTCCCGGTGCAATGGCGAAATGTGTGGCCAGCAACGTTTCGGCGGCCGGGTTTGCAAACAGGATACGAAATTCGGGGTCGGTGATCACCAAGGCAGCAGAGGCCCCTTCGAACCCCGATCCTTTGAACATGCCGACGCGCGTGGTTTCCACCGAGGCGGCAAGGTCAGAGCGGAAGCGCTCAAGCGCGCGGGCGATATCACCGATCTCGTCGCCAGCGGACTGACCGGGCACGTCAACCGTGTAATCCCCGGCGGCAACCTGACCCACTGCGGCATTCAGATTGCGCAGCGGCGCAGAGATGAACATGCGAAACAGAAAAGCCGCGATCAGCAGCATTCCGGCAAAAATGGCCATGCCCATCAGCAGATTGGTGCGCGATGTCTGGCTCAACTCGTTCACGATCACATGATCGCTCCACCGGGTCACGATCACACCCACGATGTCATTGGCGCCGCCGGCATAGATCGGATGGGCGACGATCAGGCCAGAGGCGTCGATCATCAGCTCTTCCTCGTGCGACGGCGCCCGGTTTTGTGCTGCCCATGTCGTCACGTCTTGCAGCAGCATCCTGCCAAGCTGCAGCGATGCGTCATCGCCCGTCTGCACACCATTTGTCGCGCGTGAAAAGACGCTGCCATCCAGTCGCAACATGACGATTTCGGCCAGTTCATCACCGACCATATCGAACAGGTTCTGCTCGATCAGTTGGGCAGCCTCGGGCTTGTTGAACCGGATCGCACCGCCGCTGGCGTGGCCTGTCATATTGGTGATGGTTGCTGCGGTATACGTCAGTTCCGCATGCAGGATCTCGCTGTTGGACGTGGTGTTGTGATAGGTCATGGCTGCGGCAACGATCGCCACAGTCAGGGCAGTGATGGCCGTGGCCTTCAGAAAGATCGAGCGCAGGCGAAAGGTTGCGCGAGCGGGCAGGGTCAAGGGCATCGAGACAATCCTCGGGTTCTACAGCCGCGCAGAAGGCGGCGGTGCGGGTGTCAGAGGTTTTCTGCGTTCAGCGCGACGGTGACGGCGCCAATCACCGCGCCATCGGCCGGGTCGGTCAGGGAGAAAGACACCTGAATCTGATACATCTGGGTGCTTTCATCGAACTCGACGTCGCTGACATGAATGGCCTCGGCGCCTTTCGGAAAGGTTTCGGTGAACTTTGCCTCATCGCCCTGCCAGTAGTCGGAGGTTGCCGCAGAAGCGGCGACATTGAGGCCAAGGGCATCCATGACAAACACTTCCGTCATCAAGCCCGTCGAGGCTTCGACGGCGGCGCGCAACAGATCGGAGGGGACCGTTTGCACGACGCTGTCGACGACCGGATGCACCGACTTGCCCAGTTCCGCCCTCCACGTCATGTCCAGCGCATCGATGTCGGTTTGGGACAAGCCGTCGTGGCGCAGGTTCTGGTCCCGCACTGCGGCAATGAGGACGGGGTCGGCCGCCCAGCTTGCCATCGCCTCTAGCGCATAGGTGCGGGCCTTGGCGGCGGGGTTACCCGCATCGGTGGCATGGGCGGGCAGGGTGCTGGCACAAAGCAGCAAGGCAGCAAGTTGACGCATGATGGTTTCCCTTTCGAAAGACCCGGAACGGAGGGTGACCGGAGCAGTTAACGCCACGGGGCTTGCTGACCCCTTAACGACCAAGGCATGCTTAAACTTCTCGCAATTTATCCAGGCCGCATCCGGCTCTTGGATTCGCGGCTGGATCGGGTATTGCGACCGCTGATGCAGAAAAAGGGTCGGGAAATGGCGCAAATGTTCGGCTTCAGCGTGGAGGCAACCGATGGTTCAGCCCGCAAGGGAGTGATCCGCACGCCGCGTGGCGAGATCCGCACCCCGGCCTTCATGCCGGTCGGCACGGCGGCGACGGTAAAGGCGATGCTTCCCGGCTCGGTCAGGGAAACCGGGGCCGATATTCTTCTGGGAAACACCTATCACCTGATGCTGCGCCCGACGGCCGAACGCATCGCGCGTCTGGGTGGCTTGCACCGGTTCATGAACTGGGAGCGGCCCATCCTGACCGATTCCGGCGGATTTCAGGTGATGAGTCTGGCGTCCTTGCGCAAGCTGACGGAAGAGGGCGTGCGCTTTTCCAGTCATATCGACGGGTCCAAGCACATGCTCAGCCCCGAGCGCAGCATGGAAATTCAAAAGCTGCTCGGCTCGGATATCGTGAT
This sequence comes from Pseudotabrizicola algicola, assembly GCF_010915705.1. Lineage (GTDB taxonomy): Bacteria > Pseudomonadota > Alphaproteobacteria > Rhodobacterales > Rhodobacteraceae > Pseudotabrizicola > Pseudotabrizicola algicola. Next base: position 214,315 of record NZ_JAAIKE010000001.1, read on the forward strand.
GTGCTTTGATGAATGTCCCGCATTGCCTGCCACCGAGGCCGAGGTGGCAAGGTCGATGGCGCTGTCGATGCGCTGGGCGCAGCGCTCTCGCGATGCGTTCGGCGATCGTCCGGGCCATGCCCTGTTCGGCATCATGCAGGGGGGGGTGACCCGAGATCTGCGCGAAGAGTCGGCCAAGGCCCTGACAGAAATCGGCTTTGACGGCTATGCGGTGGGCGGCCTTGCCGTGGGCGAGGGGCAAGAGGCGATGTTCGGGGTTCTCGATTACGCACCGGGTTTTCTTCCGCAGGACAAGCCGCGCTATCTGATGGGGGTCGGCAAACCCGATGACATCGTCGGCGCGGTCGAACGCGGGATCGACATGATGGATTGCGTGCTGCCCTCGCGTTCGGGGCGGACCGGGCAGGCATGGACGCGGCGCGGGCAGGTCAACATCAAGAACGCGCGGCATCAGGACGACCCGCGCCCGCTGGACGAAGATTGCACCTGTCCTGCCTGCCGCGGCTATAGCCGCGCCTATCTGCATCATGTGTTCAAGGCACAAGAGATGATTTCCGGCATGCTGCTGACCTGGCACAACCTGCATTACTATCAGGAACTCATGCAGGGGCTGCGTGATGCCATCGGTTCGGGGCAACTTGCAGCCTTCGTTGCCAACTTCCACGCCCAGCGCCAAGCCGGGGATATCGAACCGATCTAAGGTGTCAGCTTCCTGCATTTTCCGGCAACGCTGCAAAGATCACAACGTATGGTTGACGCGCAGGGTGGGCTTTTTCGCGGGAATTGCTGGATGTTTTTCTCTCTGGTCATGAAAAAATATGCCGGATTCCAAAGGATTGACGCATGATCAGCCGGAAAAATGGCCAGAATGTAAACTTTCGCGCGCATTTTTTGCAGCGCGCTGATAAGCTACCCGTGCAGCGCCCTGCATGGACGGACAAGAAGTTTGAAATTCCTACATTGTTTTTGTGTGGTCGACTCGTCGCTCCGCATCCTCTGGGTTGGCGGAGACTGGGATGACTTTGCGCTCGCCAATGGTGGCAGCGCGATTCTGGCCAACGACGTACTTTCCAAACGGCTGAGCGATTACATCACCGACATTACGACGGCGGACACTGTGGCGCAAATGGTGCAGGCGGTGATCGAGACCAAGGGAACACTGCGGATGGATTATCGCTGTGATGCACCGCATGAACTGCGGCGCATCCGTCTGACCATCAAGCCGATGAAGGAAGATCGCGCCATCATGGTGCATGAACTGCGCGATGCCGTGCATCTGGACCCGCCGATGGATCCGTGGTTCTTCGATCCGGCGTCGCTGAATCTGAAGTGTTCGATGTGCGGGCAGGTCTATCTGCCCGGCAAGGCATGGGAGGATCCGACCGAGCCCGGCCGGCGGCACCCCGGATTGGTAAGCTATACTGTCTGCCCCACCTGTGTGGGCCAGATTGCGGCCGCCATCAACGATATCGGTGATGGCGCGGCAGCCGCCGATGTGGGGGCATCCAACCCTCTGTCCGGCTTTAACAAGGGCTGAACGGAACAGGCCGGATTGAGGAAAAATCCGAGCCGCATTGTGACTTGCTGTCACCCCGCGCAAGGCGCAGAATGGTGACAATTGGATGGCTCGGCCTTCCCACAAGGTTGCCCCGGTTGACAGCCCATCATCGACCCCCCAGATAGAGGGGCCGAAGAGGGGAAGGTCGGGATGCTGCCGATGATCGGGGCCGTGACCTTCCTGCCGTGATAAGGATACTCGAAATGAGCGAGCAATTTCCCAACAGCTACCCGGTTCTGCCGCTGCGCGACATCGTGGTGTTTCCACACATGATCGTTCCGTTGTTCGTCGGTCGGGAAAAGTCGGTTCGGGCGTTGGAAGAAGTCATGCAGGATGACAAGCAAATCCTGCTCTCCAGCCAGATTGACCCCACCGTAGACGATCCTGCCACCGATGGCATCTACCGCGTTGGCGTTCTGGCCAATGTGCTGCAACTGCTTAAACTGCCCGACGGTACCGTAAAAGTGCTGGTCGAAGGCAAGACCCGTGTCAAAATCACGGAGTTCGTCGAAAATCCTGGCTTCTTTGAAGCAAAAGTGATGCCGTTGACCGAAACGCCCGGCGATGCCTCTGCGGTCGAGGCGATGCTGCGCGCGGTGGCGGATGAATTCGAACGCTACGCCAAGATCAAGAAGAACATCCCCGAAGAGGCGCTTGCCGCTGTTTCGGAAACGCGCGAACCCGCACGGCTTGCCGATCTGGTGTCGGGCCACCTTGGCGTGGAAGTCGCGCAAAAGCAGGCCCTTCTTGAAACGCTGGACGTGTCCGAACGGCTGGAAAAGGTCTACGGCCACATGCAGGGCGAGATGAGCGTTCTGCAGGTCGAAAAGAAGATCAAGTCCCGCGTCAAGACGCAGATGGAAAAGACCCAGCGGGAGTATTACCTCAACGAACAGATGAAGGCGATCCAGCGCGAACTGGGCGACGGCGAGGACGGCCAGAACGAGATCGCCGAACTCGAGGCGCGGATCGCCGCCACCAAACTGTCGAAAGAGGCCCGCGAAAAGGCCGATGCCGAGGTCAAGAAGCTCAAATCCATGAGCCCGATGAGCGCGGAGGCAACGGTGGTGCGCAACTACCTTGACTGGCTCTTGGGTGTTCCCTGGGAAGTGAAATCGCGCGTCAAGAAAGACCTTGGCGCTGCGCAAAAGGTGCTGGACGCCGATCACTACGGGCTGGAAAAGGTCAAGGAACGCATCGTCGAATATCTGGCGGTGCAGGCGCGATCCACCAAGCTGAAGGGGCCGATCCTGTGCCTTGTCGGACCTCCGGGCGTGGGTAAAACCTCGCTGGGCCGCTCGGTCGCCAAGGCCACGGGGCGGGAGTTCATCCGCATCTCGCTGGGCGGGGTGCGCGACGAATCCGAAATCCGCGGCCACCGGCGCACCTATATCGGCTCGATGCCGGGCAAGATCATCCAAAGCCTCAAGAAGGCCAAGACCAGCAATCCGCTGATCTTGCTGGATGAGATTGACAAGATGGGTCAAGACTTCCGCGGTGATCCGGCTTCCGCCTTGCTCGAGGTGCTGGACCCCGAACAGAACTCGACCTTCGTCGATCACTATCTCGAGGTCGAGTATGACCTGTCGAACGTGATGTTCATCACCACGGCCAACAGCTACAACATGCCGGGACCGCTGCTGGACCGGATGGAGATCATCCCGCTTGCCGGCTACACCGAGGATGAAAAGCGCGAGATCGCGCGAGGGCACCTGCTGCCCAAGCAGATCGCGGCCAACGGTCTGAAAAAGACGGAGTTTTCGGTTGATGACGCCGCCCTGACCCACGTGATCCGCTATTACACGCGCGAAGCCGGGGTGCGGAATCTCGAGCGCGAGATCGCAAAACTGGCGCGCAAGGCGGTGACAGAGATCCTCAAGGGCAAGGCAAAGTCCGTCTCGGTGGATGAGGCCAAGGTTGAGGAATATCTTGGTGTTCAGCGCCATCGCTACGGGCTTGCCGAGCTCGAAGATCAGGTGGGCGTCGTTACCGGTTTGGCATGGACGTCGGTCGGCGGCGATCTGCTGCACATCGAAGCGCTGAAACTGCCCGGCAAGGGGCGGATGAAGACGACCGGGAAACTGGGCGATGTGATGAAGGAATCGATCGATGCGGCTGCCTCTTACGTCCGCTCGATCAGCCCCCAGATCGGGGTGAAACCGCCCAAGTTTGAAACGATGGACATTCACGTTCACGTTCCGGACGGGGCAACGCCCAAGGACGGGCCATCCGCTGGCCTTGCGATGGTCACCTCTATCGTCTCGGTCCTCACAGGTATTCCTGTGCGCCGCGACATCGCCATGACTGGCGAGGTCAGTCTGCGCGGCAATGCGATGCCCATTGGCGGGTTGAAAGAAAAGCTGCTGGCGGCCCTGCGAGGCGGCATCAAGACGGTGCTGATCCCCAAGGAGAACGAGAAGGATCTGGCGGAGATTCCGGACAACGTGAAGGAAGGTCTGACCATCATTCCCGTCAACCATGTCCGCGAGGTTCTGGCTGCTGCCTTGGTCCGTCAGCCCGAGCCTGTCGAATGGGACGAGGCGGCGGAAGAAGCTGCAGCAGCGGCGCGCCGTGCGGCGGATGTCAATCCGCAGGTGCCAACCGCGCATTGATTGCGCCGCACAATAACGACGGAAAGCGCCCCATGCAGGGCGCTTTTTTCATGGAGATTTCCCCGCCAGAGAGTTGATTTTCCTAAGTATACAATCTGCAAATCTCGGTGGCATTATCGCGATTTCGTGATTAATCTATCGAAAGCGTATTCGCGTCCCCGACACAATGGAGTTGTCAATGTCCAGCAAGCCCACATCAAAACCTGGTCCCAAGGGCATTCCGGCCCCCAAGCCCAAGGTCGTGGCTGAGACTGCAGCCGAAGGCGATGAACCCGCATCCGCAGCAGCCGGCACGGCGCGCGCAGGGTCGCTGAAGCTGCGTCAGCTGGTGGACCGTGTGGTGGAAACGACGGGGGCCAAGAAAAAGGGCGTGAAAGATATCGTCGAGGCGACACTGGCCGCCTTGGGCGATGCGCTTGCCAAGGGTGAAGAGCTTAATCTGCCCGGCGTCGGCAAGGTCCGCGTTGCAAAATCGGTGGATCGCGAAGGCCGTTCGATGATGACGTTGAAAGTGCGCGGAAGTGGCACTCCAAAACCGAAACAGCCCAAAGAGGCTCTTGCAGACGCTGAAGAAGCCGTCTAAGAGACAGGCCATCGGGCGATTAGCTCAGCGGTAGAGCGCTTCGTTCACATCGAAGATGTCAGCGGTTCAAATCCGTTATCGCCCACCATCATTCCGCTTCGGCGCAAAGACGGCCCTGAAAAGGGTCGTATTTTTGCTTTGGCGCAGCAGGGCAGGACCAGTGAAAAGAAGCGGGTTGCGGGGCGCGATGCGGGCTTGAAAGCCCCTCGCTAAGGCGTTACACGATGCGCCATCGGGTGATTAGCTCAGTTGGTAGAGCGCTTCGTTTACACCGAAGATGTCGGGAGTTCGAGTCTCTCATCACCCACCATAAATACGCCGAATCAATGTCTTGTGCGCCGATGCCTATGCTGCGTCGGCGGTCTTTGCTGTTATGGGATGGGCGGATGTAAGGCCAAGCCGCCGTTTGGCGGGCTTGGCCTTGGGTGTCATGCCGCTTGGTAGCGCAGACCCGCGATCACGCCGCGCAGTTCCGCCAGACCGCGCAGGCGGCCGACAAGCGGGTAACCGGGATGCGTGCCGCGTGCTGCATCATCCAGCAGTTCATGCCCGTGATCCGGGCGGAAGGGGATCGTCCGCCCCGACGATTTGCCTTCCGCAAGCAGGGCTGCGATCACCGCGACCATATCGGTGTCGCCCTCCAGATGCGCCGCTTCCTCAAAGCTGCCATCGGGGTCTTTGCGCACATTGCGAAGATGCGCGAAGTGGACGCGCGGGGCAAAGCGGCGCGCCATCGCGGGCAAATCATTGACCGGATTGGCGCCGAGCGAGCCGGTGCAGAAGGTCAGTCCATTGGCCGGTGTGTCCACCGCGCCAAGGATAAACGCGATGTCATCTGCATCCGAGACAATCCGCGGCAGCCCCAGAATGTCGCGCGGGGGATCATCCGGATGAACACAGAGCGTCATGCCCAGATCTTCGGCCGCCGGCACAACTTCCTCGAGGAAGCGTTTGTAATGGCTGCGCAAAGCGCTGCGGTCCAGTCCGTCATATCCCTCTAGGGCGCGTTTGAGTCCGGCAATGTCATAGCGGTCATAGGCGCCGGGCAGGCCGGACATGATGGCGTGCAGCAAACCCTCCTTGTCCGTCTCTGTCGCCTGCTGGTGCCAGATCGCGGCCTTCTGCAGCGCCTCGGCGGTGTAATCGTCTTCGGCTTCGGCCCGTCCCAGCATGTAGAGTTCAAAAGCCGCCATTTTCGAGGCCTCGAACCGAAGACAAGACCCGCCCCTCGCCACGGGGGCGGTCAGGTCGGTGCGGGTCCAGTCGAGCAGCGGCATGAAGTTGTAGCAGATGTTGGTCACACCCTCGGCTGCCAGATTGGCCATCGACTGGCGGTAATTGGCAAACAGCGTGCCCAGATCACCGTTCCCGCGCTTGATGCGCTCATGGATCGGCAGGCTCTCTACCACCACCCAGTCAAAGCCTGCCGCTTCGATCTCGGCCTTGCGCGCGGCAATCACTTCGCGGGGCCAGACCTCGCCATAGGGGATTTCATGCAGGGCTGTGACAATGCCGCGCGCACCCGTCTGGGCGATCTCGGGCAGCGAGATGCGGTCAAAGGGCCCATACCAGCGCCAGCTTTCGATCATTGCACGGCCTCCATCGCGGCTTTGGCTCCTTGGGTCAGCAAGGCCGCATGGGCCTTGCGCAGAGGGCTTTCCAGCGCTTGCGCCAAACGCTGTGGAAACACAGCCTGCAGCGCCAGAAGCGCGCCTACCGGATCGTCCGAGCAGGCAGCCAGCCGCAACTCGGGTGCGAGCGGGTCTTTGACCTCAATCGGTTGTCCCGCCAGATCGGTGCCGCGCACATAGACCATCCACGCTGCCACCGCCAACATCAGGCCAGGGCAGGGGCGGGCGGCGCCGAGGTTGGTCTCCAGCGTGCCAAGGATGCGCTGGGGCAACTTCTGGCTGCCATCCATCGCGATCTGCCATGTCCGGTGGCGAATGCCCGGATTGGAATAGCGCGCGCGCAAGGCATCTGCATACTCTGCCAGATTGACCCCCTCGGGCGGCTGCAGCGCCGGAATGATCTCTCGCGTCCAGAGGCGCTGCACAAACCTGTCCAGCACCGGATCGGCCATGCAGTCGGCAATCGTCTCATGCCCGGCGAGATAGCCCAGATAGGCCAGCGAGGAATGGGTGCCGTTCAGCATCCGCAGCTTCATATGTTCATATTCGGTGACATCGCGCACCATCTGCACGCCCACTGCGGCCAGATCGGGGCGCGCGCCGCCCACGAAATCATCTTCGACCACCCATTGCCGGAAGGGTTCGTGAAGCACCGGCGCGGCATCATGTGCGCCGATCAGCGCCTCCAGGCGGGCCAGATCTTCCGGTTTGGTCGCAGGCACGATGCAGTCGACCATCGTCGACGGGAACCGCCCCTCGGTCTCTATCCATGCGGCAAGGTCGGGGTCCAGCGCTCGGGCAAGGGCCAGAACCACGCCGCGCACCACCTGCCCGTTGTTCGGCAGGTTGTCACAGGTCAGCACAGTGAAGGGGGCAAGGCCCCGCGCTTGGCGCAAAGCCAAGGCACGCACCAGAAAGCCGGGGGCCGACACCGGAAGCGGATGGGCCAGATCCTGCACGATATCGGGATGCGCCATGTTGAGCCGTCCGGTTGACGGCGCGTGGCAATAGCCCTTCTCTGTGACGGTCAGGCTGACGATGCGCACGCCCGGATCGGCCATCGCTTCAAGCACGGCACCGGGGTTTTCGCGGGCGACGAGAACATCTTGCACCGATTGCACATGGCGCAGCATCTCTCCCTCTGGCCCCAGTTCCAACGCCATATAGGTGCCGCCCTGCGGGGTCAGCTGATCGCGCATAGTCGCCGATTGCAGCGAAACGCCAAGGATGCCCCAATCACCGCCCGACAGCGACATCGCCTCTTCTATGTAGACGGCCCCGTGGGCGCGAAAGAAGGCGCCAAGGCCAAGATGGACGATGCCCACCGGCACGCGCGGTGCGCTTCGGCTCAGGCGGTTAACGGGCAAGCCAGCCTCCATCTACATTCAGCACGGCGCCGTGGATATAGGCGGCGGCTGGCGAGGCCAGGAAAACAGCGGCCTCGCCGATATCTTCGGCGCGGCCCCAGCGGCCTGCCGGGATCCGGTCCAGAATGGCCTTGCTGCGATCGGGGTCGGCACGCAGGGCCTCCGTATTGTTCGTCTCGATATAGCCGGGTGCGATGGCATTCACGTTGATGCCCTTTGCCGCCCATTCATTGGCCAGAAGTTTTGTGATTCCCGCCACCCCGTGCTTGGACGCGGTATAGGACGGGACGCGGATACCACCCTGAAACGACAAGAGTGATGCGATGTTCACAATCTTGCCGCCCCCTTGCGCCAAGGCCGCCTTGGCAAAGGCCTGGCAGGTGAAAAACACCGCCTTGAGGTTCACGTCGATCACCGCATCCCAGTCTTCTTCGGTGAAGTCGACGGAATCTGCCCGCCGGATAATGCCGGCGTTGTTCACCAGAATATCGATGCGCCGCGCGGAAAACACATCCCGCGCCGCCATCGGATCGGCGAAATCAAGGCGCAATTCCTCGCCGCCGGTCATCGCCACGGTTTGCGCGCAAGACGAGCGTCCAGCGGCGATCACATGCGCGCCTGCGCGGGCCATCGCGGCGGCAATCGCCTGACCGATTCCGGTATTGGCTCCGGTCACAAGCGCGGTCTGGCCGGAAAGGGAAAAAGGGTTCACCGCAAATCCTCCATCTTCACCATTTCCACATCGCGGTAATCGACGTTGTCACCTGCCATCGCCCAGATGAAGCTGTAGCTCGCCGTGCCTGCACCGCAATGGATCGACCACGGGGGCGAAATGGCGGCCTCCTCGTTGGCAATGACCAGATGCCGGGTCTCGTCAGGCTCGCCCATAAAGTGAAACACCCTCTGGCCTTGCGGGATGTCGAAATAGAGATACGCCTCCATCCGGCGGTCGTGCAGATGGGCAGGCATTGTGTTCCAGACGGACCCGCCGTGAAACTGGGTATAGCCCAGCACCAACTGGCACGAGGTCATCACCTCGGGGTGGATGAACTGGTTGATGGTTCGATGGTTCACCGTTTCCGGCGCGCCCAGCGTGACCTTTTTGGCATCCTCGAGCTTGATCAAACGGGCCGGATAGGCGTGATGCGCGGGGCAAGAGGTGATGTAGAACCGCCCGTGACCGGAAAAGGTGACAGGGCCCGCGCCCATCGGCAGATAGAGCACATCGCCCTTTGACAGCGCATGGCTTTGCCCGCCCGCTGTCACCACCCCGTCACCGCCGATGTTCACAACCCCCATCTCGCGCCGGTCCAGAATGCTGGCCGTGCCGCATTCCTTCACATGATCCAGCACCAGATCGGCCCCCGCAGGGACCGCGCCGCCCACGATCATTCGGTCGTAATGGGTGTAAAGCAGCCGGATCTGGCCCTCCTGAAACAAACCTTCGCCGTGGAAATGCGCCCGCAGGGCGGTTGTATCCATGCCCTTGGCTTCATTGGCGGAAATCGCCTGACGGGTCTCGACATAAAGCATAAGAAGTCCTTTCAGAGAAAATCGTCACGACGGGGAGCAAACCCATCGATCAGCGTGCCGGGTTCAAGGCAGATGCAGCCATGAACGGCATTGGAGGGAATGACAAACGCATCCCCCGCACCGACCTCGAATGTGCGCTCGGCCACGGTAAAGCGAAACCGTCCCGACCGCACAAAGGTAGATTGCACATGCGGATGCTGATGCGGCGCACCGATGGCCCCCTTGGCGCCAAAGTGAAACGCTACCGTCATCAATTCCGGGCTATCGGCCAGCACTTGCCGCGTTACGTCTTCGCCAGTTTGCACAACAGGATAGGTCATGACGGCCTCAACGGAACAGGGCAGGCAGCCACAAGGACAGCGCCGGAATGTAGGTGACAAGCATCAGCGTGCCGAAGGCCGCGCCATAGAACGGCCAGATCGTGCGCACCGCCTGCCAGACCGAAATTCTGCCCACGGCGCAGCCCACGAACAATACCGCGCCAACGGGGGGCGTGCACAGCCCGATGCCAAGGTTCAGCACAAGGATCACCCCGAAATGCACCGGATCGACGCCGAAGGCGGCCGCGACCGGCAAAAAGATCGGCGTCGTGATCACGATCAGCGGGCTCATATCCATGAAGGTGCCCAGCACCAGCAAGATGACATTGATCAGCAACAGCACCACGATCGGGTTCTCGCTGACGCTTTGCATCAGGCTGATCATCGCCGTCGGCACCTTGAGATAGGCCAGCAACCAGCCAAAGGCGGCCGCGCAGCCGATCACCAGCAGCACCATCGCCGTCGTGCGGACCGCCGCCTTGACCGCGCCCACGAAATCCGCCCAGCCCATCGTGCGATACGCCAGTGTTGTCACGCCCAAGGCATAGATCGCCGCGATGCACGAGGATTCTGAGGCCGTGAACACGCCCGATCGCACACCGCCAAAGATGATCCCGATCAGCAGCAGCCCCGGAATGGCGTTGATCAGCAGCAGGCCCAGCATCGACCAGCCCGGAAACGCCTCGGTCGGATAGCCTTTCCTTCGGGCAACATACCAGGCCGCCATCGCCAGCGACAGCGCCAGCAGCAGCCCCGGGATGATCCCTGCGGTGAACAGGTCGGCAATGGACAGCCGTCCACCCGCGGAGATCGAATAGATAATCATGTTGTGGCTGGGCGGCAGCATCAGTGCGATGATCGAACTGACGACGGTGATGTTGACAGCATAATCAACATCATAGCCGCGTTCCTTCATCTGCGGCACCATCAATCCGCCGATGGCCGAGGCATCCGCAGCGGCAGAGCCGGAAATGCCGCCGAACAGCACCGACGACGCGATGTTGACCTGTCCGAGGCCGCCCCGGAAATGCCCAACGGCTGCACCCGCCACAGCAATGAGACGCCGCGCAATGTCGCCGCGCACCATCACCTCACCCGCGAAGATGAAGAAGGGAATTGCCATAAGGGCAAAGACCGATACGCCGGAATTCAGCCGCTGGAACACCACAACGGGCGGCAGGCCCAGATAGACGACGGTGGCAAAGCTAGATACGCCCAGACAGAAGGCGACAGGCGTGCCGATCGCTAGCAAAACGACGAAGGTGCCGAAAAGGACCCAGAGTTCCATCACGCCACCTCATCCGCATCGGTTTCGCCAAAGCGCGCTGTCGGCAAGCCGGCCGCACGCCGCGCCAGCCGTTCGGCCGAAAAGATCACCATCAGCACTCCGCCGACCACGAGTGGCAGGAAATCGACTGCGCCCGTCACCCCGAGCGAGGGCAGGGTGATGCCGTAGGCCGACACCATCAACTGCCCGCCAAACCAGACCATGCCCGCCCCGAAGGCAGCAACGACCAGATCGGACAGGGAAAACAGCACCATCTTCACGCGGTGCGACACCAGATACAGCAGGATGTCAAAAGACAGGTGATACCCTTCGCGGATACCCACGGCCGCACCCAGAAAGATGAACCAGCCCATCAGGATCACCGCAGCGGGCTCGCTCCAGATGATCGAGTCGTTGAGCACATAGCGGAAAAAAACCTGCGCCCCGATGATGACGGTCATCATGACCAGCCCGGCCCCGGCGAGCCAAAGCGCGCCCTTCGCCACATATCCCAGCCAAACGGCCAGCCGTAACAATCCCGTCTGCATGAAGGCTCCACGCCGCGCGTTGCGGTCATTTTTCAGGTCATAAATGTCCCGCGGGGTCAGCCGCAGGTGCCACCGGCCCGAAGGCCGATGGCACGGGGGCGATGCCCCCCGATCCTTCGCTCAGTCGCCGATCACTCGGTTGCCTGAATGCGCTGCACCAGATCTTGCAGCTTGGGCGTGTTTGCGTGCTTTTCGTAAACGGGGACCATCGCTTCGATGAACGGGGTCTTGTCGATCTCGGAAATCACCTGCACGCCAGCCGCCCGGACCTTTTCTTCCGACACCTTCTCGCGCGCGGCCCAAAGCTCGCGGTTGACAGGGATCGAGTCCTTGGCGGCCTGCCGCACCAGCGCCTGATCTTCGGCCGACAGCTTGTCATAGCTTGCTTTCGACATCACCAGAACTTCCGGCACGATCAGGTGCTGGTTCAGCGTGTAATAACCTGCCACCTCGAAATGGCCCGAGGATTCATAAGACGGCCAGTTGTTCTCGGCCCCGTCGATCACACCGGTCTGGATCGCCGAATATACCTCGCCATAGGGCATGGGTGTGGCATTCGCGCCAAGCGCGGTCATCATGTCGACGAAGACATCAGACTGCATGACACGCATCTTCATGCCCTTCAGATCGTCAATCGACGTGATAGGCTTTTCCTTGTTGTAGAATGACCGCGAACCGCCATCGAAATAGGCCAGACCGACAAAGCCGTGGGGTTCGAAAGCCGCCAGAATCTCGTCGCCGACAGGGCCATCCATCACACGGTGCATGTGATCGGTCCCGCGGAAGATGAAGGGCAGCGACACCACCTTCGTTTCCTCGATGATGTTGTTGAACGGCCCCATCGACACGCGGTTGAAATCGATCACGCCGAACTTGGTCTGCTCGATGGTGTCCTTTTCCTCGCCAAGTTGGGCCGAGTGGAACACTTCCACGCAGATGCGCCCGTTGCTGCGCTCTTTGAGCAAGTCGCCCATGTGCTTGACCGCTTCGACCGTAGGATAGCCGTCGGGGTGCGTATCGGATGATTTCAGGGTGACTTCACATTCGGCAAAAGCTGCCCCCGCAAAGGCAGTTGTCGCCAGAAGGGCCGCAGCCAAAGTCTTGTATTTATTCATTTCTTTCTCCTCCCGTTAAATGGCTTCACAGCCGGTAGGCTTGCTTTGCAAGCCGGTATGCAAGGTCGTGGGCGACCTCATATGCATCGGTCTCTGCCAGCCGTCCGGTGCGGACCAGCGTAGCCAGAAAGGCGCAATCCACCCGGCGCGCGACGTCATGGCGCGCGGGGATCGACAAATAGGCGCGGGTGTCATCGTTGAAACCGACGGTGTTGTAGAAGCCCGCGGTTTCGGTGGTCATCTCGCGAAAGCGGCGCATGCCTTCGGGGCTGTCATGGAACCACCATGCCGGCCCCAGTTTCAACGCCGGATAAACGCCCGCCAAGGGGGCAAGTTCGCGCGCATATGCCGACTCGTCCAGCGTGAAGACAATCACCGAAAGCCGGTTGTCCATGCCAACGGCATTCAGCAGCGGGCGCAGCGCTGTGACGTAATCGGTGCGACCCGGAATGTCGAAGCCCTTGTCGCGCCCGAACATCTCCAGCATGGAGGCGGAATGGTTACGGCGGCTGCCGGGGTGGATTTGCAGCACAAGCCCGTCCTCCAGGCTCATCCGCGCCATCTCGGTCAGCATCTGCCCGCGGAAGGCATCGGCCTCCTCTGCCGAACATTCCCCGCGCAGGGCGCGCGCGAAAAGCAAAGCCGCCTGATCCTGCGGCAGATCCTCGGTGCGGGCGGTCGCATGCCCGTGGTCGGAAGAGGTGCAGCCATAACCGATAAAGAACGCACGCCGGATGCGGTGCGCGTTCAGATAACCCGACCACGTCGCCGTGTCCTCGCCCGTCAACTCTCCCAAACGGGCGACATTCTCGGCAAATCCGGCAAATTCGGGGTCCACCACCGCATCCGGGCGATAGGCTGGCACCACGCGCCCCTGCCACCCCGACGCGCGGATCATCTGGTGCCAGCGCAGGTCATCCAGCGCACCATCGGTGGTGGAAATCACCTCGATCTTGAACCGATCAAACAAAGCGCGGGGACGAAAGGCAGGGGTGGCAAGCGCGGCGTCGATCCGGTCGTAGTAATCATCGGCGGTGGAAGCCGAGAGCGGAACATCAAAGCCGAACACCGTCTCGAACGCATGGTCCAGCCACATGCGCGACGGCGTGCCGCGGAACAGGTGGTAGTTCTGTGCAAACAGCCGCCAGATCTTGCGCCCGTCTGTCTCGGTCGGTCCGCCATCGGCGCGCGGCACCCCCAGATCGGTGAGCGCGATGCCTTGCGAGCAAAGCATGCGAAACACGTAATGATCGGGCGTCACAAAAAGCTGTGCGGGGTCGGGGAAGGGGGCATTGGTGGCATACCAGCGCGGGTCGGTATGGCCATGCGGGCTGATGATCGGCAGATCGGCAACCGTGGCATACAGCGCGCGGGCAAGGCCACGCGCAGCGGAATCGACAGGCATCAGGCGATCGGCGTCCAGCAGCGGCACTTGTGTTTTCCTTCCCCTTGGTGCGTGATCGGCGAAAGACGCTTTTCAAGGCACTCTCAAACTAATATGCTAGTATGCGAAACCTGTCAACGGAGGGAAATATGCCCGATAGCACGCTGCTGAAAATGCTCGAGCCTGTGCAGCGGCCCTCTGTCACCGATGCGATTTTCGAAGAATTGCACCGGCAGATCCTGGCGCTGGACTTGCCACCCGGCACAAAGATGTCCGAGGTCGATGTGGCCCGGATCATGGGCGTGTCGCGCCAGCCGGTGCGCGATGCGTTCTACCGGTTGTCGACGCTGGGGTTTCTGACGATCCGCCCGCAGCGGGCCACGGTCGTTTCACCGATTTCGGAAACCGCCGTCATGCAGGCGCGCTTCATACGTTCGGCCATCGAGGCAGAAACGGTGCGCATGGCCTGTGCGCGTCTGGGCGAGGCGGACTTGAACGCGCTTGACGATGTGCTGGATCAGCAGCGCGCCGCCGTCGAGGCACGTGACGCGGTCGGCTTTCACGCGCTCGACGATCTGTTTCACCGCGAAATCTGCGAGCGCAGCGGGCATGGCTTTGCATGGGAGATCATCCGCGAGAACAAGGCGCATATGGACAGGGTGCGTTTTCTGTCGCTGTCCTTCGCCTCGCAGGATGCCTTTGATGATCACTTGCGCGTCATGGCCGCGCTGCGCCAACGCGATGCCGCAGGGGCAATGGCGGCCATGCATGCGCATCTGTCGCGCATCAAGGTGCAGATCCGCCGCATCCGGTCAGAGCATGAAGCGTTCTTTGAGGGCGAGCCAATGGCGGATTGAGCCGCGGCCAGATTTTGTCTCTGGCCGCGGCCCCTCGCATCACTCCAGTTTCGCCAGCACGTCGGCCAGCGTGCCGATCAAGGTGTCGATCTGCGCGCGCGAGATCATCAGAGGCGGTGACATGGCAATGATGTCGCCGGTGGTGCGGATCAGGATGTTCTTGTCATAAGCTGCCAAAAATGCGCTGAACGCCCGTTTTGTGGGCTCGCCTGCAATCGGGTCCAGTTCGACTGCGCCGATCAGCCCCATGTTGCGCACATCGATCACATGACGCGAGTCGCGCAAGGAATGCAGCGCCTCTTGCCAATAGGGTGCAATCTCGGCGGCACGTTCGAACAGCCCTTCTTCGCGGTAGGTCTCCAGCGTGGCAATGCCGGCGGCACTGGCGATGGGGTTGCCCGAATAGGTATAGCCGTGGAACAGCTCGATCATATGCTCGGGGCCGTCCATGAAGGCGTCATGCACATCGGCGGTGGTCAGCACCGCCCCCATCGGAATCACCCCGTTGGTCAAGCCCTTGGCGGTGGTCATCATGTCGGGCAGCACATCGAAATACTGCGCGGCAAAGGGCGCGCCAAGACGGCCAAAGCCGGTGATGACCTCATCGAAGATCAGCAGGATGCCATGCTTCTTGGTGATCGCGCGCAAGCGCTCCAGATAGCCCTTTGGCGGCAGGATAACCCCGGTGGACCCGGCCACAGGCTCGACGATCACAGCGGCAATCGTTTCGGCCCCGTGCAGGGCAACCAGCCGCTCCAGATCGTCGGCCAGATTGGCGCCATGCTCGGGCTGCCCTTTGCTCCAGCGGTTCTGGTCGGGCAGATGCGTATGAGGAAGGTGGTCTACACCGCTGAGAAGACTGCCAAAATGCCGACGGTTGTTGACGATCCCGCCCACTGAGATGCCGCCGAAGTTCACCCCGTGATAGCCGCGCTCGCGCCCGATCAGACGGGTGCGGCTGGCCTGACCCTTGGCGCGATGATAGGCAATCGCCAGTTTCAGTGCCGTTTCAACGCTTTCCGAGCCGGAGTTCGTGTAAAACACATGCTCGATGCCCTTGGGAGCGATGTCGATGATGCGGTTGGCAAGCTCGAAAGCAACAGGGTGCCCCATCTGGAAAGCAGGCGCGTAATCAAGTTCTGCCGCCTGCTTCTGGATTGCCTCGGTGATCTTGGGGCGGCAATGCCCCGCGTTGCAGCACCACAGACCGGCCGTGCCATCCAGCACCTGACGGCCATCGGAGGTGGTGTAATGCATGTCCTTGGCCGCAACGAACATCCGCGGGTTCTTCTTGAACTGGCGGTTGGCGGTGAAAGGCATCCAGAAGGCGTTCAGATCATTGGGGGCTTTGCGGTCCAGCGCCATGGCATCGGAGTTCCTGTTGGGGCGGCCTTGCGGCGCGCGGATGGGTTTTGACCATACGGTCAGATGTTGCTATCACTGGCGCCAGGCCAGTCAAGTGTCGCATGGGTCTGGTGCATGTTAGCACGGCCAGCCCAAGCTCTGCCAATTGCAAGATGGCGCATTCTGCGTCACCCTGCCACTCCGGCCCCAGGAATGACGTCAAAATGCCAAGACCCAAGACCCGTATCCAGATCAGGAACTCTGAAACCATTCTGGAAGCGGCCCTCGATGTGTTTTCGGCCCACGGGTTTCGCGGCGCGACCTTGGACCAGATCGCCGAGGTGGCGGGCCTGTCAAAGCCGAACCTGCTGTATTACTTCCCGTCGAAAGAGGCGATCCATCACGCGCTGCTGACGCGGCTGCTGGCAACGTGGCTTGATCCTTTGCGCGACATGGATGCGGCGGGTGATCCTGTCGCCGAGGTGATGGGCTATGTGCGGCGCAAACTGGAGCTGAGCCGCGATTATCCGCGCGAAAGCCGCCTGTTCGCGATTGAAATCCTGCAGGGCGCCCCGCGTATGCGCGAGGCGATTGAGGGCGAGTTGAAGGCCCTTGTCGCGCAAAAGGCAAAGGTGCTGCAAACCTGGATGGATGAAGGGCGGATCGCGCGCCTTGATCCGGTGCATCTGGTGTTTTCCATCTGGGCGCTGACCCAGCATTACGCCGATTTCGACGTGCAGGTCCGCACGGTGCTGGGCGACGGGCGTGACCCTTATGCCGAGGCCGGGGCCTTTCTCGAAACACTCTACACCCGTTTGCTGGCCCCCTGATCGGGACCGTCGGGTAGCCGGTGTAAAGCTGTTGTAAACTTCACTTCGCTTTGTAAAGTTGGCGCAGGTCGTGACAGGGGTTCGCCATGCCCAGCAGTGCAAGCAACAGCGCCGCCAGCCTGACGGGCAGCCTGATCCGGGAACGGCGGCTGGCGCTTGGGCTGCGGCAGGGCGATGTGGCGCAGGCCGTCGGGATATCTGCCAGCTATCTGAACCTGATCGAGCACAATCGCCGCAAAGTCGGAGCCGATGTGCTGGGCCGTCTGGCCGAGGTTCTTGGCACCGAGGCGGCAAGTCTGGCCGAAGGCGCGGGCGGGGCGCTGATCGATGATCTGCGCGCGGCGGCGGCCACAGCCCCCGGCCAGCAGCCCGAGCTTGACCGGATCGAGGATTTTGCAGGGCGCTTTCCCGGTTGGGCTGCGGTGCTGGCGGCGCAGCATCACCGGGCGGCGCATCTTGAACGGGCAGTCGGCGCGCTGAATGACCGGCTGACGCATGATCCGCACCTGTCAGCCTCTTTGCACGAACTGCTATCGGCACTGGCCTCCGTGCGCTCTACCGCGGCAATTCTGGCCGATACCGAAGATATCGAACCCGACTGGCGCGCGCGCTTTCACCAGAACCTGCATCAGGACAGCGAGCGCCTTGCCGTCGGTGCCGAGGCGCTGGTGGCCTATCTCGACGGGTCGGATACGGCGGTAGACACCGGGCTTGCCGCCCCGCAGGAAGAGGTGGAGGGCTGGCTTGCGGGACGGGGCTGGCATCTGGCCGAACTGGAGCAGGCGGGCGGGTTGGAGCGGCTCGAGGGCGAAGTTGCGGGCCTTGCCTCTGCCGCCGCGCGCGCGCTTGCCCGCACCTTTCTGCGGCAGGCCGCAGCCGAGGCGCTGCGCCTTCCCGACTCGGCCCTGCGCCGCGCGATGGAACAGGGCGAAAGCGATCCGTGGGTGCTGGCACAGCGCGCGGGCCTGCCCGTCTTGGGGGTGATGCGGCGTATTGCCCTGCTGCCCGACTCGCCCGCCGGATTGGTCGTCTGCGACGCCTCTGGCACCTTGCTCTTTCGCAAGCCGGTCGATGGCTTTGCCCTGCCGCGTTTTGGTGCGGCCTGTCCGCTTTGGCCGCTGTTTGCCGCCCTTGCGCGCCCGATGACCCCCTTTGCCGATCATGTGGAACCCGCAGGGCGTTCGGCGCGGCGGTTTCGCACCTTGTCGATATGCGAAACCCGCTTGCCGCTTGGGTTCGCCGGGCCGGAACTGCGGGAGGCGGCGATGCTGATCCTGCCCGATCCGGGCCCGCGCTCCGCCGCACCCGTGCTGGCCCTTGGCTCCTCTTGCCGGATCTGCCCGCGCAACCCTTGCCCTGCCCGGCGAGAGCCATCCATTTTGGCAGAAGCCGAAGCGCAATAGTGCTTTGACATAATCCGGCTGAGGCCGGATAGTCAGCGCGATGCCGGTGAAAAACCGGAGGGGGGAACGAAGACCTATGACGGCGCGTGTGCTGCTCATCGAGGATGAGCCGAACATCAGCGAGGCGATCCGATTCATCCTGTCGCGCGATGGCTGCGACGTGACGACACTTGCCGACGGTCATGCGGCGGTCGCGGCGGTGCGGGCTGAAAAACCCGACCTTGTGATCCTTGATCTGATGCTGCCGGGGCTGAGCGGTCTCGAGATTCTAAACCAGTTGCGCGCAGACCCCGCCACAGAGACCCTGCCTGTCATGATGCTGACCGCGAAGGGGCAGGGGCGGGACCGCGAGGCGGCCGAGCGCGCGGGGGCAAATCATTTCATGACCAAGCCGTTTTCCAATGATGACATGCGCGCCGCCGTGCGCTCGCTGACAAAGGGCTGATCTGATGGCCCGGACGCCGCGCACACCGCCCCTGTTCCTGCGCCCTGCCAGTTACCGGCAGCGCAGGCGGCGCGATGCGGCGCGGCTTCTGCCGGTCGTGGGCGTGTTCCTGATCCTGCTGCCGGTCTTGTGGGCGCCGCAGGACACGTTCCACCGCGACACCGCGCCTGACGGGATTTACCTTTTTGTGGCCTGGGCGGTCCTGATCGGGCTTGCGATGCTCATTTCGCGCAGCCTGACCGCGCCCGAGGACGAAGACGATGGCGCCGCCCCCGTCGATCAGGATTTCGGGCGATAGGGGCGCGCGGCGATGCCCTTCAACATTCTGGTCCTGTCCTGTCTGGCCTATGTGATCTTCCTGTTTCTGGTCGCATGGGCCGCCGAGCGCAGGGCCGACCGGGGCCGTCTGGGCTGGCTGCAATCGCCGCTGATCTACACGCTGTCTCTGTCCATCTATTGCACGGCTTGGACCTTCTACGGTGCGGTCGGATATGCCGCGCGCTCGGGGCTGGAGTTCCTGACGATCTATCTGGGGCCGACCATCGTGTTCATCGGCTGGTGGTGGATCTTGCGCAAGCTGGTGCGGATCGGGCGGCAACAGCGGGTCACCTCCATCGCCGACCTCATTTCCAGCCGATTTGGCAAATCCAACCTGCTCGGCGTGATCGTGACGATCATCGCGGTCGTGGCCGCCACACCCTATATCGCACTGCAACTCCAATCGGTGACCCTGTCATTCAGCGTTTTTGCCAGCCCTACAGATGACGGTTTTTCGCCACCCGGAACCGAGGCCACGGCCATCTGGGTGGCAGGTGGGCTGGCTTTGTTCACCATCCTGTTCGGCACCCGCAATCTGGATGCCAAAGAACAGCACCACGGCATCGTCACCGCCATCGCGGTCGAGGCGGTCGTCAAACTGGTCGCGCTGATCGCGGTGGGGATTTTCGTGGTCTGGGTCATGGCGGACGGACCAGCCGACATGATCGCGCGGATCGACGCCTCTGACATCGCGGACTGGAACCTGCAACCGGGCCGTTGGGCGGGGCTTCTGTTTGCGGCGGGCGCTGCGGTCATCTGCCTGCCGCGCATGTTTCAAGTCATGGTCGTGGAAAACGCCGACGAACGGCATCTGGCCACCGCGTCATGGGCGTTTCCGCTGTATCTCTTTGCGATGAGCCTCTTCATCGTTCCCATTGCGGTGATGGGGCTGGAAAGGCTGCCTTCCAACGCGAACCCTGACATGTTTGTGTTGACGCTGCCCTTGGCCGAGGGGCAGGGCACCTTGGCGATGCTGGCGTTTCTGGGCGGCTTTTCCTCGGCAACCTCTATGGTGATCGTGGAATCGATCGCGCTTGCCACGATGGTATCAAACCACATCGTCATGCCGGTCTGGCTGCGCCTGCGCCCGTCGCGGGCGGTGTCGGGCGATGTGCGGCGGCTGGTGCTGTTGTCGCGGCGCATTTCCATCGGCGTGGTGCTGGGCCTTGGCTATGCCTATTATCGCCTGTCGGGTGGCTCAACCGCTTTGGCCGCAATCGGGCTGATCGCCTTTGTCGGCGTTGCACAGTTCTTGCCGGCGATGGTATTCGGCATCTTCTGGCGGGGGGCGACGCGGATCGGGGCCGCGCTTGGGATGACGGTGGGCTTCCTGGTCTGGGCCTATACCCTGTTCCTCCCCTCCTTCGGGCCGGATGCGGTGATCCCCGCGATGGTTTTCGCCGAAGGTCCGTTCGGAATCGGCTGGCTGCGCCCGCGGGCGCTGTTTGGCGTGGCCACGATGGACCCGCTGCTTCATGCGCTGTTCTGGTCGATGACCCTTAACACGGTAGCCTTCCTGACCGGATCGTTGCTAACCTTTCCCGGCCCTGTCGAGCGGATGCAGGGCGCGGCCTTTGTGCGTGTGTTCGATACCACCTCCGACAGCCCCCGCGGCTGGGAGAGGGGGCTTGCCGAACCCGAGGATCTGCTGGTGATGTCGCAGCGGATCATGGGGGATGAAGACGCGCTGACCTTTTTCGAGACCGAGGCAAAAGGACAGGGCAAGGCGGGCTATCTACCTGATCCGACACCGGATTTCATGGCGCGGCTGGAACGGCGGCTTGCCGGTTCGGTGGGGGCTGCAACCGCCCATGCGATGATGAGCCAGCTTGCGGGCCGGGCCACCGTGACGGTCGAGGATCTGATGGCGGTCGCCAGCGAGTCAGCGCAGATCATGGAATACTCCGCAAGGCTCGAAAGCCAGCAGGAGGAACTGACCCGCACCGCACGGGCGCTGCGCGAAGCCAATGAAAAGCTGATGCAGCTTTCCATCCAGAAAGATGCCTTCCTGTCGCAGATCAGCCACGAATTGCGCACCCCCATGACCTCGATCCGGGCGTTTTCCGAAATCCTGACCGAAGGCGATCTGCCGCCCGAAATGGTGGCGAACTACGGGCGCATCATTCAGGACGAGGCCAAGCGGCTGACGCGGCTTCTCGATGATCTGCTCGATCTGTCGGTGCTGGAAAACGGCACCGTGCAGCTTAACCTCGGGCTGTCCAACCTGAGCCAGATGATCGACCGCGCGCTTGCCAGCGCCAGCCACACCAAACCCGAGCGCAGTTTCACGATCGACCGCGACCTGCCGATGGAGAACATCTTCATCCGCACCGATGCGGACCGTCTGGTGCAGGTCTTCATCAACCTGATCTCTAACGCACGCAAATACTGCGACGCGCAATACCCTGAACTCAGGATTTCCGTCCGGCAAAAGGGCGGGCGGGTGACGATCGATTTCATCGACAACGGATCGGGAATTCCCAAGGAGAGCCAGGCTCTTATCTTCGAGAAATTCGCCCGGCTGACGGATCAGACCCGCGCGGGCGGGGCGGGGCTCGGGCTTGCCATCTGCCGCGAGGTCATGGCGAATCTGGGTGGCACGATCACCTACCTGCCGGGGCAGGGCGGTGCGGCGTTCCGTGTGGCGGTGCCGCTGCGGCTGGAAAGAAAAGCCGCCTGACTCCGGCTCATTCCGTGTGCGCGTCAATGCTTTGGTAACCTCGCCACGCGAACATGCCTGAAAGAGAGCAAGGAAGGATCGCCGTGGCGGGTGAGGTGTTGCGCAAGAAAGTGCAGTCCATGCAGCAGGCTGCCTTGGCTGGCGGGCCGGGGGCTGAACGCGCGTGGCGCGTGGCCTTTGCCCGCGCTGCCCGCGATATGATGCAGCTTCCGGTGGACTTTCTCAGCCTGTCGACGGCGCGGGTGTCCTTGCCGGAATTGCTCGACATGCCGACCGAACGCGCCCTGATCCTGATGCTCGAAGGGCCGGAAGACGGGCTTGGCCTGTTGGTCCTGTCGCCCGATCTGCTTTCTTCGCTGGTCGAGGTGTTGACGCTGGGCAAATGCGGCACCCAGACGCCAGATCCGCGCAAGCCCACGCGCACGGACGCAGCCATGATCACTCCCGTCGCAGACCTTGCGCTTTCGCATCTCGAAGAGGCTTTGGCTGAAGATGCTGATCTGGTTTGGACAAGCGGCTTTCGCTATGCCTCCTTCATCGAAGAGGCGCGCGCCTTGGGCCTCTTGCTTGAAGACATCACCTTTCGCTGCCTGACGGCGCGCCTGTCCCTCGCCAACGGTGCGCGTGCGGGGGATATGACCCTGATCTTGCCCGCTGACGGACGTGGGCGCAAACCGCGGATGCGCTCTGATGCGGTGCCAGAGGCGGTGGCGCGACCCGCCTTTGCCGCCGCCCTCGCGCACCGCGTCGAAGAGGCGAACTGCCAGATCGACGCTGTTCTTGCCCGTTTGTCGATGCCACTGGCAGAGGTGATGCGCCTGTCGGTCGATATGGTGCTGCCCTTGCCCAACGCAGCGCTTGACCAGATCAGGTTCGAAGGGATGGATGGCCGTGCGGTGACCGTGGGCAAACTGGGCCAGCAGCGCGGCATGCGGGCCATCAGGCTTGCCGCGGATGGATGGGAAGAGGGGCGGGGCGGGCCGGCGGTCGCCTCAGCCGTTCGCCCGAGCGGGGGGGCGGCAGATGCGCCCGCCCCGTCGGGGTTTGACCCAATCGCGACAGACTTCGGTGAGAATGTCTCCCAAGGGTTTGACTTTGCATCCTTTCCCGCAACGGGAACGGACTAGGCCCCGCCGCTTACCTGCGGGCCAAAGCCTCTATCTGGGGGCGCAACCCTTCTAGATTATAGCCAAAGCGCGCGGCCGTGCCGATCAGCTCGTTCGCCGGAACTTCACCCGCCTTGGCCAAGGCCCAGCAGATCGACGACCGGTTGCCACTGGCACAATAGGCCAGAACGGGACCGGTGGCCGAGGCGATCGCCTCGGCTTGCGCGGTCACGTTGTCCATCGTCAGCGCGCCGCCGATAACCGGATTGATCACGAATTCCAGCCCCGCCGCCTCGGCCGCGGCTTGCATCACGGCTGTGTGGTGCGAAGGCGGGATTTCGCCATCGGGTCGGTTGTTGATGACCCGTGTATAGCCAGCAGCCTTGATGGCGGCAAAATCTTCGGGGTCGATCTGCGGGGAAACGGCGTAGTCGGGCGTCAGGGCGCGGATATCCATCCGGTGTCTCCTTGGGTCAGGGCATGGCGCGGCGTAGCGCGGGCGTCGCAACCATAGCGGCGAGCATGGCAACAAGGAAGATCAGACCGCTGCTGCCGTTCAGGAAGGCGGCGGCAAGTGCCGGACCGGGACAAAGCCCGACAAGACCCCAACCCGCGCCGAACATCAGAGAGCCGATCACAAGGTTGCGGTCCAGCCGCTGCGCGGGTTTGGCGGGAATCGGGGTTCCCAAAACGGCGGTCTTGCGGCGTTCGGCAACGCGCCATGCGATGAACATCGGGACAATCGCGCCGCCCATCACAAAGGCCAGCGTCGGGTCCCATGCGCCGAACACGTCCAGCCAACCCTGCACCTTCACCGTATCCACCATACCCGAGACAAGAAGGCCCGCGCCGAACAAGGCCCCCGAAAGGGCGGCAAAAATCAGACGTTGCATGTCAGATCACCCCCAGCCAATGGCGGAACAGCAGTACGATGACGCCGCCCGCCGCAATATAGACCATCGTCGCCGCCAGCCCCCGCCATGACAGCCGCGAGATGCCACAGACCCCGTGGCCCGAGGTGCAGCCGTTGGCAAGGCGCGTCCCGAAGCCGACGAGCAATCCGGCGGCGGCCAGCAGCCAGACATTGTCTGTCAGGCGCGTATCCACCGTCTGATAAAGCCCTGCCAAAACGGGCGGAAACAGAACCAGCCCGGCCAGAAAGGCAAGCCGTTCGCCCCAGTTGCCGCGCCCCGAGCCGTCCACAAGTCCCCCTATGATGCCGGAGGCACCCATGATGCGGCCATTCATCAAAAGGAAGAGCGCGCCCGCGCTTCCGATCATCAGGCCGCCGATCAGGCCCCAGATCCAGTCTTGTTGCAGCATGGTCATTTCCGATGTGAGAGAGGGGGCAACGGCTCAGAGGCCGTTGACCGGAACCTTGAGGTAGACTTGGCCATTGTCTTCCGGCTCTGGCATCTGGCCTGCGCGCATGTTCACCTGCAAAGACGGGATGATCAGGCGGGGCATAGCCAGCGTGGCATCGCGGGATTCGCGCATGGCGACGAATTCCTCGCGGCTCTTGCCTGCGCCAACATGGATGTTCAGTGCCTTCTGTGCGCCGACCGTGGTTTCCCAAGCAAATTCGTCGCGTCCCGGCGCCTTGTAATCATGGCCCACGAAGATGCGTGTCTCGTCCGGCAGCGCCATGATTTTCTGCACCGAGTCGAACAGGGCCTCGGCGGAGCCGCCGGGGAAGTCGCAGCGCGCGGTGCCGAAGTCGGGCATGAACAAGGTGTCACCCACAAAAGCGGCATCACCGACTACATAGGTCAGGCAGGCAGGCGTATGGCCGGGGGTGTGCAGCACATCGCCGCGCAATTGCCCGATGTGAAAGCTGTCGCCCTCGCGGAACAACTGGTCAAACTGCGAGCCATCGCGCTGGAAGCGGGTGCCTTCGTTGAAAATCTTGCCGAAGGTGTCCTGCACAACGGTGATCCGGTCGCCGATCCCGATCTTGCCGCCCAGACGCTCCTGGATATAGGGCGCGGCGGAGAGGTGGTCGGCATGGACATGGGTTTCCAAAATCCATTGCAGATCAAGGCCATGCTCTTGGATATAGGCAATCACCAGATCGGCCGAACGTGTATCGGTATGACCCGAGGCATAATCGAAATCGAGGACGGAATCGATCACGGCGCAGGCTTTGCCTTGGGGCTCGATCACGACATAGGTGATCGTATTGGTGGCTTCGTCGAAAAAGCTCTGAACGGTGGGGGTCATTGTCGTCTCCCTTGGCTGTCTGGGGGTGATATAGCGAAGGCAAAAACATATTTCAAGTTTTGAATATGTATTTCTCTGAAATCCGTCGATCTTTGACCTGCATCAAGGCAGCACCAGGGCGAATGCCTGAAAGTAGGGTTGGAACATGGGGGATATCATGGGCAAAACACTGGCTGACCGCAAAGGCGAACTTCAGAGCCGCCGCGCCGCACTTGCAGACCGGATGAGCGCGATCGAGTCCGAACTCGACAGCCCCCAGAACCGCGATTGGGAAGAACGGGCGAC
Organism: Pseudotabrizicola algicola; assembly: GCF_010915705.1. Classification (GTDB taxonomy): domain Bacteria; phylum Pseudomonadota; class Alphaproteobacteria; order Rhodobacterales; family Rhodobacteraceae; genus Pseudotabrizicola; species Pseudotabrizicola algicola. The sequence continues at coordinate 239,721 of NZ_JAAIKE010000001.1, forward strand.
CGAGCGCGAAGGGGATGAGGTGCTTGAAAGCATGGGGCAGTCTGCCCTCTCCGAAATACGGATGATCGACGCGGCGCTGACCCGGATTGCATCGGGACAATACGGCCAGTGCGCGCGCTGCGGTGCCGCCATCAGCGAAGAACGTCTGGATGTGCTGCCGTTCACGCCCTTTTGCCGCGACTGTGCGGCAGGCGCGTAAGAGAAGGGGAAAGGTCATGGCAACGAAAGACGATCTGAACCGGATTGCCCGTCTGGCTCATGAGGCTGCCGAACAGGCGGCACAAGGCAACCTGCTATCCCTTGCGCCGCTGTTTCAGCAGATGCAGGCCTTGGGAGAGGTCTTGCCCGGACTGCATCGGGAACGCCTCGAAGAGTCGCTGGCACGCGATGCAGAGATCGAGGCCGGATTTGACAACATGCCTGTCTGACCCTGCGCAGGCGTCTTGCAGCGGGCTGGCCGCAGCGGCTTGACCGCAAGTCCCGTTGCGCTGCACTGTGGGAGCGGCGGGACACAGGCAAGGACATGACAGTGACAAACGGCATCGATGTGACCACTTCGGACGCATTCGCCGAAATCACGCTGTCCCGCTTTGCCGATGGCCTTTGGCTGTCTGCCGCCCAGCGTGCGGCACTTTTGGCCGAGCTTGCCTCGCTTGAAATCGGTCGGGCCGGTGTTCTGTTGCGCGCCGCAGACAGGGTCATGGCCCGGCATGCGGACGGGGGGCCGGACCTGCCATCGCCGGATGATCAGGAAAAGCCGACGATGGCCGATCTGTGCAGAGCAATCGAGCAGGCTCCGGTTCCGGTGTTTGTGTTGCTCGAAGGCATGGTCGCCGGGGCGGGCGCAGAGCTGGCACTGGCGGCCCGTTGGCGCATTGCAACGCCGGGCGCAAGCATCGCCTTTTCTGCCGGACGCCTCGGGCGGATCAGCGGCGCGGGCGGCACCCAGCGTCTGCCCCATCTTGTCGGCGCCGAACATGCGCTGCGCTTGCTGATCCAGTCGCGGCCCATTCCTGCGCCCGAGGCGCTGGTGATCGGGCTGGTCGATCAGATTGTCGAAGCTGACACGCAGGCCGAGATCGTTGCTGCGGCGCGCGCCTGGGCTCAGGCCAACGCAAGGCTAATGCGCAAGGCGACCGGGACGGCGGATGCCAAAGCCTATTTGCAGGCGATAAAGGCCGTGCGGGCAACGGCGGCACCGGACAGTCTGGCGATGGCACTTGCCGATTGCACCGAGGCTGCACTGCTGCTGCCCGCCGAACAGGGCCTTGCGCTGGAGGCGACACTTGCGGCCGAGCGCGATGCGATGCCGCGCACCCTGGCCTTGGCGCATATGGCGCGCGCCGAGCGCCGGGCGGCACAGATGCCCGAGGCTTTGCAACAGATCAAGGCCGGGCCTGTCGTGCGGCCCGCGCTAGTGGGGGCCTCGCCCCAGATGACCGCGCTTGCTCTGATGGCGCTGGTGCGCGGGCTGGCGGTGACGGTGCTGGAGCCGGACCGTAACCGTCTTGTCGCCATGCTGCAAACCATCGCCTCGCGGCAAGAGGCGGCTGTGCAGGGGGGCACCCTGTCTGCCGCGCAGCGCGACGCCGACTGGGCGCGTCTGCGCACGGTGGTGGACGCGGCCGAAATTGCGCGCGCCGATCTTGTCATCGTCGCATCCGATACAGCGGTGCCAGAGTCTCGCCCTGCCGTGCCCCTTTTGGTCATGGGGCGCGGACCCTTGCCGGAAGGCGCGCTGCGCCTTGTGGTGTGGGGGCGGGTGGCAGAGCTTGGGCTGCCCGCCAATTGTCCCGCGGCGGCGGCGGTGCAGGCGATGGCGTTCTTGCGGCGGCTTGGGCAAACCGTGGTGCTGACCGGGGTTCAGTCGCCCTTGGGCATCTCCGGGCGGCTTGCCGGGGCAGGCGCGGCGGCCCTGCGTGCGCTGCAAGCGTCAGGCGTGCCGCCCGATGCCATCCGCGCGGCGCTTGTCGACTTCGGGGTGCCCGCACCGGCCATGCCGCAGGCTGAACTTGGCCCGCTCTTGCGCTTGATGCAGCCGCAGGAAATCGTGAACCGCTGGCTGGGCGCGCTTGCCAACGAAGGTGCGCGCATCCTTGCCTCGGGTCTTGCGCAATCGGCCAGCGATATCGATCTGGTCGCCGTTTTCGGCCTTGGCCTGCCTGCCGAAAGTGGAGGGCCGATGTATCAGGCCGAGCAGCGCGGCCTGATGATCTTGCGCCGCGATCTGGTGCAATGGGCTGCCGAGGCAGAGGTCTGGCGGCCTGTGCCGGCGCTAGATGCGCTCGTTTCCGCCGGCCGTGGGTTTTCCGGCAGGCTCAGCCAAGGATGACACCGACCACCACCACGATCAGCCCCAGAGCCGAAACCGCAAGCGCGCCGAGGTTCAGCACGACAACTTTCTGAAGCTGCGCCTTGATCGCCTCCTCGGGGAGGGCGGATTTGCGCGCTCTCATCGCCAGCAGGATGCACCACAACAGCGTCAGCACTCCCGCCAGCGTCAGGGCGGTTCCGCCCCAGATCAGCATTTCCATCTGTCGACATCCTTTGAAATCGGGTCAGCGCCGCCTAGCCGATGCCTGCGCGCTGCGCAAGTCTCGACCCCCGGACGACTTGAACCGCTGACAGGGCCACGATAGGGAAGAGGTCCAACCGCACAGCACGAGGCCATGATGAGCGACGCTATAGACAACTACTCCGTGACGGCTGACGAGCTGCGCCAGTTCATTGAGCGGGCCGAACAACTGGCGGCGGAAAAGAAAGACATCGCCGAGCAGGAAAAGGAACTCTTCGCCGAAGCCAAGGGCCGCGGCTATGACACCAAGGTAATGCGCAAGGTCATCGCCCTGCGCAAACGCAAGCCCGATGAAATCGCCGAGGAAGAGGCCGTTCTTGAAATGTATAAGGCGGCATTGGGCATGGCTTGAGTAATTTGCGGCAGAACGGGGGAGCGCCCCTTTTGCCGCGCGCCGCGCCTGTCAGGCCGACAGGAAAGTCACCCCGGGCAGCGCGCGGATGCGTGCCACATCGGCCTGATAAGCCTCGCTCAGGGCGCGGATTGTCTCCTCGGTCCAGCCCGGCACCTCGATCTCCATCTCCACGCGCTCGGGCAGGGCGAATTTGTCAAGGAATGCCGAAACGATGCGGCGGCGCTGGATCGTGGTCTGCACCGGATGGCTTTCGATATAGGCCTTCATCCGCGCCAACCCCTCGGGAGACATGATTTCGGCCAGAAGATCATCGGCATCTTCAAGTTCTGTCCCCTCGGCATGGCCCGACACCGCTTGCAGCACCTCGGGCCAGATCAAGGGCGTGTCCTCGTCACACCAGACCGTCAGCGGCACCTCTGGGTTGTTGGTCAGCACATCCTCGATCACCTCGGACCATTGCAGGTCTTGCGGGTCTATCCCGTCCATGAACTGGTCAAATGTCTTGTCCCGCTGCTTTGCGAAAAGCTCGGGCAGGAAGGTGGCCGGGTTGCGGATGGCCAGATGGAATTCTGCCTCGATGTCTGGGAAGATCTGGGTAAAGGCGCGCACGCGCTCTGCGGCGGCAGGATACAGCCGGTCCTTCACCACCCATTGCGGAAAGGACAGAAAGTTGTCCCATGACAGCACGAGCCGCTCGGCCCGGTCCTCCTCCATGATCTGCTCCAGCACCAGTGCCTGCGTGTCGCGGCTGGCGGGCTGTCCCTTGAGCGTGATGGCGGTATCGCGCAGCAAAGACCGATAGCGCGCCGGACCCGGCACCACGATTCCCTGCGCGCCAAGGGTCTGACGGTTCTTCAGCAGACAGCGCACCAGACGTTCATCGTCTGTGCAATGGGCGCCGAGATGATAGACAATACGCATCCTGCTTTGAACCTGCCTCGTTTTTGTGTCCCGACTATAAGGCCATTCCGGCCCGTTGCCACGGGGCATGGCACCCACCGCAGCATAAGAAATGCCGACAGAGTCCCTGCGGCAACGCTTCCCCGCAGCTGATCTGGACAGGACAGGGTGGCGAATGCTAGCAGGGGCGGGATGACCCAGCAAAATAGTCAAGTTCCCACGCCTTCCTCCCGGTCCGCCCTGCGCGTCCCGCGCCTTGATGTGTGGACCCTTGGCGCCATCCTGATTGCCGTCGTGGTCGTCGCGCCGATGGCATCGGTGCTGTGGATCGCCTTTCATCCGACAGAGAACATCTGGCCACACCTCAGCCGCACGGTCTTGCCGCGCTATCTGGGCAATACCCTTGTGCTGATGCTGGGTGTTGCCGTGCTTACCGCGATGGTTGGCACCGGGGCCGCATGGCTCACGACGATGTATCGCTTTCCGGGACGGAACTGGCTCGATTATGTGCTGCTGTTTCCGCTGGCGATCCCGGCTTATGTGGGGGCCTATGCACTCGTCGATGTGCTGCAATATGCCGGCCCCGTGCAGACCGGCCTGCGCGGATTGATGGGGTATGAATCCGCGCGCGACTACTGGTTCCCGCAGGTCCGCTCGCGCGGGATGGCGATCGTGGTGCTGTCGGCGGCGCTTTACCCTTACGTCTATCTGCTGGCGCGTGCGGCCTTTCGCGAGCAATCGGGTGCAGCCTATGAAGTGGCGCGCGCCTTGGGCTGCGGTCCTTGGCGTCTGTTTGGCCGCGTGGGTCTGCCGCTGGCCCGCCCCGCCATTGCCACCGGCGTGGCTTTGGCCCTGATGGAGACGGTGGCCGATTTCGGCACGGTGCAGTATTTCGGCGTGCAGACACTGACCACCGGCATCTTCTCGACCTGGCTCAACGGGAATAACGCAGGCGGCGCGGCGCAAATCGCGGGTGTTGTGCTGATGCTGATCTTCGTTCTTCTGGGGCTGGAGCGGATCAGCCGCCGCAATGCGCGCTTTCATCGCGTCGGCCGCGCCGCGCGCCCGGTAGAGCCAGCGCGGCTCAAGGGCGGTGCGGGCTGGGCGGCCTTCGCGCTTTGCGCGCTGCCGGTTATGGTGGGCTTTGTGCTGCCGGTCGCGATCATGGGATGGCACGCCCTGCGCCGTCCCGAAACGTGGCTGTCGCCCGGCCTGACGAAAGCCTTTGTCAACACGCTGATCACCGGCGGGGCAGCGGCGGTGCTGACGGTGGGGGCCGCACTGTTTCTGGTTTACGGGCTGCGCATGGCCCACCGCTCTGCCGCGCGATGGGTCTTGCCGGTGACAACGCTCGGCTATGCCGCGCCCGGTGCGGTGCTGGCAGTGGGGATTCTGATTCCCCTTGCAGCACTTGATCATCAACTCGCCGATGCGGTGCTGGCGCTCACGGGCTGGGACCCGGGGCTGCTGCTGACCGGAACGGCGGCGGCCTTGGTGCTCGCCTACTCGGTGCGCTTTTTCGGGGTGGCCCAAGGGGCGGTCGATGCGGCCTTCGGCCGGATTTCTCCGTCTTTGCCGATGGCTGCCCGTTCGCTCGGTCGCACGCCCGGCGGCGCGCTGTGGGCGGTGCATCTGCCGTTGATGCGCGGCTCGGTCGCCACGGCGCTGCTTGTGGTCTTTGTCGATTGCGTAAAGGAGTTGCCCGCAACCCTGCTACTGCGGCCTTTCAACTATAACACGCTTGCGACAAGGGTCTATGAACTGGCCAGTCTCGAACGTCTGGAAGAGGCCGCGCCCGCCGCGCTCATGGTGATGGCGGTCGGGCTGCTCGCGGTCGCATTGATGGCGCGGGCCAATCGATGAAGGGCTTGCACCCGCCGCCTTGCGCGGGTATTTCAAGACCATGCCTCTATAGCTCAGCTGGTAGAGCACCTGATTTGTAATCAGGGGGTCGCGGGTTCAAGTCCTGCTGGGGGCACCATAGTCTTCTTGTCTGTGGCGGAATGTCTTGGGGAATGGCCCCGGCTCAGGCCTGTGCTGCCTGCATGCATGCTGATGCCCCCGCATCAGACTCGATCACCAGTTTGCCGTTGCATGTGATCCGCTCGACAAAGCGTCGCGCTTTCTGGCCGCGTGTTTCATTGCGGGCCAGGGATTTTGTCACGCTTTCCATGCCGGGAAACAGCGACTCGATTTCCTCGTAGGCCTCGGCTGAGATCATGCCTCTGGCCTGCGGACCGAAGAAGAAAGACTCGGTGGGGGCGTTTTCGCTCAGAATCACTTCGTGGTCATCGAACAGGATATGCCAGTATTCCACCGATTGAACATTTTCGGCCGTATCCACTCCGGCAAGACCGCGCAGGTCTTTTGCCGGAACCAGCATTTCGCGCTGCCCGAACATGCGCTCTGCCACGCGCGACTTGACAAGAATCCGATGCTGGCGGCTCAGGGTCAGGTCGCGCTCGGGCAGGCCATAGCCAAGCGCCCCCGCGCGGATGACGATGGGGCGCAAGAGATCATTCGCCACCACCTCGCGCGATGACAGCAGGCGCGAGCCGATCCAGCGGATCGGCCTGTAGCCGTGGTCATAGGTCAGCACGTAATCTCCCACGCTCAGGTCTTCCACGGCGCAGGTTCCCCCCATCGTGGTGATGCGTGTGCCGCTGGCAAAGCAGATGACCTTTTCGATATTGGTGAAAGTGGTCGATTGTCCGGTTTCGCTGCCATCGGGGTTCAGCCATAAGATCTGGCCGTTTTCACGGTTGGTGCTGTCGTAGACGATGCGCCTTGGCCCTGCGTCCCGCAGATCGAGCGTGTCGAGGTCATCCCCCCCTTCGCCGCCGTCAATCGTTGAGCTGGCTGACAGAAGTCCGTTGCGCAGAACGATCAGATCGCGGTCATCACCGCCACTCGCCTGCACTGTTCCGGCCGAGTCAATGACAAGGGTGTCATTGCCCGCGCCGCCAAACAGAAGATCGGCGCCGCCACCGCCCACAAGACTGTCGTTGCCGTCGCCGCCGTCAAGTCGGTCGGCACCGCTGCCGCCGAACAGCGTGTCATTGCCGATCCCGCCGATAAGCGTGTCATTGCCGTCGTCGCCATGCAGGCGGTCGTCTCCGGTGAACCCCAGCAGGCTGTCATTGCCGCTGCCGCCGAACACGGTGTCATTGCCGCCCCCCGCGTTGATGGTGTCATTCCCGCCGTTGCCAAACACGCTGTCGGCATTTTCGGTGATCCGGTCGCCTTGCAGGTCGGTATAGCCCACATTCATCGTCTCGGCGGTGTCGAGGCCATCGACCTTGCCATCGGCTGCGGCAGGCAGGGTAAAGGTGGCGTTTGCATCCACATCAAGGCTGAAGGTCAGGCCCGAAAGCAGGGGCAGCCCTTGGGGTGCGTAGAAGTAGATCTGCCCGTTGACGACGAAAACGGCCACGGGGCGGGGGTCTACCTTGATCCCCAGAAATCCCAGTGCGGAAATCGTGCCCGAGCCGAGGTAATCAATCTGACCCGCACTGCCGCCCGTCAGCGCAAAGGTGGTCTGCCCGTCATCGGCCTGTGACAACTGTCCGTTGTTATCCACAAAGGTGCCGGCCAGCGGGCCGCCGCCGACATTCAGAAGCGAAGTGTCGAGGATGCTGCCCAGACCGATAGAGGCAAGGCTGCCGTTATACTCGTAAATCCCGCTGACAGTCGAGGTGACGCTCATGCCGCGGCTCCGACACAGCAAGAGGCGGCCACTCCGGGCGCGCCAGACCTGTCGGCATCAAAGTATTCGGCGTTCATCCTGTCGGGTCCTTTTGGGCATCGCCCGGTTAGGAACGGATCGCCGACAGATTGTTTGAGTGGCGCGTGCCCTTTTTATCCCGCGCGCGGCGGCGCGGCATCGATGGGCAGAGTGCCGGCTTGGCTGCACCCAGTCCGCTTGCGCAGGCAGGACGGTCCGAAAAAGCCGGGTGCGGTCAGCCGGCGTTCGGGGCAGGGGGGGCGTTCAAGATCCACGTCCTGTCGATGGTAAGGATCGCCGCCATCGCCTGCGCCACTGTCTGGGGAGCGCCGGACGTGACGCCATCGGCCAGATCTTTGTAAAGGGACGATTTTTCGGATGCGAAATCCTCTACCCGCGCCTCGATCCGCGCCCGCGCCGCCTGCACCACGCCAAATTCCACCAGACCAGAGGCGGCCCGCAGGAACGGGTTCTGGCTCGCCTCGCATAAAATGCGGTGAAATTCGAATTCGGCCAGCGCATAGGGCTCGCTCAGCCCCGTCATCGCCTCGCGCTGGTTCAGCCAGTAGTGCAGCATTCGCACCTGTTCGGCGGTGCGCCGGGTGGCCGCCAAGGTGGCTGTCTGCATTTCGACCATATCGCGCAACTCGATAAAGCTGGTCAGAAAGGCGGCATCCGGTCCGGCCTCCTGAATCCAGCCCAGCACCGAGCGGTCAAACAGGTTCCAGCGGCCGCGCGACAGCACACGGGTGCCGACCTTGGCCCGCGCCTCGACCAGCCCTTTCGCCTCCAGCGTCTTGAGCGCCTCGCGCAGCACGGTGCGCGACACGCCGAAGCTGTCCATCATCTCGGCATCATTGGGCAGGATCGACCCCACGGCAAAGCGCCCCGAGGCGATGCCCAGACCGACCTCGGAAATCACATAGGAATGGTAGTTCCGCGCCGTCTGCCGCCCGGAGAGCGCGCGCACCAAACTCCCCGGTTCGCTCATGTCAGGATTTCCTAAACGCCTTTTTTCGTGGGGATGAGGCCGAGAACACCAGTCTTTGCAACAGAATGAACAAAAAGAGAAGCCCGCCGATCACGATCTTGGTCCACCAGCTCGACAAGGTGCCGTCAAAGACGATGTAGGTCTGCACCAGACCTTGCAGCATCACCCCGATGAAGGTGCCCGCCACAAAGCCGTAGCCGCCCGTCAGCAGGGTGCCGCCGATGACCACGGCAGCGATGGCATCAAGCTCTACCCCCAGTGCCGACAGGGAATAACCCGCCGATGTATAGAGCGAGAACACGATCCCGGCGATCCCGGCCAGGGTGGAGGACAGGGTATAGACAAGAATGGTCGTGCGCGCCACGGGAACCCCCATCAGCGCGGCCGAGGTCTCGTTGCCCCCCAGCGCATAGACGTAAGAGCCAAAGCGGGTGCGATGCGCAAGGATGATGCCCAGCACAAAGACCGCCAGCATGATCATCGCAATCACGGTCAGACGCCCGCCGCCCGGCAGCAGGATGTAGCTGCGCGAGATGTTGGTATAAAGGTCGTGCTTGATGCCGATGCTGTCGGGCGACAGCACCGAGGCCCCGCCGCGCGCCAGAAACATCCCCGCCAGCGTCACGATGAAAGAAGGCACCTTCAGGTAATGGATGGCCGCCCCCATCACCGCGCCGAATGCCGCCGAGATCACCAGCGTGATGGCAAAGGCCAGCAGCGGGTGCAGGCCCGCCCACATGATCAGCGTCGCGATCAGCACGGTGGAAAAGCCGATCACCGCCCCCACCGACAGATCGATCCCGCCCGAGAGGATCACAAAAGTCATCCCCACCGCCGCAATTCCCAGAAAAGCGTTGTCGGTCAGGAAGTTGCCCAGCACGCGGGTTGACAGCATCGACGGGTATTGCAGCACCGCCGCAATATAGGCGAGCAGGAAGATGGCGGTGGTCGCCAGCAGGGGGCGCAGCGCGCGGTTCATTTGGCGCTCCTGTTGCGGGGCGAGGTGAGGAAAGACAGATGGCGGCCCATCCACTGGGCGGCCATTGGCGATTGCAGCACAAGGATCAGGATGATGACCCCCGATTTGACCACAAGGTTGAATTGCGGCGAAAAGCCGGAAATCAGGATGCCCGTGTTCATCGCCTGAATGATCAGGGCACCCACCACCGACATCGGGATCGAAAAGCGCCCGCCCAAAAGCGAGGTGCCGCCCAGAACCACGGCCAGAATTGCATCCAGTTCCAGCCAGAGGCCCGCGTTATTGGCATCGGCGCCGCGAATGTCGCCCGCGACGATCAGCCCCGCGATGGCGGCGCAGACCCCGGCAAAGCTGTAGACGAGCAGCAGCAGCAAGCGGCTGGAAATGCCCGCAAAACGCGCGGCAGAGCGGTTCACCCCCACCGCCTCGATCAGCAGTCCAAGCGCCGTGCGCCGCACCGCCAAGGTGGCCCCGACCATCAGCACCAGTGCAATCACCACCGGCATCGGCAACCCAAGGAATGCTCCGGTGCCGATGAAGCTGAGGAGCGGGTCGGAAAAGGTGACGATAGAGCCTTCCGTGATCAACTGCGCCAGCCCGCGTCCGGCCACCATCAGCACCAGCGTGGCGATGATCGGCTGAATGTCGAGATAGGTCACCAGCACCCCGTTCCAGAAGCCACAGACCAGCCCCGCCAGCAGCGCCACCGGAATCGCGATCGTGGCAGGTGTGCCGCTAGAGACCATCACCGCCGCGACCGCGCCGGAAATGGCCATCACGGCGCCCACCGAAAGGTCAACACCCTTGGTCGCGATCACCGCGGTGACGCCAATCGCCAGAATGGCCACGGGCGCACCGCGGTTCAGCACATCGATAAGGCTGCCGAAAAGGCGTCCATCTTGCCAAGTTATGGTGAAAAAGCCCGGAAACAGCAGCCAGTTGATGAACAAGACCGCCGCCAGCGCGGCAAATTGCGGGCGCAGCAGCGCGGCAGTCAGAGGATGCCGTTTCATATCCTGGCCTCCGCAGAACCTGTGTTGTCGGCAATGGCGGCGACGATCACCGCCGGTGTGATGTCGGCGCCGTGCAACTCGGCGACCATCTGGCGGTCGCGCATCACCACCACGCGGTTTGAATAGGCCACCACCTCATCCAGTTCGGACGAGATCACCAGAAGCGCCAGCCCTTCCTCGCGCAATCGGTTGATGGTGCGCACGATTTCGGCATGGGCGCCCACGTCGATGCCGCGCGTGGGTTCGTCCAGGATCAGGAAGGTCGGGTCATTGGCCAGCCAGCGGGCAAGGATCACCTTCTGCTGATTCCCCCCCGACAAGAGCTTGACCGGCATGTCATGGCTGGCCGCGCGGATGTCGAGATCATCGGCATAGCGCCCGGCAATCTCGTCCTGCTCGTCCCGGTGCAGCGCGCGGAACCAGCCCAGTTTGGCCTGCAGGGCGATGATGATGTTCTCGCGCACAGAGAGTTCACCGAATATCCCGTCCAGCTTGCGGTCTTCGGGGCAAAAGCCGAATCCCGCCATGACCGCCTGTGCGGGGTTGCGGATTTTCAACGGCTTGCCAGACACCATGATCTCGCCCTCATCCGCCGTGTCCACGCCGAACATGAGCCGCGCCATCTCGGTCCGGCCAGAGCCGAGCAGTCCGGCCACGCCCACCACCTCGCCTTCGTGCAGGGACAGCGTGAAGGGGGCCACACGGCCCGCGCGGCCAAGGCCGGTAAAGGTCACCTTGACGGGGCCCTTGGCGGCCTCGGCGACCGGCAGCGTGCTGTGACCATAGGCCAGATCCTTGCCCAGCATCATGCGCACCACCTCGGTTGCCGTCAGTTCGCGCAGATCGCGGGTGCCGATCAACTGGCCATTGCGCAGGATCGTGACCCGATCAGCCAGAGCAAAGACCTGATCCAGAAAATGGGTGATGAAGATGATGCCAAGCCCGCGCGCCTTGAGCTTGGCCACCACTTCGAACAGCTTTTCCACCTCGTTACGGTCAAGGCTCGCCGTGGGTTCGTCCAGCACCAAGACCTTGCCCGACAGTTCCACCGCCCGCGCGATCGCCACAATCTGCTGCACGGCCACGGAAAAGCTGCCCAGCTCTGCACGCACATCGATATCAAGCCCGTAAGCCGCCATCAGCGCGGTGGCCTCCGTCACGATCGCCTTGCGCTGCACAAGGCCGAACCGCGTCGGCTGACGGCCCAGAAACAGGTTTTCGGCGACAGACCGGTTGGGCAGAAGATTGACCTCCTGATAGACGGTGCCGATCCCCGCGCCCTGCGCATTCAGCGGATCGGTAAAGCGGATCGGCGCGCCCTCCAGCACAATCTCGCCGCCATCGGGCTGATAGGCACCGGTGAGTATCTTGATGAGTGTGGATTTGCCCGCGCCGTTCTCACCCAGAAGCGCATGCACCTCGCCGGGGCGCACCGCGAAATCGACGCCGTCCAGCGCCCTGTGCTGGCCAAAGATCTTGGTGATCCCACGCGCCTCCAGCACCGGAGTTTCTCCGTCTGCCATGTCCTGCCCCCCGTTTCCTGCCTGCCACAGTTCTGCTTTTGACTGCATAAAGCAATTCCGCCGGCGGGATTATTCCCGCCGACGGATGCTTGCGAGGGTGTCAGTAACCCAGACCCTTGCGGCGATCATATTCGCCCTGCGGGTCATCGGCGGGGGTGTAGAGTTTGGACTCGGTGATGATGAACTTCTCCGGCACCGTGCCCGCGTTCAGATAGGCATCCAGCGCGGCAAAGGCCGGACCGGCCATGTTCGGCGTCAGTTCCACCGTGGCATTCGCCTCACCGCTGACCATCGCGGCAAAGATATCCGGCACGGCGTCGATCGACACGACCAGAATGTCGCTGCCCGGTTTCAGGCCTGCATCTTTGATCGCCTGGATGGCCCCCACCGCCATGTCGTCATTATGCGCATAGACCGCGCAGATACCGGCCCCACCGCCTTCGGCCTTCAGGAAGCCTTCCATCACCTCCTTGCCCTTCGAGCGGGTGAAATCGCCGGTCTGGCTGCGGATGATCGAGATGTTGGACGCGCTTGCGATGCCTTCTTCAAAGCCCTGTTTGCGGTTGATGGCGGGGGATGACCCGACGGTGCCTTGCAGTTCCACCACCTTGCACTCGCGATCCCCCACGGTGCTGACCAGCCATTCGCCTGCAACCCGGCCTTCCTTCACCTGATCCGAGGCGACCGACGTCAGGTAAAGGTCTTCGGGTGCGTCGATGCCGCGGTCCAGCAGCACCACGGGAATCTCTGCGTCCTTGGCCTCGGTCAGCACCTCTTCCCAGCCGGTCGACACCACGGGGGCGATCAGGATGGCATCGACACCTTGCGCGATAAAGCCGCGCAGGGCCTTGATCTGGTTTTCCTGCTTTTGTTGCGCATCGGCAAACTTCAGGTCAACGCCCAGACGCTCCGCCTCGGCCTTTGTCACCGAGGTTTCCGCGGCGCGCCAGCCGGATTCCGACCCGATCTGCGAGAACCCGATCACCTTGCCTGCCAGTCCCTCGGCATAAGCCGTTGAAGACATGAGTGCGCCGATACCCGCGACCAGCGCGAGTTTCTTGATAATGGACATGAATCCCTCCCTAGGATTGTGCGGCAGACGTCTCCTCCCGTCGACCTGACAGGAGGCTAGCAAAAGTAATACTATATGTAAAATTCTATATGCAGCGCACGGAATTGACATCAAACCGGGCCTGCGGGCGCGGAGCGGGCGGTCTTTCCCGATCTGGAAAACAAGGTTAGAATGCCCTCTTAAATACATGTTTTCGTTATGCTTTGTGTCCGAGGTCGAGCGCGGGCCGAAGGTGCCAGACGCGCGCTGCATGACAAACCGACTTCGGTGGCAATCCTGCGGGCAATCCGCCCCGCGACCCGCTGCCAGCCCGATCCTCGGGGTGCGGGATTGCACCCGCGTCTCCTCGCGCTCCGCCTTTTTTGCCCGCCTGATCGAATCATCATCTGACGGCTGTTCATCCGCTTGGCAGGTTTTGAACGCGGAAGCCTTGCGCAGGCAAAGTGCCATGTGAAATGCTGGCATCATGGTGCATCCTCGCCGCGCCTCTGGAGTGATCTGTTGAAAATCCTTGCCTTCACCTGCGTCAAGAATGAAGGCCCGTTCCTGCTGGAGTGGCTTGCCTATAACCGCTTGATTGGAGTGACAGATTTTGTCGTCTTTTCTAATGATTGCGAGGACGGGACAGATAAGTTGCTGACCGGCTTGGCCGAACAGGGCGTGTTGCGCCACATTCCGCATCGCGCCCCACCTGACAAAAGCGTGCAATGGCAGGCCTTGCAAAAGGTGGTCAAGGACGACCTTACAGCGGGCTACGACTGGGCGGTGTTTCTTGACGTCGACGAGTTTCCGATGATCCACGCGGGCCAGCATCGGTTGGCCGATGCTTTCGCCGCATTGCCGCCGAATGCCGATGCGCTTGCAATGCCTTGGCGTCTCTTCGGGGCGAACGGCCATGTGCGCTTTGACGATCAGCCGGTTACGGCGCAGTTCTTGCGCTCGGCGCCGGAGGATCTGTTCCACCCGATTGCCGGCCGATACATCAAGACGCTGTATCGGCCCTCCCGCTTTCAAAAGCCCGGCGTTCACCGGCCCAAGCGGCGGGTGGCGGACGCGCTGCCGAACTGGTTTGACGGCGCAGGCCAGCCCTTGCCTCCCGAGTTCGCCGCCCGCGACGGGCAAATCGCCTTACCCACCCTCACAACGGGGCGCAGCCTGATCGAGTTGAACCATTATTCCCTGCGGTCGGTGGAAAGTTTCATCGTCAAGACCGCCCGCGGCCTCGCGAACCGCCGCGTCAAGACGATCGACCTCGGCTATTGGGTGGAGCGCAATTTCAACACCGTCGAGAACAGCGCGATAACCCTGTGGTCCGCCGCATTGGCGCAGGAAATCGCGGCATTGCGGGCCTTGCCGCGCATCGAGTCGCTGCACCAGCAAAGCTGCGACTGGCACCGCGCGCGTGCAGCCAGCCTCATTCGCACCGAAGAGGGGTATCGTCTCTACTGCGACTGCCTCCATGCGGCAGATTCGGCGGTGCTGTCTCGGCGTCTCGCGCTCCATCTCTATTCGGTTTTTGCCGAGTTGCGCGCGCAGGAGCGGTGAATGGCGCTGCGCCTGCACATCGGTCTGAACGCCCGCCGGGCCAATGCCGAAAGCTGGGGCGATCTGGGGTATGCGCGGTGCCTTGCCGCCGCTTTCGAGCGGATCGGCCATGACTGCACGCTGTTCTTCCGGGACGAGCGGCCGCAGCTTTCGGGGCGGGATGAGGTGGTGCTGCGCATCGTCGGGCCGCATCTCGATGATCCGGTGCCGGGTGTTCCGAACCTGCTCTGGATCATCAGCCCGCCCAATCACGCCGCCTTGGCTCATCTTGCGCGCTATCAGGCGGTGTTCATCGCCTCTGCCACGCTGGCCGCGCGCTGTTCTGCCCTGGGGCAAGAGGCGCGGTTTCTGCCGCAAGCCACCGATCCGGCACTTTTCAACCCCGAGGCGCGCGGCGGATATCCGGTTGATCTTCAGGTCAGCTTTGTCGGCAACCTTGCCCCGAGGGTGCCCCGCAGCGCTGTCTTGGCCGCCATCGCACAAGGCTTTGATGTGCATATCTGGGGGCAGGGCTGGGAAGGGGCGGTGCCACAGCGCCACATCCGCAGCGAAAGGCTCGAGATTGACGGCTTGGCGCAGGTCTATGCCCGCTCTGCCGTGGTCCTGAACAGCCACATGTCCAACATGGCCGAACTGGGCTTCATGTCCAACCGCAGCTTTGACGCTCTGGCCTGCGGGGCGCAAGTGCTGTCGGACCGCGTGCAAGGGTTTGCCGATGAGTCCCTGTCGGCGCTGGTGCAGGTCGATGCGCCTGCCGATGTCGGTCCGGCGCTGTCCGCGCTTTTGTCGGCACAGCCGGATCGGCGCCATATCGCAGGGCTGATGCGCAGCAGGTTCAGCTTTGCCGCCCGTGCGCGTATCCTTGCCGATGCGGCACAGCAGCTCTTGGCCCTTGGCATGCGGGCCGAGCCTGCCTTTGCGCCGCGTCCTGCCCACCCCCTGCGCGGCGATGTGTTGCGGCTGGAGCTGACCGATTGCCCCGAGACGGATGCGCCCGATCTCGCCGCATGGCTGGATGGCTTGATGCAGCAGCACCGGTTGGAGGTGACGCTGCATTTGACCGACCCGAGCACAACCCCCGAGGGCATGTCGGTGGAAATGGCGATGCAGCGCGCGGCTTTTGCGGTGTTGCGCATCGGCGCGGTGATGGCCCGCCGCTCTTCTTTCGCGGCATTGAATGTGCGCGCCGCCCCGTCCGAGGCGCGCAGCGGCGTGATCCATGCCGCGATGATCGACCACCGCGAGGCGCAAGCCGCCGCCCTAGCCCCCGATGCCCCCGCAACTCTGGCCGTGCTGGAACGGGTTTGTGCCCGTGCGCGCAGGCTGCTGGATTGCGCCGATGACATGCTGCTCGACCTCGCCGCGCCTGACACCTTGCTTGATCCGGTGCAGGCTCGCATCCGTCTTCTGGGCAACCGCCCCTTTTATCCCCACACTCCGGAAGGCTTTTCGCGGGATCGTCAGAAGCGCCATCTGCGCCTGTGGCCCCGTAATTCTGGCGTCAGGATCGACCGGCCCATCGGGGTGTTCCTGCATCTCTATTATGCTGACCTTGCGGCCTGCTTTCGGGATCGCCTGCAGGCGCTGGACCTGCCGCACCGCCTCTATGTCTCGACCGATAGTGACGACAAGGCGGCGCAGATCGCCGCCGTTCTGCCCTCGGCGAAGGTAAGGGTGGTCGCGAACAGGGGCCGCGATGTGCATGGCAAGCTTTGCGGTTTTGCCGATGCCCATGCGGGCCATGACCTTGTCCTGCATCTGCATGGCAAGAAATCGCCTCATTCCGGGGGGTTGGACCAATGGCTCGATCACTGCCTGACCTGCCTGCTGCCAAGCCGTGAGGAAGTCTTGCGCATCGTGTCCTTGTTCCAGTCCATCCCCGATCTGGGCATGGTGGCTCCGCTGACCTTCAGATCGGTTCTTGCGGCGGCGCATTGGGGGGACAATCTGGACATCGCGCGCGAACTTGTTGCGCGTCTGCCTGCGCCATGCGCCTTGCCCGCCGATGCCGATCTGGAGTTTCCTGTCGGCTCGATGTTCTGGGCGCGCCGGCTGGTGCTGCAGCCCTTGCTTGGTCTTGGTCTGAACAGCGGGCACTTCCCGCCGGAAACAGGGCAGGTGGATGCCACCCCCGCCCATGCGATAGAGCGTTTGTTCGGAGTGCTGTGTCAGGCGAGCGGGCATCGCATGATCCGTGTGGCTCCGGCCAGCAGCACCCAGCACAAATCCCGCCAGATCGCCGCGCGGCGCAACGAGGACGTACGCAAGGCGTTGCAAGAAGGACAGTTCCAGCAATGATGCGCCCCCTGCCTTGTGCGGGATTTTTTGATCCGGCCTATTATCAAAGCCAGCTTTCCGCGCCCGTGCCAGATGCCTTGGCGCATTTTCGTGCCGAGGGGGATCGTCTGGGGCTGGACCCGTCCCCCTATTTCTCAACGCGCTTCTACAAGCAGCAGCACCCCGATTGGGCGACGCGCGGCAAGCCGACGGCTCTCGATGACTATCTGGCGCAAGATGTCGGCCCCGTGTGGCTCCGTCCGCATCCGATGATCGACCCTGACTTCTATTTGCAGCGCTATCCCGATGTGGCGGCGTCGGGCATGTCGCCGGGCGGGCATTTCGCGCGTCATGGAGATGCCGAAGGTCGTAGCCCCTCGGGCGAATTCGATGCCGTCTTCTACCGCCGCTGCTATCTTCGCTTGGAAGAGACGGGGGCCTTTGCCCATTTCATGGGCGGCGGCAAGGCTGCGGGCCATTTGCCAAAGCCCGCCCCGCGCAGCGCCGTTCAATCAGCAAAAGCGATGGCCGACACGGCGCTTGCGCTGAACAATCCCATCCTGCTTGCCGCGCATGATGCGCAAGAGGCGGGCGTTCCGCTTCTGCTGCTGGATCTTGCGCGCGATCTGGCAAAGCGCGGATTTTCTCCGATCTTCGTGCTGCAAGACGGGGGGCCGTTGGTTACGCCTCTGCGCCGGATTGGCACCGTGTTTGTGCTTGCGGAAGGGTGGCACGCGGCGGGGCTTTGTTCGGGGGTGCCCGCCGGAGTGCCGGTGATCGTGAGCAGCGCGGTTGCCGCCCCGATGGCAGAGGCCAGTGCGCGGGCCGGGTTGCGCACGCTTTTGCTGGTGCACGAAATGCGCGGCTATCTTGAGGCGCAGGGCCTGATCCCCGCACTGGTCGATGCGCAGCGGGCAGGGGCGCGGTTGATCGCCTCTTTCCCGCGCATGGCCGAAGCGCTGGAGCAAGACCTTGGCCCGCTGCCCGTGGTTCGCCCCGGTGTGGTGCTGCCAGTCACGCCGCTGGACGAATTCCGGCTGCGCCGCCGCTCCAGACTGGGCAGGCACATGTTCATCGGGGCGGGGCATGCAGACAGACGCAAGGGGTTTGATCTGTTTCTTGCCGCAGCGCATGAGATTGCCACCCAGCTGCCGCAGGCGCGCTTTGTCTGGCTCGGGGCGCTCGATCCTTGGGCGCGGCAACTGGCCGGTCAGGCACAGGCAAGCGGCTTGCCCCTTACGCTGCCCGGATTTGTCGCGCAGCCGCTGGGATGGTATGGCGCAGCGTCGGTTTATCTGCTGACCTCGCGGGAAGATGCGGGGCCGACAACCCTGATCCATGCCGCGGCCACCGGCACCCCTTTCGTGGGGTATGCCGCCGACATCGGCTTGCAAGGCATTGCAGACCCTTTGGGGCGCTTTGTGGCAAGCGGAGATCAGCCGGGTTTTGTCGCGGCAGCGCTTGATTTTGCCCGCAGCGATACGCCGCGCGCGCGCCACAACCGCCGCGCCCTGCTGCGCCCGCATCTGGGGCTTGCCCGCTATTGCGACGAACTGCTCAGCGCGCTCGCCTGACCAAAGCCTGCATGCGCGCCCAGTCGCGGGTGGTCATCGCCGGATTGCCTACCATCCGCGCCCCTGCCGCAACATCGCGCATCACCACCGCTCCCGCGCCGATCACCGCGCCATCCCCGATCCGCAAGGGTCTGCCGGGGCGGCCGTTGTTTATGATCGCACCGGCCCCGATGCTGACCTGCCGGCCCATCTCGACATGGCCGTTGACCACGGCGCCATAGGCCAGCGTGCTGTAGGCCCCGATGGTCACATCATGGCCGATTGCCGCTGCAAGGACCTGCACACCGGCGCCAAGCGTGACATTGGGGCTGATCAGCGTCGCCGGGTTCAGGATGCAGCCCGCGCCGATCTGTGCATCGGGCGCAATGCTTTCGGGCCTGCGGTGCAGGGCGCTCGCCAGCACCGCGCCTTCTGCGGCAAGCCGAGCCGCGATCCGCGCGCGCAGGGCACCATCGCCCATCGACAGCAGGACAGGCACATCGGCGAACCGCAGCAAGCGTTCGCCGCCCGATATCACCGGCACGCCCAAGGCCGGATGGTCAAACCCGTTTTCCAGATCGTCGATCACTGCCCGAAGCTGGGCGCGCCCCTGCCAGATGCCCTGCAAAACCTGCCAGATCATCTGGCTGTGCCCGCGGCTGCCGTAAAGCACGATCTGGTCAAATGCCTCGACCCCGCCGATCCTCTCCTCAGGGGGCTTTGCGATCATTCCAGCGCCCTCCCCAGCGCAGTCGCGGCCCGTGCCATGTCCGAAGGCTGCATGTCTCCGTGAAGCGGCAACGAAAGAAAGCTGCCCGCCACATCCGCAACCACGACCGCGCCGCTGCCGCTATGGATCGGCGCGCCATCATGGGTGGTTCCCGGCCCGCACAGCAGATCAAACGGCACGCGAGGCATGATCCCTTCACGCTCCAGCGCCGCAATCATGCTGGCACGCCGGACAGGCGGCACCTGCAACGTGTAATAGATATGGCTTTCGCTGCTGTCGGGGCGAGGCGCCAGCACTTTGACAGGCAAACCGGAAAGCGCCTCATCATACCAGCGGCGAACCTCGGCCCGAGCGCGCAACTCGGCTTTTAGCCGCGGCAGAACTGCCAGTCCGAAGGCGGCATGAACCTCGGACAATTTCCCGTTGATGCCGGGGCCGGTCGGGCGGCCCCCCTCGAGACCAAAGTTGCGCATGCGTGCCAGCCTCTCCGCGTGATCCTGACTGCGCACCACCACCGCGCCGCCCTCCGCCGTCGTCAGAAGCTTGGTCGCATGGAGCGACATCGCGCTTGCATCCCCCGCAAGACAAAGGCTTTTGCCCTGCCACGTCAGATCGGGCGCCTGCGCCGCATCAAACACAAGCCAAAGCCCGTGCGCGCGCGCAATCCGCTCCAGCGCGTCCACGTCGCAGGCGATCCCCTGAAAATGCACGCCCAGAATCGCCACCGTCTGCGGCGAGATCGCGCGTTCCACCGCTTTCGGGCAAAGCGTGCCGAACTCGGGCTCCACATCGGCAAACACAGGGCGCAGGCCGCACCAGTCGATCGCCTGCACCGACGCCGCAAAACTGAGCGGCGAGGTAATCACCTCGCCCCCTGCAGGCAATCCGCCCAAACGCAAGGCCAGCATCACCGCCATCGTTCCTGACGAAGTCAGCCGGAGCGGGCCGCCGATCTGTAGCTCCAGTTCCGCCTCCAGCCTTGCGTGCAAGGGGCCGCCATTCGTCAGACGTCCGCTGCGCAGAACCTCTGCCATCAGGCGCAGCAACTCGGCCTCATCCGGCATCACCGGTTGGCCAAAGCGGAGTGTTGCAGGCTCGGGTATCGTTGTCATGCGCTCTGTCATAGCGCTAATCCCCTGTCAGTGCAGGCAAAAACGCAAATACAAAGCGAAAGGAAAGTATCATGGAGGCGGGTATCGGAATCGAACCGATCTTCACGGATTTGCAATCCGGTGCATAGCCTGCCTGCCCACCCGCCTCGTGATGGGCGTCGAATAGCGCAGCTTGGCAGGGCATGCAAGGCCTGTGTTGCATACTGGTCTGTGACGGCGGCCGCGTGCTAAGGCGGGGCAAAACGTGGGGGCGTGCATGATCCTTGGTTATCAACATCGCGATGGACGGCTGATCCGCATCGAAGAAGGTTTGCCCGAGGACGCGCTCTGGCTTGATCTTATGCGCCCCGAGGGCAATGAAGAGGCGATGCTTGAAGCCGCGCTCGGGCTGGACCTGCCCACGCGCGAGGATATGGATGAAATCGAGCAATCCTCGCGGCTATATGCCGAAGACGGTGCCTTGTTCATGACGGTGACACTGCCTGCACAAACCGAAGGCGACGTTCCGGAAGTTGCGCCGGTAACCCTTGTGTTGACCCAGAAGCAACTGGTGACAGTGCGCTATCACAGCCCCAAGGCCTTCGAGATGTTCATGCAGCGCGCGGCCAGGGGCGGGTTGCCTTGCGCCACCGCCGAAGCTGTCACCCTGTCCTTGCTCGAGGTGATGGTGGACCGGCTGGCAGATGTGCTTGAACGCGTCGCCCGCGACATCGAGGTGATTTCGCGCAATATCTTCGCCAAGAATGGCGCACAGGCCCGAAAGGGCAGCGGCTGGCGGGCGGTGCTGGAAGAAATCGGGCGCAAGGGCGATCTGGTGTCGACCTTGCGCGACAGTCTGGGCACGATCGACCGCCTGACCGTGTTCTGGGGCCAGCGCTTGCGCGATGCGCCCGATACCAAGGAACTGCGCGCAAGGCTCAAGGATTTGACCTCGGATGTGCGCGGGCTCGAAGATCATTCCGCCTTCATGTCGCAAAAGATCGGCTTTCTGATGGATGCCACGATGGGTCTGATCGGCATCGAGCAGAACGGCATCATCAAGATTTTCTCGGTGGCCTCGGTGGTGTTTCTGCCCCCGACGCTCATCGCATCCATTTACGGTATGAACTTTGAGGTGATGCCGGAACTTGCACAGCCCTATGGCTATCCCGTGGCCTTGCTGGCCATGGTCCTGTCTGCCGTGATGCCCTATCTTTATTTCAAACACCGCGGCTGGCTCTGATCTGCAGAAAAATGCAGCAGTCGGCGGACTGCGGTAAGGGTGTGTGTTTTTGCAGGGAATTCTTGCCCTTTGGTTGCGTCCCCAGACTTGAACTTGTCGGTTCAAAGGTTCACTAAACATAAAAGTTTGTATGCCGCGCACGACTGTTCGAGCGCGCACCACGGTTTGGATACGGGGCTTTCCGATGGCAAAACGCCTTTTCATTGCGATCATTCTGCTTGGCCTCGTTGTGGGCGGGATCGTCTGGTTCAAGTTCTTCCGCGATGACATGATCGCGCAGTTCATGGCGGGGCGGGTGCCGCCGCCGGTGCCGGTCACCGTGCAAACCGTCGAACCGGTGACTTGGACGCCGGGGATCGACGCGGTCGGGACCGCGATTTCCGGTCGTGGTGTCGATCTGGCGATCGAGTCTGGCGGACTGGTGCGTGCCATCGGATTTGCCTCGAACGAGCGGGTCTCCGAAGGTCAGGTTCTGCTCCAGATCAACGATGACAGCGAGCGTGCGGCCCTTGCCGCCGCCGAGGCGGCCTTGGGCGTTACCCAGACCGAGGCGCTACGTGCTGCCACCCTGACAGAACGCGGCGTCGGCACCGCCAACTCGGTGGAAACCGCGCAGGCCCAAGAACAAAGCGCGCGCGCACAGGTTGCGCAGGTGCAGACGGCGCTTGATGCCAAGACCCTGACCGCTCCGTTCGAAGGGGTGATCGGAATTCCGCGGGTCGAGGTCGGACAATATGTCAGCCCCGGCACCATCTATGCCACCTTGCAAGACCTTGACCGGATGTTTGTCGACTTCACCGTGCCAGAGCAGCAGATCGGCGCGCTGGATCTCGGCCGCTCGGTCAGCGTCAGCACCGATGTGGGGGCCTTTGATGCCTCGGGCCGCATCACCGGGATCGAGCCGCAGGTGGACCCCAGAACACGCCTCGTTTCGGTTCGGGCCGAGGTCGAGAATCCCGGCGCACGCCTGTTTCCGGGCCAGTTCCTGCGGGTCCGCGTGGCTCTCCCCGCCGAGGAAGGCGTTATCACCGTGCCGCAAACCGCTGTGATCTCAAGTCTTTACGGCGACTCCATCTATGTGGTGAAACCTGATGGTGACGGGCTCAAGGTGGAACAGGTGTTCGTCACCCTTGGCCGCCGCTCGGCAGACCGTATCGAGGTTGTCAGCGGTATTGCGGCGGGCGACCAGATCGTCACGTCGGGTCAGAACCGTCTGTCCAATCAGGCGAAGGTGGTGATCGACACATCGGTGGACCTCTCGTCGCCAGCGGCCAGCGAATAGGGGGCGTATGATGCATTTCTCCGAGCTTTTCATCCGCCGCCCTGTCCTGTCCAGCGTGCTGGCGGCCCTGATCCTGTTTCTGGGTCTTGCCGCGATGGTCAACCTTCCCGTGCGCCAGTATCCCGAGGTTCAGGAAAGCGTTATCACCATCACCACGATCTACCCCGGTGCCGCGCCCGAACTGATCCAGGGCTTTGTCACCGCGCCCATTGCCGCGGCGGTTTCGACCACGGAGAACCTCGACTATGTGACCAGCGAGTCGCGCCCCTCCGCCTCTGTGGTCACCGTGCAGATGAAACTGGGGGCCGATCCCGACACCGCCTTGACGGAAGTGATGTCCAAGGTCCAGCAGGTGCGGGGCCAGTTGCCGCAGGATACCGAGGACCCGGTGATCGCCAAGGGCACGGGCATGACCTTTGCCCTGATGTATCTGGCGGTGCAAAACCCCAACATGACGCCCGAGCAACTGACCGAATATCTGGAACGCGTGGTGCGGCCGCGCGTCACCAATATTCAGGGCGTCGCGCAGATGGAGATCCTGGGCGCGCAGAAATATGCCATGCGCATCTGGCTGGACCCGCTCTTGCTGTCGGCACGCGGGGTGACTGCTTCGGAAGTGCTGGGCGCGATCCGCTCGTCCAACTTCCTGTCGGCACCGGGGCGGACCGAAAACGACTATTTCACCTATTCTCTCACCCTCGATTCCACCATCCAGACGCCCGAAGCCTTTGGCGCCCTGCCGATTGGCCAAGGCGAAAGCGGTGTGGTGCGGTTGCGCGACGTGGCGCGGGTGGAACTGGCCTCGGGGTCCAGCGACGCGATTGTCACCTTCGCGGGCCAGCCCGGCATTTTCATCGGCATCATCCCGTCTCCGGGCGAGAACCAGCTTGATGTGGCGGCCAACGTGCGTGACGCGCTGCCCGCGCTGGAACAGACCCTGCCCAGCGGTATGACCGTTGATCTGGTCTACGATTCGACCGAGACGATTGCCGCCTCGATTTCCGAAGTGTTCAAGACCATCGCCGAAGCCGTTCTGATCGTCGTGGTGGTGATCTTGCTGTTCCTCGGCTCGTTCCGCTCGGTGCTGATGCCCATCGTCACCATCCCGCTGTCGCTGATCGGGGTGTGCAGCGTCATGCTGGTGCTGGGCTACTCGATCAACCTGCTGACCCTTCTTGCGATGGTTCTGGCGATCGGTCTGGTGGTGGATGATGCCATCGTGGTCGTCGAGAACATCCACCGGCACATAGACGAGGGCATGACCCCCGCGGCTGCCTCGATCAAGGGGATGAAGGAAATCACCGGCCCCGTGATCGCCATGACCATCACGCTGGCCGCCGTGCTGGCCCCCTTGGCCTTTACCGGCGGGCTGACGGGCGCGCTCTTTGCCGAATTTGCGCTTACCCTTGCCGGCTCGGTGGTGATCTCCGGCATCGTCGCGCTTACCATCACACCCGCAATGTCGGCGCGCCTTCTGAATCACGGAGCGCCGGGGCGCTTCCAGCGCATCGTGGACCGCACCTTGGGCGGGCTGGCCAACTGGTATGAACGGCGGGTGGCGTCCTCGCTCGATTACAGGCCCGTGACGTTCCTCATGGTGATCTCGCTTCTGGGCGCGACCGGATTCATGTTCATGAACACCTCGTCCGAACTCGCACCCGAGGAAGACAGCGGCGCCCTGTTCGCCATCATGAGCGGCCCGCGCTATGCGACGCTGGAATACACCGATGCCTTCACCCAAGAGGTCAGCCGCCGCGCGGCAGGGATCGAAGAGGTTCAGACCTCGTTCTCGGTGGCCGGGATGGGCGGGGCCGGCAATACCGGCTTCTACATCTGGGCGCTCAAGGACTGGGCCAGCCGCACGCGCGGTCAGGCCGAGATTCAGGCACAGCTTCAGGGCATTCTCGATGGCACGCCGGGCCTGCAAAGCTATGTCTTCGCGCCGCCCTCGCTCCCCGGCGCGGGTGGTGGTCTGCCGATTTCGATGATCGTCCAGTCGATCCATGCGCCTGAACGGGTGGTCGAGATCGCCGAAGAAATCCGCATGCGCGCCATGCAGTCGGGCATGTTCATCGTGGTGCAGAACAGCCTGTCCTTCGATGCGCCACAGGTGCGGATCGTCATCGATCGTGACCGCGCCGCCCAGCTTGGTGTCGCGGTCAGCGATATTGGGGCCACCTTGGGCCTTCTGGTCGGCGGCGGCGCGGTTGCGCAGTTCGACCGCGATTCGAACAGCTATGACGTGATCACCCAAGTCCCGCGCGAATGGCGCGACAACCCCGAACGTCTGGGCGAGTTCTTCGTGCGCTCCGGCACCGGGGTGATGGTGCCGCTGTCCTCGGTGGTGAGCCTGATGCCGACGGTGTCTGCCGCCTCGATCTCGCAGTTCAACCAGCTCAATTCGGCCACGCTGTCCGCCATGCCGATGATCGGCCTGTCTACAGGCGTGGCTTTGGCCGAGCTGGAGCGCATCGCCGCCGAAGTCCTGCCCGACGGGTTCTTCATTGATTACTCCGGCCAGTCTCGGCTGGAGAAATCCGAAGGCAGCACGATCATTCTGGCCTTCGCCGCCGCCATCGTGGTGATCTATCTGGTGCTGGCCGCGCAGTTTGAAAGTTTCCGCGACCCGTTCATCATTCTGATGTCGGTGCCCCTGTCGATCTTCGGGGCGATGCTGCCGCTCTATCTGGGGGCGGGAACTCTGAACATCTACACGCAGGTCGGGCTGATTACCCTGATCGGCCTGATCACCAAGCACGGCATCCTGATGGTGGAATTCGCCAACCAGCAGCGGGAAGAGCATGGATTGTCGCGGCGTCAGGCCATCGTGGCCGCCGCCAAAACGCGGTTGCGGCCCATTCTGATGACGACCTTTGCCATGGTTCTGGCCGTCGTGCCGCTGATCATCGCGGATGGCGCCGGGGCGGCGGCGCGGCAGGCGATGGGTCTGGTGATCTTTACCGGCCTGCTGATCGGCACGATCTTCACGCTGTTCGTGGTGCCGGCATTCTACACGCTGATCTCGCTGAGCGACGCGGGTTATCTGCTGCAAAAACGCAAGGTAGAGCAGCAGTTCGGCGCGGCGAAGGTGCATTGAGACGCCTCCCCGCGCGCTTGCGGGCGCGCGGGGAGGGCCGCCTCATTTGGCGCGGGTGGGGCGGTCGAAGACCTTGCGGCCCATCAGGCTGCCGACCAGATCGACCATCAGCCGCGCGGTCATCCCGCGATCATCCAGAAACGGGTTCAGTTCGACCAGATCGAGGCTGGTGACCAGCCCGGATTCATGCAGCAGTTCCATCACCAGATGCGCCTCGCGGAAGGTGGTGCCGCCGGGGACGGTGGTGCCGACGGCGGGGGCGATGGCGGGGTCGAGGAAATCGACGTCGAGGCTGACATGTAGCATCCCGCCTGCTGCCGCCACCTGTTCCAGAAAGGCGCGCAAGGGGGCGACCACGCCGTGCTCGTCCAGCACCCGCATGTCGTTGATGGCGATGTCATGGTCCAGCAGGGCCGCGTGTTCGGCGGGGTCGACGGAGCGGATGCCGTAGAGGCAGATCCGGTCTGCGGGGAGAGGGGCGGGGAAGGGGGGGAAGGCATCGAACCCCGCGCGGCCCGCGATATAGGCGACGGGCGTGCCATGCAGGTTGCCGCTGGTGGTGGTGAGGGGGGTATGGAAATCGGAATGGGCGTCGAGCCAGAGCAGGAACAGCGGCCGGCCCGCGCGGGCGGCGTGGGTGGCAGCCCCCGCGACCGAGCCGAGGGCAAGCGAATGATCGCCCCCGAGGACCACGGGCATCGCCCCCTCGTCCAGCGCGGCGGCGACCCGCCCCGACAGGACTTGTGTCCAGCCCAGCACCTCGGCCAGCGAATGGACGGCGGGGTTGGGGCAGGGGGGCGCTGCGACCTCGGGGCAGGCCAGATCGCCCCAGTCGGTCACGGCGTGGCCCAGCCCTGCGATGGCCTGGGCGAGGCCAGCGACCCGGTAGGCCGCGGGCCCCATGAGGCAGCCGGGGCGGCGCTGGCCTGCGTCGATGGGGGCGCCGATGAGGATGGTCTTGGGCATGGGGTATCCTTTTTTCTTGGCCGATCATGGCCCAGATGGGCGGAGAATTCACCCCAAAACTCGCCCGCGCTCCCCCGCTGTGTTACACCGCTGCGTCTTCAATGAAATCAATGGCTTGACCCCGCGGAATTTACCGGGCGTTAACCTGTTAACGGGGCGGGCGCGGCGCCGGGGGTGCTGCGCGCGGCTGGCGCTGCGGGCGCGGCAAACCGCCCGCGGGGCAGGGCTGGCGCGCGCCGGCGGATGCGGCGGCGGGGTCTTGTGCAACGGAATCCACAAGGGACAACTTTCCTGCTTGACGCCCCTTTGGCCACGGGCTATCAGCCCCATATCGCGCGGTTGTAGCTCAGTTGGTTAGAGTACCGGCCTGTCACGCCGGGGGTCGCGGGTTCGAGCCCCGTCAACCGCGCCACTTATTCGCTTAAGCGCAAGACGCCTGCACCTTGACCGTGCGGGCGTTTTGCGTTTCGGGGGCTCTCCACAGCCGTGCAGGGGAAAACAGGCCGATGACCGAGGTTTTGCAATCATCCTTGCCCTTTGCGCCCTGGGCCGATCCGCGCACGCGGCGCTTGCCGGGGATTGTGCCGCTGGACATGGGCGATTGGCTGCGGGTGGATGATGCCTATGCCGGACAGATGCGCCTGCGCGATGCGCTGATCGCCGCGCGCGAGGCCGAGGTGGTGGCCGCGCTGCCCGAAGCCGCCGAGGCGGTGGCGGAGCTTTATGCCTTTACCCTTGCCCGCCTGCCCGCAGGCTTTGCCCGCGAGGGCAGCACGATCACCCGCCCCGACGGGGTGCGGGTGGCGCTGGATGCGTCGCGCCCGCTGCAGACGCTGGGGCGGCTGGTGCAGGAAGACCTGTGCCTGATGCAGGAGCGCGCGCCGGGGGTGCACGGGTTGACGGCGGCGGTGCTGTGCTTTCCCGCCGGATGGACGCTGGCGGAAAAGCTGGGGCGGCCCCTGATGCTGATGCACAAGCCGGTGGCGAGCTATACCGAGGAGATGGGCCGACGCGTGCAGCGCCTGATGGACGGCGTGCGCGAGGAGGCGCCGCTGTGGCGCGCCAATGCGCACCATTCGCGCGCGCCGCTGTTCAACCCGCTGCGCGAGGATGCGCCCAAGGACACCGTGCAGCAGGGCGAGATGCCGTTCATACGGTCGGAGCGGCAATGCCTGATCCGACTGCCTGTGAGCCGCGCGGTGCTGTTCTCGATCCACACCTATGTGGTGCGGCGCGAGCATCTGACGGCGGAGCAGGCGGCGGCGCTGGCGGAGTTTCCCATTCACCGCGCGCTTTAAGCGCGCGGTGCAAGCGTTTGACGCCAAAGGAAAAGGCCGCCCCGAGGGGCGGCCTTTGTGTTCGCTGTGCTGCGATCAGCAGGAGTAATACATCGCGTATTCGATCGGGTGGGGCGTATGCTCGTAGGCATAGACCTCTTCCCACTTCAGCGCCATGTAGCCTTCGAGCTGGTCACGGGTGAACACGTCACCTGCGAGCAGGAAGTCCATGTCTTTTTCCAGCTCTTCCAGTGCCTCGCGGAGCGAGCCGCAGACGGTGGGGATTGCTGCCAGTTCTTCCGGCGGCAGATCATAGAGGTCCTTGTCGGATGCCGGACCCGGATCGATCTTGTTGTTGATGCCGTCGAGGCCAGCCATCAGCAGGGCTGCGAAGGCCAGATAGGGGTTGGCTGCCGGATCGGGGAAGCGGGCTTCCACGCGCTTGGCTTTGGGCGATTCCGTCCACGGAATACGGACGCAGCCCGAGCGGTTGCGGGCGGAATACGCGCGCAGGACCGGTGCTTCGAAGCCCGGGATCAGGCGCTTGTAGCTGTTGGTCGACGGGTTGGTCAGGGCGTTCAGCGCCTTGGCATGTTTCAGGATGCCACCGATGAACCACAGCGCCTCTTGGCTGAGGTCGGCATATTTGTCGCCTGCGAACAGCGGCTTGCCGTCCTTCCAGATCGACATGTTGACGTGCATCCCCGAGCCGTTGTCGCCCTTCATGGGCTTGGGCATGAAGGTGACGGTCTTGCCATAGGCGGCCGCCACGTTGTGGATAACGTATTTGTATTTCTGGATGTTGTCGGCCTGTTCGGTGAGGCCACCAAAGATCATGCCGAGTTCGTGCTGGCAGGTTGCGACTTCGTGGTGGTGCTTGTCGACCTTGATGCCCATGCGCTTCATGGTCGAGAGCATTTCGCCCCGGATGTCCTGCGCCTCGTCAATCGGGTTGACGGGGAAATAGCCGCCCTTGTGGGCTGCGCGGTGGGCGAGGTTGCCACCTTCCATTTCGGCATCGGTGTTCCAGGCTGCGGCTTCGGCGTCGATCTGGAACGACACCTTTTGCGGCGTGACCGAGTAGCGCACGTCGTCGAACAGGAAGAATTCGGCTTCGGGTCCGCAGTAGAAGGCGTCGCCGATGCCCGAGGATTTCAGGTAGGCTTCGGCCTTCAGCGCGGTGCCGCGCGGGTCGCGGCTGTAGGATTCGCCGGTGTCGGGTTCGACCACGGTGCAATGCACGCACATGGTTTTTTCAGCATAGAACGGGTCGATATAGACCGAACCCGCGTCGGGGATCAGTTTCATGTCGGATTGGTCGATCGACTTCCAGCCGGCGATGGACGATCCGTCGAACATGAAGCCTTCCTCGAAGAAGTCTTCGTCGACCAGATCCGCCACCAGCGTCACGTGCTGGAGCTTGCCTTTGACGTCGGTGAAGCGGATGTCGACATATTCGACCTCTTCATCCTTCATCAGTTTCAGAGCTTTTTGAATCGCGCTCATCATGCTGCCTTTCGGTTTTTGGGTGTTACAGTGCAGGCCAAGCGGGCCTGATGTTCGGGGGCGGGTCAGACGGCGTCGTCGCCGGTTTCACCCGTGCGGATGCGGATGGCCTGTTCGACCGAGGAGACGAAGATCTTGCCATCGCCGATCTTGTCGGTGCGGGCGGCGGCAATGATCGCGGCGACGGCCTGATCGACCATGTCATCGGTGAGGATGACCTCGATCTTCACCTTGGGCAGGAAATCCACCACATATTCGGCGCCGCGATAGAGTTCGGTATGGCCTTTCTGGCGGCCAAAGCCCTTGACCTCGGTTACGGAGAGGCCCTGGATGCCCGCCTCTTGCAGGGCCTCCTTGACCTCGTCGAGCTTGAAGGGCTTGATGATTGCCTCGATTTTCTTCATGGGCCGAACTCCCCCGCGCCTTTGTCTCAGGATGTCTGACCATTTCCGCGGGGCAGAGACAATTGACTAAGGTTTAAGCAGCGGGCGGGAGGGGGCGAATTTGGCTGCTACGATTAAAAATTAGGCAAGTCGGCGCGGGATTGGGCGGTTTGAGAACGATTTGGAGGCGAAAGTGACGGAACTGCTGACATCTGCCCAAATGCGCGCCATCGAGGCGGCGGCAATCGCCTCGGGCAAGGTCACGGGGCTGGCGCTGATGGAGCGGGCCGGGGCGGGCGTGGTGGAGGCGGTTTTCGCGGCCTGGCCGGAGCTGGCGGCGGCCAAGCGGCGGGCGGCGGTGCTGTGCGGGCCGGGGAACAATGGCGGTGACGGCTTCGTGGTGGCGCGGCTGTTGCGGGAGGCCGGATGGGAGGTGCAGGTTTTCCTGCCGGGTGATCCGGCGCGGCTGCCTGCGGATGCGCGGGCGAATTATGAGTGCTGGTGCGGCATGGGGGAGGTGCGGGCGCTGCCGGGGCCGGAGGAGGGGTATGACCCTTGGGGCGTCGATCTGGTGATCGATGCGCTGTTCGGCATCGGGCTGTCGCGGCCGCTGGAGGATGTCGCGGGTCTGGCGCGCCTGCTGCCGGAGCGGGAGGCGCGCGGCGAGTCCGGCTGTCCGCGGGTCGTGGCGGTGGATGTGCCGTCTGGCCTTTGCGCGGACAGCGGGCGGCGGCTGGGGGGCAGGGCGCTGTGGGCCGATCTGACGGTGACCTTTCACCGCGCCAAGACCGGACATTATCTGGCCGAGGGGCCGTTTTGCTGCGGAAAGCTGCGGGTGGTTCCCATCGGGCTGGAGGGCATGGGCGAGGCGACGGGACTGGTGGGCGCGGAAGCGGCGGGGCGGCTGACCAAGGCGGACCCTTTCGGGCGCGAGGGGCACAAGTTTGTGCATGGTCATGCGCTGATCCTGTCGGGGCCTGCGGGGCGCGGGGGCGCGGCGCGGCTGGCGGCGCGGGGGGCGCTGCGGATCGGGGCGGGGCTGGTGACGGTGGGCTGTGCGCCCGCCGCGATGGCGGAACATGCGGCGCGGCTTGATGCGGTGATGCTGCGCGAGGTCGCGGATGCGGCGGCGCTGGCGGCGGCGCTGGAGGACAGGCGGATCACCGCGCTGTGCCTCGGGCCCGGGATGGGGCTTGGCGCGCGGGAAGCGGACCTGCTGGCGGCGGCGCTGCGGGGCGGCGGCGCGCCCCACCCTGCGCTGGTGCTGGATGCGGATG
The DNA here is from genome assembly GCF_010915705.1 of Pseudotabrizicola algicola. Lineage (GTDB taxonomy): Bacteria > Pseudomonadota > Alphaproteobacteria > Rhodobacterales > Rhodobacteraceae > Pseudotabrizicola > Pseudotabrizicola algicola. The sequence goes on from NZ_JAAIKE010000001.1 coordinate 271,080, forward strand.
CGCTGACGCTTGTCGCGCGGGATCAGGCGCTGTTCGCCGCGCTGCACGCTGCCTGCGTGCTGACGCCCCATGCAGGGGAGTTTGCGCGGCTGTTTCCCGATCTTGCCGGGCGGCTGGCCGCGCCTGCGGCGGCGGGGCCAGCGTTTTCCAAACTGGATGCCGCCCGCGCGGCGGCGGCTCGGGCGGGTTGCGTGGTGGTGTTCAAGGGGCCGGATACGGTGATCGCGGGGCCGGACGGGCGCTGTGCGCTGCACGCGGCGCAGTATGAACGGGCTGCGCCCTGGCTGGCAACCGCAGGCAGTGGCGATGTGCTGGCGGGGTTCATCTGCGGGCTGCTCGCGCGCGGGTTTTCTCCGTTTGACGCGGCCTGCACGGCGGTGTGGCTGCATGTGGAGGCGGCGCGGGCCTTCGGGCCGGGGCTGATTGCCGAAGACCTGCCCGAAACCTTGCCGCAGGTGCTGCGCGCCCTCGGGCTTTAGACGGGGCGGGCCGTGTGGCGGCCATGAAAAAGGCCGCCCGGAGGCGACCTTTGGCACATCAGGAGCGCGCGCGATCAGGCGGCGGGGGGAGAGGTTTCGCAGCCCAGTTCCAGCCCGCCTGCGAAGATTACCTGCGGGTCGGCGAAGTGCAGCGTGACCATCCGCGCCTCGGGCAGGGTTTCGAGACGGATGTATTCGCCGTCCACGAGGCGTTCGGCGGCCATCACCGCGCGCACCAGACCGGACATCGCCTTGGCGCGCCAGTCACGGATCAGCAGCGGTTGGCGGGGCGAGACATGCATGTCGGCCTCGGGGCGGTCCTTGCCGAGCACGCCCTGCGAGATGCGGATCACCTGTGCGTCTTGCACCACGGCGATTTCGACGGCGGTGACGGTGCGTGCGCCCGAGCGGGTGATGACCTTGTCACCGGGCGCGATGAATTCCACCGGCATCACGCCGGCGAGGGTGAGGATCATGGTGCCGGAGGCGATGCCGCACTGGGGCATGGTGGTGCCCGCGTCAACGCGGCCTGCGGTCATGCCTTGGGTTAGGTCTGCCATAACGGTCTCCTGTGCCAACATCGTCTCTGCCTCGCATTTTGTTTTTTGACGCAGACTATGGCAGAAACAGGGCAGGCGCGCGACATTTCCCGCTCGGGTCTGCGGCAACTGTGGCGCGCCGTGGCACGAATGCCATGCGCGCCCCGCGTGTGCAGGCGGCACGGGTGCGGGGGCGTCGGCCTGCTGTCGTTTTTGCCCTCGCCAGCCGCACGCGGCTTTGCTAGAAGGCGCGGCATGTGGGGGGCCTTGCCTGCCGCAAGGAGGCGGGCTTGCCCGTTCGGGAATGCGGGTGTGGCGAAATTGGCAGACGCACCAGATTTAGGTTCTGGCGCCGCAAGGCGTGGGGGTTCAAGTCCCTCCACCCGCACCATTCCCCGATCAGGGCCGCCGCGCCGAGCGCGCCAAGACGCTTTGGCCTGCGCGGAATTTCCCCTTTGTGCGGAACATTCAGGCGCGAAAGCGCCATTCGGGCTTGCAAGCCGCCCTGCGGATTAATAGGAGAGGCGGGAAAGTTTTGACTGCCGCCTGTTCTGGCGGCCCAACCGATATGGGGAAAATATGCAAGTCACCGAGACCCTGAACGAAGGGCTGAAGCGCGGCTACACCATCACCGTGACCGCCGCCGAACTGGAAGCCAAGGTTCAGGAAAAGCTGGTCGAGGCGCAGCCCGAGATCGAGATGAAGGGCTTCCGCAAGGGCAAGGTGCCGATGGCGATCCTGCGCAAGCAGTTTGGCCCGCGCCTGCTGGGCGATGCGATGCAGGACGCCATCGACGGCGCGATGAAGGGCCATTTCGAGGCCACCGGCGACCGTCCGGCGCTGCAGCCCGAAGTGAAGATGCAGGGCGGCGAGTCCTGGTCCGAGGGGCAGGATGTGGTGGTCGAGATGACCTATGACTGCCTGCCGCCGATTCCGGAACTGGATGCGGGCAAGATCACGCTGGAGCGTCTGGTGGTGAAGGCTGACGACGCTTCGGTGGAAGAGGCCCTGAAGAACCTTGCCGCCACCGCGCAATCCTTCGAGGACCGCAAGAAGGGCGCCAAGGCCAAGGACGGCGACCAGATCACGATCGACTTCAAGGGCTCGGTCGACGGTGACTATTTCGAGGGCGGCACGGCGGAAGATTATCCGCTGGTTCTGGGCTCGAACTCGTTCATTCCGGGCTTCGAGGCACAGCTGGTCGGCGCCAAGGTGGGCGACGAGGTGAAGGTGGAGGTGACCTTCCCCGAGGCTTACGGTGCAGCGCATCTGGCGGGCAAGGCTGCGGTGTTCGAATGCACCGTGAAGGCGGTGAAGGAGCCGAAGGCAGCCGAGCTGGATGACGAGCTGGCCAAGAAATACGGGGCCGAGGATCTGGCCGCGCTGAAGGGCCAGATCGCCGAGCGTCTGGGCGTGGAATATCAGGGTGCGAGCCGCGCGATCCTGAAGCGGTCCTTGCTGGACCAGCTGGACGGGATGGTGAAGTTCGACCTGCCGGCGGCATTGGTGGACGCCGAGGCCGGGCAGATCGCGCATCAGCTGTGGCACGAGGAAAACCCCGACGTGCAGGGCCATAACCACGATGCCATCGAGCCGACCGCCGAGCACAAGGCGCTGGCCGAGCGCCGGGTACGTCTGGGGCTGCTGCTGGCCGAGATCGGTCGCAAGGCCGAGATCACCGTGTCGGATGCCGAGATGACGCAGGCCGTGCTGAACGCCGCGCGCCAGTATCCGGGGCAGGAGCGCCAGTTCTTCGAATTCGTGCAGAAGAACCCGCAGATGCAGCAGCAGCTGCGCGCGCCGCTGTTCGAGGACAAGGTTGTGGACCATATCGTGGCGCAGGCGACCGTGACCGAGAAAGAGGTCGACAAGGACGCGCTGCAGAAGGCGATCGACGCGCTGGACGAGATCTGAGCGCAGGATCTTCCGCAAGCGATCGGGGCCGCGCCGCTGGGTGCGGCCCTTTTTCTTTCCCGATGGGGGTGACCATGCCGGATTTTCTTCCTGATCTGCCCGAGGCGCGCATTCTGGAGGCGTTGCAGCGCGCGCCCGGAAACGAGCTGCGGTCGGGCAAGTTCGATGCGGCGGAGTCCTCTGCGGCGCTGGTGGCCAATGCCTTTGGCTGGTTTCTGGAGCGCCCCGCCGCCTTGCCGCCGCTGCCAGGCGTGCCGGCGGGGGCGGTGCAGGCGGTGGAGCTGGAGATGGAGATGCGGTTCCCCTGGTCGGGGGGACGGCATCCGTGGCTGGACGTGGGCGTGGTGACGCATACGACGCTGGTGGGCATCGAGAGCAAACGCTACGAGCCGTTCCGTCCGGCCAAGCAGACCGGATTTTCCGATGTCTATGACCGGCCGGTCTGGGGGCCGAACATGGCGCGCTACACCGCGATGGCGCAGGCGCTGATTGCGGGCGAGGCGGAGTACCGCTGTCTGGACGCGGCGCAACTGGTCAAGCACGCCTATGGCATCCGCACGCGGGCGGAGAAGCGGGCCGTGGGGTCGGTGCTGGTGTATCTTTATGCCGAGCCTGCGGTCTGGGCCTCGGGCAAGCCGGTGGATGCGGCGCGCAAGGCGCAGCACCGGGCGGAGGTCGCGCGCTTTGCGGCGGTGGTGGCGGGGGACGAGGTGGTGTTCGTGCCGCTGTGCTGGGGCGATCTGCTGCGCCAGTGGGAGGCGGAGCCTGCCTTGCGCGCCCACGTGGCGGCGATCCGGGCGCGTTTCGGTGATCTGGGCTAGCGGGCCGCGGGGCTGGCCCCTTGCGGGTCAGCTTGCGGCGTCGGCGGCGGCGGTCGCGCCGATCTTGCGCGGGTAGACGAATCCGCGCAGCGGGCGCGGGCTGCCCAGCACGCCGGGGGTCGCCTCGACCTGCACGCGGGACCAGTCGCCCTTTTCCGACACGTCGATCACCGGCATTTTCAGAGAAATCTGGTTGCGGTGCCAGTTGGCGTGGTCGATCAGCACCTTGCGGTCGGAGATCACCTCGGAGACCACGGCGACATGGCCGAGGCGGCTGCTGGAATGGGGAGCGAAGACCATGACCGCGCCTTCTTCGGGCGTGCTGCCGCGATAGTATTTGCCCTTGGCAGCGGCAAACCATGTGCCGGCATTGCCCTGCAGGTCGATCCCCGAGGCGGTGCGGGCGAAGGGCACGCACCAGACGCGCGCGCCGCGGGCCTGCTTTGCCTTGACCTCGGCAATGGCCTGCGCTTGCAGCATCGGATTGAAGGAGGAGGGGGCCGGAGCGCTCATCGTCGACTTGGTGAGCGTGTCGCCACAAGCGGTCAGAAGCCCGAAGCTGGCACAAAGAAAGAGAGCGCGTGCAAAGCCGCGTGTCTGCAGTGTGAAAGTCAAGATTACCGTCCCCAGCCCTTGTTTTCAGGCTTTCTACACCATGTTTCAGCGGGTGAAAGGTGGCGTGATCGGGGGGTGGCGGAAACCTGCCAACGCGCGGGAAAATCCGCCGATGGTCAGGAACCCTTTTGCAACTGGCGTTCCCGCCACAGCACATAGAGCCCTGCGGTGACGATGATGGCGATGCCGGACCATGCCACCGCGTCGGGCCATTCGGCAAAGAAGGCCCAGCCCCAGAGCACGCCCCAGAGCATCGCGCTGTATTCGAAGGGCGTGACCGCATTGGCATCGGCGATGCGGTAGGCCTGGGTGAGCAGGGTCAGCCCCAGCGCGGCGATGACGCCGCATCCGGCCATCAGCGTCGCATCGAGCGCGGTGGGCCAGACCCATGCGCGCAGGAGAAAGGCCAGCGAGGGGTGCAGATCGGGGGCGGTGCTGCCGCCGAAGGCCAAGGCCATCAGGCTGGCGATGGCCAGAAACACCAGATTGCCCCAGAAGGCCATTGCCGCCGCACTTTCATGCGCGCCGAGTTTGCGCGCAAAGATCATCGACAGGCCATAGCAGAGGCCCGACAGGACCGGCAGCAGGGCCGCGATCTCGAACACCCCCGCGCCGGGGCGCAGGATGATGAGAACGCCGCCGAATCCCGCCAGCACCGCCGCGCCGCGCCGCCAGCCCACGGTTTCGCCCAGCATCGGCACCGAGAGAATCGTGATGAACAGCGGGGCCGAGAAGTAAAGCGCCACCACGCTGGCCAGAGGCAGCGCGGGCAGCGCGAGGTAATAGGCGGCATAGGCCACGAACATGACCAGCCCGCGCCCGATCATCGCCTTGGTGCCGGGGGTGAACAGGGTGCCAAGCCCGCCGTCGCGCGCCGCGAGCAACAAGAGCAGCGGCAGGGCGGTGAGGCTGCGGAAGACCATCGCCTGCGAGAGCGGGTAGCTGCCCGAGAGCAGCTTCAGAATCAGGTCCTGCACCGAGAACAGCCCCAGACCGGCACAGAGGCACAAGATGCCGAGGCTGGAGTCTTGGCGCGGGCGGGGCAGGGATGTCATGCAGGGCCTTGGCTTCTGGTCTGCCTGACCTGACCATGCGCCACGGCGTGCCGCGCTTCCGGGGCCGACATGCAGGGTGTCGGAGATGGGCCAGAGGGGGCGGGCGCTGCCCTATGGGCGTCAGTTTGACGGGGGCGCCTTGACGAAGCGGGCGCCCTGGGGCGTCCGGCTTGGCGCAAGGTTGATGCGCGGGGTCGCGGGGGCCGAGGTCTCGACAGCGACGGGCGCGAAACCGGCAGGCTCTGGCGCGACGGCGGGGCGGTCCTCGCCCGCGAAGGGTTGCAGATGCGCGAAAGTATCGCCCTGCAACTGGCCATAGCTGAGATAGGCCGAAAGGCCGAGGAGGCAGAAGCCGAGAAGCAGGAGAATCGGGCGCATGGTCGTATCCGTGTGGCAGGTGTGCTGCCCTGTGCCATACGACTGTGGCAGAGGTTTGGCGCGCAGGCCGCCGGCGCGCAGGAGTGACGGGCGGCGCGCAGGAAAAAGGCCGCGCAGAAGCATCTGCGCGGCCTTTGGATTTGCGGGTCTGGCGCCTGGCCCGACCTTATTCTTCCTGCGCGGCGCCGCCGATATCGTCGAAGAGTTCGGCGATCTCGAAATCGGCTGCGGCTTCGGCTTCGGCGGCGAGTTCCTGAATGGATTTGCCCGACGCTTGCAGTTCAGCCTCTTCCACCGAACGGGCGACGTTCAGGTTGATGCGCACGCTGACTTCCGGGTGCAGGACCACGGAAACCGGGTGGATGCCGAGGTCTTTGATCGGCTTGTCCAGCACGACCTGACCGCGGCTGACGGTGAACCCGCCCTCGGTTGCGACTTCGGCGGCGTCACGGGTGGTGACGGAGCCGTAGAGCGCGCCCGAATCGGAGGCCGAGCGGATGATGACGAAGGTCTGGCCATCGAGCTTGGCGGCGACGGCTTCGGCTTCTTTCTTGGTTTCGAGGTTCTGCGCTTCCAGCTGGGCCTTCTTGGCCTCGAAGGATTTGATGTTGCCATCATTGGCGCGCAGCGCCTTGCCCTGCGGCAGCAGGTAGTTGCGGGCGTAACCGTCCTTGACGTTCACGACTTCGCCCATCTGGCCCAGCTTGGCCACGCGCTGGAGAAGGATCACTTGCATGTTCGTGTGCTCCTTATTTCACGGCATAGGGCAGCAGGGCGAGGAAGCGGGCGCGCTTGATCGCACGGGCCAGCTCACGCTGCTTGATTGCGGAAACTGCGGTGATGCGCGACGGCACGATCTTGCCACGTTCGGAGATGTAGCGCTGCAGCAGACGCGTGTCTTTGTAGTCGATCGCCGGAGCGTTGTCGCCCGAGAAGGGGCAAACCTTGCGACGGCGGAAAAATGGTTTGTTCGCCATGATTTATGGTCCTTTCCTGAGACTTTGGATCAACGACGCGGGCCGCGGTCTGCACCGCGGTCGCCACCGAAGCCGCCACGGTCGCCACCGCGCTCGGGACGGTCGCCGCCGAAGGCCGGACGCTCGCGGCGCTCGCCACGCTCGCCGTCACGGTCATCGCGCTTTTGCATCTGCACGGAAGGGCCGTCGTTGTGGGCGTCGACCTTGATGGTCAGGACGCGCATGACGTCATCATGCAGGCGCATCAGGCGTTCCATTTCCTGCACGGCGGCCGGAGGGGCATCCGATTTCAGGAAGGCGTAATGGCCCTTGCGGTTCTTGTTGATCTTGTAGGCCATCGTCTTGACGCCCCAGTATTCCGATTCAACGACTTTGCCGCCGTTGTCCGAAAGCACTGCGGTGAAATGTTCGACAAGGCCTTCGGCCTGCGTGTTGGAAAGATCCTGACGCGCAATAAAGACATGCTCATACAGTGGCATGTATCGTCCTTTTCGTCTCGGGCGGCTTCAAAGACCAACGGCATTTGGCCTTTCCGCGGCCGGGTCACGAGAGGCATCGCCATTAAGAGGAATGCGGAAAGGATGGGGCCTTATACAGAAAGGCGGGACGGATGCAAGCGCGGCGGATGCGTGCGCGACCGGCTGGCCGACTGTGCGAATCCGCGCAAGTTTTGTTCGCGGGCCGTGAATTGTGCAAGAGCAGCACAATCGGCAGAGTCCGCCACGAGTGCGGGCCGTGGTGGCCTGCCAGACCGGAGTGTTACAGATGACCCGCATTGCCCCGCTTGCCCTGATCGCCGCGCTTGCCGCAGCGCCTGCCTTTGCCGAAGCCGAGAAATACACCGTCGACGCCAGCCATGCGCAGATCGTGTTCAGCTACAACCACCTTGGCTTCTCGACCGGCTATGGCATGTTCTCGGGCTATGAAGGCGAGATCATGTTCGATCAGGCCAATCCGGCCGCGTCGTCGGTGACGGTGTCCTTCCCCGTGCGTTCGATGCTGACGGGTTGGGAAGCGCGGTTCGAGCATTTCATGTCGCCCGACTTCTTCGATGCCGCCGAGGATGAGATGGTGACCTTCACCTCGACTGCGATCGAAGTGACCGGCGAGACCACCGCCAAGATCACCGGCGATCTGACGCTGAACGATGTGACGAAATCGGTGGTGCTGGATGCGGTGCTGAACCAGGCGGGCGATCACCCGATGGAGAACAAGCCCTGGGCCGGGTTCAGCGCGACCACCACGCTGCTGCGGTCGGACTTCAACCTTGGCGCCTTCGCCCCGTTCATCAGCGATGAAGTGAATGTGGAAATCTCGCTGGAGGCGATGAAGGCCGAATAAGCCTTCCGCAGAGGGAATGACGAAGGCCGCCGGAGTGATCCGGCGGCCTTTATCTTTGCAGCGCCCCTTGCGGCGGGCGTCAGGGGCGGGTGGCGGTGAGCGCCACATCGACCGTGACACCGAAGCCGACCGAGGATTCATCGGCATAGCTTTGCCCCATGCCGAAGGCGCGGCGGTCGAGCGTGGTCTGGCCTTCCATCGTGGCGGTGTCGCCGTCGATGGCGAGGGTGAAGGGCAGGGAGACCGGCACTTCGGCCCCGCGCAGGGACAGGGTGCCGCGCGCCTCGTAGCCCTCGGCGGCGGGGAGGATGTCGGCGGTGAACACCGCCTGCGGATGCGTGGCGACATCGAAGAAATCCGCCGATTTGGCCTGCTGGGTGACAGAGCCGAGGGTGAGCGAGGCGGTATCTATGGTGACGGTCACCTGCCCGTGGCGGCCATCGGTCGGCACCTCGTCAAAGCGGATGTCGGCGGACCATGTGGCAAAGCTGCCGCCGACCGTCTGGCCCATCTGCGCAACCGAAAAGGCGAGCGTGCCTTCGGCGACCTGCCAGTTGCCGTTTGCGGGCGCGGTGGCGGTGGCGGTTGCCAGCGGTGTTGACGTGAGCGGCTCGCCGCGCGGCAGGGCGGCGACGCCCGCGCCAAGGCCGAAGAGCGCCAGTGCCGCAAGGAGCGGGATGCGCGAGGCGCGGTTGGCCGTGGGGGTGGCGGGCGCGGGGGTGCCGCGCGTCATCCGGCGCAGCGTGTCGTCGCGGTCGAGCAGATGGTGTTTCAGCGCGCCCGCGATGTGCAGCAGGATCGAGACGATCATCAGCTTGGTGAACACCCAATGCGCCGCCCCCGCGGCCTGAGCCACGGATTCCGACTGCGGCACGAAGGGCAGGGTCTGGCCGAAGGGCCACCAGATCGGCGCAAAGCCGGTGACGGCGGCATGATGCACCCATCCGGTGAGCGGCACGGCGACGAGACTGATGTAGAGCATCCAGTGGACAAGGCTGGCCAGCCAGACCTCGGCCCGCCGTTGGGGGTGCAGCGGCACCGGATGCGGCTGCGTCAGCGCCCAGAGGATGCGGCCGATCGCCACGAAGAACACCAGCACGCCGAGCGTCTTGTGGATGGAAAACAGTTGCGCCTTGCGCGCCAGCGCCTCGGCGGTGTCATAGGGCAGGCGGTTGGCGATGACGCCGAGCGGAAAGGCCAGAAAGATCAGGGCGGCGGTCGTCCAGTGGAAGAGGCGCGCGACCTTTCCGTAAGAGACGGGCGAATTGCGGGCGGACATGGGAAAACTCCGGTCAATGGTCTTGGGTCAGGCTACTGCCATTCTACGCCGAAGGCAGTCCCTTCCGGCGCACAGCGGCTGTGCAGGCTGCCTCGATCGGGCGCGGTGATTGCGCTTGAGGCGGCGGCGCGTTATCTGGACCTAGGATCAGACGGGAGGCAACATGGGCCGCGCATTTGTATTTCCGGGCCAGGGCGCCCAAACCATCGGGATGGGGCGCGCGCTTGCCGACGCCTATCCGGCGGCGCGGGCGGTGTTCGACGAGGTGGATGACGCGCTTGGCGAGTCGCTGTCGGCGTTGATCTGGGAGGGTGACATCGCCGAGTTGACGCTGACGCAGAACGCGCAGCCCGCGCTGATGGCGACATCCATCGCGGCCTTGCGCGCGATGGATGCGGAAGGCTTTGGCATGGACAAGGCCGATTTCGTGGCCGGGCATTCCTTGGGCGAGTATTCGGCGCTCTGTGCGGCGGGGGCCTTGAGCCTTGCCGATACCGCGCGGCTGCTGCGCATCCGCGGGGCTGCGATGCAGGAAGCGGTGCCGGTGGGCGTGGGCGCGATGGCGGCGATTCTGGGCCTTGATTTCGAGGCGGTGGCCGCGATTGCCGCCGAGGCGGCGGGCGACGAGGTGTGTCAGGCCGCCAATGACAATGATCCGGCGCAGGTGGTGATTTCGGGCCACAAGGCGGCGGTGGAGCGGGCAATGGCGCTGGCCAAGGAGCGGGGCGCGAAACGCGCGCTGCCGCTGCCGGTGTCGGCCCCCTTCCATTGCGCGCTGATGGCGCCGGCCGCGCATGTGATGACCGAGGCCTTTGCCGCCGTGGTGATCTCGAAACCCGTTTGCCCCGTGGTGGTGAACGTGCGGGCCGAGGCGGTGGAAGAGCCCGACCGTTTCCGCGATCTGCTGGTCGCGCAGGTCACCGGATCGGTGCGCTGGCGCGAGAGCATGCTGTGGATGGAGCGGGCCGGCGTGACCGAGTTCTGGGAGATCGGGGCGGGCAAGGCGCTGTCTGGCATGATCAAGCGGATCGTGCCGGGGGCCGAGACGCGGGCCATCGGCGTGCCGGCGGATATTGCGGCGCTGCAGGGCTGAGGGCGTGCCCGGGGCTGACCCCGGGGGGCTGTCTGCCCCCCGGACCCCCCGAGGATATTTTTGGACAGAAAATGAGGGCAGGGTCATGTTTGATCTGACGGGGAAGACGGCACTGGTGACGGGGGCTTCGGGCGGGATCGGGGCCGAGATCGCGCGGGTGCTGCATGGCGCGGGGGCCACGGTGGCGCTGTCGGGCACGCGGGTGGCACCCCTGGAGGCGCTGGCGGCAGAGCTGGGCGGGCGGGCGCATGTGCTGGTGTGCAACCTGTCGGACCCGGCCGAGGTCGAAGGGCTGGTGAAGCGGGCCGCGGAGGCGATGGGCTCGGTCGATGTGCTGGTCAACAATGCCGGGATCACCAAGGACGGTCTGGCGATGCGGATGTCGGACGAGGACTGGCAATCGGTGATCGATGTCAACCTGACCGCGACCTTCCGGCTGTGCCGCGCGGCCTTGCGCGGGATGATGAAGGCGCGCTGGGGCCGGATCGTGAACATCAGCTCGGTCGTCGGGACCACCGGTAATGGCGGGCAGGTGAACTATGCCGCCAGCAAGGCCGGGATGGTGGGCCTGTCGAAATCGCTGGCGGCGGAAGTGGCGAGCCGGGGAATCACGGTCAATTGCGTCGCACCCGGCTTTATCGAGACCGCGATGACCGAGAAGCTGAACGAGGCGCAGCGCGGGGCGATTCTGGGCGCGGTTCCGGCGGGCCGGATGGGCAGCGCGCAGGAGATCGCGGCGGCGGTGCTGTATCTGGCCTCGGCCGAGGCAGGTTATGTGACCGGCGCCACCTTGCATGTGAATGGCGGCATGGCCATGATATAGGCGCGGGCGTGGCGGCCAAGGCTGCGCACGGTCTTGTGAAAGCGTTTGCCTAAGCGTGCCACCCTTGCTATAGGCGCGCTGGAAATCGCCGGTTCAGCCCGGTGTCGTCGCTGTCGCGGCGGAATCGCCCCGCGAGGGGTAAGGAAAGTGACGGGAAGCCCTCCCGCTGATATAAGAGGAAGTGACATGAGCGACATCGCTGACCGCGTGAAGAAGATCGTCGTTGAGCATCTGGGCGTTGAAGAGGACAAGGTCACCGAGACCGCCTCCTTCATCGACGATCTGGGCGCGGACTCGCTCGACACTGTCGAACTGGTCATGGCGTTCGAGGAAGAGTTCGGGATCGAGATTCCGGATGATGCTGCCGAGACCATCCAGACCTTCGGCGATGCGGTGAAATTCATCACCGAAGCCGCCTGATCTTCGCGCAAGGTCGGACAGAACGGAACGGGCACCCCTTTGCGGGTGCCTTTTTCGTTTCGGGGCGGCGGATGAGGGGTGCGGGGCTTGGCTGGCGCCGGAAAAAGCCCCAGTCGCGGGACCGGGGCTTCGGGGCAGATCAGAACGGGATTTCGTCGTCGAGGTCGGAGCGGCCCGCCGGGGCACCGCGCCCGCCGCCCATGCCGCCGCCACCGCCCATGCTGCTGCCGCCCGAGGGGCCGCTGCCGTAATCATCATAGCCGCCACGGTCATCATAGCCGCCTTGTCCGCCGCCGCCGCCGCCTTCGCCGCGCCCGCCGAGCAAGGTAAGCTCGCCCCGGTACTGGCGCAGGACGATTTCGGTGGTGTAGCGGTCGGCGCCCGACTGGTCCTGCCATTTGCGGGTTTCGAGCTGGCCTTCGATATAGACGGTGGAGCCCTTGCGCAGATATTGTTCGGCGATCCGTGCCAGACTTTCGTTGAAGATCGCGACCGAATGCCATTCGGTGCGTTCCTTGCGTTCGCCCGTCTGCTTGTCACGCCAGTTTTCCGAGGTGGCGATGCGCAGGTTCACCACCTTGCCGCCATTGGCAAAGCTGCGCACTTCGGGGTCGCGGCCAAGATTGCCGACGATGATGACCTTGTTGACCGAGCCTGCCATTGGGTTCTCCGCTTGTCTGCTGTTGTCATGGGTCCGGCACCGGGCCGGGGATCACCGGAGCCTGTCCGGTCTTGGTTAAGAAACCTCTAGCGCACCTATACCGAGGCGCGGGCGGGCCTGCAATGCGGCGGCGGCTGACAAAGCGCGCGAGGGCGCAGGGCGGGCGGGCAAGAAACCGCCGAAATGCCCGCAAGGCCGTGGCGGCGCATCTGGGCTCTGGCATGGCGCGCGATTTTGCCTATAGTCGCGGTGGTCTGAGGCAAGCCGGAACCGATCCATGAAGCAAAGCAGCGCGCTCTTGTCTGTCTCTCTGGTGCTGGCGCTTGCGTGTCTGTCGCCTGCGGCGGCGGTGGCCGAGGGGTTGAACCTTTCTGGGTCGAGCAAGAGCCGGGCTTCGCTGTTCAATTCGCAGAAGAAGCTGCTCGACGGGCGGCTGGCCAAGCAATACGAGGCGTCGGTCCGGCTGACGCCCAAGGGCAAGGCGGCGGCCAGCGCGGCCCCCGAAGCCGCGGCGCCGCGTTATTCGGGGCGTTACAAGGGCGAGTATCTGGCGGTGGCGCGTGCCATGGCCAATCGCCACGGCATTCCCGAAGACCTGTTCCTGCGGCTGGTGCAGCAGGAATCGGGGTGGAACCCGTCGGCGGTGTCGCACAAGGGCGCGACGGGGCTGGCGCAGCTGATGCCGGGGACGGCGCAGAAGCTGGGGGTGGATATCAACGATCCGCACCAGAACCTCGAGGGCGGGGCGCGCTATCTCAGGATGATGTACAACAGGTTCGGCAGCTGGCGGCTGGCCTTGGCCGCCTATAACGCGGGGCCGGGGGCGGTGGAAAAGCACAATGGCATTCCGCCCTATGCCGAGACGGTGAATTACGTGAAGGCGATTCTGGGCTGAGGGCGCGGGGCCTTCGCGCACGGCGCCTTTGGCCAGCCGCCGGGGGACTTCGCGTCCCCCGGACCCCCTGCGGGATATTTGTGAACAGATGAAGGGGGCGGCGCATGCGGGAGGCGCCGCCTTTTCGATTTTACCACAGATGCGCGACGTGGGGGGCGATCAGGCGGGTGTAGACGTCACGCGCGGCCTGCATCTGTCCGGCGCTTAGGGCGGGCAGATCGGCGGCGGCGGCATTGGCGCGCGCCTGCGCCGGGGTCTTTGCGCCCGGAATCACCACGGTGACGGCCTGTTCCATCAGGATCCAGCGCAGGGCGAAGGCGGCCATCGGCGTGCCTTGCGGCACGAGGGGGCGCAGCGCCTCGACCGCTTCGAGCGCCACGTCGAAGGGAACGCCGCTGAAGGTTTCGCCCTTGTCGAAGGCCTCGCCGTTGCGGTTGAAGGCGCGGTGGTCGTCGGCGGCGAACTGGCTGTCGGGGCCCATCTTGCCGGTGAGCAGGCCGGAGGCCAGCGGCACGCGGGCGATGATGGCGACATCTTTCGCGCGGGCCTCGGCAAAGAAGCGGTCGGCGGGCTTCATGCGGAACAGGTTGTAGATGATCTGCACCGAGACCACGCCGGGGTGCTGGATGGCGGTCAGCGCCTCATCGATCGTTTCGACCGAGACGCCATAGTGGGCGATCTTGCCCTTGGCCCTGATCGCGTCGAGCGCGTCAAACATCGCGGGATTGCTGTAGACCGGCGTCGGCGGGCAGTGCAGTTGCACGAGGTCGAGGCAATCGACGCGCAGGTTCTTCAGGCTGCGGTCGATGAAGGATTCGATGGCGGCACCCGTGTAGGCTTCGGCGGTGTGCGGGTTCAGGCGGCGGCCGGCCTTGGTGGCGACGAAGGGGCGGGGGCCCTGGCCGGCCTGCGCCCGTTCTGCCAGCACCTCGGCGATGATCTGTTCGGACCGGCCGTCGCCATAGACATCGGCGGTGTCGATGAAGGTCATGCCGGCATCGAGGGCCGCGTGGAGCGTGGCCTTGGCATCGTCCCAGCTGACCTCTCCCCATGTGCCGCCGATGGCCCATGCGCCAAAGCCGATCGGGGTGGTGCTGTGGCCAGTGCGGCCAAAATCGCGGGTCTGCATCTTATGTCCTCCGGTTTGTGGCGGCAGTTTACGGCGGGCGGGCGGGGATTGCCACGGTGACGCAGGCCCTTTTCGGCGGGCAGCGGCTGCGCTAGGGGTTGGGGATGGAATTGGTGGTGGACAAACTGGCGGTGGCGCGGGGCGGTGTGACGCTGCTCGAAGGGGTGAGCTTTGCGCTTGCGCCCGGGCGGGCGCTGATCTTGCGCGGGCCGAACGGGGTGGGCAAGACGACGCTGTTGCGCACGCTGGCGGGGCTGCAGCCGGCGGTGGCGGGCCGCGTGAGCGCGCCGCCCGAAAGCCTGACCTATGCCGCCCATGCCGACGGGCTGAAGGCGGTGCTGACGGTGGAGGAGAATCTGGGCTTCTGGGCCGCGATCCACGGGGTTGGCGGTGTCGGTGACGCGATGGCGCGGATGAACCTGCTCGATCTGCGGGACCGCCGTGCCGCCAATCTTTCGGCGGGGCAGAAGCGGCGGCTGGGTCTGGCGCGTCTGTTGGTGACGGGGCGGCCGATCTGGGTGCTGGACGAGCCGACGGTCTCGCTCGATGTGGCATCGGTGGCGCTGTTTGCGGGGGTGGTGCGGGGGCATCTGGCGCAGGGCGGCATGGCACTGATCGCCACCCATATCGATCTGGGGCTGGACGAGGCGGCGGTGCTGGACCTTGCGCCGTTCAAGGCGCGGGTGACGGTTGGCTCTGGCGGATTTGACGAGGCCTTTGCATGAGGGCGCTTTTGCTGCGCGACTTGCGGCTGGCGTTTCGCGCCGGGGGCGGCTTCGGGCTGGGGCTGGCGTTCTTTCTGCTGGTGGCGGTGCTGGTGCCGCTGGGCGTGGGGCCGGAGCCTGCGACGCTGGCGAAGATCGCGCCCGGTATCTTGTGGGTGGGGGCGCTGCTGGCCTGCCTTCTGTCGCTGGACCGGATCTTTGCGCTGGATTTCGAGGATGGCTCGCTGGACCTGCTGGCGACCTCGCCGATTCCGCTGGAAGGGGTGGTGGCGGTCAAGGCCTTCGCGCATTGGCTGGTGACGGGCCTGCCGCTGACGCTGGTGGCACCCGTGCTGGGGGTGCTGCTCAACCTGCCGGGGCCGGGCTATCTGTGGCTGGTGGCGAGTCTTGCGGCCGGCACGCCCGCGCTGTCGGTGATCGGGGCCTTTGGCGCGGCGCTGACGGTGGGGATCAAGCGGGGCGGGCTGCTGTTGTCGCTGCTGGTCTTGCCCCTCTATGTGCCGACGCTGATCTTTGGCGCCGAGGTTGTGAAGCGCGGGGCGGCGGGGGCCGAGGTTTCGGTGCCGCTGCTGCTGCTGGCGGGGATCACGGCGGGGGCGCTGGCGCTGCTGCCTTTTGCGGCGGCTGCGGCAATCCGCGTCAATCTGCGTTGATGTTTGACATGATAGTGACTTGAGACGCGTTATGAGAGAGGTTAGGCCAGCCTGATGTCGTTGTGGGAATATGCCAACCCGAAGAAGTTCATGCAGCTCTCGGCCGGGGTTCTG
The DNA here is from genome assembly GCF_010915705.1 of Pseudotabrizicola algicola. Lineage (GTDB taxonomy): Bacteria > Pseudomonadota > Alphaproteobacteria > Rhodobacterales > Rhodobacteraceae > Pseudotabrizicola > Pseudotabrizicola algicola. Next base: position 286,991 of record NZ_JAAIKE010000001.1, read on the forward strand.
CCCTGGGTGGGGGGGCTGACGGCGGTTTGCCTGATTGTCGGGCTGGTCTGGGGGTTCTTCCTGACCCCGGATGATTTCCGGCAAGGTTCGACGGTGAAGATCATCTTCCTGCACGTGCCAAGCGCGATGATGGCGATCAATGCCTGGGTGATGATGCTGGTGGCAAGCCTGATCTGGCTGATCAGGCGGCACCATGTGAGCGCGCTGGCCGCCAAGGCGGCGGCCCCGGTGGGGCTGACCTTTACCGCGATCGCGCTGGTGACGGGCGCGCTGTGGGGCCAGCCGATGTGGGGCACCTGGTGGGCCTGGGACCCGCGGCTGACCGCCTTCCTGATCCTTGCGCTGTTCTATCTGGGCTATATCGCGCTGTGGCAGGCGGTGGAGGACCCCGACACGGCGGCCGATCTGACGGCGGTGCTGTGCATGGTGGGCTCTGTCTTCGCGGTCCTGTCGCGCTATGCGGTGAAGTTCTGGAATCAGGGGCTGCATCAGGATTCGACCATCCTGAAGGTGGGCGAGAAAGACCCGATCGCCCCCGCCTTCTATGTCCCGCTGGTGGTCTGCATCGCGGGGTTTGTGTTGCTGTTCGTGCTGCTGGTGCTGATGCGCACCCGCACGGAAATTCGCGCGCGGCGTCTGTCGGCGCTGCTGGCACGGGAGCGTTTGGCATGATGCCGGATCTGGGGCGCTATGCGGTGGCGGTGCTGTCATCCTACGGGGCGACGCTGGCCCTTCTGGCGGCGCTTCTGGCGCTGACGGTCTGGCGCGGGCGGCGCGTCAAGCGCCAGTTGGCCGAGGTGGAGGCGCGGCAGGCCCGCGCCCCGACAGAAGGAGAGCGGTAATGGCCCGATGGTTGATGGTGCTGCCGCCCGTGCTGTTTGCGGGGCTGGCGGGGGCGTTCTATTTTGGCATGATGAACAACAACCCCAATGACATGCCGACCGCCTTTCAGGACAGGGCGGCCCCGGTGGTGCCCGTGACCGGGCTGGCGGGCGTGGCGCAACTGACCGATGCCGATCTGCGCACGGGGCAGGTGACGGTGGTGAACTTCTTTGCCACATGGTGCCCGCCCTGCCGTGCCGAGCATCCGGTGCTGCTGGAGATGGCGGCGGCGGGCGTGCGGGTGGCGGGCATCAACATCATGGATGATGATGCCAAGGCGATTGCCTATCTGGCCGAGGACGGGAACCCGTTCTTTGCGGTGGCAACCGATCCGCAGGGGCGCAACCGTGTGGAATGGGGGGTGACCGCGCCGCCCGAGACCTTCATCATCCGCGGGGATGGCACGGTGGCCTTGCGCTTCATCGGGCCGTTGATCGGGACGGATTACGAGAACCGTTTCAAGCCTGCGCTGGCGGCGGCCCTGGCCGCCGAGGTGCAAAGCTAGGCCAAGAGCAGCAGGCCAAGGAAGGCGAGCAACCCCAGTTCCGGCAAGGGCAGGGGCGGAAGGACCCGTTGCTGCGGTCTGGCGGGGGGCTGCGGGGCAAGCGGCGGGAAGCGGTGGGGCATGGGGTGGCATCCTGTGTTCTGGGTGCCATGACTGTGGCACAGAGGTCTGAACAGAAGATTGCCGATGAAAAAGGCCCGGTCCTTGCGGATCGGGCCTTTCCTGTCTGTGTGGCTCTGCCTTGGGCCTCATCCCTTCCTTGCGGGCGGTCTTCGGAGCGAAGACGCCCGCAAGGGCGGAGGAGCGGCCGGGTCAGGCCTTGGCCAGATCGCGCAGAACGTAGTGCAGCACGCCGCCGTGCTCGACGTATTCGATCTCGATCTCGGTATCGATGCGGCACTTGAGCTGGATGGTTTTCTCGGTGCCATCTGCATATTTGATCGTGCAGGGCACCAGCGACAGCGGCTTGAGGTCGCCGTCGAGCCCGTGGATCGACACCACCTCGTCGCCGGTGAGGCCGAGCGACTTGCGGTTCATGCCTTCGGTGAATTCGAAGGGGATGACGCCCATGCCGACGAGGTTCGAGCGGTGGATACGCTCGAACGACTCAGCGATCACGGCCTTGACGCCAAGAAGCGCGGTGCCTTTGGCCGCCCAGTCGCGCGAGGAGCCTGCGCCGTATTCGATGCCGCCGAAGATCACCAGCGGGGTGCCAGCTTCCTGATAGGCCATCGAGGCATCATAGATGCTGGTCTGCTGGCCATCGGGGCCTTTGGAATAGCCGCCCTCGACGCCATCGAGCATCTCGTTCTTGATGCGGATGTTGGCGAAGGTGCCGCGCATCATCACTTCATGGTTGCCGCGCCGCGAGCCGTAGGAGTTGAACTCGGACACCGGAACCTGCCGCTCGGTCAGGTATTTGCCTGCCGGGGTGGTGGCCTTGAACGAGCCTGCGGGCGAGATGTGGTCGGTGGTGATCATGTCGCCCAAGAGGGCTAGCACCCGCGCGCCCTCGATGTTCGAGATCGTGCCGGGGGTCTTGGCCATGCCTTTGAAATAGGGCGGGTTCTGGATGTAGGTCGACGAGGTCGGCCAGTCATAGGTTTGCGAATCCGTGACCTGCACCGCCTGCCACTTCTCGTCGCCCTTGAACACGTCGGCGTATTTCTTCTGGAATGCCTCGCGCGTCACGACCGCATGAACGATGTCGGCGATTTCCTGATTGGTGGGCCAGATGTCTTTCAGATACACCGGCTTGCCATCCTTGGAGGTGCCCAGCGGTTCCTTGGTCAGGTCGATGTTCATGTCGCCTGCCAGCGCATAGGCCACCACCAGCGGCGGGCTGGCGAGGTAGTTTGCGCGCACGTCGGGCGAGATGCGGCCTTCGAAGTTGCGGTTGCCCGAGAGCACCGAGGTGGCCACAAGGTCGCCTTCGTTGATCGCCTTGGAGATTGCCGGATCGAGCGGGCCGGAGTTGCCGATGCAGGTGGTGCAGCCATAGCCCACGAGGTTGAAGCCCACGGCGTCAAGGTCTTCCTGCAGGCCGGCGGCGTTCAGGTATTCCGACACGACCTGGGACCCGGGGGCGAGCGAGGTTTTCACCCAGGGCTTGCGGTTCAGGCCAAGCGCGCGGGCCTTGCGGGCCACGAGACCGGCCCCGATCAACACATAGGGGTTCGAGGTGTTGGTGCAGGAGGTGATCGAGGCGATCACGACCGAGCCGTCACGCAGCACGTAATCCTTGCCTTCGACCTTGGCGGTCGACAGGCCGTCGGTGTTGCCGGGAATGGCCTCGGCCGCCGGGGCAGGGGCGCCGCCTTCGGCGGTCATCTCGGCCTTTTCCAGCTTGGGCGCTTCGGGGGCCTTGCGCAGGCCGCGGATGTAGTCGCCGAAGGCGGTCGCGGCAGAGGTCAGCGGCAGATAGTCCTGGGGGCGCTTCGGGCCGGAGATGGCCGGAACGATGGTGCCCATGTCGAGTTCGAGCGTGCTGGTGTAGATCGGGTTGTAATCCGCACCGCGCCACATGCCGTTTGCCTTGGCATAGGCCTCGACCAGTGCGATCCGCGATTCCTCGCGGCCCGTCTGGCGCAGGTAGCGCAGGGTTTCATCGTCGATCGGGAAGAAGCCGCAGGTCGCGCCGTATTCGGGGGCCATGTTGGCGATGGTGGCACGGTCTGCCAGCGGCAGGCGGTCCAGACCGTCGCCGTAGAATTCGACGAACTTGCCCACCACGCCATGCTTGCGCAGCATCTGCACGACCTTCAGCACGAGGTCGGTCGCGGTGGTGCCTTCCATCATCTGGCCGGTCAGCTTGAAGCCGACGACTTCGGGGATCAGCATGGAGACGGGCTGGCCCAGCATCGCGGCCTCGGCCTCGATGCCGCCCACGCCCCAGCCAAGGACGGCCAGACCGTTGACCATCGTGGTGTGGCTGTCGGTGCCGACGAGGGTGTCGGGATAGGCGACAAGGTTGCCGTCCTGATCGGTGTCGGTCCAGACGGTCTGCGCGAGGTATTCGAGGTTCACCTGATGGCAGATGCCGGTGCCGGGCGGCACGACGCGGAAGTTGTTGAATGCGTTCTGGCCCCATTTCAGGAAGACATAACGCTCCATGTTCCGCTCATATTCGCGGTCCACGTTGGCCTGGAAGGCGCGGGGGGTGCCGAATTCGTCGATCATCACCGAGTGGTCGATCACGAGGTCGACCGGGTTGAGCGGGTTGATCTTTTGCGCATCGCCGCCAAGGCCAAGAATGCCGTCGCGCATCGCCGCAAGGTCCACCACGGCTGGAACGCCGGTGAAATCCTGCATCAGCACGCGGGCAGGGCGATAGGCGATCTCGCGCGGGTTCTGACCCTTGTTCTTGCCCCAGTCGGAAAACGCCTTGATGTCATCGACCGAGACGGTCTTGCCATCCTCGAAACGCAGCATGTTCTCCAGCACCACCTTGAGAGCGGCGGGAAGGCGCGAGAACTCGCCCAGGCCAGCCGCTTCGGCAGCGGGGATCGAGTAATAGCTGACGGTCTGGCCGCCGGCGGTCAGGGTCTGCTTGGTTTTCTGGCTGTCATGTCCGACTGTGACGGTCATTTTGGGCCTCTTGGCTAGGGGAACGGGAATGGCTTAAGGTCGTCTCCGGCCGCTTGTGCCGGGGAATCGCTGGCTTTGTATACAATTGTATGCCAAGAATCCAGCCCTCGTTTCAGTGAACTTGTGTCGATCTTGCCATGAACCGGGGCGTGATGGGAATTCATCTTGGCCTCGCAAAACCTTGATTGGCGGCTCCACAGTCGCGTCTGTAAAACGAAAGGGCAAGTTTGGGGATGACAGCAGTGACAAAGCGAGATTTGGTCAGCGCGGCGTTCGGGCTTTGGATTGGCATGTCCGGTGCGGCACTGGCGCAGAGCGCGCCCGTTGTGGTGGAGCTTTACACCTCGCAAGGCTGTTCGTCCTGCCCGCCCGCCGATGCCTTCATGGAAGAGCTTGTCAAAAGCCCCGATGTGATCGCGCTGTCGCTGCATGTCGACTACTGGGATTACATCGGCTGGCGCGATACCTTTGCCAGCCCGCATTTCACCCAGCGCCAGAAAGCCTATGCCAAGGCGGTCGGCAGCCGGATGATCTACACGCCGCAGATGATCGTGGGCGGGCTTGACCGGGTGGAGGGCAATGATCCGGCGCAGGTGTCCGAGGCGATCCGCCGCCATCAGGCGCAGACCAGTCCGGTGCGGCTTGTGGTGACGCGGGAGGGCGATCAGATCACCATCCGCGCCGAGGCCGATCCGCCGCTGACCAAGCCCGCGCGCATCCAGCTTGTGCGCTATCTGCCCGAGGCGACGGTTGCCATCGGGCGCGGCGAGAATGAAGGGCGCGAGGTGAAATACACTAATATCGTGACCGACTGGCAGTCGGTTGCGACCTGGCCCGGTGTGGACCCGTTCGAGATGACGGCCTCTGTCGCGGGGCCTGACCCTGTGGTGGTGATCGTGCAGACCGAGGGGCCTGCCGATGTGCTGGCGGCGGCGCAGATCAGGTAAGGCTCAGGGTTTCCAGCGGCGGTGAATCCAGAACCACTGGTCGGGATAGCGCCGGATCAGCCGTTCCAGATTGTCGTTGAGCGCCTGTGTCATCGCCTCGGGCGTGCCGTGCGGGATCGGGGCGTCGACGATGATCTGGAAGGACAGGCCATCGGGCTGGCGGATGGCATAGGTCGGGATCAGCTCGGCATCATATTTCAGGGCCATGTCGGCTGCGGACAGCGCGGTGAGCGCCTCTTGCCCGAAGAACGTCAGCTTCACGCCCTTTTGCATGCGCTGGTCGGGCAGGATGCCGAGCATGCCGCCGCCGCGCAGGTGTTTGAGCATCTGCCCCATGCCCGCGCGCCCGCGTTCGAAGATCGGCTGGCCGATGGTGCCGATGGCCTGCACATAGTGATCGTTGAACCAGGGGTTCGACATCGGGCGATAGAGCGCGCCCAAGGGATAGCCGCGCGCGATGAGCGCCGCGCGCACCGCATCGTAATTGCCGAAATGGCCGGTGGCGAGGATGACGGGGCGCCTTGCCGCATGGGCCGCCTCGAGGGCCGCGACGCCATCGCCTGTCAGCGGCAGTTCGGTGGTGCGGGCGATGAATTCGGCGCCGGAATAGATCTCGATCACCGTGCGGCCGATGTTTTCGGGCACGCGCGCGACCATGCGGTCGATCTGGTCGGCGGGCAGGTCGGGGAGCGTCAGCGCCAGATTGTCGCGGATGCGCTTGGGCCAGCCCGCGAGCGGCGCCACGATGCGCGCCATCACCCAGCCACAGAGCGGCACGCGCCAGCGGTAGGGCAGCGCGAGCAGCAGCCAGAGCACCGTGCGGATGGCGCGGTCAGACAGCCATTGGCCCCAGGTGCCGGTTTTGTGCGCGGTCGTGTCGGTCATCCGGTCCGTTTTACAGGCTTTTGGATGCGCCATGCACCCGTGTTTCGCGGTGCCAGACATAGAGACCCGCCAGCACGATCACAAGCGCACCGATGATCGTCGGCAGATCCGGCACCTCGTCATAGAGGATATACCCCCAGCCGGTGGCGAAGATCAGCCCGACATAGGCGAAGGGCGCGACGCTCCCCGCCTCGGCCAGCGTGAAGGCGCGGATCAGGAAGAGTTGCGCGACCGTGCCAAGCACCCCGATCAGAGCGAATTGCGGCCAATCAGCCATCGGCACCGGCACCCAGACAAAGGGCAGGGCGGCGCTGGTGACCGCCATGCCGAAGAGGGCGGCAAGGATCATCGGTGTCCATGCGGTTTCATGCGGGCCGAGGCGACGCGTGAGCAGGGCGTTGATGGAATAGAACACCGCCGCCGCCAGCGGCAGCAGGGCGGCAGGGGTGAACACCGACAGGCCGGGGCGGATGATGATGAGCGCGCCGATCAGCGCCGCGATCACGCCTGCGAGGCGGCGGGGGCCAAGCCGTTCGCCCAGAAACAGCGCCGCGCCCAACGTGATGAGCACGGGGTTCAGATCGCCCAGAGCGGTCGCCTCGGCCAGACCGATATAGGGAAGCGCCGAGAAGAAGCAGGCAATCGCACCAAGCTGGCAGGCCGAGCGCACCAGATGCAGCACGGGCCATTGCGTGCGCAGCATCTGCGGCAGGCGGGGGCCGAGCAGCAGTGCCACGATCAGCACCTGACCCGCAAAGCGCGCCCAGATCACCTGCGGCACCGGATAGCGCGCGATCAGCCCCTTGGCGGCGGCATCCATTGCGGCAAAGCAGAAAATCGCCAGCACCATCAGGAGAATGCCGCTTTTGGTGTCTTTGAGGGTGGGGGGTGTCATCATCCGTCCTTTGCGGAGCGGACGCTAGCCTGCGCGGATGCGGTTCACAAGCCATTGGATGCCGCGCCCCGCCATCGGGACGCGGGGGGCTGTCATTCCTCTTCGCGGTTCATCACGACTTCGCCCGCGCCTTCCAGCTGGCGGATGGTGGTGACGATGGCTGTCATCGCCTCTTCGGCGTCTTTCTCGCGCACCTTGCCGCGGCTGGCCATGTCTTCCCGCAGGGATTGCGCCATGCGCTGCGACATGTTGGCCAGAAAAAACTCCACCGTTTTGGCCTGTGCGGGATGGCTTTGCGCGGCGGTGAAGGCCGTGACAAGCTGCGCGGTGTCGACCATGCGCACGATTTTCGGAATGTCGCGCGGCATGATCCGCGCCGGAATATGCGAGAAGGTGAAGATCGCCTTGCGCACCTGTTCGGCGAATTCGGCATCTTCGGCATCGAGCCCCATCAGCACGTCATCGCGCGTCGCCGCCGTAGAGACGTTCAGGATGGCCCCCACCCGTTCCACCGGGCCTGCGTCAAAGGCGCGGGCCGGCTGGGCATCAAGCTGCGCCGCAAGGGACAGGCCGATGCGGCGCACGGTATCGGGGGCGACATTGCCGGTCATCGAGACGGCATAGGCGACGCGGCGGGCCTTTTCCCCCGGCAGACGGCCAAGGAGTTCTGCCGCCTTCGGCACCGGCAGCTTGGAGAGCATGACAGCCGCCACCTCCACGCTTTCCACCTCCAGCACGGGCAGGATGCGGTCTGCGGGCAGGGTCGTCAGCCTGTCCCACGGGTCCGCCTTGCCCGAGGCGCCCGCCAGCCTGCGCAGGCGGTTGGCGGCGGTGGGGCTGATGTGCCCGTCCATCATGGAGAGCGCGCCATCAATGCCGCCGGGAAAGGACAGCCCCACCTCTTCCAGTTCGGTCATGAATTCTTCGACCACCTGCGCCAGCGTCGCGCGGTCGACCAGACGCATCTGGCCGATCTGTTCGGTCAGCGCAGCCTGCATGTGTTCGGGCAAGGCAGAGACGGGCAAGGTCGCCCCCTCCGCCAGCAAAAGCCGCACGATGATGGCCGCCTTTTCGCGCGGAGTGGGTGCCCGCCTCTCTCCGTGGCTGCCGCCCAAGGAAACGGCGCGCTGCACCGGAGTGATGCGCGCCAGAGCATGGCCAAACTGATCCGACATCCGATTCCCCGTTCTGGTGGTCCTGCACGGGCAGGGTGTCACGTCGGGGTTAACGGTGGCTTACGTCCGGTCAGGTGGTCGGGGCAGGGATGCACTCGCCCTTGGCCTGATCCCAGGTCATCCCCTCCTTGCAGGACGAGGCGGTGATTTCTTTCATGCCCGAGCACTGGGCCATCGACATCGACGGCAGCAGCATGAGCGCGATGACGGCAGTGGTGATCGTTGTCTTCATCAGTCGTCCTTCCCATGAAAGTTGTCAGTCTTGCAAAGGTAGCACAGGACGGCCCGAATCAAGCCTGCTTTCCGGCGGCCTGCGAGGGCCGCCGGTCACGCTTCTGTTATGCGCCCAAAAGCCGGGCGTCAGGCGCCAAACACGCGGGCGAAGATCGTATCGACATGCTTGGTGTGATAGCCAAGGTCGAACTTTTCCTCGATCTGGGCCGGGGTGAGCGCGGCGAGCACCTCGGCGTCATTCAGGAGTTCCGTTTTGAAATCAGCGCCTTGTTCCCAGACCTTCATGGCGTTTCTCTGCACCAGACGATAGCTGTCCTCGCGCGAGACCCCCGCCTGCGTCAGCGCCAGCAGCACCCGCTGGCTCATCACCAGACCGCGGAACTTGTTCATGTTCTGCATCATGTTCTCGGGGTAAACCACGAGTTTCTCGACAACTCCGGCCAGACGGTGCAGCGCGAAATCCAGCGTGATGGTGGCATCGGGGCCGATGGCGCGCTCGACGCTCGAATGGCTGATGTCGCGCTCGTGCCAGAGCGCGACATTCTCCAGCGCCGGCACCACCGCCATGCGCACCAGCCGCGCAAGGCCGGTCAGGTTCTCGGTCAGCACCGGGTTGCGCTTGTGCGGCATCGCGCTCGAGCCCTTCTGGCCGGGACTGAAGAATTCCTCGGCCTCCAGCACCTCGGTGCGCTGCATGTGGCGGAATTCGGTGGCGATGTTCTCGATGCTGCTGGCGATGACGCCAAGGGTGGCAAAGAACATGGCATGACGGTCGCGCGGGATCACTTGCGTCGAGATCGGTTCGGGCGTCAGGCCCAGCTTGGCGCAGACATGCTCTTCCACGCGCGGGTCGATATTGGCAAAGGTGCCGACCGCGCCCGAGATCGCCCCCGTCGCAACTTCCGCCCGCGCATTGACCAGCCGCGCCCGCCCGCGCGCCATCTCGGCATAGAACCGCGCAAAGGTCAGGCCCATCGTGGTCGGCTCGGCATGGATGCCGTGGCTGCGCCCGATGCGCACGGTGTCCTTGTGCTCGTAGGCGCGGGCCTTCAGCGCGGCCAGAACCCGGTCCATCCCCGCCAGCAGCAGATCGGCGGCGCGCACCAGTTGCACGTTCAATGTGGTGTCCAGAACGTCGGAACTGGTCATGCCCTGATGCACGAAGCGCGCGTCATCGCTGCCGATATGCTCGGCCAGATGGGTCAGGAAGGCGATGACATCATGCTTGGTGACCGCCTCGATCTCGTCGATGCGGGCCACGTCGAACTCCACATCCTTGGCGCGCCAGACCGCTTCGGCATTGGCGCGCGGGATCACGCCCAGATCGGCCATCGCATCGCAGGCATGTGCCTCGATTTCATACCAGATGCGGAATTTTGTGGCGGGCGACCAGAGGGCAACCATCTCGGGGCGGGAATAACGTGGGATCATCACGAACCTATCATTGGAAAGGGGGTGCGCGGCCCCCTTAGACTGCGCACATGCATGACGCAAGGCAAAGGGGACCGGATGCTGCGTTTCGGGGTGGTCTTGATGCTTTGGTCGGGTCCGGGGCTGGCCGCAGACTGGCAGACGCTGACCGGCGACCAGATCAGCGCGGCGCTGACCGCGCGTGTCGTGGTGTTTCCCGAAGGGGTCGCGCAGTATTTCCTCGAGGACGGGCGCACCATCCGTGCCGGATCCTGGGGCGAATGGCGGGTCGACAGTGACCGCTACTGCGAAAGCTGGTCGGGCAAGCGCCCGATCTGCGCCGAGGTCGACAGCGACGGCATCGACCTGCGCTTCCGCGAGGACAGCGGCTTCGTGCGCGCGGGGCGCTATGGCGACCTATAGGGTCATCCGATAGCGGATGTGGCCATCCTCGGTGCAAAAGCTGTCATAAAGCCGCCGTGCCTGCGCATTGTCGCGCGCGGTGTTCCAGTAGAGCCGGTGCCACGCCCGCGCGCGGCCGATGGCGATCAGATCCTCGATCAGCGCCCGCCCCACGCCGCGCCCGCGCGCGTCAGGGGCGACGAACAGGTCTTCCAGATAGACATCATCCCCCGCCACCCATGTCGAACAATGCGGATGGTGGATGGCAAAGCCCAAGGCCAAATCGCCCTCGAAGGCCATCCGGCAGGTCATCAGATGCCCCGGATCGGCAATCCGCGCCCAGGTCGCCGCCGTCACCGCAGGGTCCAGCGTCACATCGTAATAGGCCAGAAACCCGTCCCATAGCCTGCGCCACGCCGCTTCATCCGCTGCTTCTGCCGTCCTGATCTGCACGACCGCCCCATTCATCTGTTTCTAAATATCCTCGGGGGGGTCCGGGGGGGCAGACAGCCCCCCCGGCCTTTGCCGCAAAAGTGACGCCGGCCCGCCTCAGACCAGCTTCGCCAGCACCCGCGCCCAGGACCGGATGCCCTTCTGGAAACATTCGAGGTCGTATTTCTCGTTCGGGCTATGGATCTGGTCATCGTCGCGGCCAAAACCGATCAGCATGGCATCCATGTCGAGATAGGTCTTGAAATATCCGGCAATCGGGATCGATCCGCCGCAGCCGACGAAGGCGGCGGGTTTGCCCCATTCTTCGCCAAGCGCGGCGCGGGCAGCGTCGAAGGCGGGGGCCTCGACCGACATCACGCCGGCAGGGCCGTTGCCGTGGCCGTGGAATTCGACCCGGCAATCGGCGGGCAACTGCTCTTGCACCCAGGCACGGAAATGGCCGCGCAACACATCGGGGTCCTGGCCTGCCACCAGGCGGAACGAGATTTTCGCATGGGCCTCGGCGGGCAGCACGGTCTTGAAGCCCTGTCCGGTATAGCCGCCCCAGATGCCGTTGATCTCGGCGGTGGGGCGTGACCAGAGCATTTCGAGGGGCGTGCGGTCCTGCTCGCCCGCAGGAACCGACAGGCCGACATCGCCGAGGAACTTGGCGTGATCGAAGGCCAGTGCCTGCCATTGCGCGCGGATGGCGTCGGGCAATTCCTGCACGCCATCGTAGAAATGCGGCACCGTCACCCGGCCCGTCTCGTCGTGCAGATTGCCGAGGATCTTGGTCAGAACGCGGATCGGGTTGATCGCCGCGCCGCCATACATGCCGGAATGGAGATCCTTGTCGGGACCATAAACGGTGATCTCTTCCCCCAGCAGCCCGCGCAGCATGGTGACGATGGCGGGGGTAGTATCCTCGAACATGCCGGTGTCGCAGATCAGCGCGATGTCGGCTTTCAACTCGGCGGCGTTATCCTGCATGAAAGGGATCAGGCTGGGCGAGCCGGATTCTTCCTCGCCCTCGAGAAAGATCGTCAGCTTGCCGGGCAAGCTGCCATGCACCGCTTTCCAGGCGCGGCAGGCCTCGATGAAGGTCATCAGCTGGCCCTTGTCATCGGCCGATCCGCGCCCGCGGATCACCCGGCCCTTGGCGGTGTCCTGCACCTCGGGGTCGAACGGGTCGCGGTCCCACAGGTCGAGCGGATCGACGGGCTGCACATCGTAATGGCCGTAAAAGAGCAGGTGCCGCTCGCCCGTGCCACCATGCGCCACCACCATCGGATGGCCTGGGGTCGGGCGGCTGGAGGCGTCAAAGCCGAGGGTCTTGAGATCCTCCACCAGCCAGTCGGCGGCGCGGGCGCAATCTGATTTATAGGCCGGATCGGTGGAAATCGAGGGGATGCGCAGCAGGTCCAGCAGCCGGTTCACCGATTGGTCAAGATCAGCGTCAATTTTCGCGAGAACTTTGTCCAGAGACATGATTTCTTTCGCTTCTCTACATAAAGTGAATGATGGACCGACCGTAACAGGATGCTAGGCACTGTCCAGAGGCCCGCCCGTGCGTTACATGGCAGCGGGACAGAACAGTGCCTGACAGGCAAAGGAGGACACATGGGCCTGAATTCCATGACGAGGGCAGGTGGCGCGGCGGCGCTCCTGGTGCTGGCCGCAGGATTTGCGCAGGCGCAAAGCGTGCCGGTGGAAACCGGGGTCAACGGCGGCTCTGCCGTGAGCCTGCATCTGCACCCGTTCCTGACGCCCGAAGAACTGACGACGCTGCGTCTGGTCGCCTCGAACGATCAGGCGTTGTCGCTGTTCGTGACCAGCCGCAGCGGCCATGCCGCAATGGCGATGTCGCCGGACGAAGGCTTTGTGCGTAACGGATCGCCCGTGCCCTCGGCGGTGGCTTTGGGCGATCTGCCCGATGCGGCGGCGGCGCGCACGGCGGCCTTGGCCGAATGTGACAAATTGCGCAAGGCCAAGGCCCCTTGCGTTGTGGTGCTGGAAGTCGCACCTTCCCCCTGATCCGCCGTCTTGTCATGCGGCTGGCCGAGGGGCGTCAAATTGACCTGTTCCCAAAGGCCGCCGTCTTGATGCATGTCAAGGCAAGCCGCAGGTGTCTCGCCCCAGAAAGGGGCAAACCTGTATGCCATCTTCCCTGTGCCGATCTCGCGCGGGGTGCCACGGAGAAGACCCGATGCGTTATGAAGCCGCCCTCGATACTGCCCTTCAGCGTCTGCACGATGAAGGGCGCTATCGCACCTTTATCGATATCGAGCGGCAGAAGGGGCAGTTTCCCCATGCGGTCTGGACGCGGCCCGATGGCAGCAAGAAGGACATCACCGTCTGGTGCGGCAACGATTATCTCGGCATGGGCCAGCACCCTGTGGTGCTGGGCGCGATGCACGAGGCGTTGGATGCCACCGGCGCAGGGTCGGGCGGCACACGGAACATCTCGGGCACCACGGTCTATCACAACCGGCTGGAGGCCGAACTGGCCGATCTGCACCGCAAGGAGGCCGCTCTGGTCTTCACCAGCGCCTATATCGCCAATGATGCGACCCTGTCGGTGCTGCGGCAGATTTTCCCAGGCCTCATCATCTATTCGGACGCGCTCAACCACGCCAGCATGATCGAGGGCGTGCGGCGCGGCGGCGGGCTGAAGCGGATTTTCCGGCACAATGACGTGGCGCATCTGCGCGAATTGCTGGAGGCCGATGATCCGGAGGCGCCCAAGCTGATCGCTTTTGAATCGATCTATTCGATGGATGGCGATTTCGGCCCCATCGCCGCGATCTGCGATCTGGCTGACGAATTCGGGGCGCTTACCTATCTGGACGAAGTTCATGCCGTAGGTATGTATGGGCCGCGCGGTGCCGGCGTGGCCGAACGTGACGGCCAGATGCATAGAATTGACATCATCAACGCCACGCTGGCCAAGGCTTATGGCGTGTTTGGCGGCTATATTGCTGCAAGTGCGAAGATGGTGGATGCGGTGCGCAGCTATGCACCGGGCTTCATTTTCACCACATCGCTGCCGCCTGCCGTGGCGGCTGGCGCGGCGGCGAGCGTAAAGTTCCTCAAGACCGCAGAGGGGCAGAAACTGCGCGATTTGCAGCAATCGCATGCCCGCACCCTGAAGATGCGGCTCAAGGGTCTGGGCCTGCCGATCATCGATCACGGGTCGCATATTGTGCCTGTGCATGTCGGCAACCCCATCCATTGCAAGATGCTGTCCGATATGCTGCTGGACCAGTTCGGGGTTTACGTGCAGCCGATCAACTTCCCGACCGTGCCGCGCGGGACCGAGCGGCTGCGCTTTACCCCGTCGCCGGTGCATGATTTTGCACAGATCGATGCCCTGATCCGGGCGATGGATCAGCTCTGGGGACATTGTGCGCTGAATCGTGCCGAGGTCTCGGCGTAACGGTCTTCTCGCAGGTGCAAAAGACCTTGTGCTGTGGTAACGAATCCCTAATACGAAGAAAATGAGTCGTGATCGAAGCGACGACGGGGACATGGTACTATCATGGGGCAGAGCGCATGATCGGGCGGAGGGCAAAACCTTCGGAACCGGAGATGGAAAAGCCAAAGGGCTTTGATGACTTTGATCTGCGTCTGGGTGATCTGATGCGGGGCGAACGCGCCACGCTGGGCAAATCGCTTCTGGATGTGCAGCGCGAGTTGAAGATCAAGGCGGCCTATATCGCCGCGATCGAAAACGCGGATGTGTCGGCCTTTGAGACACAGGGCTTTGTCGCGGGTTATGTGCGGTCTTACGCGCGCTATCTGGGCATGGACCCGGATATGGCTTTTGCGCGCTTTTCCAAGGAAGCCAATTTCGAGGTTGCGCACGGGATGAGCGCGGCGGCCTCGTCTTCGGGCATGACGGCGGCGCGCAGCCGCAGCACGCAGGTGTTCAGCGATCCGCTGGCCAACCCCAACGCAACCTTCATTCCGCGCGGCGAAAGCATGTTCGCGCGGGTGGAGCCGGGGGCTGTCGGCTCGCTTCTGGTGCTGGTCGCGCTGATCGGTGCCATCGGATATGGCGGCTGGTCTGTGTTGCAGGAAGTGCAGCGCGTGCAACTGTCGCCGGTGGATCAGGCCCCCAGTGTGGTGGCCGAGATCGACCCGTTGGGCAATGTGACGGGCGCCGCCCCGCTGGTGCGGTCGGCCCCTGCAGGGGAAGGCACCGCGCTTGCCGCTGCCGACCCCGTGCAGGAAAGCAGCGAGGCGGTGGGGCGTCTTTACCGCCCGCAGGCGCTCGATGTGCCGGTTCTGGTGTCGCGTGACGGGCCTATTGCCGGAATCAACCCGCGCCTGACCGCAACGGCCACCACGCCCGACGCGGTGGCCGCCGCCGTGGCCGAAGCCTTGGCGCAGGACGAGCAGGCGGTGCAGGTTGTCGCCAATGCGCAGCCCGGTGTGGAATTGCTGGCCGTGCGCCCGTCTTGGGTGCGGGTTTCGGCCAAAGATGGCACGGTGCTGTTCGAGAAGATCCTCGATGCGGGCGAGCGTTGGGCCGTGCCGCAACTGGAAGAGGCGCCTGTGCTGCGCGCGGGCAATTCGGGTTCGGTCTATTTCGCGGTGAACGGGCAGACCTATGGTCCGGCCGCACCGGGGGCGCAGGTGGTGCGCAACTTGTCGCTGTCGCCCGAGGCGCTGACCGAGAAATTCGCCGTGGCCGATCTGAGCCGCGACGCCGATCTGGCGGCGATTGTGAATGTGGCCGATGCCTCGCAGGTTCTGACGCCGCCGTCGGAGTAAGCGGGCCAGCGTAAATCTGTCACGCGTGATTGACAAAGCCGCCCCTGCCATTGCCGGGGCGGCTTTGTCGTATTATCCATGGGCAAACCGATGAGGACCCGTGCCGAGATGAGCCACAATCCGATCCGCCCCTGGCGCAACATCTACCGCCGCAAGTCGCGCCAGATCCGCGTGGGCAAAGTGCTGGTGGGGGGCGATGCGCCGATTTCGGTGCAGACGATGACCAACACGCTGACCACCGATGTGGCGGCGACGCTGGAGCAGATCCAGCGCGCGGCGATTGCGGGGGCCGATATCGTGCGGGTGTCGACGCCCGATCAGGAAAGCACGGCGGCGCTGCGCGAGATCGTGCGCGAGTCGCCGGTGCCGATCGTGGCCGATATCCATTTCCACTACAAACGCGCGATCGAGGCTGCCGAGGCCGGAGCCGCCTGCCTGCGGATCAACCCCGGCAATATCGGCGATGCCAAGCGCGTGGCCGAGGTGGTGAAGGCCGCGCGCGATCATGGCTGTTCGATCCGGATCGGCGTCAATGCCGGCAGTCTGGAAAAGCACCTGTTGGACAAATATGGCGAGCCGTGTCCCGATGCGATGGTCGAGTCGGGCATGGACCATATCAAGCTGTTGCAGGACAACGATTTTCACGAGTTCAAGATCAGCGTGAAGGCCTCCGATGTCTTCATGGCCGCTGCCGCCTATCAGCAACTGGCGGATGCAACCGATGCGCCGATCCACTTGGGCATCACCGAGGCGGGCGGTCTGATGTCCGGCACGGTGAAATCGGCCATCGGTCTGGGCAACCTGCTGTGGATGGGGATCGGCGATACCATCCGGGTGTCTCTGTCGGCGGACCCTGTCGAGGAGGTGAAGGTCGGCTTCGAGATCCTCAAGTCGCTCGGCCTGCGGCATCGGGGGGTGACGATAATCTCTTGCCCGTCCTGTGCGCGGCAGGGCTTTGACGTGATCAAGACGGTGAGCGCGCTGGAGGACCGGCTGGCCCATGTGACGACCAGCCTGTCGCTGTCGATCATCGGCTGCGTGGTCAACGGGCCGGGCGAGGCGCTGATGACCGACATCGGCTTTACCGGCGGCGGGGCCGGATCGGGGATGGTCTATCTCGCGGGCAAACAGAGCCACAAGCTCGGCAATGAGGCGATGATCGACCATATCGTCGAACTGGTCGAGAAAAAGGCTGCCGAGATCGAAGCGGCAGAGGCCGCGGCCGAAGCAGGGCAGGCGGCGGAGTGATCAGCGCCCGCGCCAGACCCAGCCGCCGCCCAGCACGCGGCTGCCTTCGGGCGCGTAGAAAACGCAGGCTTGCCCTGCACTGACGCCGTTTTCGGGATCAAGCAACTCCACCTCGGCCTCTGTCGCCGACAGGGGCCTGATAACCGCGGGGCGCGGCGGGCGGGTGGAGCGCACCTTGACATGGACATGCCATTCGGGTGCCGAGTCGAAGGGGGCGTCGCCCAGCCAGTTCACCTCCCGCACGGGGACGGTGCGGGTGGCCAACGCCTCACGCGGGCCGACGATCACGCGGCGCGTTTCGGGATCGAGCCGCACCACGTAGAGCGGATCGCCAAGGCCCCCGATGCCCAAGCCCTTGCGCTGCCCGATGGTGTAATGGATCACCCCGCGGTGCTGGCCCAGAACGGTGCCATTCAGGTCAACGATCTCGCCCGGATCGGCGGCACCGGGGCGCAGCTTTTCGATCACCGCCGCGTAATTGCCGTTCGGCACGAAGCAGATGTCCTGGCTGTCGGGCTTGTCGGCCACGGGCAGGCCGTATTTCGCAGCCAGCGCGCGGGTTTCCGCCTTCGAGGCCAGATGGCCGAGCGGAAAGCGCAGGAAGGCAAGCTGTTCTGCCGTGGTCGAGAACAGGAAATAGCTTTGGTCGCGGTTGGCATCGGCCGCGGAATGCAGTTCCGGCCCCAGCTCGCCGGTCTTGCGCTGGATGTAATGGCCGGTCGCCATGCAATCGGCATCGAGATCGCGCGCGGTGGCCAAGAGGTCCTTGAACTTGACCCGTTCATTGCATCGGATGCACGGCACCGGAGTTGCGCCGGCCAGATAGGCGTCGGCGAATTCCTCGATCACCGCCTCGCGAAAGGTGTTTTCATAATCCAGCACGTAATGCGGAAAGCCCATCGTTTCGGCCACGCGGCGCGCGTCGTGAATGTCACGCCCCGCGCAGCAGGCGCCTTTCTTGGCCAGTGCCGCCCCGTGGTCATAGAGTTGCAGCGTGACGCCGACGACGTCATAGCCTTCTTCCTTGAGCATCGCGGCGACGACGGATGAATCGACACCGCCCGACATGGCCACCACCACGCGGGTGGCGGATGGCGGCTTGGGCAGCCCCAGCGAGTTGAGCGGGTGATCCAGCATGGTGTTACCTTTCCGGGATTGCGCGCAATATAGGAAAATGCGCGATACTCTCAACCCCTTGTCCTGCGCAACCTTCACCTTCGCTTAAGTCTGATGGGTCACCCTCGCCGGTATCCGTGAGGACCAATGGGAAGTTTTGGCCATGTATCTCAAACGTGTTGATGGCCCGCGACAGGTGACCTTGCCCGATGGCAGCATTCTGACACGGGCGGATTTGCCTGCGCCCGACACGCGCCGCTGGGTGGCCAGCCGCAAGGCGATCGTGGTGCGGGCGGTCGTGCATGGCCTGATCACCGAGGCGGAGGCGCTGGAGCGTTACGCCCTGTCGGAAGAGGAATTTGCGCTCTGGCGTCAGGCGGTTGCCCAGCATGGCGAGAAGGCTTTGAAGGTCACGACTATCCAGAAGTATAGACAACTTTAAGTTGTTTTTGCTTCGCGCTCAGGCAGAGTAACGGTCAGTTAACCATTCAAGGTCAGTGTTGTTAACGAAGCTGGTTGTTGCGGAGTTTGAAAGATGCGGATTCTACTTGTCGAGGATGATCCCACCACATCGCGCAGTATCGAATTGATGCTGACCCATGCCAATCTGAACGTCTATTGCACCGATATGGGGGAAGATGGGGTCGATCTGGCAAAGCTGTATGATTACGATCTCATCTTGCTCGATCTCAACCTGCCGGACATGTCGGGGCATGAGGTGCTGCGCCAGCTGCGTCTGGCGCGGATCGAGACGCCGATCCTGATCCTTTCCGGCTCTGACGACACCGATTCGAAGCTGAAGGGCTTTGGTTTTGGCGCGGATGACTATCTGACCAAACCTTTCCACCGCGAGGAACTGGTCGCCCGCATCCATGCCATCATCCGCCGCTCCAAGGGGCATAGCCAGTCGATCATCATCACCGGCAAGATCAATGTGAACCTTGATGCAAAGACGGTGGAGGTCGAGGGCAAGACGGTGCATCTGACGGGCAAGGAATACCAGATGCTGGAACTGCTTTCCTTGCGCAAGGGAACCACCTTGACCAAGGAGATGTTTCTCAACCACCTTTATGGCGGGATGGATGAGCCGGAGTTGAAGATCATCGACGTGTTCATCTGCAAGCTGCGCAAGAAACTGGCCGAGGCGACGGGGGGCCAGAACTATATCGAAACGGTCTGGGGCCGTGGATATGTGCTGCGCGATCCGGTGGGCGAACAGCGCAAGATGGCGGCCAGCGCCTGACCCTTGCCCTTGGCCGGTGCCCCTCCTACACCTTGGGGGGCAAGCGGAGGGGATGATGGCCGGAACGTCAGTCAAACAGTTGACAGAAGATCAGGCGCGCGCCGAACTGGCGCGCCTTGCCGAAGCGCTGGCTGCGGCGAACCGGGCCTATCATACGCTGGACGCGCCCGAGATCTCGGATGCCGAGTATGACGCGCTCAAACAGCGCAATGCCGCGATCGAGGCGCGCTTCCCTGCGCTGAAGCGGGCCGACAGCCCCAGCGACAAGGTGGGGGCCGCCGTGGCGGATGGCTTTGGCAAGGTGGCGCATTCGGTGCGCATGCTCAGCCTTGAAAACGCGTTCGAGGACGGCGACATCGGCGATTTCGAAGACCGGGTGCGCAAATATCTGAACAGCAGCGGGGCCTTGGCCTTTACTGCCGAGCCGAAGATCGACGGGCTGTCGCTCTCCCTGCGCTATGAGGGGGGCGTGTTGGTGCAGGCGGCCACGCGCGGCGATGGCGAGGTGGGCGAGAACGTGACCGAAAACGCCCGCACGATCGGCGACATTCCCCAGCGCCTGACCGGCGCACCCGATGTGCTGGAGGTGCGCGGCGAGGTCTATATGAGCCACGACGATTTTGCCGCGCTGAACGCACGGCAGGCGGCGGCAGGGGGCAAGACATTCGCCAATCCGCGCAATGCGGCCGCAGGGTCCTTGCGGCAACTGGATGCCAGCATCACTGCCGCGCGCCCTTTGCGCTTTTTCGCCTATAGCTGGGGCGCGCTGTCTGAACCGCTTGCCGCCACGCAATACGAGGCGATTGCACGGCTGGCGGCCCTTGGTTTTCAGACCAACCCGCTGACGCGGCTGTGCGACGGGCCCGAGGAGATGCTGGCGCATTACCGCGCCATCGAGGCGCAGCGGGCGACCTTGGGCTATGACATCGATGGCGTGGTCTACAAGGTCAACGATCTGGGGTTGCAGGCACGGCTCGGGTTCCGTTCGGCCACGCCGCGTTGGGCGATTGCGCATAAATTTCCTGCCGAACTGGCCTGGACCACGCTTTTGGGCATCGACATTCAGGTGGGGCGCACCGGGGCGCTCTCGCCCGTGGCGCGGTTGCAGCCGGTGACGGTGGGCGGTGTGGTGGTCAGCAATGCGACGCTGCACAATGAGGATTACATCGCCGGACGGGATGCCAAGGGGCAGGAAATTCGGGGCGGGCGCGATTTTCGTATTGGCGACTGGGTGCAGGTCTACCGCGCTGGGGATGTGATCCCGAAACTGGCTGATGTGGACCTGTCGCGGCGGGACAGCGGCTCGCAACCCTATGTCTTTCCGCATGAATGCCCCGAATGTGGCAGCCCTGCGCTGCGCGAGGAGGGGGATGCGGTGCGGCGCTGCTCGGGCGGGCTGATCTGCCCCGCGCAGGCGGTGGAACGGCTGAAGCATTTCGTCAGCCGCCATGCCTTTGACATCGAAGGTCTGGGTGCCAAGCAGGTGGAGATGTTCTTCCGCGATGCCGACCTGCCGGTGAAAACTCCGGCGGATATCTTCACGCTGGCAGAGCGTGATGCCGCCAACGGGTTGAAGCGGTTGAAGAACCGCGACGGCTTTGGCGAAACCTCGGCCCGCAAGCTGTTTGCCGCAATCGAGGACAGGCGGCGGATCGGGCTTGACCGGCTGATCTTTGCGCTGGGCATCCGGCATGTGGGCGAGGTTGCGGCGCAATTGCTGGCGCGGCACTACAGCACATGGGAGACCTTCGAGGCGGCGGTGACCCATGCCGCGCCGGGCAACGAGCCCTGGGCCGAATTGCTGGCGATTGACGGGGTGGGCAAAACGCTTGCGGAAAGCCTGACGGCGGCGTTCCAGAACGAGGCCGAGCGCGCGGCGATTGACGCGCTGGTGGCGCAATTGCAGGTGCAGCCCGTGGTGTGGAAGGCCGCGACCGACAGCCCTGTTGCGGGCAAGACGGTGGTGTTTACCGGCACCTTGGAGAAGATGACGCGGGCCGAGGCGAAGGCGCGGGCCGAGGCGCTGGGTGCCAAGGTGGCGGGCAGCGTGAGCGCCAAGACCGATATTCTGGTGGCGGGGCCGGGGGCCGGGTCCAAGCTGAAAGAGGCGGCCAAGCACGGGGTCACCACGCTGGATGAAGATGGCTGGCTTGCGTTGATCGAGGGCGCATGAGCCGGCCCGAAGCCCTGTTTCCGCTCTTTGCGGATCTGGATACGCTGGAGGGGGTTGGCCCCAAGACCGCGCGCGCGATGGAAGGCCTGGGCGTCACGCGGCCCAAGGACCTGTTGCTGCTGTTGCCCCATTCGGGGGTGGATCGCAGCCGCAAGGCTTCGGTGCGCGATGTGGTGCCGCCCACCGTGCTGACGGTCGAGGTGGAGGTGGGCGCGCATTTTCCGCCGCGCAGCAAGGGCAAGCCTTACCGCGTGATGGTCCGCGATGCGCAACTGGAATGGGCGCTGGTGTTCTTCCATGCGCGCGGCGACTATCTGCAAAAGCTGCTGCCGACGGGGCAGCGGCGCATCGTTTCGGGCCGGATCGAGCTTTTCGATGGCATCGCGCAGATGGTGCATCCCGACCATGTGCTGCGGCTGGACGAGGCGGTGGCGCTGCCTGTCTATGAGCCGGTCTATCCGCTGACCGCGGGGGTGACGCAGCGGCTGCTGGCCAAGGCGGTGGAGGGGGCGATGGCGCGTGCGCCCGACCTGCCGGAATGGATCGACCCCAGCCTCAAGGCGCGCGAAGGCTGGCCGGACTGGCGCGCGGCGATTGCGGCGGTGCATCGGCCTGAGGGGCCGGCGGCGCTGGCCCAGACCGATCCGGCACGGGCGCGTCTGGCCTATGACGAGCTGTTCGCGCATCAGTTGACGCTGTCGCTGGCGCGGGCGTCGCTGCGCAAGTCAAAGGGCGTGGTGACATGCGGCTCGGGCGTATTGCAGGCGCGGGTGCTGGCCAGTCTGCCCTATGCGCCCACGGGCGCGCAGACCCGCGCGGTGGCCGAGATTGCCGCCGACATGGGCGCGCCCTTGCGGATGAACCGGCTTTTGCAGGGCGATGTGGGGGCGGGCAAGACGCTCGTGGCCTTCATGGCGCTGCTGATCGCCGCCGAGGCGGGCGGGCAGGGTGTGATGATGGCCCCGACCGAGATTCTGGCGCGCCAGCATCATGAGGGGCTGGCCCCGTTGGCGGCGGCGGCGGGGGTGCGGCTGGAGTTGCTGACCGGGCGCGACAAGGGGGCCGAGCGGGCGGCCAAGCTGCGCGATTTGGCCGAGGGGCGGATTGCGGTGCTGGTGGGCACCCATGCGGTGTTCCAGAAGGATGTGGCCTTTCACGATCTGCGGCTGGCGGTCGTGGATGAACAGCACCGCTTTGGCGTCGCGCAGCGGATGGAGCTTGGGGCCAAGGGCCGCGCGGTCGATGTGCTGGTGATGACGGCGACGCCGATCCCGCGCAGTCTGGCGCTGGCCAGCTATGGCGATATGGATGTGTCGGTGCTGGACGAGAAACCGGCGGGGCGAAAGCCGATCAAGACCGTGATGATCGCCGCCGCGCGGATCGAGGAGGTGGTGGCGCATCTGGCCCGTGCGGTCGCCGAAGGGCGGCAATGTTATTGGGTTTGCCCCTTGGTCGAGGACTCCGAGGTTCTGGATTACGCCAGTGCCGAGGCCCGCTTTGCCAGTCTGCGCGCCGCGCTGGGCGATCAGGTGGGGCTTGTGCATGGCCAGTTGCCCCCCGCCGAGAAGGATGCCGCGATGGCGCGGTTCCAGCGCGGCGAGACGCGGGTTCTGGTGGCCACCACGGTGATCGAGGTCGGGGTGAATGTGCCCAACGCCTCGATCATGGTGATCGAGCGGGCCGAAATCTTCGGTCTTGCGCAGTTGCACCAGTTGCGGGGGCGCGTCGGGCGCGGGGCGGCGCAATCGACCTGCCTGCTGCTGTATCAGGCGCCGCTGAGCGAGGCCGGAGAGCGGCGGCTGACCACGATCCGCGACACCGAGGACGGGTTCCGCATTGCCGAGGAAGATCTGGCGATGCGGGGGGCGGGTGACCTGATCGGCACGGCGCAATCGGGGCTGCCGCGCTTTCGCGTGGCCGATCTGGAGCGGCAGGGGGCGCTGATGGCGGTGGCGCAGTCGGATGCGCGGGCGCTGCTGACGGTCGACCCCGGGCTGACCAGCCCGCGCGGGCAGGCGGCACGGCTGCTGCTCTGGCTGCTCGATCAGGACCGCGCGATCCGGCTGATCGCCGTGGGCTGACCAAAAATCTTAATTTGTTCCCGAATGTTCTTAAAAAGTTCTTTACAGACACGGGGAACGTGTGAGAACAATATGGCAACAAGCAAGCAGGAGGATGCCATGGTTGCCCAAGTCAAGGATATCGTCACCCGGTCCCGCGCGACGCTGATCGAAGATCTGGCGGGTGTCGCGGCCCTGTTTGCCACGCTTTTTGTCTGCCTGTCCTTTACCTCGTTCTGACACTGCCTGCGGTCTGCCCGATCGCGCGCCCCGCACCTGTCCCCAAGTGGTGCCCCTTGCGCGCAACAGACACGCCACTTGCCGCCGCATGTCACTGACATGCGGCGGTTTTTTCACTCAGGGGCCGTCATTCAAAGGCATAGGCCAGACGCAGGCCGCCCCAGTGCCGCCCCTTGACGCGGATCGGGGCGGAGACGTCTTTCATCATTGCAAACGTGCCGCCGCCCATGTCGCGGCGATAGACTTGCAGCAGGAAGGGTTCGGTATTGCGTCCGGCCCCCAGACCGACGCGGTCGTCGAAGATGCGGCGGTTGCGGCAATGGGCGGCGTTCCAGACTGGATCACGGCTTTGCGGGGCGCTGAACTTTGCGTTGTGGGTCGGCAGATAGCCGTTGCGGTCCACCGCCGCGCAGAACACGATTCGCGGGTCCATCGTCAGGACGGTTTCCTGCACCGCCGGGAAGAGCCTGTCCGTCAGATCGGTGAACGGGGCGAGCAACTGTTCGGGGTTGGTGCCGGGGATCGGGCGATAGCGCTGGTCGAACAGGGTGGCGAGCGGGATCTCGCCGCTGTCAACGGCCGCGTCCAGCCGCGCGCCGAGTTGTCTGGCGGCGTCGCGCACAAGGTTGATCATCGGCCCGTCCGCCGAGCGCGCGCCCAGTTGCACCGCCTTTTGCACCAGCCTTTCGCTCAGCCCGATCAGGCCCGAGGTTTGTTCGCGCGCGCGGGTCATGCCGGTGGCGGTGGTGTCGGACGCGGTCAGCAATGCGTCAAACAGGGGGGTGAAGGTGTCATTCGCGGCCTGCACCCTTGCGGCGGATTGCGCGATGCCTTGCGCCGCCATCTGTCCCGAGCGGACGCTTTGCGCGATGTCACCCAGCGCGGTGTCGATCCCTGCCGCGCCGGTCAGAGCATCGCCCGCCCGCACCGCCACCTGTTCCGCCTCGGTGCGCAGCCCGCCGATCCCGTTCGTCAGCCCGTCGATGGCATGGCGGATAGCCTCTGTCGCTTTTGCGGTGCGACGCGACAGGGCGTTGATTTCATCCGCAACCACGGCAAAGCCGCGACCGGCGCTGCCGGCATGGGCCGCTTCGATCTTGGCGTTGATGGCAAGGATGTTCACCTGCATGGCGATTTCACCAATCTGGTGCGCCGATTTCTGCATCTCGGTCAGGGTGCCCGCCACCGAGAGCATCCGCGCGGCCAGGGTCTGCACCCATTCGGCAACGTGCTGGCTTTCCACGTTGCTGTCGCGGATCTGGCGCGAGGAGTGTTCCACGCCTTCCAGCGTCTGCGCGACGGTCTGCACCAGAACATCCGTGGCCTCGCGCACGGCGGCGTTCTCGCGTGCGACCGCCTCGACCGCCACCTTGGCGCGCTGCATCAGGGCGCGCTGGTCCTGTGTCGTGGTATCAAGGGTGTCGATGAAACCGGCGACCGCGACCACATCATGCCCGAGGTGGATAGCGGTGCCGTAAAGATGGTCGAGCACGTCGAGGTCGGGTTCAGCTTCCACCGGCTTCAATACGTTCATCTCTGGCCTCTTGCTTTGGAACCGTTAAAGACGGGCCGGAGAGACGGTGCGTTTAGGCATCCCCCGCATTTTTCTGTGCAGCATCCGCGCTGCTGGCGGCCTCTGCGGCGGCCTCGATTGCCAAGAGGATGGAGGCGTGGCGGTTCTTGTAGTCGCGGGCAGGGGTCAGCACCTCAAAGCCCGCGAAGGGGGCGGGCGGCACGGGGCCCGAGGATTTGAGCATGGCGCGCAAGGCGTCGCGCCCCGCCGCAAGCTCTGCCGCGGTGCGGCCCAGAACCGCCTGACCCAGCAGGCTGGCCGCGGCCTGACCCAAGGCACAGGCCTTGACGTCCTGCGCGAAGGCGGTGACGCGGCCCGCTTCCATCACCACATCCACCGTCACGGTCGAGCCGCAAAGGGGCGAGCGCTTGCGCACCGTCGCCTGAGGCTGGGGCAGGCGGCCGTGGTGCGGGATATCCGCCGCGAGTTCGAGGATGCGGCCGGAATACAGGCTGATCAGGTCACTGTCGCTCATTTAACGAGACCGCTGGGGTGCATGGCGCTTTTCCTTCTGACCTGTTTTAGATAGACCGATCCCCCGCAGACGCCAAGGAGAACGCGCATGGCTTTTGACCCCGCAAGCCTAAAGTATGATGCGAACGGATTGATTCCCTGTATCGCGCAGGATGACGACAGCGGCGAGGTGCTGATGATGGCATGGATGAACGCCGATGCGGTGGCTCGGACGCTGGAGACGGGCCGCGTGACCTATTGGTCCCGCTCGCGCGCGGCGTTCTGGGTCAAGGGCGAGACGTCGGGGCATTTGCAGCATCTGGTGGAGTTGCGGGTCGATTGCGACCGTGATTGCCTGCTGGTTCGGGTGCGCCAAGAGGGTCCGGCCTGCCACACCAACCGCCGGTCGTGCTTTTACACCGTGGTGCGCGACGGGGCCGAGGTGATTGTCATGGAACCTATGGCTGCGACGAATAGTTGAGCTATTATCTCGGCTTTACCGGTGGCGGGTCTTGACCTTTCGCGCGGAAACACAGCTATTTGCCCCAACCACAATCGACAAAAGGATGAAAACCATGGCTTTCACACTTCCCGACCTGCCTTACGCCCATGATGCGCTGGCGGACCTTGGCATGTCGAAAGAGACGCTGGAATATCACCACGACATTCACCACAAAGCCTATGTCGACAACGGCAACAAGCTGATTGCCGGAACCGAGTGGGAAGGCAAGTCGGTCGAAGAGATCGTGGTCGGCACCTATAACAAGACCGCCGTGGCGCAGAACGGTATCTTCAACAACGCCAGCCAGCACTGGAACCATGCCCTGTTCTGGGAAATCATGGGACCGGGCGAGAAGAAGATGCCGGGCGAGCTGGAAAAAGCGCTGACCGAGGCTTTCGGGTCGGTCGACAAGTTCAAGGAAGAGTTTTCGGCGGCCGGTGCGGGCCAGTTCGGATCGGGCTGGGCATGGCTGGTGAAGGACGCCTCGGGCGCATTGAAGGTCACCAAGACCGAGAACGGGGTGAACCCGCTGTGCTTTGGCCAGACTGCTTTGCTGGGCTGTGATGTGTGGGAACATTCCTACTACATCGACTTCCGCAACAAGCGCCCCGCCTACCTGACGAACTTTCTTGACAAATTGGTGAACTGGGAAGCCGTCGCAGCCCGCATGTAAGCCTAAGCTGTTGATTTAAAACAAAACCCGCGCAAGTTGGCCTTGCGCGGGTTTTTTGCTGCGGTCAAGGTGTCACACTGGCGTTGTAGGCCGGACTTCCCATCTAGGGGCGAGAGCAAACAAGAAACGATGGGAGGCCAAATGACGACGATGACACGCAACTGCTGGCTGGTGGTGGTGGACGGTGACGGCGCCATGATTCTGGAAAATGCCGGCACGGTTTCGGCGCCCGATCTGCGGGTGATTGACCGGATTTCGACGCCGGGCAGCGAAGGGGCGGCGGACAGGCTGTCCTATGGGGCGCGTGCGGGCGGAGCCGAGGCCAGCGACCGCGCACGGCTGGCGGAAACGGCAATGGTGGCCATGCTGATGACGCGCCTGTCTTTTGCGGTGCGCCAGTCGCGCACCTCGCGTCTGGCGATAGCCGCGCCGCCGCATTTGCTGGAAGCGATCCGCACGCGGCTGGATGACAATTTGCGCGGGCGCGTTGTGATCATGTTGCCCAAGACACTGACGCACAAGCCATTGGAGCAGGTGGTGACCGTCATCAATGATGCGATGCTGCGCGCCGCCTGACGGCACAGTTCGTGCATGGCCTGCGCTTTGGCGCGTAAACCGTTGCTGGATCAGGATAAAGCCTGCTCCAGCGCGGCAAGAAGCGCCGGAACGTCCGGCACGCTGGTATAGGCGGTGCGCAGGTGGTCTTCGGCAAAGCCCTGTGCGATGACGTGATCCATCAGCGCGATCAGCGGTTGCCAATAGCCAGAGGTATCAAGAAGGAAGATCGGCTTGCGGTGCAGGCCGATCTGCCGCCATGTCAGCACCTCGAAAAACTCGTCCAGACTGCCCGCGCCGCCCGGCAGGACCACGATGGCATCCGAGTTCATGAACATGACCTTCTTGCGCTCGTGCATGTTCTCGGTGATGACCAGCTGGTTCAGGTCGCGCTTGCCGCGTTCCTTACCCATCAGGTGTGTGGGGATCACCCCCATCGTGCTGGCACCTGCCGCGATGGCGGCGCGCGCCACCTCTCCCATCAGGCCGACATCGCCCGCGCCATAGACCAGCCGCCAGCCATGCTGTGCCAGACCGTTGCCGAGGCTGAGCGCGTCTTGGGCATAGGCTGGCGACTGGCCGGGACGTGATCCACAAAAGACACAGACAGAACGAAGCGGGGTCATAAGAGCATCCTGATGGTATTTTCGTTGCAAGCCCAGTGATATCGGGGTTCCTATGCAAAGGAAAGCAGGGGCCGGAAACAGGCCTCGCTGGTCCGGCGGTGACGGGCCGGGGATGTGACGGGGAAATGCGATGACGGTTTGGCAGGGCATGAGCGGCGGCGCGCGGGCGGCAAGTGTTGCGGCGGGGGCTGCGGTGGTGGTGGCGGTGCTGGCCTTGATCTGGCCGAAGCCGGAGCCGGAGACATCGGCCACGCCAGCCCCGATGGCCGCGAGCCCTGCGGCGACGGCGCCGGAAGCGGCTCCGGCCGGGGAGGTCGCCGCGGCGTCTGATGAAGTGGCGGCGGAAGAAGTGGCGGCGGAAGAAGTGGCCGAAGCGGTGCCAGAACCCGCACCGGAACCCGCTGGCGCCGATGATGCAGCCCCCGGCGATGTGGCCGAAGCGGCTGACGCGCCCCAAGGGGACGAAGACATTGCCGTGGAGGCAGAGGCCGGCACCGCCGCCGCCGGCGATGCGGCGTCGCAAGAGGATGTGGCGGAAGCGGCTGAGGCACGCGCCGAGCCTGCCGCCGAGGCCGCGCCGCTCTCAGAAGCGGTGGCGCCCAGCTTTGACAGTTACCGCGTACAGGCCGATGGCTCTGCCGTGGTCGCGGGCCGAGCCGCCCCCCTGTCGCTGGTGCAGGTGCTGGTGAACGGCGCGGCGGTGGCCGAGACGCGGGCGGGCCGCGATGGCAGCTTTGCCCTTCTGTTCACCCTGCCGCCCAGTGCCGATGCCAGCCTGATGACGCTTGAATCGGTGCTCGAGGACGGGCGCAGGCCGGTTTCGTCGCAATCGGTGGCCTTGGGGCCGATTGCCGGACCGCAAGTGCTGGCGCAAGCGGAGCAGGCCCCCGCCGAAGCACCGGTCGAAGCACCTGCCGAAGCACCTGCCGCAGTAAATGACGCGCCCGGGGCGGTTCTGGCCCAAGCTGGCGCGGATGCGGAGCCTGAGGCCGTGGCCGAGGTGGTTGCGGAGCCTGAGGCGGTGGCTGACGCGGCCCCCGATGCGGTGGTCGCGGCGGCGGAAGGAGCGCCAGAGCCTGCGGCCCCGCCTGCCGCGCTGCTTGTGACAGAGGAGGGGGCCGCGCTGGTGCAGGCCCCTGCCGAGCGGGTGGCGGGCAGCGAAGCCGCAGCGGTGGTGCTGGACGCGATCTCCTATTCTCCTACCGGCGCGGTGCAGCTTTCGGGACGGGGCGAGGCGGCACAAGCCGTGCGCCTCTATCTGGACAGCGCGGCGGTGGCCGAGGCGGCGATCTCGGCTGCCGGTCAGTGGCAGGTGACATTGGGCGACACGCCCCCCGGTGTCTATACGCTGCGGATCGACCAGATCGACGCGGCAGGCAAGGTCACGGCGCGGTTCGAGACGCCGTTCAAGCGCGAGACGCTGGAGACGCTGGCCGCCTTGGCCCAGCCCGATGCCGCAGCCGATGCGCCGCCGGAAACCGGCACGCCCTCAAACCCCGCCGAGCCGCTGCCTGCGGCGGCTGGCGCTGAGCCGGCCCCTGCTGCGAGCGCTGCGGATGCGCCGCAACCGGTGGTGGCCGATGCCGCCGCCGCGCCCGCAGCACCTCCGCCCCCCGTGACGGTGACGGTGCAGCCCGGATTTACCCTCTGGGGCATCGCGCGCGAGAATTTCGGCGAGGGCATCCTCTATGTGCAGGTCTATGAGGCCAACCGCGACAAGATCCGCAATCCCGATCTGATCTATCCGGGGCAGGTCTTTACTATTCCGGCCAAACCCTAACGAGGCTCTGGCCATTTCTGGCGCCACCCCCTAGGTATTGGGGCCGGAAAAGAGGCCCCCTATGTTTGATCCTGCCCCGAAAGATGCCCCGGCCACCGGTTTTCAGACCATGGCCCGTGTTGTCCCCTATCTATGGCCCCCGGGCGAGGCCTGGGTAAAGCGCCGGGTGGTTGGCGCGCTGCTATTGCTGGTGATGGCCAAGATCGTCTCGGTCTCGACCCCGGCGATCTACAAGCAGGCGGTGGATGCGCTGGCGGGGGAAAGCCCGGATACCGGCACCTTGCTCGGGCTGGCGGCGGTGGGGCTGACGATCGCCTATGGCGTGGCCCGCCTGATGACGGTGGCGTTTCAGGAAATGCGCGATGCGGTTTTCGTGCGGGTGGGCCAGCGTGCGCTGCGCCAGCTGGCGCTGGAGACGTTCACCCATATCCACCGCCTGTCGCTGCGCTATCACATCACCCGCAAGACGGGGGGGCTGAGCCGGATCATCGAACGCGGGGTGAAGGGCGTCGACTTCCTGTTGCGCTTCATGCTGTTGTCGATCGGGCCGCTGATCCTTGAACTCAGCATGGTGTCGATCATCTTCGCGCTGGTGTTCGGCTGGCAATATGCGGCGGTCGTGGTGGTGGTCATTTCGATCTATGTGGCCTTTACCTTCAAGGTCACCGAATGGCGCGTGGCGATCCGGCGCGAGATGAATGCGCAGGATACGGATGCCAACCAGAAGGCCATCGACAGCCTGCTGAACTATGAGACGGTGAAGTACTTCAACGCCGAGGCGATGGAAGCACAGCGTTATGACAACGCGATGCAGCGCTATGAGGTGGCAGCGGTCAAGACAGGGCTTTCGCTGGCCTTCCTGAACCTCGGGCAGGCGTTCCTCATCACCACGGGGCTGGTCATCGTGATGGTGATGGCGGCGCGCGGGGTGCAGGCGGGGCAGTTGACGGTGGGCGATTTCGTGATGGTCAACGCCTACATGATCCAGATCACCATGCCGCTGAACTTCCTCGGGACCGTCTATCGCGAAATCCGGCAGGCACTGGTGGACATGGGCGAGATGTTCGGGCTTTTGGGCCAGCCTGCCGAGGTGACGGACAAGCCCGGCGCGCCCGATCTGGCGGTGCGCCAAGGCGAGGTGACCTTTGACGCCGTACGCTTCGACTATGACCCGACGCGGCCTATCCTCAAGGGTGTGAGCTTTACCGTGGCCCCGGGGCAGCGGGTGGCACTGGTGGGGCCTTCGGGGTCGGGAAAGTCGACCATCGGGCGGCTGCTGTTCCGGTTTTACGATGTGACGAGCGGCGCGATCCGCATCGACGGGCAGGACCTGCGCGATGTGACGCAGACCAGCATCCACGGCCAGATCGGCGTGGTGCCGCAGGATACGGTGCTGTTCAACGATACGGTCTATTACAACATCGCCTATGGCCGCGCTGGCGCGACACGCGAGGAAGTGGAGGCCGCGGCGAAGGCGGCGCGCATCCACGATTTCATCATGTCGCTGCCCGAAGGCTATGAGACGACGGTGGGCGAGCGCGGGCTGAAGCTGTCGGGCGGGGAAAAGCAGCGGGTCGGCATTGCGCGCACCTTGCTCAAGAACCCGCCGATCCTGATACTGGACGAGGCGACGAGCGCGCTCGACACCCAGACGGAACGCGACATTCAGGACAGCTTGTTGCTGATGGGCAAGGGGCGATCCGTGATCACCATCGCGCACCGCCTGTCAACCATTGCCGATGCCGACCAGATCATCGTGCTGGAGGCAGGCGAGATTGTGGAGCAGGGCACGCATGAGGCGCTGCTGGCCAATGGCGGACGCTATGCGGCCATGTGGGCGCGGCAATCGGCGGAAGAAGAGGAAGAGGCGGCATAGGGCCGTCTTTTCTGCGCCTTTGCGGCGAGCGCGCTATTCGGCGGCGCTGCGGAGCGGATGGGGCGTTTGGGGTTCTGATGGTTCATCCCACAGGATCGTCGGCCCCTTGACCGCGCGGGCCGCGCGGGTGAGCGCCAGATCGCGGGCCTCGAGGCTGCCCTTGCCGTGGGCGAGCGCCGAAAGCTGCGCCCAGCCGCGATAGGCCCCCGCCCAGAACCAGACCCGCAGCGCCAGCAGCGAGGGTGTCAGCACCAGCGTCAACATCGTGGCGACGCCAAGCCCGAAGACCACCGCCGTTGCCAGCTGGATCCACCACAGCGCCGAGGGGCTGTTAAGCGAATAGCCGCCGCCGAAGAAATCGACCGAGAGGCCGAACATCATCGGCGCAAGGCCCGCCATCGTGGTGATGGTGGTCAGCAGAACGGGGCGCAGGCGCTGTTCGGCGGTGCGGGTGATCGCCTCGAGCTTGGGCATGTAGCGGCTGAACTCCTGATAAGTGTCGATCAGGATGATGTTGTTGTTCACCACGATGCCCGCGAGCGCGACGATGCCGGTGCCGGTCATGATGATGCTGAAGGTCTGGCCCATGACCATCATGCCGATCAGCACCCCTGTGGTGGAGAGGACCACGGCCAGAAGCACCAGAACCGCATTGTAGACAGAGTTGAACTGCGCCAGCAGGATGATGAACATCAGCCCAAGCGCCCCAGCGAAGGCCTTGCCCAGAAAGGCCCCGGCCTCGGCCTGGTCTTCCTGATCGCCTGTCCATGTCCAGCTGACACCTTGCGGCAGCGGGTTGGTGGCAAGCCATGCGTTCAGCGTCTCGATCCGCTCGGTCGCGTTGATCGGCACGCCATCGGGGCGGGTCAGGCCGGGGGCGACATCGGCCTTGACGCTATAGACGCGGGATTCGTCCACCCGCTCGATCCGGCCCAGTTTGGCGACCGGCTGGCGGGTGATGAAATTTGACAGCGGCACAAGGCCATCATTGGTGCGCACCTTGAGCGAGTCGAGCGTGGACAGCACGCGGTCGGCCTCGGGCAGACGGACGCGGATTTCGATTTCCTCATCCGAAGAGTCGACGCGCATGGTATCAAGGAGCACCCCGCGCGTTACCAGTTGCACCATGCCGCCCACGGTGGCCACATCGGCCCCGAAGCGGCCTGCGCGGGCGACATCGACGGTGATTTCCCAGTCAATGCCGGGCAGGGGGCGGGTATCTTCGACGCCGATGATGCCGTCCATCGTCGCCATCTGGGCGCGCACGATTTCCACCGCATCGCCAAGGGCGCCAAAATCATCGCCCGACAGGCGCAGGTGCAAGGGTTTGCCAGACGCCGGGCCGGAGGAGCCTGCCAGCACCTCGATACGGATGCCGGGCAGGCTTTGCAGCCGCGCGGTCAGATCGGCGATGATGCGGTCGCCGCCCAGGGCGGGGTCATGGCTGCGCTCTTCCCAAGGGGCGAGTTCCAGCTGGATCTGGCCGATGCTGTCGAGCGGGGCCTGCGCGCCGCCGGTATTGGCGTTGAGCCCGCCCGCTCCGGCGAAAGAGAAGGTGGATTTCACCCCCGGCGTGCCGACAACCAAGGCTTCTGCCTGCCGCAGCAGCGCGTCCTTTTCGGCCAGCGACAGGTTGCCGCGCGCCTGCACATAGACGATGGCCTGTTCGGGTTCGGTGGCGACAAAGAATTCGACGCCTTTGCCATGCTGCGAATAGAGGCCGAAGACCACTGCGACAAAGCCGATCACTGCCGCGATGGTGACCAGAGGCATGATCGGGTTGCCGGTCAGGAAGCGAATCACATGGCCGAACGGGCTGCGGCGGTAGCCTGCAACGATGGGGGCGCGGCGGACGGGTTTTGCCGCCTCGATCGTGATGGAGGCGGCAAAGCCCCCAAGCATTGCCAAGGCCACCCCCGGCAAAAGCGCGGTGGCGCCGCTGCCGCGCGGGGCGAGCATGAGCGCGACACCGGTGAACAGGAGTCCCAGCGCCACAAGGACCAGCACCAGCCGCAGCCAGAGCGGGCGCGGGCGCAGCAGGGCGGCGATGGCCTCAAGCCGACGGGTGATGCGGCCGGCGACGCCGCCGACCACCGGCACATAGATCAGCGCGACCAGCAGCGACGCCGAGAGCACGAAGATGAGGGTGACGGGCAGCATGCCCATGAATTCGCCGGCCACACCCGGCCAGAACAGCATGGGCAGAAAGGCGCAGAGCGTGGTGGCAGTGGAACTGACGATGGGCCAGAACATGCGCTTGGCGGCTTCGGTATAGGCGGCCATCGGGCCGGAGCCGTCCTGAATGCGCTTGTCGGCATATTCCACCACCACGATGCCGCCGTCGACCAGCATCCCCACCGCGAGGATCAGGCCGAACATCACGATGTTGGACACCGAGATGCCGAGCACGGCAAAAAAGGCGAAGGTCAGCAGGAAGGTGGTGGGGATCGAAAAGCCCACCAGCAGGGCCGAACGGGTGCCGAGTGCCGCCAGCACCACCACCATGACCAGCGCAATCGCGGTCAGCACCGCTCCTTCAAG
Organism: Pseudotabrizicola algicola; assembly: GCF_010915705.1. Taxonomy (GTDB): domain Bacteria; phylum Pseudomonadota; class Alphaproteobacteria; order Rhodobacterales; family Rhodobacteraceae; genus Pseudotabrizicola; species Pseudotabrizicola algicola. The sequence goes on from NZ_JAAIKE010000001.1 coordinate 321,280, forward strand.
CTGGCGCACCATGCCTTCGACATTGGTGGACTGGTCGAGCGAGGCTGCCACCGAGACAGAGCGGCGCAGCGGCTCCGGCCAGGCCGCGACCTCGGCGGCCACCACATCCTGCACCAGACGCGAGGTGTCGATCAGGTTGAAGCCTTTGCGCTTCACGACCTGAATGGCGACGGTCGGCTCTCCGTTGTAGCGGGCGGTGCCGGTCGGGTCTTCGAAGGTGAGGTTGATCTGCGCCAGATCACCGAGGGTGATGGCGCGGTCGCCGTTGACCTTGACGGGGAGGCCGTAAACCTGCGCCGGGCTGTTGAAGCTGGAGGGGATCTTGACGGCGAAGGCCCCGTCGGGGGTTTCCACCTCTCCGGCAGCGATCAGCTGGTTGTTGCGGGTGACCACGGTGATCAGTTCGGCGGCGGTGACGTTGTAAGCCTCGAGCTTCAGAGGGTCGATCAGCACCTCGAGCATCTCGTCCCGGTGGCCCGCCAGTTCCGCCTTGAGCACCGGCTCCAGCGCGGCAATCTTCGATTGCAGGTCTTTCGCGGCGCGCAAGAGCGTGCGTTCCGGCACATCGCCAGACAGGGCGATGACAAGAATGGGAAATTCGCTGAAGTTGATCTCGTTGACCGAATATTTGTCGGCCCCTGCGGGAAACTTCGCCTCGGCGGTGTTCATCCGGTCGCGCACGTCGGCGATGATCTTGGTCTTGTCCCAGCCGAATTCGAATTCCAGCGCGACGCCGCCATAGCCCTCGGCCGCGGTGCCCGATATGCGCTTGAGCCCGTCAAGGCCGGACAGTTCCTGTTCCATCACCTTGACCAGCAAGGTTTCGGAGTCGGCGGCGGAAATGCCGGGGAAGGGGACCGAGACAAACAGGGCGGGGATGTCGATATCGGGCTCGCCCTCTTTGGGCAGGCTGACATAGGCCAGCACGCCTGCGGCCGCCGAGAGCAGGATGAAGGCCACCACCATGCGGGCACGGGCCGCGGCCCAGTCGATGAGGCCGGTCATGGCGCGACCTGACGCAAGGTGACGGTGACGGGGCTGCCATCGGTCACGAATTCCTGACCGACGGTGATGACGGTCGCCTCATCGGGAAGGCCGGTGACGAGCACGCCCTCGACCGTGTCGCGCAGGACGGTGACGGGGGCAAAGCTGGCCTGTCCGTCGACGGCAAGCCGCACCCCGAGCACGCCGGCATTGTCGAGGGTCAGGCTGGAGCCGGGCAGAAGATGCGCCATCACGCCATCGGCCCCGATCAGCATTTCCGCCGTCTGCCCGTCGCGGATCGCAAGGTCGGGGTTCGGCACCGTCACCTCGACCCGGAAGGTGCGGGTGGCGGGATCGGCCGAGCGGGAGAGGAACGTCACGCGACCCTGCACCTCGCGCCCCGAAATCAGCCGCGCCCCCGCAACCGCGCCCACTGCGATGCGGTCAACATCGGCCTCGGGGACAAAGCCCACCAGCTTGATCGGATCAAGCTGGATCACGGTCGCGCATGCCCCGCCCGGCTGCACAAGGCTGCCCAGTTCGGCGGTATCGGTTTCCAGCAACCCTTCGAACGGGGCCGTGACGGTCAGACGGGCGATGTCGATGCGGATCGCCTCGAGCGCCGAGCGGGCGGATTGCACCCCGGCGCGGGCCGATTCCAGCGCGGCCTCGGTGCCGATGCGGCGGGTTTCGGAGGCAAAGCCGCCCTCTTGCAGGCGGGTCGCGGCCTCGGCGTTGATCTCGGCCTCGCGCAAGCGCGCCTGCGCCTCGATCACGCGGGCCTCGGCCTCGGCCTCCTGCTGGGGGCGCGTGCCGGGATCAAGGGTGCAAAGCGTCTGGCCCGCAGTCACAAAGGCCCCGCGCCGCAACGGTTCGGAGCGCACGAGGCCGCCGGTTTCCGCCCGCACTTCGACCTGACGTGCCGCCTCGGTGCGGCCCCGCGCGATCACGGCATTTTGCACCAGCGATGCGCGAGAGGCGAGCCCGACGACGGAAATGGCACCATCGGCGGCGACAGAGGGCGAAGGGGGCGCGCCGGCAGGGGCCGCAGCGGGTTGCGCGCCAGTTTCGGCGGCGGTGGTGGCCATCAGCCTGTCGCGTTCAAAGACGGCGACATAGAGCGTCGCAGCCACGGCCAAGGCGGTGAGGGGAGGAAGGATACGCATGACCACCTTTTTCGAGCCGCTCCGGCTGTGCCTAATCTAAGGCTTGTGCCGCGTCGCGGCAAGATGCGCGCGCAGCGCGGGCGGGGGCAGGGCTTGGCAAGCCCTTGTGCTTGCGTGTAAGACAGGGCCAAAGGGTTCGGTCTGGTCGGGATGATCCCGGCATGGCCGCAGCCGACAGCGCCTGAAGAAAGCCAGAGTGACGTGAGCAATCCCGAAAGTTTCATCCAGGAAGTCACCGAAGAGGTCCGTCGGGACCGGCTTTATGCCTATTTCCGCAAATACGGCTGGATTCCCGCGCTGATCGTCGTGGGTGTCGTTGCCGGCACCGGTTGGACCGAATGGTCCAAGGCGCGCAATGCGGCGCAGGCGCAAGCCTTTGGCGATGCGGTTCTGGACGCGCTCGATCTGGGCGGCGCGGAAGAGCGGCGGGCTGCCTTGGCGGCTGCCCCTGCCTCGGGCGCGCAGCAGGCGGTGCTGGCGCTCTTGCTCGCCTCGGACCCGGCGGAAGACCGCGCGGGCAGTCTGGCGGCGCTTGAACAACTGGCGGCAGATGGCGCGCAGCCGCAAAGTTATCGTGATCTGGCGGTTCTGCGCCGGGTGATCCTTCTGGGCGCCGAGATGCCTGTGGTCGACCGCCGCGCGCTGCTTGATCCGGTAGCGGCGCCGGGACGTCCGTTCCGGCCGCTCGCGCTGGAGCAGCTGGCCTATCTCTTGGTCGAGGAAGGCCGGACCGAAGAGGCGATTGCCGCGCTGCGGTCGCTGACGCAGGACCAACAGGCCCCCGCGGGCTTGCGTGGCCGTGCAGGACAGATGATTATGGCGCTGGGGGGCGATGTTGCCCCGGCGGGTGATGCGGGTTGATCCGGCGCTGCTGGCTCGGGTCCGGGGGAGTGGAGCGGATGGTGACACGGAAGCGCTGTTTGGGACTGTCGGCCATTGCCGCTGTCATGCTGCTCTCTGCTTGCGAGCGTGAACTGGTGCTGTCGGGGGAGCGTTTCCCCGTGCGCGCCGATCTGGATGCCTCGCTGCCCGTGCCGGGACAGCCTGCGCCCGTGGCCCCGCCATCGCAGCCGGTGAACCAGAGCGTGGCGATTTCGCTGCCCGCCCCAGTTGCCAATGCCGATTGGACGCATCGCGGCGGCTCTGCCCGCCATGCCTCTGTGCACGGGCGTTTGTCAGCCGCGCCGCAGCGCGTGTGGAGCGCCAATATCGGCGCAGGGTCGAGCCGGATGAACCGGCTTTCCGCCGCACCCGTGGTGGCGGACGGGCGCATCATCACGATGGACAGCCGCGCGCGTGTGGTCGCGACCGGCACCAATGGCGCAACCCTCTGGCAGACCGAACTTGCCGCCCCCTTTGACCGTGGCGGCGATGTTTCGGGTGGCGGCGTCGCGCTTGGCGGTGGCATGGTCTTTGTGGCGACCGGCTATGGCGAGTTGGTGGCGCTACAGGCCAGCACAGGCGCGGTGGCGTGGCGGCAACGGCTCGCCAGCCCGGTTTCGGGCGCGCCGGCCTATGATGGCGGCAGCGTCTATGTGGCGACGCGCGATGGCGCTGGCTGGGCGGTGGATGCGCGCAGCGGCAAGGTGCAGTGGACGGTTCCGGGTCTGCCAAATGCGCTGGCGGTGGCTGGCTCGGCTGCGCCTGCGGTGACTGACCGCACGGTGATTTTCCCCTTCCCCAGCGGCGAGCTTGTTTCGGCCCTGCGGCTGAACGGCGTGCGTGTCTGGGGCGCTCCGGTGACGGGACAGCGTCCGGGGCGCGGGTATGCGGGGCTGACGGATGTGACGGGTGATCCTGTCGTCGTCGGCAGCACCATTTACGCGGGCACCGCCGCAGGCCGCACCGCCGCGATTGACGCCGGAACGGGCGAGCGCCGGTGGACAGCGGTAGAGGGCGCGATGAATCCGCCGTTGGTGGTGGGCGGGTCGGTTTTTGTCGTCAATGACGAAGCGCGTCTCGTGCGGATGGATGCGTCCAGCGGCGATGTGATCTGGATGGCCGAGATGCCCTATTTCGAGAACGAGCGGCCCCGTCGGCACAAGGCGATCACCGCGCATTACGGTCCGGTTCTGGCGGGCGGGCGCATTGTGGTCGCCTCGGGAGACGGGCTGCTGCGGTTGTTCGATCCGGCCAATGGCGCGCTAGTCGGCACGGCACAGATCCCGGGCGGTGCGGCGTCAGCCCCTGCGCTTGCGGGCGGGGCTTTGTATGTGGTCGGCACCAACGGGCAACTTCACGCTTTCCGTTAAGGCCAAAGCCCTGTATGGGGTTCGGCTTGAATGATACCGGACCTGTATAAGACATGAGCTTTACCCTCGCCATCGTGGGCCGCCCCAATGTGGGCAAGTCGACGCTTTTCAACCGCCTTGTGGGGCGCAAACTGGCCTTGGTCGATGACCAGCCCGGCGTGACCCGCGATCTGCGCGAAGGCGACGCCAAGCTGTTCGATCTGCGCTTCACGGTGATTGATACCGCCGGTCTGGAAGAAGTGACCGATGACAGCCTTCAGGGCCGCATGCGGCGGCTGACCGAACGCGCGGTCGACATGGCCGATATCTGCCTGTTCCTGATCGACGGGCGCGCCGGCGTGAACCCGTCGGATGAAGTGTTTGCCGATATCCTGCGCAAGAAGGCGGCGCGGGTGATCCTTGGCGTGAACAAGGCCGAGGGCCGCGCCGGAGAGGAAGGCGCGCTGGAGGCGTGGTCGCTGGGTCTGGGGGAGCCGCTGCGCTTGTCGGCCGAGCATGGCGAGGGGATGGATGACCTGTATCGCCTTCTCAAGCCCCTGGAAGGCGAGTTTGCCGAGCGGGAGGCGGAGAACACCCCCCTGACCGACGTGGATATCTCGGAAGAAGACGCCGAGGTGGAGGCGGATGAATTCGCGCATCGCCCCACGGCGAAAAAGCCGCTCCAGATTGCGGTGATCGGGCGCCCGAATGCCGGAAAATCGACGCTGATCAACAAGATCATCGGCGAAGATCGTCTGCTGACCGGGCCGGAAGCCGGGATCACCCGCGACGCCATTTCCGTGCGGTCGGAATGGCAGGGCACGCCGGTGCGGATCTTCGACACCGCCGGCATGAGGAAGCGCGCGAAAGTCACGGAAAAGCTTGAGAAATTGTCGGTTGCCGACGGTTTGCGCGCCGTGCGCTTTGCCGAAGTGGTCGTCGTGCTGCTGGATGTCGATATTCCGTTTGAGTCCCAAGACTTGCGGATCGCAGATTATGCGGAATCCGAAGGTCGCGCCGTGGTGATCGCGGTGAACAAATGGGATCTGGAAGAGGACAAGCAGGACAAGCTGGCCGAACTGAAAGAGATGTTCGACCGCCTGTTGCCACAGTTGCGCGGCGCGCCGCTGGTCACGGTTTCGGCCAAGACCGGCCGCGGTCTGGACCGCCTGCATGATGCGATCCGCCGCGCGCATGACACCTGGAACAAGCGCATCACCACCAACCGGCTGAACACCTGGCTGAGCGCGATGACCGAGGCGCACCCGCCACCGGCACCGGGCGGCCACCGGATCAAGCTGCGTTACATGACGCAGGTGAAGACGCGCCCGCCGGGGTTCGTGATCAAGTGCTCGCGCCCCGACGAGCTGGCCGAAAGCTACAAGCGCTATCTCGTCAACGGCTTGCGCGACCACTTTGACATGCCCGGCACGCCGATCCGCCTGTTCTTCCGCAGTCAGGCGAATGAAAATCCGTTCAAGGATCGCAAGTTCCATACGCCCAGCCGTTTGCGCAAGCATATGGACAAGAAGTAGCCGGTCGCGGGCTTTTCATCATCCGCGCCCCATGTTAGGGACGCGCCGAAATTCACGGGTGCAAGGCAGGGCCTTGACCCATTACAGGAGACGCCGAAATGGCCATCGAACGCACGCTTTCCATCATCAAGCCCGACGCGACCAAGCGCAATCTGACCGGCAAGATCGTTGCCAAGTTTGAAGAAGCCGGCCTGCGCGTCGTCGCCTCCAAGCGCATCCACCTGACCGCCGCCCAGGCCGGTGAGTTCTATGCCGAGCACAAGGAGCGCGGCTTCTACGGCGAACTGTGCGAATTCATGGCATCCGAGCCGGTGGTCGTGCAGGTGCTGGAAGGCGAAGGCGCGATTGCCAAGAACCGCGAAGTGATGGGTGCCACCGATCCGGCCCAAGCCGCTGACGGCACCGTGCGCAAGGATTTCGCGCTGTCCAAGGGCGAAAACTCGGTTCACGGGTCCGACAGCGCCGAGTCGGCTGCGCGCGAGATCGCGTTCTTCTTCTCTGGCCTCGAACTGGTCGGCTAAGGCCGGGCGGGGCGGCTAGCGCCGTTCCACCACACCGAAAAACTGAAGGGCCGCCTCCAGATCGGAGCGGCCCTTTTCCTTTGTGCCCAGCATGGCGGATTTGATCGCATCAAAACGGGTGCGCAGCGCGGCCTTTTCGTCGCCCTTGCAGTCGTTCCACGGACGGCCTTGCAGGCCCATCACCAGAACGTAATAGCCGATGAAATGCGGCGGCGTTCCGGACATAAGCAGGCGGCGGTAGGCCTCATCCGCGCCAAGCGCCCGCAATTCTGCCGCCGTGTGGATGCCAGCGCGGGCAAAGGCCGCTTCCGATGCGGGGCCAAGGTTGGGGATGGAGGAAACGGGATCAGACATGGCGCACCGTGGAATCAGAACGGGGCCAGCGTGACCGCCGACCCCGTCTTGTGCAAGTCTGTTCTTTATCTGTTCTTCAGATCGACGCCCAATCCTTGAAAACCGGCGTGCCACCCTGCTGCTGCGGTGCGGGCTTGCTGCCGCCTTGCTGCTGTTGGCCGCCTTGTTGGGGCGTGGAATTCTGCTGCGGGGTCATTTTCTGCTCCATCTGACCATATGCCTGCCGTGTTTCCAGCATTGGCACGGCTTGAGGCCGCAGCAAGACGAAAACATGACAATGCAGCGACGCATTTATGCTGCCTGTGTAAAACCCGCAACAGGCGAAGCGATCACGTTGTCGAATTCCGGGCCGCGCATGGCAAAAACCTGCCGCATGATGCGCTAGCGGCCTTGCGCGGGGCCGTGGGACAGCCAGAGCCGCGTGCCTGTTGCCAATCACCGCCCCGCGGCTTGCCGCCCCTCATGCAAAAGGCCCGCGCATCGGCGCGGGCCCTTGGTCTGTAAGGTGCGGATGGATTTACAGAAGCGCCTTGGCCTTTGCCGCAGCAGCTTCGGCCGTGATCCCGAATTCGGCATAGAGCCGCTCTGCCGGGGCAGAGGCGCCAAAGCCCTGCATCCCCACGAAATCGGCCTTGTCGCGCTTGCCGCCTTCGCCCAGCAGCCATGCGTCCCAGCCAAAGCGCACACCGGCCTCGATCGCCACACGGACGGCACCGGGGGGCAGCACCTTGCGGCGATAGGCGGCATCCTGTTCGGCAAAGAGTTCAAGGCAGGGCATCGAGACCACACGGGTGCCGATCCCTTCGGCTTCCAGCAGATCGCGAGCCTTCAGCGCGATTTCCACCTCGGAGCCGGTCGCCATCAGGATGACCTGACGCTTGCCCGTGGCCTCGGCCAGAACATAGGCGCCCTTGGAGACGAGGTTCTGGTTCGTATGCGTCTTGCGCACCGCAGGCAGGTTCTGCCGCGACAGCGCCAGCACCGTGGGTGTGGTCTTGGTGGTCAGCGCGACCTCCCAGGCTTCGGCGGTTTCCACCAGATCGGCGGGGCGGATCACATAGGTGTTGGGCGTCGCGCGGCTGATGGCCAGATGTTCCACCGGCTGGTGGGTCGGCCCGTCTTCGCCCAGCCCGATGGAGTCATGCGTCATCACATAGACCACGGGCACGCCCATCAACGCCGAAAGGCGCATCGAGGGGCGGGCGTAATCGGTAAAGCACATGAAGGTGCCGCCATAGGCACGCACGCCGCCATGCAGGGCCAGACCGTTCATCGCGGCAGCCATGCCATGCTCGCGGATGCCGTAATAGACGTAGCGGCCCTTGCGATCCTCGGCCGAGAAGACGCCCAGATCGGCGGTCTTGGTGTTATTCGACCCGGTAAGATCGGCAGAGCCGCCGATGGTTTCCTGCATCACCGGATTGACGGCGGCGAGCACCTTTTCCGAGGCCGCACGGGTCGCGAGTTTCGGCAGGTCTTCCACGGCCTGCTTCTTCACGCCGCGGATGGTGGCGGTCAGCTTGGCAGGCGCATCACCGGCGAAAATGCGCTTGAACTCGGCCTGTTTGGCGGGCGACAGCGCGGCCAGACGGGTTTCCCAGTCGGCGCGGGCGGTCTGACCCTTCGCGCCGACGCCTTCCCACCAGCTTTTCACATCGGCAGGCACTTCGAACGGGCCGCCGGGCCAGCCGTAGCCATCCTTGGCGGCTTGCAGTTGCGCCTTGTCGGTCAGCGCGCCGTGGCCCTTGGAAGTGTCTTGCGCCGCATGGCCGATGGCGATGTGGGTCTTGCAGGCGATCATCGCGGGGCGCGGGCTGGCCTTGGCGGCGGTGATGGCGCGGTCGATGTCCTCGGGATCATGCCCGTCGCACGAGAAGACATCCCAGCCTGAGGCGGCAAAGCGCGCCGACTGGTCGGTGACGTCGGAGAGAGACACCTTGCCGTCGATGGTGATGCCGTTGTCATCCCAAAGCACGATCAGGCGCGAAAGCTGGAGCTTTCCGGCCAGACCGATGGCTTCTTGCGAGACACCTTCCATCAGGCAGCCATCGCCCGCGATGACATAGGTGTAATGGTCCTGAACCTTGGCTCCCCAACGGGCGCGCAGGGATTCTTCGGCCATCGCAAAGCCCACGGCGTTGGATATGCCCTGACCCAGCGGGCCGGTGGTGGTTTCCGCTGCCGAGACATGGCCATATTCCGGATGGCCTGCGGTGATCGCCCCCCATTGGCGGAAGTTCTTCACCTGCTCCAGCGTCATGTCGGCATAGCCGGTCAGATACATCAGGCTGTAAAGCAGCATCGAGCCATGACCCGCCGAGAGGATGAAACGGTCACGGTCGGGCCAGCGCGGGGCCGAGGCATCGAACTTCAGATGATTGGCGAACAGCACGGTGGCCACATCGGCCATGCCCATCGGCATGCCGGAGTGACCGGAATTGGCGGCGGCGACAGCATCCAGCGTCAGGGCACGGATGGCGGTGGCGCGCATCCAATGATCGGGGTGGCGTTCGCGCAGGGTCTGGATGTCCAAGGCCGGGCTCCTCATACTTGGATCAATGCGGGTTGAGGGTTCCTTACCACCCCAGACGGCAAGATCAAGCACAGCGGGCCCTCTGTGGACGATATGGGGCGTTCCTCCCCCCTGCTTTGGGATAAGATCAGGGTTGACCTGTCCTTTTTCGATTCGCATTGGTAAGATGAGGGCAGAGTAAAACGCCGGGACAGCCGGGAAAGAGGGGGCATGGACAACATTGCCGAACTGGAGCGCCGGATCACGGCGGCGCTGATGCGGATTGGAACCGGGGTGGAAAGCCTGTCGGCGGCACAGGCCGCAGCGGAGCAGGGCGCGCCGGTTGCAACGCTGGCCGATGGCGTGGCCGAGGCCGAGATCGCGCGGCTGAACGAAGCGCTGGATGACGAGCGCGGGCGCAGCGCGCAGTTACAGGAACGCCTGCGCGCCCAGCGGGGCACGGATGACGGAAAGGTGCAGGCACTCGAGGCCGAGGTGGATCGGCTGACGCGGCTTCTGGATGTGCAGGGGCTGGAAATGCAGCGCCTGAAGAAGACCGTGGTGGGCTTGCGCGAGCAGTTGCGCCTGATGGGCGAGGCACAGGCCGAAGGCAGGGTGGAGCCGCATCTGATCAACAAGGCGATGCTGACCGAGTTGGAGGCGCTGCGCGCCCTGCGCTCGGCCGAGGCGGCCGAACTGGAAGAGTTGATCGCGGCGCTTGACCCGTTGGCGGGTCCGAAACAAGAGGTGGCGCAGGATGCCTGATGTAACTGTCACCATCGGCGGGCGCGATTTTCAGGTCGCCTGTCAGGCCGGAGAAGAACATTTCCTTCGCGCGGCGGCGGCCATGCTGAACGCCGAGGCAGAGCCCTTGGTGCAGCAAATGGGCCGTTTGCCCGAAGCGCGGATGCTGCTGATGTCGGGGCTGATGCTGGCCGACAAGACGGCAGCGGTGGAAGATGAAAACCGCCAGTTGAAGGAACGGGTCGCAGCCCTTGAGGCGCGCGCCGTGCCGCCGCCTGAAAAGGTGGAAGTGCCGGTGATCCCGCCGCAGGTCTTCGAGACGATGGCGGAAATCGCCGCGCGGGCCGAGGCCTTGGCCGACCGCATCGAAGAAAAGGCGCAGGCGTGATGCGGCGGCGCATCGCGCCCGTGCTGGCCGTGGTGGCTGGCGTTGCCGCAGGCGCGCAGGTCTGGGCTGCGCCTCTCGAGGTGAACAACATCCGCCTGACCTGCGACCGTGATGTGGTGGTGCCGGTCACTTTTGTCACGGGGCCGGAAGATGCGGTGGCAGTGATGCAGATCGATGGCGGGCAGTTCCTTTTGTATCAGGAGCCGGCAGCCTCGGGCGCGCGCTATGCCTGGCCGTCGGGCGGGGCAAGCTATGTGCTGTGGACCAAGGGCGATCAGACCACGATCCTGTGGCGCGAAGCCGGAGCCGAAACGGTTCTGCTGACCTGCACCCGGGAAATGTAAAGCCCGCGAGGTTACGCGGGCTTTTCAAGGGTTTGTGGCGCGTCTTTGAAGCAGAGTCTCAGGAAGCGTTGGCTTCGCGGATCTTGTTCGCGGCGTCCTTGTCAAAGGCGACGCCCTTGGCTTCGAACAGGGCGTCGAGTTCGCCCGACAGGGTCATCTCGGTGACGATATCACATCCGCCGATGAATTCGCCCTTCACATAGAGCTGCGGAATGGTGGGCCAATCGGAGTAATCCTTGATGCCTTGGCGGATTTCGGCATCGGCAAGAACGTTCACATCGGCAAACTCGACGCCCATGTAATTTAGAACGCCCGCGACGCGGCTGGAGAAACCGCATTGCGGCATCATCTTGGTGCCCTTCATGAACAGCACCACGTCGTTCTTTTCGACAGTATCCTTGATCTGGTCTTGAGCACTCATCTGCGTGTTCCTTTGGTTATTCCGGGGCGCGGGTGGTCAACGCCAGGGCGTGCAATTCGCCATGCGCCCCGTCCATCTTGCCTTTGAGGGCGGCATAGACCGCGCGCTGCTGCTGCACGCGGTTCATGCCGCGAAACGATTCATCCACCACTTCGGCGGCGAAATGCTGACCATCATCGCCCTGCACCGTGATTTTGGCCTGCGGAAAGCTGGCGCGGATCAGGGCTTCGATATCGCGTGCGTCGATGGGCATAGGCGGCTCCTGTCGTGTCTTGGGACAAATCTAGGCTGCCACAGCGGTGGCTGCAAGAAAGCTTTGGCAGAATATCCGCCGCCTCAAAGGCCAAGCGTGGCTTCGAAGGCGGTTCTGTAGGTGGCGCTCAGGTCGGCCAAGGGGGCTGACTGCCCGCCCAGGCTGACGCTGTCGCCTCCAAAGCGCCCGACCACGGTGACGGGCACCCCCGCCGCATGGCCCGCGCCCTTGAGCCCGTGCAGCATATGCGGATCGATCGCCACCAGATAGCGCGCCTGATCTTCCCCGAAGAGCGCGGCAATATCGCCGGTTTCCAGATCGATACCGATGCCCGAGGCTTCGGCCATTTCAAAGGCGGCCAGCGCCAGCCCGCCATCGGAAAGGTCGGTGCAGCAGCGGAAGGTCTTGGCCTGCGCGCGGATGAAATCGCCGTGGCGCTTTTCGGCGACAAGGTCGACTGCGGGGGCATCGCCTGCCTCGATCCCGAAGGCCTCGGCCAGAAGCGCAGATTGGCCAAGGTGCGCGCCGGTGCTGCCGATCAGCACCGCCAGATCGCCCGCCTGCGCCTTGCCGTGGATCAGGTGATCCATTGTCGGCAAGAGGCCGACCGCACCGATGGTTGGGGTGGGCAGGATGCCGGAGCCGTCGGTTTCGTTGTAGAGCGAGACGTTGCCCGAGACGATGGGCATATCCAGCGCGGCCACAGCGGCCCCGATGCCTTTGATCGCGCCGACAAGTTGGCCCATGATCTCGGGTTTTTCCGGGTTGCCGAAGTTCAGGTTGTCGGTGGTGGCAAGCGGGGTTGCGCCCATCGCCGTAAGATTGCGATAGGCTTCGGCCACGGCCTGCTTGCCGCCCTCGAACGGGTTGGCCTTGACGTAGCGCGGCGTCACATCCGAGGTGAAGGCCAGCGCCTTGCCGGTGCCATGCACCCGCACGACGCCCGCAGGCAGGCCGGGGGTGACCAGCGTATCTGCGCCGACCTGACTGTCATATTGCTCCCAGACCCATGCTTTGTGGGCGTAGCTGGGGCTGGAGATCAGCGCGCGCAGGCCATGGAGCGGCGCAATCGCCGGAACCTCGGCCAAGGGCGCGGCGGCGGGCGTTTCCACCCAAGGGCGGTCATATTCGGGGGCGGTCGACGAGAGCTTCGACAGGGGCAGATCGGCCTTGATGTCGTTGCCATGCAGGATGAGGAAGCGGTCTTCGGGAATGGTTTCGCCTACGATGGCGAAATCGAGATCCCATTTGACGAAGATCGCCCGCGCCACATCCTCAAGCTCTGGCTTGAGCACCATCAGCATCCGCTCCTGGCTTTCCGAGAGCATCATTTCATAGGCGGTCATGCCGGTTTCACGCTGCGGCACATCGGCGAGCTGCAGCTTGATGCCCAAGCCGCCCTTGTCGCCCATTTCCACCGCTGAGCAGGTGAGGCCAGCCGCGCCCATATCCTGAATGGAGATGACCGCGCCGGAGGCCATCAGTTCGAGGCAGGCTTCCAGCAGGCGTTTTTCGGTGAAGGGATCGCCGACCTGCACGGTGGGGCGTTTTTCTTCGATCGTGTCGTCAAACTCGGCCGAAGCCATCGTGGCCCCGCCGACGCCATCACGGCCTGTTTTGGCTCCGAGATAAACCACCGGCATGCCGACGCCCGAGGCGACCGAGTAGAAAATCTTGTCGGCATCGGCCAGACCTGCCGCAAAGGCGTTCACAAGGCAGTTGCCGTTATAGGATTTGTGAAACCGGACCTCGCCGCCGACGGTCGGCACGCCGAAGGCATTGCCGTAGCTGCCGATGCCTTCGACCACGCCCTTGACCAGATGAGCGGTTTTGGGATGCGAGGGAAGGCCGAAGGACAGCGCGTTCATCGCGGCAATCGGGCGGGCGCCCATTGTGAACACATCGCGCAGGATGCCGCCAACGCCGGTGGCCGCGCCCTGATGGGGTTCGATGTAGGAGGGGTGGTTGTGGCTTTCCATCTTGAAGATGACCGCCTGACCATCGCCGATATCGACCACCCCCGCATTTTCGCCGGGGCCGCAGATCACTTGCGGGCCGGTCGTGGGCAGGGTGCGCAGCCATTTCTTGGACGATTTGTAGGAACAATGCTCGTTCCACATCGCCGAGAAGATGCCAAGTTCGGTGAAGTTTGGCTCGCGGCCGATGATCTCAAGGATCCGGGCATATTCGTCGGGTTTGATCCCGTGCTTTGCGATCAACTCGGGCGTGATTGCAGGTTCGGTCATGTCTGGATTCCCCGATGCGGCCTCGTTGCTGCGCTTTAGGCGAAAGCAGGCGCAAGGGGAAGGGGGCATAGGCCCCGGCACGGGGAAGCCGGGGCCTGTCGCAGAGGCGTTAGTTGGTGGAAGAGCCGCCTTCGGCGTCAAGTTGCGCGTTGAGCGCGGCGAGGATTTCGGCCTTGGACCAGATCAGCAGGACATCGCCCTGCGCTTCCTGACCGGCGGCCAGCATCACCTGAAAGTTGTCGGCCATCGCGCCGACCTCTTGGTCGAGATCGACCAGAATGATCGTGGTGCCATCGGCCTGTGTGGCCGCGCTGGAGATCGTGCCAAGGCGCTGCCCATCCGAGGACAGCACCGCGTTGCCGACATAGGCTTCGGAAACGGGGGTGATGGAATGTCCGGCGGCGGTTCCGACGGTGCTGGTGCCATCCGCCACGGCGGTGATGCCCACCTGCGCGGTGATATCGGTGGTGTCGCTGGTTACCTGCGCCAGAGCCGGAAAGGCGATGAAGGCACCCAAGGCGGTGCTGACAAAGAGGGTTTTAAGTTTGGTCATCTAAAAGTCCTCGCTTTTGGTTTCGTGGCCAGAAGCCATGCGGAAAGAACACCCGAGGGGCGGCCGGGTTGCCTCTTTGCGATCCGACTTCGGCGCGGCGCACGAAAGCGGAGGAAATCCGCCTGCGGGGCCGAGTCAGGCAGGCGGATTGTTGCGAGGGCGGCAGCGGGTGCGGAACCTTTTCGCGGCTCGCCCCCTGCGGTTCTTATTGTGCTGAGAACGCGGGCGCTGCGCGGATTGTCTGGGCAAAGCGGCGGCAATTGCGCGGAAAATAAAAAAAGGCCGAGCATAAAGCTCGGCCCAAGTCCAACAGGGAGGTATGAAGCGTGTGAGAGTGAACACTCGACCACCCGCTTCATGGGTGGATTTAGGCATGCGCTTGATTCGGAGCAAGGCTGAACATGCTGCTAATGCAGCATGGCCGCTATGTGCTGGGCGCATGGCTACTGTTGGCGCGTCGGCAGGTCAGTCGACTTGCTGGCGTTTGCGATAGGCGAAAATCTCATCCGTCACGAATTCGCGGAAGGCCGCGACGCGCTTTGAATGGCGCAGCTCTTCGGGATAAGCGAGGAACACCGGCACCTCTGCGCTTTCGGTTTCCGGCAGGACGCGCACAAGATGGGGGAAGTCTTCGGTGATGTAATCGGGCAGGACGCCGATCCCCAGATGGTTCAGCACGGCCTGAAGCACCCCGAAGTAGTTGTTCACCGTCAGGGTGGACGGAATATCATGCGCCATGAGTTCCTGCACCAGTGACGCGCCCGCCGCCACCTGCGGCACGCCCGCGTGCTGTGCGATCAGGCGGTGCTGGGTGAAATCATCCATCGAGGTGGGTGTGCCATTCTCGGCCAGGTATTCCGGAGACGCATAGAGCCGCATCTTGATGTTCATCAGCCGCTTGCGGATCAGGTCGGCCTGGCTTGGTTCTTTCATGCGGATGGCGACATCCGCCTCACGCATGGGCAGATCGAGGACACGTTCTTCCAGCATCAGGTCGATCTTGAGGCTGGGGTATTTCTTGTAAAGGTTCGCCAGACGCGGCGCGAGCCAGAGCGTGCCGAACCCCGTGGTGGTGGTGACGCGCAATTCGCCGAATACCTCGTCCTCGGAATCGCGGATGCGGGCGGCGGTCGCCTCCAGCCGTTTGACCATCGCCTGCGTGGCGTCAAACAAAAGCTCGCCTTGTTCTGTAAGGATCAGCCCGCGCGCATGGCGGTGGAACAGGGTGACCGACAGGCTTTCCTCCAGCGCCCTGATCTGGCGGCTGACGGCGGATTGCGACAGATGCAGCACGTCACCGGCATGCGTCAGGCTGCCTTTGTCGGCAACCGCATGAAAGATGCGCAGTTTGTCCCAATCCATTTTTAGACCCTTTAAAGAAAGCCAGACGCTAGCACGGTCCGCCTCATGTGGGGAGAATCATTCGTATGTAAATGCCGCTGCGCCCGTTAATCTGTGACAAAATCGGCCCTTTGTTTCGCGTGGGCGGGTGACCGCGCAGGCAAGCTTTGCCGTTCGGCGTTTTGCCATGATGCGGCGGGGGCGTTTGCGGGGACTGCGGCGCCCGAAGGGATTGGCCTTTCAGGCGCTGCCGCCGTGGAGAGGGGCGGGCGGGAATTTCTGCGCCGCGCCACATACGATCTTTCACCCTGCCCGTTGCGGCCTTATGATCCGCGCCACGAATGCGAGGCGACATACAAAACGCGCTGACCGGGCCAAGGCCCCGCAACAGGCGCAGAGCGGGGGCAGGCAATGGCGGTTGGGGTTTTTGACAGCGGGATTGGCGGGCTGACGGTGCTGGACGCGATCACGCGGCGGTTGCCGGACCTGCCTCTGGTTTATCTGGGGGACAATGCCCATGCGCCTTACGGGGTGCGGACGCATGAAGACATCTTCAACCTGACCTGCGCCGCGGTAGAGCGGTTGTGGGACGAGGGCTGCGATCTGGTCATTCTGGCTTGCAACACCGCCTCTGCCGCCGCGCTCAAGCGGATGCAGGAAACATGGCTGCCTGCGGACAAGCGGGTGCTTGGGGTGTTCGTTCCGATGATCGAGGCGCTGACCGAGCGGCAATGGGGCGACAATTCCCCCCCGCGCGAGGTGGCGGTCAAGCACGTCGCCCTGTTCGCCACGCCGGCCACGGTTGCGAGCCGCGCCTTCCAGCGGGAACTGGCCTTTCGGGCGATCGGCGTCGACGTCGAGGCGCAGCCTTGCGGCGGGGTGGTCGATGCGATCGAGCAGGGGGACGAGATTTTGGCCGAAGCGCTGGTGCGCAGCCATGTCGAGGCGCTCAAGCGCCGGATGCCCCACCCCGAAGCGGCGGTGCTGGGCTGCACGCATTACCCGCTGATGGAGGGGGCATTCCAGGAGGCGCTCGGGCCGGGGGTCAAGGTGTTCAGTCAGGCCAATCTGGTGGCCGAATCCTTGGCCGACTATCTGAGGCGGCGGCCCGAGATGCTGGGCAGCGGCACCGGGTCGAAATTCCTGACGACCGGCGATCCGAAGACGGTGTCTTCCAAGGCCACGCAATTCCTGCGGCGGCGCATTGTTTTCGAGGCGGCCTGACCGCGATTGATCCTGATCAATCACATCTGCGCATTGCGGCATCACAACACTCGACAAGGGCAGGGTTTCGCCCCACATCAGGGTCACATTTGACAAGAGAGGTGCGCATGTCGGGGATGAAGGGGCTGAAGAAGCAGCGGCGGGTGCAGATCATCTTGCTGGCCTTTGCGGCTTTGGCTGTATCCACGGCAATGATCGGCTATGCGATGAAGGACGGGATCAACTTCTTCCGCAGTCCGACGCAGGTGGTCGAGGACCCTCCGCGCGAGGGAGAGGTGTTCCGGATCGGCGGTCTTGTCGAGGAAGGCAGCATCATCCGTGGCCAGAGCGAGACCATCAGCTTTCGCGTGACCGATACCAACCAGACCATTCCGGTGCGCTATACCGGGATTTTGCCTGATCTGTTTTCGGAAGGGCAGGGCATGGTCGGCACGGGGTCTATGGTGGGCGATACATTTGTCGCCACCGAGATTCTGGCCAAGCATGACGAAACCTATATGCCCGCCGAAGTCGTCGATGCGCTGAAGGCGCAGGGCGTTTATCAGGACTCCGGCAGCTAAGGGCGCGCGCCGTCTTTCTGCGCCGTTAATCCAGAAGCGGCAGGTTTGCCTCGGGGGAGTGTCGGAACTCCGGGGAAAGCCAATGACAAGCGTAAGACGACTGGCCGAAGAGATTGTCGCCCGCGAGGGCGGTTTTGTGAACGATCCTGACGATCCGGGCGGGGCCACCCGGCATGGTGTCACCCTTGGCACCCTGCGCAGGCTGGGGCTTGATGTGAACGGGGACGGGCGGACCGATGTGGCCGATGTCCGGAGCCTGAGCCGTGCGCAAGCGGTGGAGATTTATCTGGAGCATTATCACAAGCGCCCCGGCATCGCGGCGCTGCCCGAGGTTTTGCAGGCCTCGGTGTTTGATATGTATGTGAATGCCGGATCCAATGCTGTGAAGATCCTGCAGCGGCTGGTCACCGATATGGGGTTTCCCTGCACCGCCGATGGCAAGATCGGCCCGCAGACAATCCGCTCGGCGCAGCTGGCCTATGAAGCGGCGCCCCGGCATCTGGCGGATGCCTACGGGATTGCGCGGCGCAATTATTACTACCGTCTGGCAGATGCCCGCCCGCAAAGCCGCAAGTTCGCGCGGCGGGTCGATGGCGGCAAGGGCGGGTGGATCACCCGCGCCGAGGAATTCATCGCGCCGCGCTATCATCTGACCGCAGCGCAACATCGGGAAAGGGTCGCAAAATGGGGCTGATTTCGGGTTTGGGTCTGGGGCGGGGCGCGGTTCCGGCCCTGGGGGGCGTAAGCCGCGAGATCGCGCGCTCGATCGCGCCCGATCTGGCGCGTGGTCTGGCGGATGCGGTGCAGAACCTGCCGGTGCCCGAACCGGGCGCGCTGCCGCCCGCGCGTCCCGGATCGGGATATGACCGGCTGATCGATGCCCTCAACCGCTTGCCGCGCCCCTTCATGGCCTTTGGCGCGCAGGCGCTGGTGCTCTATGCCCTGCTGGACCCTGCGGGTTTTGCGCGGCGGATGGAGGGGCTTGATGCCATGCCCGAGGCGCTGTGGTGGCTGCTCGGGGCGGTGATTACCGCCTATTTCGGCGCGCGCGAGGCGCATCACCTGCGCAACAGAACACCGCCCGCCGCGCCGTCCGCGACCGCAAGCGCCGCCCCGAAAGCGGGGGATGACCTGTCGGACGGGGCCAATCCGGCCTTGGAGGACTGGCGCGGCAACGGCTGAACTTGACCTGACTTGCGCCCTCTGGCATGGCCTTGGGCGCAAGACAGGATTTGATCAGATGCACCTCTTCGCCGATATTCGCTCCACCGTGCTGGATGCCTTGACCCAGATGCAGGCCGAGGGCGCGTTGCCCGCCGGTCTCGATTTCGCCAATGTCGCGGTAGAGCCGCCGCGCGATGCGGCACACGGGGATATGGCGACCAATGCGGCGATGGTGTTGGCCAAGGCTGCGCAGATGCAGCCGCGCGCGATTGCCGACGTGCTGGCCGCGAAGTTGCTCGCCGATCCTCGTATCACCGCAGCCGATGTGGCAGGGCCGGGCTTTTTGAACCTGCGGCTGGCTCCGATGGTCTGGCAAGGCATCGTGCAGGCCGTGCTGACGCAGGGCACAGATTTCGGCCGGATCGATCTGGGCAAGGGCCTGAAGGTCAATGTCGAATTCGTTTCAGCCAACCCCACCGGCCCGATGCATGTGGGCCATGTGCGCGGCGCGGTTGTGGGCGATGCGCTGGCCAATCTGCTGGCCTTTGCGGGCTGGGATGTGACGCGCGAATATTACATCAACGATGGCGGCGCGCAGGTCGATGTGCTGGCGCGCAGCGCCTATGAGCGCTACCGCGAGGCGCATGGGCTGGAACCGGAAATCCGCGAGGGGCTGTACCCCGGTGATTATCTGGTGCCGGTGGGCGAGGCGCTTAAGGAAAAATACGGCGACAGCCTTCTCGACAAGGGCGAGCAGGTCTGGCTGTCCGACGTGCGCGACTTTGCCACCCAGATGATGATGGACCGCATCCGCGAGGATCTGGCGGCGCTGGGCGTGCAGATGGACCTCTATTCCAGCGAAAAGGCGCTTTACGGCACCGGCAAGATCGAGGCCGCGATCCAGACGCTCAAGGGCATGGACCTCATCTACGAGGGTGTGCTGGAGCCTCCAAAGGGCAAGGAACCCGAAGACTGGGAGCCGCGCGTGCAAACGCTGTTCCGCAGCACCGCGCATGGTGATGACGTGGACCGCCCGGTGCAGAAATCCGATGGTGGCTGGACCTATTTCGCGCCCGATATCGCCTATCACTATGACAAGGTGCAGCGCGGCTTTGACCAGTTGATCGACATTTTCGGTGCCGATCACGGGGGCTATGTCAAGCGCATGAAGGCGGCGGTTTCGGCGCTGTCGGGCGGGCGTGTGCCGCTGGACATCAAGTTGATCCAGCTGGTCAAGCTGTGGAAGAACGGCGAGCCGTTCAAGATGAGCAAGCGTGCCGGCACCTTCGTGACCCTGCGCGACGTGGTGGAAATGGCCGGCGCGGATGTGACCCGCTTCATCATGCTGACGCGCAAGAATGACGTGGCGCTGGATTTCGACTTTGACAAGGTGCTGGAGCAGTCGAAGGACAATCCGGTGTTCTACGTGCAATATGCCAATGCACGGGTGAACAGCATCCTGCGCAAGGCGCGCGAGGCTGGCGTGGATGTTTCGGACGCCGCGCTTGCCGCTGCCGATCTGACGCGGCTGGACCACGCGGCCGAGATCGGGGTGGCCAAGAAGATTGCCGAATGGCCGCGCCTTGTGGAGATTGCCGCGCGCGGGAACGAGCCGCACCGCGTGGCATTCTACCTGTATGAACTGGCTTCGGACCTGCACGGGTTGTGGAACCGGGGCAATGACGACGTGTCCTTGCGCTTCCTGCAGGAGGATACCGCCACATCGCAGGCGAAAATCGCGCTGGCGCGGGCCGTGGGCGTTGTCATTTGCTCAGGTCTTGGTATCTTGGGGGTAACTCCGGCCGAGGAAAT
Organism: Pseudotabrizicola algicola; assembly: GCF_010915705.1. Classification (GTDB taxonomy): domain Bacteria; phylum Pseudomonadota; class Alphaproteobacteria; order Rhodobacterales; family Rhodobacteraceae; genus Pseudotabrizicola; species Pseudotabrizicola algicola. Next base: position 341,633 of record NZ_JAAIKE010000001.1, read on the forward strand.
GCGCTGACCAACAGTGTCCCGCCGGTGATGCAGGCAAAAAGGGCGGGGCAAACCCGTCCGATCGAGGCAGAGCATGGCGGATATCGACTATGATGATTACGAGGCGGCGCCTCGTATCACGGGCGGACAGGCGCAGCGGCTGGTTCATCTGGCGGGGGCGGCCTGCTCGCTGGCATTGATCGCCGGAATGGCGTTCTGGGGGTATAAGCTGGCGGTGCGCGATGTGACGGGCGTGCCTGTCATCCGCGCTGCGGAAGGTCCGATGCGGATTGCGCCGTCAAACCCCGGCGGGTCGGTTGCCGACCATCAGGGCATGGCGGTGAATGTGGTGGCGGCTGCGGGCGGTGCGGGGGACCTGCCCGAAGAAATCGTGCTGGCCCCTGCGCCGATTGATCTGAGCGCGGAAGACGTGCCGGGCCTTGCGCCGCTTGATCCGCTGGCCGAAGCTGCGCCCGCAGCAGCCCCTCTGTCCGCGGCAACGGGCATGGCAGGGTCGGACCCTGTGGGGCTGGACGGGCCTGTATCTGACATTTCCGCCGTTCTTTCGGATCTGGCGGCGGCCCCGGATGCGACCGCGCCTGCCGCGGAAGATGCGGTTGCCCTTGCGCTGGCCGAAGCGCTTGGCGGGGCCGCGCCACTTGCGCCCTTGGCAGAAGAGCCCGTGGCAGAGGCCGCACCGGATGGCATGGGCGCGGCGGTGATCCGCCCGCGGCCGCGGCCGGGAACGGCCTTGGCTTCTACGCCTGCGGCTTTGGCGGCGGCAGAGCCGGTGAATGTTGCGGTGGCCATCGGCCCCGAGGTGGATGTGGCCAGCCTCGCGGTTGGCACCCGTCTGGTGCAACTGGGCGCTTTCGACAGCGCCGAGATCGCGCGCGCCGAATGGGTCAGGCTGCGGGACCGTTTTGGCGATCTGATGACAGGGAAATCCTTGGTTGTGCAATCGGCGCAATCGGGTGGGCGCACGTTCTATCGCCTGCGGGCGCATGGCTTTGCGGGCGAGGATGACTCGCGCCGCTTCTGCGCCGCGCTGCTGGCGGAAAACGCGCCCTGCATTCCGGCCGTGCATCGATGACGGGCCGGCTTGCCGCGATTTTCGGCTGCGCGGGGCCGGTTCTGGGCGCGGATGAGGCGGCGTTTTTCCGCGACGCCGACCCGTTCGGCTTTATCCTTTTTGCGCGCAATGTCGACACTCCGGCGCAGGTGCGCCGCCTGACCGCCGATCTGCGCGCGGCGGTGGGGCGCGATGCGCCGGTGCTGATCGATCAGGAGGGCGGGCGTGTGCAGCGCCTGCGTGCGCCGCATTGGCGCGAGTGGGCGCCGCCTCTGGACACGGTGGCGCAAAGCCGCGATCCGGCTCGCGCGATGTGGGTGCGCTCGCGGATCATCGCGCACGAGTTGCGCGGGCTGGGCGTGGATGCCAATTGCGCGCCTTGCGCAGATGTCGCCTCTGATGCCACCCATCCGTTTTTGAAGAACCGCTGCTACGGCACCGATGCGGCCACCGTGGCGGCGATGGCTTTGGCGGTGGCGGAGGGGCATCTTTCGGGCGGCGTGCTGCCTGTGGTCAAGCATTTGCCGGGACATGGGCGCGCGACGGCAGACACGCATCATGACTTGCCGACCGTCACAGCCTCGCGCGCGGAACTGGCGGCGACAGATTTTGCGCCCTTCAAGGCGCTGAACCATCTGCCGATGGCGATGACCGCGCATATTGTCTTTTCCGCCTATGACGACAGGCCCGCGACCCAAAGCACCGAGATGATCCGCGTGATCCGTGAAGAGATCGGCTTTGAAGGTCTGCTGATGACGGATGATCTGAACATGCAGGCCCTGCGAGGCACTTTGGCCGAGCGCACGGCAGCCTCGGTGGCTGCGGGCTGTGATCTTGCGCTGCATTGCAAGGGCGATATGGCCGAGATGGAGGCTGTTGCTGCCGCCTGCGGTGAGCAGGGCGAGGCCACGCGCCAGCGAGCCGAACGGGCGCTTGCCATGCGCTCTGCCCCCGACCCCGTTGACATTCAGGCCCTCGAAGCAGAATTTCGTGGGCTGATGTCCGGGGATGCCGATGCCTGAACCGATTGCCGACGATTGGGGCGAAGATCGCCTTGCGCCTGCGGACCGTATGGCCGCAGAGGCGCTGATCGTCGATGTCGACGGGTTCGAAGGACCGCTTGACCTTTTGCTTACGCTGAGCCGCACCCAGAAGGTGGATTTGCGGCGGATTTCCGTGCTGCAACTGGCCGAGCAATACCTTGGCTTCGTGCAAAAGGCGCAAAGCCTGCGGATCGAGCTTGCGGCGGATTATCTGGTGATGGCGGCTTGGCTGGCGTTTCTCAAATCGCGCCTCTTGCTGCCGCCCGAGCCCGGGGAAGATGGCCCGAGCGCAGAGGATCTGGCCGCGCACCTCGCCTATCAGCTGGAGCGCTTGCAGGCCATGCGCGAGGCCGCCGCGCGGCTGATGGCGCGCGACCAGCTCGGCCGCGATTTTTTTGCGCGCGGCGTGCCGGAGACGATCAGTCACCACCGCTCGGTCACCTATGAGGCGTCGCTGCTGGACCTGATGCGTGCCTATGCGCGTATCCGCACCAAGGACGAATTCCGCCCCTTTGTGATGGACCGTGACCATGTGTTCACGATGGAGCAGGCGCTGGAGCGGATGCGCGGCCTGATCGGCTATGTCGGTGAATGGTCGGAGCTGACTCAGTTCCTGCCCGAGGGATGGGAGGCCACGCCGATGCGCCGCCGATCTTCGGTGGCCGCCCATTTTGCCGCCATCCTTGAAATGGCCAAGCGCGGCCAGATCGAAGTGCGTCAGGGCGAGATGTTTGCCCCGATCCAGATCCGCCGGGGTGCGCAATGAGCGAGCCCATGGAAAAGAGCCTGTTCGACGCGCCGCCGATGGGCGAGCAGGAGCGGATGGTGGAAGCGATCCTGTTTGCCAGTGCCGAGCCTGTCACGGTTGCAGAACTGGCCGCGCGCATGCCGCATGGCTGCGATCCGGCCGAAGCATTGGCCTATCTGCGCAAGCGCTATGAGGGGCGCGGCGTGCATCTGGTGCGGGTGGGCGATGCATGGGCGATGCGCACTGCTGCCGATCTGGGACATCTGATGCGCAAGGAAACGGTGGAAAGCCGCAAACTGTCGCGCGCCGCCATAGAAACCTTGGCGATTGTCGCCTATCATCAACCCGTAACCCGCGCCGAGATTGAAGAAATCCGGGGTGTGGCCGTATCGCGCGGCACGGTGGACCAGTTGATGGAACTGGATTGGATCAGGCTGGGCCGGCGCAGGATGACACCGGGTCGCCCTGTCACCTTTGTGGTGACCGAGCATTTTCTGGATCACTTCGGTCTGGAATCGGCACGCGATCTGCCGGGGATCAAGGAATTGCGGGCAGCGGGCCTGCTCGACAACCGGCCCTTGCCGGGGTCGATGCAAAAGCCTGATGACGATGAGGACGAGGCCACTTCCGGCCAGAGCGAATTGTTCGAGGATTGAGATGAACCTGAACCAGATCATCAATATGGTGACCCGCATTTTCCTGCGGAAGGGCGTCAACTGGGGCATCAACAAAGGCACCCAGATGATTTCCAATCGCGGCAAATCGGGTGCTTCGGTGCCACCCGCCGACCCGCATCACGCCAATCAGGCGCGCGAGGCGGCCAAGCGCGCACGCAAGGCGGCAGCGGTTACACGGCGCATCGGCCGCTGAGCGTCACCTGCCTGTCACTTTGTTGTGCGATCCATGCGCTGCTGGTCGCGCGTAGCATCCCCACATGGGTTAGGGGGCTTGCCAGATGCGATCCGCCAGATATAGTCCGGTGTATCAGGGCAGGTTCCCTGCGCTGTGGCCAGATGGGCAACCGAGATGGGTGGGGTCACTCTACGGATGGACGGCGATTTCAGAACTCAGTTTGTGCGCGACCCGGCGTCGCTCAAGCATTATCCGGCGCTGGTGCTGAATGCGGACTATCGCCCGCTCAGCTATTACCCGCTCAGCCTGTGGCCCTGGCAAGAGGCGATCAAGGCGGCGTTTCTGGACCGGGTGCAGATCGTGGCCGAATATGACCACGTGGTCCGAAGCCAGAGGGCCGAGTTCCGGATACCCTCGGTCGTCGTGCTCAAAGATTACGTTAAACCCCAAAAGCGCGTGGCCTTCACGCGCTTTAATCTTTTTCTGCGGGACGAGTTCTGCTGCCAGTATTGTGGCGCAAAGGGCGATCTGACCTTCGATCATGTGGTGCCGCGTGCGCGGGGCGGGGTGACAAGCTGGGAAAATGTGGTCGCCGCCTGCAGCCCGTGCAATCTGCGCAAGGGCTCCAAAACGCTGCGCCAGTCGGGTCTGCACCTGAACCGCGTGCCACGCGCGCCCACAGCCGAAGAGATGCAGGCCCATGGCCGGCGCTTTCCGCCCAATTACCTGCACGACAGCTGGATGGATTTCCTTTACTGGGACGCCGAACTCGACGCCTGACCGGTTCTGGTTTGCGCGCGGGCGTGAATATGCGCATGCATTCGCGCGCGTCTTGCGCTAGACGCCACGGCAAAGCGGGGCCGTTGGTTGCCCCTGTGGTGCGAAAGGCGGCGGGATGACTGTTTCATGGCTTGTGACCCATTCGGGGGGCTTTCACGCGGACGAGGTTCTGTCGACCGTTGTGCTGTCGCGGCTTTTCCCCGACGCAAGCCTTGTGCGCAGCCGCGACCTTGCGTGGATCACCCCCGCTGCCGACCGTCTGATCTACGACGTCGGACGTGCTTATGACGCTGGGGCGGGGATATTCGACCATCATCAGCGTGACGCACCGCTGCGTGACGATGGTCAGCCCTACAGCTCCTTCGGGCTGATCTGGCGGCATTTCGGGATGGAGTATCTGCGCGCTCTTGGCCTGCCGGAACAGGATATCGCGCCGATTCACGCAGCCTTTGACGCCGATTTCGTGCTGCCCGTCGACCTGATGGACAATGGCGCATTAAGTCCGGCCTCGGCTGGCCCGCTTTTGGCTGATCTGACGCTGCCGATGCTGCTGGAATCGCTCAAGCCCGTGTTTGATGATCCCGACCCTGAAGCCGACACCCGCGCCTTCCATGCAGCGCTTTCGGTTGCGCGTGCCTTTGTCGAGGCGGCGATCCAACGCAAGGCTGCCAAGGCGCGCGCTGAGGCCGTGGTGCTGCGTGCGATCGCTGATGCCGGACAGTCGCGAGTGCTTGAACTGCCGCAGGGCATGCCCTTTCGTGCGGCGATCGAGAAGGTGGGGGCAGAGCATCTGCTTTTCGTGATCCATCCGCGTGAGACCGATTGGGCGCTGACCGGCATCCGCGTCGCCGATGACAGTTTCACGCAGCGTGCCGACCTGCCAGCCCATTGGGCGGGCTTGACCGATGCCGCGCTGGAGGCGGCTTCGGGTGTGGCTGGTGCGCGCTTTTGCCACAATGGCCGCTTCATTGCCGTGGCTTCGAGCCGCGCCGCGATCCTGGCAATGGCGCAGGCCGCCGTTGCCGAGGCGGTGGGTGCCGAGGTGGCGGGCGCAGAACTTGCAGTGTAGGCCGGAAGGCGCATTGCGGGGGCAGAAAAACGGTCCGCGCGGGGGGTATTGTGCGGCAGACGCACATCCAAAGCGTTTTGATCCGGCATCACCCGATGCTAGACTTTGGTCGTCTGCTTGGATAGAAGGGCTGCGTTAGCGCTAACGGCGCCCGCAGGAGCGAGGATTTCCAGATGGTTTCGCGAGTCATTCCGGTCGATGCATTTGATCTTGTGATTTTTGGGGGCACGGGCGACCTTGCCCGCCGCAAGATCCTTCCGGGTCTGTATCGGCGTTTCGTGGCAGGGCAGATGACCCCCGACAGCCGGATCATCGGGGCCGCGCGCGGCGAGTTGAGCGATGAGGATTTCCGCAAACTGGTGGCCGAGTCGATTGACGAATTCGTGCCGAAAGACCGCCGCGACGCCGCGATGATCGCGGACTTCCTGACGCGCCTGCATTATGTGGCCATCGATGCCAAGGGCGATGGCGGCTGGAGCACGCTCAAGGACATGATGCGCGACGGGGTCGTGCGCGCCTTCTATTTCTCGGTCGCGCCGTCCCTGTTCGGAGATATCGCCCTGCGCCTCAAATCGCATGGGGTGGCCGATGATACGGCGCGGATCGTGGTGGAAAAACCCTTTGGCCGTGACCTGAAAACCGCCAAGGCCCTGAACGCGACGCTGGCACAGCATTTCCAGGAGACGCAGATCTACCGGATCGACCATTACCTCGGCAAGGAAACCGTGCAGAACCTGATGGCGGTGCGTTTCGCCAATATCCTGTTCGAGCCGCTCTGGAAGGCCGAATACGTCGACCACGTGCAGATCACCGTGGCCGAGACCGTGAGTGTTGACGGGCGCGGGGCCTATTACGACAAGTCGGGCGCGATGCGCGATATGGTGCAGAACCATATGATGCAGCTGTTGTGCCTCATCGCGATGGAGCCGCCCTATCACTTCGACCCGGATGCCGTGCGCGATGAAAAGCTGAAGGTCATCCGCGCGCTGGACCCGGTGCCGCAGCAAGATATCGTGCGCGGCCAATACCTTGCCGGTGGCGGGCAGGGCGGGTATCTGGAGCATTGCGAAGACCCCGCCAGCACCACCGAAAGCTATATCGCGATGAAGGTGCATGTGTCGAACTGGCGCTGGAAGGGCACGCCGTTCTACCTGCGCACCGGCAAGCGGTTGCGCGCGCGGGCCTCGGAAATTGCCATCACCTTCCGCGAGCCGCCCCATTCGATCTTTGACGATGCCAAGGGCTGGCGCGAGAATGTGCTGGTGATCCGCCTGCAGCCGGACGAAGGCATGAACCTGATGGTGATGATCAAGGAACCGGGACCGGGGGGGATGCGGCTGATGCAGGTGCCGCTGGACATGTCCTTTGCCGGGGTCATGGGCGATCAGGCCGAGGATATTCCAGATGCCTATGAGCGTCTGATCATGGATGTGATCCGTGGCAACCAGACGCTGTTCATGCGCGGTGATGAGGTCGAGGCAGCATGGGCCTGGACCGATCCGATCATCGAAGGCTGGACGGCACGGGGCACCAAGCCGCAGGGATATGATGCGGGATCTTCGGGGCCGGAAGATGCGTTGATGCTGATGCACCGTGACGGACGGCGCTGGCGGGAGATACGATGATGGATTTCATAACCTATCCTGACGCAGAGATGATGTATCTTGCACTGGCCAAGCAGATTGCCAGTGAACTTGGCGGGTTTTTGCGCCGCGATGGTCGCGCATCGCTGTGCGTGCCGGGCGGCACCACGCCGGGGCCGGTGTTTGATACGCTGTCAGGGGTCGATCTTGACTGGGCCAATGTGGCGGTGTTCCTGAATGATGAACGCTGGGTCCCCGAAAGCAGCCCGCGGTCAAACACGCGGCTGCTGCGCGAGCGTTTGCTGCGCGGACCGGCAGCGGCGTCGCAACTGGTGCCGCTTTATGCGCCTGCCGATCAGCCGGAGGACATGCTGGAAACCCTGTCGGCAGGAATCGCGCCGCATCTTCCGATTTCGGTGCTGCTGCTGGGAATGGGAGCGGATATGCACACCGCCAGCCTGTTTCCGGGGGCCGATCTTCTGGCCGAGGCTTTGGCTCCGGATGCGCCTGTGCTGATGGCGCTGCGGGCCGAAGCTGCCGGAGAGCCGCGCATTACCCTTTCGGCACAGGCGCTGAAAACCGCTTTCCATACGCATATTCTGATCCGCGGCGCGGAAAAGCGCGCGGCGCTGGAGCGGGCGCAAGGCCTGTCCGTCACCGAGGCACCGGTCCGCGCGGTGCTGGATGTTGCAACTGTTCATTGGACGGAATGAGATGAACCAAAGCTGGGACGCCCTCAAAGACCATCAAGCTGCCGTCGAGGGTCGTCCGATCCTTGATCTTTTCGCCGAAGGAGGCCGTGCCGCAGACTTCTCTGCGACGGTTGACGGCATGATGCTTGACTATGCCAAGACCAACATCGACGCCCGGGGGCGGGCCTTGCTGCTGGATCTGGCTGAAAAGGCGGGCGTGGCCGAGAAACGAGATGCGATGTTCGCAGGGGTCAAGATCAACGAAACCGAAGGGCGGGCGGTGCTGCATACGGCGCTGCGCAACATGGACAAGCCTCTGCTGGTCGACGGGCAGGATGTGACCGTGGCGCTGCGCGAGACGCATGCGCGCCTGCGTGCCTTTGCCGATGACGTGCTCAGCGGGCGCTTTGCCGGACAGGGGGGCAAGATCACCGATGTGGTGAACATCGGCATCGGCGGGTCTGACCTTGGCCCCGCGATGGCGGTGTTGGCCTTGGCGCCGTTTCACGACGGGCCGCGCTGCCATTTCGTCTCGAATGTCGACGGGGCCCATGCGGCGGACATCCTGCGCGGGTTGAACCCTGCGACCACGCTGGTGATCGTGGCCTCCAAGACCTTTACCACCATCGAAACCATGACCAATGCCGAAACCGTGCGGGCCTGGATGGCGCGTGAGGTGGCGGAGCCAGCGGCGCAATTCGCCGCCGTTTCGACCTCTGCCGAAAAGACCGCAGCTTTCGGGATTCCGGCGGAGCGTGTCTTCGGGTTCGAGGACTGGGTGGGCGGGCGTTATTCGATGTGGGGACCGATCGGCCTGTCGCTGATGCTTGCAATCGGGCCGGAGCGCTTTGACGATTTCCTGCGCGGCGGGGCGGCGATGGATGCGCATTTCTGCAGCGCACCTTTTGCCGAGAATCTGCCCGTTCTGCTGGCGCTGGTGGGCATCTGGCACAACCAGTTCTGCGGCTATGCGACGCGGGCCGTCCTGCCCTATGACCAGCGCCTCAGCCGACTGCCCGCCTATCTGCAACAGCTTGAGATGGAATCGAACGGCAAGCGCGTGGCGATGGATGGCAGCGATCTGCCCTATCATTCCGGCCCTGTGGTCTGGGGCGAACCGGGCACCAACGGCCAGCACGCGTTTTACCAGCTAATCCATCAGGGGACGCGGGTGATTCCCTGCGAGTTTCTGGTGGCCAAGCGCGGGCATGAGCCGGATCTGGCGCATCAGCATCTTTTGCTGGTCTCCAACTGCCTTGCCCAGTCCGAGGCGCTGCTGCGCGGACGGTCCTTGGCGCAGGCGACGGAAATCATGGCCAAGAAGGGCCTGACAGGGGTGGAACTGGACCGTCAGGCGCGCCACCGCGTCTTTCCGGGCAACCGGCCCAGCACCACGCTGGCCTATGACCAGCTAACGCCCTTTGTGCTTGGCCAGATCATCGCGCTTTACGAACACCGGGTGTTTGTCGAAGGCGTGATCCTTGGCCTGAATTCCTATGACCAGTGGGGGGTGGAACTGGGCAAGGAACTTGCGCTGGCGCTGCAACCCGTGCTGGAAGGCAAGGCAGGCACCGAAGGCAAGGACGGATCGACCGCGCAACTCGCGGCATGGTTCCGGAGCTGACGCAGCTGGGTGCACCGGGCCATGATCTGGCCCGGTGCCGACCTGAAAAACGGCCCGCAGTTACTTCAGCGCGGCCGTCACGATGACCTCGACGCGGTAATCGGGTGTTGCCAGCTTTGCCTCGCCCGTCGCGCGTGCCGGAGTATGACCTTGCGGCACCCAAGCATCCCAGACCGAGTTCATCTCCGCGAAATCCGCCATGTCGGCCAGCCAGATCTGGGCCGACAGGATGCGGGTCTTGTCGGTTCCGGCCTCTGCCAGAATCCGGTCTACCTCGGCAAGGCAGGTGCGGGTCTGGTCCGCGACCGAGGCACCGGGGTTGCCGACTTGGCCCGCAAGCCAGATGATGCCGTTATAGCACACGCCCTCGCTCATGCGTGCGCCGGTGCCGATGCGGGTGATGTCGTCGTTCATGGAAAGCTCCGCTTGTGAAAATCCCCTGCCTGCCTAGCGGCGGGGCTGCACAAAGTGAAGGGGGCTAGTCCAGCCGCTGACAGGTAAAACTGTCCCCCGAGACGGGCGAGAACCAGTAGAGCGTGCTGTCGGGATTCACGGAGACAAAAAGCTGATAGCTGTCGTCAAATGACAGGACAAAACCGTTGCCATCAACCGCGATGTCGGTGATGGGCATATCTTCCGAGCCGTTGTTGTAGCTGTCCGCCGTAAAGGTAAACTCTGCCACTTCACAGTTCCAGCGGCCTTCAAAGGCAAACGTCTCTGCCGCAAGGCTGGGGCCCGCGGCAAGCAGGGTCGCGGAACAAACGGCGAGCAGAAAACGCATGGCAGATCCGGGAAAAGGAATTGGAGCGGGTGAAGGGAATCGAACCCTCGTCATCAGCTTGGGAAGCTGCGGCTCTACCATTGAGCTACACCCGCGACGCGTTCCGAGGTAAGCCAGTCATGCGCCGCCGTCAAGCACCAATGCGCGGTTCATCGGCGCGACTTCGCCGTCGGGGCCTGCCCTGTGGGGCGGGCGGATTGCCGTGTCAGTCGCCGAAAAAGCCGTGGGCGCGCTGCCATGCCGCATCTGCCGCGATCTCGCCCGGGGCATCGGCGACCCCGTGCAGAGCGCCGCCCCAAGCCATGCCAAGCCAATCGGCGCAGCGCCGTAGCATCGCTTCGGGAAGGTCCGGCACGGTCGGGTCCGGATCTGCCCGCACCGTGATCAACCACAACCGCTTTTGCCTGATCCAGATCGGAAACTCCAGATCGGGCAGGTCCAGAAAGCCGGACCAATGATCCAGCAGCAGCTTGGCTGGTGCAGGCAGGCTGTACCAATAGACCGGGGCCACAATGCAAAGATCGCTGGCCGCGCGCATCCGGTCGACAATGCGGGCCAGATCGCCCTCTGGACGCGTGGGCAGGGTCGGGCGCGGATCGATGAACGCGGGCAGGTCAAGGCGCGTCAGGTCAAGCCAGTCGCAGGGGCAGGGCAGGGCCTGCGCGGCATGGCGAGCCAGTTGCTCGCTGTTGCCGCCCTTACGGGCAGAGGACAGCAGGAACAGGAAACGGCGGTCTGGCTCGGCGATCATGGCGCGCAAGGGATCATGCGGGCGAAGAAAAGAAAAGCCCCCGGATGCCACAAAGACACCGGGGGTTGGCCACATGGGCGCTTGCGACAGAAGAGGGACAGTTTACATCTGCCGCAAGACACCTCTGGGCTCCGGGAACGTCGGGCGGAGTGACACACGACGCCCCTCGACTGCCAGCTTTACATTGCGGGCAGAAGCACCGTGTCGATCACATGGATCACGCCATTCGACTGTTTCACGTCGGCGATGGTGACGGTGGCGATGTTGCCCATGCCATCCTTGATCTTGACGGCATCGCCTTCCAGCATGACGGTGAAATCACAGCCGCCAACCGTGTTCACGGTGTGCATGCCGCCGCCGTCGCCGATCATCTTGACGATGTCGCCCGACAGCGCATTGGCGGCCACGACGTGGCAGGTCAGGATCTTGGTCAGCTGGTCCTTGTTTTCCGGCAGCAGCAGCGTTTCGACCGTGCCTGCGGGCAGCTTGGCAAAGGCGTCATTCGTCGGTGCGAAAACGGTGAACGGGCCAGCGCTTTGCAGCGTTTCGACCAGACCTGCGGCCTGCACTGCGGCGACAAGCGTGGTGTGATCCGCCGAATTCACCGCGTTTTCGACGATGTTCTTGTCCTCGAACATCGGCGCGCCGCCGACCATCGGGTTTTCGGCAAAGGCGGTGGCGGTGGACAGCGCAAGGATCGAGGCTGCAAGGAACAGTTTCATCAGACAACTCCCAAAAATCTGAGACAGGATCATCCTGCCTTCGCTTTGGTTTACGAGCGTCCGTGAGCGCGAGTTTCAGAACATCAGAAGATTTTTTCCCCGCTCACGCTTCGGTGAACGGGGAGGGCCGGATCAAAGCTCGGCGGTCAGGATGACCGGTCCGGTCGGCGCACCGGTGGGAGAGCCGCCTGCAGGTTCGACGGATACAGCCAGCACCCAGCCCTGTGGCGGGCGCGGATATTCGACGTCAAGGGGATCGCTGCCCAAGAGGCCCAGAGACACCGGGGCCGCGCCGGGGGCAATGACCCAAAGCTCATGCGTTTGCCCCTCGGGCGCCGGGTTGCCGGTCACGCGGCTCACCCGCAGATGGGTGCCATCGTGACGCGCCTCATAGACCAGAGCCGAGCCTTCAGTGCCAAGGTTGGCAATCACCACGCCCGGCGCGGATTGCGGCATAAGCAGCAAGACCCCCAAGCCCACGACCGAGGCCGTTACAGCGCCTGCCAGCCACAGACGCCAACTGCGTTGCAGCGCGGCCGCTTTGGGGAAGAGCCGCGATTCAATGCGCGGCAGCAAATCGGGCGGCACCGGAACGCTGGCATAAGCCTCGTTCAACGGCGCGAAATGCGCGATCCAAGCGGAAACGCGGGCTGCAAAGGCGGCATCTGTCTTTATGCGTGCCTCTGCGGCCAGCCGTTCGGGCAGGGCAAGCACACCCAGCACATATTCTGCGGCCAAGAGGTCGTCATCATCCTGCGGGGAAAACGGGGCGTCTGTCATTGCTCCAGACACTCCTTGAGCTTCAGCAGACTCCGCCGGAGCCATGTGCGCATGGTGTTGAGCGGAATGCCGTGGCGTGTCGCGAGCGCCTCGTAGGACAGGCCATCCAGATAGGCCCCGCGCACCGCCTCGGCCCGGGCAGGCTCCAGCGTATCGAAGCATTCCGAAACGCGCCGCGCCTCGCCTTGCGCGATCAGCCGGGTTTCGGCCCGCGGGGCGCTGTCGGCGATCAGAGCGGCGGCATCATCATCATTCTGTTCGGGTTTGCGCGCACGCAACCGGTCGATCGCATGGTTGCGCGTAAGAGCAACCAGCCACGTCATGCCTGCGCCGCGGGACGGATCAAACCGCCCGGCCCGCAACCAGACCCGTGTGAAAACCTCTTGCAACGCGTCCTCCGCTTCCGACCTTGTGCCAAGGATACGCAGCAGGACGCCCATAAGTTTCGGCCCGGCATGATGGTAAAGGTCACGGAATGCAGCCCTGTCCTGCCGGGCGACACGCTCCAGCAAAAGGCAGGTTTCTGTTTGGATCATGCCAGCATTCATACGCCAGACGCTATCACGCCAGAGCGGCGATGCCAGCCCCAAATCAGGCGTTTAGCCACGCCGCCGCCGTCCTTCCCGCCCGCCTGCGGTGTTGAAGGACAAATGGGGCAAGGTAACAATCGCCGCCAGCGAGGGAAAACCGTCGACCGCATGCGGGATCGCGTTGGCATTGACGAAATGTTCCTGAAAGCGCGGCTCGATCGCGGTTTCGACCTTATGGATGTGATGCACCGTCGCTTCGATCTGATCACGCGCACCCACATTGCACAGGGCGATACGGGCACCGGTTCCTGCCGCGTTGCCCGCGCTCGTCACCTTGTCCAGCGGCGCGTCGGGGATCATGCCCAGAACCATCGCGTGCTTGGGGCTGATATGCGCGCCAAAGGCTCCGGCAAGCGTCACCCTGTCGACATGGTCGATGCCCATTTCGTCCATCAGCAGCCGCGCACCGGCATAAAGCGCGGATTTCGCCAGCTGGATGGCGCGGATGTCGCCTTGGGTCACCAGAATGCGCGGCCCGCCATCGGCGCTGCCATCATGCAGCACATAGGCGTGCGTGCGTCCCTCGGCGATGCAGCGCGCCGTGCCGGTTTGATCCGGCCCGCCGATGAGACCGCCCTGGTCGACAAGTCCGGCCATCCGCATCTCGGCAACGGCCTCGATGATGCCCGAGCCACAAATGCCGGTGATGCCAAGGCGTTCGGTCGCAGCGGCAAAGCCCGGATCATCCGACCAGAGATCGGAGCCGATCACGCGAAAGCGCGGTTCTTTAGTAACGGGGTCGATTTCCACGCGCTCGATGGCACCGGGCGCTGCGCGCTGGCCAGAACTGATCTGTGCGCCTTCGAATGCCGGCCCCGTGGGGGAAGAACAGGCCAGAACCCGGCTCTTGTTTCCCAGCAAGATTTCGGCATTGGTGCCGACATCGACGATCAGCACCATTTCTTCGGATTGGCCCGGCTGTTCCGACAGGGCGACGGCGGCGGCGTCTGCGCCGACATGGCCCGCGATGCAGGGCAGCATATAGACTCGCGCTGCCGGATTCACCGATTTGAGGTCAAGATCGCGCGCATCGAGCGACAGGCTGCCTGATGTGGCCAAGGCAAAGGGCGCTTGCCCCAGTTCGACCGGGTCAATCCCCAAGAGAAGGTGGTGCATCACCGGATTGCAGACCACCACCGTCTCATAGATGCTGGCGGGATCTGCCCCGGCCTCGGCCGCGATGGACTGCGCAAGCCCATCGAGTGCCTCTCGCACGACGCGTGTCATTTCCACATCGCCGCCCGCGTTCATCATGACATAGGAAACCCGGCTCATCAGGTCCTCGCCAAAGCGGATCTGCGGGTTCATCACCCCGCCGGAGGCTAGCACCCGCCCGTCACGCAGATCGCACAGATGCGCTGCAATGGTTGTAGACCCCAAATCAACCGCAAGCCCCAGGATCGCGCCGTCATGAAATCCGGGCCAGAGGTCAAGGATGCGCGGCCGGCTGTCGTGATTGCCCTTGTGCAGCGCAACGGTGACTTTCCATTCACCCTTGCGCAGCGTCGGCTGCAAGCGCCGCAGGATCGCAAGATCGGCTGCCACGTCCTCGACCTGCCACTGGTCGCGCAAAGCGATGGCAAGGCGTTCGAAATCGCCGGTCGGTTCGTGCATGTCAGGCTCCGCCACCTCGACGTAGAGAAGGCGGGTGGCGGGGTCCATCGCGATGACGCGTTCGGCGGCCGATTTGCGGATCACCTGCTTGTGGACCTGACTCTCGGGCGGAACGTCGATCACCACATCGCCCATGATCCTGGCCTGACAGCCAAGACGGCGACCATCGAGCATGCCCCTTTTGGATTTGTACCGCTCCTCGACCGCGTTCCATTCGGTCAGCGCATCCTCGGCCACGGTGACGCCGTGCTTGGGGAACTCCCCGTAGCCGGGGCTGATCTGGCACTTCGAGCAGATTCCGCGCCCCCCGCAGACAGAGTCGAGGTCAACGCCCAGTTGACGGGCCGCCGAAAGGACCGGGGTGCCAAGCGGGAAGTGCCCGCGCTTGCCCGAAGGTGTAAAGATGACAAGGGCGTCGTCAGACATGGGCATACTCCTGCTGCCTGCGTTGTAGCAGCGTTGGGCACGGCGGCAATGGGCCGGTGGGCCCGATTTTCATACGGGAAATCAAGGTGACGGAGGCGCTGCGCAGGTTTGGCACAGGGGACATTCGCGGTCGGGGTTGCTCCCCGACCACGGCACTGCAGGGCAGAGAAGGCTCCGGCGCATGAGCTGCGTCGAAGCCCTTGGAAAGACTGCGGATGGATGCCTGATGATCGGTGCCACGGGGCAAGCCTGCCCTTCCCGCAGAGGCCATCAGGGTATCAGGCGCGTCCGCGACGGCCACCGCGACGCCCCCCGGCCGCCTGGCTGGCAGCGGCCGAAGCCTCTGCAAAGGTCATGCCGCCGTCAACGGCCTCCAGCACCTTGGCGAACCTGATCCACTCTCCGCCATTTGCGTCATGGTCCATCAGGAAGTTGGCGGCGCGGATGGCCTCCATTTCCTGCTGGCGGACGGGGTTCATGATGGCCGAGGTCATGCCCGCGCCGATGGCCATCGGCAGGAAGGCCCCGTTGATGCCGTGGCGGTGGGGCAGGCCAAAGGAAATGTTTGATGCGCCGCAGGTGGTGTTCACGCCCAGCTCTTCACGCAGGCGGCGAACGAGGGCAAAGACCTGTTGTCCGGCGCTGCTCATGGCCCCCACGGGCATCACCAGCGGGTCGACCACGATGTCATGCGCGGGGATACCGAAATCGGCGGCACGCTCGACGATCTTCTTGGCGACGGCAAAGCGGACATCCGGATCGGGCGAGATGCCAGTGTCGTCATTCGAGATCGCCACCACCGGCACATTGTATTTCTTGACCAGCGGCAGCACGAGTTCGAGCCGGTCCTCTTCGCCCGTTACCGAGTTCAGCAGGGGGCGGCCCTCGCAGGCAGCAAGCCCTGCTTCCAACGCGGCAGGAACCGAAGAATCGATGCACAGGGGCACGTCCACGGTCTGTTGCACAATCTCGATCAAGGCGCGCATCAGCGGCGGCTCGACAAAGTTGTTGTCGGCATAGCGGGGGTCTTCCGCCATCTTGTTGGTGAACACCGCGCCCGAATTGACATCCAGAACCGTGGCACCGCAGGCGACCTGCTCCAGCGCGTCGCGGATGACGGTTTCGAAATTGCCCGCCTCCAGCTCGGCGGCGAGTTTCTTGCGGCCGGTCGGGTTGATCCGCTCTCCGATCACGCAGAAGGGCTCATCAAAGCCGATGATGACAGTTTTCGTTTTGGATTCTAGGACGGTGCGGGTCATTCTTAAACCTTTATCTCAAGCGGCCTTGGCGGGTTTACCAGCGGCGCCGCCATGTTCTGTCACCCATTGGGCATTGGTCTTGATACCACCCAGCGGGAAGAAGTGAACCTGCTCGATGCCGAAATCGGGATGCGCAGCCTTGTGCGCGGCCAGAGCGGTCAGCACATCGGTGGGTTCATAGGGCAAAAGCAGCTTTGTCACGTCCATCGCGCGTTTCTGCAGCACCTTGAGCGAGGGGCCGACACCGCAGGCTATGGCGAACTTGATCAGGGTCTGCAACTTAGCCGGACCGGCGACACCGATATGCACCGGCAGTTTCACGCCTTCGGCTGCCAGCCGGTCCACCCATGCGATTACGGGCGCGGCGTCGAAACAGAACTGGGTCGCCATGGCCATCTGCGCATCGGTGCGCTCGGCAAAGGCCGATTTCCACCGCGCGGCCTCCATCACCATACGGTCAGAGCCATCGGGGTCGATGTCCTTGTTGCCTTCGGGATGGCCCGCAACATGCAGCCGCTCAAACCCGTCGAAGGCCCCTGACTCGAGCAGTTGCATCGAGGTGTGGAAATCGCCCACAGGCTCGGCCACGCCCCCTGCCAGAAGCAAGCCCTGACGCACCCCGACATCGCGGTAGCGTGCCACCCAATCGGTCAGCGTGGCGCGATCCTTGATGATGCGGGCCGGAAAATGCGGCATCGCGGTGAAGCCCTCGTCGGCCAGACGGCGCGCGGTGGTCACCATTTCCTCGATCGGCGTGCCGTCGATATGGGCAATGTAGACGCGGGTGCCGGCGGGCAGCAGAGTGCGGAAATCTTCCACTTTTTCGGCGGTGCGCGGCATCACCTCGATGGAATAGCCTTGCAGGAACGCCTCAAGCTGCCCCTGCGGCGTCGCCGGGGTCTGTGCGGACTTGCTGCGGAAATTGAACAGGGCCATCAACCTCTCCCTCAGGGTCATGCGCGGAGCCTCAGGCCTTGGCCCAGCCATCCGACGCGATCAGTGCTTTCAGACGTTCAGTGTCATATTCGGCTTCGAGCCGCGCCGCTTCCCGGCGCGCCACGTCTTCCTGCTCGCCCTCTGCCTCATAAGGCGGGGCTTTGCGCCATTCTGCCAGATAGGCATCGGCATCCTTGGCGCCGATCTTCATGGCGCAGCGGTCGATGGCTTGCTCGAAACGCTCGGTCAGTTGCACCTTTGCGCCGCGGCGGCCCTTGCCCACGATGACCTGTGCGGGGATGTCGCGCCAAAACACCACTGTCACCTCTGCCATGCGCCGATTCCCCTCCGCCACCTTCCTTTCCCTTCTAGTCGCCCGTTTGCGACAAGAGGGTGCGTTTTCGACATGGCGCGGTGCATCTGCGACCCGAGCCATTGCGGCAGGGCTGACTGGCGCATCGCCGCCACAGCGCCGGCCTTGCCGCAGGCCACGGCAGACCCGGGGCAGGCAGGGCCGCGTATGAGTGCTTGCGGCAGGGGGGGAACGGCGCTACGTTTAAGGTAACCACATATGGAGGGCGGCAATGACGCCCGAGCGTCCCCAAGGGGGGGGCGCGTCGCAAACACCGGTCGAGCCTGACAAAGGCTCTCGTGTCGCCGAATCGTCACCCCCTCACAAGCCGGGGCAGGGCACGCTATACGCGGCGCTCGACCTTGGCACCAACAGTTGCCGTATGCTGATTGCCCAGCCGAAGGGCAGTCAATTTACGGTCGTGGACAGTTTTTCCAAGACTGTCCAGCTTGGCATCGGGCTTGAAGCTTCGGGCCGGCTTTCGCGTGCCTCTATGGGGCGCACGGTGCAGGCATTGCGCATCTGCCAGAAGAAGATCGAACGTCACGGCGTGCATCGGATGCGACTGGTGGCCACCGAGGCCTGCCGCCGCGCGCGGAATGCGCGTGACTTCATCCGTCAGGTCAAGCGCGAGACGGGCCTGGCTCTGGAGATCATCCCGCCGGAAGAAGAGGCGCGGCTGGCGGTGATTTCCTGCGCGCCGCTTGTCAATGAGCGGACCGAGCAATTGCTGGTGGTGGACATCGGCGGCGGATCGACCGAGCTTGTGTGGATCGACCTGTCGGGCGTAAGACCTGAAAACCGCCCGCGGTCCATCATGAGCCTCCATACCGGCTTCAATGCGCAGCCCGAAGGCGGTGCGCGCGTGGTGGACTGGATTTCGGTGCCGCTGGGGGTTGCGACCTTGCGTGACCAGTTCGGCGATGTCGATGATGATGCCGCGCGTTTTGCCCTGATGAGCTGGTTTTTCGAAGAACAGCTTGCCAGCTTCTCCCCGTATAACGCCCAGCAACCGCGCGAGGGTTTCCAGATCATCGGCACATCAGGCACGGTGACCACGGTGGCGGCCAGCTATCTGGGCCTGCGGCGCTATGACCGCACGAAGGTGGACGGGTTGCAGATGACGAGCGACCAGATCGATTTCGTGATCCGCGATTATCTGGCGCTGGGGCCCGAGGGGCGGCGGGTGGACCCGCGCATTGGCCGCGACCGTCATGCGCTGATCATGTCCGGTGCGGCTATCCTTCAGGCGCTGATGCGGATATGGCCGACGGATCGTCTTTCCGTGGCCGACAGGGGCCTGCGCGAAGGCCTGCTTTATGCCCAGATGACCGCCGATGGCGTGCTGACCGAAGGACCATTCACATGAGTGACAAGAACATATCCGGCCGGGGCCAACGTGAGTTGCGGGTGCGGGTGAAAACCGCCAAGGGGCGCAAGCTGTCTTCGACGCTCTGGCTGGAGCGGCAGCTGAACGACCCCTATGTGATCCGGGCACGCAAGGAAGGCTATCGCGGACGCGCGGCCTACAAGATTCTGGAGCTTGATGACCGCTATGGCTTCCTCAAGCCGGGTGCGCGGGTGGTTGACCTCGGTTGCGCGCCGGGGGGCTGGTGCCAGGTGGCGGTGGTGCGCGTGAATGCGCTGGGGCAGAATCCGAAAAAGCCGGTCGGCACCGTCCTTGGTGTCGATCTGCAAGAGGTGGAGCCGATTCCGGGCGCGGAATTGCATCAGCTCGATTTTCTGTCCGATGATGCCGATGCCCTTGTGAAGGGCTGGCTGGGCGGCAGGGCCGATGTGGTGATGTCCGACATGGCGGCGGCAGCCTCCGGCCATAAGGCGACGGACCATTTGCGCATCGTCGCGCTGATCGAGGCGGCGCTGGATTTTGCCTTTGACGTGCTGGAAGATGGCGGCACCTTTGTGGCCAAGGTTTTGGCGGGCGGGGCCGAAAACACCATGCAGGCGACGTTGAAGAAGAATTTCCGCAAGGTTGCGAATGTGAAACCGCCCGCCAGCCGGTCGGACAGCTCGGAGAAATTCGTGGTGGCGATGGGATATCGCGGGCGCGAGCTGGCCGCGGCGGCTGCGGCCGATGATGACGCAGACGAGTGAAACGAGAAAGGCACCCCGCAGGGTGCCTTTTCACGAAAATTCTGCGAATTTCCGGATTCTGAGGCTTAGCCGCCCCAGCTGCGGACCGGGCCGCAATCCATGTGCACGAAGTTTGAACGAGAATAGCGCCCGACGCCGCCCGAGGCACAGGCCGCAGCGGCCTTGGCCATCTGGCTGACCGAACGGGATTTCAGCCGCAGATCGGCCGCCTGACCCTTGAGGTGCAGCGAGTTCTGGGCAACGCCGCTGGACTGTGCACGCAGCATCGCATTGGTGCGGGGGCTGCGGTAGCCAGAAAGCATCATGTAAGGTTCCTTGACGTCCATCAGCCGGTGGGCGGCTGCCATGATGTCAATAGTGCGGGCGTCGATGTTGGTCACATCATTGGACCGCCAGTCGCGCATGAAATGGTTGATCTCTGCCATCACCTCGGGAATGTATTTCCCTTCGATCCAGTAGATCGTGTCGATGCTTTCCCCGGTGCGGCCCGAATACATACGGATGCGGCGAATGTCGCCCGCGCCACGCAAAAGGCCGAAAGCGTTTGAATAGGTGGGTGCCGCAACCGCAACCGTTGCTGCGAACGCACCCAGAAGGCCGCGCCGCGTAAAACCCAACTTCGATGTATCTGCCATTCTAGCGCCTGTCCCGTCGTAATTTGACCACCTAGACGGCGGTTCGTCTTCACTTCGTCCCCAAGTGTGCAAGCTGTATGCCACAGCACCTTTTGCAACCCAAGTGCAGATTCTCCGCCGGTTCCCGGTTTAGGGGCGGTCGGCAAATTTTTGCTGAAAGTCGCCGATGGAATACGCAACATTTTTCTGATCGATCTGTTGCGCGAATGTGACGAGTTTGGCGCGCAATGTGATCTTCTGGCCGTAACGTGAATGGACAGCGCCGCCAACTTCGCGGAATGTGAGGAAAATAACCTAAAAGACTGGTTGGGACAGTGTGACGATGACTCGATGGAATGGTGCTTGTTCTGTGTCCGGCCTGGTGTTGTCGGCCAGTCTGTTTGCCTTTGCCGCGCCGATTGCGGCGCAGGATTTTCCCAGCCCCTTCGTGCAGACCATTGCCGCCGAAGCATCCGAGGATGCGACGATTGCGGCTTTTTATGCCGAGAATGCCTATCGGACCCTGTGGACAGGGGAGGGCGCGCAGGATGTGCAGCGCCGTTCGGCCTTGCTCGCGGCGCTGTCGGGCGCCGCTGCGCATGGGCTGCCGGTGGCACGTTATGATGTGGCAGAACTCACTGCGCAATTGCGGGCGGCACAAACCGAAGGCGACCGCGCCCGCGCCGAGGTGGCGTTGACCCGCGCCTATCTGGCCTATGCCCGCGACATCAAATCCGGCGCGACCGATCCAAAGCGGGTCGATCCGGGCATCGTGCGCGAGATTGCGCGCCCCGATCCGGCGATGCTGCTGGCGCAGATGCAGACGCGCAACCCTGCGGAGGTGATGCACAGCCTTTTGCCGACCTCGCCGCGTTATGCGCAGTTGATGCGGGCCAAGCTCTCGCTCGAAGCGCAGATCGCCGAGGGCGGTTGGGGACCTGCGGTAAAGGCGAAGGCGCTCGCACCGGGGCAGAGTGGCGATTCGGTCGTGGCCCTGCGGGACCGGCTTGGGGCGATGGGCTATCTGGGCCGCTCGGCCACCAAAACCTATGACGCGGCGCTGCAGGCGGCGGTTCAGCGCTTTCAGCTTGATCATGGACTGCCCGCCACGGGCAGCGCCGATGAGCGCACGCTCGCGGCGATCAATGTTGCCCCGCATGAGCGGCTCAAGTCGGTGGTCGTCGCGATGGAGCGGGTGCGCTGGATGCATGACACCCCGCTGGGTGATCGGCACATCTGGGTGAACCTTCCCGATTTCACCGCAAAGATCGTCGATCACGGCAAGGTCACCTTTGAAACTCGGTCGGTGATTGGCAAGGACGTGGCCGCGCAGCACACGCCAGAGTTTTCCGACATGATGGCGCATATGGTGATCAACCCGAGCTGGGGGGTGCCGCGGTCTATCATCGTGAACGAATACCTGCCGCTGCTGCAGCGTAACCCGAATGCCGTGAGCCATTTGCAGGTGATCGACGGGCGCGGGCGTGTGGTGCCGCGCGGCTCGGTGAACTTTGCCGGCTATTCGGCGCGCACCTTCCCGTTCGGCCTGCGCCAGCCCCCGTCCGATGGCAATGCCTTGGGGAAGGTGAAGTTCATGTTCCCCAATGTGCATAACATCTATCTGCACGATACGCCGGCCAAGAACCTGTTCAGCCATGACGTGCGCGCCTACAGCCACGGCTGCATCCGCCTGGCCGACCCGTTCGACTTCGCCTATGCCTTGCTGGCCCTGCAATCGGAGGACCCGCAGGCAGAGTTTACGCGCCATCTGAACACCGGCAATGAAACCACTGTAAAGCTTGAACAAAAGGTGCCTGTGCATCTGGTCTATTTTACCGCATGGCCGGGAGAAAAGGGGCAGATGACCTACCGTGCAGATGTCTATGGGCGCGATGCCAAACTGTTTCAGGCGCTTGAGGCCGCCGGGGTGGTCTTGCCCGCAGTTCAAGGTTAAATCTGCAAAGAGCCGCGAGGGTGCGGCCCGGAGGAGCCGCAATGACCCATTCCATCGCCGAGATTGCCGCCGCCATCGGGGCTGAATTTGCGGGGGATGGCGCGCTTGAGGTGCGTGGGGCGGCAGAGCCTCAGCAGGCCGGGCCGGACCAGCTGGCGCTGGCGGTCAATCCGAAATATGCCGACGGTCTGGCGCAAGGTCGGGCAAGGGCTGCGATGCTCTGGCCCGGAGCGGATTGGCAGCAGATGGGCTTGCAGGCCGCCATCTTCGCGCCGCGGGGCCGTCTGGCGATGGCTGGGCTGACATCCTTGCTTGACGCCGGGCCGGTCATCGCGCCGGGGGTCCATCCGCTGAGCGTGGTCGATCCGTCTGCGCAGCTCGGCGAGGGGGCCGCAATCGGGCCTTTTGTAACCATCGGCGCGGGCGTTGTCATTGGCCCCAATGCCCGCATTGCCAGCCATGTCAGCATTGCGGAAGGCGCAAGCCTCGGGGCTGATGCGCTTGTCCTGCAGGGCGCGCGGATCGGGGCGCGGGTGACCATCGGCGCGCGGGTGATCATCCAGCCGGGGGCAGTGATCGGGTCTGACGGGTTTTCCTTCGTCACGCCGGAAAAATCGGGCGTGGAGGAAATCCGTGAAACGCTGGGGCAGCGGGGCGATATTCGCGCGCAAAGCTGGACGCGCATTCATTCCTTGGGCGCGGTCACCATTGGCGATGACGTGGAAATCGGCGCGAATGCGTGCATCGATCGCGGCACGATCCGTGACACCACGATCGGCAGAGGCACAAAGCTGGATAACCTTGTGCACATCGGACACAATGTGCAGGTCGGCGATGATTGCCTTTTGTGCGGTCAGGTCGGCATTGCCGGATCGTCGCGGATCGGCAACAGGGTCGTGCTTGCAGGCCAGTGCGGCGTGAACGACAATATCTTCATTGGCGATGACGTGATTTGCGGCGGCGCGACAAAGGTCTTTACCAATGCGCCTGCGGGGCGGGTGTTGCTGGGCTATCCGGCGGTCAAGCTGGAAACCCATGTCGAGATGCAAAAGGCCCTGCGCCGGTTGCCGCGTCTGGCCTCGAAAGTTGCCGCGATGGAGAGAGTCATCGAGAAGTCATGAAGGCTTTCTATAAGCCTTTCGAACAGGAAGGAATGATCGCATGACAAATACCGCACAGACCATCATCGGGATCATTGCCGAGAAGGCGTTGCTGGAACCTGCAGACCTGACTGTCGACACCAGACTAGATGCCTTGGCGCTCGACAGTCTTGCGATGGTTGAACTTGTCTTCGCGCTGGAGGAAGCCTTCGACATTTCGGTGCCCTTCAATGCCAACGAACCGGGCAGCGAAGAATTCGACCTCTCGTCGGTGGCCGCGATCATCGCGGCGGTAGAGGGGCTTGTTTCCCAGAAGGCCGCCTGAGCGTCCATGCCAAGAGTTGTGATTACGGGCGCGGGCACCATCAATGCCTTGGGGCATGACGTGGCCTCGACCTATGAAGCCTTTGCTGCGGGGCGTTGCGGAATCGGGCCGCTCGACATTCCCGATGGGGATCGGTTGTCAAATCGGGTCGCCGCACAAGTGCGGGGCTGGACCGCCACCGAACATTTTGACCTGCGCGGGCTAAGCCTTTATGACCGGATGACGCAATTTGCTCTGTGGTCGGCGAAACAGGCGGTGGCGCAGTCGGGTCTTGTGTTTGATGAACCGCTCGCGCTCCGCACCGGGGTGATCCTTGGCACGGCAGGCGGCGGGCTTGGCACCATCGACGACAGCTATCGCGCGGTTTATGCCGAAGGCAAGAACAGGGTTCATCCGCTGACCGTGCCGCGCCTGATGGCCAGCGCCGGGGTGAGCCACATCAGCATGGTTTACGGTCTGCGCGGGCCGGCCTTCGCCGTTTCGACGGCCTGCGCCAGTTCCAACCATGCGATGGGGCTCGCCTTCCAGATGGTCCGGTCGGGCGCGGCGCCGGTGATGCTGACCGGCGGGGCAGAGGCGATGCTCACCTTCGGCGGTCTGAAGGCCTGGGAAGGGCTTCGGGTGATGTCAACGGACGAGTGTCGCCCGTTTTCGGCCGATCGCAACGGCATGATCCAGGGCGAAGGCGCGGCGGTCTTTGTGTTTGAAGCCTATGAGCATGCCAAAGCGCGCGGGGCAGACATTCTGGCCGAGGTTGTCGGTTTTTCCATGTGTTCCGATGCCCATGACATCGTGATGCCGTCGAGTGACGGGGCGGTGCGCGCAATGCGCGGTGCGCTGGAGGACGCAGGGCTGGCGCCGGAGCAGGTGGGCTATATCAATGCGCACGGCACCGGAACCAAGGCGAATGACGCCAACGAGGCTCAGGCGATCCGCACGGTGTTCGGGGCAGAGCCGCCGCCGGTCTCTTCGACCAAGGCGGCGCATGGGCACATCATCGGCGGCACGGGCGCGGTAGAGGCGCTTGCCTGCCTGATGGCGCTGTGTGACGGGGTGATCGCCCCGACGCTGGGCTACAGCCAGCCCGACCCGCTCTGCCCGCTCGATGTGGTGCCGAACACCGCACGCCGCGCGCGCGTCGAGGTGGCCGTCTCGAACGCCTTTGCCTTTGGCGGGTTGAACGCGGTGCTGGTGCTGCGCCGCATGTAAAGGGCCGCGCCCCAGCAAGGACGCGGCCCGGTTTCAGTGCCCTGCGGGAGATTACGGGTTGGTCGCGGACACTGCCGTATAGCCAGCCGTAAAGCCCTTGAGCGAGAGGTCCACGCTGACCTTCTGGTCGGGGGCGACCACGGGAACGATGGTCAGCACAGCCTTGGCCCCGCGCTTGAACTGTTCCACCTCTGCGGCGGTGAAGCCGATGCGCGAGACGCAGCCGATGGTCGAGCAGAAGGTGAAGGGATAGACCCGCGGTGCAGAGCCATCCACGGCCATCATCAGATTCTCGGTCAGCAGGGTTTCCAGCGGCACGATCACCGTCGCGCCAGCGGCTGCCTGCCCGCCTGCAGGCAGGTTGAACATGCTGAATTCGGCCACCGCATTGCCTTCGGAATCAAGCAAAAGCTGGTACAGCTGGCAGGGGTCGGCACCATCTTCGGTGCGGATGCAGCGCTGCTCCCAGGCTTCGAACTTTGCCTCGACATAAGAACTGCCGACACCGGACGCCTCGGCCCCGACTTCTGTTCCCATCGACAGCCCTTCTTCTCCGGCAGCGTCGGCGGCGAAGGTCTCATCCTCTGTCGCGGGAGCTGCGGTGTCCTGCGCCCAGACGGAGCTTGTGGAAACCGCCATAAAGAGGGCGAGTGCAAGAGACTTCGAAAGGGTCGGGTTCGTTGCAAAGGTCATGTCACGTCCATATTTCGCTGTTGGGCTTTCACCCGCTCGCGCCGATCTACCATGTTGCGCCGGACCTGTCAGGTGCCAAAAGCGTGACCTGATGGGGGCGGCAAGGCGCGGGGCCGCCAGTGTGCACGGCTGGTGGCGCGGCCTCTGCCTGTTGCGGCCAAGCACATGGCGAAAAATGAAAAAGGGCCAGTGGTCCGGCCCTTTTTCACGTTTATTTTTTTGCTCCCTGTCGGACTGGCCGACTTCATGGACGTGACGCTACGGTGGAATTTGGCAGGCGTCAACCGGGAATCTGATCACAAATACGCCTGTAAAACATGCGATATAGGGGCAGGTTATCTCCGTTGGGCCTTGGGCGGGGCAGGTGGGCCCGCGCACGGCAGATCGGGGCTTCTTTCAACGCATGGCCTGCCAGTGCAGGATCGCCACTGGCATCGCGGGCGCAAGTTTGTATGGTTGATCGCCAAGGGCCCTGCGGCCTCGGTCGGTGCAGAACAGGAGACATCTGGTGTCGGAAGAGCCTTCAATTTTTGTCGGTGGCGGTGGGAAAGAGTATGGTCATCCGCAGCGGTTGTTGCTTGGCTATGGCAACCGTCACGGTCTGATTGCGGGGGCCACCGGCACCGGCAAGACGGTGACGCTGCAAATCCTTGCCGAAGGGTTTTCTGCTGCCGGTGTGCCGGTGTTCCTGTCTGACGTGAAAGGCGATCTTTCGGGGTTGGCGGTGGCCGGAAGCGCCGCGGGAAAGCTGCACGAACCTTTCATGAAACGGGCGGCAACAATCGGTCTTGATCTGGTTTACAGCGCCTTTCCCGTCACCTTCTGGGATCTGTTCGGCCAGCAGGGCCACCCCATCCGTGCGACCGTTGCCGAGATGGGGCCGCTGCTTCTGGCCCGTCTGCTGGAGTTGACCGAGGCGCAAGAGGGCGTGCTGAATGTCGCCTTCCGTCTGGCAGATGAGGAAGAACTGCCGCTTCTGGATCTCAAGGATTTGCAGGCGCTTCTGGTCTTTGTTGCGGAAAACGCAGGCGCCATCTCGGCGCGCTACGGGCTGGTCGCTCCTGCGTCGATCGGGGCGATCCAGCGGCGGTTGCTGGTGCTTGAAAATCAGGGCGCTGCCGCGTTTTTTGGCGAACCGGCGCTGGATCTGGCCGATCTGATGCTGACCGATAGCGATGGCCGGGGCCGGATCAATATTCTGGCTTCGGACAAGCTGATGCACAGCCCCCGCCTTTATGCGACCTTCCTCTTGTGGCTGCTGTCCGAACTTTTCGAGACGCTGCCCGAGGTGGGCGATCCGGACAAGCCAAAGCTGGTGTTCTTCTTTGACGAGGCGCATTTGCTGTTTGCTGATGCCCCGCGCGCCTTGGTGCAAAAGGTGGAACAGGTGGCGCGGCTGATCCGGTCAAAGGGGGTGGGTGTGTATTTCATTACCCAGAACCCGGCGGATGTGCCCGAGAACATCCTCGGACAGCTTGGCAACCGCGTGCAGCACGCGTTGCGCGCCTTTACCGCCAAGGATCAGAAAGACCTGCGCTTGGCCGCACAGACCTATCGCGACAACCCCGCGTTCAGCACCGAGGATGCCATCCGCGAGGTGGGCACAGGCGAGGCGGTGACGTCATTTCTGGAGCGCAAGGGTATTCCCGGTGTGGTGCAGCGCACGCTGATCCGGCCGCCCAGCAGTCAGGTCGGCCCGATTGATACCGCCTTGCGGGCGCAGTTGATGGTGATGTCGCCGCTCAGGGGCAAATACGACAGCATGATCGACCGCGACAGCGCTTATGAACGCCTGCGCGCGCGCGAGCAGAAAGCGGCGGCAGAGGCAGCCGCCGCCGAAACGCAGGCTGCCCCCCCACGCAGGGGCGAGACGGATCTGCGCCCCGACAGTGACGGGTTCAGCAAGGCGCGGCGCTATGACGGGGGCGACACCACCCGCACCGCAGCCCCCAAGCCGAGGACATCCAGCCGCAGCAGCGATTCCGTGGGCGAGGCTTTTGCGAAAAGTTTCGCCCGCCAGCTTGGCACCAAATCCGGGCAGGCGATTGTG
Source organism: Pseudotabrizicola algicola (assembly GCF_010915705.1). Taxonomy (GTDB): domain Bacteria; phylum Pseudomonadota; class Alphaproteobacteria; order Rhodobacterales; family Rhodobacteraceae; genus Pseudotabrizicola; species Pseudotabrizicola algicola. The sequence continues at coordinate 369,346 of NZ_JAAIKE010000001.1, forward strand.
CGCGGTGTGCTCGGCTCATTGTTCAAGAAACGCTGATGCGACGGGCCGGGCAGGGCGGACCTGCCCGGCTAGCCGTCAAAGGGGCCGCATTTTCAGCTTGACGATGCGGTTTTCGCGTTTCTGAACCACTTCAAAGCGGAAGCCGTGGAAGCTGAACGCCTGACCTTCGTTGGGGATCATCTGGGCTTCGTGGATCACAAGGCCGGCAATCGTGTTGGCCTCGTCATCGGGTAGGTTCCAGTCCATCGCGCGGTTCAGGTCACGAATGGTCATCTGTCCCTCGACCAGATAATCGCCATTCTCTGCCCGCTTCAGCGCCGAGTCTTTTTGCACCACGTCGAATTCATCGGTGATTTCGCCGACGATCTCCTCCAGAATGTCCTCGAGCGTGATGAGCCCCTGCAATCCGCCATATTCGTCAACCACCAGAGCGAAATGGGTGCGCCGCTTCAGGAACTGGCGCATCTGTTCGTCAAGCGCCGTGGTATCGGGGATGAAATAGGGTTTCATCGCCACCTTGACGATATCGAGGTCCTTGAGCGTGCCCAAGGTGCCGTTCGAGGTGCGCAACAGGCGGTCGACCTCGCGCAGCAGGTCCTTGGCGTGGACGACGCCGAGAATATTCTCTTCGTCATCGCGGAACAGCGGCAAACGCGTATGCGCCGAGGCCAGAACCTTGGTCAGGATCTGGTCGGGCGGCAGATCGGCGTCGAGCATCTCGATGTGCCGGCGGTGACGCATGATTTCATCGACGGTCCGGCTTCCCAGATCGAGGGCGCCCAACAGACGGTCGCGGTCCTCCTTCTCCACCGCGCCCTCGGAGTGACCGAGAGCAATGGCGCCGACAATCTCCTCGCGCAGGGCAAGGATCTTGCCCTCGGGGTCGGCCCGCACGCCGAAAACGCGCAGCACGCCCCGCACCAGCATGCGGACGACAGTCACGATGGGCGAGAAGACAAGGATCAGCAGCCGGATCACCGGCGCGACCTTGGTGGCAAAAGCCTCGGGAAAGGTGATGGCGAGTGTCTTGGGCAGAACCTCGCCGAAGATCAGCACCAGCACGGTCATACCCAGCGTGGCGAAAGCGACGCCGGAATCGCCCACTACCCGCGTCAGAAGGGCGGTCGCCAAGGATGCCGAGAGGATGTTCACAACGTTGTTGCCAAGCAGGATGGCCCCGATCATCCGCTCGTTGTCCTCGGTAACCTTCATGGCCGCCTGCGCGCCGCGCGATCCCTTGTCGGCCGCCGTTTTCAACTTGGCGCGCGAAGCCGCCGTCAATGCGGTTTCCGAACCGGAGAAGAAGGACGACAGCACCAGAAGACACAAGATCCCTGCGGCGGTCAGCCAAAAGGCGGTGTCGAGGGCAGAGTTTTCCATGACTGTCAGTGTTCCGTTACTGGGTTAATGCAAGGGGTGAATGGCCGCGTGCCTGACGCATCAGGATCCTTTGGCCGCCGTGGCCAGAGGGTGATGCTGTAGCACCAGGGACTTGAGATGATCGTCAAGCACATGGGTGTAAATCTCGGTGGTCGACAGATCGGCATGGCCAAGCAGCGTCTGGATTACGCGCAGATCGGCCCCGCCTGCCAGCAGATGCGTGGCAAAAGCATGGCGCAGCGCGTGGGGCGTGACGCGGGCGGCAGAAACACCCGCTGCACCGGCAATCGCCTTGAGCATAAGGTGCACATGCTGGCGTGTGAGATGTCCATCCGCCCCCGGTCCGGGAAAAAGGTGGCGCGAGGCGGGCCGACCTGCGAGGCGCGCCTTGTCTTCGGCCTCATCGCGCAAGGTGAGCCAGGCTGACAGCGCCGCACGGGCCGGACCGGAAAGGGGCACCATCCGCTCCTTTCCGCCCTTGCCGCGCACCAGCAGCATGCGCGGATCGCCCCGCGCCGCCGAGGCGGGCAGGGTCACAAGCTCGCTCACCCGCATGCCGGTGGCGTAGACGAGTTCCAGCAAAGCCGCATTGCGCGCGCGCTCCGCCCCGTTGCGCCCGTGGCCGCGCGCCGCATCCATCAGCCGCGATACTTCGTCCACGCTCAGCGCATCGGGCAGGCGCTGGACTGCCCCCGGCCCCTTGATGCGGATGGCAGGATTGTCCGCGCGCCAACCCTCTTCATGGGCAAAGCGATACATCTGGCGAATAGAGGAAAGGCGGCGCGCGCGGGTGGCCTTCGACAAACCATTGGCATCACAGGACACCAGATACGCCTCGACATCCTCGCGTGCTGCCGTTGCAAAGGTGCCGCCCCTGTGCGCGACCCAATCGGCAAAATCCTTCAGGTCGCGCCCATAGGCCAGTTGCGTGTTGCGTGCGGCATCCAGCTCGGCGGCATGGGCGTCGAGGAAGGCCGATATCCACCTGTCAGATGTGGCAGGGCCTTCGCTCATCCGCGCCGCTCCAGCAGCATGAGTTCCAGCGCCGTCTGGCGCGCGGTATCTTCAAGTCCGATATGGCGCAGGAAAGCCAACCCCTCGGTCACGCCGGAAAGATCGCCCTGCACGCCCCGCCCGATCTTTTCGATCGCCAGCAAGATTCCCTCACCGATGCGGCGTTGTTCGATCAGAGCCGCGAATTCAGCGGTCGGCTCGCTGCGCAAAAAGGCCGGAGCGATGGCGCGCCCCAAGGTGTCGGGCGGAATCGCGCCAGACAAAGACCCCGTTGCAAGACCGATCAGAAAGGCTTCGCGCGTCGATTCCGCTTTGCGCGCCTTCGCGATCGCTTCATAGCGCGGTGACAGCAGTCCCAGTTCAAAGGCGATCTTGCCCGCCTGACCCGTCAGCGGCAGCCGCGAAAGGTCTTCTGCGAACAAGGTGGCGAAGGGCACCTCTAGTTCTGCCTCGGTCATGCGCGCCCATGCGGCAGGCAGGCTTTGTGCGACCGCGCCCGGATCACCGGCGCGCAGGGCCGTTTCAAAGCGCTGAAAGGCATCCACGCGGTCCCAGACCCCGCCCGAGGCCGCGGGCAAACGCTCGGTGTAAAGGCCAAGCAGAACATTGGGCGCGATGACTCCGGCCCGCGCCAGACGCTCGGCCGATTCGATCTGGCTTTTCCAGCCTGCGGTGTCGCGCAACTCGGCATGGGCAAAGGCCAGCGGCAGCGTCATGGTCGACTGCGGCTCGCCAATCGCTTCGAACATGCGCCACGCCAGCGGGGTCATGCGTGCGGGAATGGGTGGCAGCGCATCCCCCTCGTAAAGGTCGGGGTCAAGAAACCGCGACAGGAGCGAGTCTTCTTCCTCGGTGACATAGCCAAGCGCCTGCGCCGTGCGCAGTGTCAGCGCCGCCGCGTTCCAGTCGCCCGAGCGCGCAACGCAAAAGATGCGGGCGGGAAAGGTCGGGGCCAGATTTGGCGTTGCGCGCATCATCTCGCAGCCGCGCTCTTCGTTTCCGGTCAGCAGCGCGACATCGAAAGCACGGCGAAAAAGCTCGGGGTCGCCCGCAGGGGCGGCCTCCAGCAGTTCCGCCGCCTGATCCAGCGCCCCCATCGACAAGAGCCTGTCGATCCGGGCCAAAAGCAGCGCGCCCTTGCCGCTGCTGTCAGGCGGGGGCGCGGCCTCGGCCAGCATCAGCGTGATCGTCAGCGACTGGAGCGCAGGCAAAAGATCGTTGCGCTCGCTTGCGATGGCGCTGCGCACCTCCTCTTCCAACCCCATGCCCCACAGGTCGCGAGGCAGGCCGCTGGTTGCAGGGGAAAGCAGCCCGATGGCATCGGGCGAAGGCGCATCAAGCACCGAAACCGCCACATCCTGCGGCAAGGCGCCGCCCGAAGTGACGGGCGCCTCTGCCGGAAGGGCAGGCGCGCCAACCGCCGCGCCCGCCGGCGTTGCGACCGAACTCGACAGCCAGTCGATGGCCGACAGCGGATCCTGGGCGCGGGCTGGCAAAGCCGCGCCGGTCGCCATGACCAGTATCAGCGGCAGGGCTGCCCTAATCGGCATTCAATGTCACCGGAACCGTGACCTGAGATTGGTTTGGAGACAGGTCAGCCAGATAGGCATAGCCCGTCAGTGCCGCAAAACCCACAATGCCCAACACAATCACCACCTTGAGGAGACGCCCCACCATTTAGTCCTGCCCTTTCAGCCCGATTGTCCTGCGTGCCACGGGTTTACCCCGCCGTCTTTCCGCAGTGCCCCTATGCCCCCGCTGCGAATTGGCCGCTGCCGGACCGCATCACCGCTTGGTTGGGCGCGATTATATATGGCATTCACGGCGAGTTCACGCCATGAACAAAAAAATGCGCGTGATGCGCGCGAAAGCGTTGCTTTCGCCTGTTTGGCGCTGTGCGGGGACGGAACAAGTGAAGGAGGCAACGTGGCACGCCTGAAAAAGACGGTCGCCATGGTGGGCATGATGGGGGCGGGAAAGACAGCGGTCGGCACGGCGCTGGCGGCGGCCCTCTCGGTGCCATTTGTTGATTCGGACGAGGAGATCGTCCGCGCTGCCAGCCGGTCTATCGCCGAGATCTTCGAGCGCGACGGGGAGCCGTTCTTTCGCGCCCGCGAATCCGAAGTGCTGGCCCGCCTTTTGCGTGGCCCGCCTTGCATCCTGTCGACGGGGGGCGGGGCCTATCTGGCAGAGGGGAATCGCCAGTTGATCTCTGCCACCGGCGTTGCGGTCTGGCTGCGCGCCGATCTTGATCTTCTCTGGAACCGCGTGCGCCACAAGACGACGCGGCCGCTTTTGCGCACCGCCAATCCCAAAGAGACGTTGCGCGCACTCTATGAGGCGCGGGTGCCGTTTTACAGTGAGGCCGATATTACCGTCGATGCCAGCCCCGAGCTTTCCATCGAGGATATGGCCGCACGGGTCATTCAGGCGCTTGCCACCCGCCCCGATGTCCTTGAAGGAGAACAGGCATGACGCTTGACGTGGTTCCGGTCGAACTGGGCAGTCGCAGCTATGAGGTGCGGATCGGTCCGGGTCTGATCGATGCGGCAGGGGCGCAGATTTTGCCGCTGTTGCGGCGACGCAAGGTTGCGGTTGTCACAGACGAGACGGTTGCCAGACTGCATCTGGACAGGCTTCTGGCGGCGTTGGCGGCAGAGGGGATCGAAGCTTCGGCACTGACCCTGCCTGCAGGTGAAAGCACCAAGGGGTGGGCCGAATTTGCCCGCACGACCGAATGGCTGCTGGAGCAGAAGATAGAGCGGCGCGATATGGTCGTCGCCTTCGGCGGCGGGGTGATCGGCGATCTGGTCGGATTTGCGGCAGCGGTCTTGCGCCGCGGCGTGCGGTTCGTGCAGATTCCCACCACCCTGCTGTCACAGGTGGACAGTTCCGTCGGCGGCAAGACCGGTATCAACACGGCGCAAGGCAAGAACCTCGTCGGTGCCTTTCATCAGCCGACGCTGGTACTGGCTGATATCGACGTGCTCGGCTCGCTGCCGGGGCGTGATTTTCTGGCCGGGTATGGCGAGGTGGTCAAATACGGGCTGCTGGGGGATGCGACGTTCTTTGATTGGCTCGAGTCGAATGCCTCCGCGATGGCGGGTGATGCGGGCCTGCGCCAATACGCGGTGCGCCGCTCGGTCGAGATGAAGGCGGGCATCGTCAGCCGCGATGAAACCGAGGAAGGCGAACGTGCCCTGCTGAACCTTGGCCACACCTTTTGCCATGCGCTGGAAAAAGCCACGGGCTATTCCGACCGCCTGCTGCATGGCGAAGGCGTGGCGATCGGCTGCGCCTTGGCGTTCGAATTGTCGCAGCGGCTGGGTTTGTGCGCGCAAGAGGCTCCAAGCCGCGTGCGCGCGCATCTGCGCGCCATGGGCTGCAAGGTTGATCTGAAGGATATTCCCGGTGATCTACCTGACGCCGAGACGCTTCTGGCGCTCATGGGTCAGGACAAGAAGGTGATCGACGGCCAGCTTCGCTTTATCCTGGCGCGTGGAATCGGTGAGGCTTTTGTAGCCTCGGATGTGCCGGGCGATGTGGTGAAAAATCTTCTGGCAGAGGCGCTCGCCGGCTAAGGCAGGCGCAACCCCATGAGGCAGACCAAGGCGCAGCGGGCCTGTCCCGCAGCCCGTTGGCGCGCCGCATCTCGAGAAATCGCCCCATCGCCTGACGCCAAAACGCGCAAGGCGTGAAACGGCATCCTCTGCCGAGACTCTAGCGCCACGCCCTGCCTGAGCAGAGCGATTAGTATTCAATTTCAAGGAAGTGGTTGGCTGGGGCGCCAGGATTCGAACCTGGGTATGGCGGTACCAAAAACCGCTGCCTTACCGCTTGGCGACGCCCCAACCGTGAGGCGGTGTTTAGCCAAGCGTCTTGGCGGGTGCAAGGGGGGTAAATCACAAAAATGCAAAGATGGACGCAGAGCCTTGCGCAAGGTATGGGGCGCACATGGAAAAGCTGGATGTAATCGTTCTTGGGGCCGGAGCGGCGGGCCTGTTTTGCGCAATAGAGGCCGCCCGCCGCGGTCGCCGTGTGCGGGTGGTCGATCACGCCAAGGCAGCGGGCGAAAAGATTCGCATCTCGGGGGGCGGGCGGTGCAATTTCACCAACCTTGAAATCAAGCCCGAACGCTTCTTGTCGCGCAATCCGCGCTTCGCCCTTTCTGCGCTCAAACGCTATACCCAGTGGGATTTCATCGCGCGGATGGATGAGTGGGGCATCGCCTGGCATGAAAAGACGTTGGGCCAGTTGTTTTGCGATGGTCCTGCAACGCAGGTCGTCGAAGCGCTGACGCGCGATCTGGCGCGTGCGGGGGGCGAGCTTTGGCTCGGCTGCGCAGTGGAAGGGGTCGAATCGGAGGCGGGCGGCGGTTTTGCGGTGACGACCGCGCGAGGCGTGCTGCGCTGCGCCTCGCTGGTGGTGGCGACAGGAGGCAAATCGATTCCCAAGATGGGGGCCACGGGCTTTGGCTATCGCCTGGCAGAGCAGTTCGGTCTGCCGGTGGTGGAAACCCGTCCGGGTCTGGTGCCGCTTACCTTTGCCGAACAGGAACTGGTCTGGATGAAGCCGTTGGCGGGTCTGTCGATTGACGGCCGCGTCCGGCATGGGCGCACCGAATTTGCCGAAGGCATGCTGTTCACCCATCGGGGCTTGTCCGGCCCTGCCATCCTGCAGCTCTCGAGTTATTGGCGCGAGGGCGAGGCAATTGCGATGGATGTCAGCCTTGGCCGCGACGTGGCGGCGTTCTTGCGCGCGGCGCGCGCGCAGGGGCCGAAACTGGCGCTGCGCACTGCGCTGGCGGGGCTGGTGCCGGAACGTCTGGCGCGGCATCTGGAAACCGTGATCGCTCCCTCCGGCCCGCTCGGCACCCTGTCCAACGCGGCGCTGGAGCAGGTGGCCGAGGTCTTGCGCAACTGGCGTCTGGTTCCGGTCGGATCCGAAGGCTATCGCACCGCCGAGGTGACGCTGGGCGGGGTCGATACCGACGCGCTGGACGCAAGAAGCTTGCAGGCCAAGGGCTTGCCCGGTCTCTATTTTGTCGGGGAAGTGGTGGATGTGACCGGCTGGCTTGGCGGCTATAACTTCCAATGGGCGTGGTCGTCGGGCTGGGCGGCAGGTCAGGCCGTATAATCAAGGGCTTGATGGGAAAAGCTGAGGTTTTGCTTTAGCCCCGCGCCGGATCTTCATATCTGTGGAGCCGCCCATTCGGATCGGTCACCTGCCAAGCGCCATCTTGCTGCGCCAGATACGTTGGCCCGATCGGCACCTTGCCGTAGCCGCCGGGAATATCCAGCACATAGGTTGGCAAGGCCGTGCCGGACATCCGCCCGCGCAGCGCTGCCATGATTGCCTGGCCTGCCGCAATGGTGGTGCGGAAATGGCCCGCGCCGCGCGCAAGGTCGCAGTGGTGCAGGTAATAGGGTTTGACCCTCAGCCGCAGCAGCGCACGGAACAGGGCTTCGAGGGTATCTGCGCTGTCGTTTACCCCGCGCAGCAGCACGGTTTGCGACAAGAGGGGCACGCCGGCATCCGCCAGACGCGACAGCGCGGCGGCGGCCTCCGGTGTCATCTCGTCGGCATGGTTGGTATGCACAACCACCCAGACCGAGGGATGCTGGCGCAGCGCTTCGACAAGGCTTGCGTTGATCCGGTCCGGGGCAACCACAGGCACCCGCGTGTGCAGACGCACCAGATCGACATGGCCAATCGCCGCGAGACGGCCCACCAGATCGGCAATCCGACGGGCCGAGAGCACCAAAGGATCACCACCCGTCAGGATCACTTCGCGAATGGCTGGAGTGCTGGCGATATAGGCCAGCGCGGCTTCAAGCTGGTCGGCGGGCAGATGGCCGGTGTCGCCCACGGTTTCACGCCGAAAGCAAAAACGGCAATAGACTTCGCAGGTCTTGGTGACATGCAGTATCACCCGGTCCGGATAGCGGTGCGTCAACCCCGGCACCGGGGCGTGCGTGTCGTCCCCGATCGGGTCTGCCATGTCTTCGGGGCGTTCGACCAATTCTTCACGCGTCGGAACGAACTGGCGTGCCACCCCTTCCGAGCCAAGCGATGCCATCTTCATCTGCGGTGTCAGGCGCAGGCGGAAATCCTGTGCCACACGCTCCAGCAGCGGGGCCTCTGCAGCAGGTGCCAAGCCGTCGCTGACCAGATCGGCGACGGTCATCGCCGGACGAAGAGGTAACGTGCCATCCATCTGGGGCGGATCAGGCCCTGAGCCCGGTGGCCGCAAGCAGGCCGCGCCGCTTGGCTTCGTAATAATAGCCGCGCGAATACCACATCACAGCGCGGTCTTGCGATCCGTCAGCCACCATCCACGCACCGCGCAGATACTTGACCGCATAGCGCAGGTTGGTTTCGGCATCGAGAAGCTCGCTCGGGTCTCCCCGAAAGCCCATCGTGCGGGCGGTTTGTGGCGCAATCTGCATCAACCCCAGATAGCTGCCGTTGCGCGCCCTCGGGTTATAGCCAGACTCGCGCTGGACCACCCGATGCACCAGACTGACCGGCACATCATATTCATTGGCATATTTCACGATAAGCGCCCGCAACTCCGGGGTTTCGCCCGGATTAAGCGCACCGCCCGCCGCCACGAAGGTCCGCGTATGATCGCGGCGACCGCAAGCTGTCAGCACAAAGGCCAGTCCGAGCGACAGGGCGGCGCGGCGAGTGATCGGGGGCATGGGCAGGGTCCTCGGTTGCCATATCTGCGCCGCGTTTTAACGCAATTTCGCTACAGGCTCTAGCCCCCGCTGCGGCTGTGCGCGCGACGGGGTCTGCGGGCAAATTAGGACTTTAGGCGGGCTATGATGCGGGCTTGGGGGCTGCTAGGCTGAAACCAGAAGCCATAGGTGAGCCATGACCGTGCACAGCCTGCCGACACCTCGGGGCGCGCAGCCCCGCCCTCTCCAGTTGGCGCTGGTCGTGGATGACCATCCGCTGTTTTGCGACGCCCTGTCGATGACGCTCAAGGCGGTGGCGGGCATCACCCGGATCGAAACCGCGGACCGTCTGGAAAGCGCCATCGCGCGGCTGGAGGGCGCTCCGATGCCCGATGTGGTGGTGCTGGACCTCAACTTGCCCGATGTTGATGGTCTGGATGGCTTGATCCGGTTGAAATCGGTGGTTGGGGCGGTTCCGGTGGTGGTGGTGTCGTCTTTGGCGGACAACCGTGTGGTCAGCGCCGCCCTGCGTGCCGGGGCGGCGGGCTTTGTGCCGAAACATTCGCACCGCGATGTGTTTCGTGCCGCGTTCGATGCGATCCGGCAGGGCAACAGCTATCATCCCGAAGGTTTTGTGCCGCAGCATGACCCCAAGGCACCCGCGAGCCAGCGCGAGGAGGCGGTGGCGCGCCTGTCTTTGCTGACACGTCAACAGGCGCGCATCCTGCAACTGATTTGCGAGGGCAAGCTGAACAAGCAGATCGCCTATGAGCTGACCATCGCGGAAACGACGGTCAAGGCGCATGTCACCGCGATCATGCGCAAGCTGGGGGTGCAGAGCCGCACGCAGGCAGTGCTGATCGCGCGGGGGGCCAGCTTTGACAGTCTGATGCCCGAGGGCGATTGACCCGCCGTGCGCGCCCATTCTAGCCTGTCGCCATGAGGGGATCGGACCATCAGGAAAATCTTGCTGCAGGCGGCCATGCACTGGCGCAGGCTGCGGGCGGTCTTCTGGCCACCGCCTCTGTTCCTGCTGGCGCGCCCGATGCAGCCAGCCGTTTGCATAAGGCTCTGGGGCCCGGTCCTTTCGCGCGCGTGGTCTTGTTTGTCTCGCCCGACGCCGATCTGGATGGGCTTTGTTCCGATATGGAGCAGTTTTTCCCGCCGGGATTGGTGATTGGCTGCACCACGGCTGGCGAGATTTCGCACAGCGGCTATACCGAGGGCGAAATCGTGGCGCTGGGATTTCCGGCCGCGCATTTTCAGACCGAATGTCTGCTGGTGCCGGACCTGATCCGGATTCACACCCAGGAACTGATCGGCCAACTCATCCGCGCCCGCACCGCGTTGCAGGAAGAGCGCCCCGGATGGGATCATGAGTTTGCCTTCATGATGGTAGACGGGCTTTCCACGCTTGAAGATGATCTGGCGGCCACCATCGCCTCGGGCCTCGGGCCGGTTCCGCTGTTTGGCGGGTCGGCCGCCGACGGGGTGCGCTTTGACCGCACGCATGTGATCTGGCAGGGCCGGGCGCTGAACAATGCGGCGATCGTGATGCTGGTGCGCAGCGCCTGCCGGGTGCGGGTGTTCAACCTTGATCATCTGGTGCCGACCGACAGGCGCATGGTTGTCACCCAGGCCGATCCTGCGCGGCGTGTGGTGCGCCAGATCAATGCAGAGCCTGCCGCGCAGGAATACGCGCGGCTTCTGGGCAAGGACCCGGCCCAGTTGACCACCTTCACCTTTGCCGCGCATCCGGTTGTGGTGCGGGTGGGCGGACGCCATCATGTTCGGGCGATCCAGCGGATGGATGCCAATGGCGATCTGGTGTTCTTTTCCGCCATTGACGAAGGTCTTGTGCTGACACTGGCCGAGCCGCAGGACATGGTCGCCCATCTTGACCGCGAACTGTCGCGTCTTGCCGATCTTGGTCCGCCTGCGGCCATTCTGGCCTGCGACTGCATCTTGCGCCGCATGGAAGCGCAGGAGAAGCAGATGTCGGGCGCGATCTCGGCGCTGCTGCGCAAGCATAATGTGGTGGGCTTTTCCACCTATGGCGAGCAGTGGAATTCCATGCATGTCAATCAGACCATGACGGGGGTGGCGATCTACCCGCCAGAGCAGGCATGATCGACTCGCTGATCAATCCGGCCGATCCGCCCGAGCGTCAGATGCAAAAGCTGATGACCATCGCGCAGGTGCTCATGCGCCGCGTCGAGGCTGATACCGATGACAGCGGCGCTGCCTATGCCCAGTTCCAGCGCGCGGCGATGCTGGAAGATCAGGTGCGCGACCGCACCCGCGATCTGGAACGCGCTTTGGACCTTCTGAACGATTCCAACGCGCGGCTGGCCGATGCCACCCGCAGCGCCGAGGCGGCGCGGCAAAACCTCGCCAATGCCATCGAGACCATTCAGGAAGGCTTTGCGCTGTTTGACGCCAGCGATGTGCTGGTGCTGTGCAATTCCCGCTTTGGCATGCATATGGAGGATATTCGCGGCGACCTGCGCCCCGGGCTGACCTTTTCTGCCTATGTCGACCGCGTGAGCCGGTCTGACTTTCTGGAACTGCCCGAGCGCGAATCTCCGGAAGACTGGGCGATCCGGCGCAAGCGTCGGCATCAGGACAGGCATGTGATCTTCAACGTGCGCATGATCTGGGATCGCTGGGTGCAGGTCAGCGAACATCGCACCGCCGATGGTGGCACGGTCATTTTGCAGACGGATGTGACCGACATCATCCGCAGCGAGCGGCAGGAACGCGGCAAGCTGCTGGACGATCAGGCGCGGATGATCCGTGCGACGCTGGACCATATCAATCAGGGTGTGGCGATTTTTGACGCGAATGCGCGGCTTTTGGGCTGGAATGCCAGACTTGGCCAGCTTTTGGCTATTCCGGTCGCGCGTTTCCGCGTGGGGGCCTCGTTCGCCTATCTGCTGCAACGCTTTCGCGCAGAGATCACGCTGTCCGAAGGCATGACAGACGCACAGCTCGAGGCTTGGGTCGGGGCCAAAGCGGGGCGCGATCCGCTGTCCTTTGAAATGCGGCGTGGCACTGACCTGATCCTGGCCGCCTTTGCGCAAGAGATGCCCGATGGCGGCTTTGTGATGAGCTTCACGGATGTGACAGCGGAACGTGCCGCCATCGAAGCGCTCAGCCGCGCCAATGAAACGCTGGAAGCGCGTGTGATGGACCGGACGCTGGAACTGGAGGATGCACTGGCCAATGCCGAACGCGCGAATGCCAGCCGCACCCGCTTTGTTGCGGCGGCCAGCCATGATCTGCTGCAACCTTTGTCGGCGGCCAAACTGTTCATTGCCAGCATCAGCGGCGAGGCGGTGCCACCGCAAGCCGTGGAAGCGCTGGAGAAGGCGCAGAATGCGCTGGTGTCGGTCGAAGGGATTCTAGATGCGCTGCTGGATATCTCGAAGCTCGAATCCGGTCGTGCGGCAGTGTCGGTGGGGCAGGTTGCGCTGCGCCCGATCCTCACCCAACTGGCCGCCGAATTCAGCGCCATCGCGGCGGCCAAAGGCCTGCGCCTGACTGTGCGGCCCAGCGATGCGGTGGTGATGACCGACCCCGCCTATCTTCGCCGCATCCTGCAAAACCTGATCGGCAACGCGATTCGCTATACTGCGCGGGGGCGAGTGGTGGTGGCCGCACGCAATCGCGGCGGCATGGTCCGGCTCGAGGTCTGGGACACGGGCCCCGGGATTCCCGAAGAGGAACAGGACAATATCTTCAAGGAGTTTCACCGCCTGAACGCCCGCGCCTCGGCCAGCGAGGGGATGGGCCTTGGTCTGGCCATCGTGGAGCGCGCCTGTGCCTTGCTCGGCCATCCGCTCGGGCTGTCGTCACGGCTGGGGCGCGGCACCTGCTTTATGCTGCAACTACCTCTGGGTTCGGCCTCGGGTGCCTTGGCCGCGCCGCCGCCGCAGGCCGCGCCGCACCCGAGGATGCGCCTGCAAGGGAAGATCGGTTTTCTGGTCGAGAATGACCCTGACCTGTGCCGCGCCATGACGCTGCTGCTTGAAAAATGGGGCCTTTCGGTTCTCGATGCCGACAGTGGCGAGGCGGCGCTGGCACTGATCGAGGAACTGGGCATTTTGCCCGATTTCTTTCTGGTCGATCACCAGTTGGGCGATGGCATGACGGGGGTCGAGTTCATCGCAACCCTGCGCCTTTTGCACGGCGATGTGCCTGCGCGTCTGGTCACCGCCAATCGCAGCGCCGAGGTGCGCGCCTTGGCGCAGGCCAAGGGAATTGAGATCATGATGAAGCCCATCGATGCCCGCGCGCTGGAAGCCTTTCTGCAAGAGCTTGCCTAGTCGCGCCTGTGTCCTACGACTTAGGTTCCATAGCGCGGCGACGGGGCAGATCATACACTTGCGTTCAAGGGAGATTGACCGATGCAAATGAGTGATACCCGCGAGATAAAGGCTGCGCCCTCCGATGTCTGGGCTGCGATCCTGAACCCCGATGTTCTGAAAGAATGCATCCCCGGCTGCACCGAAGTCACCGGCAACCGGGATGAGGGGTTCGAAGCGGTGGTGACGCAAAAGGTCGGCCCGGTGAAGGCGACCTTCAAGGGCGCGGTCACCTTGTCCGACATCACCGAAGGAGAGCGTGTCACCATATCTGGGGAGGGCAAGGGCGGGCCTGCGGGCTTTGCCAAGGGGGGCGCGGTCGTGGTCCTCGAACCGATCCCCGAAGGCACCCGCCTGACCTATGAGGTAGAGGCGAATGTGGGCGGCAAGCTGGCCCAACTTGGCAGCCGGATCATTGATGGCTTCGCCAAGAAAATGGCGGATGAGTTTTTCACCCGCTTTCAAACAGCGGTCGAGGGGCCGGCCATGCCCGAAGAAGCAGCGCAAAACGCAGACGAGGGCGGCCAAGCCCCCGGAGAACAAAAAAAGGGCTGGTTCAAACGGCTGATCAGCTGACCGCAGACCAACCCACGACAGATTCAAGGGAGGAAAACCATGACGAAGGTCACGATGACCGTGAACGGAAAATCCGTCTCGGCCGAAGCAGAGGGGCGCACCCTTCTGGTGAATTACCTGCGCGAAGGGCTTGGCCTGACCGGCACCCATGTGGGCTGCGACACGTCCCAATGCGGGGCCTGCGTGGTGCATGTCGATGGAAAGGCGGTCAAATCCTGCACCGTGTTTGCGGTCGATGTTGCCGGGTCTGACGTGCGCACGATCGAGGGCATGGCGAATGCCGATGGCAGCCTTGGCGTGGTGCAGCAGGCGTTTCAGGATCACCACGGCTTGCAATGCGGCTTCTGCACGCCCGGCATGGTGATGTCATCAGCGGCACTTCTCGCGGAAAATCCACGCCCGACAGAGGCCGAGATCCGGCATTACCTTGAAGGGAATATCTGCCGCTGCACGGGCTATCACAACATCGTCAAGGCGGTCCTTGCCGCGTCCGGGCAGGACGCAGGCGCGATGGCTGCGGAATAAGGGGGGAAAGATGCCAAAGGATACCGGAATCGGCGCATCCACCAAGCGCCGCGAAGATGTGCGCTTCCTGACGGGGCGCGGCGTTTACACCGATGACCTGAGCCTGTTCGGGCAGGCCCATGCCGTGATGGTGCGCTCCAGCGTGGCGCATGGTCGTATCGTTTCGATTGATACCGCGGCGGCCGAGAGCATGCCGGGGGTGCTTGCCGTGTTTACGGGCGAGGATTTCAAGGATGTCGGTGGCAACCCGGCAGGCTGGCTGATCAACAGCCGTGACGGCACCCCGATGCGCGAACCCAAGCGCCCGGTGCTCGCCCATGGCAAGGTGCGTCATGTCGGCGATGCCTATGCTGCCGTGATTGCCGAAACCTATGCGCAGGCGAAGGATGCCGCGCAGGTTCTGGCCGATGCCACCGTGATCGAGGAATTGCCCGCGATTGTCGACATGCGCGCCGCCGTGGCCGATGCGTCGAACCGCGTGCATGACGAGATTCCCGACAACCTGTGCTTTGACTGGGGGTGGATCGAGGACAACCGCGCCGCCGTGGATGCCGCGATGAAGGCTGCCCCGCATGTGGTGACGCTGGAATTGACCAACAACCGGCTTGTCCCCAATGCGATGGAGCCGCGCGCCAGCATCGGAGAGTATTTCCCCGGCACGGGCGATTACAAGCTGACCACCACAAGCCAGAACCCGCACCTGACGCGGCTTTTGGTCTGTGCCTTCGTGATGGGGATTCCCGAAAACAAGCTTCAGGTCGTGGCGCCTGATGTGGGCGGTGGCTTTGGCTCGAAAATCTATCACTACGGCGAAGAAGCCCTTGTTCTGGCCGCTGCCAAACGTCTTGGCCGTCCGGTGCGCTGGACGGCGGAACGGACCGAAAGCTTCCTGTCGGATGCGCATGGCCGCGACCATGTCACCAAGATCGAACTTGGCTGCACCAAGGAAGGTGACATTCTGGCGATCCGCACGGAAACGCTGGCCAATGTGGGCGCCTATCTGTCGAACTTCTCGACTGCGACGCCAACCTTCCTGCATGGGACGCTGATGGCGGGGCCCTACAAGGTGCCGCATGTCTATGTGAACGTGAAAACCGTTTTCACCAACACGGCGCCGGTCGATGCCTATCGCGGCGCAGGCCGTCCCGAGGCGACCTATTCGATTGAACGTGTCATCGACAAGATGTGCCGCGAGTTGGGTCTTGATCCGTTCGAGGTGCGGCGGCGCAACCTGCTTACCCCCGACCAGTTCCCCTATACCACCCCTGTTGGGCTGGTCTATGACACAGGGAATTATCAGGCGACGCTCGACAAGGCCGTAGAACTCGCCGACGTGGCGGGCTTCGAGGCACGGCGCGCCGAAAGCGCGAAACGCGGCAAGCTGCGCGGCATGGGTCTGTCCACATGGATCGAGGCCTGCGGTATTGCCCCTTCGCATCTGGTGGGCGTCCTCGGCTCCCGCGTCGGGCTTTATGACGCGGCCACGGTACGGGTGAATGCGACTGGCACCATCTCGGTGATGACGGGCGCACACAGCCACGGGCAGGGTCATGAAACCGTGTTCCCGCAGATCGTGGCGGAGAAACTCGGGATTCCCGAAACCTCGGTCGAGATCGTGCATGGCGATACGGCGAAGATCCCGTTCGGCATGGGCTCTTACGGGTCGCGTTCCTTGGCGGTTGCGGGCTCCGCGATGGACCGTGCGCTCGACAAGATCATCGCCAAGGGCAAGAAGATTGCCGCCCATATGCTGGAAGCAGCCGAAGGCGACATCACCTTTGCCGATGGCAAGTTCAGCGTGGCCGGTACCGACAAGGCCAAGAGCTTTGGCGAGATCGCCTTCAGCGCCTATGTGCCGCACAACTATCCGCTTGAGACGCTGGAGCCGGGGCTGGAGGAAACCGCCTTCTATGATCCGGCCAACTTCACCTATCCCGCTGGGGCCTATATCTGCGAGGTCGAGGTGGATGCCGAGACCGGCAAGGTCGATGTGGTCGCCTTTACCGCGGCGGATGATTTCGGCAACGTGATGAACCCGCTGATCGTGGAAGGGCAGGTGCATGGCGGCGTCGGGCAGGGGATTGGTCAGGCGCTGTGCGAGAACACTTCCTATGACGAGAACGGTCAGCTTCTGACCGGCTCTTACATGGATTACGCAATGCCGCGCGCCGATGATGTGCCGTTCTACACGGTCGATCATTCCTGCGCCACGCCCTGCACCCACAACCCGCTCGGGGTGAAGGGCTGCGGCGAGGCGGGGGCCATCGGCTCGCCGCCGGCCGTGGTCAACGCTGTGATCGACGCCTTGCACAGTGGGGGCCATACCCATGTGACCCATATTGATATGCCCGTCTCGCCCAATCGGGTGTGGCAGGCGATCAACGCGTGATCGGAGGGACGCAAGATGCACAATTTTGAATTCGTAAAGCCCTCGAGCATTGCCGATGCGGTCAAGGCCCTCGCGGCCGAAGGCGCGCAGCCGCTGTCGGGCGGACAGACCCTGCTTCCCACCATGAAGCAGCGGCTGGCCGCACCCGAGGTGCTGGTCAGTCTGACCGGCATCGCCGAGATGCAGGGCGTCTGCATGGGCGAGGGCGGGCTGCATGTCGGGGCTGCGACTCCGCATGCGGTGGTCGCGCGCGAGGCGGCGCCAAGCTATCCCGCACTCGCCGCTCTGGCCGGGGGCATCGGTGATCCGGCGGTGCGTAACCGTGGCACCATTGGCGGATCGGTCGCCAATAACGACCCTGCCGCCTGCTATCCGGCGGCGGTGCTGGCTTCGGGGGCGACGGTGGTGACGGATCGGCGCCGGATCGCGGCGGATGATTACTTCCAGGGTATGTTCACCACGGCGCTGGAAGAGGGCGAGTTCATCACGCAGGTGATTTTCCCGGTTCCGCAGGCGGCTGCCTATGTCAAGTTCAACCAACCCGCCAGCCGCTTTGCACTGACTGCCGTTTTCGTCGCCCGCTTTGCCGATGGGGTCCGTGTTGCCGTCACGGGTGCGTCAAACAACGGTGTCTTCCGCTGGGAAGAGGCCGAGGCTGCCCTGTCTGCCGATTTTTCGACGGCGGCGATTTCGGGTCTGTCGGTGTCTGACGCTGACATGATCAGCGATCTGCACGGATCGGCGGCGTATCGCGCCAATCTGGTCAAGGTGTTGACCGGCCGCGCCGTCAACGCCGCGCACTAGCGTCGTTAACGAGTGCGCCCCCGGTCCCGTGCGGGATCGGGGGCTTTTTTTGCCCGTTCTGGGTCAGGCCGAGACCTGTTCGCGCAGGATCGCGGCGGTCATCGAGACCATCAGGTAAATCCCTGCAAAGACCAGCAATGCCACCATCGTGTTTTCAAAGGCGCGCGGATAGGTCGCCTCATCCGGTGGGATCGGGCTGACGGACACCGACAGATAGCGCACCTGGCGGTTCGCATCGGTGCGGGCGGTCTCCATCGACTGCAGCGATTGGGACAGCAAAAGTTGGCGGGTCTGCACATCGGCCTGTGCCACCAACAATTCCGACTGCACCTGAGCCAGCGATTTGCCGCCACCCACGCCTTGGGTCAGACGCGAGCGCAGGGTTGCGATCTCTGCTTCGAGTGTGGCGATCCTGCGGCGCAGGGGCTCCATCCGGGCAACGTTGGGGGTGGCGTTCGATTCCATCTGGGCAAGGCTCAGGCGGTCTTGGCTCAACTGGGTTTCCAATTGGCCGATCTGTGCGGTGATGAGGCTCACCTCGACTTCGGACGAGAGGATCTTGAACTGCTCTTGCAGATCGACAACCTTGCGCTGTGCTGCAAGCATCGCGGCTTCGGCCTGCTCATAGGCTTCGCGCGCGCCTTTCATCTGGTCGGCGCGCAGACGCTGCGTCAGGTGGTCGACCTGATCTTCGGCATAACCGATCAACGCCTGCGAAAACTCGGCCGAGATTTGCGGATCGGCAGCGATCACCTCCATCTTGATGATGCCTTCGGTCGGATCATAGGCGATTTTTACATTGCGCTTGAACACCTTATACGCTGCTTCGCGCGAGGCGCCTTCGGCAAGGCGCTGGATGGGGTCAATCTGAGGCTGCGAGAAATGCGCAATGAAGTTCTTGTCCTCATCCAGCCGCATCATCGCATCGCGCGATTGCAGATAGCCCTGCACCGCAATCGAATCTTGCGAGGTGGCGAATTGTGTGCCGGACAAAAGCCCGCCCATACCCTGTGTTCCGGCAGGATCGGCCTGCTGGATCACGAATTCCGCCTTGGTGGCGTAAAGTGGCGTCGCCACGAAGTAGTAATACCATCCGGCAAGCAGAGTCGGCAGACCCACGAAGAAGAACAGCCTTGCCATCAGCAGCGCCGATTTGCGCCGCCGCCGCTTGGCCAGATCGCGCTGGATGCGCTGGATCTCTGAAAGATGCGCCTCCTCGGCCCGCACTTCGGTAGAGGGCACCTTGATCGGCTTGACGGTCTGCGGCAGTTGCACGCCATCGCCACGCGGGCCCACGGTCAGCGCGTGCGATGCAGCCTCGCCCGCGGGCGGGGGGCTGTCGCCATCGGCGCTGATCATTTCCATGATGGTCGATTTCTGAAACGGGTCCAGACCTGCGGCGCGCAACAGACGCACAGCATCGAAATCTGATGTGGCAGGCAGGCCGTATTTCTGCGCCATGCGCCGTGCCATCCGCAATTGCCGCCCCGTCAGACCTTCCTTGCGGATCTGGTCCAGATCGCCGGGCGTCGCCTCGGTGCCGCCGATGGCAGGGCCGGTGCCCGCACCAGTGCCCGCGCCTGCCAGAGCAGGGGCTGCGTCCATCATCGCCACCACCTGGTCTTTCGCGGTCGGGAAGGGAGCATCGCCAAAACCGTCATCGGTAACCGGCGCTGGGGCAGGGGCTGCAACCGGGGGCCGCACGGCGCTGCGGGCCGGTGTGGCAGGTGTGTTTGCCGGGCGCTGCGGCGCTGCGGGGGCCGTGCTTGCAGGATCGGGCCGACGCAGGTTGTAACGTTTAACCTTGAGCTTGATAGTCATAAAGCTGCTTCGCCTCTTCCAGAGTGTCGAATATGTAAAGCCGCCCGTTGCGCAGCACGGCGGCCTGTTTGCAGAACTTTTCCAGTGTCTGCGCCTGATGGCTTACGATGACCACCGTGGCATTCTGCAACCGCTCGCGCAGGATGCGCCCTGCCTTGCGGTTGAACTCCACATCGGTTGTGGCAGGCATGCCCTCGTCGATCAGGTAGATGTCAAACTCCAGCGCCAGCATCAACGCAAAGGAAAAGCGGGCGCGCATGCCTTGGCTATAGGTGCCGACCGGCATGTCGAAATATTCCTCGATGCCGCAGAGCCAGCGGCAGAAGCTTTCGACATAATCGGGGTCGAGCCCGTAAAGCCGTGCCACATAACGGCTGTTTTCGGTGGCGGTGTGCTTGTTCACAACGCCGCCCATGAAACCAAGTGGAAAGGAGATACGGCTGGTGCGGGTCACCCGCCCTTCATCCGGTTTTTCCAGCCCGGCCATCATGTTGATGATCGTGGTCTTGCCAGCGCCGTTTGGGGCCAGAATGCCCAGCGACTGGCCGATATCGACCCGAAACGACGCCCGATCCAGAATGATCTTGCGCTGCTTTCCGGTCCAGAAAGACTTTGAAACGCCCTCAAACTCGATCACACGCTGCCCCCGTCTGGCCAAGGCTTCTGCCCCGCGCCGCTGTTCGCCCTCCCGGTTGGCATCGGCACTGTCAGCTTAGATGCCAATGCTTAACCGGTCTTGCTGCCGCCCAGCCCTGCTGTATCTAACAGGGCTTTCAGGCATGATTATGTCCGCCCCCGCCCGGCCCTGACATGGCCACGGCGCAGGGCCCGCGCCAGCAGGAACGCTGCCGCGCCCGCCAGCAGAGAGATCACCAGTCCAAGCCGCGCGGCCTCGGCCATCGCGCCCCCCGGCACTGCGCTGTCAAGCGCAAGCACCGGCACCGTAAAGCTGATGCCGCTGATCATCGCGACGATCAGCAGATCGCGCAGGCGCACCCCTTGCGGCAGATCGAACCCCAAGCCGCGCGCGGCAAAGACCGCGCCCACCACCACCCCGAGAGGCTTACCCAGCCAGCAGGCAAGAAGCACCGTGCCAGTTGTCGGGGCCAGCGCCAGCACATCCACCCCGCCGCGCGTCAGCCCGAAGAGAAACAGCACAACCGCAAGCGGCCGCACCAGCAGATGTGCCAGACGGTTGAGCGGGTCATGCAGAAATTCCTCGGCCTCGGCAAACAGCCCGAAGGCGCGATCCGCATGGGGGATCACGGGCACCAGCGGCAGCAGCCCCAAGGCTCCGGGCAGTCCGGCCAGCACCACGCCCAGCCAGGACATGGCTCCGGCCAGAACATAAGGCCACAGCGCAAAAGCGCGGCGATGCTCACGTTCTGACAGTTCGGGGTGTGCCAGACGCGCAAAGAACAGCCATACCAGCCCGACGGCAAGCACCACCAGCCCCAGCCAGGCCAGTCGCAACCCTGCGGCAGGATAGACCAGCCCCACCACGGTCAGCCCGACAATGTCATTGGCGATGGTGATCAGCAGCAGGAGGTGCAGCGCAGGATGGCCGTTGCCAAATATCAGTCGTCCGAAGAGATAGCAGAGCACCACATCCGACCCGATCGGCAGCGGCCAGCCCGTTCCGGTGCTTGCCTCCAGCGCCGTCTCGAAGAGGGCAGAGCTGACCAGCCAGACCAGCACCGCGCCGATCCAGCCGCCAATCATCGCGCCCAGCGGCACCCCGGCACGCCGGCCGGCCAGCGCCCCGCGTTCCAGCCGGATGGCTTCCCAAAGCTCCTTGCCGACGAAGAACAGGAACAGGGCCATCAGCCCTTCGGAAACAATTCCCATCGGGGTCAGCGCCACCGGAAACGGTGCCATCCACAGCGGCAGCGACAGTTCGGCGATCCGCCATTCGATCGCGTCATAATAGGACGCAGGCGACAGCGTCAGCCACAGCGTCGCCAGCGCAATCCCTGCCAGAAGGGCCTGCCCGAAATGGCGCACAAAGGGAGAGACTCGATACATCGCCCAATCCGTTCCAGACCTGCCCCGCGCGGGGGCACCACTGATCCCTACAACCGGGACTTATACGCTTCAATGCAGGCCGCGTGCCAAGTCGGCACGAGCTGCGCTTTTTTTGCAAGGCAATTGCACCTTTCCGAAATACGCCCGCGCCGCGCGCATCTGCCGGGTCGAGGGCTCAGGTCGGTTTGACGCCGTCGGGTGGCAGCAGTCCCAAGCCGCGCAAATAAATGCCGATCCCCGCTTCCAGCAGATCTTCGGGCGGGAAGGGGCTGCGGGTCACGCCATTGGCGCTGCCGCGCATGTAAAGCTCCACCACACCGTGGCTCATGGCCCAGATGTGGGCCGAGAACATTGACGCAGGAGGGCGCATGCCGGGCGGCAGGTGTTGCGAGAGGCTTTCCGCCGCGCGCTCCAGAACGCCCCGCGCCTTGCCCGCCACCAAGGCCAGATCGGGGTGGTCGTTCAGGCTCAGCCCCGCTTCGAACATCGCCATGTAATGGCCGGGATATTTCCGGGCAAAAGCCAGATAGGCCCTTCCGGTGGCCTCAAAGGCCGCGAGGGCCGAGGGACGCCCGTTGTCGAAGGCAAATTCCATCAGGGCGGCGAAAATTTCGTACCCTTGGCGGGCCACTTCGGCCAGAAGGTCCTCGCGCCCCGCGAAGTGCCGATAGACAGCGGCGGGCGTGACATCCGCCGCCTTGGCGGCTTCCGAGAGCGTAAAACCCGTCGGCCCCTGATCGGCGATCAGTCCGAGGGCTGCTTCCACCAAAGCCTGCCGCAAATTGCCATGATGGTATCCGCGTTTCACGCCCGTCCCTTGCGCAACTGGGGTCCGCCGCAAACCAGCGGATCGGGCAGGCCGATCTGCCCGAGATCGCGCCCCTTGTAATCGACGGCCCGCAAGATCGTTTGAACCGCAGCCAGGCGCGCGCGTTTTTTATCATCCGACAGGATTATCGTCCAAGGGGCCACGTCGAAATGGGTGCGTTCCATCGTTTCCTCGATGGCTTCGCAGTATTCTTCCCACTTGCCAAGCCCGTCGATGTCAATGGGCGACAGTTTCCATTGCTTGAGCGGGTCTTGCTCGCGTGCCAAGAATCGCTTGAGCTGTTCGGCCTGCCCGACCTCCAGCCAAAGTTTGAGCAGGATGATGCCGTCGTCCACCAACATGCTTTCAAATCCGGGCAGTTGGGCAAAGAAATGCGCGCGCTGTTCTGGCGTGCAAAAGCCGAAGACGTGCTCGATCATCGCGCGGTTATACCAACTGCGGTCAAACAGGGCGATTTCACCATTGGCAGGCAACCAGTCGACGTAACGCTGGAAATACCATTGCGCCGCCTCGCGGTCCGAAGGCTTGGCGAGGGCCACGACCGAGCAAACCCGCGGATTGAGGTTTTCCCGCACCGCCCCGATGGTGCCACCCTTGCCAGCCGCATCGCGCCCCTCGAACAGCACCACAAGCCGTTTGCCTGTCGCCTTGATGTCCGACTGCATCTTCACCAGTTCGATCTGGAGCGCCTCCATATGCGCGTCATAGGCCTTGCCCTTCATCTCCTCGCGGTAAGGGTAGGACGGATCAAGAATGTCATCCTTTCCGGCCTTCTCTATCGCCTTGCGGACCGAAGGGGGGGCTTTCTCCTTGAAGAATGCGCTGATTGCGCCGTCAAAAGGCAATGTCATGCGTGGCTCCATCCTGTGTGCGGCCGCCAGCCTGTGGCCCGCTGTCTTTGGCAAGTATGGCGATTGGCCGCCTTAGCGCAATCCGGCGCGCAGGGCGGCCCTGTCGATTGCGGCTATAACTGCCTCGGGGTGGGTGTGATGCGGCATGTGGCCCGCACCTTCCAGAACGGTCAGGGCGGCGTTGGCAATCATTTGCGACAGCGGCTTGGAATGGATGTGCAGGGGAACGATTGTATCGGCATCGCCATGCACGAGTTCGATCGGCAAGGTCAAGCGCGGGTAATCCTGCTGCATCTTCTCTACCTGTGGTCTCAGGCCATTGATTTGCATGGCATTGGTGGCCATCGAGCTTTTGCGCAAGATCAGATCGATGCCCAGATGGTCGGCATATCCTTCAGGCACGTGCTGCGGCGCGAATACCCCGTCAATCGCGCGCCGCACATAGCTGTGACTGACAAAGGCCGAAGCCAGGGGCAAGATCGCGATGCGTCCGACGGCCGAGGCTGTGATCCGATACCAGATGTCCAGCTCCCCAGGCCACGGCAACGACGGGGAGGAGACAAGCACAAGGGCGGCGGGCGGGGCCTGCAGCGCCCATGCAAGCGCCACGGTGCCGCCATAGCTTTGTCCAAGCACAACAGGGTTTTGGGCCCCGACTTGCGCCACCGCCTGCCGCAGCACCTGCGCCTGGGCGGCGACGCTCGCTTCGTCCTCGGGAAGCGCGTCGGAATAGCCGAGGCCGGGACGGTCCACTGCGATGACCCGGTAGCGGTCTGAAAGCTGATCCATCATGGCGAAGGTGAATTCGCGCAGGTTTCCATTTGCGCCATGGATCAGCACAAGATCGGGGCCTTCGCCCGCGACCTGCAAGTGAACGCGGCGGCCTTCGACCAGTACGAATTCCCCGCTCGGCGGATGCGAGGCCAGCGCAGCCTGATCCCGCGCCGCCATGCGCCCCGTTGTGCCGGCCATCATGCCAATTCCGATGAGTGCGGCACTAGCGGCCAATATCCTGAGGGTCATAGGGCGTTGACTGGTAAATCTCGTTTATCCAGTTGCCATATAGAAGGTGCGCGTGACTTCTCCAGCGATTGAGAGGCTTTTTCGCGGGGTTGTCGTCGGGGTAATAGTTCAGCGGGACATTGATCGTCGTGCCATTCGCGATGTCGCGGTCATATTCCTGCTTGAGCGTATCGCTGTCATACTCGAAATGGTTGAAGATATAGAGCGCGCGGTGGCCCGGGTCTTCCACCAGACAAGGGCCAACCTCATCACTGCCCAGCAGCGTGCGCAGCCCGGATCGGGCGTCAATCTCTTCCTGCCGCATCTCGGTCCAGCGGCTTACGGGGATCACGCAATCATCTGAAAAGCCGCGCAAGAGGGGCGAGGTCGGGTCAAGGTTGCGATGGCGGAAACAGCCAAAAGCCTTGTGGTCCAGCATGTGCTTTTGCACGCCATGGAAATGGTTGATCATCGCCATCCCGCCCCAGCAGACGCCAAAGGTGGACTGCACGTTTGTCTGTGTCCAGTCAAAGACCTCGCAGAGTTCTTCCCAATAGGTCACTTCGGTGAAGGGCAGATGTTCGATCGGCGCGCCCGTGATGATCAGACCGTCGAACTTCTCTGTCTTTACCTCCTGAAACGGGCGGTAAAATGCCTCCATATGCTCGGCGGCAGTGTTCTTGGTCTGGTGCTCCGACATGCGAATCAGTTGGAAATCGATCTGCAGCGGCGTCGCCCCGATCAGGCGCGCGAACTGGTTCTCGGTCTGGATCTTCTTTGGCATCAGGTTGAGCAACCCGATTTTCAGCGGCCGGATGTCCTGCCGCGCCGCGCGTTCGGGCGTCATGACCATCACGCCCTCGTTCCGAAGAACGTCAAAGGCGGGCAGGGTCTCTGGCAGGGTAATCGGCATGGAACGCTTCCTTGGAGCGGAGGATGTAGGGTCGGGTTCAGCGCCGATCAATGGCGCGGGCGATCAGGGCGTTGAAATCATCAGGGCTCGATACGGCGGCCACTTCTTCGGCCGTCACGGTCGCCCCCCATGTCGCCATCGCGGCATAGCGCGGCTGACGATGGGCCAAGGCACGGGCATAGGTCCAGCGCACAAAGTGATCTGGGTCGCAGGTTTCTTCGGATTTACCGCTTGTTACACGGTATTCCTCCCACGCTGCATGAAGAAACTCCGGCTGGTAATACATCGGCTTCGGCGCGCGGTCGAACCGCCGCGCCAGTTCCGCTGTATGCGCATCAGATCCTTTGATCCAGACCAGCAGCAGGGTATCGGCCAGTTGCCGCATCACCGGATCGGCGTGGTCATCGGGGTTGACGACCTCGCAGATGGAGCCCGAGGTGTCGCATACAAAGTTCTGATAGCCGTAGATGGTTTCGGCGCGGCCCATGAAATGCGCGGTGTCGAGCATTGCCGCAATCTCGGCCCGGCGATGCTGGTCCTGCCGGATCATGTATTCGGCGAAGGGCAGGCCGCCCTTTGCCGGATCGCCCGGCTTGCCCAGATAGGTCGAGAGCGGTGCCAGATTGTCGAAGGTGATGTTGGAAGCGATATAGACCGAATCCGTCATCAGCAGTTCGCGCAGCAGCGGAACCTTCATGGCTTCGCGCTTGAAATTGTCGGCGATGTATTCGCCCATGTAGCGGGTGCCGATCCGGTAATCGACCGAGTAATGGAACCAGCCCCCATGATCGGGACGGCTGGCACGCAGCATGTTGGACAGGTGGGTCTTGCCCAGACCGGACATGCCAAAGAGCAGCACACGCTTTTGCGCTGCCGCCAGATAGTCCGCCCCGGATGCGTAGATCATCGCCTTGCCCTTTTGTTTGCCCCTGACAGTTACCGCCCGCCGCCGCCGCCTTCAATGAAAAACCCGCCCCTGTGAAGGGGCGGGTCTGTGGCCTTGTTCGGTCTGGATCAGAAGCTGAAGCCGACGCGGAGTCCGAAGGCGAGCGCGTTGTTTCCGGCAAAACGCGCGTTGCCCGTCGTCGAGGTCGGCGTGGACTTGAGCGCCGAGGCATTGCCGATATCGACATAGCGCACGCCTGCGGTGATCTTCATGTTCTGATGCGTATAGGTGCCGCCCACTTGCAGGCTCAGCAGGCCATCCGTTGGCCCGAGGTTCCCGGTGGGGATGCCTTGGGTCTTTTCGTAGCCGATCGAAACCGCCCCCGAAAATGCGTCCGAGAATTTCCGTCCGACGCCGATGTTATAGGTGATGGTGTCCTTGGCATAGCTGACCAGCGGATTGACCGGCGGCAGCGGTGCAGGCGGGTTGGCAAAGGGGGCGTCAAGGCGCGTCACGCTCCAATCCACCCAGCGGATCGAGCCGAACACCAGCGTATCTGCCGCCACACCCGACTGGAAATCGAGGGTGAGCGATTTGGGCAGGCGCACGGTGGTCGAGCCCGAAATGACGCCGCCCGGCGCAAAGGCGGAAAAGCCCGAAGCATCAAGCTCATGCTTGGTTTCCGAGGCATAGGTCAGGCCAACGCGCAGCGCGATCTCGGGCTTTTCATAGGCGACGCCGATCAGGTAGCCCACGTCACGGTCATTGTTGAAAGTCGCGCGATAGAAGTTCGAGCCGCCGTTCACAAGGCTCACATCTCCGCCGATCCCGACCGAGCGCAGACCGCCATGAACCGAGACATTCTCGTTGATCTTGTAGCGGCCGATCACAGCAAGTGTATCGCCGCGCAATTTGGCCGTAGACCCGGCAATGGGATAGCCGGTTCCGGTCGGATAGGCGACATCGGCGCCAAAGGTCGGATCGAGCGTGACGCCAAGCGAAATCTGGTCATTCAGGTCGCTTTTGAAGGCAAGACCGACCGTGCTGTAATTCTTGGTCACGTTGCCCGTCGTCACCGAAGGGGCTGCGTTCAACGCGCCGGAAACCTTGGGACGTGCCGAGCCAAAGCTCAGTTCGGCATAGTTGCCTTTTTCAAACATGAACCCGAGCGGCGTGGCCGAACGCTCAAACCCACCTGCCTGTGCCGAAGTGGCGCAGGCTGTCGCAGCAGCGGCTGCGATCACGATTTTCTTCATCTTGTTCCTCATCCTGTGTAAAGGATTTCCCCTGCAAGAAGGCTATTTGACGCAGGCTTGCGCGGTCAATCAATGACGCGGCGTCACAGACTTCTGGATTGAAGGCTGTGTGTCTTTCGGGTCTCGGAGCGGATATTGATCCAGTTGGCCAAGACGATCAGCCCCGCCCCGACAAAGAGCAGCATTTCAAGCTGTTCCTGATAGAGCAGCGCCCCCGCCAGGGCCATGAGGGGAAGGCGGATGAAGTCGACAGGCATGACAAAGGTGGCAGGGGCGAGCCGTAGTGCTGAGGTCAGGCACAGATGTGCAAGCACGCCCGTGACCCCGATCACGAAAAGCCAAGGCGCCGTAGAGGCAGTGGGCCATGCGATCTGTCCGTCTGCCGCGGCAAGACCCGCGCCGAAGATGAACTGCATCACCGTCAGCCAGAACAGGATCGACAAGATGGTGACATCGCGTGCAAGGCGTTTGGTCGCGATATTGGTCGCGGCAAAGCAGACAGCCGCTCCTGCCGCGGCCAGAACGCCGATGTTGAGCGCGTCGAAATCGGGCCGCACCACGATGAGAATGCCGACAAAGCCAAGCCCCGCCGCCATCGCGCGCGGCTTCGTAATCCGCTCGCCCAGCAACAGCGGCGAGAGCAGGATGACCCAGAGCGGCGAGGTAAACTCGATGGCAATCAGCTGCGCCAACGGGATCAGGGTCAGCGCCCAGAACCATAGGTTCTGGCCTGTGAAATGTACCACATTGCGCAGCACATGCCCCCTGAGACGCAAGGTGCTGATGTCACCCATCTTGCCCATCGCTGCAGCGGCAGCCAGCACGAGAAAGAAGCTGACGAACGAGCGGGCGGCCATGATCTCGAAAGTATCATGCGCGCCCTGAAGCTGGCGTCCGGCAATCGCCATACCGCTGAAGGAAATCACGGAGCCCAGCATCCAGAGGATCGCGACAATCGGGCGGTAGGGTGCGGGCGTGTTCATGCCCTTGTTCTGGCCTCTCGGGCGCTGACTGTCCAGAGTGCATGCCGGTGCCACACGACAGGGGCGCGCGCGAAAAATAACGCTGCGGACGCTAGTCCCGCAGTTCTTCGATCTGGAAATCGCGCAAGATATGCCGCGTTGCTTCGAACCAGCGGCTGGCGCGGGTGCGGGTCTGATGGGCATCGAAATCGGCGCGGGTCCGGAACGATTCGCGCACGTCCCAGATCATCGGATCATCGGTCTGGCTGATCTCGAAAGACAGGCAGCCCGGTTCTGCCTGTGACAGGCGGATGTGTTCGGCCATATGCTCACGCACCGTCTGCGCTTCCTCGGGCGTCATGCAGATCAGGTGCCCTTTGAGGCGGATCATGGCGTCTCCTTTGCGAAACCGGGGCGGGGCGCGACAAAAGCGAGTTTTCTGCGCAGAATCCGCCCCCTCCGATCACTCCAGCTCGATCGTGCCCGGCGGCTTGCTGGTGCAGTCGTAAAACACCCGATTGATGCCCTGCACCTCGTTGATGATTCGGGTCGAGGTCTCGCCGAGGAAATCATGGGTGAAGGGATAGTAATCGGCGGTCATCCCGTCGACAGATGTCACCGCGCGCAGCGCGAGCGCATAATCATAGGTGCGCCCGTCACCCATCACACCCACGGTTTTCATCGGCAGAATGGCCGCAAAGGCCTGCCAGATCTCGTCGTAAAGGCCGTGCTTGCGGATCTGGTCAATATAGACCGCATCGGCCCGGCGCAGGATATCCAGCTTTTCGGCGGTGATTTCGCCGGGGCAGCGGATGGCAAGGCCGGGGCCGGGGAAGGGGTGGCGGCCAATGAAACTGGCGGGCAGGCCAAGCTCGCGGCCCAAGGCGCGCACTTCGTCCTTGAAGAGTTCCCGCAAGGGTTCGACCAGTTTCAGACCCATCTTTTCGGGAAGGCCGCCGACATTGTGGTGCGACTTGATGGTGACGGATGGGCCGCCGCTGAAGGAGACGGATTCGATCACATCAGGATAGAGCGTGCCTTGCGCAAGGAACTTGGCGCCACCGACTTCGGTCGCGTGTTTCTGGAACACATCGATGAACAGGCGGCCAATGGTCTTGCGCTTCACTTCGGGGTCCGAGACGCCTTCGAGCGCGCCAAGAAACAGCTCGGATTCGTCGGCATGGATCAGCGGCATCTGGTAGTGGTCACGGAACATGGTGACGACCTGCTCGGCCTCACCCAGACGCAGCAGCCCGTGATCGACGAACACGCAGGTAAGCTGGTCGCCGATGGCCTCATGGATCAGCACCGCCGCAACCGAGCTGTCGACCCCGCCAGACAGGCCGCAGATGACCTTCGCATCGCCGACCTGTTCGCGGATCTTGCGGATGGCCTCTTCACGATAAGCCCCCATCGTCCAGTCGCCCTTGAAGCCGGCGAGCTTGACGAAGTTCTCGTAAAGTTTAGCGCCCTTGGGGGTGTGATGCACCTCGGGATGAAACTGGACCGCGTAGAAATGGCGCGAAGGGTCGGCGGTGATAGCGAAAGGCGCATTGGGCGAGGTGCCGAACACCTCGAACCCCGGCGCGATGCGCGAGACATGGTCGCCGTGGCTCATCCAGACCTGTTCGCGCCCGCCCGTCGTGTTGGGATCGAACCAGCC
Organism: Pseudotabrizicola algicola; assembly: GCF_010915705.1. Taxonomy (GTDB): domain Bacteria; phylum Pseudomonadota; class Alphaproteobacteria; order Rhodobacterales; family Rhodobacteraceae; genus Pseudotabrizicola; species Pseudotabrizicola algicola. The sequence goes on from NZ_JAAIKE010000001.1 coordinate 399,292, forward strand.
GTCAAGCAAAGGCAGACCCGACCCGCTGGGCGTGACATAAGCGCGCCCGAACTCTGCGGTGCCGTGGCCGCGTTCGACATGCCCGCCAAGGCAGTGCATCATCACCTGCTGGCCATAACAGATGCCGAGGATCGGCACGCCCATCGTGAAGACCGTCGGCGGCGGCATCGGCGCGCCGGGCGCAAACACCGAGGCAGGCCCGCCCGAAAAGATCACAGCCTTCGGCGCGAAGTCGGCCAGAAAGGCATCGTCCACTTTGTTGAACGGGTGGATTTCGCAATAAACGTTCAGCTCGCGCAGGCGGCGCGCGATCAGCTGCGTCACCTGAGAGCCAAAGTCGATGATGAGGAGGCGATCATGATGGGTCATGCGCCCGCATACGAAGGGGCGCGCAGAATCGCAAGGGGGGAAAGCGGGCCTGCGCGCCACGGCGCGTGCGCCGCCTTGGGTTGCGCCACGATGGCGAGGCTTTGGCCGCATGTCGCTTTTGGGCGTCAAGCGACGGAAACGGGTGCCGGACGCGCAGGCTTTGGCGGCATAAGGGCGGCAAACAGGCTTTGGAGGGCTAGTCATGAGCGATGGTTCGGGTGAAGGGCGCCGGGCGCGCGGCGGTGGCGGTTCGGCCCGGCGCGCGGAACGCACCGCGGTGTCGCTGGAAACCGCAAAGTTCATTCAGCGCAACATTCCCAATTTCGAGATCCTGAACGAGGAAGCGCTCGCCATCATCGAATGGAACGCCGATACGGTTCTCGAGGAAATCGGCGTCAATTTCGTCGAGAATCCGGCGGCGCTTGCCTTGTGGAAGGCAGCAGGCGCCGATGTTCAGGGTGAGCGCGTGCGCATCCCGCGCGGTCTGGCCCGCAAGCTTTGCGCCACCGCGCCGTCCAGCTTTACCCAGCACGCGCGCAATCCGGCCCGCAATGTCGAGATCGGCGGGCGCAATCTGGTGCTGGCACCGGTCTATGGCCCGCCCTTCGTGCGGGACATGGAGGGCGGTCGGCGCTATGCCACGATCAACGACTTCCAGAACTTCGTGAAACTTGGCTACATGTCCAAGTGGCTGCACCATTCCGGCGGCACCGTTTGTGAGCCGACGGACGTTCCGGTGAACAAGCGCCATCTGGACATGCTGCATGCGCATATGGTGCTCTCGGACAAGCCCTTCATGGGCTCTGTCACCGAACCCAGCCGCGCCGCAGATTCGGTCGAGATGGCGAAACTGCTGTTCGGGTCCGATTTCGTGGACCAGAACACGGTGATGACCAGCCTGATCAACATCAACAGCCCGTTGACCTTTGACGGCATCATGATGGGCGCGCTCGAGGTGTTTGCCCGCGCCAATCAGGCGGCGATCATCTCTCCCTTCATCGTGGGCGGGGCGATGGCTCCGGTGACGGTGGCTGGGACGCTGACACAGGTGCTGGCCGAAGTGCTGGCGGGCGTTGCCTATTCGCAGCTTGTGCGCCCGGGCGCGCCGGTGATCTTCGGTGCCTTCGTGACCAGCATCGACATGAACTCGGGGGCGCCCACCTTTGGCACGCCCGAAGCCGCCCATATCACCTATGGCGCAGGGCAACTGGCCCGCCGACTCAATCTGCCTTACCGTTCGGGCGGCTCTTTCTGTGGCTCGAAACTGCCGGACGCGCAGGCTGCCTATGAAACCGCCAACAGCTTGAACATGGCATTGCTTGCGGGCGTCAATTTCATGCTGCATGCCTGCGGCTGGCTGGAGGGCGGCCTCGTGTCGTCCTACGAGAAATTCGTGATGGATGCCGACCAGCTTGGCACCCTGCATCATCTGGCCCAAGGCGTGATGATGGATACCAACGGTCAGGCGATGGACGCGCTGCGTGAAGTGGGGCCGGGGGGGCATTTCCTCGGCTGCGCACATACACAGGCAAACTTCAAATCGGCGTTCTGGCGGTCTGACCTTCTCGATTACAAGCCGTTCGAGACATGGGCCGAAGAGGGCGCGCGCGACACTCAGAGCCTTGCGGCGGAACGGGTCAAAAAGCAGCTGTCCGACTATCAGCAGCCCGCGCTTGACCCCGCGATCCGGGAATCGCTCGATGCCTATGTGGCACAAAAAAAGGCGTCGATGCCCGACGCCTTCATCTGATCAGTCTGACGTCAGAACGTAAAGGGCGGCCACCTCGGGGCCGCCCTTTTGCTTAGGCCTGACGCATGACCAGCCGAGACTCCGCCAGCAGCGCGATCAGCACCTCGATATGGCGGGCGATCGAATAGGCAGCATCACCGCGCTGCCTGTTTTGTTCCAGTTTATCTTCTTGCGACAACAATTGGCTGACCGTTGCCTCGGGTGAGGCCGGAAGGCTGATCAACCGCCGCAGATCACGTTCGCGGCGGTAGTCGGACACGCCAAAACGGGCGGCATGCATCAACAGCTTTGGGCGGCGCAGATCGGCAAGCGGGGCGCGGAAGTCAGACATTTGATGTCTCCTGATTGTTGCCAGATCAGCATAAATCACTCAACCCTGCGTTGCATTTTATGTGGATAACCGCGCGCTCGGTTCGAAATCGTTTCACTTTCTTCACCAATTATCCACAGAGCCGTCCGATCAAACCGGGAAATTAACCAATGCGTAACCGACTCCCTTCAGGTTGTGTTAACCATGATTAAGTCAGGACACCGCAGGGCGGCACCGGAAACGAAGATGACATCGAACCTGTCCGCCGAGATAAGCCTGCCAGAATGGTTGCCCGACGACGTCAGACTTTACCTCAGCCATATCGGCATCGGGGTGACGTTCCGGGAACTGGCGCGCCGCAAAGGGGCACATGCCTCGACCGTGATGCGCCAGATCCGCCGTTGCGAAGCCCGCCGCGAAGACCCGCTGGTGGACGAAGCGCTGGCACTTCTGGGCGGCAGGACGATGGCTCCACACACAGAGGAAGCCCCTGCCATGACCCTGTCCTTCTCGCCCCATACCCTGCAGATTGATGAAACCACACTCGCACGGGAAGGTCGGCGCATCCTGCGGCGCATGGCCGAGCCCGGTGCCGTTCTGGCCATCGCTCCGGATCTGGAAAAGGCGGTGGTTCTGCGCGAGTTTCCCGACGGCCAGCAGGCGCGAACCGGCGTTGTAGAGCGCGCCGTGGCGCAGGCCTTTGCCGTCAAGGACTGGATCACCTGCCGCAAGAAGGGCAGGGTCACCACCTACGAGATCACCGCAGCCGGTCGCGCCGCGCTCAAACGCCTGATCGACGAAAGCGATCTGGCTCGGCAGACGCATCACGCGGGGCTTGCCGAGGCTCCGATGCCCTTCGCCGGCCAGCACCGCATCTGGGACGAGCGCGACATCGAAGAGAACGGCGCCTCCCGCAAGATCCGCTACAATCTGGCCGAAAGCCCTCTGGCTGTGCTGGGGCGGCGGCGCGACAAGGATGGCAAACCCTTCCTTGAAAACGAGTTGATCCGCGCCGCAGAACGGCTGCGCGAAGATTTCGAACTGGCCCAGATGGGGCCGCGCGTCGCACAGAACTGGGAGCGGTTTTTGACCGCGGGCGATCGCGGCGGCTTTCGGCCCGATGCCGGACACGGCGAAGGGCCGGGGCGGGCGCGCGATCGTGTGGCAGCGGCGCTGCGCGATCTTGGCCCCGGTCTAGGCGATGTGGCGCTGCGGGTCTGCTGCTTTCTCGAAGGCATCGAGACGGCGGAAAAGCGCATGGGCTGGGCGGCCCGCTCCGGCAAGATCGTGCTGCGCATCGCCCTGCAGCGCTTGCGCCGCCATTACGAGGAAACCGGCGGCGAACGGCGCAATTTCATCGGCTGATCGCGGCAGAGTGCCCTGCGCACAGTCCGGCCCTGCCATGCACGGCATGCAATGCCTTGCGCCCGCAGCGCCGGTTGTGCGCGGGGCCGGTTCGGGCTAGATAGGGCACATGGCATGGTTTGGCGGAGGACCCTATGCGCGATCTGACAATTCCCGATCAGCGGCACCCGGAAAAGGCGCATCGCCCCGACAATGCCCAGCCCAAAAAGCCTGATTGGATTCGCGTCAAGGCACCCACATCCGAAGGCTATAAAAAGACCCGCACCATCCTGAAAGAAAAGAAGCTGGTGACCGTCTGCGAAGAGGCGGGCTGCCCGAATGTCGGGGAGTGCTGGAGCCAGGGCCACGCCACCATGATGATCATGGGCGAGATCTGCACCCGTGGCTGCACCTTCTGCAACGTGGCCACCGGCAAGCCGCAATCGCTCGATGCGTTCGAGCCGGGCCGCGTCGCCCATGCCGTCGCCGAACTCGGCCTCAACCATGTGGTCATCACCTCGGTAGACCGTGATGATCTCGAAGATGGCGGGGCCGAACATTTTGCCCAGACCATCCGCGCCATCCGCCACCGTAGCCCCGGCACCACCATCGAAATTCTCACGCCCGACTTTCTCAAATGCGCCCCTTCCGCGCTGGTAAAGGTGGTCGAGGCGCGTCCGGATGTGTTCAACCACAATCTTGAAACCGTTCCCGGCCTTTACCTCGAGGTCCGGCCTGGTGCGCGTTACTTCCACTCCTTGCGCCTCTTGCAGCGCGTCAAGGAACTCGACCCGACACTCTTCACCAAATCCGGCATCATGGTGGGTCTGGGCGAGGATCGCGCCGGCGTTTTGCAGGTGATGGACGACATGCGCAGCGCCGATATCGATTTCCTGACCATCGGCCAGTATCTGCAGCCCACGCCGAAACACCACCGAGTAGACCGCTTCGTCACACCTGACGAATTCAAAAGCTACGAGACGGCTGCCTACGGCAAAGGTTTCCTGATGGTTTCGGCCACACCGCTCACCCGGTCATCCTACCACGCCGGTGATGACTTCGCGCGCCTGCGCAATGCGCGTCTGGCCAAACTGGGCCGTGCCTGATCCCTGCATTTCTGCAAAGGCCGCTGCAAGCTCCGTCGCTTGCTGCTTGCCCAAATACTCCCGCCGGAGGCGCTTTGCCCGAGGAGACGCGCGGCACGCGCGCGACGAGAGATAGGGTCGCGCCGAAGGCGCTCCTTTGAGTCACCCACGCTCGGGTCATCGCCGCTCTGGTCAGCTGCGGCCGTAAAGCTCTGCTGCCCGCCTCTCGAAGGCGCGCACGATCCGCTGCATCGCCTCGTTGAACACCACCCCGATGATCCCCTGCAAAATGGCATTGCGGAACTCGAAGTCGACAAAGAAGTCCACTTCGCAGCCGCCCTGCGCCTCGCGGAACTTCCACGTGGACCGCATGTAGCGGAACGGCCCGTCCAGATACTCGGTCTCGATCCGATGCGCCTCGGGCCAAAGCACTACACGGCTGCCAAAACGTTCGCGAAACACCTTGAAGCTGATCACAAGATCGGCCTCCATCACTTCCGACCCGTCAGCGCGGGGCGTGCGCGACCGGATTCGCGCTGCCGAATTCCACGGCAGGAACTTCGGATAAGAACCGACATCGGCCACCAGATCATACATCTGTTGCGGCGCATAAGGCAGAAAGCGGGTTTCGGAATGGGTAGGCATCAGCAGGTCCCGTGACTCGGTCCGTGCTTTTCGATAGAAAGCGCGCAGAAATCAAGGGGACGCCATGACGCAACGACCTTATCTGATCGACCAGATGATCAGCGCCAAATCCATCGCGGCGCGGGTCGAGACACTGGCACGCGAGATCACTTCGCATTTTTCCGGCACCGACAAGCTGGTGGTGGTGGGTCTTTTGCGCGGATCTTTCGTGTTCATTGCCGATCTTGTGCGGGAACTCGATCTGCCGGTCGAGGTGGATTTTCTGGAAGCCTCCAGCTATGGCAACAGCATGCATTCCTCGCGCGAAGTGCGCATTCTCAAGGACTTGCGGGGCGAGATTGCGGGGCGTGACGTGCTCTTGGTCGAAGATATCGTCGACACCGGCTTCACCCTCGGCCATGTGATTCACCTGCTCAAGGCGCGCGAGCCTGCACGGCTCAAGGTCTGCGCGCTGCTGGACAAACCGTCGCGCCGCGAAGTGGCGGTCAAGGCGGATTGGACGGGCTTCGAGATTCCCGATGAATTTGTCGTGGGCTATGGCATCGACTTCGCCCAGCGCAACCGCAACCTGCCTTTCATCGGCAAGGTGCGCTTTGCCGACGGTGCGGAATGAACCCGATCTGGCTTTTGCGCATGGCCAAATGGGTGCGCAACCCGCCGTCTTGGGCGCGCGTCAAACTGGTGGCGGGGGTGGTGCTGGCCTGTTTCGTTATTTTCGGAATCGAATATTTCTTTGGCTGGCCCGAAGCACTGACCCCGCAACGCATCAGGCCCTGACCGCGCTGGCGAAAAGGTGATCCCGATGCGAGGACGAACCCGCTAGACTAAACCCGTAGCTATCGGGATCGGAGATTGCATGCGGCGGCTTTTGGGTCTCGCGCTGGCGGCGGCGGCGCTTGGTGGGTCGGCATTCTGGGGGCTGACCCGCCCCTTGCCTCTGCCAGAGGCCCGGTTTTCCGGTCTGACAGGGGACGCGCTGCGCGGTGAGGCGGTTTTTGACGCAACAGGCTGCGCCTCGTGTCATATGGCCCCCGGCGCCAGCGCAGAGGCAAGGCTCGTTCTGGCAGGCGGTCAGGCCTTTGTCTCTGACTTTGGCACTTTCCTCGCGCCCAATATCAGCCCTGATCCGCAGCATGGCATTGGCGGTTGGTCGCTCGGCGACTTTGCAAATGCCCTTCAGCGGGGGATATCGCCGGAGGGCGCGCATTACTACCCGGCCTTGCCCTACGGCGCCTATAGCCGGATGGAGCCGCAGGAGGTGGCAGATCTGTTCGCCTATATGCAGACCTTGCCCACCGATGCCACGCCCAGCCAGCCGCACCAGATCGGCTTTCCCTTCAGTGTCAGGCGCCTGGTGGGCGGGTGGAAACTGCTAAACACCCCGCCGGATTTCGTGGTGCAGGGACCGCTGAGCGAAGCCGAGACGCGCGGGCGTTATCTGGTCGAAGCAATGGCGCATTGCGGCGAATGCCATACGCCCCGCAACGCGCTTGGCGGTCTCGACACCTCCCGCTGGCTTGCCGGTGCGCCCAATCCGTCCGGCCAAGGGACCATTCCGAACATCACACCCGCCAAGCTCGACTGGTCCGAGGGAGAGATCATCGCCTATCTGACCAGCGGCTTTACGCCTGACTACGATTCGGCGGGCGGCCATATGGTGCCGGTGATCGAGAACATGGCGCGCCTGCCCGAAAGTGACCGCGCCGCCATCGCGGCCTATCTCAAGAAGGTTCCGGCGGTAGAATAATTCCCCGCCTGCCATAATCCATTCGCGAGCGCCGCATCAGCCGGTCACAGCGCTTCCAGCGCTTCGGCCAGAAGCATCAGCGCATGGCTCACACTGGCCTGTCGCACCGCTCTCCGTCCGATCGCGCCAAACTCTACCGTTTGCGTCCGCACCGCGCGCCCCGTCTCGGCGATGCCGAAGCAGACCCTGCCTTCCGGCTTGAACTCCGATCCGCCCGGCCCCGCGATTCCGGTGACCGATACCGCAAGACCCACTCCAGCCCGCGTCAGGGCTCCCCGTGCCATCTCGGCGGCGACCTCCTGGCTGACCGCCCCGTGACTGGCCAATGTCTTTTCCCGCACATCCAGCATCTCGACCTTGGCGCGGTTGCTATAGGTGACAAAGCCGCGGTCAAACACATCCGACGATCCCGCCACCTCGGTCAGCGCGCCTGCGATCAGCCCGCCGGTGCAGCTTTCCGCGGTTGCAATGCGGACGCCCTTGGCGCGAGCGAGTGCAAGAACCTGCTCCGCCGTCATCGCATCAATACCCCGTGCGCCAGACCTGCGGCAAGGATCACCGCCACACCGGCGAAAAGCCCTGCCCAAAGGTCATCGAGCATCACTCCGGCCGCATCGCCCCTGCGGTCTGCGCGGCCGACCAGCCACGGCTTCCAGATGTCGAACAGGCGGAAGAACACAAAGGCCGCCACCCAGCCCGGATAGGCCACCAGCCACCAGCCTTCCATGCCGCGCCACCAGAAAGCGGCGGCTGGGAAGAGCAGGGCAATCCATTGTCCTGCCACCTCGTCGATTACGATTTCGGACGGGTCCTCGCCGGGCCGGTCCCGCAGCGCCAGATCGCAAGCCCAAAAGCCCAAAGCCGTGACCGCTGCCGTTGCCACAACCAAAGCCGGAAATCCGATCAGATGGTCAATCGCCACGCCCAGCACCAGCGCCGCCGCCGATCCCCAGGTGCCGGGCGCGGGCCGCAGCAATCCGACATAGCCAAAGGTGGTGATCGCGCGGATCATGCCGGCACCAAGGTGCAGGAGGCCAACGCGGCAATCCCCTCTTCGCGGCCGGTAAAGCCCAGCCGTTCCGAGGTGGTTGCCTTGACGCTGATCCGCTCCGCCTCGATGCCCATGATATCGGCAAGCGCCGCCCGCATCGCCGCCTGATGCGGCCCGATCTTGGGCCGCTCGCAGACCAGCGTCACATCGCAATTCGCCACACGATAGCCGCGCGCGGCCACCCGTTCCATCGCATGGCGCAGGAAGATGTGGCTTGCCGCGCCTTTCCATTGCGGGTCGCTGGGCGGGAAATGAACCCCGATATCCCCTTCGGCCAAAGCGCCATAAATCGCATCGGTCAGCGCATGCATCCCCACATCCGCATCGGAATGGCCCAGCAGCGCCCGCCCATGCGGCACATGAACTCCGCAAAGCCAGACCCCGTTGCCTTCGGTAAAGGCATGCACGTCAAAGCCGTTGCCCAGACGGATTTCCATCTTGCGCCCTTTCAGAATACTGGCCGCGCGGGTGAAATCCCCCGGATAGGTCAGTTTCAGGTTGTCCTCGTCGCCCGGAACGATTGTCACCGCGTGACCCGCCCAGCGCGCCACTTCCACATCATCTGCCGCCCCGCCCGGATGGGCACGGTGGGCGGCAAGGATGCTTTCAAAATGAAATCCCTGCGGTGTCTGCGCCCGCCACAGCCCGTCGCGCGCGGCGGTCCCTTCCACCTGCGCCGTGCCGCGCCATAAGGCATCGGAAACAGGCAGCGCAGGGGCCGCGCCGGGCGCGCTGTCCAGCGCGCCCAGCACCGCAGTGACCACAGCCTCGGGCACCAAGGGGCGCGCGCCGTCATGGATCAGCACTTTCGTCACGCCGCGGCCATCCAGCCATTCCAAGGCATTGCGCACCGATCCCGCCCGCGTGTCGGCTCCGGTGACAATCGGAAGGCCAAACCCTTCGGCGCGGGCGATGTCTTCGGGGTGGATCACAAGCACGATCTGATCGACAAGACCCCTGAAGGCACGCACGCTGTGGACAAGCACGGGTTGACCTGCCAGATCCTGCCACTGCTTGGGCAAATCGCCCCCGGCACGGGTGCCGCGTCCTGCGGCGACGATGATGGCGGCTGTGGTCATGAACACCTCTTTATGCCTTGCTTAAATCAGGGGAAAGAGTTGCGCAACGTGCGCAGAAACCGCGCGTAAATGCCTAAAAAGTAGGCATTGCATGTTTTTCAACCGTTTCAATGCCCATCTGCCTTTGTTATCCCCGGCAAACACGGTTACCTCGATTACAGGCGCATAAGGATTGTGCAATTGGCCCTCTCGCTCGACACACTTCGCATCGACCCGCCGGTGTTGCTGGCCCCTCTGGCCGGAATAACCGACCTGCCGTTCCGGCGGATGGTGGCGCGGTTCGGGGCAGGGCTTGTGGTTTCGGAAATGATCGCGAGCGAGGACGTGATGCGCGCCCAGCCCTTGGCGCGTGCCAAGGCCGAACTCGGCTTTGGCGAAGCGGCAACCTCGGTGCAGCTTGCGGGGCGCGATCCATACTGGATGGCCGAGGCGGCGCGCTATGCCGAAGCGCAAGGCGCGCGCGTGATCGACATCAATATGGGCTGCCCTGCAAAGCGGGTCACCGCAGCAGGCGGCAATGGCGCCTGCGGCTCTGCCCTCATGCGCGAACCCGATCTTGCCACGGCGCTCATCGAGGCGGTGGTCGGTGCGGTTTCGCTGCCGGTCACGCTCAAGACCCGGCTGGGCTGGGACCATGACTGCCTGAACGCGCCGGAAATCGCGGCGCGGGCCGAGGCGGCAGGCGTCCGCATGATCACCATTCATGGCCGCACACGGAACCAGTTCTACAAGGGCAAAGCCGATTGGGCGGCGATTCGCGCTGTCAAGCAGGCGGTGGGCATTCCGGTGATCGCGAATGGCGATATCGTGGACAGCGCAGCCGCAGCACAGGCGCTCGCGCAATCGGGGGCCGATGGCGTGATGGTCGGGCGCGGGGCGCAAGGCGCGCCGTGGCGACTGGCGCAAATCGCGCATAGCCTTTTCGGCACTCCCGCGCCGCAAGTGCCGCAAGGCGCAGCGCGGGCCGAACTGATTGTCGAGCATTACGAGACGCAGCTTTCCTTCTATGGCCGCGCCCTTGGCGTCAAGACGGCGCGCAAGCATCTGTCCTGGTATCTGGAAGAGGCAGTTGCGTTGGCGCAGCGCGCGGCAATCGTCACCAGCGACGATCCGGCACAGGTGATCCGCCTGATCCGCGCCAGTTTTGCCGATGGCGGAAAGGCGGCCGCGTGACACCCTATCGCACGCCATATCCGGTGCCGGGCGTGATCTGGGCCAGCCTGCCCATTCCGGCGCTGTTGGTGGGGCCGGATGGCAGCATCACCGAAGTGAATCCGGCAGCCGAGACGTTCTTCAACGCCTCGTCCCGCTCTCTCATCGGGCAGCCGCTGCTGGACCGTCTGTCCATCGACGCGCCGATGGAAGAGGCCTTTCACCGCGCCCGGGCCAACCAGTCGACCATTTTCATCAATGATGTCGACGTGACCACAGGCGAGCGCGCGCCGGTGCAGTGCAATGTGCAAGTCGCGCCGATGCACGACAATGCCGATTATCTGATGCTGCTGATCAGCCCGCGCGACATCGCGGATCGTCTGGGCCGGTCGATGAGTGTGAAATCCGCCGCCAAATCGGCCATCGGCATGGCCGAGATGCTGGCCCACGAAATCAAGAATCCCTTGGCGGGTATTTCGGGGGCGGCGCAACTGATCAGCATGAACGCCAACCCCGAAGATCGCGAGTTGACCGATCTGATCGTCGAGGAAACCCGCCGTATCGTCAAACTGCTCGAGCAGGTGGAGCAGTTCGGCAACCTGCGTCCGCCAGACCGTCGCCCCGTCAACATCCATGACGCGCTCGACCGGGCCCGCAAATCGGCAATGGTGGGCTTTGCGGCCCATATGCAGATCGTCGAGGATTACGACCCCTCGCTGCCCTCCACTCTCGCCGATCCGGACCAGTTGATGCAGGTGTTTCTCAACCTCATCAAGAATGCCGCCGAGGCGAGCAAGGGCCGTCCCGGCACGATTCGTCTGCGCACCTTTTATGATCTGTCGCTGCGCCTGCGCCGCAAATCCGGCACTCCTTCGGTTTTGCCGCTGACAATCGAGATTATTGACGATGGTCCCGGAATTGCGCCGGAAATCGCGGCTGATATTTTTGAGCCCTTCGTTTCGGGCCGCGAGAATGGCACAGGCCTCGGTCTGGCGCTGGTCTCGAAAATCATTTCCGACCACGAAGGCTGGGTCCAGGTGGACTCTGTCCCGGGGCGAACAGCCTTTCGCGTCTCGCTCCCCGTGGCCCCCAAGAAGATGGAGAAAAGCTGATGGACGGCACTGTTCTGGTGGCAGATGACGACCGCACGATCCGCACCGTGCTCACGCAGGCGCTGACGCGCGCAGGCTGCAAGGTGCATGCGACCTCCAGTCTGATGACGCTGATGCGCTGGGTCGAAGAGGGCAAGGGCGATCTGGTGATTTCTGATGTGATCATGCCCGATGGCAACGGGCTTGATGCACTGCCCCGCATCGGCAAGATGCGGCCCGGCCTGCCTGTCATTGTGATCTCGGCACAAAACACCATCATGACCGCCATTCAGGCCGCCGAGGCCGAAGCCTATGACTACCTGCCAAAGCCCTTCGATCTGCCGGATCTGATGAAGCGGTCGGCGCGTGCGCTGGAGATGAAGCGGCGTGCGCCAAAAGTTCCTGTGCAACCGCTCAAGGACCCCGGTGACGATCTGCCGCTGGTGGGGCGCACTCCGGCGATGCAGGCGCTTTATCGGCTGGTCGCGCGGGTGATGAACACCGATCTGGCTGTGCTGGTCACCGGCGAATCAGGCACTGGCAAAAGTCTGATCGCCCGCGCGATCCATGATTTCTCCGACCGTCGCAGCCAGCCCTTCGTTGTGGCGCAGGCCGCAGACCTGCAAGGCATGGAAGGCCCGTCAAGCCTTCTGTCGCGCGCGCGCGGCGGCAGTCTGGTGTTTGACGAAGTGGCCGATTACGACGACGACACGCAGGCCCGTATCGTGCGGATGCTTGATCTGATGGGCGACGGCGCGCCGCGTATCATGGCGACAAGCCAGGTCGATCTTTCCGCGCGGATGGAGTCAGGGGCCTTTCGCCAAGACCTGTTTTACCGTCTGTCGGGCGTGACCCTGCATGTCCCGTCGCTGCGCGAGCGGGTGGATGATATTCCGCTGCTGGCTGACCATTTCCTGAGCCGGGGCGAGCGCGATATCGGTTCGGTGCGACGGCTGTCAAATGATGCGCGCGATCTGGTGCGCGGCTATTCCTGGCCGGGCAATGTGCGCCAACTCGAAAACACCCTGCGGCGGCTGATGGTCACCTCGTCCGAGGCGGAAATCAGTCGCGCGGAAGTCGAATCGGTGCTGGGCAACCAACCGGTGATGGAGCCGCTCAAGGGGGGCGGCGAGAATGAAAAGCTGTCGGCTTCGGTGGCGCGGCACCTCAAGCGCTATTTCGACTTGCATGGCGGACATTTGCCACCCGCCGGCGTTTATCAGCGCATCTTGCGCGAAGTAGAGATGCCGCTGATCGAAATCGCGCTGGATGCCACCGCAGGAAATCAGGCCAAATGTGCTGATCTGCTTGGCATCAACCGCAATACCTTGCGTAAGAAGATCACAGACCTCGATATCCGCGTGACACGGAGGCGCAAGCTGATGTAAAACCGCAACATCTGGCGTGTCCTTGTCGCCCTATGGCGGAATGGACGCATGATGTGGCGGAACAGGCACGCTTTGGGCGCGCCTGCATCGGGGGCAGGGACGAGTGCAGCGTGCGTTGGGATCAGCGGCCTGGGATCGGCTGGCGCATCTGCGCAGGCAACGCCGGGTGCAGACTGCGACAACCTTCGGGCTTGTGTTTCTGGGGCCGCTGCTGGCGGTGATGACCTTTCTCACGCTCGGGCCGTTCAGCCAAGGGTCGAACAGTCCGGCGCTTCGGCTGATCCTGCTGGCCGACCTTGTCTACATTCTTGTCGTGGCCGCATTGGTGCTGGCGCGCGTGGCGCGGCTGATGGCCGATCGGCGCAGCCAGTCGGCAGGCTCGCGGCTGCACTTGCGCCTGTCGGGCGTGTTCGCGCTGGTCGCGCTGGTGCCGACGGTTCTGGTCGCCGTCTTTGCGGTGCTGACGGTGAACATCGGCCTTGAGGGGTGGTTTTCCGACCGCGTGCGCTCTGTGGTGGGCAGCTCGCTTGCGGCCGCGCAGGCCTATGACAGACAAAGCCGCGAGGACCTGATCGAGGATGCAACCGGCCTCGCGGCCTATCTGAACGTTGCCAAACAGTCGACCTTCTTCTTGCCGGATGACGGGCTGCGCCCCTTGCTCTCGCAAGGGCAGGCGGCGGTGCAGCGCGGGCTGAAGGAGGCGTTTCTGATCGATGGCAGCGGCACTTTGCTCACGCGGGGGCAGCGGTCCTATCTGTTTGATTTCGAAACCCCGCCACCCGAGGCCCTGATCCGCGCCCGCACCGAAGGGCCTCAGTTGATCGAGGATTGGGAAAATGACGAATTCCGCGCCGTGGTGGCGCTGGAGGCCTTTGTCGACCGTTACCTCTATGTCAGCCGGACGGTTGATGGCCAGCTTCTCTCGCTTCTCGACTCCACGCGCGAAACCGTTCGGCTTTACAACCAGCTGGAGGCAGACCGGGGCAGGGTGCTGCTCAACTTCGGCCTGATCTACTTGGGCTTCGCCATCATCCTCATCCTTGCCGCCACGTGGATGGGCCTGTGGTTTGCCGAACGCCTGTCCAAGCCGGTGGGACGTCTGGCCGGAGCGGCGCAGCGCGTGGGCGGGGGTGATCTGGACGTGCAGGTCAAGGAGGAACAGGGCGATGACGAAATCGCCATGCTGGGCCGCCTGTTCAACCAGATGACCCGGCAGCTCAAAGGCCAGCGCGAGGCGCTCATGGATGGCCACCGCCAGACCGAACGCCGCCGCCGCCTGTTCGATTCCGTGCTCTCCAACGTCACCGCCGGGGTGATCGGACTCGATTCCGAAGGCAAGATCGACTTCGTGAACCGCGCTAGTGAGCGGTTGCTCGACATGGCGGGCGGTGTCGAAGATCAATCGCTGTCAGAAGCGGTGCCAGAGTTCGCGCCCTTGTTCGAGCGACTGCGCGAAAGCAACACCAGCGCTGTGCAGGAAGAGGTGCGGCTGACGCGCAAAGGCAAGCTGGAAAGCCTTCTGGTGCGCATGAGCGTGCGGCGCAGCGATACCGGGCGGCTGGAAGGCTATGTCGTGGCGTTCGATGATGTGACCGAACTGGTATCGGCGCAGCGCATGGCAGCATGGGGTGATGTGGCGCGGCGCATCGCGCATGAGATCAAGAACCCGCTGACGCCGATTGCCCTGTCGGCCGAACGCATCAAACGCAAGTTCCGCGATCAGGTCAGCCAGCCGGAGGACCTTGAGCAGTATACCGATGTTATTGTTCGTCAAACCAACGACTTGCGCCGCATTGTTGATGAATTTTCCAAATTCGCCCGCATGCCCGAACCTGACCGGCGCGAAACGGATCTGACCCGTCTTTTGCGCGACGCGGTGACTTTGCAGGAAAGCGGGCAACCGTCGGTGCAGTTCGTCACGGATATTCCCGAAGGCGCGCTGCTGATGGAAATTGACCAGACAATGATCACGCAGGCGCTGACCAACCTTATCAAGAACGCGGGCGAAGCCATTGAAACCCTGTATGAAAAGGGTGTGCCAGAGGGGCATCGCGCCCAGATCAGGGTGCAGATGCTGCCGGATGAGGAGGGAGTGACCATCCGCATCATGGACAACGGCACCGGCCTGCCGCCTGACCGGGCCCGCCTGTTCGAGCCCTATGTCACCACGCGCGAGAAGGGCACCGGCCTTGGCTTGCCGATCGTGAAGAAGATCATCGAAGAACACGGCGGCCAGCTGTCCTTGCTGGACGCCCCGATATTTGACGGAAACACCCATGCGGGTGCGATGGCAGAAATCCGTCTGCCACGCCTGACCCGCAAGCGGACACGCAACAACATGGTCGCACAGGGCCAGGGAGGCTGAGATGAGCATTCTGATTGTCGATGATGAAAAAGACATTCGCGAACTGATCGGAGACATTCTGAAGGACGAGGGCTATGCCGTTCGTCTTGCAGGAAATTCCGATGATGCGATGGCCGAGATCAACGCCGATCCGCCCAGCCTGATGATCCTTGATATCTGGCTGAAAGACAGCCGGATGGATGGCATCGACATTCTGAAAACCGTCAAGCGAGACAACCCTGATGTTCCGGTCGTCATCATTTCGGGGCATGGCAACATCGAGATCGCCGTCGCTGCCATCAAGCAGGGCGCCTATGACTTCATCGAAAAGCCGTTCAACATCGACCAGTTGATGGTGGTGGTCAGCCGCGCAATGGAAACCAGCCGTCTGCGCCGCGAAAACGCCGATCTGCGGCGGCGCGAAGTGACCAGCGCCGAAATGCTTGGCTCGTCGCCCGCGTTCCGCGCGCTCAAGGCGCAGTTGGAAAAGGTCACCAAATCGAACGGGCGTGTGATGCTGACTGGGCCTTCGGGCAGCGGCAAGGAAATGGCGGCGCGCTTTATCCATTCCAACTCCAACCGCGCTTCGGCGCCTTTCGTTTCGGTGTCTTCCGCGACGGTGGAGCCGGACCGAATGGAAGAGGTCCTGTTCGGGCGCGAAACCGCAGAACGTGGAATCGAGAAAGGCCTGCTGGAACAGGCACATGGCGGCGTTGTTTACTTTGACGAAGTCGCCGACATGCCCATCGGCACCCAGTCCAAGATCTTGCGGGTTCTGGTGGAGCAGCAATTCACGCGCGCGGGCGGCACCGACAAGGTGCGCGTCGATCTGCGGGTCATCTCCTCGACCACCCGCGATCTGCGCGCCGAAATCGCGGCGGGCCGCTTCCGCCAGGAACTTTACGACCGCCTCAACGTGGTGCCGATCCCGGTTCCCAGTCTGGAGGAACGGCGCGAGGATATTCCCGAACTCACCCGCCATTTCATTGACCTCTTCCACCGCACGCAAGGCCTGCCGCTGCGCCAATTGACGCAAGAGGCCGAGGCGATGCTGCAAACCACGGCCTGGCCGGGCAATGTGCGCCAGTTGCGCAACGTGATCGAACGGGTGTTGATCCTTGGCGAAGCCTCGGGCCCGATCGAGGCAAGCGAATTGCCGGGGCACGAAGCGGCGGTGGAAGGCAACGGCAGGCTGGTTCTGGGCGGGGCGATGGCCACGCTGCCCTTGCGGGAGGCGCGCGAGGTGTTCGAGCGCGAATATCTGCTGACCCAGATCAACCGTTTTGGCGGCAACATCAGCCGCACCGCGAATTTTGTCGGCATGGAGCGGAGCGCCCTGCATCGCAAGCTGAAATCCCTGGGCGTCGTCACCACATCAAAGTCGGGCGGACGCTCGGCGCATTTCGATGACGTGGAAGAAGACGACGAGGCATGATGGCCGCAACATTGACCCCGCCACCGGCTTCTGCGATGCAAGGTCGGTGTGGCGGGGCCAAGCGGCCCGCGCCATAGCATAAGGGGCTGATATGAAGGTCATCATCTGCGGCGCAGGTCAGGTCGGATGGCAGATCGCGCGTCAGTTGTCGAGCGAGCGCAACGATGTGACGGTGGTCGATGTGAACCCCGATCTGGTGCGCCGGGCAACAGATACGCTGGATGTTCAAGGTGTTGTCGGCTTTGCCTCTTATCCTGATGTGCTCGAGCGGGCAGGAGCGCGCGATGCAGATCTGGTGATCGCCGCCACCTATTCCGACGAGGTGAACATGGTCACCTGTCAGGTTGCCCATTCGGTGTTTTCGGTGCCGCGCAAGATCGCGCGCCTTCGGGCGCAGAATTATCTGGAGGCGCTGTATTCCGACCTCTACCGCCGTGACCATCTGCCGATCGACGTGGTGATCAGCCCCGAGCGCGAGGTGGCCGAAGCCGCCTTGCAGCGTCTGGCGGCCCCGTCGACCTTTGATACCGAAAGCTTCATGCTGGGCCGGGCGCAGCTTTTGGGCATCGCTCTGGATGAAGACTGCCCGGTGCTGAACACGCCGCTGCGCCAGTTGAACGATCTGTTTTCCACCCTGCGCGCCATCGTGGTCGGTGTGCGGCGCGACGGGCGGCTTTTTGCGCCCGATCCGGGCGATCAGCTTTTTGCCGGTGATCAGATCTATGTGTTCACCCATTCCGAGGACGTGAACCGCGCGCTTGAAATCTTTGGAAAGAAAACGAAAAAGCAGGAACGGGTCGTCATCATCGGGGGCGGCAACGTGGGCCTCGGCGTGGCTCGGACGCTCGAGGCCCGCAGTGACCGCGTGCGCGCCAAGATCATCGAGAAATCGCGCCCGACCGCAGAGCGTGCCGCCGACAGTCTGGAGCGGACGATCGTGCTGCATGGCGACGGGATGGATATGGACGTGCTGCTGGAGGCAGCGGTCGACCGTGCCGATGCCGTGCTGGCGGTGACTGATGACGACAAGACCAACCTGCTGGTCGCCGTGCGTGCCAAGCAGGCCGGCTGCAGCATGGCGATTGCCTTGGTGAACGACCCCACGCTGGCACCGTTGATGGCCCCGCTCGACATCGACGCCTACATCAACCCGCGCGCCACAACGGTTTCGTCGATCCTTCGGCATATCCGGCACGGCCGCGTGCGCGCCGTCTATTCCATCGGTGATGCCGAGGCCGAGATGATCGAGGCGCAGATCTTGTCGACCAGTTCCCTGGCGGGCAAGATGATCCGCGAGATCGACTTTCCCGAAGGGGTTCTGGTCGGGGGGGTGATGAAGGGCGAAAAGGTGATGAAGCCCACCGCCGAATTGCGGCTCGAGGCGGGTGACGTGATCGCTCTCTTCGCGATGGCCCCCGATGTGAGAGAGGTGGAGCGCTTGCTGCAAGTCTCCATCGACTTTTTCTGATGACCCTGCGGGACCGGGTGCTGGCGGCGCCGCTTCTGGTGACGCTCTCGGCCCTGTCCGGGCTGGCGATGTTCCTGCCCGCTGCCCACGCCACGCTCACGGGGCTGCACCGCGTTGCGCAGGCCTTCTTCTATTCGGGCGTTCTGGTGCTGATCCTTACGGGGATGGTCTGGCTCGCCACCTCCAACTGGCAACCCCGCAATATCGCGCGCAGCCAGCTTGCGGCGCTTGCAGGGTCTTATGCGCTGATGCCGGTGATCTTTGCCCTGCCGCTGACGCAGGCGCTGCCCGATACCAGTTTCAAGAACGCCTGGTTCGAAATGGTATCCTGTTTCACCACCACGGGGGCCACGATTTATGACACGCCGGGGAGGCTATCGCCCCCCTTGCACCTGTGGCGGGCCACGGTCGGCTGGCTTGGCGGGCTGTTCATTCTGGTGGCAGCAACGGCGATTCTGGCGCCGATGAATCTGGGGGGGGTCGAGGTCATGTCTGGCCGCGCGCCGGGGCGCGGCGCGGCAGGGCTTAGCCAGATCACCCGCGTCGCCGATCCGTCGCAGCGCTTCCTGCGCTATACCTTGCTGCTCTTTCCCATTTATGCGGGGCTGACACTGCTGCTCTGGCTGTTGCTGATGATTGCCGGCGAGATCAATCTGGTGGCGCTGATCCATGCGATGGGAACCCTCTCGACATCGGGAATTGGCATCGACGGTGATCTGAGCGGCCTCAGGACCGGTCTTTGGGGCGAGGCGCTGATCGTCTTGTTCCTGACACTTGCCCTGACGCGGCGCTTCATGCCCGGCACGCAGTTTGCGCTTATGGAAGGCCCGTTGCGCCGCGACCCCGAAGTGCGGCTGGCGGTGGTTCTGGTGGCGCTGACCACCTCTGTCCTGTTCTTTCGCCATTTCATCGGTGCGATCGAGGTCGAGGCGACCGATGACGCTGCCTCTGCCTTGCGCGCGCTGTGGGGCACATTTTTCATGGCCGTCAGCTTTCTGACAACCACAGGCTTTGAATCGGGCGAATGGACAGCGGCGCGCAGCTGGTCCGGTCTGACCAGCCCGGGGCTTGTCCTGCTCGGGCTTGCGATCATTGGCGGCGGGGTGGCGACCACGGCGGGCGGGGTCAAGCTGCTTCGCGTCTTTGCGCTGTTCCGGCATGGCGAGCGCGAGCTGGAAAAGCTGATCCACCCGTCCTCGATCGGCGGTCAGGGTCAACAGGCACGGCGGCTGCGCAGGGAGGGGGCCTATTTCGCATGGCTTTTCTTCATGCTGTTTGCGCTGTCGATCGCCGTCGGCACCGCTGCCCTGTCACTGATCGGGCGGCCTTTCGAAGATGCGCTGGTGCTGACCCTCGCGGCGCTGTCGACCACGGGGCAGCTGGCCGACCTCGCTGGGGCGGCCCCCATCCGCTATGCCGAACTTGAATCATCGGCAAAGGTGTTTCTGGCCATCCTTATGGTGGTCGGACGCCTCGAGACGCTGGCGCTCTTGGCGCTCTTTGCTCCGGCAAGTTGGCAACGCTGACCCGTCCTTCTGTAACGGACTGTTTTTTGGGCTGGAATCTCGCCGTTTCCCGTCCCATACTCGCGAACAATGCGCCATCGGCAGCCTGATAAGCCGAGGGACAGGGATAAAACGCGCAAAGTTAAGGGCACGAAGAGAATGGCCGGTGATAAACAGAATTTGCAGGATGCCTTCCTGAATCATGTCCGCAAGGCAAAGGTTCCTGTGACGATTTTCCTGATCAACGGGGTGAAGCTTCAGGGCGTCATCACGTGGTTTGATAATTTTTGTGTGCTTTTGCGCCGGGATGGCCAGTCGCAGCTTGTCTACAAACATGCGATTTCCACCATCATGCCGGGCGCGCCGATCAACCTTTATGAAGGTGAAGACTGATTTCCGATCTTCCTGAAGACGTTGACGACGACGAAATCTGGCCCGACAGGGGCACAGGCATCGACGCATACGAAAGCGAAAGCCCCGCCATGCGGGCCTTTGTGCTGCATCCTGACATCAAGTCGAACCCGTCGCGGCGCTTGCCCGAGCATGGTCTGGCCGAAGCTGTAAGCCTTGCCGCCGCGCTTCCCGCGATGGAGGTGGTGGGGGCGGAAGTGGTGCGCCTGCCCCGTCTGCACCCCGGAATGCTGTTCGGCTCCGGCAAGGTCGAGGAACTGGCAGCGCGTTTCAAGGCGCTCGACGTGGGGCTGGTGCTGGTGGATGGCCCGGTCTCTCCGGTGCAGCAGCGCAATCTGGAAAAGGAATGGGGCGTCAAGCTGCTGGATCGCACCGGCCTGATTCTCGAAATTTTTGCAGACCGAGCGCGCACCCGTGAAGGTGTGCTGCAGGTCGAACTGGCCGCGCTCAGCTATCAGCGCACCCGTCTGGTGCGGGCCTGGACTCACCTTGAACGCCAGCGCGGTGGATTCGGCTTTGTCGGCGGCCCCGGCGAGACGCAGATCGAGGCCGACCGTCGCGCCATCGACGATCAGGTGATCCGGCTCAAGCGCCAACTCGCCAAAGTGGTGAAAACCCGGGAACTGCACCGGGCGGCGCGCAAGAAGGTGCCGTTCCCGATTGTCGCACTGGTGGGCTATACCAACGCCGGAAAGTCGACACTTTTCAACCGGGTGACCGGGGCAGAGGTGCTTGCCAAGGATATGCTGTTCGCAACGCTCGATCCGACCATGCGGGCGATGGTGCTGCCGCCCGCCGGCTCGGGGCCGGGGCGCAAGATCATCCTGTCGGATACGGTGGGCTTTATCTCGGATCTGCCGACCCAACTGGTTGCCGCCTTCCGCGCGACGCTCGAAGAGGTGCTGGCCGCAGACCTGATCGTGCATGTCCGCGACATCGCCCATCCCGAATCCGCCGAACAGGCCGCCGATGTGATGGACATTCTGGGCTCGCTCGGCGTGAACAAGGCCACCCCGTTTCTGGAGGTGTGGAACAAGGTCGATCTGGTGGATGGCACGGCGCGCGAGGCACTCATCGCGCAGGCCCGCCAGCGCGATGATGTCCTCGCCGTCTCGGCGGTTACCGGCGAGGGGGTGGACGCCCTGCTCGAGCGCATCTCGCAGGGCTTTGACGAGGCCACCACGCAGCGCACCCTGATCTTGCCTTTCAGCGATGGCAAACGCCACGCTTGGCTGCACGCCCAAGGTGTGGTCGAGGCCGAAACGCAAGATGAGAGCGGTTGGACCCTGTCGCTGCGCTGGACCGCGCGGCAGGAAAAGCGGTTTCGCGACCTGTAGGCCCTGTGCCTTGCCCAACTGTCGCCGGGGGCTGTCTGCCCCCGCGGCCTTCGGCCCACCCCCGAGGATATTTAAGAACAGATGAAGGCGGATGCGTTGCTTTGCTATCTGTTACCAAAAATCCTCGGGGGGAAAGGGGGGGGCAGACAGCCCCCGGCGATGCTGACCACAATGGGCGGCATTTCCTCTTGCATCCCCCACAGACCCGTGAAACAGGGAACCGCCAAACGATCACTCCTAAGGAGGCTCCCATGGAGATTCGCGAGGCCCTTACCTTTGATGATGTTCTGCTTGTTCCGGCGGCCTCTTCGGTCTTGCCGTCCGATGCGGACACATCGACATTTGTCACCAAATCCATCCGGCTGAACATCCCCTTGTTGTCCAGCGCGATGGATACCGTGACCGAGGGGCGCATGGCCATTGCCATGGCGCAGGCGGGTGGCATCGGGGTTATCCACCGCAATCTCGACCTTGAGGCGCAGGCGCGCGAGGTGCGGCGCGTCAAGCGCTTTGAATCAGGTGTTGTCTATGCGCCCATCACCCTGACGCCGGACCAGACCCTTGCCGATGCCAAGCTGCTGATGGAGCGCTACAACATCACGGGCTTTCCCGTGGTTGATGCGCAGGGCCGTGTCTTGGGCATCGTGACCAACCGTGACATGCGTTTTGCCAGCGATGACAAGACACCCGTTTCGGTGATGATGTCCTCTGAAAACCTTGCGCTGCTGCACGAACCGGTGGACCGCGAACAGGCGATCAGCCTGATGAAGGCGCGGCGGATCGAAAAGCTTCTGGTGACCGATGGCACAGGCAAGCTGACCGGCCTGCTGACCCTCAAGGACACCGAAAAATCGGTGCTCAACCCCAATGCCTGCAAGGATGAGATGGGCCGCCTGCGTGTGGCGGCGGCCTCTACCGTGGGAGATGCCGGGTTCGAACGCAGTCAGGCCCTCATCGATGCGGGCGTCGACATGGTGGTGATCGACACCGCCCACGGCCATTCCGAAGGTGTGGCCCGCGCGGTCGAACGGATCAAGAAACTGTCCAACACCGTGCAGGTGGTCGCGGGCAATGTCGCGACAGGCGAGGCCACGCGCGCGCTGATCGGCGCGGGGGCAGATGCGGTGAAGGTCGGTATTGGCCCCGGCAGCATTTGCACCACCCGGATCGTGGCGGGGGTTGGTGTGCCGCAACTGACCGCGATCATGGATTCGGCGCAGGCGGCTGGCGATATCCCCGTGATCGCTGACGGCGGCATCAAGTATTCCGGTGATTTTGCCAAGGCGATTGCAGCCGGCGCCTCTTGCGCCATGGTCGGCTCTGCGATTGCCGGAACCGATGAATCTCCCGGCGAGGTGATCTTGTGGAACGGCCGGTCCTACAAGTCCTATCGCGGCATGGGCTCTCTGGGGGCGATGGCGCGGGGTTCGGCGGATCGCTATTTCCAGAAGGATGCCGCCTCTGACAAACTTGTCCCCGAAGGGATCGAGGGGCAGGTGCCTTACAAGGGCTCGGCCGCGCAGGTTATTCACCAGATGGTCGGCGGCCTGCGCGCCGCGATGGGATACACCGGCTGCGCGACCGTGGCCGAGATGCGCAGCAAATGCACTTTTGTGCGCATCACGGGCGCGGGCCTGAAGGAAAGCCACGTCCATGACGTGCAGATCACGCGCGAAAGCCCGAACTACCGGGTCGGGTGATGACGCCTGCCGCGCGCCTTTCCGCCGCGATCGAGGTTCTGGACCGTATCCTTGCCGGCACCGCCGCCGAGCAGGCTCTGGCCAATTGGGGACGGGCCAGCCGCTTTGCCGGATCTGGCGACCGTCTTGCCGTGCGCGATCTGGTCTATGATGCGCTGCGCTGTCGCCGCTCTTATGCGGCGCTCGGGGGCGGCGATACCGGACGTGGCCTAGTTCTGGGCGGGCAGCGCGCGGCAGGTGCGGATCTGGCCGCACTATTCACCGGCGAGGGGCATGCCCCTGCCAAAATCGCGGCGTCAGAGGTCGGGCAGGAGCCCGAGGGCGCGGCGGCGCTCGATTTGCCGGAATGGCTGATGCCGCAACTCGGTGCCTCTCTGGGCGCCGATCTGGGCGCCGTCGCCGAGGCCCTGCGCCAGCGCGCTCCGGTGTTTCTGCGCGCAAATACGCTGCGAGCGAGCCGGGACGAGGCCATCCGCGCCCTGCACTCCGATGGGGTGCTGGCCGTGCCGCATCCCTTGGCCGATACCGCGCTGCAGGTCATGGAGGGCGCGCGCAAGATTCAGGCCGGTCAGGCCTATCAGTCGGGTCTGGTCGAACTTCAGGACGCCGCATCGCAGGCCGTGGTCAATGCCTTGCCGCTCTGCGACGGACAGCGGGTTCTCGATCTTTGTGCAGGTGGCGGCGGCAAGACGCTTGGCATGGCGGCGCGCGCGCGTCTTTCGCTGTTCGCCCATGATGCCTTTCCGGCGCGTATGCGCGATCTGCCCGCACGAGCGCGTCGCGCCGGGGCCAAGGTCACGCTGACCGAGACGCCGGAAAAGCTCGCAACCTTTGATCTGGTGCTTGCCGATGCACCCTGTTCCGGCTCGGGCAGCTGGCGGCGCGATCCGCAGGGCAAATGGGCGCTGACGCCGCAACGTCTTGCACAGATCCTTTCGGTGCAGGACCAGATCCTGGACCGGATGGCGCATCTTGTGAAACCGGGCGGCTTTGTGGCCTATGCTACCTGCTCTTTGCTGCGTGCCGAGAACGAAGATCGCATCGCCGCCTTTCTGGATCGCACCCCGGGATGGCAGTTGCACAAGGCAGAGGTCTACACCCCCTTGTCTGGCGGCGACGGGTTCTTTGTCGCGCTGTTGACCCAAGCGAGCCGCTGAATTACACAACCATAAGTGGTATTTTTCAGTTCCCCGCAGCGCGGTTAAGAGCGCCTTAACGATTGGCATGCTCTGCTGGCCCGGAACAACGGACCGGATGGGGAGTGGGCGTGCTGGCGGGCATCAAAGGAAGCAACGAAGTTGTGGCCGCGATGCGCGGTTTGGCTTCGCGGTCACGCCTGTTGCTGGCAGCGGCCCTTGCGGCGCTGGTTGCGGCGGGTTTCGCCACCGATCCCTCGGTCCGGATTGCGGCGGGCGTGGTTGCGCTGACGCTGGGCGCGCTGGTGGGGCTGCTCTGGGGTGCTCTTTTTCTGGCGGAACGGTCCGACAGGCTGGCAGAGCGCGCGCTTGTTCTGCTTGTCGGGCAGGATGCAACGCCCTGTTTTACCACCGATGCCCAGGGTCAGATCCTTTACCGCAATGCCGCCGCACAAGCCCGGTTCGGGCTGGCAGTGGCAACGCTCATGGCGGCCTTGCAAGACCATTTCGCCAGCCCTGCCTCCGTGCTCTATCGTCTGCAGGCCCGCGCAGCGACCTCTGGGGCCGCACGGGAAGATGTCGTCACGCGGCGCGGCCACTCGCGTCTGGCGGTGCATCGGGTGGCCGATGGCAGGTTTCTGTGGCGGCTTGAGGAGTTCGTAGACCGCGGGGCCGCAGGCCGCGGGGCCGAAGGGCTGAGCCTGCCCATGCTGATCGTGAACAAGGCGGGGGTCGTGCTTTTCACCAACGAGGCGATGCGCCGCCTGCTGGGGGGGCGCCCGCGGCGGCTTGACCGGGTGTTCTCGACCCAGGTCCTGCGCAACGGCGAAGAGCTTGAGGTGGCGAGTATCGACGGCCCGGTGCGGGCGATCCTTGCCGAGATTCCCGGTGTGGGGGAACGGCGGGAAATCTATCTGATGCCCGTTGATAACCGCCCGTCGGGTGAACAGATTATGGAAAATTTCGAAGGATTGCCCGTCGCGCTCTTGCGCTTTGATGCCGAAGGACGATTGCAGGCCGCAAACCGCGCAGCCCGCGATGTGCTTGACCTTGGTCCGGACGCGCGGCCGATGTTCCATGATGTCTACGAAGGTTTGGGCCGTTCCGTGCTGGATTGGCTGGGTGACGTTGTGGCCGAACGCCATGCCGGCGGGTCGGAGGTGCTGCGCGCCCGTCTTGGTCAGCCGGATGCTTTCCATCAGGTGACGTTGCGGCGCCATGTCGATCACGGTCGTCCGGGGGTTTTGGCGGTTGTGCAGGATGCGACCGCCATGAAACTGCGGGAGGCGCAGTTCGTGCAAAGCCAGAAAATGCAGGCCATCGGCCAGCTTGCAGGCGGAATTGCGCATGATTTCAACAACTTGCTGACAGCGATTTCGGGCCACTGCGACTTGCTTTTGCTGCGCCACACGCGCGAGGACAAGGATTTTGCCGATCTCGTCCAGATCAACCAGAACGCCAATCGTGCCGCTGCGCTGGTCGGGCAGTTGCTTGCCTTCTCGCGCAAGCAGACGCTGAAACCCGAACGCATCGATCTACAGGAGGCGCTGTCGGAAATGGCGCATCTGCTCAATCGGCTGGTGGGGGAAAAGGTGCGGCTGCGCCTTGCCCATGCGCATGACCTGGGCATGATCCGCGCCGACAAGCGGCAGCTGGAACAGGTTCTGATGAACCTTGTGGTCAATGCCCGCGACGCGATGGCAGAGGGCGGCACGATCCGCGTCGAGACTGAGGCATTGACGCTGCACGACGAGATGCGCCGTGACCGTGCGGTTGTTCCTGCGGGGGAATATGCGGCAATCCGCGTGATCGACACCGGGATCGGGATTCCGCCCGAACGGCTTGACAAGATATTCGAGCCGTTTTTCACCACCAAGCGCGCAGGAGAGGGCACGGGCCTTGGCCTCTCCACCGTCTACGGCATCGTCAAGCAATCGGGCGGCTTCATTTTCGTCGACTCCACGCCCGGAGAGGGGTCTGTGTTTCATCTCTACTTCCCGATCCACATCGCAGGTGAAGAGGATGAGGATGCGCCCGCACCGGAGCCCGCGCGCAAGATCGTGCTCAAGCAAGGCGAAGGGGTGGTCCTACTGGTCGAGGATGAGGCGCCGGTGCGCGCCTTCGCCAGCCGCGCATTGCGCCTGCGCGGCTATACCGTGCTTGAGGCCGACTGCGCAGAAGAGGCGCTGCGCCTGCTGGAAGACGCGACGCTGCAGATCGATGTCTTTGTCACCGATGTGGTGATGCCCGGCATGGATGGCCCCAGCTGGGTCAAGCTCGCACGCGAGGCGCGGCCCGATGTGCGCGTGGTCTTCATGTCGGGCTACGCCGAGGATTGTCTTTCAGAAGAACAGGGCAGGGTGCCCAATTCGGTGTTTCTGGCCAAGCCGTTCTCGCTCAATGATCTGGCGGTGACGGTGCAGGGCCAACTGAATTGACCGTGCACCGCCATTCGAAGCCCCGTCATTCCAGACTGCTGTAAAGCGCGTAATCCTCGGCTGCGACCTCTTGCAGACGTGCGGCGGTCTTGGCGGACAGCTCGGTCGATCCTTTCGGAGAGACGTTGAGCTGCGGCAGAAAGATCTGGAAATCCAGCCGGTCTTCAAGAAAGGCGATGAAACGGTCGATGTTTTCGTAGCGGAACAGCTGATCGGCCCCGCGCCCTTGGCCAGCCTTCAGAAAGCGCGCCTGTGATCCGACATCGGCAAAGGCAGGGCGCGGATTGCTGCACCAACCTTGCACAAAGGCATCAAAGCTGATGCCTTGGGTGCTTTTCGCCGGATCGGGAATGTCGTCGCGGCTGCGGTAGCGATACCAGCTTCCCAGCCAATCGCGCGGCTCGCGCATCAGGGCCACCACGGTGAACGGCCCGCCGGCCGCGCTTTCCAGATAGGGGCCGACAAAGCGGTGAAACCGCGCGACATTGGTGTGCTTCAAGGCCGGAGGCCGCTGGATTGATACAGCAGCGAGCGATTCCAGCGCTGCCTCGATCGCTGTCGATCCGGTTTTTGGCGTGGCCAGAATGGCCAATCTTTGTTCCCAGAATACCAACACGGCCCTTGGTCCCTTTGCGTCTTGCCGGCAAAAGGCGGTGTGCCTTGCCTCTCAGGTTCGGGCCACGACATAAACGATCACTTAACCAAATTGTGAAAAAGTTGAATTTACGAAAAGTCGATTGAAATGTTCCCGATTTGATCTCATATAAGCGAGAACACTTCGCGAACACATGCAATGATTGCCGCGATGCTGTGGCTGTGAAATAAGGAGCGGGATGATGGCGGTGGCGAACCTCCTCGATTTGAACGGGAAGCGCGAAATGGACAAGTCGAAGGCGCTGGAAAGCGCTCTGGCACAGATCGAACGGCAGTTCGGCAAGGGCTCTATCATGAAACTGGGGGCCAACAGCCCCGCAATGGATATTGAAGCCACATCGACGGGCTCGCTCGGGCTTGATATCGCCTTGGGTATCGGCGGTTTGCCAAAGGGCCGGATCATCGAGATTTACGGGCCGGAATCTTCGGGCAAGACCACACTGACCCTGCATGTTGTTGCAGAAGAGCAGAAGAAGGGCGGGGTTTGCGCCTTTGTCGATGCCGAACACGCCTTGGACCCGCAATACGCCAAGAAACTGGGCGTCAACCTTGATGAATTGCTGATCAGCCAGCCCGACACGGGCGAGCAGGCGCTGGAAATCGTCGACACTCTGGTGCGCTCGGGTGCGGTCAGCCTTGTGGTCGTCGATTCGGTCGCCGCGCTTACCCCCAAATCGGAGATCGAGGGTGACATGGGCGATATGCAGATGGGCGCTCAGGCCCGTCTGATGAGTCAGGCGATGCGCAAGCTGACCGCCAGCATCGGGCGCAGCAACTGCATGGTGATCTTCATCAACCAGATCCGGATGAAGATCGGCGTCATGTTCGGCAGCCCCGAAACCACCACGGGCGGCAATGCGCTCAAGTTTTATGCCAGCGTGCGGCTTGATATCCGCCGCATCGGGTCGATCAAGGAAAAGGACGACGTGGTCGGCAACTCCACCCGCGTCAAGGTCGTCAAGAACAAGGTCGCCCCGCCCTTCAAGCAGGTGGAATTCGACATCATGTATGGCGCGGGTATCTCCAAGACCGGCGAGTTGATTGACATCGGGGTAAAGGCGGGCGTGGTCGAGAAATCGGGCAGCTGGTATTCCTACGGGGATGAGCGGATCGGACAGGGGCGTGAAAACGCCAAGCTGTTCCTCAAATCCAACCCCAGCATCGCTGCCGAGATCGAAGATCGCATCCGCGCCGCCAACGGGCTGGATTTCCACATGGCCGAAGGCGATGTCGCCGATGATGATGTAATGGACGGCTGAAACGCTGGACATGCAACTATGGCCGGGGCATGCCCCGGCCTTTTTCATGGCGCTTTCCCCGCCTTTTTGCCCGCTGTGCCACCGCCGCCGGTGGACAGGCCCCGCGCACGGCGCTAGACGGAAGCCAGACCCGATGAACCCCTCAGCCGAAGAGCACTAACATGGCGTCGCTGAACGATATCCGCTCGACCTATCTCGATTTCTTTGCCCGCAATGGCCACAAGGTGGTGGAAAGCTCGCCCCTCGTGCCGCGCAACGATCCGACGCTGATGTTCGCCAACTCCGGCATGGTGCAGTTCAAGAACCTGTTCACCGGGGTTGAGACGCGCGATTATACCCGCGCGACGACGGCGCAGAAATGCGTGCGCGCGGGAGGCAAGCACAACGACCTTGACAATGTGGGCTATACCGCGCGCCACCACACGTTTTTCGAAATGCTGGGTAATTTCAGCTTTGGCGATTACTTCAAGGCCGAGGCCATTGCCTTTGCCTGGGAATTGCTGACGAAGGACTTCGGCCTGAACAAGGACAAGCTGCTGGTCACCGTCTATCACACCGATGACGAAGCGGCCGAGATCTGGAAAAAGGTCGCCGGATTTTCCGACAGCAAGGTGATCCGCATCCCCACCGATGACAACTTCTGGCGCATGGGGCCGACGGGGCCCTGTGGTCCTTGCACGGAAATTTTCTATGATCACGGCGATCACATCTGGGGCGGCCCTCCGGGTAGCCCGGAAGAGGATGGCGACCGCTTCATCGAAATCTGGAACAACGTGTTCATGCAGAATGAGCAGTTCGCAGATGGCTCGATGCGCCCGCTCGACATGCAGAGCATCGACACCGGCATGGGGCTGGAGCGGATCGGCGCGCTGCTGCAGGGCAAGCACGACAATTACGACACCGACCTGATGCGCAGCCTGATCGAGGCATCGGCCCATGCGACGAGTTCTGATCCGGATGGCCCCGGCAAGACGCATCACCGCGTGATTGCCGACCACCTGCGCTCCACCTCCTTCCTGATTGCCGATGGCGTGATGCCGTCAAATGAGGGGCGCGGCTATGTGCTGCGCCGCATCATGCGCCGCGCGATGCGCCATGCGCATATGCTGGGCAGTCAGGACCCGGTGATGTTCAAGCTGGTTCCGGCGCTGGTGCGCCAGATGGGCGCAGCCTACCCCGAGTTGGCCCGCGCGCAAAGCCTGATCGAGGAAACGCTGAAGCTGGAGGAAACCCGCTTCAAGACCACACTCGACCGCGGTTTGAAACTTCTCGATGAAGAGCTCGGCCGCCTGCCCGAAGGTGGCGATCTTCCGGGCGCGACCGCGTTCAAGCTGTATGACACCTATGGCTTCCCGCTTGACCTTACGCAGGATGCGCTGCGCGAGCGGGGCCGTGCGGTGGATGTTGGCGGTTTTGACGCTGCCATGGCCGAGCAGAAGGCCAAGGCGCGCGCCGCATGGTCCGGCACGGGTGAGGCGGCAGACAGCAAGATCTGGTTCGAACTGGCCGAAGAACACGGCGTGACCGAGTTCTTGGGCTATGACACCGAAACGGCGGAAGGCGTCATCAATGCACTTGTGCGCGATGGCGCCGCGATTGACGCGGCCAAGACCGGCGAGACGGTGCAGATCGTCGTCAACCAGACCCCGTTCTATGCCGAGTCCGGCGGACAGGTCGGCGATACCGGCTGGATCCGCACTGCGACCGGCCTCGCCGAGGTGACGGACACCCGCAAGGTGGCGGGGGTGTTCCTGCACATCGCAAAGCTCAGCGAGGGCACGATCAGCAAGGGCCAGCCTGCCAAGCTGGAAGTGTCGCACAGCCGCCGCGGCCAGATCCGCGCCAACCATTCGGCGACCCATCTTCTGCACGAGGCGCTGCGCCGTGCGCTGGGGGATCATGTAGCGCAAAAGGGCAGCCTGAATGCGCCGGACCGCCTGCGTTTTGACTTCAGCCATGCCAAAGGCCTGACGCCGGCAGAGCTGAAGGTGGTTCAGGCCGAGGTGAATGATTTCATCCGCCAGAACACGCCCGTTGATACGCGGATCATGACACCGGATGATGCCCGTGCCTTGGGGGCGCAGGCGCTGTTCGGCGAAAAATACGGCGAAGAAGTGCGCGTCGTCTCGATGGGGCGGCTGGAGGGCAGCGCCAAAGGGGTCGATGGCGACACCTATAGCCTTGAGCTCTGCGGCGGCACCCATGTGCAGCGCACGGGCGATATCGGCGCTTTCTATATTCTTGGCGACTCGGCCTCCTCTGCCGGTGTGCGGCGGATCGAGGCGTTGACGGGGGCGGGCGCCATCGCGCATCTGGAGCAGAGTGCGGACGAGCTTCACATGCTGCTTGCGCGCCTGAAATCACCCACCGCCGCGGATGCGCTGCAGAAGCTGGAAGGCCTGTTGTCGGAAACCCGCGCCTTGCAGAACGAAGTGGCGCAACTGCGCCGCGAAGTGGCGATGGGCGGCAAATCTGGTGGGCCGGAGGCAAAAGAGATCAACGGCGTCAAGTTCATCGCGCAAGTGCTGCAGGGCGTCTCGGGCAAGGATCTTCCCGCGCTGATTGACGAGATGAAGGCCAAGCTTGGCTCGGGTGCTGTGCTGCTGATCGCCGATACCGGGGCCAAGCCGGCTGTTGCGGCGGGGGTGACGGCGGATCTGACCGCGACGCTTTCTGCGGTGGCGTTGGTCAAGGCGGCCGCCGAGGCGCTTGGCGGCAAGGGCGGCGGTGGTCGTCCCGATATGGCGCAGGCCGGCGGCGTCGACATTGCCGGAGCAGAGGCCGCGATTGCTGCCGCCGAAGCTGTCATCAAAGGATAAGACGATGCCAACAGCCCTGTGGATTGCCCATGTCGAAGTGACCGATGCCGACGCCTACGGCCTTTACGCCAAAGGTGCGGGCCCGGCGATTGCGGCGCATGGCGGTGTCTTTCTGGCGCGCGGCGGGCGCTATGTGCAGCTTGAAGGCCGCGACCGCGCCCGCAATGTGGTGGCGCGCTTTCCCAGCCTTGAGGCTGCGGTTGCCTGCTACAACAGCGCCGAATATCAGGCGGCGCTGGCCCATGCCAAAGGGGCCTCTGTGCGGGATCTGGTCGTCGTCGAAGAAATCGGCTGATTTTTCAGCATCAATTCGCCAAATCTGCGCAACGCCGTAAGGAACCTCCTTACGGCGTTGTTTTGTTTCATGCTATTGTCATGAAAACGAACGCCGAGGCAGAACCATGTCCAGAACCGGGGCGCGCTGATGTGCCGTTGGGCCGCATATACCGGAGCGCCGATTTTTCTCGAGGAAATCGTCAGCCGTCCGGGCCATTCCCTGATCCAGCAGTCGCACTGTGCTACACAATGCCACACCGCCATCAACGCCGACGGCTTTGGCGTTGCATGGTATGGGGAACGGGCAGAGCCCGGGCTTTACCGCGACGTGATGCCCGCGTGGTCCGATCCTAACCTGCGCAGCCTGACCGCGCAGGTCCGGTCAGGCCTGTTCTTGGCCCATGTCCGCGCCAGCACCGGCACCGCGACCAGCCGTAACAACTGCCATCCCTTCACATGGGGCCGCTGGTCTTTCATGCACAACGGCCAGATCGGTGGCTATGATGCCTTTCGCCGTGACGCCGATATGATGATCCCCGATGCGCTGTATCCCAGCCGCAAGGGCGCGACCGATTCCGAGGCGCTGTTCCTGATCGCCGTCGCCGAAGGGCTGGACGATGACCCTAAGGGCGCGATGGAGCGGGCGGCAGCCAAACTGATCCGCCTCTCGCGCGCCAAGGGTGCCGCGCCGCACCTGCGGCTGACCGCAGCCCTGTCGGATGGCCAGCGTCTCTATGCCATCCGTTACGCCACAGATGACCATGCGCCCACGCTCTACCACCGCTGGTCAGAGTCGCGTCAAGGCACGGCCGTCGTATCCGAGCCGCTGGAGAGCGGCGAATGTGGCTGGATCGAAGCCCCGCCGTTCAGTTTCTGCACCTTCGACGGGCCAGAGGTGCGGGTGGAGGACTTTCACCCTTGCCGCCTTGCCCTTGCCGCCTGAAGTCCGGTTGCACCGGCCCCGCCTTTGCCGCTAGGCTTTGACGGATGCGCAAGACCTCACCCCGTTTGTTGCTTATGGCGGCCGGTCTGGCTGTTCTGGGCTGCTGTCTGGCCGGATGGCTGACGTGGCGGCAAAGCCTTGCGCAATCGCTCGACGATACGGTGCGGCGCGGTGATAACGTGCTGCAACTGGCCACCACGGCGCTTGAAGGCGCGCTGGACCGTTTTGAACGTCTGCCCCCCCTGATCGCCGAGCAGACCATCGTCACCCGCCTTGCCGCCGACCCTACCAATCCCGCGCTGGTTGCCGAGACGAATGCCTATCTGCGCCGCATCCAGCGTCTTCTGGGCGCGACAGATATCTATGTGATGAATCGTGACGGCCTTACCATCGCCGCTTCGAACTTTGATACCGATACCTCGTTTATTGGCGGCAACTTCGCCTTTCGCCCCTATTTCTACGATGCCTTGCGCGGCGAGTCCGGCCAGTTCTATGCGCTTGGCACAACCAGCGGCAAACGCGGCTATTACTTTGGCGCGCCGGTGCGGGTGGCGGGGCAGACAGCGGGGGTGCTGGCTTTCAAGATCGACCTTGATGCGATTGAAAGCACATGGGCGGCCGGCGATTACGCGGTGCTGGTGACCGATCCCGAGGGCGTGACCTTTCTGTCATCACGCCCCCAATGGCGGTTTGCGGCGATGCGGCCGCTGGACGAAACAGCAAAGGCCAATATCGCCGCCACGCGCCGCTATGCCGGAACGCCCATCGGATTGCTGAACATCACCGACGAAGGGCAGCACCGGGGCAGCCCTGTCTTGCGGATTGCCGATGCGCAGGGCGTGCGCGAATACCTGCAACGCGACATGAAGATGGAGCGCGCGGGCTGGGTGGTGCATGTGCTTATCAACACGGCAGCGGCCCGCGCCACGGCGCTGACGCTCGCCTTTGTTGCGATGCTGGCCTTTGGCGTCCTCGCCATGGTGGGGGCGGTGCTGTGGCAGCGTCGGCTGCGGCTGGACGAGCGTTTGCAGGTTCAGGCCGAAGCGCGCGCCGATCTGGAGCGGCGGGTGGAAGAGCGCACGCATGAATTGCGCCAGGCTCAGGCCGATCTGGTGCAGGCGGGCAAGATGGCTGCCTTGGGCCAGATGTCGGCTGCGCTCAGCCATGAATTCAACCAGCCGCTGGCCGCTGCCCGCACCTATGCCGACAATGCGGGCGTGTTGATGGACAGGGGCCGCATGCTGGAAGCGCGCGGCAACATAGATCGCATCCTCAGCCTGATCGACCGTCTGGCCAGCATCAGCCGCCATCTGCGCAGCTTTGCCCGCGCGCCGGGGCAAAAGCTGACGCATGTCACACTGGCCGAGGTGGTGGAGGCAGCGGTGGAGATCGCGGCGCTGCGTATCCGCGCCGCCGATGCGACGCTCACCGTCGTGCTGTCCCCTGATCTGCCACAGGTGGTGGCGGGGCCGGTGCGCTTGCAGCAGGTGCTGGTCAACATCCTGACCAATGCTGCCGATGCTGTCGAAGGATTGTCCGAGCGTCAGATCACCCTGACCGCCGAGGCAGCGGCGGGAGATGTGCTGATCCGGATTGCCGACAGCGGCACCGGCGTTCCCGAAGGTCTGGCCACCCGCATCTTCGATCCGTTTTTCTCGACAAAGGGCGTGGGCAAGGGGCTTGGCCTTGGCCTGTCGATTTCCTACAACATCATCAAGGACTTCGGCGGCGATCTTTCTGTTTCGTCCGGTCCCGGTGCCTGTTTCGTGCTGCGTCTGCGCGCAGCCCCCGTCCCCTTGAAAGAGGCCGCCGAATGACTCCGCTGCGTATCCTTCTGGTCGATGACGAGCCTGACCTGCGCGCCTCGACTGCGCAGGCGCTCGACCTTGCGGGCTTTGTGGTGCAGGATTTCGCCGCGCCCGAGCGGGTGATGGATCTGGTCAGCTTCGGCTTTCCCGGCGTGGTGCTGACCGATATCCGCATGCCCGGCATGGACGGGCTGACGCTGATGAACCGCATCCACGAGATTGATCGTGACATTCCGGTGATCCTGATCACCGGGCATGGCGATGTGCAACTGGCAGTGCGGGCAATGCGCGAAGGGGCCTATGATTTCGTCGAAAAGCCCTTCGCGGCCAGCCAGTTGACGGAAATCGTCGCGCGGGCCTCGGATTACCGCCGACTCGTGCTGGAAAACCGTGTGCTCAAGGCCGCCGCGGGGCAGCTTGATGATATGGAGCAGCGCCTGATCGGGCGGTCCACCGCCATGATCGATCTGCGCCGCCGCATCCGCACGCTTGGCCCGACCGAGGCAGATGTGCTGATCGTCGGCGAAACCGGCGCGGGCAAAGAGGTGGTTGCGCGCGCATTGCACGATCTGTCGCCGCGGGCGCGCAAACCTTTTGTCGCCATCGATTGCGCCGCGATCCCGGCGGCCCTGATCGAATCCGAGCTTTTTGGTCATGAGGCAGGGGCCTTTGCAGGAGCCTTGCGGGCGCGCTATGGCAAGTTTGAACATGCACGCGGCGGCACCATCCTGCTCGATGACATCGCGTCAATGCCGCTCGACATGCAGGGTAAACTGGTGCGGGTGATCGAAGACCGCACAGTGACGCGGCTTGGTTCGAACGAGGCGCTGCCGCTGGATGTGCGCTTCATGGCCACGTCGCGCGTTCCGCTTGAGGCGGAGGTGGAGGCGGGACGGTTCCGCGCCGATCTGCTTTACCGGCTGAACGTCGTCACCCTTCAGGTGCCGCCGCTCTCGGCCCGGCGCGAGGACATTCCGCTGCTGTTCCTGCGCCTTCTGGCCGAGGCCGCAAGCCGGCACCGGTCCGACCCCGCACCGGTGCCGCCTTCGCTTGTCGCCCAACTGACCGCGCGCGACTGGCCCGGCAATGTGCGCGAGTTGCGCAACGCCGCCGATCGCTACGCCTTGGGGCTTGGCGAGGGCGCGCAAACCGCCGACGATCCTCCCTCGCGCCTTGCCGAGCGGGTCGCCGAATTTGAAAAGCGCGAGATCGAGGCCGCACTTGCCGCCCATCGCGGCAACCTCAAACCGGTCTATGAATCACTCGGCCTGTCGCGCAAAACCCTGTGGGAGAAGATGCAAAAGCATGGGCTCGACAAAGCGCAATTCGGCGCGGGGCCGGAGGGCGAGGCGGAATAGGCCACGAAATCCGCCCATGCTT
The DNA here is from genome assembly GCF_010915705.1 of Pseudotabrizicola algicola. Taxonomy (GTDB): domain Bacteria; phylum Pseudomonadota; class Alphaproteobacteria; order Rhodobacterales; family Rhodobacteraceae; genus Pseudotabrizicola; species Pseudotabrizicola algicola. The sequence continues at coordinate 435,216 of NZ_JAAIKE010000001.1, forward strand.
TGCGGCATATGTTACGATTTCCACCCATCACAGGGCCGTGTTTGCGAATTCATGGCGCGATCATGCCGAAACACGGTTGAGTGAAACCCCGATATCTTCCTTTCCTGCCCCCATCACGGCCCCGCGCAGGAGGCGCTGGCCAGTGTAGGAATTTTGGGAGGACTGCATGTTCATCAAAACACTCGCCGCCGCCGCGGCGGTCGGCATCGTTGCAACCGGCGCTATGGCGCAAGACAAGAGCGACTGGCCGTCGGAAATCACCATCGGCACCGCTTCGCAAGGCGGCACCTATTTTGTCTATGGCAACGGATTTGCAGGCTATATGTCCGAAGCCCTTGGCGTGAATGCCACGGGCGAAGTCACCGGCGGGCCGGTGCAGAACGTCACGCTGGTGGAAACCGGCGACCACCTGATGGGGCTGGTCACGATGGGGCCTGCCTATGATGCGTGGAACGGCAAGTCGGAACTGGCACCGGGGCTGGAGCATAAATCCATCCGCGCGCTGTTCCCGATGTATCAGACACCGTTCCAGGTTGTGGTCCTGCGTTCTTCGGGCATCACTTCGGTGTCAGACCTTAATGGCAAGCGCGTGTCGGTCGGTCCCGCTGGCGGCACCCCCGGCACCTACTGGCCGCAGTTCATGACCGCCGTCGGCGTCAACGCCACCGTTTCCTACGCCGGTGCCGCCGATGCGGCAGGCCAGTTGCAGGACGGCCTGATCGACGCCTTCGCCTTTGCCGCGGGCGTGCCGATCTCGGCCTTCGCCGAACTCGCCGCGCAGCAGGATGTTCTGATGTTCGGTCTGAACGAGGAAGAGCAGGCCAAGGTTCTCGAGGCCTTCCCGGCAATGGCTGCGTTCAACATCCCGGCTGGCACCTATGCCGGTCATGATTATGACCAGCCCACCGTGGCGCTATGGAACTTCGCCATCGCCCATTCCGACATGCCGGACTCGCTGGCCTACGAGATCACCAAGCTCGCGCTCGACAACAACGACCGCATGCTGCAGATCCACGCGACCGCAGCCGAAACTCTGGCCGAGAACTGGGACAAGAACAGCTTCATGCCCTTCCACCCCGGTGCGGTGAAATACTACGAAGAAAAAGGGATCACCATTCCCGATACCCTGAAGTAAGGCACGCCAAGCGGTGCTGTGCGGGCGTCCGGCCACAATCGGACGCCCTTTTTCGATAAAACCGTCATCAGGGACACCATATCATGACCGCTCCCAGCACGGATGCCCCAAGCAAGGAAATTGCCTCGGGCGTCGACAATGAAATCTTCGCAGCCAATCAACGCAAGCCGATCGGGTCGCTCGGCCTGTTCATCGCCGTGCTTTGCGTGGCCTATACCGCCTTTCATATCGGGGTGATGAACCTGTATCCGATTGAAACCTGGACCTACCGGCTGCTGCACGTCGGTGGCGGGCTGGTGATCGGGTTCCTGCTGTTTTCCTCGCTGACCTTTGCCGAACAGGATGCCGACCCGCGCGCGGGGCGCACGCTCATGCTGGCTCCGGCAGGGCTTCTGGTGGGCATCGCCCTTCTGCAGGTGCTGTGGTTCTGGATCAGCGGCACGGGCGTGGATCAGGCCGCACAGGCCACCGCCGCGCGCTGGACCTTTGGCGCGCCCCTGCTGATCGGCACGGTATGGGCCATTCTGGTGGCCTGGTTCATGCCTGATCCGCGTCGCGGGCGGCTCGATCTGGCCGATATCATTCTGGCTTTCGCCGCAGTGGCGGTGACCGCCTATATCATCTTCCACGCGCCGCTTCTGCGCCTGCGCGGGGGCACCGCGCTGGCCAAGGAAGCCGATATGTTCGCCGCCCTTGTGGGCGTGATCCTGATCCTCGAGCTGACGCGGCGCATGGCGGGTCTGGCGCTGGTGATCATCGCCGGCATCTTCGTGCTCTACAGCTTTGTCGGCCCGTGGCTTCCGGGAATCCTCTATCACCGGGGCTATTCGCTGACCCGCTTCTTCACCTACATCTTCACCGATCAGGGCATCCTCGGGCCGACGACGGCGATTTCCTCGACCTACATCATCCTTTTCGTGGCTTTTGCTGCCTTCCTGCAGGCCAGCCGCGTGGGCGAATACTTTGTCAACTTTGCCTTTGCCGCAGCGGGCGACCGTCGGGGCGGGCCGGCCAAGGTGGCGGTGTTCGGCTCGGGCCTGATGGGCATGATCAACGGCACCTCGGCAGGCAATGTGGTGGCGACGGGGTCGCTGACCATCCCGCTGATGAAAAGGGTGGGCTACAAGCCGCAAACTGCGGCTGCGGTCGAGGCGGCCGCCTCGTCCGGCGGGCAGATCCTGCCGCCGATCATGGGGGCAGGGGCCTTCATCATGTCGGAAATCACCGGTATCGCCTATTCAGAGATTGTGGTGGCGGCGATCATTCCGGCGCTTTTGTATTTCGTCAGCGTCTACTTCAACGTCGATCTGGCAGCACAGAAATACAACATGAAGGGCCTGCCACGCGAAGAACTGCCGCAATTCGCCAAGCTGGCCAAGCAAGTCTATCTCTTCATCCCGATCTTCATCCTGATCGGCGCGCTGTTCATGGGCTATTCCGTGATCCGTGCGGGCACGCTGGCAATGGCGGCGGCGGCGGTCGTCTCGTGGCTGACGCCTTACCGTATGGGCGTGAAGGAAATTCTCTTTGCACTGGAAATCTCCACCAAGATGACGCTGCAACTGGTGGCCGTCTGTGCCGCAGCAGGGATCATCGTGGGCGTGATCGCCCTGACCGGCCTTGGCACCCGCTTCTCCAGCCTGCTGCTCGGTCTGGCCGAGAACAATCAGGTCGTCGCCCTGTTCTTTGCGATGATCGTCTCTATCGTGCTGGGGATGGGCATGCCCACCACGGCGGCCTATGCGGTGGCGGCATCGGTGATTGCGCCGGGGCTGATCAGCATGGGCATCGACACGCTGACCGCGCATTTCTTCATCTTCTACTTCGCGGTGATGTCCGCGATCACCCCGCCGGTGGCGCTGGCCGCCTATGCCGGTGCGGCGATTGCGAGGTCGGACCCGATGCGCACCTCGGTGGAATCGTTCAAGATGGGGCTCGCGGCCTTTGTCGTCCCGTTCATGTTCTTCTCCTCGCCTGCTTTGCTGATGCAGGGGGAATGGCTCGACATCATCCATGTGGTCGCCGGGGCGCTGTTGGGCGTGTTCCTGCTCTCCTCGGCGGTGCAGGGCTGGTTCTTCGGCCATCTGCACATGGCGCTGCGGATCGTGCTCGCGGTGGCGGCAGTGGCGATGATCGACTCGGGCTTCCTGACTGACTTCATCGGCATCGGCACCGCCTTCGGGGTCTGGGCGATCCAGAAACGTCTGGTGAAACCCGGCAGCGTGGCGCGCGGCGCAGACTAGGCCCACACCAAGGCGGCCCTGTTCCCCAGACGGGGCCGCCCTTTTCCCTTGACGCGCCTGGGCTACATAACGCCCATGCGCGTCTTTTTCATTCTGGTCCTGATCTTCCTCGCCAGCCCGCTCCGGGCCGATCCCTTGGCCGCCGCGTCCGAACCCGGTGCCATTCTCTTGATGCGTCACGCCATCGCCCCCGGCACCGGCGATCCTGCGAGCTTCCGGCTGGAGGATTGTTCGACGCAGCGCAACCTGAACGCCGCAGGCCGAGCGCAGGCCCGGGCTATCGGCGCGCGCTTCAGGGCGGCGGGCATCACCTTTGCGCAGGTTCTGACCTCTGAATGGTGCCGCGCCCGCGACACGGCCGCGCTTTTGGACCTCGGCCCCGTCACACCCTTTCCGCCCGCCAATTCCTTCTTCTCCTCCCGTCAGGACGAGCCTGCGCAATCTGCTGCCCTGCTGGAGCATCTGGCCACACTGCCGCCCGAGGCGCGGGTGATCATCGTCACCCATCAGGTGAACATCTCCGCGCTGACAGGCATCGTGCCACAATCGGGCGAGGCGCTGGTGACGCGGCACACGGGGCAGGGCCTTGAGGTCGTAGATCGCCTGCCGCCCCCCTGAAAAGCAAAACGGCCCCCGAAGGGGCCGTTTCCATCAGGCGCTGCGCGACTGGCGCTTGCGCTCGTGCGGGTCCAGATAGCGTTTGCGCATCCGCACCGATTTGGGCGTCACCTCGACCAGTTCATCATCGTCGATATAGGCGATGCACTGCTCAAGGCTCAGCTTGACCGGAGGGGTCAGGCGCACCGCTTCATCGGTGCCGCTGGCGCGCACGTTGGTCAACTGCTTGCCTTTCAGCGGGTTCACTTCCAGATCATTGTCACGGCTGTGCTCGCCGATGATCATGCCGGTGTAGACGGGTTCCTGCACGCCGATGAAGAAGTGGCCACGGTCTTCCAGTTTCCACATCGCATAGGCAACAGAGATGCCAGATTCCATCGAAATCAGCACGCCCTGACGCCGCCCCTCGATCGGGCCCTTGTGCGGAGCCCAGCCGTGGAACACGCGGTTCAACACGCCGGTGCCGCGGGTGTCCGTCATGAACTGACCATGATAGCCGATCAGACCGCGTGACGGCACATGCGCGATGATCCGGGTTTTGCCAGCGCCTGCAGGCTTCATCTCCACCAGATCCCCTTTGCGCGGGCCGGTCAGCTTTTCGATCACGGGGCCGGTATAGTCATCATCCACGTCGATGGTGACTTCCTCGATCGGCTCGTGCTTGACACCGTCAACCTCGCGGAACAGCACGCGCGGGCGGCTGATCGACAGCTCGAACCCTTCGCGGCGCATGTTCTCGATCAGGACGCCCATCTGCAATTCGCCACGGCCCGCCACTTCAAAGGCATCGCCACTCGGGGTGTCGGTGACCTTGATCGCCACGTTGATCTCGGCCTCTTTCATCAGACGCTCGCGGATAACGCGGGACTGCACCTTGGTGCCTTCCTTGCCAGCCAGAGGCGAGTCGTTGATGCCGAAGGTGATCGAGATGGTCGGCGGGTCAATCGGCTGCGCGGGCAGGGCGGTGTCGATCTCCAGCGCGCAGAGCGTATCGGCAACGGTCGCCTTGGTCATGCCCGCCAGCGTCACGATGTCGCCCGCCTCGGCGGCGTCAATCGCCGTTTGCACCAGACCACGATAGGCCAGAACCTTCGAGACACGGAACTGTTCGATCTTTTCGCCATTGCGGCTGAGCGCCTTGAGCGTCTCGCCAGCGCGCAGCGTGCCTGCCTCGACGCGTCCGGTCAGGATGCGCCCGATGAACGGGTCTGCCGACAGGGTGGTCGCCAGCATCTGGAACGGTTCGGACCGGCGCGCGATCTGCTTGGGCGCAGGCACATGCCGCAGCACCAGATCGAACAGCGCCGAAAGGTCCTTGCGAGGCCCGTCCAGTTCGGCATCGGCCCAACCAGAGCGGCCCGAGGCGTAAAGCACAGGGAAATCAAGCTGATCGTCGTCGGCGCCAAGGTTGGCGAAGAGGTCGAACACCTCGTTCAGCGCGCGCGAGGGTTCGGCATCGGCCTTGTCGACCTTGTTCAGCACCACGATCGGGCGCAGCCCCAGCGCCAGCGCCTTGGAGGTCACGAACTTGGTTTGCGGCATCGGGCCTTCGGCGGCGTCGACCAACAGCACCACACCATCGACCATCGACAGGATGCGCTCCACCTCGCCGCCAAAATCGGCGTGGCCGGGGGTGTCGACGATGTTGATGCGTGCGCCCGCCCATTCCAGCGAGGTGCACTTGGCCAGAATGGTGATGCCGCGCTCGCGTTCGATGTCATTGCTGTCCATCGCGCGCTCGGCCACGGCCTGATTGTCGCGGAAAGACCCGGACTGTTTCAAAAGCTCGTCGACGAGCGTGGTTTTGCCATGGTCAACGTGGGCGATAATGGCAATGTTGCGAAGCTCCATCGGGAGGGGTCACTTTCAATAGGGTCTGATGATTGTTGGCCTGCCCTTACAGGGTTTCGCCCTGATTGGCCAGTGCAGATCACGCGCAGTCAGGTCGCGATATAGCGGTCGCGGCGATGGTTGATCGCGATGATGAGGTTGAGCACGACCGCTCCCGCAAGGGACCACAGCACCACCGTCAGCGGAAACAGGAACAGTGCCACGCCAAAGATGATCGCATCGGCGCAAAGCTGCACATAGCCCGCCCGAAAGCCGGTCTTGTCCTGCACCATCAGCGCCACGACGCCCAGCCCGCCAAGGCTGCCGTTGTGACGAAAGATCACCAGCAAGCCCACGCCCGTCAGCGCGCCAAAGGTCAGCGCGGCCATCGGGGTGGACAGGTTGGCAAAGGCAAGCTGATCGGGAAGGATCAGCGTCAGCGCCGACAGCGCGGTGACAGAGATCAGCGACTTCACGGTGAACTGCGGCCCCAGCCTTGCCCATGCCAGCAGATAGAAGGGCAGGTTGATGACAAAGAACACCACCCCAAAGCTCCACCCCGTCAGATAGGACAGGATCACCGCGATCCCCGCCGTCTGTCCGGTGATCAGCCCGGCATGGGTCAGGAATTGCAGCCCGAGCGCGCACAGGAAAACCCCAAGCGCAAAGCCTTGGGCATCTTCGGTCACCGTATGTCGGGCGCTGTCGGTCATGGCCTGTGGTTACGTCAGCTTTGCTGACCTGTCCAGCCCCTTTGCTGCCTTACATTGGCCAAAATGCTGGTGTTTCGTATCAATGGTCAAAGGACCGGAAACCGGTCGATAGTCTGTAAAAAAGAAACGACGAGGGTGATCATGCAGGCAAAACGTGTATTGGGAGTCGTGGCAACGCCGGTGGCCGAAGAGGTGCCCGACCAGACGGCGGCACTTTCGGCCAAGCTGGACCAGATGATCCGGCTGACCGAGGAATCGCTCCATCTGCAACGCGTCGCCTTGCTCGAAGCGGGGCATATCCTGCGCTTTCACGCAGGGATCACCCCCGTTGCGCTGTCGCTGCCCGACGCTCAGGAAGATTTCGTTCAGCGCACGGTCCTGCGCACCCGCCAGTTTTATGAAGCAAAGCTGTTGGCCGCGGTGCAAGAGCTTGGGCTGATCACCGCAACGACCACGGTTTGCGACATTGGGGCCAATATCGGCAATGCGTCGGTTTTCTTCGGTAAGGTTCTGGGGGCAAAGCGGGTGCTGGCCTTCGAGCCATTGCCGCATGCCTACACCACCCTGTGCCGCAATCTGGAACTGAACGGGCTGACCGATGCCTTGGCCTATAGCTGCATGGTGGGGGCGACCTCGGGCCGGGGCGATCTGGCGCGCTTCAACCCGCGCAATCTGGGCGCCACCTCTTTTGTTGCCGCGAAAGCGGGGCCCATCCCGATGGTGGCACTGGATGATCTGATCGAAGCCGAGGAATTGCAGGGGCTTGGCTTCATCAAGATCGACGTGGAAGGCATGCACATGGACGTGCTCTCGGGCGCGAAAAAGGTCATCAAGGCTTTCAAGCCCGCCATCTGGATCGGTCTGAGCAACCATAACGCCGATTACGCCGCTTGCGCCAAGATGCTGGAAGGTCTGGGCTATGGCGCGCAGCGCATCGGCCCGAACGATCATGTGTTCAAACCCAAGAAGTGAACGGGCACCGGACGGGTGCCAATGAAAAAACCGGGGGATGGTGCGCCATCCCCCGGTTTCTTTTTGTCTGTGGCGGCGGGCCTTAGCCTTGCAGCGCCTTGTTCAGGTATTCGTCCACCTTTTCCAGATAGCCCATCGTGGTCAGCCACTTCTGGTCGGGGCCGACCAGCAGCGCCAGATCCTTGGTCATGTGGCCGTCTTCCACCGCATCCACGGTGACCTTTTCCAGCGTGGTGGCAAAGCGCATCAGCTGTTCGTTGTTGTCCAGTTTGGCGCGGTGCTTCAGACCGCCGGTCCAGGCAAAGATCGACGCGACCGAGTTGGTCGAGGTCTGCTGGCCCTTCTGGTGCTGGCGGTAGTGGCGCGTCACGGTGCCGTGCGCCGCCTCGGCCTCGACCGTCTTGCCATCGGGCGTCATCAGAACCGAGGTCATCAGGCCAAGCGAGCCAAAGCCCTGCGCCACGGTGTCGGACTGCACGTCGCCGTCATAGTTCTTGCAGGCCCAGACATAGCCACCCGACCATTTCATCGCCGAAGCAACCATGTCGTCGATCAGGCGGTGTTCGTAATGGATGCCGGCGGCCTTGAACTTGTCGGCGAATTCTTCGTCGTAAACCTTCTGGAACAGGTCCTTGAAGCGCCCGTCATAGGCTTTCAGGATGGTGTTCTTGGTCGACAGGTAGACCGGCCAGCCTTTGAGCAGCCCATAGTTCATCGACGAGCGGGCAAAGTCGATGATGCTGTCGTCAAGGTTGTACATGCCCATGTACACGCCCGCGGACGGAGCCGAATACACGTCCTTTTCAATCACGGTGCCGTCTTCGCCGACGAATTTCATCGTCAGCTTGCCCGCGCCGGGGAATTTGAAATCGGTCGCGCGATACTGGTCGCCAAAGGCATGGCGGCCCACCACGATGGGCTGGGTCCAGCCCGGCACAAGGCGCGGCACGTTCTTGCAGATGATCGGCTCGCGGAAGATCACGCCGCCAAGGATGTTGCGGATGGTGCCGTTGGGCGATTTCCACATCTGCTTCAGACCGAATTCCTCGACCCGCTGCTCATCGGGGGTGATGGTCGCGCATTTGACGCCAACGCCATACTTCTTGATCGCCTCGGCCGAGTCGATGGTGATCTGGTCATTGGTGCGGTCACGCTCCTCGATCCCGAGGTCGTAATACTTCAGGTCGATGTCCAGATAGGGCAGGATCAGCTTTTGCTTGATGAAATCCCAGATGATCCGGGTCATCTCGTCGCCGTCGAGTTCGACGACGGGGTTTTCCACCTTGATTTTGGTCATGAACGGCCCTTTCGGTGTTGGATTCGCTTGGCGCGTCTATAGCGCAAGACAGGCTTCATGTGAAGCCTTGTATGCAATGGCATACCGAAAAGTCGCGGCTTAACCGAAGAAGGGCGCGGTCCTGGCCCTGACCCACTCCCAAAGCGCGGGCGCGCCTCTGGCTATCTTGACGCCCACCCGAGATTCCAGCTGGTCGCGGGTCACTTTGTAGGTGGTCCATGTGCCGCCGCCAGACATCAGATTGGCCATCACCGGTTGCACACGGTCAAGGCTCTTGGCGAAGACCGCATCGGGGGTTTGCGCAGCTTCGAACTCTTCCCAAAGCGCTCGCAGATCGTCGCGCAGGTCGGGGGGCAGCAGGCCGAAGATCCGGTCAGCCGCCTTGGCCTCGGCCGCCATCGTGTCGACCGAGCCGTGCGCCAGCCCGTTTGCGGAATGGATCGGCACATCGCCCACGTCGATCTCGACCAGATCATGGATCAGCAACATGCGGATCACGCGGTTGATATCCACACCGGGCCCCGCCTGATCGGCCAGAACCAGCGCGTAAAGCGCCAGATGCCACGAATGTTCGCCCGAATTCTCGGGGCGCGAGCCATCCACCAGCGTGGTCGCACGCAGCACCGATTTCAGCCGGTCCGCCTCGTTCAGAAAGGCGAATTGCGCCCCAAGGCGGCTGTCGCCTGATGCAGCAGACATCTCAATGACCGCCTTTTTCCGCCTCGCGAGGGGCTTCGGGCATTTTGGTTCCGGCGCGTTTGGCGGCAAGCGCCTTGTTCAGAAACTCGCGCCCGCGCTTTTCGGCCAGCCGGATGCGGATCGAGGTCATGAACGCCTCTTGCAAGGTGGGGGAGGATGCACCCACCACCTTGGCCACCTGTTCAAAGAAATAGGGGTCCTCCAGATCGACCGAGCCTGCCAGCACATCGCGGGCAAGCGCATCGGCCAGATCCTGGATGAAGTCGCTCACCGCGACACCTCGCCAAGACGGCGGCGCACGTAATCGGATACGGTGCCGATCATGGGCTTCATATGCGCCTCTTCATCCTTGAAGAAGTGATCCGCCCCCTCAATCTCGGTATGGGTGATGGTGATGCCCTTCTGCTCGTGCAGCTTGCCCACCAGCGTCCGCGTGTCCTTGGGCGGGGCCACCTTGTCGGCGGTGCCGTTGATGATCAGGCCCGAAGAAGGGCAGGGCGCGAGGAAGGAAAAGTCATAAAGGTTCGCCGGTGGCGCAACAGAGATGAAGCCGGTGATTTCCGGCCGCCGCATCAGAAGCTGCATCCCGATCCACGCGCCAAAGCTGAAACCGGCCACCCAGCAATGCTTGGCGTTCTGGTTCATCGATTGCAGGTAATCCAGCGCGCTTGCCGCATCCGACAGCTCGCCGATACCCTGGTCATATTCGCCCTGGCTGCGCCCGACCCCGCGGAAATTGAACCGCAGCACCGTGAAGCCCAGATTGTAGAAGGCGTAATGCAGGTTGTAGACCACCTTGTTGTTCATCGTCCCGCCATAGGCCGGATGCGGATGGAGCACGATGGCGATGGGGGCGTCCCGATCCTTTTGCGGGTGGTATCGGCCTTCAAGTCGGCCTTCCGGGCCTGCGAAGATCACTTCGGGCATAGGTTTCCTGCCTGTCATTCGGCCAAGGCTTTCTTGACGAAAACGCTTGGCATATCTAGAACCGTTCTAAAGCGTCGCCTGCCAACGGGTGACAAGGCTCGGCCAAGGGTTAATTGCAGGTAATGGCCTCGCTGTTCCGCGTCAATCCATTTGCAGGCGGTATTTCCGCCATTCAGGGGTGCAAGATGAAACTCTCGACAAAAGGCCGCTATGCGATGGTGGCGCTGTCTGATCTGGCGCTGATGGAGGCAAAGTCGGATGAGCTTGTCTCGCTCGCGGCGATTGCCAAGCGGCAGGATATTTCCTTGCCGTATCTGGAACAGCTTTTCGTCAAGCTGCGACGTGCCGGTCTGGTCGAGGCGGTGCGCGGGCCGGGGGGCGGCTACAAACTGGCGCGCAGCCCGTCCGACATTCGCGTCTCGGAAGTGATGGAGGCGGTGGAGGAAACCGTCGACGCGCTGCACACCGGGGCAGGGGCTTCGGGCGGCGTCTCCGGCACGCGGGCGCAAAGCCTGACCAACCGGCTGTGGGAGGGGCTGAGCGCGCATGTCTATGTCTTCCTGCATCAGGCCCGGCTTTCCGATGTGATCCGCAACGAGATGCAGCCCTGTCCGGCGGTGCCGGCGCTGTTTCGCGTCGTGGACGAAGACTGAACGCCTGCGCACGAACGCAATCGTCTGACATCGGGGTTTTCGCCAAGCGGCACACGGGTCAGGCATGAAGGAGACCACCATGCGGCTCTATCTTGACTGGAATGCCACCACGCCGCTGCGCCCTGAGGCGCGCAGCGCGATGCTCGCGGCGATGGATGTCGTCGGCAACCCGTCCAGCGTGCATGCCGAGGGGCGGGCCGCCAAGGCGCTGATCGAAAAATCCCGTGCGCAACTGGCCGCCGCCCTTGGCGCGGATGGCGCCGACATCGTCTTCACCTCCGGCGCGACCGAGGCTGCCGCCCTCGCCTCCGCCGGGCGCGATCTGGCCTGTTCCGAGGTGGAACATGACGCCGTGCTCGCATGGTGTGACCCGCTGCTGCCCGTCGATGCCGACGGTCGGGTCGAGGTGCGCGCCCCGCGCGAATCTGCGCTCCAACTCGCCAATTCCGAAACCGGCATCCTGCAGACGCTGCCGGAAGGGCTCGCGCTTTCAGACCTCACGCAGGCCTTTGGCAAGGTGCCTTTTGCTTTCAACTGGCTGGGGTGTGACATGGGGCTGGTCTCGGCGCACAAGCTTGGCGGTCCCAAGGGAATCGGCGCGCTCGTGCTGCGGCAGGGCATCGAGACTTCGGCGCAACTGCGCGGCGGCGGGCAGGAAATGGGACGTCGGGCCGGAACCGAGAACGTCATCGGCATCGCAGGCTTTGCCGCCGCTGCCGAAGCCGCCGCACGCGACCTTGCCAACGGGGTCTGGGAGGAGGTGGCGGAAATTAGAAATATTCTAGATTCAGCATTGTCCGATCTGGCAAACAATACTATTTCGGTCGGAAAAGGGGCTTCGCGGCTTCCAAACACGATCTGCCTGATCGCGCCCGGCTGGAAGGGCGAGACGCAGGTGATGGCGATGGATCTTGCGGGGTTTGCGGTGTCGGCGGGTTCCGCCTGTTCCAGCGGCAAGGTCCGGGCCAGCCGGGTGCTGCGGGCGATGGGCTTTGAGGACGGTCTGGCGTCGCAGGCGATACGGATCTCGATCGGCCCCGGCATAACGCGCGATGACGTGTTGCGTTTTGCCGAAAGCTGGGCCGCTGCCTATGTCAGGGCGCGTGCGCGCGCCGCATGAATAACGGGCCGCAAGGCCCTGATGAAAAGGAAAAGTCCGATGGACAGTGTTGAGACAGAAGTGCGCGAAGGTGTGGATCGGGAAACGATCGAGACCGTGCAGGCCATGTCCGGCAAATACAAATACGGCTGGGAAACCGATATCGAGATGGATTATGCGCCGAAGGGCCTGTCCGAAGATATCGTGCGACTGATCAGCGCCAAGAATGAAGAACCGCAGTGGATGCTCGACTGGCGGCTGGCGGCCTATCGGCGCTGGGTGAAGATGGAAGAGCCGACCTGGGCTATGCTGTCCTATCCCGAGATCGACTATCAGGACCAGTATTACTACGCCAAACCCAAAAGCATGGCCGTCAAGCCCAAGTCGCTCGACGAGGTGGACCCGAAGCTGCTGGCCACCTACGCCAAGCTGGGTATCCCGTTGAAAGAGCAGGCGCTGCTGGCGGGCGTGGAAGCACCCGAGGGGGGCGAGCGCAAGGTGGCGGTCGATGCGGTGTTCGACTCGGTGTCCGTTGGCACCACCTTCAAGGCCGAACTGGCAAAGGCTGGGGTGATCTTCTGCTCGATTTCCGAGGCGGTGCGCGAACATCCGGAACTGGTGCAGAAGTATCTAGGCTCGGTTGTGCCGCAGTCCGACAACTTCTTTGCGACGCTGAATTCGGCCGTGTTCTCCGACGGCTCCTTCGTCTACATCCCGCCGGGCACCCGCTGCCCGATGGAGCTTTCGACCTATTTCCGCATCAACGCCGAGAACACCGGCCAGTTTGAACGCACGCTCATCATCTGCGACCGTGGCGGCTATGTGAGCTATCTTGAGGGCTGCACAGCGCCCAAGCGCGACACCCACCAGCTTCACGCCGCCGTGGTGGAAATCGTCATTCTGGAAGATGCAGAGGTCAAGTACTCGACCGTGCAGAACTGGTATCCGGGCGACGAGAACGGCAAGGGCGGCATCTACAACTTTGTCACCAAACGGGCCGATTGCCGCGAGGCGCGGGCCAAGGTGATGTGGACGCAGGTGGAAACTGGCTCGGCCATCACGTGGAAATACCCGTCCTGCATCCTGCGCGGCGATGACAGCCAGGGCGAATTCTATTCCATCGCCATCGCCAACAACGCCCAGCAGGCCGACACCGGCACCAAGATGATCCATTTGGGCAAGCGCACCAAATCGCGCATCGTCTCGAAAGGGATTTCGGCAGGCCGCGCGCAGAACACCTATCGCGGTCAGGTCAGCATGCACCCCAAGGCGGTGGACAGCCGCAACTACACCCAGTGCGACAGCTTGCTGATCGGCGACAAATGCGGCGCGCACACGGTGCCCTACATCGAGGTGCGCAACAACTCGTCCCGCGTCGAGCATGAGGCGACCACCTCCAAGGTGGATGAAGACCAGCTCTTCTACTGCCGCTCGCGCGGGATGGACGAGGAAGAGGCCGTGGCCTTGGTCGTGAACGGCTTCTGCAAGGATGTGCTGCAGGCGCTGCCGATGGAGTTTGCGATGGAAGCACAGGCGCTGGTGGCCATCTCGCTGGAAGGATCTGTCGGGTAAATCAACCATTTCAGGGATTTGGGCGATGATCGTCACAACCACGCATAACGTCGAAGGCTACCAGATCGCCGATTACAAGGGCATTGTGACCGGCGAGGCGATCATGGGCGCCAACATCGTGCGCGACCTGTTCGCCGGGATCACCGATATCATCGGGGGCCGGTCAGGGTCATATGAGGCCAAGCTGGCAGACGCGCGCGAAACCGCCTTGCGTGAAATGCAGGAACGCGCGTCCGAACTGGGGGCCAATGCTGTCGTGGGCGTGGATCTGGATTACGAGGTCATCGGCCAGATGCTGATGGTGTCCGCCTCGGGCACGGCGGTGCGCCTTGGTTAAACTGAAAGACCGCCCCATCGTGACCTTGCCGGAGGCGGAAGCCGAGGCTTTGGCACGTGCCTTGCGCAAGGCCAAGGTGGTGCTGGAATACGGCTCGGGCGGTTCGACGGTCATGGCGGCCGAGATGGGCAAGACGGTGTTCTCGGTCGAAAGCGACGCCGAATGGCTGGCCGGCATGAGCGCGTGGTTCAAAGCCCATCCGCCCAAGCAAAAGCTGGTCCTGCACCATGCCGACATCGGCCCGACGGGCAAATGGGGCATGCCGACAGGGCAGAGGGCGTTTCGCAAGTTTCCCGGCTATGCCCTTGATATCTGGGATCACCTCGAGTTTGAGCATCCCGATATGGTGCTGATCGACGGGCGCTTTCGCCCCGCCTGTCTGCTGGCCACCGCCTTTCGCATCACGCGGCCGGTGACGGTGCTGTTTGACGATTACGCCGACCGCGACCCCTACCATGCGATCGAAACGATGTTTCATCCCGTCAAGTTGCACGGGCGCATGGCCGAATTTCATCTGGAACCGACGCCGTTTCCCGCCGACAGACTGGCCTGGGTCATGGGGTGGTTTCTCAAACCGCAATAGGGCGCCTTGCGCCGTATCTGAATACCAAGAGGCCAGAAATGTTGGAAATCAAGAACCTGCACGTAAAACTTGAGGAAGAGGATAAGGTTATCCTCCGGGGCGTCGATCTGACCATCGGGGCAGGTGAGGTGCATGCCATCATGGGCCCGAACGGGTCGGGCAAATCCACGCTCTCCTATGTTCTGGCGGGACGCGAGGGCTATGAGGTCACCGAAGGCAGCGCCACGCTGGAAGGCGAGGAACTGCTGGAGATGGAGCCCGAAGAGCGCGCGGCGGCGGGGCTGTTTCTGGCCTTCCAGTATCCGGTCGAGATTCCGGGCGTGGGCAACATGACCTTCCTGCGCACTGCAGTGAACGCACAGCGCAAGGCCCGCGGCGAGGAGGAACTCTCCGCTGGCGATTTCCTCAAGATCGTGCGCGAAAAGGCCAAGACCCTCAAGATCGACAGCGAGATGCTCAAGCGTCCGGTCAACGTCGGCTTTTCGGGTGGCGAAAAGAAGCGCAACGAGATCCTCCAGATGGCCATGCTGGAACCCAAGATGTGCGTTCTGGACGAAACCGACTCGGGTCTTGACGTCGACGCGATGAAACTGGTGTCCGAAGGGGTGAACGCGCTGCGCGACCAAGGCCGGTCTTTCCTTGTCATCACGCACTATCAGCGGCTTCTGGACCATATCAAACCGGATTTCGTGCATATCATGGCGGCGGGCCGCATCATCAAATCGGGCGGTCCCGAACTGGCGCTCGAGGTGGAAACCAACGGCTACGCCGATCTGCTGGCGGAGGCGCAGTGATGGCGCTGGCCCAGGCAAAAACCGATACGCTGCGCGCGCGGACAGCGGATCTGTCTGCGGGCGGGTCCGGCTGGCTGGGTGCGGCGCGGCGCGATGCCGCGGCGCGTTTGGCCGCAATGGGCTTGCCCACAAAGCGCGATGAATACTGGCGCTACACCGATCCCGCCAGCCTGACCCAAGCCGCACCCATTCCCGCCGCGCTGTTTGACGCGGGCGACGAAGCTCCGGTGTTCGACGGGATCGAGGCGGTGAAGCTCGTCTTCGTCGACGGGGTCTTCGACGCGGGCCAGTCGGATGATCCGGCACTTGCCGGCGTCGAGATCACGCATCTTTCAGCGGTGGATGGCGTCGACATCCACTGGGCGCGCGACATTTACGGCGTGCTGGAAACGCGGGGCCAAATTCCGGTGCAGCGCCCGCTTGCCACGCTCAACACCGCCTACGCGACCGAAGGCTTCCTGATTCGCGCGACCGCCAAGGCGGAAAGGCCGGTCTCGTTCATCTATCTGCACCAGTCCGAAACCTCTGATGCGCTGATCCACCATTGCATCAAGATCGATCAGGGCGCCGAGCTGACCGTGCTGGAAAATGGCCCCGCCGCCGCGCGCGTCACCAAGGTGATGGAGGTCGAGGTTGCCGATGGTGCGCGCTTCCACCACATCCGCGCGCAGGGGCGCGACCATGAACGCCGCGCCGTGACCCATGTTTTCGCGCGGGTCGGGGCAGGGGCCTTGTTCAAGTCCTTCACCCTGACTGCCAACGGCTGCCTGACCCGCAACGAGCAGGTGATCGAACTGGTCGGCGATGATGGCGTGGCCCATGTCGCAGGCGCTGCGGTGGGCGATGGCACCTTCCACCATGATGACACCGTGTTCATGACCCACGAAGGCCTGCGCTGCGAAAGCCGTCAGGTCTTCAAGAAAGTGCTGATGAATGGGGCCGTCGGCGTGTTTCAGGGCAAGATTCTGGTCAAGCCCGGCGCACAGAAGACCGATGGCTACCAGATCAGCCAAAGCCTTCTGCTCGATGGCGACAGCCAGTTTCTGGCCAAGCCGGAGCTGGAAATCTATGCCGATGACGTGAAGTGCAGCCACGGCAGCACCTCTGGCGCGATTGATGAAACCGCGCTGTTCTATCTGCAGTCGCGGGGGGTACCAAAGCGGGTCGCGCAAAGCCTTCTGGTCCTTGCCTTTCTGGCGGAAGCCATCGGCGAGATCGAGGACGAGACGATTGCCGAGGATATCCGCAGCCGATTGGAAGGCTGGCTGCAACGCCACGAGCACTGATGTCGATCACCACCGATATCGTTGAATCCTGGCGGCGTCCGCGCGTCGTGGTGCGCAGGCATCTGGCGCGCGGCCAGTCCGAGCCCTTTGCCTTCGCGTTGCTGGCGTCGTTTCTGGTTCTGGCCTTCGTGGCACAATGGCCGGTCGCCTCGCGCGCGGCCTACGAGGATGGCGGCACGCCGGTGGCCCCGCGACTTCTCGCCATAGCGCTGGCGCTGTTGGCGACGGTGCCGCTGTGGTATGGGGTGGCAGCCCTCAGCCGGATCTTGGCGCGCGCGCTTGGCGGCAAGGGCAGCTGGTATGGCGCACGTATCGCGCTCTTCTGGTCGCTGGTGGCGGTCACGCCGCTGATGCTCTTGCAAGGGCTGGTGGCCGGAATGATCGGCCCTGGTCCGGGCCTTACGGCGGTCGGGGTGCTGGCTGGCGTGGCCTTCGTGGTTTTCTGGGGGCTTGCCCTGATCGAAGTGGAACGCTGAATGGACCTGTCGCTGTCAACCTTGCTGTCACTGGCGCGGTTCACCATGCAAAATCCGCGCGAAGGCGCACGTATGGTGATGCGGGCCAATCTGCCTATGGTGGCCCGCTGGGTGGCCTTGGCGCTGATGGCGGTGGCTTCGGCCATTCTGGCACATCTGGCCTTTGCGCTGATGCCGCTCGAGGTGCGTCAGGCGATGGCAGGGGCGATGGCCAGCCCGTTGACCAGCGCATTGATGCAGGGCGGGCTCATGCTGGGCGCGGTCTTTGTCATCCACTGGGTCGGGCGCTGGCGTGGCGGCGCGGGCCGCTTCGAGGATGCCCTGATCCTGATGGTCTGGCTTCAGTTCATCCTGCTGATCCTGCAAGTGCTGCAAATCGTCACGCAGGTGATCTTCCCGATTGCCTCGGTTCTGGTGGGCTATGCTTCGGTAGGCATTTTCCTGTGGCTTCTCAGTAACTTCGTGGCAGAACTTCATGGTTTCAGATCGGTGCTGATGACCTTTTTCGGCGTGCTGCTGACCTTGCTCGCCATCGGGTTCATCCTCGCACTGGTGTTGATCCCCTTCCTTGGCCCGGTGGCATGATGACGCTTGATATCGCAAAGATCCGCGCCGATTTCCCGATCCTGTCGCGGCAGGTCAACGGCAAACCCTTGGTCTATCTCGACAACGGGGCAAGCGCGCAAAAGCCGCAATGTGTGATCGATGCGGTGACAACGGCCTATTCGATGGAATATGCGAATGTGCACAGGGGCTTGCATTACCTTTCGAACCTTGCGACCGACAAATATGAAGCCGTGCGCGGCATCATCGCGCGGTTTCTGAATGCCGGCTCGGAAGACGAAATCGTCTTCACCACCGGCACGACCGAGGCAATCAACCTTGTCTCCTACGCATGGGCCGCGCCGCGGTTCGAGCCGGGTGATGAAATCGTGCTCAGCATCATGGAGCATCACGCCAACATCGTGCCGTGGCATTTCCTGCGCGAAAGGCAGGGCGTGGTGCTGAAATGGGTTGATTGTGATGCCAATGGCGATCTCGACCCGCAGGCGGTGATCGACGCCATCGGCCCGCGCACGAAACTGGTGGCGATCACCCATATGTCCAACGTGCTTGGCACTGTGGTGGATGTGGCCAGCATCTGCCATGCCGCGCGGGCGCGCGGGGTGGCCACGCTGGTCGACGGGTCGCAATCGGCCGTGCATATGCCGGTCGATGTGCAGGCGATCGGCTGTGATTTCTTTGCGATCACCGGCCATAAGCTATACGGACCAAGCGGTTCCGGCGCGATCTTCATCCGCCGTGACAGGATGGCGGAAATGCGGCCCTTCCTCGGGGGCGGCGATATGATCCGCGAAGTGACACGGGACAGCGTCAGCTATAACGACGCGCCGATGACCTTCGAGGCGGGCACGCCCGGCATCGTGCAGCAGACCGGCCTTGGCGTAGCGCTGACCTATCTGATGGACATCGGAATGGACAAGATTGCCGCGCAAGAACGCCGCCTGCGCGATTATGCGCAGCAGCGGCTTTCCGGCCTCAACTGGCTGAACATTCAGGGAAATTCGGCCAGCAAGGGCGCGATCTTCAGCTTCACGCTGAACGGCGCGGCCCATGCGCATGACATATCGACCATTCTCGACAAGCGCGGCATCGCCGTGCGCGCCGGCACACATTGCGCAATGCCCTTGATGGCGCATATGGGCGTGGGCGCAACCTGCCGCGCGTCTTTCGCCATGTATAACACCGAAGCCGAAGTGGATGCGCTGGTCAGCGCGCTGGAGTTCTGCCACGAGATTTTTGGCTAGGCACCGGTTTGGCAATTCCTTTCCCGTTGCAGGGCCGAGCCATCACCGTTATAGAACCTCACAGGCACCCATAGCTCAGCTGGATAGAGCGTTGCCCTCCGAAGGCAAAGGTCGCACGTTCGAATCGTGCTGGGTGCGCCAATCCCATGTTATGAGCTTCGACGCGGCAGGGCGCCGGTTGCTTGTTGCCATCCCGAGTGGCGTTTAGCCGCCAACCGTCTCGCCTTAGCGGTCATTTGCGGATTAAGTTGATATAATGCCGCTTTGGGGTATCCTGCCTTTACAGGGTGTTTTGGGTATTGGCGATCACGATGCAACGATCGGTGATGACGCGTCTTGCCTTGGGTTTTGTCGTGCTTTGCATGGCCGTGCCAGCCGCTTGGGCGGAGAAAAAGCTAAGCCCGCCAAAGAGCTATGTCTGCAGCGCCGAGCATGATATGTGTTTCTGCAAGTCGCAGCAGACCTGCAAGGACATGCTTGGCATGTGCAAGGACAGGACGATGGATTGCGCCGGAGATACCTGTTCCTGCACCCGCGCGCGTGTGTCGTTTGATCCAGTGGTCAAGCCGCCTGTCGCCAGGGGAGGTGCGGTCGATGGCAGCATTGGCAATTAGCGAGGGGCTACGGTGGTGCAGGGCGCTGCTGGCTGTGTGTTTCGGGCTGGCGTTGTTGTCCGCAACGGCCTTTGCCGAAAGCCAGGCCCCGCCGACGATTGGCAGCACCTGCACCAAGGTCAATTCTGTGGTGACCTGCACGTGCATCGGCCCGACGGCGTGCCGCATCATGCAAGATCAGCAATGCAAGGGCGGCACGTCGAAATGCTCCGGCAATACATGCAGTTGCGAGATGAAGCGGTCGGCGGCCTTGCCGGGGGCAGCAGGCCCGAAGGCAGGTGCCGCGCGTGCCGCAATCGGCGGGAATTAGGGGGCTGCAGAATGCGGGGGTTCAACAGATTCCTTGCCGTTCATGTGATGCTGATAGCCTGCCTGTTCGGCAGATTGGCCTTGGCCGAAGCGAATGCGCCGCTGGATGACCAGACCTATCGCTGTTCGGGCAATCCGGGGGCGGAAAGCTGTGTCTGCGCCGCGCCTGCAGCCTGCAAGGCCATGCTGGACCGCTGCAAGAATGCCAGCATGAACTGCATCGGCCCGGTCTGCACCTGTGACATGGCCAGAAAGCGGCCCGGTCTGACAGTTGGCGGCAAGCCGAAGCCGGGGGGCGCGATGCAACGGCCAGTGACAGAGTAAGCGGCCATGCCTGCGGACCATCGGCCTGATGTCTTGATTCCGATAATCCATATTATGTAATATATGGACGGGCAATCGGCTCAAAAATCGACGCGGGCCTAAACATATTCAAATCTTGATATGTTTTATCGGGGCCGCTATATCACCTCCAAAGCAGAGGTGTCTCATGGCCCGATATCTTCCCATCCTCGACTGGTTGCCACACTATGACCGCCCCACGTTCGGCGCGGATGTTCTGGCGGCGCTGATTGTCACGATCATGCTGATCCCGCAATCCTTGGCCTATGCGCTGCTGGCGGGACTTCCGGCCGAGGTCGGGCTTTACGCCTCGATCGCGCCGTTGCTGATCTATGCGGTCTTTGGCACCTCGCGCACGCTGGCAGTGGGTCCGGTTGCGGTGGTCAGCCTGATGACGGCGGCTGCGGTCGGACAGCTTGCGGCAACCGGCACGCCGGAATATCTGGGCGCGGCGATTGCGATGGCGGTGCTTTCGGGGCTGATGTTGCTGGCGATGGGCCTGCTGCGGCTTGGCTTCATCGCCAATTTTCTCAGCCATCCGGTCATTTCGGGCTTCATCAGCGCCTCGGCGGTGCTGATCGCCGTGGGTCAGCTTCCCGGCCTTCTGGGCATTTCCGCGTCCGGTCACACGCTGGCCGAAATCGCCCTCGGAATCGCGGCGGGCCTTGGCGGGGTGAACCCGTTCACGCTGATGATCGGCGGCTTTGCACTTGGGTTTCTGTGGTGGGCACGCACGCGGCTCAAGGGCAGCCTGCTGCGTCTGGGCGTCAAACCGGCGCTCGCCGGGGTGATCGTGCGCGCGGCTCCGGTGCTGACGGTGGCGCTGACGACAGCGGCGGCTTGGGCGCTGGAGCTTTCGGCACGCGGCGTGGCCCTGGTGGGCGAAATCCCGTCGGGTCTGCCCATGCCCGCGCTGCCACCGCTGGACACCGCGCTCTGGCAAGCCATCCTTCTGCCTGCCGCGCTGATCTCCTTGGTGGGCTATGTGGAAACCGTCTCGGTCGCGCAAACCCTTGCCGCCAAGCGCCGCCAGCGGATCGACCCGGACCAGGAGCTGGTGGCGCTGGGGGCTGCCAATATCGGGGCTGGCCTGTCGGGCGGTTTTCCGGTGACGGGCGGCTTTGCGCGTTCGGTGGTGAACTTCGACGCGGGGGCGCAGACGCCCGCCGCCGGGGCCTTCACCGCCATCGGCATGGCGCTGGCGACCCTCTTTCTGACCCCCCTGCTCTACCACCTGCCCAAGGCGACGCTGGCCGCCACCATCATCGTGGCCGTGCTGGGTCTGGTAGATCTGGCCTCGATCAAGCGGGTCTGGTCGGCCAACCGCGCCGATTTTGCGGCGATGGCGGTGACCATCGCGCTGACCTTGGGCCTCGGGGTGGAGGCGGGTATCGCCGCGGGTGTCGCCCTGTCGGTTCTGCTGCATCTTTACCGCACGTCAAAGCCGCATGTGGCCGTCATCGGTCAGGTGCAGGGCACCGAGCATTACCGCAACGTGCTGCGCCATGCCGTCACCACCGCGCCCGATGTGCTTGCCTTGCGCATTGACGAGGCGCTCTATTTCCCCAACGCCCGCTTTCTCGAGGACACGCTCCTGTCGGCCATCGCCGAAAACCAGCGCATCCGCCATGTGGTGCTCAACTGCGTTGCGGTGAATGACATCGACAGCAGCGCGGTCGAAAGCCTCGAGGCGAGCAATGCGCGGCTGCGCGACGCCGGGGTAAAGCTGCATCTGGCCGAGGTGAAAGGTCCGGTGATGGACCGCCTTCTGCGCACGCATTTCCTGCAGGACCTGACAGGCGCCGTGCATCTGACGATGTATGACGCGATGCAGGTGCTGGCGCCCGAACTGTCGCGCGCCACCCGCGATCTGCCGCGCTGCGAAACCGCGCGCGGCCAGACCGCGACCTAGACCGCAGCCTAGACTACGGCCAATTCGCGGAACGCGCGGCCTTCGACCATCCGGCTGGCTGACAGATCGGACAGATCGATCGTCTGCCAGCCGCCCGTAAGGATATGTTCGGCAATGCCGCGCCCCACGGCAGGCGATTGCTGCAACCCGTGGCCGGAAAACCCGTTGCACAGATGCAGGTTCTGCACCTCCGGATGCGGCCCCAGCACCGCGTTCTGGTCCAGCGTGTTGTAATCGTAATGCCCGACCCAGTGGCGCACCACCTTCACCGCATCAAAACCCGGCGCGCGGGCGTAAAGCTGCTCCCAGATCACCTCTTCGAACAGGTGCAGGTCGGGCTCGAAATCATCGGGCGCGCAGGGCCCGTCATCCTGCGGCACCGTCGCGGTGATCCAGTGGTTTTGCTCGGGGCGCAGGTAGAACCCGGCATCCACCAGCAAGGGCGCATCGGGGTGGCGCGCATTGGGCGCGTCGATCACAAAGACGGTGCGCTTGCGCGGCTCGATCGCCAAGGGCAGCCCTGCCATCCGGCAAACCTCGGCCGCACGCGTTCCGGCGGCGTTCACCGCATGGCGGCAGGCCACCTCGCCCGCGCGCTCCAGCACCACGCCGGCAACACGCCCCCCCGCCATCCGCAGGCCCGTCACACGGTCGGTGACAAAGCGCGCGCCCTGCGTCTTGGCCATGCTGCGGAACCCCGAAAGCAGGCCCATGTTGTCAAACCAGCCCTCTGCCTGCGGGCCAAAGCTGCCCGCCGTCAGATCGCCCACCTCCAGCCACGGATAGCGCGCCTTGATCTGGTCAGGCGACCAGACCTCGGTGGCAGCCCCATGATCGCGCTGCGTCTGCGCCACGTCGCGCAGCGTCTGCGCCCCGGCCTCGGTCTGCGACAGGAACAGATAGCCCTGTTCCTTCAGCCCCAGATCCAGCCCCATCCGCGCCTTGAAATCCCGGATGAACCCGATGCCAAAGCGCGAGATTTCCACATTCACCGCCGTGGTGAACTGCTGCCGGATCGAGGCCACCGACAGCGCGGTCGCGGCGCGGGCGAATGTCGGGTCCGGCTCGACCACCAGCACATCCAGCCCCGGTTGCATGAGCGTCAGCCAATACGCCACCGAAGACCCCATGACCGCGCCGCCGACGACAACCACATCCGCTTGCATTATTTGCCCTTTTCGGAATCACGCTCGTTTGACCGAAGCTCTGGCGGTGGTTAGAACAACTGTTACAGGTAAGAACAAGACGCGTTTAAGAGTGCAGGAATGACGAATGGTGTGCCGGCGGTTTTGCCACTGATCTCGCGGATGGCCGAAGCCTCCTCGATCGACGAGGTCTGGTGTTTGGCGACAGGATTTTTCGGCGGGCTTGGTTTCGGCCTTGCCAATTATGGCTTCACCCGCTTTCTGCACATGCGCAACGTGGGCGATCCGGATGACGCGATCTTCCTGACAACAGGCAGCGCCGGATATGCGCGATTCTATTTCCAGAACGGATTTTACGCCCGCACCCCCGTCTATCGCTGGGCGGTGTCCAACGTCGGGGCCTGCACATGGAAATGGGTGCGTGACGCCTTCGAGGCCGGACAGCTGACGCCCGATGAAATGGATGCAGTGCGGCAGAACGCCGCCATCGGCATCGTCGCGGGCGTCTCGATCAGCTTTCCCGAAAGCAACACCCGCTCCAAGGGCGCGCTCGGGCTGGTCGCCGATCCGGGCATCGGGACCGATCAGGTCGAGGCGATCTGGGAGCGTCACCGCGACGAGATCCAGGCCGTCGCCCATCTGATGCATCTCAAGATCATCACCCTGCCCCAGCCCAAGGCCAAGCGCAGCCTGACCGACCGCCAGAGACAGGCGCTCGAATGGGTGGCCGATGGCAAGACCACGCAGGATGTCGCGCTGCTGATGCAGGTTTCGGCGGCAATGGTGGAAAAGCACCTGCGCCTCGCGCGTGAGGCTTTGCAGGTTGAAACGACCACGCAAGCCGTTGCCAAGGCTTCACTTCTGAACATGATCTTCCAGCGCCACGACAGCGGCCCGAGGGTAGGGAAATCCTGACTTACGCTACGTCATCTCTTGGTGCAGAGTCACGGCGTTCCATGAGTGGTCGCCTTCGGGCAATGGAACGCCAAATGGCAGACGGTGCATTTTCACTGCCCTGACATCTGAGCTTGTGGTCGTCGGCGGGTCTTCCCTACCCGTCGGCTTTGTAATCTGCGTCGTGCGTCAATTACGGGCGCGTGTCACAGCCGGTGCCGCTTGCGTCTTTGGTCCTCATCCCCAGTAGGTGCAGCGCAAGCATGTGGCGGTGCGTCCAGACCAGGGCGCACCGCCTTTTCCTTGCCCGTTGGGCAGCTGCGGCCCCGCCCTGCCCCTCTGACGCCGCCCGGAATGCAAAGGGCGGCCCGAAGGCCGCCCTGTCACAAAGTCCCTTGCACAGGTGCCGAAAATCAGCCCTGAACCATTTTCGCGACTTCGGCCGCGAAATCTTCTTCTTTCTTTTCGATGCCTTCGCCAACCGCCACGCGGGCATAGCCGGTGATTTCAACGCCGGCCTCTTTGGCGGCCTGTTCGACGGTCAGATCGGGGTTGATCACGAAGGCTTGGCCCAGCAGCGTGTTCTCGGCCAGATACTTCTTCATGCGGCCCGGAATGATGTTCTGGGTGATGACGTTCTCCGGCTTCGGCTTGGCCGAAGAGGCGTTTTCTTCCAGCGCCTTGGCGGTCTGCACAGCCAGTTCACGCTCGACCACGGCCGGGTCCATCGTGGCTTCGGACAGCGACAGCGGGTTGGTCGCGGCGATGTGCATCGCGAACTGCTTGCCAATCGCCTGCGCCTTGTCGGCCGGGCCGTTCAGCGCGACCAGCACGCCGATCTTGCCCATGCCATCCGCAGCGGCATTGTGGACGTAGGACACGACGGTGCTGCCTTCCAGCAGGTGCATGCGGCGGAAGGTCATGTTCTCGCCGATGCGGGCAATCGCTTCCTGGATCACATCATCCACGGTCTTGCCGTTCAGATGCGCGGCCTTCACCACTTCGACCGAGTCGCCGGTGGTCAGCGCCACATTGGCCACATCGCGCACCAGAGCCTGGAAATCGGCGTTCTTGGCCACGAAGTCGGTTTCCGAGTTGATCTCGACAGCTACGCCGCGCCCATCGGCCACAGCCACGCCCACCAGACCTTCGGCGGCCACACGGTCGGCCTTCTTGGCGGCTTTCGCCAGACCCTTGGTGCGCAGCCAGTCGATCGAGGCCTGCATGTCACCGTTGTTCTCGGTCAGCGCCTTTTTCGCATCCATCATGCCTGCGCCGGTTGTCTCGCGCAGTTCTTTCACCATTGCAGCGGTGATTGTCATGGTCAGTCTCCTGAAATCCATAAAATGGGGTTGGCGGGGGTTATCCCCCCGCCATGTCACGATTTGACGACAGCCGATCAGGCTTCGATGGCTTCTTCGGCAGGTGCTTCGTCCAGCGCGCCGAGGTCGACACCGGCCGCGCCCAGTTGCGCCGACATGCCGTCAAGGGCTGCACGGGCGATCAGGTCGCAATACAGCGCGATCGCGCGCGAGGCGTCGTCGTTGCCGGGGATCACGTAATCCACGCCCTTGGGCGAGCAGTTGGTGTCGACCACGGCCACAACCGGAATGCCCAGCTTCTTGGCTTCGAGGATCGCCAGATCTTCCTTGCCCACATCGATGATGAAGATCAGGTCGGGCGTGCCGCCCATTTCGCGGATGCCGCCCAGCGACGCCTGCAGCTTGGCTTGGTCACGTTCCATGCCCAGACGCTCTTTCTTGGTCAGACCTTCGGCGCCGGCAGCCAGCTGCTCGTCGATCTGCTTCAGCCGCTGGATCGAGGCCGAGATGGTTTTCCAGTTGGTGAGCGTGCCGCCCAGCCAGCGGTGGTTCATGTAGAACTGCGCGCAACGCTCTGCGGCTTCGGCGATCGGCTTCTGGGCCTGACGCTTGGTGCCGACGAACAGGATGCGGCCGCCCTTGGCAACCGTGTCACGCACGACTTTCAGCGCCTGATCCAGCATCGGAACGGTCTGCGTCAGGTCGAGAATGTGAATGCCGTTACGGTCGCCGTAGATGTATTCGCCCATCTTCGGGTTCCAGCGCTGGGTCTGGTGGCCGTAGTGAACGCCAGCTTCCAGCAGCTGACGCATGGTAAATTCGGGGAGCGCCATGTCCAATATCCTTTTCCGGTTTGCGCCTCGGCAGATGGTCTCAGGGTTGCCCCCAACCGGTGGACCAGACGGGATTTCTCCCCGCCCAAGCCCGCACCTGCCTGTGAAGTGGCGCGTCGTTACCCCGACCACGCCGCAATGGCAAGCCCGAACCTTGTGCTGCAGCGCAGAAACACTACCTTGAGACCAACAAGGAGAGACGCATGCCCACCAAGATCAATCTGGCCCTGCAAGGCGGCGGCGCCCACGGTGCCTTCACATGGGGCGTGCTCGACCGTCTGCTCGACGATGACAGCATCGAGATCGCCGCCATTTCCGGCACCTCGGCTGGGGCGCTCAACGCGGCGGCGCTCAAGGCGGGCATGATCGCCGACGGGCGCAAGGGCGCCAAGGCAAGCCTTGCGCGGCTCTGGCGCGATGTGGCCCGCGTCGCCGATCTGCGCATCCCCGGCTGGATGCAGCCGATGGTGCCGGGCATGCAGGCACTCGGCCAGATCGCCCTCACACTCTCGCCCTTCTCGCCGCAGGGGATCGCCTCACAGCTTTACACGCCCTACGCCTGGGGGCCGGCATGGCGCAACCCGTTGGAGCGGATCGTGCGGCGGATGGATTTTCGCAACGTCTGCGCCAGCGCGGGGCCAAAGCTGTTTATCGGGGCGACGCGCGTCGACACAGGGCGCATCCGCATCTTTTCAGGCGACGAAATCTCGCCCGAGGCGCTGATGGCCTCGGCCTGTCTGCCTACCGTGTTTCAGGCGGTGGAAATCAATGGCAACGCTTACTGGGATGGCGGCTTTGCGGGCAATCCGGCGCTGTTCCCGCTCTATCAGCCCGATCTGCCAGATGACATCCTGATCGTCTCGATCAATCCTTTCGTGCGGGAAGGGGTGCCGAAAACCCCGATCGAGATCCAGAACCGCGTGAACGAGATCAGTTTCAACGCGGCACTCTTGGGCGAATTGCGCGCCGCCCATTTCGTGCGCCGCCTGGTCGCCGACGGGCGGCTGGCGCGCGGCAGCATGAAAGCGGTGCGCACCCATCTTGTCAGCGATGATGCCCTGATGACGGAAATGACCGGCAGCACCAAGATGTCGCCCTCGCCTGCCCTTCTGGCCCGGTTGCACAGCGCGGGCCACGCGGCGGCAGACGGCTTTCTGGCCGAACACCGCGCCAAGCTGGGTAAAGAGGCCAGCCTTGACCTTGGCGCTCTATTTGGCTGACGGATTCTGCACCACGATCCCGGCGGCATCCTTGCCGTTGGGATAGACCAGCCCCGCCGAGATGATCAGCTTGGCCGCATCCTCTACCTTCATGTCCAGATACACCACATCCCGCTCCGGCACATAGAGAAGGAAGCCCGACGTCGGGTTCGGCGTGGTCGGCAGAAAGACCGAGATCACATCCATATAGCCACTGTCATTCAGCTTGGCCTGCAATTCCCCCTTGGCGCGGGTCGAGACAAAACCGATAGCCCAGATATGTTCCTTGGGGTATTGCACCAGACAGGCGCGTTCAAAGCTGCTCTCGTTTTGCGAGAACACGGTTTCCGCAATCTGCTTCAACCCGTTGTAGATCGAGCGCACCACCGGCATCCGGTCGACCAGACCCTCGGCCCACAGCAGGAACTTGCGCCCGATAAAGCCCTTGCCCAGCCAGCCGACAAAGACGGTGAAGATCAGGAACACCACCACGCCGACCCCGCGCACCGGAATCGTGGCATCGGGGCCGAACCATTGCCGCACCAGCACGTCGGGCTTCCATGGTCCGGGGATCAGCGGCAGGATCCAGCCATCGATCCAGCCCACCACCGTCCAGATCAGATAGATGGTCAGCCCGATCGGCAGAACCACCACCAGACCCGTCAGAAAGGAAGACCGCAACCCGGCAAGCAGGCTGCGGCGTTTGTTTGGTGGCTGCGGTTCTGACATCGGTCCTCACTGGTCGCGCCATAGTTAAGGACAGCGAGGGCCCTTCACAATGGGCGCAAACCCGCCAACCGCCTGCGCCACGCGAAATTTATACAGGCGCAGACTCGCCCCGCGCCATCTCGCTCGCAATTTCCGCAGCCAGCCGCGCATTGTTCAGAACAAGGGCGATATTGGCCTGCAGCGACCGGCCTTCGGTCATCGCATACATGCGGTCCAGAAGGTAGGGCGTCACCGCCTTGGCGCTGATTCCCTCGGCCTCGGCCTGATGCAGCGCCCGTTCGATCACGGGCGTGATCTCGTGGCTGGCAATCTCCGCCTCGGGCGGGATCGGATTGGCCACCAACTGCCCCCCCGGCAGACCGAGCGCCGTGCGCAGCCGCTGCGCCGCCGCGATATCGGCCGCGCGGTCCATCCGCAGCGGGGCCTTCAGCCCGGACGTGCGCGACCAGAAGGCCGGAAACGCGTCCTGACCATAGGCGATCACCGGCACGCCGTGGGTTTCCAGCACCTCCAGCGTCTTGGGCAGGTCCAGGATCGCCTTGGCCCCCGCCGCCACCACCGTCACCGGCGTGGCCGCCAGCTCCAGAAGATCGGCGCTGATGTCAAACGTGGTTTCCGCCCCGCGATGCACGCCGCCGATGCCACCCGTCGCAAACACATGAATCCCCGCCAGATGCGCGCAGATCATCGTGGCCGCCACCGTGGTCGCCCCGATCCCGCCGGTGGCAAGACAGGCCGCCAGATCGGCGCGGCTCAGCTTGGCCACATCCTTGGCCTGCCCCAGCGTATCAAGCTCCTCCGCCGTCAGACCGATGTGAATCCTGCCGCCCATGATGGCGATGGTGGCCGGAACCGCTCCATGCGCGCGCACCTCGTCCTCCACCGCCCGCGCCGTCTCCACATTCTGGGGAAACGGCATCCCGTGGGTGATGATGGTCGATTCCAGCGCCACAATCGCCGCCCCTGCCTTGCGTGCGGCGGCCACCTCGGGCGAGAAAACAAGCGGTAAGGTCATGATCCGATATCTCCTGAAACGTAATCGGCAGCCGCCCGCAGCGCCGCCTCCAATGCATCTGTGCGGCTGGCACCGCGCGCCTCGGCGACGATATGGGCCGCCATGAAGGTATCACCCGCGCCCGTGACCCGCGTCACCAGCACCTGCGGCGGCTGTCCGGTGATCACACCCTGCCCCGCCGTGCCTTCCGCCGCCAGCCGCCCGCCATCGGTCACCAGCACCCGCGCCGCCCCGCGCGCAAGCAGCGCCTCGGCCCCCTCGGCCGCCGTCTCGAACCGGCCCTTGGCGATCAACCCCGCCTCTTCCAGATTGACGTAAAGCGTCGCGCGCGGGTGCCCCAAAAGCGGCATCAGCCGCTCCGCCTTTCCGGGGCTCGCAGGTGCCACCCGCAGATCGGCCCGCGCGAACAGGGCCGAGCGCGCGATGTCCGAAAGCAGCGCTTCGGTCAGGTTGCCGTCGAGCGCGATCAGCCCCGCATAGGGCGCCTCTGCCGATCCCAGACTCCCGTCGCCAAGCGCGCGCAAGATCTTGTCGCCCGCCATCTCCAGAGAATGGGCATCGGCAATCGCCGCGATCAGCCCGTTCGCCCCCTCGATCGCCATGTAGCGATCGGTCGGCAGATCATCCGAGCGGTAGATATGCCCGCAGTCCAGCCCCATGCGCAAACAGGCCGCGATCAACTCGTCTCCCTCGGCATCGCGCCCCACCGCCGTCAGCAGCGCCGGACGCAGGCCAAAGCGCGTCAGCGTCATCGCGATGTTCATCGCAACCCCGCCGGGCAGGCGCGTGATCCGCCCCGGCACATCTGACCCCAGCCGCAAGGACGAGGGCGCGCGCCCGATGATGTCCCACAGCACCGACCCGATGCACAGAATGTCGCTCATTTGCCCCTCCTGCCTTCGGGGCCTTCATCGCGCGCGGCTAGAGCGCCGTCCAGCCCCCATCGACCGAAATCGTGGTCCCGGTGATCTGCGCCGCCGCGTCAGAGGCCAGAAACACCGCCGTGCCGCCGATCTGCTGCACGGTGGCGAATTCGCGGCTCGGCTGGCGCTCCAGCATCACCTGCTTGATGACGGTCTCGCGGTCCATGCCATGCTTCTTCATCTGGTCGGGAATCTGCGCCTCGACCAGCGGCGTCAGCACATAGCCGGGGCAGATCGCATTGGCCGTGATCCCCTGCCCCGCACATTCCAGCGCGGTGACCTTGGTCAGCCCGACCACCCCGTGCTTGGCCGCGACATAGGCCGACTTATAGGGGCTCGCCGTCAACCCATGCGCCGAGGCCACGTTGATGACCCGGCCCCAGCCCTTTTCGCGCATCATCGGCAGGGCGGCGGCAGTGGTGTGGAAGGCCGAGTTAAGGTTGATCGCCAGAATGGCGTTCCATTTGTCGACCGGAAAATCGTCGATTCCTGCCACATGCTGGATACCGGCATTGTTCACCAGAATGTCGCAGGCTCCGGCCTCCGTAATCAGGCGGCGGCAATCATCGCCCCTCGACATGTCGGCTGCGATATAGCGCACATTCACCCCGTGCCGCGCCGCCAGGGCTCCGGCCAGCGCATGGTCTTCCTCGCGGTCGGTGAAGGAGTTGATCACAATATCCGCGCCCGCGCGCGCCAGTTCCTCTGCCACCCCCAGCCCGATCCCCGAATTGGACCCGGTGATGACAGCGGTCTTGCCCTTCAGGCTCATGGTGATCCCCTCTTTTTGCACTGCGGCAGGTTACATGCTGCAAACGCGAATAACAGGGGGCTGTTCCGCAAACGCCCAAAAAAAAACGCCGGCACGAAGCCGGCGTTAAGTTATTGAGGCAGGTTTCATACAGGCAAGAAACCTATCGAGCAGTGCATCCTATATACGCCGCATCGCGCCGATGGCCAAGTTAAAAGTTTGAAAAGGCTCACAAGCCGCCGTAGCTTGGGGGCCAAGAATCCAAGGCCATGGGGGAATGTTGCCGGAATGGGACGAGATTTTTTCCACATCACACAGGGATTTGCACTCGCGGCACTGCTGGCGGTCACGGCCGCTCCCGCGCTTTCACAGGTAGGTGATTCTCCGGCGCACGGCATAGCTATGTATGGAGAGCCCGCCCTCCCACCGGATTTTGTGTCCCTGCCCCATGTGAATCCGGATGCGCCCAAGGGCGGCCGCATCGTCTTCGGGGAATCGGGAAGCTTTGATTCCATGAACCCTTTCATCCTCAAGGGCCGCGCTCCGGCGGGTCTTTCGGCGCTCACCGTCGAGACGCTGATGGGCCGCTCCTATGACGAACCCTTCACCCTCTACGGCCTTCTGGCCGAATCGATCACCACCGATGCGGACCGCACCTACGTAGAATTTACCTTGCGTGAAGAGGCCCGATTCTCTGACGGCAGTCCGGTGACGGTCGAGGATGTGCGCTGGTCCTTCGAGACGCTCGGCACCTTGGGCAATCCGCGCTATCACACTGCGTGGAACAAGATCGGCAGCACCGAGATCACCGGCCCTCGCTCCATCCGCTTCACCTTCAACACGGTGGACCGCGAATTGCCGCTGATCCTCGGCCTGCGCCCAATCCTGCAGAAGGCGCAGTGGGAAGGCAAAGCCTTCGACGAGTCGACCCTCGAGGCCCCCATCGGCTCCGGCCCCTATGTGGTCGGGCCGTTCGAGACGGGCCGCTATGTCAGCTACGTCAAGAACCCCGACTGGTGGGGCAAGGACCTGCCCTTCAACCGCGGCCAGCACAATTTCGACGAGGTGCGTTACGATTACTTCGGCGATGGCGGCGTGGTGTTCGAGGCGTTCAAGGGCGGCCTCATCACCTCGTGGCGCGAAACCAATCCGGCCAAATGGGCCAGCAGCTATGACTGGCCCGAGGTGGGCAACGGCACCATCGTGAAATCGGAAATCCCGCACAGCCGACCCTCGGGGATCGAGGGCTTCGTGATGAACACCCGCCGCGCGCCCTTCACCGACTGGCGCGTGCGCGAGGCGCTGATCCTCGCCTTCAACTTCGAACTGGTGAACCAGACCCTCAACGGCGGCGCGAACCCGCGCATCCCCTCGTATTTCGGCAACTCGCCGCTTGGCTTCACCCCCGGCACCCCCGCCGAGGGCAAGGTGCTGGAACTGCTCGAGCCCTTCCGTGCCGATCTCCTGCCCGGCGCGATCGAAGGCTACAGCCTGCCGACGGGCGACGGAACCGAAGCCAACCGCCGCAACATCCGCGCCGCAACCGACCTTCTGGAACAGGCAGGCTACACGATTGATGCCGGCGTGCTGAAGGACCCGGCGGGCCAGCCGGTGAGTTTCGAGATCCTGCTGGTCAACGGCGCGCGCGACATGATCGCCGCCGCGGAAATCTATGTCGAAAGCCTGAAGCGCCTCGGCATCAACGCCCGCGTCACCACCGTCGACAATGCCCAATATGTCGAACGCACCAACACCTATGCCTTCGACATGACCCATTACATCCGCTCGCTTTCGCTCTCGCCGGGCAACGAGCAGACGCTTTACTGGGGCTCGGCGGGCGTGACCGAACCGGGCACCCGCAACTGGATGGGCATGAACTCCCCCGCCGCCGAAGCGATGATCGACGCCATGCTGAACGCCCCCGATCAGGAAGCCTTCGTGGCCGCCACGCAGGCGCTCGACCGGGTGCTGACCACGGGGCGTTATGTGGTGCCGATGTGGTATTCCGACGTCTCGCGTCTGGCGCATCGCAAGGAATTGAAGTTCCCCGAGCGCACCCCACTTTACGGGGACTGGATCGGCTTTCAGCCGGAAGTCTGGTGGTATGAGCAATAAGAGCAAGAGACGGGCAGAGAGACAGATGCGCAAACTTTCCCTGATCGCGGCCGCAGCCGCCCTCATGGCCCTCACGGGCTGCGCGACAATCGACGGCATCGGCCGCGACATCTCGGGCGGTGCCAACCGCGTGGCAGGCTGGGTGGGCTGAGTCTCGGCCGGTCGCGCGCCGCCTGAACCCGGCGCGCCTCGGGCTGGCAAAAAGATGAGTATTTGGAAAGCAGCAATGCGGAGGCGCGGTGCCCTGTGCCTTGCTGCTTTTAAATACTCCCGCGCGGAGCGCCTCCTTGCGGTTCCGCCGCGCGTCCGCAGAGGTAAGCCGGAGATGCTTTCGATCGGCGTTTCGGATTGCACCGGCGCCCGGGGCGGATTAGGCAAGTCCCCATGCTTTCGCTTCTTGAAACCGGCCCCGCCCCGACTGTTCCCGCGTCCTTCAACATGGCGCAGCACGTCCTCGGGCGTTCTGCCGCGCGCTGGCCCGACAAGCCGGCGCTGCAGATCGTCACGCCCGCGGGGGGCGAGACATGGAGCTATGCCCGCCTGCTGGCGGCGGTTCTGGGCTGCGCCACGGGGTTGCAGGCGCGTGGGCTCCGGCCCGGCGACCGCATCCTGATGCGCCTTGGCAGCCAGGTCGAGTTTCCCATCCTCTTTCTGGGCGCGCTCGCGGCGGGGATGGTGCCGGTGGCCACCTCCTCGCAGCTCACCGGCGCCGAGATCACCCCGATGGCCGCGCGCATCCAGCCCCGGCTGATCGTGGCAAGCCCCGGCGTGGCGGTGCCAGAGGGGCAGAACTGCCCCGTGCTGGCCGACGCGGACATCCGCGCGATGGAAAGCCTCCCCGCTGCTGCCTTCCATCAGGGCGCGCCGGACCGCCCCGGCTATATCATCTTCACCTCCGGCACCTCGGGCCAGCCGATGGCGGTGGTGCATGCGCATCGCGCCATCCTTGCCAGGCAGATGATGCATGCCGACTGGGAGGGTCTGGGCGAGACGGACCGTCTGTTGCACGCGGGGGCGTTCAACTGGACCTACACGCTCGGCACCGGCCTGATGGACCCGTGGACAGTCGGGGCCACCGCGCTCATCCCCGCGCCTTCGGTGGCGGCGGCAGAGCTTGGCACCTTGCTGGCCGCGCATCGCGCCACCATCTTCGCCGCCGCGCCCGGCGTCTTTCGCCAGATGCTGCGCGGCCCGCTCCCCGCGCTGCCGCATCTGCGCCACGGCCTTTCGGCGGGCGAAAAGCTGGGCCACGAGGTGCGCGCCGCCTGGACCAAGGCGACGGGCACCCCGCTCTGCGAAGCCTTGGGCATGTCGGAAATCTCGACCTTTGTCTCCGAATCTCCCGCGCGTCCGGCCCCCGAGGGTGCCACCGGCTTTGCGCAGGCAGGGCGCCGCATTGCCGCCCTCGGACCCGATCTGGCGCCGGTGCCGCGCGGCACCCCCGGCCAGCTTGCGATAGACCGCCGCGATCCCGGCCTGATGCTGGGCTATCTGGGTGCGCCCGAGGCCACTGCCGCGCGGCTCACGCCCGAATGGTTCCTGACCGGCGACAGCATCGTGATCGATGCAGGCGGGGCCGTCACCTATCTGGGCCGCGACGATGACCAGATGAACGCGGGCGGCTACCGCGTCAGCCCGGTGGAGGTGGAGGCGGCGATGGCCCGCTTCCCCGGTCTGGCCGAGGCGGCGGTGACCGAGGTGGAGGTCAAGCCCGGCGTCACCGTCATCGCCTGTTTCTACACCGCCCCCGCGCCGCTGGACCACGCGGCACTTGCCGCCCATGCCGCCGCGCATCTGGCGCGCTACAAGCAGCCGCGTCTCTTCCATCACCTGCCCGCGCTGCCGCGCGGGGCCAATGCCAAACTCAACCGCCGCGCCCTGCGCGTCCTGAGGCTCTCATGATCAAGCTCGATATCTTCTCCGATCCGGTCTGCCCCTGGTGCTATATCGGCAAGGCCAACCTTGACCGCGCGCTGGAAGCTGCCCCCGATCACCCGTTCGAGATCGAATGGCACCCGTTCCAGCTCAACCCCGGCATGCCGCCCGAGGGCGTCGACCGCGCCGAATATCTGGAGGCCAAGTTCGGCGGCAAGGCCAAGGCGGTCGAGATCTACGCCCGCGTCGAACAGGCCGCGCGCGAGGCAGGGCTTGCCATCGATTTCTCCACCATCCGCCGCATGCCCAACACGCTGAACGCGCACCGGCTGATCCATTGGGGCGGGCTGGAGGGGCGGCAGACCGCCATCGTCTCGGCGCTGTTCCGTGCCTATTGGCGCGAGGGGCGCGACATCGGCGATCCGGCCACGCTGACCGACATAGCCGAAAGCTGCGGGATGGACCGCCAGGTCACGCAGCGCCTGCTCGCTACCGACGCGGATGCCGAGGCGCTGAAGGCCCGCGACATCCACGCGCGCGAGCGTGGGGTGACAGGGGTGCCCTGCTTCATCATCGGCAACCAATACGTCGTCTCGGGCGCGCAGCCGCCGCAGGTCTGGGCCGATGTCATCGCCGAGTTGCGCGCCAGCGCACAACCCACAGGCCGCTAGCGCCGTGGCACCCTCCCGTCTCGCGTGCTAGCGAGGCAGGGAAAGGACACTCCCCCATGTCACATTCCCTGCCCCCGCAGCGCGCGCTTGGCCAGACCGAGTTTGTCGCGCTGATCGCGATGCTCTTTGCCACCATCGCCTTTTCCATCGATGCGATGCTGCCCGCCCTGCCCGACATCGCGGCCGAGCTGTCGCCCGCGGCCCCCAACAATGCGCAGCTCATCCTCACCAGCTTTGTGTTCGGCATGGGGGTCGGCACCCTGTTTGCGGGGCCGCTCTCCGACAGCTTCGGCCGCAAGACGGTGATCGTGGGCGGTGCGCTGCTCTACTGCGCGGGGGCCTTGCTCGCCTATGTCGCGCCGACGCTAGAGACGATGTTGCTGGCCCGCGTGCTGCAAGGCTTGGGGGCTGCAGGGCCGCGGGTGGTGGCGCTGGCGCTTGTGCGCGATGTCCATTCCGGCCCGCGCATGGCCCGCATCGTCAGCTTTGCCATGATGATCTTCACGCTGGTGCCCGCCGTGGCCCCGCTGCTGGGGCAGGTCATCATCGCGGGCTTTGGCTGGCGCAGCATCTTCCTGGCCTTCCTGATGTTTTCGGCCATCTCGGTGCTGTGGCTGGTGATCCGCCAGCCCGAAACCCTGCCGCAGGCCAAGCGCCGTCCGTTCCGCGCGGCCCCCCTCTGGGCCGCGCTGCGCGAGGTGCTGGCGCTGCGCAGCATCCGCCTGTCGATCCTTGCGCAGACGCTGGCCTTTGCTGCCCTGTTCGGCACCCTGTCCTCGACCCAGCAACTCTTCGATCAGACCTATGGCCGCGCCGAGACCTTTCCGCTCTACTTCGCGCTGATCGCTGTGGTGGCGGGCACTTCGTCGCTGCTCAACGCGGCGGTGGTGATGCGTCTGGGCATGCGGCGGCTGGTGCGCATCTCCTTTGCCACCCAGATGCTCGTATCGGCCGCCTTCGTCCTTGCCTTCACGCTGGACCTCTGGCCCGCGCCCGAAGTGTTTCCGGTCGAGTTTCTGGCCTATCTGGTCTGGACAATTGGTGTGTTCTTCATGATCGGCACCACCGTGGGCAACCTCAACGCGCTGGCGCTGGAACCCGTGGGCCATATCGCGGGCATGGCGGCATCGGTGATCGGCGCGCTCTCCACCGTGTTTTCGGTGGCGCTTGCCGCGCCCGTGGGGCTGGCCTTCAACGGCACCGCCCTGCCGCTGATGATCGGCGTCACGCTGTTCTCCGGCCTTGCCTATCTGGTGGTGCGCAGGCTCTGACCGCGCGTGCGCCGCAGGCCCAAGGCATCAGCCCTTGGGCCGCACGATCTTTTCCGCCAGATCGCGGGCGATGGCAAAAGCACCCTTGATCCGGTCGGCCTCGGTTTTCCAGTCGCGGATCAGCACGATCTTGTTGCCCTGCACCTTCGCCCCCACGCCCTCGGCCTTGATGAAATCGACCAGACCCGCCGGATTGCCGAACTTGTCATTGTGGAACTGGATCGTGGCCCCCTTCGGGCCGGCATCAATACGGGAAATCCCGGCGCGCTTGGCCATCGCCTTGATCCGCACGATCAGCATCAGCGTGTTCACCTCTTTGGGCAATGGCCCGAAACGGTCGATCAATTCGGCGGCGAACCCTTCCAGCTCCACCTTGGTGGACAGGCCCGACAGGCGGCGGTAGAGGCCCAGCCGCACATCCAGATCGACCACGTAATCCTCGGGGATCATCACCGGCAGGCCAAGGTTCAACTGAGGCGACCACGCATCATCAATCGGCGCCAGCCCGTTGATCTCGCCCGATTTTATCTTGGCAATCGTTTCTTCCAGCATCTGCTGGTAAAGCTCGTAGCCCACTTCCTTGATATGGCCCGATTGCTCTTCGCCCAGCAAGTTACCCGCGCCGCGCAGGTCAAGGTCATGGCTGGCAAGGTTGAAGCCCGCGCCCAGATTGTCGAGACTCCCCAAGAGCTTCAGCCGCTTTTGCGCCTGCGGCGTCAGCGGGCTGCGCGGCTTGGTCGTGAGGTAACAATAGGCCCGCGTCTTGGACCGCCCGACCCGTCCGCGGATCTGGTAAAGCTGGCTCAGGCCGAACATGTCGCCGCGATGGATGATCATCGTATTGGCGGTGGGAATGTCCAGGCCCGATTCCACGATCGTCGTCGCCAGCAGCACATCATACTTGCCGTCATAGAACTGGTTCATGCGGTCATCCAGATCGCCCGCCGCCAGTTGCCCGTGCGCGATGACGTAGCTCACCTCCGGCACATGGGTTTTCAGGAACTCCTCGATCTCGGGCAGGTCCGAGATGCGCGGCACCACATAGAACGATTGTCCGCCGCGGAACCGCTCGCGCAGCAGCGCCTCGCGGATCGTTACCGTGTCGAATTCGCTCACATAGGTGCGGATCGCCAGACGGTCCACCGGCGGCGTGGCGATGATCGACAGATCGCGCACCCCCGTCAACGAAAGCTGCAACGTGCGCGGAATCGGCGTCGCGGTCAGCGTCAGCACATGGATTTCCGACCGCATTTCCTTGAGCCGTTCCTTGTGGCCGACGCCGAAATGCTGTTCCTCGTCAATGACAAGCAGGCCAAGGTTCTTGAACTTCACCCCCTTGGCCAAAAGCGCATGGGTGCCGACCACGATATCCACCGTGCCATCGCTGATCCCCGCGCGGGTGGCATTGGCCTCCTTTGCACTCACAAAGCGCGACAAGGGCTTGACCGATATGGGAAATCCGCGAAACCGCTCGGCAAAGCTGCGGTAATGCTGGCGGGCGAGCAAGGTCGTCGGGCAGATCACCGCCACCTGCATCCCCGCCATTGCCGCCACAAAGGCCGCCCGCATCGCCACTTCGGTCTTGCCAAAGCCCACGTCGCCGACCACCAGCCGGTCCATCGGGCTGCCCTTTTCAAGATCCGCCACCACATCGGCAATCGCCGCCAGCTGGTCATCAGTTTCCTGATAGGGAAAGCGCGCGGCGAATGCCTCCCAGATGCTGTGCGGGGCCTCCAGGATGGGCGCATGGCGCAGCGCGCGTTCGGCGGCAATCCGCATCAGGCGGTCGGCAATCTCCTTGATCCGCTCTTTCAGCTTGGCCTTCTTGGCCTGCCACGCGCCGCCGCCCAAACGGTCCAGCAGCCCCTCCTCATGGCCATAGCGTGACAAGAGTTCGATGTTCTCGACCGGCAGGTAAAGCTTTGCTGCGTCGGCATATTCCAGCGCCACACAGGCATGTGGAGCGCCAAGCGCGGTAATCGTCTCCAGCCCCAGATAGCGGCCGACGCCATGCTCGACATGCACCACCAGATCGCCCGGTGTCAGCGTGTCCACCTCGCGCAGGAAGTTGTCGGCCTTGCGCTTGCGGCGCGGTTTGCCGACCATCCGGTCGCCCAGCACATCCTGTTCGGAAATCACCGCCAGACCGGGGGCGACAAACCCCGTCTCCAGCGCCCAGACCAGCAGGAACAGCCCGCCGCGCCCCTCCGGCACCTCGCGGAAATCCTTGATACGCTGAAAGCCGCTTACGCCCTGATCTTGCAGCAGCCCCTCAAGCCGCTCGCGCGCGCCTTCGGACCAAGAGGCGATGACCACCTGCACATCTTCACGCAGCTTGCGAATATGGTCCGACAAGGCCCCGAAAAGGCTGACAGATTCCATTTGCCGCTCGGGCGCAAAACTGCGCCCAAGCCGTCCCGCTGCATCCAGCACCCCCGGACCGGGGCTTTGCGCATGGGGCGACAGTTGCACCACGCGGTGCGCCTGCACCGCCGCTTCCCATGCGGCATCGTCCAGATAGAGCAGCCCCGGTGCCGCAGGCTTGTAGACAGTGTCCAGCCGGCCCTTTGCCGTCGTCGCCTCGCGCCGGGAGTCATAGGCATCATCAATGCCTTCCCAGCGCGACAGCCGCATCGGCGTCACCTGATCGTCCAGCATCACGCTGGCACCCGGCAGATAGTCGAACAGCGTTTCCAGCCGGTCATGGAACAGGCCCAGCCAATGCTCCATCCCCTGATGCTTGCGCCCCGCACTCACCGCCTCATAGAGCGGATCATCCGCGCCGCCGACGCCGAATTCGATGCGATAGGCCTGACGGAAGCGGGTGATCGACGCCTCGTCAAGGATCACCTCGGACACGGGCGACAGGTCCACCGTCGTCAGCTTTTCCACCGTGCGCTGCGTCACCGGATCAAAGCGGCGCAAACCATCCAGCACATCGCCGAAGAAAT
The DNA here is from genome assembly GCF_010915705.1 of Pseudotabrizicola algicola. Taxonomy (GTDB): domain Bacteria; phylum Pseudomonadota; class Alphaproteobacteria; order Rhodobacterales; family Rhodobacteraceae; genus Pseudotabrizicola; species Pseudotabrizicola algicola. The sequence continues at coordinate 475,129 of NZ_JAAIKE010000001.1, forward strand.
CCAGCCGCACGGGGCCGGGATGGCCGGGCGGGAAAATGTCGATGATCCCGCCGCGCAAGGCATATTCCCCGGCCTCAGCCACCGTCGAGACGGGCGAGAACCCCATGCGCGCCAGAAAACCTTTCAGATGCGCCTCATCCACCCTCCGGCCCACCTGCGCGGTAAAGCTGCTGGCGGCCACCGTGGCGCGCGATGGCACCCGCTGGGTGGCGGCGTTGACCGTCGTCAACAGCACGAACGGCCCCGGCACGCCTGCCGCCAGCGCGGCCAGCGTCGCCATGCGGCGCGCGGCAATCTCGGGGTTGGGCGAGACGCGGTCATAAGGCAGGCAATCCCACGCCGGAAAATCCAGCACCACCGCCTGCGGGGCCATCACCGCCAGCGCCAGCCGCATCGCCTCCATCCGCTTGTCGTCGCGGGCGACATGGATCACGGGCGCACCGCGCGAAAGCTCGCGCGCCAGCAGGCGGGCATCAAAGCCTTCGGGCGCGCCGCCCAGAAGAATGCGGTCGCCCCGCGCGGTCGGGGTGTGGGATGCTGTCTTGCTCATGGCGCCCTTACCTACGCCCCTTGTCCCGCCCGTCAAGGGCAGCAAGGCCGCGCGCCTTATCTGATATTGTGATACATGCCGAACAGCGCGGTGATGAAAATCGCGATCATCCCGATCAGCTGCACCATGAAGCGGTGCCGCAACATCAGCCGCACCAGCCCCGCCCCGCCCTCTGGCGTCAGGCTTTCCACCCGCAGCGCCAGCCGCAGGGTCAGGTATCCCACCAGCACCATCGGCGCGAACATCAAGAGCACCGCCTGCGCGAATTCAACGCGGTAGATCACCGCAAGCAGGCCCAGCAGCGTCAAAAGGAAAAACACGATCCCGATCAGCCAAGACCCGCCATTGCGCGAGATATACAGCATCCGCCGCGCGTTGATCGCGGCCAGTTGCGCCAGATCGTCGGCTGCCTCGCCCCCGTGCCTGCGGGCGCGGGTGATCATGTCAAACGGCACCCCCATCACCCAATGGCTGACAGAAGACCACACCGCCGCCAGCACGATCCAGTACCACAGGCTGGAAAACGACCGCATGTCGATCAACAGGAAGATCAGCGCATACCATTCCAAGACAGATCGCACCTTTTGCCGGATCTCGCGCGCAAGGCTTGCAGCGCCGCTGCTTTTCATGTCAGGCAGAAGGAAAAGCTGCAAGCCCCTGACCAGATGCGAGCCCCTTCATGCGCCTAACCGTTGCCCCCACACCCACGTCCCGCTTCCGGCGCCTGCGCAAATCGGCGGCCCTGCGCGCGCTGTCGCAGGAAAACACGCTGTCGGTGAACGATCTGATCTGGCCGGTCTTCGTGCGCGACGGAAACGGGGTGCGCGAACCCATCGCTTCCATGCCGGGGGTGGAACGGCTCAGCGTCGATCTGATCGTGAAGGCGGCGGAGGAGGCGGCGGCCTTGGGTATTCCGGCGATCTGCCTCTTTCCCTACACCGACCCCGCGCTGAAGACCGATGACTGCGCCGAGGCGTGGAACCCCGACAATCTGGCCAACCGCGCCATCCGCGCCATCAAGGCAGCGGTGCCGGAGATCGCGGTGATGACCGATGTGGCGCTCGACCCCTACAACGCCCAGGGCCATGACGGGCTGGTGCGCGACGGCATCATCCTCAACGACGAAACGGTCGAGGCCCTGGTGAAGATGAGCCTCGCACAAGCCGAGGCCGGGGCCGATATCCTCGGCCCCTCCGACATGATGGATGGCCGGATCGGCGCCATGCGCGCGGCGCTGGAAGGCGCGGGCCACAAGGATGTTGCGATCATGTCCTATGCCGCCAAATACGCCAGCGCCTTCTACGGCCCGTTCCGCGATGCCGTGGGGGCCTCGGGCGCGCTCAAGGGCGACAAGAAGACCTATCAGATGAACCCCGCCAACAGCGACGAGGCGCTGCGCCTGATCGAACGCGACCTGACCGAAGGGGCCGATATGGTGATGGTCAAGCCCGGCATGCCCTATCTCGACATCATCCACCGCGTCAAAACCACCTTCGGCGCGCCGACCTATGCCTATCAGGTCTCGGGCGAATACGCGATGATCCGCGCCGCGGCGCTGAACGGCTGGATCGACGGCGATCGCGTGATGCTGGAAAGCCTGATGGCCTTCCGCCGCGCGGGCTGTGATGCGGTGCTGACCTATTTCGCGCCGCAAGCCGCCCGCGCTCTGCACGCGGGACGTGGCTAGCCCCTGCGCCGTGTCGACCCTCTCGGCGATCTGCCGCGCAGGCCCCGCGGCCTCTGCTTTCAACCGATGACATCGGCTCACATTTTTGCTAGCGTTCCACGCAAGGGCCAGAAAGAGCCCGCACCCGCCGCAAGGCGGCCATGAGAGGCAGAAGGCGACAGCAAATGACCGATGCAGGCGGATTTTCCAGACGCAGCTTCCTTGCGGCGACCGGGGCCAGCGGCCTTTTGGCCGCCTGCGGCAACGGTGTGGGCAGCACGGCCGCAGCCCAGATCGACGCAAGGGTGAACTCGACCGAGCAATATCTCTTCAGCACCTTCCCCGGCACCCGCGATCTGGCCAATCGCGCCTCGGGCGTGCTCATCATGCCGCTCATCACCGAGGCCGGCTTGATCTATGGCGGCGGCTACGGGCGCGGTGCCCTGCGTGTCGGCGGGGTCACGGTGGATTACTATTCGGCCACCCGCGCCACTTTCGGCCTGCAGATCGGCGCGCAGCAATATGCCCATGCGCTGTTCTTCATGACCGAAGGAGCGCTCGGCCAGTTCCGCCGCAGCCCCGGCTGGGCGGTCGGGGCCGATGTGCGCTATGCCACCCCCGCGCAAGGTGCCTCGCTCGGCAAGGAATCGACCGAGGCCGAGCCGGTGATCGCGCTTGTGTTCGGACAACAGGGCTTCATTGCCGGTGCGACGCTTGCGGGCGTGAAGTACAACCGCATCATCCCCTGACCAGCACCACGGTCTTTCGGGAAGCCAAAAGGGCGGGCGGCCAGCGGCACGCGCGCCCTTTTTCGTTACGGAAAAGACGCTCCCGAACGGGATCGGGCGGATTGCGGCAAGCCGCCCGCTGCGCCTCAGCGCAAGCGCCGGATCAGGCTCGATGTGTCATTGCGCCCGCCCCCCATGCGCTGCACATCCTTGTAGAACTGGTCCACCAGCGCGGTCACCGGCAACGAGGCCCCGATGTCATTGGCGGTGGCAAGACAGATGCCCAGATCCTTGCGCATCCAGTCCACCGCAAAACCGTGGTCGAACTTGTCCTCCAGCATGGTCTTGTGCCGGTTCACCATCTGCCACGATCCTGCCGCGCCCTGGCTGATGACCTCGACCACCGCCTCGCCGTCCAGCCCCGCCTTCTCGCCAAAGGCCAGCGCCTCGGCCAAACCCTGCACCAGACCGGCAATCGCGATCTGGTTCATCATCTTGGCGATCTGCCCCGCACCGGACTCGCCCAGACGGCGGCAGATGCGCGCATAGGCGGCGATCACCGGCTCGGCGCGGGCATATGCCTCTTCTGCGCCACCGCACATCACCGACAGGACGCCGTTCTCGGCCCCCGCCTGCCCGCCCGACACCGGCGCATCGACAAAGCCGATCCCCAACCCTTCGGCCAGAGTCGACAGTTCCCGCGTCACCTGCGCCGACACCGTGGTGTGATCGACAAAGACCGCGCCCTTTTCCATCCCGGCAAAAGCGCCGTCCGGCCCGGCGCAGACCGCGCGCAGGTCATCGTCATTGCCCACACAGGCCATCACGAAATCCTGCCCCATCGCCGCCTCGCGCGGGGTTGCCGCCGCCCGCCCGCCATGCTTGGCCACCCAGTCCTCCGCCTTGGCCGGGCTGCGGTTATAAACCGTCACCTCATGCCCCTTGGCCGCCAGATGCCGCGCCATCGGAAACCCCATCACCCCCAACCCGAGGAATGCCACCTTTGCCATCGCCTGCTCCCTTCGCATTGCCCTTTTGCCAACGATGTCTTAGGTAACAGGCCCACCCCCGACGTCAAGAACAGGCCCCCCATGCTCAGAGTTTTCCGTTGGCTCATAAGGCTGTTGACCGGGCTTGTGGCCTTGGGCCTCCTGATGCTGATCGGGGCCTATTACTTTCTCGAACGCTCGATCCCGGACTATTCCGAGAATTACACCATCGCGGGCGTCTCGGCCCCCGTGGAAATCCTGCGCAACAGCGACAACGTCCCGCATATCTTCGGCGCAACCGACCCTGATGTGTTCTTCGCGCTCGGCTTTGCCCATGCGCAGGACCGGCTGTGGCAGATGACGATGCTCCGCCGCACAGCCCAGGGCCGCCTGTCCGAGGTGTTCGGCAACCGCACGCTCAAGATCGACGAACTCCTGCGCCGCTATGATCTCTACACCCTGTCGCTGCAATCGGTCGAGGCGCAGGATGCCCCTACCCGCGCCGCGCTCGAGGCCTATGCGGCAGGGGTCAACGCGTGGATCGGCCAGATCAACGAAGGCGCTCGGGGCCGGGGCGCGCCCGAATTCTTCTTCTTTTCCAATGAAATCGCCGCTTGGGCCCCCGCCGATTCCATCGCCATCCTCAAGCTGATGGCGCTTCAGCTCTCCGGCCATCTCGAGGCCGAGGTGCGGCGCGCGCGCTTCTCCATGCTGCTGCCCGCCGAACGGCTGCGCGACATCCTGCCCGATGATCCGGGCCAGGCCGTCACCGCCCTGCCCGATTACGCGCAACTGGTGCCGGGCGTCACCCCGTCGTCCGAGCCGCTCCGCATGGCGACGAACGATCCGCTCTCGCCTTTCCCGCGCCTTGATTTCGCGGGCGCGTCGAACGCCTGGGCTGCGGTGCCGGACCGGTCGGCAGCGGGGGGCGCACTTCTGGCCAATGACCCGCATCTGGGCTTCACCGCCCCCACCATCTGGTATCTGGCGCGTCTGGAACTCCAGTCGGGCGGCGTGATCGGCGCGACCATTCCGGGCGTGCCAAGCGTGCTGGCCGGCCGGTCGGCGGCGGTCGGATGGGGGCTGACCTCGGCCTATGTCGACGATCAGGATGTGGTGATGGAGCGTCTGAACCCAGACAATCCCGAGGAATATGAAAGCGCCACCGGCTTCAAACCCTTTGTCACCCGCCGTTCCATCATTCAGGTCAAGGACGAGGCCCCCGTCACCATCACCCTGCGCTGGTCCGAGGCTGGCCCCGTGCTGCCCGGCTCGCATTACGATCTGGCCACCGTCACCCCGCCCGGCCATGTGGCGGCCCTGTCATGGACCGCGCTGTCGGGGGCCGATACCACCATGACCGCCGCCCTGCGCATGATGCGCGCCCGCTCGATCCCCGAGGCGCTCGAGGCGGGGCGGCTTTTCGTGGCCCCCGCGCAGAACCTGATGCTCGCCGACCAGAACGGCATCGCGCTTCAGGTGATCGGCCATGTGCCGATGCGCGATCCGGGTCACCCGACCCAAGGGCGGATGCCTGCCCTCGGCACGCACCCTGCGGCCCGCTGGCAAGGCACCATGCCCTACGAGACCAACCCGCGCGTGGAAAACCCCACCAGCGGCATCCTCGGCAACACCAACAACAAGACGGTCGACCGCCCCTTCCCCGACCATCTGTCCTTCCTCTGGGGCGATACGCAGCGCATCCAGCGCTGGCTGTCGCTGATGCGCACGCGCGAGGTGCATACCCGCGAAAGCTTCATCGAGGCGCAGCTTGATACCGTCTCGCCCACCGCCCGCGCCATCCTGCCGCTGATCGGCGCCGATCTGTGGTTCACCGGCGAGGCCGCGCCCGACGGCACGCCCGAACGCCTGCGCCAGCGCGCGCTCTTGCTGCTGGCCGAATGGAACGGCGAGATGAACGAACACCTGCCCGAGCCGCTGATCTACATGGCCTGGATCAGGGCGCTGAACGACAGGCTGATCCGCGACGAGCTTGGCCCGCTGGCCGATACCATCACCCACCCCGATCCGGTGTTTCTGGACCGTGTCTACCGCAACATCGACGGCGCGGGCGTCTGGTGTGATGTGATCCAGTCGGCGGCGGTGGAAACTTGCACCGATCTTGCCCGCATCGCGCTCGACGAGGCGCTGATCGGCCTCACCGCCACCTATGGCCCCAACCCCGAAAGCTGGCGCTGGGGCGCGGCGCATGAGGCGACCCACGATCACCCCGTGCTGGGCGAGGTGCCTTTCCTCAAATGGTTCGTCAACATCCGCCAGTCCACCAGCGGCGATGACCACACGCTGATGCGCGGCCGCACCAAGGGCACGGGGCCGAACCCTTACCTCAACGTGCATGGCGCAGGCTATCGCGGGGTCTATGATTTCGCCGACCCCGATTCCTCGGTCTTCGTCATCGCCACCGGCCAATCGGGCCACCCGCTCTCGCGCCATTACGATGATCTGGGCGAGCGTTGGCGGCGCGGCGACTATGTGCCGATGAGCCTTGATCCGGGCCTTGCCCGCGCGGCGGCGGTGGGCAGCACCACGCTGTCACCGCCCTAGGCAGTGGCGGCATTGGTCTTGGCGGCCAGCGAGCCGTCGGGCCACATGCGGATCACCCGCCACGCAATCGCGGGCACCGCGCCAAGCGCAAGCACCGTCACCAGAACCCCGCCCATCGCCCAGCCGTTGATCAGCAGCGCCGAGCCGAAGGCGGCCATCGGAAAGGTGAAGGCCCCCCACAGGGGCGAAAATCCGGCCTCGGCGATCCAGCGTCCCGAGGCCAGCAAGGCCACCGCGATCGCGCAGCCCAGCACCACCATCCCCTGCGCCAGCCACGTCATTCCCAGCAGCCCCGCCACGCTGGCAAACAGGCTGGCCGGCGCAAGGTGGATCGCCAGCAGCGGGCGCAAGGGCGCGGGCGGCACGGTTTTCCACAACTGCCAGAGGCTTACCGCCCAGATGCCCGCCGCCACCGGCATCGTCGCCCACAAGATGCCCCGCGCCAGCGTCTCCCAACCCAGCGGCACCGCTGCCAAGGCCCCGACGATAAAGCCGACAAAGGCCAGATGCCACACGGGCGTGACCACCCGCCCCTCCGGCGGCGCGGCCAAGAGCGCGCGCAGCATCAAGACCGCCAGCGCCGCCTGCAACAGCAGCCCCAGCGCCAGAACCCCCCGCGCCAGCCCCGGCAGAAAGAACCCCAGCGCCGCCGCCACCGCCAGACCGCCGACCGAGGCGGCAGCAAGCCCCGCCCGTCCGGGCAGCACCCGCAATTCCTCACTCACCACGGCAGGCCGCCGCGCAATCTTCATCCCGTAGGCCACAGCGCAAAACAGCCACAGCCCCACCGCCACCCCCAGCGCCATGTCGCCAAGACCCTGCGGCAGACCAGCCTCGACCAGCGCCCGCTTCACCGCCAGCGCCATGCCCAGCACCCCCAGCACCACCGGGAACACCGCAGGCGGCATCCGCGCGAAAGGCGGCAGCCTGCGCGGCGGAAACTCGGGCGGCGGAAAGCGTTTCGGGCGGGCGCGGGCAGGGTCTACAGGCATGGAAAGCTCCTCTCTGGCCCGCAGTCAGACCGCATCTTGCGGGTCTGCGCAAGCGCCCGGATGCGGCAAATCCCCACACCGCCGTGGCAAAACAAAAGGCCCCGGTCTGCACCGGGGCCTTGGCATCCGCCGCGCGTGCTGCGGCGTCAGCGATAGAGCAGGCTGATGCCCTTGGCAAAAAGATGCACCTTCGACGGGTCCGCGCCCAAGGCCACCGTGGTGTGCCGCACATCGTTATGGATGCCGGGCAGCTTGGCCACCACCTGCGCGTCACCGCCATTGCGCCTGAAATACAGCAGCGTCACCTCGCCAAGCGCCTCGGTGATCTCCACCTCGCCGGTGAAGATCGCGGGGCCGGTCGTGGCCACCAGATCTTCGGGACGCACCCCGATGTTCACCTTCAGCCCCATGTCGGCCGCCAGCGTCGGCACGCTTGACACCGCCTCGCCGCCATTGGCAAGCCGCACCCGTGTCTGCGCGCCGGTCTCGATCACCTCGCCCGCCATCAGGTTCATCGCGGGGCTGCCGATGAACTGCGCCACGAACTCGTTCTGCGGCCGCTCGTAAAGCTCCAGCGGGGTGCCGACCTGGCTGATCCCGCCGCCCGCCAGCACCACGATCCGCGTGGCAAGGGTCATCGCCTCCACCTGATCATGCGTCACATAGATCATGGTGGAATTGGGCATCGACTCCTTCAGTTGCGCGATCTCGAGCCGCGTCGCCACCCGCAAGGCCGCGTCAAGGTTCGACAGCGGCTCGTCAAACAGGTAGACCTTGGGGTCGCGCACGATGCTGCGCCCGATCGCCACCCGCTGCCGCTGCCCGCCCGACAGCGCCTTGGGCAGACGGTCGAGGTAAGGCTCCAGTTGCAGGATCTTCGCCGCCTTCGCCACCGCCGCGTCAATCTCGGGCTGCGATTTCTTGGCGATCTTCAGCGCAAAGCTCATGTTGTCGCGCACCGTCATATGCGGATACAGCGCATAAGACTGGAACACCATCGCGATGCCGCGCTGTGCCGGCGGCACCTCGTTCATGCGCTCGCCGTCGATGGTGAAGTCCCCTCCGGTGATCTTCTCCAGCCCCGCGATCATCCGCAGCAAGGTCGACTTGCCGCAGCCCGACGGGCCGACAAAGACAATCAGCTCCCCCGTCTTGATGTCGAGGTTGATGTTGGAAAGAACCTTGACCTCGCCATAAGCCTTTTCAACGTTCTTCAGTTTCAGTTCGGCCATGCCGGGCTCCCCCCTCTTTATACCTTCCGCATCAGGCAATAGCCCCAGGGGCCAAGCGTCACCTCGCCCCCGATCGCCGCCGTCGCCCCAAGTTCCCCGCCAATCGCGGCCCATGTTCCCTCGGGCAACCCGACATGAGCCTGCTCTGCCCCCAAGTTGAAGGCGCAGAAAATCGTCTCCTCGCCGCCGCGCACAAAGGTGGCCACATCACCCTCTGCCCGCAGCCCCGACAAGGTGCCGGTGCGCAGCACCTCATGCGCGCGGCGGAACGCCAGCGCACGGCGGTAATGGTTCAGCATAGAGGTCTGGTCCGCATCCTGCGCCGAAACCGCGCGGTTCAGATGCGGCGCCTTCACCGGCAGCCACGGCGTGCCCTCGGAAAAGCCGCCGTTGCTGTTGTCGGTCACCCAGGTCATCGGCGTGCGGCACCCGTCCCGCCCCTTGAACTCGGGCCAGAACTCGATGCCATAAGGGTCACGCAACTCTTCAAAGTCGATATCGGCCTCCGGCAGGCCCAGTTCCTCGCCCTGATACAGGCAGAGCGAGCCGCGCAGACACATCAGCAAAACCGTATAGCTGCGCGCCGCCGCTTCGGGCAGGTTCCAGCGGGTGATATGGCGCACCGTGTCATGGTTGGAATAGGCCCAGCAGGGCCATGCATCGGGCGCCACCGCATTCATGCGCGCAAAGGTTTCCTCCAGCAGCGCCGCCGTCAGCCGAGTCGGCTGCAACATCTCGAACGGGTAGCACATCTGCACCTTGTCCCCGCCCGAGGTATACTCGGCCATGATCTCGAGGCCCCGCTGCGCATCGCCCACCTCGCCGACGGCCGCCGCGCCATAGGGCTCCAGCACGGCACGGAACTTGCGCAGGAACTCGATGTTTTCCGGCTGGTTCTTGTCGAAAAGGTGCAACTGGTGGTTATAGGGGTTCACCCCCGGCGCGATGCTGTCATTGCGCAATTCCTTGGGCAGCGGCGGGTTGTCGCGCAGATACCTGTCGGCAAAGTAGAAGTTGATCGTGTCCAGCCGGAACCCGTTCACCCCCCGCTCCAGCCAGAAGCGCACCACATCCAGCAGCGCCTCCTGCACCGGCTCGTGGTGAAAGTTCAGGTCGGGCTGGCTGGTCAGGAAGTTGTGCAGGTAATACTGCTCGCGCCGGCTGTCCCATTGCCAAGCCGACCCGCCAAAGATCGACAGCCAGTTGTTCGGCGGCGTGCCATCGCCCTTGGGCTCGGCCCAGACATACCAGTCGGCGCGCGGATTGCTGCGGTCACGGCGGCTTTCCTTGAACCACGGGTGCTGGTCGCTGGTGTGCGATAGCACCAGATCGATCATCACCTTCAACCCCAGCTCTTGCGCCCGCGCCACCAGCGCGTCGAAATCCGACAGCGTGCCGAACATCGGGTCGACGTCGCAGTAATCGCTGACGTCATAGCCGAAATCCTTCATCGGGCTGGTGAAGAACGGGCTGATCCAGATCGCATCCGCCCCGAGGCTGGCGATATGGTCCAGCCGCCGGGTGATCCCCTTCAGATCGCCGATCCCGTCGCCGGTGCTGTCCTGAAAGCTGCGCGGATAGATCTGGTAGATCACCGCGCCCCGCCACCAATCGGCATCGACGCCCATCACGATTTTGTCTTGCTTCGACATAAGCCTCTCACTTCACCGAGCCGGCCAGCAGGCCGCGCACCAGATATTTCTGCATCGCAAAGAACACCACCAGCGGCACGGCAATGCTGATGAAAGCCGCCGTCGCCAGAATTTCCCAATTGCCGCCGCGCGTGCCGAGCAGTTCCACGATCTGCTTGGTCATCACCGTGGTCTGGCCCGAGGAATCGATCAGGAACACCAGCGACACCAGCAGGTCATTCCACGTCCACAGGAACTGGAAGATCGCGAAGGACGCCAGCGCCGGGAAGGACAGCGGCAGGATGATCCGCGTGAAGATCTGGAAATCCGACGCGCCATCCACCTTGGCACATTCGATGATGTCGCGCGGCAGTCCCACCATGTAGTTGCGCAAGAGGTAAATCGCCAGCGGCAGCCCGAAGCCGGTATGCGCAAGCCATGTCCCCAGATAGCCCTTCCCGATGCCGATATCGTTGTGCAGTTTCAGCAGCGGGATCAGCGCCAGTTGCAACGGCACCACCAACAGGCCCACGATGGCCGCAATCAGCAGCGCCCGCCCCGGAAAATCCATCCACGCCAGCGCATAGGCCGCAAAGGCCGCCACAAGGATCGGGATGATCGTCGCCGGAATCGTCACCGTCAGCGTGTTGAAAAAGGCCCGCGACATGCCGTCGGTGTTGTTCGGCTCGAACAGGATCGCGCGGTAGTTCTGCAGCGTGAACTCGGGCGGAGTGGCCGCCGTGCTGAAGATCCGCGGCAGCCGCGCGCCTTGCGTCGAAACCGGGCTCGACAGCACATAGGCGCCATCCTCGGCCACCGTCAGCGTCACGCCGTCGCCCAGTTCCACCACATCGCCCGGCGCATTCGCCTCGGGCGCGGTGGATGTCGTGCCCCATGCGCTGACCACGGCATCGGCCGCGCTGAACAGCCGCCCCTCGATCACGAAACGCCCGTCCACCTCCACCTCGGTGCCGCCCACGCGGATCGCGGGCACCTGCCGCTCCTGCGTGGCCAGTGCCGACCACCACCCCGAGGTGGAAATCTGGTCCGCCGTCCGGAAGGACGACACGAACAGCCCCAGCGTCGGGAACAGCCACAGCGCGACCAGCACCGCCATCGAGATATGCACAGCCCAGGTCAGACCGGATTTCTTGCCTACGATGTTATCCATTGCTCCGGCCTTTCTCAGCGCATTTCTTTGCGGGCATTGTAGACGTTCCAGATCAGGATCGGCGTCACCAGCAGCATGATGACCATGGCCGAGGCCGACCCGACGCCCCAGTCATTGGCGCGGAACAGCTTGTCATACATGTAATTGGCCAGAACCTGCGTTTCCCACTGCCCGTTGCTCATCGCGAAGACGATGTCGAAGACCTTCAGCACCACGATGGTGATGGTGGTCCAGACCACAACGATCGTGCCCATGATCTGCGGCACCTTGATCTTGAAGAAGATCTGGAACGGGTTGGCCCCGTCGACAATCGCCGCCTCGATCGTATCCTCCGGCACACCGCGCAGCGCGGCCGAGAGGATCACCATGGCAAAGCCGGTCTGGATCCAGACCAGAACGATCATCAGGAAAAAGCTGTTCCAGAACGGAATGGTCAGCCATGTCTGCGGCACGCCATAGGGCAGATCGGCCCCGGCCAGCCCGATCACCGACCGCAGCGACATGTAGATCAGCCACAGCGCCGCCACCGCCACCAGCAACCGCAGCGGAATGGTGCCACCCCCAACCTGATCGCGCGCCTTCAGCATCGGGCGCACGAAAACCCAGGCGATCAGCCCCACCGCCGCCGCAAAGGCGATCAGCCCGAGGCTCGGCACGATCTTGAGAAACAGCACCGACATCGGCCCGCCCTCGAAGGCCAGCCAGACCGCGTTCAAGACGCCGATCTGCTCCTGATCCACCGGACGCGTGTCGTAAACCAGCTTCCAGATCACCGCAGCGCCGACAAAGGAAATCGCCATCGGCATGAAAATCAGCGACTTGGCCAGATTGCCCCAGCGGATACGGTCCGAAAGCTGCGCCGCCAGCAGGCCAAAGGCCGTCGACATCGCAGGCACCACGATCAGCCACAGCATGTTGTTGCGCAAGGCTTCCCAGAACTTCGGCTCGCCCGACATCTTGCGGTAATTGTCAAAGCCCACCCAGACATAGCCACCCCCCGGCACCCGCTGGGTCAGCGACAGGCGCAGCGTTTCGACCACCGGATAGGCCAGATACACCGTCAGCGCGATCAGCGCGGGGGCCAGAAACAGCCAGGGCCGGATCATGCCAGCGCGGTTGATGTTGCGCCCCGCGTTCGGACCCGATGCCGGAAACAGCACCTTGTCCAGAAACAGGTTGGAAAAGTAGAAATAGCCGACGCAGCCGCCAACCCCGATGATGATGGTGATCAAACCCTGAAGTGCCGGTGACATGGCGCCTCAACCTCCCCCTAAAGTGGTTCCCCGGTTCGTGGCCGGTATCCCGGCACTCGTTCTGGTGATCTGTCTGGAAAATCCGTCCGCTCTCCTGCCCGCACCGCCTCTGGCGCGCGGGAAAGAAAAACCCCGGCGGCATCAGGTGCCGCCGGGGGTCATCTTGGCTTACTTCAGGCCATCCCACGAGGACTGGATCGCATCGGCCACTTCCTGCGCGGACTTGCCGCCGGCATAGTCGACCATTCCGGTCCAGAACGAGCCTGCACCGACGCCGCCCGGCATCAGGTCCGACCCGTCAAAGCGGAAGGTGTCAGCGCCCAGCAGGATCTCGCCCATCTTCTTCAGCGTGGCATCGCCATAGAGCTCGACGTTCACACCCTTGTGCGGTGTCAGGAAGCCCGACTGCGCCATCCAGACCTCATGCGCGACCGGCACTTTCAGCCAGTCGATGAAGGCGCGTGCGGCGGGGCTGTCCTTGGTGATGCCGAACAGCGTGCCCGCACCCAGAACCGGCTTGCCCAGATCCTTCTCGGCATAGGCCGGGAAGTAGAAGAAGTCGGCATCCACGCCCATCTGCGTGCCTTCGGGGAAGAAGGACGGGATGAACGAGGCCTGACGGTGCATCATGCACTGGGGCGGCGACGAGAACAGACCCTTCGGGCTGTCGCGGAAGTCGGTGGTGGCAACAGCGCCACGGCCACCGGCCACCTTGCCATCCTCGATGAACCAGCCGAATTCTTCGATGGCGGCCACGACCTTCGGATCGTTGAACTTCAGGTCGTTGCTGACCCAGGCGTCATAATCTGCGGGCGTGTTCACGCGCAGCATCATGTCTTCCACCCAGTCGGTCGCCGGCCAGCCGGTCGCACCGCCCGACCCGAGGCCGACGCACCACGGCGTCACGCCATCCGCCACCATCTTCTCGGTCAGCGCCTTCAGGTCTTCCATCGTCTCGGGCACTTCATAGCCCGCGTCCTCGAAGTTCTCGGGGCTGAACCAGACCAGCGACTTCACGTCGACCTTGTAGAAGAAGCCGAACAGCGCATCATTGCCATCCGGCCCGGGGAAGCTGGCCAGATCAACCCAGGACTGGCCCGCGGCATAGTTCTCGCTCAGCCATGCGGCATCGGCCTCGGTCAGCGGTGCAACCTGACCCAGACGCGCCAGATCGGCGGTCAGACCCGGCTGCGGGAAGACCGAGATATTCGCGGCCGAACCGGCCTCGGCGTCGATGCGCACCTGCGTCTCGAAGCTGTCGGAGCCGACGTATTTCACGTCAACACCGGTTGCGGCTTCGAAATAGGCCAGCATCGATTCGACAAGTTCCTGGTCAGGGCCAAGCCACGGGCCGGCAATGGTCAGCTCTTGTCCGGCCAGATCGCCATGCGCGGCCTTGAATTCTTCAAGCGAAGCCCAGTTGAAAGCGCCCTCGCCGATCGGAAATTTCAGGTCTTGCGCATAGGCGCCACCTGCCAGCAATGCCAGCGCGGCAACGCTGACGGTCAGTTTCGATTTCATGTGCAGTCCTCCCGGATGACCCCGCCCATCTTAGCGAGGCGTTGTGCCAACAGCGGGTATCGGACGAAAAGACAGAATCGCCTTCAAACCGCTTTGGATGCCGCACCTTTGCCGATGGCACCCGACCTGTCAATCCAAAGCGCCCTCAATGGATGCGAAGCGCCGTTTTTGCAGGCGCAGCATCGATCTGAAACGATTACGGAGCCTGCGCTTTATCTTTGACCTTGGCGGCACTGCTGGCTAAGGTCAGCGCCGATTGAAACCGTTTTGGGCGCAAATGCCCATGCCTGCCCGATAGTGACCACGCCAGAATGAACCTCAAGGAACTCGCCTCACGTTTGGGCCTCTCGCCCACGACCGTCAGCCGCGCGCTGAACGGCTACCCCGAGGTGAACGAGGCCACGCGCGAGCGGGTGATGGCCGCCGCCAAGCGTCACAACTACCACCCCAACACCCGCGCCATCCGCCTTGCCACGGGCCGCGCGATGGCCATCGGCCATGTGATCCCCGTCGCCACCCGCCACGAGATCGTGAATCCGGTCTTTGCCGATTTCATCGCCGGCGCGGGCGAGACCTACAGCCGCAACGATTATGACATGGTGCTTTCGGTCGTCCCCGACGATCAGGAAGAAGCCGCCTATCGCAGCCTCAAATCCAAGGGCAATGTCGACGGCGTCATCGTCCACGCGCCCAAGATGGATGATCCGCGCATCGCGCTCCTGCATGATGTCGGCCTGCCCTTCGTGGTGCATGGCCGCGCCACCGGCACCACGCTGCCCTATAGCTGGCTCGATGTGAACAACCGCCGCGCCTTCCAGCGCGCCACCGAATTCCTGCTCGACCTTGGCCACACCCGCATCGCGCTCGTCAACGGGCTCGAGTTCATGGATTTCGCCATCCGCCGCCGCACCGGCTATGTCGATGCGCTGACCGCGCGCGGCATCGCGCCCGATCCGGCGCTGATGGCCTCGGACGAGATGACCGAAATCGCCGGCTACCGCGCCGCCCGCGCCATGCTGCTGCGCGCCCACCGCCCCACTGCCTTTCTCGTCGCCTCGATGATCTCGGGCATGGGCGTGCGCCGCGCGCTGGAGGAGGCGGGGCTCCAGATGGGGCGCGACATAAGCGTCATCATCCATGACGACGACCTCAGCTACATGAAGAACGGCGATGCGGTGCCGATCTTCACCGCCACCCGCTCCTCGGTGCGGGATGCGGGGCGGCTGGCGGCGGAAATGCTGCTCGACATCATCGCAACCCCCAACCCCGTCCCCCAGCAACGCCTGCTCGAGGCCGAACTCATCATGGGCCAATCCACCGGCCCCTGCCCGCGGCCCTGATCCGCCACATCGAAAGACCCCAGCCATGTCCCTGTCCCGCTTCGATTTCCCGCCCGGATTCCTGTTCGGCGCCGCCACTGCCGCCTACCAGATCGAAGGCGCAGGCTTCGGCGGCTGCGGCCCCTGCCACTGGGATACCTTCGCCGCCACCCCCGGCAATGTGGTGCGCGCCGAGGATGGCGCCCGCGCCTGTGACCATTACCACCACTGGCCCGCCGACCTCGACCTGCTGCGCGCCGCCAACATGGATGCCTACCGCTTCTCCACCTCATGGGCGCGGGTGATGCCCGATGGCGTCACCGTGAACCCCGAGGGCATGGATTTCTATGACCGTCTCGTGGACGGGATGCTGGAACGCGGGCTGAAACCCTTCCAGACGCTGTATCACTGGGAAATGCCCTCGGCGTTGGCCGATCAGGGCGGCTGGACCAACCGCGATACCTGCGCCCGCTTCGCCGATTTTGCGCAGGCCATCACCGGACGCCTCGGCGACCGCGTGTCCAGCATCGCCACCATCAACGAGCCGTGGTGCGTCGCGTGGCTGTCGCATTTCATCGGCGCCCATGCCCCCGGCCTGCGTGACATCCGCGCGGCCGCCCGCGCCATGCACCATATCCTGCTGGCGCATGGCATGGCGGTGGAACGCCTGCGCGGCATGGGGCAGCAGAATCTCGGCATCGTGCTGAACTTCGACTACGCCCAGGCCAACAGCGACAGCGCGCAAGACCAGCTTGCCGCCGCCCGCTGGGACGGCATCTTCAACCGCTGGTTCATCGAAGGCATCACCAAACAATCCTATCCCGACATCGTGCTCGAAGGGCTCGCCCCGCACATGCCGCAGAACTGGCAGGATGACATGCCGCTGATCGGGCAAAAGCTCGACTGGCTTGGGGTGAATTACTACACCCGCCACATCCTCGACCATGATGGCAAGGCGGCATGGCCGCATCTGCGCGATGTGACCGGACCCCTGCCGAAAACCCAGATGGGCTGGGAAATCTACCCCGACGGCCTGCACCACTTCCTCACGCGGATGGCCCGCGACTATGTGGGCGACCTGCCGATCTATGTCACCGAAAACGGCATGGCCAATGCGGACGAGCTGTCGGGCGGCGCGGTGACCGACACCGTGCGCGAAGAGTTTCTCTTTGCCCATCTGGCCGCCACTCGCCGCGCCATCGCGGACGGGGCCAATGTGCAGGGCTTTTTCTACTGGTCGCTGCTCGACAATTACGAATGGGCCGAAGGCTACGAGAAACGCTTCGGCCTCGTCCATGTCGATTTTGACAGCTTGGCAAGGACCCCGAAATCTTCGTATCACGCGCTCGCACGGGCATTGGCCCGCAACGACTGACTTCAAGGATGCCGCCCATGACCCTCGCCCTCCTTGCCGACATCGGCGGCACCAACACCCGCGTGGCCTTGGCCGAAGGCACCCGCGTGCTGCCCGACTCGGTCGCGCGGTTCTCCAACGCCGAATACAAGGCGCGCGGACAGGACATCGCCGATATCCTTGCCGATTACCTCAAGACCAGCGGCAAATCCGTCTCCGGCACCTGCGTTGCCGCCGCCGGTCCGGTGCAGGATGGCACCGCCAGCATGACCAACCTCGACTGGGTGATCGACGCGGCCAAACTGCGCGGCGCGACGGGTGCGGCCCGCGTGGCGATCCTCAATGACCTTCAGGCACAGGGGCAGGCGCTCGGCCATATCGCGCCAGCCAACCTGCGCCCGGTGGTCCCGGGTCCGCAGACCGCCGGCACCATGCTGGTGGTGGGGCTCGGAACCGGCGTCAATGCCGCGCCCGTGCATGGCAGCGGAGCCGCGCGCATCGTGCCGCCTTCGGAATGCGGCCATGTGAACATGCCCGTGCGCTCCGAGGAAGACCTGAGCCTGATGCGCTTTGTCGAATCGCTGCTCGCCAGCCGGGGCGAGGTCGCGCATTGCGGCGTGGAAGAGGTGCTCTCGGGCCGGGGCCTCATCAACCTGCACGCCTTCGCCGCCGATCAGGCGGGCGAGCCGGCGGCGACGACCTCGGCTGAGGTGCTCTCCGATCTCGACAAGGGCCACCCCGTCGCCACCCATGCCGCCAGCCTCTACACCCGCATCCTCGGGCAGACGCTGGCCGATCTCGCGCTGATCCACCTGCCCTATGGCGGCATCTACCTGATCGGCGGCATGGCCCGCGCCATGACCCCGCATTTCGCGCGGCTGGGGCTGGGCGACCATTTCCGCGAAACCCGCAGGGTAGACCTGCTGGAAAAGGACTTCTCGATCACCGTGGTCGAAGATGATTTCGCCGCGCTGACAGGCTGCGCCGCCTATCTCGCCGCGCAAACCGCCTGACCCCTGACGCGCCCCGCAAGGATCGTGTCCCGCAAGGGCCACGATCCTTCGGTCAGGTCTGCTATGCCGGCAGCCGTTCGCGCAGGAATTGCAGCGCGACGCCCAGACCGTCGGGGGCGATGCCGTGGCCCGTCCCCTTCATCACATGGCCGTAAACCTCGAACTCGGCGCCCAGCAGCGCGTTTCCGGCCAGAGACATGTCGGCGAACGGCACCACAGGGTCCTGATCGCCGTGGATCAGCAGGACCGGCGGCCGCGTCACCGCCTCTGCCGCCAGAGCCTCGGGCTGCAGCAGCCGCCCCGAAATCGCGACCACCCCCGCCACCGGCACCGCGCGGCGCGGCGCGACATGCAGGCTCATCATCGCGCCCTGCGAAAAGCCCACCAGCGCCAGCGCCTCCGGCCCCAGCCCCTCGGCGGCCAGCACCGCGTCCAGAAACCCGTTCAGGTCTTCTGCGGCGCGCATCAGCCCGTCGCGGCTTTGCGCCTCGCTCGACCCGTCCAGCCAGGGGATAGAGAACCACTGGCGGCCAAAGCCGTTGCTCGCGCAAGGCTCGGGCGCGTCGGGGGCATAAAAGGCGGCTCCGGGCAGATGCGGGGCCAGCGGATCGGCCAGCCCCAGCAGATCGGCCCCATCCGCGCCATAGCCATGCACAAAGACCACCACGCTCGTCGCGCGCCCCTGCGCCGCGCCGCGCCGTACCGATTGCAATTCCCGCATGCCCTAGATCCCCTCACGTTCCTTTGCGACGCGGTAATACGCCCAAAGCACCCGTGCCGCAACCGACCGCCAGGGCGACCAGCGTTCCGCCATCTGCCGCAGCGCCCGCTCCGCAGGGCGCGCCTCCAGCCCGTAGAGCAGCCGCGCCGCCTCCTGCAGCGCCAGATCGCCGGGGGCAAAGACATCGGCCCGGCCAAGCGCG
The DNA here is from genome assembly GCF_010915705.1 of Pseudotabrizicola algicola. Lineage (GTDB taxonomy): Bacteria > Pseudomonadota > Alphaproteobacteria > Rhodobacterales > Rhodobacteraceae > Pseudotabrizicola > Pseudotabrizicola algicola. The sequence continues at coordinate 494,036 of NZ_JAAIKE010000001.1, forward strand.
AACATCGCATAGATTTCCGCCGTCCATGTGCCGATGCCCGGCACCGCCACCAGCGTGCCGATCACAGCGTCATCCGGCTGGCTGCGCAGCGCCGCAAAATCGATGCCCGCCTGCGCCAGCGCCTGCCCGTAACGCGCCTTCTGCCGCGACAGGCCCACCGCGCGCAACTCTGCCTCGCCCGCCGCCGCCATCGCCTCGGGCGCGGTCAGCCCCGCCGCCTCCAGCCGCCCCCAGATCGCGCGGGCAGAGGCCACCGACACCTGCTGCGAGACGATCGCCGAGAGAAGCGCCGCGAACCCGTCCGGCTGCCGCCGCAGCGGCAAGGGGCCGCAGAGCGCCAGCGCCGCCGCCATGCCCGCATCGCGCGCAACAAGCCAGGCCGCACCTTCGGCCACGCAGTGATCTGTTTCGATGATCCGTCCCGCCATCCGGCCACCCTGCCCCGTCCCGCGCGCCCCGGCAACCCGAAGCCTGCGCAATTTGCCCCCTTGCCCCGCCCGGACAAACCGCCTACCGCTTGTGCATCATGACCCAGGATGCCACCGCCAGACGCAATGTGCTTGTCCTTGTCGCGGCACAGGCCGTGCTGGGCGCACAGATGCCGATGATCTTCACCATCGCCGGTCTGGCGGGACAGAGCCTTGCCCCCAATGCCTGCTGGGCGACGCTGCCGATCTCGCTCACCGTGATCGGCTCCATGCTGACCGCCACCCCGATCTCGGCCTTCATGCAGCGCCACGGGCGGCGCGCAGGCTTTGTCGCGGGCGCGCTTGGCGGCGCGATCGGGGCCGCCATCGGGGCCTACGGACTGATGACGGGCAGCTTCCTTCTGTTCTGCATCGGGGGCCTGTTCACCGGCATCTACATGAGCGCGCAAGGATTCTACCGCTTTGCCGCCGCCGATACCGCCTCCGATGCCTTCCGCCCCAAGGCGATTTCCTGGGTGATGGCGGGGGGCCTGCTGTCTGCCGTGCTCGGGCCGCAACTGGTGAAGGCCACGGCCGAGGCGATGGTGGTGCCTTTCCTCGCCACCTATCTGTCGGTGATCGTGCTGAACCTTGTCGGCATGTTCCTGTTTTTGGGCCTGTCGATCCCCAAGCCGAAGCCACCCGCCGCCGGCGCTTCGCAAGGGCGCACGCGGGCCGAACTGGTCCGCAATCCGACCATCGCCGTTGCGATGATCTGCGCCACCGTCTCCTATGCGCTGATGAATCTGGTGATGACCTCCTCACCGCTCGCCGTCGTCGGCTGCGGCTTCGAGACGGCGGATGCCGCCGATGTGGTCACCGCCCATGTGGTGGCCATGTATGCCCCCAGCTTCTTCACCGGCCATATCATCGCCCGTTTCGGGGTCGAGCGGGTGATCGCCCTCGGCCTGCTGATCCTTGCAGGCTCCGGCGCGGTGGCGATGGCGGGCGTCGCGCTCGAGAATTTCTTCATCGCCCTGATCCTGCTCGGGGTCGGCTGGAACTTCGGCTTCATCGGGGCCACCACCATGCTCACCTCGGCCCAGCGGCCCGAAGAGCGCGGGCGCCTGCAGGGGTTGAACGACCTGATCCTGTTCGGCGGCGTGTCGGTCGCCAGCTTCGCCTCGGGCGGGCTGATGAACTGCTCGGGCGGCTCGGTGCAGGCAGGATGGCAGCTCGTCAACATGGCGATGCTGCCCTTTCTGGTGGCAGCAGGCGGCGCGCTGATCTGGCTCTGGCTGCGCCCGCGCGAGATGCGCGGGAGCTAGGCTGCGCGAGACGCGCGGGAGCTGGGCTGCGCGAGACGCGCGGGCGGGCATCGCCCCTGTCAGGCTGCGGCATGCGCTCCGCGCGGGAGTATTTGGAAAGCAGCAATGGCAGGGCAGAGAGCCCCTCAGAACAGCCCCGTTGTCGCCTGCCAGAGCAACCGGCCCCGCCGCGCGAAATCCGAAAGCTGCAACCGGCCCTCGGCCACGGCGGCAGGGTCGCGCGCGGCCAGTTTCAGCAAGCCTTCGGCCTGCCACCCCGCCAGCAGCGCCGGACGCTGGGCGCGCGGCACCCCGGCGCGGCGGGCGGCCTCCAGCCGGATCAGCCCGCGCAGGGCGAGTTCAGCCACCGCCTCGGGGCGGCCATCGACCAGCGGGATACGCCCGCGCTGCGCCAGTTCGGGAATGGCGCGCAGATAGCTGGCCAGCGCCGACGCCCAGCCATAGGCGCGCACTGCCGCCCCGGCCTCGGGCGGCGCGCCAAGCGCACAGGCCGTCAGCCACATCAGGCCGGCGCCGGTATCCTCCAGATAGGCGTCCAGCGCCGCCTGATCCTCGAAGGGCGCGCTGTAGATGTCCCAGCGGCGGGCCTCGATCATCCGGTCCAGCACGTCGAGCGGCAGGCGCGCGCTCTGGATCAGATCATGCAGCGGGGCCGCCACCTCATGCGCGCGGGGGCCGGGTTCGGCCACCACGTCGCGCCACCATTGCAGCCGCATCTCGGCGATCATCGCCTCCTTGCTGACCCAGGGCGCGCGCGCGACTTCAAGGTTCAGCGCATAGAGCGGCAACAGCCGCGCGCGGGCGGACTGCGGGGCCGCCATCACGGCGGCAAAACGGTCGGGGTCGCCCCGCTGCACCAGTGCCGCACAGGCATCAAGGCTCATGGCCGCGCCCCGCCAGCGGGTCCGTGGCGGCCCCCAGGTGCCGCCCCGCTCATTCCGCCGCCTCCTGCACCGGCTGGCCCAGATCACGGATCAGCTTCCACTGGATCGCATCCAGCAGCGCCTCGAACGAGGCGTCCACGATGTTCGGGCTCACCCCCACCGTCGACCAGCGCCGCCCCTCGTCATCTTCGGAATCGATGATGACCCGCGTCACCGCCTCGGTGCCGCCTTGCGTGATGCGCACCTTGAAATCGACCAGCTTCATGCTGTCGATACAGGCCTGATAGGGCCCGAGGTCCTTGGCCAGCGCCTTGGCCAGCGCGTTCACGGGGCCACGGTCGGTGCCGGTCTCGTCCATCGACTCGCTGACCGACAGCATCTTGCGCCCGCCGATCTTGACCACCACCACCGCCTCGGACAGGCTGATCATGCGGTCATACTTGTTCTTGCGCCGTTCCACCGTCACCCGGTAACGCTTGACCTCGAAGAACTCGGGGCATTGACCCAAGGCGCGCCGCGCCAGCAATTCGAAACTGGCCTGCGCGCCGTCATAGGCATAGCCCTGATCCTCGCGCTCCTTCACCACCTCAAGGATCCGGCCCAGACGCGGGTCCTTCGGGTCCACCGCCAGCCCCGCCTGCATCAGCCGCGCCCGCAGGTTCGACTGCCCGGCCTGATTGCTCATCGGGATCACCCGCGCATTGCCCACCGTCTCGGGCGGCACATGCTCATAGGTGGCGGGGTCCTTCAGGATCGCACTGGCATGCAGCCCCGCCTTGTGGGCAAAGGCGCTCGCCCCCACATAGGGCGCGGCCCGCACCGGCACGCGGTTCAGGATGTCATCCAGCACCCGGCTGGTCTTCAGGATGCCCGCCAGAGCCTCGTGGCTCACCCCCGTCTCGTAGCGGCTGGCATAGGGCTCCTTGAGCAGGAGCGTCGGGATCAGGCTCACCAGATTGGCATTGCCGCACCGCTCGCCCAGCCCGTTCAGCGTGCCCTGCACCTGCCGCACCCCGGCATCGATCGCGGCAAGCGAACAGGCCACCGCGGTTCCGGTGTCGTCATGGCAGTGAATGCCCAGCCGCTCCCCCGGGATGCCCGCCGCGATCACCTCGGACACCACCCGCCCCACCTCGGCGGGCAAGGTGCCGCCATTGGTGTCGCACAGCACCAGCCAGCGCGCCCCCGCATCATGGGCCGCGCGCAGACAGTCCAGCGCATAGGCCGGATTGGCGCGATAGCCGTCAAAGAAATGCTCGGCGTCAAACAGCGCCTCGCGCCCACGCCGCACCAGATGCGCGACCGATTGCGCAATCGCCTCGCGGTTTTCCTCCAGCGTGCAGCCAAGGGCGGTGGTCACATGGAACTCATGCGTCTTGCCCACCAGACAGACCGCAGGCGTGCCCGCATCCAGCACCATCGCCAGCACATCGTCATTCTCGACCGACCGCCCGATCCGCTTGGTCATGCCAAAGGCCGCCATCACCGCCCGCGTCGGCGGCCTTGCGGCGAAAAACTCCGAATCCGTCGGATTGGCCCCCGGCCAGCCGCCTTCGATGTAATCCACCCCCAGGGCATCCAGCGCCTGCGCGATCATGCGCTTTTCGGCCACCGAGAACTGCACCCCCTGCGTCTGCTGCCCGTCGCGCAAGGTGGTGTCATAGAGGTAAAGACGTTCACGCATCGCCCGCCCCCTTTTCCGTCGCCAAATATCCTCGGGGGGAGTCGCCGCCGGCGACGGGGGGCAGACAGCCCCCCCGAATTTTCGCAGAAAATTGGCTCACTTCAGCGCCTCCAGCTTGGTGGGGTCGAAGTCTGGGCCGGGCACGAGTTCGACTGCTGTTTTTGACATACGCACTTCCACGCCTGCAGCAAGAAGAGCAGATTTTAACGCGTCTACCGGCGTAAAATCTTTAGTTTTTATAGCCTCTGTTCTGAGATTAATTAAAAGAATCTTAAAGTTATCCAAGTCGATGGGATCAGACCACCAAACATCCTGACTAGGAAGCAATAAACCAAGCAATTGTGCCGAAGCGAGAAATTCGGCGACAGCGGCTTTAGGATCAGGTCCAGTATAATCACCCTTAAGAGCAGAATTCCAATTTGCAAACGTCAGAACATTTCCTGCAAGATTGTGCAGTTCCGTAATTGCTTGGCGGGTGTTCAAATCGTCACCAAGTGCAGCAATTACAGCTTTACTTGGCTTAGAGGGTTTGACGTCCTTGGTCATAAGGCGCCAACGTTCAAGATGATGTTTTGCCTCCCGCGCCTTTTCCTCCGTCCAATCCATCGGCTTCCGATAATGCGTGCTCAAAAGCACAAACCGGATCACTTCCCCCGGAACCCCCTGCTCCAGCAAATCCCGCACGGTAAAGAAGTTGCCCAGCGACTTGGACATCTTCTTGCCCTCGACCAGCAGCATCTCGTTGTGCAGCCAGACCCGTGCAAAACTCCCGTGCCCGTGCGCGCAGGCGCTCTGCGCGATCTCGTTCTCGTGATGCGGGAATTGCAGATCCAACCCCCCGCCGTGAATGTCGAAACTCTCCCCCAAAAGCTCATAGGCCATGGCCGAGCATTCGATATGCCAGCCCGGACGGCCATAGCCCCAGGGGCTCTCCCACCCCGGCACGCCCTCGCCTGACGGCTTCCACAGCACGAAATCCATCGGGTCTTCCTTGAAGGGCGCGACCTCCACCCGCGCGCCCGCGATCATGTCATCGACAGACCGGCCCGACAGAGCGCCATATTCGGCATAGGACCGCACTCGGAACAGCACATGCCCTTCCGCCGCATAGGCATGGCCCTTCTCGACCAGCCCCTCGATCATCGCGATCATCGCGCCGATGAACTCGGTCGCGCGCGGCTCGTGATTGGGCCGCAACGCCCCCAAAGCGTCCATGTCATCGTGATACCAGCCGATCGTCTCGTCGGTGATGTCCCGGATCGCGCGGCCCGTCTCGGCGGCCTTGGCGTTGATCTTGTCATCCACATCGGTGAAGTTGCGGACATATGTCACATGCTCGGCGCCAAAGACATGGCGCAGCAGCCGGTACAGCACGTCAAACACCACCACAGGCCGCGCATTGCCCAGATGCGCGCGGTCATAGACCGTCGGGCCGCAGACATACATGCGCAGATTCTGCGCATCCAGAGGCACAAACGCCTCCTTGCGGTGGGTTTTCGAATTGGTCAGCCTGATCGTCACCATAGCCCGTCGTCCCTTATGCACAGCGGCATCCCGGCGCGGGGTCTAGCAAGTTCCAATCCGTTTGGAAATGATGACAAGCCCCCGCAAGACCAAAGGTCAGCAGGAAATGCAGCCGCAGATGATGCCACGCGTTGTCGTTGCCATGCCCCCTGCATAGCGCCGCCCCGTCGCCGCGCCAAGCCCTTTTCGCATCGCCCGCAAGCTGGCATGATGCCTGCGCAAACCAAAGGGGGCTGCCCATGTTGCGCGTGCTTTTCCTCGCCCTGTGCCTGTTCCTTGCCCCCGGCCTTGCCGCCGCCCAGCCCTACCCCGACCCGCTCGGCGACACGCTCAGCGATTACGCGGGCCTCCTGCCGCCCGAGGCACAGCTCCGCCTCTCCGAGACGCTGGCGAAAGGCCGCGCCGAAACCGGCGTGCATGTGGTGCTGGTCATCATGAACCGGCTGGCAGATCACGGCGGCGCAGGCGCGCGCATAGAAGATTACGCCAAGGCGCTGTTCAACCGATGGGGCGTCGGCGATGCCGCCCGCGATGATGGCATCCTCATCCTGATCGCCCGCGACGACCGCGAAATGCGCATCGCGCTCGGCGCAGGATATGAGGTGATCTGGGACAATGCCGCACAACGCGTGATCGACCGCTCCTTCCTGCCCGCCTTCCGCAATGATGATTATGTCGGCGGGATCGAGGCCGGGGTTGCCGCCACCTTCGACCTCATCGCCAGACCCTTCGCCGCCGGGGCCGAAACCCCGCCCGCGCCGCCCTTCGACTGGCAGGCGATCACGCCCTTCCTGATCTTCGGCGGGGCCATCCTCGGCTTCATCGCGCTGGTGGCGCGCGCGGTGATCGGCGATGCGCTGGTGCGCCTGCGCGCCTGCCCCTCCTGCGGCGCGCGCAGCCTGTCGCGCCGCCGCGACGTGACCCTAGCCGCCAGCACCGCCCGCGCAGGCCACGGCATCCTGCACACCCGCTGCGCCGCCTGCGGCTATGACAGGTCGGAACCCTACAGCATCGCGAAAATCTCGCGCGGCTCGGGCTCTTCGGGTGGCTTCGGCGGCGGATCGTCCTCGGGGGGCGGTGCCACGGGCCGCTGGTAGGCCGGCGTCAGGCGCGCTCTTCCAGCGCCAGCCATTCCTCTTCGGCGCCTTGCAGGGCGATCTGCCGCTCGCTCAGCGCCTCGGTCCCCTTGCGAAACTTCACAGGGTCCTTGGTGTAGAGGTCGGGCGCCGCCAGAAACTCTTCCAGCTTGGCAATCTCGGCCTCCAGCCGCGCGATGATCGCGGGCAATTCGTCCAGCCGCTTGCGTTCGGTGAAGGACAGGCCCGTGTTCTTCGACGGCCTCGGCGGCTCGCGCCCCGCAGCAGTCTTTGCCGCGCTCGCCGAAGCGGCCGCTGCCGACTTCGCCGCCGCCGCCATCACCTCGGGCCGCTGCGCCGCGTAATCCGACCAGCCGCCCGGATAGGCAGTGGCGCGCCCGTCCCCCTCCATCGCCACCGTGGCGGTGGCGATGCGGTCGATGAAATCGCGGTCATGGCTCACCAGCAGAACCGTGCCGTCATACTCGCCCAGCACATCCTGCAACAGATCCAGCGTTTCCACGTCCAGATCGTTGGTCGGTTCGTCCAGAATCAACAGGTTCGAGGGCCGCGCCATCAGCTTGGCCAGCAACAGCCGCGCCTTCTCGCCGCCCGACAGGCTGCGCACCGGCGCGCGCACCTGCCGCTCGTCGAACAGGAAATCCTTGAGATAGGCCACCACATGCTTAGGATTGCCGCGCACCATCACCTGATCCGACGCGCCCGAAACCGCCATCAACGGGTCTCCGGTCAGGTTCTCCCACAGCGTCGCATTCGGATCGAGCTGTGCGCGCGTCTGGTCAAACACCGCAATCTCCAGATTGGTGCCAAGCACCACCTCGCCGCTGTCAGGCGCGATCTCGCCGGTCAGCATCTTGAGAAGCGTGGTCTTGCCCACCCCGTTCGGCCCGACAAAGGCCACGCGGTCCCCGCGCAGGACGCGCAGGTCGAACCCCTGCAGAATGGTCTTGTCGCCAAAGCGCTTGCCGATGCCCTTGGCCTCGATCACCCGCTTGCCGCTCACCGGCCCGCTCTCGATCTCCAAGGCCGCCGTGCCCTGCCGCCGGATCTGGCTGCTCCGCTCCTCGCGCAGGGCCGCCAGCGCGCGCACGCGCCCCTGATTGCGTTTCCGGCGCGCCGAAATCCCCTCGACCGCCCATTTCGCCTCGGCCTTGATCTTGCGGTCCAGCTTGTGGCGCGCCTCGTCCTCCTCGGCCCAGACCGTCTCGCGCCATTCCTCGAAGCCGTCAAAACCGGCCTCGCGCCGCCGCACCTCGCCCCGGTCGACCCAGAGCGTCGCCTTGGTCAGCGCCCGCAGGAACGCGCGGTCGTGCGAGATCAGCACAAAGCCCGTCCGCGTCGATGAAAGCTCCGCCTCCAGCCATTCGATCGCCTGAATGTCCAGATGGTTGGTCGGCTCGTCCAGCAGCATCAGCTCCGGCGCTTCCGCCAGCAGCTTGGCCAAAGCCGCCCGCCGCCGCTCGCCGCCGCTGGCGGTGGCCACCGGCGTCGCGGGGTTGAACTTCAACCCCTCCGCCACCATCGCCACGCGGTATTCCTCGCCCACATCCAGCCCGCTCGCGGCGAAATCGCCCAGCGTCTCGAAGCCCGACAGGTCCGGATCCTGCTCCATATAGCCCACGCTGACCCCCGGCGAGACGACGCGCAACCCGCGATCGGCCTCGGTCAGCCCCGCCATCACCTTCATCAGGGTCGACTTCCCCGATCCGTTGCGCCCCACCAGCGCCACCCGGTCACCGGGCTGGACCACCAGCGACAGGTTGTCGAACACAGGATTCCCGCCAAAGGTCAGCGAGATGTCGGAAAGCTGGAGAAGGGGTGCGCGTGCCATGCGCCGTCAGGTATGCGCCCCTGCCTGCGCCGTCAAGCCACCTGACAGCGTGGCACGCGGGGGCTGGCCCCCGCGCGACAGCAGCCACGGGCGCAGCACCGCCCGTCTCAGACCAGACGTGGCGGGCGCTTGGGGTCCATGCCGGGGGCTGTCCCCGGCACGGCGGGCTTTTCCACCTCGGGCAGATCGAAGCGCAGGGCCACCCGCGCCATTGCCACCGCCGCCGGATCGGCGCTGTGCAGGAAGGCCACGTCCAGCTCGCCGGCCTCGATCCCCGAAAACACCAGCGCCTCCGAAGCCGCCCGCGCCAGTGCCGCCTGCGCCCCCTCGGCCACATCGAGAAACGCGAGCATATGCCCCCGCCGCCCGCCGCGATAGCTGACCCCTGCCAGCAGCGCGCCAGAGGCCAGCCCCGCGGCCCGCGCCAGCTTGGCATCCAGCCCCGCAACCAGCCCTTCCGGCACGGCGGGCGCATGGAACTGCTCGGGCAGCGCCTGCACCTCCTCGGGGCCTTCGTCCAGCGTCTCGGCCAGCCAGTCCATCGCCTCTGGCGGCAACAGCATTTCCGACCGCCCTACCCCCAGATTGACGCCAAGCCCGATGCCCTGCCCCTTCAGCAGCCCCGCAATCACCCGCCCCGGCAGCGCGGCATAGGGGGCGATGCCGCCTGTAAATCCGGCCAGCCGTTCCTCGCGGTCAAAGACCAGCACGAAACGCCCGTCTTCAAGGTCAAACACCCGTGGCTCCAGCACCTCGCCCACCGCCTCGCGCTCCAGCAGGAGGAACATCTCGCCATCCGCCAGCCGCTCGAAGAAGCGCAGCCGCAGCGCCTCGTTCTCGGGGTCGGCATGCACGGCGGCATGGGCGGCATCCAAAAGGCTTACAATCTCGCTCATCTCTCGCTCTCCATCACCGCGGCCACGGCGCGGCGCAGTTCGGGCACCAACTCGGCCTCGAACCACGGGTTCCGTTTCAGCCATCCGGTATTGCGCCACGACGGATGGGGCAAGGGAAAGATGCCGCGCGCGGCGTGCTTGCGCCAATCCGCCACCGTGGCCGTGACAGAAGTCCCCGCCCCCAGATGCCAGCGCATCGCCGCCCCGCCCACCAGAAGCGTCAGCCGCAGGTGCGGCAGCGCCGCCATGACCCGCCCCCGCCATGTGGCCGCACAGATCGCGGGCGGCGGCAGGTCCGCCCCGCGCGCATCATAGCCCGGAAAGCAGAAGGCCATCGGCACGATGGCCACACGGTCCAGATCATAGAACGCATCGCCGGAAAGCCCGCACCAGTCGCGCAACCGCTCGCCCGAGGCATCGGTAAAGGGCCGACCGCTCTCATGCACCCGCGCGCCGGGGGCCTGACCCGCAATCAGCACCCGCGCCGAAGACCGGAACCACACGACGGGGCGCGGCGCATGGGCGGTGGCGGTCGCGGCAAAACGGGCCGCGCACAGGCGGCAGCCCGCGATCTCGTCTTGCAGGGTCAGCGGAACAGCACCAGCGCGCTCGCGCTCCATGCCACATCCACCTTGCTGCCCACCTCGAGGATGGGCCGCCCGGGCGTGTTGCGCATCGACAGCCGCACCTCCACATCGGTGCCGCCCAGATAGACGTCATAATAGGTCATGTCGCCAAAATAGATCACCTCGTCGATGATCCCGTCCACCGTACGCTCGGTCGTGGTCTGGCCGGGGTAAAGCAGCGTCAGCGTCTCGGGCCGCAGCCCCACCACCGGCGCATCGCCGCGCCCCGCCGGGCACTGCTCGGCCTCCAGCCGCGCGCGGCCAAGGCCCTTCACCTGCACCTCGATCTGCCCGCCCGTCTCGCCCACCACCTCGGCGGGGATGAAGTTCATCGTGCCGATGAAATCCGCCACCTTCTTGCTGTTGGGGCGCCGATACAGCGTCTCGGGGTCGGCCAGTTGCGCGATCTCGCCCTCGAACATCACCGCGATCCGGTCCGACATGACCAGCGCTTCCTCCTGGTCATGCGTGACCAGCACAAAGGTGATGCCCACCTGCCGTTGCAGCTTGATGAGTTCCACCTGCATATGCTCGCGCATCTTCTTGTCGAGCGCGCTCAAGGGTTCATCCAGCAGCAGCACCTTGGGCTTGAGGATCAGCGCCCGCGCCAAGGCCACCCGCTGCCGCTGCCCGCCCGACAGCGCATGCGCCGCCCGCGCGCCATAGCCTTTCAGGCCCACCATCTCCAGCGCGTCTTCCACCGCGCGGGCCTTTTCCGCCTTGCTGCGCGGATCGCGGCGCAGGCCAAAGCCCACGTTTTCCGCCACGCTCATATGCGGAAAGATGGCATAGGACTGGAACACCATGTTTGTGGGCCGCAGGTTGGCCGGAACCCGCGCCATGTCCTTGCCGTCGATCAGCACCGCGCCGCTGTCGATGCCCTCGAACCCCGCGATGGTGCGCAAGAGCGTGGTCTTGCCACAGCCCGAAGGCCCCAGCAGCGAAAAGAACTCGCCCGCCCGTATGGTGCCGTTGATTCCGCGCAAGGCGTGGTATTCGCCATAGTATTTGTGGACGTCGCGGAACTCGATCATCGTGGGCTTGGGCTTTGGGGGGGTGTTGCTCACAAGAAGCCTCCGGTGTCCTTGCCGCCGGTCTTTGCGATGCCGCGACGGCGGAAGAATTCTGCGATGGAAAGAAGGGTGACCGACACCAGCACCAGAATGGTGCCAAGCGCCAGCATGGCCGGAACCTTGGCTGGAAAGCGGAACTGGCTGTAGATATAGGACGACAGCACGGTATCGGCGCCGGCAAGGAAATAGGCGATGATGAACTCGTCAAGGCTGATGGTGAAACAGATCAGCAGGGACGAGATGATGCCGGGTGCCACCAGCGGCAGGATGATGAGCCGGAAGGTCGAAACCGGCCCCTCGCCCAGATCATAGGCGGCTTCCTCCAGCGACTTGTCCAGCGACTGGAAGGCCGACGACAGGATCGCCACCGCAAAGGGCGTGGTGATGAGCACATGGCCCAGAATGACGGTGAAGATCGACAGCGGCACCGAGATCGCCAACAGCACGACCAGCAGCGACATCGCCACGATCATCTCGGGCAAGACCAGCGGCAGCATGATCAGCCCCACCAGCCCCCCCTTGCCCGGAAAGGCATAGCGCGTGCTCGCCCGCGCGCCAAAGACGCCCAGCACCGTGGCGATCACCGCGGTAGACCCCGAGATGATCAGCGAGTTCTGCAAGGCCCGCCACAGCTGCCGGTCGGCCCACATCTCGGCAAACCAGTTGGTGGTGAAGCCCGACAGCGGAAAGGCGATGATGCGGCTGTCATTGAAGGCAAAGATCGGCAGCAGCGCGATCGGGGCATAGAGAAAGATCAGATAGCCGATGGCATAGGCCCGCAAACCCGGAGATTTCATCAGCAGCCCCCTATCGTGCCGGCCCGAGGAAGCGCCGGTTCACCAGCACGAAGGCCAGCGAAAGTAGCGCCACGATCAGCATCGCCGACACCGCGATGGCCGAGCCGAGGGGCTTGTTGTTGATCTTCAGCATCTGCACTTCCATCATGTTGGCGATCATCGGCAGCTTGCCGCCACCGATCAGATCGGGCGTCACATAATCGCCGATCGTCGGGATGAACACGATCAGCACCGCCGCAATCACGCCCCCCATCGACAGGGGCAGCGTCACCCGCCAGAAGGTGCGCAGCTTGCTCTCGCCCAGATCCTGCCCCGCCTCCAGCAGGCTGCGGTCGATCTTCTCCAGCGCGACGAAGATCGGCAGGATCGCAAAGGGCGCATAGGCATGGGCCAGCGTCACCACCAGGGCCCCGACGTTGTAGTTGATCCAGGTCAGCGGCTCGTCGATGATGCCGATCCCCAGAAGCCCCGAGTTGATCACGCCGTTATAGCCAAGGATCACCTTCCACAGGAACACGCGGATCAGATAGCTCGTCCAGAACGGAATCGTGATCAGGAACAGCCACAGCGACTTCTTCGACGGCGCGACATGGAAGCTCACGAAATAGGCGATGGGATAGGCGATCACCACCGTCACCACCGTCACCGACAGCGCCACGATCAACGACCGCAGCATGATCGCGCGGTAGACCGGCCCGGTCCAGACCTCGACATAATTGGCAAGGCTGAAATCCCAGGTAATCACCCCGCGACCCCCGGTCGCCAGCGAATAGATCACCACCGTCGCAAGGGGCGCCGCCAGCAGCAGCACCGCATAAAGCGCCGTCGGGCTGATCATCAGCAGGCCCGAGCGCGCCTCGGACCGGCCAAGCGCCGAAGTGGATCTCGCCATGTCACCCCCTGTCTGGCCCATCCCGAAGATGGTCTGCTGCCGCTGTTCCGCGACTTTGATCAAAACTTAGTCACATGCGCCCGAGACTGGCAAGGCCCGATCTGGCCCGTCACAAACCCCGCCACGAAAAAAGCCGGGCACCCGGCCCGGCTTCGCCCAAAATCGCGGCAGGCCTTGCTCAGCCCGCCACGCGTTCAATCGCGATGGCGCGCTTTTTCAACTCGTCATACAGCGATGGCACCACCCGCACCGACCCGACCGCCGCCCGCAAGGCATCGGAAAGCCGCGCCTCGGTCGCCGAGCCGGAGACGCGCCACACCATGCGCCGCGCCACGCCATCATCATAAACAATCTCTGTCGCTCCGGCACGTCTGCGGTAGCCCAGAAAATCAGCCCCGCCATGCGGAGCATGGAAAGTGGTCTGTTGTCCCATCGGAATGGTCCTGTCTTATTCTTTGCATGTCGTTGCATGCACTGCTCTTTATACCCCGAAACTGGGGCAGGCCCTGCCACCCGTCAAGCATCCCGCGCGCGCGGGCGGCAGAGCGTGCCGATTTTTCCGGCAAGGCGGGCGATTGTGCAACAGCCGCCCCGCCCGCGCCTTGTGCGCACCACAATGCCGCCACAATCCTGCCACGATTGATCTTGTATCGATGTGCGGGCGTCGCCGTCAGACCATCAACTCGGCGGGCGGCTCTGCAAGCAGCCGCGCCAGCCGCCTGATTCCGTCCTGAAAGCGCTCCATCGAGACATTGCCCGACAGCGCCACGCGCACCGCATTGGGCGCGCGCCCGTGAATCAGCGCATATTCGTCGGCCGACCGCACCATCACCCCCGCCGCCTCGGCATGGCTGCAAAAACTGCTGGCGCGCCAACCCGACGGCAGGCGCAGAAAGATGAACTGCAACCCCGCCTGCCAGCTCAAATCGAACGCGCCCAAGGCGTTGACGGCAAATTGCAGCCGCTTGTCCAACTCCTCCTGCACCAGCCCGCGCAGGCGCACCGCTTCGCCCGATTGCAACAAATGCAATACAATCGCCTCGATCGGGCGTGACAGCGCGAAAAACTGGTGCTGCGCGGTCAGCCGCCCCGTCTGGCCCATCCCCGTGGGGGCCACCAGATAGCCAAAGCGCAGGCCCGCCGAGATGGTTTTCGACAGGCTGCCCACATGCCAGACCCGCTCCGGCGCAAGCGCGCGCATCGACGGCAGGGTCGTGGTGGCGACAGAGTAACAATCATCATCAATGATCTGAAGGTCATAGCGGCGCGCAATCGCTACAATTGCCTGCCGCCGCTCCAGCCCCATACGCCCCGTGGTCGGGTTCTGCGCCTCGGTGGTCAGGCACAGAACCTGCGCCCCGTGGCGGCGGCAGGCTTGTTCCAATGCCTCCGGCACAATCCCTTCTGCGTCAATCTCGACCGCAACCACCTCGGCACGGCTCAACCGTGCGGCATGGCGAAAACCGGGGTAGGCCAGTTCCTCGGTCAGCACCACCGGACGGTCCCCGCGCAAACAGCACATGAAAACCAGATTGATCGCGTTCTGCCCGCCATGCGCCAGAACAATGTCATCTGCCGAAATCGGCCCCAGCACGCGCTCTGAAACCCAGTCACAGACCGCCGCACGCAAGGGCAGTTCGGCCTGCTGGCTGGGATAGTCGATCCAGTCCGTCTCGCCATCCTCGCCCAAGGCGCGCAAAGCCGCTGCAATTGCAATGCCTTGCCCGACGTCGGGCAAGATCGGCGCGCGCAGGTCGACCTTGCCGCTGACGCGCGCAGGCTCGCGGTCTACAAACAGCGCCTGTGTCGGGCCAAGGCGCGGCGCGTTCGCCGCAACAAAGGTGCCGCGCCCCACCGTCGCCGCCAGCATCCCCTCTTGCGTCGCCAGACTATAGGCCCGCGCCACGGTGCCGGGCGTCACCTTCAACTGCCACGCCAGTTCCCGCACCGTCGGCAACTGCGCCCCTGTCTCCAACTCGCCAGAGCGGATCGCCTCGCGCAGCGCCCGCGTCAGCGCCAGATATTTCGGGCCATCCTCATCCGACAGTTTGGGAAGCCATATTGTATCAGCCACAATGTTCCTCTGGCGATTCATTGATCGGTTTTGTATCTCTTGTATATGGCCAAGCAGGCCATTGTATCAACACAAATCATTCGTGAATAGGAACCCGACATGTCTCCCGCCGAAACGCTGGTTTTCCGCCCCGCCTCCCTGCCTCCGCTGTCGCGGCTGGTGCTGGCCGCCGCGGTCCGCGTCGTCACCTGGGAGGCACGTCAACGCACCCGAAAGGGCTTGCAGCGGCTTGATGCCCACCTGCTGCGCGACGTCGGGATCGACCCGATGACCGCCGAGGCAGAGGCCAACCGCCGCTTCTGGGAGGCATAAGCGCCCCCGCCTTCAGATATTTGCTCCCCTGACTGGGCCGGCTTGTTCCGGCCCTTTTTTTTGCGTGCCGCCGTGTCAGCCGCGCCCGCGCCGCAGATCGCGGAACAGCGAGATGCCCGCCCCCAGCACGAGGGCCGGCACAATCGACACCAGCCCGACCGAGGCCGCCCCCATCTCGCAGCCGCCCGAACTGCCCGCCCCGCAGCCCCCCGCCAGATGCGCAAGCCCCAGCAGCCCGAACATCAGCGCCGCGGGCAGCACAAGCGCCGCCACCAGCCCGAAGCCCAACGCCCGCAAGGCAAGGCGCGGCCATGATGGTCTGCTCCCGCTCATCGCGCATGTCCCCCCATTTGTGCGGTGCCGCGCCCATAAGGCCAGAAACCGCGGGCAACACCAAGCACCTTCTCGCCGGGCCTGCTGGCGCGGAGAAGGTGAATAGTTCGTTAAGGTGCGGGGGTTAACCGGTTGATTTCGATGGATATTGCCCCCTGTAACACAGGCGGGCGTGCAAAAGAAAAGGCCCGCCAGAGGGCGGGCCTTTCCAGAAAAAAGATCGAAAGATCAGCGCTTCGAGAACTGGAAGGACTTGCGGGCCTTGGCCTTGCCATACTTCTTCCGTTCCACCACGCGGCTGTCACGGGTCAGGAAGCCGGCAGCCTTCAGCGCGCCGCGCAGGCCGGGTTCATACAGCTGCAGGGCCTTGGAAATGCCGTGCTTCACAGCGCCCGCCTGCCCCGACAGACCGCCTCCCACCACGGTGGCCATCACGTCGAACTGGCCCTCCACGTTTGCCACGGTAAAGGGCTGCTTGAGGATCATCTGCAGAACCGGACGGGCGAAGTAGGCCGCCATTTCCTTGCCGTTCACCGTCACCTTGCCGGTGCCGGGCTTGACCCAGACGCGGGCCACGGCGTTCTTCCGCTTGCCGGTCGCATAGGACCGACCCAGCGCGTCGCGCACTGCCACACGCGGGGCCGCAGCAGGAGCTGCCACATCAGCCGAGGTGCCGGAAACGGCCGATTTCAGATCGTCGAGGGATTTGATGTCAGCCATGATCACGCGCTCCGGGTGTTCTTGGGGTTCAGCGCCGCGACGTCGAGAACGGTCGGCTGCTGAGCTTCATGCGGATGCGCCGCACCGGCATAGACGCGCAGGTTCGTCATCTGCTGACGGCCCAGACGGTTGCGGGTGATCATGCGCTCGACGGCCTTGATCACGACACGCTCGGGATGCGCGCCTTCCAGCACCTGACGTGCGGTGCGCTGCTTGATCCCGCCCGGATGGCCGGTGTGCCAGTAATAGACCTTGTCGGCACGCTTGTTGCCGGTCATCTGGATCTTGTCCGCGTTGATCACGATGACATTGTCACCCATGTCCATGTGCGGGGTGAAGGTCGGCTTGTTCTTGCCGCGCAGGATGTTGGCGACGATCGTGGCAAGGCGGCCCAGAACGATACCTTCGGCATCGATCAGGATCCACTTTTTCTCGATGTCCGCCGGAGTAGCGGTAAACGTTTTCATCGGTGGTGTCCCATAGAGGATAGGCAGGGGTTGCCCCCCGGTAACTCGGATGGCGGCTTATCGCGTATCATGGATGCACCGTCAAGCGGCTCTATGAATATAAAACTCAGTAAAATCAATGTCTTGAAAAAGTGGTATCTGGATACCCCACCGGCTAGGCCGCCAGCAGACGCAAGGCCCGTGCGCGCGCGGGGGGGATTGCGGCGATTTCAACCCCTGTCAGCACATGCAGTGTGTCCATCTCGCGGTCGATGACGGCATGGTCGCTCACCCAGCCGCCCATCGACAGATAGGTGCGCAGCAAGGGGGGTAAGGCCGCTTCCGAAGCTGCGGACTGCGCGGCAAGGTCGGCCAGCGTCACCCGTTCCGGTGCAAGCGGACCGGGGCGCCACAGATCGGGCGCCAACCGGGGCGCGAGTGCGGCAAGGGCCTTGGCGTGAAGACCGGTATCGGCACCGGCAAAGCTGGAGCAACCAAAGAGCAGCGCGATCCCACGCTCATCGACCATCCGCGTCAGCCCCGCCCAAGCCAGCCGCAAGATATCGGGGTCGTGCCGCGCCGGGTCCAGACAAAAGCGGCCCAGTTCCAGCATCGGACCGGGAAAGCAGGCCAATCTGGCCAGATCATAGAATTGCGCCGAATAGGAGCGCGCCACCGTCTCGCCACGAAACTCTTGCACCCGAAAGCAGGCAACAGGGTCGGCGCGGGCCTGATCGAAAACCAGCACATGGCTGGCCGTGTCGTCATAGGCATCGGCATCTTGACCGCTGGCGCGGGCCTTGCCGCGGGCCGCCAGAAAGGCGCTGTGGCGCAGGCGCTGCGCCGCGCCAATCTCTGCCGCAGTCTGGGCAAGACGTACCTCGTAACGCCCGCGCGACAATGGCTTCATGCGGCCCCCATGACCCTTGGCACCCGACCCCTCCCCCCCTAGATACTTCAATGACAGCGCGGCGCGCCGCGACCGTCAGCCGAACAGAACCACAGGAGATGCGTATGGACAAGGTCGTGAAATCAGAGTCCGAATGGCAGGCGATGCTGTCGGACCTCGCCTACAAGGTCACGCGCAAGCATGGCACCGAGCGGGCCTTTACACATGACAATTTTCCCAAGGTGCCGGGGACTTATCGCTGCGTCTGCTGCGATGCGCCGCTGTTCGACCAATCGACAAAGTTCGACTCCGGCACCGGCTGGCCCAGCTTTTATGCGCCGATCAGTGAAGAGACGGTGGGCGAATCCGAGGATCGGAGTTGGTTCATGCGGCGCACGGAAGTGCATTGCAACCGGTGTGATGCGCATCTTGGCCATGTGTTCAACGACGGCCCTGCCCCGACGGGCCTGCGCTATTGCATGAACGGTGTGGCGCTGAAATTCGAAGCGGCAGATGAGTGATCGCGCGGCGGTCTTCCGGACTATTCGCCCAGAACCTGCCCCGCGCTCAGACGGCCGAAACTTGCGAAAAGCTGGGCCAAGACGCTTTGGCCTTTAACGCTGCTTTCGGTGACACGGCGCGACAAGGGCACGATCTGGCCGCGCTCGATCCCGAAACGCTCGACATTCTGCAAGACCCCGGCTTGGCTAAAGGTCAGCGCGACAACCTGACGGTCCACCTCTTTGGGCGCCAGGGCGCCGCGCTGTTCCCAGCGGCTTTGCACGTAGAACCAGCCGGTATCGTTCAGCAGGCCCGAGGTCGACGGGCGCCCCACTTTGGGCGCGGCAGTGACCCGCGTATCCTGACCGACGACGAGCGTTGCCAGATCCTCTTCGGCCGGAACATAGCCGTGATTGCGGTAGATGGGCGCGCAGGCGGTCAGCGCTAAGGCAAGGCCAAGGGCGATGCAGGCGCGCCGGATGCGGCGGGGCGATAAAGCTGCCGGCTTTGGGTCGCGCTGCGCTCTCGTCGATGCCATCGATTGTCTTCCCTACCCAGCGTTGCCGCATGTCAGGGTCTTGCTTTCACCTCTGGACTTGCCAAGCGAAGTGTCGCCGCTTAGGTGCCACAGGACCAAGACCCGCCTCTTGATGCAAAGGCTTACAGAAGGATGCAGGCCGGTTCAAGAATGGAACGCGCGCAACCGTTACGCCCCTCGGCGCTCTGCGCGGCGGGCCGCCACCAGTGCCGGACTCGGCCATATGACACAAAGGTGATTGCCCGATGAAGAAATCCACCCCCGCACCCGAAGAGATCGTGCCGGAACGTCCACCCGCGCTCAGCCATCCCTTCCGCTCGGGCGCGCTGTCGATGCGCAAGCCGACACGGTTCGACCTGGAGCCCGACGCGGCAACCCGCGCCGCAATCGCCCAGGATCTCGGCCTGCTGTCGGTGGTCTCGTTTTCCTTCAAGGGCGAAATCCGCCCGGCGGCCAGCCGCGATTTCCTGCTCGAGGCGCAACTGGCTGCGGTGGTGGATCAGCCCTGCGTGCTGACGCTTGCGCCGGTGCGCAGCGAAATCCGTGAAACGGTTGTCCGGCGTTACCTGTCCGATTGGGTGGAGCCAACCGGGGACGAGGTGGAAATGCCCGAAGATGACAGCGCGGAAGCGATTCCGGAGGTGATCGATGTGGGCGGCGTG
This sequence comes from Pseudotabrizicola algicola, assembly GCF_010915705.1. Taxonomy (GTDB): domain Bacteria; phylum Pseudomonadota; class Alphaproteobacteria; order Rhodobacterales; family Rhodobacteraceae; genus Pseudotabrizicola; species Pseudotabrizicola algicola. The sequence goes on from NZ_JAAIKE010000001.1 coordinate 513,550, forward strand.
GCGCTGGAGGCGCTGGTGCTGTCCTTGCCGCTTTATCCCCGTGCGTCGGGGGCAGAACTGGGCGATGTGGCCGCAACCCCGCCGGGGGCCGAACCGCTGCGTGATAGCGATCTGAAACCCTTTGCCTCGCTCGCGGCGCTGAAAGACAAATTGAATGGCAGTTCCGAGGCTTGATCTGGACCATGATGCGGAAATGGGCAGAATGGGGGTTGCGCCGCGCCCAGATAAATGTATGTTCCGCGCCTCATTCGGGGTGTGGAAACGCGCCTCCGGCGGCGTTATCCGCTAGAAGAATCGTCAAGTAAAACAGGGGCATGTCCCCACTACCCAAAGGTTGCGACATGGCTGTCCCGCAGAACCGAGTCACCAAATCCCGCCGTAACATGCGCCGTGCACACGACGCCCTCGTTGCTGGCAACCCCGCAGATTGCCCGAACTGTGGCGAACTGAAGCGCCCGCACCACGTTTGCGGCGCATGCGGCCACTACGACGCCCGTGAAGTCGTGGCGACCAGCAAAGACGTCGATCTGGACGAGGACGCGGCGTAAGCCGCGGCCCGACGGCCCCCCTGCCCATGGCAAGCGGACTGCAACATCCGGCGACGGACGCGCAAGATGGCGGGGCAGTGACGGTTATTTCGGTTGACGCCATGGGCGGCGACCGGGGGCCGGCGGCTGTTGTCGCCGGTCTTGGCCTGTCTGCCGCCAAGCATGCCGATGTGCGCTTTATCCTGCACGGCGACCGGGCCATCCTGACCCCGCTTCTGGCGGCCCAGACCGGACTCGCCGATCGGGTCACGCTGGTCCATGCCGAGCGTGTGGTCACCATGAACGACAAGCCCAGTCAGGTGATGCGTCACGGGGATGGCACTTCGATGTGGTCCGCGATTGATGCGGTCAAAACCGGGGCAGCCCAGGCGGCTGTGTCTTGCGGCAATACCGGCGCGCTCATGGCAGTGTCGATGGTGCGCCTTCGCAAGATCCCGGGCGTGAACCGTCCTGCCATTGCCTGCCTCTGGCCCAGCCGGAACCCCGGCGGGTTCAATGTCATGCTCGATGTGGGCGCAGGCGTCGAGGCCGAGGCGGAAGACCTTCTGCAATTTGCCGCGATGGGTGCCTCTTATGCGCGCAATGGCCTTGCCTTGGCGCGGCCCCGCGTGGGCTTGCTGAACGTCGGCACCGAAGAACACAAGGGACGTGCCGAACTGAAGGTCGCGCATGAGCGGATGGAGGAGGCTGCCGAGGCCGGTGGCTTTGAATTCGTCGGCTTTGTCGAAGGCGGCGATATTCCGGGTAACCGCGTCGATGTGATCGTCACCGATGGCTTTACCGGCAATATCGCCCTGAAAACCGGCGAAGGCACCGCCAAGCTTATCTCGGATTTCCTGCGCGAGGTGTTTGGCAGCGGGCTGTTGTCCAAGCTTGCGGCCCTGCTCGCGCTGCGGTCGTTGAAGACATTGCAGCGCCGGATCGATCCGCGCCGGGTCAATGGCGGTGTGTTTCTGGGTCTGAATGGTACCGTGGTAAAATCGCATGGCTCTGCCGACGAAACCGGGGTGGCCGCGGCCATCGGCCTTGCGATCCAACTGGCGCGCAGCGGGTTTGTAGATCGTCTGGCGGCCCGTGTGGCCTCGACGGTGAAGAAGTCGGCAGATGATCCTGTCGGGGAAGTCGGGGCAAAATCATGACTATTCGCGCCGTTGTCGCGGGCGTGGGCCATTACTTGCCCGCACGTGTTGTGGAAAACGCGGATCTTGAAGCTCTGGTCGAAACCAGTGACGAGTGGATCAGGTCTCGTTCCGGGATCGAGCGGCGTCACTTTGCGGCCGAGGGCGAGATGACCTCGCATCTTGCGGCCCATGCCGCGCGTGCGGCGCTTGCCGATGCGGGCCTCGGTGCCGACGATATCGATGCCATCATTCTGGCCACCTCTACCCCCGATCTGACATTTCCGTCGGTTGCCACGATGGTGCAGTCCGAACTTAGGATGACGCGCGGCTTTGCTTTTGACGTGCAGGCTGTCTGCGCAGGCTTCGTCTTTGCGCTGACCACCGCGAATGCGCTGATCCTGTCGGGTCAGGCCAAGAGGGTGCTGGTGATCGGGGCGGAAACCTTCAGCCGCCTGATGGATTGGAACGATCGCACAACCTGTGTCCTGTTCGGTGACGGTGCGGGCGCTCTGGTGCTTGAGGCCCAAAGCGGCACCGGCGCAGGCAATGATCGCGGGATCTTGGCAAGCGATCTTCATTCCGACGGCAGGTTCAAGGACATCTTGTTCGTCGACGGCGGCACCAGCACCGGAACCACCGGCCATTTGCGGATGGCAGGCAAGGAAGTCTTTCGCCATGCCATTGAAAAGCTGGCAGAAACCGCCCACGCAAGCCTTGAAAAGGCGGGCCTGACCAGCGGCGATGTCGACTGGATCGTGCCGCATCAGGCAAATATCCGCATCATCGAAGGCACCGCCAAAAAGATGCAGCTTCCGATGGAGCAGGTGGTGGTGACCGTGCAGGACCATGGCAACACCTCGGCGGCATCGATCCCGCTTGCCCTGTCTGTTGGCAAAGAGCGTGGCCAGATCAAGCAGGGTGACCTGATCGTCACCGAAGCCATTGGCGGTGGCCTGGCATGGGGCTCGGTGGTTCTCCGCTGGTAGTCGCGTTTTAACAACGCCCTTCAAGTGTCTGATATTGACTCGCAAATCCTGTCAGCGCATCCTTTGCCCATAAGTCCGGGGGGATTTGCTTATGAGCGAGAAAACACTAACCCGAATGGACCTGTCGGAAGCCGTCTTCCGCGAGGTTGGATTAAGCAGGAATGAATCGGCCCAACTGGTCGAAGCGGTTCTGCAGCACATGTCCGATGCCCTCGCCTCGGGCGAGCAAGTGAAGATTTCGTCTTTCGGAACCTTCTCGGTGCGGGACAAATCGGCCCGCGTGGGCCGCAACCCCAAGACCGGGGATGAAGTGCCGATCAGCCCGCGCCGTGTGCTGACCTTTCGCCCGTCGCATCTGATGCGCGACCGCGTGGCCGCCGGCAAGAAGAAGTAACCGCATGATCGAAGGAGAGCGCGGCGCATGAACAAATCGCCCGACGCCTTCCGCACCATTTCGGAAGTCGCTGAATTTCTTGAAACGCCAGCCCATGTGCTGCGCTTTTGGGAGAGCCGGTTTCCGCAGATCCGCCCCGTCAAGCGCGCGGGCGGTCGTCGCTACTACCGCCCGTCCGATGTGGCTTTGCTGACCGGCATCAAGCGCTTGCTGCATGATGAGGGCATGACGATCCGTGGCGTGCAGAAAATCTTGCGTGAACAAGGGGTTCGCCATGTGTCCGGTGTCGCGGATGATGGTGATGATGACACAGATGCCGATGATCTGGCTGCCGCGCTTGCGCAGGCGACAGGCGGGACGGAGCCAGAGGCGATCCTGCCGCCCGCTGAGGCCGAAACGGCACAGGTGATCGCGCTGCAAGCCGCTTTGCGCAGCCCCGGGGCCGATGCTGCGCCGCGCGATGTCGCGGCAGAGCCGGAGCGAGCGCCGGAGGAGGGTGTGGTGGTGCCGTGGCAGGATGACCCTGCGCCCGAAGAAGGTTTGGACGAGACGCAGCCCGAAGACAGCGCCCCGGATGTCACGCCGCCGCCCGCACCCGTGGTTGCCTTGCGCCCTGCGCCCGTGGTCGCCGATCTTTTTTCGCAAGTGCCGCCCCTGCCCGCCCCTGCGCCGCCCGACCCTGTGGTCGAGGCACCGATGGCAGTCTGGGCCGAGGAGCCCGAACCTGATGCGCCGGCCAGCGCGGATGAGGGCGAGTCTGCACGTCCTTCGCCCCTGCTGAAGATAACCCGGATCGGTGGTGCGGCGACGCCGCCCCCTCTGCCGCCACGCGTTCCGCCAGCCCCGCCTGTGGCATCGCCCGAACCTGCGCTTGCGGGCCCCACCTTGGCGCAGCGTCTGCGCGCGGTTTCGCCCGATGCGCTGACGGAGCCGGAACGGCAGCAGCTTGCCGCCCTGCGCGATCGGGCCAATGCGCTGCGACGGCGGCTGGCAGGCCCGAACCGTTTTCCGGCATGACGCCTTCGCTTTGTGGTCAGATTGCGTGCTTTCCCGCTTGTGCCGCCCGCGAATATCAGTATGTATCCCGCCATGTTCGGGCCGTAGCGCAGCCTGGTTAGCGCGTCCGTCTGGGGGGCGGAAGGTCGAGAGTTCGAATCTCTCCGGCCCGACCATTCCAAAGCCGCCCGCTTGGCCTTGTGCCTTGCGGGCGGTTTTTATTTTGAACCCCATGAAGGGTGCGCCATGACAAAGACCGGGGTTCTTGCCGCCCAAAATCTGCGCGATCTGATTGCCCGAGGGGCCATCACCGCAGCCCCCGCGATTTTGCCCGAACAGGTGCAGCCCGCCAGTCTCGACCTGCGCCTTGGCCCCATAGCCTATCGGGTGCGCGCGTCATTTCTGGCCGGCAAAGGCCGCCCCGTGTCGGAGCGCTTGGCCGAGTTCGAGATGCACCGGATGGATCTGACCGAGGGGGCAGTGCTCGAAAAGGGCTGTGTCTATGTGATTCCCCTGATGGAGGGTCTGGCGCTGCCGCCGGGACTGGCGGCGGTGGCGAATGCGAAATCCTCTACCGGCCGGCTTGATCTGCTGACCCGCACCATCACCGATGGCGGCACCGAATTCGACCGGATTCCCGACGGTTACCACGGCCCGCTTTATGCCGAGGTCTGCCCGCGCTCCTTCTCCGTGCTGGTGCGCGCGGGACAACGGCTGAACCAGATTCGCTTCCGGCACGGTCAGGCGGTGCTGTCTGATGCCGAGCTCGCGGGCCTGCATCAGGCAGAGCCTTTGGTGGATGGCACCCCTGTGATCTCGGAAGGTCTGGGCTTTTCGGTCGATCTGCGCCCCGGATCGGGCGATCTTGTGGGCTACCGCGCCAAGCCGCATACGGGTGTTGTCGATCTGGATCGCATCGGCCATTATCCGGCGGCGGAGTTCTGGGAAGAAATCCGCACCACCGAGGGCCGCATCATTCTTGACCCCGGCGCCTTCTATATTCTGGTCAGCCGCGAGGCGGTGACGATTCCCCCCGATTATGCCGCCGAAATGGCCCCCTACCTTGCGATGGTGGGGGAATTCCGCGTGCATTATGCCGGCTTCTTTGATCCCGGTTTTGGCCATGCGCTTGCAGGCGGCGCGGGGTCTCGCGGGGTGCTGGAAGTGCGCTGCCACGAAGCGCCCTTTGTGCTGGAACATGGGCAGGTCGTGGGCCGTCTGGTCTACGAGCGCATGGCCGAGCGGCCCGATGCGCTTTACGGAACCAAGATCGCCAGCAATTATCAGGGTCAGGGCCTGAAGTTGGCCAAGCAGTTCCGCTAATACCAGGCATCCGGCACGCCTTCCTTGGCGCGCGCGATGTAGTCGCGCAGCCCGTCGCGGATGCCTGCATCCAGCGGCGGGGCCTCATACTCTGCCAGCCGCTTTTTCCACGCCCGGTTTGCCCGTGTCGCGGCATCAAGCCCGCCTGCCGCTTCCCATTTCTCGAATGGCTCGTTGTCGGCCAGACCGGAATCCCAAAACGCCGTCTGGTAATTGGCCATCGTGTGACTGCATCCGAAAAAGTGGTTGCCCGGCCCCACTTCGGCAAAGGCATCAACCGCAAGCTGGTTGTCGTCGATCTGCACGCCGTCCAGATAGCTGTGCAAGGCGCCGCACAGATCGTCGTCTAGCATGAATTTCTCGTAGCTCATGCTCAAAAGCCCATCGAGGAACCCGGCTGCGTGCAGAATGAAATTCGCCCCGCAGTGAATTGCGGCCAGCATGCTCATGGTGCCTTCCGTCATGGCTTGCGCATCGGGCAGCTTCGAAGTGGTGAAGTTGCCCGAACAGCGCAAGGGCAGCCCCAGCCGCCGCGCAAGCTGGCCGATCACCATGCTGCCAATCGCGGGCTCTGGCGTGCCAAAGGTCGGACTGCCCGAGCGCAGCGACATCGACGACAGGAAGTTGCCGAAAATCACCGGCGCACCTGGCCGCTCTAGCTGGGTCAGAGCACAGCCCGCCATCGTTTCGGCAAGGCTTTGCGCGATGGCGCCGGCATTGGTGACAGGCCCCATCGCACCGCCAAGGATGAAAGGCACCACCACCGCCGCCTGATTTGCCCGCGCATAGGCGCGCAGGCTGCGGGTCATCGTGCCATCCCAGACCAGCGGCGAGTTGACGTTGACATTGCCAAGGATCACGCAGTTGCGGTCGGTAAACTCTGCCCCGAACAGGATGCGCGCCATCTCGATACTGTCTTCCGACCGCTCTTCTGCGGTGACCGAACCCATGAAGGGGCGGTCGGACAGCTCGATATGCGCCATGACCATATCCAGATGCCGCTTGTTCACCGGAATGTCGGTCGGCTCGCAAATGGTGCCGCCCGAATGGTGAAAGTTCGGGCTGGCCTGAGCAAGCTTGATGAAGGCGCGAAAATCTTCCAGCGTGCCAAAGCGCCGCCCCCTGTCTAGGTCCATAACGAAAGGGCTGCCATAGGCGGGTGAAAACACCACATTGCGCCCGCCGATGCGCACCGAATTGGCTGGATTGCGGGAGTGCTGGGTGAATTCGGCGGGGGCGCTTCGCAGCACCTCGCGCAAGAGCCCCGGCGGAAACCTGACGCGCACGCCCTCTACCTCGGCCCCCGCGCGCCGCCAATGGTCCAGCGCTGCCGGATCATCCCGAAACTCTATCCCCGTTTCGGCTAGAATGCGGTCAGCCGCCGCCTCGATGCGGAGGAGGTTTTCCTCGGACAGAATGTCATAGGTCGGAATATTGCGGTGGATATAGGGGCGGCCGATCGCCACCGGCCTGCCCACCCGCTCCGCCTGCCGCGCCTGTCGTCCGGACCGTATCCGTTGCTGTGTCATCCCTCGCCCCCTTGCAGACTTCGGGACCATGACACGCCCCGCGCCCGCCAAAGTCCAAGACAGTGACGACGCTGGCAGGTCGGATTTCACCCTCATGCCGGTGCGCAGGCGGAAAGATGAGGTTCCGGCGGGAGTATTCCAGACAGGTGCAAATGCAGCAAAAGAGCTTTGCTCTTTCGCCTGCACCTTTGCTGATGCCCCCGCGCGGAGCGCGTCGCGTTCCGGGTCAGGTCACCACATCCGGCGCGGTGCGCCCCGTAAAGGCCTCCAGTTGCGCAAGGCTGTGGGCGGCGCGGATCACCGGCGCAAGCGCCTCTTGCGGGTCATGGTCTAGCCCGTCGGGGCCGGGGCTGTAGCGTTCAAGATAGACGCGCAACGTGGCGCCTTCTGTGCCGGTGCCGGATAGGCGCATGACGATGCGGCTGCCATCTTCGAACAGGATGCGGACACCTTGCTTGGCGCTGACCGAGCCATCCACCGGATCGGTATAGGCGAAATCATCGGCGGCGGCGATGGTCATGCCTTCGACCGCTTGTCCAGCAAGGCCGGGCAGACTGGCCCGCAGGGCGGTCATCATGGCATCGGCCTTGTCAGTGGCGATGGCCTCGAAATCATGACGGCTGTAATAGTTGCGGCCATAGCGCGCCCAATGCTCGGCAAGAATCTCTGCCACAGATTGTTTGCGCACCGCGAGAATGTTGAGCCACAGCAGAATGGCCCAAAGGCCGTCCTTTTCGCGCACATGGTCAGAGCCGGTGCCAAAGGATTCCTCACCGCAGAGCGTCGCCTTGCCGGCATCGAGCAGGTTGCCGAAGAACTTCCAGCCGGTGGGCGTCTCAAACTTGGCGATCCCGAGCGCATCGGCCACCCGGTCTGCCGCCGCCGAGGTCGGCATGGAGCGCGCCACACCTGCTAGACCCTGCGCATAGCCCGGGGCCAGATGCGCATTGGCCGCCAGCACGGCCAGACTGTCAGAGGGGGACACATAGATGCCCCGCCCCACAACCATGTTGCGGTCCCCGTCCCCGTCGCTGGCCGCGCCGAAGTCGGGCGCATCTTCGCCCATCATCTCGGCCATCAACTCATGCGCCCAAGTCGGGTTCGGATCCGGGTGCATGCCGCCGAAATCGGGCAACGGCGTGGCATGGGTAACGGTTCCGGGGGCGGCACCAAGCCGGTTTTCAAGGATCTCCACCGCATAGGGGCCGGTGACAGCGCACATCGAATCCATTCGCATCCGGAAGCCGCCGGCAAAGAGTGTGCGCAGGGCGGGGAAGTCGAACAGCGTTTCCATCAGATCGGCATAGTCGGCGACAGGGTCCACCACATCGACGACCATCCCGCCAAGGTCAGACCGCCCGATGGTGCCAAGATCCACATCCTGCGCTTCCAGAATGCGGTATTCGGTGATCTCGGTCGTGCGCTGATACATCGCTTCGGTCACGCCTTCGGGGGCGGGGCCGCTATTGGGCATGTTGAACTTGACGCCAAAGTCTTCTTCCGGCCCGCCGGGGTTGTGGCTGGCCGACATGATGATGCCGCCGTCGGTCTTGTTCAGCCGGATCAGATGGCTGGCCGCCGGAGTCGATAGCACGGCGCCCTGCCCCACGATCACCCGCGCCGCGCCGTTGGCGGCGGCCATGCGCAAGATCACCTGTGCGGCGCGATCGTTGAAATAGCGTCCGTCACCGCCCAGCACAAAGGTCTTTCCCTCGGCCCCGACCACATCGAAAATCGCCTGGACGAAATTCTCTAGATAATGCCGCCCCATGAACACCGGGGTTTTCTTGCGAAGTCCCGAGGTTCCGGGCTTTTGTCCGGCGATCGGCTGGGTGGCAATGGTGCGTATCATCGGCTTTCTCCTTGTGCCTGACCCGCAAACGGGACCGAGGCAAACATCAGAACGGATTGTGCGGGCAGGCTGGCGGGCACCGGCGCGCTGGACAGATCGGGGCGCGTGGTATCAAGCTGCAGTTCCCAACGGGTAGAGGCGGGCAAGACCAGATCGACCGCGCCGCCACAGTTGAAATACGCCAGCACCGCATCGCAACGCGAATCCTGTCCCTCGGCGGCCATCCGCAACTCGACCCCGAGCGCACGAAAGGCGGGATCATGCCAGTCTTGCGGCGTGGGCGTGCAGCCATCGGGTTTGCGCCAGACCACATCGAGTTGGCTATCCCAAGCCCTTTTGCGCGCGTGCAAGAAGCGGCGCTGGCGCAAGACGGGGTGCGCGCGGCGCAGACCCGCCAGTTTGGCGATGAATTCGGTCAGAGACTCGTCAGGGTTGGCCCAGTCGAGCCATGTCACCGCATTGTCCTGCGCATAGGCATTGTTGTTGCCGCCCTGGCTATGCCCAAGCTCGTCCCCCGCCAGCAGCATCGGAACGCCTTGGCTCAGGAACAGCGTTGCCAGCAGGTTGCGCTTGCGCAGTGCACGGGCGCTTTGCACCGCCGGATCCTCCGTCGGCCCCTCCACACCCATGTTATCGGAGTGGTTGTCGGAATGACCGTCGCGGTTGTCCTCGCCATTGGCCCAGTTGCGCTTGACGGTGAAGCTGACAAGATCTTCCAGCGTGAAACCGTCATGCGCGGTCAGGAAATTCACCGAACTGGTGGCCGAGCGACCGGAGTGGTCAAACCGTTCGGCGCTGCCCAAAAGCCGCTTGGCCAGATCGGGCGTCATCCCCGCATCGCCGCGCCAGAACCGCCGCACCCCGTCGCGGAACTGGTCGTTCCATTCGTGGAACGGGTGCGGATACTGGCCCAGTTGATAGCCCCCCGGCCCGATGTCCCATGGTTCGGCAATCAGCTTGACGCGGCTTAGCACCGGGTCTTGCCGGATGGCATCGAAAAAGCCGCCGTTGGGGTCAAAGCCGTGCGGCTCGCGCCCAAGCACCGTTGCCAGATCGAAGCGGAAACCGTCGACATGGCAGACCTCCACCCAATAGCGCAGGCTGTCCATCACCATCCGCAGCACCATCGGATGCGTCAGGTTCAGCGTATTGCCCGTGCCGGTGTCATTGACGTAGTGCCGCCCGCCATCGGCCAGACGGTAATAGCTGGCATTGTCGAGACCGCGGTAGCACAGGGTCGGCCCCCATTGATCGCCCTCGGCGGTGTGGTTGTAGACCACGTCAAGGATCACCTCGATCCCCGCCGAATGCAGGCGGCGCACCATGGTCTGGAATTCCCACAACGCACCTTTGGCCATGTAGCGCGGCTCCGGCGCAAAAAAGGCCAGCGTGTTATAGCCCCAGTGGTTGCGCAAACCCTTGGCGACCAGAAAGCGGTCATCCACGAAAGCCTGCACCGGCAGAAGTTCGATCGCTGTCACACCCAGCCGTTGCAGATGCGCAATCACCGGATCGCTGGCAAGCGCCAGATAGCTGCCGCGCAATCCCTTGTCGATGTCGGGGTGCAACTGCGTCAGCGCCTTGACATGGGCTTCGTAAATTACCGTCTCACAGCGCGGGGTGCGCGGCGGCCTGTCATTGCCCCAGGTGAAACTGGTGTCTGTCACCACCGCCTTTGGCACCGCAAAGGCGGAATCGCGCGTATCATAAGACAGATCGCCCCGGTTTGACCCGATCTTGTAGCCCATCACCGCATCCGACCAGCGCAAGCGCCCTTCCAGCGCGCGGGCATAAGGGTCGAGCAGCAATTTGTGCGGATTGAAGCGATGCCCCTGTTCCGGCACATAAGGCCCATGCGCGCGAAAGCCATAGACCGCACCGGGCGTCAGGCCACCGACATGCATGTGCCAGATGTCACCGTCGCGCTCGCGGAACGGCAAGCGCACCAGTTCCTTGCGGCCATCAGGCGAGAACAGGCACAGCTCGATCAACTCGGCATGGGCAGAGAACACCGCAAAATTCACGCCGTCGCCATCGAGGCTCGCGCCCATCGGCCAAGGACGGCCCGCGCTGACGGAATGGCCCTGCAGGCGGGCCGGCAAGGGCGTCAGCCCCGGTGTCATGCCAACAGCCGCTCGTAAAGCGCGGCATAGGCCGCTGCAGAGGTCTCCCACCCCACCGGATGCGCCATCGCATTTGCCTGCATCCGCGCCCATTCCTCGGGCTTGTGATAGACGTCGATCAGCTTGCCCAAGGCTTGTCCGAAAGCCAGTGCATCGGTCGGATGAAAGACCACGCCCGTTGCAACCCCTGCCGCCAGCGTCGCCGGAGACACGCCGATCACCGTATCGGCCAAACCGCCTGTCGCGGCAACCACCGGCACCGTGCCATAACGAAGGCCATACATCTGCGTCAGGCCGCAAGGTTCGAACCGCGACGGCACCAAGACGGCATCCGCGCCCGAGAAGAGCCGGTGGCTCAACCCCTCGTCATAGCCGATCCGGACCGCGACCCGCCCCGGATGGGCCTGTGCAAGGCCGCGCATTGCCCCTTCAAGCGCCGGATCACCCGAACCGAGCACGATCAACCCGCCGCCCGCCGCCACGAAATCCGGCACGACCTGCGGGAGAAGATCGATCCCCTTCTGATCGGTCAACCGGCTCACCACGATGGCCAGTGGCCCCGGCACGTCGAGGCCAAACTCGGCACAAAGGGCCCGCCGCGCTTCGGCCTTGTTGCCCAGATCGGTGGCGCTGTAAGACAACGGCTCTGCCTCGGGCGACCAGAGCGCGGTATCCACACCGTTCAGAATTCCGCATACCCGCGCCGCCCGCGCCGCGATGACCCCCTGCAGCCCCATGCCGAATTCCGGCCGCATCAGTTCCTCGGCATAGGTCGGGGACACAGTGGTGATCCAGTCGGCGGTGACCAGTCCGGCCTTCAGGCTCGACAAGCCGCCATAATATTCCAGCCCGTCCGGATAATACTGCTCGCCGGGCAGACGCAAATCGCCCAGCAGGTTGACGGGCGCCCAGCCTTGGAAGGCGATGTTATGGATGGTGATGACCGATTTCACATCCCGCGCGCCCGAATAGGCGAGATAGGCAGGAGCAAACCCTCCCTGCCAGTCATGCGCGTGCAGAACATCCGGCCGCCAGCCTGCCACACCTTCACGGGCAATGCGCGCCGCAACCCAGGACAGGGCGGCAAAGCGCTGCGGATTGTCCCACCAATCACCCCCCGGCCCGCCGTAGGGTCCGCCATCACGGTCAAAGAGATGCGGCGCATCGAGAAGGAGAAGTTCGATCCCTTCCACCTTGCCCATGAAAACGGTGCCATGGCCGCCGAACAGCCCCGGCTCCTCCCAAACCGCCCGCATCTGGCCAGTCAGGGGCCGAAGGGACCGATAGGCCGGGATCAGCACCCGCATTTCCCAGCCTGCGGCGGCCAGTGCCCCCGGCAAGGCCCCCACCACATCCGCAAGCCCCCCGGTCTTGACGAAAGGAACGCATTCCGAGGCGACAGACAGAACCCGACCTCTCATCAAACCCTCATTCATCTGTTCTCAATATTTTCGGGAGGTCCGGAGGGCAGACAGCCCTCCGGTGCATCCGCAGGCACGCCCTATCCCAGCTTGCGCGCCCGCATATCCAGCATATCCTGCGTGATCAACACGATACCCGCATCTGTGCGCCGGAACCACTTTGCATCTTCCTCCGGGTCCTGTCCAACAACAAGCCCTTCGGGGATCACCACCCCGCGGTCGATGACGCAGTTCTTCAACTCGGCCTTGCGCCCCACCATCACCTGCGGCAGCGCCACCACATATTCGAGGCTGGAATAGCTGTGCGTCCGGCATCCGGTGAACAACAGCGAGTTGCGCACCTCGGAGCCCGAGACGATGCAATCGCCCGAGACAAGCGAAGAAATCGCCATGCCGCGCCGCCCGTCGGTGTCATGGATGAACTTTGCCGGCGGCACGATCTCGGCATAGGTCCAGATCGGCCAGGAATTGTCGTAAAGGTCGAGCTTCGGCACAAAATCGGTCAGGTCGATATTGGCTTGCCAGAACGCGTCGATGGTTCCCACATCGCGCCAGTAAGGCTCGTCCTCAAGACCGCTGGTCACGCAACTGTCGGCGAACCTGTGGGCCACCGCTTTGCCGTTCTTCACGATTTGTGGAATGATGTCATTGCCGAAATCATGGCTTGAGTTCGGATCTACGGCATCGCGAATCAAGAGGTCGCGCAGCAGGTCCCAGTTGAAGACGTAAATCCCCATGCTGGCGAGCGCTTGGTCAGGGTCGCCCGGAATGGCGGGCGGGTCTTTGGGCTTTTCCAGAAACTGGGTGATGCGCATGTCGGCATCGACATGCATCACGCCAAAGGCCGTCGCCTCCATCCGCGGCACGGTCAGGCAGCCGATGGTCACATCCGCGCCCGAGTTCACATGCTGTTGCAGCATGATCTCGTAGTCCATCTTGTAGATATGGTCGCCCGCAAGGATGATGACGTATTTCACCTTGTAATCGTCAACGATATCAATGTTCTGCGTCACAGCATCGGCCGTGCCCAGATACCATTTGTTCTCGTCCACACGCTGCGAGGCAGGCAGAATATCAAGGTATTCGTTCCGTTCCGCCCGGAAAAAGCCCCAGCCGCGCTGCATGTGACGGATCAGGCTGTGCGCCTTGTATTGCGTGGCAATCGCCATCTTGCGGATGCCCGAGTTCAATGCGTTCGACAGCGCAAAGTCGATGATGCGGGTCTTGCCCCCGAAATAAACCGCCGGTTTCGCCCGCCGGTCGGTCAACTCTTTCAGGCGACTGCCCCGGCCCCCCGCCAGAACGAATGCCATCGCCTGAGACGACAGCCGTGTGTTTGGTTTCGCCTTCATGATCCCTCCCTTATCTTGCGTTACGCAAGAGCCCCCTGCTTGAGATAGACTGCCGACAAAGGCGGCAGCGTGACAAGTGCTGACCACGGCCTGCCGTGATGCGGCACCTCCTCTGCCGTGACACCGCCCAGATTGCCCCGATTGCCACCGCCATAGGCCGCCGCATCGGTGTTCAAAAGCTCTGCCCATGTGCCGCCCGCAGGCAGACCCACCCGATAGCTGCGTTCCACCGGTGTCATGTTGACAATCGCGGCCACCATCGCGTCGGCTGGCCCGCCCTTGCGCAGCCATGCATAGACGCTGGCCTCGGCATCGTTGCTTTCGATCCACTCGAACCCCTCGGGCCGCGTGTCGTTCACATGCAGCGCGGGGGTGTCGCGGTAGACACGGTTCAGGTCGCGCACCAGCGCCTGCACTCCGGAATGTGCCGATATTTCAAGCTGATGCCAGTCGAGGCTCTGATTATGGTTCCACTCTGCCCCTTGCGCAAACTCCTGTCCCATGAACAGCAGTTTCTTGCCCGGATGCGCCCACATGAACCCGTAATAGGCGCGCAGATGGGCGAATTTCTCGTCGCCCTGTCCCGGCATCTTGCCCAGCATGCTGCCCTTGCCATGCACCACCTCGTCATGGCTGATCGGCAGGATGTAATTCTCTGACCAGGCATAATGCAGGCCAAAGGTCATCTGGTGGTGGTGAAACTTGCGGTGGATCGGGTCCTTTTGCATGTAGGACAGGGTGTCATTCATCCAGCCCATGTTCCACTTGAACCCGAAGCCCAAGCCGCCGTGGTTCACCGGACGGCTGACCCCCGGAAAGGCGGTGCTTTCCTCGGCCACCGTCATCACCCCCGGCACCGTGCCATAGGCGGTGATGTTCATGCGCCGCAGCATCTCGATCGCCTCGTAATTCTCGCGCCCGCCATCGCGGTTTGGCACCCACTCCCCCGCCTTGCGGCTGTAATCGCGATAGAGCATCGAGGCGACTGCATCGACGCGCAGCCCGTCAATGTGGAATTCTTCCAGCCAATACAACGCGTTGGAAACCAGAAAGTTCTGAACCTCGGTGCGCCCGTAGTTGTAGATCAAGGTGTTCCAATCCTGATGGAACCCTTCGCGCGGGTCGGCATGTTCGTAAAGCGGCGTGCCGTCAAACTGGCCCAGACCATGCGCATCGGTCGGGAAATGCCCCGGCACCCAATCCAGAAGGACGCCAAGGCCCTTGCGATGGGCTGCATCGACAAAGGCGCGGAACTCAGGCGGGGTTCCGTGGCGGATCGTCGGCGCAAAAAGCCCGACCGGCTGATAGCCCCATGACCCGTCAAAGGGAAACTCGCTCACGGGAAGAAGCTCGATATGGGTGAAACCCATGTCAGCCGCGTAATCAACGAGTTGCTCTGCAAGTTCCAGATAGGACAGCATCCGGTCGCCCGGCGCGCGTCGCCATGATCCCAGATGCACCTCGTAGACGGAAATCGGTGCATCGATGGTCTGGCGCGCCGCTCGGCTTTCCATCCAGTCGGAATCTGTGAAGCTGCCCGCGATTTTCCTTACAACAGAAGCATTTGCGGGAGGATGTTCAGAGCCGAAGCCAACGGGGTCCGCCTTGAGCGGCAGCAAACGCCCGCCCGGCCCGCGGATTTCATACTTGTAAGTCGCGCCTTCGCCCAGTTGTGGCACAAAGGTTTCCCACACTCCGGTTGCGCCCCGGCGGCGCATCGGGTGGCGGCGGCCGTCCCAGATGTTGAAATCCCCCACCACCGAGACGCGCTCGGCATTCGGCGCCCAGACGGCGAAATGCGTGCCTTCGACACCCTCGTGCGTGATCACATGCGCGCCCAGCACCTGCCACAAACGCTGATGCGTGCCTTCGCCCAGAAGATACTCGTCAAGCTCGCCCAGAACCGGACCAAAACGGAACGGATCTTCGAACTCCCATGTCGTGCCATGCCCCGTCGCGCGGAGCCGATAGGCAGACTTGCGCGGCAGGGTGGCAAAGAAAAGCCCTTGGCCCCAATGGGTTGCCTCGGTTTCCTGACCCGCTTTTCCGGTCAGGACAACCAGACGTTCCGCCCCCGGCACAAAGGCTGTGACGACCCATTTGCCGCCCAGTTTATGCGGACCCAGCACCGAGAACGGATCGCCGTGGCGTCCTTCGCAGATCGCCCAAGCCACACCTTCGTCAATCGAAATATCGGCCATGTTGTCTCCTCCCAACGTCAGCCTCGCGCAACGATCCGGCGCTAGAGCGCCGGCGTTACGTTCCAGACGTCCTGCATGTAGCTGCGGATGGTGCGGTCAGAGGAGAAGAACCCCGACCGCGCGGTGTTCAAGGCCGCCATCTTCACCCAGTTGTCACGGTCGGCATAGGCCGCATCGACGCGCGCCTGTGCTTCATCATAGGCGTCAAAGTCACTGGCAACCAAGAAGTAATCGTGATGCCAGACCCGGTGAACCAGATCGTGATACCGGCCCTTGTCATCCGGGCTGAACCGGCCCTCGGCGATCATCTGCAACACGTCTTGCAGGGTCTGGCTCGCCTCGATCGCCTTGCGGGCATGGTCGGGGTCTTGCCGGCGTGCCATCGCCTGTTCGGTCGTCATGCCGAAGAGGAAGAAGTTCTCGGCACCAACCTCCTGCAAAATCTCGACATTCGCGCCGTCCAGCGTGCCGATCGTCGGAGCGCCGTTGATCATGAACTTCATGTTCCCGGTGCCAGAGGCTTCCTTGCCAGCGGTCGAAATCTGTTCGGACAGGTCCGCCGCCGGGATCAGACGCTCTGCCATAGAGACGTTGTAATTGGCCGGATAGACGATCTTGAGCAAGTCACCGCTCACAGGGTCATTGTTAACAACCTGCGCCACATCATTGATAAGGCGGATGATTTCCTTGGCCACTGCATAGCCGGGCGCGGCCTTGCCGCCAAAGATCTTGACGCGCGGCACCCAGTTGGCGTTCGGGTTCTGCTTGATCGCTTCCCAATGGCCAATGGTCTGCAGGATGTTGAGCAGTTGGCGCTTATATTCGTGAATGCGCTTGATCTGCACATCGAACAGCGCATCGGGGTTCACGCTGATCCTTTCGTGGCTGGACAGCCAGTTCGACAGAGCCACCTTGTTCTTGCGCTTGGCCGCATCAAAATCCTTGCGGAAGGTCTTGGTATTGATGGGTTTTTCCAGACCTTTGAGAAGATCGAGGTCTGCCTCCCACCCGCTGCCGATGGTATCCGTGATCAGATCTGACAGCGGCTTGTTGCACATCTTCAGCCAGCGGCGGGGCGTGACACCATTGGTCTGGTTCACGATCCGGTCAGGGTGCAGCGCGTGCAATTCCGGGAACAGGTTCTTCTTGACGAGGTCCGAATGCAGCGCCGACACGCCATTGACCTTGTGGGCCATGATGAAGGCCAGCTCGCCCATCCGCACCTCGTGGTGCTTGACGATGCCTACGTAGTGCGGCCGGCTGTGGTTTTCGGTCTTGTGCCAGTGGTCGATCTGCTCGACAATCTGCATGTGGCGCGGCAACACGTTGCCGAAGGTAAAGGTGGCCCAGCGTTCCAGCGCCTCGGGCAGAAGCGTGTGGTTGGTATAGCCAAGGCAGGCGCGTGCGACGGGCAGCGCCTCGTCAAACGGCATGCCGTGATCGTCGACCAGAAGCCGGATCAGCTCCGGTCCGGCGATTGCCGGATGGGTGTCGTTCATCTGGATCGCGACATGGTCGGGCAGCTTGCGCAGGTCGGACTGCGACGCAAGGAAACGGCGCAAGATGTCTTGCAGCGCAGCCGAGGTCAGGAAAAACTCCTGCTTCAGGCGCAGTTCCTTGCCCTGATATGTGGTGTCATCGGGGTACAGCACGCGGCTCAGCGTGCGGGCAAGCGCCTCCGGCTCGGCAGCGGCGGCGTAATCGCCCCGGTTGAAGCGATCAAGGTCGAACATGGTGGTGGGCAGCGCGCCCCAGAGCCGCAGCGTATTGGCCCATCTGCCCTGCCAGCCCACCACGGGGGTGTCATGCGCCGAAGCCACCACGGTTTCACCGGGAACCCAGTGATTGCGCCCGTCCCTTTGTTCGACATGGCCCTTGAAAGGAATGACATAGGCAGCCTCGGGGCGGGCAAACTCCCACGGATGCGCTTGCTTGAGCCAGTCTTCCGGCGTTTCCACCTGCCGCCCGCTTTCAAACCGCTGGCGGAACAGACCATGTTCATAGCGGATGCCATAGCCGTAGGCGGGACAGCCAAGCGTGGCCATCGATTCCATGAAGCAGGCCGCCAACCGGCCCAGCCCCCCGTTGCCGAGCGCCGCATCCGGCTCGTCTTCGACAATCGCACGGAAATCGAGCCCGAACCCGGCCATTGCCTCTTCGGCCTGATCGCGCAGACCAAGGTTGACCGTCGCATCTTCAAGGATGCGCCCGATCAGAAACTCCATCGACAGGTAGTACACCCGCTTGTGATCGGCAGCCCATGTCTTGCGGGTAGACGCAAACCACGGCTCCATGATCTGGTCACGGATGGCAAAAGACAGCGCCATGCGCCAGTCATACATGCTGGCATGGTCGGCATCCTTGCCCAGAGTAAAGGCCAGATGCCGCAGGATGTTTGCTTTCAACGCAGTCGGATTGGGGCTGAGATCGTTCACAACGGGTTCCACAATTAGAGGCGGCTGCACAACAGCCTGAGGCTAGGCTCATGGTTGACAGGGTCAAGCACCCGCAAACCATCCGCCACATCCCCAGCCCGCCTCACCGCAAGCCTAGTCTAACAGTTACCGCAAACATTCCCCAAAAGCACGGAATTTAACATATTGAAAATCAATGGCTTACATCTTTCAAAGCGCTTTGAAAGCCTTTTGGCCCATCTCTTTGCCCGAAGGCGCCCAAAGTGCGCCACAAGGCAAGCCATCGCCCGACTTGCCCATTAAGCGGGCATCACCGCTGTTTGCGCAGCAAAGATTGCGTCGTGTAGACAAGGATCGCAAGCCCCACAGCCCCGACCGCCCCCACCGCCAGCAGGACCAGGACATCGATCGGCCCGCCGATATCGCGCAGCCTCGATGAGGTGATGCGTTGCACGAACATCACCGAAGCGATTGCGCCGAAGGGCATGGAAAGCTGTGCCAGAAGAAATCTGCGCATCGAAAGGCTGCGGTCGCGCAGCAGGACGAACACATAGGCCAGCGTGACCAGAAATGCCAGAACCGCCAAGGCCCAGAAAAGGCTCTGCCCGAACATCTCCTCCCAGACCGCAATCAGCATCGGCAAGGTCAGTTCTTTCATGATGCCCCCTCTCAGGCTTTGCCGCGCAGCATGGCGTTGTAGGTGGGTTTGAGTGCGGTTTCCTTCATCAGCCAGCTGATCCAGAGCTCCTCCAAGGGCGCGATGACCCCGGGGAACGACGGCACCAGATTATCCTGGTAGTCGAATTCGATGAGCATGGCGCGCCCGATGCGGGTGATCAGCGGGCAAGAGGTATAGCCGTTGAACACCGCCGTGCCCTCTTTGTCCTGCAAGGCCGCAACCAGATGATCCTCGACCACCGGAATATGCCATTTGACCGATGCGGCGGTCTTGCCCTTTGGAACACCATTGATGTCGCCGATTCCGAAGACATTGGGAAAACGCAGGTGGCGCAGGGTTGATGGGTCAACCTCGATCCAGCCTTGGTCCACCCATTTATCCTCCCATGACAGGCCCGATTGCCGCACGACGCGCGGGGCGGTCATCGGAGGAATCACGTTGATGAAGTCATAGTCGATGGTCTGCCTGACTGCCGGGGTCTCGACGATGACGCCATTCTTGATCGACTGCGAGGCAGGTATCTCATAGGTGGCGGTCTTGGCTCCCGGATCGATGCACTTGAGTTCATGATCCCAACGCACGTCCACGCCGCGCTCGCGGAACAGCAGCTTGACCTTTTCGTTCACAATCGGAACGCCGAACAACGTCTTGTTATGCGCCGCATAAATGATCTGGCTCCTGTCCCGTGTGCCTTTGCGGCGCAGATAGTCATCGGTGAGGAAGGCGTATTTGAGCGGCGCTCCGGCACATTTCATCTCGGTTGCGGGGCGCCCGAACAGGGCGGTGCCGCCCTTGTCGGTGAAGGCATCCATCGCACGCCATGTGGCCTCGGCGTAGTCTGGTCCGGCATAGACCGCGCCGATACCATCCTTGCCAACCCGTTCCAGTTCGAACCCCTCGACCCCCGCCCAGTTGAGCGTCAGGCCCGTGGCGACGATCAGGTAATCATAGGGCACGTTGATGCCACCCATCGTGCCCACACATTGCGCGACCGGATCAATCTTGATGGCATAGTCCCCTATCCAGTTGACCGACTTCGGCAACCAGCTTGCCGTGGTCGATACCGCATAGCCGGCGGGTTTCAGACCGGCGGCAATCAGGGTAAAGCCCGGTTGATACCAATGCTCTTTGCGCCCGTCGACGATCGTGATCGATGCGCCATCCAGACGGCTTGCCAGCCGGTTGGCAATCCCCGTGCCGCCCGCCCCGGCCCCGACAATCACAATACGCGCCTTGGTGCGCAGCGGCGCCGGTGCGGCTGGCGCTGCGCTGCCAAGGCCGGCAAGTGCGATCCCTCCGGCAGCCGCAGCGAGGAAGCCGCGACGCGTTGCCAACGTTCCGTGCAGGTCCCGTGATCCGGTCATTGATGCCTCCCATACCTTCTATTCGTATAATTGAATGCAAGGCGTGTCGTGCGTCATGATCCAGATCAATCTTTTGGCGTTTCGCCCATGCTTTGGTCATCTGCACTCAGACTTTTTTCGACCTGTCCGGGGGCAATCTGATCTGGATCAACCCGGCAAGGGCTTTGCTTGCGCATTCTGCGCCAACCCCTTGCGCGGAGATGTGCCATGCGCCTGACGACCCGAACCAATCTTGCCATGCGGACGCTGATGTTCTGCGCGGCCAATCCGGACCGTATCGTGCGCAAGCGCGAGGTGGCCGACGTGTGCAATGCCAGCGAGAACCATCTGGCGCAGGTCATCCATCTGCTGGCACAAAAGGGCTATCTGCGCACGGTCCGGGGCAGAGCGGGCGGTCTGATGCTGGGCAAAAGCCCGGACAGGATCAGCGTCGGCGCGGTGTTCCGCCAATTCGAGGCAACGCTGCCCTTCGCCGAATGTTTCGCGGGCGAGGAATGCAACTGCCCCCTGGTCGGGGCCTGCCGCCTGAAGCGGGCGCTCGCGCAGGCGCTCGATGCGTTCTATGCGGAACTCGACGGCGTCACCGTCGCGGATCTGATGCGCAACAACACCGACCTTACGAGCCTTCTCAAGGTGGCCTGACCGGCGCTAATGCCGTGGCTGGCCCGACCCGACCAAAGCCAAAAGCGGCGAGATCACCCGTGTTGCGACCGGAATCAGCAGAAGCCCCAGAACCAGCCCGAAGATGCCATCCATCACGGCCTTGGCCAGCCATTCCACCGCCCCGGCGACAGGCGCTGCGGCCTGCCCCAGAAGTGCGGCGACGTCATGGATATGATGGCCCAGCCAACCCAGCCCCAGCTCCTCCAGCCCGTGGATCACGATAGAGCCGCCCACCCACAGCATCGCAAGTGTGCCGACAAAGGACAGAACCGCCAGCAGACGGGGCATGAAGGCCACCAGGGCGCGTCCGATGCTGCGCCCTGCCCCGCTGCGCCCCGTGCTGGCCATGTGAAGCCCGACGTCATCCATTTTGACGATCAGCGCCACCACGCCGTAAACCGCCACCGTGATCACGATACCCACCACGACCAGCGTGACAGCCTCCATCCAGAGCGTGCCTTGCGGGATGGCGGCCAGCGCAATGGTCATGATCTCGGCCGACAGGATGAAATCTGTCTTGATGGCACCGGCAATCTTTTCTTCCTCCAGATGCGCGGGATCGCCGGGTGAAAGATCTGCCACCACCACCCCATCCCCGTGGGGGAACAGCGCGTGAAATACCTTTTCCGCGCCTTCAAAGCACAGATAGGCCCCGCCCAGCATCAAAAGCGGCGTGATCGCCTGAGGCAGGAAGGCCTGCAACACCAAAAGACCGGGCAGCAGGATCAGCAGTTTGTTGCGGATGGACCCGAGCGCGATGCGCCAGATGATTGGCAATTCGCGGTCCGCTGAAAATCCGGTGACATATTTCGGCGTGACCGCGGCATCGTCGATCACCACACCGGCCGCCTTGGCACCCGCCTTGGCCGCTGCCGCCGCGATATCATCGACCGACGCGGCCGCCACCTTGGCAATCGCGGCCACATCATCAAGCAAAGCCAGCAAGCCGCTCATCTTTTCACCCCGAGGTTACGGGTTATTTCTAGCCGATGCTGCAAGCGAAGGCAAAGCCCGCCTGCGTTAGCGCAAACAGCCAAAGTTTGCGCTAACATCATGATTTTATGTCGTTTTTAATCTATGCATCTGCCCGCCCGCCTTGTAACGGACGGGGTATGTTCACGCAGGAGAGAAGCATGACCATCACCGTCGGGATCAATGGCTTTGGCCGCATCGGGCGTTGCACTCTGGCCCATATCGCCGAGTCCAACCGAAATGACGTGCAGGTGGTGGCGATCAACGCCACCGGGCCGATCGAGACGAATGCGCATCTGCTCAAATACGACTCGGTGCATGGCCGCTTTCCCGGAATGATCAAGGTCAGCGGCAATACGCTTGATCTGGGGCGCGGCCCGATCCGGGTGCAAAGCACCTATGAACCGGCCGAGCTGGACTGGGGCGGCGTCGATGTGGTGCTGGAATGCACCGGAAAGTTCAACGACCGTGACCGCGCTTCGGTGCACCTGACGCGCGGGGCCAAGCGTGTGCTGGTCAGCGCACCGGCCAAACGCGCCGACATGACAGTCGTTTACGGCGTGAACCATCGCCAGCTGACCGCCGAGCATCAGGTCGTTTCAAACGGGTCTTGCACCACCAATTGCCTTGCACCCTTGGCCAAGGTGCTGAACGACGCCATCGGGATTGAATCGGGCATCATGACCACGATTCACAGCTACACGGGCGATCAGCCCACGCTCGACCGACGTCACAAGGATCTTTACCGCGCGCGCGCCGCCGCAATGGCAATGATCCCCACCACCACCGGCGCGGCCAAGGCGCTGGGCGAGGTTCTGCCCGAACTGGCGGGCAAGCTCGATGGCACCTCGCTGCGCGTCCCCACCCCGAATGTCAGCGCGGTGGATCTGACCTTCATCGCGGCCAAAACCGTGACAGTGGATGATGTGAACCAGATCGTGCGCGAGGCCTGCGCCGGATACATGGGCATGGTCATGGCCTATGATCCCGAACCCAAAGTCTCTATCGACTTCAATCACACGCCCCACTCGTCTATCTTTGCCCCCGATCAGACACGTGTCGTGGGCCGTTCCGTTCGCGTCTTGGCATGGTATGACAACGAATGGGGCTTCTCCTGCCGCATGGCCGATGTGGCTGGCGTGATGGGGCGGCTGTTGCACTAGGGGGGCGTGGCCCCGTCAGGGGGAACGCGTGAGCGACCGCATGGCGCTGATCTTCGGAGGCGTGATCGTGGCGGCCATCGCCGGTGACCTGCTGTTGAACGACGGCGCCGCGATGCTGTTTCTTCTAGTGAAATTTGCCGATATGATCGAATGGCTGGCATTCTGGCGCTGACAGCGCCAGTCTGCCGTTGCTTTTTGCTGTCGACTCGTGATGTTAGCGCTAAACGTGACGGTCGAGTCGCTTTTCAAAGGAGATTGCCATGACGGTAAAGGTTGCCATCAACGGATTTGGGCGCATCGGGCGCAACGTGCTGCGCGCGATCATCGAATCGGGCCGCACCGATATTGAGGTGATCGCGATCAACGATCTCGGCCCGGTCGAAACCAACGCGCACCTGCTGCGCTTTGATTCGGTGCATGGTCGCTTTCCCGGCACTGTCACCACCGGCGATGACTGGATCGACGCGGGTCGCGGCAAAATCCGTGTGACAGCCCTGCGGAACCCCGCCGATCTGCCTTGGGGCGATGTCGATGTGGTGATGGAATGCACCGGCATTTTCACCAGCAAGGAAAAGTGCCAGGCCCATCTGGAAAACGGGGCCAAGCGGGTGCTGATTTCGGCTCCGGGCGACGGGGCTGACAAGACCATCGTCTACGGCGTGAACCACGGCACGCTGACCAAGGACGATCTGGTGGTGTCGAACGCGTCTTGCACCACGAACTGCCTGTCGCCTGTCGCTTATGTGCTGAACGAGGTGATCGGCATCGAGAAAGGCATGATGACCACGATCCACAGCTATACGGGCGATCAGCCCACGCTGGACACCATGCACAAGGATCTCTACCGGGGCCGCGCCGCTGCGCTCTCGATGATCCCGACCAGCACCGGCGCGGCCAAGGCCGTTGGTCTGGTTCTGCCCGAACTCAAGGGCAAGCTCGATGGTTTTGCCATTCGCGTCCCCACCCCCAATGTCAGCGTGGTGGACCTGAAGTTCGTCGCCAAGCGCGAAACCTCGGTGGCTGAAATCAACGCGGCGATCAAATCGGCCGCCGATGGCAAGCTCAAGGGCATTCTGGGCTATACCGAATTCAAGAACGTCTCGTCCGATTTCAACCACGACCCGCATTCCTCGGTGTTCCATATGGACCAGACCAAGGTGATGGATGGCACTTTCTGCTCGATCCTCACCTGGTATGACAACGAATGGGGCTTCTCGAACCGGATGGCCGACACGGCGGTGGCGATGGGCAAGCTGATCTGACGATCACATTCTCCGCGCGCATGTTTCGGGCCGGTCACCATTCGTGACCGGCCCATTCTTTTTCTCCTCAGGGCGAAGGGCTATCGTCTCGGCATGGATTTGATTGTTTTTCTTGCCATTCTTTCTGGCCTGTTTCTGGCCATAGCCCTGTCCGAGCCGCTTGCGGCCCGGTTGCGCCTGCCTGTTACCGTGATTCTGGCCGCAGTCGGCATCGGGATCGGGGCGGCGGCGTCGTGGTTCTTCCGCACCGACATGACCGATGCGTTGAACCCCGTGGCGCTTGCAATCTTGAACCTGCCGATTTCTTCTGACCTTTTCATCTACATTTTCCTGCCGGTTCTGATCTTTCAGGTTTCGCTGACGCTGAACCTGCGGCGCTTGCTTGATGACTGGGTGCCGGTTCTGGTGATGGCCGTGGTCGCGGTTGTGGTGGCGACCTTCGTCATAGGCATGGCGCTCAAGCCGTTTACCACGCTGCCGCTGATCGCGTGCCTGTTGATCGGGGCCATCGTCTCGACCACCGATCCATCGGCGGTGGTCAGCATTTTCCGCGCCACGCCCGCTCCGCAGCGGCTGGCCCGCATCGTGGAAGGGGAAAGCCTGCTGAATGACGCGGCGGCCATCGCGCTGACTTCGGTGTTTCTGGTGGCAGTCGCCGCCCGCGATGCCGAACCCAATATCGGGCTGGCGCTGCTGCAACTCCCGTGGCTGATCGCGGCGGGGGCTGCAGTCGGTTGGCTTGTCGGGCGCTTTGCCGTCCAGATGATGGGCTGGATGAACCCGTGGCCCTTGGCGCAAGTCTCGGTCAGCTTTGCCACGCCCTTTGTCACCTTCCTGCTGACCGATCAGGTGATCGGAGCTTCGGGCGTGGTGGCGGTGGTTGCGGCAGGCATGACGGTCAATTTCTCTGCTCCAGGCCGCATTTCGCCGCCCGCGCTGTCTCAGCTTCGCGACGCATGGGGGCTGATTGCCTACTGGGCGGGGGGGCTGATCTTCGTGCTGGCGGCCCTTCTGGTGCCGCGCATTCTCGCCAATCTTCGGCCCAGCGATATCGGCCTGATCCTCGTGACCGTGGTGGCCGCCTTTGTCGCGCGGGCCATCGTGCTTTACGGCATCCTCCCCCTGCTGACCGCCGCCCGCCTTTCACCGCGGGTCGACTCGCCCTATCGGCTTGCGATCCTCTGGGGGGGACTGCGCGGCGCGGTTACCCTGGCGCTTGCGCTTGCCGTCACCGAAAACCCCGCGATCTTTGTCGAGACAAAGCGGCAGGTCGGCATCATCGCGACCGGATTTGTGCTGTTCACGCTTCTGGTGCAGGGAACCACGCTGCGCCGGGTGATCTCGCTGCTGGGGCTGGATCGCCTCTCGCCGCTGGATCGAGCGCTGTCCGATCAGGTGGTGGCGGTATCGCTGCAACAGGTGCGCGAGACGGTATCGGAAACCACACGCGGGATGGACCTGACCCCTGCCATCGTGCGGGAAGAGGCGGTCCGCTTTGGCGAAAGGCTGAACCTTGCCGTCGAACGCGCGGATGAGGCGCGCGACATCCTTGAAAAGGACCGGGTGACGCTGGGCCTTCTGGCATTGGCGGGGCATGAGCGGGATCTGATCCTTGATGCGTTTCGGGAAAACCTGATGTCGGCCCGTCTTGCCGACCGCATGCTTGCCGATGCCGACCGTCTGATCGAGGCCACGCTGACCGAAGGACGCTCCGGCTATCGGGCGCAGGCCCGCCGCGCCCTTGCCGCCGGGCGCAGCCTGCGCGCCGCCGAATGGCTGCACAACCGTTTTCGCATCAAGCTGCCGCTGGCCCATCTGACAGAAGACCGGTTCGAGGCGCTGGTGGCGCATCGCCAGATGCTGCGTTCGCTGACCGGCTTTATCGAAACCCGGATCATGCGTATCCATTCACGCCGCGTCGCGGGTCTGCTGCATGACCTGATCAAACGCCGGATCGAGGATGCCAATCGCGAGATGGAAGGGTTGCGCACCCAGTTCCCCGGCTATGCCGAAGAGCTGGAGCGTCGGTTGATCAGGCGCCTCGTGATGCAGCGCGAAGAGGCCGAATACGACCAGATGACCGCAGATGGTCTGATCGGTCCGGAACTCCGGCTTGCCCTGCGCGCCCAGACCGAGGCGGAAGGCACCCTGCTTGCTTCGCGTCCCCGTCTCGACCTGCGCCTGCAACGCCGCGATATCGTGCGCAGCTTCCCGCTTTTTTCCGACCTTGACCCGGACTCGCTGGCGCAACTGGCGCGGCATATGAAAACCGTCTACGCCAAGCCGGGAGATACCCTCATGCGCAAGGATGACAAACCCGACCGCGTCTGGTTCATCGCGTCAGGGGCGGTAGAGGCAGAGCAGGCGGGCAGCCGCTTCCTGCTCGGGCGCGGCGAGATGTTCGGCCAACTCTCGCTCCTGCTGCGCCGCTCGCGCCGGGCGCGGGTGACGGCGATCAGCCATACCACCTTGCTCACCCTGGAAGAGGGGCGCTTTATCGACCTGCTGAAGAAAGCCCCCCAGCTTTGCAAGGCGGTGCAGGCCAGTGCGGAAAAGCGCGGGGTCGCCCTTGATGCGAGCCAGTTGCCGCTGCCCGCCGACCCGACGCCGCCGCGCTTCGGCTTTTTGGCCAAGGTCGCGCGGGCGGCGCGCTAGCGGGGCCTAAAGCCGCGTGCCGAACCTGCGGCGCAAGGCGGCATCCACCGGCGGTGTCACAAATTTGGAAACATCGCCCCCCAGACGGGCGATTTCCTTGACGAGCTTGGAGGCAATCGCCTGCCGCCGCGCATCGGCCATCATGAACACCGTCTCGATGCTGGCATCCAGCGCGCGGTTCATGCCAACCATCTGGAATTCATATTCAAAATCGGCCACCGCGCGCAGGCCCCGCACAATCACGCTGGCCCCTACATCACGGGCGCAATCGATCAGCAGGTTCTCGAACGGATGCACCACAATCTCGCCGCCCGTCCGCGCGGTGATGGCGGCACATTCCGCCTCGACCATCGCAACACGCTCTTCCAGCGAGAACATCGGCCCCTTGTCGCGGTTGATGGCAACGCCGATCACCAGCCGATCTACCAGCGCCATTGCCCGCTGGATGATATCGACATGCCCCAGCGTAATAGGATCGAAGGTGCCGGGATAAAGGCCGATGCGCATGGGTTCCCCCGTTTCAGATTGCGCGCACGCAACATTATTATGTGCCGGAATACAAGCAGGAAAGTGCCAGACCCGCTGCCCGCGCCTCGCGCCTTTTCGCTATCCTGAACACCGGTCAGGGCGGCAGAGGGCCGCCCCTTTGGGCGCGGTCAGAACCCCTTGATCATGCCTTCCAGCGCGTCTTTTTCAGCCGCCAGTTCCATCAGCCGCGCCTTGACCACGTCACCGATGGAAATCAGCCCCACCATCTGTCCGCCTTCCACCACCGGCATATGGCGGAAGCGGCCTGCCGTCATCCGTTCCAAGACCGAATCCGCGCTTTCGCCGCAGGCGCAGCTTTGCACCGACTTGGTCATGATCGCCTCCACCGGCGAGGAAAGGCAGCGCTCACCCTGCCGCGCCACTTGCGACACGATATCGCGCTCCGAAACGATGCCCAGAATGGTCTTGCCGTCGTTGGAAACGACGACCGTGCCAATCTTGTGCGCGGCCAGTATCTCGGCCACCTGCCGCACGTCGGTGCTAGTCGGCACCGTGGTAACCTCGTCGCTGGCCTTGAGTTTCAAAATCTGCTGAACAATCATGCCCATCCTCCCGTGACGCGATAGCCCAAGGGTCAGCGCGCGGCCCCCTCTCTGTCAAGCGTCCTGTGCGCCTTGTGGCACC
This sequence comes from Pseudotabrizicola algicola, assembly GCF_010915705.1. Lineage (GTDB taxonomy): Bacteria > Pseudomonadota > Alphaproteobacteria > Rhodobacterales > Rhodobacteraceae > Pseudotabrizicola > Pseudotabrizicola algicola. The sequence continues at coordinate 541,741 of NZ_JAAIKE010000001.1, forward strand.
TTCGTCATAGCCTCGAGCCGCTGCACCTCCCGCCGTATGCCCTGCGCAAGCCTGTCAGCAAAGCGCGACAGCCGCGCCGAATGGGCGTCGCCTTCATGCCGGATCAGCCAGAACGCCCGCGTCAGGCTCAGGGCCTCGGGCAAGACCTTGACCAGTTCGGGCGCGAAGGGCAGCGCGAAATCATGCGCAACCCCGACCCCTGCCCCCGCGCGCAACAGGTTAAGCTGCACTGACACCGAATTGGACGCGGCGCGCGGTGTGCTCGCCCCGAGCGCCCCCAGATAATCCAGTTCCTTGTCAAAGATCATGTCCGCGATGTAGCCCACCACCCGATGCGCCCCCAGATCGGCCAGCGTGCGCAAAGGCGGTGCGCCCGCCAGATAGTCGGGATGCGCGGCCAGATGCAGGTGGTAGTCTGTCAACTTCTGAACCGTCAGCCGTCCCGCCTGCGGCCTGCTGACGCCGATGGCCAGATCGGCCTCGCGCCGAGAAAGATTGAAAACACGCGGCAGAGCCACGATCTGCACCTCGAGCGCCGGATTCTCGTCGCAAATGGCGCGGATCACCTGCGGCAGGATGTAATTGGCGCAGCCATCGGGCGCTCCCAGCCGGATTTGTCCCGACAGCCCCACGCCGCCGCCGCCCCCGAGCGAATCCTGCGCCGCGATCAGCGCCGCCTCGGCCGCTTCGGCATGCGGCACCAGCTTGGCCCCTTCCTCGGTCAGCGCATAGCCTTGGGGTGACTTCAGGAACAGCCGCGCACCGGCGCCTTCCTCCAGCCTTGCCACACGTCGCCCCACAGTGGCCGGATCAAGCAAAAGCCGCTTGCCCGCCCCTGAAAGCGACTCGGCCCGCGCCACCGCCAGAAAAACCCGCAGATCGTCCCAGTCCATGCCTTTGCAATCCTGCAAAACCCCTTTGGGATAATGTCGCTTTATCCGACTTTTCCGCAAGACTATACTGCGCGAAATGCAAAGGGAGACTTCCATGAAAGAGATTGGTCACTGGATCAACGGCAAGCATGTGTCCGGCACCTCGGGCCGCTTTGCCGATGTGTTCAACCCCGCCATCGGTGAAGTGCAGGCGCGTGTGGCGCTGGCCAGCAAGGCCGAACTTGATGCCGCCACCGCCGATGCTGCACGCGCACAGGTGAAATGGGGCGCGACCAACCCGCAGCGCCGCGCCCGCGTCATCATGAAATTCGTCGACCTCCTGAACCGCGACATGGACAAACTGGCCGAGGCGCTGTCCTCGGAACATGGCAAGACCATTCCCGACGCCAAGGGCGACATCCAGCGCGGGCTGGAGGTGATGGAGTTCTGCATCGGCGCGCCCCACCTGCTCAAGGGCGAGTTCACCGACAGCGCAGGCCCCGGAATTGACATGTATTCCATGCGGCAACCCATTGGCGTCGCTGCCGGAATCACGCCCTTCAACTTTCCGGCGATGATCCCGATGTGGAAGATGGGCCCCGCGATTGCTTGCGGAAATGCGTTCGTGCTCAAACCTTCGGAACGTGCGCCGACAGTGCCGCTGATGCTTGCCGAGTTGATGCAAGAGGCAGGTCTGCCCGATGGCGTGTTGCAAGTGGTCAACGGCGACAAGGAAGCCGTCGATGCCATCCTCGACAATCCCGAGATTGCCGGCGTCGGTTTTGTCGGCTCTACCCCGATTGCCGAGTACATCTACGGGCGCGGTTGTTCCAACGGCAAACGGGTGCAGTGCTTTGGCGGCGCCAAGAACCACATGATCATCATGCCCGATGCCGATCTGGATCAAGCCGCTGACGCGCTCATCGGCGCAGGTTATGGCGCGGCGGGCGAACGCTGCATGGCGATTTCGGTCGCGGTGCCGGTGGGTGAGGAAACCGCAGACCGGCTGATCGAAAAGCTGGTCCCGCGGATCGAGAAGTTGAAGGTCGGTCCCTATACCGCTGGAAACGATGTGGATTATGGCCCCGTCGTCACCGCTGCGGCCAAGGCGAACATCCTGAAGCTGGTGGAATCGGGCGTGGCGCAAGGTGCCAAACTGGTGGTCGATGGCCGCGACTTCAAACTTCAGGGCTATGAGAACGGCTTCTTCGTCGGCCCGCACCTGTTTGACCATGTGACCACCGACATGGACATCTACCGGAAAGAGATTTTCGGTCCGGTCCTCTCGACCGTGCGCGCCAAATCCTATGAAGAGGCGCTCGGCTATGCGATGGACCATGAATACGGCAACGGCATCGCGATCTTCACCCGCGATGGTGATACCGCCCGCGATTTCGCCGCCCGCATCAACGTAGGGATGATCGGCATCAACGTGCCGATTCCGGTGCCGCTGGCCTATCACACCTTCGGCGGCTGGAAGAAATCCTCCTTCGGCGATCTGAACCAGCACGGGCCGGATGCCTTCCGCTTTTACACGCGCACCAAGACAATCACCGCGCGCTGGCCAAGCGGGATCAAGGAAGGCGCAAGCCTGAACTTCAAGCAGATGGACTAAGGCACAGCTTTTTCCGCATGGCGGCGCCCCTTTTGCGGGCGCCGCTTTCGTTTGAGCAAATGATGCTGGACCGGCAAGAAAAAACGCATTAACATTCTTGAATGTGTTTTCGCCGTGACTCAGGGGACTGGCCCCTGCGCAAGGCGTTTGAGGGAGTGCATCATGCTGAAGACCAACGTTGGGGGCATTGACCGGATCTTGCGCATCGTGGTCGGCCTTGCCCTGATCGCCGGCTTTTTCCTGAACACCGATGGCGCCTATCGCTGGCTCTACCTTCTGGGCGTGATCCCGCTTGCAACTGGATTGTTGCAGACCTGCCCGCTCTATACCCTGCTCGGCATCAGCACCTGCCCGCTGAAAAAGGGCTGAGGCGCTAGGGCGCAGACACCCAGTTCTGTCGCAGACTTTCAGAATAGGCGGGGCCAGAGACGGCCTCCGGCCCCGATTTCGGCAGGACGGACCGCTGGAGGATATCCGGCAATGGCATGTCTGGCGGCAGCACGCCCAGTTCATGCAGATACGCAGGCAAATAGCCCGAGGCCAGCACGCGCCAATCCAGCGCGACACTGGGTGCAATCGTCTTGACCAGACGAAACGGCACCGTGGTGCAATTCGCCCAGATCGTGTGATACCACTCCGGTTCCGCCGCCAACTCATTGGCACGGTTCACGAAATTCATGAAAAGCTGCTTGCGCACCTCTGGCTCCAGAGACACCGGAAACAGGGAAACCCGCTCCCCCCGCGCATCGGTGCGCAGATGGACGATATCGCGCTCATCCGCGGCGATCATCACCAGTTCATAGCGCCGGAAGAACCCGCCTAGGGCCGAGTAAACCTCACCTTTCTCACGCCGGATCTCGCCCGAAAACACAATCCGCTGCCCGTCATCGAACCCGAAGCTGACCAGCACATGCGCGATCAACGGGCTGTCCCAGACCGAGGTGAACATGTCGAGCGAGGTGATCCGAGCGGCATCAACCACACGAACTTCCCAGTTTTCCTCTGCCGTATCAGCATCTTGCCAGCGAAAGTTGCGGACGTTTCTCAGCGTGACGCGGCTGCCGTCTATTTCGCCAGTCACCCCATGACGCACATCGGCGGCCCATGTCCTGTCATCCCGCGGGATCTGCATGACCCACCACAGCACAAAGCCCGCCAGCACTGCGCCCATCCCCGCCCAGATCAGCCCCCAGCGCCGCTTCAACGCCGCCCAAACCGCACTCAGGCCCAGCAGCCCGATCACAGCATGCAAGGCAAGTCCCAAGGCTCCCCCGGCGTGAAATTGCACCGCCAGCCACACCCAAACCAGCACGAAAGCCGCCGCCAGAAGCTGCGCGCCACGGCCCAAGACTTGCAGCCCCCGGCGCATCAGACCGCTCTACTCCGCCGCATGCCGACGCGGTTTAAGCATGTCCTTCAGATAGCGTCCCGTATGGCTCGCCTCGACCTTTGCCACCTCTTCCGGAGTTCCCTCTGCCACCACCTGCCCGCCGCCATCGCCCCCCTCGGGACCGATGTCGATGATCCAGTCGGCGGTCTTGATCACATCCAGATTGTGCTCGATCACCACAACCGTATTGCCCTGCTCGACCAGTTCATGCAGCACTTCCAAGAGCTTGCGCACGTCTTCGAAATGCAGCCCCGTTGTCGGCTCGTCGAGAATGTACAGCGTGCGCCCCGTCGCGCGCCGCGACAGTTCCTTTGAAAGTTTGACCCGCTGCGCCTCGCCGCCCGAAAGTGTGGTCGCCTGCTGACCCACCTTGATGTAGCCGAGCCCCACCTGACACAGCGCATCCATCTTGTCGCGGATCGCGGGAACCGCCTGGAAGAAGCCTTGGGCTTCTTCACATGTCATATCAAGAACATCCGATATGCTCTTGTCCTTGAACTTGATTTCCAAAGTCTCGCGGTTATAGCGCTTGCCCTTGCAGGTCTCGCAGGTGACGTAGACATCGGGCAGGAAGTTCATCTCGATCTTCAAGACACCATCGCCCTGACAGGCCTCGCACCGCCCGCCCTTGACGTTGAACGAGAAACGCCCGGGCTGATAGCCGCGTGCCTTGGACTCCGGCAATCCGGCGAACCAGTCCCGGATCGGCCCGAAGGCCCCGGTATAGGTCGCGGGGTTGCTGCGCGGCGTGCGGCCAATTGCGCGCTGGTCAATGTCGATCACCTTGTCCAGATGCTCGAAACCGGTGATCGTCTCGCAGGGGGCGGGCGTCTCGCGCGCGCCGTTCAACTTGCCTGCGGCGGTCTTGAACAAGGTCTCGATGGTCAAGGTCGATTTCCCGCCGCCCGAAACGCCGGTCACGCAAACGAACTTGCCCAAGGGAAAGTTCACCGTGATGTTGCGAAGATTGTTGCCCGAAGCGCCGACAACTGTCAGTTTCTTGCCGCTGCCCTTGCGCCGCGCCTGCGGCACCGCAATTCCCCGCGCGCCCGACAGATACTGCCCCGTCAGACTGGCCGGATCGGCCGCAACCTGTGCGGGGGTTCCATGCGCAATCACCCGCCCGCCATGCACACCCGCCCCCGGCCCGATGTCGAAGACGTAATCCGCCTCGCGGATCGCATCCTCGTCGTGCTCCACCACCAGAACGGTGTTGCCCTGATCACGCAGGTTCTTCAGCGTGGTCAGCAAACGGTCATTGTCGCGCTGGTGCAGCCCGATGCTCGGCTCGTCCAGCACATAGAGCACCCCCGTCAGCCCCGATCCGATCTGGCTTGCCAGCCGGATACGCTGCGATTCCCCGCCCGAAAGCGTTCCGGCGTTGCGCGACAGCGTCAGATAGTTGAGCCCCACATTCACGAGAAACCCCAGCCGCTCGCGGATTTCCTTGAGGATCGCGCGGGCGATTTCGTTCTTCTGGCGGGTCAGCGCCTCCGGCACCGTTTGAATCCACTCGTGCGCCTCGCTGATCGACATGCGGACAACCTGCCCGACATGCAAACCGCCGATCTTCACCGCCAAGGCCTCTGGCCGCAGGCGATGGCCGCCGCAGGCCCCGCAGTCGCGGTTGTTCTGGAACCGCTCCATATCCTCGCGTGACCAAGCGCTGTCGGTTTCCTTATACCGGCGCTCCATATTGGGGATCACCCCTTCGAAGACGCGCCGCACTTTGTAAACGCGCCCGCCCTCATCGTAAGAGAAATCGATTTCTTCGCCATGAGAGCCATAAAGGAACAGCTGCTGCACATGGGCGGGCAGGTCCTTCCATTTCTTTTTCTTGTCAAACTCGTAATGCTTGGCAAGCGCATCAATGGTCTGGGTGAAATAGGGCGATTTCGACTTCGACCACGGCGCAATCGCCCCCTGCATCAGGGTCAGCCCCTGATCGGGCACCACCAGACGTTCGTCGAAAAAGAGCTCCACGCCCAGACCGTCACACACCGGGCATGCCCCGAAGGGCGCATTGAACGAGAACAGACGCGGTTCGATTTCGGCAATGGTGAAACCCGAAACCGGACAGGCGAATTTTTCCGAAAACGTGGTGCGCACCGGCTCGCCTTTGCCCTCTGCCGGGGCCGTCTCGATCACCGCAATACCATCGGCAAGGTTCAGCGCCGTGCGGAAACTGTCGGCCAGCCGCGTCTCCAGCCCTTCGCGCACCACGATGCGGTCCACCACCACATCGATGTTGTGGCGGAACTTCTTGTCCAGCACCGGCGGCTCTTCCAACTCGTAGAAGACGCCATTCACCTTCACCCGCTGGAACCCCTGTTTGCGCAGGTCCAGAAACTCTTTCTTGTACTCGCCCTTGCGGTCGCGGATGATCGGGGCCAGCACATAGGCGCGGCTGCCCTCCGGCATCTCCATCACCGCATCCACCATATCCTGCACCTGCATCGCCGTGATCGGCAGGCCGGTCGCGGGGCTATAGGGCGTGCCCACGCGCGCGAACAACAGACGCAAGTAGTCATAGATCTCGGTCACCGTGCCAACGGTCGAGCGCGGGTTCTTGCTGGTGGTCTTCTGCTCGATCGAAATCGCCGGCGACAGGCCCGAGATATGATCCACGTCGGGCTTGCCCATCATGTCCAGAAACTGCCGCGCATAGGCCGACAGGCTTTCCACATAGCGCCGCTGCCCTTCGGCATAGATCGTATCAAAGGCAAGGCTGGACTTGCCCGACCCCGACAAGCCGGTGATCACCACCAGCTGGTCGCGCGGAATATCCACATCAATGCTCTTGAGGTTGTGCTCGCGCGCGCCGCGCACCTCGATGAACTTCTGTTCCGCCATGACCATCCCCGCAATACCGCACCACAAATAGGGTCTTTCCGGCGAGTCTCCAAGGTCATTTTAAGAACAGATTAAGAACACCGCAAAAAGCGCTCAGATCCTGCGCCGCCGCTGTGCCTGAAGCGCATGCAGACCAATGCCCAAGCCGCAGGCCAGCACCGCCACCACCGCCAGCCCCCAGGGCCCTGCCCCAAGCAAAAGCGCCGCAAGAACCGGCGTGCCGGTGGTTGTGCCAAGATTGCCAAGCTGGGCAATCGCGCCCGAGGCTTGTGCCCGGCTCGCCGAGGTCGCGTTCAACTCCGGAATCGATGCGAAGCTGGCACCCTGCACCACGCCCAAGGCCGCAGCCACCCAAAGACCCCCGACGACCATTCCAAGCCCCTGCCCCCAGAATAGCGCCAATCCAAGAAAGCCCGGAACCGCCATCAGATAGCCCCATTGCACGAGCCGCACCGCCGACATCCGCCCCAGCAGCCATACCCCGAGGGTCAGGGACAGCGCGATCGAGATCAGGGGCATCCCTGCCGCCGCCAGCGCCCGCTGTCCCGCCGGAACCTCGGGCGGCACCAGCGTCAGCACCGCCACATAGAGGAAGGTATAGCAAAAGAACCCCAGTGCCGGTGCCGACAGACGCGGCGAGGCATAAATCGCCAGATGCTGCGCCACCAGCCCACCCGCTTGCGCCGGTGTGGCGGGCGGGTCTTTCGGCAACAAGAGCCGCAGCACTGCGGCCAACACCGCCATCCAAAGCGCATGCGCCACAAACACCCCGGACATGCCATAGGCCGCAACAAGCGGCGGCGCCAGCAGCGCCAAGGCGGCATAGGTCACTCCAAAAAAGCTCGACCAAAGCGTCATCGCAAGGCCCCGATACCGCTCCGCTGCCAGACCGGCGATCACCGTCGGCCCCACGACCACAATCGCCAGATGCGAGACGCCCTCCACCACGCGCGAAGCAATCATCGCTGCATAGGACAGCCCCAGCGACTGCAAGCCACTCATCGCAGCCCCCATCAGCAGCGCCGCCACAATCGCCCGCCGCGGCCCGATCCGCGCAACGAACAACCCCGCCGTTGTGCCGAACACCAGCCCCACCATTCCGACGATGGAAACGATCAGCCCCAAAGCCACCGCCGAGGCACCGGCATATTGCGCGCCCAGACTGTCAAACAGCACAGAAATCTTGCCAAATTGCGCCGCAGCCCCCAGACCTGCGCCCCAAATCGCCAGCACCGTGATCACTGCCCGCATGCCCGGCCCTTCATCTGTTTGCAAATATCCTCGGGGGGTGGCGCAAAGCGCCAAAAAGGGGGGCCGAGGCCCCCCTTTGATTCTTCGCAGAAAAGTCCTGCTCACATATGCAGGGCGCGGCCATAGGCGTCCAGAACCGCCTCATGCATCATCTCCGACAGGGTCGGGTGCGGGAAGACCGTGTTCATCAGATCCTCCTCGGTGGTCTCCAGCGAGCGGCCCACCACATAGCCCTGAATCAACTCGGTCACTTCCGCCCCGATCATATGCGCGCCCAGCAATTCGCCGGTCTTGGCATCGAACACCGTCTTGATCATGCCCTCGGGTTCCCCCAGCGCAATCGCCTTGCCATTGCCAATGAACGGGAAGCGGCCGACCTTGATGTCATGCCCCGCCTCCTTTGCCTTGGCCTCGGTCATTCCCACACTCGCCACCTGCGGGTGGCAATAGGTGCAGCCCGCAATGCTGCCCGGCTTGATCGGATGCGGATGGCCGCCCGCGATCAATTCGGCCACCATCACACCCTCGTGGCTGGCCTTGTGCGCCAGCCACGGCGCGCCCGCGATATCGCCGATCGCAAACAGACCCGGCACCCCGGTGCGGCAATACTCGTCCGTCACCACATGGGTGCGGTCGATCTTCACGCCAAGCGCTTCAAGGCCAAGGTTCTCGACATTGCCGACAATCCCCACGGCGGAAATCACCGTGTCAAACTCGTGGGTCTCGACCTTGCCATTCACTTCGATATGCGCCGTGACGCCCACCCCCGGCTTGCGGTCCAGCTTTTTGACGGCTGCCTTTTCCATGATCTTCATCCCCTGCTTCACAAAGGATTTCTTGGCAAAGGCGGAAATCTCGGCATCTTCCACCGGCAGGATGCGGTCCATCACCTCGACCACCGTGGTGTCAGACCCCAGTGTGTTGAAGAAGGACGCAAACTCGATTCCGATTGCACCCGAGCCGATCACGAGCAACTTCTTGGGCATCCGGCTCGCCACCAGCGCATGCTTGTAAGACCAGACCAGATCACCGTCCGCCTCCAGCCCCGGCAATTCGCGCGCACGCGCGCCGGTGGCAAGGATGATATTCTTGGCCGTCAATTCCTCGGTGCCCTTGTCGGTCTTGACCGAAACGACGCCCGCCTTGGGCAAGGTCGCGGCCCCCATGAACACGGTCACCTTGTTCTTCTTCATCAGGTGACCGATGCCGCCCGAAAGCTGCTTGGCCACCGCACGGCTGCGCGCGACCACGGCGGGCAGGTCATAGCCGATGCCATCCGCCTTCAGCCCGAATTCCTTGGCGCGCTCCATTAGGTGGAACACCTCGGCGCTGCGCAGCATGGCCTTGGTCGGGATGCAGCCCCAGTTCAGGCAGATGCCGCCCAGATGCTCGCGTTCGACGATCGCCACCTTCTGGCCCAACTGGCTGGCGCGGATCGCCGCCACATAGCCGCCGGGGCCTGCGCCCACCACGATCACATCAAAGCTCTGAGCTGCCATTCGTCCCTCCCTGGAAAAAGTGGTTTACCCTTAAACTATTTCCGAAAACCAAGCAACGAAGCTGACGCCTATGGCCTATGCATCTGGCGCATGGCTGGCGCGCAGCGCATTGACCACCGCCATATAGGCCCCGTTTGCCAGAAATTCGGCCTCTTCCGGCGTGCTCTCCCGCCCGAGGGCGGCATTGCGAAACGGAAACCGGCCATACCGCGCGATGATCTCGCGATGCGCGCGCGCATGCAGCAATATCTCGGCATCGCCCTCCATCTGCGTCGCCATCAAAGAGGTCGCGAGATCCTGGTCGGCCATGTCCTCGGAATGTTCAAAGGGCATGTAAAAGAATTGCCGCTCCGGCACGGGGGCCTGCATGTCCCAGCCTTCATCCAGCGCCCGCCGCGCCGCCGCCCGTGCCCGCCCGTCATTGACAAAGGCGCGTGCCGTGCCGCGATAGACATTGCGCGAAAACTGGTCCGCCACCACCAGATAGGCCAGCGTGCCGACCACGCCGTCGACCCAATGCTCCAGCCCGTCGTTTTCCATCGCCTCCAGCAAGGCGCCGAAGCGCACGGCGCAGGCGTCGTCGATTTCCTCGCTCCCCGCATACCAGCCCTCGGGGCCGATCTCGCCCAGCCAGAAATCCAGAACCTCGATCGGATCAGACATGTCCGCCTCCTGCTTTTCGGGCAGCCTGACAGGCCATCGCCCGAAAGGCAAATCAGTTCCGCCCCTTGCCCTGCCGGGCGTCCTCCGCCTCGACCAGCGCCGCCGTCTCGACCGCGACTACCGAAGCGGTCGGCGACAGCGGCGTAAAGCCCGAGGTCACCATCGGCGTCTCGCGCCGCTGCGTCATCCGCCACGCCGCATAAACGCCCAAGGTTCCGAACAGGATCCCCATGAACAGGAAGAAGCCGGACGAGCCGATCTCTTCCATCATCCATCCGGTGATGACCGGGCCGGAGATTGCCCCCAGTCCATTAATGAAGAGCAGACCTGCCGAGGCGGCGGCCATGTCTGTCTTGTCCAGATAATCGTTCACATAGGCCAGCAGCAGGGAATAAAGCGGGTTCGACACCCCGCCACAAATCGCGCCAATCCCGACAAGCACCACAAAGGGCGGATCAAAGACCACCGGAATCATCAGCGCGACCGCGCCGAAGAAGGACAGCCACATGACGACGATCCGGCGGTCGATCCGGTCGGACAGCCAGCCGATCGGATATTGCAGCACCAGCCCGCCGACATAGATCGCCGACACAAAGATCGTCAGATCGGCAATCGACAGCCCCGCCTGTGTCCCCCAGACAGAAGCCATGCCGAACTGCGCCGAAAACACGCCGCCCAGCAAGAACATGCCGACGCAGCCAAGGGGCGAGGCCTGGTAAAGCCGCCGGAACGACAACGGCTTGGTCGATTCGAAAGCCGGAGCCTGACTGACCGACAACAAGATTGGCGTAAAGGCCAGCGACACCAGCACCGAAGGGATGACGAACAGGATATAGCCCGACGGGTCCCCCACGTTCAGCAAAAGCTGTGCCGCGATGATCCCGATCATCTGCACGATCAGATAGAGCGACAGCGCCTGTCCCCGGTTTTCATTGGTGGAGGCATTGTTCAGCCAGCTTTCGGTTGCGATGTAGACGCCCGAGAAGGAAAAGCCGATCACCACCCGCAGCGCCGCCCAGACCATCCAGTCGGGCGCGGCGGCGTAAAGGATCAGCACCGCCGAGATCATCGAACCCAGCGCCGCAAACACCCGCACATGACCGACGCGGCGGATCATCTCGGGCGCAAGGCGGCTGCCGAACAGAAAGCCCACGAAATAGGCCGACATCACCAGAGACATCTGGAACGTGCTGAAATTCTCGATCCCGCCCCGGATGCCCAGCAAGGTGCCTTGCATCCCGTTGCCCAGCATCAGCAGACCAAGACCAAGCAACAGCGCCCAGGTGTTGCGCAAAACGATGAGCATGGTGGAAACGTCCTTCGATAAGTGCGGCCAGTCTATCCGCGCCTTGCGCATAAGTCATGTCGATTGCAGGCACAGTCGCGCCCCTGCCTTGCCCGCCCCCGCGCAAAGCGCGCCCGTCAGGGCATCAGCAAAGACGCATCGCCATAGCTGAAGAACCGGTAGCGCTCGGCGATGGCATGGGCATAGATCCGGTCCATGCGGTCTTTGCCCATCAGCGCCGAGACCAGCATCAGCAGCGTCGATTTGGGCAGATGGAAGTTGGTCATCAGCGCATCGGTCGCATGGAAGGTGAAACCGGGATAGATGAAGATATCCGTTGGCCCCTCCCAAGGCTCCACCCGGCCCGAGCGGGCGGCGGTCTCGATCAGCCGCAGCGCCGTTGTGCCAACCGGAATGACCCGCCCGCCCGCCGCCTTGGTGGCGTTGATCTGCTCGGCGGCGGCAGGGGTCACCTGCCCCCATTCGGCATGCATCTTGTGCGTCGCCACATCCTCGACCTTCACGGGCAGGAAAGTGCCCGCCCCCACATGCAGCGTCACTTCTGTGAACAGCACGCCCTTGGCACGCAGCGCCTCCAGCAGCGGCCCGTCGAAATGCAGGCTGGCGGTCGGCGCCGCCACCGCGCCCTTATGGCGGGCAAAGACCGTCTGGTAATCATCCTCGTCCTGCGCATCGGGCGCGCGCTTGGCGGCGATGTAGGGAGGCAAGGGCATTGCCCCCGCCTGCGCCAGAGCCGCGTCAAAGTCGTCGCCCGTCAGGTTGAACTCCAGCCGCAGGTCGGTGCCGGTCTTTTCCGCCACGATGCCGGACAGATCGGACGAGAACACAATTTCCTCGCCCACCTCGACCTTGCGCAGCGGCTTGGCCATCGCCCGCCAGCCCGACACCGCCGGCTCCATCAGCGTGATCTCGATCCGCGCCACCGCGTCGCCCCGCGTGCGCCGCCCGCTCAGCCGCGCCGGGATCACGCGGGTGTTGTTCAACACCAGACGGTCACCCGGGCGCAGCACATCGACCAGATCGCGCACATGCAGATCCCGCATCGCATCCCCCTCGGCCAACAGCAGTCGCGCGGACGGGCGCGGGCGCGCGGGGCGGGTGGCGATCAGCGCTTCGGGCAGATCAAAATCAAAATCGGACAGTTTCATCAAAAGCCTTCATGTCAGTTTTCGCGCCGCAGCACGGGGGCCGGACGGCGGAAGATTTCGCGGAACATGCCCGGCGTCAGGATCGACAGCGGATTGACCTGCACCTGCGGCGCATCCGACGTGCCGCGCAGCGCGTAGTTGAAGCCGAAAACTCCCTCGCCGCGCCGCGTCAGCAAGGCGCCGATGCCATTCACCAGATAGATCGGCGACACAACCCCCTGCAAGGCAAGCCGCTTGTTTTTGATGCCGTAAAGCCCTGCCATCGACACGCCCAGACTGGCCCCCATCGCCGATCCACGCGTCACCTCGATCGCATCGGGGGTGATGATGAAATCGGCCTCGGCCTCACCGAAATAGATGCCCTCGCCGTTCAATTGTTCCAGCAACCCAACGACCGAGATCGCGGAAAGAAGCTCGGCAAGCACACTCGCGCCCCGCACCCGCAACCGTGTGATATCGGCCCTTCCGTCATAGACACCCTTTTGCGCGCGCGGCGTCAGCCGCAGATCGAGCGTGCCCCCGCGCGCCGAAGCAAAGATGCCAGCCGCGCGTAATGCCGCCCCCGCGTCATTCGATTGTATCCGCACGGCGGTTCCGTGGCGCGATGGCACCGCGGTTCCCTGCACCGGCGCCGCGCCGTTGACACTGCCGCGAAAGCTGCCGTTCAGGCCGCCGCGCTGCGAAAAACTGCCGCGAAATCCGGTAAGGACGATGCCTTCGCTCACCACCAGACGGTCGAGGTTCAGCGTCAACGCACCTTGCGCCTGCGCACTGGAAGCACTCGCGCCCGACGGCGGATCAAAGCGGCGCAGATCCACCGTGCCACCCGTCACCGTGATGTCGGGCGCACGCCCTGCGCCCCGTCCGGTCAGCGTCACCCCTCCGGTCAGCCAGTTGTTGAGACGCACCGAGGAAAAGCGCGCCTCTTGCAGCCCGCCGCCTGCTGCCAGCGTGATCGCGCCTTGCGCCTCCAGCCCGCCGCCGCGCACGGCAAGACGGGTGATCTGCGGCACCTTGCCCAACGCCGCCTCCACTTCCAGCCGCCCCGAGGCGCCTGCACCCTTGCTCCAACCCACGGGTGGCAGGCGCAGGCCGATTCCGTTCAGGTCAGAGACAAGCTGCAACCGTCCCGGTGCATCGCGCTCCAGATCGATCGTCACCTCGGCGCGGCCAGACCCGCTGACCATGCCATCGGGCAGGCCAAGGCCGAATTCCGACACCGCCTCCTGTGACAGGGCCACCGTGCCTGTCACGCGGCTCTTGCCTTGCTGGTCGGGGCCGAAGCCTTGGGTAAAGGCCACGTCAAACGGCACCTTCCCGATGCGCCCCGGCCCTTCGATCCGCAACCCCGACGGATCGGCGCTCAACGTCAGCCCCTCGGCGGTGATGGTCTTGCCCGGCACCAGCACATCGCTCGACAAGCCCAAAATCTGTCCGCGCACGGCATAGTCGACATCCTTCAACTCCACCCGCCGGACCAAGGGCAGCGACAGCTTGGTATCGACCACCGCACGCCCCTGCCCCAGATCGGGCGGGCGTCCGGCCTTGGTCATGAAGCCAAAGGGGGGCAGGTCCAGCAAGGACAGCGCAGCCGTCAGCGCGCTTTCGGTGCGCAGCCGGATTTCGGCACGCGGCGGCCGCATCAGTACATCGGGCACCGAAAACACCGATCCGGCCACATCGATCTCGCCGCCCTGCGGAGCCTCGACCGTCCCGCCATCCAGCACCAGCGTATAGGCGCTGCCCTCGATGCTGGACCTTCCACGCCCGTTGCGGATCGGCGGCAGGGTGCGCAGGAACCGCACCTCCGCCCCGTCGAATTCATAGCCGAGCGCGAGCTTGGGGTCCTCCCCCGGCGTGACCCGCAAGGCCGCCTTGACATTGCTCAGCAGCCCCTTGGCCACGTTCTGCCCCACCCAGTCGCGCGTGCCGGGCACCGCACTTTTGGGCCATATCTGCAAAAGGCGGTCATGCGCGATGGCATCCAGCGTCACATCCAGCGCCACCTGCCAGCCTGCGGTCAGCGCATCGACCGCACCCGTCAGCGTCAGCCGCCGTCCCGCCTCTTCGATCAGGCTGACCTGCCCGATTTCAAGCCGGAACGGGTCCAGCGTCAGCCGCGCATCCATCGCCCCGCCGGTAAAGCGCAGCGGCGCGTCGAACAATCCCTCGGGGTCAAGCTGCACCTCGGAAATCTGCACCTGCCCCAGAAAGCCGCCCGGCAAGCGGCTGCCCAAGGCCCCTGTCAGGATCTCGCCCGCATCGCCCAAAAGATAGGAATGGCCCGCCGCCTTCAGCCGCAGCGTCGGCCCCTCGACCGCAAGATCGTTGATCAGCACCCTGCCGAGGGCGGGATCATAACCCAATGACAGCGTCGCCCCGTCAAAGCCGATCGGCGCGGTCGCCGGATCGGGCTGCAAGGCTCCCGCCCCCAGTGACATCTGGGTGCTCAGCGCGCTCAACCCGTCATTGTTCACCTCGGCCGAAATCCGGCCCGAGATCGGCGCATCCAGCACGCCAAGCCATGCCAGAACCGGGGTCTGCGCCGCAATGTCCGCCGCCGCCACCCGGTCGACCGCTGCGGTCACCCGCACCAGCGCCTGACCCTTGGGCCGGACCAGCGTCACAAGGGCCTGGGCAGGCTCCCCCGCCCCCGAGAGCAGTGAGAGGCCAACCTCGGCGGCCAGCGCATCCTCGCGGTTTTCAAGCGTGATACGGCCATCGCCCACCGTCCATGTGCGGCGCAGGCGGGCATCTGTCAGCGTCAGGCTCGCCCCTTCCACCTCGATCAGATCGAGATGGGTCAGCAGCGGCAAGTCCAGCGCATCGTCAATCTGCGCCAGCAGCGCGTTCAACCCCGTGATCGGCGGCGCAGCGCCCCCCGTGCCAATCTGCAGATCCAGACTGCCATCAGCGCGCCGATTGAGCGTGACCGCGCCGCCGACAATCCGCAAGGAGGCTGGGCGCAGCGCCCGCTCGGCAAGAAAAGCGCGGGCATCAAAGCTCATCAGCAAGTCAGGCAGTTCCAGAAGCGTGCTGCCGCTGCCCTGCAACAGCCGCACATCTTCCAGCCGCAGGCGCGGCGTCCAGTCGGTATCGAGCAACACCTCGATCCCGCCCACCGAAACCGCCGCCCCCGGCAAAACATCCTCCAGCGCGGCATTGGCACGCGTTTCGGCCTCGGCCACGGTCCAGACCGGCAGGCGAATGGCCTTGCCGGTCAGCGCCAGCACCCCCAGAACCGACACTGCCGACAGAACGACCAGCACCAGAAGCACCACAAGACCCGCCCGGCCCGCGCGGCGCAGGCCAGCCGAACGGGGCCGCAAAAGCGGTGCCTGATCGCGCTTGGCGCTGTCCGATTCGTCCCGCGCGGACATGTCCGTCATCGCGCCCTTGCCCTTCCGCCCAACCTTGCCCGCCCCTCCGCGGGCCTTGACGCCCGTTTGTCGCCCGGACTTGCCTTTATCTTCGCGGATCGGCAACTAAAACGCAAAGGGTCGTGACCCCAAAGGCAAGGAGCCGCTGAAATGACCACCCAGATCCCCGAAGCAGGAACCGCTGCACCTGATTTCACCCTGCCGCGCGATGGCGGCGCAAGCGTCACCTTGTCCAGCTTCCGCCCCGGCAAGGTGGTCCTGTATTTCTATCCCAAGGACGACACCCCCGGCTGCACGCTCGAGGCGCAAGATTTCACCGCCCGTGCGGCAGAATTTGCCGCAGCAGGAACCACGGTCATCGGCGTCAGCAAGGACAGCGTGAAGGCGCATGACAAGTTCTGCAAGAAGCACGGCCTTTCGGTCATTCTGGCCAGCGATGAAAATGGCCAGACCTGCGAGGACTACGGCGTCTGGGCCGAGAAGAGCATGTATGGCAAAACCTACATGGGCGTGACCCGGGCCACGTTCCTGATTGACGGCAACGGAACGATTGCCCGCGTCTGGCCAAAGGTCAGCGTCAAGGGCCATGCCGATGAAGTGCTGGCTGCGGCACAGGCACTGTGATGCTCAGCCTTGCCGAACGCGCGGTGCAGGTCCTGACCACCGCCGACGGGCGCGCGAAATGCGCCCTGTCGCGCGCCCATGCCGCCGATTGGAGGGCGGCGCGGGCCGCAGGCACTCCGCTGCCGGTCGGCAAGGCCACCCCGCCCGACGCGCCCGCGCGCCCCGAACGGCCCGAATTGCTCGACCCGCGCGATGTCCCGCGCCGCCGCCCCGGATCGCCCGCAGGGCGGCTCGCGCTGCTGCATGCCGTCGCGCATATCGAACTCAACGCCGTTGATCTGCACTGGGACATCATCGCGCGCTTTACAGATCATCCGATGCCGCTCGGCTTTTATGATGACTGGGTGAAGGCGGCGGATGAGGAATCCAAGCACTTCAACCTCATGGCCGATTGCCTCGAGGCGCTGGGCAGCCATTACGGGGCAATGCCCGCCCATGCCGGCATGTGGCGTGCCGCCTCCGACACCGCGGGCGATCTGCATGGCCGCCTTGCGGTGGTGCCGATGGTGCTGGAAGCGCGCGGGCTCGATGTAACTCCGGGCATGATCGACATTTTCCGCAAGGCAGGCGAGGCAGGGCCCGTCGCCGCGCTCGAGGTGATCTATGCCGAAGAAGTGGCGCATGTCGCCTATGGCTCCAAATGGTTCAACTGGCTCTGCGGCCGTGATGGCACAGACCCGAAAGAGGTGTTCCACAGCTTGGTGCGCCGCTATTTCCACGGCAGCCTCAAGCCGCCGTTCAACGAGGAAAAGCGCGCCGACGCGGGCCTGCCGCCCGATTTTTACTGGCCGCTGACCGAAGGCGCAGACACGGGCGCCTGACCGCAAAAAGAACAGGATCGGCGGGAACTCGCCGATTCCTCTGTTCAATGGGCGGGTTCCGGGCAAGCTACGGTCAAATTTGTTGCGATAGTGTAAAGTCGCCTCTAATCAAAAGGGGCTTGATGCCCCCGCTTGGGGCGGCCTTGCATTCGCCCTTCCCGAAGGTCACGAACGGAACACCAACAGTGCTCACGCGACTAACCTATCGCATCAATCTTGGACTTGAGCGGTATTTCCCCGAACAACGTCTCTTTCTGAAATCCGACAGCGAAACCCGCTTCATCCGGCTGCGCCCGGCCACACAGGCCGTTGCGATTGCAGGCGGCACTGTGGTGCTCGGATGGACCATTCTGGCCACCGCCATCATCTTGATGGAATCGATCAGCGCCGGATCGGGCCGCGATCAGGCCATGCGCCAGCAGGTGCTCTACGAACAGCGCCTCAACGCCCTCAGCCAGGACCGCGACGCACGCGCGGACGAGGCGGCAGGCGCGCAGGAACGCTTCAACCTTGCGCTCGCGCAGGTGGCCGAGATGCAAAACCGCCTGCTTGCCTCGGAAGACCGCCGCCGCGAGCTGGAAACCGGGATCGACGTGATCCAGAACACGCTGCGCCGCACCATCAAGGAACGGGACGAGGCGCGCGCACAGGCCGAAGCCGCAGGCGTGATGGTGGTGGCCGAAAACGGCGTCAAGAAAACCGATGCCGGACGCGCCAAGGATGCAATGGCCACCGTCGACATTCTGGCCGATGCCCTGTCCGCCACCGCGCAAGAGCGTGACCTGATGCAGGGGGCCGCCGCCAAATCCGCCGAAAGGGTCGAGGCCGTGCTGGCCGAGAAGAAGGCGCTGCAAACCCGCAACAACGAAATCTTTGCCAAGCTGGAAGAAGCGGTCAGCGTCTCGATGGAGCCGCTCGACAAGATGTTCCGCGCCGCCGGAATGTCACCGGACGAGCTGCTCTCGCAAGTGCGGCGCGGCTATTCCGGCCAGGGTGGCCCGCTCACCCCGCTGACGCTCTCGACCAAGGGGTCGGTGTCCAACCCGGATGAACAGCGCGCCAACGCGATCCTGCAAGGGCTGGACCGGATGAACCTGTATCGTCTGGCCGCGTTCAAGGCACCGTTTGCCATGCCGGTCAAAGGCAACTTCCGCTGGACCAGCGGCTTTGGCACCCGCAATGACCCCAAGGGCATGGGCCGCCGGATGCACGAAGGCACCGATATGGCTGGCGCCTATGGCCTGCCGATCCTCTCCACCGCCGATGGCGTCGTGACCCATGCGGGCTGGTCCTCGGGCTATGGCCGTCTGGTCAAGATCCGCCACGAGTTCGGCATCGAGACGCGCTATGCTCACTTGTCTGCGATCCGCGTAAAGGTTGGCGATAGGGTATCGCGCGGCGAACAGATCGGTGATATGGGCAATTCGGGCAGGTCCACCGGGACCCACCTCCATTACGAAATCCGCATCGGCGGCAGAGCCGTGAATCCGATGACCTTCATAAAGGCAGCGAACCATGTTTTCTAAGAGCCGAATCAATGAACCCGGGCCAAAGGCAGACGACAAGTCGAAGGCCCCCGAAACTCAGGTCTCAAAACCGAACATGGACTTCACGCCGTCTGCCCCCAAGGGCAAAGTTTCTGCATCTGTCCTGTCTTCCGACCTGACGATCGTGGGCAATCTGCGCACCACCGGCGACATCCAGGTTGAAGGCACAGTCGAGGGCGACATCCGCGCCCATCTTCTGACCGTTGGCGAAAGCGCCACCATCCGCGGCGAGATTGTCGCCGACGACATCGTGGTCAATGGCCGCGTGATCGGCCGCGTCCGTGGCCTCAAGGTCCGTCTGACCGCCACCGCGCGTGTCGAGGGCGACATCATCCACAAAACCATCGCCATCGAGTCCGGCGCCCATTTCGAGGGCTCGGTGCAGCGTCAGGAAGACCCGCTGGCACAGGGCCGCATCTCTGCCCCTGCCCCGCAGGCGCAACTGGCCCCGCCGCTCGGCGCCAGCAGCACTCCGGCGCAAAAGCCCGGCGACGGCGTCTGATACCAAAAGGCCCCTGGCCCAAACCACAAAGCGCGCCCGACCGGGCGCGCTTTTGCGTTTGCAGGTCTCAGCCCGCCTCGAAGGCCAGCGCGCGGCGGTAGAGATGCCATGTCGCATGGCCCAGCACCGGCAACACCACGAAAAGCCCCAGAAAGCCCAAGGCCATCCCCGCAAACAGCATCCCCGCAATCAGCAGGCCCCAGACCAGCATCGTTGCGGGATTGGTCGTCACCACGGAAAAACTGGTGATCATCGCCGTGATGAAATCCACCTCGCGGTCCAGCAGATAGGGCAGGCTCACCACGGTCAGGGCAAACAGCGTGCCGGCAAAGGCCGCCCCCACCGCCGTGCCGACCAGCAGCATCATCACGCCTTCCGGCGTCTGGAACACCGCAAAACTGCTGGTGATATTGGTCATCGTGGCATTGCCCAGAAAGACCGCAAAGATCATGTGGCCCAGAAAATTCCAGAACAGGAAGAACACCACCACGACTGCCGCCATGGACGGAATCTGGCGGTCTTTCTGGCGGAAGATCACCCCCGCCACGCCCGCAAAATCCAGCCGCTCCCCCGCCTCCAGCCGCCGCGATACCTCATAGAACCCGCAGGCGATGAACGGCCCCAGAATGGGAAATCCCGCCCCCGCGATGATGGTCCACCAGACCTGCCCCTTGGCCAGCAGCGCATAGGTGATAAGCCAGCCCGCCACCACATAGACTGCCGAAAACACCAACCCGTAAAGCGGGGCCGCCCGAAAATCGCGCCAGCCTGCCGCGAGTGCCGCCCGCAGGTCCGAAAGGTCCAGTTCCATGATGTCGGAGGCCGGATTGGCCCCCGGCTTTGTCGCAACCGCGTCGCTGTTCATAAGCCCTCCCGTGCTTTGCCCCAAAGGCTAAGCGGAAAGGCCGCGCGGCTCAAACATGTATTTCAGGTGCAGCTTTCGGCAAAGCTCAGTCGGCGTTCGCCTCGGCGCGGCTCTTTCCGGCGACATCCATCGCCAGCGTGGCCGCCATGAACTGGTCCAGATCGCCATCGAGAACGCCGCCGGTGTCGCTGGTTTCCACCCCGGTGCGCAGATCCTTCACCATCTGATAGGGCTGCAACACATAGGAGCGGATCTGGTTGCCCCAGCCCGCCTCGCCCTTGTTGTCATAGGCGGCGTTGATCGCGGCGTTCCGCTTGTCCAACTCCATCTGATACAGCCGCGATTTCAGCGCATTCATCGCAATCTCGCGGTTCTGGTGCTGCGACTTCATCGAACTCGTCACAACGATTCCCGTGGGCAAGTGCGTGATCCGCACCGCCGAGTCGGTGGTGTTGACGTGCTGCCCGCCTGCACCCGAAGACCGATAGGTGTCGATGCGGATTTCATTGTCCGGCACCACGATCTCGATATTGTCGTCGATCACAGGGTAGACCCAGACCGAAGAAAACGACGTGTGCCGCCGCGCCGCCGAGTCATAGGGGGAAATCCGCACCAGACGATGCACGCCCGATTCCGACTTCAGCCAGCCATAGGCGTTGTGCCCGGTGATCTTGTAGGACACCGACCGGATGCCCGCCTCTTCCCCGGCGGTTTCCGACTGCATCTCGACCTTGTAGCCCTTTTTCTCGGCCCAACGCACATACATGCGCGCCAGCATGCTGGCCCAGTCGCAAGATTCCGTCCCACCCGCGCCCGCATTCACCTCGAGGAAGGTGTCGTTGCCATCGGCCTCGCCGTCCAGCAGCGCCTCAAGCTCCTTGTCGGCCGCAAGCTTGGTCAGATCGCGCAGCGCGCCCTCGGCCTCGGTCACGATCTCGGCGTCGCCTTCGGCCTCGCCCATCTCGATCAGTTCGACATTGTCGCGCAGGCCCCGCTCGATCAGTTCATAGGTGGAAATTGCCTCCATGAGCGCCTGACGTTCTTTCATCAGCTTCTGCGCCTTGGCAGGGTCGTTCCACAGATTGGGGTCCTCGATCATCGCGTTGAATTCTTCCAGCCGATGCGAGGCGGTTTCCCGGTCCATCCGCTGGCCAAGCAGCTTCAGCGATTTTTCGATAGCGGCGACATTGTTCTGCGTCTCGGCGCGCATGGCTCTTCATCCTTCAGGCTGATGCCCGGCACATAGCGAAAAGGCTGCGGCCCGGCAAGGGCAGGCCCCCGCCCCGCCGCAGCCTTTGGCAAGGGTTAATACAATCCGCCCGAACTGAGCGTCCCGAAATCGGCCTTGGACGGCACCGACACCCGTTCGCCCGTGGCCGTGGTCACAGTGGCCGAGCTGCCGCGGTCGGTCTCGCCATAGGCGAACAAGGGCAGGTTGCCCCCCATCTGGAAGCCGCCATCCACCATCGCGCCAAGGCCAAAGATCGGCTCCTCGCCCTCGCGGAAGTATTCGGCCACTACATTGTCGCCCGTCGCGCCATCGCCAAGCCGCGCGCCGCTGAAGCGGTCGATGTTGATGAAATAGCCCCCCGGCGGCACCTTGAACTTGGCCCCGCCGTATTTCTTGATCGCCGTGCGCATGAACTGTTCAAACACCGGCCCGCAGAACCCGCCGCCCGACGCGCCATTCATCGTGCGCGGCTGGTCATAGCCGATATAGCACCCCGCCACGATGTTCGACGTATAGCCGACGAACCACACGTCCTTGTTGTCATTGGTGGTGCCGGTCTTGCCCGCCACCGGCACCGGCAGGTTGATCCCGCGCGCCGTGCCGCGCTGCACCACACCCTCCATCATCGAGGTCAGCTGATAGGCGGTGATCGCATCCATCACCCGCTCGCGCTTCGATGTCACCCGCAGCGCCGCACCGGGGTTCAGGCTGGCAAGCTGGCAATCCTCGCAGGTCCGCTGGTCATGGCGATAGACCGTGCGGCCAAAGCGGTCCTGCACGCGGTCCACCAGCGTCGGCTCCACCCGCTCGCCGCCATTGGCAAACATCGCATAGGCCGCCACCATCTTGAACAGCGTGGTTTCCTGCGCGCCGAGCGAGTTTGCCAGAAACGCCGGCATCCGGTCATAGACGCCAAAACGCTCGGCATAGGCCGCCACCGTATCCATGCCGATTTCCTCGGCAATCCGCACCGTCATCAGGTTGCGCGACTGTTCGATCCCGGTGCGCAGCGTCGTCGGCCCGTAAAAGCGGTTCGACGCGTTCTTGGGCCGCCACAGACCCTGCGGCGTGTTCACCTCGATCGGAGCATCAACGACGATCGTCGCCGGGGTAAAGCCCGAATCCAGAGCCGCTGCGTAAACAAAAGGCTTGAAGCTCGACCCCGGCTGCCGCGCCGCCTGCGTCGCGCGGTTGAATACCGAATCCTGATAGCTGAACCCGCCCTGCATTGCCAGAACGCGGCCCGTGAATACGTCCATTGCCATGAACCCGCCCTGCACCTCCGGCACCTGCCGCAGGGACCAGCGCACGAAGCTGCCGTCCTCGTCCTTGGTGATCGCGCGCACCAGCACCACATCGCCCACCGAGACCAGATCGCTCGCGCGCTGTGCCTGCGGTCCCAGCCGCCCGTTCTCTTGCCGCTTGCGCGCCCAGGTCACATCCTCGGCCGGAATGAAATGCCCGTCCTCGTCCTCGGGCTGGCCCTCGATCCCGATGCGGGCCGACCGCTCGCCCGTCTCCAGCACCACGGCGGGGAACCAGCCTTCCACATCGCGCGGCACCTCGACCTCGGCCAAGGCGGCGCGCCACGCCTCTTCCGAGGTCAGCTGATCCGCCGGAAGGGTCTTGCCGGTCCCGCGCCAGACGCCCTGCCCGCGGTCATAACGCTCCAGCCCCCGGCGCAGCGCCCGTGCGGCATCCTCCTGCAAATCTGGGTCCACCGTGGCGCGGATCGAGAGGCCACCGCCAAAGAACTCCTCCTCGCCGAAGGTGCCGGAAAGCTGGCGGCGGATTTCATCGGTGAAGTAGTCGCGCGGCGGCAGCGCCTCGCGGAAGGCCGGAAAATCGCCGTTCTGCACAGACCGCAGCGGCATCTGGCGCTCGGCCTCATAGGTCGCCTCGCTGATATAGCCGTTCTGCCACATCTCGCGCAGCACATAGTTGCGCCGCTGCGTGACGCGCTCCTTGGCGCGCACGGGGTGGTACTGGCTCGGTGCCTGCGGCATTGCCGCCAGCATCGCCGCCTCATGCGGGGCCAGATCGGTCAACGGCTTGTTGAAATAGGTCTGCGCCGCCGCCGCCACGCCATAGCTGTTCTGGCCAAGGAAAATCTCGTTCATGTAAAGCTCAAGAATTTTGTCCTTGCTCAGCGTCTCTTCCAGACGGCTGGCAAGGATCAGTTCCTTGATCTTGCGCTCTCCGGTCTTGTCGCTTGACAGCAGAAAGTTCTTCATCACCTGCTGCGTGATCGTTGACGCCCCGCGCAGGTTTTCCCCCCGGCTGACAACCGCATCCCGCAGCGCCGAGGCCATGCCGGTCACGTCATAACCGCTGTGGGTATAGAAGTTCTTGTCCTCGGCGCTGATGAAGGCCTGCTTCACCAGATCGGGAATCTCCTCGATCGGCACGAACAGCCGCCGCTCCTTGGCGAATTCGTCGATGATCCGCCCCTCGCTGGAATAGATCCGGCTGATCGTGGGCGGCGTGTATTGCGCCAGACGCTCATGGCTCGGCAAGTCGCGGGAATACATATAGAAAATAGCCCCGACAGACAGCGCCGCAAACAGCACCCCCATCGTGACCATGGTGAATATCCCACCGAAGAACGAGCCTATGAAACGGACCAACCGAAAACTCCTGTAGCTTGCCCGCGCCTTATACATGCCAAGGCCGCCCCGGTCAAAACGAACGCCCCGGCACGGGCGCCGCCTCGCGCAAACGTCACCTTGGCCGGGCCTAGCGTTGCAGCGCCGACAGCGCGGCATCCTCCTCGGCCCAGGCCTTCAGCCCGTCGCGCAAGGCAAGCGCCATCTTCGCCCGCCACTCGCGGTCGACCAGCCGCGCCAGATCGCGCTCGGATGACATGAAGCCGAGTTCCACCAGCACCGAGGGAATGTCCGGCGATTTCAGCACCGAAAATCCGGCGGTCTGGCGCGGGTGGCGGTGCATCCGCAGCCCCGCGCCCTTGATCGCGCTCTCCAGTGCCAGCGCCAGCCGCTCGATGCGCGGCCCCGTCTCGGTGCGCGCCATATCCATCAGGATCGTCGCCACCAGATCATCCTGAGCGGTCAGGTCCACCCCCGAGAGTAGATCCGCCCGGTCATGCCGCTCGGCCAGCGCCTGCGAGGCCGCATCCGATGCCTCTTCCGAAAGCGTGTAAATCGTGGCCCCCACCGCCTCGCCTTCCGCAATCGCATCAGCGTGCAGCGAGACAAATACATGCGCCCCCGCCGCCCGCGCGATGGAAATGCGGGCCTCCAACGGCACGAACACATCCTCGTCCCGCGTCAGGATCACAAGGAAACCGCCATCGCGCACCAGAACGTCCTTCAACTCGCGCGCAAAGGTCAGCATCAGCCCCGCCTCGCTGAACCCGTCGCGCTCCGCGCCCGGGTCGATGCCGCCATGCCCCGGGTCCAGCACCACCACCACCGGCCCGGTGCCGCGCGGCACGGGCCTCGGCAGATCGGCCACCGCAGGGAGCGCCCAGCCCTCGGGCTCCGGCACCGCCGCCGCCGCCGCAAAATCCTCGTCGCTGGCCGTCTCCAGCCGCAGCCGCACCTTGGCGCCCTGATCGCCGGTCAGCATCTCGGCCCGCGCCACAACGGCAGGCCCGTCCAGTTCCAACACCAGCCGCGACCAGCCCTGCCGCACCACACCGGCGCGCAGTCCCAGCACCGCGTCGCTGCGCTCCTCAAGGCCGGTCAGCCCCGTCCAGTCCACCTCGCGCGTGTCCAGCACCAGACGCGGCGGCGCGTCCAGCACCCTGACCCGCCACGGCACCGGCTGGCTCAGCGCCAGTTCCACCTCCAGCCCGCCGCGCCGGTCCTCCACCCATGACCGCTCCGGCACCAGCCGCGCCAGCGCCGACAACTCCTGCGCCAGCGCCGCAACAGGCCCCCAGAGCAGCACCAGCACCAGCACCCACAGCTTCATCACACGCCCCTGCCCATTTTCTGTCTGAAAATATCCCCGCCGGAGGCGCACGTCAGCCCCGCGCGATCCCGCCCCGAGGTTCTTCGCGACGAGAGGCCATGAAGGCCTGCAACCGCGCAAGCCCCTCGACAATATCCGCCGTCCCCCGCGCATAGGAAAACCGCAAGGTTTGCCGCCCGCGCACCGGGTCAAAGTCCAGCCCCGGCGTCACCGCCACCCCCGCCTCGTGCAGGATCTCCCGCGCGAAACCCAGCGAATCCGTCGTCAGGTCCGACACATCGGCATAGACGTAGAAGGCGCCATCGGGCGGCGCGATCCTGGCAAACCCCGCGCGCGGCAGGCCCTCCAGCATCAGGGCGCGGTTGGCCGCATAGGTTGCGCGGTTCGCCTCCAGTTCATCCACGCAGTCCAGCGCCGCCAAAGCGACGATCTGGCTGGCATGGGGCGGGCAGATGAACATGTTCTGCGCCAGACGCTCCACCTTGCGCACATGCGCCTCGGGTACCACCATCCAGCCGACGCGCCAGCCGGTCATGCTGAAATACTTGGAAAACGAGTTGATGACATAGGCCTCATCAGTGATTTCCAGCGCCGAGACCGCCCGCCCATCGTAATGCAGCCCGTGGTAGATCTCGTCCGAGACAAAGGATATCCCCCGCCCCGCGCAATGCCCGATCAGACCTTCCAGCGCCGCATGGTCCAGCATGGTGCCGGTCGGGTTGCCGGGCGAGGCCACGATCAGCCCCGCCATCTCCACGCCAGCCAGATCCTCCGGCACCGGCTGCAGCCGGTTTTCCGCCCGTGTCGGAATCCCCACCGGCTGCAACGACAGCGCCCGCAGGATCTGGCGGTAGCTCGGATACCCCGGCTCGCCCAGACCTACCCTGTCCCCCGCCTCGAACAGCGCCGTGAAGGCCAGCAGGAAGGCCGCCGACGACCCCGAGGTCACCACCACCCGCGCCGGATCAAGCTCTACCCCGTACCAGCGCCGGTAGAGGTCCGCGATCCCCGCCCGCAACTCAGGCAGGCCCAAGGCAACCGTATAGCCCAGAGATCCCGCTGCCATGCTGCGCGCCAGTGCCGCCCGCGCTGCCTCCGGCGCCGGGGTGCCGGGCTGTCCCACCTCCATATGGATGATATGCCGCCCCGCCGCCTCCAGCCGCCGCGCGTCCTCCATCACATCCATCACAATAAAGGGATCGACATCACCCCGTCTTGAACTCTTCATGCCCGCCCCTCTATGCTTCGCGCCGAAGTGTCCCGGTTCGCGGGGCAAGGTCAAGCCCGACCCCATCAAACGCCTGCGATCACATGCTTTCGCAGCTTACCAGAGACGATCCATGATCCTCAGAACCCTGATCGGCATCACCGCCATGATGATGACCTCCACCGTCGCCCTCGCCGAGATGACCGATGCCGAGCGCGAGGCATTCCGGGCCGAGGTGCGGGCCTTCCTGCTGGAAGAGCCCGAGGTGCTGGTCGAGGCGATGGAAGTCCTGCAGATGCAGCAGGAACAGGATGCCGTTCAGCGCGATCTGGCCATGCTGCGCGACAATGCCGACCTGATCTACCGCGATCCGAACTCCTGGGCGGGCGGCAATCTCGATGCCGACCTGACCATCGTGGAATTCGTCGACTATCGCTGCGGCTATTGCCGCAAGGCCCATGACGAAGTGGCCGAACTGGTGGAATCAGACGGCAACATCCGGCTGGTGCTGAAAGAGTTTCCCATCCTTGGCGAACAGTCGCTGATGGCGTCACAATTCGCCATCGCCGTGCGCCAGCTTCACGGCGATGACGCCTACAAGGCGGCGCATGATGCGCTGATCACCATGCGCGGCGATGTGCTGCCCGATACGCTGGCGCGCCTGGCACGCGATCTCGGCCATGACCCCGCGCCGATTGCCGAGCGGATGAAAGCGCCCGAGGTGCAGGCCGTCATCGACACCAACCACGCGCTTGGCAACCTGATGCAGATCAACGGGACGCCCACCTTCGTGATCGACGAAACGATGGTGCGGGGTTATGTGCCGCTGCAGGGCATGCGCCAGATCGTCGCTGGACAGCGCGAAGGCTGACGCAAGCCGCAGGGCAAGGCCACGTCAGGCCCTTGCCCGCCGCGCCAGAAAGCCCAGCACCGATTGCGCCGCGCGCAGGCCCGGTGCGGGGCCTCCCCGCCCCAGCCGCTCCATCGTCAGCCGCATCGCATCGCGCTGCGCGCCCGCGCCCTGTTCCAGCAACCGCAGGACGGCAGGGGCAATCAGATCGGCGCGGCAGTCGGGGCCGATGAACTCCGGCACCACCCGCGTGTCAGACACCAGATTGACCAGCGTCACCGTGTCGATCAGCGCCGCGCGCCGCATCAGCCACAGTGTCAGCGGGTTCATGTCATAGGCAATCACCATCGGGCAATCGTTCGCCGCCAGTTCCAGACTGACCGTGCCCGAGGCGGCGATCGCCACATCGGCGGCGGCAAAGGCCGCGCGCTTGGTGGGGGCATCCTGAATGATGCGAGGGGGAATCGCCCAATCGGCGGTCAGGTCCTGCACCAAGCCCGCCACCCCGCGCACCGTGGGCAGCGCCACCCGCGCGCTCGGATGCACCGCCTTGATCCGCGCCACCACCTGCCCCAGCACGGGGGCAAGCCGCGTCACCTCGCCCTTGCGCGATCCGGGCAGCGCCAGCACCAGCGGGCCATTGCCCGCCATAAGCTCGGTCTCGGCCTTGCTGGCCAAAGGCTCGGCCACCACCGGATGCCCGACGAAATCGCAGCTCATCCCCGCAGCCGTCATATAGGGCGGCTCGAAGGGCAAGAGCGCCAGCACATGATCCACCACACGCGCCATCTTGGCCGCCCGCCCCGGACGCCACGCCCAGACCGAGGGCGCAACATAATGGATCACCGGAACATCCGGCCGCGCCGCCTTGACGATGCCCGCCACCCGCAGGCAGAAGTCCGGGCTGTCGATGGTGATCAGCGCCTGCGCGCCCGAGGCCAGCATCGCCTCTGCCGCCTCTGCGATCCGGCGTTTGAGCGCGAAATACTTCGGCAGGACCTCGACCAGCCCCATCACCGACAGCTCTTCCATCGGAAACAGGCTCTCCAGCCCTTCGGCCTGCATCAGCGGCCCGCCGATCCCCTGAAACGTCACCTCCGGCGACAAGGCCTTCAGCCCCGCCATCAGCGCAGCGCCCAGCCGGTCGCCCGAAGGCTCGCCCGCGATCAGGAACAGCGTCAGCGCGCCCACAGGAACAGGCCCGCGTCGCTGGCCGCAGCGATCATCCCTGCACGGTCAAGGCAGATCACCCCGCCCGCTTCCCAGACAATGCCGCCCAAGCCGGCCTCTGCCACCCGCGCCACGGTGTCGGGGCCCAGCGTGGGCAAATCCACCCGCAGGTCCTGACCCGGCTTCGGAGCCTTGTAAAACAAGCCCCGCCCGCGCGCGGGGTCCGGCCGCAGCCGCGCATCCAGCGTGGCCAGCCCGGCCAGCATCGCGTCGGTTCCCGGCAAAGCCTCCACCGCAAGGCACAAGCCCTGCGCCACGACACAGCCCTGCCCCACATCCACCGCGCCAAGCGCCTGCACGATCGCCGCCGCGCGCGTGGCATCCGCCTCGTCCCGATCTGAAATCGTGCCGCAGAGCACGCCCGCCCCCGGCACCAGCGCGGGCGCGATGCGCGCGGTGCCCTCCACGGCAAACCCCGCCTCCTCAAACAACCCGATCACCGCGCGCAAGGTGGCGTCATCGCCCTGCGCCATCGCCCCCATCAGGCGCGGCACCAGTTGCGCCGTTCCGGCATCGAAAAGCGCCGGGTCCAGCCTTGGCCGCTGCACCGCGCCAGCAAAGGTCACCGTCGTGACACCTGCATCCTCCAGCGCGTGAAAGAACGGCACCAGACGCTCCACCCGGAACACCATATCCACGGCAAGCCCTTCAGGGCTGAACCCGTCCAGCGCGCAAACCAAAGGCGCGTCCAGCGCCCCCGCCACGGCAGCAGGCAGGCGGCCCGATCCGGCGATGACCGCGGTCCGGCTCATTTCGGGGTCAGAAAGCTGCGGTCGCTGGCCGAGAGGATGAAATCGGTCATCTCGCGCACATGGGCGCTGTCCGTCTCATCCGCAAGCCGCCGCGCGCGGTCAAGGAAAGACCCCTCGCCCTGCGCCAGCATCTGATAGCCCGCCCGCAGCGCGGTGATCTCGGCCCGCTCCACCCCGCGCCGCTTCAGCCCCACAAGGTTCAGCCCGTCCAGCACGCCGCGCGGCCCCTGCACCAACCCGTGCGGCAGAACGTCATTCGTCACCATCGTCACCGCCCCGATGATCGCCCCGCGCCCGACCCGCACCCATTGGTGCACGCCCGACAATCCGCCCACGATCACATCATCGCCAATCTGGCAATGCCCCGCAATCGCCGCCTGATTGGCCAGCACCACACGGTTGCCGACAATCGCGTCATGTCCCACATGCGCGCCCGTCATCAGGAGGCAGTCATCGCCAACCCGTGTGACCCCGCCGCCGCCCTCGGTGCCGGTGTTCAGCGTGGCGCCTTCGCGGATCTTGCAGCGCGCGCCGACGAAAAGCCGCGTCCGCTCGCCCTTGAACTTCAGGTCCTGCGGCACCTCGCCCACACAGGCAAAGGGGTAAATCACCGTCCCTTCGCCGACCTCGGTCCAGCCGGTGACCACGGCATGGGATTTCACCACCACGCCCGGCCCGAGCCGCACCTCGGCCCCGATCACCGCAAACGGCCCCACCTCGGCCCCGGCGCCAATGACGGCGCCGGGCTCGACCACGGCCATCGGATGAATGCGGGCGCTGGGGTCAATGCTCATGCGTCAGACCTTTTTCGGCACGTCGAACATGGCGGTGAACTCGGCCTCGCAGGCCAGCTCGTCGCCGACCATCCCGCGCCCCTCGAACTTCCAGACGCGACCGCCGCCGCGCAGCGCCTTGACATGCAACTCCAGCACATCGCCCGGCACCACCTTGCGGCGGAACTTGACGCCATCAACGCCCATGAAGAAGACGTTGGCATTCTTGTCGACCAGATCCATCGACAGACCCACCAGAATCCCGCTGGTCTGCGCCATCGCCTCGATGATCATCACCCCCGGAAAGATCGGCGTGCCGGGGAAATGGCCGGTAAACTGCGGTTCGTTCATCGTCACGCATTTGATGCCGACACAGCTTTTGTTGATGTGGATGTCCACCACCTTGTCCACCAGCAGGAACGGATAGCGATGCGGCAAAATCCGCTGGATCAGCGCGATATCGGCGGTCTGGCCAGCCCCGGAGGCGCTCGCATCAACTGGTGTCTCGGTCATTCACTATCCCCGTTTGGTCTTGTGCCGGTGCCGGATCGCGGCAGGTCTGGCCTTGCTAACAACTCAAACGCGCCAGAGCAAGGCACCCGCGGCGCAGCTCAGGGTTGTGGCAGCGCGGGCAGCGGCTCCGCCCCGTCCCCTGCCCCATCCTCGCTGTCCTGCGGCACCGGCGGCAGATTGGACCCGTCGCCGAGTTCGCTGTCCAGCCGCGCAATGGCCTGCGCCGTGATGTCGATGCGGTCAAAGCTGAGTATCACGGCCGAACGGTCGATGATCGCCACCGCGCCCAGATCCTGCATCAGTTCGGCCAGAACCGGCACCGCCGCCTCATAGAACCGCTGCTGCTCGGAATCGCGCATCCGCGTCAGGGCACGGCTCTTGACCTCTTGCGCCACCCGCAATTCTTCGACCTTGGTGTCAAAATCGCGGGCAAGCTCGCGGAAGGCATCATTGGGCAGGATCGCGCGGCGGGCGGTCAGATCGCGTTCTTCCGCCTCCAGCGCCGCTTCAAGCCGACGGTTTTCCGCAACAAGATCGTTCGACGCGGCTTCGATCCGCGCCAAGATCGCCTCGCCCATCAGGGAGTCTTCGAACAACCGGACCCTGTCCAGCGTGACCACCGACGAAAACAACCCAAGCTCTGGCGTCGGGCGCGGGCCGGTGGCCTCTTGCGCCCAAAGCGGAGCGGCGGCGGCAAGCCCGAACAGCACAAGCGCCGTGCGAAGCACCGCCCCGAGCATCAGAACTGCGTCGAGATCGTCAGATCGAACCGCTGCTCGCGGTCGTAAGTCTCTTTCTTGAGCGCGCGCGAGAAGTTGAACCGCAACGGCCCGATCGGCGCATCCCACAGCACGGAAACCCCCACCGCCGCGCGCGGGTTGAATCCGGTGTCGATCGGCGCGCCAGCGGCATCCACCACATTGCCCTTCAGACCCCAGACAGAGCCCACGTCCATGAAAACGCCGCCGCTCAGCCCGTATTCCTCGGGCAGGCCAATCGGGAAATCGGCCTCGAAGCGTGCCACGGCATAGAAGTTGCCGCCAAGGGCGTCGCCCGTCACCTGATCGCGCGGGCCGATGCCGTTGCCCTCAAAGCCGCGGATCTTGCCATTGCCGAAGAAGCGCTCGGTCACCCGTGTGTTATAGCCCCCCAGCGGCGAAATCGCGCCCGCCTCGAAGATCGCCCGCAAGGTCACTTCTTCATTCAGCACAGAACGCTCGCCAAGCGCCTGAAGCGCGCTCGAGATATACTTGGCATCGCCGCCAAGCCCTGCGTAATCCTGGCTGAAGCGCAAGACCACGCCCCGGTCCGGGCTTAGCCCGCCGATGCGCGTGTCATAGCTGAAGGTATAGCCGATCGCCGAGGTAATCTCGCCCTCGCGCGCGGCCTCTGCCACCAGCGTCGGGTTGCGCTCGGTCACGGGGTCGATGGTGCCATCCCCGTTCACATCGCGGCCGCGATAGTTTTTCAGCGTGTTCTTCGACAGGCCATAGCGGATTTCCAGCCGGCTCAGCTCGCCCACGGGGAAAGACAGCGCGGTGCGCAGGCCCACATTGGCGGTGTCATAGATCGCGTTCTTCTGCTTCGTCAGGTCATAGAACGCCCCCAGCGACAGCGACAGATCACGCCCCAGAAACGCCGGTTCGGTGATCGAGATCGACGAGCTGGTATCATCCGCACCCGAGGAGATGGCGACCGAAAACGCCTGCCCGCGGCCAAGGAAGTTCGATTCCGAGAAACCGATGTTCAGGCCGACCCCGGCATCCACGCCATAGCTTGCGCCCAGCGAGAGCGAGCCCGTCGGCTGCTCTTCCACGTTCACGTCCACCACGACCTGATCCGAGGCCGAGCCGGGCCGCGCATCGACCTGCGCATCCGAGAAGAAGCCGAGCGCGCGGATACGTTCCGCCGACTGGCGCACTTCGCGCGGGTTGAAGGGGTCGCCTTCAGCGCTGCGGAACTGGCGGCGGATCACCTGATCCAGCGTCGTCGTATTGCCTTCGATGTCGATCCGCTCGACAAACACACGCTCGCCGCGCACCAGCGCGAATTCCAGATCCAGCGTGCCATCACGGTCATTACGGGTTATGCGCGGATCGACCCGCACAAAGTTGAGCCCCTTGCGCAGCGCAAGGTTCTCCATCCGCGCGATGGTGTTCTCCACCACGACCGGCGAATAGGGCACGCCCGAGCGCACGCGCGACAGCGCCCCGAACTCGCCCGCATCGACCCCCGCGACTTCCGAAACGGTGGTGATATTGCCAAAACGGTATTGCCGCCCCTCGCGGATCGAGAAGCTGACGAAAACCGCATCCCGCTCGCGCGCAACCTCGCCCGAGGCATCGGACACCTGAATATCGATATAGCCGCGCGCCAGATAGAAATCGCGCAGCAACTGCTTGTCCAGTTCCAGCCGCTCGGGAACAAAGGTATCGCGCTGGATCACGTTGCGCAGCAGACCGGCCTGTTTGGTCTCCAGCACCTGCCGCAAGCGCCGGTCGCTGAAGGCGCGGTTGCCCACGAAAGACAGCCGTTCGATCTCGATCACGCGGCCTTCGGTGATCTCGAACGCCAGATCGACCCGCCCGCCGCTGCGGCGGATCAGCTTGGGCGTCACCGTGGCGGCAATCCGCCCGCGCGCCTGATAGGCTTCGGCGATCGCTGCCGCATCCGCCTCGGCCATGCTGGGCGAATAGACCCGCCGCGCCTGCGAGCGCACGACCTTCGCCAGATCCTCGTCTTTCAGGCGCCGGTTGCCTTCAAAGTTGATGACGTTGACAATCGGGTATTCCTTGACGCGGATCACCAGTTGCCCGCCCTGCGGCACAATCTCGACCGTTTCGAACAGGCCCGAGCGCACCAGCCCCTGATAGGCGTCGTTCAGACCGGCCTGCGTCAGCGCCTCGCCGCGTCTGATTCCTGCAAAGCCCAGAATGGTCGCATTGTCGACAAGCTGGTTGCCTTCGATCACCACCTGATTGAACGCGTATTGCTGCCCGAAGGCAGGCGCAAGGAACGTCGAAGAAGCCGTTGCGGTGGAAAGGAAAACCGCCGTCAGCAGACGCTTGCGAATACGCGCCCCATCGCGCGAGGCTTTCGCCGCGGCACCCGCTGTATCGTGCATGACAACGCCCCATCTTCAACAAATTGTTGTATGTTCACTAGCCCGAAGTGCCGGAGTTGTCAAAGCGTTCAGGGGCAATTATCGCCGCAGGGCCGGTGCCTTGTGGCCGCGTTGCAAAGGCGGCGCGAAGGGGGGATACTGCCCGCCCTAGTAGCCGACGATGGCCGTGCCAAGGAACGCGCCCGCCAACAGACCCGCCACCACCGTGCCGAGCGTGAATATCCGGTCGGCGTTCAGCCAGACCAGAAACGACAGCCCGCGATAGCCTTGAATCACCAGTTGCATGGCGCATCCCCTTGTCTCATCCTTCGGGGATAGCCAGAAAATACGGCCTGATTATGGCATCTGCTCAGGGGCAGAACAGATCATTGGTCAGCGCAAAGACCATCAGCGACAGCAAAAGCGCCAGCCCCACCATCATCATCAGTTGCAGCGCCCTGTCCGACGGCGGCTTGCCCGTCACCGCCTCATAGGCGTGAAACACCAGATGCCCGCCGTCCAGCACAGGGATCGGGAACAGGTTCATCAACCCAACCGCCACCGACAGCATGGCGATGAACCAGATAAAGCTCTCCGCACCCTGACTGGCCGCCGCACCCGAGCTTTCGGCAATCCCGATGGGGCCCCGCAGGTTGCAACTGGAAATCGCGCCGGTGACCATGTGGTAAAGCCCCGAAAGCGAGGTGGTCGCGATCATCCATGTCTGGCTGCCCGCAATCCCCACCGCCTCCAGCGGGCCGGGGGTGCGCACCACGGGCTCAAACCCGATGCCGCCCGTCAGGCCGATCAGCCAGCGCGTTTCAAACCCGCCCGCCGCGCGCGGAATGTCCATGCGGCGCGGGGTCAGCGTGGCGTCAAACACCTCGCCGCCGCGCCACACCGTCAACCGCAAATCGCGCCCGTCCGAGTCGCCCACAATCGCGCGCAACTCGGAAAAGGCGTAGATCGGCGTGCCATCCACCGCCAGCACCACATCGCCCGCCTGCAAGCCCGCCGCAAAGGCCGCCGTCTGCGGTTGCACCCCGCCTGCCAGCGGCGGGAACGGGAACGGCCCGTCAAAGGCCACCTGCCGACCGTCGCGTTCGACCAGATAGGCCACAGTCTCGCTTGGGGGCAAAGTCTCGGCCACCGACACAAGCGTGCTCAGGTCCGGCGTCGGCTGGCCCGCCAGTTCCAGCACGCGGTCCCCCGCTTGCAGGGTCTGGCCCTCATAGGGCAAGGACGGCACCTGCCCCACCACCGCCTCCTGCGTCGCCACCCCGCGCACCAGAACCATGCCGGTAAAGATCGCCAGAGCCATCGCGAAATTGAACGCAGGCCCCGCCGCCACCGTCAGCGCCCGCGCCCACAAGGGCGCGCCATGCATGGTGCGCCGCCGCTCTGCCGCCGAAAGCCCGTCAATCGCCGCGCCATCCTTGCCGGAGGCCGCGTTGGAATCGCCCAGAAACTTCACATAACCGCCAAAGGGCAGCGCCGCGACCTGCCAGCGGGTGCCGTGCCGGTCGACCCGCGAAAACAGGATCGGCCCGAAGCCAAGGCTGAACACCTCGGCATGGATGCCCGTCCAGCGCCCCACGATGTAATGGCCGTATTCATGCACCGCCACGATGATCGACAGCGCAACCACAAAGGCGATCACCGTCCAGACCAGACCGCCAAAGCTCGGAACAAGACCAATCAGATCCAAGGGATATCCTTTGTGTCAAAGCCGCAGACGGCCAATTGTTTCAGGTTCGGTCCGGCTCAGCGTCGCGCGGCGAGCGCTGCCGCCGCCTCGCTGGCACGCACCCGCGCAAGATGGTCTGCGCCAAGGATGTCCTCAAGGGTCATCGCGTCAGTTTCAAGGCACATCTCCGGCATCATGCGGGCAAGCGTGTCTTCGACCACGCCCGCCATGTCCATAAAGCCGATGCGCCCTTCCAGAAAACGGTCCAGCGCGATTTCCTTGGCCGCGTTGAACGCCGCCCCCGCCAGCCCCCGCGCTTCCATCACCTCGCGGCACAGACGCAGCGCCGGATAGCGCTCAAGATCGGGGGCTCGAAAGCTCAGCGTCGCGATCTGCGCCAGATCGAGCCGCGCCACCGGCAGCGGCGCCCGCGCGGGCCAGTTCAGCGCATAGCCGATGGAATGGCGCATATCGGGCGCACCCATATGGGCCATGATCGCCCCGTCCTGAAAGCCGACCAGCGAATGGATCAGGCTCTCGGGGTGGATGATCACCTCGATCTGCTCGGGGCGCACACCGAAAAACTCGCGCGTTTCGATGACTTCCAGCGCCTTGTTGAACATCGAGGCGGAATCGATGGTAATGCGCTGCCCCATCGCCCAGTTCGGATGCGCCAAAGCCTCCTTCACCGTGGCCTGCGCCAGCGCCTCCAGCGGCCAGTCCCGCAAGGCCCCCC
This sequence comes from Pseudotabrizicola algicola, assembly GCF_010915705.1. Taxonomy (GTDB): domain Bacteria; phylum Pseudomonadota; class Alphaproteobacteria; order Rhodobacterales; family Rhodobacteraceae; genus Pseudotabrizicola; species Pseudotabrizicola algicola. The sequence continues at coordinate 578,095 of NZ_JAAIKE010000001.1, forward strand.
CCGATGCGGTCAGGATGATCCGCTCGACCGCCGCAATATCCTCGCCCACCAAGGCCTGATAAATCGCGGAATGCTCGGAATCCACCGGCAAGATCTGCGCGTCATGTCGCGCCGCCGTCGCCATCAGCAAAGGTCCGGCGGTCACCAGACTTTCCTTGTTGGCCAGCGCCAGCGCCCGCCCGTGGCGCAGCGCCCGCAGCCCCGGCACCAGACCCGCCGCACCGACGATCGCGCTCATGACCCAATCGGCGGGGCGGTCTGCCGCCTCGGCAATCGCGGCATCGCCTGCGGCAACCTCGACACCCGTTCCGGCGAGCGCGTCCCGCAGCGCGGGCAGGCAGGAGTCGTCCGCGCAAACCGCGACCTCGGGGCGCAAGACCCGCGCCATCTCCGCAAGGCGCGCCACATTGCGACCGCCCGTCAGCGCCACGGTGCGGAAGGTCTGCGCCCCGCCCGCGCGGCAGATCAGGTCATAGGTGCTTTCCCCGACAGACCCCGTGGCCCCGAAGATCGAAATGCTGCGCATGGCCTTACCCCCCCAACGGCGCGGGCATCGGCAAGGACGTGAACAGCCCCAGCAGCATGATCAGCACCACGGCCCCGATCATCGCGTCGAAACGGTCCAGAAACCCGCCATGACCGGGGATCAGCGCCGAGGAATCCTTGACCCCGGACCGCCGCTTGATCCAGCTTTCGGCAATGTCGCCCATCTGCCCCGCAAGCGCGACAAAAGGCGCCAGCGCCACCGCGAGCCAGGGCGCATGGCCCGTCGCCACGAAAACCAGCGATACCGCGATTGCCCCCACCCAGCCCGCAACCGTGCCGGACCATGTCTTTTTCGGGCTGATCGCGGGCCAGAACTTCGGCCCGCCCACCAGTCGGCCGACGAAATATCCCATCACATCCGAAACGATCACAATGGCCACGATCCACAGGATCGCGGGCACCCCGGGGCTGCGCAACTCGATCAGCCCGTAGCCCGCCACCATGATCGCAATGCCGTAGACCGTGGCGATCCGGCGGTCCCTGCGCGGCGTCAGCGCCAGCGCCAGCCCCGGCAGGATCAGCAGCGTCGTCGCCAGATCATCGCGAAACAGTTCGGCCCCCGCCAGACAGGCCGCCGCGACCAGCCCCATCGCCACGGGCGTGCGCCTGCGACCGGGCGCGGTCATGTTGGCAAGCTCCCAATACATGACGCCGGTCAGCGCGATCACCATGAGCGAGAACGGCAAGCCGCCGAGCCACAATTCGCCCGCACCGATCGCCAGCATGAACAGCGCCGAAATCGCGCGCTTCTTCAGGTCTCCCCAGCGGGCAATCGCCTCTGTCATGCGCTGATAACCCCGCCAAAGCGCCGCTCGCGGTTGCCAAAACGGGACACGATCTGCGCCAGCTCGGCGGGCGTGAAATCGGGCCACAGCGTCGGCGTGAACTCATACTCGGCATAGGCCGTCTGCCAGAGCAGATAATTCGAGGTGCGCGTCTCGCCACTGGTGCGGATCACCAGATCGGGGTCGGGCAGATCGGCCGTATCCAGCCGCCCGCCGATCAGCGCGTCGTTCACCTGTTCGGGCGCAAGCCGCCCTGCCGCCACATCGGCGGCGATACTGCGCATCGCGCGCGTCAACTCGTCCCGACCGCCGTAATTGATGGCCACGGTCAGGTTCAGCCGCGTGAAGGAAGCCGTGCGCGCCTCGATACCATCCATCAGCCGCCGGAGTTTGGGATTGAGCGGGGTCCGGTCGCCGATGAAGCGCATCCTCACCCCCTCGGCGGCCAGCCGGTCGGCCTCGCGCTCGATATAGCGGGCAAAGATCGACATCAGCCCGACCACCTCTTCGGTGGACCGTTTCCAGTTCTCGGTCGAAAACGCATAGACCGTCAGCCAGCGGATGCCCAGATCGGGGGCGCAGCGCACGATCTCCTTGACGCGCTCTGCCCCCTTGCGATGCCCCACCAGCCGGGGCCAGCCGCGCGAGGTGGCCCAGCGGCCATTGCCGTCCATGATGATGGCCACATGTTCCGCCGGGCGGGCCTGCTTTTGGTGTGCCGTATCGCTCGAAGCCAAGCCCTGTCCCTTTTTGCAAAATTCTCCGGGACCATTGCCCGGAGCCAAAACAAGATATGCGCGCGCCGGATCAGCCCGCCGTCAGACCTGCATGATCTCGGCTTGCTTGCCTTCAAGAGTCTGGTCCACCATCTTGATGAACTTGTCGGTCATCTCCTGAACTTCGGATTCCCAGAACTTGACGTCGTCTTCCGACAGGCCGTCCGCCTTGGCCTTCTTGATCTGGTCCATCCCGTCACGGCGCAGGTTGCGCACCGCCACCCGCGCATGTTCGGCATAGGAGGCCGCCACCTTGGTCAGCTCCTTGCGGCGCTGCTCGTTCAGCTCGGGGATCGGCAGCATGATGATGGTGCCGTTGGTCTGCGGGTTGATGCCGAGGCCCGACTCGCGGATCGCCTTTTCCACCTTGTTGACCATGCCCTTGTCCCAGACGTTGATCGTCACCATCCGCGGCTCCGGCACGTTGACGGTGCCAAGCTGGTTGATCGGCGTCATCTGGCCATAGGCATCCACCTGGATCGGCTCCAGCATCGAGCCCGACGCACGCCCCGTGCGCAAACTGGCAAATTCGGTGCGCAGCGCGTTGATCGCGCCTTCCATGCGGCGGGAAAGATCGTCGGTATCCAGTTCGAAATCGTCAGCCATCGTCTCGTTCCTTCGTCAGCGCCGCGCGGGCCTTGGCCCCGTCCGGCGTTTTTCCTGTCTATATGCGATGCGGGGCCAAGGGTATAGCCCCTGCCCGCCGCTTCGGTCCGCGCGCGGACATGCGCCCTGCCGCGCCGTCAGTCATGCACGATGGTATAGGTGCCGCGCCCCGCCATGATCCCCTTGAACCCGCCGGGCTCGGACAGGGCAAAGACCACCAGCGGCATCCGGTTGTCGCGGCAGAGCGCGATGGCGCTGGCGTCCATCACCTTGAGATTGCGCTGCAGCACATCATCATAGGAAATGTCGCCATAGCGCTTGGCATCGGGGTTGGTCTTGGGATCGCTGTCATAGATGCCATCGACATTCTTGCCCATAAAGATCGCCTCGCAGGCCATTTCCGAGGCGCGCAGCGCGGCAGCGGTGTCGGTGGTGAAATAGGGGTTTCCGGTGCCGGCGGCAAAGATGCAGACCCGCTTCTTCTCAAGGTGGCGCACGGCGCGGCGGCGGATATAGGGCTCGCAGACCTGATCCATCGGAATGGCGCTGATGACGCGGGTGAAGACCCCCAGCGATTCGAGCGCGGCCTGCATGGCCAGAGCGTTCATCACCGTGGCGAGCATGCCCATGTAATCGGCGGTCGTGCGCTCCATCCCCTGCGCCGAGCCTTGCAAGCCCCTGAAAATATTGCCGCCCCCGATCACCATGCAGATCTCGACCCCGAGATCGTGCACTGCCTTGATCTCGCGCGCGACCCGTTCCACCGTGGGGGGATGCAAGCCATAGGCCTGATCGCCCATCAGCGCTTCGCCCGAGATCTTCAGCATCACGCGATTGTATTTCACACCGCTTTCCTGGGCCGCTGTTGTCATGGGCTTTCCTTGTCTGACTGGTTTTGCGATTGGACTGCCGCGCAAAATGTCGCAAAACGGCAGCGGGTTCAACCTGTGACTGGCGGAGGAGCGGGGGGTTTCACACCCCCCGCACCCCCCGTGGGATATTTAAGGACAGAAAATATGCTGACTCAGATATCGCGCGATGCACCCGTCCTGATCGCGGGGCCGACCGCCAGCGGCAAATCGGCGCTGGCGATGGAACTTGCCGCGCGCGACGGGCGGGTGATCGTCAATGCCGATGCGCTGCAGGTCTATAGCTGCTGGCGGCTGCTCACCGCGCGTCCCTCGGCGGCGGAAGAGGCGGCGGCGCCCCATGCGCTGTATGGCCATGTCGGGCGCGATCAGCCCTATTCGGTGGGGCACTGGCTGCGCGAGGTTTCCGGCCTTCTGGACCGGCCCGTGGTGATCGTGGGGGGGACCGGACTTTATTTTCTGGCGCTGACCGAAGGGCTGGCCGAGGTGCCGCAGATTCCGCACGAAGTGCGGGCGGCGGGCGATGCGCTGCGCCTGTCCGATCCCGGCGCGATGGTGGCGGCGCTCGATGCGCCCACGGCGGCGCGGATCGATCTGGCCAACCCTGCGCGTGTGCAGCGCGCCTGGGAAGTGCTGACGGCGACCGGACGCGGGCTTGCCGAATGGCAGGCCGCGACCCCTGCCCCGCTGGTGCCACGCTGGGCGGCAGAGGCGCTGGTGCTGCGGCCCGAGGTGGACTGGCTCAACCGCCGCATCGACCGGCGGTTTGACCAGATGATGGCCGGGGGCGCGCTGGAGGAAGTGCGCGCCGAGGCCCCCTATTGGCAACCCGACCGCCCCTCGGCCCGCGCGATCGGCGCGCCGGAACTGATCGCGCATCTGCGCGGACAGCTTCCGCTGGCCGAGGCGGTGGCGGCGGCAAAACTGGCCAGCCGCCAATATGCCAAGCGCCAGCGCACCTGGTTTCGCAGCCGGATGCGCGACTGGACCGCGCTGTCGCTGCCCTGAGCCTCCGGGCGATGCAACTTATCCACAGGGGGCGCTTTGTTCTGTGGAGAAGGTCATAATTCTGCTTGGGTTGCGGGCGATGGGCTGCTTATCTGGCGGCATGGACAGCAAGCAGGATGCCATGAATACCCCTCGCGCCCTATCGCAACTGCGTGTCACCGCCATTCCGCGCCTTGCCTCGGGCGGACGCTGGCGGGTGGAGGCGATGCGCGCGATCTCCGAGCCGATGTTCCTGTGGTTCACCAAGGGACAGGGGCGGATCACCATAGCCGGTGTGACGCGGGGCTATACGGCCCATAATGCGGTGTTCATCCCCGCAGGCGTGATGCACGGCTTCGAGGTGGGGCCGCAAGTCTTTGGCACCGCCGTGTTTTTCGGGCGTGACACCGACGTGACCCTGCCCGAGACGCCGCAGCACCTGCGCATCCGCGAAGTGCATGCGCAGCAGGAAATCAACGTGATTCTCGATTCGCTCCAGCGCGAGATGGAGAGCGACATCCCCGCCCATGACCGCGCGACGCGCCATTACCTTGGCCTGCTCAGCGTCTGGCTGGAGCGGCAGGCGGTCAAGGCCGCGCCCGAAACCCCCAAGCCCGATGCCGCCCGCCGCCTTGTCGCACGCTACACCGCCCTGATGGAGCGTGAGTTCCGCAACGGCACCGGGGTGGGCGAATTCGCCGCCGCCCTCGGCGTGACACCCACCCATCTGACGCGCTGCTGCCGCATCGCCTGCGGCCGCTCTGCCATTGAAGTGTTGCAGGACCGCCGCATCTTCGAGGCGCGCCGCTTGCTGGCCGAGACCAAGCTGCCCGTGGCCCGCATCGGCGAGGCGCTCGGCTTCACCTCGGCCGCCTATTTCACCCGCTCGTTCCAGCACCTGACCGGACGCTCGCCCACCGCCTTCCGGCGCGAGATCTAGGCCGCGCATCCTGCCGCCCCGACCCCGCATCCCCTGCCGCGCATCGCATGCCGGCAGCGCCCCGCTCTGGGGCTTTTTGCCGTGGTTCTGGTAAAAAATCCCGAACGGCGGTCGACGCCATGTCGCATTTGCTGCACAATAGGACGACTTCGGGCGTTGACGCGAAGGCCAAAGTATTGCGCAATGGCGACAACGTCCCGGTGCATTTTCGCGGTCGGCTTTCGCACAGACCGGGCAAGAAAAGACTGGCCGTGCCGTCATTGGCATAGGCCGGCGCAATCGTGAAAAACGAAACAAGATGGCTTGACCATCAGGGAGACAAAAGATGACCGACAAGACGAAGACGCTGCACCCGGCTGCGACCATGCTGGCGAGCGAGGCCCGCGCGGGCAAGCTCAGCCGCCGCGAGTTTCTCTCGCGCGCCACAGCCCTCGGCGTGACCGCCCCCGCCGCCTACGCCCTGCTGGGGCTGGAGGCTCCGGCACAGGCGCAGGCCGCCAGCACCGGCGGCATCCTGCGCGTCGGCATGGAGGTGAAGGCCCAGAAAGACCCGCGCACCGCCGACTGGCCGCATATCGCCAACGTCTATCGCGGCTGGCTGGAATATCTGGTGCAATATAACCCCGACGGCAGTTTCGAAGGCCGCCTGCTCGAAAGCTGGGAAGCCAACGAGGACGCCACGCAGTATACGCTCAAGGTGCGCCCCGGCGTCACCTGGAACAATGGCGACGCCTTCACCGCCGATGATGTGGTGCGCATGTTCACCCGCTGGACCGATGGCTCGGTCGAGGGCAATGCGATGGCCTCGCGCTTCCTTGGCCTTGTCGATGAAAACACCAAATCGCTGCGCGATGGCGCGGTGGTCAAGGTCGATGACATGACGGTGCAACTGGTGATGTCGATGTCCGACGTCGCGGTCATCGCAAACCTTGCCGACTATCCGGCCGCTGTCACCCATGCCTCTTACGTCGACGGCTCCGATCCTTCGGCCAATCCGATCGGCACCGGCCCCTATCTGCCGCGCGAAGTCGCGGTCGGCCAGCGCGCCATTCTGGCCCGCAACGAAGGCCACACCTGGTGGGGCGGCACCGTGCCGCTGGATGAAATCCACTACATCGACTTCGGCACCGACCCCGCCGCGATGGTCGCGCTTGCCGGATCGGACGAGATCGACTGCAACTACGAATCCACCGGCGAGTTCATCGACGTGCTGGACGGTCTGGGCTGGAACAAGCTGGAGGCGGTTACCGCCTCGACCATCGTCATGCGCATGAACTCGGCCAATGGCGATCTTTACAAGGACAAGTCGGTGCGTCAGGCCATCCAGAAAGCCGTCGATCCGGCGGTCATTCTGGAACTGGGCTACAACGGCCTTGGCACCACGGCGGAAAACCACCACGCCTGCCCGGTCCACCCCGAATATGCCGAAATTCCGAAGCAGGTGATCGATCCCGCCGGTCTGAAACCCGCGCTGGAAGCCGCTGGCCTCGCCGATGCCGAATTCGAGCTGATCTCTCTCGATGACGGCTGGGAAGCGGCCTCGACCGATGCCGTCGCCGCGCAATTGCGCGACGCGGGCGCCAATATCAAGCGCACGGTGATGCCGGGCTCGACCTTCTGGAACGACTGGCAGAAATACCCGTTCTCCTCGACCACTTGGAACCACCGTCCGCTGGCCGTGCAGAATATGAGCCTTGCCTACACCTCCACCGGCTCGTGGAACGAAACCGGCATGGCCAACCCCGAGTTCGACGCCGCGATGACCAAGGCGCTCTCGCTCGCCGATGCCGATGCCCGGCGTGAGGTGATGGTGACCCTGCAAACCATCCTGCAAGACGAAGGCTACATCATCCAGCCCTTCTGGCGCTCGCTCTATCGCCATGCGCGGCCGGGCGTGAACATCGACATGCACCCGTCGTTCGAACACCACCACTACAAGTGGTCGCTGGCCTGATCCGGCCATCAGGGGGGCTGCGGCAGCGCCGCGGCCCCTGCCACCCGTCCACCCTGCCCCCCGCCGCTCCTGATGCACCCACCCTTTGCCCCCATCGCAAGGGAAGGAATTAGACATGCTCCCGTTTCTCCTGCGCCGGGTCGGCGTCATGGTCCTGACGGCGCTCACGCTCAGTTTTGTCGTGTTCTGCCTCACAAATCTGGCGCCGAACCTCGAAAAACTGGCCCGCACCGAAGGCTCGGTCCGCATGAGCGACGAGGCAGTGCTGTCCTGGATCGAAAACAACGGCCACGGCGGGCCGATGGTGATGCGCTATGGCCAATGGCTCGGGGTCGTGCCGGGCTGGACCCGCACCGATGCGCAGGGCGTCACCCGTGGCCGCTGCATCCAGGGCGGGCTCACCGCTGAAACCGCACCGCGCTATTGCGGCATCCTTCAGGGCGACTGGGGCACCTCGACCGTGTTCCGCGAACCGGTGATCAAGACCATCAAGGACAAGCTGGGCGCAACCGGCTGGCTGATGCTCTGGGTCATGCTGGTGATGGTGCCGGTCTCGCTCATCATCGGCGTGCTCTCGGGAATGCGCGAGGGAAGCCGCACCGACCGCGTGCTCTCGACCTTTGCCATCGCCACCACCGCCACGCCGGAATATGTCTCGGGCGTCATCCTCGTGGTGGTCTTTGCCTCGGCCACCACCGGCATATCGCCCATCCTCGCCGAATGGGGCTGGATCAGCGGGCGCACGCTGTTCCTCGGCACCGCCACCAGTGCCATCGACCAGATCACCTTCTGGAATTTCGCCCTGCCCGTGATGACCATCGCGCTCTACGGCATCGGCTACATCGCCCGCATGACCCGCGCCAGCATGACAGAGGTGATGACCCAGCAATACATCCGCACCGCGCGGCTCAAGGGCGTCGCCTTCCATCAGGTCATCCTCAAACATGCGCTGCGCAACGCACTGATCGCCCCCTTCACCGTCATCATGCTGCAGTTTCCCTGGCTGCTGAACGGCGTGGTCATCGTGGAAACCCTGTTCAACTACAAGGGCTTCGGCTGGACACTGGTGCAGGCCGCCGGCAACAACGACATCCAGCTCCTGCTGGCCTGTTCCGTGGTCGCGGTCTTCGTCGTGCTGCTGACGCAACTCATATCCGATATCGGCTATGTGTTCCTGAACCCCCGTATCCGGCTGAGCTAAGGACCCCAAGCATGGAACCTCTCTCCTGGCCGATGATCTTTGCCAAGATGGTCGTGCAGTTCTGGCCGGTCTGGGCGGCGCTGATCGTCACCGTCGCCCTGTCCCTCCACTTCCGCCGCCGCCTCGGCCTCTACGGCAAGCTCTTTGATTCCACGGTCGGACTCCTCGGCTTCGTCATTGTGATGTTCTGGGTGTTCACCGCGCTTTTCGCCGACCTCATCATCACCTTCGACCCGATCGCCCAGATCTCGCAGATGAAGAACGTCAGCCCCGGCACACCGGTCCCAGGCTCCGACCAGTGGTATCTGCTCGGCGGCGATCACCTCGCCCGCGATGTGTTCTCCCGCGTGGTGATGGGCGCACGCCGCGTGCTCACCATCGCGCCCGCCGCCACCGTCATCGCCTTCATGGTCGGCATCACCCTCGGCCTGCCCGCAGGCTATTTCGGCGGCAAGCTCGACACCGGCCTCAGCTTCATCGCCAACCTCGTGCTGGCCTTCCCGGTGATCCTGCTGTTCTACCTGCTCGTCACCCCCGAAATCCGCCAGACCGGCGTGCCGGTGGTGCTGGCCGCCGTGCTCTTCCTCTTCCCGGTGATCTTCGTCTCGGTGCTTCTGAACAGCCGCTATTTCACCAATCCGGCGCGCCGCAACCTCTATGTCGGCGCCGCCCTCGCCGTCGGCCTCTGGGCCTATTCCGGCCTTGCCTTCAACGCCGATCCCACCGGCATCTGGTCGATGGACCCGAACCTCCTGAACGTCTTCGTCTCGGTGGTCTTCGTCAACGCCCCCACCGTGTTCCGCATCGTGCGCGGCATCGTGATGGACCTCAAATCGCGTGATTACGTCGCCGCCGGCCAGACGCGCGGCGAAGGCCCGTGGTATATCATGCTCTGGGAAATCCTGCCCAACGCCCGCGGCCCGCTGATCGTCGACTTCTGCCTGCGCATCGGCTACACCACCATCCTCCTCGGCACGCTCGGTTTCTTCGGCCTCGGCGTCTCGCCTGAATCCCCCGACTGGGGCAGCACCATCGACGACGGCCGCAAGCTCCTGTCCATCTACCCCCACCCCGCCGTGGTCCCCGCCCTCGCCCTGATGAGCCTCGTCCTCGGCCTCAACCTCCTCGCCGACGGCCTGCGCGAAGAATCGATGCGTGACTGATCATTTTCCGTCCCCAAGTATCCCACGGGGGTCCGGGGGTGTGAAGCCCCCGGTCCCGCACTCTCCCGAAGGAACCGCCCGATGACCGACTGGGACCCGTCCAAACCGATCCTCGAAATCGAGAACCTCTCGATCTCCTTCTTCACGCGTCTGCGCGAAATTCCGGCGGTGATGGATTTTTCCTGCACCGTGATGCCGGGCGAGGCGATGGGGCTGGTCGGCGAGTCGGGATGCGGCAAATCCACCGTTGCCCTCGCGGTCATGCGCGATCTGGGCAAGACCGGCCGCATCACCGGCGGCGCGATCAAGTTCAAGGGCCGCGACCTCACCACCATGACCGAAGAAGAGCTGCGCCACATCCGCGGCTCGGAAATCGCGATGATCTATCAGGAACCGATGGCCAGCCTGAACCCCGCCATGCGCATCGGCGAGCAACTGGCCGAAGTGCCGATCATCCACCAGAACATGCCGCGCGCCGAGGCTCTGGCCCTTGCCCGCCAGATCATCGCCGATGTGCGCCTGCCCGACCCGGACCGCATCCTGCGCGCCTATCCGCACCAGCTCTCGGGCGGCCAGCAGCAGCGCATCGTGATCGCGATGGCGCTGATGGCCAAGCCCGCGCTCCTGATCCTCGACGAGCCGACCACCGCGCTCGACGTGACGGTCGAGGCGGGCATCGTCGATCTGGTCAAGGAACTCGGCGCGAAATACGGCACCTCGATGCTGTTCATCAGCCATAACCTCGGCCTCATCCTCGATGTCTGCGACCGTCTGTGCGTGATGTACTCCGGCGAGGCGGTGGAAACCGGCAATGTGCGCGAGGTCTTCGACAAGATGCGCCACCCCTATACGCAAGCGCTGTTTCGCTCGATCCCGCTGCCGGGGGCCGACAAGAATTCCAGCCCGCTGATTGCCATCCCGGGCAATTTCCCGCTGCCGCACGAACGGCCCAAGGGCTGCAACTTCGGCCCGCGCTGCGATTACTTCCGCGACGGGCTGTGCAACGCGCGCGACATCCCGATGGACGCGGTCACCGATCATGACCGCCACGCCACCCGCTGCCTGCGCTGGACCGAGATCGACTGGAACGCCCCCGCCAAGGTCGGCAAGATCACCGAAAAGCTGCCCCCCGGCCGGCTGGTCCTCAAGATGGAGGACCTCAAGAAATACTACGCCGTTTCTTCGGGTGCCTTCGGCGGCGGCGCAGCCAAGGTGGTCAAGGCCAATGAATCGCTGACCTTCGAAGCGCATGAGAACGAAACCCTCGCCATCGTGGGGGAATCGGGCTGCGGCAAATCCACCTTCGCCAAGGTGCTGATGGGGCTGGAAACCGCCACCAGCGGCTCGATCATGCTGTTCGACGAAAACGTGCAGGACACGCCGATCCAGGCCCGCAACACGGATACCGTATCCAAGCTGCAGATGGTGTTCCAGAACCCGTTCGACACGCTGAACCCCAGCATGACCGTGGGCCGCCAGATCATCCGCGCGCTGGAAATCTTCCAGAAAGGCAATTCCGACGCCGAGCGCGAAGCGATGATGCTCAACTTGCTCGACATGGTGAAACTGCCCCGCGCCTTTGCCGAGCGGATGCCGCGCCAGCTTTCTGGCGGGCAAAAGCAGCGCGTCGGCATCGCCCGCGCCTTCGCGGGCGGCGCCAAGGTGGTGGTGGCCGACGAACCCGTCTCTGCGCTTGACGTCTCGGTGCAGGCGGCGGTCACCGATCTTCTGATGGATATCCAGCGCGAGAACCACACGACGCTGTTGTTCATCAGCCACGACCTGTCGATCGTGCGCTACCTCAGTGACCGGGTGATGGTCATGTATCTGGGCCATGTGGTGGAACTGGGCAGCACCGATCAGGTCTTCGCTCCGCCCTACCACCCCTATACCGAGGCGCTGCTCTCGGCCGTGCCGATCGCCGACACGCGGGTGCAAAAGCGCCGCATCGTGCTCGAAGGCGACATCCCCTCCGCCATGAACCCGCCGCCGGGCTGCCCGTTCCAGACCCGCTGCCGCTGGAAGTCACAGGTGCCGGGCCAACTCTGCGAAACCGTGCTGCCCCCGGTGCAGGTGCTGGCGGGCGGGCACCAGATCAAATGCCACCTGTCGGCAGAGCAACTGGCGCGGATGGAGCCGGTCATCACCATCGCCGCCGAATAGGCAGGCGGCAGGCATCGGACGCCTCCGGCGGGAGGTTTCCAGAACGCTGCAAGCGGCAGGGGTCAGCCCTTGACCGCGGCCACCGGCAACAGGGCGGCAGCGATGCGGCGGCCCTCGGAAAGCAGCACATTATAGGTGCGGCAGGCGGCGGGAGAGTTCATCACCTCCACCCCGATGCCCGCCTCCTCCATGATCCGGCGGAAGGCGGCGGGCGGATGCGCGATTTCCGCGCCGGTGCCGACGAACAGCACGTCGATCCGCCCCCCGAGCGAAAGCGGCGTCTGGGTATCGTCAAACCCGCCCCAGAGGCCCGCATCCCAAGGGGTGATCAGGCAGGCCCCGCGCAGCACATGGCCGCCCACGCGGAAAAAGCCGGGGCCATAGCCTTCGATCGGTTGCGCGGTGCCATAGCTGATCTCGGTCAGGCGCATCGCGTCACGCGTCGATATTGGCGTATTCGTCGGGCGTGCCCTTCTTGGGCTTGTCGGTGCGGTCCAGCCCGATCATCAGCACCAGATTCTTGGCTATATAGACCGAGGAATAGGTGCCGATCACGATGCCGAAGGTGATCGCGAAGACAAAGCCGCGGATCACGTCGCCGCCAAAGATCAGCATGGCGATCAGCGCGATCAGCGTGGTGCCCGTGGTCATCAAGGTGCGGCTCAGCGTTTCATTCGCCGAAAGGTTCATCACGTCGCGCAGCGGCATTGTCTTGTATTTGATCAGGTTTTCCCGCAGGCGGTCGAAGATCACCACCGTGTCGTTGATCGAATAGCCAAGGATGGTCAGCAGCGCCGCCACGATGGCCAGATCGAACTTGATCTGGAACAGCGCGAACACCCCGATGGTGATGATGATGTCATGCACCAGCGCCGCCACCGCGCCCACCGCATATTGCCATTCGAAGCGCAGCCAGATGTAGATCAGGATCGCCCCCGATGCGCCAAGCACGGCAAGGATCGCGCTCCAGATCAGCTCGCCCGAGACCTTGGGGCCAACCGATTCCACCGAAGGAAAGGTGATCGACGGGTCGACCGCCTTGAGCGCGTCTTCCACTGCCTGAATGGTTTCCGGCGTCACCGCTTCCGAGCCGTCCTGCGCGGCGATCCGCACCTGCGCGACGAACTGGTCGGCGTCGAAGGTGGGGTCGAACACTTCGGTGATCGACACATCGCCAAGGTCAAGCCCGGTCAGCGCCTGACGATAGGCACCCACATCGACCGCCTGATTGCTCTCGGTGCGGATGGTGGTGCCGCCCTGGAAGTCGATGCCGAAGTTCAGCCCCATCACCGCCCAGAGCGCGACAGAGGCCGCCATCATCACGCATGAGGTGACAAGCATCGCCCATTGATAGGCGAAGAAGTTGATATTCGTGTTTTCGGGCGCAAGCCGCAGACGAAAGGCCATGATATCTTCCCTTACACGATGATTGTCTTGGGACGGCGCCAGCCGATCCACATCTCGACCAGAACCCGCGTCACGAACAGCGCCGTGAAGACCGAGGTCAGAATGCCGATGCCAAGGGTGATGGCAAAGCCGCGCACAGGGCCGGACCCAACCGCAAAGAGCACGGTTGCGGTGATGAAGGTGGTGATGTTGGCATCGACGATCGCCGACATCGCCTTCTCATAGCCAAGCTGGATGGCACGGCCCGGCAACTTGGCGTTGCGCAATTCTTCACGGATACGCTCGAACACCAGCACGTTGGCGTCCACCGCCATGCCGATGGTCAGCACGATCCCCGCGATCCCCGGCAGGGTCAGCGTGCCGCCGATGGTGGACAGCGCGCCAAAGATCAGCGCGACGTTGATGCCAAGCGCGATCGTCGCGAAGGTGCCGAACATTCCGTAACAGGCGATCATGAAGAACACCACCGCGCCCATCGCGATGATGGCAGCGGTCTTGCCCGCATCGATGCTGTCCTGCCCCAGTTCGGGGCCGATGGTGCGCTCTTCGAGGAAGGTCAGTTCCGCCGGCAAGGCCCCTGCCCGCAGCAGAACCGCCAGTTCCGTGCTCTGCTCCACAGTGAACGATCCGGTGATGATCCCCGATCCGCCCGGAATATGGCTCTGGATCACGGGGGCCGAGATCACCTCGTTGTCGAGGACGATGGCGAAAGGCGCGCCGATATTTGCGGCGGTGTAATCGCCGAACTTGCGCGCGCCCGACGGGTTGAAGCGGAAGTTCACGGCGGGCCGGTTGTTCTGGTCAAAGGCGGGCTGCGCATCGACCAGTTCCTCGCCGGTCACCACCGGCGTTTCCTCGACGATGTAATACACCCCCGCCTCATCCATCGACGGCAGCAGCAGGTTGCGCGGTCCGGGGCTGGCCCCCGCGTCCGAGGTGCGCCCGATCACCGGATTGAAGGTCAGTTTCGCCGTGGTCCCGATCAGCGCCTTGAGTTCGGCGGCCGAACCGATGCCGGGCACCTGGATCAGGATGCGGTCTGCGCCCTGACGCTGGATCGTCGGCTCGCGCGTGCCGACCTCGTCGACACGGCGACGCACGATCTCGAGGCTCTGCTGGATCGTGCGGTCATCGGTGGCGGCGCGTTCGGCCTGCGACAGCTGGATCACGATCTCCAGCCCCTCTGCGCTCACGTCGATGTCGTTCTGGCCGACGCCCGTCAGGCTGACGACCGGCGTCGCCAGCGCGCGCACCGCCTGAAGCGCGGTCGCCACGCCTCCGGCTTCGGAAATCGCCACCCGCAGCGTGCCTTCGGGGCTGGGCAGGCGGCGCACATTGCCCACCACATCGCGCTGGTCACGCAGCGCATCGCGCACCTCGGGCCAGAGCGAATCCATCCGCGCCTTGTAGACGTCTTCCACCTTGACCTCGGCCAGCAGATGCGCGCCGCCCCGCAGGTCAAGGCCAAGGTTCACAAGGTTCGAGGGCAGCCAGTTCGGCCACAGGTCCAGATCGGCCTGCTGCTCGGCCGTGGCAATGCCGCCCGCCGCCTCGACGGCGGCAAGCGCATCGTTATGCCGCTCGATATTGGTGTAGTTCAGGTTCGGAGCAGCCGCGACAACACCCCATGCGCAAATGGCAAGGATGATCACACGCTTCCACAGCGGCATGGCGTTCATCGCAGCGATCCTCTCAGGCAGCGGCAGGTTCGGTCTTGTTCATGACCGAAACAATCGTGGCCTTCACGACCTTGACCTTCACATTGTCGGCGATCTCGACAACGATGGTGCCATCCTCGTTCACATGGGTGACCTTGCCCACGATGCCGCCCTGCGTCAGCACCTGATCGCCGCGGCGCAGGGCCTCCACCATCGCCTTGTGCTCTTTCAGCTTCTTTTGCTGCGGGCGGATCAGCAGGAAATACATGATCCCGAAAATCAGGATCAGCGGCACAAAGCTGGTAAAGGCGGCAGCGCCGCCACCGGCGGCCTGGGCATAGGCGGGGGTTGCAAACATGGGCATCCTCATCACTGTCGGGCGGGGGAACCCCCCGGATTTCATCGCCGCGCACCCTAACGACAGGAGATTGCGGCTGCAAGACGGGCCCGTTTGCGGCCCTTGGCCAGCCATATATGCGGGGTGTGCCCGGAATAACAGGGCTTTTGCTGCGCTTTTCGCCCCCCCCTTTTTCCGCACGCGCATTTGGGGCATAAGCCGGGACGACAACCCGAAAGGCCGTATCATGCACGACATCAAAGCCATCCGCGAAAACCCTGCCGCATTCGACGCCGCGCTGGCGCGCCGGGGTCTGTCGGCCATGTCGTCGCAGATTCTGGCGCTCGATGCCGACCGCCGCGCCAAGATCGTGGCCGCCGAAACCGCGCAGGCCGAACAGAACCGCGCCTCGAAAGAGGTGGGGGCGGCCAAGGCGCGCGGCGACGAGGCCGAGTTTGAACGCCTGCGCGCCCTTGTCGCACAAACCAAGGCCGACATCGCCCGCCTGACCGCCGAGGCCGCCGAACAGGACAGCACCCTGCGCGATCTGCTCATGCGCATCGACAACCTGCCCCTGCCCGAAGTGCCCGATGGCGCGGACGAGTCGGGGAACGTGGAAATCCGCCGCTGGGGCACCCCGCGCGCGTTCGACTTCACCCCGCGCGAACATTTCGACATCCCCGGCGTCAAACCCGGCATGGATTTCGAAACCGCCGCCAAGCTCTCCGGCAGCCGTTTCGTGGTGCTCAAGGGCCCGGTGATCCGCGTCCACCGCGCACTCGCGCAGTTCATGCTCGACACCCATGTCGAGGAACATGGCCTGACCGAGATGTGGACGCCCGTTCTGGTCAAGGACGACGCGATGTATGGCACCAACCAGCTGCCGAAATTCGCCGAAGACAGCTATCAGACCACCAACGGCTGGTGGCTGATCCCCACGTCCGAAGTCACCCTGACCAACTCGGTCGCCGGCGACATTCTGGACGAGGCGACGCTGCCCGTCCGCATGACCGCCCACACCCAGTGCTTCCGCTCCGAAGCGGGGTCGGCGGGCAAGGACACCGCCGGCATGCTGCGCCAGCACCAGTTCGAGAAGGTGGAGATGGTCACCATCTGCACCCCCGAGACGCATCTGGACGAACAGGAACGGATGCGCCGCTGTGCCGAGGCGATCCTTGAAAAGCTGGGCATCCCCTATCGCACCGTGGTTCTGTGCACCGGCGACATGGGCTTCGGCGCGCAGCGCACCTATGATCTGGAGGCGTGGCTCCCCGGCCAGAACACCTACCGCGAGATTTCCTCGGTTTCCACCTGCGGCCAGTTTCAGGCCCGCCGCATGAACGCCCGCTACCGCCCCGCAAAGACAGAAAACGGCGGCGGCAAGCCCGAGTTTGTGGCCACGCTCAACGGTTCGGGCCTCGCCGTGGGGCGCTGCCTGATCGCGGTGCTGGAGAACGGGCAGCAGGCCGATGGCTCGGTCGACCTGCCTGCGGTGCTGCATCCCTATCTGGGCGGGCGCACCAAAATCAGCGCCGCAGGCCAACTGGTATGAAACCAAAACGCGCGGAAGGCGTTTGTCTTTTGACATCTATTCAAGGCATATCATGACCCTCCGCGCGATCCTTCTCATTCTGGCAACCCTCGCCTTTGTGCTGGCCCCGTTCTACACGCCCTCGTTCAGCGGCTTCGATCCCTCCCTCTTTCCGGTGCCGATCGAGAATCCGGCGGTGCAGCCTGCGGGTTATGCCTTCTCGATCTGGTCGGTCATCTATGTCTGGCTCTTGATCCACGCAGGCTACGGGTTCTGGAAACGCGCGCACAGCCCCGACTGGGATTCGGTTCGGGTGCCGCTGATCGTCTCGCTTGTGCTGGGCAGCCTCTGGCTTGCCATCGCCTCGAGCTATCCGGTCATCGCGACCGTGGTCATCCTCGCAATGGCCGCCGCCACGCTCACAGCCTACTTCCTGGCCGACGAATTCTATGATCGCTGGCTGCTCTCGGCACCGCTCGCGATCTATGCGGGCTGGCTCAGCGCCGCCAGTTCGGTTTCCGTCGGCATCCTGCTCGCAGGCTATGGCGTGCTGACAGATACCGAATCCGCTCTGGTGATGATTGCGGTCGTCCTCGGCATCGCAGGTCTGGTGCAATGGGCGCGCCCCTATATGCCCGTCTATGGCCTGACCGTCGTCTGGGCGCTGGTCGGCATCATCGTCACCAATGCGCAAACCAATGTGCTGGTTGCAGGCGTCGCCGCAGGGGCCGCTGCCCTCATGGCCGCCGTCACCTTCTTCGCTTGGAACAAGCGCCGCGTCACACTCTGATGCTTGACCTTGTGGCGTGGCTCAGGCAAGCCACGCCGCATGTTACGCATCGAAGACATCACCTATAACGTCGAAGGCCGCCCCCTGTTCGAAGGGGCCTCGGCCACTATTCCCACGGGCCACAAGGTCGGCCTTGTCGGGCGCAACGGTGCGGGCAAGACCACCCTCTTCCGCCTGATCCGCGGCGAGTTGGCACTGGAAGGCGGCACCATCTCGCTGCCCGCCCGCGCCCGCATCGGCGGCGTCGCGCAAGAGGTGCCATCCTCCTCCACCTCGCTGCTCGACACCGTGCTCGAGGCCGATACCGAGCGTAACGCCCTGCTGCGCGAGGCGGACACCGCCAAGGACCCCAACCGCATCGCCGAGATTCAGGCGCGCCTGTCCGACATCGACGCATGGTCCGCCGAAGGCCGCGCCAGCGCCATCCTCAAGGGCCTCGGTTTCGACGCCGAGGCGCAGAAACGCCCCTGCTCCGATTTCTCCGGCGGCTGGCGGATGCGGGTGGCCCTTGCAGGCGTGCTGTTCGCCCAGCCCGATTACCTGCTGCTGGACGAGCCGACCAACTACCTCGACCTCGAAGGCGCGCTCTGGCTGGAAAGCTACCTGACCAAATACCCGCACACCGTGCTCATCATCAGCCACGACCGCGGCCTTCTGAACCGCGCGGTCACGGGCATCCTGCATCTGGATCAGAAGAAACTCACCTACTGGTCCGGCCCCTATGACCAGTTCGCGCGTCAGGTCGCCGAACGCCGCGCCGTGCTGCAGGCCGAAGCGAAAAAGCAGGAAGCCCGCCGCGCCCACCTGCAAAGCTTTGTCGACCGCTTCAAGGCCAAGGCGTCAAAGGCCGTGCAGGCGCAGTCCCGCGTGAAGATGCTGGAAAAGATGGAAACCATCACGGCGCCCGAGGATGCGAAAAAGGTGGTCTTCACCTTCCCCGCGCCCGAGGAGCTCTCGCCCCCCATCATCAACATCGAAACGGCGGCGGTGGGCTATGGCGGCCCCGCGATCCTGAAAAACCTGTCCCTCCGCATCGACCAGGATGACCGCATCGCGCTTCTGGGCCGCAACGGCGAAGGCAAGTCGACCCTGTCGAAACTGCTGGCCGGCAAGCTCGAGACGATGGCGGGCAAGATCACCCGCTCGTCCAAACTGCGCATCGGCTATTTCGCCCAGCATCAGGTGGACGAACTTTACATTGACGAAACCCCGCTGCAGCACCTGCAACGCCTGCGCCCCGCCGAAGGCCAGCCGCGCCTGCGTGCGCGCCTCGCGGGCTTCGGCCTTGGTGCGGATCAGGCCGAAACCGTCGTGGGCCGCCTCTCCGGCGGGCAAAAGGCGCGGCTCTCGCTGCTCCTTGCCACCATCGACGCGCCGCATCTCCTGATCCTCGACGAACCCACCAACCACCTCGACATCGAAAGCCGCGAGGCGCTGGTCGAGGCGCTCACCGAATATTCCGGCGCGGTGATCCTCGTCAGCCACGACATGCACCTTCTCTCGCTCGTGGCCGACCGGCTCTGGCTGGTCAAGGGCGGCGCGGTGACGCCCTATACCGAAGACCTCGAGGCCTATCGCAAGATGCTTCTGGCGGGCGACGAGGTGGAAAAACCGGCCCCCAAACAGGTGGAAAAGCCGAAGAAAGCCAGCCGCGACGAGGTTCTTGCCCTCAGGGCCGAGGTCCGCAAATGCGAGGAGCGGCTGTCAAAACTCAACGACATGCGCGACAAGCTGGCGAAAAAGCTGGCCGACCCCGAGCTTTACGAGGCCGCCCGCATTGGCGAGCTGGAGACCTGGAACAAGAAATATGCCGAGGTGATGGAGGCGCTCGACCGCGCCGAGGCGATGTGGCTGACCGCGCAGGAAAAGCTCGAAAACGCCGCCTGACGCGGCCCCCGAGATACCCTGCCGCCTCCCGCGCCGCCCGTGACCGCCTGCAGGGAACGGACGCAGCGGTCGGGCGTTGTCCCTGCGTCGCCCCAAACAGTGCAGGTCAAGATGACGGGACAAAAGCCCACCCCGCCGCAAGGCCGCAGCGCCCGCTCGCCCGGCCAGTTCGGGGCCGCCGCGTGGATGGATGTGTTCTGGCGCGTGAAGGATGAGATCACCCGTGACCGCGTGATGATCGTGGCCGGTGGCGTGACCTTTTACGCCGTGCTCTCGCTTGTGCCCATGCTCACCGCCTTTGTCGCCGTCTTCGGCCTGTTTGCCGACACCTCCAACGTCGCCGCGCTGGTGGGCGGGCTCGAAGGCGCCGTCCCGCAAGAAGCGCTGACCCTGCTCTCGGGGCAACTCGACTCACTGGTCGCCATTGACCCGAGCACCCTGTCGATCGCCTCGATCGGCGCGCTCGCGGTGGCCTTCTGGACCGCGAACGGCGGCGTGAAGGGGCTGATCGAGGCGATGAACATCGCCTATGACGAAAGAGAGGCGCGCAGCTTCCTGATGCTCAATCTGTGGTCGATGGCACTGACGCTCGGCGCGATGCTGATGGTCGCCACGCTGATCGCGGCAGCGGCCATCCTGCCAGTGCTGACGCGTCTGCTGCCCGGTGACGGGCTGCTCGATATGATCCTCCTCTACGGACGCTGGCCCGTGATGGCGGTGGTGCTGGTCGTGGCCCTTTCGGTGCTCTACCGCTTCGGCCCCAGCCGACGCGAGGCGAAATGGCGCTGGATCACACCCGGAAGCATCTTCGGGGCCTTGGGCCTGATGCTCGCCTCTGTGGCCTTCGCCGTCTATACCGCCAATTTCGCGTCCTACAATGAAACCTATGGCTCTCTGGGCACGATTGTCGCGGTCATGGTCTGGCTGTGGATCGGCTCGATCGTGGTGATCATCGGGGCCGAGATCAATGCCGAACTGGAACACCAGACCGCGCAGGACACCACCATCGGCAAGGACCGCCCGATGGGCCGGCGCGGTGCCGCGATGGCCGACAAGGCAGCGCCACGCCGACCGTGAGGGCATGGCCTTCCGCGTCCACGCTCCACGAACCACGTGCGAAAATCCCGCTAGGCAGCCGCGCGGGGGCGCGATAGCTTGCGCCAATGGAAACCGCCTTTCTCATTACCGCCTTTGCCACGCTCTTCGTGGTGATCGACCCGCCGGGGCTGGTGCCGCTGTTCATCGCGCTCACCCGGGGGATGGCGGCCGAGCAGCGCCGCGCGATGGCCCGCCGCGCCTGTCTGATCGCGGCGGTGCTGCTCACGCTGTTCGGTCTGGCCGGAGAGGCGATCCTCGGCTTCATCGGCATTTCGATGTCGGCCTTCCGCATCGCGGGGGGCATCCTGCTGTTCCTGACCGCGCTGGACATGCTGTTCGAACGGCGCACCACGCGGCGCGAGGGGCAGACGCCGGAACCCGACCATGATCCTTCGGTGTTCCCGCTGGCGACGCCGCTGATCGCGGGGCCGGGGGCGATCGCCTCGATCATCCTGCTGATCGGCCAGGGCGGCGGCGACTGGACGGCAACCGTCGCGGTGCTCGGGCTGACCTGGGCGATGATCCTGGTCACCTTCCTGTTCCTGCTCGCCTCGCCGCCGCTGGAGCGCATGCTGGGCCGCACCGGCACCATCGTGATCACGCGGCTGCTGGGCATGTTGCTGGCGGCGCTCTCGGTGCAATTCGTGATCGACGGCGTGCGGCAAACCGGCCTGATCTGACGCCCGAAGGTTGCGGCGTCCCCTGCCGCACCCTAGCTTTCTGCGCAAAGGAAAGGATATCGCCGCGCATGGACAGCGAGATGATCGCACGCCTCGCCTATCTGGGCCTGCTGCTGGTGGCGGTCGGCGGCTACCTCGTGGTGGAATTTCGCGGCCGCATCGGCCATGCACTGCGCACCGCAGCCGCATGGGGCCTCATCGTGATCGGGCTGATGGCGGGTTACGGGCTGTGGCAGGACCTCAGCCGCGATGTCCTGCCGCGTCAGGCGGTGATCGAGGGCGGGGATATCCGCCTGCCCCGCAGCGCCGATGGCCATTACTATCTCACACTCGACATCGACGGCACGCCGATCCGCTTCATGGTCGATACCGGCGCCAGCCAGATGGTGCTCAGCCTCGCCGACGCCCGCCGCCTCGGCATCGACCCCGCCCGCCTCGCCTTCATCGGCGAGGCCCGCACCGCCAACGGCATCGTGCGCACCGCAAGGGTCACGCTGGACAATGTCACCCTGGGCCCCCACCGCGACGCGCGGCTCGCCGCCGTGGTCAATGAGGGCGATCTGGGAACCTCGCTGCTCGGCATGTCCTATCTGGGCCGCTACAGCATCGAGATCACCGGCGGCGAGATGATCCTGCGGCGCTGACCCCCCGCCCGCGTGCGGGTGTCACCTGCAGAATGCGCTCCGCGCGGGAGTATTTGGAAAGCAGCAATTCAAAACGCCGCACTTTGCATTGCTGCTTTCCAAATACTCCCCGCGGAGCGTCCGCCGCCAGACCGGGGCGCAGCGGGTCAGGCAGGGGCCTTTTCTGCCTTCTTCTCCCACCGCCCCGTCTCCTCCGACCAGTATTGCGCGGGCAATCCGGCTGCGGTGAGGTCTTTCCACTGCTTGCGGGCCCCGGCAAGCCGGTCGGGGTTGGCGGCTTCGAACAGGATCCAGACGCGTTCCATCGCCTGCGCTTCGGCGGGGTCGGTGCCGGCCCCGTCGATCAACAACAGGCCCTGCGCGCCATTGGTGGCCGGGCCGGTGCCAAGGAGCAAGGGCTGGCGGGCATCCCGCGCGCCCCCCGCCATCGCATGGGGCAGAAAGCTCTGCTCGGGATGGGTCCAAAGCCGCGCGTCCAGCCGCTTCAGTTCCGCCAGATCGGTGCCGCGCAGCATCAGGGGCCAGCCCTGCGCCATCGCGCGGGAGATGAGCACCCGCGCGGTCTGTTCCGCCGTGGACTGGGTCAGGTGGTAGAACATCACGATGCCCATCGGGCTTATTTCGCCTCGAACCTGTCGCGGATCAGCCGGTCCAGCGCCATCACCCCCCAGCCGGTCGCGCCCTTGGGGGCCAGCGTGCTGTCGGATTTCAGGAGCGCCGTCCCCGCGATGTCGAGATGGCACCACGGCACCTCGGGCTTGACAAAGCGGGCGAGGAATTGCGCCGCCGTGATCGCGCCGCCATCGCGCCCGCCGACGTTCATCATATCGGCGATGCGCGATTTCAGCTTGGCGTCATAGGCATCGCCCATCGGCATCCGCCATGCGCCCTCGCCTTCCGCCCTGGCCGCTTTCAGCAGGGCATCGCACAGCGCGTCGTCATTGGAAAAGACGCCGGTGTTCTCGTGCCCCAGCGCGATGATGATCGCTCCGGTCAGCGTGGCCAGATCGATCATGCCCTTGGGCTTGAACCGCTCCTGCGCATACCACATCACATCGGCCAGCACCAGACGGCCCTCGGCATCGGTGTTGATCACCTCGATGGTGTCACCCTTCATCGAGCGCACCACATCGCCGGGGCGCTGCGCGCGGCCGTCGGGCATGTTCTCGACCAGACCGACCAGACCCACCACATTGGCCTTGGCCCCGCGCAGGGCCAGCGTGCGCATCACCCCCGCCACCACCGCCGCGCCGCCCATGTCCATCGTCATGTCTTCCATGCCGGCGGCGGGCTTGATCGAGATGCCGCCGGTGTCGAACACAACGCCCTTGCCGACCAGCGCAAAGGGGGCCTCCTCCCTTGGCCCGCCCTTCCACTGCATCACCACCACCTTGGACGGGCTTTCCGAGCCCATGCCCACCCCCAGAAGCGCGCCCATGCCCAGCTTGCGCAGATCGTCCTCCTCGAGGATCTCGACCTCCAGCCCCAGTTCCTGCATCGCGGCGAGGCGCGCGGCGAAATCGTCGGTGGTCAGCACATTGGCCGGTTCGTTCACCAGATCGCGGGTGAAGAACACGCCCTCCACCACCGCCGCCCCGGCGCGCGCCGCCGATGCCACCTCTTCGGGCGCGTTCACCATAAGCGTGACTGCGCCCACCGGCTTGGCGGGGGCGGTCTTGTGCGGCGTGAAGTCATAGGCGCGCATCGCCAGACCGAAGGCGATCTCGGCCGCCAGAGGATGCGCCTCGGCCAGAACCAGCGTGCCCTGCCCCGACAAGGCCTTGCCCACGCTCGCGCCCGCCTTGCGCGCCTGTTCGGGCGTTGCCTTGCGCGGCAGGCGCAGGATCTGCACCGCATCCGCCGCCAGACCGGCCGGAAAGCCCAGATCCATCCCCTCGCCCGCTTTCAGCGCGCCAAAGGCCTCCGAGGCCACCGCGCGGCTGATGGCACCGCGCGTCAGCTTGTCCAGCCGCCGCGCCAGCGGCGCAAGCGTCACCCCCGGTTCGGCCAGAAGCGCGATGCGCCCCTGCGCGCTGGCTAGTGCCTCGGCATCGCTGTGCTGGAAAGAGATCGCAACGGGTTGGGTCATCATGGTCCTCGCGTCATGGGTCAGGCGCAGCGGGGCCGGCACAGGCCGGCGATTTTGCGCCGCATCCGGCAAAGGCTAGCCCGCGCCCCCGCCAATGACCAGATACCAGTTTCCATCGCCCCGCATTTGCCATAGCTTGCGCGCAAGACGTGCGAGGGAGCGAACAGGACCGTGCCGAGATTTGACAGATACCTGCTGTCGCATCTTCTTGCGCTGTTCGGGTTCTTTTCGCTGTTGCTGGTGTCGGTCTATTGGGTCAACCGCGCCGTGGGTCTGTTCGACCAGCTGATCGGCGATGGCCAGTCTGCGCTGGTCTTTGTCGAGTTCTCGCTGCTCACGCTGCCCAATGTCATCCGGCTCGTGCTGCCGATTTCCACCTTTGCCGCCGCAGTCTATGTCGCCAACCGGCTGATGAGCGATTCCGAACTCGTGGTCATGCAGGCGACCGGGTTTTCCTCCTTCCGCCTTGCGCGCCCGGTGGTGGTGTTCGGGCTGATCGTCACGCTGATGATGTCGATGCTCACCCATGTGCTGGTCCCCGCCAGCCGCGCCGCGTTGAGCGAGCGCAGCGCCGAGATTGCCGACAACGTCACCGCCCGCTTCCTGCGCGAAGGCCAGTTCATGCACCCTGCGACCGGCCTCACGCTCTATATCCGCGAGATCACCCCCAATGGCGAATTGCGCGATGTGTTCCTGTCCGATGACCGCAGCGCCGGTTCCGGCGCCACCTATACCGCGCGCCGCGCCCTGCTGGCGCGCGGCGATCAGGGGCCGAAACTGCTGATGTTCGACGGCATGACCCAGCAACTCGATCTGGCCAGCCGCCGCCTGTCCGTCACCCGTTTCGCCGATGTCACCTATGATCTGAGCGGGCTTCTGGGCGGGGCCGATGCCGGCGCGCGCACCGTGGACGAGGCATCCACGCTGGAACTCTTGCGCGCCGACGCCGCGCTGGTCGAGGAATTGCGCAGCCCCCGCGCCAATCTGCTGCAAGAAGGCCACAGCCGCATCGCGCAGCCCTTTCTGGCGGTCGCGGCGGCGCTGATCGGCTTTGGCGCGCTGCTGCTGGGCGCGTTCAGCCGCTTTGGCCTCTGGCGGCAGATCGGGGTGGCGGTGGTCCTGCTGATCGTGGTGCAGCTTATCAACACCCAGGGCACCGGCCTTGCGATCCGCTCGGAACTGGCATGGCCCGCGGTCTATGCCGCCCCGATTGCGGGGATAGCCATCGGCCTGACCCTCCTCTGGCTCTCGCAGCGCCCGCGCTGGCTCAGCCGGGAACAGCGCGCGGCGGCAGGGGGCGCAGCGGCATGATCCTGTCCACCTATATCGCGCGCCGCTTTCTCTGGGCCTATGCACAGGTGCTGGGGGTGTTCTGGGCCATCATGCTGCTGATCGACATGGTCGAGCAACTCCGCCGCTTTTCGGGGCGCGGCATCGGCACATGGGGCGCGCTGCATCTGGCGGCCATGAACACGCCCGCCAGCCTTTACCGCATCCTGCCGCTCATCGCCATTCTGGCCGCGATCACCCTGTTCCTGTCGCTCGCCCGCTCGTCGGAACTGGTGGTGATCCGCGCGGCGGGCCGCTCGGCCCTGCGCTTTCTGGTCGCGCCGGTGCTGATGGCGCTGATGATCGGCGCAGTCACCGTGGCGGTGTTCAACCCGCTCGTGGCCGCCACGCAAAAGGAATATGACAGGCTCTGGGCCGCCGCTGCCGACGGGGCCTCCAGCACGCTGTCGCTGGCCGATTCCGGCCTGTGGCTGCGGCAGGGCAGCGAGGACGGGCAAACCGTGATCCGCGCCTTGCGGGCCAATTCCGATGGCACCGAACTCTTTGGCGTCACCTTTATCCAGTTCGGCCCCGATGGTCTGGCCGCCGAACGGGTCGAGGCGGAAAGCGCGCGGCTGATCCCCGGCGCTTGGGCATTGACGGGGGCCAAACGTTGGGACATGGCAGGCATCAACCCCGAACGCGAGGCCCAGATGCTGCCCGACGATGCCACCCTGCCGTCAAACCTGACCGCCGCACGCATCCGCGACAGCTTTGGCGAGCCCTCCGCCGTGCCCTTCTGGGGCCTGCCGGCCTATATCGCGGGACTGGAACGGGCGGGCTTTTCGGCCCGCGCGCACCGCGTCTGGTATCAGATGGAACTGGCCCAGCCCTTGCTGCTGGCGGCAATGGTTCTGGTGGCCGCAGGCTTTACCATGCGCCATGCGCGCTTTGGCAAGACCGGGGTGCTGGTGCTGATGGCCATCTTGGGCGGCTTTTTCATATTCTTTCTGCGAAACTTCGCGCAGGTGCTTGGAAACAATGGGCAAATTCCCATCCTGCTTTCGGCATGGGCGGCCCCCGTCGCCGCTATCTTGCTGGCGCTTGCCCTGCTCTTGCATCTGGAGGACGGTTGATGCCCGCCCGCCCTCGCCGCTCCTTGCGCCGCCTTCTCGGCTCTCTGGCGCTTGCCGCCCTTCTCGCGCTCGGCCCCGCGCCGCGCCTTCAGGCGCAGGATATGGCGGCCCTTGTGGCCAACAGCGTGCGCATAGACGCCGGCGGCAGGCTGATCGCCGATGGCGGAGTCGAGGTGTTTTATCAGGGCCGCACCCTGCGCGCCGCGCGCATCACCTATGACCGCGCGGGCGACAGGCTGGCCATCGAAGGCCCCATCGTTCTGGTGGACGGGTCCGACACCATCCTGCTGGCCTCGCAGGCCGATCTTGCCGCCGACCTGACCCAAGGCGTGCTGACCAGCGCGCGCCTCGTGCTGAACCGCGAATTGCAGATGGCCGCCAACCAGATCCAGCGCATCGGCGGGCGCTATACCCAGCTTGACAATGCGGTCGCCTCCTCCTGCCGCATCTGCGACGGCGCGCCCCCCCTGTGGGAAATCCGCGCCCGCCGCGTGGTGCACGATCAGGAGGAACGGCAGATCTATTTCGACCACGCGCAATTCCGCGTCTCGGGCCTGCCCATCGTCTACTTCCCGCGCCTGCGCATGCCCGACCCGACGCTGGATCGAAGCTCGGGCTTCCTGATGCCGCGCGTGCGCACCACCTCGGGCCTCGGCACCGGGGTAAAGCTGCCCTATTTCCAGACCCTCGGGCCGCACCGAGACCTGACGATCACGCCTTACCTCTCGACCAAATCGGGCCGCACGCTGGAACTGCGCTACCGGCAGGCCTTCCGCACCGGCACGATCGAGCTGAACGGCGCGCTCTCGCGCGACGAGCTGCTGCCGGGCGAGACGCGGCATTACCTGACCGCAACCGGAGCCTTTACGCTGCCGCGCGCGTTCCAGCTGTCGTTCGATGGCATCATCGTCAGCGATCCGGCCTATCTGCTCGATTATGGCCTGCCCGCCGCCGACCGCCTGACCAGCCGGATCGAGGTCAGCCGCACCCGCCGCAACGAACACATCTCGGGCCGCATCATCGGCATCCGCTCGATCCGCGCGGGCGAGGTGAACTCCACCCTGCCCACGCTGATCACCGACATGACCTATCACCGCCGCTTTTCCGGCGGCCCGCTCGGCGGCGAGGCGGGGCTGCAATTCCAGACCCACGGGCATTACCGGTCGTCGACGCTGCCCTTCGACACCGCCCGCGATGCCGACACCATCGCCGATGGACGCGATGTCAGCCGCGCCTCGCTGCGGCTCGACTGGCGGCGCAACTGGGATCTGCCGCTGGGCATGATGGCCAGCACGCTCGGCGAGGTGACGGGCGACGCCTACCGCATCGGGCAGGATGCAACCTTCGGCGGCGACACCACCCGCGTCCATGCGGGCGCGGCGCTCGAACTGCGCTGGCCCTGGGCCAAGTCGGGGGCCAATGGCGTCGGCCATGTGATCGAGCCGGTGGTGCAATTCGTCTGGGCCCGCAAGGGCCGCGAACGCCTGCCCAACGAAGATTCCATCCTTGTCGAGTTTGACGAGGGCAATCTCTTTGCGATCAACCGCTATCCGGGCTCGGATGCCATCGAGCGCGGCGGGCGCGTCAACCTCGGCCTTACCTACACCCGCGTCGATCCGGCGGGCTGGACACTCTCCACCGCCGTGGGCCGCGTGCTGCGCCGCGAAGACCTTGGCCAGTTCTCCACCGCCTCGGGCCTCGATGGCCGCCGCTCCGACTGGCTGGCCGCCGCGCAACTGGCGCTTCCCATGGGCCTCGGCATCAGCCAGCGGGTGCTGGTGGACAGCGGCTTCAAGCTGACCAAATCCGAAACCCGGCTTGACCTCGCCGGCGCGCGCTATGGCCTGTCGGGGTCATACGTCTTTCTGGGGGCCGACCCGATGGAAGACCGCCCCGCCGACATCGCCGAACTTGCCTTCGACGGCAGCTACAAGCTGACCGAGGCATGGACCGCCCGCGCGCAGGCCCGCTATGACATCGAGGCGCGGCGCGCCAACCGCGCCGGCGTCGGGGTCCAGTTCCGCAACGAATGCGTCTCGCTCGATCTTTCTCTCTCGCGTCGGTTCACATCCTCGACTAGTGTGAAGCCGACAACGGATTTCGGCCTTTCGGTCGATCTGGTCGGCTTTGGCGCAGGCACCGCCGCAGGCCCGTCGCGCACCTGCAGACGCAGATGACAGGGCGCAGGCAGGCAAACGCAGGCAGGCAAGGGCAAGGCGGCAGCACAGGCAGATCAATCGGGCGCAAGACGGGAAAGGCGCAAGAGCAGTGACGGCAGAACGCATGACAAAAGCTTTGTCCAAATTCCTCGGGGCCACCGCCCTGATTGCAACGCTGGCTGCGGCCGCGGCCCTCGTGCCGCAGCCCGCCGCGGCGCAAGACGGCTCGCCCTTCGCCGCCGTGATGCAGATCAACGGTCAGGTCATCACCCGCTATGAGCTTGAACAGCGCAAACTGTTCCTCAAACTCCTGCGCGCGCCGGGCGACCCGGAAGAGCAGGCGATGAAGGGCCTTCTGCAAGACCGTCTGGCCGCCGACCAGGCCAAGCGCTTCGGCATCCGCCTGACGGCAGAGCAACTTGAACAAGGCATGGAAGAATTCGCCAGCCGCGCCAATCTCAGCGCCGCCGAATTCATCGCCGCGCTGGCCGAGGCGGGGGTTTCGATGGAAACCTACCGCGATTTCGTCGGCAACGGGCTGATCTGGCGCGATCTGGTGCGCGCGCGCTATGCGGGCAGCTTCACCGTCAGCGAAGCCGAAATCGACCGCGCCATCGCCAATGGCACGGTGAACACCGCGATGCAGCTTCTGCTGTCCGAAATCATCCTGCCCGCCGAAGGCGACCCCGAGCCGCAGCAGGAACTGGCCCGCCGCCTGCGCGCCGAGATCAGCAGCGAAGAGGCTTTTGCCGCCGCCGCACGGCGCTATTCGGCCTCGCCTTCGGCAGAACGTGGCGGGCGGCTGGACTGGACGCTGACCTCGGAACTGCCGCCGCAGATCGTGGAACTGGTGCTGGCGCTCGGCCCCGGCCAGGTCTCGCAGCCTATCACCCTGCCCAATGCGGTGGCGGTGTTCCAGTTGCGCGACGTGGCCGAAGACACCACCGCGCAAATGCCGCCCGTGGAACTGGGCTATGCCGAATTCCTGATGCCCAATACCCCCACGGTTCAGGCCGAAGCGGCAGCCCTGCATGCGCGTCTTGACTCCTGCCTTGATCTTCACGCCGAGGCGCGCAGCCTGCCCACCGACCGGCTGAAGGTGGAAACCCGTCTGGTCTCCGAGATCCCCGCCGATGTGGCGCTGCAACTGGCGCAGCTTGATCCGGGCGAATATTCCACCGCGATCACCCGTGGCGGCTGGCGCGTGTTCCTGATGCTGTGCAGCCGCGCCCCCCGTCTCGAAGAGGGGCCGATCAACCGCGAGGCGATCCGCGAGCAACTGACCTCCCGCCGCCTGACCCTGCTGGCCGATGCCTTTCTGGAAGAATTGCGCTCGGAAGCCATCATCAAGACCCCATGACGCCGCAGCCGCTGGTCATGACCTGTGGCGATCCGGCAGGCATCGGGCCGGAACTGGCCACGCGCGCCCGCGCGATCCTCGGGGCCGGCGTGCCCTTCGTCTGGCTGGGTGATCCGCGCCACCTGCCGCAGGGCACCGACTGGGTCGAGGTTGCCGGGCCTGCCGCCGCGCGCGCGGTGCCGCCCGACCGGCTTGCGGTGCTGCCCCACCGCTTCACCGCCCCCGCCACACCGGGCGCGCCCGAACCTGCCAATGCCAGCGGCGTCATCGAGGTGATCGCCCGCGCGGTCGCGCTTGTGCAATCGGGCGCGGCGGGCGGTATCGTCACCGCGCCGCTGAACAAGAAGGTGCTGAAGGACGGGGCGGGCTTTGCCTTTCCGGGGCATACCGAATACCTCGCCCATCTGGCGGGCGACGTGCCGGTGGTGATGATGCTGGCCTCGCCCCTGCTGCGCGTGGTGCCGGCCACCATCCACATTCCGCTGTCGCAGGTGCCCGCCGCGCTGACGCCCGCGCTGCTGGAACAGGTCATCCGCCTGACCCATGCCGGGCTGATCCGCGACTTCGGGCTGGCCGCCCCGCGCATCGCGGTGGCGGGCCTGAACCCCCATGCCGGCGAAGGCGGCGCGATGGGGCATGAAGATGCCGCCGTGATCGCGCCGGTGGTGGCACGGCTGGCTGCCGAAGGCATGGCCGTGACCGGCCCCCTGCCCGCCGACACCATGTTCCACCCCCGCGCCCGCGCGCGCTATGATGCCGCCGTCTGCGCCTATCACGATCAGGCGCTGATCCCGATCAAGACGCTGGACTTTGACGGCGGGGTGAATGTGACACTGGGGCTGCCTTTCGTGCGCACCTCGCCCGACCACGGCACCGCCTTTGACATCGCGGGCAAGGGCGTGGCGCTGCCCGACTCTCTGGTTGCGGCGGCGCGGATGGCGTGGGAGATGGCGACAGCGCGGATGCGCGCGGGGTAAGGGCAGACCGGGGCTCCGCCCCAGACCCCGGGATATTTGGGAACAGATGAAAGGGCTTGGCCTTGGGAACCATTGACGGCCTGCCGCCCTTGCGTGAGGTGATCCGGGCGCATGATCTGGTGGCGAAAAAGCAGCTCGGGCAGAACTTCCTGCTGGATCTGAACCTGACGGCCAAGATTGCGCGGATGGCGGGGGATCTGTCGGGCTGTGATGTGCTGGAGGTCGGCCCCGGCCCCGGCGGCCTGACACGCGGGCTTCTGGCGGAAGGCGCGCGGCGGGTGCTGGTGGTGGAGAAGGACCCGCGCTGCATTCCGGCGCTGGAGGAGATCGCCGCCACCTATCCGGGGCGGCTGGAGATCGTGCAGGGCGACGCGCTGGAGCTGGATGTGGCGGCGCGGCTGCAGGGCCCGATCCGCGTGGTGTCGAATCTGCCCTATAACGTGGGGACGGAACTCCTGATCCGCTGGCTGTCACCGGCGGTCTGGCCGCCGTTCTGGACCTCGCTGACGCTGATGTTCCAGAAGGAGGTGGCCGAGCGCATCGTCGCCAAGCCGCGAGGGGATCATTACGGGCGGCTGGCGATTCTGGCGCAGTGGCGGGCGGAGGCGAAGATCGTGATGCATCTGCCGCCCGAGGCCTTTACCCCCGCGCCCAAGGTGCATTCTGCTGTGGTGCATCTGACGCGGCTGGAGGCCCCGAGGTTTCACGCCGATGCGGCGGTGCTCGCCCGCGTGACGGCGATGGCCTTCAACCAGCGCCGCAAGATGCTGCGCTCGAGCCTCAAGGGCCTTGGCGGCGATGTGGAGGCCTTGCTGGAGGGCGTGGGCATCGTGCCGACACAGCGGGCCGAGGAGATCGGGCTGGAGGCGTTCTGCGCGCTGGCCCGCGCGGTGGCGGCGCGCTGAGACGCAAACGCCGCCCCGGTTCAGGGGGCGGCGCGGGCACCCGGGTGGCGGGCGCAGGATCTGGAACCGGCAGACGAGCCGCGGATTACTCCGCAGCTTCGCGCGGGCCCTTGTCGCCGGGCTTCTCGGCGCTGTCCTTGGGTTTGCGCGGGGCGCGGGGACGGCGGACCTTGGCCTCGGCCTCCGGCTTGGCCCCCGCCTCCTGCTTGACAGCGGCCTCCGGCTGCGCGCTCGCCTCGGCGGCGGGAGCTTGCGGGGCCTCGACGGGACGCTCTGCGGCGGCGCGGTCTGCCTGCGGGCGCTCGGCCCCGCGCGTCTCCGCCTCGGGGGCCTGTGCCCCGCCGTCCGCAGCGGCATTGGCGCGGTCATCGCCGCGCTCGGGGCCGCGCTCGTTCCGCGGCGGACGCGGACCGCGGTTGTTGCGGTTGTCCTCGCGGCTGCGGTTGCGATCCCCGTCGGAGCGGTCATTGCGGCGCGAGCGGTCTTCGCGGCGGCCCGCATCACCCGCAGGGCGTGCCTCGGGCGTTTCCACCAGACTGGTATCCTCGCCGCGCGGGTCCTCGATCACCCCGGCCTCGGGCTGCTCGCCATAGCCGGCCTCGGCCCCCCGGTCATCCCGCCACGGACGCTGATCCCGACCGTCGCGGCCGCCATTCTGCCCGCCGTTCTGGCCATTCTGGCCGAACTGCTGCTGGCGCGCCTCCTGCTCGGCCGCCATCTCGCGCTGCGCCTCGCTCAGCATGCGGGTGTAATGCTCGGCATGCTGCAGGAAATTCTCTGCCGCCACACGGTCATTCGACAACTGGGCATCGCGTGCGAGCAGCTGGTATTTCTCGATGATCTGCTGCGGCGTGCCGCGCACCTTGCCCTCCGGGCCAGAGCTTTCAAACACCCGGTTGATGATATTGCCGAGCGTGCGCGGGCGGTTCTGCTTGGAACGCGAACGGGACTTGGAAGAGCGCATCTTGTCCTTTGATCCGAATATCCGACTTGCCCGAATGAAAAGCACCAAGGTGGCGCGATCCCCGCAAAGGGGCAAAGAGGCAAGGTCGGGTTAAAGCGTGATCTGAACGGGGGCCGAAAAACCCGCCGCGCTGTGACAACGCCTGCTGACGAATAATCACGCAAAACACGGCGTGACAAGTCGATTCTGTGTCATATTACAAGGATCGGCGCTTCTGTGTTGTTTTTCGCGCGGCTCAGCAGGCCCGGGCCGCGACCACACGGTCACGCCCGTCCAGATCGGGCAGCACCCGTGCCTGCATCCCCGCCGCCGCCAAAAGCCCCGCCACCGCCGCACCCTGCGTCGGGCCGATTTCCAGCAGCACCCGCCCCCCCGGCGCCAGATGCGCCGCCACCCCCGCCGCGATCGCGCGATAGGCATCCAGCCCGTCGCCGCCGGGCGTCAGCGCCAGATGCGGCTCGTGCAGCCGCACCTCGGGCGACAGACCGGCCATCTCGTCGGCGGCAATATAGGGCGGGTTCGACACGATCAGATCGAACGTCCCCTCCACCGGCGCGAACCAGGACCCCGCGCGCAGATCGGCCCGCGCGGCCACCCCCAGCGCTGCGGCATTGCGCGCCGCCACCGCCAGCGCGGGCGCGGACAGGTCCACCCCCACCCCCTGCGCCTCCACCCGCTCGGCCAGCAGCGTCAGCAGGATCGCCCCCGATCCGGTGCCAAGGTCCAGCACGCGGGCAAACCCGCCGCGCAGCGCCTCGGCCACCAGCCCCTCGGTCTCGGGGCGCGGGTCCAGCACATCGGGCGTCACCGCAAACCAGCGGCCCCAGAACAGCCGCCCGCCCACCAGATGCGAGACAGGCTCGCGCGCCGCCCGCCGCCGGACGAGCGCTGCGAAGCGAGCGAGGACGCCCGCCTCCGCCTCCTCCGGCAGGTGCAGCATCAACCGCTCCGGCGCGATGCCCGCCGCATGGGCAAGCAGCCGCCGCGCATCGCCCGGCGCATCCGGCACCTCGGCCGCGCGCAGGCTCCGCACCGCGTCGACAAGCGCCTCTGCCAGCGTGGTCACAGCCCCGCCTCGGCCAGCTTCTGCGCCTGATCCTCCGATTGCAGCGCGTCGATGATCGTGTCCAGATCACCCGCCATGACCTGCGCCAGCGAATAGAGCGTCAGGTTGATCCGGTGATCGGTCATCCGCCCCTGCGGGAAATTATAGGTCCGTATCCGCTCGGACCTGTCACCCGACCCCACCTGCGCCTTGCGGTCGGCGGATCGTGCCGCATCGATCCGATCGCGCTCCAGCTCGAACAGCCGCGCGCGCAAGACCTGCATGGCAATCTCGCGGTTGCGGTGCTGCGACTTTTCCGAACTGGTCACGATGATGCCGGTCGGCAGATGGGTGATCCGCACCGCCGAATCCGTGGTGTTCACATGCTGCCCGCCCGCGCCCGAAGACCGCATCGTATCGATGCGGATGTCGCTGGCGGGAATCTCCAGATCCACTTCCTCGGCCTCGGGCAGCACCGCCACCGTGGCCGCGCTGGTGTGGATACGCCCCTGCGCCTCGGTTTCCGGCACCCGCTGCACGCGGTGGGTGCCGGCCTCGTATTTCAGGCGGGCAAACACGCCCTCGCCCTGCACATGCGCCGTCACCGATTTGATGCCGCCAAGGTCGGAAATCTGCTGCTCCAGCACCTCGAACCGCCAGCCCCGCGCTTCGGCATAGCGCTGGTACATCCGCAAGAGGTCACCGGCGAACAGCGCCGCCTCGTCGCCTCCGGTGCCGGGCCGGATTTCAAGGATGGCAGGCCGCGCATCCGCCGCATCCTTGGGCAGCAAGGCCAGCCGCAGCGCCTGTTCGATCTCGGGAATGCGCGCGCGCAGGCGGGGCAGTTCTTCCTCGGCCAGCGCCTTCATCTCGGGGTCTGCCAGCCAGCCCTCGGCCTCGGCCATGTCATCGAGCGCGCGGCGATAGGCGGCGATCTCGTCCACCACGGGTTTCAGCGCGGAATACTCGCGGCTCAGCGCCGCGATCTGCGCCGGAGACGCACCGGCATTCAGCTGCGCTTCGAGATACTCGAACCGCTGGGTGATCTGGGCAAGTCTGTCAAACGGAACCATGCGCGCGGTGTGGCGCGATTGCGCGGTCTGGTCAAGAGGCGCGCGTGCCCCTGCCCCCGTGCTCTCCCCGCACGCCGCCGCCCCGATGCCCGCGCATCCGCGAAAACGCCTGTAAAAATTGGCAGGCCGCGCGGGAACCGCTGCGGGCTGCCTTGCGTTTCATAGGCTGTCACCCGCCCATGCGCGCGCGGGTGTTTGGGGGAATACGCAACTCATGGCGCCGGTCAATTATCAAGCCCTGCACAAGTTCCCGTTTGACCGTGCAGAGCGCCCCCCGCGTCAGCCCCCCTCATGGCCGCTCGTCGGTCTGTTCATCCTTGCCACCGTCGCCGCCATCGCCCTCGCGCGCGATTTCTTGATGCCGATCACCTTCGCGGTGCTGCTGTTTTTCGTGTTCATTCCGGTGCGGCGGCGTCTGTCGCGGCTCGGCGTCCCCCCCGTGGTGACGGGCGCCGCCATCGTCTTCAGCCTCTTTTTCTCCATCATCGCCCTGTTCTGGACGGTGTCCGGTCCGGCGGGGCAACTGATCTCGGACATGCCCGAGATCCAGTCGGCGCTGACGGAAAAGCTGCAAAGCCTGCGCGGCACCTTCGAGACGATCGATACCGCGATGGCGCAGATGGAGGCCGACCCCGAAAGCGAGGAAGACTCCGTGACC
Source organism: Pseudotabrizicola algicola (assembly GCF_010915705.1). Taxonomy (GTDB): domain Bacteria; phylum Pseudomonadota; class Alphaproteobacteria; order Rhodobacterales; family Rhodobacteraceae; genus Pseudotabrizicola; species Pseudotabrizicola algicola. The sequence goes on from NZ_JAAIKE010000001.1 coordinate 613,752, forward strand.
CCCGGGCTCGATGTGGCCTCGGCCATCCTGAACGGGCTCTATACCACACCCGGCATCCTCGGGCAGGTGGCGCTGACGCTGTTCCTTCTGTTCTTCCTGATCGCCTCGGGCGACATGATGTATCTCAAGATCGTGCAAAGCTTCGACACCCTGCACGAAAAGCGCCGCGCCTATTCCGCCCTGCGCGAGATCGAGGAATCGCTCGGCAGCTATCTGGGGGCCATCGCGCTCATCAACGCCTGCCTCGGCGTCGCGATCGGGCTGGCGATGTGGGCGCTGGGGATGCCCTCGCCGCTGCTGTTCGGCCTTCTGGCCTTCTCGCTCAACTTCATCCCCTATCTCGGGGCGATCACGGGGGTCGGCATCGCCTTTCTGGTCGCCCTCGTCAGCTTTGACGATCTGGGCTGGCCGATCCTCGTGGCGTTCACCTACCTGACCATCACCACGCTCGAAGGGCAGGTCATCACCCCCTATTTCGTCGCCCGCCGCCTCCAGATGAACGCGGTCGTCGTCTTTCTCACCGTCGCGCTCTGGGCCTGGCTGTGGTCGGTGATCGGCATGATCATCGCAGTGCCGCTCCTCGTGGTGATCTCGGTCATTTCCGACCATGTGCCGGGGCTCGAGAAACTGGGCAATTTCCTCGCCGGAGACGATCCCGTCCCGCTGGCCGAGGATGACCCGCCAGAGCCTGCCGCGGCACCCTAGCGCCCCAGCGCCGCCAGCCAGCCCCGCAGCCGCCGCGCGTTCACGCCCATATCCTCGCGGCCAAAGCGCAGGCGCGAGAACACGTAAAGCCCGTCCCTGCGCACCTCGGCGGTGGTGATGTCGGGAAAGCCCCAGAAGGCCGAACGGCTGATCCATGTGATCCGCCCCGTCACATCCGACCCCGCCAGACGCATCGTGCGGGGCGTCGCCAGCGCCGCCGCGTCCAGCGCGATCAGCAGCCGCAGCGCCTCGTCCGGCTCTGCCGCCAGCCGCAGCGAGGCCCCGCCGGTCATCGGCACCACCTCGCCATAGGGCCCCCAGTCGGCGCGGGGCGCCACATGCCACTCCTCCGCCTCGATCGGGGTCAGCCGGATAAAGGCCATCAGCCCCAGCACCACAAGCACGCCCGCGCCAACCAGCCATTCCATCCTGCCCGAACCCCTTTTCACTTGCGGTATTTCGCCCAATGGTAGAGGCAAATCAGCTCATGCGCCACATGCGCGCCCGCAATCGCCGTGGCCCCCGTGCTGTCATAGGCGGGCGAGACTTCCACCACATCGCCCCCCACCATGTTGATCCCCGCCAGATCGCGCAGGCACGCCGCCGCCTGCCAGCTGTGCAGGCCGCCCCAGACCGGCGTTCCCGTCCCCGGTGCCACCGAAGGATCAAGGCAATCGATGTCGAAGGTCACATAACACGGCCGGTCGCCCACGATGGCCCGAGCCCGCGCCACCGCATGCGCCACGCCCCGCTCATGCACCGTGCGCGCGTCGATATACTCCACCCCCAGATAATCGTCGCAATGGGTGCGGATGCCGATCTGCACGCTCGCCTTCGGGTCGATCACCCCCGTCTTCACCCCCTTGTAGAAAAAGGTGCCGTGGTCGATCCGGTCCATGTCATCATCGGCCCACAGGTCCGAATGGGCGTCGAAATGGATCACCGCCATCGGCCCGAACTTCTCGGCATAGGCGCGCAGGATCGGCAGGGTGATGAAATGGTCGCCCCCCAGCGTCACCGTGCCCGCACCCGCCGCCAGAATCCCGCCGATATGCGCGGTCAGCAGCCCCGGAAAACTGGGCGTATGCGCATAGTCAAAGGCCAGATCGCCGTAATCGACGATCGCCATCTCCTCCAGCGGGCTGGTCGGCCAGCCATAGGGCGGATCAAAGGGCTGCAAGGCGCTCGCCTCGCGGATCGCACGCGGGCCAAAGCGCGCGCCGGTGCGATGCGTCACCGCCTGATCGAAGGGCACGCCGGTGATCGCCAGATCGACCCCGGCCAGATATTTGCTATAGGTCCGGCGCAGGAAACTCGTCGCGCCGGCAAAGGCGTTCTCGAACGCCAGCCCCGTCAACCCCTTGCGGGTAAAGGCGGTATCCACCTGCTTTTTCGCATCTTCCAAAGCCATGCCTGTCACTCCCGTCGGCAAAACGGTCGTCATTCTGTGCCTCGGAGACGCGCCAGATCCGGATGGGCCGAGATGGCCCGACCCGGTCGCGGCTGTCAACCCCGGCGCGGGGGGCGGCGCAGCCCCGAACGGCCGCGCCGACCGTCAGGCCTACCCCGGCGCGCCGCGCCGCGCCTCGGTGCCGCTGCGGCGGGGCGTCACCACCTCGCGGACATGATGCACACAGTCAAGCTTGCCCAGATCAGGCCCAAGCTCGAAATCGAAGGGAATGCCCTCCAGCACCGGATTGCTGCGCGCGATCAGGTCGAACACGCTGTAGCTCGCCTTGCGATAGGTCTCGTCAATCGCCATCGCATGGCCGATCTGCCGCCGCCCGTTGAAGGGCGACATGAAGAAATTCCCCGAACAGCCCGGAAAGCTGCACCCGATGGTCGAGCTGTAATAGATTTCCAGAAACATCAGATCGGTCGAATTGGCCTCTGCATAGGCCGGCAAGGCCCGCCGCCATGCCTCGTAGCGATCATGAAAGCGCTGGTGCACCGTTGCGTCGAACTCGTCGCGCGGCACGGGCAAAAGCCGTTTGATCTGCCAATGCGTGCGCCGCCGGGCCTTGCTGCCGATCTTGTCGGCCAGCACCGCGCGCAGAATATCGGTCTGATGGCCACGGAACACCACAACCCCGTCGGGCAGCAGGCGGTTCAGCCCGTTCGAAATCTCGCGCGGGGGGCGCATCGGAAAGCCGACCGCGCGCAGGAACGTGGCCTCGTCCTCCTGGGTGATCGCCTTGCTCACCTTATGCGCACGCCGGTCATGGGTTTCATGGGGAATCCCCACGCCTTCGGCCATGCGCTGCGCGATAGAGGCGTCGATCCGCCCCATGAAATTGCTGATATGGGTAAAGCTGCTTTCGATATAGCGCGCCGCAGGTCCGGCCATCGCCAGCAAAAGGCGGCTGTCCTGCCCGCCCGACAGCGCTATCCATGTGCGATGCGCCTTGGCCACCGCCGACATGACGGCCCGTGTCTGCGCCGTGATCGCATCATAGGTATGTTCCAGATCGCCGCCCACCAGCGCGATGCTGTCCGGCCTTGGCCAGAAACGGGTTTCGGTGAATGTCTCCAGCGACAGATAGCAGCTCGGGTTCAGCCGCCGCGCTGTCTTGTCGCGGGTGTCGAACAACGTATAGACCCCGCCGCGCTCGGCCACTGCCGAATGGTCATAATCGTCCCGATCCTCGACGGGGCGGTCAAGGCACAGCGCCAGCGATGCCGCAAGCCGCCGCGCCACAGGGTCATAAACCGCCCCGATCATCCCGCAGGGGTCGCAATAGAACCGCGTCTCGCGCCCGTCGGCCATCAGCACGCCAAACCGCCCGCTGATGCCTTCCACCCATTGCTCCACCGCATCCCAGCCCTTGGCGGGGTCGGGGGCGGTCTTTACCACGCCGGTCAGCAGCGCGCCGCGCTCTTCCACGGCGATGCCGAACAACAGGCCAAAAACCGATCCGTCCTTGCGCACCAGACGCGCCAGCGGCAAATCGCTGCCCAGTTCCAGCGTCCAGCCGCCCAGAAGCTGCCGCCGCGACGGCGGGGCAGTCGCGGGCTGCATCTTCTCGGACTGTCTGGAAATGCGGTATTGATAGCGGAACGCTTTGTCCTGCATGTCGGTTTTCCTGCCTGTTCATGTGTCATTTGACATCATTTTGCCCAAGACAAAGGTGCAGGCAGGTGCGGAGCCGGTCAAGAAAATTTGGGCCAAATGCGAGATACTGTGGCGAATTGGCCCGATTTCCGAAACAGTGCAAAGGTAAAGAAATTGTAAAGGCGGAACGCCAAGCCTTTGATACTGCTTGCGCTCCGCCCCTGTAACACAGTGGTGGCGCCTAGCCGGACGGCTGCGCCCTCTCCACCAGTCGGGCCAGAAAACTTGCCCCCACAGGGGCCGCCTCATCGTTGAAATCATAGGCCGGATGGTGCAGCCCCGCCCCCGGCCCGATCCCCATGAACAGATAGGCCCCCGGCCGGGCCTCCAGCATGTAGCTGAAATCCTCCGACCCCATCTCGCGGTTGGCCCGCGCATTCACCGCCGCCTCCCCCGAGATCTCTGCGGCGACGGCGGCGGCAAAATCGGCCTCCTCGGGGTGGTTCACCGTGGCCGGATAGCCCCAGTCATACTCCACCTCGGCCCGCACGTTGAAGGCCTGCGCGTGCCCCTCCACAATCTCCAGCACCCGCCGTTTCAACAGCGCCCGAACCTCCGGCTTGAAGGCCCGGATCGTCGCGCAAAACGTCGCCACCTCGGGGATGATGTTGGAGGCCGTCCCCGCATGGATCTGCGTGACCGAAATCACCGCCTCATCCATCGCATAGACGTTGCGCGGGATGATCGTCTGCACCGCCTGCACCATCGCCACCACCGCGACCACAGGGTCCACACATTCATGCGGCGTCGCCCCATGCCCGCCCTTGCCGGTCACCGTCACCCATGCCGTATCGACCGAGGCCATCAACGGCCCGGGCGTGGTCTGGAAATGCCCCAGGGGCACGTTGGGCGCGTTGTGGATGCCAAAGACGCGGGCGATGCCAAAGCGGTCCATCACCCCTTCCTCCACCATCACGCCGCCGCCGCCGCCCTCTTCCTCGGCCGGCTGGAACATTATCGCCACCCGCCCCGCAAAGTTCCGCGTCTCGGCCAGATACTTCGCCGCCCCGAGCGCCATCGTCACATGCCCGTCATGGCCGCAGGCATGCATCCGCCCCGGCACCACCGAGGCATGTTCGGCCCCAGTCATCTCTTCGATCGGCAGCGCATCCATGTCGGCGCGCAGGCCAATCGTCGGCCCCTCGCCCTGCCCGTTGATGATCGCCACCACGCCCGAGGTGGCAATCCCCTCGTGAATCTCGTCCACCCCCATCTCGCGCAAGCGCGCCACGATGAAGGCCGCCGTCTGGTGGCAGTCGAACTCAAGCTCCGGATTCGCATGCAGGTGCCGACGCCAGCCCTTCATTTCTTCGGCAAAAGCCGCGATACGGTTCAGGACGGGCATGGGTCTTCTCCTCTGGACTTCAGCCTTTGATCAAATCGGAAAACCAAGGTGCCTGCAATGCCCCCCATGCCCGATGACCGCGACCTCCTCCACGATCCGGACGGCGGGCTGCCCCGTCTGCGCGCCATCATGGCCCGCCTGCGCGATCCGTCCCTTGGCTGCCCGTGGGATCTGGAGCAGGATTTCGCCACCATCGCGCCCTATACCATCGAAGAGGCCTATGAGGTCGCCGACGCCATCGAGCGCAAGGCATGGGATGAGTTGCGCGGCGAGTTGGGGGATCTGCTGTTCCAGTCGGTGTTCCACGCGCAGATGGCCGAAGAAGCCGGCCATTTCGACCTCGATGATGTCATCCGCGCGATTTCCGACAAGATGATCGCGCGCCACCCGCATGTGTTCGGCACCGAGTCGCGCGAGAAATCCGCCGAACAGCAAAGCGCCGATTGGGAAGCGCTCAAAGCGCGTGAACGCGGTCCGGCCCGCGTGCTTGACGGGGTGGCGCTTGGCCTGCCTGCCCTGATGCGCGCGGTCAAACTGCAAAAGCGCGCCGCACGCGTGGGATTCGACTGGCCTTCGACCGATGAAGTCGTTGCCAAGATCACCGAAGAAGCGGCCGAACTCGTGGAAGCCCGCGACACAATGTCCAAGACCGAAGTCGAGGAAGAGTTTGGCGATTTGCTCTTTGTCATGGCCAATCTGGCGCGCCACCTTGATGTGGATCCCGAAGCAGCGCTGCGCGGGGCCAATGCCAAATTCACACGCCGTTTCAACAAGATAGAAAACTGGCTTGCAGAGACGGGACGCAATCCCGCCCAGTCCGACCTTGCGGAAATGGATGCGCTCTGGAACCGCGCCAAGGCCGAGGAAAAGGCCGCCAAATAGTTGCCAAGCATTTCACTCAACTATTGACCGAAGTAAAATTGTCAGGTTTAAGGGCGGCATAATTTCCGACCAAAGGACTCAACCATGTCGATCCGCCTGTCTCTCGCAGCCCTTGCCCTGACCTCGGTGGCCCTGCCCGCCATGGCACAAGAGATCAACATCTACTCGCACCGTCAGCCGGAACTGATCCAGCCGATCATTGACGCCTTCACGGCGGAAACCGGCATCGCAGTGAACATAGCCTTTGTCGACAAGGGCATGGCCGAGCGTCTGACGGCCGAGGGCGACCGCTCGCCCGCCGATCTGGTGCTGACCGTCGACATCGCCCGCCTGACCCAAGTGGTCGATGCAGGCGTGACGCAGCCGGTCGAGTCCGAGGTGCTGACCGCCAACATCCCCGCCGAGCTGCGCGACGAGGCGAACCAGTGGTTTGGCGTCACCACCCGCGCCCGCATCGTCTATGCCTCCAAGGACCGCGTGGCACCGGGCGAAGTCACCACCTACGAAGACCTTGCCGACCCCAAGTGGAAAGGCCGCATCTGCATCCGTTCCGGCACCAATGATTACAACGTCGCGCTGACCGCCGCCGTCATCGCCCACCACGGCGAGGAAGCTGCAAAACAGTGGCTGGAGGGCGTGAAAGCCAACCTCGCCCGCAAACCCGATGGCGGCGACCGCGATCAGGTCAAGGCGATTGCGGCAGGCGAATGCGACATCGCCGTCGGCAACACCTATTACATCGGCCAGATGCTGGCAGACCCCGAGCAGCGCGCAGCTGCCGAAGCCGTCAACATCGTTTTCCCGACCTTCACCGATGGCGGCACCCATGTGAACGTCTCGGGCGTGGCGCTGACCAAGGCGGCCCCGAACAAGGAAAACGCCATCAAGTTCATGGAATGGCTGACGGGCGATGCCGCCCAGAAGATCTATGCCGAAACCAACTACGAATTCCCGGTCAAGGCTGGCGTCGCCAAGTCGGAACTGGTGGCAAGCTGGGGTGAATTCACCGGCGACAGCAAGCCGCTGACCGAAGTCGCCAAGCTGCGCCCCGCCGCGCTGAAGTTGATCGAAGAAGTGAACTTCGACGGCTAAGACTTTGATCCAACTAACAAAAGGCCCCGGATTTTCTGGGGCCTTTTTGCTACGGCGTCACCACCTCGACGCAAAGAACGGTGGGCAGATGCCGCGCAATTTCGACCCAGCTGTCGCCTTCATCCCTGCTCGCAAAGACCGAGCCGGAATTGGTGCCGAAATACACCCCTGCGTCACGCGCATCCACCGCCATGCCCTGCCGCAAAACGGTGAAAAAGCAATGCTTTGCCGGCAGTCCTTCACCCGTTTTCTCCCAGCTTTCCCCGCCATCGCGTGACCGCCACACCGCCGCGCGCGCATCGGGCGGAAAGCGCCCCTCGCTGTCGCCGTTCAGCGGGAAGGTCCAGACGGTGCCCGCATCGCGCGGATGCGCGGCAATCGGGAAGCCGAAGGTCGAGGGAAGCCCCTCTGTCACCTCTTCCCAGGACAGCGCGCCATCGCGGCTGCGATAGACGCCCTGATGGTTCTGCATGTAGATCAACCCCGGCGCGGCCCCCCACATCATGTTGTGGACACAGTGAAAAATCTCGCCTTCGGCCCGGATTTCCTCGCCATCCCAATGGCGGGGCAGATCGCCTGCAGGGCCGGGGCGGTTGCTGCGGCGGTTGCGCGCCTCCCATGTCACCCCGCCATCGGGCGAATGGAACACGCCCGCCGCCGAGATACCCACCCAGATGCCGCCATGCCCGTCGGTCAGGATGGTGTGCAAGGTCAGCCCCGCCGCGCCCGGTTGCCACTGATCGGCCCCCGGCACCGCATTCAGGCCCGGCAATTTGGCCCATGTCGCGCCATTATCATGCGATTGATACAAGGCCGCAGGCTTGGTGCCGGCGAGCAGCCTGTCGCCATCGCGCGCCAGCGACCAGACCGATTGCACACCATCCTCGAACCCCGCGCTCGACAGGGTCCACTCGCCTGCTTCGCGCCGCCAGACGCCTGCCGGATACCAGCCGCCGCCCCCCGCCGCCCAAAGCCTCTCTCCGTGACCCAAGGCATGGTTGATCCCCATGCCGCCGCAAAGTGGCCCTTCAACCCGCCACTCTTCGGCGCCGTGAATGACGAAAAGCCCCTTGTTCGTCCCCACCAACAAATCCGGATGTGCCACCTGCGGTCCCCACCGATTGCCAACACCGACTGCCACCACGGGCTGAGACTATCATCACACAGGTCGCCGAGTCATTTTTTTATCATCTGGACAAGTTATGCGGCGGCGGGTTGAGTGCCGCGCAAACAGGAGCGTTCCTTTATGCTGAAGCCGCGCAAAATTATCATCGACACTGACCCGGGCCAGGATGATGCCGTGGCCATCCTGCTCGCCTTGGGCAGCCCGGAAGATATCGAGGTGCTGGGCATCACCGCCGTTGCGGGCAACGTGCCTCTGGCGCTGACGCAGCGCAACGCCCGCATCGTCTGCGAGCTTGCGGGCCGCCGCGACATTCCGGTGTTTGCGGGCTGCGACCGGCCGATGCAGCGCCCGCTGGTCACTGCCGAGCATGTGCATGGCAAGACCGGCCTTGACGGGCCGCAACTGGCAGACCCGACCATGCCGCTGCAAGACATGCACGCGGTCGATTTCATCATCGACACCCTGCGCCGCGAGCCGCCCAACACGGTCACGCTCTGCCCGCTCGGCCCGCTGACCAATATCGCGACCGCCCTGCAGCGCGCGCCCGACATCATCCCGCGCATTCAGGAAATCGTCTTGATGGGCGGCGCCTATTTCGAGGTAGGAAACATCACCCCCGCAGCGGAGTTCAACATTTACGTTGACCCGCAAGCGGCTGATATGGTTTTCAAATCCGGCATCCCGCTGGTGGTGATGCCGCTGGATGTCACCCACAAGGCCCTTGCAACCGCGCCCCGCATCGAGGCGTTCCGCGCCCTTGGCACCGAGCCCGGGCGCATGGTGGCGGAATGGACCGACTTCTTCGAACGCTTCGACAAGCAGAAATATGGCAGCGCCGGCGCGCCCCTGCATGACCCTTGCGTGATCGCCTATCTGCTGCGCCCCGCGCTTTTCGAGGGGCGGCACATCAATGTCGAGATCGAGACCACCTCGGAACTGACGCTTGGCATGACGGTGGCCGACTGGTGGCGCGTCACCAAACGCCCCGCGAACGCGCTGTTCATCGGCGCGCTTGATGCGGGCGCGTTCTTTGACCTGCTGACCGAGCGCATCGCGCGGCTCTGATCACGCGGCGGGCAGGATCACGCTGAAGGTGCTGCCCGCGCCGCGCACGCTCTCTATCTTCAGACGCCCCCGATGGCGCTGCACGATGTGTTTGACAATCGCCAGCCCGAGCCCCGTGCCGCCGCTCTCGCGCGAGCGGTGGCCGTCCACCCGGTAGAACCGTTCCGTCAGGCGCGGCAAGTGCTGCGGGTCGATCCCCTCGCCGCGGTCCACCACATCCACCCGCAAGGCGGCGGATTTGGGCAGGGCATCGGCGGTCAGCCGTACCTGCACCTCGCCACCCGCGCCGCCATATTTTACCGCATTCTCCATCAGGTTCTGGAACACCTGCACCAGCTGGTCGGCATCTCCCGGCACCTTGGTGGTCAGGCCCTCGGCCAGTTCCAGCCGCACCGTCACGCCCGCCGCATCCGACACCGGCCGCAAGGTCGCCTTGGTCGCGCGCAGGATATCCGCAAGATCAACCTCTGTGGTCGGGCGCACGCGTTCCTCGGCCTCCACGCGGCTCAGGTGCAAGAGATCGCGGATCAGCCGGTTCATCCGTCCCGCCTCGCGCTCCATGATGGTCAGGAACCGCTCGCGCGCCGCAGGGTCATCCTTGGCCGCGCCCTTCAGCGTCTCGATGAAACCGCTCAGCGCTGTGAGGGGGGAGCGCAACTCGTGGCTGACATTGGCAACAAAGTCGCGCCGCATCTGGCCCATCTGCTCGACCTCCGACAGATCTTCCAGCACGCAGAGCACCCCGGCAGGCTCGGGCAGCGGCGTCACCGTGACGCGGTGGATCACATCCTGCGACGGCCCCGGCACCACCTGCCGCGCCACCCCCGCCAGACCATCACGCAGCGCGCGGCCCAAGACGGCCTGCACCTCGGGATGGCGCAGCGCAATCGCATGATGCCGCCCCAGCATTGCCGCACCGAACAGCTCTGTCGCGGCGGGGTTCATCGCGCGAATCCGCTCATCCTCACCCACAATCAGCGCGGGCAATGGAACCCCGTTCAAAACCGCGGTCTCGATCATTTTATGCTCTCAATTTTCGTGCACAATCCTGCCAGTAACGGATTTCCGCTGCAAACGCGAGACACAGACTTGAACTGCGACAATTCTTGGCTAAACCTCCACTTGCGTATTTTTACCGTAGCGTCACTTGTCTCTGCCACCCTTCCCAAGTCATTTTACTGCGCAGGAGCGCCAGTTTGACCCCGCGGCTTACTTCGCCAGACATGTCGCCTGACACGCGTGCAAACGGCACGGGGCCATTTGTCTCAATCGCTCTGCCTGCGGCTCTGGTGGCAGAGCTTGCCGGAGCGCGTCCGGTCTGGAAACTCACCCACGACGATATTCCCGGTGCCAATCTGGCACAACTCAAAGATGCCGTGGTCGCCTGCCTGTTGATGGGCGGCAAAACCGATGCGCTGGATGTTCTGGCCGCGCTGACGGCTGCCGGATATGCGGGGGCCGTGCTGGTCATTGCCCCGCCGATGCCCAATCCGCGCATGATCGAACGCGAACTCGCGCGCGCCGCAAAAACAATGAAGGTCACACTTCTGGTGCGTTAGCGCGCGTCCGGCTCCAAAAGGCGCAATCCGGCGCGAAACCGCACCGCATTGGCGCGATACCCTTCGGCAGACCGCAAGAGCCGCGCCTGCGCCTCGGCGTCAAGCGTGCGTACGATGCGGCCCGGGCTGCCCATCACCAGCGAAAAATCGGGAATCTCCTTGCCTTCGGTGATCAGCGCCCCGGCCCCGATCAGGCATCCGCGCCCGATCTTCGCGCCGTTCAGCACCGTCGCCCCCATGCCGATCAGCGACCCCTCGCCAATCGTGCAGCCATGCAGCATCGCCTTGTGGCCAATGGTGCAATGCGCGCCGATCTGGAGCGGATAGCCCATATCGGTGTGCAGCACGCAGTTTTCCTGCACATTCGTCCCTTGCCCGACGTGGATCACCTCATTGTCGCCGCGCAACGTCGCCCCGAACCAGACCGAGCTTTCGGCCTCCAGCACAATCCGCCCGATCACATTGGCATCGGGGGCAACCCATGCCGTCGGGTCGATCACGGGAAGAACATCACCAAGCGCATAGATCATCTTTGTTCGAACTCCCGGTTCAGGCCGCGCACGAAATCGGTCAGCGCGGGCTGGCGGTCACGGCGCATGCGCTCTGCTTCAAGAATGGTCTGCAACTGCTTGAAAGACCGGTCGATATCGTCATTCACCAGCACATAGTCATATTCCGCCCAATGGCTGATCTCGTCACGGCTTTTCGCCATGCGGCCCGCGATCACCTCTTCGCTGTCCTGCGCGCGGCCCCGCAGGCGGCGATCCAGTTCGGCAATGCTGGGCGGCAGCACGAAGACCGACACCACATCACGCCCGAGCGCCGAGTTGCGAATCTGCTGGCCGCCCTGCCAGTCGATATCGAACAGCGTATCACGCCCTTCGGCCATCGCCGCCTCGACTGGACCGCGCGGGCTGCCATACAGGTTGCCGAACACCTCGGCATGTTCCAGCATCTGCTGGTCGGCGATCATCGCCTCGAACTGGGCGCGGCTGCGGAAATAATACTCGCGCCCGTCCTCTTCTCCGGGGCGCGGCGCCCGCGTCGTGGCCGAGACCGAAAAGCGGATCGTCGGGTCCCAGCCCATCAGCCTCCGCGCCAGGGTCGATTTGCCTGCACCCGAAGGCGAGGACAGGATAAGCAAAAGACCGCGCCGCTGCATCGTCACTCCACGTTCTGAACCTGTTCCCGCATCTGGTCTATCACGGTTTTCAGGTCAAGCCCGATCCGGGTCAGCGCGAGGGCCTGCGCCTTGGAACACAAGGTATTGGCCTCGCGCATGAATTCCTGCATCAGGAAATCGAACTTGCGCCCCACCGGCCCTGCCTCTGCCAGCAGCGCGCGCGCCGCCGCCACATGGGCGCCCAGCCGGTCAAGCTCTTCCGTCACGTCCTGTTTGACTGCCAAGAGCGCCAGTTCCTGCGCCAAACGGCCAGCATCGACGCCCTCGGCATGGTCCAGCACACGCGCAAGCGCCTCGCGCAATGTGGCCGCCGCCGTGTCACGCCGCGCCTCCGCCTCGGCCTGCGCGGCCGCGGTCAGCGCGGCGATCTGGTCAAGCTGCGCGGCAATCACCCCCTGCATCGCCGCACCTTCCGCCGCCCGCATCGCCGCGAAATCGGCAAGCAGCGCGGGCAGATCGGCCAGCAGGGCGGCGCGCAGCGCCGATGTGTCTTCATCCGCCGCGCCCGTCTCCAGAACCCCGCGCATCGCCAGCACATCGGCTGCCGTCGCCTGCGCCAGCGTCACCCCGGCCTTCATCGCCGCATCCTCCACCCGCTGCAAGGCCGCCAGCACCGCATCCAGCACCGGCACCTTGACCAGCAGCGCCGCCTCGGCCTCTCCGCCCTGCTCGCGGCTCACCTTCAGCGACAGGCTGACATTCCCGCGCGACAGCGCCTTTTGCAGCTCGGCCCGCACCGCAAGCTCCAGCCCGTCGATCCAGTCCGGCAGGCGCAGCCGCAGGTCCAGCCCTTTGCCATTCACCGACCGGATGTCCCAGGCCCAGACATAGCCTGCGCCCTGCCCCTTGCGGGCGGCAAATCCGGTCATCGAGACGGTCATGTCATGCTCCTTGCTGCGGCAGCGTTTACCACTTGTTAAGAATGCCGACCTGTCGCGGCATCCTTTGGTGTAGCGTATCCGCATACAAAAGGATGTGAGTCGGCACGGCATCCGCCGGCCCGCTGTCACTGGCCCGCGTTTTGCAGGCGGCATACCACGGTCGCAAAGCGGTGGGCAACCTTCGGGTCGGACTGCGCAAAGGAGAGCAGATATGGCATTCGGATGGAATGGACGCAGTTCCGGCGGATCAGACCGGATCGATCAGGGCCTCATCGCCGAGGTCCGCGCCTATTGGGAGGCCCTGCGCGAGGGCGACATGCTGCCCCGCCGCGAAAGGGTCGACCCGCGCGGCATCGCCGGCGCGCTCGAAAGCAGCTTCCTGATCGAACGCATCGCCCCCGGCATCGCACGCTTCCGGATCGCGGGCATGCTCTATAACGATCTGATGGGCATGGACATTCGCGGCATGCCCATCTCTTGCCTTTTCCTGTCCGACGCACGCGAGCCGTTGCAGCGCGACCTTGAACGGGTGTTCGGCACCCCCGCCATCGTCACGCTCGACCTGCTGGCCGAGCGCAGCCTTGGCCGCGCCCCCCTGCACGGAAGAATGCAAATCCTGCCCATGCTGGGCCGTGACGATGACAGCACGCTCGCCATCGGCTGCCTCGAACTGGCCGGAGAGATCGGCCGCGCCCCGCGCCGCTTCTCGATCACCGGCGCGCAGATCGAACAGATCATCCCGCAGCGCGCCGCCGCGGCCCTGCCTGTCCCTGCCGCGCCCCCGCCGCGCGCGCAGCCGGGCGTGCCGCATCTGCGCCTCGTCAAATCCTGACAAGGGCACAGCCACCGCATGACAAAAGGGCGGCGCATCCCCGCGCCGCCCCTTGAGTTTTCGCAAAAAATTCGTGCCCGCCCCGCCTTACAGCGCGACGCGGTGGCCTTCCTGCCGCGCGGCCAGCAGTTCCTCGGCGACTAGAAACGCCAGTTCGAGCGACTGGCTGGCGTTGAGGCGCGGATCGCAAGCGGTGTGATAGCGGTCCGACAGGTCTTCATCCGTCACCGCACGCAGGCCGCCCGTGCATTCGGTCACGTCCTTGCCCGTCATCTCGAAATGCACGCCACCCGGAATGGTGCCTTCCGCCTTGTGGACGGCAAAGAACTCGCGCACCTCGGACAGAACCGCGTTGAAGGGCCGCGTCTTGTAACCCGAGGGCGACTTGATGGTGTTGCCGTGCATCGGATCGCAAGACCAGACCACATTCGCCCCCTCTTCCTTCACCGCCTTGACCAGACGCGGCAGATGTTCGGCCACCTTTCCTGCGCCAAAGCGCGCGATCAGCGTCAGGCGGCCCGCCTCGTTGGCAGGGTTCAGCTTGGCCATCAGCACCTTCAGGTCCTCGGCGGTGGTGGTCGGTCCGCATTTCAACCCGATGGGGTTGAGCACACCGCGGCAGAATTCCACATGCGCACCATCCGGCTGGCGCGTGCGGTCACCGATCCAGATCATATGGCCCGATCCGGCCACATTCTGCCCCGAAATGCTGTCGACGCGGCACAGCGCCTCTTCATATTCCAGCAGCAGCGCCTCGTGGCTGGTGTAGAAATCCACCCGCGCCAGTTCCTGCGCGGTGTCCGAATTCACCCCGGCCGCGTTCATGAAATCCAGCGCATCCGAAATGCGGTTCGACAATTCGCGGTAACGCTCGGCCTTGTCATGCTCGGCAAAGCCCAGCGTCCAGCTGTGCACGCGGTGGATATCGGCAAAACCGCCGGTGCTGAAGGCGCGCAGCAGGTTCAGGCTGGCCGCCGCCTGTGTATAGGCCTGCAGCATCCGCGCCGGATCAGGCTGGCGCGCCTCGGGGGTCGCGTCAAAGCCGTTGATGATGTCACCGCGATAGCTGGGGTATTCCACCCCGCCGATCACTTCGGTCGGCGCAGAGCGCGGCTTGGCGAATTGCCCCGCCATCCGGCCCACCTTGATGACCGGAACCTTGGCGCCATAGGTCAGCACCACCGCCATCTGCAACATCACGCGGAAGGTGTCACGGATATTGTCCGCGCTGAATTCGGCAAAGCTTTCGGCGCAATCGCCGCCCTGCAGCAGGAACGCCTTGCCTTCCGAGGCAAGCGCCAGCTGCTTTTTCAGCCGCCGCGCCTCGCCAGCAAAGACCAGCGGCGGATATTTCGCAAGCTGCGCCTCGACGGCGGTCAGCGCGGCACTATCCAAATAATCAGGCATCTGCACCCGAGGTTTCGTGCGCCAGTCTGATTTCTGCCAGCCTTTGGTCATGGCTCTCTCCCTCCCATTCCGGGGTCGTTAGCGGTATCGCGCCGTTGTATACGGTCTGACGCCGCAATTGCAAAGGCCCAAACGCCCTGCGGCGCAAGGCGGCAAGGCCCATCGCGGCCCCGTCTCAAACCCGTCTCAAACCCGCGTCAGACCCGCAACAGACCCCTTGCGAAACAGCCGATTTCCTGTCTGATAGCGCCATATCCGACATATACAGGTCGCAAGATGTCCTCGCCCGTTGCCCGCGCCACGAAATCCGATCCCGGCCCTGCGCAAAAGCGCTTTGTCTTCGTGCTGCTGGACAAGTTCACGATGATGTCCTTCTCGGGGGCCATCGAACCCCTGCGGCTTGCCAATTACGTCGCAGGCAAGACGCTTTACACGTGGATTCTGGCTGGCGAAGGCGGGCTCGAGGCGACCTGCTCCAACGGCGCCACCTTCAAGCTCGACATCGGTCTGGAAGATGTCGACCGCGACGACACCATCCTCGTATGCGGCGGCATCGACGTGCAGCGCGCCACCACCAAGGCCGTGGTCAACTGGCTCCGGCGCGAGGCGCGGCGCGGCAATGTGATCGGCGGCATGTGCACCGGGGCCTATGCACTGGCGAAGGCGGGGCTGCTCGATGGCAAGCGCGCGACAATCCACTGGGAAAACCAGGACGGGTTCTTGGAGGAATTCGAGCATGTCAAGCTGACCAAATCGGTTTTCGTGATGGACGGAAACCGCCTCAGCACCGCGGGCGGCATCTCCTCCATCGATCTGGTGCTCAAGATCATCGCCGCCGATCATGGTCAGGATCTCGCCAATACCGTGGCCGACCTGCTGATCTATTCGAGCATCCGCACCGATCAGGACACGCAGCGCCTGTCGATCCCCACCCGCATCGGCGTGCGCCACCCCAAGCTGTCACAGGTCATCCAGATGATGGAGGCCAATATCGAAGACCCGCTCTCGCCCGCCGATCTGGCGGATCAGGTGGAAATGTCGACCCGCCAGCTGGAGCGGCTGTTCCGCCGCTATCTCAACCGCAGCCCCAAGCGCTATTACATGGAACTGCGGCTCGGCAAGGCGCGCAACCTGCTGATGCAGACGGATATGAGCGTGATCAACGTGGCGCTGGCCTGCGGTTTTGCCAGCCCGTCGCATTTCTCCAAATGCTACCGCAGCCATTACAACACCACGCCCTACCGCGAGCGCGGCTCTCAGGCGCCCAGCCAACCCGGACGCCTGTCGATCTGACGTTCGCGCCTCAGCCCGCTTCGGCGGGGGCAAGGCGGAAGATCGCGCCCTCCAGCACCGACAGGAACCAGATCGAGCCGTCGGGGGCCTCGCGCACATCGCGCACGCGTCCGGTTTCCTCGGCCTCGATCCGCTCTTCCTCGAATCCGGTCGGTGCAGCCGTCTCCATATCCAGACGTGACAGGAAGCTCTGGTTGAGCGATCCGGTAAACACATCTCCCGCCCATTCCGGCACCAGCGCGCCCGAATAGACGATCATCCCCGAAGGCGCGATCGACGGGTCCCAGTAATGCGCGGGCTGCTCCATGCCTTCTGCCGCCTGCCCCTCGCCGATGGTGTCGCCGTTGTAATTCACGCCATAGCTGATGACAGGCCAGCCATAATTCGCGCCCTCGCGCACCCAGTTCAGCTCGTCGCCGCCCTGCGCGCCATGTTCCACCAGCCAGAGCGTGCCATCCGGCCCGAGGGCCGCGCCCTGCGCATTGCGGTGTCCGATGGAATAGACTCCTCGCCGCCAGTTCTCCTGCGCCGTGGCCGTCGCCCCCTCGCGCGTCAGATGAATCACGCTGCCCTCCACCGTTTCAGGGTCCTGCGCCTGCATCCCGTCCGGCCCCGTGCCCCGGTCACCCGTGGTGACAAACACGCTGCCATCCTGCGCCTCGACAATCCGGCTGCCGAAATGCCGCCCCCCCGGCAGACCCTCGCCGACATAGAGCATCTCGAACCCTTCGAGCGCGCTGCCATCCTCGGAAAGCCGCCCCTTGCCGACCGCCGTGGCAGCGCCGCCATCCACGGCCGCGGCATAAGACAGCCAGACCTCGCGCGATTGCTCGAAATCGCGCGGGACCATCACATCAAGCAAACCGCCCTGCCCCTCGGCATAGACCTCGGGCACGCCGGTGATGTCCACCCGCTCGCCGCCGCGCAACAGCAGCAGCCGCCCCTCCCGCTCGGTCACAAGGATGCCGCCGTCGGGCAAAAGACCGATGGCCCAAGGCTCCTCGAACCCGTCCGCGATGCGGCTGATCTCCATCGGTCCCGCCGATGTCTCGATCGTCGTTGCCGCCGCGCCTTCGCCCGTGCCTTGGCCCCAGGCCATACCCGCCATCAGCGCCAGACCGGAGGCAAGCGCAAGAAGCTGCGCCCCGGCCCCGAAACGCACGGGCACCATCGCGGCGGCTGCGGCAAAGCGGCGCGGGCGTTCCGGAGCGGCATGGAGGGGGGCAAAATGGCGGGGGGCGTTCGAACGGGTCATCACATCTCCTGAAATCTGGTGGTGATCGCGGGTGTCCCCCATCAACTTGGGCCTCCGCCGCAAGGTTCCAGCCCCCTCGCGGCACCGTGAGCGGGCGTGAGCGCGAACTCCGCCCCCCGCCGCCCGCATCCAGCCCGCGACACGGCACAGGTTGACGCAACGTCAACCGCTAAAAATCACGGCGACAATGCGCTTTTCTTTTGCCACACCCGCAACTAACCTCTGGCGCAGGATAACGATCCGACATGGGAGACATTCAATGAAAAAACTGCTTCTTGCCACCGCCGCTTCCGCGCTTGTTGCCGGGGCTGCTTCGGCTGAAGATATCAAGATGGGCATCATCCTCGGCTTCACCGGCCCGCTGGAATCCATCACCCCGAACATGGCAACCGGCGCCGAACTCGCCATCAGCGAAGTGAACGGCTCGGGCAAGTTCGCGCTTGGCAACGTCGTTCCGGTCCGCGCCGACTCGACCTGCATCGACGCAGCCGCTGCCACCGCCGCGGCTGACCGTCTGGTCACCGCCGAAGGCATCAAGGCCATCATGGGCGCAGACTGCTCGGGCGTGACCGGCGCCATCCTGCAAAACGTGGCACGCACCAATGGCGTTGCCATGATCTCGCCCTCGGCCACCTCGCCTGCGCTCTCGACCGCAGAAGATGACGGCCTGTTCTTCCGCACCGCCCCGTCCGATGCGCGTCAGGGCGTCGTGATGACCGAAATCCTGATGGACAAGGGCATCAAGACCGTCGCGCTGACCTACACCAACAACGACTATGGCAAGGGCCTTGCCGACAGCTTCGCCGAAGCCTTCACGGCAGCAGGCGGCACCGTCACCATCAACGCCCCGCACGAAGACGACAAGGCCGACTATTCGGCAGAAGTCGCCTCGCTCGCCTCGGCTGGCGGTGAAGTGCTGGTCGTCGCGGGCTACACCGACAAGGGCGGCAAGTCGATCATCCAGGCCTCGCTCGATTCGGGTGCCTTCGACACCTTCGTGCTGCCCGACGGCATGGTCGGCCAGAAACTGGTGGATGACATCGGCGCAGGCCTGAACGGCTCGTTCGGCCAGTATCCGGGCACCGACAGCCAGGGCGCGGAACTGTTCCAGGGCCTCGCAACCGCTGCCGGCTTCGATGGCACCTCGGCCTTCGCACCCGAATCCTATGACGCCGCCGCGCTGATCATGCTGGCGATGGCCGCTGCCGGGTCGACCGACTCGAAAGAATGGTCCACCAAGGTGATGGATCTGGCCAACGCCCCGGGCGAGCCGATCCTGCCGGGTGAACTGGGCAAGGCGCTGGAACTGATCGCCGCAGGCACCGACATCGACTATGTCGGCGCAACGGCTGTCGAACTCATCGGGCCGGGCGAAAGCGCGGGCAACTACCGCGAGATCGAGATCAAGGACGGCAAGATCGAAACCGTCCGGTTCCGTTGATCGCGGCCTGACATGAACCAAGCACGGCCCGGAGAGCGCTCCGGGCCGTTGCCATAAGACAAAGCCTTCGCGCCCGAAAAATCCGGACCCAGCGACGGAAGGCACAGGGGATAAGAATGATCCAGGTCGAAAACCTTCACCGCCATTTTGGCGGTTTTCGCGCGGTTGACGGCGCGTCTCTCTCGATAGAGACGGGTTCCATCACCGGGCTGATCGGGCCGAATGGCGCGGGCAAGACCACCTTGTTCAACGTGGTGGCCGGACGCCTGAAACCGACCAGCGGCACCGTGCGCATGGCGGGCGAGGACATCACCGGCCTGCCGCCGCACGAACTCTTCCACAAGGGGCTGCTGCGCACCTTCCAGATCGCGCATGAATTCGGCTCGATGTCCTGCGTAGAGAACCTGATGATGGTGCCGGGCGCGCAGATGGGCGAGACGCTGTGGAACGCATGGTTCCGGCGCGGCGCGGTGCGGGCCGAGGAAGAGCGCCTGCGCGAAAAGGCGCATGATGTGCTGAAATTCCTGACGATCGACCATCTGGCCGACCAGAAGGCCAGCCAGATCTCGGGCGGGCAGAAAAAGCTCTTGGAACTGGGGCGCACGATGATGGTCGATGCGCGGATCGTGTTTCTCGACGAGGTGGGCGCGGGCGTGAACCGCACCCTTCTGAACACCATCGGCGATGCCATCGTGCGGCTCAATCAGGAACGCGGCTACACCTTCTGCGTGATCGAGCATGACATGGATTTCATCGGCCGCCTGTGCAACCCGGTGATCTGCATGGCCGAAGGCAAGGTGCTGGCGCAAGGCACCGTGGATGAGGTCAAGAACGACGAACGGGTGATCGAGGCCTATCTGGGCACCGGCCTGAAGAACAAGGTGGTGGCACATGGCTGAACCATTTCTGATCGGGGATGCGATGACCGGCGGCTACGGCGGGGCCGACATCCTGCACGGCTGCACCATCGCTGTGGAACCGGGCGAGATCGCCGTCATCGTCGGCCCCAACGGCGCGGGCAAATCGACCGCCATGAAGGCGGTCTTCGGCATGCTCAAGCTGCGCGGCGGCGCGGTCCGGCTCAAGGGTGAGGATATCACCACCCTGACGCCGCAGGCCCGCGTGGCCAAGGGCATGGCCTTCGTGCCGCAGACCAGCAACATCTTCACCTCGATGACCGTCGAGGAGAACCTCGAAATGGGTGCCTTCCTGCGCCGCGACGACATCAGGGGCACGATGGAACAGGTCTACGGCCTTTTCCCCATCCTCAAGGAAAAGCGCCTGCAACCCGCCGGAGAGCTTTCGGGCGGCCAACGCCAGCAGGTCGCCGTGGGCCGCGCGCTGATGACCCAGCCTTCGGTCCTCATGCTCGACGAGCCGACCGCAGGCGTCAGCCCCATCGTGATGGACGAACTCTTCGACCGCATCATCGAGGTGGCGCGCTCGGGCATCTCCATCCTGATGGTGGAACAGAACGCCCGTCAGGCGCTGGAGATCGCCGACAAGGGCTATGTTCTGGTGCAGGGCGCCAACCGCTTCACCGGCACCGGACAGGCCCTTCTGGCCGACCCGGACGTGCGCAAATCCTTCCTCGGGGGCTGATCCATGGATATCCTGAACGCCCTCGTGGCCTTTCTCAACTTCGTCTTCATCCCCGGTCTGGCCTACGGCGCGCAACTGGCGCTCGGCGCGCTCGGGGCCACGCTGATCTATTCCATCCTGCGCTTTTCCAACTTCGCGCATGGTGACACGATGGCGATCGGCACCGTTTTCGTGATCCTGCTGACATGGGGCCTGCAATCCGTGGGCGTCAGCTTCGGCCCGCTGCCGACCGCCCTTCTGGCGCTGCCCTTCGGCATCGTGCTCACCGCGATCCTGTTGCTGGCCACCGACCGCGCCGTCTACCGCTACTACCGCCGCGTCAAGGCCGCGCCCGTCATCCTCGTGATGGCCTCGCTGGGCGTCATGTTCATCCTGAACGGCATCACCCGCTTCATCATCGGCACCAGTGACATCAGCTTCACCGATGGCGAGCGCTTCATCCTGACCGCAGGTGATTTCCGGGCCGCCACCGGCCTCGCCGAGGGGCTTGCCATCCGCACCACCCAAGGCGTCACCGTCGTGGTGGCGCTGATCGCGGTGGGCCTCCTGTTCTGGTTCCTGCAAAAGACCCGCACCGGCAAATCCATGCGCGCCTTTTCCGACAACGAGGATCTGGCGCTCCTGTCCGGCATCAACCCCGACCGCGTGGTCACCGTGACCTGGATCGTTGCGGCAGCCCTCGCCACCACCGCAGGCACGCTCTACGGCCTCGACAAGGGCTTCAGCCCCTTCACCTATTTCCAACTGCTGCTGCCCATCTTCGCCGCCGCCATCGTCGGCGGCCTCGGCAGCCCCATCGGCGCCATCGCGGGCGGCTTTGTCATCGCCTTCTCCGAGGTGATGGTCACCTACGCGTGGAAAAAGGTCGTGACCTACCTGCTGCCCGACTCCCTCGCGCCCGAAGGGCTCGTGCAACTGATGTCGACCGATTACAAATTCGCGGTCAGCTTCGTCATACTGATCATCGTGCTGCTGGTGATGCCCACCGGCCTGTTCAAAGGAAAATCGATATGAGCGGCGCACCAGCCACCCCTTCGATGACCGCCGCCGCCCCCGCGCAAGGGCCGGCCCGCGCCCTCTTGCTGGCCGCATTCGTCGCCATGCTCTTCATCGGCACCGGCCTGTTCCAGAGCTGGACGCTGGCGCTCCTGATCGTCAACATGGCGCTGGTGTCCTCGATCATGGCGCTGGGGGTCAACATCCAGTGGGGCTATGCGGGGCTGTTCTCGGTGGGCACCATGGGCTTTGTCGCCCTTGGCGGCCTCTCGGTCGTCCTCGTCTCCTCTGCCCCCGCGCCGGGCGGCTGGGCCGCAGGTGGGCCCGGCATCCTCCTCGGCCTGATGATGGGGGCGGCGACCATCGCCGCCGCCGTGATGGCGGCCGCGAAACTGCCCAAGGGCCGCATCCGCACCCTTGGCGTCGCCGCGATCCTGATCGTCGGCTTCCTGATCTTCCGCGGCATCTTCGACCCCGCCGTGCAGGCGGTCGAGGCGAACAACCCCGCCGCCCACGGCAACCTCGGCGGCCTCGGCCTGCCCGTGCTGCTGGCCTGGCCGGTCGGTGGCCTGCTCGCCGCCGCCGCCGCATGGGCCATCGGCAAGACCGCGCTCGGCCTGCGCTCCGACTACCTCGCCATCGCCACGCTCGGCATCGCCGAGATCATCCTCGCCGTCCTCAAGAACGAGGACTGGCTGGCGCGCGGCGTCAAGAACGTCATCTCCCTGCCGCGCCCCGTGCCCTACGAGGTCGACCTGCAACGCAGCCAGGCCTTCCTGAACTGGGCAAGCTCGTGGGGGTTCGACCCGATCACCGCCTCCTCCATCGTGGTGCGGCTGATGTATACCGGCCTCTTTGCCATCGTGCTCCTCGCGCTGATCTGGCTGTCGCAAGCCGCCCTGCACAGCCCCTGGGGCCGCATGATGCGCGCGATCCGCGACAATGAAGTCTCGGCCGAGGCGATGGGCAAGGACGTGACCCGCCGCCACCTGCAGGTCTTCATCCTCGGCAGCGCGGTGATCGGGATTGCAGGCGCGATGATGACCACGCTCGACGGCCAGCTCACCCCCGGCTCCTACTCGCCGCTGCGCTTCACCTTCCTGATCTGGGTGATGGTCATCGTGGGCGGGTCGGGCAACAACTGGGGCTCGGTCCTCGGCGGCTTCCTGATCTGGTGGCTCTGGGTGATGGTGGAACCGATCGGCAACTGGGCGATGACGGTGATCACCACCGGCATGGCCGATGGCTGGCTCAAGGGCCATCTCATCAACTCCGCCGCCCATATGCGCCTGCTCACGATGGGGATCATCCTGCTTCTGGTGCTGCGCTTTGCCCCCAAGGGCCTGCTGCCCGAAAGATAACAGCCCGGCCCCTGCCTGCGTCGACGCGACGTAGCGCAGCGCATGGCACGACCCGCGCCGCCTCCGGCGGGAGTATTTGGAAAGCAGCAAATCCATGATGGGCTTGCCCCTTTCTGAAATGCTCCCGCCGGAGGCGGCGCGCATTCTGGCGGACGCGCGGCGCTGGCCGGCCTTGCGCAAGCCTGCCCCCTTGCCGTTCGCGCCGTCCGCCCGCTGTTTCCATCCGGCCCCGACCGGGCTATACCCCGGTCTGGCGGCGGCACATGCGCTGCGGAAAGGGCAACAGCCATGCTGTGGGAGATCCGAAACCTCATGCGACCCGCCCTGTCCGTGGTCGACATGATTCCGAACGTCCACCGCACGCCCGCGCTGGCCAGTCTGCGCCGCGCCGTGCGCGACGGTCGGCCCGCCACACTCCGGCTGACCGACGAAGAGCGCGAGCTTGCCTTTCACGATGCCCAAGTGACGCTGACCTCGCCCATCGGGGCGCGCATCCTGCGCATCCTGCATGACGGCGGCAGCCTCAAGCTGAAGAAGCCGCCTGCGAAGGCGCTGCCCAACCTCGACGCCTATATCGCCACCGAAGCCGCCTTTCGCGCCGATGTCGCGCGGATCATCGCGGCCGACACGGCACAGCGCGCCCGTCTGGCCCAGATCATCGCCGACCCCGCCTGCGCGCGCGCGGAAGAGATAACTCCGGCCCTGATCGACAAGGTGTTCTCGGCGCGGCTCGGCCACAGCGCCACCGGCACGCTGAAGATCGGCGGCCTGCTCTGCCATCGCAGACTGGTGCCCGCCGACCCCAGCGACCGCATCCGCGCCGAAGCCGACTTCACCTGTGGCTGGACCGACGCCAATGGTCAGGTGCATGGCGATGCCCGTCTCTAGCCGCCACCCGGGCCGGCCAATGCCCGCGGCGGCGATCCGGCTACGGGGCATGGGATGACAGGGACCGTCCGTTATCTGACCCATCCGCAAGTGCAGATAGACCCATCGTTGGACGTGCGGCATTGGTCGCTGAACACGCTTGGCGCGGCGCGCGTGGCGGCGCTCTGCGCGCAGCCCGGCCAGTTGCGGGCCACCACCCGCGTGATCAGCAGCACCGAGACCAAGGCGCTGGAAACAGCGCTGCCTCTGGCGCGCGCCTTGGGGGTTACGCCCGAACTCCGCCACGGCATGCATGAAAACGACCGCAGCGCCACCGGCTACCTGCCGCCGCCAGAGTTTGAACAGGTGGCTGACGCGTTCTTTGCGCAGCCGGACACCAGCATTCGCGGATGGGAAACCGCCCGCGCCGCGCAAGCGCGCATTCTGGCCGAGGTGAACGACTGCCCTTGCGCTGCCGATCAGGGCGATGTGCTGTTTGTCGGGCATGGCGCGGTCGGCACCCTGCTCTATTGCGCCCTCGCGGGGCTGCCGATTGACCGCCGCCACGATCAAGGCCCCGGCGGCGGCGGGTGCTGGTTTGCCTTTGACAGGACGAGGCGCCAACCCGCAGGCGGTTGGCGTCCGCTCGAGGCGCTTTTGTCCGCCGACCGCTAGCCACCCGGCAACGCGCACCACATCTGCGACATTTCCTGTCGCATGCGGACATGCCGCCCGCGCGCCGCGCCGCCACTCTGCCCGCACAAGGCAAGGGAGTCCTGCAATGAAAACCCATACCCGCGTGGTGGTGATCGGCGGCGGTGTCGTCGGCTGTTCGGTTCTGTATCACCTGACCAAACTGGGCTGGTCCGATGTGACGCTGATCGAACGCTCGGAACTCACCTCCGGCAGCACATGGCACGCTGCGGGGGGCTTTCACACGCTCAACGGCGACACCAACATGGCGGCGCTGCAGGGCTACACCATCCGCCTGTATAAAGAGCTGGAGGCGATCACCGGCATGTCCTGCGGGTTGCACCATGTCGGCGGCATCACCCTTGCCGACAACCCCGCCCGCTTCGAACAGTTGAAGGCCGAGCGGGCCAAGCACCGCTACATGGGGCTGGATACCGAAATCCTCGGGCCCGAGGAAATCCACAAGCTCACCGACGGCATGGTGAACCTCGAGGGCATCCTCGGCGCGCTCTATGATCCGCTCGACGGCCACCTCGACCCCTCCGGCACCACCCACGCCTATGCACGCGCCGCACGCATGGGCGGGGCCGAGATCATCCTGCACAACCGCGTGCTGGAGACGAACCCGACGAAGGACGGCTGGGAAGTCGTCACCGAAAAGGGCACCATTCACTGCGAACACCTCGTCAACGCAGGCGGCCTCTGGGCGCGCGAGATCGGGGCGATGGCGGGCGTCTACCTGCCGCTTCTGCCGATGGCGCACCAATACCTTGTCACCGACGACATCCCCGAGATCATGGATATCCTCAAGCAGGGCCGCGAATTCCCGCATGTGATGGACCCGGGCGGCGAATCCTACCTCCGGCAGGAAGGCCGCGGCCTCTGCATCGGGTTCTACGAAAAACCCTGCGAGCCTTGGGCCGTCGATGGCACCCCCTGGACCTTCGGCCACGAACTCCTGAACGAGCAATTCGACAAGATCGAAGACTCGGTCAACTTCGCCTATCGCCGCTTCCCCGTCCTCGAACGCTCGGGCGTCAAACGGGTGATCCACGGCCCCTTCACCTTCGCCCCCGATGGCAACCCGCTGATCGGCCCCGTTCAGGGCCTGCGCAACTACTGGTCTGCCTGCGCCGTCATGGCGGGCTTCTCGCAAGGCGGCGGCATGGGCCTTGCGCTGGCGCAATGGATGATCGAAGGCGAGGTCGAACGCGACCCGCGCGGCTTCGACGTCAGCCGCTTCGGCACCTGGACCAGCCCCGGCTATACCGTGCCGAAGGTGATCGAGAACTACCAGATGCGCTTCTCGGTCTCCTATCCGAACGAGGAACGCCCCGCCGCCCGCCCCTTCCGCACCACCCCGATGTACGAGGTGTTCGACAAGATGAACGCGGTCTGGGGCCAGCAATACGGGCTGGAGGTGGTGAACTACCACGCCCTGCCCGGCGAGCCGCGCTACGAGGAACCCTCCTTCAAACGCTCCAACGCATGGGAAGCCACGCGTCAGGAAGTCATGGCCGTCCGCGAAGGCGTCGGCATCAACGAGGTGCAGAACTTCGGCAAATACCTCGTCAAGGGGGCTGGCGCGCGCGACTGGCTCGACCGCATCATGGCAGGCCGCATCCCGAAACCGGGCCGCGTCAGCCTGACCCCGATGCTGGCCCATTCCGGCAAGATCATCGGCGATTTCACCGTCACCTGCCTGTCGGAAACCGAATTCCAGCTTACCGCCAGCTATGGCGCGCAAGGCTGGCACATGCGCTGGTTCGAACAGAACGCGGCCCAAGGCGTCACCGTCGAAAACATCTCCGACGCCCGCTCCGGCTTCCAGATCGCGGGGCCACGCGCGCGTGACCTTCTCGCCCGCGTCACCCGCGCCGATGTCAGCGCCGAGGCGTTCAGGTTCATGGATGCAAAGCACCTGGCCATCGGTATGGCCAACTGCCTCGTGCAGCGCGTCAGCTACACCGCCGACCTCGGGTTCGAGATCTACACCGACCATATGTCGGTGCGCCACCTCTGGGATGTGCTGAGCCAGCACGGCAAGGACCTTGGCCTGCGCCCCTTCGGCATGCGCGCCATGATGTCCCTGCGGCTCGACAAATGGTTCGGGTCATGGGGCCGCGAATTCAGCCCCGATTACACACCGGCAGAGACGGGCCTCGACCGCTTCATCGCGTGGAACAAACCCGCCGACTGGATCGGCAAGGCCGCCGCCACTGCGGAAAAGGCCACGGGGCCGAAACGCCGCCTTGCACAATTCATCGTCGATGCGAACGGCGCCGATGTGGTGGCATGGGAGCCGATCTGGCTGAACGGCACGGTGCAGGGCTTCTGCACCTCGGGCGGCTACAGCCACACCACCGGCCAATCGGTCGCGATGGGCTTTCTGCCCGCAGACAGCATCACCGAGGGGCTGGAGGTCGAGATCGAAATCCTCGGCGAACGCCGCCCCGCCCGCGTCACCCTCGCCCCGCTCTGGGACGATGGCGGCCGCATGCGCGCCTGATACTCCTGCCCGCCAAAGGCCTCGGGGGCGCGCCCCGAACCACAGGTGTAGGGTGCGTGAATCACGCACCCTACCACAGCCCGCCAGCGTGATCGCACACGCCTAGGCATCCCCCGCGCCGCGCCACGCCACCCATTGCCCGTGAAATCCGGCGCGGCCCAGCGTCACCTGCACATCCCCCGGCCAAAGCCGCAGCGTCACCGCCGCGCCCTCGCCGCCCGCATCCGCCTCCATCCCCAGCCAGCACAGCGGCGCCTCCTCGGTCGCGGCGCTGCCCGCCTGCGCCATCGCAGCGGCAATCCGCGCCTGCACCTCCTTCGGAAAATACTGGTGCGCGATGGTATGATAGACCAGATGCACCTGCCCCGGATGGCGCAAGCGCAGCCTTGCTTCCAGCCAATCTGCCGCATCCCCCCTGTCGACAGCGCCCCCTTCCACCGCATCTCCCGCCGCAAGCCCCAGCGCGGTCTGCAGGCGCGCCAGTCGCTCGGTCTGATCGGCCCAGACAAAGGCCAGGAGCCGCGCACCATCGCGGCGCGGGTCCAGCGGGAACAGGTCCACCCCGCGCCGCGCCGCAACCTGCAGCGGCACCCGCGGGGGCTGCGCCCCCCGCCACTCCGGCCGCAGGCGCAGGGCGCTGTCCGCCGCGCCCAGCACAGCGTCCGGCGTCTCCAGCGCATAGCGGTCAAACCACAGGTTCAGCCCCGCGCTTGCGCCCAGTTCCGACAGCACCAGCGGCATGCCATAGCGCGCCACCACCTCTGCCGCTCCGGCCAGCAAGACCGCCGAGCGCCCCACCTCGTTGGTCTGCGGCGCGGTCTCGCACCACGCGCAGAGAAAGCTGTCAGCCTGCCGCAGCACGCCGCCAAGCGCCTGCACAAGCGCCGCGTCCTCACAGCGCGCGGGCGGATAGCAGGCCGCCAGTTCCCCCGCCTGCCCCGCCCGCACCAGCGCGTGCAGCCCGCCGGAGATCCGCAGCGGCACCGAGGCACCCCTTGGCCCCAGATCACCCTGCCATACCGCGACCTTGCGCGCCAAAGCCGTGTCTTGCGGCCAGACCCGCCCCAGCCCCCGCAAGAGCCGCGCGGTAAAGGGCGACCCCAACGCCTCGCAGGCCCGCGCCTGCTCTTCCAAAGCTTCGAGAAAACGCTCCGCCATCACAGCCTCCGCCTCTGCGGTCAGGCTGCAGCAGCGCCGATGAAAGGTCAATATATTTGACCCTTAATCCGCTTGCCGCCTCGCGTCGGCACCGGCACCATCCTCTGGACTTGCGGCGGGAAACCCTTGACAAAAGGTTAATTCAAGATCGCAATGCATTGATCTGCAATGGTTTCGAAGACTGTAACACAGGGGAACTGCCCGATCCGATGCCCAGCCCGCCGCCAGAGCCGCTCCATATCCTGATCCTCGCCGCCGGCGGGTCCACGCGGATGCGCGGGGCCGACAAGCTGACCGAGCCGGTCGCGGGCCAACCCCTCCTGCGTCATCTGGCGGGGCAGGCCCTCGCCAGCGGCCTGCCGGTCACGGTGGCCCTTTCCCCCGCCCATCCCCGGCGGATCGCCGCCCTCCACGGCCTGCCGGTCACGCTGCGGCAGGTGCCTGACGCGGCCAAGGGGATGGCCCATTCCCTGCGCGCCGGACTGGCCCACCTGCCGCCCGAGGCCGCCGTCCTCCTCCTGCTGGCCGACCTGCCCGAGATCACCGCGCAAGACCTGACCCTTATGGCCGAGGCCCACCGCGCCGCGCCCGGCCTGATCCTGCGGGCCACAAGCCAGACAGGAACCCCCGGCCATCCGGTGATCTTCCCGGCCTGGGTGCGACCCGAGTTGATGGCCCTGTCCGGCGATGAGGGCGCGCGGGCCGTTCTCGACCGTCACCCCGCCCGCCTCGGCCTGATCGCCCTGCCGGACCAGCACGCGACGACCGACCTCGACACGCCCGAAGCCTGGGACGCGTGGCGGTCAGGCCGCGAGTAGCACCCGCGCCTCATGGGCCCGCAGACTGGCCCGCGCCGCCGGATAGGCTTCGGCACTGCCGCTGCACAGTTCAGGGAACAGGGCCAGCACCTCATCCCGCTGGGCACGGTCCATCCGGCCAAGCGTGCCGGAGCCCGGCTGGAAACTCTCGGTCCAGCACCCTTCGGCCTGCACGATCTCATGCTGGTTGCACATGATATGGATGTAGCTGACCCCGCGCGGCATCACCTGATCGATCCCCGCACGCCCCGCCAGATGCAGGGCAGCGACCAGAACCTCACGCTCGCCAAACAATAGCTCGGCCCGTGCCGCCTCGATCAACATACGGTGCTGCGGAGAAACCAGCATGTCGCGCCGTGGCAAGCCGTGGCCGAGCGATCCCTTGGCGATCCGCACAGGGCGCAGCGCAGGGTTCACCACAAGATCGCCCAAGCCCAGATCGCGCCTACCAACCCAGCAAATCTCTTGAAAACCGCTGTCCCGCGTCAGCACCTGATCGCCCGGTTGCAGGCTTTCCACCCGCCGCAGCCCCGTCGGTGTGGTGATGAGCGTGCCGGGGGTGAAGCAGGGGATGATGTTTTCCATCCCCGAAAAAGTCAGCGATCCGATGACTAGCCCGTTTGCGTCCAGAAACTCGACCCGCCCGCGCGACTTGTCGGGGGCATCAAAGATGATGTTGGTCGCGTCCTTGCCCCAGGCCCGCAGATCCAGCGTATCGAAGTTGTCGCCATCGTCACCGCCGAACAGGGTATCGCCCGGGCCTCCGAAGAAGACATCGCGGCCGCTGCCTCCGTAAAGGACGTCGGAGCCGGTGCCGCCGTAGAGGCTGTCATTCCCGTCGCCGCCATAGAGCGTGTCGTTGCCCTCGTCGCCGTAGATCAGATCGTTGTCGCCCTCCCCCCACAGCACATCATCGCCCGCACCGCCAAAGAGCGTGTCATTGCCGCTGCCCGACCAGATGGTGTCGTTGCCATCGCCACCATAGAGCAGGTTGGTTCCCGAGAGCTGCCCACCGGAGACGTCATCGATCTGATCATCGCCCGCGCCACCATAGACCGTGTCATTGCCGGCACCGAAGAAAATGGTGTCATTGCCATTACCGCCGTAGCTGATGTCATCGCCATCACCGCCCGACAGCAAATCAGCGCCATCGCCACCCACGAGCGTATCAGCGCCGATACCGCCGAACAGTTGGTCATTGCCGATGCCGCCGTCGAGCGAGTCATCTCCATCGTCGCCAAGCAGCGTGTCATTGCCCCTGCCGCCCGAGAGCACATCATTTCCGATGCCGCCCGAAAGCGAGTCGTCGCCATCGCCACCCACCAGCGAGTCATTTCCTGCCCCGCCAAAGAGCTGATCGTTGCCGATACCTCCGTCGAGCGTGTCATCCCCTTCGTCGCCAAGCAGCGTGTCATTGCCGCTTCCGCCCGAGATGGAATCGTTGCCATCCCCCCCGTAGAGCAGGTCGGCGTCTTGCGTGCCGAAATAGGGGGTATCGAGGCGGTTGGCGTAGAGGTTGGTATCGGCCGTGTTCGTCCGCAAAAGGGTGACCGAAACGATCGGCCCCCTGGTCAGCAAGGCCGAGTCGGCATTGATTTCAAACTCGGGGGCAAGGAAGACCCGCCCGTCGGTCAACTGGATGACGACAGCGGTGAATTCGCCGGTGCTGCCATCGGCAAAGGTGACCGTGGCATCATAGACCTGCGTGGAATCCAGAAAGGCCTGAACGCCGTCGATCAGGAAATGCTCGGTGTTTCCCGAGTTGCTGTTGTCATTGTCGGCCAGAATGCCGTCGCCGTTCAGGTCAACTGCCGTGGCCCGCACGATATTGTTCGACAGGGGGGCGCCCGCGCTGCCGAAGGTCAGGCGCAGGCTGTCGGCATTTTCCGAACTGCCGTTGCTTTCGGTCGGGTCGACATCCGGAAAGACGCCAAAATAGATCAGATTATAGGTGAGCGATGCGGTGTTGGTGCCATAGACAGCCCCGCTCTCGTTTCCGCCGATGATGGTGTCGTTGCCTGCCCCGCCGAACACGGTGTCATTGCCTGCACCGGCGTTCACCAGATCATTGCCCGCGCCCGAGTTGATCAGGTTGGCATCGTTGCTGCCCGTGATGGTGTCGTTGAACCCGGTGCCGATCACGTTCTCGATCGACGACAGGCTGTCGGTGCCAGCCGAGGTGCCGCTGGCGCTACCGGTGTTGAGGTTGACGTTTACCGCCGCCGTTTCCGACTCATAGGTGACCGTGTCGATCCCGCCGCCACCGTTGAGAATGTCGTTGCCCGCCCCGCCATCGAGCGTGTCATTGCCAAGCCCGCCGAGCAGGGTGTCAATGCCCGCGCCGCCAAAAAGCTGGTCATTCCCATCGCCGCCATCAAGCGAGTCACTATCCGCGCCGCCAAACAATGTGTCGGCCCCGGTGCCGCCGAACAGCCGGTCCGCACCCGCCTCGCCATTGAGCAGGTCATCGCCGTCCTGCCCGTTCAGCGTATCGTTGCCGTCACCGCCAAAGACCGTGTCATTGCCGCCGGCGGCGTTGACCACGTCATTGCCTCCAAAGGCGTTGATCAGGTCGCCGGCATCGTTGGTGCCGTTGAGTGTGTTGTTCTGGTTGTTGCCGTTAATGTTGGCCATTCGTAAAAGTCCACCGGATTTGTCTTAAATCATCGATACTTTCAGAAGGCGGCGGCACTTTGGCGGATGGTGGCGGAACCGTGTCGTTAAGCAGGCTTGTTTCTGTCACAGAAACAGTCTGCGGCGTCGGGCAAGACCCCAGATCGCAAAACGGACAAAGGGGGCTCTGGAAAGAGCCCCCTTTGCCGTCGAACCGGGATGCTGTCGCGGACCCGATCCGCGCTGCATAACTCTTTAACGTACCAAGAGGCTTGCCTCGTGCTTCTTGAGCGTCTTGCGGGCGGCTTGATAGGCCGCGACCCCCGCAGGCGCCTTCAGTTCAGGGAACAATTCCATCAACTCGTTACGCTGCGCATTTCCCAGTCCTTTGAGCGTATAGTCGCCCGGCTGGAAACTCTCGGTCCATGCCCCGTTGGATAGCACCACTTCGTGCTGGTCGAACATGAAGTGGAAATAGGTGGTGCCGACCGATTCAACCTGATGGATACCCTTGCCACCGATCAGGTGCTTGGCAGCCACCAGAACCTCATGCTCGTCGAAGTAGAGCGCGGTGCGGTCATTGGCCACCAACAGACGGTGGTTGGGCGACAGCATCATGTCGCGTTCCGGCAGCCCGTTGCCAAGGCTGCCCGCCTTCACCATCACCGGGCGCAAGTGCGGGTTGGAGGCAAAATCGTGCCAGCCCATTTCCTTGGCGCCCATCCAGCGGATTTCCTGGATGCCGTTGTCACGGGTGATGACCTTGTCGCCGACGCGCAGTTGTTCGACAGGGACCTCGCCCTTGGGCGTCGCGATCAGCGTGCCCGGGGTAAAGCAGACGATGCTTTCGATGTTGGTGAATTCCGACCGGCCGATGACGTTGCCATCCGCGTCGAGATATTCCACAAACCCGTCAAACCCGTTGCCGTCGCTGTCGACATTGGTGCGCACCACGTTGCGCGGACCCGTGCCGCGCAGATCGAGCGTGTCGAAGTCGTCGCCCTCCGATCCGCCGAACACCGAGTCACCTGCCCCGACTCCGGTGAAGGTGTCACGATCCGCGCCGCCGAAGGCCTGGTCGGCAAAGGCATCTGGCGCGCCGGTCAGCGGATCGCCGAGATGGATCAGGTCATCGCTCAACCCGCCAAAGATCGTATCGGACCCGTCGCCGCCGATCAGCGTATCCGCCCCGGCGTCGCCGACCAGAAGATCGTCACCAGTGCCGCCGTCGATCAGGTCATTTTCGAACCCGCCTTCCAGCGTGTCATTTCCGGCGCCGCCCAGCAGGGTGTCATCCCCGTCGCTGCCTTGCAGGATATCATTGCCATCGCCGCCGTCGAGCAGATCAGCCCCCAGACCGCCTTCGAGCAGATCGTTGCCGATGCCGCCGTAAAGCGTGTCATTGTCGCCGCCGCCGTAAAGCGTGTCATCGCCGTGATCGCCGTAAAGCGTATCCTCGCCGCTGCCGCCAAAGACAAGATCGTTGTCAACGCCGCCGTAGACCAGATCATTGCCTTCATCGCCCAGGATCGTGTCGTCGTCATCCATCCCGTAGATGGTGTCGTTGCCGAACCCGCCGGTGATGTAATCGGCATTGTTTTGTGGCCGCAGATCGCCGGCGTCGTTCGGGATGTTG
This sequence comes from Pseudotabrizicola algicola, assembly GCF_010915705.1. GTDB lineage: Bacteria > Pseudomonadota > Alphaproteobacteria > Rhodobacterales > Rhodobacteraceae > Pseudotabrizicola > Pseudotabrizicola algicola. Next base: position 647,183 of record NZ_JAAIKE010000001.1, read on the forward strand.
ATGACATCGGGGAAGGAAAGATCCAGCCCGCCGAAGATCAGGTCATCGCCGCGGCCACCGTCAATGCTGTCGCGCCCTTCCCCACCGATCACGGTGTCATTGCCCGCCCCGCCGAAGAGCGAGTCGTTGTCAACGCCGCCGTCGATATAGTCGTTGCCGTCACGGCCAAAGACGCGGTCGGCGTCGTCACCCGAGAAGATGGTGTCGTTGCCATTGCCACCAAAAATGGTGTCGCGGTTGTTGTCCGGGTCGGCATCTGCCGCATAGAGCCCCGGATAATCCACATCGGGCAGCGGCACGCCGGTGCGGGTGTCGATTAAGTCGTCACCCTCGCCGCCGTAGATCAAATTCTGGCCGCCGCCACCGATGATGGTGTCATTGCCATCATCGCCGTGTACCTCGTCATCGCCGCTGCCGGTGTGAATCTGGTCATTGCCGGTGCCGCCAAAGACCGTGTCGTTGCCGATCCCCGCGAGAATGGTGTCATTGCCATCGCCCGCCACGATGCGGTCATCATTGGGGCCATCGCCGGGAATGATCGCATCATTGCCGTCGACCACATCGCCGTCGAGCGGGTCCACATAGGTGCCGTCGATCAGGTCATCGCCTGTGGTGCCGCGCACCACCCCGTCGCGGCCGCCGCCAACGCCGACCTGCACCACGACCAGAGCATCATCGGTGCCGCCATTGCCGTCGGTGACGGTATAGCTGATGACCGCAGCCCCGTTGAAACCGGGGTTCGGCGTGAAGGTAATCGTGCCATCCGGGTTGACCGCAACCGTGCCGTCTGCCGAGGTAGGCGTGCCAAGGAAGCTCAGCACATCGCCATCCGGATCGGTGTCATTGGCCAGAACGTCGATAACCACCGCGGTGTTCAAAGCGGTCGAGGCGAAATCATTCTCTGCCGTCGGCTGATCATTCACGTTGGTGATGGTGACTGCCACCGTCGAGGTCGAAAGGTTTCCGTCAGGATCGGTGATCGTATAGGTGATCGTATCAGACGGGCCGCTATAGTCGCGCGGCGACGAATAGGTGATGGTGCCATCGGGGTTGATCTGCACATCGCCGCGCTCTGCGATGGCCGAGATCACCTGAAGCGGCTGGCCGGTCGGGTCGGTGTCATTGGCCAGCACATCGATGGTGATGTCGCTGAACTGGGGGGTGGTCACCGCATCGGGATTGGCCGTCGGGAAGCCTTCTTCCGGCAGGATCACGTTTTCAATGTTGATGAAACGCATGGTGCCGAGGCTGCCGCTGGCGTTGAAGAACTCGACGGTACCGTTTTCGGCATTGTCCGCGTCATAGGTGACCGTCAGCGGCCCGAGGCCACGCAGGTCAAGCGTGTCGAAATCGTCGCCCTCTTCGCCGCCGTCGACGAAGCTGCCCGGCCCCATATCGCGGAAGGTGTCACGATCGGCCCCACCATAAAGCGTGTCTGCGTCTGCGCCGCCGACGATGGTGTCATTGCCGGCGTCGCCATAGATCAGATCGTTGTCGATCCCGCCGAACAGCTGGTCATCACCCTGCCCGCCGTAGATCGTATCGCTGTCATCGCCGCCATAGATCGTGTCATCGCCGAGACCGCCTGCGAGCAGATCGCGGTTGTTATCCGGATCGAAGTCAAACGCGTCGAGCTGATGGGTCGGATCGCTCGCGTCATCCGGAGTGCCACCGTAGATCAGGTCATTGCCCAGATCGCCGGTCATGGTGTCGTTGCCTTCCCCGCCGATCAGCGTGTCGTCGCCGTCATTGCCTTGCACGCTGTCGTCGTCATCGCCCGCGTCGACAAAGTCATTACCGCCGCCCGCCACGATTTCATCGCGGTCATCACCGGTAAAGATGGTGTCATTGCCAGCACCGCCAAACACGGTGTCGCGGTTGTCAGACGGGTCGGCATCGGCGACGTAAAGACCCGGAAACTCCCGGTCAGGTGAAGACTGGGTCGCGCGGGTGTCGATGAAATCATTGCCCTGCCCGCCCGTGACAAGGTTATTGCCACCGCCGCCGATCAGGAGATCGTCACCCTCGCCGCCGTCAAGCGTGTCGTCGCCCGTGCCACCGTCAAGCACGTCATTGCCAATGCCGCCAATAAGAGAGTCATTGCCATTGCCTCCAAACAAGGTGTCCTGATCCGGGCCGCCGCCAATGACGTCATCGCCCTCGCCGCCAAACAAAACATCATTGCCGGTATCGCCGTTCAGCGTGTCGTCGCCCGGGCCACCGTAGATGGAATCGTCGCCCGCGCCGCCGAACACGCTGTCATTGCCTTCTGCGGCCAGCACGGTGTCGTTGCCACCATAGGCGAAAACAATGTCGTCCTGAGGCGCTTGACCGGGGAGGATTGCATCATTGTTGTCGATGAAATCGCCGTCCGGATCGCCCGTATAGGCAAGATCAATCAGATCGCCGCCTGCGGTGCCTTCGACGATGCCGTCGCTCTTGGGGTCTGTCGGGGTATTGTCGACCGTGTCCGAAATCGAGAAGAACTCGACCGAGCCGGGATAGTGCTGGTCAATGTGGCGCAGGCTGGCCGGAGGCGAAGCGCTCTGGCCCGCACCGATGATCCAGTTCTGGTTGATCGCGCCCATGTCCATCGTGAGCGTGCCCGGCACGACATCGGAGAACACTTCACCCGTGGTCAGGTTGGTGATCTCGACAAAGCCACCGGCGCCCGACGCATCCCAGGAGTAAGAGATGTGGATTTCGTCGCCCGGGTTCTGGAAGCCGGGGGCGGTCTCATAGATCGTGGAACCGCCAGCCGATTCATGAATGATGCGGATCATGCCGTCGGGCATGCTTTTGATGCGGAAGCCGCCTTCGGTTTCGCCTTCACTGTCACGCGAAAGCACGGTGCGCGTGTCCGTCAGCGTTGTGTCGGCGTCCAGGCTGAATTGGATTTCCAGCGTGCCGCGGGCAAGCTGGAAAGCCTCCGAATTGTCGATCTTTACAAGATCGTCGACGCCATCAAGCACAGCCCGATCGCCATCGGATGTTGCACCGTTAAAATAAACCCCGTTCTGGGCGCCGTTGTCGACCGCGCTGTCCAAGGCGATCGTTGACGGATCATTCAGGTTGTAAAGCGCGATAACCGGCATCGTCCAAAATCCTCACAGCAACTGGGCGGAAACACGCCCGTCCAGAAAAGCCATGTCGACCGGAAGTCAGGCCGACATATCGGCGTTTTGACCAGAGGAACGGACCCCAAGGCAAAGCGCCACCGGGCCTGTCGCTTGAGGCAACAAAAAACAGTTCTGTCAGAAGCTTACGCCTGACAGTTAACCTGACACGCAAACGACGTGATGAACCCATCACGCCACATGCCACATCTCTGTTTTAGGGTGCTTGGCAGCACACTGACACAAGACGACCGCCCCCACGGCCTTTTGTCTTACCCAGCAAGACGTTTTGATAATTACCCGCCATTAAGGCTTACGGAAAGTAAAAAAAGGCGGTGTCAGCATGACTTTCGGATGTATTGCGATCCGGGAAATTAGCGATTTACACGCATTGATTGCAATTACACACGTATTGCGTGTACTCCTGACCACTGCTTGTTTCCGGCCTCGCAACGCTTATCGGTCTGCAGAGCAACAGATCCTAATGTTTTCCTGAAAATCTTATTGAATTACCGGCTCAGCAAGCAACAGTCTGGCTTGGGCAAGAAACAGTCCCGTGCGGTCGCCCGATCAATTTACCAAGACCATATTTTTGGCATCATTCCGGCAGAAATGGGGCCATTAAGTTGCCGACGCGGCATCAATTACAACTTTAAGTCGATTTTGACCCGAATCGAGCAGCATCCCCCGAAGAGGGTTCGCGAATCGCACCGCGCATCTGAAGACTTGAGAGGATGGTGCCCGAGGTCGGACTTGCGAAAACGCTGTTTACAAAGAACTTTTCGGCAAAAGTGGATGCAAAGCAGCCCTAGCAAGATCAACAGCTTACACTTGATTGGAAGCGGCCAGCGCGACCTAAGAACTTGTAAATGTTTAGGTTTTACTCATGCCCTTCCCGGCATTCACTGTCGGAGAAATGACGGTCGACATCGGTCGACCACGTCGCCCGCAGCGCTGACAGACCATACGGTCATAAACCCACTGATGAATGTTCAGGCCGGTGGCATCGAGCCAGCGCGGCGGGATCTGATCGGCCCGCAAATAGGCATAGTGACCGCAGACGCAGGTCAGGTGGAGGCTGTGGTGGCTGTGCATGCCGGAACGGATAGCGAACACGGCGCGATTCTAGAAGAAAAAATGCTCGCGACCGCACCCCGTGGTCGTTGAACGTCTTTAGAGATACTGACAACGTTAGACTTGTCCCGCCCAAGGTGGGTATCGGCGCAGCACAAAAGCAACCGGAGGACCACCCTGCGGAAGCTAGATGGCGCCCGAGAGGTCAAGTGGAGATCATAGAGCTGGAGTGCAGGGAGCATGGAAAGATTCAGACTTCCAGGCATTTGTTACAACTGCCGCATCGTTTTCGGGAGCGGCTTCACCGCGGGTGTTGGCTCGAGCATAACAACGCGAGGGTGCAAGTCTGACTGTCCACGCTGCGGATCTCTCGCTCCGGTTCCAGACAATGCGCTGCAAGTCATCCAAGATGGAATACGGCTGTTTTCAGGGTCTGACTTCACGAAGCAAACTTATGAAAACCTTGGTTTAATTGTCGAAGATCTGCGCCTGCAGAAGATAACAAAGGCGGAGGCGATCTCTCGGGCAGACCAAGTAATTCCGAGCCTCGGCCGAGAGTTTAGAGAATGGGCGACACTCGGCATAGCTTTCATTGCCCTGATGGTCACCCTGGCTGACTTCATCGTGAGCTACCGAGCCCAACAACACTCAAACAGAACTTTGGAGGAAATCGTTGTTGAGGCAGTTGAAAGTGCTTACGAAGCTCAACAACCAACGAAGAAGCGCACTTTAAGTTGGGATACTTACCTTAGCTCACCAAAAGCTAAGCCATCAGACTTCATCCCCGCCAAGTCAAACGGCCTAAACCGAAAACGACGGCGAGCGCTGGCGGCCAAAAGGAAAAAGGGCAGTTGAACTCGCATCGGCGCGACATGCCAGCCATCACGGTGCGGGAGAGCAACGCCTCAATGCACAGTAGCGCCGCTAACCGACCGCGCGACCTCATGGGCGGCGCGCGTTAAGCCAGCCCGTCACCTGCGCCGTTTCCCGTGTCGTCAGCGCCCTGTCGATGATCACCGCCCCATAGAGCCGCTGCGGCCCCGGCAGCGTGTAAGCCCCGCCGCCATGCACCATCCCTGTCGTGATCGTGACGCCTGCGTCACTGCCGGTTGCAACTGTATATGTCGCGGCAGGCAGCGTGACTGCCAGAGCGTCGTTTGACAGGTCATTCAGCAATGCGAAGCGCGACCAGCGCCCCGGTTCGGTGATGTCCGCTGGTGATGCGACGATTTGCAGGGCGGTAGGAGCCGCCCCAAGTTCCAACTGGACGCCGCGCACGCGCACGGTGAAGTTTACAGCCCCGCCACTGACGCCAAAGCGGAGAATCGACCGCGCCCATGCAGAACCGTCAGGGAAGTTGGTTCTGGTCGTTGCGGCGTGCTGCTCGTCTTGCCATGTCGTGATGGTGTTCGCGCCTTCGGCAACACCGCCAACCACGTTAGACCCCGCTGCGTTTGCCGCAAATGTTCTGATCCAGACTTGGGACAACCCGGTATTGTCGCCTGCAATCCTTTGGATATGGGCAGAGGCGGTCCAGTCCTGACCAGGAAGCGCAGGGACCAGAAAGGGCTGCGCGAAAATCACTTCCATCGTGCCGGAAGGCGTGCCGTTGAAAGCCAAGTCGGTGTAAGGCGCACCTCGATCCGTTCCAAAGCCCACAACAGACACCGCGCTTTGGGCGATGCCGACAACCGACCACCCCGTGCTCAGCGCCCCGCCAGCGTTGAGAGGCCCCAAAGCCGCGCCCGTATTGGCATTGCTGGGTAGCATATTGCGCCGCCCGCCTTGCGGGAGACGCGCATAAAGCGGGCGCAGATCCGCGCTTGCCTGCACCGCGTGAAGCCCGTTAGCCGATGTGTCGGACAGCCGCCCCACGGGCTGACCGAACGCGGCCACAGGGGTGCTGCCATCCGACATCTGGAACAGCGACGACAGCCGCGACGGGTCGAACACCGCGAGCCGCCCCGCCACCGAGGGGACAAGGCGCGCGGGGTTGAAGCCGCGCGGCGCGCCGAACGGCGACCGGAACCCCGCAAGTGGGGAGACAAGGTCACGCATTGCTCACCCAGACCAAGGCCGACCCCGCACCAGCCGCCCGCGCCCAGACGCGATTTGCGCCAGCAACACCGGGGAACAGATCGGCCAGGGCGGCGTTGCGCTCACCCTGCCCCGGCCCATACTCGATTCCCGCCGTCCCGGTCGGCGGCGTCGTCCCGAGGGTGCCTCGGATATAGACGGAATACCCGCTTTGGTTCTGGAAGCTGATCGCAGCGACATTCCCGTCGGTGATCTCTGTCCAGGCGTTTGTCACCAAGCGCATCGTGTCTTGCGGCATCATCGTTCTCCGAAAATAGGCCGGTCATCCGGCAGGATTGAAACCTCGCGGGCTGCCGCGAGGCGGATCACTTCGGCTCCCCGATCTTGTTCAACGCCTCGCGGGCGTAGCGCTCGACCAGCCGATCGAGAACACCGTCGCCGGGGGTCAGGGCCTTGAGTGCGTCGGGCACAGACTCGCGCAGATGCTGCACCACATGCGCCTTGAGCGTGCCAAGAGCGACGTTCGGGCCGTGGAAGATCGCGCTCTCTACGGCGGTCTTGATCGCGCGATGCAGGCTTTCCTGATGCGCCTGCTCGATGCGGATGCCAGTTGCGAGCGTGAAGGCGGCAGCGGCGCGCCCGATGATGAAGGTCAGCACCAGGCCGATGATCGTCATCAGCAGATCTTGCACCTGCGCGCTGGCCAGCAGTTGTTGCAGAATGTCCATGTGGTTCCTCTCTGGTTACAGGCCAAGCGCGGCCCAGGTTATCGGGCCAACCACCCCGTCAGGCAGCAGTTGGCGCGCACGTTGGAATGACAGCACGGCGGCACGGGTTTTCGGGCCAAACAGCCCGTCATCGGCCACGCGCAGCGCGCGCTGCAGCACCCTCACATGAACGCCCGAAGCGCCCTGCCGCAGCACCGGTCGGCGGGCCTTGGGTTCATTCACGGGCCACAGGGACGCCGTGCCGAGGCGCGTCATGACCTCGGCCCGAAGCTCATCCCCGATCGCCAGCGGGTCACGGCCAGCTGCATTGCGGATCTGATAGTCGAAGTCCCACTTGCCCTTCTGCACCACGCCCAGCGTGAGCGGCACTTCGGCATGGCTCAGGACATGCGCGCGCACCGGCTGGATGCCATAGGCGCGGCACAGCCCCACCGTTTCCGAGATCAGGGCGTCGATCTGCTGCGGGGTCGGGAAAGCGGCAGACGCCCGTGGGTTTGCCCAGACCCCGCCCGCCATCGCACAGACCGCCAGACCGATCGACCCCGAATTGAGGCCGCCGGTGTGTGCCGCATAGCGCCCCGCCACCAGCCGCGCGCCGGGGGCGTTCGCCTCGATCGCATGCACCCCGGCATGCACCCGCCCGTCCCCGTCGATCAGCCGGTGATATGCGGCCCTGTCGGTATCGTTCGGCACATGGCCGCCACCCGTGTGGTGCCACACGATGCGGTTCATCATCGCGAAATCTCCCATGAAAATGAAAAACCCCGCGCGATGGCGGGGAGGTGTCGGTCGATGTGCGAGAGGTCACAGCCGCAGATTTGCGAATGATGTTCTGCCTCTCGAGGTCGCTAGAGCTTTCGACAAAAGAAAAGCCCTTGACCCTTGCCACCCAAGGCAGATGCTGAAGCGACCCAATCGAGAGGACTCAGTAATTGGCAGAGCTTTTAGCTGCATTGATCGGCGGTATGGTCGGGGCCTTGGCCTATCCCATCGCGCAATGGCTGCGCGCGCCGGTCATCAAGTTGATCCCAGGCTACAGCGATGAGGCGTTCTTCTATGAAATAGCGGGCGGAGGGCGCAACGTTTCGATACGTGCTATCGCGTCCGGCAGATTTGGACTCTGCGGCCCTCATGCTAAAGAGTGTCGGGCCTATGTGACTTCGATCGAACGCTCTGACGGGAAGTCCTACAAAGCCGAGGCCTTTCTCGTGCGCTGGTCTCGAGCAAAAACCGCAGAGGGCGTTCGCTTGGCTGAAGTGACGATCCCCAGAGGATCTGCGAGAGTTATAGGTGTGCTTACGGCAAGGCACTCTGAGGCCCCTTTCGTGAGGCTTAATGAGGAATACGTTCCAAGAGACGCCCTCAAAATCATTGAGCCCGGTTTCAATTACACAATCACAGTCCGGGTTACGTCATCATCCGGCTACGCCGATACCTCAGTGAAATTCGGAATTGACGAGACAGGAGAGCTTGTGCGCCAGATTTCGAGTGCTTCGTCGCAATAGCGAACTTGTAGTCCATGCTGGTCTGGCACCTAGGGCTTGCGCCAGTATTTCCACAGATCGATGGCGGCTCTCGGATCATTGACCGCCATCAGCAGCCACCGCATGACGCCCTCGGCCGTCAGCGTCACGATCGCGGCAGCGACGGGTTCGGGCGCGCCGAACACATCGGCGGCATAGCCGGTGAACACCCAGGCGGCCCCGACCGAGGTGAGAACGGTAAACGCCACCCCCTTCGGCCCAAGCGTTGCGGTGGTCTTGATCTTGATGATCAGCGCCACGATGACGGCGATCCAGAAGTCGAGGGTCTTGAAGGGGGATGGATCGGTCAAATGCGCCTCCTGCGCGTCTGGCCTGAAATCGGCAGGCCGTCTGGGTTTGGGAATGCGCGGCACAGCCGGATCACGCCAGCGAAATACCGTAAGCGCGGGCCGCGAACTTCTCGAGCATGCGCACCTTGCTCATGTCGCCGAACAGGTCGGCATTGAAGTGCATGAAGTCCGACATCAGGCCCTTGAAGGGCTGCGCGCCGCCCGAACTCAGCCGCCCGATGCGCAGCGTGCTGGTCGATCCGGCGTTGTTGGTGCCGACGCTCAGTGTCGGCCCGCCGTTCAACCGCATCCGCAAGACACCAGCCGACTTGCCGATGACCACAACAGCACGCGACAGGCTGGTGTAGTCGGTTTCCAGTTGCCCCGAGCCGTGCCGCATCCGCATCTGGCCGGTCGAGGTCAGACCCATGAATGACCCGACATTTGTCGCCGCGAAGTTCGAGGCGAATTGGGTCGAGGCCCCGACATTCTCGGCGGCTAGAATGGCGCACCACGAAAAGTCGTTGTTCGTGTCCGGCGAGGTGATGCCAGACACCAGATATTCATCATTCGACCCGTCGAACAGCAGGCCGGGATACTGGCCGAAGGCGTTGTTCTGGACGGTGCCGCGCTGGTTCGCCGTGCCTTGCGTCAGGATCGCGGCGCTGCCCTTTTTATCGGCCAGCTGCGACGGCGTGGACCCGCCCGTGATCAGCCCCGTGTTGACCTGGAACCAGAACAGCAGCGACGGAATGGACAGGATTTGCTCGCGGAACGACGACGCCACAGGCAGCGACGTGTTTGCAAAGGGCAGGTTGGTGGTGATCATGCGAACGTCTCCATTTGATGTCCGTTGAAAAGGGATTCGCGATGCTGCCGCAGACAGATCTTGACGAGAGGAGCGCAGCCAGCATCGCGTTCCTGAAGGCTCACTTCGACGGGAAACGCCTGCTCGGGGTTCCGCGCCTGTCGCTCGAGCAGGCAGCCCAGCCAGCGGGATACTGCTACCAAAACGTCTGGCGGTTCATCGACGAGCTGGGCGGAGACATCCAATACGGCTGGCAGTTCACCCAGTTGCCGGGGAAGTTTATCGAAGCCATGCACCATGCGGTATGGATCAGCCCCGGCGGCGCGCTCGTCGACGTCACAGACCGAGCCTATTCGGGAATACGGCTCGCGATCACGGCATTCGTCGCCGACAATGGACCCTTGATCCCCACACGCGACTGCACCCCGTCCATCCCTTCGATCTTCTGGGACATCGGCAACGATCCCCTCACTGCCGCGTATTGCAACATCACCATTGGCAGGATCGCCGCATTGCAGGCGATCAAGTTTCGACACTTCGGAGCGGTAGGGACCGGGGAACCGCGTCAGAAAGAGTTCTTCCGGCATGACGACGACACGCTCTATGCAATGTACGAGGACCTCACCGAGAAACGCGAGGCGCTGATGCGGCGCATCGTCGGAGACGAGAACGACTGAATTCATCCCACCGGGCTGCGGATCTTCAAACAGCTTGCCGGACACCGGACAATTTGAAGACCCGAAGGTTGGCATGAACCGGATCATGCGAACGTCTCCGTGAAGCGGCACAGGTAGTGCCGGATGGTGGGCGGCACGGCATAGCCGAGGCCGTGATAGGGCGAGGGAATGCCGGTGTCGGCGTAGACCAAGCCGCGCGAGGATGCCCAGCCTGCGGTTTCGGTCGTTTTCTTGGTGCCGTAGCCGATGGTTTTGCCTGTCGCAGATCCGGGGTTTGCGGCGAGCGTGACCACGATATTCGTGCCGGAGATCGTCACCGTGCTCATTGCGGGCGGGCTGCCGCTGTCGTCGGAATACCAGAAGCCCTTGTCCACGATGTCGGCCACCCAGTCGGTGTCGAAACTCAGGGCCGAAGTGCCAGGCGGCAGTTGCAGCGGGATCGTGATGACCGCACCCGAGCGCGTGACGCCCCCGGCCACCTGCCAGAGCGGGTTGAAAACCTGCCCCTTGATCCGCACCCATTCATAGGCCAGCGCGGCGATCTCGCCCATCATCATGCGCGCGGGGTTGTTGTGGTGGATGTTGTCGTGAACCGGCCCCTGATACATCGGCCCGATCAGGGTCACGCCCGCGCCGAGGAAGTCACGGGCGACCTGCAACTGCGCGTTGCCGGACCCCATCGCGGCAATGCTGGCGGCGGTGCCGGTCTGGGTCTGATACAGGAAGAAATGCGGGGTCGCACCGCCAGAGGCCACGGCGGCGAAGGTCGGCAGCACGTCCTCGATGTAGTCGGTCATCTGCGCCAGATAGCTGGTGAAATTGGTGTCACCCTCGCCTTGGATGTAGAAGATGTTATGCTCGACCGACCGGCTGTAGGGCGCGGCTGCGACCAGTGCCGCATTGGCGATCTGGGCATAGAGGTTTTCATAGAGCGGGCTTTCGCTGCCCGGCGCGCTCGGGAACACGCCGGGGAAAAACTTGTCGATGGTCTGCCCGCCCTGCCATGCGGTCGAGATGATCGCGCCGGGGATTTCCCGCCCTGCCCGCCGGTCCAGCATGTGCATGGCGTAACCGATCATCGCCATCGGTGCCTGCGCCTGATTTGCAAGCCGAGGCTCCGAGGCGCTGACAAAATCATTTGCCCCGCCCGGAAGGCGCAGTGTTGACCCGCTGGCGTAGTCGTCGGCATTTGCGCGCAGCACGAAGTCTTTCACCAGCGTGCCCGCAACAGGCGGCTGACCAGCCGGCCCCGGCCCCGCCCCCGCATTCGACTGGCCTGTCACGGCCACATGGCGCAGCGGCAGCGCGCTGACCGGTATCGCGGTTTCGCGGTCGACCACCTGCACGATGTCGGACACATAGCCATCGGGCAGTTGCGTGGTGGCATAGGTGTAATCGTTGCCCGCGCGCACGTTGAAAACACGCCGCCCCGAACCCAGAAAGATGGCCGGGTCAGTGTAGCCGCCCGCGCCCGCGCCGCCGCCGATGCGGTCAAGCATTTCCTGCGACATGGCAATGTCGATGCCATCCTCGCGGATGCCGATCATGGTCTTGCCATCGCCGCTGGCGAGGAACGGCACGATTTCGGCGACCTCGTCACGATCCGCCGAAAGGTCCTCGCGGTAGATGACAACGCCGCCGGAATGCACCTGCCCTTCCTCGTTGAAGCCGACGCCACGGTCATTGGCATCCACGACGCCGCCCTCGAGCGCGCCCACGTCATCGCGCCCGAGGCCGATCGGCGCGAGATCGATCTGCGCCTTGGTCAGACTGTGCGGGTTGTCGGTGCGCGCCTCGTGGGCCGCTCGCAACGCTGCCTCTGCGGCGATGCTGGCGGTGAGCGTGTCATCTGCCGCCGCACGCAAAGCGGCCTCGGCGGCCACCGCCGTCTGACGCGCCGTCACTTCTGCCGCAATGTCAGCGGTCAGCGCGGCATCAGCCCCAGACCGCGCCGCGGCCTCGGCAGCCACTGCCGCCTGACGCGCCGCAGCCTCCGTAGCGATGCTGTCTGCCAGCGCGGCAGCCACCGTGGCTGAAAAATCCGGATCGTTGTCAATCGCGCTGGCCAAGGCCGCCAGCGTATCAAGATTGGCCGGCGCACCATCCCGGACGGTGCTGATCGCCTCTGCCGTTGCCGCCTCCAAGGCATCATTGATCGCGGCTTCATGATCTGCGACCAAGACAGACTGATTGGGCCCGCTCCCGGTGACGGGCAGGACATAAACCATTTTTTTACCTCTATTTCAGGATGTCAGATGGTGCCGATCAGGCTGCGCAGCCTCTGGCGGGTGAGTGTCGGCCAGTAGCCGGGCAACACGGGGGCTGCGTCAAAGGCCGCCGTGGTGCCGTTGTCATAGGTGGCCAGCAGGTCCATGACCCCGCTGACGCCCTGCATCGCGGGAAGATCCGCAGCACGGCTGCCCGCCGCGCCCGCCGTGGCGATGTAACTGCCCGCGCCATCCTGCGCGCCCCACAGATACGCGCCCGAAACACCGTCGCCGGTGTAACTCGACACGCCGAAGGCCGAGCAGAGGTAGACCTCGAACAGACCCGACACCGTGACGTTCGGCGTGAACATGAACGTGATCCGCCGCCAGCCACCGGCCAGAGCCACGGTCTCGACTGTCGGCGTTCCGGCCTGCACGCTGACGGTGCCGGTGGAAATCTGGACCTCGGCAGCCTGCACCGTCATGCCGGTGCCAGAGGCCCGCAGACGCAGGATGTCCCGCCCGCCTGCCTTGGCAAACAGGCTGATCGTCGCCGCCACGCCCGATTCCATCGCACGCGCGCGCTGGATGCGATGCGAGCTTGTCGCCGTGTTCTCGACCAGCAGATCTGCGGTGGTGGCACCGTCCGGGGCCGCGATGGCATTGGCCATGACCGTCGCATTCGTCTTGGTCCATGCCGCGTTGTCCATCGCCTCGGACCAGGTGAAGGCATTCGCCCCCGCAGGCTCGATCAGCAGGCACGGCACTCCCGCCGCATGGTCGATGCGCGGCACATTCACCGCAGCCGTCTGGATCAGCCCCGCCCCGTCGACAAAGGTCGCCACGCTGGCGCGTGCCAGCCCGAGGACATTGGCAAGCGTGCCGGTCGCGCCGTCGATCCGATACACGCCCGCCGAGAAATCCGCCTCATAGCGCGCGATATCCAGCGTCGGCTCGATCGGCGCGGACACCACCCAGTCGCTCGCGGCCAGCCCGATCGCGCGGGCGCGGATCGTGACATTCACGCCAACCGCCACGGGGGCCAGCAGGCCGGACACCTGCCCGCCGCCGTCGCGAAGCGCCCCGTCGATCGTGCCGCCCGCCTGCCACGGGTTCGAGGTGCCGCCGAGCCGATATTCCCATTCATAGATCTGCACCGAGGGCGATGGCGACGGGTCGAAGGCAAAGCGCACAGCCGCAATGGCAGCGGGGCCAGCGCCGATCGCCACCGCCGCGCCTGTCGTGGTGGTGATCGCACCACCCGGCTCGGGAGGGCTGCGCCCGACACTCAGCGCCAGAAGAGGGCGATTCTGCTCCTCGGTCTCCGGATCGAAGGCGAAGTCGGATGCCGCAATCTCTTCCATGACCACAGGAACCCGCATGGCCACCCCGCCGCTGCCATCTTCGCTGGCAAAGAGGCCGGGGTTGGCGCTGGTGACACGATAAAGCCCGTTCAGCGCCGCATAAGGCTCAGGAAAGTCCACCGTGACATTGCACCCTGCCACCACCGCAAACCATGCAGGCGGCAAGGTGCAGGTGATCTGGCGCTGCGCCCGAAGCCGCTTGGCCCTGATCTTTTGCAGCCGCATGGCCTGCGTGGCCGAGGTGACAAGCGGCAGTTCCAGATCCACCACCGTGGGCAAGCCGCCATCGACCGCGACCGCCCCCGGCACCGTGTAATCTTCCAGGTCCGAGGTGCGATAGTCGCGTGCCGGATCGGTGAAGGTCGCATGAACCGTGGTCGCCAGATCGCGCCCCGGCTTCAGGAACCGCACACCCAGCCCCTCGGCCTCGGTGATGTCGGTCAAGGTCGCGACAGGCGCAGTGAAGGCCCCCGCCGCGATCGACAGCCTGCCGCCCACCCTAACAGGCTGCGCCGCGCCCGCAGCATAGAGCGGCAAGATCTGGTCCATCAGCTCGGACCCGTTGAAGATCAGAGCGCCGTTCACCCGATAGCGCGGTTCTGTCCCGCCCGCCTTCAGCGGCACCAGCTCATCAGCGATGTCTGCGGCCTCGGCGAAGGTGGCCAGATCGATCTGCGCCAGCGGATAGCGGCGGATCGGGTTCATCCGTGCGGCATCAAGCGCACAAAGCGCCTGATTGTCCGAAAATTGCCAGGTCGCCGGATCGTCGGGGTCCTGCGCAACGTCGCGCAGATCCCAGACCTTCGACCAGCGCCCCTCGATCTCCACTTCCGGCGGGGTGCGCGGCCAGCGCCACGACCGCTGGTCGTTCGGGCCGCAGTCGAACAGGACCCACATGACTGTCAAGCCGCGCCCTGCATCGGTTGCAGAAAACAGGCCGGGGGTCAGCGTCAGGATATCGGCGGGCGGCGAGGTCTGATCGCCCCGCCCGACCCAGAACCGCGCCCAGGGCGCCCAGCGACTTCCCGCAGCGGCGCTCGCCCCGCCACCCGGCGCAAAGTCGTAAAGGTCGCCCGAAAGCGGCACCGCCTCCTTGTCCAGATAGACACCCGTCACCGCGTCCGATGGGCGGCTGTTCAGCACGAAGCAGCCGACAAGCAACCGCCCTTGGCTTGGCCCGACGCCGCCCACGCGCCACGCAGGGCTGCCATAAATGCGCGTCTCGCCATAGACGAACCGCTTGGCGGGCAGGCTTTGCGGATTCTCGAACTGGCGCACCAGTTCGGGCGCACCGGGCGGCTTTGGCCCCAAAGCCCGCGCAGCCGCCGACAGCAGCAGCGACCCTCCGAGGCGCAGCGCAAAGGCCCCGATGCCGCCCCCGGCAAGCGTGGTGGCGATGAACCCGCCTGCCCCGAAGACGCTGCTGGCAAGGCTGACCACAGCGCTCACCAACGGCCCTGCCTCTGCCCGTGCAGGGGCGAGCGTGGCGGCGCTGCACAGAAGGGCGGCGATCATCAGACGCTTCAAATCCAAGCCCTTTCCACAGTCTTGACCACTTCCATGCCGCGCAGCGACTTGCCCGCCCACAGGCCCGCGCCGATGCCGAACACAAGCGAATGCGAACGGCCCCCGCGATGCAGGCCGATGGCCCCTGCCCCGCCCGCGCAAGGCCGCAGACCGGCCATCGCGCCCAGAATTTCAGTCATCGACTCCCAGCCGCCCCAAGCCTCGATCAGCTCGGAAGCCTCGTTCGCGGAGGCATAGCACCCGCGCAGGGGCAGCATCGGGTCCACCCCGCGCAGCAGGGCAAAGGCCGAACAGGCACTTGCGCAGCAGTCATGGGTGCCCCAGCGCCAAGGATGTTCCATGGCGGCAAGCGCAGCGTCGAACGGGGTCATGTCAGCTTGCAGGCCAGGTCAGAGAGGCCGCCTGCGCCTCGTTGTTCACGAACAAAAGGAACAGGGTATCGGTCGGATGGCTGACCACCTGATCTTCATGGCTGTGATAAAAGGAGGCAGCAGCGCGCGCGCTTGGCCCGGTCGATGCGGTCAGTTCGACACCATGCGTGGTTTCCAGCCCGCTGACAGAGGCGCGATACTGCGCCGAATCCATGTATCCGGCGAAGACCTCGACCGGATCGGCCAGAAGCACGTTGCCGCCGCGCTCCGTCGTGACGCCGAACAGCACCCGCGCCATACGGTTGCGGATCGGGTCCGCCAGCCGCTCGAACACTTCATCAGGCAGGCCGAGCAGCCGAAAGGTGGCGGCAGAGGCAGCGATGCCCTCACCCTCTTCCGGCAGGCTGATCGCCCCGAACTTGCCCACGCCAACCCAGTCCTGACCGTCAAACCTGATCGTGCCGACACCGCTATGCGCAAAGACCGGCGCATCGGGCCAGTCCAGATGCACCATGACGACAGGGTGGAAAGACCCGCTGTCCAGCGCAGCCTGCATCGCGGGCGGGATCGCGCGGATCAGCGCCATGGGTCTACCTCCACAAATCCGCCGGGAACCTCATCCTCGAAGACCTCGGAGAAGGACAGGTTATAGGACCAATTGCCCTTGGTCGGCTGCGCGGCATCGGACATGCTGACCATCTCGAAGACAGCCGTTTCCGTGGTCCCGATGTTAACGCGGCCCGACCCTGACAGCGCCGACATAAGCCGGATCTCGGCCGCGCCGGCATCATCCGTGCGCGCCGTCGTCATGACCCGCGCCGTGGTGCCGGATTCGGCGCTGATGGGAGAAAACAGGGTGACCAGATCACCAGGCCGCGCGATCACGGTGAGCGCAGGCGCATTCGTGATTGCAAGCGCCGGAAATCCGGCGGCATCCGTGATGGCGGTCGCATAGATCACCCGCCCGGACAACCACGGCACCGGGTCCCCAGCCAACCATTCGACAGAAGGATCGTCCGGAACAGTCCAGTCGACCAGTTCCGACTGGCGACGGGCGCGGAGACGCACATCAT
Source organism: Pseudotabrizicola algicola (assembly GCF_010915705.1). Classification (GTDB taxonomy): domain Bacteria; phylum Pseudomonadota; class Alphaproteobacteria; order Rhodobacterales; family Rhodobacteraceae; genus Pseudotabrizicola; species Pseudotabrizicola algicola. The sequence continues at coordinate 663,978 of NZ_JAAIKE010000001.1, forward strand.
CGAGCCACCAGTTCACGGGGCGGCTGGTCAACCGGACCAAGCCAACGCCGCCTTTCAGCAGAATCCGCAGGTTCTCCATGTAGCCGGCGCCGTCGCGATCTCCTGACAATCCTGCAACCACCAGCTCGGTTTCACGACGTGGGCGTTGCGCCGCACTGACCATGCGCGCACCCGTGAAAAAGGACCGCGAGACATTGACGGGCGCGCGCTCGATCCACGGCGTATGTGCGGAAAACCGGACGGGCGGAAAGGCAAAGACGGTGACGGCCATCAGAAGATCCTGTCTTCGCGCCCAAGCGCCACAGTCTGCTGCACAGACGCTGTGACGATACCGGGCGCGGCCTGCCGGATCATCGCGCCTGCTTCGTTCCTCGCGATCTCGACGATCACCCCCGGCTCAGAACGGACGACGATTTCAACTTGCCCGCCGGACGACTGAACACCGAGCTTGCCGTCAGCACCGCGCGACAGCGGCATGATGGCTTCCGGCCCGGCTTCGCCCATGACACCCAATCCGCTGTGCATCGCAAATGCGGTGGCACCGGCAACGACCCCGCCCTTTGCAAAGGCCTGAACACGGCCGGCGGTGAACACGCCGCCATCTGCAAAGCCGAGAAGACGCCCGAAAAGCCCGCCGATCCCGCCCCTCTTGCCAGCGCCACCGCTCCACAGCATGTCAAAGGCCCGGCTGGCAAGCATTTCCGCGAACTTCGTCAAAAGCTCTCCAACTGCGGTCTTGAGGCTCTTTGCCCCCGTCACCAGACCCACAAAGGCGCTCGACATCGAGGTCTTGACCTCGTCCATCGTCTGCTTCAGCGCCTCGGCCTTGTCCTTGAGCTTGTCTAGCGCCTCGCCACCTTTGCCGCCGCCTTTGGAGCCAGCGCCCCCGACGTCCTCGAAGGTATCACCGAGGCCCTGCGCCGCGCCCGTCGCTGTTTCGATCGAGTCGGTCGTGCCATCCACCGCGGCCCGAAGGGCGGCGATAGAATCCAGTGGAGCCATGATTTCTTTCCGGGTAGCGCTGATGCTTTCGCCATATGCCCTTGCGTTCGCAGACAGCATATCTGCCTCCGCTCGCATGCCAGCGGCCAGCTCGGCCCCCATGCCCTGCGCGCTGGACTCGATGCCCATCATGCTCATCAAGCCGTTCCAACCGCGCGCAATAGCATCGGTCATGCTGGCGAAGCTCTCAACCACAGTGGCGAATGCTGACGCGAACCCTGCGCTTATATCGAGCGCATAGCCCGCAATCGCTTCAGCCATGAGACTTCCACCACGGCGGATGCGATCCCAGACTTCAAGCGCGACGTCCTTCAGAAGCGCCATGGCGTTGCCAAAGCCACCCACCTTGGCCACCAGCTCGACAAACTTTGCAACCAGATATCCTGCTGCAACAACCAGCACCCCTATGCCGGTCGTGATGAGCGCCGTCCGCAGGAAGGCCAGGGCACCGGCCAGCGTGAGTGTGGCAAGTTTTGCCGCTGCAAGTGCGGCGACATAGTAGGTGCCAAAGCCCACAGTAGCGACCCCGAGGCTTGCCACCACCACATCGAGACTACCGACAAACGCATCAATCATCGACCGCAGCAGACCGCCTTCCCGGAGACTGTCGGTAAATGCCTGCGCCATCGCGCCCAAGGCGGGCACAACCTTCAGCGCCAGTTGCTGGCTGAAATACTGCCCGATCAGGCTAAGTCGCCCGATGGCGTCATTCGCCGCCTCGATCTTGTCTGACTGCACCGACGAAAGGGCGAGGCCGTAATCTTGCACATCGGCCCGCGCTTTGCGAAAGGCATCGCCCCCCTGCATGACGGCCAGAAGCATTTCCTTGTTGCGGATGCCAAGCCCTTGCAGCACCGCAGATGCCTCACCCGAGGATAGCCCCATGGTCTTGATGCCATCGGCAATCAGCGCCAGCTTCTGATCCGCATCGAGGCCGGCCAGATCGGATGCCGCCAGACCGATCTTGCGAAGGGAATCCACTGCGCCCTTCGATCCTTTGGCGATTTCGCGGTCCATCGTCTGCACCGCGTCGGCCAGCGTCTCGACACCCACCCCGGCCTCGCCAGCCGCCATTTCCAAGGCGCGGAAACCGCCGATCGAGGACTCAACCCGCCGTGCCGACTTTGCCACCTTGTCGATGTCGTTCGCGCCCTTGATTGCAGCGGCCGATAGCGCCGCGCCAAAGGCCGCGGTGGCTGCGGCCATCATCGCACCCACGGCCTTCAAGGTTTGCGACGTGCTGCGCACCCCGGCATTGAACTCGGTCGTATCAAGCCGCAGCTTGGCCACAAGATCGCGCATCCCGGTTGCCATTCAGTGCATCCTCTTCAGGGCGTCGCCCATGCTGATAGTTTCCATAGATCGCGCCGCACGGTTCAGAACGCCCCGAAGGACGTTCGGCGGCATGCGCCGATCGCGGCCATTGACCGCCGCAACCCATGTTTCAAAGTCATCCGCATCCAGCCGGGTGCCTGCCCGCGCCGCTTCGGCCATTGTCAGGCGGCGGGCCCGCTCGGCGGCCACCGCGCCCCGCATCATCAAGGCGTAGCTTTTCGGTGTCAGCCGCCAGAACCGCGCCAGATCAAACCCTGCCGCGACAAACTGCACGGCAAGGTCATCGAAGTTCAGGCCGCCCGGCTGGGCGCGGCCTTCGGCTTTTCCGGCTGTTCGCCGCCCTCATCAGGCTGGGCCGAGGGAAGCGCAGACATTGCCGCCTTCTGCAAGGCACCCATACCCTGCGTCACCATGCGCCCCGCCTGCCTTAGCGTAATGTCAGGATGGGCATCGCGCAGCATGGCCCAGAACAGCGCGCGAATATCGGCAGGATCAGCGCCGCCTGCTTCCATCGCTTCCAGGGTGGCGAAGATCGGCTTGCCGGTGGCCTCCTGGAAGTCGCACATGGCGTTGAAGTCAAAGCGCAGGCGCCAGATCTCGCCATCGCACTCGAAACTTGCCTCGCCTTCATCGCGCCGTGTCATGCGGCCACCTTCGCCATGATCTTCATCGTCAGCGCGCCCTTCATTGCCCCCTTCACCGGAAGCGTGGGCAACCAATTCTTGACATAGCCCTGCCAGATGATGGGGTCATCAGCGCCCGGCGGCGTGATCTCGAGCAGCACCAGTTCCTTGCTGTCTTCCAGATCGGTCAGCAGGACGTCTTCTGCGTCTTCCGGAACATAATGCTTGGTCAACGTCCAGTCCGCCGCCGTGCGCAGCGCGGGGATGAACTCTTCCGTCTCATCGGGCGAGTCCATCGACGTCACATCCTCATCCGCGCGAGCGCGCTCAGGAAATGTCACATCCTCGCACCCGCTCAGGGTGGTCCATATCGGGGTCGGGGTTCCACCGCGACCGATGCGGATAACCGTGCCGTGGCCGAGTCTAACGCCAGTGCTTGCCATTTCAGATTCCTCTCGAGGTCAGTGTCACGCGGGGTCATCAGCCCAATAGGTGACGGTGAAGGCCATGGTCAGGGTGCCGAGACGCCGCGCGCCCTCGCCATCCAACCTGATTTCAGTCGAGGTCAGTTCGCAGTCGCGCTCGAGCGCCCGCAATGCTGGAATTATGGCCGTCTCGATAAGCGCGGAATCAGCGTCGAGAACATCCTCGATGTCGTCATCACCCAGGCGCTTTACGAATACGGCCAGCACAAGTTCTTCCTGCGCGGTGTCATTGGCCTGCCTGAGGCGCGTCTCGCGCGGTGTAACGACGCCCCAGGCGGGCAAGATGCTGGAGTCGACGGACTGCGCCCATGCCGACATTTCCGTGAACGCTGTCAGACCGGCAGCCCCCTGAAGCGCGAGCTTGGCAGCCGCTCGTATGGCCGTCCGTTCTGACCCGCTCAAGGCAATGCCTCCAACTCGTAAACGATGAACGCATCACCCGCCGGCGAGCCTGTGCCAATCTGGTTGAGGACCCTGAACAGCCGACCGCCCGAAACCTCGATCTGATCGTTGCGCTTGACGTCATTCAGCAGGTTGCGCGGCACCTGCCATGTCGGGGCGACGATCAGCACGTCACCACCATCAGGTCCGGAGACCGTGATCGGAGCTTCCCGAAACACAGACTGGATGGCGCGCGGCAACCCGACTTGCGGCAGATACATGACGGGCGCCCCAAATACCGAGTTCAGGACGCCCGCCATGCCGTCAAAAACGCGGGTCATCAGCGGATGGCGCCATCCAACAGCACCAGGCCGGTGGCCGACGGGTTTGCCGCGACGGCAGCCGCCGCACCGATCAGGGTGTTGCCCGAGGCGCTGGTGGTGCAGACCGCGTTGCCAGCGTCCCAGTAGATCTTGGCGCCGACCGTCCACGCCTGCGCCGACGTCTTCGGCAGTTGGAAAATGCCCTTGCGGACCAGAACGACATCGGCGCCAGAGGCCACCGATTCCTGGGCGACACCGTAGACGGACCCGGCGACAACCATCTGCCCCGAAACGATGGCGGCCGCTGCGGTGATCGTGAAATGATCACCGGACGATACATAGTTCTTCATGCTGTCACTCCATTGGACAGAAGGTTGATCTTGAAACGACGAAGGGCGGCACGATGGCCGCCCCTTCGTCACAGTGTCAGGTCAGCGCAGGCTTATGCGCCGGGATTCTTCCACGCGCCGCGATACTCGCTCGGCGCAGCACCGAAGATGTGGCGGGCGTTCATGGTCACAACGTCGGGGTTCATGCCCTCGACCGTCACCACGCTCGGGGCCTCATAGCCTTCCAGATAGGCATGCTGCACCGGCGGCAGCGCGCTCGACACCAGATACCACGCGGTATTGGACCCGCCGAGCGCAGCAGCGCCGATATGCGGGACGACCACAGGGGTCAGTGTCGTCTTGTAGGGGTTGGTCGAGCCGTCAGAGTTGGGCGTCGTTGCGTTGACGAACTGCAGCGCAGCCAGTTCCAGCGCCGGCGGCACGATCAGACGATCCGCCTCGATCATCAAGAAGTCATCGTCGGTCGACTTGCGGCCGAGGGCTTTCTGCTGCCACATCGCGGCACGACCGGCGCCAACGGTGGTGACCGAGATCACTGCACCGGAAGCGGCGAGGTTGCCGTGATCCGCATGGAACAGCGCCTTCGAGTCCGACTTCAGCACAGCGTTGGTGCGGATGATCGTCCAGACCATGGACGATTCCATGTTGCGCGCGGCCTGGGCGAATTCGCGCGGAATGCGGGTGAAGGCCCCCATGTCGTCATTCACGACAGCTTCAAAAGTCAGCTTGATCGTGCGGCCCTTGCGTTCGACACGCAGTCCTTCGGCTTCATCGCTCAGGGTGGCGCTTTCATACTCGCCATTGGCCTGCACGTTTTTCAGCTGGAAGTCTCCGCCAAAGCGAACAGCGTGCTGCTCGCGGAAGTCCGCTGCGCTGACCGGCGCTCCGCAAACAGCCGACCAGGTTGCCGGACGCGCCTGATACTCGCGCATCAGCGTGCGGTTCATCACCTCGGTCGTGATGTATGCGAAGTCCGACACGCCATGCGCGCCGCCGGTCATGCTGGTCGCACCCATTCCCTTGCGGATCGATTCCGCCTCATTGAAGTTGCGCGACGGTCCGGCCAGTTCCTGTGCCAGACGCTTCACGCGCAGGCCCTTGAACTGCTCGGCGGGCCCCGACTTTTCGCCCATCAGCGCGCCGATCATGCCTTCGAGCTTGGTATCGGTCTCGTCGCGGGTGATGGTGGCAGTTCCGCGCGACAACGTCGGCTCCCGCGCGGCCATCGTGGTCAGCAGGCGCGTTGCGGCGGTATCGGGCGTGAGGCCCTGATCGATCAGTGCGTCCACATCAGCTTGCATGACGCGACCAGCGGCCACGAAGGGCGTTGCCATTTCGCGGATCGCACGGGCGCGGCTACGCTCGGCCTGCACGGCATCTTCTGCCGACATGACGGGGGCGGCCGGGGTAACGGCCGCAGGATTTCCAGACATCGAGTTCTCCTTCGGATTGGCCGTAGGGGCCGTTTCAGTAGCGGCCATCACCTTGGCCGGTGGATGTTGCCCGGCACCTGCCGGACGGACATTCTTGGTTTCCTTGCGCGACATGATCCGCGCCACAGACTGGGCCATCTGCGCCCGCGCCGTGACAATCTCCACTGGCACCAGGGCTGACGGGTCATCATCTTGGGCACCTGCGATTGCATGAACCCATCCCCCCGCTAGCGCATCTTCCGGCCCATAGTAGGTTTCTTCGGCCATGATCTGCATGACGGCCTCGATCGTCTGCCCGCAGGCTTCGGCATAGACCGCTGCAAAGGTCCGCTGAAGCAGGTCGAGCACATCGGCTTCCTTGCGCAAGTCTTCCGCTTCACCCCATGCGCCACCTGATGGATTGTGGATCATCAGAATAGAACCGGCAGTCATTTCGCGGCGGCTTGCCCCCATCAGGATCAGGGTGGCGGCGCTCATGGCAACGCCCTCCACGATCATCGTGACGGGCCCCTTCAGGCGCGCCCGCTCGGCAATCATGGCGCGGATCGCCTCTCCCGCAGCGGTATGGCCACCGTAGGAGTTGATCCGCATGGTAAGCGGGCCATCGGGCATCGCGGCGAGCGCCTGGCGAACCATCGCGGGGCTGAAGAACACATCATCCTCCCACATCCAGCCCGCCCACTCGTCATTCAGCACTTCACCGGACAGGATAATTTCCCCGCCGAGGATCAGTTCAGTCCCGTTCTTCATTGGTTTTCTCCGGTGATCTTGTCTGTTTCGATGATGCCGGCGGTGCGGCGCGCGGCGGGCAGCTTGGCTTCTGCCGCCTCATCCTCTGCGCGCTCGCGGCGGATGGTTTCCGGATCAAGGCCAAGGCTGCGCTGCGCCCTGCTCAGGCTCAGCAACCCGCCGTCCACGGCATCGAGCAACGCCGCGATCTCGCGCACGGGGTCGATCAGCGCACGACGCGGTGCGGTCCAGTCCAGCTTGAAGCGCTCGGACGGCAAAACCGACTGCAGGCGCCATGCTTCCTCGATCCAGCGTGCGACACCGACGCAGAACTGCCCGATCATCAGGTTGCGCTGCCACATCTCGATGTTCTTATCCATCTCCATGCGACCCATCCGACCCGATGAGAAGTTGACCCGGCTCAGGTCCCCGCTCAGCGCCTCATAGGAAAGGCCGATTCCCATCGCCATGGCGGTCAGGCCCTGCGCCATGAAGTCGGAAAAGCCATCCACACGCGGTGGATTGGTCCAGGTAACGGTTGCCCCGTCCGGCGCCCAGACAAGGCTGCCGGGCGACAGATCCTCAAGCCCCCGCTGCTCTCCCTTGGCCTGCTTGGCAACAGTCGCGTCGGCCTCATCGTAGGAGACCACGCCCGCCACCATCGCGGCCATTTTCTGCTTCAGGATCTGCGCTTCCTGATAAGTCGAGAGGTCCGACATGGACAGGATCACGGGGGCAAGCCACGGCACACCGCGCAGCTGACCCGGGCGGTCAAACCGCCGCACATGCAGGACGTCCCGCCAGCTGACCCGCTCGCTGACAAAGTCCTGCTTTGTCGAAGCCGATCCGGGGTGGCGCCGGTAGAGCCAGTAAGCCTCGATATCGCCGATCGGGCTATACTCCACCCCCTCGATCACTTCGTTGGCACCGTTGGACTGGATCGTGGTGTCGAGGTGATCCGCCTCCAGCAACTCGATCTGGAATCCCAGGCCCAGATTGCGCCCGAACTGGTTTGACCTGACACGGCGGCGCGCCAGCACCTCGCCATCTGAAAAGACGGCAGACATTACGACCGCCTGCATCTCCCACAGATCACACTCGCCCCGCGCATCAATCGCCGGCGTGTTCAGGTGCGCCTTCAGGACTTCCGCGATTTGCTCGCGCTTCTTTTCGTCCTCATGCTCGACGGACCAGACGATGCCGGTGCCGACAACATTGGCCACGACGACATCCCGCGCACGCGCAGCGTAGGGATGATTGCGGATCATGTCGCGGCTGACATTGCGCAGCCGAGGCCGTTGACCGTAGGCGGCGGCATCGCCATCCGTCGCAGGGGCCTTGATGCCATCAGCCCGCCGGCCGCGCGTCGCCCCATCATAGTTCATCAGATGAGCGGTCTGCAGTCGGGCCTTGGTCCGCTCGAGCTGCGCTTTCGGCGCGAAGACACCGATCACCGAATCGAGCGCGCGGCCAAAGGGGCTTGCCATCACAGACCCCGGTTCATGCGAGGATAGGTCACCCGCACCCCACCCGACGGCGTGCCAAGCACATCCTCGCGCATCATCACGAGAGTTTTGCGCATCTCATCAAGCGAGCGATAGGTCACCTCTTCGCCATTGCTCATGCGGGCCTTCAGGGCACCTGTGGCAATCGCTCTTTCGAGATTGGCAATGTCATCCACAGTGAAAGCCATCTATCGCCCCTATCGGTTCAACCATTTGATCTTCTGACGCGCCCCTCTCGACGGGGGAGCGTCTTGCGCTGCACTGTCCGGCTCATCCCGCGGCGCCCGTGCGGTCGCCCGGTCGCTCAGTCGTTCCGCACTCGCGTCGAAGAGATCGGGCTGCGCCTCCTTTGGCGTGACCCCTCGCTCGGCCGCCAGCGCGTCCCATTGTTCTTCTGTCGAGGATGTCCAACCGCGCTTGCGCGCAGCCGCTTCCGAATAGTTCATCGTGTCGAGGCATTCGTTGCGGCGGCTCGGATCGACCAGTTCCCAGCGCGAAACCATCGCCCCGCTAGGCGCTCGCTTCATCACCCGAACCTCGGACGTGATCTGGCGGTAGTATTCATCCCCCAGCCCTTTGGCGAAGGCGATGTAGCCGCGCTCTTCGGGGTCAGTCTTCGCCAGCCACCCGTAGAAATCGCCCTTCATCTGGCTGACGTTGAGCATCCAGCCGCGCTTCTGGCGCTTGATCACCTGACCATTCGCGCGGCGGTCCTGTTGCGGCCTCATGATAGGCCCAGAAGCCGACGAAGACCCCTTGATCAGGATGACCCGCGTGTAGGGATGGGCTTTTGCCCAGTCGCGCACATCCTCGGTAAAGGCACCCTCATCGACTGCCATCATATCGATCGCCAGGCGCAGCCCCAGTTCAGTGCGCCACGTCGCCTTGAGCAAGGCAGTCAGTGCCGCCCGGCCCTCTTCGTCGCCGATGAAGTGCGGAATCACGATGTGATCCACCACCCACCGCCGATAGTTCCGGCCATAGGCGACGATGCTGACCTCGATCCTGTCTGCCTGACAGTCGACGCCCGCCGTCAACAGAACGCCACAGCCCGGCACGATGCCCCGCGCCAGCACCGTTTCAGGCTCGGCGTTCTCGACGCGATCCCGCAGCGCGGTCCAGTCAGGTCCGGCGCTCGCCTGCTCGAATGGCAGGCCCAGAACGTCGTTCCAGAAGGTCTGCTCGGTTTCGGCCTCGACGCCCTTGCGGATCTCCGCATCTGTCGCCTGCGCCGCAGTCAGGCCGCCCCACCCCATGGTGCGCGCATAGTCAACTGCGATCGAGGCCCAGTCCCGTTGCGGGGCATAGGCGCGCCACAGATGAAAGCCCGGATGATCGCCACCCGGGTTGCTGGCCACCCACTTGCCCAGCCCGACGATGCGCTCCTTGTCGGCGTGCTGGATGGCGCAGCCGCAGCTGTCGCAAGTGAAGTGGGCCGCGTGCAGCCGTTCGGGGTCGATCGACCGCTTGAAGTTCTCCCAGGTCAGCGGGGCAAAGTTTTCACAGTGCGGGCAAGGCACATGAAAGAACCGCGCATCGCTTCGATCGAAGCTGCGCGTGATCCGGCATGTCCCTTGCACAAGGGGCGTCGAAACCCGCAAGACCTTGGCATCCTCGAAGCCCGATGCACGGCTTTCGGCCAGCGCCTCCGGATCGCCCTTGTCGGTCATCTCGAACTTGGCAAGGTCATCCATGATGACCAGCCGGCGCGAGGTGCCCGTCAGGTCAGATGGCGAACCGGCTGACGCGACTTTCAAGGACCCGTTCCGGGCCACCGTTTCCTGATTGAACTTGGCGTCCTTGTTGTCGCCGCCTCGACCGTCGCCAAACAACTCGCGCAGGCCCGGGGCCTGCCGGCGCATCGGCAACCACTTGTTGTCAACCCACTCCGTCGCCGCGCTCTGTGTCGGATGCACCACAAGGCTATCCAGCGGCGTGTATTCATGCCAGGCGGCCAGCACCGGCTGGATGATGCTGACAGTCTTGCCCCACTGCGCAGAGCCTCGGATCGTCACTTCGCGGGCCGGATGTTCCGGGTTCAGAACCTCGTGGATCTCGCGCAGGAACGGAAAGCGCGCGATCGAGAATGGACCAGGCATCGGCGAGCGCGCGTCGAAAACGATGTTCTCTTCGCACCACCGGGTGATGTCCGGGCGTGGCGGGGGCAGCAAGGCTGCCGCCAGCGCCTCGGCGACGATGCGGGCGGCAGGCGAAAGGAAGCCCATCAGATATCCTCGGCCTGCTCTGTCGGGGATAGACCCATTGTTTCGGCCTGTGCTGACAACTGCGCTGACCGCGTGGCACGATGCGCGCGCCAGCGCTCGATCAGGATTTGCCGCACCGTCTTGAAGTCCACCCCCAGCACGTCGGCCACCTGCCGCGCGCCATCCCGCAGCACAGCCTCGAACTCGCCGATCTCTTGGGCCATCTGTTGCGCGACCTGACGGGTTACATCGCTCACGAGCGCATAACTGCCTTCCGCTTCCGCGTTCATGCGGCGCAGACGTCGGGCTTCTTCCTCTGCCTTCTGGGTGCGGGCCAGCTCGTAACGATCAGGATCACGCGCTTCCAGTTCGCTGTCTGAGCGCCGGACTGGCGGCGCGGGTTCTGCCTTCGGCTTCGGGCGATCAGATGAGACCGTGCCGGCCGCAAGTTCGGCCAAGGCCTTGCGCGTCTCCGCGCCGTTGCCCATCAACTGGCCCTTGTCCAGCGTCCGCCCTAGGGCATGTTGACAGGCAGCAAGATCAAAGCGCCGGGCGCGACCATCGCCACTATAGCAGCCCGCCAGCTTACCCTCGCTGACATACTGGCTCACACGCGCCTTTGACACATTCAGGGTGGCAGCCAGTTCCGATGCACTCACCTGCCCCATGTTCAGCCCCTTAAGTTAACCCCCATTTCCAGTTAAGCCGCGCGAAGTTTAGGCTTTCCAACTTGTTAAGCAGCGCAACACCATCGGGGCGCGAATTACCCGCGCCGGAAAGGTGCCAGGAAGGACCCGAAGGCCTCAGCGCGCGCTTGCCACCGCCTCGGCAAGCCGCCGGTTCAGATGGCCGGGCAGCTTGTCCGACCAAACCTCTTGCACACCGTCATAGAAACCGAGGCGCTGGTCATAGCGCGGCATCGCGGTCGTGAAGGTCAGGACCTTCGACAACTCGCCGGTCACGGTGCGCTTGAACACGCCAGGCGAAAGGCCATGCTTCGGCACGAAGTATGAGGCCCGACCCTTGGCACGCTTTCGCGATGCTTCGGTCTGGTTCGCTGCCCTGTCACGTTGCGCCCCGAGGGCCGACAGCACCTGGTTGCGCTCGCCGCCCGACCAGTTGCCGTAGCTGTCCAGCTTTGCGCCAGCGGCGGGCAGCGCAGCGGCGATGATGCCGGCATAGGCCACACGGCCAGCCAGCAGCTTTTCCACCCCGGTCTGGGGCCGCACGCCGCCGGCTTCCTGCACCTTGAGGTAATGGCGCGACCCGACCGAGGGTCGCTCTTTTACCTGCGCCTCAAGGTTCCCCTTCTTCGCCCGCCAAACCATCAGCGCATTTTTCGTCCAGCGCGTGGGACGGTCAAACACCACGTCCATGCGGTCTTGAATGTGCTTGAGCGCATCGGCGGCGGTGTCGTTCAGCGCATTGGCCGCAGCGAAGGGCAGTTGCACCCTCTCGAGATTGCTCAGCTGGCGACCGAAGGCGCGGTCATCGAGACGGATCGACAGGTTGTCCATTCCGCCCCCACCGCAAATGCAAAGCGCCCGAGAGGGGTTTCCTCCGGGCGCTTCTGTAGATCATGGCAAAAGAGATACCGGCGACGGGGAATTCCGTCAATCCCATATTTTGCGGTCAGTCGTCCCGATAGCCCTGCATGCGGTCCAAAGCACTGCAAAGACAGGACTTAAGGGCGTTGCGATTTTTTCCGTCAGCCTGCCAGCCGTGCCGCTTCAGGATGGCAGACAGGTCCTGCCCCTCAAGAATGACGGCATCGACCAGCCCGCGCACCCAGATGACCTTTCGCGCATTGCCACGATCCATGGCATAGCGAGGCGACAAGGCCGCATCGGTGCCGATCCGGGCGTGAAGGCGCCGCAACCACCGCCCCCGCTCCACGAAGGTGTCGATGAACAGGCCGGAGCCACCGGACCCACCTCGCACCGCCTCGATACTTGCGCATTTCAGACCCGAGCCGTCGCGCCATTCGGTGATGGCGCGATAGTCGTCCGCAATGGCGATCTGGCTGGACGAGAACGGCAGGACCAGATCAACACCCCGCGCCTCTGCCCGCAGACGCGCCCGCTCATTCATCGAGACCAGGGCGCAGGCCACACGCCAGTGCGCGCCTGCCTCACGCTTGATGCCGCCGCGCGTGACTTCCCAGTTCGGCACCAGCTGCATGGTGCCCCGCGCAGGCGCAACGGGGGCCGAGGCCATTGCCTCGGGCGGTGTCGCCCGCCGCACCGCTTCGGCCACGCGGCGGTCAGCAGCAGCGACCAGCGCCCGCGCCGCCGCAACCCCACCCGACCGAAGGACGGGCGGCATCGGTGCCAGAGAGATTGGTTTCCTCGTCATGCTGCTTTTCCCTCACTGTCCGCCGCCGCCTTGGCCGCGCGCCGCGCATCGCCCTCTTCGACCAGCGCATCGGCGGCGCGCACGTCATCGTGCCATGCGGCCAGCCAGCGCCGATCATCCGGCGTGGCCACCCCTGCCGCCATGCGCTCGCGCACCCGTTCCAGCATCCGGCGGTTTTCGTCGGCCTGCGCGAGTAGCTTTCCACGCTCATAGCTTTGCGGCGGCGGGCCGACGCGGCGGGCATGGCGGAACAATTCGACATGCCAGCCGCCATCCCGCGCCTCACGCCCGAGGGCAGAGCGCATGATCGAGGGCACATAGTCGGTGCCCGCCGGCGGTGGCGGCTGCAAGCCATAGGCCCATGTCTGGATCAGCGCGGGCGCAGGGCAGCGCGCCGCCTTGGTGCCAACCGGGGGGCGGTCATTGTGCGCGATGCGCAGCACCAGTTCGCACAGGCCGCGCAGGGCATCTTCGCGCATATAGGCCAGCTTGTCGGCCAGTCGCTCATACTCGGCTGCAGGTGTGCCGCCCGACCGCTTCAACCCGGCCAGCGGCACGATCAGCAATTCCCGCACCCGCGCCCGCCCCGCAGCCCGCGCTTCTTCCGTCCCGTCATCCAGCGCCACCTTGTCCATCCTTGCCCCTCTTTTCTTTAGTTCTCAGCCCTTTGCGCCATCGGCAGCGCCGCAACGGTGGTTCTGGTCGGAAGAGTCTTATCTCTTCTCTTCTTCTCTCTTCTTAGACAGCACAGTGGAAATCTGTGCCTGCACCGTGCTCCACTGTGGAACCACAGTTCTCCACAGTGGAATTACAGACCGCGCATGACGTCAGCGCCGATCCAGCGCTCTTGCACCGCATGCAGCATCGCACTGCGGTAGACCTCGACCGTGCGCTTGCCCTTGCGCTTCTCCAGCAGCCATTCATCCATACGCCGGATCAGCACATCGTCGCGCACCACATCCTTGGACCACCCTTGCTCCATCAGGCCCTTGCGCAGCCGATCCAGCCGCATGCTGACCGCCTTTTCCTCCTTCGACAGCACCGCCAGCGCCCGCCGTTCCAGCGCGTCCTGCACCTGCTCGGTGACCACGGGGTGCATCAGCCGCACCCGCCCGTCGCACAGGCACCGCGTCCAGTTCCGCAGCGCCCCGAACTCCATCGCGCGGATCTCTTTCAGCCGCCGCACATCGAGGCGCAGCATGAACGCCAGTTCCTCGTCATCGTCTGGCAGTGTCCCGACCGGGGTTTCCGACTGGCAGAAATCGAACAGCGCCCGGTGCATGCCCTGCATTTCCCAGGGCATCAGCTTGAACGTGCGGCTGGCCAGCCAGCGCGACGTGTTCCATTTCACGAAGGAATTGCCATCGAGCCGTTCATCAGGGCTGATCGGATAGACAGGCAGGTCATTCGGGGTGATCACGGTCAAATGTGGTGCGGCGCTCAAAGCCCCGTCTCCTCTTGAAAAGCATCGATAACGATGCCGCGCAGCACGTCCTGCAGCGCGGCCCCCTCTTTGGTCTGGTCGATCAGCCAGACGGCGATCTCGCGCGGCAGTGCCAGATCGCGAAGAACCAGATCGGCGGGCAGACGTGCCGCGATCGGCGCGCCACAGGCAGGCCGCAACAGGTGGGCCACACCCGCATGATGTGCCAAGGCACGCACGTTCTTCTGGCTGACCCCGAGCGCCTGCGCGATCTCGGCCGCAGTGCGCCGACCATCGACCAACCGCAGCAACGCATCACGGCGGGGCGCGCAGCGCGGCGCCCTGCCCGCATTGAGGACTTTGTCCTGATGGCCCTGCCCCATCATGCCCCCACCTCTCGCGCCACCGCATCGAGGGCGGCAATCGTCGGCGCGTAGTGGCGGGCGTGCGGGCCGGGATGGCCCTTGCCCTTGCCGCCCCTCTCGGACAGCCCGCGATAGAACCGCAGCTGCGCCGCGATCTGGGCGGCAGGGAAGACGCGCGACCAGCTTGGCCCGCGCAGGGTGACCGTCTGACGGTCTGGGGACAGGGCGGCCGTCATAGCCCGATCCTCCGGCGCGCTTCATCTTCGGTGCAAAAGGCGGCAGCAACGCCGCAGAGCAAGGCCAGCGGACCTAGCCGCAGCAACGCAGCCATCTTGGCGCGCTCTTTCCTGGAAAGCCCCACCGTGTGCCGACGAAAGGCGCGGAAATTGTTCCAGAAGCTGGGGCAAGCCGAACGGCTCATGCTGCCCCCCGTGCCTGCGCCACACGCGCCCGCAGGGCGGGCAGCAGCAGCTTGGCCGTGTCGATCGGCAGCGCCTTCACACCAGGGCGGCAAAACGGCGCGACAATGGTCTCGAACCGCGCCTGAACCGTGCGCAGATCGATGCCCATATCGGTCGCAAACAGCTGCAGCCCGCCCTTGCCCGCAAACACCGCCTCGCACAGCTCGAGGTCAAGTTCCGCGTCGAAGTCCTTGGACGCGGGCAAGGCGGCAACATGGGCGGTGATCGCGGTCACCTTCTGGTCTTCGGTCAGGCCGTCCAGCATCACGGCATGCGGGCGCTCGATCCGAACCGTGCGCGGCACGCCCAAGGTGATGCCGCCTGCCGTCTTTGCCGCGGCGGGGGCTGGCGGGGGCTGGTCGGGGGCTTTCACCGCAGGCTTTGCCACGATCGCCTGCGGCGCCGGTGCCGCCGCCAGAGGTTCGGACTTTTGTTCCACCACCGGCGCAGCGGGTTTGGCGGGTGCCGGTTTGTCGGCTTTCGGCGAGGCCTCGGCGGCGCGGATCGCCCTGCGCGAGATCGCCGCAAGCCGCCCTTCCTTGCGCATGATGCCGACGCGGACCGAAACCGCCCCCACAGAGAGACCGTTGCCGAGATCCGCCGCGATGTCCTGATCGCTCTTGCCGGACCGATAAAGCTCGGCAAGACGCGCCTCAAGCTCGGGCGTCCAGACCCTGCGCGCCTCATTCGCCTTCTCTTGCGTCACGCCCTTCGGCAGGGGCGGCACGTCGCGGCCGAGGGCGCGCAGCCGGCGGCGGCGATCGACAAGCGCGCCCTCTGTCAGCCCCATCCGCCCCGCAGCCGCCGCGAGCGTCAGGCCCTCACGCAAAAGCGCCGCCATTTCCGCATCGCGCTCTGGCGTCCAGACCGAGGGAGCGGGCTCCTTGCGCGGCACCTCGACGCGCCCATCCTTGCGCAAGCGGGAAATCCGCACCTGAACCGCGTGCTGGCTGCAGATGCCAAGACGCGTCGCGATCTCCCCGGCCTGCAACCCTTCGGCGCGCAGGGCAAGCAACTCGGCATCGCGCTCTGGCGTCCAGACCGAGGGCTTCGGCTCGGCAGCGGCCTTGACCGCGGCAGGCACAGCGGCCTTGCGCCCCACAGCCTCTGGCACGGCCACACCGCGCTTCTTCAGCACATAGATGCGGTCCTTGACGGCCTTGTCGCTTTTCAGCCCCAGATCGGCGGCGATCTCCTTCGCCGTTCGGCCCGCGCCACGCAGCGAAAGCAGCCGCGCATCGCGCGCGGGCGTCCAAGATAGCGCGGAGGGCGCCGTCGCCCTAGGTATCAAGGATTGCTTGACAGCTGGGGCGGGCGGATCGGCCCGCAAGGCCGCCAGATCGACACGCGGCAACGGCTCGCGGTCCAGCACCCGCGCGGGCAGGCCGACCTGCCGCAAGGCCCATGCGCTGGTGTCCAGCCGCAGCACCACCAGCGCCGCGCTATCGGCAAGGTCCAGCCTGGGCGCGAAGCCTGCGCCGCGCAGCCGCCCCACCGCCTCTTCCAGAATCTCGATCATCAGGCCGCGCGCGCGCAGCGCCTCATGGTCCTGCGCCACCTGCTGCCGCAAAATGCTGATTACATCCATCAGATGCCCTTTCCCGAAAAGGCGGGGGACGGGCCGACCCGCCCCCCGAGGTCCAACAGGGAGGTCCGGCCCCATCCGCCCGGCATCCGGGGGCCAGTCTTCGGATCGTCGCCGTGGCAGGCCAGATCGCCACGCCGGGCAGAAGGGTCGCGGCGGGCGCATGGCCCTGCCCCCGCCGCACCACGACCTTCAGGGAGGAGGAAGAAGGCCGTGGAATCTATGGGTTGCCGGTCTTTCCCGGCTGTCAGAGGGTTGGCGGGCTTCTGGTGATCCTCAAACCGCGTTACTGACGCATCCCGCTTTGTAGCCGCTCCCATTAACCGGGCCTTCGGTAACGGCATCCCCTTTTCGCCTTTTGCGCGCTGATCAAGCGCGGCGGTCCCGGAGGAGTGAACTTGTTGCCGGTCTCTCCCGGCTGTCAGGCTCTGGTCTGCGTGTCGCCTTGTCACGTCCCGCCAATTCGGATCAGGAGAAGGTCTAGATCCCGCCCCGAAACACTGGTCTCTCCCAGCCGTCACCGTTGGTCGCGCTCCCGGTTCCCGTCCAGTTCTCTCCGCATGATTATGGCGCTGCAGGCACTGGCAACCCCGCCCACCACATCGAAGGCAAACGCATGACACGCCGCCAATCCCAAAAGCGCCCCCGGCCAGACGGTGAACCTCAGAACCGGGGGCAAGGTGAGCGCCGACATCGGCGCAGTCAGGCTTGCGGGGAAGGCAGACCGCCCCGCAGGCAGTATTCAAGGGCGCGCAAAGGCCCATCACGCCACCCACCCGACCCAGCGCAGCAGCGCCCAGGCGGCATCGCCAAAGAACCCGAAGGCCGACAAGGTCAGCGACCCGCACAGAAGCACCGCGGCAAAGCGGGGAATGGGTCGGTCTACCTCGACCACGACCACCGAAGGGTCAGCGCGCAGAACCGTGTCGATCGCGTCGAACGCCTTGGCCTTGGAGAGCAGTTCCTCGCGGCTGTGCGTCACCGTCACACCCTGCGGATGCAGCGCCGCCAGCACCCGATAGCGGCGGGCCAACTCGGCAGGCCCCATCAAACCGCCCTTGTAGCTGATGCTGACAGCCTCGCCCATCAGGCCACCTGCCGCGATACGGTGTCGAGCGCAGGCAGGGCGGCGATCCACCAGTCCAGTGCGCCGGGCCGCGTCAGGGACAGCAACAACTTGTCCAGCCGCGCCGAACCGTCGCCATCCAGCCACTTGCGCGCCGCTCTGGGCGACACGCGGTAGAACTGCGCCACCTCGACTTCGTCATCGCCGAACTCGTGGAGCAGGAACGCCCGCCAAACATTTGGGCAGGCCGCATAGAACCGCACAACGTCGCGGCGTGGAAACGGGATCACCTGACCGGACGGATGTTCCGACGCTGCTTGCCCCGAAGATCGAGACGACAGTCGCGGCGAGAAGGCCAATACCTTGGGGCGAGAAACGCAAGGGGAGCGGGACGATGACATCAGGCGGCATCCTCATTATCCAGAGGCCCGGCGAGGTCCTCGAAACTCAATGCATGCCCCTTGCGCCGCGCCGCCGTGATGATTTCGGCGTAGCGCTTTGCCGGAATACCGCGCGCAGTCCACGAATGGACCGTCTGATATGGCAGACCCAGATCGTCCGCGAGATCAGCCACTGTGGGCCAGATGTGAATGAGGTTTTTCATGGCATCAATTCTATGCGTTTTGCATTTCGCATTGTCAATGCCTTTTGCATAGCGATCTTCGCTATGAACCGCTCATGACAGACAAGGCCGCAAGATTACGCTTGGCCCGCGAGGCCGCAGGATTCGAGAACGCCCGCGAGGCAGCGGATCGGTTCGGCTGGGCGTATCCAACCTACTCCAGCCACGAAAACGGCAGCCGCGGAATCCGCGCTGACAAAATCACCGAATATGCACAGGCTTTTCGGGTTGCGCCGGCTTGGCTGCTATCGGGCGATGGCCCTATGGCCGCCCCCAAAGGAAACGCCGAAGGCACCGCAAAACGCGCGAGCGGCTTCGGAGAGGCCGAGATTGCCCCCTTCATTCCTGCCTCGGCGAGCGCAGCCAAACTTGTCGAGAACCTCGCCGCAGCTCTGGCAGCCGGGTCACGCCACATCCAGACATTCACGGCCCAGAGAGACTACGCGGGCTATGCCGTTTTGAAGGGCGATCTGCTGATAATCGGAACCCCCCGCAAAGAGACGGAAGGCGATCTAGTGATTGCAACGCTGACGGACACAAACGACGGCACATCAATGACTGTATTGCGCCAGCGGATGGGTGATCGGCTGGTGCCACCGATTCAAGCGCGCATCGAGGATGAAGACAAGCTATCAGCCGGCATCCTCGGCACCGTCATAAGTGTGGTGCGCAGTCCGGGCCTTGCCTGACTAAGCACGCAGTCGCGGTTCTGCCCTGCCTTCAACCTTCGGCGCATCTGTCCGGCGCTCTGCGATCTCGCGCATAACCTGAATGTTCGTCGCGATCGCGGCCAGGGTCTGGCCGATCATGCCAAAGGCAGCGAGACCAATCCCCGAGGCAAAGACACTTGCCGCCCCGATGCTCGCCATCATGGGGGCGCGATCATTCAGCAAGATTACGAACATCACAAGCGACAGCGCGCAGACGATCCAGCCCAGCCATTTCAAAATACCAAAGAATCCCGACACTCCGTCAAACGTCATTCCAATCCTCCGTCGACAATCAGACGCAGGATGACTGCGCCCTGTGCACGACGCAAGGGCCTCGTAAAGCGCCCCCGATTCGGACATCGCCCGGCCCAAGACAATGCCCTAAGCATTATGTATGCGTTTTGCATTGACAGGCAGTTATGCATTACGCATATTGCCTCCCATAGACATCCCTATGGAGGCTCCGGCCATGCACTGCAACATCAACGCCGACGCGCAGGCTGACGCGCGCGCCACGATCGACGTCACCACAAGCACCGACCCCGACATCCGCAAGATCCGCAACGCCTGGGCGGCGCTCAAGGCCGCGCGCGGGCAAGACGTGCGGCCCGCCCTGCTGGCGCCCGCGCACATCATCGACCCGCCCGCGCCGCAGCTGACCGCCGATCCGCCCGCCCTGCGCGAACTCACCGCGGCCGACATCCAGTCGCGCGCTCTGGAACCGACCCGCGCCTACATCCAGCGCCTGCGCGCGGCGCGCAACGACCTCGGCGGTGCCGCATGACGCCGGATGCCGTCACCCTGATCGCCACGCTCGCCTTTGCCTGCGGCTTTGCCACCGCGCTGCTCGTGGTGCTGACGATCAAGACCGCCCGCATGCTGCGCGCGCTGGAAGACGCCCCGCAGCAGGACGTGCAGCCATGACCGGGCATGATCCGCACGCCGCCGAGCGCAGCCGCTTTGCCCGCGCCACCCGCGCCACGCCCCTGCCGCTGCTGACGCAGATCATTGCCCAGACCTGCCGCGCGGGCTTCGGGCACTGGCAAGCCCCGGCCCCCCACTGCGACTTGGCTGGCGGCCCCATCGGCCGCCCCGCCACCCACCTCTACGAAATCCAGCTTTTCGGGCAGTCCGCCAGCGGCACCACGCCCGAGGAAGCCGCAAAGAACTGGCGCACCTGCGCCCTGAACCAACTCGGGGGCGCCGCGCACAACAAAAGTCCTGACATTGTGTCAGGCAAACCGAGGGTCATGAAATGAACGCCCACCACCGCCCCACCGAAGCCCAGATCGACCCCGCCCGCGCGCTGATGATCCGGGCGATGTGCGCCCTGATCAGCGCCACGCTCGACCCCGGCACCGCGCGCACCACGCTCGCCGCGGGCCAGCTGCTGGGCCAGATCGAACTGGCCTACCCCGGCTCGGTGCAGAGCTATGACAACCAGACGGTCACGCTGCACCTGTTCACCATCCGCGCCAGCGCCAACGCCAGCACCATCAACCTGCTGCGCAGCTGGCAAAACGCCGCCCGCCTGCGGCTGGAAGCCGGGGTGCGGTGATGGATGCACTTGCTGGCCTCCTCATAATCGTCGCGGGCTTCATGGTGGTAGGCCTGATGCTTTTGGGACTTGTCGCCTACCTCGAATGGTGGATCGACATGTTCCACTGGTTAAGCTCATGACCGCCCCCTTCTGGATGATCTGCCGCGCACCACAGTTTCCGCATTCCAAGACCGAACCGACGCGCCGCTATGACACCGAGGCCGAGGCACGCAAGGACGCCCAGGCGATGGCCGACCAGACCGGCGCCGACTTCGTGATCCTGACCGCCACCCACACCATCCGCCCCCAAGGCTCGCAACGCAGCCTGTTCTGAAAGGAACCCCCGATGCCCCGCAAGGCCACCGCACCCGCCCCCGTGGCGGAAGAAAACACACAGGCCGAAACCCGGCTGGTGCCGCTGGAAATGCTCTACCTGCACCCGCTGAACCCACGCAAAGAGCCGCCCGCCGCCGAGATCGAGGCGCTGGCGGCATCGATCAAGGCCGTGGGCCTGCTGCAGAACCTCTCCGGCTTTGCCGATCATCAGATCCGCTTTCGCCTCGGCCACCACGACGAAAACCCCGATCACCTCGGCATTGTGGCCGGCGGCCGCCGCCTGCGCGCCCTGCAGCTGCTGGCCGCGCGCGGCGACTGGCAAGGCGACGTGCCGGTCAGGATCACCACCGACGCCGATCTTGCGGGCCAATGGGCCGGGGCCGAGAACGAAACCCAGCGCGGCCTGTCAGTGGTGGATCGGATCACCGCCTACGCCCAGATGCGCGAGAAAGGCCACACCGTCGAGGCCATCGCCAGCGCCTTCGCCACCCCGATCAGCGACGTCCGCCGCCAACTGGCGCTCGCGATCCTGCCCGAGGCGGCACTCACCGCCCTGCGCAGCGGCAAGATCAGCTACAAGATCGCCCAGCACCTGACCAGCGCCCGCGATGATGCCACCTTGCAAGCCGCATTGAACGCGGCGCTTGCGGGCAAGGATGACTGGTCGATCGGCCGAATGATCCGGCAAGGCAGCGTCAACGCCGATGACCGCCGCGCGCGTTATGTCGGGCTGATGGCCTATTACGAAGCAGGCGGCGGCAGCACCGTCGACCTGTTCGAAAACCAGACCATCCTGCATGACGAAGCCCTTCTCGACCAACTGACGCAGGAAAAGGGCGAGGCAGAAACCGAGGCCCTGCGCGAGGCCGAAGGCTGGGCCTGGGCGCTCTTCGTGCCCAAGGAGTCGTGGCAGACGACGCAGGAAATGCGGCGGATCTGGGGCGCAAAGGCAGAGCTGCCCGAGGCAGACGCCACCCGCATGGAAGATCTGGAAAGCATCGACGACACCGACCTGACCGAGGCAGAGGTCGAGGAGCTGCAAGCCCTGCAGATGCGCGCCAGCCAGCGCCAGTTCAGCGACGAAGACCGCGCCGCCGCAGGCATCGTCACCACCATCGACCACAACGGCGCGTTGAAGGCCGAACGCGCCTACCTGCGCAAGGGCGACCGCCTGCAAAGCGAAGCGGGCGACGACAGCATCGAGATCAACCGCGCGGCCGAGGCGAGCATGCCGCAGAACCTCAAGGACGATCTGCGCCGCATCCGCCTGATCTGCATTCAGGACGCCCTGCGGCGCGACCAGCAGCTATGCCATCTCATGCTTTCCTTGCAGATGATGCGCACACTGAAGACGTGGGAAACCCCCTTCGCTCTCGACCAGACCCACGCCGCCCTTCCGAGCAAGATGGACGGCATGACGATCCCCGCGCCACTTGCGGAACCACCCCAGGATACCCAACCAGAAGAGCCCGCGCTGGCGCTCAAGGCGCTTATGGTCATGGACCCGGTCCCGGTTGACCGCGCCCTCTACAACGGCCTCGCCCGCGCCTTCTGCCGCTGGGATGGCCCGTTTGTCGATGCGATCAACGCCCGCCAGCCCATCAACGCCCGCAGCCTCTGGACGCCGAATGCCGCCAACTTCTTCGGCCGCGTCAGCGCCGGCTACCTCGATGCCCTCTGGCGCGAACTGGTGCCGGACGAAGGCAGCCGCCACGCGGGCTTCGAAAGCCTGACCAAGAAAGAGAAGGTCAAGGAACTGGACCAACTCTTCAACGGCCACGAGCTGCGCGAGGCGATGGGCCTCAGCCGCGAGGTCAACACCAAGATCGACAACTGGCTGCCCGAAGACCTGCGCTTCACGGCCGCGGCGGAAGGAGGGGAAGAGTGATGACGTTGAAGCTCGGGATAGACGCACAAGCGGAAATCAACCGCCTGACCGCCGAACTGGAAGCGGCGCGGGCGGACTTGGCTTGGATGCAAAATGACCGAAACAAGTGGCAGGACTGCGCCACGCAAAGGCATTACCGCGCCGAAGCCGCCGAGGCGGAGCGTGACGCGCTGATCAGGGCGGCTATCCGAGAGGTATGGGGATGCTGTGAGGAACTTGAAGACAAAGCCTATGCCAAGCTGCCAGTCGTGACGACCGACCATGAGAAAGGCTTCTGGGCGGCGCAGAAGATGACGGCCAAGCGCATCAGGCGGGCGACGCAAATGCCCACCACCGCCACCGCCGCGCTGGACAGGCTCAAGGCCGAGGCGGAACTGACCGGGTGGAAGCGGGGGCGGGATGACGCCTTGGCAGAGATAACGGAATTGCGCGGCGTCCCATCCTTGACCGCCCGCGCACAGGCATTTGACGATTGCTGCGACATGCTGTCTGCATCCATTCGCGCCCTCACCCCGCCCGCCGATCTGGCGGCACGCAACGCTACTGCGAAAACGGGTGACGCATGAACCTGCGCAGCCTCATTTCCACACGCGCCGCCGAAGCGACCGCCCAGGCCGACACTCTGGAAAGCCTGATCGGCACCGCCGAATCCTACGGCACCCTGTCCATTAGCGGCGTGAAGGCCGAAGCCGACCGCGCCGCCGGATACTACGTCCGCATCGCCTTCGACACTGACGCCAACATCACGCTGGAGGCGAAGAGCGATTTCCGCGTCCCGCTGGTCACCGGCCTGCAACAGGCCATAGAGCGCGCCGAAAAGATCAGGGGGCAGTTCAAATGACCGCGCCCCTTGCCGCCCTGTCCGACCGCGACCTGATGCTGAACCTGTGGTTCTCATTGCTCGCCATCACGAGTGATGACGATAGCAAGATTGACCCCGCCCGCTGCGAACAATTCGTGATCCGCGACGGGATGACCCCGAATGAAGGCTTGGACTTCACAACCTTGGCCGACCTGATGAGCGAAGCCGAAGGCAGATGCAACATTCCGTGGCTGCTGATGACCATCAAAGCGGGGCACATCAATTGACCCAGAACCGCAGCGCCGCCGTCATGCAGCAGCGGTCCGAACCGCATGACAGCCTTGATGACTTCCCCACCCCGCCTTGGGCCACGCGGGCGCTGTGCGAAGCACTGCCCATTTGGAACTGGCCGGACCGCTGCGCCACTCAGACCGCGCGCGAGCCCGCTGCCAACCGCGGCCACATGGTCAGGCCCCTGCGCGAGCATTTCCGCGAGGTCGAGGCCAGCGACATCCACGACTATGGCGCCGGCTTCCCGCAAGCCGATTACCTCTTCGGCCCGGACCCCGCGCCGGTGAACTGGACGATCACCAACCCGCCGTTCCGCCTTGCCGAGCAGTTCATCACCCGCGCCTTGCGCACCAGCCGCGTGGGCGTGGCCGTGATCGTGCGCAGCGCCTTCCTCGAAGGCGTGGGGCGGCATGAAAGGCTGTTCGGGCCGCATCGTCCGGCTGCGGTGCTGCAGTTCACCGAGCGCGTGGTGATGCACAAGGGCAAGCTCAGCGCCAAGGGCAGCACCGCCACAGCCTATTGCTGGATCGTCTGGACGACGAAGCCCGTGGCACCGCCGCACACCGAGTTCCGCTGGATCGCCCCCTGCCGCAAGCGGCTGGAACGCCCGGGGGATTACCCCGAATGACCACGCCCTACCTGCACGGCAACCACGATCCCTGCCCCGCCTGCGAAATGCGGCGCGAGGTGCAGAGCACCGCCCCGATCATCCGTGACGCAATCCCCTGCAACGTCTGCGGCGGCTGTGGATACCTGCCGCTGTCAGACGCCGAGATCGTTCGCCGAACCTGCATCGAGGCCCGCCGCCTCTACTGACCCCAATTCGACAAAAGGACCGCAAACCATGCGTAAACCCATGCCCGCGCCCGCGCGCACCCCACAGCCGCCCGAGGCCATCCGGGCCACCTTCGACCGCCTGTCACTCGCCGCAGTCAAGCACCTTCCCTTCGGCACACTGACCAAAGCCGACCGCGCAGGCCTGCTCAAGCGCACCGCCCAGCTGTGCGGTGTCTCGATCGACAAGGTGAAGGAGGTGTGCAATGGCTGACCGCCCTCCTTCCGGCTGGTGGATTGTCCCCGCCTTCATCTTCTGCGCCTTTATCTGGGCGGCCGTCGTATGGTGGCTGTCATGAGGGTGCGCATCGCATCGCTCGCCGTCGCCTTCGCCCTGGTCGCATCTGCCGCCGTGCCGCAGACCATCATCGAGAATGACCCCGGCGGCTCACTGGTGGACAGGCTGACTGCCCTCGCCAGCCTCCGCCAGACAGGCCACCGGGTGGAGATCGTCGGCTGGTGCGCCAGCGCATGCACGCTCTACCTCGGCCTGCCCGGTGCCTGCGTCCGCCCCTCTGCCCGGTTGGGCTTCCACGGCCCGCAGTCGCAATTCTACGGCGTGTCTCTGCCGCCCGATGACTTCGAGCACTGGTCGCGCGTCATGGCCGACCACTACCCCCCGCAGTTGCGCGCCTGGTTCATGCGCGATGCCCGCAACACCACGATGGGCGTGGTCCAGATCACCGGCGCGCAGGCCATCCAGCTCGGCGCGCGGCAGTGTCTGAAAGGAGGCGGCAATGGCTAAGAACAGAAAAACTCGCGCTGGCCGTGTTATGAAGTGGCGCGGGCGCAACGAATTGCCTGGGGTCGCACATGCAAGCTAGGGAGGGACGGTGCGCTGCGCTTCGTGAAGCTCTCTCTTTTGGAAGTGCCCACAGCATCTCACTGCGGATTCCTACTAAAAAAAGCACGGTGCCCTTGCAGCGCACCTCGGTTTACTCCGCTAGGGGTTGCGACCCCTCACCGTCATCAAAATATCCATCGGACATACTGATTGGTCTTCGCTGTTTTAGCGGAACCGCACGTTGCAGCGCGCAGCGGCTTACGCCTAAACCTTATACCCGTAAACCCGTTAAGGACACCGCCGTAAATCTGCAAATCTACGACCACTCGCCCCGGGAACTCAGAAACGCCTCCATGAAGGAGCCCCTTCCTGCTTCTCAGGTGAAGCTGGACATGAGAATATGGACCATAGGTCGCGCTTTCAAGTATGTTCAGCACAAAATATTGAAGGATGCGGTCAATTGACCCGCGCCGTCACCCTTGCTGACCTTCGCCGCGCCGCACAGGTTGCGCGCGAGGCTGGCGTGGCGGTCACGATCGAGGCTGACGGAAAGACTTATCGAATCTCGCCAGATCCTTCACCTTTGCCGCTTGGCGCGGCAGAACGGGAGATCA
This sequence comes from Pseudotabrizicola algicola, assembly GCF_010915705.1. Taxonomy (GTDB): domain Bacteria; phylum Pseudomonadota; class Alphaproteobacteria; order Rhodobacterales; family Rhodobacteraceae; genus Pseudotabrizicola; species Pseudotabrizicola algicola. The sequence continues at coordinate 690,024 of NZ_JAAIKE010000001.1, forward strand.
GCGAGTGCGACAAAGCGTTCGGGTTGTCAGGATGAAGGGGCTTTGGGTGCAGCCGCGCGACGGGCGCGCTTTCTATCGCACGCGCAAGGGCGGAAAGACCAAGCTGGTGCCCCTGCCCGATCTGCCCCACGATCACCCGGATTTCATCGCAGCATGGGCCGAAGCAGCGCGCGATGGAAAGCCCGCCGAGAAGCCAAAGCAGGGCACGCTGGCCAGCACATGGAACGCCATGCAGGGCAGCCCGATGTTTGCAAGCTGGACGCCGGTCTATCGCGCAAAGATCGCCCGCCAGTTCACCGCGATCTGCGAAACCAAGGGGCATGTCAGCGCCCGCGCCATCCGAGATCCGCACATCACGAAAGACGTGTCAGAGGCCCCCAGCCCGGGCGACAGGCTGCGCGCGTGGCGGGCATGGGGCGCATGGTGCAAAGAGCGCGGGCTGATCGCGGATGATCCCGCCCGCACCGTGCGGATGCCGCGCACCGCCAAGGCCAAGGGCGTGGTCGGGCACCGCCGCTGGACGGCTGACGACATCGAGCGCTTCCGCGCCCGCTGGCCGGTCGGGACGACACCGCGTGCCGTGATGGAGCTTCTGCTATGGACTGGCGCGCGCATTTCAGACGCGGTGCGGATCGGCCCCCAGATGGTGGATCGGCAGGGCGTTCTGGTCATCCAGCAGGGCAAGACGGGCGAGCGCGCCTATGTGCCGTGGACATGCGCCCTGCCCCCATTTGCAGCCGAGGCTGACCGGCAGACAATGCTGGCCGCGATCGCGCCTTATGCGGGCCACCTGTGCTTTGTTCCGGCGCGCGATGGCCGCATCAGATCGGTCAAATCCGCCACCCAGATGATGCTGAAAGCCTGCGCCGAGGCCAAGGTCACAGCGACCAGCCACGGCCTGCGAAAGACCAGGTCCGCACTCATCATCGAATCGGGCGGCAGTGCCACCGACAGCGCCGCCTGGACTGGTCACATCAGCCGCAAAATGGCCGAACACTACCAGCGCGAATACGACCGCCACGCGGCGGTCATGGGAATACCAAACTCTGACGGCAATTCCCCTGACGTGATTTCCGCCAATCGGCCTACCTGAGGTTCGCGATTGGGCTAAATCAGACGCTAGGATAACTCGGATTTCCACCCGTGACTTTCACCAAGGATTGAGGGGTTACACTTCAAATTCGTTGACGAATCGCTCACTCGCTGCAGACACTCGCCCAACCAGAGGGAGAGTAAAGATTGTCAAAGAATTACAGATTTGACCTATTTCGTTTGAGCCTGAGAACACGTGAGCAACCATCAATGTTTGAGGTGCCTATGAACCGTGAAGGATGGATCAGGCACCTATTCTCCAGTCAGGTCGAATTCACTCATCATGGCGCGACTTTCGTTTACATCCCGCTTGATCCCAAGACGACGTTTCCAAACATCGTCGGGAAAATTGGACGCCAAACCTTGGAAATTGCCAACAGGCCGCCGCATGAGGGTTACGCTGAATACCTGCTTGAGGCATGGAAAGCGGCTGTCCTGGTGGTCGATCCTACAGAGCACGCAGATGGCCAGAAGTTAGCTTTGCAACAGCATGGCGATGTTGGAAAGCCATCCTCGCTCGCGCCGCGTCTCCTAAAAGCGTTGGAGGCCAACCAAGAATGGGTCCAGTTTCTGGCTTCAGTGCATCCAATTACAAACGCCGAAGCTTTTTGGGATTGGGTTAAGAAGAACGAGGGGAAGATAACCAAGATCCGCATTGAACTCGAAGTCCCCAACATGTTCGGAGGAGACGACGAATATGACAGAGAAATGAAGCAGTTCAGAGAGCGGGAAAAAGCACAAAGGGTGGCCATTGAGGTTGAGAACCCAGACGGAATAAATGCTGAGACGGATCGAATCAGATACACTGCAGACAAAGCTATGGCTAAAGGAACAGGAAGAATTAAAGCAAAGGCTAAGGGTAAGAACAACAATTTTACTTCGCAGAGCCAGCAGGAAAGCGTTAAGATTCCTAAAACTGACGAACGTGGAGATGGTCCATTGACCATAGCAAAGTCAATGGCAAACAAGTTGCTTGGCCGTGAATAAGTATTACCTTCATCTTGTATATTGGACCACCGTTTTTTCGATGGTGCTTCTTTCCTTTGGTCGGCCAAAGGTGCTGGGCAGCGAAAACAGCTTCCTACAGGGTTTTGTAAACCATGAGTTTCTAAGCTTCATGGGAGTAATTGTTACAATCACCCTCGCCACCGCAACGAATACGCACATTGAGCTCAGAAAGAAGGAGGCTACGGCTGGAGAGGAGTTCTTGAGAGGAACGAGAGCGGCCGTCAAAAAGTCAGCTTACTCTCTCATATGGTTATTGGTCGTTGCAGTGGCAATTGTGGTCACTAAGCCGATAATGGCAACATCTGAGGTCACAGTCTCTTTATTCAACTCTGCAGCTGTTGCAACTGTGCTCTGGGGTGCCTTTGTGATCTACGATCTCGCCAAGTTGGCCTTTAAACTCTAGCGGCGATCCGGCGACAGTCGTTTGGATGCGCAACAATAGGCGAGATAAAATTTCTGGTCCCGATGTGGATGCAGATAACCCCGAAAGTGGAAACAGCGCACCTTAACACCCTGAAATTATTAGGATAATTCAGGAAGATGGTGCCCGAGGTCGGACTCGAACCGACAAGCCTTGCGGCGGCGGATTTTGAATCCGCTGCGTCTACCAATTCCACCACTCGGGCAACGTGGGATGCGTTTACCTGCCCCCGCGCGCGCCGTCAACAGGCTCTGCGAGCTAGAGATCGTTTGTCGAGAAGGTATCGCATGCTGCGATCTGGCCGGATTGCAGACCCGCCATGAACCAGCGCGCCCGCTGCTCCGAAGTGCCGTGGGTAAAGGTGTGGGGCATCGGCCGCTGTCCTGCCGCCCGCTGCAGGGTGTCATCGCCGATCTGGCGTGCGGCGGTCACCGCCTCCTGAAAGTCGCCACGGTCAATGGTGCCGAAGGTTTGCGAGGCTGTGCGCGCCCAGACACCCGACAAGCAATCGGCCTGCAGCTCGATGCGCACCGAAATCGCGTTGCTGTCGACCTGACTTGATTGCGCGCGCAACTGATTTGCCTTGCCCAGAATACCAAGTTCGTTCTGCACGTGATGCGCGATTTCATGAGCGACCACATAGGCCGCCGCAAAATCGCCCCGTGCGCCAAGCCGCGTTTCCAGCACGGTGAAAAACGCCGTGTCCAGATAGGCCTTGCGGTCGGCGGGGCAGTAAAACGGCCCCGTTGCCCCGGACGCACCGCCACACGGGCTTTGCGTCGCACCCTTGAACAGGACCAGAGTGGCGGGACGATACTCTCGGCCAAGCTGGGTGCGGAAAAGCTGGGTCCAGACTTCCTCGGTATCGGCCAGAGTCACGGATACGAACTCTCCGGCTTCGATATCGGCCTGTGTAAGCTCGGCGGTCGCGCCAGAGCCACCGGCAGGTTCCTGCAACAGCGGGGTTACATCCACACCGAAAAAATAGCCGATGAGCAAGACAGCGATCACGCCGATGCCGCCGATCCCCCCGACAGCCCCGCCCTTGCTGGCGCGGCGATCCTCAATGTTGCGGCTGCCCCGCCGTCCCCGCCATTCCATGACTGCCCCTTTGCCTGAAATTTCCGCATCAGCCTAGCGCGCTTCGTCTGCGCCGGAAAGCATCCTTGACCTTGCCCGCGCGTCATGATGCAAGCGCAGCGTGTGCAAGGGAGGACCAGATGATCCGTGGCCTTTATGATTGGACCATCCGTCTGGCCGAGCACCCGCGCGCGCTCTGGGCGCTTGCCGTGGTGGCTTTCCTTGAAAGTTCGGTGTTTCCGATCCCGCCCGATATCCTGATGATCCCGATGATCCTTGCCGCGCCGCGCCGCGCCTTTCTGATCGCGGCGGTGGCCACGGTTTCTTCTGTGCTGGGCGGCATGTTCGGTTATTGGATCGGCGCGGTGCTCTATGAATCGGTCGGGTTGCCGGTGCTGGAATTCTACGGCAAGACCGGGAACTTCGAGGCCTTCAGCGATACCTATAACGAATGGGGCGCGTGGTCGGTTCTGATCGCGGGGGTCACCCCCTTTCCCTACAAGGTCATCACCATCCTGTCGGGAACAACGGGGCTCGATCTGGTGGTGTTCACCGTCGCATCGATCTTTGCGCGCGGCTTGCGGTTTTTTATTGTCGCGGCGCTCCTGTGGAAATTCGGCGCACCTATTCGTGATTTCATCGAGCGCCGCCTTGGGCTCATGTTCACGCTGTTCGTTCTGCTGCTCGTCGGCGGCTTCGCTGTTCTCAAGGTGCTCTGATGCAAACCACCCTCTCTGCCCGTGCCTATACAGCCGTTGCCGGGCTTGGCTCTGCCGCGCTGCTGGCCGGGGCCTTTGCCTTCCAATACATCGGCGGGCTTGCACCTTGTGCGCTGTGCATCTGGCAGCGCTGGCCCCATGCGGTGGCGGTGGGTGTGATGGTGCTGGCACTTCTGGTGCCGAACCGCTGGCTCATGGCACTCGGAGCCCTGGCGGCGCTGACATCGGCGGGGATCGGCGGCTTTCACATGGGCGTGGAATACGGCTGGTGGGAGGGACTTCAGTCCTGCACCGGAGGCTCCATCTCGGGCATCAGCATGGATGACCTGCTTAACCCCAATGCCGCCGTTGCCGCGCCCGTGCGCTGCGATCAGGTGCCGTGGTCGATGCTCGGCCTGTCGATGGCCGGATGGAACATGGTGCTTTCGCTGGGGCTGGCCGGGCTCTGGGCATTGGCGGCCAGCCGCGACTGAGCATCAGGTTGGAAACCGCGGCGCGAAATGGGGGCCTGTATGGGTTTCGATCAGCGCGCCGCCGCACAGGCGGCCATGTTCCTGAATGGCAAACCGGTCCGTCATCCCTGCGACGTAATCGGCCACAGTGCGCGCAAGTTCGATCTGGTCGGTGCAGGCCTGCACCGCATGTTCCCATTCTTCGGGAAGCAAGCTCGGGTCCGCCATGAAGGCGTTGAACAGGTCCTGCACCACCTGCGTGACCTTGGCCCGCACCGCCATCACCGAAGGCGCACGATACATCCGGTGGAACAGAAAACTGCGGATCGCCTTCAATTCCTGATACAGCGGCTTGGAAAAGCGGATGACCGTCGTGCCAAGCATCCGGATATCATCGACCGATTGCGGTTTTGCCGCCTCGAGCCGGCCTTGGGCGACCGCGATCACATCTTCGACCATGCGGCCAAAGACACGGCGCAGCGCCTCATGCCGACGGCGCATCGGATCCAGCCCCGGATAGAGCGCATCGACCTCGGCAAAGGCAGGACCGGTGACGGGTAGACCCATCAGATCGGCTTCGTCGAACAGACCCGACCGCAGGCCGTCATGCAGATCGTGATGGGAATAGGCGACATCGTCGGAAATGGCGGCGACCTGCGCCTCGGCGCTGGCATGGGTGTGCAGCGCAAGATCCCACTGGGCATTCACCTCGGCCAAGGCATAGGGCAACGGGCCGGCGTGTTTGGCATCGGCATTCGGTCCGGTGACCGGACCATTGTGCTTGGCGATCCCTTCGAGAGATTCCCACGTCAGGTTCAACCCGTCAAAATCGGCGTAGTGCCGCTCGAGCCGCGTGACGATGCGCAGGGCCTGTGCGTTATGGTCAAAGCCGCCGAAGGGCTTCATCAGATCGGACAGCGCGTCTTCGCCGGTATGGCCAAAGGGCGTATGGCCAAGATCATGCGCAAGCGCGATACATTCGGCCAGATCGGTGTTCAGCCCCAGTACACCCGCGATCGTGCGGGCCACCTGCGCCACTTCGATCGAATGGGTCAGGCGGGTGCGATAGTAGTCGCCCTCATGCTCGACAAAAACCTGCGTCTTGTGCTTGAGCCGCCGAAATGCCGAGGCATGGATGATCCGGTCCCTGTCCCGCTGATAGGGAGAGCGAAAGGACGACATGCGTTCGGGGTGAAGGCGGCCGCGAGAGGCATCGGGGAGGCAGGCAAAAGGCGCAAGCATGGAACTGCCCGTTCTTGTTGAAGTCTTCTTTGCCCCTTATATTGCACTGTGACCTCCAAGGATATGTGAAAAATCATGGACCTGACCTTGCCCCCCCGTGTCACCGACCGTGCCTTTGCGCGTCTGGCCGAAATCGCCGATCTGACAGGGGAGCAGAAATCGCTGCGTGTCGCGGTAGAAGGGGGCGGCTGTTCTGGCTTTCAATACGAGATCAAGCTGGACGATCCCGCGCCGGATGATCTGGTGCTGGAAAAAGACGGCCAGCGCGTGCTGGTCGACTCTGTATCGCTGCCCTTTTTGCAGAACGCGGTGATCGACTTCACGGAAGAACTGATCGGCGCCCGCTTTGTGATCGAAAACCCCAACGCAAGCAGCAGTTGCGGCTGCGGAGTGTCCTTCTCGATGTGATCCCCCCAGAATGACAAAGCCGCCCCGAAGGGCGGCCTTTTTATTCTGCAGGCACCGCTGCCGTGCCGGGGCTTGCCTGCCCTTGCGGCAGACGGGCCAGACGGTCTACCCGCACCTGTTCCATCAGCGCGATCCCTCCGGCACACATCACCAGCAGCGCACCAATCACCGTGCCAAGCGCGGGAATTTCGCCAAAGAACACAAATCCGACGGCAACCATCCAGACGAACTGAATGTTCATCAGGGGCAAGGCAACAGGCGCACGCAAGCGCTGCATGACCAGAACCATCGTCCAGCGGGCAAGAAACAGCAGGCCCGAGTAAAGGAAGATGCGCGCCACATCGACCAGCGCCATCGGCTGCCAGATCGCCGGCAACATCAAGGCCGCCGCCCCGGCAAGCGCCAGATTGGGATAGAACACCTGCACCAGCGTGTTTGTCTCGCGCCGCGCCATCAAGCGGGACAGCACGAGCGACACGGTTCCGGCAAAAGCCCCGCAGAACCCGGCCAGATGCCCAAGCGTCAGCCCCGACAATCCCTCGGGAAACAGCATCAGAACGCCGACCAATCCCAAGGCCAAGCCCGCCCATGCCGCCATATCGACGCTTTCGCCCAGCACATGCCGCGACATCAGGGCGGACATCAGAGGCATCAGGCCGACAAAAACAAAGATCTCGGCCAATGGTATCAAAGCGATGGCGTAGAAGAAGCCAAGCGACGCCACAACGGTGGCAAGCGACCGCGCCAGCAGAAGCCCGGGAACGGTGGTTTTCAGGCAGCTTGTGGTGAATATCCCGATCTGTGTGCCCGCGCGCGCCGCCAGAAGGCTGATCCCGGCCATGATAAGGCCGGACAGAAAGAACACCTGCGGCGCTTCGAGACGGGCGGACAGGTCTTTGACCGTGCCATCTGCCAAAGTCGCGGCCAGTGTCGAAGCGATCAGGAAGGCCACTCCGAGGACCCAGGGGGTGCGAAGAGTCTGCATCATTTCAAAGCTCCCCCGATGCGGCCCGCGCGGGAAAATCCGGCGAAGAACCCTTCGAATTCCGCCATCCCCTCCACCTGCTCCAGACACTGCCGCGCCGGTTCCGAGAGTTTTGCCCAGATCCGCCACCGCATCCGGCTCCAATCGGGGTGACGGGCCTCGCCCATATCAAGCAAGACCAAGGACAGCTCATGCAGGGCGCTGACTGCGGCACGCGGCTGGCGGATCACCCGCGCCTGCGCTGGCACGGAATGCGGAAAGGCAGATTGCCCCAGCACGCCCCGCGCCCAGTTCAGCACCAGATATTGGTGGTAATCGTCGTCAAGCGAGATGCCACGCGCACCAGCGACAAAGTCGACCTGATCCGCCGCGCGCACAACCGCTTGTGACCAAAGCGCCGGGACCTCCTCGCCGGACAGATGAAGCGCAAGCGCGACCTCTGCCAAAAGATCAAGATTCCCCTCGAGCCACGCGACAAGCCCCACATGCATCAGGCTCAGCCGCCGTGCCGGATCGCGCGCAATCGTGCGGCGACCGTAATCTGCGGCGTGGAAGACAATATGGGTCAGATCATAGGCCGCCCGCCGGTTGGGCAGGCAAAAGGCGGCTGCATTCGCGCCGAACCGCGCCAGCCGCGCCTCCAGCCCCGCATCGTGCCTGTCCAGCCCCGCCCGGCGCAACAGCAATTCCGCCTCGCCCCGATGGGTGTCCGACAGCTCGATCGAGGGCAAATCCTGCGTTACGACAAAATCGGCAAGCTCGGCCACCGGAGCCTCGGTCAGACCGAGATCGCGCAGATCAAGCGCAAGCGACAGATACATGCGGTAATACTGCGGGAAGAACCTCACCTCTTGCATCAGGCCCTTGGCGCGATGGCGCAGAGGCTCCAGGTCAGCTTCAAGGCCGAGAGCGGCCAGAATCTGCAAAAGCTCGGCGTTTTCCTTGAGCCAGAAGGCATCATGCTGGCCGCGCCTGCGTGTGGCGAACAGATCGATCAGACCGGGAATGGCCGGATCGCAGGATGCGGCCCCCTGCCGCCGTAGCGAGACGATGTTGGTCATGACAGCCCTATCTGAAGTCGGGGGCGCGCAAGATGTGGCAGCACCCATGCGCGCCCCTGTCGTGTCCGGAACCCGTTACCCGGGTTCGCAAGCCGTTCAGATTTCGGCGACGCTGGTCATCAGGGCAGCCTGAACGCCGGACATCTTGCCAGCCAGATCAAGCGCCGCATCCTCTTGTGCAACCGAGGTCATGGCCGCCGAGGCCACCGATGTCATCATGGAGGAGGCCACACTGGTCATCATCGAGGATGCGACCGAGGTCATCATGGACGAAGCCACGCTCGTCATCATGGACGAGGCCACACTGGTCATCATGGCGGATGCGACCGAGGTCATCATCGCCGTATCTTGTCCCGCCAGCATGTCAGAGACAGCGCCAGTTTCTTCAATCAAGTCAATGCGCTGAGCGGCATTCGAAAACATTTTAACCCTCCAGGTTTTACGGTCTACACCAGATCACGCTAACCTCGGATTTTCGATTCGGCCAAAGTAATTCGCGTTAAAGTTGTGTTATCCACAGATTTTTCACTCTGTGGGTAAGTTGACTTCGCCTCCTGCCATCAAGGCTTGCCTTGCGCAGACCATTGTCCGATAGCTGATACCGCAACAGGGAGGCCGGATCATGCTGATCGCGACGTTCAACATCAACGGGATCAAGGCAAGGCAAGAGGCCCTGCCCCGCTGGCTGGCGGCGTCAAAGCCCGATGTGGTGTGTCTGCAAGAGATCAAGTCGGTTGATGAAGCTTTTCCGCGCGCGCTTTTCGAGGACATGGGGTATCGCGTGGAGACGCACGGGCAGAAGGGCTTCAACGGGGTGGCCATTCTCTCGCGACTGCCGCTCGAGGATGTCACGCGCGGTCTTCCCGGGGATGACGGAGACGAACAGGCGCGCTGGATCGAAGCCACAGTGATGGCGCCGCGCCCCGTGCGGCTGTGCGGGCTTTACCTGCCCAATGGCAACCCTGCCCCCGGCCCCAAATACGAATACAAACTCGCGTGGATGGCGCGGATGGAAAGCCATGTGCGCGCGCTCTTGGCCTTGGAAGAGCCGTTCATCTGCGCCGGTGATTACAATGTAATCCCGCAGGCACAGGATGCCGCCCGTCCGCAGGCATGGGAGGAGGACGCACTTTACCTGCCGCAGACCCGTCAGGCCTTCCGCCGCCTGCTGAACCTTGGCCTGCTGGATGCCTTCCGCGCCTATGAACCCGGACCGGGACATTACAGCTTCTGGGATTACCAGGCCAATTCGTGGGAACGGAACAACGGTATCCGCATCGATCACCTGCTGCTCTCGCCCGCCGCGGCCGACAGGTTGACCGGCGCTGGCATAGATCGCGACGTGCGCGCCGGAGACAAGCCGTCAGATCATGTTCCGGTCTGGATCACGCTGGATGCCTGACGCGCGCGGCCCCGTGCGCGGATGCTCGAGACGGTGAAGATCACCAGAGCCGTCCAGATCATCGGAAATGCCACCAAGCGCGCGGCGCCGAACGGCTCGCCGAATACAAAAACCGCAATGATGAAAATGATCGTCGGAGAGACGTATTGCATCATGGCGATGGTCGACAGGCGCAAACGCTTGGCTCCGTTGGCATAGATCATCAGCGGCACCGCAGTCACCAGACCCGTCCCGATCAACAGCAGATCGTCGCTCGTCACGCCTTGCGCAAAATGTGGCGCGCCTTGGCTGTGCAGCCAGACCAGATAACCCAAGGCAAAGGGTGCCAGCAGCATGACCTCGAGCGTGAAGCCCTGATTGGGGCCGATCGGCAGCGACTTCTTGAGATAGGCATATATGCCCCATGTCACCGTCAGCCCCATCGCCACCATCGGCACCCGCCCGGCCTCGACCGTCAGCAAGCCAACCGCTGCCGCCGCCAGACCGATCGCCGCCCATTGCGCGCGGGTCAACTGCTCTTTCAGGACGATCCGCCCCAGCAGAACGCTGAACAACGGGTTTATGTAATAGCCAAGCGCCGCCTCCAGCGCATGACCGGAACCGATTGCCCAGACATATGTGCCCCAGTTCACGGAGATCAGTCCGGCCGTCGCGGCCGCCATCATCAACATGCGCGGCGTGCGCAGTGCCTTGCGCAAATCCTGCGTGCGCCCCAGCCAGATGATCACCCCAAGCCCCACCGGCAAAGACCACAGGACCCTGTGCGCGATCACCTCCAGCGGAGAGACATGCGCAAGCGCCTTCATGTAAAGCGGCAGGAAGCCCCACAGAAGATAGGCGCATAGCGCAAACGCAAAGCCGGAGCGGCTGTCTTCATTCTTCGGGAGGGATGCATCTGACATGACGCTCGCATAGCGCTTTGCCCGCGCCGCCACCAATGCCATTTTGTGACGGGAACAATCAGCGCGGCAGATCGAAATTCGGCGCGGCCAGGACAAAGCCCGCAAAATCAAAGCCCGGGCTTACCGTGCAGGACACAAGGCTATAGGCCCCCAAAGACCGTGCCGCCTGCCAATGCCCCTTTGGCACCACCACCTGCGGCGACTCGCCCGCCAGAACCGACGGCCCAAGACGATGGTCCACTGCGCGCGTCTGCCCCACCGAAAGCACCACCGGCGCACCGGCGTGCCAGAGCCAGATCTCGTCTGCATCCACATGATGCCAATGGCTGCGCTCGCCGGCCCGCAACAGGAACAGGATCGCCGTGCCGCTTGCGCGCCCGCCAATCTCTGGTCCGGCCCATGTCTGGCGATACCAGCCGCCCTCGGGGTGCGGGGCGAGATCGAGTCGAGCTATGATCTGGTCCGCCTCGTCCATCCCTGCGCTCCTGCCTTGCACTGTTTTGGAATACTCACGCCGGAGGCGTCCGGCCTCTGCCGCGAACGCCCCCGCCGAAAGTCTGCGCGTCTTATGCTTTCAGGATCGAGCGTCCGGCATATTCCGCCGTTTCGCCAAGCATTTCCTCGATCCGGATCAACTGGTTATACTTCGCGAGCCGGTCAGAGCGCGACAGCGAGCCCGTCTTGATCTGGCCGCAGTTGGTCGCAACCGCCAGATCGGCAATCGTGCTATCTTCCGTCTCGCCGGAGCGGTGGCTCATCACGTTGGTATAGCGAGCGCGGTGTGCCATATCGACGGCCTGCAAGGTTTCGGTCAGGGTGCCGATCTGGTTGACCTTGACCAGCATCGAGTTGGCGACACCCTTCTGGATGCCTTCGGCCAGACGGCGCGGGTTGGTGACGAACAGATCATCCCCCACCAGCTGAACCTTGTTGCCAAGCGTATCTGTCAGCAGATTCCAGCCTTCCCAGTCATCTTCCGAACAGCCGTCCTCGATGCTGATGATCGGATAATCGGCCGCCAGAGATGCCAGAAACTCGACGTTCTGCGCGATGCTGAGCGATTTGCCTTCGCCCTTCATCTCGTATTTGCCGCCCTTGAAGTATTCGGTCGCGGCGCAATCGAGCGCCAGATACATGTCGACCCCCGGCTTGAAACCGGCCTTCTCAATGGATTTCAAAATGAAATCAAGCGCATCACGGGCAGAGTTCAGGTTGGGTGCAAAGCCGCCTTCGTCGCCGACATTGGTATTGTGGCCAGCCTGCGACAGCTCTTTCTTGAGCGTGTGGAACACTTCCGACCCCATGCGGATCGCGTCACGGATGTTGTCCGCGCCCACCGGCATGATCATGAATTCCTGAATGTCGATCGGGTTGTCGGCATGCTCGCCCCCGTTGATGATGTTCATCATCGGAACCGGCAGAACCCGCGCAGAGGTGCCGCCGACGTAGCGGAACAGGGGCTGTGCGGTGAATTCGGCGGCAGCCTTGGCGACGGCCAAGGAAACGCCGAGAATGGCATTGGCACCGAGCCGAGACTTGTTGGGGGTGCCGTCCATCTCGATCATGGTGCGGTCGATTCCGACCTGTTCGGTCGCATCATAGCCCACCAGTTCCTCGGCCAATTCGCCATTCACGGCAGCGACCGCCTCCAGCACGCCCTTGCCCTTGTATCGGGCGGCGTCGCCGTCGCGGCGTTCGTTGGCTTCATGTGCGCCGGTCGAGGCACCCGACGGCACGGCAGCCCGCCCCATTGCGCCGCTTTCCAGCGTCACATCCACTTCAACAGTGGGGTTTCCGCGGCTGTCGAGGATTTCGCGGGCGTGAATGTCGATGATCGTGCTCATGGGGGCTCCGTTATGCGGATGATGCTCTCGGCCCCGTCTTTACCTTGGGTCGGCCCTCATGGAAAGGGCGCGCTTGAGCCTTGCCTCGCGTGCGAAGGTGTAAAGCCCCGAGCCGATCACCAGACCGGCCCCGGCAAGCATGAAGGCATCGGGACGCTCGCCAAGGAAAATCGCAGCAAGGATCATCGCGAAGACCAGTCGGGAATAGCGAAACGGGGCCACGACAGAGACCTCGCCCTTCCGCATCGCGGCGGTGACCGCATAATAGCCCAAAAGCCCGGTCACCAAGGCGCCAGCAAGATCGATCCAGCGCGACGGGTCGATGGGCGCCGGCGCTTGCCCTTGCACCGCCATCAGAATGGCCCCTGCCGGAACCAGCGCCAGATAGGCCCATGTGGTCAACTGGAAGGTGCCTATGCTCGGCGGCATCATTCGGGTGGCAAGATCGCGCGCGGTCAGGATAAAGACGCAAGCCACTGTCAGCAGTCCCGCGAGCCGAAAGCCGTCGGTGCCGGGCTGCAAGATGATCATCACCCCGGCAAAGCCCGTGGCAATCGCGCTCCAGCGCCGCCAACCCACCTGTTCGCCCAGAAACAGGGCGGCGGCCAAGGTCACCACCAGAGGCGATGCTTGCAAAAGGGCCGCGTTCACGCTGAGAGGTATAAGCGCAAGGGCCGTGATATAGAGCATCGTTGCCCCCGCTTCCGACAGGGTGCGCACCGCTGCGGCCCCGCTCAGGGCGTGGCGCGTCAGGATAGGCTGCCCCAGACGGGCGGCGATCAGCCAGAAAACGACCGCCCCGCCCGCGCCCATCATCGCAATCACCTGCCCCGGCGGCATCGCTGTGGCGGCGCGCTTGAGAAAGAGATCCTCGAAAGCAAAGGCAGCCATGCTGGCCACCATCAGACCGGCGGCGCGGGGATTGTCGGCACTACTCACGGCTTTTGCGGCTTGGTGATCGGCACGCCCAAAAGCTCCAGCCTGTGCCCGATCAGCCGATATCCGAGCCGGGCCGCGATGCGCTCTTGCAGGTCCTCAATCTCGGGGTCGACGAACTCGATCACCTCACCCGAATTGACATCGATCAGATGGTCGTGGTGGTCGCGCTCGGCATCTTCATAGCGCGCCCGCCCGTCGCCGAATTCGAGCTTGTCCAAAATGCCTGCCTCTTCGAACAGCTTCACCGTCCGATAGACCGTGGCCAGCGAGATGCGCGGATCGATGCGGGCGGCGCGAACGTAGAGTTCCTCGACATCAGGGTGATCCTCGGCCTCGCCGACCACGCGGGCGACGATGCGGCGCTGGTCAGTCATTCGAAGGCCTTTGGCTTCACAGCGGGCGATGATGTCTGTCATGGGCATATTTTTCGCAGGCAGGGTGTCGTTCCGCTTTAGCCCAGAGGCGCCGCACATGCCACCCTTTTGCGCCTTGCAGCTGCGGTGGTGGGTCGGATAACCGCCCCATATATTGTGGGTCAGTCCAAAGAGGCCACAGGTTATGGCTAGGCTTTTTGCTATCTTGGGCGAGCCTGTCGCCACCTGCCATGGCCGCGGTGCCGCGATTCTGCCGCATGCGGGGCGATCTATGGCAAGGACGACACAGCGAGCACAAAAGGACAGTGCCTGCCGTCCCGGATCGGGAATCACCGATGCACCCATGCAGGGTTTCATCCCCAGCCGTCCCAAAATTCATCCGATTTGTTAACGACTTGTGCCAACCCTACGGCTTTTCACGCGAATTACGCGGTTTTTTCCTTTGGCTCCACAGATACCCCCTAGAGTTATCCGCAGGTCTGTCCACAGGATGACAGCGCCCGCCGTCTGACAGCAGGGCACGCCGTTGCGGGTGAGCGGGCAGGGTCAAGTCATTTTTCTATGAACAGCGGAAAAAAAGGGGGTTGCTCCGGCCCTAGGCTTACGACAGTTTGACAACCGAGCCTTGCGACACACTAAATGTAGTGGTCAGCGGGAAGGGACAAGAAACGTCATACAGGACTTCGCCCGACGGGCGTCTCCGCTTTTCCTGCTCTGCGGGGAAGGCCCGATGTTGCTTTGCTCTCTTTTGCCGCCGAGGTGGTTTTGGGATCAACGGGCCGCGACCGGACATCAACCGGGGCCATGCAGCGAGGACGGGGCAGATGAAAATCGAGCGGAAATTCACGACCGAAGCGACAGGCGCATACGGGGCGATGGGGTTCACCACCACGGTCTCGGAAATCCGCAACCCCGATGGCAAGGTCGTGTTCCGCAATGAGGCCGTTGAAGTTCCCGAAGGCTGGAGCCAGGTCGCCTCTGACGTTCTCGCCCAGAAGTATTTCCGCAAGGCGGGCGTGCCTGCCCGCCTGAAACGCGTGAAGGAAAAGGGTGTGCCGGAGTTCCTTTGGCGCTCGGTCGCCGACGAGGCCGCCCTTGCCGATCTGCCTGCGGATCAGCGCATCGTAGGCGAAACCAGCGCCAAACAGGTGTTTGACCGTCTGGCCGGCGCCTGGACCTATTGGGGCTGGAAGGGTGGCTACTTCACCACAGAAGCCGACGCACGCGCCTATTATGACGAGATGCGCTATATGCTGGCGCGCCAGATGGCTGCGCCAAACAGCCCGCAGTGGTTCAACACCGGCCTGCATTGGGCCTATGGCATCGACGGGCCGTCGCAGGGCCATTTTTACGTCGACCATCAGACGGGCAAGCTGACCAAATCGACCAGCGCCTATGAACACCCCCAGCCCCATGCCTGTTTTATCCAGTCGGTCAAGGATGACCTTGTCGGCGACGGCGGCATCATGGACCTGTGGGTGCGCGAGGCACGTCTGTTCAAATACGGCTCCGGCACCGGCACAAACTTCTCGTCCCTGCGCGGCGAAGGCGAAAAGCTGTCGGGTGGCGGCAAGTCGTCGGGCCTGATGGGGTTCCTGAAAATCGGCGACCGCGCGGCGGGCGCGATCAAATCGGGCGGCACCACGCGGCGCGCGGCCAAGATGGTGATCTGCGACATGGATCACCCCGATGTCGAGGCTTTCGTGAATTGGAAGGTTATCGAAGAGCAGAAGGTGGCCAGCCTCGTTGCCGGATCGAAACTCCATGAAGTGCGGCTGAACGAGATTTTCACGGCGATCCGCACCTGGGACGGGTCGGCAGAAGATTCGGTCGACCCCGCCAAGAACGCTGCCCTGAAAGCGGCGATCAAATCGGCGAAAAAGTCGATGATCCCCGACACTTACACCAACCGCATCCTGCAATATGCAAAGCAGGGTTACACCAGCATCGAATTCCCCACCTATGATGTGGACTGGGATTCCGAAGCCTATGTCACCGTATCTGGCCAGAACTCGAACAACTCGGTGCGGGTGACCGATGCTTTCCTCAATGCGGTAAGGGACGATGCCGATTGGGCGCTGATCCGCCGCACCGATGGCAAGGTGGCGAAAACCGTCAAGGCGCGCGAGTTGTGGGATCAGGTTGGCCACGCTGCATGGGCCTGCGCCGACCCCGGCATCCAGTTCCACGACACCGTGAACGCCTGGCACACCTGCCCCGAAGATGGCGAGATCCGCGGATCGAACCCCTGCTCGGAATACATGTTCCTCGACGACACCGCCTGCAACCTGGCGTCGATGAACCTGCTGACCTTCTTTGCGAATGGCAAGTTCGACTCAGAGGCCTATATCCACGCCTCGCGCCTCTGGACGGTGACGCTCGAAATCTCGGTGATGATGGCGCAGTTCCCGAGCCAGGAGATCGCCCAGCGGTCCTATGACTTCCGCACGCTTGGCCTTGGCTATGCCAATATCGGCGGTCTGCTGATGAACATGGGGCTCGGCTACGACAGCAAGGAAGGCCGTGCGATGTGCGGGGCCTTGACCGCGCTGATGACCGGCGTCGCCTATGCCACCAGCGCCGAGATGGCGGCCGAACTGGGGGCCTTCCCCGGTTACGCCCGAAACCGCGACCACATGCTGCGCGTGATCCGCAATCACCGTGCGGCGGCCCATGCGACCGGCAAATATGATGCGGTAAACGTGAATCCTGTCGCGCTGGATCACATCAACTGCCCCGATCAGTCCCTTGTTTCTCTTGCAAAATCTTCATGGGATGAAGCGCTGGCACTGGGAGAGGCGCACGGGTTCCGCAACGCGCAAACCACTGTGATCGCCCCGACCGGCACCATCGGTCTGGTGATGGATTGCGACACGACGGGAATCGAGCCGGACTTTGCTCTGGTGAAATTCAAGAAGCTGGCGGGTGGCGGCTATTTCAAGATCATCAACCAGTCGGTTCCGGCCGGGCTGGAGGCGCTTGGCTATCCGTCGCACCAGATTGCCGAGATCGTGGCCTATGCCGTCGGACATGGCTCTATCGCACAGGCCCCGGCGATCAACCACACCGCGCTTTTGGGCCACGGCTTCGGCCCGCGCGAGATCGAGAAGATCGAAGCGGCCCTGCCCTCGGCCTTCGACATCCGCTTCGTGTTCAATCAGTGGACGCTGGGCGAGGATTTCTGTAAGGGCACGCTTGGTATTCCGGCGGAAAAGCTGGCAGACCCGACCTTCGATCTGCTGCGCCATCTTGGCTTCACCAAGGCCCAGATCGACGCTGCGAATGACCATGTGTGCGGCACCATGACGCTCGAAGGCGCGCCTTTCCTGAAGCTGGAACACTATCCGGTCTTCGATTGCGCCAACGCCTGCGGCAAGAAAGGCAAGCGCTACCTGTCGGTGGACAGCCATATCCACATGATGGCGGCGGCGCAGTCCTTTATCTCGGGCGCGATTTCCAAAACGATCAACATGCCCAACTCGGCCTCGATCGAGGAAACGCTGGCGGCTTACGAACTGTCACATTCCTTGGGCATCAAGGCCAATGCGCTCTACCGCGACGGATCGAAACTGTCGCAGCCGCTGGCGAGCGCGCTGATCGAGGATGACGAAGAGGCAGAAGAGATTCTGGCGACCGGCTCGATGCAGGAGAAAGCTGCAGTGATTGCCGAGAAGATCGTCGAAAAGGTGATCGTAAAGGAAATCGTGCGCAGCCACCGCGAGAAGCTGCCGGAGCGCCGCAAAGGCTATACCCAGAAGGCCATCGTGGGCGGTCACAAGGTCTATCTGCGGACGGGCGAATATGGCGACGGGTCCTTGGGCGAAATCTTCATCGACATGCACAAGGAAGGCGCCGGATTCCGCGCCATGATGAACAACTTCGCCATCGCGGTCAGCGTGGGCCTGCAATACGGCGTGCCGCTGGAAGAGTTTGTCGAGGCCTTCACCTTCACCCGCTTTGAACCGGCAGGCATGGTGCAGGGCAATGACAGCATCAAGAACGCGACGTCGATCCTTGACTACATCTTCCGCGAGCTGGCGATCTCCTATCTGGACCGCACCGATCTTGCCCATGTCAAACCCACCGGGGCCTCTTTCGACGATCTGGGCCGTGGCGATGACGAGGGCAAGCCGAATGTCGCCCCTGTGACGGATACCGCCGCCAGCCGAGGGCTGGAGGTGCTGCGCCAGATCTCTTCGACCGGCTATCTGCGCAAGCGTCTGCCGCAAGAGCTGGTGGTGCTGCAGGGCGGAATGGGGGCGACGGCGCTGGCAAACGGCACCGATCCTGTGTCCGTGCTCAACACGCTCGTGCCAGAAGCGCGGATGGCGGGCTTCGCCGAAAGCACCTCGGCCTATGCCATCGGGACTGCCAGCGGTCTGGATGCTCGCCAGAAGGCGAAGATGCAGGGGTATGAGGGCGACCCTTGCGGTGAGTGTGGAAACTATACGCTGGTGCGCAACGGCACATGCATGAAGTGCAACACCTGTGGCGGCACGAGCGGGTGCAGTTGATCGGCTGACCCGGACCGGAGTAAAGGCGCCACCGCAGATCTGCGGTGGCGCTTTTGTTTGTATGCGGGCGATGTAAGGAAAGGCTTGCGCAGGCTGCGCCCGGCACGGGTCAATTCATGCGTCGATGAAAAAACGCCTCTCAAGCCATTGTCATGCAAGAATAGTTTGGACGCTCAGCCTGCTGCCCCGCGCGCGTCCATCGATTGCCATGCCTCGCGCAAGGTGGCGATGAATTCGGTCGCGCGGGCGAGGCCGTCTGCCCCTTCGCCCTTGTCGCGGAAAGCCACGGCAACTTGTTCGCGGCAGTATTCGTAGACTTGAAACAAAGATGTTGCGATCTCGCCGCCGCGCTCGAAATCGAGGCTGCTTTGAAGCAGGTAGATCGAGGACAGGGCCAAGGTCATGGAACGCGGCGGCAACGGGCGCCGCAGTTCGGCAGCGGCGGCAAGCGTTCCGAGAGCAGAATGGAGTTCCGCCAGCGCGACCCCGATCACAGCATGAGGGTCTGCCGGAAGTGCATCATCGGTCTGCGCGGCGCGTTTATAGGTTTGTCGGGCAAGGTGGAGGCTCATCTGTTTCCCTGACTGCGCTGTGCGGGGCTATCCTGCCCGCCGTGCAGAGTGAAACGGCAGTCTGGCCGCGCTGTTTACCCCGCAGGCGATGTTTCAGCGCGCATCAGCAGGCTGTTCAGACGATGCCCATGTCGCGCGCCATGATCACGGCCTGCGTGCGGTTGCTGGCCCCGAGTTTGCGGCAGATGGCCGTCACATGCATCTTGACGGTGGGTTCGGCCAACTGAAGTTCATTGGCGATGGCCTTGTTCGGCTTGCCCTCGGCCAGAAAGTTCAGGACCTGCGCTTCCTTTTCGCTCAACTGGCCATGCTTGGCCGTGCGGTTCGGCTCGGCCTGCGCCCGCATCAGTTCCATCGGCATGTAAATCTCGCCCGACTGGATAAAGCGGATCGCGTTGGCAAGGCTGCGGGCCGGTGTGGTCTTCAGGATGATGCCCGCCGCGCCCGAGTTCATGATCTCTTCCTGCATCTTCGGAGTCGGGCTGCCCGTGATGATGGCAACCGGCTTGCCGCCGTTCAGCCGGATACCGCGGCGCAGCCCCGTCACCCCATTCATGCCCGGCATGTTCAGATCGAGCAGAACCACGTCGAAAGGACCATCGTTCTGGATGATTTGTGCGGCCTCGTCAAAGGTTTCGGCCGTTGTCACCGACATGTCGGCAATGTTCGAGAGATACATCGAAAACATCTCGAGGATCATTCGATGATCGTCTGCAACCAGTATCCTGAGCTTGTTCGATATGTCTGCCGTCATGTTAATCACTTTCCCGTTTAAGCCAGAAGGAGGTGTAACCCCGCTCTTTGGATAAGGATGCCCTCAGAACGCGCAAATTTCCACACATTTGGCAGCATTTACAGCAGAGACGACCTTTGTCTATCTAGACTTGTGGTGCCGACCCAGTGCCTTACCGGGGGATGACCCATCCGAAGGGATGGGTTTGCTGACCTTTGTCATGTTTATTCTCTTGGCACGCGCTGTAATCTCTGCTGAGTCTGAGTTTATGGGAACCGCCATGTTGTCTGCTTTGTTCAAGCCCGCCCTGCCCCTCGTGCTCTCGCTCGCGGCAGCGCTTTCCTTCTTGTCGTCCTCGATGCTGCGTGCGGAGGTCTTGCTTACAATCGAAAAGCCCGATGCGGCTACCGTTTCGCTGACCCGCGAGGATCTTGCCGCAATGGACCGCGTCAGCTTCGCCACCAGCACGCTGTGGACAGAAGGCGTGCGGGAGTTTAGCGGCGTTCCGCTAAAGACCATTCTCGCATCGGCCGGGATCACCGAAGGCGTGGTGCGTGCTATCGCCATCAACGATTATCTGGTCGAGATCCCCGTTGACCTGCTGGAGGATGATGCACCCATCGTTGCCGACCAGATCGACGGCAAAAGCTTTTCCCGCCGCGAAAAAGGGCCGCTCTGGATTATTTATCCTTTCGACAAATCGGCCAGCTACCAGACCGAAGAAAGCTATGGACGCTCCGTATGGCAGCTTGTGCGATTGACAGTCCAGTAAACTATGGGGGGGCCTAGCGCCCCCCTCTTTCAAAAAGATAGTCAGATGTCTAACACCGAATTTTATGATGGTATTCAGACAGCGGAAAAGCAGGCGCGGCGCAGCCACCGCCTGCTGATTTCTTTGATTATCGTGCTTTCGATGGCCGTCGCGGCGGGTGCGTTCTATGTCTTTCGCCAGATCGAACACCAGATGTCGCTGCACGCGGCCGCCGTTTCGGACAACCGCACCTGGGTGATTGCCCAGCTAGAGGTTGATCTGGCCAAATTCTCGCTTGCCATGTCAGAGGCCGTTCTTTCGGGCGATCCCGCCGATCACCTCGAAACCGTCCGCGAACAGTTCGATATTCTTTACAGCCGCGTGCTGCTTTTGCGCAGCAGCAACAGCCTGCGCCAGACCGGATTGGAAACGCGGGCAGAATGGCTGCTGCTGAGCGGCGGCGACGGTTTGCTCGAGCAATACATCCCTGTCATTGACGGCCCGGATGAAGGACTGGCAGCCGCGCTCCCCGAAATGATCACCCGTTTTGCAGACATCCGCCCCGGCCTTCGGACAGGCGTGGTCGAGGCGGTCTTCTCGATCATGGGAAATGGAGATCTGCTGCGCGCCAATCTGCGGGACACACTGCGCATGTTTGCGGCGGCAACGCTTTGGCTGCTCTCGGGCATGGCGGTTCTGACGCTTGGCCTTTTCCTGCAAAGCCGCTCGCGCACCAAACATGCGCGCGCCCTTGAATTCGCGCTGCAGAACCTGCGCACCACAATCAACTCTGCTCTGGATGCAGTGCTGATCGTCAACGGCCAAGGACGGGTCATCGGATCGAACCGGGCAACGGTTTCCATGTTTGGCGGCAAGCTGGAAACGGCGCGCCCCCGGCTTTCGGAAATCCTGCGTGAGGGAGACGATGGCAGTCCTTCGGTCAGTCTTACGACCCTGCGGCCCGGCATGCGGTTTCGGATACAGGGTGTGCGGCTGAACGGCACCTCCTTTCCTGTCGAAGCCAGCGTCGGCACCGGACGCACGGTTTCGGGCCGTGCGATCACCGTGATTTTCGTGCGCGATATCTCCGAACAGATTGCCCATGAGGAGCGGTTTGCACAGGCCCGCAACGCGGCGATGGAAGCGGACGAGGCCAAGGCCCGTTTCCTCGCCGTCATGAGCCATGAGATGCGCACGCCGCTGACGGGGCTTTTGTCGGCGCTTGATCTGCTGGTGCGCACGACGGACCTTGATGACACCCAGGTCTGGCTGTCCGACATCATCCGCACCTGCGGCACCACCGCGCTCGAACAGGTGAACAACGTGCTGCACCTCAGCCGGATGGGCAGCGCCGATGCGGGGCAATATCCTGTATCCACCTTCTCGCTGACCCAGACGCTGCGCGATCTGGTGCGCCAGTTCCAGCCTGATGCGGCGCGCAACGAAACTTCCGTCGAGTTCGTCGGGGCAGAAAACGACGTGCTAGGGGTGTCTTTGCCCCTGCAACTCCTGAACCGTGCGGTTGCAAACCTGCTGTCGAACGCTGTGAAGTTCACCGAAAAGGGGCAAATCCGGCTTGAACTCAGCCACTGGCCTGCCGAACGTGAAGGCTGGGTCGCAATCCAGATCGCCGTTCAGGACACCGGCATCGGCATTGCCGAGAAGGACCTTGAGCGGATTTTTGAAAACTTCGAAACGCTGGACGCCTCATATTCACGCGTGCGCGAGGGCAGCGGTCTGGGCCTTGGCATTGCCAAGCTGGCAGTCGGAGAGCTTGGTGGGCATATCGAAACCCAAAGCGAGCTTGGCAAAGGCAGCCGTTTCACCCTCTTCTTCGAAGCGCCGCTGGCCGAAGTCGAAGTGGCCGAGCCCGCGCCGCGCGCTCTGCCCGCCGTTCCTCTGGCCGAGCTTTCGGTCCTGCTGGCCGAAGACAACGCCATCAACCGCACGCTGATCACCCGCCAGCTTGAAGGTCTGGGCGCGATTGTGACGACGGCAGAGGACGGGCAACATGCCTTCGACAAGGCCGCCGAGAAGTGTTTCGACCTGATCTTGATGGATGTCTCGATGCCCCGCCTCGACGGGTTGAGCGCGACGCGCCTGATCCGCCAGAAGGGCGCGTGCCGCAATGTTCCGATCATCGCCATAACGGCTCAGGCCGCGCCGGAGCGTCAAGCGGAGTATCTTGCTGCGGGAATGACGGATGTTCTGATGAAACCTGTCCGGATTGACCGGCTTGTCGAAGTGATGTGCCAACATGCCCGCAGGCCAGACAAGGTGCTGCGCGACGGTCACTGCAAGGACGCTGGAATTAAAACGGATATGCCGCTGGCGGATGACTCGATGGTCGAGTCCCTGCTTGAAGATCTTGGGGTCGATTTCGTCGCCAAAACGGTAGAAACCTTCCGCCTCGAAACGGATAAGGCGCTTGTCCTGACCCGCGCTGCCTTGGCGGAGCGGGATATGGAACAGGTTCGCAAGCTGGCGCATAGCTCTGCCGGCGCGGCGGGAGCGCTCGGGCTTATGGCGCTGAACCGCGTCTTGCTCGATCAGGAGAACCTCGCCATCGCGCAGGATGAACGCAAGGCGACGATGATTCAGGCCTATGTGGAAGAGCTTTACGCGCAGAGCATGAGGCATCTGGGCGAGATCATCTCGAAAGCCAAGGCATCAGCCCTGATCCCCGAAGAAGCCAGCATCGGCTGACGCATCTTGCCCCGCCGCTGGCGACGGGGACGATCCATCCTCATCGGGATCGGCCATCTGAAGCGCGGCAAAGGCTGAAGCCGCGGCCGCCAAACCATCAGCGGCAGAAATCGATCCCGACCGCTTCTTGCTCTTGGGTGGGGCGGCAACTGGCAGTTCCGGCTCTGGCGGTGCCGGTGCGGGGTCTGGTGCCGATGCCTCTTCTGCCGGAGAGCCGAGCGCCGAAAGCGCGGCAAAGGCATCGCCCAGATCATCTGTGTTGGCCGACCATTTGCGCGCGCCAGATTTGCGGCGCGGGGCTTTGGGCGCGGCGGGTTCGATCGTCTCGCCTTCCCCTGCCCCGGCTTCTGACACATCCTGTGCCGGTTCGGGCTGCACGGGCGGCTCGGGCGCGGCAGATGTTTCGGGAAGCGCCGCCGCAACCCGCAGGGCGGGTGTGAAAGCTGGCTCGGGCGGCGCGGATGCGGCAGCAAGCAACATGGCCGCATCTTCAAGACGAACAGTTGAAAGCGAGACGCGCGCAGGTTTGGGCGGCGGTGGTGGCGCAGGCTCCGGCTTGGGCTGAGGCGGCTCTGGCACCACCGCCACAGGCTCCGGCACGGCTTGCGGGTTGGCCTCAGTGGCGGCGGTCTCGGTCTCGTCCGGCGCGCTTGCAAGCGGTTTGTCCTGACGCATCAGCGCGATGCGCAGTGCAAGCCTTGCCCGGCGCTCCGCAGCGTTCAGATTCTCGCTTTGCGTTGCCAGCGAAAGACGGCCCACCGCCAGTGCCGTTGCCAAAGGCAAGCTTTCGAGCACTTCTGCAACGCGCCCGACAAGTCCGGAAGGAAGCTTTTCTGCCATTTTCGTCTCTCCGACAATTCTGGCACTGGTCTTGCAAGGATCGGGCCAGATGCACCTTGATCCGAGGAAACCGATGACGAATGCTTTGCGCGATCATATAGGGTTTCACGCCGACGCGCTGAAACTGGGCGAAAGACGCGGCGCCATACTGGCAAGCAACATCGCGCAGGCCGCGACCCCCGGCTACAAGGCGCGTGACATCGACTTTGCCGCCGAACTCGCGCGGAAGTCCGGCATGGGCCAACTTGCCGGCACCCATCCGCTTCACCTGACGGCACCGGTCACGCCCGATGGCGGGCCGGGCTACCGCGTGCCGACCTCGGCATCGCTGGATGGCAACACGGTGGAGCCTGCGATCGAGCAGATCAAGTTTGCCGAAAGCGCCCTGCGCCAGCAGGCCAGCCTCACCTTTCTCAACCGCCGGATCTCGGGGTTGATGTCTGCGATCAGAGGAGAGTGACATGGCCGAGATCCGGAACGTCTTTGATATCGGCACGCGGGCGCTCTCGGCGCAGATGCAGCGGCTGAACACAACCGCGTCAAACCTTGCCAACGCTGGCACCGTCGCGGGTTCGGCAGAAGGGGCCTTTCGCGCCTTGCGCCCTGTCTTCGTGGTGGACGAGGCCGCGCCGGGCACCGGGCTGACCGCCCCCCGCGCTGCGCAGATCGTGGCACTGGACCGCGAACCGGTGCGCATGTTCCGCCCCGATCACCCGCAGGCCGATGCCGAAGGCTATGTCTTCGAGGCGGCGGTGCAGGTCGAGGAGGAAATGGTCGAGATGCTCGAGGCCAGCCGCCAATACCAGAACACGCTGGAGTCCCTTTCCACCCTGCGCGCGCTGATGGCCCGCACCCTGAGCATGGGCGAGTAAGGCCCCGCCACAAGAGGATGACATGACGTCACTTGCACCGATCACCGCCAGCGGCCCGAGCCGAGATACACCGACCCCCACGGGCAACAGGCCACTGGGGCAGCAGGATTTTCTGACGTTGCTGACAGCGCAGATGAAGAACCAAGACCCCCTCAACCCGATGGATAACGCCCAGTTCATGGGCCAGATGGCGCAGTTTTCCACCGTGGCGGGGATCGAGCGGGTGAACGATACGCTTATGGGCTTCGGCTCTGTCATGCGTGACATGCGCCTGTCTGCTGCGTCCAATATGCTCGGCCAGTCGGTTCTGGTCCCCGGCACGGTCGCGCAGCCGGACAAAGACGGCGCGATCCGCGGTGCGGTAGAGGTGCAGGCGCCAGTCCAGTCGATGGTCATCAGCTATTCGGATGCCCGCAGCGGCACCTTGCTGCATACCCAGACGCTTGGCCCGCAAGCGGCCGGGCGGGCGGCGTTCGAATGGACAGACCTGCCACCGAACCTTGCCGCAACGCGCAGTCCCGTGCGCATCACGATTGATGCGATGCAGAATGGCGAGCAGGTTCCACTTGATCCGCAGGTCTATGCGCGGGTGCTTTCGGCCAGTGCCGGCACCGGCGGGGACGACATCACCTTACAGGTTGAAGGCTTCGGAGCCATCAACATGCTCGAAATCGACGCTTTCCGGTAATTCCAAACGGCGCAAAGGAAACCATCATGTCTATGAACACCGCCCTGTCCGGGCTGACCGCCGCACAATCCGACATCGCCGCGACCTCGCATAACATCGCCAACGTCGGCACCATCGGCTTTCGCGGCAGCCGCACCGAATTTGCCGATATCTACAACCAATCGCCGTTTTCGGTGTCGCGCACCACGGTCGGGTCCGGCACGCAGGTAACACGGGTCGCGCAGGACTTCTCGCAAGGCAGCATCGTGGGCACCGGCAACCGGCTTGATCTTGCGATCGAAGGCGCGGGCTTTTTTGCACTGCGCCCGACCAACATCACCCCGGGGGCGACGGCCGAGACGCTTTATTCGCGTGCGGGGGCTTTTGGCCTTTCGGCGGATGGCACCATCGTAAATGCATCGGGCCAGCAGCTTCTGGGCTGGCCTGTCGCGATGGATGGCCATACCCTGTCCGAGGCGCTTGGCACCGCGATGCCGCTCAAGATACCGCTTGCGATGGGGTTCCCCGCCGCCACTTCGCGGCTGTCGATGGAACTCTCCTTGCCGACAGACCCTGCCATGGCGGGCGCGCAAGAGGCCGTGCCGCCCTCTGCCCCCTTTGCAGCCAATGATCCGACCACCTGGGCGCATCGCACGAATGTGCCGATGTTCGATGCCGAAGGACGCTCGATCGAGGCAGAACTCTATCTGGTCCGCACCAGCAACCCCTCTGAAGCCTCGCCGAACACCAGCTATGAAGTCCATTTGGTCCGCGATGGCATACAGCTTGAACCCGGCGCAGCCCAGCAGGTGACCTTCGGTGCAGACGGTGCTCTGGTCGACGGCTCTGGCGCGCTTTCGTTCAGTGGCAGTGAGGGCACGGTGTCTCTGTCCTTGGCCGATAGCGTGCTGCGCGACCGCCCTTTCCAGACACGCTCCGCCTCTCATAACGGCCAGACCCAGACGCAGTTGACCACCTTGGACATCGATTCCAAGGGAACGGTCTGGGCGGTTTATGGATCGGAAGAGCGGGTCGCCCAAGGCAAGTTGCTGCTGGTCAACTTCTCCAACCCCGGCGGGCTGCGCGTGATGGGGGCCGCGGCCTTTGCCGCCACCACGGATTCCGGCCTGCCGATGGCCGGATCGCCGGGCGGCTCCGGATTCGGACTGCTCCGCTCGGGCGCGCTGGAAAAGGCCAATGTGGACCTGACCGAAGAACTGGTGAACCTGATCACGGCGCAGCGCAACTATCAGGCCAGTGCCAAGGCGATGGAGACCTCGTCCTCGATGATGCAGACCATCATGAACCTGCGCAGCTAAGCGGGGCGCCGAATGGACAGGATGATCCACACCGCGCTGAATTCGCTGGCAAACCTGCGCGATCAACGGGTCGTCTCGGCCCAGAACCTTGCCAATGTGGCGGTGCCGGGCTTTCGCCGCGACCTGACAAACGAAGGCTCGGCCAAATTCGTGACCGCTCTCGACAGTCTGAGCACACGCGCCCTGCAACTGGAGCGCGGCGCGCATGGGTTCTCGCGCGCAGCCGGTCCCTTGGACCGCACCGGCGATCCGATGGATCTGGCGATTGCCGACAGAGGATTTTTCTTTGTGCAACCGCCCGAAGGCGGCGAGGCCGCACTCTCGCGCCGGGGCGATCTGCAACTCGGTCCCGGCGGGGTGCTTCAGAACGGGGCGGGCGAGGCCATGCTGGGGGCAGATCTGCAACCCATCATCCTGCCGCCGTTTCGGGAGCTTGAGATAGACGACCTCGGCCAGATCGTCATCACCCCGCAGGACGGTGCTCCGGGCGAGCGGGCCTTGGTCGGCAGACTGGCGACGGTGGACCCGGCCGATGATCTGGACCTGCGCAAGACGCTCGACGGGCGTATCCGGATGGCCGATGGCAGCGCCCTGCCCCCGCCCGACCAACGCGCGCGGGTTTTGCAAGGCGTGCGCGAGGGCAGCAATGTGAATGCGACCGAAGAAATGATCGACAGCATCGAATTGCAGCGCACCTTCGAGCTGAACCTGCGGCTGATCCAGACAGCCCGCGAGGTCGACGAAGCGGGGGCCGCGCTCTTGCGTCCGCCGGGAAGCTGATACGGCGCGACTTGAGGGCGTGCCGGCCCTGATCTGGCACGGGGCTTGCATCTAAGCCGGTGAACCATGCGACACCCAGATGGCAAGGAGCCCCGATGTCAACGAATGCGATGCATGTGGCCCGCACCGGGCTTGATGCCCAACAGACCCGGATGCAGGTCATCGCCAACAATCTGGCGAACGTGAACACAACAGGGTTCAAGCGCGACCGCGCCAATTTTGAAACCCTGCTCTACCAGACCCACCGCGAAGCCGGGGCGCAGACATCGGACACCACGGCGCTGACCGGACCGATGGCGATTGGCACCGGTGTCCGGATTGTCGCGACCGAAAAGATCCACACCCAGGGCAGCCTGACCACCACGGGCAACTCCCTTGATCTGGCGATCAACGGCCAAGGCTTCTTTCAGGTGCTGATGCCCGACGGGCGCATGGGCTACAGCCGTGATGGCAGTCTGTCCCGCAACGCCGAAGGTCTGCTGACCACCGACAGTGGCTATGTGCTGCAACCCGAAATCACGGTGCCCGAAGGCACGCTCGGCATCACCATTTCGAGCGACGGGATCGTGACGGCCACGCTGCCCAACCAGGTGGAAGCCGAAGAGTTGGGCCAGATCACCCTTGCCGCCTTCCCCAACCCCCGCGGTCTGGCGCCAGTGGGCGAAAACCTTCTGGTCGAAAGCCCTGCCTCGGGCGCGGCGGTCATCGGCGCGCCGATGGAAAACGGCATCGGCAAGCTGGTTCAGGGCGCGCTGGAAGCCTCCAACGTGAACGTCGTGCAAGAGCTGGTCGACATGATCGAAACCCAGCGTGCCTATGAAATCAGTTCCAAATCCATCTCGGCTTCGGACGAGATGCTCCGCTTCCTCACCAACAAGATTTGATCCGCCATGACCCATGTCCTTCGTCTCGCCCTGCTTTTGCCGCTGGCCGCCTGTTCCACCTATATCGAGGACACCGCCAGCCTCGACTACGCACCGATCCACACCGAGGCACAACCCTTTGCCCCGACGGTGACGGGCGGCATCTACCATCAAGGCGCACGCGGGCTTTTCGTGAACGACCGCCGCGCAACTGCGGTGGGCGATGTGCTGACCGTGGAGTTTTCCGAACGCTTCCAGGCAACAAAAACGCAATCGTCGAACGCCGCGAAATCGTCTTCGATGGAAATGGAACTGCCCGGACTTTTGGTAGGCGATTTTGACAACGCCAAACTGGGCGGGTCCACGCAGCAAAGCTTCTCGGGACGCGGCGGCGCGGCACAATCCAACTCTTTCACGGGGCGTCTGTCGGTTTCCGTCGTGCGGGTACTTCCGAACGGTCATCTGGAGATCATGGGCCAAAAGCGCCTGACGCTGAACAACGGCAACGAATATGTGCGCCTCACAGGAATCGTCCGGCCTGAAGATATCGGGCCGGACAACGTGGTTTCCTCCGACCGGGTGGCCCATGCCGACATCCGCTATACTGGCGCGGGGGGGACCGCCGACACCGCCCGCCGCGGCTGGCTGTCGCGCGCAGTAGATGTGGTCAATCCACTATGATCGCGCGCCTTGCCATGCTGGCCTTGGCCCTGTCGATGTGGTCGACCGAGGTGGCAGCGGACCGGCTCAAGGACCTTGTGTCCTTTGGCGGGGTGCGCTCGAACCAGCTTGTGGGCTACGGGGTGGTCGTAGGCCTTTCCGGCACGGGGGACGGCAATTCGGGGCTGACCCTGCAATCGCTGGAATCGCTGATTTCGCGCCTTGGCCTGCAAGTGAGCGCGCGCGATCTGAACGCCAAGAACGCCGCTGCCGTGATGGTGACGGCTGAACTCGGGCCATTCCTGAAGATCGGCCAGCGGGTCGACGTCACCGTGTCAACCGTCGGTCAGGCAAAATCGCTCAAGGGCGGCACGCTGCTGATGACGCCGCTGATGGGCGCCGATGGCGAAATCTATGCGATTGCGCAGGGCAATCTGGTGGTGGGCGGTCTTGGGGTAGAAGGCAAGGACGGCTCTTCCCTTACGGTCAACATCCCTACCGTCGGGCGCGTTCCGGATGGGGCCACAGTCGAACGCATGGTGGAAAGCCCGTTCCTGAGTGGCGATTTTCTGGTGCTCAACCTCAACCGCCCCGATTTTTCCACCGCCGCCGCCGTCTCCAAGGCGATCAACGCGCAGTTCGGCAACGGAACGGCCATTGCCGTTGACGGCAGTTCCATAAGCGTTCACGCGCCTGCCGATCCGGGACAGCGGGTTGCCTTTGCGGGGCTGCTCGAAAACCTCGATGTCACGCCCGATGCCCCGCGCGCCAAGATCGTCGTGAATTCACGCACGGGAACGGTGGTGATCGGAGGCGACGTGCGCGTCACCCCTGCGGCTGTCACGCATGGTTCCTTGACCGTGCGGGTCAGCGAGGACATCAAGATCGACCGCGGAACCACCGTAGTGACCGGCGATGGCGGCACCGTCGTGGGCCCCGGCGAGCCGGTCGCCACACCTGACTCGCGCATCGATGCCAACCAGGAGCCCGCGCGGGCCTTTGTCTTCGATCCGGGTGTTTCCCTGTCCAGCCTCGTCGATGCCATCAATGCGGTTGGTGCCAGCCCTTCTGACCTTGTGGCCATCCTCGAGGCCCTGCGCGAGGCAGGAGCCTTGCGGGCCGAACTTGTCGTGATCTGAGGGTAGAAATGAACCTGTCCCTGCCAAACCTGTCAGCCCCCCTGCCCGTCAAGGCAGCGCCCAGCGAGCAAGACGCGACGCGCACCGAGGACATCCGTCACGCTGCCGAAGGGTTTGAATCGCTGTTTATCGCTACGCTGCTCAAAGGCGCGCGGGCAGGATTGCCGGGGGATGATCTTACGGGTGGTTCAGCCGTGGATTCGGCAACGCAGATGCTTGACGCGCATCTGGCGCAGGTCATGGGCAGCCGCGCCGGTTTCGGTATCGCCGAGGCGGTTGCGCGGCAATTCGGCGGTGATGGGGCCAAGACGTGACCAACATTCTGGACATCAGCCGCAGCGGGCTTTTGGCCTATCGCACCGCGCTCGCGGTGACAGCCGAGAATATTGCCAATGTCGGCACTGATGGCTATCGGCGGCGCGATGTATCAACCGTTACGGCGGGCGGGGGACAAAGCACCGCAACAACCCTGGCCACGGGCGGACAGGGCGTCTCGGTGGCCGATGTGCGCCGCGCCTTTGATGATCTTGCCGCCGAGCGTGCGCGCAGCGCCGCAGGGGCCGAGGCTGCGGCCAGCTCGCATCTGGCCGGGGCGCGCGCCATCGAAACGCTGATGATCCCCGGTGATGACGGCATCGACGGAACCCTGCGCAACTTCTTCGACGCGATTTCCCGCTTTGCCGATAATCCCACAGATCATGTCACACGGTCCTTGACTCTGGGCGCCGGAAAGGCAGCCGCAGAGGCGATATCACATCTGGCCGATGGTCTGGCCGGCGTGCGCTCCGACCTCGTGAAAGAGGCGGCGCGGGCGGCGCAAACCGCGCAGACGCTGCTCGAAGACCTTGCCGATGTCTCGCGCCGCATGGGCGCGCCGGCAGCCCCGAACAGCACAGCAATGGCGGCGATGCATCCGCTCGCAGACCGCCGCGACGCGATCTTGGGCGAACTGGCGCAACTCTTGCCGATTTCAGTCACGCTGGACGGTCAGCGGCCTGTGGTGCGTTTTGGCTCCGAGGCGGGCCCCCTGCTGCTGGAAGGCGTGCGCAGCGCGAAACTTTCGGTCAGCGCCTCCGATCAGCTCTCGTTGCGCATCGTGGCTGCGGATGGTGCCTCGCGCGAGACGCGCAGCATCGGCCAGGGCCAGATCGGCGGCCTGTCCCGCGCCTTGGGCGCGCTCGACATGACCACGGCAGAGCTGGATGCCTTCGCCCGCACCCTTTCGAACGGCATGAACCAGTTGCACCGGAGCGGTATGGATCTGCTCGGTCGGCCGGGAGGCGATCTGTTTCGCAGTGACGGCTGGACCGCTCAGGCAGCCACGGCAAACGCCGGAACGGTGCAGATCAATCTGGGCACCACCTCCGCCGAAACGGCGGGCACAGCCTATGATCTGATGTTCGACGCACCGGCCGGCCTTTGGCGCGCGCGCGGGCCTGACGGGGTCGAGCTCGCCGCTGGCGCGGACAAGCTGGTTTTGCCCGGCGTCGTGGTTGAAATCGCAGGCCGCGCCGCGCATGGGGACAGGATCGCGATTGTGCCGACCAACGGCCGCGCTGCCGATCTGCGTCTTGCAACCACCGACCCTACGCGGCTCGCCGCCGCTTCGGCCTTTGCTGCCACCGCATCGCCCGCCAATGCTGGCACCGCCGGGCTGACAGCGGTGCAAATCACGCCGCCCGCCTCGGCTCTGCCAAACCTGAACTTCGGTGCAGAGGGTGAGGCGGTCTACCTGTCCGCAGGTGCGGTCGGGCTGATTGCCGCGGGCAGTTCCGAGGTGACTCTGGCAAGCCTCGGGCGCAGCGCCAGCACGCTACTTGCCCCCTTGGCGGGCGCAGAAAGGCTTGAACTGGCCTTTGGAGCCGGTCGTGATGGTTTTGATCTGACGGGACTATCTGGCGCGGCGGCCCAAGCCGCTGCCCTCAACACGGGCCAGATAACCTCGGACACGGGCAAAAGCCTGTCGGCGCTGGGCCTCGTCGCTTCGGCGGATGCGGCAGGAGCGCTGATCTTGTCGCGCCCCGGTGCCGGCGCCGCCGTTCCCGCCACCCTTTCCGGCGCGGCGGGCACGGTCATCGGCCTCGAGACTCCAGCCGAGGCGGCAGGCGCCGGACTTCAGGTGATTACGCGCAACGGTCGCCATATTGCCGGAACGCCGCTCACCGCCAGCGAGATCACCGCTCTGATGACGTCGGAAAACGGGTTCTTGCCAGGGGCGGTCTATGATCCGTCTCCGCTGATGCCGCAGACGGGGGCGGGCTATCGCGGGACGGGGCTTGACCGCGTCGATGTGCCGGGGGTGCAGGGCGTTACGGTGCAGACAACGGCGCTGGTGACGGCCAGCGCCTCGCCCATTCCCTCATCGCCGCCGCGCCAACTGATCTTGTCCGATGCCTCTGGCGCAAGCACCTCTGTTGAGCTTCCGGCGGGGGCGAGTGCCGCGCTGGTGGCGTCGCGCCTCAACGGTGCCCTGCCCGGATTTGCCGCCAAGGCCTCGACAGCGGTCGAACTTTCCGGCTTTGCCCCGGGCACGGTAACTTTTGCGCTGGCAGGGGCCAACGGCTCCCCCCTGCATGTCTCGGCCACGCTGTCGACGGGCGATGCCTCCCCCTTGGCGCTGGCGATCAACGCGCTGAGCGGCGCAAGCGGCGTGCGCGCCGAGATGTCGCCCGATGGCGCGCGCCTGTTGCTGGTGCAGGCAGACGGCCATGACATCACACTGTCGGGGCTTGGCTCGGGCGTATCGAACGGTTTGCAAGTGACCCCCACCAGCCCCGGCGGCCTCCCGCGCGGCCCGGCCACGGTCTGGACACCGGGCCAGATCGTCAAGCTGGGCGGCGAGGTGGCGGTTACTGCTGTGCAGGGCTTTACCCTGACCGAAGGCAGCAGCGCCTTGCTCTCGGCAACGCAAACCAGCAGCGCGGTCACGCTTCAGACCTCCGCTGCCGGAGCACGGGCGGCCCTGACCTTCCGCGATGTTCCGGCAGGCGCGGAAGGCGGGCTGTTGCATGTCTTGACGGTCGCAGGCCAGCGCTATGAAACCGCCCTGCCCCCGGGAACGACAGGCGCCGATGCGTCACGCGCGGTTGCGCGTGTCCTGCGCCAAGGCGCGCCCGATGCGGTGCTGACAGGCCAGCCGCTTGCCGCCCTGCCCCCGAATGGCAGCGCCCTTTCGGTCACGGTCGAAGGCGCGGTGTTCTCCCTGCGTATCGAGGATGGGCAACCAGTTCTCTCGGGTCCGGAAGAAGGTCGCGTGACGGCGCATTTCGATGCGCAGAACCGATTGGTGATCGCCGCTGCCAATATCAGCGACGGCAAGGGGATTGCAGTCTCGCCAGCCCCCGCCTTCGGCTTTGCGGCAGCGGGCGGCACGCTCACGTTGTCAGGGCAGCCGCCGGATCCTGCCCGCCTGCCCGCGACGCTTTCTCTGCGTCTGGAGGGCGAGACTTACGCCATCACCCTCGGCCAAGGCGGCGCGCTGGACCTTCCGGCAGGCTTTCCGGGCGAGGCAAGCCGTGACCCGCTGACGGGCGCGCTGCGTCTGACGCTTCCGGCCCCCGCCGTCGGGCTTGCCGTTTCGGCCCAGTCCGCCACGGGTTTTGGCGGGCCGGGGATAGCCGTGCGGCTTGATGGCGGCAGTCTGGCTCTGGCGGGAGATGGCCCGCCGCTTGATGTCGAAAGCAGCCTGCACGGCAGCCTTGGCCAATCCCTTCGGCTCACCAACCTGCCGCCCGAGGATCTGGTGGTCGCGGTGACGGGCAACGGCTTGCTGCGTCTGTCAGGATCGGTGACGCCGCCCGTTGCGGCCACCGCCCCGCAGGGGCCAGGCGCCCTGACGCTGGAAATCGTCGATGCCGCCTCTGGACGGGTCGCGCTGAGCGATGCCATCACCGGGCATAGGGTCGCGGAAGGCACGCTCGATGCAGGGGGCCGTGTCACGCTGGCGGGACTGTCCTTGCAACTGCGCGGCAATCCCGCCTCGGGCGACCGCTTCGGCATCGTTCCGGCACGGGCGGGGTCTGCGAATGCCGACATTGCCCTGTCGTTGGCCGCCTTGCGAAATGCCGATCCCGCGACGGGTAGTCCGGGCCTGACCGATCGGCTGAACCGTCTGCAAGGCGATACAGGTCTGCGTGCCGCAGGTGCAGCCCGTGCGCAAGCGACCGCCCGCGCCGCCGCCGAAGCGTCAGAGCGCGAACAGGCGGCGATCGGCGCGGTGGATCTCGATACCGAGGCGGCGCGGCTTTTGGAATTACAACAGGCCTATCAGGCCTCGGCGCAGGCGGCCGGAGTTGCCCGCGCGCTATTTGACACGCTGATCAAGATGTTCTGACCGGAGGCCATATGACTGTCGGAGACGCCCTGTTTGCCCGCCTAGCCATTCGTGGCTTTAGCCATCTGAGCGCCGAAATCGGGGCCACACAATCCCGCATTTCCGCCGGAACCAACGATCCGCGCCCGTCAAGCGATCCGGCGCGTGCGATGGAACTCTCGGCGCTGCGCGATTTACGCGCGCGTCTGGACACGCGGGACGGGCTGGCGCAGCGTGCCGCCGACCGTCTGGCCCTGACCGACGAGGCGCTTGCGGGCCTGTCCGACACCATGCGGCAGTTGAAGGAGATCACCCTTCGCGCCGCCAATGACACCTTGCCGAGCGACGCCTTTGCCGCGCTGCGGGCCGAGGCGGTCACGCTGCGTGACTCGGCCTTTGCCATCGCCAATGCCACAGACTCGATGGGCCGCCCGCTTTTCGCGGGCACGGGCAGCGCACCCGCCTTTGAACAGACCAGCGGAGGCATTGTCTATCGTGGCGATGACGGCACATCGGTCGCACAGATCGGTGATCGCCAGCGCGTCGCAACGGGGCTGTCAGGCCGTCAGGTTTTTGACGAAGGTCCGAGCGGGATTTTCGCGGCGCTGGATGACACCATAGCCGCCCTGTCCGAACCGATGCTTTCCGCCCGCGCAGCGGTGACAGCGACCGGAGAAGCACGGATGGAGCTTGTGCGCAGCCGCAGCCCGCAAGAGATCGAGATCACCTTGACGGGTCCTTCGGGCGCGGCACGGCTGACGCTTGACCTACGCCTTGATGCCCCGCAGGCACCCGTTGACGCAATCAACGCCGCCTTTGCCGCCACAGGC
The DNA here is from genome assembly GCF_010915705.1 of Pseudotabrizicola algicola. Taxonomy (GTDB): domain Bacteria; phylum Pseudomonadota; class Alphaproteobacteria; order Rhodobacterales; family Rhodobacteraceae; genus Pseudotabrizicola; species Pseudotabrizicola algicola. The sequence goes on from NZ_JAAIKE010000001.1 coordinate 725,511, forward strand.
GTTTCCGCCGCTTTGGACAGCGACGGCAAGGGCATCAGGCTCTCGGCAACAGGTGCATTCACCATTTCGGACCAGTCGGGCGGCTCCGCGCAGCGTCCGGTCCTGACGCTGGGTGCGGTCGACAGCGCTGGCGTGCCCAGCGGCCCGTTCACAGGGCTGCGCCCCGAACAGATGCGCATCAACACGCTTGTCGGGCGCGCCGGATCGGCGCTCGATCATCTGGCGACGATGCGGGCAACGGCGGGTAGTCTGGCCGAAGCGGTCGACAAATCCGCGCAGGCCATTGCATCGCAGCGCCTGAGCGTCAATCAGGCGGTGGCAGGGCTCAATGATCTGGATGTCGCGGCCACCGTGACGCGGCTGCAATCGCTGCTGATGACAGAGCAGGCGGCACAACAGGCCTTCGTCAAGATTTCGGGGCAATCGCTGTTCAATTACCTACGCTGACGAGCGAACGCCCCGGCGACATGGACAGCATTCCCCGGCCCTCGGCCTTGGCCAACATGCCGGCCCCCGAGGCCACGACCAGAGGCCGCCCCGACAACGCAAGCAAGCCGCGCGTTACAGGAGCAGCGGTCACCGCCAAGGGCGCAAACCCTGCCGCATCGGGTTCGGGCAACCGGGCAAAGGTCGCGGCCCCCCCCTGATCTTCGGCAATAATCTTGTCGAGCGCTTTGCGGACCTTTTTGGTATAGGCTGCGCTTCGCTCCGGCTGGGTGGAATGATAGGCGCCGATCGCCGCGTCCCAGCTGCCGTGCTGTTCCTTGAGCGTCAGAAGGAAATGCGCGGCGTAGCGTGTGTTAGCCAGTGGGTCCATCATCTGTGCGGCACTGTCAAACTGGTCGGAATGCCAACGCCAGTTGAGCTGCATGCATCCCAGATCCACGTTCTGCACACCGCTTGCCAGAATCTCGGCCAGCCGCGCCAGGGCGGCATCCTTCGAGGGGTGAAACGAGCCATCGCCGCCTTGGTTCAGTGTCCAGGGCCACGCCCTCCCCTTGTAGCCCGATTCAATTCGGGCAATTGCGGGCAAAAGCCCTTCAGGCAACCCGGACTCTCGCCCGGCTTCGGCGGCGAGCGCCTCGCAATCGGGCATGCGCACCTGTGCCTGCACCGCAGCGCAAGGCGCAAAACCGGAACAGACCAAGACCATCAAACGGCAAAGAGCACGAAATTTGCGCATGCAGACCCAGTGCAAATCCTGTGCCGCACGACTGGGCCCATCCCTTTGGCGCGGGATCATCCTTTCGGCCTGGCCACCATCCGTCTGGCGACTGGCCTTAACCGATCCGCCATGAGACAAAATTCGGAAGGGTTTCGCTCTTTCGATGGCGCTTCAGCCGTGGTCGGCTGACCAGAGAACCGTGGGTTCCCCTCGGGCTGGCCAGCGTGATTTCGGGGACTGGTTCCGGTGGGAGCGCAGAACCGAGGCCCGAGCCTATGTCCCGCCGCCCCTGATCTATGAGTTTTTCATGTCCCAGATTTCGCGTAAACCGGAACTCCTCGATCTACTTGCCCTGAACATCGGTCACGCTTGCGAAGCGGCGCGCGCGGTGTCGGGCGCGGATGGATGCCGATTGCGCCTTGGCGAGGCGCTGGATTGGATGCGCCCGCGCCTTGCAGGGGCAGGTGTGGTGCTGTGCACCGAAAAACACATCCCCGAGGATGCAGGCGCGAGCCGCGAGACACCGATCCACAACCTGCCGATGCCGCCGGGATCGCCGACCGATCTTGTCTGCATGGGGATCGACCTGCGCGACAGCACGGGTAATTCCATCGGTCTGCTGGCGCTGCGCGGCGTTCCCGCCGCTTGGGCGACACGCGACCGGATCAAGGCGCTTGAAAGCCTTGCAAGTCTGCTCGCCAATGACATCGGAGCCCTGATCGGCGGGCCGTCGCTTCTGGCCGAGCCCGTTCTGCGGTTGGTCACCATGATCCGCGATCTGGACGATCACGCGGTCTCCCATGCATTGGGCGGGTTGCTGCGCGTGCTGGCTGGCAAGCAGCCCAGCAAGGTCGAGGCGATGGCGATGCGCATTTGCGGGCTTGCCGGATCTACCCATGCCTATCTGGAAAACCGCGAGATCGTGCTGAGTCCCGCAGCCGAAGAACTGCTTGACCGCGCTGGGATGGGCCGCACCTCCGAAGGGCTTGTCTTTACCCCGGTTGCGGCAAACGACGCGGTTGAATGCAGCCTGCCGGTGCCGCACGCGCTGGAAGCTTTCGCGCGGGTGCGCATCCTGAACAAAGATTTCGATGTGGCCGAGGCAGAGACATCGGGGCAATACTGGTACCGCGAAACCGAAGCGGAACAGACCGCATGGGCCCCGCTGGCCAACGGGGCCTCGGATGGATGGACGGCAATCGCCGCCGAAATCCTGACGGAATCGCGCGACGTGGCGGCGGAATATGCAAAAATGAACATCATTCGTCGCCGTGATCTGCCGACCGACGAGGTTGCCGAGGCCTATGAGCTGAACGGCATCGTGTGGTGGATGCGCCAAAGCGAAACCACGGTCGAGGCTCGTCTTGCCTCGGGCGAATGGCAAAGCTGCGGCGAGGTCAATGACGGCACAGTAAAGGCGTGCGCCTTGTCGGCCTTGCTCAAGATCGCGCCGCGCACTTTGGAGGACCAGACCGATCAGGTGCGCGACTGGGTGCGCCGGATGGCCCATTCCGTGCAAGTTCTGCCCTATATGGCCGTCGCCGCGGAATAGCCAAGACCCTTCCCCGCCCGTCCAAAGGACCGCCCCGCACTCCGGGGCGGTCCTTTTGCATGGGGCGGCCCTGTTGCGGGTGCCCTGGCCGGTCAGTCGTCATCATCGCCCGCAAGCGCCTTTCTCAGACGTTCGATGGCCGCCTTCTTGATCTGCGACACCCTGCCCGTAGTCACCTTGAGGATTTCGGCGATTTCATAGACGTTGAGTTCCTCGACATAGTAAAGTTGCAGCACCAGCGCCTCGCGCTCGGGCAGGTTGGCAACCCCGTTGCGCAACTGGCGCTTGAGCATCTCCTGCGCAAGATTGTCTTCGGCGCTGGGCGCGCGATCACGAAAGATCAGCGACTGGTCTGTATAGACCTCATCGAGCGATTTTTGCTGATGCACATCGAATTCCATCCGCCAATGAGCCAGTTCCTCGGCGGTCAGAGACAGGGCCTGCGCGATTTCATCCTCACGCGGGCGGCGCATCAGGCTTTGCTCCAGCCGGCTTTCCGCCGCACGGATCTTGGTCTGCATCTGCAGCGTTCCGCGCGCCTGCCCGGCAAGAGCGCGCAGATGGTCCATCAGCGCACCGCGAATGCGGATACCGGCATAAGCGGAAAACGGGGTGCCGGGCTGGGCGACATAGCGACGGGCGGCATCCATCAGGCCGATATAGGCCACTTGCAGCAGGTCTTCGATTTCCACCCGCTTGCCCACGCGGCCGTGGATATGCCACGCGATCCGGCGTGCAAGGTTCAGGTGAGACTCGACCAGATTGTTGGGCGACAGAGCCTGTTCACGATAGGCGCGCGGCAGCATCGGGCAACTCCTCTGAATTCAGGGCCGAACCAGGCCAGTCAGGCCGCTCGGATGCGGGGGTGTCGGTCACGGGGGCAGCAAGGGCGGTCAGCGCGTCGAGCAGACCGGCCCCCCCTGCCAGAAGCGAAAGCGGCAGGCCGTGGCGCAGTGCCGGGTCCAGATCATCTTCTGTCGGCGGGCAAAGATCGGTGCGGGTCATCACCACATGGCTGGCCAGCCCCGCGAAGGGGGCGCAAAGCCTGTCGATCTGCGCCGGATGAAGGCCCGTCGGCAGCACCAGCCAGAGGGCGGCATCGCTGCGCGCCGCGATCTCGCCGAGCCGCGCAGGATCGAGCGGCGGCATATCGGACAGATCGACGATCTGCGTGGTGTCCATCGCGGGAGACTCGAGAGGAAACGGCCCGTCTGGGGACCAGACCGGACGGTGCGGCACCAGACCCAGCAATCGCGCCTGTGCAGACAGCCGGCCCGGCGCGGTCAGAAGGTCGGGGCGTGGCGCGACCAGCACAGGACGGGCTGCCCCGGGGCTGCGCAGCGCCTCGGCTGCCAGCCGGAGCGCAAGGGTGCTGCGCCCGCCGCCGGGGGGGCCGGCCAGAACGACCCGGCCGGGAAGCTGCGGCGGCAACACGCCAGAATGCAGCGGTGCCCGCGCAAGCTGGCGCAAAAGCTGCCCCGCAAAACCGTTCGCTCGCGGCTCTGGCGGCTGGGGGGCCGAAGGAAGCGGCGCGGTGCCCCCCGCTGGCGCTGCGATGATTTCGACCTGCCCCATGTGCTGGCGGGTCGAGACGATGAGGGCGTCCGGCCCGAGGCAGCGCATCACCTCTTCGAGGGCGAGCGTGGAGTCGGCGGCGCGTATCGTTACCGTTCCCATTTGTCAGGCTCCCGACGCCGGAGGCGCGGCATTGGGCAGCGCGGCGGAAAGGCCGATGCTGTGCATCACCTCGACGCGCCGGGTTTCGGGGATGTCGGTCAGCCCAAGCACAAGCGCATCGGGCAGATGGGGACGCACGAAGGCCGCAAAAGCCCGGCGCAGCGCCGCTGTCACAACGATGATGAGGGTCTGACCCCGCGCCTGCGCCTCATCTTGCGCGTGGCCGATGTCGCGCAGCAAGGTGGCGGCAAAACCCGGATCAAGCGTCAGCCCGTCCTCGCCCTGCCTGCGCGTGCGCAGCAACAACTGCTCGAGGTCGGGCTTGAGCGTGACAAGATCGAGTTTGGTGCCGATAGGGACAAGCTGTTGAAGCAAAAGCGGGACCAGAGCCGGTCGCAGCGCTTCGGCCTGCACGGCGATGCTTGCGGTGGTTCCCGAGAACTGCGCCAGACCTTCAAGTATGCGGCGCAGATCCGACACTGGAACCCGATCCGCCAGCAATTGCCGCATGACCGCTGTCAACACATGCAGCGGGACCAGCTTTGGCACGACGGTTTGCACAAGCGTCGGGGCGACCTCGGTCAGCGCGTCGAGCAGGCTTTGCACATCGTCGGGGCCGAGCAGATCGCCCGCATGGCGCTGCAAAACCTGCCCGATATGGGTGGCGATGACCGCTTCGGGATCGACGACAGTGTAATCATCCGCCTCGGCCTCGGCCTGCTGGTGCGGCAATATCCAGACAGCATCCAGACCGAAGGACGGGTCCTTCACCTCGATGCCGGGCAGTTTGCGGGTGCTGGAATGGCCCGGGATTGCCAGCTTGCGCTCGGCGTGGATGTCATCCTCGGCCACGATGGTCTGACCGATCCGCAGACGATAGCTGTTGGGACCGAGCGACAGATCATCACGGATGCGCACACCCGGCACCACGATACCGAGAGAACGGGACAGCTCGCGCCGGATCGCGGTGATCCGCGCCACCAGATTGCCCCCCTCCCGGCCCGAGGCAAGCGGGATCAGCCCGTAGCCGATCTGCAAAGACAGCGGGGCCAGATCAGACACTTCCTCGACGGTGATCGGCGTCGGCGCGCTGTCAGCCGGACGGGCCGAAACATCGGCGGCATCGGTTGCAGCCATTCCTGCCGCCGGACGCGCCGCAGCAGCAACGCCTTGCAACGCGCCACGCCGCGCAAGATAGGCGGCAAGCCCGGCCAGCGCACCCGCCAGAAGAAAGATCAGGTTCGGCATTCCCGGCACCAGACCCAGCGTCAGCAGCACCGCTGCAGCCGGACCCCAAGCCTGTGCGATGTGCACCTGTTTGCCGATCAGCCCGCCCATATCGCTTGCGCCGGAACTGCGGGTGACAATGATCGCGGCGGCAAGCGACAGCAGCAGCCCAGGAACCTGTGCCACAAGACCGTCGCCCACAGAGAGGCGCACGTAAGTGTCGGCGGCCACCCCGAGGCTCAGGTTATGCTGGATGGTGCCGACGATAATCCCGCCCAGAACGTTGATGGCAAGGATCACGAGGCCCGCAACCGCATCGCCCTTGACGAACTTGGACGCCCCGTCCATCGCGCCGTAGAAATCGGCCTCTGCCGCCACCTCCTCGCGCCGTGCCTTCGCTTGATCGGGGGTCAGCAAACCTGCGTTCAGGTCGGCGTCGATCGCCATTTGCTTTCCGGGCATCGCATCCAGCGTGAACCGCGCCGACACTTCCGACACCCGCCCCGCACCTTTGGCGATCACCACCATGTTGATGATGACGAGGATCACAAAGACCAGCAGGCCGACAAAGAAGTTCCCCCCGACCACAAAGTTGGCGAAGGATTCGATCACGTGGCCAGCCGCGCCAGGCCCGGTATGCCCGTCGGCCAGCACAACGCGCGTCGACGCCACGTTGAGCGCCAGACGCAAGGTCGTGGCAATAAGCAGCAACGAGGGGAAGGACGAAAAGTCGAGCGGGCGCTGCGCATGGACAGCGACCATCAGGACCAGCAATGACAGCAGGATGTTGCCCACAAAGAAGATGTCGAGCAGCGCCGAGGGCAGAGGCACGATCATCATCGCCATGATGACGATGATGCCCAGAGGCAAAGCCAGATTGCCGGCCTGTGCGCGCATGGAGCCAAGGCTGAACGTGCTGTTCATTTTGCGCGCCCTTTTGCCGGGGCAGATGTCGTGAGGGTCATGTCTGGCCTTCATTCCTTGCGGTCACTCAGGCCGATGTCGTGCAAGTCCCGTGCCATGCGCACCGGACGGAAAGGGCCCAAAAGCCGTGGTCTTTGGCATGGGTATTGCAAGCGAAGCCGCAGTTTCATCCGCCCCCGCTGCACGGAGTTTCCAATGCGCCTTTCGCCCCGTTTTGCCCCACCGGCCGCCGCCCTTGCCTGCCTTTTGTTGACGGCGGGCTGCATGGGGTCTGGCCCCCGCGCGGTGGATGCGGTGCCTCTCGATGCCACCGACCGGACGTTGGCGCTTGCCCAGACAAAGGACATGCTGGACCATATGGACCGCGCCGCGCCGGTCCCGCAGGTCGAGCCAGTTGCCAGCGCTGCGCTGACGGGGCGCGGGTTTTCACAGGTGTCGGGTCAGCCGGGGGCCACGCTCAACGAACGCCGCCTGCTGGCAATGCGGGCGGCGCGGCTTGATGCCTTGCGCGATCTGACCGAACAGGTGCATGGCATCCGCATCAGCTCGGACAGCCTGCTGAGCGATGCGGTGCTGCGCAATGACCGTCTGTCGGCCCATGTCGAGGGCAGTCTGCGCGGCGCGCGCACGGTATCCATCGAACCAAAGGGCGATGATGGCTATTCGGTGGTGATGGAACTCGACCCCGATACAGTTGCCTACATCCTTCGCGCGGTGAGGGCAGGCGCATGACTATGCCAAACCGCAGAAGCGTGCTGTGCTTTGCCGGAGCCGCCTTGCTGTGCCCTGTTTTGCCCGGATCGGCGGCTTTCGCCAGATCGCAGCAATGGGTGGAAGTTTTGGGCAGCGCCTCGGTAAACGGGGCAAATGACCGCGACGCCGCCCGCAGGCGCGCCCTCGCCGATGCGCTGTTGTCGGCGGCGCTTGCCGGAGGCGCGCTGGTCAAGGGCCATTCGGTGATGTCCGGCACCCGGATGACCTCGGACCTGCTGATCGTGACGCCGACCGCCAGTGTTCTGGCGCATCAGGTTGTGGCCGAAGAGTTTGACGGACGGCTCTGGCGCATCCGCATTCGCGCCCAGATCGGACAACCCAGCATTTCGGCTTGTAGCGGGGACCGGCAGCTGTTTGTCACCATGTATCCGCCCCGTGCGCGCGTCAGCCCCGCAGCGCCCGCATGGGCGGCGGCACTGGCAAATGATCTGGGTTACCGGCTTGCCGAACTGGCTGAGGCGCATCCCGCCGTGGCGGGTCTGACCCGTTCCGACCGGCTTCCGAATGATGATCCGGCCCGTGACAAGGGCGATTACAGGGGGCTGACCGGCGGCAATGCCCGTATCAGGCCCGGTGGTCATGGCTTGTTCACCGACATCACCGTAGAGCCATCCGGCGGGCGGCTGAACCTGTCGCTGCGCCTGACCCTGAAGGGGCCTGCGGGAGAAAAGCTGGAAAAACTGCATGATGCCAGCGTCCGCCTGCCGCGGCCATCGCTGCTCGGCGCGGCGGCTGTCCTGGCGCAACCCGACCGTCAAGGTCTGGCCGATCAGTTGGCCGGAGGCGCACGACCGGCACTGTCCGATCTGCTGAAAGATGCGGGGTGCAGGCCGGTTCTGGCAAGGCTGGAACTTTCTGGCGGCCAGCTTGTCGTGCCGGTGGGCCGTGCGCATGGCGTCGCACGGTCCAGCCTCGCCTTCACCGCAGATGCAGAAGCCAGCACCGAAGTGCTGGAGGTGGTGCAACTTGCCGATCGCAGCACGGTTCTGATGCCGCTTGATCCGGCGCTTTCGCTCAAAAGGCTGGCGGGCCGGCCCGTGCGCTTTTTCGAAACTGCGGTCCGGCTGTGAGGGTGGCACGCATGGGCACGGCGCGCATTCTTTGTCTGGCGGGCTGCGCCCTTGCAGGACAGCTTGCGCAGGCCGAACCGATCAGCGGCGCGGCGGCGGTGGATCTGGTGCGCGATGCAATGCGCGTGGCAGGGGTCAGCGTGCCCGAAATGGCCGTCCCGCTGCGTGCCCTGCCGGATTGCGCCCACGCGCCGCGCGTGACGCCGCACGGGGGCAGTTGGGCCACGGCAGAACTGGCTTGCGACGCCCCTATCCCCTGGGTGCGCCTGTTGCGCACCGGATCGGCGGCGGCTGTTGCCCCGCCCGCGACCGGCAACCCGCCCGCCCGCAGCTCGGCCCCCACCGCCGCCACAACAGTGGTGGCGCTCCGTCCCCTGCCGCGAGGAACGCGGATCAGCGCGCAAGACCTTGCGTCCGGCACCGCGGCCGGCCTTGCTCCGGCCCTGCGACTGGATGACCCTGCGCTGGCCATCGGCAGGCGCTTGCGCGTCGCGCTCAGACCCGGCCAGCCCGTTCTGGAGCGGCACCTCGAACCTGCGCTGGACGTGGAGGCAGATCAGCCCGTCACGGTCCTGCTGACGGTTTCGGGGATCGAGATCATCAGCACCGCCACGGCCCGGTCTGGCGGCACGGTGGGCGACCGCATCGCTCTGCGCAAGCCCGATGGAGGCTCGGATTTTGAGGCGGTCATCATTGCTCCGGGGATTGTGAGGGTCCGCCCTAACATGCCGCGAAGAACAGCCGTTACTCATCGCAAATGGAGGCTGTCATGGTCAATCCGATCTCTTCGAACAACATCTCGCGGCTTCGTCCTTCGGGCGACGTCGATCCGGCAAATACCCGCGGCTCTGCCGCCTCGGCATCGAACAACCGCGGCGCGGGAGCGCCGAGCACAGATGACCTGAGCCTGTCCTCGGGCGCGCTCTCGCTGCCGGATGCGCTTCGGCAGGGTCCGCCCATCGATAAGGCACTTGTCGAACAGATCGGGGCGGCAATCGCCGAAGGCCGCTACCCGATCAAACCAGATCTCATCGCGGAAGCCATGTTCCGCGATGTCCATGCCCTGAACCCATGAAGGCCTTATCGTGACATTTTCCCTGTCCCTGCCCCTCCTTTTGATCATCAGCGGCTTTGCAGCCGGACTGGTGTTCATGACCTTTGGCGCGGTTCTGGCATGGCGTGACGCCAGCAAGCGGTTTGGCGACAATTCCGTAGATGTGCAGTCCATGCTCATGCCGGAAATCGGCACCATCATCGAACGGATCGAAACCCGCCTGAGCGCGCAGGAACTTCAGCGCTGCGCCGATATGGAACTGCTGCGCCAGGATCTTGCGCATATGCGTTCTGATGTCGAATGGCTGGCAGGCGAGCGGATGATCGAACAAGCGATCCAGATGTGCCGCGACGGTCTGCCGACAGAGCGGATCAGCGCCGATCTGGGTTTGCAGCCCGAGGCGATCCGCACGCTCAAACTGCTTCGCACCCACTAATCCGTGCCAGATAACGGAGAGCGGGGCTGCCTTGTGCGGCCCCGCTTGCATTTGTTCATGACAGGTCCGGATAACCCCGATGGTGCGGGCCGGTCAGCCCGCCTCTTGTCCGGCTTGCGGCTCCAGCAAGACCACGCGGCACGCGGCGGCCTGCGGCTTGTCTTGCGCGATGCACCAGTCCCGAAATGCGATCAGCGCCTCATCCTGCGCGCGGACCTTGTCGGGCGCGGGAAGGGCGGCAAGTGTCGCGTCGCGCGCGCCCACCGCGCCCGGCACATCAAGCGCGGCAGCAATGGATTGCCATGCATGGGCGCGCAAAAGGTCCGGCTTTTCCCGCACCACTGTCAGCACCGCGGCAAGCTGCAACATCGCCGCCCCGTCGCCTGACTGCGCCAGCGGCAGGAAATCGGCTTCAAGGCGCTGGGCGATTGCGTCACGGCGGGCCGTGTCCTCGAGCGGCCAGATCCGCGCCAAAAGCCCATCCGCAGCCCGCACATCGGCGAGACGCGCGCGCCATGCCCAATAGGCAGCCTCTGTCCTGTTCTGCGGCAGGCCGACACCCGTTGCAAACAAGAGCGCAAGATTGAACGCAGCTTCGGCGTCTCCGGCGCGGGCAAGGTCGTGAAATACCGCCGCCGCCTCGCCATGCCGCCCCTCGCGCGACGCAGCCACGGCGGCTTCGAAACCATCGGCCCAGACGGGCGACGGCGCGTTCAGCACCAAGGGCAGCAGCACAAGGGAAAGCCGCAGGCGGCTCATTTGCCCGCAACCATGACGAGCTGCAGATAAAGCAGGCGTCGGCGCGGCGCGCCTTTGGCGGATTCCTCGTAAACCACAACCATCGGCCGGGTCTGACCCTCGGTCACCACATCGATGCGGATCGTAGCAGGAAGGTGGATGCGGTGAACCGCCAAGGTGCGCACCGGATCGGACAGGAAGGCGGCGCGAAAGCTGGAATCGATCCACGAACGGGCAAGCGCGCGGCCAAGGATGTCGGGCAAGAACCGCTCCACCTGTGCGCGGTCGTCAAGCGAAGTCTCCGCGTTGACGAGCGTATAGGGATCGGCCCCCGGCCCGCTTTCGGCATAGGCTGCCCTTGCATCGAAAACCTTCGACGAGGCCCTGCGGGCTGGAGCCAGATCGCGCACCGGCACGAGCGCATTTTGTCTGCCGTTGGACATGTGGTCTGCCCCGATCACTCTTCTAGGGATTTGCCAGTAATAACGGCGCTGCCCGCCGAGGATGTTAGGCGACGAAAGAAATTATTCTTCCGGACTTTCGGATGGGTCGGATCTTCCGATTGGCAAATGTCAACATTTTGACAGCCGAATTCATCCGCAGGGAGAATATGCTTGGAGAACTGACTGAAGCATGGATGGGATACAGACGTTCAGAAGGACATCTCTATGACAAGTCATTGGATCATGCCGCCCTCGGAGCAACCTCTGCGTGAGGCACCTGTTGCCATCGCAGATCGCCTTATTCCCGGCCGTTCGGGGGTGATGCGCGCAATGAAGCGGCTGATCGCAACAATGGCCCCCGACAGCGCTCCCGTCCTGATCACGGGTCCAAGCGGTGCGGGCAAGGAACTGGTCGCAGAGGCGCTGCATAGGCTGTCGGGACGCACGGGCGAATTCGTGGCGGTGAACTGCGCCGCCATTCCGGCAGAGTTGCTGGAGGGCGAGTTGTTTGGCACCGAGCGGGGGGCCTATACCGGGGCGGACCGTGCCCGTGCGGGGCTTATCGAACAGGCCGAAGGCGGCACCCTGTTTCTGGATGAAATCGGCGATATGCCCGCCAGTCTGCAAGCCAAACTGCTGCGTGTGCTGGAAACGCGCATGGTGCGGCGGCTTGGCGGATCGGCCCCGGTGCAGATGAATTTCCGTCTGGTCGCCGCAACCCATCGCAACCTTGCCGAAATGGCACGTGCGGGCAGCTTCCGCGAGGATCTCTACTATCGGCTTGCCGTCTTTCCGGTCGAGGTTCCCCCGCTCAGCGCGCGGCTGTCGGACCTGCCCGACATTCTGGAGCATCTGCTGGACGATCGCGCCATGGCTCATCCCGGCCAGCCGCTCCCCGAGTTTGACGCAACCGCCTTGCGGGCGCTGACGGCACATGACTGGCCGGGCAATATCCGCGAACTCAAAACCGTGCTCTTGCGGGCGTGTCTGCTGTTCCCCGGCAAACGGGTCGGCGCGCGCGAGGTGCGTGACAATCTGATGGGCTTTTGCTGCCCAGAACCGGCATCGGAGGCAGAGCAGGACCACTGCGCGACGCGCCCCGAAGAGGCGGGATTGCCCCCGATCGATCTGTTTCATCAAGCTCTTGGCCAAGGGCAGACCAGTCTCGATCTGCGCGGCTATCTGCGCGACATCGAGGTTGCACTGATCTCGGCCGCGCTGGAGCGCAGCGGCAACTGCGTAAGCAGAACCGCAGACACCCTGCGGCTCAACCGCACCACGCTGATCGAGAAGATCCGCAAATATGGTATCGCGACCCGCTAACGGTCGGGCGCCAGTTCCGGCGGGGCATCAGGGTTTGCGGGCCCACATGTCGACAAGGTTCTGGATATAGCTGCCCGTGCTGTTCATCCGGCTGACGGTCTGTTCCATCGCCGCGAACTTGGTCAGATAGCGCTTTTGCAGAACAGCGGCCTTTGCCTCGAGCTGGTCGAGTTGCTGGCGGTTGTTCGTGGAGGATGCTGTCAAGTCCGCCTCGCGCCGACCGACAGCTCCATTGCTGGCCCCGGCCTCGGCCAGCAGTTGCCCCATCGCGCCCACAAGACTGCGGCCGAACTGAACCTTGCCCGATGTGACGCCCGGATCGACGGTGACCATCAGCCCCTGAACCGGGCCTGTCGTGCCGATAAAGGTGCGCGCGCCGCCGCCAAGGTTCAGCCCGTGCATCTGATAGCCGCCCATGGAGCCGCTGCCATCGGGGCCAAGCCGGAAGTCATATTCTCCCGAGGCAAGATCCTTGCCGGGCGTCCCGCGCACCACCATGCCTTCGGTCATGGAGGCCAGTTTGTCGCCCATCAGGGCATCAAAATCTCCGGCCCGCTGGGCGAAGGTCCTGTCAAAGGCGGGAGGATCAAAGCGGAACAGACCGTTGCGCTGCGTGGCCACCCCCAGATCGACCATCGACACCGGTCTGTCGCCATGACCAGGTAGGGGGGTTGCGATCATCTTGCGCAAGGCTTGTTCCAGCCCTTCGATGCTGCGATCTCCGGCAAGATCTCCCGCCACGCCTTCCCCGACCCCGCGCGAGGTGAGCGTGCGCAACAGCGTCACCGTCTCGTTCAGGCCGGCGACGAGGCTTTCCACATTGGCACGTGCGGCGCTCTCGTCACGCTCGACCGACAAGGAACCGGACACCACGGCAGAAATGGTGATGTCCATCCCCGGCAAAACATCCTTGAGCGTGTTGGATGGGCGCGAGATGGCGATGCCATCGACGATCACCCGCGCATCGGCCGACGCCTGAACCTGACGCTCGGCATTGGAGGTGGTGGTATCGAGCGCCGACAGGCTGACCTCGCCGCTGCCATCACCCGCGCCTGCGGTCAGACGCAGCCCGTTGGCCGCGCCGGTATCGCCCACGATGCCGAGGGAAAAGCTGCCATCCCCCTTGTTGATCACGCGCGCAGTCACGCCGGCCACGCGGCCCAGAAGCCCCGCCACATCTTCAAGCGTGGACCCGGCAGGAACATCGATGCTGACCGCCCGGCGGCTGGCGTCAGGGGTGAACTCGGATGCGGTCGCCTTGTCCCACTGGCCCATCTCTACCGTGATGCGCCCCGCCTCCATGACAGCGCGGGGCGATGAAAAGCCCCCAAACTCGAGCACCTGCCGCGTGGCAAGGGCCTGCACGTCCACCGGAACCGCCGAAGACCGCAACTGGTTGCGGTCGGTGACCTTGGGCATGATGGCGGCGGTCGAGGTGGTGACGGTCAGAACCGGATTTCCAGCGATCCGGCCCAGCACACCCGAAAGCGAAGACAATTGCGCGCGGACCTGACCCAGCGCCGACAGCTTCACCGTCTCGCTGTCCATCTTGCTTTGCAGCGCGATCCGCTTCGGTGTGGTTTCCGCAGAGACAAGGGCTGTGGTCAACTCTTTGAGGTTGAGTCCACTTCCATTCTTGTTCAATGCGCTCAGCAGATCCGACGACATGGCAGCCTCCTGTTATCGGTCAAAACGGTTCTGGCTGCGTCCATCTTAGGGAGACGCGGAACTATTCGAGAAGTCGAACAAAATTTCGATCCGGCGGTTGGCGGATCTGCCCGCTTCGGTGCCGTTGTCTGCCACCGGAACGCTTTCGCCCTTGCTGATCGCCGACAGGCGTGACGGCTCGACGCCGCCGCTTTGCGCCAGTTCGCGCACCACCGACGCGGCACGGGCAGCGGCCAATCCCCAGTTGTCGGTGAATTGCCCGCCGGTCAGAGGAACGCTGTCGGTATGGCCCGTCACCGTGATATTGCCACTGTCGGCCACTGCTGCCAGCGCGATGCGCGACATGATCTCGCGCGCCTCATCGGTCAGCGTCGCAGAACCGGACCCGAATGCCCCCCCTGCTCCGATGGTGACCAGCACCTTGTCGTCCTGCTGCTGCACATCCACCAGCCCTTCGCCGTCGATCTCCCGCAAAGCCACCTTGAGCCGGGCATCGGCGATGGCCGCGCGCCGTTTGGCCGAGGCTCCGGCCTCGCCCTGCGCCGATTGCGCGTCAGGTTCAGTGCCCTGCCCTGCCGCATCGCCTTGGCGTCCGGTGCCGCTCTGCTGTCCCTCGGCTGCGCCGGGCGGCCCGGCAATATCTTTGGCCCCGGCCGCAAGGGCGCGCGCAAGCTCGGCTGCAGCCCCTCCTTCGGGCAAGCGCACCGTCACCGCACCATTCTCGCCGCTGACCGTAACAGAGCCATCCCTGATCGCCTCTTCCAGCAACTCGGTCACACGCTGCAACTCGGGATCAGGCTTTTGCGCCTCGCTGCCCGGAGACGGACTCTGCGCAGGGTCGGGTACATCCTCGGGTGACGGTGGGTTGCTGGCTGGCGGAGAATTCATATCCAGAATGGTCAAGCTGTCGGGATTTTGCATGACATCGATCAGGCGCACCCCGAAGTGCTCGCGCAGCGCGCCCGTCATTTTCTTGAAGGACACTTCGTCAAAATTGGCAAAAGACAGGATCAGCACGAAAAACGCCATCAAGAGCGTCGCCATATCGGCAAAGGTTGCCATCCACGCGGGCGCGCCCACGGGGGGGCAGCGCGGGCAATCCTGCTCGTCTTCTTCCTCGACAGGCGGCGGGGCCGGAACAACCTTTAACTTTGCCACGGCTCTGGCTCCCTTATGCAGCAGCGCGCAGCTTGGCCTGCGCCGGAGGTTCCAGCGCCGCGATCATCTGATCCTCGATGATCCGGGGGCTGTCTCCGCGTGCAATGCCGCGCAGACCTTCGATCACCAGCGCGCGGTATTCGAGTTCCCCCGAGGTCAGCGATTGCAGTTTGGTCAGGATGGGGCCGAAGATGACGTTGGCCACCATCGCCCCGTAAAGCGTGGTCAACAGCGCAACCGCCATCGCAGGGCCGATCGCCTTGACGTCGGACATGTTGCCCAGCATCAGCACAAGCCCGATCAGCGTGCCGATCATGCCCATCGCGGGGCCGATATCCACCCAGGCCTTCACCACCCCCTGCGCCGATTCATGGCGCGATTTCATTGCCTTGACCTCTTGCTTCAGCAATTTGACGATTTT
This sequence comes from Pseudotabrizicola algicola, assembly GCF_010915705.1. Classification (GTDB taxonomy): domain Bacteria; phylum Pseudomonadota; class Alphaproteobacteria; order Rhodobacterales; family Rhodobacteraceae; genus Pseudotabrizicola; species Pseudotabrizicola algicola. The sequence continues at coordinate 741,141 of NZ_JAAIKE010000001.1, forward strand.
TGCCTCATCGGCACCGTCAACCAGCATCTGCAGGCCCTTTTCAAAGAACTTGTCCGGCACGGCCTGACCTTCGAGGGCCATCATGCCATCCTTGCGGGCGATTGCAGACAGCTCGATCATGCGTTTGACCAAGGCATCATTCTGCAGCTTCGACGCTTTAAACACCTGCCCCATCGCCTTGAAGCTGGCCAGATAGGCGGGCATCGACGTGGTGGACAGCGCCGAAAACGCAGTTCCTCCGAAAACGATGAGAATGGATGGAATATCGATGAACGGGCCTACCCCTCCGGCAAAGATCATTGCGCCAATGATCATGCCGATGGCCCCGATGAATCCGATCAGTGCGGCGATGTCCATGCTGTCCCCTGCGGTCACGTCAGCCTTGGTAGGGCAAGCGGCGTGCCAGAAACCTTGGACCGGCGGCTAAACTTTTTTCGTGATGGCCGTTCTGAGTGTCAGGCGCCGCAAGGTGCACCCACCGCCACTGAGGAGAAGCTCGATGACCAGCATCAATACCAATATCGGTGCCCTGTCTGCCCAGGCAAACATGACCCGCGTGAATGATCAGCTCAACACCGCCATGACCCGCCTTTCGACCGGTCTGCGCATCAACGCCGCCAAAGACGATGCCGCAGGCATGGCGATTGGCGAAAAGATGACCGCGCAGATCATGGGTCTGAACCAGGCGGTGCGCAACGCGACCGACGGCAAGAACCTGATCGACACCACGGAATCGGCCCATGTCGAAGTGTCGTCGATGCTGCAGCGTCTGCGCGAACTGGCAGTGACCTCGGCCAACGATACCAACACCTCGTCCGATCGCGGGAACATCGTGTCGGAAAGCCGTCAGCTGATCGCGGAAATCAACCGCGTGTCGGAAACCACCACCTTCAACGGCATGAAGGTCATGGACGGCAGCTTCGCCGGCAAGCAGTTCCAGATCGGCGCCGACGCGAACCAGACCGTTTCGGTGAACGTGGAAAGCACCCGTGCCACCGCCATCGGTGCCTTCACCCTGAAGTCGGACGTGAACGTCGCAGCCGGTGCCTCGGCTATCGCCGGCGGCACGACACTGGTGATCTCGGGCTTTGCCGGATCTGCCGAAGTTGACCAGACCGCAGGCATGTCCGCCAAGGAAATGGCGGCAGCGATCAACGCCAAGACCTCGCAGACCGGTGTCAAGGCCGAAGCCGCGACCGTGGCCAAGCTGTCGAACCTCGACGCGGCCGGTACCATGTCGTTCAAGATCAACGACAAGGACATCGGGCCTGTCGCCATCTCGGATGCAAGCGACCTGCGGTCCTTGCGTGATGCGATCAACGCCAAGACCTCGGAAACCGGTGTGACCGCCACGATGGGCGACAACAATGGCGAGATCATCCTGAAGGACTCGACCGGGGCCAATATCGAAATCACCGGCTTTGCCTCGGATGACGGCACGGGCACCGACCTGTCGATGGACGTGGACGTGCTCAACGCTGACGGCTCCGCCGCCACCACGGGCTTTACCTCAACCACCACCCTGACCGATGGCGACGATGCCACTGTGACCGGCCAGGTCACAATGTCGTCGACCAAGGTGTTCTCGGTCCACTCCTCTGATGTGACCACCGACGAAGCCTTCTTCGAAAACTCGAATTCGGGCGCGAAGCTGGAACAGCTGGCCGAGATCGACCTGTCCACCGCCGAGGGCGCGGCCAAGGCGATCAACGTCATCGACACCGCCCTGTCCAAGATCAGCCAGTCCCGGTCCGACCTTGGTGCCGTCTCCAACCGGCTCGACTCGACCATCTCGAACCTGACCAACATCTCGACCTCGGTTTCGGCCGCCAAGTCGCAGATCATGGACGCGGACTTCGCCGCGGAATCGACCAACCTCGCCCGTGGACAGATCCTGAGCCAGGCCGCAACCGCGATGCTGGCACAGGCAAACGCCTCCAAGCAGAACGTGATGAGTCTCCTGCGCGGCTGACGAAAGCCTGACACGACCAAAAGTATGCCTTGGAGCCATTTGGCACCAAGGCATATTGTTTTCAGATACTTAGCAAACACTGCAGGAGCTTTTCCGTCGGTTTTCCGCCAGATTAGCGCTGTCAAACAGATTTTTTGAAAATCTTTGTGATCTCTGTGCAGATGCTCTCACAAGGAGCGACACCATGCAGTTAAATCAGTCCCTTTCAGTGCGTCATTCGCTGGTCGTCAATCAGCAGTTGCGCCAAGCTATCGTTCTTCTCCAGATGGGCAACTTTGAACTTCAGTCTTTCATCGAGGCCCAATCCGAGGAAAACCCCTTTGTCGAAATCGACCGACCGACCCAGGCGCCCGCGCCTGCCCCGCGCAGCACTGTGCGTGGCAGCGACGACGACTGGGACCGGATCGGCGCTCTTGCCGATACCCGCGGCACGTCTCTTTACACCTTTGTGGCCTCGCAGATCGGAACGCTCGGCTTGACCGACGCCGAAATCGAACTTGCGTCCGTCTTTGTCGATGCGCTGGAACCCTCTGGCTGGCTTGGCTGCGGGCTGACGGATATCGCGCAGCGTGCGGGCGTGCCGCTTGACGATGCCACGCGCATGCTACACCGCCTTCAGGCGCTGGAACCTGCTGGGGTCTTTGCCCGCACCTTGGCCGAATGTCTGCGTCTGCAGGCGATTGACCAGGGCCTGCTGACACCGCTTTTCGATGCGGTTCTGGGCAATCTGAAGCTGCTGGCCGATGCCGATCTGTCGGGGCTTGCACGGGCCTGCGGTTCTACGCTCGCCGACCTGCGGCCCGTGCTCCGGGAACTGCGGCGGCTGGACCCAAAGCCGGGCACCCGCTTTGACAGCGAGCCGGAACCGATCCGCCCGCCGGACCTGCTGGTCAGCGCCGCACCCGAAGGCGGCTGGCAGGTGGAACTCAACCGCTCTACCCTGCCGCGCGTGGTGATCCGTGATGACGAGGCAAAGCGCCTCGGCGACATCGCCGAACCGCGCCGCGCAGATGCCGGTGGATACATTGCCGAAAGGCTCTCGGTGGCGCGCTGGCTGGCGCGCGCGGTGGACCATCGCAACCGCACCGTGCTGCGGATCGGCGAAGAAATCCTGCGCCGTCAGGGCGATTTTCTGACCCACGGGCCAGAGCATCTGCGCCCGATGATCCTGAAAGAGATCGCCGAAAAGGCCGGGGTGCACGAAAGCACTGTCAGCCGTGTGACAACCGGCATCTTGATGGCAACGCCGCACGGCACCTTCCCGCTGAAGCATTTCTTCACTGCCGCCCTGCCCAGCCGCGATGATACCGGCGGATCGGCCGGCGCGGTCCGTCACCGCATCGAGCGGCTGATCAAGGCCGAACCTGCGGGCACACCGCTCAGCGATGATCAACTGGTTCAGTTGATGGAGGCGGAAGGGGTTTCGGTCGCGCGCAGAACGGTGGCGAAGTATCGCGATCAACTCAGCATCCCGCCCTCTTCGGTGCGGCGCAGACAGGCGATCTTGTCAGGGCGGGTGTAACCCGCAACCTGCGCACGCCAGCAGTCATGTCCATAGAAAGGCCCGGCAAAGCTTGCCGGGCCTTTCTATGGACATGACGCAGAGGCGCGAGTGCCTCACCCTGCGGTTTGGGCTTGACTTGCTGCGGGCAGCGGATCGAAGCGGAAACGTGCGTTGGGCCGGATCGTCTGCCATGTCTGCACCGCTTCACGCTCGCTCTGCGCTGCGATAACGCCCACGCGGTAAAACCCTGCCGCGCTGCGCGAGGCCCTGATGTGGCCGGCTCCCCCGCGCCAAAGATGCACACCCGCTGCAACCCAAAGGACAAGAACCACGGGCAAGCCTGCGGGCAAAGCCACGGCCAAGCCGGCAACCAGCGTTGCAAGCAAGGTCCACAGGCGCTGCTGCGCCAGCCACAACGCCGGAACCAACAGCGCAAAAAGCGAAGGTCGCACCGCAAAGATGTCATGGGTGCCATCCGCGTCGACAACCACTTCCCAATTGTCGAGCAGCGCCGGTGAAAACGCCTTGAACCCGAGCCCTTCGGGCAGCGGCACTTGATCCCATTGCCCAAGGTCAAGACGATCGGCCAGCACTGTCCAGATCGCATCCTGCCGTGCAAAACTCAGGGCGACCAGCCCCGAGCTTGCGGCAAGCTCGGCCTTGAGCTTGTCGATACCCCCGGTCCAAGGCCGCCCCCCGACCCCGACCAGAACATCGCCCGACTTCAGGCCGATGGTATGGCCCAGATCGCTGGTGCGGCAGCGCCCCAGGCACAGGGTCATGCGTGCAGTTGAATGAACCGACATAAGGGATTCCTTGGGGACCAGAGCAGCGTTCAAGGATACTTGAACGGATTGGGAACCTGCACCGCCGCCGCAGGCCGCGGCTTCGACTTCGGGGCTGGCTTTGGCGCGGGTTTGGGCACGGCGACAGGTGCCGGAGCCTCATGCACGATGACCGGAGCGGGCTTGGCGACGGGCGCGGCAATGCGCTCGGAAAGCCGCATCTGGGTTTCGGCGAGCGCTTCGATCATGTCGGTGCGCAGCTTGTCGATCTGTTCGGCCAGGCCGACCGCCTCCTCTGACGGATCGGGTTTGGCCAACATCTGTTCAAGCTGCGCGTCCAGCTTTGCAACTTGTGCAGATACGCTTTCCTGAAGCGCGGTGTTCTCTGCCTCCAGCCCGGCGATGGCTAGGTCGAGCCGATCCAGCGCGCCGTTCATTTCGGCCAGACGCTCGACAAAGGCAGCGGCGGCGGCGGCTTGCACCTCTCCGGCCTCGCGCAGATCCGCTACGCTGCGAAGGACAAGCAAGCCGCCAAGCACCAGCACGGCAACCGAGGCGCCCCCCGCCGCCAGTGCCATCCAGCCGCTTCGACGGGCCACGCGTTCCATCGATTTCGCGGCATCGGAGCGGGCCAGCAAAACCGCTTCGGTTTCATGTGCGGCATCGGTTGCCGCGGCGGCGGCGTCCAGCGCTTTGGTGATCGCCTCTTGAACGGCGTCGTCGCGAGAGGATTTCTTTTCAGTCATGGGTTCTGTTTCCGCACCTGACGCAAGGGGTTGGGGCCGCGCCGGAGGCGGCGTTCGCGATACCACCCGACCATGCGCGCGATGGGAAAGCGGATGGCGGCAAGGCAGGACAGAACCGCGCAGATCGCCAAAGCGCCTTGCCGCAGCGGTGTTTCGGCAGGATCGGCCGCCGCGAACGCCAGCCCGAGCCCGAAGACCAGAAAGGTAAAGGTACTGATGCGCTGTCCGGCTTGGCAGATGCGGCATGGCTGTGGGGCGGCAGATGGCACGGCAGACTCTCCCGAAAGATGGCAGGAACAGGATGCAAGTATCGTGCCGAGTTATCGGGCGCGGTGGCCGAGGGCATCGAATTGAAGGTCTTCGGGCAGGTCGATCTCGGGCAAATCCTCGCGCAGACCGCGTTCGATCCGCCAGATATGCGCAAGAACGGCGGCAACCGCGCCGTAAAGCCCGACATGGATCTGGCTGCCGATTTCGCCCGTGAAGTAAAGCGCACGCGCCAAGGGCGGCAGGCCCAGAATGGGAACTCCGGCCTTGCGCGCCCGTTCGATCACCTGCCGCGCCATCTGGTCGCGGCCCGTGGCAATGATGGTTGGCGCTTCATCCACGCCGGCGGTATAGCGCACCGCCACCGCGAAATGTGTCGGGTTGGTGATGACTGCCGAGGCCGTCGGGACATGTGCCAAGGCTGCGCGCTCGCGCGATCCGCGCTGGCTCGCCTCGATCTGCATCCGGCGCAAACGCCCCTTCACCTCGGGCGAGCCGTTGTCCTCGCGACTCTCGCGTTTCACCTCGTCAAAGGTCATCCGCAGCGATTGCTGCATCTTGTGCGATTGCCAAAGCAGATCGGCAATACCGATCAGCCCCAGAACCAGCGTCATCGCCGCAAACAGCCGGAATGCAAGATTGGCGAACAATTTGGCCGCATCGCCCGTGGGCATATCGCCCAGCACGACGATTTCGGGCATCGCATCATAGACCACCCAGAATGTCACCGACAGCAATAGCCCGACCTTGGCCAAGGCCTTCCCCAGTTCCACCAGCGCGGTCAGCGACACCATGCGGCCAAGGCCCTTCATCGGGTCCAGCTTTTCGGGCTTGAACGCATATCCCTTGGCCGACCAGCCAAGCCCTCCCATCGCGGCTTGCGCAAGGATCGCCGCCAGCATCACCGGAACGGCCACCGCGAGCGCCGCCGCCATCACCTCGAACCCGGCAGTGCCAAGCGCGGAAAACAAGGCCGCATCCAGCGTCTCGGGGGGGCCCAGCCGCAAGTGGCTTGACCATCGGGCCGCAACATAAGTTCCGGCAAGCGGGCTTGCCGCGATCACCAGAGTGCCTGCCGCCATGGTGACAAAGACCATCATCTCTTTGGAGGTCAGCACCCGCCCTTCGCGGCGCGCCTCGTCAAGACGCTTTTGCGTAGGCTCGTGACTGCGTTCGGCGCCGTCATCATTCTCTGCCATGTCAGGGGCCTGTCACAACGGGAGCAAGCATATTGCCGATCAGCCCCGCTCCGGCTTCGACCACGCCGACCAGCCCGTCAAACATTTGCGGCGTCGTCAGCCAGAGCAGCACGAAAGCGGCAAGGATCGCCAGCGGGAAACCCACCGAAAAGAGGTTCAGCTGCGGCGCCGAGCGCGTGACGACCCCGACAGCGAGATTCAGCACCAGTAGGCCCGCCACCACCGGCATCATCAGGGCCGAGGCCAGCGCGAACATGGTGCCGCCTGCCGTAACGCCCGCCGTGATGAGCACACCCAACGCGGGCGTCGCTCCGGGCGGATAGGTGGCGTAGCTGTCCAGCAAGATGCGCAGCGCCACCAGATGTCCGTCCGTCTCCAGAAAGACGAACATCAATGCAAGTCCGAAAATCTGCGCGACCACAGGGCTTTGCCCACCTGCGGTCGGATCGACCTGCATGGCAAAGCCCAGTCCGGCGGCATTGGCGATCCTGTCGCCCGCCAGACCCGCCGCAGCGAAAAGGATGGTCAGGACCAACCCTGCCGTCAGACCGACTGCAATTTCCGCCAGCATAAGCGGCACCGCCGAAAGCCGCGCCAACCCGTCGGCATCGGGCAGGCCGAGGGCGCTTGCTACCGGCAAGGTCAGGCAAACCGCCGCAACGATGCGGATTGGCAGCGGCACAAAGCGCCCGCCGAACACAGGAGAGGCCACCAGAAAAGAGCCGATCCGCAACATGGCGAAGAAGAACGATGCCGCGGGATCGGCCAGTCGGGCCAGATCCATACCCGGCAGCGTAAAGATCGCGCCCTCCATCTCGCTACCGGATCGCGCGGATGGTTTCAAAGACGAAGCCGAAGTAATCGGTCATGGTCACCATCATGTAGCCAGAGGTCAGGCCCATGGTGACCATAACGATCACCAGTTTAGGCACAAAGCTCAGCGTGTTTTCGCTGATCGAGGTGGCCGCCTGAATGACACCGATCACAAGGCCGACGCCAAGGGCCACCACAAGGATAGGCCCTGCCGTCCAGAGGATCGTCCAATAGGCGAGTTGCAACTGGGCAATGCCGCTTCCGAATTCCATCAGCCAGCGCCCCCGGCCGCCATGCCATACCCCGCCGCGAGCGATCCCACCGTCAAGGCCCAGCCGTCAACCAGCACGAACAGCAAAAGCTTGAAGGGCAAGGCCACAAGCACAGGCGAAACCATCATCATGCCCAAGGCCATGAGGATCGAGGCGATCACGATGTCGATGACCAGAAACGGCAGGAACAGCAGAAAGCCGATCTGGAACGCAGTCTTGAGCTCGGATGTCATGAAGGCTGGCAACAGCACGCGAAACGGCACGGCTTCGGTGTCCGCATAGGGGGCATCGCCCGCAAGGTCGGCAAACATCGCCAGATCGTTCTGGCGGGTGTTCTCGATCATGAAGCCCTTCATGATGTCGCCCGCGATCTTCAACGCCTCTTCCTGCGGCATGGAGCCATCCAGCGCCGGACCAAGCGCCTGGTCATATACATTGGTCAAGACCGGTTGCATCACAAAAAAGGTGAGAAACATCGCAAGCGCGATCAGCACCTGATTTGGGGGGGTTTGCTGGGTTCCCATCGCCTGTCGCAAGATGGACAGAACAATGATGATGCGCGTGAACGCAGTCATGCCGAGCAGCAGGGACGGCAGAACCGTCAGCGCTGTCATCAGAACAAGAATTTGCAGCGAGAGCGACCAGCTGGCCCCCGATTGCGTCTCGGTCAGGGTCAGCGCCGGAATGCCTTGCGCCTGTGCAAAGCCTGGCAGCAGGACGATCAGCGCAACCGCAAGCAGGCGGATCATTTGCGGACCTCGGGCGGCAGGCACATGCCATCGCATCCCGCGTCTACCGCCTGGCAGATGCCACCGCATTCCGAACGTGCCGAACGCAGCGGCTTCAGCACCGGGTTCGCACCCTTGAGCTTGAGCAACAGAAAGTCCTGCCCGTCCACCGTGAGGATCACGGCACGGTCTGCCGGCCCCAAGGCCGCCGTTTCGAGCACGCGCAGGCGGCGACCTCGTCCGAAATGGTCGTTCAGCTCTTGCCGGTTGCGCAGGACAAGCGCCCATAAAAGGCCAAGTCCGGCCAGAAAGGCCGAGAGGATAATGATCTGGTCAACGCGTAGCAGGTCCATGTGGGCGTCCTTGTCTGTCGATACCCACAGACTGCAAGCCTCATGCCATCACCCGCGCACACGGTCAGATTGCGTCGGCTCGCTCCTCGGGCGTAATCACATGGCCAAAACGGATGCCAAAGCGATCTCCCACCATCACGACCTCGCCCTTGGCGATCAGGGTGCCGTTCACCAGAACGTCGAGCGGGTCGCCCGCCATGCGGTTCAGTTCGATCACCGACCCTTCCGACAGGCGCAGCAGGTCCCGGATGGTCAGCTCGGCGCGACCGACCTCGACGGTCAGTGTGACCCCGATGTTTTCCAGAAGGCGCAGATGGTCGGCACTGGGGCGTGTGGCGGTATCGGTCATCTCAGGGTCCTCTTCTCAGGCGGCGCACTGGCGCGTGATGGAAACGGCGGCATGTCCGGCCAATTCGCCCGGCTGCGCCTCGAACAGTTTTTGATCTTCGATCAGCACCTCGACGGCACCGGTCAAAGTTACCGGCAACACCTCGCCTTCGCCTAGCGACATCAGCCGCGATAGCGGAATTTGCGGTTCGCACAGGCGCACGGAGACACCAAGCGGGACGCGCATGAGGGCCTGCTGCAGCTTGTCGCGCCAGCTCAAATCCTCGGTGAGCTGATCCGACTGCGTGCGCGAGCGCAAAAGGCTGGCGATCGGCTTGAGCATCTGAAGGGGATAGAGAATGTCAAAAGTCGCCGGTTCCTGTCCCGGGAGCTGCACCATGAAAGAGCAGTTCACGACCATCTCGTCGCCATCGGCAAAGGCAACGAATTGCATGTTCTCTTCGCGGCTGGTGACCGCGAAGCTCAGCTTGGTCAGATCGCGCCACGCCAGTTGCAGCGCCGCGTTAAGCCGGTCTGTCACAAGCTCGATCACCCGGTGCTCGGTTGCGGTGAATTCCGAGCGCGCTTGCGACGGGCTGACCGCCCCGCCGCCATAATAGGCATTGGTCAAAAGAGAGATGAAGGAAGGCGGCATCACAAGAAGCTGGCTGCCGCGCAACTCGTCGGTGGTCGAGATGGTCAGCGAGATGAAATTGTCCTGGCTGTTGCGGTAATCGTCAAAGGTGCGCAATTCGGGCGGAAAGCTGGACAGGCGCGGCTGAAACTTCAGCATGGGCAGAAAGGCGGCCCGCGCGATGCGGCAAAAGCGTTCATTGATCATGCGCAGCCCGTGATAATCGCCAAAGCCCGAAAGGTCGTTGGACCCGAAGGCATAGGGGCGCACGGGCAGGCCGTTGAGCATGCCCTCGCCTTCGGTATCGGCATCCATGCCGATAAGCCCGCCGACAAGCGCTGCGACCTCGGTTGAAGAGAGTTTCGTTGGTTTGGCCATGACGAACCTATTGCAAGACAAAGGACGTGAAGAACACGCCTTCGACCCCGCCGAACCCCTCCAGCGCCACCAGACGCTGATTGATCGACTCTTTCAGCGCGTTTGCCAGCGCCTCGCGGCCCTCGCGTCCGGTGATCTGTTCTTCGCTGAACCCGCTGACCACCGCCAGCATGTCTGACCGGATGGCCGCCTTATGTGTCTCTACATGCGTCATCACAGTGGCATCATATTGCGTGGAAAGGGAGATGCCGATCTGAAGAAAGCGCCGCGATCCGGCCAGATTGGTGGTCAGCGGCTCGGCAAAGGCGTAGTATGTGGTTACAAACGCCTGTGTCTCGGGCGCGGGTCGGGCGACCTTTTGCGGTGTTCCCGGTTGCGGTTCCTCGGCAGATGCGGCCTCGCTTCTGTCAATCAGCCGCAGCGCCTCGGTGACAGGCGATTGCACGCGCGAGAAATAGAACCACCCGGCCCCGAACCCTGCCCCGGCGAGCATCACACCTGCAAGCAAAAGCCCGATCACACGCAGCAGACCCTTGCCGCGCTTGGGCTTGGGCTGGGGGGTGACATCGATCATATCTTTGGATGCGGGGGCTGCGGCGGCCATGGGTGTCCTCAGGCGATCAGATTGACAAGGCCCCGTGGCAGCAAAACCACCTCGGAGTCAGAAGGATGGGAGTCGTGGGGAGCAGCGCTGCGCCCCGCGGGCGGACGCACCGCAGGATCATTGCGGCGTCCGGTCTGGGCGTCATGCGAGGCCAGCGTCACGCCCTGCCGTTCAAAGTCCTGCGCCAACTGGCGTTCGGCCTCGTTGAGCAGACGTGCTGCCTCGGGCGTTTCGGTCTGGATGCGGACCGAGGCAGCCTGCCCTTCAATGGTCAGCGTGATCCGCATTGCCCCCAGATCGTCGGGCGCGAGTTCCAGAACCATCGTGCCGCCGAGATCGGAAAGCTGTGAAAGCGTGGCCGACACAACCGCCTGCGGCCAGTCGGAGCGCATCATCTGCACCGGCGCTTGCGCGGGCGGGTTGGCACCTGCTGCGCGTGCCAGCGGATCGGCAAAGGGAGCTGGCGCGCCAGAGGATTGCGCGGCAGAGGGCGCAGCCTCGGGTGCTGCGGGAGGTGCCGGCAGCTCTCCGGCGGCGGGGTGATGGACTCTCGGATCGACGCGCAGCGATGCCGGCGACTTTCCCGCAGCGGGCGAGAGTGCGTTCGGCGTGATAGCCTGCCGTGCCGCATCTGGCGCGACCGGCGTCCGAGCCGGCTCGGACGTCGCGGGGAGGGGTGCGGCGGGTGGAGTCGAGGCGGAGGCGGGAGGAGACGGAACAAGGACGGCCGGTTGAACGGGTGCAGGATCTGGCCGCGGCGCGGGGCAGCTTTCCGGCATTGCCGCTTCTCCCTCGGCCTTGGACTTGTCTGGCTGCTCTTCCGGCGCGGATGGCGCGGCACCCTCCTCGGCGTCGGGTTGCAAAGCCACAGAAGGCATGTTCGCGGCTACATCCGCATTCTCGGCGCTAAGCACAGCTTCAGGCAAAGATGCATCGGGCTGGGGCGATTGCGCCTCTGGCTCCGCCTCACCCGTCGCCAGATCGATGGGACAGGCGTCTTGGGCGGCAGGCGCGGGCGCTGCAACCGGCAGGAGCGCGGCAGCAGGCACGTCCGCTGCAGAGGACAAAAGGGTCGTGGGGAGGGCTGCAAAAGGTGCTTCGGTTGCAGGACTTTCGGCAGGTGATGTCGGGCTCTCGGATGTCACGGCCGCGTTGCTTGGCACTGGCAGCAAAGGCGTGGTCACAGCGTCGGCATCGGCGCCAAGACAGGCCATCAGCCCGCTGAGGAAACTCTGGGGGCCACCGCAGTCCTGACCGCAGGCAGGAACAACCCCCGCAAGAGCCTGGAGAACGGTCAAAGAAGAGGGGTTTGTAACAATCATATCATGCCCGTTTCTGCTACAGCCAGAAGTGCAAGAAGGGTGCCAACTCGGGACCGCCCGCGCGCGCGATCACCCGATCACCACTGACGGCGCGCTGGCGGGCGGGACGCTTCGGCCCGCGCCTCGGCCTCCTCAGCCTCGGCAAGACGCGCCTGCATCGCGGCGGTTTCACCAAAATGGCGGCGGCGGTCATGCTGGCTCATCGACTTGCGCAGGCGCACCGCCTCGCGCAAGGCCGCTTCGGCCCGCACATCCTGACTTTCCGCCTCTTGCACAAGCGTCGCTGCCAGATGGCCGAGCGCCCGCAGATCAGCGGCGAGCAGAGGGCCCTTGGCGACCTGAATCTCCTGCGCGAAATGGCGCAGGCGCTGGCTGCGCGCCTCGGCCTCGGCCTGTTCGGCCGTCACCTGAACCACCGCGCGGCCAAGCCCTGCCGCACGCGCCGACTCGCGCCGCGCGTAAAGATCGAACAGCCTTGCGCGCGATGTCATGCCGTGGCCCCCGTGCCGACAAGGGCGAGCAGCGCGGCGCGGCTGTCTTGCAGGGTTGCACGTTCCTCTTGCGCCTGAGCGATCAGAGCGCGGATCTGCGGCCAGAGCCGCAGCGCTTCATCCAAAATCGGATCCTGCCCCACGGCATAGCCCCCCATGATGACCAGATCACGGTTGTCGAAATAGGCCGAGACCAATTGGCGAAGCCGCAGCGCCGCGGCGCGATGCTCTGGGTCGGTCACATCGGGCATGACACGGCTTACCGATTGCGGAATGTCGATGGCGGGAAACAAGCCCATCTGCGCCTGCCTGCGCGACAAGACCAGATGGCCATCCATGATGGCCCTTGCGGTATCAACGACAGGATCGTTGGTGGTGTCATCGCCATCGGCGAGCACGGTGCAGATGGCGGTGATGGTGCCCTGACCGGGCAACCCCGGCCCGGCCCGTTCCAGAAGCGCGGGGATCAGTGCGACCACCGAAGGGGTATATCCCTTGGCCGTCGGTTGCTCACCCAGTGCGAGGCCGATTTCCCGCTGCGCATGGGCGACGCGGGTCAGGCTGTCGATGATCATCAGCACGCGCTTGCCCGAGGCGCGGAACCATTCCGCAATCGCCATCGCCCGCCGGACTCCGCGCAGACGAAGGAGCGGCGATCGGTCGGCAGGCACGGCCAGGAGGCAGGTGCGATGCGCTGCCTCGCCCTGCATCAGACGGCGCGCGAAATGTCCCACCTCGCGGGCGCGCTCACCGATGAGGGCGATCACCACGATATCGGCGTCGGCGTGCTGGGCCATCATTTCGACCAGAACCGATTTGCCGACGCCCGAACCGGCAACAATCCCAATGCGCTGCCCCTCACCCAAGGTCAGCGCAGCGTTGACCACCCGCACCCCGACATCAAGCGGGCGGTCCACCGCCGTGCGCAGCAGCGGGTTCAGCGGTATGCCGTGCAACGGCCATGTATGGTCCGTGCGCGGAGGCGGGCCACCGTCCAGCGGAGCGCCGCGCGCATCGATCACCCGCCCCAGCAGCGCCTCTCCCACTTGCGCAAACTGACCGCCAGGCATCAACTGCGCCTCGGCCCCTGCAACGATGGGGGCTTGCGGTTCGGTCAGGAACAACAGGTTACGCCCGTCCCGAAAGCCCACGACCTCGGCTTCGACGCTGGCGCCGTTCTCGCAAGTCACGGCGACCAAACCGCCGGGACTTGCGGGGAAACCGGTGGTTTCCAGCGTCAGACCATCGTAACGCAACACACGCCCGCCGATCAGCTTTTCGGGTTCTGGCAGATTCCCGATCCGCCGAGTCAGCGTGGACATCAGGCCGGGGGACAGGTCAGACATCATGACGGCTCATATCCGGTGCGGGGTGCTGGCAGGGTTTTCGATCAGGTCGGCCAGATGCAGGCCGGGCGCGCGCAGATCGGCATCTCCACGGCGCAACGTTGCATTTGGCACCAGCCGTGCCGCAGCAAGCGCGGCAAGCTCGGCCGGACACCCCTCGACCAGAACGGGCAAAAGCGCTGCAATATCATCAGGGTGCAGGTATATCTTCACGTCGCGCATGCCTTGCGCCACCCGTTCGCCCAAGCGTGCGATCCGCTCGGCAAATGCAGCCGGATGGGCGTCAATCGCCAGTCCTGCCCGTTCGGAGGCAAGGCGTGCCACCGCCTCCGAAACAGAACGGGTCAACGCATCAACCTCTGCCATCGGGGGTTCGGCAAGCCGCGCGAGGGCGGCAGCCAGCGTCTGCGCCTGCAAGGTCAGTTCGGCACGCTGGGCTGACAGGGCCGCCTCTGCCTCGGCAAGCCCCATCGCGCGCCCTTCGGCCAAGGCTTCGGCCCGTGCCTCGGCCAGTTGCGTGGCGCTAGGCACGAATGGGCGGGGCATCACGGGGGCAGGCGCCGGCGGAAGCGGGGCCGTATCTTCCACGATGATGCCCTGCCCCGCTTGTGCCTCTGGTAGCCCGCTGGAACATGGCGGATCAACCACCTCGGCCACCCGCACCGCGCTGAGAGCCATGTCAACCGGCCTGTGCGGCTGAAAGGCAGATGGCGCGACCGGCAAGGTCATGCCGGGTTGGGCAAAAAACACTGCGTCAAGCACTCTTGGATCAGGACGGAACCCGGGCGGGTGATCCAACGCGCCTTGCTGCCCCCCATCCATCGCTTACACCATTTCCTCGCCGCCGCGTCCGGCAAGCACGATGGTTCCGGCATCGGCCATCTGGCGGGCGCTGGCCACGATCTGCTTTTGCGCTTCCTGCACCTCGCTGAGACGGACCGGGCCCATCGCCTCCATCTCGTCGCGGATTCCGGCAGCCGCACGCGAAGACATGCAAGACAGCAAACGGTCGCGCAGCACCTCGTCTGCCCCCTTGAGGGCAAGAACCAGACGCTCGGGCTCGATGCTGCGCAGCAAGGTCTGCAGGCTGCGGTCGTCCGACTTTCCAAGATTGTCAAAGACAAACATGTTGTCCTGAATGGCCGTCATCAGATCGCGGTCATCCTTGCGGATGTCACGCAGGATACGCGCCTCGACGCCCGAACGCGTAAAGTTCATGATGCGGGCCGCCGCGCGGATGCCACCGATCTGGGAGGCGCTGGAACTGGTCGAAGCCTTGAACTTGCGCTGCAGGACTTGCTCCAGATCGCGCAAGGCCTCAGGCGTGACCGGACCAAGCTGGGCGATCCGGCGGATGACATCGGGCTGAACCTCCTCGGGCAGTTTTGTCAGCACCTCGGCCCCTTGCGAATATTCAAGGCAAGAGATCACCAAAGCCATGATTTGCGGATGCTCGTCCGTGATCAGTTCCGAAATCGAGCGGGCATCCATCCAGTCGAGCAGTTCGATCGGGCGGTCGTTGTTGTGCGGGCTGATCCGTGTGATCACCGATTGCGCGCGATCCGGCCCCAGCGCCTCGGTCATAACCGCGCTGACATAGGCCGATGTGCCGTAACCGATTCCGGTTTCCCCCGCGAGGCGGCCAAGAAAGTCTTCAAGGATACTGTCGACCTCGTCTTCTGTGACGTTGTCCACCGCATACATGGCCGCGCCCAGATGTTGCACCTCGGCGGGCGTCAGATGACGCATGACATCGGCGGCGGTCTTTTCGCCGAACATCAGCATGAGAACGGCGGCGCTGGTGGTGGCAGGTCCGGGGTTGAAGGTGGTGATCGGCATGGGCTGTTCCTATTGCACGGCGTCAAGTTCAGGCCGGATCATCCGGTGCAGAACGGTGGCGATGCGCGCCGGATCATCGGCAACAAGCTGGCGCAGCACGGCTTGCTTTTCGGCGCGGCTTGCACGGCTGCCCAGCACGCTGCCCGCAAGGTCCTTCTGGCGGCGCTCCAGCTTGGCCTCGACGTCATCGAGGGACTCGCCTTCCGCCACTTCGACCGTCGTCGGTCCCTGCGGCAGCACGCCGCCCGGCAGCCCGGCAACATTCGTCTGGCGCAGCAGCAGCGGGCGCACGAGTCCAAGCCCGACAATCGCAAGGATGGCCACCAGCACCACGTCCCGCAGCACCGCAGGCAGCCAGTCCAATTGCATGCCGGGTGGTTCCATCACCAGTTCCGGCACCGCAAAGGGTTGGGCAAGGATCGTCACGCTGTCACCCCGAGAGGCGTCATGGCCGATGGCGCTTTCGGTCAGTCGCTGCAGATCGGCCAAGAGTGCTGCAGGAATGGCCTCTTGCGGCGGCGCGGCGGCATCAGTGCCATCGGTTGGCACGGGCGCAGGCGCGGGCGCGCGGATGACCACGGCAGCCGAGATGCGGGTGATCTGCCCGATTTCGGGCTGGGTGTTCTGCACCGTGCGGCTGATCTCATAGTTGCGCGTGGTTCCCGAGGTCCGGTTGCGGATGCTGCCCTCGCCCCCCGCCGCTGCATTGGCCGGAGCCTCTGCCGTCAGTTGCGCCTCGGTCGGCGGTGTGTTCGCGACGGCGCCGGGGATACCGCCAGCCGGTGCGTCACGGTTTTCGGATTCCGAAAGCTGTTCGCTGCGCAGAGCATTGCCTTCAGGATCGACCCGCTCTTCGGTGATCTCGCGGCGCGTGAAATCCATTGCCGCCGTCACCTCGACCGACAGGTTGCCAACCCCGACAATCGGGGTCAGCAAAGCCTCGATCCGCCGTCGCAAGAGGGTTTCGACTTCGACACGATGGCGCAACTGGCGGTCGCTCAACTGGCCAGCGGGATCCCCGTCATTGACCGAAAGCAGACGTCCGGCTTGGTCGATCACCGAAACATCACTGCGCCCCATCCCCGGCACCGAAGAAGAGACGAGATGCACAATCGCATCGACCTGCCCCTGATCCAGCACGCGGCCCGCGGCCAGCGTCACAAAGACCGAAGCACGCGGCGGATGGCTGTCACGCAGAAACGCCGATTTTTCAGGCAGGGCCAGATGCACCCGCGCGGCCTGAATGGTGGCGATTTCTGCGATAGAGCGGGAAAGCTCCAGTTCCTGGGCCTGCCGCAGCCGCGCCGTCTCCAGGGCGCGGCTCGCGCCCATCGGCATTTCCGCCAGGACGCTGTCGGCATCCGGCACCGATTGCGGCAAACCTTTGGAAGCGAGCGCAAAACGGGCGCGGTGATAATCTGCGGTTGCCACCAGAATCTCGCCCGACACGCTATCGACGGTCGCACTGATTCCGGCACCGTTCAGCGCCTCGACAACCGTGGCCTTCTCGGCCTCGGCCAGACCGGGATAAAGCGCGGTCCGCGGCGGCTCGCGCAGGAGGATCCACGCCATCACCGCAACAAGGGTCGCGACGACAAGGACAATAGAGGGAAGCGCACGCCGCACCGCAGGCTGGCGCGTGAACTGTTCGAACCCGTCGCGAAGACCCTGCAGGCGCGCAACAACGCCAGTGGGCAAAGGGGCGGGAGCAAGATCAGAGCGTGGAACGGGTGACAATGCCATAGGATGGGAACCTGAAGTGCCTGCCGCGTCAGAGCGGCATGTTCATGATGTCGCGGTAGGCACCAAGCGCCTTATTCCGCACGTTCAATGTCAACTGGAACCCCAGCGAGGCTACCTGCTGGTCCACCATCACGGCGGCCAGATCCTGCTCTGCCCCCAACTCCCAAGCCCGCGCCGATTGGCTGGCCTGGGTTTGCGAGGCCTTGAGCTGATCTAGAGCGGCATCGATACGCTCGCCAAACCCTTTTGTCTGTTCAGACGCGGGCGCAGGCCGGGCGGCCTGAAGCGGAACGATGTTGAAGCCACTGCCAACAGGACCGATGGACATGGATATACCCTCAGACGGCCTCTGCAAACCGCAGGCCGCTCAGCGCGGCTGCGCCAACCGGACCGGACGCAGAGTCGATCACGATATCGTCGGGCGTGATCTGCTGCCCGTCGCACAGGACAAGCGCGCGCTGCACCACGTTTTCCAACTCGCGCACATTGCCGGGCCAGCGCTGCGCTGCCAGTAGGTCAAGCGTCTGTGCGCTGAACATCGGCAGCGGGCCTTGCGGCCAATGACGCCGCAGCAGCGAAATCGCCAAGGCCGGAATATCCTCGGCCCGCGCGGCCAAGGGGCGCGTCGTCAAGGGGAACACGTTGAGCCTGTAGTAAAGGTCTTCCCGGAACCGGCCCGCACGCACTTCTGCGGGCATATCGCGGTTCGAAGTGGCAATGATGCGGATATCGACAGGAACCTCGGTCGCGGTGCCAAGCGGCGTCACTTGCCGCTCCTGAATGACGCGCAGCAGCTTTGATTGCAGCCCCAGAGGCATTTCAGAGATTTCGTCCAGCATCAGCGTGCCGCCATCGGCAGCGCGGATCAGGCCACGATTGGCCGTTGCCGCCCCCGTGAAGGCCCCTTTTTCGTGACCGAACAGGATCGCTTCGAGCATGTTCTCGGGAATGGCCGCGCAATTGATTGCGATGAACGGCTTGTCAGCGCGGCGGCTTTCGGCGTGAACCGCGCGCGCCAGCACTTCCTTGCCGCTCCCCGTCGGGCCGTTGATGAAGACGGTCACATCCGTGCGGGCCACCCGCGCCGCAAGATCCAGCAGACCGCCCGTTACCGGATCGCAGGCAACCATCGGGCGCAGCGGCGCGGCCAGAATGTCGGCCAGCATCAAAAGACCCGCATCCGAAGTGGCTCGGCCCGAGGCGGCAGGAAGGGCGATGCGCAACAGCCGCCCGCCCAGATCGCTTGTCAGATCAAGCCGCTCCGCACCCTCTTTCACCAGCACGACCATGCGCACGCCCTGCGCCCGCGCTGCCTCGATCACCGCGCGCTCATGCGAGAGGTCCGCCACCGCCGCCACAAAGGCAGCAGCACCCTTGCCAAGCTCTGCCGCACCCCGCGTGACGCCGATCCGGCGGCGGGCAAGCAGATCGGCCAACGCATCGGCCATCGCAAAGTCGGGGGCGAGAAAATGCAGACTGGGCATGGGGCGTTCCTTTTCCAACAACTGGGATCAGTAAGGCAGGAAACGTGCCAAGTGGGCCTTCTTGCGGCTGGCAGGGCTAAAACCGGCAGATGGGGCGTCGTTTCGACCCTCGGAGGCAAAAAAACGGCGCAAATTCGGCCAATTGGCTGTCGGAACGGCGATTTTGACAGGGAAAAGCGCGCAGAGCCGATGGTTTCCCGACAGCCATAGAGCCAGCGCCCCCCGTCTTTGCGCTGTCCCCTGCCCCGCCAAGCGGATGGGCGCGGTCTGCCCTTCTGGCGCATGTCACGGCCCGCACATCCGTTTGGATGGGCGCCCCGACATTCGGAGATATCACATTCCCCGACACAGCGCCGTTTGAGACCACGATCCAGATCACAAGTGGGCGGACCCGATGCTCTCCAAAACGTACCATCTCAAGTTTCCAAGCCTCGATGCGGCCCAGATCGCCGCGCCGTTTGTTGTCGAAACCCTCGGCAACGCAATTCCCACCTGCAACCTGACGGGGCTGAATGTTGTCATCTCCAAGGAAGGGGATGTCTCGATTAATGTTTTCTTTCCAAACATCAACGACCTGAAAGGATTTGAGAAAAAGCACGGCGGTTTTCTGGATACGATGAAAAAGACTTTTCTTTTCAAATCTATGGGTTTTGACGGGGTCTGCATTTTCAACTTCGACCGGACGGAAGAAAACGCCTGACTCTGGGTTCTGGCCCAGTTCGTGCAGCACGGATGCCTGCAGAAGCGGCAGAACAACAAAGGCGGATGCCACATGAAACCGACCGAACGAAAAGACAGATCGCAAGGAGTGACGGCATGACGGCCGCAGCACCTGAAAGTACATCAGACGGCGGGTTGATGCGCGTGCCATCCGAGCGCATCGGTCGGCTGATGGACCTTGTGGCCGAACTTTCGTTGTCGGTCGCGGAAACGGTGCGCTCGCCCGATCTGGTCGGACTGGACCTGACCCATTTCGAAACCGCTGTCCATCGGCTGATGATGATCGTGCGCGAGGTGCAGGATGCCGCAACGGACATGCGGCTTGTGCCGGTGGACGAGGTCTTCAAACGCCTGCGCCGCATGGTGCGCGAATTGGAGCGCCAGACCGGCAAAAAGATCGAGATGGTGATTTCAGGGGCCGAAACCCAGATCGACAAGCTGGTGGCCGACCGGCTCTATGACCCCCTGCTTCATGTGCTGCGCAATGCGGCCGATCATGGGCTCGAATCTTCGGAGGAACGGGTTCAAAACGGAAAGCCGCAAACGGGCAGCATTTTCCTGTCAGCCTCGCAGGTCGGCAGCGAGGTCCGTATCATCGTGGCAGATGACGGGCGCGGTCTGAACCGGGCCAAGATCCTGTCCAAGGCGCGCGAGCGTGGCCTGTTCGGGATGGAGGAAGAACCCGAACCTTCCGCCCTGTGGAAGGTGATTTTCGAGCCGGGCTTCTCTACCGCAGAAAATGTGTCGAACCTGTCTGGGCGCGGCGTTGGCATGGATGTGCTCAACACCACGATGGCCGCCCTGCGCGGCCGCATCGTCGTGGACAGCACCCCGGGCCAAGGCACGCGGGTGGCGCTGCATATCCCCGTGTCCTTGGCGTTTCTGGACTGCATCATCATGCGCCTCGGCCCACGCCTCTATGCCGTGCCGATCGAGGTGGTCAGCGAGATCGCACGCCCCGGCCCCGATGATCTGCCCAAACTCTCGGCCGACGGAGGGCGCGAGTTGTTTCGCCTGCGCGGCAAAAGTGTGCCGGTGTGCCGGCTGGAGAACTTCTTTGACGGCATCAATGACCCCGCCCGCGCGCCCGACGCGCCGCCACAGGTCATCGTGGTGTTTCAGACCGCCAATGGCAATCTTGCCGTTCCGGTGGATGAAATCCTCGACCGCCAGCAGGTTGTCATGAAACCGCTTGCAGGCAGGCTCAGCCGCATCCGCGCCAGCTATGGCTGCGCCCTGCTGGGCACGGGCGAAGTAGCCATCGTGCTTGATTGCGAGCGGCTTGTCACCGGAGGAACCACGTCGTGAGCCTGCAGGTGGCCAATGAAGCCGAAAGCTACGAGGCCATCCGGTCTTGGCTGGAACAGCGCTGTGCCATTCACTACCCCGAGCACAAGCGCGACCTTTTGCGCCAGCGGCTGCAACGGGTGCAACGGGCATTCGGCCTTCCGATGCTGCATGATCTTGCCCGCAAGGTGACGCTGGAACAGACCCATGATGTGCAGTTGGCGGTGATCCATGTCGCCTCGACCAACCACACCTATTTCTACCGCGAGAAGGACGTGCTGGAGTTTTTCCGCCGCGAGGTCCTGCCCCTGCTTGCAACGCGTAACGAGATCCGGCTGTGGAGCGCCGCCTGCTCGACCGGCGACGAAGTGTATACGCTTGCGATCATGATTGCCGAGACGCTCGGCATGGATGCCCTGCGCCGGACGCATATTCTGGGAACCGACATCAGCGCACCGGTGATCGAACAGGCCGAAACAGGCGTCTATTCGGCCCGCCATCTGGAACAGGTGCCAAGTTTCATCCGTCAGAAATACATGCGGCCTGTCGGGATAGAGCAATTCCAGATCGTTCCCGAAATCCTTGCCGCCTGCACCTTCCGCCGCATGAACCTCAAGACGCCGGACCTGCCCTTCCGCAAACCCTTTCAGGCAGTGTTCTGCCGCAACGTCCTCTACTACTTCGCGGTCGAGGATCAAATCAACGTCGTGAATTCTATCGCCCGCGTCACCGAACCGGGTGGCTGGCTGTTTACCTCGGTGACCGAAAGCGTCCGTGACCTTTCCTCGCTGTGGACACCGGTCGCAAGCGGCATTTGCGTCAAGAGCAAAGGTATCGCATGACCCAGATGCACGTCATCAACTCGCCTGTCCGGGTGCTCATCATCGATGACTCCGCCATGATCCGCAAAGTGCTTGCGATGGGCCTCTCGACCAACCCGCTGATCGAGGTTGTCGGAACAGCCTCGGGTGCGGATCAGGCGTTCCAGATGATTGAGGAGCTGTCGCCAGACGTGCTGACACTCGACATCGAGATGCCGAAGATGGATGGCGTCACCTTCCTGCGCCGGCTGATGCCCGTGCGGCCGATCCCCACCGTAGTGATTTCAAGCGCCACCCAGCAGGGCGCGGCGATCACGCTTCAGGCGCTGGAAGCGGGGGCGGTGGACATCATCGCAAAGCCGACCCTTGGGACCGGCAACGGCCTGCCTGTAATCATGGCTGAAATCTGCCGCCGGGTGCAGGCGGCGGCACATGCCCGCCCGTTTGCAGGCCAACCGGTCGCGGCGCGGCTCAAGGCGCAACGGCTTTCCCGTCCGACCGCGCCATCGATCATCGCAATCGGGGCCTCGACAGGCGGGGTGCAGGCCCTGGCACAGATCCTGCAACAGATGCCGTATGACGCACCTGGAATCGTGATCGTTCAACACATGCCCGAAGGATTCACCGCCGCATTCGCCAACCGCGTGGACGCCAGCACGGCCATCCGCGTGCGTGAGGCGCGTGACGGTGATCCCATCATGCCGGGAGTCGCACTGATCGCGCCCGGAGGCGACCGACATCTGGTGATCATGGGCAAGGCGCCCTACTGGCATGTCGCGCTGATTGATGGCGAACCCGAGTGCTTTTCGCGCCCGTCGGTCAATGTGATGTTTGAATCGGCCGCGCTGCGCTGCGGGCCGAACTGCGTCGCCGCCCTGCTGACCGGAATGGGCAAGGACGGCGCTCAGGGCCTGCTTTCGCTGCACCGTGCGGGTGCGGTCACCATCGCTCAGGACGAGGCAACTTCGGTGGTCTGGGGGATGCCCGCGGCCGCCGTAGACCTTGGCGCGGCCAAACATGTCCTGCCGCTCGGGGCCATCGCGCCTGCCCTGATCGACGCTTCCAAATCCCTCGTTTCCGGCGGGCGAAACCGCTGCTCTGCATAAGGACGAACCCAAATGACGGCACAGACAAAAATCGAAGACATGAGCGCCCCTGTGATCGCCGCAATGGGCGAGGACGAAAACACGATCGCGGACATGTATCTGACCTTTGACCTCGGCGAGGAAGAATACGGCGTTTCGATTGCCGGGGTCACCGAGATCGTGGGGATGCAGCGGATCATGCCGATCCCCGACATGCCGCGTTATCTGCGCGGAGTGATCAACCTGCGCGGCAAAGTGATCCCGCTGATGGATGTGCGGCTGCGCTTCGAGATGCCCGAGCGTGACTATGACGATCGCACCGTCATCATCGTGATGGAGGTCGAGGATGCACCTGTCGGCCTGATCGTCGACGGGGTGCGCGAGGTGCGTGAAATCCCGCCTGCCCAGATCGACAGGCGCGGTCAGATCAGCCGCAGCGGCGCGCGGTCGACCATAGCGGGCATCGCACAGGTCGGCGAACGCGTGGCGGTTCTTCTTGATCCTTCGGTTCTGGTCTCCGACGGCGACATCGCCATCGCCCGAAGCGCGGAGGCTGGCTGATGCGGATACTGATCCATACCCAGAAAGGGGGCGTGGGCAAGACGACCACCGCCCTCAACCTTGCCGCGGCCTTGCTGCGCGGCGGGCATGGAAGCCGTGCCGTGCTGGTCGATCTTGATCCGCAGCAGCATCTGACCGCGATGCTGACCACCACCCCGTCCCCCGCCGGCAACGGACGCGCCCCTTTGGCAGTGGACGGTGAAAGCGGACTGTTCCTTGGCCAGAGCACTGAAGCGCAGGACGACGCCGATTGGACCTTGCTCGACACCGCGCCCAACTGGACAGAGGAGATCGCCCAGACCTGCCATGACTGCGATCTGATCCTTTGCCCGCTTGAACCCGATTTCCTCGGGCTAGCGGGGGTTGGCCGCCTGCTGGAGCGTCTGGAGACAATCGGGGTGGACCGCAGCCGCCTGCGCTTTGTGCTGACACGCTTCAACCCGCGTCTCGCCCTGCACCGCGAAGTGCGCGACCGCCTTCGCAGCCGTTTCGGTGATCTTGTCCTGCCGGTGGAAATCCGCAGTTCGGTCAAGCTGGCCGAGGCGCCCGGGATGGGCCGGACCATTTTCGCCCACGCACCCGCATCGACCGGATGCCTCGATTATCGCGCCCTTGCCGATGTGCTGGCCCGGGCGCTCCAGACTGGGAAGGACGCCGCATGAAAGCCCCCCCCCGCAAACCGCAGCGCCGCCTCGCGCTTGATCCCTTCGCCCAGCCCGGCTCGCAATCTGCGATGACCGAAACCCCCCTCCCACCTTTGACACAAACGCAAGGCGCGCCACGCCCCCCCACCGACACTGAAAGGACCCCTCCCGTGCCAGACGCATCCGCCGCCCCGCTGACCTGGAACAGCCATTCAGCGCCCGAAGCGCTGAACGTATTGTCGAACCCAGTGATGATCGCCGATCAGGACATGATCATCCGCTATGTGAACGACTCCGCTTACAAGATGTTCGAGTTGATCGAGGCGGATATCCGCAAGGATCTGCCGCACTTCAGGGCGCGCGAGGTCCTGAACAAGAGCATCGACATCTTCCACAAGAACCCTGCCTATCAGCGCCATCTTATGGAGCGGATCACCAGCCCGCACGACGGGAAGTTCACCATCGGCGGCAAATCCTTGATGTTCAAGGCAACACCGATTTTCGACAGCGCCAAGAAGCTGGCGATGATCTATGTCGAATGGCAAGACCGCACCTTCGTCATGCAGCGCCAGGATCAGATCACGCGTCTGGTCACTGAAATCAATGCAATGGCCGAAGCGCATACGAACGGTATCATCAGCCATTACATTGATACCGAAGGCTATGAGGATGACCTTCGCGTGGTTGCCGCAGGTACCAACCAGATGGTGCAGGACCACATTGCAACCAAGAAGAAGATCCTTGCCTGCATGACCGAATTTGCCAAAGGCAATTTCGACGCCGAGCTTGAAAAGTTTTCGGGCGAGCGCTTCTTCATCAATGATACGGTCGAGGCGATCCGCACCGCATTCAAGCGGGTGACGGCAGAAATGGAACGGTTCTGTGCGGGCCTGCAAGACGGCGATCTGTCGATAACCTTCAACCCTGCCGACTTCCCCGGCGACTATCGCCGGATCGTCTCGCTGATCGAAAACGCTCTGACCTCGCTCAACCGCACCATCTCTGCCGCCACCGAGCAGGTCGCCCAGGTCGCGATCACGGTCGACCAGATGTCGCAATCCAGTCAGGCACTGGCGACCAACTCGCAGATCCAGTCCTCGTCGGTTGACGAAGTGTCCGCTTCGGCCGAACAGACCAGCACGCAGGTCAAGTCGAACGCCTCGGCCGCCGACAGCGCCTCGCGTCTGGTGGCGGGCGCGACAACGGTCGCAGCCGATGGCACCAACAAGATTTCCGAGATGGTCAGCGCGATGGACGGCATCCGCGCCTCGTCGCAGGACATCGCCAAGATCATCAAGGTGATCGACGAAATCGCCTTCCAGACGAACTTGCTGGCGCTCAACGCGGCGGTCGAGGCAGCACGGGCCGGACAACACGGGCGCGGCTTTGCCGTGGTGGCCCAAGAGGTGCGCAACCTCGCAGGCCGCTCGGCCAAGGCGGCGCGCGAAACCTCTGACCTGATCGAAGACGCAGCAACCCGTGTGCAGTCCGGCGTGCGCATCGCAGGCGAAACCCGCGAGGCCTTTACCCGTATCGCACAGGACATCAAGCAGGTGCAGTCCCTGGTCAGCGACATTGCGGTTGCCAGCGACGAGCAAGCCCGCGGGGTGACCCAGATCAACGTCGCGATCGGCGAGATCGCCAAGACCGCCCTCGCCACCAGCCAGCAGGCCGACCAGCTTGCCTCCAGCTCCAGCGAGATGCAGGCCGCGACCGAAACCATGCGCAGCGAATTCAGCCGCTTCAAGCTGCGCAATGTCCAGCCCCGCGCTGCGCAGGCCATCACCCTCGACAGCCTGTCGCCTGAAATGCTGATGCAACTGCGCAGCATGTTTGAAACGCAGATGCACGGAGGCGGCAGTAACGGTGACTACCGCAAGATGGCGAACGGTGCGGCGCCCCGCCCGAATACCGACCGTGACGAACGCGGTTTCGCCAATTTTTGATGCCACTAGCGCCGCCGGGCAAATGTCCCGGCGGCCCAGAAGCCCGGAGAGAACCAAATGCCCCACAATGTGATGATCGTTGACGACGCCGCCATGATGCGGCTGTACATTTCCAGTTTCATCAAAGGTTTGCCCGATTTCAAGGTAACGGCTCAGGCCGCGAATGGCCAGGAGGCGCTCGACAAGCTGGCCAATGGGGCCGAGGTGGACCTCATCTTGCTCGACATCGAAATGCCGGTGATGGACGGGCTGGAATTCCTGCGCCACGCCAAGCTCAAGACGCGCGCAAAGATATGCATGCTGTCTTCGGTCGCGGTGTCGGGCTCGCCGCATGCGGCCAAGGCGCGCGAACTGGGCGCAGATGGCGTCGTGGCCAAGCCGTCCGGCACCGTCTCTCACGACCTGGAGGAAAAGACCGGGGATGAACTGGCCCGCACCATGCGCGCGCTGATGGCCGCCTGACGCGGCCCGCCTGCCCCAATATCCTGTTCTGCCCTTGGAAAGGTGCGAGATGTCCGACGAAATGGATGAAATCTGGTCGCTCTATGCCGATGACGGTGCGCAGGCGATGGATGCAATGGAAACGGCGCTTCTTGCACTTGAAGGGGCGCAGTCCCCGCAGGAACAGGCGCCGCATGTTGCGGCACTGTTCCGGGCTGTTCACACGTTCAAGGGCAATTCGCGCGTTCTCGGCCTTGGTGTTGTCGAAAGCCGCGCGCATATCGCCGAAGATCTCATCGGTCTGGTCCGCGACGAAGGCGTCCCGCTCGACACCGAGATCCTGACCCTGCTGCTGGAAACCGGCGACAGGCTGCGCAGCATGCTGGAGCAGACAGAAGCCACCCGCCTCGATGTCGACCCCGAAGATACCGAGGAGCTGATGGTTCGCCTGCGCGACAAGATCGCGCGCTGCAAGGGCGGTGCCGATCCGGACGGGTCCGGCCCGGCGGCACCTCCACCGACGCCCGAACCCCCGCCCGCGCCAGAACCGGAGCCGGAACCCGAACCAGAGCCGGAGCCGGAACCGGAGCCAGCGCCGACTTCCACTGCAGCAAAAGCGGCCGATCAACCGGCGCCTGCGCGGCTTGCGGATGATCCGACCTATCAGGCCATTTTCCGCGAAATGGTCGCCGACACGGTCAAGAAGGTGCAAAAGCACTTGGCCGATGGCACGCCCGAGGCAAGCCGTCGCCCGATCGCCGATCTTGACCATGCGGCCCGGCAGATGGGACTGGATGACTGGAGCGCCAGTCTGTCCGCCTATCCTGCAACGCCCGATGTGGCTGATGCTAAAGCTATCCTTGGCGAAATCGAAACGCTTATCGCGCGCTTCGGCGCCGCGCCGCAGGCAGGCCATACGCAGTCAGAGGCGCAAAGCTTCTTTGCCCTCATCGCCGATCCACTTTCGATCATCTCGCGAATTGGCGTCGGCCTTGCGGTTGGCGAAACGCCAGACAGCGAGAAACTGGCGCAGGTTTCAAATTGCGTCGCGGAAGCTGCCGAGGCCGAAGGCTATGTACGGGTCTCAGCTGCGGCGCACGACCTGACCAAAGCTTCCGACCGCGACACCTTCCGCCGCGCCGAACTGCGTCTCTATGAGGAACTGGCGGCGGTCGAGGCGATGTTGCCTACGGGCGCAATAAGTGACGGTCTTAGCCCCGCGCGGGTCTTGGCGGTCTGGAGTGCGGACCACATCTTTGACACGCTGGAACAACTCGACAAGGTTCTTGAAAACCTCAAACTGGGCAAAGACCTGCTCAGGAACCAGCGCTCGCTCGAATGGCTGGTGCGGCTGGTGCATCATGCGTGCCGCCATTACGGGCTGGATATGGCGTCACAGCTTGCCATGTCGCTGCTCGACCTGTTCGGTCGCGAGCAGGGAAAGGAACAGGCCCCCGACGCCATCCTGATGCAGATTGCGCGCGGTTTTGTCGACACGCTGGAACTGGTCTTCGATGCCCTGCGCGAAGGCGAAGCCCCCGATACGGCACGACTGGAACAGCTGTTTGCCGACGCGACCGAAGCCAGCTTCAACGGCGCGGGCGTGATGACCGCCACCGCCATCGAACGCAAGCTTGGATTGCCAAAGGAATTTCACCGGGTCCTCTCGCCCGACAGCGTGAAATCCGCTGCCGCCGCGCTGGCCGAGGGCCATCACTTCCATATCCTGCGCGCCGATGTGAACACCGATAACAATCTGGCCGAGGCGCTGTTCGCCTTTATCGGGTCGGGTGCGATCCGTGCGATCACCAACGTGACGGTGTTCCGTGGCAAGGAAACGCTGTTCGATTTCCTGATCTCGACCGCGCTCGACCTGATCGACCTCACCGAGCATATGGCGAGGCTGGACCCGGGCGGGCGCAAACTGGTGCTGATGCAAAGCCTGATGCCCGTTCAGGACGAAAGCGAAGCAAGCGCAGCCGCAGACAGCGACCTTGCCGACCGCTCGCACGAGCAGATGCCCACAAGCGATCTTTCCGCAGGAATTCTCGAGCAGATCGGCGAGATCGCGGCAGGTCAGGCGATGGTGCATGGCATGCTGAACGAACTGGCCGAGAATGACATGGTCGACTCGGTAGATGCTGTCCTGCGCCTGCATGGCCACGACCCGCGGCAGGCCCGAAATGCGCTGCGCGCCTTGGCGGATGAAACGATGACGCGTCTGCGTGATCTGGCGCAGCTTGAAACCCAGCTTGTCGGTCAGATGGCCGAGCTTCAGCAAACCACAGCCGAACTTCGTGCGCGCCCTGTCGAAACGGTTCTTCGCCCGATGGTCGCGCTGGTCGAAACGCAGTCGCGCCGCATCGGCCGTGAGGCACGGCTGTCGACCTCGGGCTCCGAGATGACACTGGACATTGCGCAGCTTGACACGCTCAAGCGGGTGCTGCGCCCGCTGGTCCTGGCGCGCCTTGCCCAAGGGGACGAGGCCCCGCGCCGCCTGCATCTTGCGGTCAACCGCAATGACGACCATCTGTCGATCACGCTCGATGATGACGGCGGCAGCGCCCCCGATACCGAAGCCCTGCGCCCCGTTGACTCCGAGGTCACCCGCGCGGGCGGCAAGATACGGCACCTGCGTCTGCCGGGCGGCGGGCGCCGCTTCCATATCACGCTGCCGATGAGCCTTGTGGTACTCGAGGGCATGGTGGTGGGCGTCGAAGGCACCCGCTACGTGCTGCCCGTGGAATCGATCAGGACGATCTTGCAGCCCGACCCGAAAACGGTGGTCCAGATCTCTGCCGAGGGCAATCAGCGCTGGCTGCGTCTTGGGCAGGACGAGGTCATCGCCATCCGCAGCCTGTCGCGCGGCACCGCAGAAGCGGCGCAGCCTGCCGACGGGTCGGGCAAGCGGGCGCAGACCCATTCGGGCAAGAGCCACGGCAATGTGCATATCGTGCTGGGCCAGGCCGGACAAAGCGTTGCCATTCCGGTCGATGACCTTGTCGGTCAGCAACTGGTGCTGCTCCGCCCCTTGCGCGGCCTGATGTCAAAGGTGCGCAACGTCACGGGCGTGGCTCTGTTATCGGGCGGCGAGGTCGGCATGGTGCTGTCCCCAAGCTCGCTATGCCGCTCACCGGATTCCCCCGAAAGCCTGAGCCGCACCGCCTGACAGCGCACACCCCGACACAGCGCGCGCGTGCCTTCCGGCGCGCGCCACAGCGTTTGCACAGGAACGTGGCGTTTGCGCCGCCGAAAGCATACGGAATGATCGGAGAGCTGGCGGAAGCGGTGGGATTCGAACCCACGGTACGGTTCCCCGCACGCTAGTTTTCAAGACTAGAGCCTTAAACCACTCGGCCACACTTCCAACTTGCCCCGATTATCGGGGCTTGGCGGTGAATTCAAGCCGCTCTGATGCCGATTGGTCAACTGTGCGTGTCGATCTGTGCCGAAAGTTCCACGCACTCTTTCCACGCGCTGCATGCAAAGGTATGATGCCGGCGAAAATCAAGCTATGCATCACTCAGGGGCCTGATCGGAACGGGTTGGCCAATGGAAAAAAGGCGCGGGACAAACCCGCGTGCATCGGGGGCAAGAAATGGCACAGGCAAAGATCAGGTCGCTTATCCTGATGACGGTCGCAAGCACGGCGCTGGCCGCGTGTGTGAATGGAGAGAACCCTTTCAAGGGCAGCGATGCGGCAGAGGGCGGGCAGACACGGGCCGCATCCACCTCGACACGGCTGGTGGACCGCGACGTGGAAGCGCCCGAAGTCTTTCAGACCAGAGACAAGGCGCTATGGGACGGACGCCCGTCGCTGGGGGGCGTCTGGGTGGCGTCACCCGATGCAAAGGACCCCGAACGGGTGATTATCCGCAACATAGCCAATGGAAAGTTCGTCATCGGTGCGTTGTTCCGGCGTGAAATCGAAAACCCCGGCCCGAAGCTGCAAATCTCGTCCGATGCTGCCGCTGCGCTGGGTATTCTGGCCGGAGCCCCTGCCGATGTCAGCGTGATCGCGCTGCGCCGTGAGGAAGAAGCCGTCGCACCTGATGCGACCAAGCCCATCCTCGACTCGTCGGAAACCGTGCAGACCCAATCGCTGGACCCGGTGGCCGGAGCAGCGGCAGCCCTTGACCGGGTCGACGCCAAGCCCGTATCGCCCACCCCTGTCGCGCCTGTGGTGAGCAGCGGTGCGGCCCCTGCCAGCCCCGCCGCAGCGAGTGCTTCGGCAGCGCCCAAGCCCGCAGCACCCGCCCCTGCCGCGACAGACACGGGCCGCACCATTCAGGTGGGCATCTTCTCGGTCGAGGCCAATGCGACCCGCGCGGTGGAAACGCTGAAGAGGGGCGGTGTTGCCGCTTCCGTCCGGCGCGAGGAAAGCCAAGGCAAGGCGCTTTGGTCGGTGACCACACGCGGCGAGGCCAGCCAGTTGACGAAGGTCAAGGGTCTTGGCTTCCCCGACGCCTATTTCCTGAAACGCTAAGCTGCCGGAGATCCGATGCGCCCCCTGTTTCCGTCCGTCTTGCGCCCCGCCCTGACCGCAATCCTGATGCTTGCCGCAAGCATGGCCCATGCCTTCGAAACGCGGGCCACGGCGGCTTGGGTCTATGATGTAAGCACTCAGACAGTGCTGATGGACAAGAACGCCGACCTGGCCCTGCCTCCGGCCAGCATGTCAAAACTGATGACCATCAACATGCTGTTTGAGGCGCTGCGTGACGGGCGCGTGACGATGGATACGACATTTCCCGTCTCTGCCCGTGCGGCCGCGATGGGCGGATCGACCATGTTCTTGCAGGAATCCGATCGCCCCACGGTGAACGAGTTGATTCACGGCATGATCGTAAATTCGGGCAATGATGCCTGCGTTGCGGTTGCCGAAGGGCTTGCAGGCACCGAAGAAGCCTTTGCCGAACAGATGACGCAGCGCGCCCGCGCCCTCGGGATGCAAAGCTCTGTGTTCAAGAACTCCTCTGGCTGGCCGGCCATGGGACATGTGATGTCGATGCGCGACCTTGGCATATTGTCCAAGCGGCTGATCCTCGATTTTCCCGAGTATTATCCGATCTTTGCCGAGACGACCTTCGACTACAAGGGACGCGCGCCTGCCAATGCCAACAACCGCAACCCGTTGCTGGCATTGGGCGTGGGGGCGGACGGGCTCAAGACAGGGCATACGTCCGAGGCGGGATATGGCCTTGCCGGTTCGGCGGCGCAGGGCAACCGGCGTGTGATCTTTGTGATCACCGGTCTGGCAAGCGAGCGCGAGCGCGCCGAAGAGGCAGAGCGCATCGTTTCATGGGCCTTCCGGCAGTTTGCAGAGAAAACGCTGCTGAAAGCAGGGGAGCGCGTGACGGAGGCCCCCGTGTGGATGGGCGCAGCCGATACGGTCGGCCTGGTGCCGGCTGCCGATGTGCGGCTGCTGGTTCCGGCCTTGGTGCAAGAACTGGCAACGGCCGAGGTGGTCTACACCGGCCCTCTGCGTGCGCCACTGACCGCTGGAACCGAGGTTGCGGAAATGGTCATCCACATTCCCGACCTGCCCGATGCCCGGGTGCCTTTGGTCGTGGAAAAAGACGTGGCGCGCGGCGGTTTTGGCAAACGCCTGCTGACAGCAGTCGAGTCCTTGCGGGCGCGCTATATCGATAAGGCACCTGCCTCTTGAGAGGCGGGGCAGATGGCAGGTCTTTTCATCAGTTTTGAAGGCATAGACGGGTCGGGAAAGTCGACGCAGGCCCGTCTGCTTGCCGAAGCCTTGCGTGCCTTGGGGCATGATGTGACCCTGACGCGGGAACCCGGCGGCAGCCCGGGCGCGGAGGAAATCCGCCGCCTTGTGCTGGAGGGGGCCGCAGACCGCTGGTCGGCGGAAACCGAAATCCTGTTGTTCACGGCGGCGCGGCGCGATCATGTGGAAAAGACCATTCGCCCCGCCCTCGCCCGTGGCGATGTCGTCATCAGTGACCGTTTCGCCGACAGCACGCGCATATTTCAAGGCATCACCCGCGGCGATCTGAGCGCAACCGTCGACACCTTGCACGACCTGATGATCGGGCTGGAGCCAGATCTGACCCTGCTGTTCGATCTGGACCCTGCCGAGGGCCTCGCGCGCGCGACCGCCCGCGCAGGGGCGGAGATGCGCTTCGAGGATATGGGTCTTGCCTTCCAGACCCGCGCGCGCTCCGGTTTTCTGGCACTGGCGGAGCGGCACAGCCGCTTTCGGGTCATCGACGGCGCACGCGCACCCCAGGTTGTTGCAGCCGATACCCTTGCACTGGCTACCGCCGCGCTTGGGGGCCATTGATGGCCGCCGCCGATCTGCCAGAGCCCGACCGTATCGAAGGGGCGCCGCATCCGCGCGAAACGCTCAGGCTTTTCGGCCATTACGCGGCAGAGAGTGCTTTTCTGAACGCCTATGTCACGGGCCGCTTGCATCATGCCTGGCTGATCACCGGACCGAAGGGGGTTGGAAAAGCCACATTGGCGTGGCGCATCGCGCGGTTTTTGCTGGCAACACCGGATGATGATAGCGGCATGTTTGCCCCGCCCCCGCCCGAAACGATGGACATTCCGGCCGATGCGCCCGTCGCCCGCCGCATGATGCAACTGGCCGAGCCACGGCTTTTCCTGCTGCGCCGCGGGGCGAATGACAAGGAAACCGCCCTATCCGCCGATATCCGGGTGGATGAGGTGCGCAAGATGAAGTCCTTTTTTGCCCTGTCTGCCGCCGATGGCGGGCGGCGGGTGGCGATCATCGATGCGGCGGATGATCTGAACACGGGGGCAGCCAATGCCTTGCTGAAACTGCTCGAAGAGCCACCTGCCGATGTGATTTTTCTTGTCATCGCGCATCAGCCGCATCGGCTGCTTCCCACCATCCGGTCACGTTGCCGCGAGTTGCGGCTGACCGCCCTGCACCCCGAGCCGCTGGCGCGGGCGCTGGAGCAGGCGGGCGGAGCGGTCGACCCCGACGATGTGCTGGCGCTGGGAGAGCTGGCAAGTGGCTCTGTGGGCGAGGCGTTTCGGCTGACAAATCTTGACGGGCTCAAGACCTATGCGGGCCTGATCCAGCTTTTTGCCACCCTGCCCCGTCTGGACCGCAACCGCGCGCTGGCCTTGGCGGAGAGCGGCGCGGGCAAAGGTGCCGAGGAACGCTTTGATCTGGTCGTAACGCTGCTCGATCTCTTTCTGGCGCGGCTGGCGCGGGCGGGAACCTTGCGGCAACTGCCCCCCGAGGCTGCGCGCGGCGAAGGCGAGCTTTTCGCGCGGCTGGCACCCACGGAACTTGCCGCGCGCGCGTGGGCAGACCTTGCCCAAAGCCTGTCGCTGCGGGCAAGGCGGGGCAAGGCTGTCAACCTTGACCCTGCCGCGCTTCTGATGGATAGCTTGCTGAAAATTGACGATACGGCGGGTCAGCTCGCCCAGAAATGAGCATTTCATGCCTGCCCGCGCCCTGCCCGAACTTGTCGACAGTCACTGTCATCTCGATTTCCCCGATTTCGAGGGCGAGATAGCCGACATCATTGCGCGCGCCCATCAGGCTGGCGTGACCCGCATGGTGACGATCTGCACAAGGCTGCGCAACGAACCGCAAGTCCGGGCGATTGCCGAAAGCCATGCTTCGGTGTTTTACGCGGCAGGCACCCATCCGATGAGCGCGGCGCAGGAACCCTTGGTCACCGTCGACCAGCTTGTTGCTTTGGCGCGGCACCCGAAGTTCGTCGGCATCGGGGAAACCGGGCTTGACTATCACTACACAGCCGACAGCAAGGATGTGCAGCAGCAAAGCCTGCGCACGCACATCGTTGCCGCGCAGGAAACCGGATTGCCGCTTATCATCCACGCGCGCGGTGCAGATGAAGACGTGGCCGCAATCCTGACCGAAGCCTATCGCGAGAGGCCCTATTCTTGCGTGATGCACTGCTTTTCCAGCGGCGAGGCGCTGGCCAAGTCCATGATCGAGCTTGGCTTTTATCTGTCTATGTCGGGAATCGCAGCCTTTCCCCGCTCGCAAGAACTGCGCGATATCTTTGCCGCCTGTCCGCTGGACCGTATCTTGCTGGAAACCGATAGCCCCTATCTGGCGCCGCCGCCACGCCGCGGACGACGCAATGAACCAGCCTACACCGCCTATACCGCCAAGGCAGGTGCCGCGGTCTTCGGCCTGTCCGAGGCCGAGTTTGCGGCCCAGACGACCGCGAACTTCGACCGTCTGTTCACCCGCGCCCGCCTTCCGGTCGCCGCACCATGACAGACCTGCTGCGCTTTACCATCCTTGGCTGCGGATCGTCTGGCGGGGTGCCACGGCTGGGGCTTGAAGAGCCCGATTGGGGCGCGTGCGATCCGGCCAATCCGATGAACCGCCGCACGCGCTGCTCGCTGCTGGTCGAGCGCATTGGCGCAGACGGGACAACCCGCGTTCTTATCGACACGTCGCCCGACATGCACCGCCAACTCCTCGCAGCGCGGGTGGGGGCGCTTGATGCGGTGGTGTTCACCCATGCCCATGCCGACCATACCCACGGCATCGATGACCTGCGCCAAGTGGTTTACAACATCCAGCGCCGTCTGCCCGTCTGGGCCGATGGCCCGACGCAAGAGGCGCTGATCGCCCGCTTTGGCTATGCGTTCGTGCAGCCCAAGGGCAGCCCCTATCCGCCGATCCTTGATTTGAACACGATTACGGATGACACCGCCTTCACCATCCAGGGGGATGGCGGAAATATCACGCTGACCCCGTTCCTGTGCGAACATGGCAGCATCGACGCCCAGGGCTTTCGCATCGGAAATCTGGCCTATCTACCCGATGCGGTCGCCATTCCCGAGCCGCATTGGCGCCTGTTGTCGGGATTGGAGGTCTGGGTGGTGGATGCCCTGCGCCGTAAGCCCCACCCCACCCACGCGCATCTGGACATGACACTGGAGTGGATCGCACGCGCAAATCCCGGCCGGGCGATCCTGACCAACATGCACAATGATCTTGACCATGCGGCACTTCTGGCTGAATTGCCGCCCCATATCCGCCCCGCCCATGATGGTATGGTGATCGAGATCGCGGCATGACCGCGCTTTTGGATGTCATCATGCCGGTCTTTCTGGTGATCGGCTTCGGCTATGCCGCCGCGCGCTTCGGACTATTTTCAGATTCGGCAGTGGACGGTGTGATGCGCTTTGCGCAGAACTTCGCCCTGCCCTGTCTGCTCTTTCGCTCTATCGCCACGCTGGATTTGTCGGGGGCCTATGATAGCGGGCTGCTGTTGTCTTTTTACGGAGGGGCATTCAGCGGCTTTGCACTGTGTTTTCTGGGCGCGCGCTATCTGTTCAACCGCCCCCTGACAGATTCTGTGGCCATCGGCTTTGCAGGGCTGTTCTCGAACACTCTCTTGCTGGGCCTGCCCATCACTGAACGCGCCTACGGGCCAGAGGCACTTCAGGGCAATTTCGCGATCATCTCGATTCACTCGCCCATGCTCTATGCCTTTGGTATCAGCCTGATGGAATGGGCGCGAACACGGGGTCAGGGCCTGTCCCCCTCTGCACTGACACGTCAGGTGGTTCAGGCGATCTTTTCACAGCCCTTGGTGATCGGCATTGCGATCGGCTTTGTGGTCAACCTGTCGGGTCTGCCCCTTCCGGGTGCTTTCTGGTCTGGGATCGACCTGATGAGCCGCGCTGCCATTCCGGCCGCGCTGTTCGGTCTTGGCGGCGTTTTGTTCCGCTATCGACCGGAGGGGGACAAGGCAACCATCGCGATGATATGCGCGGCATCCCTGATCGTGCATCCGGGGGTGACATGGATTCTGGGCGTAAAGGTCTTTGGCCTTGGCACCGATGCCCTGCGCTCGGCCGTGGTGACTGCCGCAATGGCCCCCGGGGTCAATGCCTACCTCTTCGCCCATCTTTACGGGGTGGCAAAGCGCGTGAATGCGTCGGCAGTGCTGATCGCAACGGCCTTGTCGATCACAAGCACTTGGATGTGGCTGGCAATCCTGCCTTAGACCGCACCGATCTGCGTGTCAGGTGGCGCAGTTCGGCGGATTGACGCCATCGGGCCGCAAACCGCCTTCGGGAAAAAACCGCTCGAAAGTCGTTTGAAGTGCGAGATCGAGATCGTTCATGGTGACGGGCAGACCGAGGTCTACCAGACTGGTCACGCCATGATCGCGAATGCCGCAAGGCACGATGCCGGAGAAATGTGACAGGTCCGGCTCGACATTGATCGAGATGCCATGAAAGCTGACCCAGCGCCGTAGCTTGACACCGATAGCCGCGATCTTGTCTTCGGCGGGCTGTCCGTCCGGGCCGCTGCGCTCGGGGCGCTGCACCCAGACTCCAACGCGGCCCGGACGGATTTCGCCCGTCACGTTGAACTCGGCCAAAGCAGCGATCACCCAGTTTTCCAAGGCCCGCACGAAGCAGCGCACATCGCGCCCGCGCGCGCCCACATCAAGCATGACATAGACAACCCGCTGCCCCGGTCCGTGATAGGTGTATTGCCCGCCTCGCCCCACATCATGGACGGGAAAGCGGTCCGGATCGGTCAGATCTTCGCTGCGCGCGCTGGTGCCGGCCGTGTAGAGCGGCGGATGCTCCAGAAGCCAGATCGCCTCGCGCGCCTCGCCGCGGGCAATCGCCTCTGCTCGCGCCTCCATTGCGGCAAGGGTCTCGGCATACGGCGCAAGGCCGGGAAGAAACTGCCAGTCGGGCATGACACGCCTTTGATTGCATTTGCACAGGCCAACTGGCCCCAACCCGATGCGGGCCACCGCCATTTGGCCGAAGACCGGCAGAAATTCAACCCCGCCGCCCCTTACGACCGATTTCGCGTAAGGAGCGCCTTCACAAAGGCCGCAACAAAAACTCCAAAATTTACAATTATAACAAACAGTTAAATATCAGTCTTCACCCAGTTTTCCGGTTCTCTGCACGGCCTTCAGACGCATCCTCCCTAGATAAAGCGTAAAGGAGCGCAAAATCCCCCTTTCCTTCGCCGCGCGGCTTCGCTAAAAGCCCGCCATCCAGGCTGTGTCTGCGGATGTGGCGGAATTGGTAGACGCGCAGCGTTGAGGTCGCTGTTCCTTAACCGGAGTGAAAGTTCGAGTCTTTTCATCCGCACCACAGCCTGGATTGACCTTCAAAAAGGCGCCCCGAAACGGGCGCCTTTTGGGTTTCTTCCCCCTTGAACCTTCCGCGGGCGGAACCGTTGTTCTGCAGAGTGTCAGGCTTTCGCCTTTCGACATCCTTGCAAAGGCGTGCATACGGAACGACAGGTGACGCTGCGTCACCCCTACAGCCAGACGAGGCGGCCAGAGCAGCGCAGCCAGAGGCAAATCGACCGCAAAACGCATGCGAAGTGCCGCAACTGGCGGCGAAAGCGGCGCAATATGACCGATTTTCCTGCATTGCGCATGCGAAGCCTGAAATCACGACAAGCCGGTTGCAATGTCGAACCGCTTTGGCTTTAGTCAATATAACAAGTGCAGAAAATCTGCCGGACCACATGGGGAGAACAGCGCGGTGAGCGAAAGCCACACGGACGCCTTTGTTGCCTTCGACCGGGTGCAAAAAAGCTATGACGGCGCAAGCCTGGTCGTCAAAGACCTCAACCTGAACATCGGCAAGGGCGAGTTTCTGACGATGCTCGGGCCTTCAGGATCGGGGAAAACGACCTGTCTGATGATGCTGGCGGGGTTCGAAACCGCCACGAATGGCGAAATCCGGCTGGATGGGACCAACATCAACATGGTGCCGCCGCACAAGCGCGGAATCGGCATGGTGTTTCAGAATTACGCGCTGTTTCCGCATATGACAGTGGGCGAGAACCTGTCTTTTCCGCTCGAGGTGCGCGGCATGGACAAATCCACCCGCGAGGCCAAGATCAAGCGCGCGCTTGATATGGTCCAGATGGGGGCTTTTGCGAACCGTCGCCCGGCGCAGCTTTCGGGTGGCCAGCAACAGCGTATCGCCTTGGCCCGCGCCTTGGTGTTCGATCCCAAACTCGTGCTGATGGACGAGCCGCTTGGCGCGCTCGACAAGCAATTGCGCGAACACATGCAGTTCGAGATCAAGCACCTGCACGAAAGCCTTGGAATCACGGTGGTTTACGTCACGCATGATCAGGGAGAGGCCCTGACGATGAGCGACAGGATCGCCGTGTTCAATGATGGGCGCATCCAGCAGCTGGCGCCCCCTGCCGATCTGTATGAGCGCCCCGACAACAGCTTTGTCGCGGGGTTCATCGGCGAGAACAACAAGCTTCCCGGAACGATCGAAGACCTGTCTGGCGACAAGGCGCTGGTTCGCCTCGCAACAGGGGAATTGATCGACGCAACCCCGGTGAACGTGACCCAAAAGGGCCAGAAGACCCTTGTCTCGATCCGTCCCGAACGGGTGGAGTTCAAGCCTGAAATGATGCCCGCCGGGGCGCATGTCATCGGTGCCGAGGTGCTGGAAGTCATCTACATGGGCGACATCCTGCGGGCGCGCCTGCGGGTGGCGGGCTCAGATGACTTTGTGATGAAGATGCGCAACACGCTTGGCCAGACCCGTCTGACGCCGGGCGATCAGCTGAAGGTTGGCTGGCACCCGCAAGATGCGCGCGCGCTCGACCCGATCTGACCCGATCCCCAAGCATTTGGGGTCATGCCGCATGCTGCGGCCACTAAACGACCATAAAAAACAACATGGGAGACTACGCATGAAGAAGATTCTGATCCTGTCCACTGCCCTCACGGGTCTTGGCTTCGCCGCCTCTGCACAAGAGATTGCGGTGATGTCCTGGGGTGGGGCCTATGCGACCAGCCAGATCGAGGCCTATCACAAACCGTTCACTGCCTCGACCGGGATCAAGGTCATCAACGTGGACGCCGACAACCCTGCTGCACCGATCAAGGCACAGGTCGAAGCGGGCAACGTCTCGATCGATGTCGTCGATCTGGAATATGCCGATGCCGTGCGTCTGTGCGACGAGGGCCTGCTCGAAGTGCTGGACCCGGCAATCCTGAGCCCGGCCGCCGATGGCACCGCCGCCATGGATGACTTCCTGCCGGGTGCTGTGACCGATTGCTTTGTCGCAACCATCGTGTTCTCGACGCTTTACGCCTATGACGAGAGCAAGTTCCCGTCCGATCCGCCGACCACCATCGCGGACTTCTTTGACACCGCCAAGTATCCGGGCAAGCGCGGCATGCGCAAGGGCGCCAAGGTGAACCTCGAGATGGCGCTGATGGCCGATGGCGTGCCGGCGGACGAGGTTTACAGTGTCCTCGAGACGCCGGAAGGTGTGGACCGCGCCTTTGCCAAGCTTGGGACCATCAAGAATGACATGATCTGGTGGGAAGCGGGCGCGCAGCCTCCGCAACTGCTGGCAGATGGCGAAGTGGTGATGACCACGGGCTACAACGGACGTTTCTTTGCCGCTGCGGTCACCGAAGGCAAACCGTTCAAGCAGGTGTTTGACGGTCAGGTCTATGAATATGACGGTTATGCGATCCCCAAGGGTGCTCCCAATCTGGATGCGGCCAAGCAATTCCTGACCTTTGCCACGACCACGCAAGCCCTCGCCGATCAGGCCAAGTGGATCGCTTATGGCCCTGCGCGTCAGTCCTCTGGCCCGCTGGTTGGTGTGTTCATGGACGGCAAGACCGAGATGGGCCCCTACATGCCGACCGCAGCCGAAAACCTGACGAATGCCCTCCCCTCGTCTTACGAGTTCTGGGTCGACCGTGACACCGAACTGAACGAGCGTTTCAACGCCTGGTTGGCATCGAACTGATCTGACAACGGGGCGGCGGGCAACCGCCGCCCCAGTTGCTTGCCTGCAACTTGGCCGGATCGAAAGGGTTTTTCCGATGGCTGATATTTCTGCACCGGCTGGAGGTCTGTTGACCACCAGCGATGGCCGCCCATTGAAATCAGCGCTTGCTACAGCACAGCGGCGCGCCAAGCGAAGGGCTTTCCTGCTGGTCTTGCCGCTGCTGGCGTTTATCGTGATCACCTTCATCCTGCCCATAGGGCAGTTGATGCATCAGGCCATCTACAACGACGGGTTTTCCGCAAACATGCCGCGCACCACAGCATGGTTTGCCGAAACCCCGCCCGGCACCCCGCCGGATGAGGCGGCGTGGGAAGCGCTTGCACATGACCTGAGAGACGCCGCTGCCGCCCGGACGGTGGGCGTTGTCGGCACCCGTGTGAACTACGAAATGTCTGGCACGCGCTCGCTCTTCACCTCGACCGCACGCGGTGCCGCCCGTTTCGAGCCGCCCTATCGTGAGGCGCTGATCGCCTCCGATCCCAAATGGGATGACCCTGTCCTGTGGGGCACCATGCGGCAGGTCTCGGACGCCTACAGCGCCAACTTCTTTCTGGCCGCGCTCGACATGACCCGCGATGTAAACGGCAAGATCGTGCCAATGCCGGAAGATCGGCAGATCTACGTCAGCCTCTTCGTCAAGACCTTCCTGCTCGCAGGACTGATAACCTTTACCTGCTTCTTGCTGGGCTTTCCGATCGCGCATCTTCTGGCGACGCTGCCGATGAAGTGGTCCAACCTGCTGATGATCCTCGTGCTGCTTCCGTTCTGGACCTCTTTGCTGGTGCGCACGACCAGCTGGATGGTGCTGCTGCAAACCCAGGGCGTCGTGAACAACAGCCTCGTCGCGCTCGGTATTATCGGCGAGGATGGCCGCATCCAGATGATCTATAACCAGATGGGTACGATCATTGCGATGACGCATATCCTGCTGCCGTTCATGATCTTGCCGCTCTACTCGGTAATGCGGCCCATTCCGCCTTCGTATGTGCGCGCAGCGCGCAGCCTCGGGGCGACAAGCTGGACCGCATTCCGCCGGGTCTATCTGCCGCAAACCCTGCCCGGTGTGGGTGCCGGGTCGCTGCTCGTCTTCATTCTGGCGGTGGGCTATTACATCACGCCAGCGCTGGTCGGCGGGGCAAGCGGGCAGCTGATTTCAAACCTGATCGCGTTTCACATGCAAAACAGTCTGAACTGGTCGCTCGCCTCGGCGCTGGCCGCGCTTCTGCTGGCTGCGGTGCTGGTTCTCTACTGGATCTACGACCGGCTGGTCGGCATTGATAACCTGAAGCTGGGGTAAGCCAACATGTCTCTTCCTGTCTACGCCTCCCCGCTGGAACGCGTCTGGCACTACACCAGACTGGTGATCTGCGCGCTGATCTTCCTGTTCCTCATCGCGCCGATCCTTATCGTGATTCCGCTCTCCTTCAATGCCGAGCCTTACTTCACCTTTACCGAAAAGATGCTGGCCTTTGACCCGTCAGGCTACAGCCTGCGCTGGTATGATCTGCTGCTGACGCAACCCGCCATCCCGACCGATGTGCCGCGCGATGCCGCGTGGTGGGCGCAGGTCTGGAATGAAAGCGCGTGGGTCCGGGCGGCGAAGAACTCGGTCATCATCGGCTTTTTCTCGACCATCGTGGCGACGGTGCTGGGCACCATTGCCGCGCTTGGCCTATCGCGTCCCGAAATGCCGAACCGTCGCCTGATCATGGCGATCCTGATCTCGCCGATGATCGTTCCGATCATCATCACTGCAACCGGTCTGTTCTTCTTCTACTCCAGCCCCTGCGCCCTGATCAGCTGGACCGGGCTTTCGCAGTATTGTGGTCGGCTTACCGGCAGCTATGTGGGGGTTGTGCTGGCGCATGCCACGCTTGGCATTCCCTTTGTGATCATCACCGTGACCGCCACGCTGATCGGCTTTGACCAATCGCTGAACCGCGCGGCGGCCAGCCTTGGCGCGCCGCCCGCCACCACCTTTTTCAAGGTGACAATGCCTCTGATCCTGCCAGGCGTGATCTCGGGCGCGCTTTTCGCTTTCGTCACATCGTTCGACGAAGTGGTCGTGGTGCTTTTCGTC
Organism: Pseudotabrizicola algicola; assembly: GCF_010915705.1. Lineage (GTDB taxonomy): Bacteria > Pseudomonadota > Alphaproteobacteria > Rhodobacterales > Rhodobacteraceae > Pseudotabrizicola > Pseudotabrizicola algicola. The sequence continues at coordinate 783,349 of NZ_JAAIKE010000001.1, forward strand.
GCCGCACATGACCAGCAAACGATCCCGCGCCAGATGTGGAACGGCATTCGCGAACAGATCAGCCCGGCGATCCTGTCGGTGGCAACGATTTTGGTGGTGATTTCCATCGCCATGCTGGCGACATTGGAAGTCCTGCGGCGCCGGTCCGAGCGGATGCGCGGCGTGACACCGCACTAACCGCTTACGGCGCGCCCTGCCCCCACGGGCCGGCGCGCCGCCCGGACAGCTAACCGATCTCGCGCGCGATCAGCGCACCAAGGCGGCGGATGCCCTCGTCAATTGCCGCCTGGTCGGCCCGCGAAAAACTGAGCCGGATGGTATTTCCGCCCGAGCCATCGGCAAAAAAGGCCCGGCCCGGCACAAAGGCCACCCGCTCTGTCTCCAGCGAACGCGCAAGCAACTCCGCGCCATCCATACCCTCGGGCAAGGTGATCCACACGAACATGCCCCCCTCGGGCCGTGTCCAGCTTACGCCAGAAGGCATCTCGCGCGACAGAGCCGCAAGCATGTGATCGCGCCGCGCCTTGTATACGGTGCGCAGGCCCGCGACATGGCTTTCAAAGTGGCGCGCCGCCACTTCGGCAATCGCCATCTGGTTCAGCGTGGATGAGTGCAGATCGGCGGCCTGCTTCATCAGCACAAGACGCCCGATCACCGGGCTGGCCGCGCAGACCCACCCCACCCGCAGCCCCGGCGCCAGCGTCTTGGAAAACGACCCGCAGTAGATCGTGCGGCACTCCTCGATGCTGCCCTTGCGGGCGATCTCCAGCGCAAGGATCGGCGGCACCGCCTCCCCGTCAAAGCGCAAGGCCTGATAGGCCGCATCCTCGACAATGGCCGCGCCAAGCGCGTCGGCCAGATCTAGCACCTTCTCACGCTCGGCGCGGGCGATCGTCTCGCCGGTCGGATTGGCGAAATCAACCGAAAGATAGGCGAATTTTACCGTGCCCCCGGCGTCGACCGCCTTGGCACTATATTCGGCTGCACCGCGGTTTTCGCGCGGGTCCAGCCGGTCATACACCGGTTCATAAGCGTTGAAAGCACCCAGAGCCCCCATGTAGGTGGGTGCATTCACAAGCACTGTATCCCCCGCGCCGATCATCATCTTGCCCAGATAATCCAGCGCCTGCTGTGAACCCGAGGTGATCAGGATGTTGTCGACACCGCAAGGGATGCCAAGGCCGGTCATATGCTCTGCAAGCCACTGGCGCAGCGGCAGATAGCCTTCACTGACCGAGTATTGCAGCGCCGCATCCGCCTTACCGGGGGCCAAGGCTGCGCCAAGTGCGTCTTGAAACGCGGCCACCGGGAACAATGCCGGATCAGGAATGCCGCCCGCGAAAGAGATGATGTCGGGCTGGTCAAGCAACTTGAGAAGTTCGCGGATTTCCGACGCCTTCATCCGGCCCATGCGAGGCGCCAGAACCTGTTCCCATTGCATTGCCACAACCCTCCCGGAGCAATCTGCGCGCGGCCCGGTACGATGGGCCGAGTCTTCCGCGCACCCTGCCGCGCGGGCACAGGCAAGTCAATAATGCTGACCAATAGCGGCGCGCTCGCTCAGTCGCTGCGCCTCGCCTACGTTGCGACAGGGCCAATCGGGCCATTTTTCAACCCGGTGCGACATTTGCACTTGATCCAGATCAAATTCCCCCGTTGCCGCGACCTGCTTGGAAAGCTATGACAAAAGATGACTATCCGACTCCCAGTGTCGGACGATCGCTTATAACAAGAACGGGAGACGCCAATGGCGGACGCAGCCATCCATGGCCACGACCAGGATCAGCGTGGGTTCTTCACCCGCTGGTTCATGTCGACCAACCACAAAGACATCGGGATCCTCTATCTCTTTACCGGCGGTCTCGTCGGTCTGATCTCTGTTATCTTCACCGTGTACATGCGGATGGAGCTGATGGAGCCCGGCGTTCAGTACATGTGCGCCGAAGGGGCACGACTGATTGCAACCACCACCGACCAGTGCACCCCGAACGGGCATATCTGGAACGTGATGATCACCGCACACGGCATCCTGATGATGTTCTTCGTGGTCATCCCCGCGCTTTTCGGTGGCTTCGGCAACTATTTCATGCCGTTGCAGATCGGCGCGCCGGACATGGCTTTCCCGCGTCTGAACAACCTCAGCTACTGGCTCTTTGTCGCCGGAACCGCACTTGCGGTGGCTTCGGTGTTCTCGCCGGGTGGCAACGGGCAGCTTGGGTCGGGCGTGGGCTGGGTGCTTTACCCTCCGCTGTCGACCAATGAGGGCGGTTACTCGATGGACCTCGCGATCTTCGCGGTCCACCTGTCGGGTGCATCGTCGATCCTGGGGGCGATCAATATCATCACCACCTTCCTGAACATGCGCGCGCCTGGCATGACCATGCACAAGGTTCCGCTGTTCGCCTGGTCGATCTTTGTGACCGCATGGCTCATCCTGCTCGCACTGCCGGTTCTGGCGGGGGCGATCACCATGCTGCTGACCGACCGCAACTTCGGCACCACCTTCTTCCAGCCCGAAGGCGGCGGTGACCCGATCCTGTACCAGCACATCCTGTGGTTCTTCGGCCACCCGGAAGTGTATATCATCATTCTTCCTGCCTTCGGTATCATCAGCCAAGTCATCGCGACCTTCGCCCGCAAGCCGATTTTCGGGTATCTGCCGATGGTCTATGCGATGGTTGCCATCGGCGTTCTGGGCTTCGTCGTCTGGGCGCACCATATGTATACGGTCGGTATGTCGCTGACCCAGCAGTCGTACTTCATGCTGGCCACCATGGTCATCGCGGTGCCGACCGGCATCAAGATCTTCTCGTGGATCGCGACGATGTGGGGCGGCTCGATCGAGTTCAAGACGCCGATGCTCTGGGCTTTCGGCTTCCTGTTCCTGTTCACCGTGGGCGGCGTGACCGGCATCGTCCTGTCGCAGGCCGGCGTGGACCGTGCCTATCATGACACCTACTACGTCGTGGCGCACTTCCACTATGTGATGTCGCTGGGTGCCGTCTTCGGGATCTTTGCGGGCATCTACTACTGGTTCGGCAAGATGTCGGGCCGCGAGTTCCCCGAATGGGCAGGCAAGCTGCACTTCTGGGCGATGTTCATCGGTGCAAACTTGACCTTCTTCCCGCAGCACTTCCTCGGCCGTCAGGGCATGCCGCGCCGCTACATCGACTACCCGGAGGCTTTTGCCTACTGGAACTACGTCTCGTCGATTGGTGCCTTCCTGTCCTTCGCTTCTTTCGTGTTCTTCATCGTGATGATGTTCTACGCGCTGAAGTTCGGCCGCCGCGTGACCCAGAACAACTACTGGAACGAATACGCCGATACGCTGGAATGGACGCTGACCTCGCCCCCGCCAGAGCATACGTTTGAGCAACTGCCCAAACAGTCTGACTGGGACAAGAGCCACGCGCACTGAGATACCAACCTTCGCACCAGGCCCCGGATACCTCCGGGGCCTTTTGCATTGTGAACGGTGCAACTTTGACCCGGCGCGCAATCTGCGGGATACTCGGCGCATGTATCGCCCCCAAAAGGACGTGCCGCCCAATGAACGATCGCCTGCCCTTGTCCGTTGCCAGTCTGGTCTGCGCCCTTGCCCTCGGAGCCTGTGTGGCGCAGTCCGCGCCGCCTCCTGCCGCTCCGGCTTCGGAAGCAAATCTGCACCGCTTCATAATAGACCGGGCCTATACGCTGACCGACAGCCGCGAACTTGCCTTTCGCGACCAGATCGCAGCCGAGGCTCAGCAGCGTTGCGGCTTTGGCGGTTTCAGCCTCTACTCGTCGCGGCCCATCGGGAACGAGGTGGTCGGCGAGGACTTCCTCTACCGCCAGCACGACGTGCAGATCACCTGCGACGACGGAACCTGACAGGCGCTTTGACAACGCCCGCCTTGGCCCTATCTTCGCGCCAGACTGTGAGGATCACCGCCTATCATGCCCTATCAGTGGCTTCCGCCCGATCTAGCCGATTCCGAAACCCGCCACCTGCGCCTCTGGCCCTATCGCTCGCTGCCGCGCCGGGGCTTTGTCTGGTTCATCGGCGGCACATCGGCGCTCATCACCCTGCCCCTGCTTGCTGTGCTTGGCTCGCCCGTGCTGTGGGGGCTGCTGCCGTTTCTGGTCATGGCGGTGGCCGGCATCTGGTTTGCCCTGCAACGCAGCTATCAGGACGCCGAAATCATCGAAGACCTGACCCTCAGCCCTGCGCAGGTTACCCTGACGCGACAAGGTCCACGCAAGCAGCGCGCAGAGTGGAGCGCAAACCCGCATTGGGTGCGTGTGGAACTGCACGAAACCGGCGGCCCGGTTCCGCAATATGTCACGCTACGCGGCGGGCCGCGTCCAGTCGAGATCGGAGCCTTCCTGTCTGAAGAAGAACGGGTGGCGCTGTCATCCGAATTGCGGGCCGCATTTGCCGATCAGCGGCGCTGAGCGCACGGCACAGGGCCCTGTAAGGCCGCTCAGGAAAGACGTGCCTTGACCATCGGCCCCACCGTGCCAAAGTCCATCTGACCGGTATACTTGCCCTTGAGCACGGCCATGACCTTGCCCATGTCGCGGATGCTGTCCGCCCCCACCTCGGCCACGGCGGCGCCTATGGCGGCTTGCACCTCTTCGGCAGACAACTGGCGTGGCAGGAATTCCTCGATCACCCTGACTTCGGCCAATTCCTTTTCGGCAAGTTCCAGACGGCCGCCCTCTTCATAGGCGCGCGCGGATTCCTGACGCTGCTTCACCATCTTGCCCAGAATCGCAAGGATGTCAGGCTCTCCCACCTCGCCCTCTCCGCCTTCGCCCCGCGCGGCGATCTCGCGGTCCTTTATGGCAGCATTGATCAGCCGCAGCGTGGACAGACGATCTGCCTCCTTCGCCTTCATCGCTTCTTTGAGGGAAATCTGCAGACGTTCGCGCAGCGACATGGGTTTGCCTTCCTTCTGGGATCGGTAAGGCGCACAATACAGGGGATCGTTGCCAAGGACAACAAGCCATGCTTTTGCCAAGCCTTTGTATCTTCGACATATTCCTTTTCTGACAAAGCCTTGACCCCGCGCCCCTTCCCCCGTAGGTTCCGCGCAATTTGCCAATTGGGAGTCGCCGTCATGCCTGCTCAGCAGAAAGCTACCGCCTGCCTTGCTCTGGCCGATGGGACGGTCTTCTACGGCATGGGCTTTGGCGCAGTCGGAGAGACGGTGGCGGAACTCGTGTTCAACACCGCGATGACCGGCTATCAGGAAATCATGACCGACCCCAGCTATGCCGGACAGGTCGTTACCTTCACCTTCCCCCATATCGGCAACACCGGCGTGACCGATGAAGATGACGAAACTGCCGAACCTGTCGCGGCAGGCATGGTGGTGAAATGGGATGTGACAGAGCCTTCCAACTGGCGCGCCACCGGCGAGTTGACGGAGTGGCTGGTCAAGAAGGGCCGCATCGGTATTGGCGGGATCGATACCCGCCGCCTGACCCGCGCGATCCGCCAGCAGGGTGCACCCCATGTCGCTCTGGCCCATGACCCCGAAGGCAATTTCGACATTGCTGCCCTTGTCGCCCGTGCGCGTGGCTGGAAGGGACTTGTCGGGCTTGATCTGGCGAAGGGCGTTTCTTGCGCGCAGTCCTACCGCTGGGATGAACAACGTTGGGCTTGGCCCGAAGGCTATACCCGCCGCGAAGGCCCCGGTCTGCGGGTGGTGGCCATAGACTACGGCGCAAAGCGCAACATCCTGCGCTGCCTTGCCTCTTCGGGATGCGAGGTTACCGTGCTGCCCGCAACCGCCACAGCCGAAGACGTATTGGCACTGAACCCCGAAGGTGTGTTCCTGTCCAACGGCCCGGGCGATCCGGCGGCGACGGGCACCTATGCCGTGCCGATGATTCAGGGCGTGTTGGCAAAGGATATTCCGGTATTCGGCATCTGCCTCGGGCATCAGATGCTGGCGCTCGCGCTGGGTGCGAAAACCGTCAAGATGAACCACGGCCATCATGGCGCGAACCATCCGGTCAAGGACCTGACGACGGGCAAAGTGGAAATCACCTCGATGAACCACGGCTTTACGGTGGACAGCCAGACGCTGCCCGCAGGCGTCGACGAAACGCATGTCTCGTTGTTCGACGGGTCAAACTGCGGGATCGCCGTGGCAGGAAAGCCTGTGTTCTCGGTGCAATATCACCCCGAGGCCAGCCCCGGTCCGCAAGACAGCTATTACCTTTTCGAGCGCTTTGCCCGTGAAATGCAGGCCCGTCGTTCTGCCTGAGCGGCGCGGCCTCCGGGCTTAACCTTGCATTAACCAAAAGCAGGCACCTTTGGCGGAACATCGCCGAGGGATTATGTCAGCACGTCACTCGCCCCCCCGATCTGAGGTTCCGCACGCAGGCTCCCTCGCGCGAACGGCTATGTCGGATGGCTCTGGCCGGTCCGAGACACTTGGCATGTCCTTGCTGCGCAGCGGCTGTCTCAAGGGAGATGATCTGGTCCGCGCCTTGGCGGTGCAGACACATCGGCGCGGGCGGGTGACCGATATTCTGCTCGCGCGCGCCGCTTTGAAACCCCAGCGCTATTACGCGGCCTTGGCAGACCGTTCTGGCACAAGGGTCATTGACCTTGCGCATAACCCGCCAGACATCAGACTGATTGATCTGCTGGGCGCCGATCACTGTCTGCGGCGCGCCATCCTGCCTTGGCGAAGCGTAGGCGGAGCGACCGTTATTGCTGTGGCCGACCCCGATGTTTTCTTTCAGCACCGCAAACATCTGGCCGAGGTGTTCGGCCCGGTTGCTCTCGCCATCGCGCCTCTGGCGGATCTGCAACGCAGTCTGCTGACCTTGCGGGGGCGGCAACTGGCGCACAGGGCAGAAACGCGGGTTGCCGAGGTGGAAAGCTGCCGCACTTTGGCCGGCAACCGGCTGGTCCGCCCGCTTGTCATCGGCGGCTGCGCCTTGGCCCTAATCTCCTTGATCTGGCCGCTAGCAGCGCTGTGGTTTCTGATGGGATGGACGATCCTGACGCTGTTTCTGACCACGCTGCTCAAGGCTGCGGCAGGGCTTGCAAGCGGATGGAGACGGCGGGACGAACCGCTCCCTGTCGAGATGCTGAATCCGCCCACGGTTTCGGTCATGGTGGCACTTTACGGCGAAAGCGATATTGCACCGAGACTGGTCCGCCGCCTCGGCAAACTCGATTACCCGCGTGAGCAGCTGGAAATCGTGCTGGTTGTCGAGGCTGAAGACAGCAAGACCCGTTCTGCCCTCGCCCGCGCCGATCTGCCGCCCTGGATGAAGATTGTTGTCGTGCCGGAAGGCCAGATCAAGACCAAGCCGCGAGCCCTGAACTTTGCCATAGACCATTGCCGCGGGTCGATCATTGGCGTCTACGACGCAGAAGACGCGCCCGAGAGCGACCAGATCACCCGCGTCGTGCAGCGTTTTGCGCAGCGCGGACCCGAGGTCGCCTGCCTGCAGGGCGTGCTAGACTTCTACAATCCGACAACGAACTGGCTGTCACGCTGCTTTGCCATCGAATATGCCGCGTGGTTTCGGGTGATCCTGCCCGGATTGGCGCGGCTCGGCCTGCCGATCCCCTTGGGGGGCACCACTCTTTTCTTTCGCCGCGCCGCGTTGGAGGAGTTGGGCGGGTGGGACGCGCACAACGTCACCGAGGACGCTGATCTTGGCATGCGACTCTATCGTCACGGCTATCGAACAGAACTGATCGGAAGCGTGACGGAAGAGGAAGCCAACTGCCATACGATGCCGTGGATCAAGCAACGCTCACGTTGGCTCAAGGGCTACATGATGACTTGGGCGACCCATATGAGAGACCCTGTGCTGCTCTGGCGGCAACTCGGCACATGGAAGTTTGCGGGGTTTCAGGTTCTTCTGCTCTGCACGCTCTCGCAATTCGTGCTGATGCCGGTGCTGTGGTCGTTCTGGTTGCCATGGCTGGGCCTGCCCCACCCAATCGCCGATGCGCTGCCCCCTGCCCTTATCTTTGGCCTGATGGGCGTGCTGCTGGTCACCGAGATTGTCAACCTGAGCCTGCACCTCTGCGCCCTTCACCTGTCGCGTCACCCGATCCGGCGTTGGTGGGTGCTGATGATGCACTTCTATTTCCCGCTTGGCGCCCTCGCCTCTTACAAGGCGGGCTGGGAGCTTGTGCGAAATCCCTTCTATTGGGACAAGACCACACATGGCCGTTACGACCCGCTCTTCAAATAGCGGCCGCTGGCCCTAGCCCTTGAGCCGCAATTCACCCGCATCAACCCGCAAGCGCGTCTCAAACGCGCGGCTGATGTGGACACGCAGCGCCTGATACGCGGCCTCGCCGTCGCGCGCCTCGATCGCGGCAACGATCTGGCCATGCTCGGCCAAGGCCACTTCACTGCGCCCCTCGGCCGCCAACGAAGTGGTGGCCATCAAGGCCATCGAGCGGTGCACCAGATCCAGTTGCTGGACCAGAAAACGGTTGTGACTGGCGAGATGGATCTGCCGGTGAAAACGCTTGTTCGCCCGACTCATCGCGCGAGGGTCCCCTTCCAGCAGTTGGCGATCATCTTCGACCATACCGCGCAATACGCGAATTTCCTCATCGGTGGCATGCCGCGCGGCCAATCGCGCCGCCAATCCCTCAAGCTCGCTGCGAACGGCGTAAAGCTCGGCCAATTGGTTATGATCGAGGCTGGCAACAATCAGGCTGCGCCCGTCGCGGGTCAGCATGGCCTGCGTTTCGAGCCGCTGCAACGCCTCGCGCACCGGGGTGCGGCTCACACCAAGCCGCTCGGCCAGTTCGGATTCGACCAGACGATCCCCCGGCATATAGAGCCCTGCCTCGATCGCCTCGAGTATCAGCGTATAGGCATCCTTTTGCACCGGCACGTCCTTGCAATTCTTTAGTTCGATAACACAGGGGCGCAGGCTACAGCCCAGCACAGAGGTTTGGCAAGCCACCAGCGCCCTGCCAGATTCCGCCGACACCACCAAAGCCGGCGGCACTTGTCCGAAGGACGCGCGCGCGCTAAGTGCACAGAATGATCAGGCAACATTTCTCGCATGTCGAAACCTGGGTCTTCGACCTGGACAACACTCTCTATCCGCCCCGCATGCGGCTGTTTGACCAGATCGAGCAGCGCATGACGGCTTGGGTCATGCGGGAGCTTGGCGTTGACCATGACCACGCGAACCATCTGCGCGGTCATTACTGGCAGCTTTACGGCACCACACTTGCCGGCCTGATGCGCGAACACGGGGCTGATCCGGTCGGCTATCTTGCGGATGTTCATGACATCGACTTCTCCGTGCTTGAACCCGATCCCGGCCTTGCCGCCCAAATCAGTGCCCTGCCGGGACGTCGCATCGTGTACACCAACGGGGATGCGCCCTATGCGGAAAAGGTGCTGAGGGCGCGCGGGCTTTCCGGGCTGTTTGACGCGGTTTACGGCGTTGAACATGCAGGTTTTTTGCCCAAGCCCGAGGCACAAGCCTTTGCGACGGTCTTCGCGCTCGATGGCCTTGATCCGGCGCGGGCGGCGATGTTTGAAGATGATGCCCGCAACCTTGCGGTGCCGCATGCGATGGGGTTACGCACTGTCCACATCGCTCCCGAGCCAGAGCCTGCCCCGCACATTCACCACCACGCGGAAGACCTGTCGGGTTTCTTGCGCCTGTTGCTCGAAACCTGACTCTGCGATGCGTCAAATCGCGCGTGGCAAGGGCGGGCGCGTCTGCCTATCTGACGGGGGTAGCAAACGGAGATGCCCGGATGACCCAGACCACGCCCATCGCCACCACCCTGCCGCTTGGACAACGGATTTTGTTCGGCATACCCCTGATCGGGCGCATCGCACGGGAAATCTCGCAGGATGTGAACAATGTCTTCTATCTCGCTGTTGTCATTGTAACACTCGAAGTGCTGGCGTTCCGTATCTGGGGGCCTGTGGTGTTCACCCTGACCGCTCTGGCCTTGGTGCCCATGATGTTCCTCTTCTTCGTGGTGATCTGCTGGCCCCGCACGTCCCGTCAGAAGGGCTGAGCGGGGCATTTTGTCTCTTCGACTTCCCGGATGGCGCGCTTATCTTTGCGCTCAGAGGAGAGACCCATGAAACCCACCAGCACTGATATCCTGATCTCTGGCGGCGGCGTTGCCGGATTGTCCGCGGCCGCGGCTTTTGGCGCTGCGGGTTTCAAGGTGATCTGTGTCGATCCTGCGCCGCCCGTGGTGACTGATGAAGATGACCGCGCAGACCTGCGTACCACTGCTTTCCTGCAGCCATCCGTCCGAGTCTTGCAGGCCGCAGGTCTGTGGGAACGCCTGACGCCATACGCCGCCGCCTTGCAAGTCATGCGCATTGTTGACGCGGGCGGCGAGGTTGCCGAACCGCGCTTGACCAAGGATTTCAACGCGGCCGACATCGGTGATCTGCCTTTTGGCTGGAACCTTCCCAACTGGATTTTGCGCCGCGAGATGGTGGCGCGTCTGGCGGAACTGCCAAATGTGGATTTTCGCCCCGGCACAGGGACTGCCCGCCTGATGACCCGCACCGGCGAGGCGCTTGTTACCCTGACAAGCAACGAGCGGGTGCGTGCCCGCATGGTCATTGCGGCTGACGGACGCCAATCTGTTGTGCGGCAGGCTTTGGGTATTCCCGTCAAGACAACGCGCTACGGACAAAAGGCCTTGGCGTTTTCGGTCACGCATCCGGTCCCGCACGAAAATGTCTCGACCGAGATACATCGCAGCGGCGGGCCTTTCACGCTTGTGCCGATGCCCGACAAAGATGGCCAGCCGCGGTCTGCCGTGGTCTGGATGGAAAGCGGGCCAGAAATCGCCCGTCTGCAGGCCCTTTCAGTGCCCGCGTTCGAAGCCGAGATGAACGCCCGTTCCTGCATGGTCCTCGGGCCCCTGACCCTTGCCAGCAGGCTAACGGTCTGGCCGATCATCAGCCAGATTGCCGAGCGGATGTATGGCGAACGCTGCGCCCTGCTGGCAGAAGCAGCCCATGTCGTGCCGCCGATCGGGGCGCAAGGGCTGAACATGAGCCTTGCGGATCTGGCTGCTCTGCTCGACCTTGCCCAAGCCCGCCCCGATGACATCGGCTCTAACGAGATGCTCGAGACCTATCACCGAAAGCGCCATTGGGAAGTGCAGGCAAGGGTCGCAGGGATCGATGTGTTGAACCGAGCCTCCATCATGGGCGCGCAGCCCCTGCGTGATCTGCGCGCAGGCGCGCTTGATCTTCTTTATGGCGCAGCGCCAATCCGCAAGACACTGATGAAGGCAGGGCTTGGCCTGCGCTGAGACGCATTTTCTGCGAAGGGTCTTGCCCGTGGACGGGCGCTGAGCCTTCGCAGAAAAATCGCTAGAGGCACTAGAAAACCGAATTCACCGCGCGTTCAAGTCGTGCCACGGTTTGCGGGACATCGCGCAGTTTGTCCAAACCGAAGAGACCGATGCGGAAGGTCTTGAACGCCTCCCCCTCACCGACCTGCAGCGGCACGCCAGCAGCGATCTGCAACCCCTGTTCACGGAACTTGGCCCCGTTTTGTATCTGCGGGTCATCAGTGTAGCTGACCACCACTCCGGGGGCCTCAAACCCTTGGGCTGCGACAGACTTGGCGCCCTTTTCCGCCAAGAGCGCCCGCACCGACCGGCCCAGCTCCCATTGGGCCGACTTTGCCGCATCGAACCCCATTTCGCGCGTCTCCAGCATCGCGTCACGAAAGCTGACAATCGCATCCGTGGGCATCGTTGCATGATACGCATGCCCGCCGCCTTCATATGCTGCCATGATCGAACGCCATTTTTTCAGATCGATCGCAAAACTGTTCGACTGCGTCTCGGCCAGACGCGCCTCTGCCCGCGGCGACAGCGCGACCACTCCCGCCGATGGAGAGGCCGACCACCCCTTCTGCGGGGCCGAGATCAGCACATCGACCCCTGTCGTCTCCATATCGACCCAGATGCATCCCGAGGCGATGCAATCGAGCACCATCAAGGCCCCGACATCATGGGCGGCGTCTGCCATCGCGCGGATATAGGCGTCGGGCAGGATGATCCCGGCGCTGGTTTCGACATGCGGCGCGAACACCGCTTCGGGGCGGGTTTCCCGGATCTTGGTGCAAACCTCTTCGATCGGCGGGGGAGCATAAGGCGCGTGCACATCATTTCCGCTCTGCCGCGCCATGACCACGGTCACATCCTGCGCAAAGGCTCCGGCATCGAAAATCTGGCTCCACCGATACGAGAACCAGCCGTTGCGCACGACAAGCACCCTGCCTTGGCCGAACTGGCGCGCGACCGCTTCCATCGCATAGGTGCCACCCCCCGGCACCAAGGCAACGGCGCTTGCCATATAGACCTCGCGCAGCAAGGCAGAGACGTCCCGCATCACGGTCTGAAACCGCGCGGACATATGGTTCAAGCTGCGGTCGGTAAAGACGACCGAAAATTCCTCCAGCCCATCCGGGTCTACGCTTGCGTGCAATCCTGCCATGACTCGCTCTCCTCTTTGGTCCGAGCATAGGGGAGTTGCGGGAAAAAGCACGGGCAAGAGCGACAATTTTCACGTTTCTGTTTGGCACTCGCTGCGGGCCTGAAGCAGGTGTGTGCCGAGCCACGTGTCGCAGCCCGGACCAGACAGCGTCAGTCGCAGGGCCGCGCGCCGAGCCGGATCACTTCGGCACCGCTGAGCGTGATGATGTCCATCGTGGTATAGCGCGCCTCAGACAGGAACCAACTTCGGATCGCGCCCGGATAGTGATCCGCCATCACGCGCGACCAGTATTCGAACTCTTCCGGCGGCAAGGAAATGCCGTAATACTGGGACTGTGGGCCGTGAAACCCGAGGCGCGAGCCGCGCGAGACGCAGGTGTTGGGCAGACCCAGATACATCGTGCAGGCCGAGGCACAGGTCCCGCGAATTTCCACGCGGGTGCCTGATGCGCGCATTCTGGCGATGGTTTGCAGCCGCGCCTCCATATTGCCGCCAAGGTCATTCTGGATGACCGCAACCGATGTCGCCTGCGCCGTTGCAGGCTGACTCGTGCCAAGGACTGATGCGGCAAACACCGCAAGGGCAGCACGGGCAGCGCCTTTGGCCATAAGGCGCAGCGCAAGGAAAGTCGATTTGGAAGACTCTGGTTTGTTCTTCGTAAGTGTTTGATAAATAGTCGTCATGAAGGCATTCCCACACATGGATGGGGGCCTTCTGGCACCATTCCAGCGAGGACCCCTTCCTCGCCGTGCTGCAGATTTCATGCCAACTGGCTTACCGTGGACTTACTGAATTATGTCAGAACCAAGCCCTGTGCCGCGCAATTTAGCGGGCAGTGCTGGACGAAAGGTCGAAGCGACATACAGGGATCGGTCTGTTTTAATGTTCCGGGAACATCCATGCGCCATGGCGCGGACAAGGGCGGAAAGCCCTCACAGATCGGCTGGCGCCTGCGTAACGCAAAAGGCCCCCCGTGTCAGCACGAGGGGCCCATAAACAGGAAAGGAGACCGGATGGCCTAAATCAGCTTGCGCTGAGTGCGGCCGCAACGGCTACCAGATCGATGTTGGTTGCACCGCTTGCAAACTGCGACGCAAGGCTGGCGAAGGTCTGTGCCTGTGCAGCATTTGTCGACGCTGCGGCAAGATCCTGAAGGACAGAGGCAAAGGCCACGCGCTCTGCCGCGGACAGGCCAGCCGACGCCCGCACCGCGATCCCGGCGATCACGCCGAGTTGGGCGTTGAATGCCGCGGTCGTCAGGCCGGCAGCACGCAGCGCAGCAATCGCCGCCCGCACGGCAGCCTGACACGCCGCAGCCGAGGTGCTGCAAGCAAGCCGGATGGCGTTTGGATTGACAGCCACTGCCTGCGCCGAAGCGGGAGCAGAGAAGGCCACGGCTGCGGCAAAAACGGTTCCGACAAATGAAGTGCGATTATACATGGAGACCTCTGGCGTTGTTATGGTATCGCTTGAAAATACGATGCCTGCGTTTAATCAATTGCGGCAAGCGCTGCGACGCCACCTACCTAATCTGTATGTATGTATAGTATAAGTTCAAAATTATGTCAGCCACAATACCCTCTGCTAGGCCGATCACTGCTTGAAGTGCCCATTTTCGCGCCAAGTCGCCCGGTCCACGATCAATCTGCCCTGCTATCAGGCGCGCTATGAATATGAGTTTGACCTGCATCCATGAAGTTGATTCTTCTTTTTATGTCACTGCTTGCAGTTGTGGGCGCGGCCGCCACCTTTGGCCCTGAGTATGACGCGGCTTTTTTCGCCCGCAGCCCGGAGGAATCTGCCTTTGATGCTCTGGTCACTCCGGCGAACCTGCCTGATCTTCCCCTGAGCAGCCGGAGCATGCGCGAGCTTTTTGAAACCTGTGCAGCAGTGCAGCAAGGTCTTATCTACGCGTTCCAGCCGCCGGAAACCCAAGGAGACGTTGACAGGAGCTGTGACAGTCTGGCCCGCAAGGCGCTGGCGCGCAGCCCGACCTATGGTGCGGCCCATACGATCGTGATGCTTTCGGCGCGCGACGATGCCGCCGTAACAGAGTCCCTGATCCTTTCACAAAGCACCTCACCCCGAGAGTCCTGGCATGCCAAACTTCGTTTGCGCAAGGGCATCCGCCTTTATGGGAAGGCCACCCCCGCCTTGGACGCTGCCCTGGAGGCGGATATCGGGTTCATGGTTCAGACCCGCGCAGGCCGCGCATGGCTTGCCGCGCTTTATCAAAGCAATCCCACAGCACGCCCCGTTCTGGTTGCGGTGATCAACCGGCGCCCGAACGAGGAACAAGTCTCTTTCCTGCGGGAGGTGCGCAATCTTGGTCAAAATTAATCGTCCCCCCCGTGAGAAACCGGCTTCCGTGCCCGCCGCCACCATTCGGGACGGGGCAGCCCCGACCCGCCGCCGCGCGCGCGGATCACAACGCTATGGCCGCCTGAACACTCTGACGGCGCGGCTTCTGGTGCTCCTTGTGCTGGTGAGTGCCATTCCGGTTGCGTCAAACCGTCCCGCTTGGTGGCTGATCTGGACGTTCCTGCTCGGCTTGGGCGCGCTGGCCTATCTTCTGCGGGCGCAAATGCTGATGGGTCGGCAAAGACCGCTGCAGACAAACCAGTTCACGCTTTTCTTCACCGTCGCGCTTTTGGTTCCCGCCTTTGCGCTGCTCCAGTCGCTCCCGCTGGCGCAACTCGTGCCTGTTGCCTGGCAGGCGCTGCCCTCTGCCGTGGCGGGTCTGGGGCCATTGGCAAGTCTTTCGGTCATGCCCGACGCTTCGCTCTTGGCGGCAATCCGGGCCGTTGGCTATCTGGTGTTCCTTATGCTGGTGATCGAGGTTGGCACCCAGCCAGAGCGGACACATACGCTTGGCCTGATCCTGATGCTGGGTATCCTTCTCCATGCGGTGTTCGGGTTGGTCGCCTTGCGCCTGCTTGGCGACTATTCGATCTGGGGGGAAAAGACTGTTTATCTTGGCATGCTCACGGGCACTTTCGTCAATCGCAACTCGATTGCGACCTTCCTTGGCTTCGGTCTGGTTCTGGCTTTGGCCTATGCTCTGGAACGTGGCCACCGCGCTGCCAATGCAGAGCGTGATCGGGGATACACGGCCATTTTCACGCCTGCACGGCTCGAGATCATCGGCCTTTGGCTTGCGGTAGCCGTCCTGGCGATTGCCATTTTGCTGACCCAGTCGCGCATGGGCGTGGCCGCCACCGTGCTGGGGGCTTTCGTCACATTTCTTGCGCTGCGCATCACCTTTCGGGTTCCGTTGCGCCGTATCCTGATCGAGGTTGGCATAGGCCTTGTCGCAATGCTTGTCGTGCTTGTCCCTGCGGTCGGCGACGGTGTGCTTGAACGCGCTCTGTTCACTTTTGTGGAATCGACTGATCGCGTCAGCCTTTATGTGCAGACGTGGGGAATGATCCTTGAGCGTCCGCTGATCGGCTTCGGCTATGATGCTTTTGCGCCCGCCTTCGAGCTTTATCGCGATGAGCCGCTGGTCAACCAGAACTTCGCCGACCTTGCCCACAACACCTATCTGACGCTTTGGGTAGAACAGGGGTTCATCATCGGCAGCATACCGATGCTGCTGATCGGCTGGTCAGCAGTGATGATCTTGCAGCGGTTGCGCGCGGCCGAGGGCGATATGGCGGTGAATGGTGCCGCGCTTGGCGTCATCGTGCTGGGAGCCATGCACTCGCTGGTGGATTTCAGCCTCGAGATTCCGGCCAATGTCTACTGCTTCCTGCTGATCGTGGGTCTGGCCATCGCCCGGCCCCGCAAGGTGCAAACCGCTTCGCCTGACGGTGAGGGGGCATGACGGTGCTGGGGCGGCTGCTGCGGGGTTTTGGCCAAAGGAAGGCGCAAGACAGCGCCCATCCCACCGCCGAGGTGCTGGTGCTCGACCCGTTCGACGGGCCGGTTTACGCGGTGGGTGATGTCCACGGCTGCCTGCCGCTTTACCGCGAGGTCGAAGATGCGATCCTGCGCGATGCAGAGCAGTTCGAGCAACCACCTACGCTTGTCTTGCTGGGTGACGTGATCGACCGCGGTCCGCACAGCGCCGCCATGCTTGACCATTTGCTGCGCCCGCTTCCGGCGCCCGCGCGAAGACTGTGCCTGTTGGGCAACCATGAATCGATGATGCTCGCCTTCCTCGCTTCTCCGCGCGCGAACCTGCGTTGGCTGCGTTTTGGCGGTCATGAAACGCTCGCCTCTTATGGCATGACCTTTGACGTTGATGAGCTAGAAGCCATGCCAGAGCGCAGGCTGGTGCAGACCATCGCCGCCCACGTGCCGGAGGCCCATCTGCGGCTTTTGCGCAGCCTGCTGCCTGCCTTGCAGGTTGGCCCCTATCTTTTGGCCCATGCAGGCGCTGACGCAAGCGCACCGCTCACCGCACAGCCGCTGCAAAGCCTGATCTGGGGCAGCGCGGGGCTGGTTGCCCCCTCGGGGCTGACCTTGATCCACGGTCATTACATCACCGCCGAACCGGAGGTCCGCAGCACAAGCATCGGCATTGACACCGGGGCCTATGCCACAGGGCGTTTGACCGCCCTACGCCTGCTGGATGGGCAGAAGCCGGCGTTCATGAGCACAAGTTCGGATGATTTGACCAATAATCTGGCGGTTTTTGCATAGATGGCCGCGAAAAGCGGCAATTGCGCCCGGAACCCTTTCAACAACCCAAAGGCGATGTTAACAACTCGGGCAATCCGACATCGCTCTGACAGAGCCCCGAACCGAGTCCATTTCCCAACAAGGTGATTTCTTTGCAGTCTTCCGAAATTGACCTCAAGGAGCTGATTGGCATATTACGCCGACAGAGCCGCTTGATTTTGATCACTTTTTTCGTGTTCCTCATTCCGGCTGTCCTCTATCTGATGCTGGCCACTCCGATGTATCGGGCCACGGCCCTGATCTCGATCGATGCCGGGGGTTCCAACCTGCTCGACCCGGGCAGCATTGAAAACAGCCAGAGTGCCATCCTCAACTCGCGCGTGGATGGCGAGGTCGAGGTGCTGCGGGCCGAGGCAACCGTCATGGCGGTGGTGCAGGCCGGCGATCTGATCAGCGATCCCGAATTTGGCCCGCGTCTTGGGCTGACGGAGAAAATCACCATCGCTTTGGGCATGGAGTCAGCGGGTGACACCTTGCGCCAGGCGGTCGGCCTGCGTCCGGCTGATCCACCGTCAAGCGAGCGTCTGGTCAGCAATACGGTCCAGAAACTCAGCGGGGCGACCGAAATCCGGCGTCGCGGCCTGACCTATCTGATCTCGGTGGGCGTGCGGTCCGAAAGCCCGCAACGCGCAGCAGATATCGCCAATCTCTACGTCGCAACCTACATTGACCGGCAGGTGCTGACCAAGAGCGCCTCTATCATCGCGGCGCGCGATGTGTTGCGCAGCCAGACAGAAACCGCCCGTATCGAACTGGCCCGTCTGGAAGATGCGCTGAACAGCTTTATCGACGACAACCTTGCCCGGCTGGAAGCCGAGAGCAACAACGAGAGCATTTCCGCCCTGCGGCGACAGCTGGAGGCGGCACAATCGAGCAAGGTCGAAAGCGTCAGTGTGCTGGCCGCATCGCGGGAAGCCGCGGCGCGCAATGACTGGGCGTCGGCTGCGGTCACGCTTGGCGATGCCGCGCTGGAGCAACTGGCAAACGAGCGGGAGGCCCTTGCCAGACGCCTGAGCGGCGAAACAGCTGGCTCTCAAACCGCCATCGACCTGCAAAACGCGCTGTCCGATCTGGACCGCAGCCTCGGTGCAAGACTGGCCGAGGCGCAAACAAGCGTCGAGGGAGAGCTTTCCGCCCTGACCCAATCAGAAACGCTGGCGCGCGAGCAACTGCGTGAGGCCTTGCTGCAATCCAACATGTCGTCAACCGTGATCGCCGATCTGTTCAACTTGCAGCAATCGGCATCGATCGCGCGCAACCAGTATCAGCAGCTTTTGGCCCGTGTGCAGGATCTGAACGCGCTCGCTAATGTGCAGATCGCCGATGCGCGCGTCGTCTCGGAAGCTTTGCCGCCGACGTCGCCCGCCTCGCCCAACAAGCGACTCATCATCATCATGGCCCTGACAGCGGCTTTGGCGATGGGGGTCACGCTGGCCTTTCTGAACGAGTATTACATCGGGGGCGTTACTTCGACCGCGCAGCTTGCCAATGTGATTCAGGCCCGGATTCCGGTCGCCATTCCTGCGCTGCCTTCCAGTGCAAACGAGCGGATACCGGCGGATGAAATCATGGTCTCGCCGCTTTCACAGTATTCCGAGGGCTTTCGAAAACTGCGGCTGGCGGTGGATACGAACCTTCACCAAAGCCTGTCCGAGCGCGGTGTCTCGGAGGCCGAGCGGCGCAAGGCCAGGGTGGTGCTGATCTGTTCCGCTCTTCCGGGCGAGGGGAAAACCACGACCGCCATCGCGCTTGCCCGCACCTATGCCGTGTCGGGGCAGCGGACCTTGTTGATCGACTGTGACCTGCGCAAGCCTTCGGTCGAGAATTACTTCAAACTGCCGCATCAGGATGGTCTGATCGATTATCTGACCTCGCAAAAGCCCGATGCCGATCTGGTGGTGACGCCCGTGCTGGACCAGTTGTCCAATCTGGAAGTCATCACCGCCGGGTCACGCAGCACGCAGCCGACAGACCAGCTCGTGAACAGCCCGCGCTTTGCCTCGCTGCTCGAGGTCGTGCGCGAAGCCTTTGATGTGATTGTGATCGACAGCCCGCCGCTGCTGCCCGTGGTGGATACCCGCTATCTGGCACAGATGGCTGATATCGCGGTGTTGATCGTGCGCTTTTCCAACACCACCCAGGGCGAGGTGCGGGACGCTGCGCACCAGATGCAAGACGCGCTTCGGCCCGGCGTCCGGATGCTGGGTGTCTTGAACCGTCAGACAGAACGTCGCGGCAAGCGCGGGTATTACAACGGGGCCTATTCGGGCTATTACGGCGACAGCACGACGTAGCGCTCTCAGCGGCATGGGGCGGGCCGTCGCAGGCTCGCCCTGGCCAAGTCAGGCGGCGGGGGTTTCCTTGAACTTGATCGATTCGCCGCAGCCGCAAGCCTCGGCCACGTTGGGATTGCGGAACTTGAAACCCGCGCTCAGCAGATCGACCTCGTAATCGATCTCGGTCCCGATCAGGAACATTTGCGCCATCGGCGCGATCATCACGCGGGCGCCGTCCTGTTCAACCACCTCGTCCAGCGGATTGACCTCGGACACATAGTCCATCGTGTATTCCATCCCTGCGCAGCCGCCCTTCTTGACGCCAATGCGCAGGCCCTGACGACCTTCTTTCTGCATCAACCGAGAGATTTGACGGGCTGCCATCGGGGTCAGGGTGACGGCAGCTTTGCCGGGAATGCCAAACATGGGTAACTCCTGTATCTTTTCCCAATCTAGGGTGAAAGGTCCGGAATTCCAAGCGGCGGAACAGCGGAAAGCAGCATCACCGTGCCAAGCGCGACCAGTATCGCCCAGCCAAAAGACGCCAAGGTGCCGATGATGACATATTCCGAAAGCCGCGCCTCTTCCTTCACGGCTCCGAACCGCAGGACCGATTTGGCCGCAATCAGGAAACCGATGCCGCCCGGCTCTCCGGCAAGGATGAGCAGAAAGATGATTCCGCGCTCCAAAAGGCCGATGATCCGACCTCCCCCCGGCAGGCCCTCCAGCCCCACATCGCCCCAAGGCCGCATCAACAGCGCCAGGGCAAATCCGCCTGCGCGCGTGGACAGGATCGCCCCGGCCAGCACCGCAGCCGCCGCAGGCATCCAGATGGGCGCATGATCTGCCCAAAGGCCCTGCGCCCACAGACCCGGCCATAGCGTTGCCACCAGAACAAGCGTCGCCAGATGTGCCGCCTGATCCGCGACAAAGGCCATGATGCCGGAAACCCGCGCGCCGATCGCCACCTTTGCGGCATCAATGCCGAGATGGACGGCCGCCACGCCTGCCATCACCCCAAGCGCCAGCGGGGATTGCGCCCCCAACAGCAGTGCCGAGATCAGCCCGACGGTGCCGATATGCGCCAGCATCCAACCCGCATGGCCCTCAGCCTTGGCCTGTGCCATTCGGCCCGATTGCAAAACGAAATCGGCCAGAACATGGGCAAGGATCAGAAAGACCAGCGTTTCAGCCATCAGCATCCCCTGCGCCAAATTGCACGGCAAAGGCGTGCGTCGCCTGTTCAACCAGCGCAAAGCCTGCGGTCTGCAGACGCGCGGCAAAGGCCTGGCGCGAGATACCCACTTGCGCGGCAAGGGCATGTTGGGGGGCATAGCCGCCCTGCTCCAGCGACAATGCCACCGCCTCGGCCTGTTGCGGAGACCATCCCTGCATCTGTGTATCAAGATAGGCCATCAAGGCATGGTGCAGCGGATCGACCCCCTGCCCGGCCAGCGCCAGCCACCGCCCATCGGGCATCGCATCGAGCGCGCGGCCAGAGCCCACGAAAGCCGTGCCACCCGCCGTGCCAAGGCTGCCGTGCTCCAGACCCGACACATCGCCCAGCCCCAGAGCCATGCGGCTGGACAGGCTTTCTCCGGCGCGAAGCCGTGCGGCCAGATAGACCATCATGGCAAGCCCCTGCCCCGCAGTGCCGATATAGAGCTGCCAGCCATCGCCGCGATAGCGGTGGAACCGTGACGTGGCGGCCAGACGGTTGGCCGAGCTTTTGATGAGCGCCATGCAGGCATCGACCTGCGCAGCGCTGCTGCGGGTCGAAAGAACCAAATCTCCGGTCAGAACCGCATGCAGGTGTGACATGGGCAAGTCATACGGCTTGCAACCCCAAAAAGCAAGTCAAATGGCTTGCAAACGAAAAATGCAAGCCAAAAGGCTTGCATTTGAAAGGCGCTGACGAGCGCGCGCGGCTTACATGAACCCGAGTTCCAGCCTTGCCTCGTCGCTCATCATTTCCATGCCCCATGGCGGATCAAAGGTCATCTGCACATCCACCTGCTTGACGCCGGGCAAAGGCTCCACCGCATCGGCCACCCAACCGGGCATCTCACCGGCCACGGGGCAACCCGGAGCCGTCAGCGTCATCACGATGTTGACCGCGTTTTCCGCATCAATCTCGACCGTGTAGATCAGACCCAGATCAAAGATATTCACGGGGATTTCCGGGTCAAACACCGTTCTGCAGGCGTCAACGACGCTGTCGTAGAGCGGGTGGTCAGTGCTGGACGGTTTGATGAGCGGTGCGCCCTCGACTCTTGCTTCGCTGTTCATTCCGGCCTCATCAGGGGGTTGTTGAGAGATTATATAGGAAATCCCGCCGCAGACGTCCAGAGGCCGGCTTCACCCGCCCCGCCGCCGGATGCCGCAGCGGCCAGCGGCGTCGAAGACGGTCAAATCCCGACTGGTCTGCGGGCGAACCGCCCCTAATCGCGCAACGGACGCGCTTCGGGCAGGTTGATACGCGCCACCTGCTCGGCAATAGGGTCCATAGAAAGCGGATGCAGTTCCGCCCGATGCGCCGAGGGATCGCCCAGATCCTGCCAAACGCCGCCCTTGTAAATCTCCAGCGCGGAAAATCCGGCCTTATACCCCATCTTGCGGCTGCCGGGGACCCAATAGCCCAGATAAACATAGGGCAGGCCCGCCTCACGCGCGATGGCGATGTGGTCAAGGATGATATGGGTGCCAAGCGAAAGATCGACCAGATCGGGGTCATAAAAGCTGTAGACCATCGACAAGCCGTCATCGAAAACATCCGTCAGGCAGACGGCGGCAAGCTCTTGCCCCCGCCCTTTCTGCTCCGAGGGGCGCGTGTATTCGATCACCCGACTTTTGATCGGGGTTTCCTCGATCATCGCAGCGAATTCAAAGATGTCCATATCGGCCATGCCGCCATCGGCGTGGCGGGCATCAAGATAGCGGCGGAACAGGCTGAACTGGTCTTCGGTCGCCCAGGGGCTGGTGGCATTGCGCCGCAGATGCGCCGTCCGCCGCATGATCCGGCGCTGGGTGCGGCTCGGCTGGAAGTCTGCCACCCGAATCCGGGCGGACAGACAGGCCGAACATTCCGAACAGGACGGGCGGTAGAGCACATTCTGGCTGCGGCGGAAGCCCTGCTTTGACAGCGTATCATTCAGCCGCTGCGCATGTTCCCCCTGCAGCGCGGTGAACAGCTTTCTTTCCATCCGCCCGTCAAGGTAGGGGCAGGCCTGTGGAGCCGTCACGTAAAACTGGGGCGCGATGGGGAGCGTGTGGCGCATGGGTTTTGTCTGTCAAAGGATGCGCCACGTTAGCAAGCCCTGCGCCAATCGCCAAGACAGCATTTCAAGGCAAAAGTCGCTGTTTCAGCGCGATGACGGGCTGTTGATCGCGACCGAACCCAAGACCAGATCGCTCAGCCCCTGCCCCCGCGACGAGAGCAGCATCAACACAACCGACAACACCTGCGGCATCACGAACGCCATCGAAAGCGTATAGCCCAAGGTGTGCAAAAGCGCCGTCGCGCTGTCAAAACGCTGCCCGCTGCGATCAAGGAATTCGATGTTCATCAACCGCATCCCCCATGTGGCTGATCGACCGCTGAGCGTCAGCCAGCGATAGAGGAACCCCACCACCAGAAACAGGAAGGGCAGGAAGAAGAGCGCGGTAAAGGCGGTGAACGGCACGATCAGCGCGGTGACGATGCCGATCAGGATCAGATCGACCACCCAAGCCAGAAACCGCTTGGGCAGGACACCCGCATAAAAGGCGGCATGGCGTTCGGGATCGGGCTGCATGTCTGACATCATCATCGGGTAAACTGTGCGCATCGGCGTGATCCTGAAAAAATGGGGACAAAAGGCAATGGTGCAAGGGTGGCCCAGTTCGGGCCACCCGCATCACGGCTCAATATTCGCCGCGCGCCGCATCCTGATCGGCGGCCGCGGGGCGGGCAGCGCCTTTGGCCCGCTCTTCCATGAAGCTGTCGAACTCCTGCTTGTCCTTGGCTTCGCGCAGGCGCTGCAGGAAGGATTCGAACGCGCCCTGCTCGTCCTCAAGACGACGCAGCGTATCGGCCTTGTAGGCATCAAAAGCCGAGTTGCCAGAGGACCGCCACGCCACATGGCGCCCCATGCCCGCATCACGGCGGCTGGCGCAGAATTTTCCCTTGAACATGCTTTTGCTCCATTTGTTGGCATAGGTCATATAGACAACGAGGGCGAGGCCTACCGGCCAGAAGAAAACAAAGCCCAGCACCATTGCGGCAATCCATGCCCCACGGCCCTTGCTGTCGAGCCAGTCTTCGGCGCTGTGCAGTCGGTTGGTCAGGCCGCCGAGCGCAGGCGCTTTGGCGGCGGTGTCGGTGGAATAGGTCATCGGCGTATCTCCATCTCGGCGGCTTTGCCCCCTGCGGGCCATGTGAATACCCTTCACATGACAGGAGATGCATATGCGGCCCCCCCGGTTCAAGGGTCGATGTAAAACAATTTTACATTTTTTCACCGGGGTGCCGTCGCACCCTCCGTGCAAAGCAACCGCATGCGCAGCGATCAGGGCCGATGGGTTTTGCCGCTTGTGTCACCCAAGCCTCTGACTATGATCGCGTCCGATTAGACCGCAGAGGGGAAGAGACATGCGCAAGCTGGCAGCCGGAAACTGGAAAATGAACGGGACAGGGGCCAGCCTCTCCGAAGTGGTGGCGCTGCTTTCCGACCATCCCGCCCCTGCCTGTGATATGCTGCTCTGCCCCCCCGCGACATTGATCGCGCGCATGGCCGATCTGGCGAAGGGCAGCGCGCTCAAGGTCGGAGGTCAGGATTGCCATGCCAACAGCAGCGGCGCACATACCGGCGATCTGTCGGCAGCGATGCTGGCAGATGCGGGCGCCAGCCATGTGATCTTGGGCCATTCCGAACGCCGCACCGATCACAAGGAAACCGATGCCGAGGTGCTTGCCAAGGCACAGGCGGCGCAGGTCGCCGGTCTGGTTGCGATCGTCTGCCTTGGCGAGACCGAGGCGCAGCGCGACGCGGGCGAGACGCTGGATGTGATCGGACGCCAACTGGTCGGCTCTGTCCCCGAGCAGTCGACAGCGGAAAATCTGGTGCTGGCCTATGAACCGGTCTGGGCCATCGGCACCGGACGCACCCCGACCCTTGCCGAAATCGCCGAAGTGCATGCCTTTTTGCGCGCAAGGCTGGTCGCGCGGATCGGCACGCAGGCGGACGGGGTCCGGCTGCTGTATGGCGGGTCGGTCAAGCCGTCCAATGCCGCCGAAATCTTTGCCGTGCCCCATGTTGACGGCGCGCTTGTGGGCGGGGCCAGCCTGAAGGCCGCCGACTTTGGCGCGATTGTCGCGGCGCTTTCTGCGGCCTGAAAGCGCCAAACGCACCGTCGCCGGCAGACAAGCCGGCGCCGCACAATACGGGCATCACGGGGGAATGACGCTTTCAAGGGCTGTATTGCCCCCAGGTTCACCTCATCCGGCCTCGGTGCCGCCCACAGGCTCTCTGCCTTTGGCGCATCTCGCCTGCGCGGCATCCATGCTGGTATGGGCGGCGGGCTTGCCGGCCGCTGATCGGCTGATCCCGCATGTTCCCGCCCTGACGCTGAGCGCCGCGCGCATGATCTTGGCTGCCTTGGCGCTTTTGCCGATCTGGTGGCTGATCGAGGGGCGGCGCGCCGTGACGGGCGCGCCTTGGCGGACCGGAGTTCTGATCGGCGCCGTCAACAGTTTCGGGGCCTTCGGATTGATCCTCGGACAGGCGCGATCGGATGCGGTGACGGTCGCCATCGTCTCTGCCGCCATGCCGATCATCGGCATGGGCATCGAGGTGGTGTTCGATGGCCGCAAGATCACACCTGCGCTGTTGATCGGTATGGCGCTCAGCCTTGCGGGCGGAGGGATCGCGCTGGATCTTGGCATCACCGGCAGCACGGCAGACGTTGGCACAGGGGCGATCGCATCGACGGGCAGCAGCCTGATCGGGGCGGGTCTTTGCCTTGCGTCGGTGGTGATTTTCACCTTCGGCTCGCGCCTGACGGTTACCGCCTTTCCGGACATGACACCGCTGGGACGAACCAGCATTACCCTTGGCGGCGGCGCATTGACCTCTGCCGCTATGGTTGTCCTTGCTGTGCTGTTTGGCCTTCCCGCCCCCGACTGGACCGCACTTGGCCCGCCCGAGGCAGGTGCACTGATGGTCTATGCCTTGGCGGGGCTCGCGCTTTCGCAACTTTTGTGGATCGTTTCGGTCGGGCGGCTCGGCATCGGCCTGGCCTCTCTCCATATCAACGCCGCGCCGTTTTATGTGATGCTGATCCTGTTTGCCATGGGCGGGCCCTGGCTGTGGCATCAGGTTTTCGGGGCGGGGCTGGTGGTCTTGGGCGTTGTCGTCGCGCAAGGTATGTTTCTGCCCAGGGCCTTGCGCTCGCACCGTCTGCGGGGCTAAGCCTTCGGCCATGCAGAGCCTCACCCAATCTCCCACCGCCCCGGACTTTGTCCAGAACCCCTACCCGTTTTACGAACGCGCCCGCACCGCCGGCCCGTTCTTCTACTGGCAGGACTATGACCTGATCTGCACGCCAAACGCGGCGGCGGCCAGTGCCATCTTCCGCGACCGCCGCTTTGGCCGCGAGGCGCCACCGGAACTCGCCCGCCCCATCGCACCGCACACCGCGCCGTTCTATGCGGTCGAAGCGCATTCGATGCTGGAACTGGAGCCGCCCCGGCATACCCGCCTGCGCGGGCTTGTGCTGCGCGCCTTCACCTCGCGCCGGATCGCCAGCCTGCAGGGCGATGTTGAGAGCTTGAGCCACAGCCTGATCGACGCTTTGCCCGACGAGGGGCCGTTCGATCTGATCTCGAGCTTTGCCCAGCCGCTGCCCGTGATCATTATCGCACGCCTTCTGGGGGTGCCAGAAGACATGGCCGAGCAATTGCTGCGCTGGTCCAACGCGATGGTGGGCATGTATCAGGCCCGCCGCACCCACGCGATGGAAGTGGCAGCCAGCGATGCGGCGCGCGATTTTTCCGAGTTTCTGCGGAGCTATGTCGAACAGCGCCGCAAAACCCCCGCCGACGACCTGATCACCCAGTTGATTGCAGCCGAGGCTGATGGCGAGCGTCTGTCGACAGATGAATTGATCACCACCTGCATCCTGTTGCTGAATGCAGGTCACGAGGCGACGGTGCATACCATTGGCAATGGCGTCAAGACGCTGCTGGAAACAGGCACAGTCGCACAGGTGCTGTCACCCGATACAGTGCCGCGCGTGGTCGAGGAAATCCTGCGCTTTGATCCGGCCCTGCACATGTTCACCCGGACAGCCTATGAAACGGTCGAGGTGATGGGGCACCGGTTCGAGCGCGGCGATCAGGTGGGTCTGTTGCTTGGGGCAACCAACCGTGACCCGCAAGTCTGGGACCGCCCGGATCGGTTCCTTCCCGAGCGCCCCGACAAGCCAAATCTGACCTTCGGCGCGGGCCTGCACTTCTGTGTCGGCGCACCTCTGGCCCGGCTGGAGTTGCAGATCGCCCTGCCCATCCTGTTCCGACGCCTGCCCGGCCTGCATCTGGCTGCACCGCCGCGCTACGCCGATGTCTACCATTTCCATGGGCTAGAGCGGCTGATGCTTGCGCGCTGACCTTCAGAGTGAGGGCAGGCTGCCATCGCTGGAGCCTCCGGCGGGAGTATCTGGAATAGGAGCAGTCCAAAGGAAGACGCGCTGATCCCGCCGCCTCATAGCGGCAGGACGGTTGTGGATTTTATCTCTTCCATGCTGAGCAGGGCGGTGACGTTGTAGATTTTCACCTCCGAGATCAGCGCCTGATAGAACTGGTCATAGGCGCGGGCATTCTTCACGCGCACCTTCAGGATATAGTCGATATCCCCTGCGAGCCGATGCGCCTCCAGCACTTCCGGACGCTCGCGCAAGGTCTTGAGAAACCGGCGCTGCCATTCGGCCTCGTGTTCCGAGGTGCGGATCAGGACGAAGAAACAGGCCTCCAGCCCCAGTGCCTCGGCATCCAGAATGGCGGTTTGCCGGGTGATGACGCCCTGTTCACGCATGCGCCGGATACGGTTCCAGACCGGCGTCTTGGAAGAACCGACCTTGCGTGCAATCTCATCGAGCGACTGGCTCGCATCGATCTGCAATTCGCCAAGGATTTTCCGATCCAGTTCGTCCAGCTGGGCCGCCATTCGCCATTTCCCCCGTTTTGCAGAACCGCTGCCTATGAGGGACAGAGTATTGGAACAGGCTTCCTTATCTGCAAGGGGGCATGGTCAATTCGCGGGAAAATCTTCTATATAGACGCTGTAACGTGACAGGATTCCGCCATGACCCAGCTGCACCTGCCCCCTCAGCCTGCCGTCACCTTTGTCGGTGCCGGACCGGGTTCGGCCGAGCATCTGACGCTTGGCGCCCTGCGCGCGCTGCAAGAGGCCGAAGTGGTGATCCATGACCGCCTTGTGGGCGACGAGGTTCTGGCCCTGATCCCGCCGAATGCGCGGCGTATCGACGTCGGCAAGGAAGGCTTTGGCAAGTCCACCGCACAGTCCACGATCAACGCCACGCTGGTGGCGCAGGCCATGACGGGCGCGCGGGTCGTGCGGCTCAAGGGCGGTGACTGCGGCATTTTCGGGCGGCTCGACGAGGAAATGGATGCGCTGAGCGCGGCCGGCCTGTCGTTCCGCATCCTTCCCGGCCTGACCTCTGCCACCGTCGCTGCTGCCGCGATCGGGCAGAGCCTGACCAAGCGTGGCCGCAATGCGTCGCTGCGCATCGTGACCGGGCATGACATGGCAGGTTTTGCCGAGCAGGATTGGCGCGGTTTGGCCCGTCCGGGCGAGGTTGCCGCGATCTATATGGGCAAGAAATCCGCCCGTTTCATTCAAGGCAGGCTGATGATGCATGGCGCATCGGGCGCGACCGACATCACGATCGTCGAGAACGTCAGCCGCCCCGAGCAGCGCATCATCGGCACAAGCCTTGCCCTGTTGCCCGAGGCTGTCGCCACCTGTGACGGGCCCGCCGTCATCCTTTTCGGCCTTGCCCCGCGCGCGGCAAGCCTTTCCATCGCCCAGTTGAAAGAAGCCCAAAGATGAGCCGCCGTTTTACCCCGAAGGTCGTGACCGCCAATCGTTTGCGTGAAGGCGATGTGGTCTATCTGACCGCAGATGACGTATGGTCCCCCTTCCACCATGCCGCCGAACTGATCGAGGACGAGGCGCACGCACAGATGCGGCTGCTGCATGCGATGGCGCAAAAGCTGGAAGTGGTGGGGCCTTATCTGGCGGATGCCAAGCGCGGGCCGAATGGCCCCGAGCCTGTGCACTTCCGCGAGGCGTTCCGCACCCGCGGCCCGTCCAACTATGATCACGGCAAGCAAGCCGACTTCCCTGCCGATATGGGGGCCTGAGATGTATTCCTATTCCGATTTCGACGAATCCTTCGTGCGCGCCCGCGTCGCGCAGTTCACCCAGCAGGTTGAACGGCGGCTCGACGGGTCCCTGACCGAAGAAGAGTTCCGCCCCCTGCGGCTGATGAACGGACTTTATCTGCAGCTGCATGCCTACATGCTGCGCGTGGCGATCCCCTATGGCACCATCAGCCCCCGTCAGATGCGTCAGTTGGCGATGATCGCCGACACCTATGACAAGGGCTATGGCCATTTCACCACCCGCCAGAACATCCAGTTCAACTGGCCCAAGCTGCCGGATGTGCCTGCGATCCTGTCGGCTCTGGCCGATGTGGAGATGCACGCCATCCAGACCAGCGGCAATTGCGTGCGCAACGTGACGGCCGACCATTTCGCGGGCGCGGCCGCGGATGAGATCGAAGATCCCCGCCCCTATGCGGAATTGCTGCGGCAATGGTCGACCGACCACCCCGAGTTCCAGTTCCTGCCCCGCAAGTTCAAGATCGCCATCACTGGCGCGCCGAATGACCGTGCGGTGACGCGCGCGCATGACATCGGCCTGCGCATGGTGAAGAACGCGGCGGGCGAGCCGGGGTTCGAGGTGATGGTGGGCGGCGGTCTGGGCCGCACCCCGATGATCGCCCATACGGTTCGCGACTTCCTGCCCGTGGCCGATCTGCTGCCTTATGTCGAGGCAGTGCTGAGCGTCTACAACACGCTGGGACGGCGCGACAACAAATACAAGGCACGTATCAAGATCACCGTGCATGAGACCGGGAAAGAAGAAATTTCCCGCATGATCGAAGAGCGTTTTGCCGAATTGCGCCCGCTGTTTGGCGGCGCGGATCAGGCGCTCTTGGACGATATCCGCGTGGCCTTTGCCCCCCCCGCCTTCCGCAACGCTCCGGTGGATGCCTATGACGCCTTCTACAAGGCCGACCCGGTGTTCCGCTCCTGGGCCGACACCAACCTTGCCGCACATCGGAACGACCAATACGCCATCGTCACGATCAGCGTGAAAGCGCATGGCCAGACTCCGGGCGATGCCAGCAGCGACCAGATGCGGCTGATGGCCGATCTGGCAGAGCGCTATGGCCACGGCGATCTGCGCATCAGCCATGAACAGAACGTGATCCTGCCACATGTGCACAAGTCTGACCTGCCCGCCGTTCACGCGGCCTTGGCGCAGGTTGGTTTGGCTACGGCCAATGTGGGGCTGATCTCTGACATCATCGCCTGCCCCGGCATGGATTATTGCGCTCTCGCCACCGCGCGCTCGATCCCGATTGCCACCCAGATTGCCGAACGGTTCAAGGCACTTGATCTCGAGCATGAGATCGGACCGCTGAAGATCAAGATCTCTGGCTGCATCAATGCCTGCGGGCATCACCATGTGGGCCATATCGGGATTTTGGGGCTCGACCGGGCGGGGGTCGAGAATTACCAGATCACTCTGGGCGGCGACGGCAGCGAAACCGCCGCGATCGGTGACAAGACAGGCCCCGGCTTTGCCTATGACGAGATCGTGCCAGCGGTCGAGCGGATCGTGCGCGCCTATCTGTCGGTGCGTGTCTCGCCGGAAGAGACTTTCCTGCAAACCTTCCGCCGTTTGGGAATGGAGCCGTTCAAGACAGCGCTCTACGAATCCGAAGGCGCTCAGGATGCCGCGTGATCTGCACTCCGGTCCGGTGGCCGAGCGTGTGGCGGCGCTGAACGCGCGCTACAAGCATCACTCGGCCACCGCCGTTCTGGAACACGCCCTGCGGGACGATGATCTGGGCAGCGTGGCGCTGGTTTCGTCTTTTGGCGCAGAATCGGTGGTGTTGCTGCATCTCGTTTCGGTGATCTCGCCGGAAACCCCGGTGCTGTTCATAGACACGCGGATGCTGTTTGCCGAAACGCTGGAGTATCAGCGCCAACTCGCGCAGACCCTGCACCTGTGCGATGTGCGCACCATCCGTGCCGCGCAGCCTCGCGTCGCCTTTGAAGACCCCGACGGCACCCTGCACCAGTTCAACACGGATGCCTGCTGTGCGGTGCGTAAGGTCGAGCCGCTGGAGCGCGCGTTGTCAGGCTTTGACGGCTGGATCACGGGGCGCAAGCGCTACCAGAGCAACACGCGCGGCACGGTGGAGTTCTTCGAGGCCGAGGGGGATACCCGGATCAAGGTCAACCCGCTCGCCCATTGGGGCCGCGAAGACCTTGAAGAATATATCGTCAACAACCGCCTGCCGCGCCACCCGCTTGTGGCGAAAGGCTATCCCTCCATCGGCTGCGCCCCCTGCACGAGCCCTGTGAAACCGGGTGAAGATCCACGCGCAGGCCGTTGGCGCGGAACGCAGAAAACCGAATGCGGAATCCATTTCATCGATGGCAAGCCCGTTCGCATTACAAAGGATACCGCCGCATGAGCGTGATCGTCACCGATACAGGCTTTACGCCCGCCACCCCCGTTGCCTCGGTCCCTCTGGCCGAGATTGACCGCCATAACGGTGTGCTCGATCTGGCGCATACCGATGATCCGGCCTTGGTGCAGCCGTATCTGGCGAGCCTGCGCCTCATCCGCATCTCCTTCCCCGCCTTCAACGATGGCCGCGCCTTCACCATCGCGCGCCGTCTGCGCATGTTCGGCTATTCGGGCGAATTGCGCGCGACGGGGCCGGTGATTGCCGATCAATATGCGATGGCGCGGCGCGTCGGCTTTGACTCGGTGGAAATCCCTGATGAGCTCGCCGCCCGCCAGCCTGCCGAGCAGTGGGTGTTCCGCGCCGACTGGCAGGCGCATGACTATCAGGCCCGTTTGCGCGCCTGACCCGCTGCCGCTTTCCTCTGATATGGATCAAAGCTAAAAGGAAGGGTCCGGGATATCCCCGGACATATATCTCATGACCGAAGTGACCCTGATGACCGATGCCGCCGCGCCCGCTCCGACCGCCAAACCGCACCTGCCCGATGCAGCCCGCGTGACCTCAGTCACCCATTGGACGGACCGGCTGTTTTCCTTCCGCGTCGAGCGCCCGCGCAGCCTGCGGTTCCGTTCGGGCGAGTTCGTGATGATCGGGCTTCTGGGTGACAATGGCAAACCGCTCTTGCGCGCCTATTCCATCGCATCGCCCGCCTGGGATGAAGAACTGGAGTTCTACTCGATCAAGGTTCCCGATGGCCCGCTGACCAGCCGTTTGCAGCACATCAAGGTCGGCGACGAGATCATCCTGCGCCCCAAGCCGGTGGGCACGCTGGTGCATGACGCTCTGCTGCCGGGCAAGCGGCTGTGGTTCCTTGCCACCGGCACCGGGCTTGCGCCCTTCGCCTCGCTGATGCGCGAGCCCGAGACATATGAAAAATACGATCAGGTCATCATGATGCACACCTGCCGCGAGGTTGCCGAACTCGAATATGGCCGCCAGCTTGTGGAAAGCCTCAAGGATGACCCGCTGATCGGCGAATTGGTCGGCGACAAACTGCTTTACTACCCCACAACCACGCGTGAGGCGTTCCCCCGCATGGGCCGCGTCACCGACAATCTGTCGTCGGGCAAGGTCTTTGCCGATCTGGGACTGCCCCCGATGAACCGCGATGAAGACCGCGCAATGGTCTGCGGCAGCCTCGCCTTCAACATTGATGTCAAGAAAATCCTCGAAGGCTTCGGCCTGACCGAAGGGGCCAATTCCGATCCGCAGCAGTTCGTGGTCGAAAAAGCCTTTGTTGGCGACGGGATCTGAACCAATCTGCCCAAACAAAAAGGCCGCGCAAATCGCGCGGCCTTTTCCATTTTGAACCTCAGGATCAGAGCCCGAGCGCGGCCTTGACCTGAGCGATCACACCGTCGAGCAGCGCCGGGTTGGACGCAGCCGAGTCGACAGCCGATTTCAGCGTGGTCTTGGTGGTGGCATCCAGCGTGGATGCGTCGATCAGGGCCTTGACCGCGTCAGCATTGAAATTGGCCGGATCAAGTGCAGCGGCCCCTGCGGTTGCAGCACTCGCAGCAGCTTCGCTTGCGGCGTCCGCAGCAGATTCCGCCGCTTCGCTGGCGGCATTGGCAGCCTCTGCGCCTGCGTCGGTCGCAGCA
Source organism: Pseudotabrizicola algicola (assembly GCF_010915705.1). Taxonomy (GTDB): domain Bacteria; phylum Pseudomonadota; class Alphaproteobacteria; order Rhodobacterales; family Rhodobacteraceae; genus Pseudotabrizicola; species Pseudotabrizicola algicola. The sequence goes on from NZ_JAAIKE010000001.1 coordinate 816,289, forward strand.
TCGGCAGCCTCTTGCACTGCGTCGGCAGCAGCCGCAGCAGCGCCTTGTGCAGCCTGGGCGGCCTCGGCGGCAGCAGCTTCGGCGGCAGCCGCCGCTTCTTCGGCAGCCGCAGTCGCAGCGGCCTGTTCAGCCGCAAGCGCGGCAGCCGCTTCTTCGGCGGCGGCGGCAGCAGCCGCCTCGGCTTCCGCAGCGGCCGCAGCCGCCGCTTCTTCAGCGGCCCGAGCTTCCGCAGCCGCAGCCGCAGCAGCCTCTTCGGCCGCGCGCTGCGCCGGCACATAGCTGAACTGGTAATACCCACCAGCTGCCAGCAGAACAACGATCGCCCCGATGATGACGCTCTTGTTGACGCCCGAGCCCTTTGCGGTCTCAACCTTGTTGCTGTCTTTGTTTTCCATATTCAGTCTCCCATTCCCGGGTGTCCCGCCCGGTTCTGGCGCCCATATGGCATTTGACATCCCGGATGAAAAGACCTTGCGCTGCAATGCAGCATGAGATCAGCCCCCCAAGGCCCCGCTTTCCGAGAAAAACCGCACGTTTGCACGCCGCGCGGATGATGAATGGCATTGAACACAAAGCCGGGGAAGTTTATCTTCTCCGCGCTTGAGCAAACCACAAAAGGACGCACACCATAGCCCGCAGACCCCACAACGCCCCGCCGCAACGTGACACCGGCCCGCGCATCAACGACCGGATCCGCAGCCCGGAAATCCGCCTGATCGGTGCGGACGGCGAAAACGTCGGCGTCGTGACGCCGGCCCGTGCCTTGGCCATGGCGGAAGAGGCCGGACTCGATCTGGTCGAGATCAGCCCGAATGCCGAACCTCCGGTCTGCAAGATCATGGATTTCGGCAAGTTCAAGTATGAGACGCAAAAGCGCGAAGCCGAAGCGCGCAAAAAGCAGCACATCATCGAGATCAAGGAAATCAAGTTCCGTCCCGGCACCGACACGCATGACTATGATGTCAAGATGCGCTCGGTCCTGAAGTTTCTCGGCGAAGGCGACAAGGTAAAGGTGACCTTGCGTTTCCGTGGCCGTGAAATGGCGCACCAGGAACTGGGGCTGGAATTGCTCAACCGCGTGGCCGCCGACGTCGCACAGGCCGAAGCCGGCAAGGTGGAATCCTTCCCGCGCCTTGAAGGGCGCCAAATGGTGATGATGATCGGCCCGAAGTGAGGGGCAGAGTTTTCGCAGAAAATTCGTGCGTGGCACATGTTGCGCACTTTCACGACAGGGGGCCGCTTTGGCCCCCTTTCCATTAACCGCCCCGCCCTTCGCGCGGCTGTGGCCGGATCGGAATTTCCTTCAAAAGTCCGCCCACCCCCATGGCGGCGATGTCGTCATCATGAAGCGGCAATCCGCAGGCCAGCCGCTCCAGCACCCAGTCCGCGCCGTTCAGCGCGGGGCTGCGCGCACAGCCCGGCAAGCCGATCACCGGCCGCGCGCCCAGGCTGCCGTAAAACAACAGGTTTCCGGGGTCCACCGGCATGCCAAATCGTGCCACCACCCCGCCTGCGAGGCGCAGCCCCTCGGGCGCGGTATCCAGCAGATCAGACGTGGCCGATCCTGTCAGGACCAGAACCATCGCGCCGCGCGCCGCCCGAAGCGCCGCTGCAATCGCAGCCTCGTCATGCGGCACCGTCAGGCATTCGGCCAACCGCATGCCAAGGGCGTGCAACCGCGCCTCTACCGAGGCGCGTGCCTTGCTGGCCAGCTTGTCCGGCAGGCCCGCCACCTCTGTCAGGATCAGACTGGCATCTTCGTGCAGCACCGGCCGCACCCGAATTGCCCCGCGCGCCAGATCACAGGCCCGGGACAGGTCTTCCGCACCCACCGCATAGCTGATGATCTTGACCGTGCCGACCAGCATTCCGGCTTCGACCCGCGCATATGGCACCAGCGTTGCCAGCGTGATCGAAGGATCGATCCGGTTCAACGCATGGACGGCAGCCACATCCATCTCGACCACACCCGGCCCCACTGCATTCAGGTTGACCCGTCCGGTGAATGCGGGCGTCAGGCGCAGACCGGCCGCTGTAGGGTCCGGCACCAGCGCCTCGGCAAGCCGCGTCGCGGCGCTGTCCTCGTCCACATCCCCCGCCTCCAGCCGCGCCACCATCACCTGTGCCACACCTGCGGCCCGCAGATAGGCGATCTCGGCGGGGCCAAGCACCACGCCCTTGCGAAGGCGCGCCGCCATCCCCGGCTCCAGCTCCGCGCCCGGCACGGAATGGGCCAGAATCGCACCTTCGGCGTGATCGAGCGGCACCCGGGCAAAAATCATGCCCCCCTCCGCAGGCATTGGGTGATCTGCGCCAGAACCGACAAGGCAATCTCGGCGGGCGTCTTCGCGCCGATATCCAGCCCGACGGGGGCGTGGATACGCGCCAGCGCCTCCTCGGCCACACCCGCCGCGCGCAGACGCGCCAGCCGCTTGGCATGCGTGCGGGTCGAACCAAGGCAGCCAAGGTAAAAACACGGGCTGTCCAATGCCGCCATGATCGCGGGATCGTCAAGCTTGCTATCATGGGTCAGCGTCACCACGGCGGTGCGCGCATCGGGAGCGAGCGCGGCCATCGCCTCGTCGGGCCACGCCTCTGAAATCTCTTCGCCCGGAAAACGCTCGGCACTGCCAAAAGCGGCCCTCGGATCAATCAGGCTGGGCGCATAGCCACAACTGCGCGCCATCACCAGCAACGGCTGAGCAATATGGACCGCCCCCACAACGATCAGGCGCAGCGGCGGATTATGCACGGCAATAAATCGCCCATCCGCTTCGACCCCGGATTTGTCCGAACGCAGACGGACATCGACTGCGGGGTCTTCGCCCGGTTCGATCAGACGACGCTCCCATGACTCCAGCGAAATCGCATAGCCCCGCGCCTGCCGCGTGGCCCGCGCCGCGACAAGCGCGGCCAGCAGCGAAGGCGCAAGGCGCGCAGCCCCCTCGCCCACGGGTTCAACCAGAACTCGGATGGTGCCGCCGCAGGCTAGACCGACCGCAAAGGCGCTGTCATCGCTGACGCCATAGGTCAGCAGCCTTGGCTGGCCATCCTCCATGGCCTCCATCGCCTCATTCACCACAGCGCCCTCGACACAGCCGCCCGAGACCGACCCCATGATCTGGCCAAGGCCGGAAATCGCCAGTTGGCTGCCTGCCTGACGCGGCGCGCTTCCCCAGGTTTCCACAACCGTTGCCAAGGCCGCGCCGATGCCGCTGCGATGCCAGTCCAGCGCGATTTCGGGAATCCGGTCGTGGTCGGCTATGCTCATCTCATCCTCGCTGTCCGGCTCTTGCATGCCGATCAGGGCGAGTATGGGTCAGCAAAGCGCGCCTCGCCACTGCCAAAAGGTGTCATCCACCCTACATCCCCGCGCCGCCATGAAAAAGCGCCGCAGGATGTGCTCCTGCGGCGCTGTCTGTCTTGGCACTGGCGCGATCAGCGCAGTGCGGCCGTGCTCATCAAAGGCGTGATGACGCGGATCACAGCACGGCGGTTGCGGCGCTCGTCTGCCTGCGTAGGAATGCGCAACTCGCTCTCTCCATAGCCCTGCACCACCATATTCTCTGGAGGGATCCCATAATACTCGGTCAGGGCAAGCGCGACCGATTCGGCCCGCCGGTCAGAAAGGGTAAGGTTGTAGGACGCTGAACCAACCGCATCGGTATGGCCTTCGATCAGGAACACCTCGCCGGGGTTGTCGAGCAAGATGTCGTTCATGATCCTGCCAATCGACGCCAGCTTGCGCGCCTCGGACGGACGGATGACTGCCGAGCCGGTGTCGAAGGTGATGTTGTCCACATCAATCGTCGCCGCCAATGCGCGCACCTGCGGTATCTCGCGGATCTGGCGCAGGCTGAAGGTGCGGCCCAAGGCACGGGCCTCTTCACGCGCCAAGGCCGCCTTGAGCGCCGCGTTGGAGTCATTGGTGGAAATCGTCACGCGATCGGCACGCGGGGCCGGAAGGGTCGTCACGTCGATACGTTCCTCCCGCACCAGATCATTGATCAGCACCACTTCATTGCCGCGCGCGTCATAGGTTGCACGGCGCAGAACACGGCCCGATGCGTCGCGGATGGTCACCACCTGCGTGCCATCTGCGCGGTCCACCGTCGAGCGGGTCGAGCCATCGCTGAAGGTCTCGGTGCGCACGGTGGCACCCGGACGGCGGAGCAGGGTGTCATCGTCCTTGTAAACCACGAAGTTGCCTTGCGGATCACGCACGACGACACGGTCGCCGGTGTTTTCAACCACCTCGCGCCCGTCGCTCAGCACCTTGCCGACCACCAGGGCCCCCAAGGCGAGCAGCCCGACCTTTTCAAGGTTGGACAGGCCAGAGCGGCGGTTTTCGCCCACGGCCGTTGGAGCGGCGGTGAACTCTTCGGAGGAAGAGCGGGTGTTTTCCTCGGTCACCGTGGTGACAGTCACGGTTTCAGGCTCGGGCTGCGGGGCGGGGGTGGTGGCGCCCTCGGCGGTGCCCTCGGGTGCGGTCTCCTGAATCAGGCCCAAGGCTGCAGCGGCGGCTGCGACGCCGCCCAGCACCTCTGCCGCATCGCCTTCGGTTTCTGCGGCGGGCGGGGCGGTGAGCAGTTGCAGGAGCGTCTGGTTTTCCTCCTCGCTCACCACAGGTACGTCCACCGGCTCCTCCGGCGCGGCTTCGGCAGCAGGCTCAGCGACTGCTTCCGGCGCGGGTTCGGCCACTGTGTCGGTGACGGGCGCCTCGCCGGTCGGCTCGCTCGTCGGGGCGGCTTCCCCTTCGGCCTCCGGCTCCGCCGTAATTCCGACGGTTGCATCGGCCTCGGGTGTCTCGGCGGCTTCTTCCGTCAGCGGTGCGGGTTCGGCCTCCGCGGCGGGTTCGGCAACTTCCGGCTCTGCGGTCTCCGGCTCTGCGGAGACCTCGGCTTCAACCTCGGCTTCCGCAGCTGCTGCCGCCTCTGCCTCGGCGGCTTCGCGTGCCACGCGCGACGCCTCTTCTTCGGCAGCGGCCTCTGCGGCGGCCTGTTCGGCGGCGGCAGCTTCGGCAGCAGCGGCGGCTTCGGCTTCGGCAGCCTCTGCGGCAAGGCGCGCGGCCTCTGCCGCTTCTTCCTCAGCAGCAGCCGTTTGCTCGGCAGCAGCCGCTGCGGCAGCTTCTGCCTCGGCCTCGGCAGCGGCTTCGGCGGCGCGCGCTGCCTCGGCGGCCACATCGGCGGCGACGGCAGCCTCGGCTGCAGCGCGCGCGGCCTCTTCCGCGGCAGCGGCCTCGGCCTTCAATTGCGCCTCGTTCCCGTCAAGCACCTGCTGTGCAATCTCCTCAGGGTCGCAGTCTTGCCCGGCCAGAACGGAGCACAGAACCGAGCCATCGGCTGCAAGCACAGAACCATCCTCGGCGATGGTCAGGTCCAGATCGGCACTTTGCGCCATCAAGGGCCAAGGCGTGATCGGGGTCAGGGCAAGCGACAATACGGTTGTCGTGGTAAGCAGGCGTTTCATGATCTTCCTTTCGCATGGCACCAGCCAAAGCCGCAGCAGCGACTCGGGCCGCCGTTAAGCATGGCAGGACCCTAGGGCGCGGGGCTTTGCTATGCGATAACAAGCGCCGATCAGGACCACTTACAGCTCAACTCACGCCCCTTAACGCGCAATGCCGCTGTCAGGTTCCCGAGATAAGGCGCAAGAGGCGCTGCTTTTCGCCGCCATCCCCCGGGTTGGAAATCGCATCGGCCAAAGCTTCAAGCGAGGCAACCGAATGTCCGGCGCGGAATGCGTCGCAATGCGGCAGCATCGCCCGTATGCCTTGCGCCTTGGGGGCAAAACCATCCCATCGCAGCAGCGGGTTAAGCCATATCAGCCGACGACAGGACAGATGCAGCCGCTCCATTTGCCAGGCGAGCGCACCGCTGTCATCCCTGTCAAGCCCGTCGGTGATCAGCAGAACCACCGCGCCCTGCCCCAGCACGCGGCGCGACCAATCCCGGTTGAACGCCGCGAGCGAAGCCCCGATCCGCGTGCCCCCCGACCAATCCTGCGCCTCGGCCCCTGCTGCCCGCAACGCGGCATCCACATCGCGGTTCTTCAGATGGCGCGTGATGTTGGTCAGTTGCGTGCCGAAGGTAAAGGCATGCACCCGCGACCAGCCCTGCCCCTGTCGGTTCGCCACCGCATGAACAAAATGCAGGATGATGCGGGAATACTGGCTCATAGATCCGGAAATATCGCACAGGACCACGAGATTGGGCCAGCGCAGGCGCGGGGCCTTCATCGCAAGCCGAGTGATCTCGCCCCCCTGCCGCAAGGACCCGCGCAGACTGCGCCGCAGGTCAACCTGCTTGCCCGCGGCAAAAACACGGCTGCGGCGGGTGACCAGAGGGCGAACCGGCAGGCTGAGGCGCGCCAGCATGCGCTTTGCCTGTTCCATCTCCTCGACCGACATCTGCTCGAAATCGAGCGTGCGAAGCCGCTCCTCATGGCTCATGGTCGCACTGGCATCGATCTCGATCTCGGCGTCTTCGTCCGGCGCTTCCTCGCGGCTCGGCAGATCGCGCTCGGCTCCGTCTAGCAGAGCTTGCGCCGCCCGTTTCTCTGCCGCATCCGCCAGCCTTTCCTCTTGCAGCCCATGGACCGAGGGAATCAGCAGGCTCATCATATGGTCTAGATACTTGGGGTCCCGCCAGAACAGGCGAAACACCTGTTCATAAATCACGCGTTCTTCGGGGCGGCCGACAAAGCAGGCGTGCAAGGTCCAGTAAAAATCCGCCCGCTCGGAAAACCCCGCGACCTCCACCGCGCGAATGGCATCAAGAACGCGCCCAGGACCGATGGGCAGGCCCGCTTTGCGCAGCGCCCGCGCGAAATGGGTGATGTTATGCGCAAGCTTGCCATCTTCGGGAATCTCAAGCGGAGCATAGACGGCCATTCTTGCACCGGCAGGGTCACCCCGACCGCCCCTCTTTTACTATGACCAGACAGGATGACAGGCCGGCAGGCAAGGTCATGCCGACGTCAACTCCGCGCGGACTGTCTCCAGCAAACGCTTTGCCTCTGATCCCTGAATCTTCTGGATGTCGTCCTGATACTTCAGGATCGCGCCAAGCGTATCGGCGATGACCTCTGGCGAGAGAGAGATCACATCGAGTGCGAGCAGGCATTTGGCCCAGTCGATTGTTTCCGCTACCCCGGGGCGCTTGAACAGGTCTTCGCGCCGCAGGCGCTGCACGAAGGCAACGATCTCGCGGCTCAGCGCCTCTTGCGCCTCGGGCGCGCGCGCCTGCAATATCTGGAGTTCCCGACCGAAAGCGGGATAATCCACCCAATGATAAAGACACCGCCGCTTGAGCGCGTCATGCACCTCGCGCGTGCGGTTCGATGTCAGGATAACGATGGGCGGCTCGGGCGCGCGGATAGTGCCCAGTTCGGGGATCGTCACCTGTGCCTCTGACAGGGCCTCCAGCAAGAACGCCTCGAACGGCTCGTCCGTACGGTCGATCTCGTCGATCAACAAGACGGGCGCGCCGCCCGGCTGCGGTCGCATGGCCGCAAGCAGCGGACGTTCGATCAGAAAATCCTCGGTAAACAGATCCGCCCGCGACGTCGCGTTTCCAGAGGTTTCCGCCGCGCGGATCGCGACCATCTGGGCGGCGAAATTCCATTCCGCAACGGCAGAGGCGGCATCAAGCCCTTCATAACACTGTAGCCGTATCAGCCGCCGTCCCAAGGCATGCGCGAGTGTCTTGGCAATCTCTGTCTTGCCTACCCCCGCTTCGCCCTCCAGAAACAGCGGGCGCCCCAACTTCAGCGACAGGAAGACCACCGTGGCAAGGGCGCGGCTGGCCACATAGCCCTGATCGGCCAGCAAGGTTTCGGTTGCATCAATCGTTGCCGGAACGAGTGTCACGCAGCATTCTCCCTTTGCTCTGCCCATGCTTGGTCGCAAGGCGTGGCGGGGTCAACCCGGCACGCACGCTCCTACGACCAAGGCACTAGCCCTGCCAGTTTGCACCTATTCCAAACACTCCCGCGCGCAGCGCATGCCGGCGCCGCGATCAAAGGGCTTGCATCCCCTGCCGGATAAAGCGGTTGTCCCCCCGCACCAGAACCCAGCGCCCCAGTTTGCGCGCAAGCCCCGGCCGCCCCCTGTCAAGCGCGCGCTTGAAAAGCTCGCGCTGGTAACGCGGGAAGGTCTTGCGCGCGCGCAAGGTCCGGTAAAACTCGGCCTCGGTCAGGGTGCCGTTAAGGGCTGCCAGCGTGATCGGGGCAAGGATCCCCATCTGTTGCAGGCTGGAGCCGAGCCGATGCCCCAAAAGGGGCGCGCGCAGTTTGACGACATTGCTGGCCTCAAACCGGTCGGCATGGCCGCTGTCGAGCGGCTCATACGGATCATAAAGCAGGAACACCCGTCCCGCCGCCTGGCTGGATTGGCTCGCATCGGCATAGGGGCCGGTCCAGTCGCGCGCCCAAGCGGTATGATAGCGCGTCTCCCACGGCACCAACCCGCGATTCAGCGTGGATTGCGGCGAGATTGCCACGACATCTGCACCCGGACAGGCCGCCACGAAGGCGCAGGCCGCATAGCCCCCCATCGAGGCGCCATAGAACACAACACGTTTGAAGCGCTGGAAAAACCCGCTGGCACGCAGATCATCGAACTGCTGCCACACCCAAGGGTCCCGATACCATGTCCAGCCATTGGCCATCACCCCCAGCATGGACCAGCCTTGCTTTTCGATGAAGGAGAACCCCCAAGGGCGGCGGTCCTCGCGCTTGCCCATCGCGATGTCGAGGTTGTCGAAAGTCACCACCAGAGTGTCAGAACGCTGGATGAACAGCAGAGAATGATCGGGGCTTTCGCGGAAGAAACCCTCTTTTCCGGCAAGCGCCGTGGCGATCTCGGTCCAACTGCCCTCGGCGGCAGGCTTTGCCGCCACTTGCGGGCCGGCGCGGAAGAGCGCGCGGGTGATCGTGGTGCCATCCACGTCGCGGCTCGTGATGGTCTCGCAACTGCCATAGGCGTTGAGCAAAGGATAGCTGCCCGAACCCTTGCGGATATCCGTGATCATCCGGCTGCCGTGATGAAGTGTTTTATCAAGAATGCCAGACAAAGGTTTGACTTTGTTCACATCTCCAAAGCCGGACAGGTTGGCAAGCATATCGACAGGGCGCAGGGCCGTGGCGGCGGCGATGCGGGTGATCTTGCCCTCGGGAACCCCGTGCGAGGTCAGATAGCCGACATAGGGCGCGACCCAGGGCGAAGGTGTTTGCGGCCATTGCCCCTTGTGATCCATGTCGATCAACTGGATGTCACATTCCCATTTGTGCCACGCGGCAAGCGCCAAGGTCTGCGCATTCCCGCCCAGATCGGCAAAGACCTGAACCTGCGGCAGGTCGATGCGGTCTACCAGACCGCCATCAAACACATGTTTGCCCCGGCCTTTGATCGGTGCGGTCTCTGGTGTTATGTCGTGCTGTTTCAAAAGCTTGTCGAGGTAACTTCCCACGGGTGGCACCCCGTGATGGCGCAAGCCCAGTTCGCGCTTGTTTGACGCCCACAGATGCAGCGCCGTGGTGTTTTGGCCGATCATCGCTTCGGCCACCGCTGCGGGACGTAAAAACTTCAGCCGGTCAGGGAAAGTGACGGGATAGAACGCCTCCAGCGGCTGCACCTGATCTGCAAGGCCCAGCGCATGGGTAAAATGGGTCACCATCATCGGCCCCCACACGCCCCAAGGTTGCTGGCTGACATGGACTGGCTGGCCCTTGGCCGCTGCTGCCCGATATTCGTCTTGCAGCCTGTCCTTCACGAAAGGCGGGATGGCATGAAGATCAGAGGTATAATCCAGCATCGCCCGCAGCAGCGCGCCCTCGGCGGGCAGCCCGAGAACCGCATTGTTGACCCTGTGGCCCCCCGGCAGTTCGAACCCCAGCACGTGATCGCTGTCATAGCGCATCGGCCGGAGGCAATAGACATCGGTATCGACCCAGATCATCCCGGGATTGCGGGCAATCATGTGAAGCCGGAACAGATCGGCAAACAGGGCGAAACTGTCTTTCTTTTCATACTTCAGGAATTTGTCCGTCTCCAGCACCTCGCGCCCGTCTCGGCGGATGACGCCATCCGGCACATTGGGGATCGGCTCGTAGGAAAACAGCGTGATTTGCTGGCCCCGGTCGACGAAAGATTTGAGACAGAGTTGCTCCATCCATGACAAGCTGCCGCCGATCCACAGCGTGCCGACTTCCCTGACCCTGACCATGCCTGCAACAACCCCTGACGGACCAATCACTGTTGGCCATAGTGAAACAGTCTGGCGAAATTGCGGCGCTTTGCCAAGGGAATGGAGCGAAATGGCAGGGGTTTGCTTTGCTGCGATGCTGCACCCGTGCTATGCGTTTCGCAACGGCGGCACCAGACCGCGGCGGGACAGGATGATCGGGCATGGCGGGCAGCCCAAAACCGGCTGGCACAGGGGTTTTACACCGCAGTCTGGCGGCGCGTGAACTTGGTCATGACGGGCTGACACGGTTGCTTGACTGCGTCGAGTTGCAAGACGGACGTGTGCTCAGCACGTTTGGCAACGGCACACTGCCGTCTGCTTTCGCGCCTGACGGGGCAGATGGCTGCGCAACGCCGCTGGAGCTGCGCGAGATATCAGGCGCCACGCTGCTGGTGACCCGCGGAAAGGGGCCGCTTGCTCTGGCCAATGGGAGCCGCCTCCAAGTCAGCCCCTCACCTGCCGAGCCGGACCTTTTTGCTGGCCTCAATACCATCTTTGGCTTTCGGCTGGATGAATCTGCGGCGCAGGTGGCCGAAGGGCTGATCTATCACGCACGGCACCACCGTTTGCAGGCCGCGTTGATCGTCAGCCGCACCGAGGACGGGGCCGCCTTTGCCAAGGCCTTGCGCAAGGCGCTTGCCGGCGTGACGCTCACGGTGGTGGTGCTCGATTGTCCGCTGCCTTTGGGCAAGCCCGATGAAGGGGCCGCGAACCACCCGTGGCATGCGCCCGATGCGCCGGGAAAAGACCGGATGGAGCCTCCGCCCCACGATGCATGGCGCTCGACCCTGGCAGAACAGATCCTGTTCGAGTCGCTCAAATGGAGATTCCTGTCGCAGGCACGTGCGGTGCTGACCCTTGACGTCACCGATATTCTGGCCCCCGAGACCCCCAACGCCTTTGATCTCTGCCTCGAGGCGCGGCATGGCGTGATCTTGCTTGCGGGGCGGCGCATCTATCCGTGGCGTGTGCGCCCCAAGGGCGAGGCGGGATTTGGCGATCACATCTGCCGCCAATTCGACGCGCGCCGCGGAATTGCCCGTTGGGGCGTGGCGCCGGCAAAGGCGGGGCTTGAAAACACATGGCGCATGGTGCGTGTGGCCTATGCCAAGCCTGACGCGACACAGGCCGTGCCCTTTTACCGCGCGATGTCAATCCGCGTGCCAGGGCAACAGGCAGGGGCTTTGGCGCCTAAGACCTCGCTGGTCGAGGACCCGGCGCTCGTTGCGCTGGCCGAGCAGTATTTCAACCACAAGCCCGTGCGCGCGCCCACTTCCAGCCCCCGCACGGCACCGCGCGCGGCGGCGGACGCAGGGCGCACGGCGATTGTCACCACGATGAAGAATGAAGGCCCCTTCATCTTGGAATGGATCGCCTATCATCGCGCGATCGGGGTCGATGACTTCCTGATCTACACCAATGACTGCACCGACGGCACCGACACGATGCTGGAGATGCTGCAAGCCAAGGGTCTGGTGCAGCATCGGCCCAACCCTTGGGTGCCGGGCGGCGCGCTGAAGCCGCAACACGCAGCCTTGCAGGCGGCAGAATCCGAGCCCGTCATGCGCGATTGCGGCTGGGGCATCTGCATGGATGTGGATGAGTTCATCAACATCAAGATCGGGGATGGCACCCTGCGCGCCCTCTACGACGCAATGGGCGAGGCGAATATGATCAGCCTGACGTGGCGGTTGGTCGGTAATTCCGATGTCGACGCCTACGAGGACCGCTTCTTGCTGGAGCAGTTCTGCGACTGCGCGCCCGAAGTGATCCGCAAGCCGCATCAGGCATGGGGCTTCAAGACGCTGTTTCGAAACATCGACATCTACAAGAAACTGGGCGTGCATCGGCCCAAAGGACTCAAGCCCGATCTTTGGGATCAGGTGAAATGGCTGAACGGGTCCGGAAGAACGATGCCGAAGGAATTGTTCCGCAATGGCTGGCGGTCGACCCTGGAGACCTATGGCTATGACTGGGTGCAGTTGAACCATTACGCCGTGCGCTCGGCGGAAAGCTTCCTCGTCAAACGCGACCGAGGAAGGGTCAATCATGTCGACCGCGATCAGGGTCTGAACTACTGGTTCCGGATGAACCACAACGCCGACCGGGACACCTCCATCCAGCGGATGATCCCTGCCCTGCGCGCCGAATATGATCGCCTCTTGGCCGACCCGGACATCCGCGCCGCGCATGACCATTCGGTGGCCTGCCACCGCGCCAAGATCGCCGAGTTGATGCAGACGGAGAATTACCGGACCTTCTACGGCGAATTGACGGGAGAGCGGATGAAGGCACTGTGCCGGATGCAGCATCATTTCGGCTCGGCGGTGTTTTCGGCTGGCCCCGGCGTGATTCCACCCGATCTGCACAAACGGCCCCTGGCACCGGATTTCTTCTTCACGGTCGAACACAGCGGCGAGGCAGAACATTGATGGCACGGATGTTCGGCGAAAGCTCGGCCCGCCCTGCTTACCCGGGTGCCCTTGCGAAACCGGATCGGCTGTCGTTCAGCCTTGCGGGCCGGCGCCGATCTTTCGCCGAAAGATCGTGATGGGGGGCTTTACCGTCATCACGACGATGAAGAACGAAGGCGCGTTTCTTCTGGAATGGGTCGCGCATCACAAGGCGCTTGGCTTCGATCATATCCTGATCTGCACCAATGACTGCACCGACCACACCCGCCGCATGGCCTTGCGTCTGCAAACGCTCGGGCTGGCCACGCATCATCCGACAAAGCCTTGGGCGGCCACCTCGATCCAGCGGTCGGCACTCAAACAGGCAACCCGCTACGATGTGGTGCGGCAGGCCGACTGGATCTGGGTCTGTGATGCCGATGAATTCCTGACCATCAAGATCGGCGACGGCAGCGTGCGGGCTCTGGCCGGCGCCGCATCGGAGCAAACCGAGGTCATTCCGGTGCCGTGGCGCATTTTCGGACCCGATAGCCGGATTGACTATGAGGACAGGCCGGTAACAAGCCAGTTCCTGCGCGCCGAAGCGTCGGGCGGACAAGGCTTTGCCTATGCCAAGTCGCTGTTCCGCGGGCTTGAGAATGTGGGGCGCGTGGGCATCCATGCCCCCGTGGCGCGGGCCGATCTGGGGCGCGATCTGCGCCGCGAAGAGCCGGGCGGGCGACCTTGGCGCCCTCAACCGCATCCGATGTTCGTGGCCGCCGACCATAGCGTCGCACAGGTCAACCACTACGCATTGCGCAGCGCCGAGAGCTTTCTTGTCAAGCGCGACAGGGGGCGGGTCAATCATGTGGGGCAAGAGATGGGGCTGGAATACTGGCATCGCTTCAACCTCGCCCAGACGCCCTGCGAGGCCATCCGCCGCTATGACGCGGCTGTAGCCGATTGGATCGTCCGGCTGATGGCGGATGCGGATCTGGCTTTCATGCACCGCAAATCGGTGGCATGGCACCGGGCGCGCATCGCGGCCCTGAAGTCCGATCCGGGCAATGCAGCGCTGTGGTCGGCGATCACCGGTGGCTGACGCCGCAGCTTTGGGCTGATCCAAGCCGATCAATCTGCCGGAAACAGTTTGTCGCCTTTTGCGGCCTTGCCTCAAAACTGCCATGATCCGATGTTAGCCGATCAGAACGGCCCCGTTCTTGCGCGCGCAGGGTCCGTCTCAGGAAGGGAGATACCAGATGCCGGAAACGCTTTCCCCGTCCAAAACGGCGGATGCGGCCGCTCAGGCGGCACCCGATGCATCTGTAGCGCAGCCGGGCGCCGAAGCAGCCGATACGCGTGCAGGCTGGCTCGCCCTCATGGATCAGATCGGGGAAGACGCGGGCTATTTCGAGCCGCTCGGAGCGCGTCATTGGGCGTTCTTCATCGATGAATCTCCCACCCTGCTGGTCAGCTTTGAACGCGCCGAGGATATCGAAGCGCGGCCAGGCCAGATGCCACTTGGCCATGACATCGCAAAGGAAAAGGGCTGGTCACACCTGTGCCTGATCGCAGACGGCGAGACATGGTATCGTGACGCGCGCGTTTACGGTTACTTCGACCGTCTGGTCGACGATGCCTTTTTTGAGGATTTCGACACTGTCCTGTTCATGGGTTCAGGCGTGCAGGCCTACGCGGCGGCGGCCTTTTCCGTGGCCGCGCCGGGATGCACCGTGATTGCCATGAGCCCGCGCGCCACGCTGAATCCGGCGATTGCGGGCTGGGACAAGCGGGCCATCAAGGCGCGCAAGCTGGATTTCACCAGCCGCTATGGCTACGCCCCCGACATGACCGATGGCGCGGGTCGCGTGTTCATCTTGCACGATCCCGATGTCACCGAAGACGCGATGCATGCCTCGCTGTTCCGGGGCCGCCATGTCACCCATCTGCGCTGCCCCCGTCTGGGCGGGCGGCTGGATTGGTCGCTTGCGCATATGAATATCATCACGCCCCTCGTGCAATCAGCGGTGGCAGGCACACTGAACGCGCCACAGTTTGCGAAAATCTGGCGCGCGCGCCGGAATTTCGGCCCCTATCTGCGGGTTTTGCTCACACAGGCGCAAGCCCGTGGCCGGACCGGACTGGAAAAGATGATTTGCCAGAACGTCACATCCCGCCTGAATGCGCCGAGGTTCCGCAAGAGACTTGCCGATATTCTGGCCGCCGAGGTGGAGGCTTCGCTCAAGGACTAGGCTCGCAGCCCAGCGCAGGGCGAGACATCGCTCCGTGCCCGACTTAGCCTTCGGGTCCCTCGGCCAGTGACCACAAATCCTCTGCGCGCTGTTCTGTCAGGCGTAACCTGCATCCCAGCACCAACAGCGGCTCTGCCGAACCGCCACGCATGAGAAAGCCTTCTGCCGCGCAAGCCTTGTCGCGATAGGAAATCCATGCCCGCTGGGCGTCGCGCAACGCAAGCTCTGCGCCGGAAAGGCCGGGCGGCAGATCGGTATCGAGATCACGCATCGCCCCGCGCGCTTCGGCATAGGCAGCGTTCAGATCCTTATCGGCGGCTTCCAGTTCAAGCGCAGCACAACGGTTCATCGCCTGTTGGGTCATGGCATTGTCGCAATCAAGCCCCTGAGCCTGTGCGGCCCCCGCACCGAAGATCAAGACCGCCAGCGCCAGCCGCAACATCTGTGCCATCCTTGTCCGGCCAAACGGGGTCAATTGGCGAAAACCGTGACTTCAGGCAAAGCGGTCAACGACAGACCAAGCGCCACGAAGGCCGGCAGGGAAAGTTGCGCGGCCCCCTGCCCCGGCAGAAGATCAACCGCCACGGACTGCCCTGATGCCGTCACAACGCGTCCCTTGCCCGGGGCGCTCACCAATGCCGAGCGCAGCCAGATGCCGGGCTCTGCCGGGCTGCCAAGGCTGACCGAGACCTTGCCGAGCTGCCGCTCGCCACTGGCAGCGGGCGCGGCAAGTGCTGCCTGCTTTTGCGCCTCGCTCGTGGTGTCGAGCGCTGCAGCCGTGCGCCCTGCCCCGAGCACGGGCGCCGGGGCAATCGCGACCGGCACCGATTCTGCCGTGGCCCGACCAGAGGCGGGCGCGGACGCGGCATCGCCGGATTTCATTCGATCCAGAACCGCGCAGCCGGAGGTGACGGTCAGGACAAGACTCAGAAGGATGAAATTACGCATGACAGGAACGATAGTGCGCCGCCACATCGCCTGCAATGGCGCGATGTTCACTTGCCAGCCGATGGGCGGAACCTTACCTTCGGGGTATGAATGACGCAGCCCCCCTGATTGACCCCTTCGCACGCGCAATTTCCTATTTGCGCGTCTCCGTCACAGATCGCTGTGATTTCCGCTGTGTCTATTGCATGGCCGAGAACATGACCTTTCTTCCAAAGGCAGACCTTCTCACGCTGGAAGAACTGGACCGCATGTGCTCGGCCTTCGTGCGCATGGGGGTAGAGAAACTGCGCATCACGGGCGGAGAGCCGCTGGTGCGCAAAGGCATCATGTCCTTTTTCCGCGCCATGACGCGGCACCTGCAGTCAGGCGCGCTCAAGGAACTGACCCTGACCACGAACGGCAGCCAACTGGTCAAATACGCAGGCGAGTTGGCCGAGTGCGGGGTCCGGCGCATAAACGTCTCGCTCGATACGCTGGATGCGCAGAAATTCGCCCAGATCACCCGCTGGGGCCGCTTGCCACAGGTGCTTGACGGGATCGCAGCCGCACAGGCAGCAGGGCTGCGGGTGAAGATCAACGCGGTGGCGCTCAAGGGCTTCAACGAGGACGAACAGTTCAGCCTGACCGAATGGTGCGCCCGCGAAGGCCATGACCTGACATGGATCGAGGTCATGCCGATGGGCGATCTGGGCAACGAGGACCGGCTGGACCAATACTGGTCACTGCGCGATCTGCGTGCGCGCTATGGAGAACGCTACACGCTCACCGATCTGGCCGAGCGGTCGGGCGGCCCCGCCCGCTATGTGCGTCTGGAAGAGACGGGGCAAAAGATCGGCTTCATCACGCCGCTGACCCATAATTTCTGCGAAAGCTGCAACCGCGTGCGGCTGACCTGCACGGGCGAATTGTATATGTGCCTTGGGCAGGAAGACATGGCCGATCTGCGCGCGCCCCTGCGGGCGAGCGCAAACGATGACGTGCTGGAAGCCGCAATCCGCGCCGCCATCGCCCGCAAGCCAAAGGGCCATGACTTTGATTACACGCGCACCGGCATTGCCGGCCAGATGAGCCGCCACATGAGCCATACGGGCGGCTGATCCATCAGGCGTGACCGCTGGTCGCACGGTCTTTCCGCCTGCCACCTTCGTCCCACATTAGGGACAACAGAAAGGTGTATGATGGATACGTTTTTGCTCTCTCGCATCCAGTTTGCGGCCAATATCAGTTTTCACATCCTGTTTCCGACGATCACGATCGCCCTCGGCTGGGTGCTGCTGTTCTTTCGATACCGGTTTGCCCGCACGGGAGAGCAAAAATGGATGGACGCCTACATGTTCTGGGTCAAGGTTTTTGCCTTGTCCTTTGCCCTCGGCGTTGTCTCGGGCATCACCATGTCGTTCCAGTTCGGCACCAACTGGCCGGGCTTCATGGAGGCTGTCGGCAACGTGGCCGGGCCGCTGCTTGCCTACGAGGTGATGACTGCCTTCTTCCTTGAAGCGGTGTTTCTGGGCATCATGCTCTTTGGCGCGCGCCGGGTGCCGCCGTGGCTGCACATTCTGTCGACCTTCCTTGTCGCTTTCGGCACCACGATGAGCGCGTTCTGGATTCTCGTGCTGAACTCCTGGATGCACACGCCTCAGGGCTACGAGCTGCGCGACGGCGTTGTGCATGCAACCGACTGGTTCTCCATCATCTTCAACCCGTCGCTGCCCTACCGTCTTGGCCACATGCTGCTTGCATCGGGCCTGACCGTGGCCTTCCTGATCGCCGGCATCGCGGCCTTCCGGCGCCTGATCGGCGACCGGGCCGAGACTGTCAGCACGCAGATGCGCTTTGGTCTGATCCTTGGCGCAGTGCTGATCCCTGCGCAGATCGTGATGGGCGATCTGCACGGTCTCAACACGTTGGAGCATCAGCCCGCCAAGGTCGCGGCGATGGAGGGTAACTGGAACACGGGGCCGAATGTGCCGCTGATCCTTTTCGCCATTCCGGATGAGGCTGCGCGCACCAACCATGCCGAGATTGCGATCCCGAACGGGGCAAGCCTGATCTTGAAGCACTCGCCAAGCGGAGTGGTGCCCGGATTGAATGATTTTGTGGCCGAGGATGGCACTGTCATGCATCCGCCCGTCGCACCGGTGTTCTGGGGCTTCCGGGTGATGGTCGGCACGGGCATGGCGATGCTGGCGCTGTCATGGCTGGGCGTGCTCCTGATCTGGCGGCGCGGGGCCGATGCCTTGCCGCGGCCCTATCTGATGGCGACTGTCGGCATGGCCTTTTCGGGTTGGGTCGCCACGCTGGCAGGCTGGTATGTGACCGAGATCGGGCGTCAGCCTTGGTTGGTGACTGGTGTTCTGACGACCGAAGCCGCAGTTGGCGATGTTGCGGCCCCGATGGTGATGGCGACGCTCATGGCTTACCTCGCCATCTATCTGGCGCTGATGATCGCCTATATCGGCGTGATCTTCCATCTGGCGCGCCGCGCGGCCGAGGGCAAACGCCCGACCCGTGAAGAACCGCGCGACGCCCCCATTTCTGTTCCGGCGGAGTAATGTGATGACCCTCGATGCAACAACGCTTCCCGTGATCTTCGCCGGATTGATGGGGATTTCCATCCTGCTCTACGTCATCCTCGACGGGTTTGACTTGGGCGTGGGGCTGCTTTTTCCCTTCGCGGAACCCGCCGAGCGCGACCGTATGATCGCGTCGATCGGGCCGTTCTGGGATGCCAATGAAACATGGCTGGTGCTGGCCATCGGCATCTTGCTGGTGGCCTTCCCCACCGCGCATGGAACCATCCTGACAGCGCTTTACCTGCCTGTGGCGGTCATGCTCGTGGGGCTGATCCTGCGCGGGGTTGCCTTCGAGTTTCGCGCCAAGGCACCGCTTTCACACAAGGCGTCTTGGGATCGCGCCTTTTTCATTGGCAGCCTGATGACATCCGCGTCACAGGGCTTCATGCTTGGCATGTATATCATGGGGCTGGAGTGGACGCTGTTCCACGTGGGCTTTGCCCTGCTTACGGCGGGCGCGTTGACCGTGGCCTACAGTTTTATCGGCGCGGCTTGGGTGATCCTGAAAACCGATGATGCACTCCAGCTCAAGGCCGTCGCTTGGGCGCGCGGCGGCATCTGGGGCATGGCACTGGGGCTTGGCGCAGTTTCTGTCGCCACGCCCTTTGTCAGCACCCGTATCTTCGAGCGCTGGTTCAGCTTCCCCGAGGTGGTGCTGCTTGCGCCGCTGCCGCTGATGTCTGTGGCGTTGATCGTTCTTCTCTGGCTTGGCCTGCGCCATCTGCCAACGAGGAACGACCATTTCGCCTGGTTCCCCTTCGCAGGGGCGACAACCCTGATGGTGCTTGGCTTCTTCGGAATGGGATATAGCTTCTATCCCTATATCGTCCCCGAGCAGATGACCATTTACGAGGCTGCCGCAAGCCCGGAAAGCCTGCGGATCATCCTGTTCGGGGCCTTGTTCGTCTTGCCGATGATCATCGGCTACACCGTGCTGTCCTACACCGTGTTTCGCGGCAAGGCGACCAAGCTCAGCTATGACTGAACCGTTGCAGGGGGCAAACTGCCCCCCGCGCCGGCGCGGAGGAAAGCCAGCCCTGCTTGCTATCCTCCGCTTCAAAATATGTGCTGCGCGCAGCCGCCTCTTTGCAACGCCGACTTCAGGCGGGTGGCATCCTTGCTTCGACCATGCCCGCATACCAGCTTGAACCGAAGGGGATGGCGTTGTCGTCGAAGTTGTAAGCGGGGTGATGGACCATCGCCGTATCGCCGTTCCCAAGGAAAATATAGGCACCGGGACGGGCGTTGAGCATGAAACTGAAATCCTCGGCGCCCATCAGCGGTGCGGTATTCTCGTCGACCTGACCGGAGACGGCTTTGGCAACATCGACCGCATGGCGGGTGTTTTCTTCGGCGTTGAGCGTCACCGGATAGCCCCGCTGATACGCGACGGTGGCCGCAGCCCCCAGCGCGGTGGCGGTGCCGGTGACGATTTCCGAAATCCGACGCTCGACAAAATCCTGCACGGCCGGATCCATCGTGCGCACGGTGCCCTTAAGTTTCACGACCTGCGGAATGACGTTATGCGCGGTGCTGTCGGTCTGCACGGTGCAGACGCTGACCACGACCTGTTTCATCGGGTCCACATTGCGCGAGGCGATGGTTTGCAGCGCCACGATGATATGGGCTGCGACCACCGTGGTGTCGATACAGTCATGCGGTTTGGCCGCATGGCCACCCTTTCCTGTGATGGTGAACTCAAACTGATCCGCCGCCGCCATGATCGCGCCGGGGCGTATGGCGAAATGCCCGACCGGAATACCGGGCATGTTGTGCATCCCGTAAACTTCCTGAACGCCGAAACGCTCCATCATGCCGTCTTCGACCATCTCGCGCCCACCGCCGCCGCCCTCTTCGGCGGGCTGGAAGATCACTACGGCCTTGCCATCGAAATTGCGTGTCTCGGCAAGGTATTTGGCAGCCCCAAGCAGCATGGCCGTATGCCCGTCATGGCCGCAGGCATGCATCACCCCCGGCGTGGCCGACGCGTAGTCAAGGCCGGTCTGTTCGGTAATGGGCAGCGCGTCCATATCGGCGCGCAGACCGATGACGCGGCCGGCGGTATCGGTCTTGCCGTGGATCACCCCCACAACGCCGGTGCGCCCGATGCCGGTCACCACCTCGTCACAGCCAAAGCTGCGCAGCAGGTCCGCCACCTTGGCCGCCGTGCGATGCACCTCGAACAGAAGTTCCGGATGGCTGTGAAAATCACGCCGCCACTCGGTGATTTCGGGCAGCATCTCGGCGAAACGGTTCTTGACGGGCATCTGCGGTCCTCTCGATCTGATGGGTGAATGGTGAAGCCGAATGCGCGCGGCATCAAGGGGCAGACGGGGCCGATCTGACCCTTTGATCAAAAAACAGGGGTCAGGCGAGAGCAGGGCCAAGCTCTGGCGCGCTGCCGTCACGAAAGCGCGACAGGCGAAAACGCCTTATATCATGGCCTGTCGCCCGCCCTCTGACCAGATTGGCCAGAACCTTGCCCATGCCGGGGCCGATGCCAAAACCATGACCGCTCATTCCCGTGGCGATCGTCAGGCCGGGAATGGGAGCGTGATCGACGATCGGCACCACATCAGGCATGGTGTCGATCATACCCGCCCATGCCAATCTGAGCCGCGGCCGACCAAGAGCGGGGAAAGCGGCGGCGAACCGATCTTGCACGTGGCCAAGACTGGCCCGGTTGGGCGCCGGGTTAAGGATGCGGACAGCCTCGAACGGGCTTGGCCCGTCGCCCCAGGCGCGCGGGGTCGTCCAGCCATCGGGAAAGCCACGCGGCGCAGTTGCCCGAAAATGGGTTGAGCGGAAATCTTTTTTCAATACAGGAAAATAGTCGAAGAAGCTGCGAAACGCGTCCGGGCCGATGAAGAAGTCATGTTCGGCCCCGGGCGCGAGCGTATAACCACCGTCCATGCGGCGACGAAAGGCGAAATGGCTGTCGGTGGCCCCGCCGGCAAAGACCTCGGGCATGGGTTCTGTCTGCGCCACCGACGCCAGCACGGAAAGCTGCGGAATCACGACACCCTGCGCGGCCAGAAACAGCCGCGACCACGCGCCGCCCGCCACCACGACCCGCGCCGCACGCACCCTGCCCTGTTCGGTGACCACCCCCGCAACCGCGCCCGCCTGAACATCGAGCGCGCGGACGGCGCAATTCTCCACAAGGCAAGCCCCCGCACTGGCCGCCAACCCCGCCAAAAGCGGCACCGCCACCCAGGGCTCGGCACGGGCATCCGACGGGGTGAACATACCGCCCTTCCAGTCGGCAGAGGTGCCCAGCAGGGCCGCGATCTCGCAACTGGCCAGCATACGGGTGTCGACGCCATTTGCCTGCGCGTGAGGCAGGAACGCCTCGTAACTCTCGAGCGCGGCATCGGTATTGGCCAGATACATCACTCCGGTCTGGCGGAACCCCAGCGCATCCCCGAACTGGGTGGCAAAGCCCTGCCAGAGCCGCAGCGACTCAACGACGATCGGAAGTTCGTCCTTGTCGCGCCCCTGCTGGCGAATCCACCCCCAGTTGCGGCTGCTTTGCTCGCCCGCGATGCGTCCTTTTTCGCACAGAACCACCTTCTCTCCGGCTTGCGCCAGATAAAGGGCAGTCATCACCCCGATGATGCCGCCGCCCAGCACCACCACATCGGCGGCATCCGGCAGCGGACCGGGAAAGCGGATAGGGGTTTCGAGGGTGATGGGAAAGGTCATGCCAAATCGGCCAGCAATTTTTCCATAAAGGCCTGTCCTGCGGCGAATTCGGAAAGCTCCAGATATTCATCCGCCTGATGCGCCTGCGCGATGTCACCGGGGCCGCAAACCACGCTGGATATGCCTGCCGCCTGAAAATGCCCCGCTTCGGTGCCATAGCTGACGACATGGGTGGCGTTGTCCCCTGTCAGGCGGCGCACCAAGGCCTCGGCCGCGCCCGATTCCTCAGGAACCAGAGGCGGCACATCGAAGAAGCGCTCGAGGAACACATCTGCTTCGGGGCGCACGGCCTTCATCGCCGCTCGCAGGCGGGCCACCTCGGATTCAAAAGCGGCGCACCAGTCAGCGGGCGATTCTCCCGGCACCACGCGAAACTCCATCACATAGCGGCAATCGGCGGCGGTGATGTTATGGGCAGTGCCGCCCGAGATCATCCCGGTGTGCAGCGTGGTAAAGGGCGGATCGAACAGGGCCGCCATGGCAGAGGGAGGCTTGGCGCGATTCTCGGAATTGCGGTCATTGGCCCACATGATCAGCCGCGCCGCCTCCATGATCGCGCTGACGCCTTGCGGCAAAAGCGAGGAATGCACCTCGAAGCCACGCAAATGCACGCGGTAACCGGCCCCGCCCTTGTGGCCGTTGACGGCCTTCATCCGGCTGGGCTCGCCGATGATGGCAAGCGTGGCAAGCGGCAACCGCGCCTGCATCGCTGCAATCAGGGGCGGCGCGCCCATGCATCCGGTTTCCTCGTCATAGGAGAGAGCAATCTGGAGCGGGCGCCGGAGTCCGCGTGCATGACCTTCGACCAAGGCCCATAGCGCCAGCGCATCAAATCCCTTCATGTCACATGTGCCACGCCCATAAAGCCGCCCGTCGCGCTCGGTCACCGTCCAGGGGTCGGATGTCCAGGCTTGCCCATCGACCGGAACCACATCGGTATGGCCCGACAGAATCACGCCGCCCGGCATCATCGGCCCGACATGGGCGAAAAGTGCGGCCTTGGTTCCGTCCTCGTTCCAGAGCCGATATGCCGCGATGCCCTGGCTGGAAAGGTAGGATTCGACCCAATCCACCAGCGGAAGGTTGGTGTCACGGCTGACGGTGGGAAAAGCCACCAGATGGTCGAGGATCTGGCGCGGGGTAAGGCGGTTGGCCATCGGGGCGTCCTTGCTGCTGCAAAGGCAAACCTGCGCCACGAAATCGGGCAAGGTCAAGCCCAGAGCATGTGACGCAGCGGCAGCCTGAACAAGCCGCTTGCGGGATGCTGAAAAATATCTAACACTTGGTCAAATCACCGGGCCGACCTTGGTTGAGACACCGGAAAAAACAAATAATAAGAACCACTTGGGGGTTACATATGGCCGATGGGGCCGCGCCCGTCCTTGATGTCCGGGGGCTAAAGACGGTGTTTCGCACCCGTGGGGGCGAAGTGCATGCCGTCAATTCCGTGAGCTTCCATTTGAACCCCGGCGAACTCTTGGGCGTCGTGGGAGAGAGTGGCTCGGGCAAGTCTGTCACCATGATGTCGCTGATCGGGCTCCTGCCCTCGCCCCCTGCCGATGTGCGCGCGGGTTCGGTCATGCTGGGCGGGCGCGACCTGCTCAAGATCAGCGCCGAGGAACTGCGCGAGGTGCGTGGGGCCAAGGTGGGGTTCGTGTTCCAGGACCCTATGACCAGTCTCAATCCGGTGTTCACGGTGGGCGATCAGATCATGGAGCCGCTGATCCGCCACATGGGCATGACCAAGACACAGGCCAAGCAGCGCGCGGCAGAATTACTGGCGCTGGTCGGTATCCCGGATGCTGCAGCACGTCTGAAATCCTATCCGCACCAGTTTTCCGGCGGGATGCGGCAGCGTGTGATGATCGCGATCGCGCTGGCCTGTGACCCCGATGTGCTGATCGCGGATGAGCCGACGACGGCGCTTGATGTGACGATTCAGGCGCAGATCCTTGAACTTGTCAAAGAGTTGCGCACCAAGCTGGGCATGGCGATTGTGTGGATCACGCATGACTTGGGCGTGATCGCAGGCATCGCCGACCGTGTCATGGTGATGTATGGCGGTCAGGTGGTGGAGCAGGCTCCGGTCAAGGAGCTGTTCTCGAACCCGCAGCACCCCTACACGCGCGCCCTGCTGAAAACCATTCCCTCGCTGACCGGCGCGCGTGAAGATCGGCTGCAGGTGATCGAGGGCCAACCTCCGATTCTGATCGGCGCGCCCTCTGCTTGCCCGTTCCGCGCCCGTTGCGTTCATGCCTTCGCGCGCTGCGAGGCGGAAAACCCCGAGCGCCGCGCGATAGATGGCCGCGCTGTCGGTCAGGGCCATGATGTGGCCTGCCATTGGTCCGCCGGGGGTGGTGATGTCTGACACGCAAGTTGATCTGCCTTTGCAGGCGCTTTTGAGACCCGCCGCCGCCTTCCAACGCGGCCGCGCAGGCGATTGCGGAGGCCACCATGCTTGATGCCGCAAAATCACAGGCCCCGCTTGTGCAGGTGCGTGGGCTCAAGATGTATTTTCCGATCTACACCGGCCTGATGCGCCGCCACACCGGTGACGTGAAAGCGGTTGACGGGGTCAGTTTCGACATCATGCCCGGCGAAACGCTAGGCCTGGTTGGCGAATCCGGCTGTGGCAAATCCACAGTGGGCCGCGCCCTTTTGCGGCTTTACGAGATTACGGACGGCAGCGTCGTCATCAATGGCACGGATGTGGCGAGCCTCGGGCCCGAAGATCTGCGCAAGGCGCGCCCGCAGATGCAGATGGTCTTCCAGGACCCGCAGGCCAGCCTGAACCCGCGCATGACGCTTGCCGATATCATCGGCGAGCCGCTGAACGAGCACACCGATTGGAACGCCGACCGAAAACTGGCCCGCATCTATGAACTGATGGATGCCGTCGGTCTGAACCGGCGCTTTGCAAACCGCTTCCCGCATGAATTTTCCGGCGGGCAGCGCCAGCGCATCGGGATTGCGCGTGCGCTCGCCTTGAACCCGCGCTTTATTGTCTGCGACGAGCCGATTGCGGCGCTCGATGTCTCGATCCAGGCGCAGGTGGTCAACCTGCTCGAGGATTTGCAGGAAAAGCTGGGCCTGACCTACCTTTTCATCAGCCATGACCTGTCGATGGTGCGCCATATCGCGGATCGTGTGGCCGTGATGTATCTGGGCCGGATCGCCGAGCTTTCCCCGCGCGATGCGCTTTATGCGCGCCCGCTGCATCCCTATGCCGAGGCGCTTCTGTCGGCGGTGCCGGAACCCGACCCGTCGCGCGCGCAGACCCGCAACCGCATCGTATTGCAGGGCGATGTGCCCTCGCCCGCCAACCCGCCCAAGGGCTGCAATTTCTGCACCCGCTGCCCAAAGGTCATGGACCTTTGCCGCAGCGTGAAACCCGATCTGGTAGAGGTAGAGCCGGGCCGCATGGTGGCCTGCCACCTTTATTCCAGTGACAGCATGACAGCCGGGTCAACCGGCGCAACCGAGGCCAAAGAGCGCTCACAACAAGGAGAGTCCCTATGAAACTGAAAACCGCCCTTCTGGGCGCAGCCGCCTGTCTGGCCTTCGCGCCAGCCGCCTTTGCGGAACGCGGCAGCGACGGCAACGTGAAGATCCTTTATTCGCAGGCCGTTTCGATCATGAACGCCTATCTGTCGGGCGGCACCAAGGATATCGAGGTGGGCAGCCTCGTGCTGGAACCGCTGGCAGGCTATGACAGCAAGGGCGAGATTTTCCCGCGCCTTGCCGCCGAGATTCCGACGCTGGCCAATGGCGGCGTGTCCGCGGACCAGACCAGCATCACATGGAAACTGCAACCCGGCATCCTCTGGGCCGATGGCACGCCCTTTACCTCGGCGGATGTGGTGTTTTCCTATGAATATTGCACCCATCCCGAGGGTGGCTGCGCCCAAGGCGCCAAGTATGAAGGCATCGCCAGCGTCGAGGCTCTGGACGATCTGACCGTGAAGGTCACCTTCACCGGGCCGAAGCCCAACCCCTATACCGCCTTTGTCGGCGCGACCTCGCCCATCATCCAGAAGGCGCAGTTCGAGGCCTGCATCGGCGCCGCAGCCCCGACCTGCACCGAAGCCAACTTTGCCCCCATCGGCACCGGCCCGTTCCGCGTCACCGATTTCAAGGTGAACGACACCGTAGAGCTTGAGGCAAACCCCAATTATCGCCACGCTGACAAGCCCAAGTTCGCGACCGTCTCGGTCAAGGGCGGCGGCGACGCAGCAGGCGCGGCCCGCGCCGTGATGGAAACCGGCGAGTTCGACTATGCCTGGAACACCCAGATCAACCCCGAGCTGCAAGCGCAGATGAATGCAGGCGGCAAGGGCAAGTTCGTCTCCGGCTTCGGCACGCTGGTCGAGCGGATCGAGATGAACATGACCGACCCCTCCCCCAGCCTGCCCGAAGGCGAGCGCTCGACCACCAAGCACCCGCACCCGATCCTTTCGGACATCCGCGTGCGCAAGGCCCTTTCGATGGCAATCGACCGTGGCCTTCTGGTCGAGGTGGGCTACGGCGAAGCCGGACGCGTGACCTGCAATCTGGTTCCTGCTCCGGAGGCATGGGCCTCGGATAACACCGATTGCGTCAATCAGGATATGGAAGGCGCCAAGGCACTTCTGGATGAAGCAGGCTGGACCGTCGGAGCCAACGGCATCCGCGAAAAGGATGGAGTGCCGCTGAAGCTTCTGTATCAGACCTCGGTCAACCCGGTCCGTCAGGACTTCCAGGCGCTGGTGAAAAGCTGGTGGAATGAACTGGGCGTCGATGTGGAACTGAAGGCAGTCGATGCCGGCGTGTTCTTCGGCGGTGACCCGGGTTCGCCCGACACCTTCCAGAAGTTCTATGCCGATGTCGAAATGTATGCCAACAACTTTGACGGCACCGACCCCGAAGCCTATCTGTCAAACTACCTGTGCGACAAGGCCCCGCGCCCCGAGACCCAGTGGCAGGGTGAGAACGTGAACCGGTTCTGCGATCCGGCCTATGACGAACTGGTGCGCACCTTCGCCGCCTCGACCGACCCGACGGAACGTCAGGGCATCGCCAAGAAGCTGAACGACATGCTGACCAAGGACAGCTACACCATCGTTCCGCTGGTGCACCGTGGCCGCCTGTCGGCCCACTCGAACAGCCTTGGCGGCGTTGACCTGAACGTCTGGGACACCGAGTTGTGGAACGTCGAGGACTGGCACCGCGTCCAGTAATCTGACATCAGGCGGGGCTCGGCGCATTTGCGGCCGGGCCCTGCCCCCTCATTTTCCCTCCCCCCGCTCCGTTTCAATCTTGGACCGCTGACCAGAGGCGTTGCCCATGCTCACCTATACGATCCGTCGGCTTTTGCTTGCCATTCCGACGCTTCTGTTCATCAGTCTGATCATCTTTCTGCTGGTCGATTTCGCGCCCGGCTCCCCCATGAGCCAGATTCCCCTGACCATACCCACCGAAGTGCGGCTGAAGATGATCGAGGCGCTGGGGGCCAACGAGCCTGTGTATGTGCGCTATCTGCTTTGGCTCAAACAGTTTTTCTGGGTCGAACCGTTGGTCATGCTGGATGGCATCTTCGGCACCAACTGGTCCGAGGGCATGCAGCGCATCGTCTCCTGGCAATCGCGCAGCCCTGTGATGGACATCATCTGGCAGCGCCTGCCGCAAACGCTGACCGTGGTCGGCTCTGCCTATGTTGTCGGTGTACTGATCGCGCTGCCCATCGGCATCTATTCGGCCTACCGCCAGTACAGCTGGTTCGACCAGGTTGGCACCTTCTTTGCGATGATCGGCTTTTCGGTGCCGACTTTCTTCACCGGCGTCGTGCTGATCCTTGTGTTTTCGGTCAACCTCGGCTGGTTCCCCTCGATTTACGACACCAGTTTGCGGGTGCGGGACTGGGATACATTCCTGTTGCAAGTCAAGCAGATGGCCATGCCCGTGGCTGTGCTTGCGCTGTATAACGCGGCGCAGATCAGCCGCTACATGCGCTCGTCCATGCTGGAAAACCTCGGGCAGGATTATGTGCGCACCGCCCGCGCAAAGGGCATGCCCGAGCGGGTAGTGGTCCTTAAACACGTGCTGCGGAATTCGCTGATCCCCGTCGTCACCGTGATCGCGCTTGGCATCCCTTCGATTTTTGGCGGCGCGATCATCACAGAGCAGGTGTTCAAGGTGAACGGTCTGGGCGCTCTCCTGATCAACGCCATCCAAGGCTCTGACCTGCCTATGGTGCAGACGCTGACTTTCATCTTTGCCGTGCTGATCGTGCTGTTCAACCTGATCGCCGACATCCTTTACGGCCTGCTCGACCCGAGGATCCGCTATGACTGATACATCTGTCATCGAAAAGCCGCGCAACCAGTGGGCCGATGTCTGGGCACAGTTCAAGACCCATAAGGGCGCTGTGATCGGGCTGGCCGTGTTCATCGGGCTGGTGTTCTTCGTCAGCCTCGGGCCGTTCATCTGGACAAAGGACCCGACCTACATCAACCCCAATGCCGCCGAGATGATCAAGACGCGCAACAAGCCGCCAAGCTGGGAGTTCCCGCTGGGTACCGACCAGCTTGGCCGCGACATGCTGGCCCGGATGATGAAGGGCGGGCAGGTTTCCATCGCTGTCGGCATGGTGGCAATGTCCATTTCCATCTTGCTTGGCACGCTGGTCGGCGTGATGGCAGGCTATTTCAAGCGGCTGGACGGGCCGCTGATGCGGCTGACAGATCTGTTCCTTGCCCTGCCGTTGCTGCCCCTGTTGCTTGTGATGGTGATGCTGTTCCGTGATCCGCTGGCCCGCGCGATGGGACCAGAGGGCGGCACCTTTTTGCTCATCGTCTTTGCCATCGGGGTGACAAGCTGGATGCAGGCCGCGCGGATCGTACGGGGCGAAGTGCTGGCGCTGAAAGAACGCGAATTCGTGCTGGCGGCACGGTCGATCGGGACGCCGCCCCGCCGGATGATCCTGCGTCATATCCTGCCCAATGTTGTCAGCCCGATCATGGTGTCGGCGACCCTTGGGATTGCAAGCGCCATCATCACCGAAAGCGCGTTGTCTTTCCTTGGTTTGGGTTTCCCGCCCGATTTTCCGACCTGGGGTCGCCTGTTGTTTGATGGTGTCGACTACATTCAACAATATCCCGAACGGGTGATGTGGCCGGGTATCGCCATTTCGCTCACCGTGCTGTCGGTGAACTACATCGGCGATGGGCTGCGCGATGCGCTTGACCCGCGGATCAGGGGGCGCTGAGCGACGCAAACGGGCAGTGCGGCGGGTCGAGAACGGGATACTCTTGTTTGTAGCCCCCCTCCTGCACTACATAAGGGTCTTGTGATGCAGCTCTTTGCAGGATGCGACCATGTCACTTGACAGGCTGACAGCCGCCGGCGACGCCGCCCAGGTCCGCGAGGCACCGGGATGTGACAGCTTGCCGCCTGCCGCGATGGAAGTTCAGGCGGCGATGGCGGCAAGCTTCCTCAAGGCGCTGAGCCATGAAGGGCGGCTGATGATCCTGTGCCACCTCTCTTCGGGCGAAAAGACGGTGACAGAACTAGAGCGTCTGCTTGACAGCAGACAAGCCGCTGTCAGCCAGCAACTCTCGCGCCTGCGTCTTGAAGGGCTTGTGTCCTGCCGCCGCGAGGGAAAGGCGATCCACTATGCCATTCAAGACCCGAAGGTAAGCCGCACGATCGCGCTTATGTATGACCTGTTCTGCAAACCGGACGCGGTCTGATCGGGGGCATCATCCCCGGCCCAGATAGGGCATGTCGCGCGCCATGATGGTCATGAACGGCACGTTCACATCCAGCGGCAGGTTTGCCATGTGCAGCACCGCTTCGGCCACATGGACCACCGGCATCACCGGCTCGGGGCGGATCTCGCCACTGGCTTGCGGCATCCCCACCGAGAAACTCGCCGTCATCTCGCTGGCCGCGTTGCCGATGTCGATCTGGCCACAGGCGATGTCAAACCGCCGCCCGTCCACGGCCAGCGTTTTGGTCAGCCCCGTCACGGCATGTTTCGACATGGTGTAGGGGGCCGAACCCGGGCGCGGGCGATCTGCGCTGATGGAGCCATTGTTGATGATCCGCCCGCCCTGCGGTGCCTGCCGCCGCATCAGACCGAAAGCCG
This sequence comes from Pseudotabrizicola algicola, assembly GCF_010915705.1. Classification (GTDB taxonomy): domain Bacteria; phylum Pseudomonadota; class Alphaproteobacteria; order Rhodobacterales; family Rhodobacteraceae; genus Pseudotabrizicola; species Pseudotabrizicola algicola. Next base: position 846,532 of record NZ_JAAIKE010000001.1, read on the forward strand.
CGCGGGCGCAAAGAAACATGCCGGTGATGTTCACATTCGACAGAGCAAGCCAATCCTCGACGGCAATCTCGTCAATCGGTTTGCCGGGCAAGGACATGCCCGCATTGTTGAACAGGACATCCAGCCGGCCAAATTCAGCCTCAAGCAACGCAAAGCCGCTGTCCACCTGTGCGGGGTCTGTGACGTCCATCGGCAGCACCAAGGCATCATGTGTGCCAGCCGTTTCGCGCAAAGCACCCTCGCGCCTGCCCGCCAGTGCGACGCGCCAACCTGCCGCGATGAAAGCCCGCGCCGTCGCGCGTCCGATGCCCGACCCTGCCCCTGTGACCAGAATACTGCGCTGTGTCATGCAAAGCTCCTCCCTTTTACGGGGCGAACCTTAGCGGGCGTTCGGGGCATGGGCCAGAGGCACCGCGTTCAATGCAGCTTGAACTCTCCCACCACATTGCGCCATTCGTTCGGCCCGATCAGCCGTTTGTGGCTGAAGCGCACCGAATGCAGCGGGCCTTCGATCTTTTCCTGCCAATATTCGATAAACTTGAACAAGCGCGGATAATCGGGGGCAAGATCATAGTCCTGCCAGACGAAGGTATTGAGAACATTTCGATAATCCGGCATCCGGTACAGCATTTCCGCTGTGGTCAATCCATAGCCTTTGAGCATCAGTTCGGTTTCGCGTCTTTCCATCTGAGTCTCCGTTTCAGCCTCCCCCGCTGAAAGCATGCCAAAGCCAGATTAATAATCAATGATTTCAATTTGCTAGCACACAAGACGCGCGGCTGCCAATGTGCCGGTCGGGGCGGCATTGCACCCCATCCCTTGCTTGGTGTAAGGTCGGCGCAACAAGATATAGCCCCCCCGCAAGGAAGGCACCGAGCGCATGAGCGACACACCCGAAGACACTGATATCAAAGACGAAATGCCAGAGCGGCCTGCGCATTCCGGCCCGCAGATCGACATCGCGGCAGAGATGAAGGCGGCCTATCTCGACTACGCCATGAGCGTGATCGTGAGCCGAGCCATTCCTGATTTGCGCGACGGCCTCAAACCCGTTCATCGGCGCATTCTTTTCGCGATGAGTGAAACCGGCAACAGCCATGACAAGCCCTACCGCAAATCGGCGCGTCCGGTGGGCGACACGATGGGCAAATATCACCCCCACGGCGACTCGGCGATCTACGATGCCCTCGTGCGGATGGCGCAGCCTTTCTCGATGTCCCTCAAGTTGCTCGATGGTCAGGGCAACTTTGGCTCGATGGATGGCGATACCGCCGCCGCCATGCGCTACACCGAAGTGCGCATGGACAAGCCGGCAGCTTTCCTCTTGGCGGATATCGACAAGGAAACCGTCGATTTTCAGGACAACTATGACGGCAAGGATAAAGAGCCCACCGTCCTGCCCGCCCGTTTTCCCAACATGCTGGTCAATGGCGCAGGCGGTATCGCCGTGGGCATGGCCACCAACATCCCGCCGCACAATCTGGGCGAGGTGATCGATGGCACCTTGGCGCTGATCGAAAATCCCGATCTGTCGTCCGAGGCATTGATGGAAATCATCCCCGCGCCGGATTTCCCGACGGGTGCGACCATTCTGGGCCGGTCTGGAGCGCGCAAGGCCTATCTGGAAGGGCGCGGGTCGGTCATTATCCGCTCGAAGACCCATATCGAAGAGATCCGCAAAGACCGCTATGCGATCATCGTCGACGAGGTGCCATATCAGGTCAACAAGGCCGCGATGATCGAGAAGATTGCCGAACTGGTGCGCGAAAAGCGGATCGAAGGCATCGCAGCCGTTGCCGACGAATCCGACCGGATCGGCATCCGCGTGGTGATCGAACTGAAACGCGACGCCACGCCCGATGTGGTGCTGAACCAGTTGTTCCGCTTCACCCCGATGCAGACGTCGTTCGGCTGCAACATGCTGGCGCTGAATGGCGGGCGGCCTGAACAACTGACGCTGCGCGATTTCCTGACCCATTTCATTACGTTCCGCGAAGAGGTGGTGGCCCGCCGCACCGCGTTCGAGTTGCGCAAGGCGCGCGAGCGCAGCCATATCCTTTGCGGTCTGGCGGTCGCCGTCTCGAATGTGGATGAGGTGGTGCGCACCATCCGCGCCTCGGCCGATGCGGCGGAAGCGCGTGAAAAACTGATGACGCGCCGTTGGCCCGCCGCCGATATCGCGCCCTATATCCTGCTGATCGACGATCCCAGCCACACGATGAACGAGGACGGGACCTACAACCTGTCCGAGGTTCAGGCCCGCGCCATTCTGGAATTGCGTCTGCAGCGCCTGACCGCGCTCGGCGTCAAGGAAGTCACGGACGAGTTGGAAGAACTGGCCCGCAAGATCAAGGAATACCTCGAGATTCTGGGATCGCGCGAGAAGATCATGGCGATCATCTCGGACGAATTGCGTGAAGTGAAGCAGCTGTTCGCCGTGCCGCGCCGCACTGAAATCGTCGACTGGGCCGGCGATATGGAAGACGAGGATCTGATCGAACGTGAAGACATGGTCGTGACGATCACCTCGGGCGGCTATATCAAACGCACCCCGCTTGCGGAATTCCGCCAGCAGAACCGGGGGGGCAAGGGTCTGTCCTCGATGGCGACCAAGGAAGACGACGTGGTGACAACCCTGTTCGTCGCCAACACGCACACGTGGCTTTTGTTCTTCACCACCGATGGCATGGTCTACAAGCTCAAGACGTGGCGTCTGCCGCTTGCGGGCCGCACCGCCAAGGGCAAGGCGATTGTCAACATCCTGCCGATCCAGACGGGCGTTTCCATCGCGGCGCTGATGCCTGTCGATGTGCCAGAGGCCGATTGGGAAACCCTTCAAATCGTCTTTGCCACCAGCGATGGCGATGTGCGGCAGAATGACCTGAGCGACTTCACCAACGTCATGCGAAACGGCAAGATCGCGATGAAACTGCCCGAGGGCGTCAGCCTTGTGAACGCGGCGATTGCGGACGAGAATGACGATGTGATGCTGGTGACTGCCCTCGGCCGCGCCATCCGCTTTTCAACGCAGGAAATCCGCGTGTTCAAGTCGCGCGGCTCCACCGGCGTGCGCGGGATCCGTCTGGCCGAAGGTGACAAGGTGGTATCGATGGCGATCATCCGCCACTTCGAAGCCACACCCGAAGAGCGCGAAGCCTATCTCAAGCAACGCCGTCTGATGGCCGGAGCAAATGACGACGAGGCAGAGACGGACGAGGAAGAAGAGACGGTTCAGGCGGGCCAACTCTCGCCAGAGCGCTATGCCGAGATGTCGGCACAGGAAGATCTGATCCTGACCATCACCGAAGGCGGAGCGGGCAAGCTTTCGTCCAGCCACGGTTATCCGGTGCGCGGGAGAGGCGGCATGGGCGTGATGGCGATGGACAAAGCGATGCGCGGCGGGCGGCTTGTGGCCTCCTTCCCTGTCGAGATGTCCGATCAGATCATGCTGGCGACCAGCACCGGCCAATCGATCCGCGTTCCGGTGGATCAGATCAGCTTCCGCTCGCGCTCGGCGGGCGGGGTGCGTGTATTCAACGTGGGGCGCGAGGAATTCGTCGTCTCGGTGGCCCGTGTGGCCGAACAGGGCGATGAGTGATCTGGTCTCTGCGCTCGGGGCGCTTGCCGCCTCGGGCCAGACGATTACCTACGGCGCGCTTGCCCGTGATCTGGGCTGGCGCATGGCGGAGCTGACGTCCGCGCTGGAAAGCCTGATGGAACAAGACGCGCGCGCGGGCCGCCCCCTGCGCGCGTCTCTATGCGAGGCGCGCTTGTCTGGCGGCCTTCCCGCGCGCGGTTTTTTCGAAAAGGCGTCGGAGCTTGGCTTTGATGTCAGCGATCCCGCGGCTTTTGCTGCGGCGCATCGTGCGGCCAGCTTTGCCGTCGCCAGGCCTGTGGCCGCCGGATCACAAAACCGACAGGACTGATGCCGCGCGTTTACTCCGGGGGTGCTTAGGGCGTATCCTGTCCGCGAAGCGCAAGAAATGCGCGGTAATAACATCTTGAGGCGACTATGAAGCAGACCCTTTCCCTGGCCTTGGCCGGTGTCTTGTGCGCATCGGCCGTGCAAGCATTTGAAGCCAACGGCGGCTCGCTTTCTTTGGGCTATTCAACCTTTTTCGGCAGCAGCCCCGCAACCGACGTCAACAAACTGTCCTTTGGCAGCGCGCTGGAATTCGGACTGACGCCCGACATCGCCCTGCAGGGCGACTTTGCCTACAGCAAGTTCGACGCCACCGGCCTCAGCAACACCGGCGTTGGTCTGCACGGCATTTACCACCTGAACGAAAGCACCTCTTTGGGGGCCTTTATCGGGCGTGACAATATCGACGGGCGCAACCTGAACTACTATGGCGTTGAAGTGGCACACCAGATGGGCATGTTCGAGACAGAAGCCTTCGTGACCATTGCTAAAGATGGCGGCAAGGATGGCACGGTCTTTGGCTTGAAGGGAGATTATGTGATCTCGGATGCCGTGACGGTGGGTGCGCGCTTTGACCAGTTGAAGGTCGAGGGGGCCGATGCCGCCAAGTTTGCCGTCACCGGCGAGGTTGCCGCTTTGCCCGGTCTGAACCTCACTGGAGAGTTGGGCCGTGGCCGCATCAAGGGCTATGGCGCGGACCCCTATGTCGGGGTCGGTGTCAAAGTGAACTTCGGCGCCAAGAACGGTGCGACCTTCGGCAACCGCAGCATTCTCGATTTGCTGCCGGGCGGCTGACCACTGCAACCGGGCGGCGCGCAGAGCGCTGCCCGGTGCCCGTTAAGCCTTTGCACATGTTGCGCCCCTATCCTCGTCAGCCAGAGGAGATGCAGCATGAACCTTTACCACTGTATGATCGAACTGCGGCAGGATTGCCGCGCGCTTGCCTTTGCCAAAGCCGTTGACGGCTGGATGACATACCTGCAGACACGCGGGCTGATCTCCGGCTGGCGACTGATGCGGCGCAAGTTCGGGCTTGCCTCCGGCGCGCACCCAGACTTCCTGCTCGAGATCGAAGTGCCGGGCATGGCCGCGCTGGACGATGCCTTTGTCGCCCTCGCCACCGTCGATGACGATGCGGCCCGGCGGTATGATCTGATGCATCAGATGATTGCCTCGGTCGAAATCGGGCTTTACCGCCCCTACCCCGACGCTGCGCAACGCGAAAGGATCGCGCTTATCTGACGCAATCCACAGCTTGAAAGCGGGCGGGGCGCGGGATATCTCCCGCGCATGAGCAAGACACTTCACATCATCGGCGGCGGAATGGCCGGATCAGAGGCCGCATGGCAGGCTGCCCAGCAAGGCATCCCTGTGGTCATCCACGAAATGCGCCCCGCTGTTGGCACTTTTGCCCATCGGACAGGGCATCTTGCCGAAATGGTCTGCTCCAACTCTTTCCGTTCGGATGACCACGAAAGCAATGCCGTGGGCCTGTTGCATTGGGAAATGCGGGCGGCACAGGGTCTGATCATGGAACAGGCGGCGGCCCACCGCCTGCCCGCCGGGGGCGCACTGGCTGTTGACCGAGACCCTTTCGCTGAAAGCGTGACAGCGCGGATCATGGCGCATCCGCTGATCTCGGTGTCCTACGAAGAAATCACCGAACTGCCCGCGGACGGACACTGGATCATCGCGACCGGTCCGCTGACATCCGGCGCGCTTGCAAACAGCATTCGCGGCGCGACAGGGGCCGAGGCCTTGGCTTTCTTCGATGCGATCGCGCCGATCGTCTATGCCGATACTGTCGATATGTCGGTCGCATGGATGCAATCGCGCTATGACAAGGGCGAAACGTTGGAAGAGCAGACCGCCTATATCAACTGCCCGATGACGCGCGATCAGTATGAGGATTTCATCGACGCCCTGCTCGCCGCCGACAAGACAGAGTTTAAAGAGGGGGAGACGGCTGGCTACTTCGACGGCTGCCTTCCCATCGAAGTGATGGCGGAACGCGGGCGCGAAACCCTGCGTTTTGGCCCGATGAAGCCGGTGGGGCTGACCAATCCGCACCAGCCGGACGCTAAGCCCTATGCCGTGGTGCAACTGCGCCGTGACAACCGGCTTGGCACGCTCTTCAATATGGTCGGCTTCCAGACCAAGATGAAATATGGCGCGCAAACCGATGTGTTCAAACGGATTCCCGGACTGACGGAGGCAAGCTTCGCACGTCTGGGCGGCATTCACCGCAACACCTTCATCAATTCGCCCACGCTTCTGGACGATCAGATGCGGCTGAAATCGCATCCGCATATCCGCTTTGCCGGGCAAATCACCGGCGTGGAAGGTTATGTCGAAAGCGCCGCGATGGGGCTGATCGCGGGCCGCATGGCCGCCGCCGAGATGAGGGGCGAAACGCTGCCCCCCCCGCCGCCCGAAACGGCAAGCGGCGCCCTGATCACCCATATCACCGGTGGGGCCGAGGCAAAAACCTTCCAGCCGATGAACGTGAACTTTGGCCTTTTCCCCCCAATTGACGCACGGGGCGGGCGTCGTGGCCGGAAAGACCGCTACAAGGCCTACACCGACCGTGCCAAGGCGGCCTTCACGGCATGGCTGGGCTGAGCGCGCCTGCTGCGTGGGCCTTTGTCACCCGCTTTGCGCCTTCGCCCACGGGCCCGCTGCATCTGGGCCATGCCTATTCGGCGCTCCTTGCGCATGACTTGGCGCGCGCCGCCCAAGGCAGCTTCCTCTTGCGGATGGAGGACACAGACAGCGAACGCAGCAAATATGCGTTCGAGGCGCAGATCCTCGACGATCTCGCCTGGCTCGGGGTGCGGTGGGACGGGCCCATCCACCGCCAGTCGGACCATATCGCTGCATATAACCGCCGGTTGGAGCCACTGGCCGCGCGGGGGCTGCTCTACCCCTGTGGCTGCAGCCGCACCGATATCCGCGCGGCGCTTGCCGCCCCGCAGGAAGGTGTGCCCCACCAGACCTATCCGGGCACCTGCCGCAGCCGGACGATGGCCTCACGCAAGCCGGGCGATGCGCTGCGGCTCAACCTTGCCGCCGCCCTCGAGCAGATCGGCACCGCGCGATTTGTCGAGACGGGCCCGACCCATGCTGGAACTCACAACATCAATCCCGCTCTGGCACAGGCCCAGATCGGTGATGTGGTGCTTTCGCGCAAGGGGGAGAACATCGTGGCCTATTTCCTCGCCTCGGCACTGGATGATGCCGATCATGGCATCACACATGTGGTGCGGGGCGAAGACCTTTTCGACTTCACCCCGGTTCAGGTCATCCTGCAAGGCCTGCTCGGCCTGCCTACCCCGACCTACCATCATCACCGCCTGATCCGCGATGAAACGGGCAAACGATTGGCCAAGCGCGATGATGCCCGTGCCTTGTCGAAGTACAGGGCCGAAGGTGCCACCCCGCAAGACATACGCCGCATGGTCGGTCTTTGACCCCCCGCGCCTTGTACCGTTCACAAACACGCTCCGAGGGCGCGGGGTGGAAATCCCCCGCCCGCACCGGCTAGAGTTCCGAGCCCGGCTGGGCGGAGGTGCTCAGCAGCCCCATCACATAGGCGGCGACTGACCGGAAGCACACCAGTGTAAACCCCCCGTCCTCGGCCCAGAAGGCCGCGGCAACCTGTGCGGCGCGGCTGCGGCGCAACTCGCCCGGCTCCAGCCGGTCGAAGTCCACCGGCGACAGCTTGCGCAGCACCTGATCTGCCTTCGCGCCCTCGATCCGGAACACCGCTCTGGCGTCGGAAACATCCACAGCCAGATGGTGCTGGCCTTGCAGCGCCTGCGCGATACCCGCCAACGCAGCCGCCACGTCGCCATAGGGCAGGATCAGCAGAAACTCATCCGGACTCATCCAGCCAGCGGCCCTGTCACCCTGCCGGACGATCCGTCGCTGCGCCGGCAGCGCGCATCCGGTGGCCGCGTGCACAGCCGCCTCCAAACCGGCGGTGCCGGCCTTGGCGCGCAGGGTGATCATGCCCAAGGGGCCGATCTCACGCACCGATGCAAACCCTTCGAACGTTGCGCCGCCAAGCGCGCTGACCGGATCAGACATTCTGCTTTTCTCCGTCCTTGTCAAAGAACACCGTCTCGACCACACGCGCCTTGGTGGTGCCACCGTCGCGCTTTGTAAACTCCACCACCTCGCCCATGCGCTGCGGCCCCTGACGCAGCAGACCAAGCGCGATGCCGCGGCCCAGAGTCGGGGAATGATAGGTCGAGGTCACCCGGCCCTGCACCTTGCGCTGGTTGTTGGGGTTCATGCCGTGATCGGGAATATAGGCGCCATCCTCGATCACCGATCCGTCCAGCGTCTCGAACCCGACCAGTTTCCAGCGATCGGGATTGGCAAGGAAGCTGCGTTCCTGCCCGCGCTTGCCCAGATAATCGGCCTTCTTCTTGGAGATCGCCCAATCCAGCCCGAGGTCCTGCGGAATAACGGTGCCGTCGGTTTCGTCGCCGATCATGATGAAGCCCTTTTCGGCCCGCATGATGTGCAGCGCCTCGGTGCCGTAGGGCATCGCACCGAATTCGGCCCCCGCCTTGTGCAGCGCCTCCCAGAAGGCCGCGCCGTGGCTCGCGGGCACCGCGATTTCATAGGACAATTCGCCCGAGAAGCTGATGCGGTAGATACGGCAGGGAAAGCCGCCCAGAGTGCCGTCGCGCCATGCCATGAAGGGCAAGGCCTCGCGCGAGACGTCCATCCCGCCCAGCCGTTCCAGCACCTTTCGGGCATTGGGGCCGACAACCGCCACCTGCGCATATTGCTCGGTCACATTGGCGGTGAACACCTGCCAATCCCACCATTCGCATTGCAGCCAGTCTTCCATCCAGGCATGGATCCGGTCCGCGCCGCCCGATGTGGTGTGGCACAGCCATGTGTCTTCGTCGATGCGCGCCACCACGCCATCATCCGACAGGAAGCCCTGTTCATTGCACATCAGACCATAGCGGCATTTGCCGACGGGCAGAGTGCTCATCACGCCGGTGTAGAGCATATCAAGGAAACGTCCGGCATCCGGACCTTTGACGATGATCTTGCCAAGGGTGGAAGCATCAAGAAAACCAAGAGCTTGCCGGGTGTTCTTCACCTCGCGCTCCACCGCCTGATGCACGGTTTCACCGGCGCGCTGGAAGCAATACGGCCGCCGCCAATGGCCGACGGGTTCAAAATAGGCCCCGTTACGCTCGTGCCAGCCATGCATGGGCGTCTTGCGCAGCGGCTGGAAAATTTCGCCCCGCGCCTCGCCCGCCAAAGCCCCCAGAGGAACTGGCGTATAGGGCGGGCGGAAGGTCGTGGTGCCAACCTGCGGAATCGCGGTGTTAAGGCTGTCGGCAAGCACGGCCAGACCGTTGATATTGCTCAGCTTGCCCTGATCGGTCGCCATGCCGAGCGTGGTATAGCGCTTGGTGTGTTCGACGCTTTCATAGCCTTCACGCGCGGCAAGCTGCACGTCGGAGACCTTTACGTCGTTCTGGTAATCCAGCCACATCTTGCTGCGCAGGGCGACAGATGCCCCCTGCGGCATCACCCAGACCGGTTCCAATGGTGCCTCGTCCGGCACGGTATGCGCTGGTGCGTCTGATGATGCTGCTGCAAAGCCAAGGGCTTGCAAGGCAATATTGACTTGGGCATGGGCATCGGCCAGCGCATCGCGCAAGGCCCCATTTGCTGCGCCTGCCGCCATCACCATGGCGCTGCCATCTTGATGCAAAGGCGGACGAGCCGGATCGGGCCGGAACATCGCCTGCTCCTCATCCCAGATGAGCTTGCCGCCGCAATGGCTCCACAAATGCACCACAGGCGACCAGCCGCCCGACATGGCGACCGCGTCACAGGGCAGGCTCGAGCTCGCAGAGCCTTCGCCCGCCTGCAGGCAGATCTCGACCCCTTCAACCCGCTTGCCGCCCTTGACCTTGGCAATCGCGCGTCCGGTTTCTACCCGAATGCCAAGGGCGCGCGCACGACTGGGCAAAGCGCCATTGGCAGCCGCCCGCGCGTCGATCACGGCAGCCACCTCCAGACCGGCCTCGTGCAAGGCAATGGCGGTGCGATAGGCGTCGTCGTTATTGGTCACAACCACCGTGCGGTCGCCCGGCGATACTGCCCAGTTCACGACATAATCACGCACCGCTCCAGCCAGCATGACGCCCGGAATGTCATTGCCCGCAAAGGACAGCGGCCGCTCGATCGCACCCGTTGCGGCAAGGATCTTGCCCGTGCGCATCCGCCAAAGCCGGTGCTTCGGACGCCCGTCACCCGGCGTGTGATCGGCGATCTTTTCGTCGAGCAGCACATAACCGTGGTCATAGGACCCTGCCGCCATGCAGCGCAGGCGCAAGGTCACATTGTCCATCGCCATCAAGGCCGCGACGCTGCGTTCAACCCAGTCTGCCGCTGGCAGACCGTCGATCACATCCCCGTCCACCGGCGCGCGACCGCCCCAATGGGCCGTCTGCTCCACCAGCCAGACCCGTGCACCGGCACGGCCTGCCACCAGCGCAGCCTGAAGCCCGGCAATTCCCCCGCCCACGATCAACAGATCGCAGAACGCATAGGCCTGTTCATACCGGTCTGCATCCCGATCTTTCGGGGCAGAGCCAAGACCTGCCGACTGGCGGATGATCGGCTCGAAAAAGTGCTTCCACGCCGCACGAGGGTGGATGAAGGTCTTGTAGTAGAACCCGCCCGGCAGGAAACGCGCGGCGTAGTTGTTGACCACCCCGATGTCGAACTCGAGACTGGGCCAATGGTTCTGGCTGCGTGCTTCCAGCCCGTCGAAAAGCTCGGTGGTGGTGGTGCGCTGGTTCGGCTCCAGCCGCGGCCCCTGCCCCAGATTGACCAAAGCATTGGGCTCTTCCGCGCCGCTGGCCACAATGCCGCGCGGCCGGTGGTATTTGAACGAGCGCCCGACCAGCATCTGGTCATTGGCAAGCAGGGCCGATGCCAGCGTGTCGCCCGCGCAGCCGCGCAGCCGCTTGCCGTTGAACGTGAATTCCACCGGGGCAGAGCGATCGATCAGCCGCCCGCCGGATTTGAGACGCGTGCTCATGAATAGCCCTTCCACTCTGGGCGCTTGGCCTTGATTTTCTCGACAATTTCGGCTGGGGGTTCGGCGGTCTGCGCAAGGTAGGTGCCGAACACCTCCAGCGTCGCGGTGCAGCGTGCGGCCAAAAACCACTTGCCGCAGCCATAGGCATGCCGCCACCGTTCACAATGCACACCCTTGGGGTTTTTGCGGGCGAACATATAGGCTTCGAATTCATCATCGGATGATCCGGGGCCAAAGCGTTTCAGATGCGCCTCTCCACCGGGAGAAAGTTCGGTTTCTTCGGCCTTTACGCCGCAATACGGGCATTCAAGGATCAGCATGGCGCACCTTCGAACGTGAAAAAGGCGGGTGCAGCAAAGCACCCGCCCGACAGTTTGGGGGAGGAGAGAGTATAAAGCTTAGTTGCCAGTCGGCGCAGCCGGAGCGGCTTCGGGAGCCGGAGCGACAGGGTCGGCAACGGCAGGCGCGTCAGCGGCAGGCGCATCAGCAGCCGGAGCGGTTGCTTCAGGCGTGATGGCAGTCGGAGCTTCGGGTGCGAGAGGCGCAGCAGGCGCATCGGCAGCCGGAGCGGTGGCAGGCGCTTCGATGGTGACGTTGTTACCGGTCGCGCCCGGTTGGGTCTGCGTGCTGGTGCCGCTGCCGCCGTAGACAAGCGCGGCGATGCCGACCGCAACGACCGCCCCGCCAAGGAGCCATGCAAACCAGTTGGTCGACTCGCGGGTCTCGCGGATGTGGGTCGTGTGAGTTGCACCGGCATAAGGTGCGGCACCCGGGTTGCCATAACCCGGCGTGGTGGTCTTCGTGGTAGAGTTATACGCGTCGGACATGTCTGGTCCTCCTTGCAATGTCTGATTGCAATAGGAACAGCGTCACCCCCCATTTGGTTCCAACAAACCATCAATGTGCAACCCCCGCAGCCACCGATTCATCGATGAAACGGCCTTCGCGGAAGCGCCACATGTCAAATTCCGCCGCCAATGGTCCCGGCTCGCCACGCGCCATCAGATCGGCCATCGCCCAGCCGGAACCCGGAATCGCCTTGAAGCCGCCGGTGCCCCAACCGCAGTTGATGAAGCAATTCCCCAGCGGGGTTTTCGAGATGATAGGCGAGCGATCCCCGGTCATATCCACGATGCCGCCCCATTGACGCAACATCTTGAGCCTTGAAATCATGGGGAAAGTTTCAACCAGCGCCCGCAGCGTTTCCTCGATGTGGTGGAAAGAGCCGCGCTGGGTATAGTTGTTGAACCCGTCGGTGCCGCCCCCGATCACCATCTCGCCCTTGTCGGACTGGCTCATGTAACCATGCACCGTGTTGGCCATCACAACCACGTCCATACAAGGTTTGATCGGTTCCGAGACGAGCGCTTGAAGCGCCATCGACTCCACCGGCAGGCGGAAACCAGCCATGTCGGCAACCTGCCCCGAATGGCCGGCAACCACGATGCCGAGTTTCTTGGTGCCGATATAGCCCTTCGTGGTCTCCACACCCGTCACCCGCCCGTTTTCCGAACGAATGCCCGTCACCTCGCATTGCTGGATGATGTCCATCCCCATGTCGGAACAGGCCCGCGCATAGCCCCAAGCCACAGCGTCGTGCCGCGCCGTGCCGCCCCGCGCCTGATAGAGCGCGCCGAGAATCGGATAGCGCGGACCGTCGATGTTGATGATCGGCACCAGCTGCTTGACCCGCTCCGGCGTGATCCACTCGGTCGCCACACCCTGCAGGTTGTTGGCATGCACCGTGCGCAGATAGCCGCGCACCTCGTGATGGGTCTGCGCCAGCATCAAAAGCCCTCGCGGGCTGAACATGATGTTGTAATTCAGCTCCTGGCTCAGCGTTTCATACAGCGACCGCGCCTTTTCATACAGCGCCGCAGACGGGTCCTGCAGATAGTTCGACCGGATGATCGTCGTGTTCCGGCCGGTGTTGCCGCCCCCCAGCCAGCCCTTTTCAATGATGGCGACATTGCGGATGCCGTGGTTCTTGCCAAGGTAATAGGCCGTTGCCAGCCCATGCCCCCCCGCACCGATGATGATCGCATCATACGAGGCTTTGGGCAGCGGCGATTTCCAAGCCCTCTCCCATCCCTGATGGTGGTTGAGCGCCTCACGCGCGATGGCAAAGACGGAATAACGCTTCATCGGATCAGTCCCTTGGCAACGGCACGCTTCTGGCATCCTTACTGGACCCAAAGCGGCCACGCGCCTCCGCCCCAAGCGGCACAACAGGGAAAATTGCGACATGCCCGCCGATTGGCAGGCAGGCGCCTGTCACACCGCCGTGAGGGCAGAAGCCTGCCTGCCCACCTGCGGCCAATTCCCGCCTTTTGTCCAAAGCACATAACGCTTACATGGAGGCTGGCGCAGTGATGGGGACACAGACATGGCGGTGTGGGGATTTTGGGCGGCGGCGGCGCTGCTGGTGGCTGGCGTCGTCGCGACACTGATGCGCGCCATGCGGCGCGCGCCCGAGGCCGAACGCCCGACAGCAGACTTTGATCTGGCCGTCTATCGCGACCAGTTGACTGAAATCGAACGTGACATCGCGCGCGGCGTAATCCCCGCCGACGAAGGCGCGCGGCTCCGCACCGAAATCCAGCGCCGCCTGCTCGATGCCGACCGTGCCGCGCGCGTGGCCGCGCCCGTCGGCAAGGCACAGGGCGGGCGCGGCATGGCGGCACTCATGGTCGCGGTTCTGGCGGGCTCTGTCGCCGTCTACTGGCACCTTGGCGCGCCTGGCTACCCTGATCTGCCGCTCGCGCAGCGCTTTGCCCTGTCCGACGACTTGCTGGCAAACCGTCCGTCTCAGGCCGAGGCGATAGCGCAACTGCCCGCCCTGCCCACGCGTCAGGACGTCGATCCGTCCTTTCTGGAACTCATGGTGCAATTGCGACAAGCCGTGCAGGACCGCCCCGATGATCTGCGCGGGCTGGAACTTTTGGCCCGCAACGAAGCTGCCTTGGGCAATCTGGCCGCAGCCACCGCTGCGCAGGAAGCAATCCTTGCGCTCAAAGGGGCCGAGGCAACTGCCGAGGATCATGCCGCCCATGCCGAATTGCTGATCATGTCGGCGGGTGGCTATGTCTCGCCCGAAGCAGAAGCCGCGCTGGTTCGAGCGCTTGAGGCAGACCCGAGAAACGGCACAGCGCGCTATTACACCGGCACCATGTTTGCTCAGGTCGGCCGCTTCGACCGCACCTTCATCCTGTGGAACCGCCTGCTGCAGGAAAGCCCGCCAGACGCGCCCTGGATCGACCCGATCCGCGCGCAGATCACCGACGTTGCCGCGCGCGCCGGGGTGCCCTTCACCCTGCCGCCTGCCACTGCCGGACGCGGACCAAGTGCCGCCGACGTCGCCGCCGCAAGCGAGATGACCGCCGAAGAGCGGCAGGCGATGATCGAAGGCATGGTGGAACAGCTTGGCGCACGCCTTGCCCAGCAGGGCGGCGAGGCGGAAGAATGGGCGCGGCTGATCACCTCGCTCGCCCAGATCGGACGTATGGAACAGGCACGCGAGATTTACGCCGAAGCGCAACAACGCTTCGCCGGCCGCACGGTAGAGCTTTCGGGTCTGCGCCAGGCCGCAGTCGAGGCAGGGGTCGCCGAATGATCCTGACCGACATAACCGACTTTCTGGCCGTGCTGCCGCGAAGCGGCGGTATCGCGGGGCTTGATCTGGGCGACAAGACCATCGGCGTCGCCCTCTCCGACCTGCGCCGTCAGGTCGCCACACCTGTTGAAGTGATCCGTCGTGAAAAGTTCACGCTGGACGCAGGACGGCTGCTCGCGCTGCTTGCGGCGCGCGGTGCGACAGGCATCATCCTCGGCCTGCCGCTCAATATGGATGGCAGCGAAGGGCCCCGCGTGCAGTCAACACGCGCCTTTGCCCGCAACCTCGAAAAACTGACCCCCCTGCCAATCACCTTCTGGGATGAGCGCCTGTCCACCGTCGCCGCCGAACGCGCGCTGCTAGAGGCGGATACGTCGCGAAAAGGTCGCAAAGAGGTGATCGACAAGGTCGCGGCCAGCTATATCCTGCAAGGGGCGTTGGACCGCATGGGCTACATGACAGCAAGGCAGGGTGATCTGTGACCGACGAGATCTGGAAACGCGACGAGATCGAGTCGCCCTGCGTCAAACTCTGCGTTGTCCACCCCGAGGCGCGCCTCTGCGTCGGCTGCCTGCGTAGCATCGACGAAATCACGATGTGGTCGCGCCTGAGCCCGGACACGCGCCGCAGCATCATGGCAGAGCTGCCGTCCCGCGCGCCTCTGGTCGCCAAGCGCCGCGGCGGTCGCAGCGCGCGTCTTCAAGGCTAGGCAAGGGTCTGCCCCGCCTGCGCTGAAGACGGGCCGTCAGGGCTGCGCGATCCACTCGGCGACCGAAGCCAGCATCGGTCGGAAATAGGCGATGATCCGGTCTTCACGCTCCGTGCCGCTCCATGACGCAACACCATGCACGGTCAGACGATGCAGCAAACTGGCCTCGCCGGGCACCACAGGCAGTTCCACGCGGGCGCAGGTTCTGAACACCTCGGCGCGGGCCGCCTGATAGGCATCGGTGATGTCGATATCGGCCCAGCTTTCTGGCGGGTGCGGGCGCAAGGCTTGGCGCAAGGCCTCGGCCATGATCCGGTGGCTGCCTTCCCAGACGACCAGCGGGGCCGCGCGCACCGACGTAAGCGGCACACCCAGAATCCAGGCATGCGGCTCGCGGATCATGCGGCGGCGGTCGGGACCGATGGGCAGCAGCCCGTCGAGATGTGCTGCCGCGCGCTTTTGGCGGAACGCAAAAGCGGCTGCGCTTTCCTCTTCAGAGGGCTGCGGATAGCCCGGCCGGATCACCGAAAGCTGCGCCCTGTGCAAGGAGCGCGGAGCCACGGGCAAGGCCTGCCAAGGAAAGGCACAGGCTCCGACCGAGCCATCGGCAGCATTCGGCAGAGCGTCCACACCGACAAACCATGTCCCGCCACAGCGCCACGGCTCGGGGCTGGCCGCGATCTCTTGGCGCGCGACCGGCAGCGCCGCCTCTGCCCAGGCGCGCAGCGCGGGATCCGGCCCCAGTTTTCGCCAGCCCCTGTCATTCACCTTGCAGCCCCCGTCACAGCCCCACGACCTTGCGCAGCATGTTGAGCGCAACCAGCGTGATGAAGACGGCAAACACCCGCTTGAGAGGTTTCGGGTCCATCGCATGGGCAAGCTTTACGCCCCAAGGCGTTGAAATCATGGTCATCGCAAAGATCAGCGCAAAGGCAGGCAGGTTGACCGCACCCAGCGTGTAGGGCGGCGCGCCTTCGACATTCAAAAACAGGAACACCAGAACCGAAGGCACCGCGATCATCATGCCAAAGCCGGACGCGGTGGCAACCGCGCGGTGGATGGGCGTGTTGTAAAGGCTCATCAGCGGCACCCCGAAGCTGCCGCCCCCGATGCCCATCAGGACCGACAGAAAGCCCACCATGCCGCCCAGCCCCGCCCGTTTCGGCCCCGCCGGCATCTGCTGGCCCAACCGCCAGTCGGAGCGGCCAAAGGCCATGTAAAGGCCGACAAGCACCCCGAGCACACCGAAGATGGCCTGAAGCGTCACCGACTTCAGGGCCGAAGCGGTGAACACCCCGATCACAGCTCCCACCCCGATATAGGGCGACCACGACCGCAAGATCTGCCAGTCCACCGCCCCGCGCTTGTGATGCGCCAGCACCGAGCGCAACGACGTGACCACGATGGTGGCCAGAGAGGTCGCCAGACAGACCTGCATCAACTGCGGCCCGGCAAAACCCAAATGCCCGAAGGCATAGAAAAATGCTGGCACAAGGACGATGCCCCCACCGACACCCAAAAGTCCGGCAATCACACCTGCGACAAGGCCGATCACCGCCAAAAGGCCGATCATCGGGATCAGAAGGCTTGGGTCTGGCATGCTGACTCCTCTTGCATCGCCGATGTGATAGCGCGGGGTTGCGGCGGGGGCCAGTGCAGGCTTACGCCGGGTGCGCGAAAGGTGTAGGCAGGAGCCATCTTTTCCAGACGCGAGTCGCATTTCATGACTTCCAGTTTGCTTCGCCCCGCGCTTGTGCTGGGCCTTTTGTCTTGCGTTGGTCCCTTTGCCATCGACATGTATCTGCCTGCCATGCCCGAGATCGGCGCCGACCTTGGCACCAGCGTTGCGGCCATGCAGGGCACGATCACCGCCTATTTTCTGGCCTTCGGTGTGGCTCAACTGTTTTACGGCCCGTGGGCGGATCAAGCCGGGCGCAAGACCCCACTCTATGCCGGTCTTGGCATCTTTCTGCTTGGCACGCTGATCTGTGCCCTTGCGCCCAGCATCGGCTGGCTGACGGCGGGACGCTTTGTGCAGGGGTTGGGCGGCGCCGCCGTGATGGTGGTGCCACGGGCGATCATCCGTGACATGGCCACCGGCCATCAGGCCACACGGTTGATGGCAGCCATCATGCTGGTGATTTCTGTCTCGCCCATGCTGGCACCGCTGGCCGGCGCAGGGGTGATGGCGATTGCCGACTGGCGCTGGATCTTCGGTATGCTGGCCGTCGCGGCGGGGCTTTCCCTTTTGATGATCCGCTTTGTTTTGGCCGAAACCCTGCCACAGGCACAGCGGCAGCGTTTTGACATGGGCGATACCCTGCGCGGTGCCAAACGGTTGCTGACCAATCGGGGCTTCATGGCGTTGACCTTCCTTGGCGGCTTTGCGATGGCGAGTTTCTTTGTGTTCATCGCATCAGGCCCCTTTGTCTACACCCAGGCCTTCAACCTCTCTCCCACCGGCTTTTCGCTCGCCTTCGCGGTCAATGCGATCGGGTTCTTCTCGGCATCGCAACTCGCGGCCGGACTCGGCCAGCGCTATGGCGCATCGCGGGTGGTGCGGGTGGCGGTGCTGGGCTTTTTCGCCAGCACGGTCTGCCTTGCGCTGATCGGCGCGATGGGCTTTGCCTCGCTGGTGGTGGTGATGGCGGGCCTCTTCATCGCCAACGCCTTCCTCGGGCTGGTCATCCCCACCGTGATGGTCTTGGCACTGGAAGAGCATGGCGACATCGCAGGTCTTGCCTCCTCGCTTGGCGGCACATTGCAGATGCTGGCAGGCGGCGTGATGATTGCCGTGACCGCCCCCTTCTTTGACGGCACCGCGCTGCCGATGCTGGCCGCCATCGCGGTCTGCGGGACACTCGCGCTGCTGCTGTCGCGCCTTGTTCGGGTTCAGGCCGCGGCGGCCTGAACCTGCGAAAGCGCGTGATCGAGCAGATCAAGCCCTGCCGCGTTGCGCGTGGCGCCCTCGGACAACACGCGCCGCCATCCGCGCGCGCCGGGGCGGCCGGTAAAGAGGCCCAGCATGTGGCGGGTGATCTGGTGCAAGCGCCCGCCCGACTCCAGATGTGCGGCGATATAGGGACGCATGCCCTGCACGACCTGGTGGGCATCCGGCGCGAATGCGTCGCCCCACAGCGCATCGGCGCCTATCAGGGTGGCCGCCGGATCATGATAGGCCGCGCGCCCGATCATCACCCCGTCAAGCCCTTGATCGAGCATGGATTTTGCGGCGCTCAAACTCGCAACACCGCCATTGATGCAGATGGTCAGATGCGGGAACTCACGCTTCATCCGCAGCACGAGCGGATAATCCAGCGGCGGAATCTCCCGGTTCTCTTTCGGTGACAGCCCCTGCAGCCAAGCCTTGCGGGCATGGATGATGAAGTGGCGCACCCCTGCCCGCGACACCTGCTCTAGAAAACCGGGCAGCACTTCCTCGGGGATCTGGTCATCCACGCCGATCCGGCACTTGACCGTCACAGGGACGGGCGATTCCGCGATCATGGCCGCGACGCAATCCGCAACCAGCCCCGGGCGTTCCATAAGCACCGCCCCGAAACAGCCTGATTGCACACGATCCGACGGGCAACCCACGTTCAGGTTGATCTCGTCATACCCCCAGTCCCGCGCGATCCGTACCGCCTGCGCCAGTTCGGACGGCACCGAGCCTCCCAGCTGCAAGGCGACCGGATGCTCGACCGCGCTGTAATCAAGCAGCCTGGGACGCGGCCCATGCAAGATCGCCGCGGCCGTGACCATCTCGGTATACAGCATCGCACGGCGCGTCATCATGCGGTGAAACACACGGCAGTGCCGATCCGTCCAGTCCATCATGGGCGCCACGGAGAGTCTGTGTGGGTTTTGTTCCATCGTCTTCGCTTGCCCTTAATCCATGCGCCTCTTGCGGCCCTTCGAGGGAGTGGTCGCGCGGCATATAGCGGATATAGGCAGCAAAGGGAAATCGCTGCGGCGCAAACGCATAGGGTGAACAGGGCTTGCACTAAAATCCGCCGCTCCGCCGTGGTTTGCAGCGCGGCCCCCTTGCCACGGCGATGGCACTAGCCCGGCCTCTGGCATGATGGCAAATTGCGGCATAGGGTGTCACCCATTGCGAAGACGAATGCATTGGAGAGCAGAGAGTGAGCAAAACCGCTTTTGTGACGGGTGCCGCCGGATTCATCGGCTTTCATCTGGCCAGATTGCTGCTTGAAGAGGGCTGGACGGTTCACGGTTATGACGGCATGACCGATTATTATGACGTCAAGCTGAAGGAACGGCGGCTGGAAATCCTGTCCCGATCCGCGCGCTTTCATATGACGCGCGCCCTTCTGGAAGACGCGGCCACCCTGACATCCTGCGTCGCGGCGGCGCGTCCGGATATCATCGTGCATTTCGCGGCGCAGGCCGGGGTGCGCTATTCGATCGACAATCCCCGAGCCTATGTCGATGCCAATATTGTCGGCACCTTCAATGTGATGCAGGCCGCTCTTGATGTAAGGCCCGCACATCTTCTGATGGCCTCGACCAGTTCGGTTTACGGGGCGAATACCCAGATGCCCTATGCCGAGACCCATAAAGCCGACACCCAGATGTCTTTTTATGCGGCCACCAAGAAAGCCAATGAGGCAATGGCCCATTCATGGGCGCATATCCACGGCTTGCCGATCACGATGTTCCGCTTCTTTACCGTCTACGGCCCGTGGGGACGGCCCGACATGGCGCTGTTCAAGTTCACCAAGGCGATCCTGGAAGGCAGGCCCATCGACGTCTACAACCACGGCAACATGTGGCGCGATTTCACCTATGTCGATGATCTGGTGCGCGGGATACGGCACCTGTTCGACGCCATCCCCGGCACTGGCGCTTCGGTCGCGGGCGACAGCCTGTCGCCCGTCGCCCCGTGGCGCGTGGTCAATATCGGCAATTCCGACAAGGTCCGGCTGGAAGACTTCATCGACGCCATCGAGGTGGCGGCAGGGCGCAAGGCCATCCGCAATTACATGGACATGCAGCCCGGCGATGTTCCGGCGACTTGGGCCGATGCCAGACTGATCACCGCCCTGACAGGCGCACGCCCCGGCACCGATTTCGTGACGGGGGTGCGCGCCTTTGTCGACTGGTACATCCACGATTACGCGGGGCAGGCGGCGGGTTGAAGCGCCCTCTGCATCGGGCGCTTCGGCTTACTGAGACTTGAGATAGGCGCGCGAGACAAATCCCTTAAGTCCGCGCGCCTGCTTGAGCGACACGCGGCACCAGCGGGTGCTGCCCGTCTGCTCGCAGCTATGGACCCAAAAGACCGTGCCGTTGGGAAAGCCCGCAATCACCTTATAGCCGGTGCCCGGACCCGCCCGCATCTTGAGCATGTCATCCGCCGCAACGGCAGTTACCTCGTAATAGCCTGCCCGCTCGGCGAGCGCGGGCGAAACGCCAAGCCCCGCCCCAAGCACCACGGCCATTGCGGCAAAGACATCCTTGCGCATGGTTTTCTCCTGTTTTGTTATCTGCCTCGACCGCAGATTATACGCCAAGGCCGGGTGGCAGCAACCACAGGGAGAGCAGTTCAGACCGGCCCTGCCGCCTGCGGCAGCGCAAACCAGCCGCCCGCTGGCGGCAGGCAGCCCACGCGAAACCGGCAGCCATAGGCCCGTTCCAAGGCGGCATCCGTCAGCACCTCGGCCACTGGACCCTGCCCCGTCAGGCGGCCTTGATCCATCAACCAGACACGGTCGGCCGCCATCGCGGTGAGGTTCAGATCATGCAGCACCGCCACCACGCCGCCCCCCTTGCGGGCATAATCCCGCATCAGGGCCACCACCCCCAACTGGTGAGCGATGTCCAGACTGGCGACAGGTTCATCCAGCAACAACCAGCGTGGCAGACCGTCCACCATCGGCTCCCAGACCTGGACAAGCACGCGGGCCAATTGCACACGGGCCTGCTGACCGCCCGAAAGCTCTTGGTAAAGGCGTGCGGCAAGGCCCGCCAGATCCACCGCTGCCAGCGCCCGCGCCACCAGATCACCACGTCCGGAATGGCGGGCGGAAGTCAGGCCAAGCCGAACCACCTCGGCCACGGTAAAGGGAAAGGCCAGCACCGCGGCTTGCGGCAGCACACCGCGCACGGCGGCAAGTTCCCATGCGCTGAGCCCTGCGCAATCCTGCCCGTTCAGGATCACCCGGCCCTGATAGGGCACGTCCCCCGTCAGGGCGCGCAGCAGCGTGGTCTTTCCCGACCCGTTGGGGCCGACGATCACCGTCACCTCGCCTGCCTGTGCCTGCGCGCTCACGCCGTGCAGCACCTCAACCTTGCCAAGCGACACCCGGATATCTTCTGCCGTCAGCATCACAGGTCCACCACGCCGCGGCGGCGCAGCAATATCCACAGGAAAACAGGTGCGCCGAGTGTGGCCGTCACAATCCCGATGGGCAATTCCGCGGGCGCGATGATGCTGCGCGCGATCAGATCGGCCAAAAGCAGCAGGGTCGCCCCGGCAAGGCCTGCGTTGACCAGCAGATACCGGTGATCCGGCCCCGTGGCCAGCCGCAGCAGATGCGGCACCACGATGCCGATAAAGCCGATCCCCCCGGCGACGGCAACCGCAGCCCCAGTGGCCGCCGCAACGGTCAGGATGGCCACCGACTTAACGCGCTGCACCGGCAAACCGATGTGATGCGCCGCCGCTTCGCCAAGAGCCAGACCGTTCAGCCCCCGCGCCAGAAAGGGCGCGGCCAGCAAGGCCAGCAGCATCACCGGCCCTGCTGCCATCAACTTGGGCCAACTTGCCCCGCCCAGACTGCCAAGGCCCCAGAAGGTCAGGTCACGCAGCTGGCGGTCATCGGCGATGTAGACCAGCAAGCCAGTCACCGCTCCGGCCAGCGCCCCCAAGGCGATGCCCGCAAGCAGCATGGTCGCAACCGAGGTGCGCCCCGCGCGGGTGGCAACGCGGTAAAGCACAAGTGTGGACGCCCAGCCGCCCAGAAATGCCGCCAGCGGCACGAGGTGATATCCAAGCGTCTGTGCGACCCAAAGCGGCGCGAGCCCCCCAAGCACAATCGCCAGAACCGCCCCCAAACCTGCGCCCGCCCCCACGCCCACAAGACCGGGATCTGCCAGCGGGTTGCGGAACAGCCCCTGCATCACCGCCCCAGCCACCGCAAGCGAGGCCCCGACCAGCACACCCGTCAGCATGCGCGGCAGCCGGATCTCCCACAAGATCAGGCGATCACGCGCGGGCATGGCATCGCCGAGCGTAAGCGACCACAGAGATACGCCAGATGCGCCATGCGACAGGCTGAGAAGCATGGCCAGCGCCAGTGCAGCGGCAAGCACAAACAGCGTCAGCCGTGCCTGTGCTTCTCGCTCTCCGGCCAGACGGGGAATATCCAGCGCCACCATCAGCCTTGCTCCGCCAAACCGCCGCGCAGGGCGCGGTTCAACTCGAGCGCCGCAGCGCCGGTGCGCGGCCCGAAGCCAAGAAGGTAGAGCCCGTCCATGCGAAGCACCCGCCCCGCCTGCCCTGCAGGGGTCAGCCCCAAGGCGGGGTGGGCAAGCAACTGGTCCGTCTCGATCGCAAGATCGCCGCCGCGATCCATGACGAGGATCACATCGGGCGCGGCGGCGATGGCCGCCTCGTCTGTCAGGGGCTTATATCCCGACAGGTCCGTCACCGCATTCACCCCGCCGGCCATGGCGATCATCGCCGCAGCCGATGTTTCCGTCCCCGCCGCCAAAATCCGGCCCCCCTGCATCGAGAGCACAAACAAGACCCGTGGCCGGATCGGCAGTGACGCCGCCGCCGTCGCTGCGGCATCAAGCTCTGCCTGCGTGCGCGCTGCGAGCGCCGCCCCGGCCTCTGGCACGCCAAGCGCTTGCGCTGTCACGCTGATCTTGGCCAGCACATCGGCAGGGGTGCGCGCCTCGGGCAAAGTCACCAGCGGCACACCGGCATGGGCCAGTATCTCGATGGTCTCGGGCGGGCCGGCATCATGCTCGGCCAAGATCAGATCGGGGTCCATCGCGATCAGGTTTTCTGCCGACAGGCTGCGCACATAGCCCACATCGGGCAAGGCAAGCACTGCCTCGGGATAGCTCGATGTGGTGTCGCGCGCGATGAGGCGATCCCCTTGGCCCAGCGCAAAGACGATTTCCGCCGCCGATCCGCCCGCAGCAACCACGCGGCGCGGCCCGTCTTCCGCCTGCGCCCCGCTCGCGAGGGCCGTTACCAGCACAAGCGCCGCCGCTCCGGCTTGAACGCGCTCCATGGCCCGATTGCGCAGGGAGGTCATGCCATTACCTCGGCCAACAGGGTTTCGGTCATCCGGTCCCATCCACGGGTATCTGTATCGGCCTCGGCGCGCTTGCCGAACATCTGCAAGATCAGCCGCCCCTCCCCATCAAACGCCTCGATCGAGATGGCCGGACCGCGCTTGGTCGGCTTCACCACCCGCCAGACTTCGGCAATGTGATCGGTGCGCAGATGCAGGTTGAAGCGCGGGTCCATCACATTCTGCCACGGCCCCATCGGCATCAGCCGATCGACCGTTCCCGAATGGATCTGGATGCAGCCGTCATTGCCGACAAAAATCATGATCTTAAGCGCCTCTTCCGAGGCACGCTCCAGCGCCGTCGACACCGCATCAAGCGGCAAGGGCTGCGCAAACTGCGGCCCGACCGCGCGGTTTGCGCCCAGTCGGTTCATCTTCAACTTGCGCACCATCGCCAGAAACTGGTGCGTGTCCGTCATATGCGCCCAGTCATGGCGCAGTGCCTCGATACGATCTTCGGCGATGCGGGCAGGATCGGCCCCCACACGCTCCGCGATGTCAAAGGCGCAGTCTGCGGGCAAGGCCAGCGCCTCTACCGCCGCATCAAAGGCGGCCACATCGGACAGCGGGCCAAGATGCACCTTGTGAACCGCATCGCCCGCATTGTCGAACACCTGCAGACTGCGTTTGACGCCCTGATCCGTTTCCCGACGAATGGCAAAGCCGTGCACCCAGTGGCGCGGAAAGATGCGCAGGTCGATTTCTTCGCCCAGCACCATCGCCGCATGTGGCCCCGCGTGAAAACCGGTGTAGACCCCGCGACGCTCGTGAACCGCACTTTCATTGCGCGTCAGTGCCATGACCTCGCCCATTCTGGCCACATGGGGAATCAGCTTGGCCGGATCAGCCACGATCCGCGTCACCGCCCCGCCCACGTCGGCGGCAAGCAGATGCGCCTCGGTTACGCCGATGGCGGCAGCCAGATCACGCTCGCGCAATTTGGGATGATCACTGCGGGCTGCGGCGATGCGGGCAAGAAGTTCGGAGGAAAGCAGCATAAGGGCATCCTTTGACATGGGGGCAGTCGCATGTCTGGCAGGGGCATTTGCCCGTAAGCTGGATGGCGCTTTGCAATACTTGACGATTTTACTCGGGCAATTTAGAAGCCGAGTCGAGCGGGGTCAAGAGCGATCCCGCAGGGTGCCAGCGTTCCGCCAGCCGACCAAAACCGTCGCGACCAAGGAAACGCCATGCAACCGACTTCTCAGAGGCCACCGGCCTTTCCGGGCCTTGCCCGCCTGTTGACCACCGCCGCCATCATCGCCATCGCCGCTCCCGCCAGCGCACAGGAGTCGGCTGGTACCGGCACCTTTCTGGGGCGGCTGATCCTTGGGGCGGGGCAATCGAAAGTGGCCATCGACACGCCGCAAGCGGTCACCGCGCTGGAGCAGGAAGACATCGACCGGGAACAACCCGCCACCATCGGCCAGTTGTTCCGCAACGTTCCGGGGGTGCAGACCGCAGGCTCTGACCGTCCGCTTGGCACCGCGTTCAACATTCGCGGCATCGGTGCCACCGAACAGACCGCCAGCGAGGCGCGCATCATCGTCAATGTCGATGGCGTCCCGAAGTTCTACGAACAATACCGTCTTGGCTCTTTCTTCACCGAGCCAGAGCTTTACCGCCGGGTCGAGGTGCTGCGCGGGCCGGGGTCCGCCGTGCTTTACGGCTCGGGTGCGATTGGCGGCACGGTCAACTTCGAAACCAAGGACGCAGGGGATTTCATCCCCGACGGAAAATCCGCGGCAGCGCGGTTCAAGCTGGGCTATGACACCAATGGCGACGGGGTTGTCGGATCGGCGATCTATGCCCTTCGCACAGCGCCCGGAGCGGAGTTCCTTGCGGCTTTGGGCTATCGGACAGCAAAGGATTACAAGGATGGCGCCGGCACGACCCTGCGCGGCACCGGATCTTCTGCGCCATCGGCCTTGCTCAAAGGCACGTTCCGCTTGGGCGAGACGCAAACCCTGCGCCTCTCGGCACAGCGCTTTGAAAGTGACAATGACAACGCAACCTTGTCGCAGACGGGCGGCGGCAATGTGGTGGCCGATACCTTCGGCATCGTGCAGCGAGACACAACCGACACCACGATCAGCGCCGAATGGCAGGCGACCACCGATCTGGCGTGGTTGAACCCCAAGGTGCAATTGGCCTGGTCTGATACCGCCGTATCGCAACGCAATGCGCGCACGCTGTCGGGGGCGCCGCAAACCTGCTTGCCAACGCCCTCGAACCTGAACGTGTTCTGCGCCGTGGATTACGCATACCGAACCGCGCTGCTGAAGGTCGAGAACACCGCAAGCCTGCAAGGCGCAGGGTGGGAAAACTTCCTGACCTTTGGTCTGCAAGCCACCAACCAGCGCCGCGTTGCGCAAAGTGCCGGCCCGCTGGGCTTCCACCCCGAAGGGACCGACCGCAAGATCGGGATTTATGCCCAATCGGAGCTTCTTCTGGGAGAGCGCCTGACGCTGATCGGCGGGGCACGCGTGGATTTTGGCAATCGCAAACAGGGCGCGGCTGTGCCCGGAGCAGCCCCCGTCAAGGATGAGGCCACCGCCCTGACCTTTGCCGCGCTTTACAAGCTGAGCGATGATCTGTCGGTCTTTGGCTCGCTGGCACGCACCGAACGGTTGCCGACACTGGATGAGCTTTATTCCTGGTCCGCCACCAAGGCCCCTGCCCTGTCGCTGAACAAGGAAACCGCCACCAATGCCGAACTTGGTCTGGCATGGTCGCGTCAGGGGCTGTGGGGGCCAGATGACAGCCTCCAGATCAAGGCGACCGTGTTCCAGAACCGCATCGACGATCTGATCACCACGACTGCCACCACTGACACGGTGTTTCACCGCAATCTCGCCCGCGCCCGCTTTCACGGGGCCGAGATCGAGGCCGGTTATGAAGCGGACCGCGTCTTCGGCCGGCTTGCCTACTCGCGGGTCTTGGGCAAGGATCGCGACTTCAGCTATACGCTTGCCACCACCCCCGCCGAGTCTGTCTCGCTCACATTGGGCGGGCGGGCACCGGAGCGTGGCATCGAATACGGCTGGCGCGGCAATTTCGTTGACAGCATCACCACGGCCACGCGCAGCACCGCGACCGGCGTGATCACGCCCACCCGCTACGCAGGCTATGCAACGCATGCTGTCTTCGTATCGTTCAAACCGCAAAGCGGGGCTTTTGAAGGCTTTGACGTGCAGGTCGCGGTCGAGAACGTGTTTGACCGCGACTATCGGAACAACCTTTCGGCCGATCAGGGCCGGGGCCGCACAGTCAAGCTCAGCCTTGCCAAGGCGCTGTCATGGTGATCCGGCTCTTGGCGGCGGCGGTGGCATTTGCCATCGCCGCAAGCGCGGCCTGCGCGCAGGACATCGAGATCGGGCTGAACACCGTCGAGCCGCAGCCCGATGCCTGCCGCCTGACCTTTGTGGCGCGCAATGACTCCGGCACCGATCTGGCCCGCGTGGTCACAGAAGCGGTGCTTTTCACCAAGGCCGGAAAGGTCGCGCAGTTTACCCTGTTCGATTTCGGGGCGCTGCCGGGTGGACGGCAAAGGGTGCGCCAGTTTGACGTGGACGGACTGGCCTGCACCGATCTGGGTCAGGTGCTGTTCAACGGCGTCTCAGCCTGCGAGGGCGCGCGGCCCGAGACCTGCGCGGCCGCCCTGAGGCCCAGTTCCATGATCGACGAAATAGAGGTGACAGGATGATACATCTGATCGAGGCGCGCGACGCCCTGAGCGCGCTGATCGCCCTTGGTGGTCCGGTGGTGGCGTTGATCCTCGCCCTTTCGGTGCTGGCGGGCGCGGTCGTGCTGTGGAAAGTCTGGCAGTTCCGCGCGGCAGGTGTCGGGCGGCATCAGGGGCTGGAAGCGGCCATTGCGGCGCAAGACGCGGGTCAGACCACACGCGCCCGAGCCCTTTCCGATGCGGCGCAAAGCCATCTTGCGCCCCTGCTGTCCGAAGCGTTGCGATCGGACGGGCCGGAAACGCGCGAACGGCTTTACACCTTGGCCGAGCTGCGCCTGTCCCGGCTGGAACAGGGGTTTCGCCTGCTCGACACGATAGCCCAGATCGCCCCGCTTTTGGGCCTGTTCGGCACGGTTCTGGGCATGATCGACGCCTTCCGCGCCATGCAAGGGGCGGGACAGGCAGTAGACCCTTCGGTGCTGGCAGGAGGGATCTGGGTGGCGCTGATGACCACGGCGGCCGGACTTGCTGTCGCCATGCCGGTGTCGGCACTGCTTGCATGGCTTGACTCACGCATGACAGCCGAGCGACGCATGGCAACAGTGGTGATCGAGGCAGCCCTGTGCCCCGGCATGGCCACGCCCCGCGCCTCCGCAGCGATCAGGGGTCAAACCTATGTTCCGGCTTGACCGGCCCCGGCGACGCAAGACGGTGTCGATGACCTCGCTGATCGACGTCATCTTCCTGCTGCTCTTGTTCTTCATGCTGTCCTCGACCTTCACCCGCTTTGGCGATTTGCCATTGACCACCGCAGCGGCTGGGACCGTTCCCGCCCCGCAAGAGCCGCCAGCCCTTTTGCGCCTGACCGCCGAGACGATGATGCTGGATACCAAACCCATCGCGATGGAAGAGCTGCCGGCGGCCCTGAGCGCCCGCGCGCCGCTGCAGGTGGTTCTGGCGCCGGCAGAAGGGATCACGGCGCAGCGCTTGGTCGATGTGCTGGCCATCGTCCGCGATCTGCGCGGCGTTACCTTGCGCGTGATCGGGGGCTGACATGATGCGTCTTACGCCACCAGCCCGCCAAAAATCCGAACCCACCATCACGCTCATCAACGTGGTCTTCCTGATGCTGATCTTCTTTCTGGTCGCAGGTCAGGTCGCCGCCCCTGTCGACCGCAACATTCGCCTGATCGACGCCGCCTCGGTTTCAAGCCGCGCGCCGGATGATGCCTTGGCCATCCGCGCCGATGGCACGACACTATGGCGCGGCGTCGTCACCAGCCCAGAGGCCTTTGCCGCCGCGCGCCTTGCCGAAGGCTCCGAAGTGCTACGACTGGTGCCCGCCCGCGATCTGCCCGCGCAAGACCTGCTGCACCTTGCCTCTACCCTGCGCGCAGCCGGTGCAGCCGAGGTGCGGCTTGTCACCGAAAGGTCCACGCCATGAGACAGTCGCTTCCCTTTGCCGCCGCGCTCGCCATCTCTGGTGCGCTGCATGCCGCCGGAGCCATCGCGATCACGTCGAAAGAGGCGACTGCCATCGAAGGCGGCGGCGGAGCCACCATTGCCCTGCTGGGCGAATCTTTCGAGGATCTCGCCATTGGCGCGCAGCCGGTTGCGGCGACGACACCAGCAGAGCCGCGCCAGACTCCGACAGCCGTGGCCGCCCCTGCGCCGGTGCCTCCGGTCCCGATGGCCACCACCCCTGCGCCTGCGCCCGTTCCCGCATTGGCCCCACGGCAAGACGCCGATTTGCCCGCCGCCGCCCCGATGACGCAGGAGTTGCACCCCGTAACGCCGCCAGTCGCCGCGCAGCCCGTGCAATCTGCCGCAGAGGAAGTCAGCGTCACCAGCGCAGCCCCCGATCGCTCGCCCCGTCCGCGCGCGCGCAGCGAACAGCCCGCCCCCGAACAGGCCGAGGCACGCAAGGCCGCCCCTGCCGGTAACGCAGATCGCAACGCGCGGAAGGGCAGTGAAAGCGGCAAGGCAAGCGCGGGCGCTGCCGCCACCGCATCAAACCGCACGGCAGAAAGCGCGCAAACCGGCAGTGCTGCCAGTTCCACCTATCCCGGCCTCGTCCTGCGGCAGATCGAACGGACGCGAAAACCCGCGATCGCCGCGCGCGGCACGGTGGTGGTGGCGTTCCGCGTCGGCCCCTCGGGCGCGCTGGCCGCATCGCGCATTGCCCGTTCGACGGGTGATCCGCAACTGGAGCGGGCCGCCCTCGACCATATTCGCCGTGCCGCACCGTTTCCGCCACCTCCGGCAGGGGCTACCACAGATTTCACATTTGAATTTGTCGGGCGGCGTTAGCGGGGGCCGCAACTTTGCGTCGCTGCAGGATCCGCACCGATTGACATTACCAACTAAAATAGTCACCAATAGACGGCGGGCTGCTTGCCTGCCCGCCCCTCCGCACAGGCCCTACACAGATGCAAGACACTCCGCCCCCCGCGCCACCCCAGCCAGACCTTGCAAGCGCGCCCTTGCATGAAGCCCTGTCGCTGACCCAAGGCGGACAGGTGGCGCATATTGCTCTGGACGGGCAGGTCTATGTGCTGCGCATCACCCGTGGCGGCAAACTCATCCTGACAAAGTGACCCCAGCGATCGGGCAGCAAAGCCCAGCAAGGATCAGATGACAAAACTTCCCTCTCCCTGCATCAGCGTCTGCAAGTTCAAGCGCGATGGCCATTGCATCGGATGTTCGATGACCAAGGCCCAGAAGGACCTGTTCAAGAAACTGAAGAAAGAAAAACACCAGCGTGCCTTTATAGACATGCTGGTGCATCAGCAAAATGACATGGGCCGCTACCGCCACTGGGCACCGGCCTATGAAAAGCGCTGCGAAAAGCGGGATGTGAAAAGCCCGCTTTGACGAGAGCCTTCAGCGCAAATGCGCGCGCAGCATCCAGGCGAATTTCTCGTGGGTCTGACCACGGGAAATCGCCAGATCCTGCGTCAGAAGATCACCGTTTTCTTCCGCCACCGCTGCGATTCCCGCCA
This sequence comes from Pseudotabrizicola algicola, assembly GCF_010915705.1. Taxonomy (GTDB): domain Bacteria; phylum Pseudomonadota; class Alphaproteobacteria; order Rhodobacterales; family Rhodobacteraceae; genus Pseudotabrizicola; species Pseudotabrizicola algicola. The sequence goes on from NZ_JAAIKE010000001.1 coordinate 876,880, forward strand.
TCGTCGCCGCAAGGGTCTCTTGTGCGGAAAGCAATGTCGCAACCATCACCTCGGCCTTGGCACGGCCATCATGCTCGGCCACTTTCGAGCGCTTGAGCATGCCAGCCAACTGGCCTTCGGCATGACCGTCAAGCGCCTTGATCCGTTCCGCCAGATCGTCCTGCGCGGTGAAGTGATCTTCGTAAATGGTCTGGAACAGGGCGTGCAGCGGGCCAAAGCCCATGCCGGTGACGTTCCAGTGGAAATTCTGCGCCAGCATCGTGGTGACCGCAGTTTCGGCAACACCTTGATTGAGCGCTTCGCACACGGCCTCGCGTGCGGACGGGCTAATTTGGGCTGAAGCTTGCGCCATGCCTGACCTCCTGAATGACGTTTCGGAATTCCGGGGCGGGATTTGCTGGCATGCTGGCTGGCTACCCCGCCCACTCAAGTTAGGCGCAGCAGAGCCAGAGGACAACCCCTTTTTAGAATAATTCTAAATCTGACGAAATCGGTCGGTTACACCCGGTCTTGCCGCAGGGCGAATTGCCCGGCGAGCCAGCCGATCTGCCGCCATGCATGCCGTGGCAGGCGCGATGCCAGCAAGAACCGCAGGCTGCTGTCATCACCACGCAGCGCCGCAGCAACAAGGCTGGCGATCCAGCGCTCATCAAAGGAGAGTTCCGGTGCAGCCGGCTGATGCAGCACGGGCGGACGCCCGAACAGCACCGCCAGACCGCGCAGCAGCGCCTCTGCATAAGCAGCAGCCGCTATGTCGGGCTGCGCCGAAAGCATCGCACAGGCGCGAAACAGATCAAGCCGCGCGGCCGCTTGACACCGCGGTGCCAGACGCCGCAAGGCCGCCACACAGAGCGGGATATCGGTGGTCAACTGACGGAAGGCTTGGGTATCGGCGATGGCCTGCATGGGTATGCTCCCTTTACCTGAGTTTTATAGTTGGTTATTTCTGGCCCGTCCAGAACCGATGCACCTTGCGTGCCAACTTGTCGCTGGACCCGCGCGCCTTGGGCCGTCACTCTGAAGGGGGACAGCCATCGCAATGACACAGGGGGGAAAGCCATGCAGCAAAGCCGCGACACCTTGCGCAAGGCCTTTGGTCTTGATGGGGCGCTCCCGGCGCTGCGGGCCACCGCTGTTGCGACCGTGGTCAATGATGCAACCTGCCGCGCCGAAGCCTTGGACATGCGCTATGGGGGCGAGCGTTTTCGCGCCTTCTGGTGCCTCCCTTCCCATATCGCGGGGCCGACGCCGAGCGTTCTGATCATCCATGCGCATGGCGACCGCTACGATATCGGCGCCGCCGAGGTGATTGAAGGCCGCCCCGCCCTCTTTGCACCCACAGGCCGCGCCTTGGCCGCACGGGGGATCGCGTCGCTGTGCCTTGACATGCCCTGTTTTGGCAGCCGCGCAGGACAGAGCGAAAGCGCCATGAGCAAGGCGCTGCTGTGGGAAGGCCGCTCACTTGCAGGGCAGATGCTCGCAGAAAATCTGGCCGCCGTGGATTGGCTGGCCGCGCATCCCTTGGTGCAGGCAGATCGCATCGGGGTATTCGGCCTCTCGATGGGGGCCACGCTCGGCTATTGGTTGGCCGCGTTGGAACCAAGGGTAAAGGCGACGGCGCATGAATGCTGCCTTGCCGATTTCCGCACGCTGATCGCGCTCGGTCAGCATGATCTGCACGGAATCTACCTGACCGTGCCGGGTTTGCTCGCGCAGGCTTCGAACGGGCAGATCGCAGGGCTGATTGCACCGCGCGCGCAGTTCATCGGCCTTGGCGACCAAGACCCGCTAACCCCGCCTGCCGCCGCAGATGTCGCACTGAACGAGGTGCGCGCGGCCTATGACGCAAATGGCGGGCGGCTGGTCATTCACCGCGAGGCAGCGTCCGGTCATGTGGAGACTGCCGCGATGCATCACGCCATGCTGGATTTCATGGCCGAGGCGCTAGGCTAGGCCACGCGCTGCCCGTCCGCTCCGAAAAGGTGGACCGCCTGCGCATCGTATCCAAGTTCGATGACCGCACCGCGCGCGAGATCGGGCTGGCCCGGCAGAACCGCCAGCAACGTGCCCCCCTCGCCAAGATTGGCATGCACGACGCTTTCCGGCCCCAAAGCCTCCACCAGGCGCACCTCGGCGCGCAGCGGCCCACCCGCCTCGATACGCAGGTGCTGCGGGCGGATGCCAAAGGTCAGCGGACCATCGGGCACCGCAACGCCCGCAGGCAGCGGCAGATGCGCGCCGCTTTCCAGATGAACAGAGCCGCCCCGCGCCTGCCCTGCCCAAAGGTTCATGCCCGGCGCGCCGATGAACCCTGCCACGAACAGATTTGCGGGCCGGTTGAACAGGTTCAGCGGTGTATCCACCTGCTCGACCTTGCCGGCGCGCAGCACCACGATCCGGTCTGCCATCGTCATCGCCTCGACCTGATCATGGGTGACGTGGATCATCGTCGCCCCCAACCGTTCATGCAGGGCTGAAAGCTCTGCCCGCATGCTGACGCGAAGTTCTGCATCAAGGTTCGACAGGGGTTCATCCAGCAGGAACGCGGTCGGCCGCCGCACGATCGCACGGCCGATCGCCACCCTTTGGCGCTGCCCGCCCGACAACTGGCCAGGGCGACGTTCCAGCAACGGCTCGATCTCCAGCATACGCGCGGCCTCGGCGATGCGGGCATCAATCTCGGGCTTCGGCATCTTGGTGTTTTGCAGGCCAAAAGCCATATTGGCCCGCACCGTCATATGCGGATAGAGCGCGTAGGACTGGAACACCATCGCAAGCCCGCGATCCGCCGCCGAGCGCGGGGTGACATCGACCCCGTCAATCTCTATCCGCCCAGATGTCGGTTTGTCCAACCCCGCGATCATCCGCAAAAGCGTGGATTTGCCGCAGCCCGAAGGTCCGACGAATACCACAAGCTCCCCTTCGTTGATCGTCAGATCAATTCCCTTGAGCACATCGACCGCGCCAAAGCTTTTGCGGATATCGTGCAACTGTATGCGACCCATTGGGAAACCTCTATTTCAAGCCGGTTCCGGCGATGCCCGCCGTAATGAACCGTTGCAGGAAGATAAAAACCAGAACGACCGGGATCATGGTGATGACGGTCATTGCCAGCAGATAGTGCCATTGCACATTCAACTCGCCGGCATAGGCGTTCAGGCCGACTTGCAGCGTATAGACCTCTTGCCGCGACAGCACGATCAGCGGCCAAAGGAAGTCGTTCCAGCGCCAGACCACCGAGAAGATCGCCAGAACTGCCAACGCAGGCGCGGTCAAGGGCAGCACGATCCGCCAGTAGATCTGCCATTCGCTGGCATGGTCCATGCGCGCGGCTTCCAAAAGCTCATCGGGGATGGTCAGCATGTATTGCCGCAGCAGGAACACCCCCGTGGGCGTGGCCACCGTCGGAAGGATCACCCCCCAGAGCGAGTTGATCAGCCCCACCCCTGACACGATGGAGTAAAGCGGCACCAGAATGACCGACAGCGGGATCATCAGCGTGGCGATGATCAGCACCACCACAAAGCCCCGCCCCCGGAATTCGTATTTCGACAGCGCAAAGGCTGCCATAGAATTGGTCAGCAGGGTAATCAGCGTCGCCACCCCCGTCACGAAGATCGAATTCTTGGTGTAGGTCAGGAAGTCGAAACGCAGGAACGGGTCCAGATAATTGCCCCAGGAAAACCCCACCTCGCGCACCGGCGTGCGGTTGGCGATGTTGACACGCTCGACCTCGCCCGGGTTTTCCGGGTCCACCATCTGCGCCACGGTACCCACGCGGCGCACCTCGGCCAAGGTGCGGGTCCCCGCTTCGTCGGTCACGGTGAACAGCGGCAGCGGGCGGTCGAAGCCTTCCACCACCACCGTCTGCGCCTCGTATGGCAGCAGCGTCGGCGGAAACTCGGAAAGTTGCGCCGGAGACTTGAACGATGACAGCACCAGCCACAGCGCAGGCCCGAACATGATGAACACGGCAGAGCCCAGCCAGACAAAGGTGAACACATCGGTCCAGTCCCAGCGCTCCCCGCCCTTGCGGCGGGTCAGAAAGGCGACAGCACGGCTCATTTCAGGCGTCCTTTCCGCTCGTTGCGTTTGCCAAGCGCCAGTTGCAGCAGCGTCAGCAGGATCAGCACCCCGCCCATCAGGATCGAGGCCGCCGCAGCAAGGCCGGGGTTCTTCAGCAAGGATGCGAAACCCACCTCGTAGATATACTGCGTCAGGAACAGTGTGGCCGTGCCGGGGCCACCACCCGTCAGCACATAGGCCTCGTCGAACACCTGCACCGCGCGGATCAGCGCCAGCACGATGACGACCAGCATATTGGGCATCAAGAGCGGCAAGGTGATCCGCCAGAAGACGCGGGCAGGCTTGGTGCCGTCCATCTCGGCGGCCTCGTAAAGATCGCGCGGAATGGCCTGCAATCCGGCCAGCAGGATCAGGGCGAAAAAGCCCAGATGCGCCCAGATCGTCACGCCGATCGCGGCCGAAAAGGCATAGTTGCGTTCTAGAAGCCAGTTCACGGGGTCCATCCCCATGCCGACCAGCGCGGCGTTCAAGACGCCGTTGCGGTCAAGGATCCAGCGCCAGATGAGGCCAACAACCACCGGCGACAGCAACACCGGAAAGAAGAACACCGCCCGCCAGAAACTGAGCGCGCGCAGCGCCCGGTTCAGGATCAGCGCGGTAATTGTCGCGGCCACGATCAGCAGCGACACCTGCAGCACCACAAAGGTGCCGGTGTTGCGCAGGGCAATCCAGAACTGATCTTCCTGACAGGTGGCCAGATTGGTGTAATCGGCGCAGCGCAACAGGCGTTCATATTGCGCCGCGCCCACATAGGTGCGTTCGGGAAGGAAAAGGGCCGCCCCCGTCGTCATCGAATAGGCGACGTTGATGACCAGCGGCAACAGGACGAAAATGGTGAAGATCGCCATGTTCGGCAGCAGAAAGAACGCCACCATGCCGCCCTGCCCCGTCAGCCGCTGCCAAAGGCGCAAGGGCGCATCCAGCACACGGGCGAGCGCGCCCAGGGGGGCCGTCACCACGGCCCCCAACATTCCCTTTACCCCGGTCATGGCTTATTGCGCCGCCGCGACCTGTTCAGCGATGTCCTGGTCGATGCGGGCATAGGCATCTTCCAGCGTCAATTCGCCTGCCATCACCTGGCTGATGCGATTGACCAGCGCGCCGTAGACGGGCGAGGCCCATTTCCACGCGGGCAGTGCATCGGCCGCCGGCAAGGTATCGCCCGCCGCCGCCACGAAGGCATCCAGCGCCGCCTTGACGTTGGCATCCTCGGTCTGCCAGTTCAGGCCGCCCGCTGCGGCAACGCCGGCATGGGCAGGCAGGAACAGGGTGCGTTCCGAGAACTCTTTCACGATGTCTTCACGCGCGAAAAACTCCATGACCTTCGCCACTTCCTCGGCGTTCTGGGTGTATTTCACCGCAACCAGCGCAGCCCCGCCGGCCAGACCGGAGCAGCCTGCCGTGCCACAGGGCGAGCCGGTGGCCACCCAGTCGAACCCGTCACCGATCTTGGTCGACAGGTTTGCGATCTGCCAGCTGCCGGAATAGTAGAACGGGATCGCCGCGTTGATGAAGTCATCCGCCGCCGCGCGATAGGTCGACCCCGAAGCCGCAACCCATGTGTCGCGCAGCATCTGGCCACCCTCGACCCAGCCGACCAACTTTTCGGCAAAGGCCTTGGTGCCGTCGTCGACCGGCGCGGGCAGACCGTCGGCGCCGATGTAATTCGCGCCATAAGACACGTTCGGCCCCGAAATCCGGTGGCCCGAACGGTCAATGGCGAAAGCTGCCGCCGTGCCTTGAGATTTCGCAACCTGATCGGCCGCGTTCACCCAGTCATCCCAGGTCGCGCCTTCACCCGGCAGCGCAATGCCTGCCTGTTCAAACAGGGTGGCATTGGCAAAACCGCCGGTCAGCGTCAGCTGGGTCATGAAGCCGGTGATCGCGTCGCTGCCATCTTCGCGCATCCAGTCGGCATGGGCGCCGAAATTGGTGCGCCAATACTCGGCATCCGACAGATGCGGGGTCAGGTCGAGCCAGTGCGGTGCCAGCGTCTTGATATTGGTCACGCGGGCAATATCCGGCCCCGTCCCTGCCTCGAGCTGGATCTGCAGTTGCTCCTGCACGACCTTATAGGCCACTTCGTCCAGAATGACATTGATGCCGGGGTTTTCGGCATTGAAGCGCGCCACGAGGTCTTTCATCACCTCGCCTTCTACCCCGTCCGAATACCACATCAGGCGCACATCACCGGCCAAGGCCGTGCTGCCCATCAGGCTGGCCCCGAGGGCCAAAGCGATCAGTGTTTTTTTCATAGCGTTTTCCTCCTCCATTGTGTCCCGGTTTTCGCCGGGGTCGTCTTCATCGGTGCAGGGTTCTTTGCCCCACGACCGTCCAGTCCTTCGGATTGACCATGCGCCCCTCCGCTTCGATCCGGCCATCGGCATGGAACATCACCGTGCCGTATTCCGGGTCCTCCACGGTGACTGTAGCACGCACATTCGCGTTCTGGTCAGGGGTAAGTTGCGCAAATTGCGCGACGTAAGCTTCCAGCCCCTGCGCGGCCCGTCCCATGCGCACGATCCACCAGCCATGACGCCCCGCCAGACGCAATTCGCAGCCTGCCGTTGGCCCCTCTGCCACCATCTCGAGCGTCCCCGAAGCGCGGATCACCATACCGGCCCCATCTGCAACCACCGCCGCAAGATCACCTTGCAACAGCTTGTCATCAAACGCCAAACCCGGAAACCAGCAATGGGTGAAATCGGGTTGCTCGGGCTGGCCGTCAAACCAGACCAGCGCCAACCCGCGGTATTGCTGCACCCGCGGCACCGAAGCCGAGCCACCCCAGTAGGACGGGCGGCCATAGCCAGAGTGGATCACCTCGCCGGGATGGTTGATCCAGATCTGTGCGTCCGGATTGCGGCCCATGCGGGCATGCAGCAGTGTTTCCTGATACCCCCAGTCGAACCAGCGATAGGCGGCGGCAGAGCCCATAGCCCAGTCGGCCGTCTTGGCATGGTAGAGCGCGGCAAAGCGCCCCTCGCCTTGCGCAAACATCCATTCCTGTTCGCCCTCGGTCAGGCTGGCACGCGCCGAAAGCGCCGCATCAAGCTGCAAGCCATGATCGCGCAGCGCAAGCGCCAGTCCCGGCAGGCAGTGGAACCGCGCCCCGAATTGGCCCATCCCCCACAGCATCCGCGTGATGGCCGACAGTTCAAGCGTGCGCCCGGCGCGCAGCGTGTGCTCATAGCTGCGCCCCTGCGCCGCCGTGATCACACCGTGGTGCGCCGAATTGGCCACCACCTCGATCAGCCGCACCACGGCGCGGCCCGCACGCGCGCGGATATCGGCATCGGGCGACAGGGCATAAAGCGCGGTCAATCCCTTCAGATCGATCGGGAAATAGGGGGCGGAATTGAACTCTGCCATCTCCCATTGCTCAAAGTGATCCAGCCATGCCCGCACCCTTTCGCGTCCGGTGGCGGACTGCTCTGCACCGCTGCGGCCCGAACGGCGGAAGGTGGCATCCGGCAGCAAATGTCCGGCAAGATAGGCCGAGGTGTGGAACAAGAGCGCGTGGTTTTCGCTGAAATACCACTGCACGTCATTGCCCGGCTCGTCCATCCAGTAGCGATAGCCAAGGATGGCCGCATCGATCCGGTCGCGCACACGGTCAGACAGCAGATGCCCGAACCGTGTGCGCCCCCACAGCAGCGGCACCAGCGCGAAGTCGGCGCAATCCCAGCAATCCTCGATCGCGGGGAGGGTCGCGTCGATCATCGCTTCGGTCTCGGGGCCGGAAAGCCCCTGCGCCAGACGCGCCAATGCCGCCACCGTGTCAGGTTCGGCTCGCGTCGCCACCCAAGTCAGCGCCTCGTCGATCCGCGCCTCCAAAGTTGCAGGCACGCTGCCCTGAGCCGCCAGATCGCAGACTTCCACCCCGAAGGTGCGGGTGGCGGAAAACCCGTCTGCGGTCAGCGTCGGAATGAAATGCCGGAAATCCCCCGGCAGATTTTCCGCGCGGTCGATCACCAGACGCGCCGCACCCGCAGGAAGATGGCGTTGCAGAGCCGCAGGGTGATGCGACATGAAATCACCCTCGACCCTGATCGCGGCCTCGACCGCCATCGGCATCGTATGCGGCAGGACCAGGGCGACCTCGCCCCCTGTATAGGCAGGTTGGTCGAAATGCATGCTGGCCAAGGCGGTTTCCATCGCCCGCGCACGGTCGGTGGCGCAGGCGGTGGGTATGCCCCCCTCTGCCTCCGGACCATCCAGCCAGTCGAGCTGGATGTAATAGCGGGCATCCCGCTCGGCCAGATCGTCGAAGAACACCTGAACCGCGTTGTCGCCTTGCTTCAGGCTGACGGAAAACTCGACCCCCGTCTCGGCGTTGCGCTTGTAGGGGGCCATCCAGCCCGCCTCCGCGCCATTCACAAACAGCACCGCGCCGCCACAGGTGCGCAGACGCAGGCGCGCTGTTCCGGCAGACCGCGCACGGATCACCGTCTCGGCCCATGTCGCAATATGGGTGGGACGGAACCAGAACCCCGACAGATCCAGCCGGGGAGAACCGAAGGGCAACCAGTTGCGCGCAGGCGCGAACCCGCCTTGCACGGGCGGGCGCCGGTCGCGGCGGTCGGCGGCAAATTGCGTGCGGCAGGGGTATTCGTGCGGAATGAAGTTCTTGTCCTTGGTCAGGAAGAAGAACGGGTCCATCTCGCCCTTCATCGGCAGATCGGGCAGGTCAAAGCGCGCCTCGACCGTCGGGCCAAGACGCCAGTAGCCAAGGGCCGCGCCGGATGTCAGGGGATGGGACAGAAAGCCTTGCATGTCAGATGCTTACCTAAGCGATGAGATGGGAACGGGGGTAAAGTCGGTATAGGCCTGGTTCTCGCCGGTCATGCCCCAGACAAAGGCGTAAGGGCCGGTGCCAGCCCCCATGTGGATGGACCAAGCGGGCGACAGAACCAGATCGCCATTGGCAATCACCAGATGCCGCGTCTGATCGGGGCGACCCATAAAATGCATCACGCGATCCTCAGCGCCCATGTCAAAGTAGCAATAGGCCTCCATCCGGCGTTCATGCAGATGGGGCGGCATCGTGTTCCAGATGCTGCCCGGCGCCGGATCGGTGATGCCCATCAGCAGCAGGCACGAAGGTGACACCTCGGGGTGAATATACATGGCAAGGCTGCGCACATTGGCCTTGGCCGCATCGCCCAAGGTGATGTGCTTGGCCTGATCGCGCCGGATCAATCGGGTCGGATGATCCGCCCCCGCAGGAACGGAGTTCAGGTAGAACCAAGCGGGGCGCGCCGGATCATCGCTGCGCATCTCCACCCGTTTGGCCCCGCGCCCGATATACAGGATATCGCGGTTGCCCATCGGATATTCGCTGCCATCCACCACCACCACGCCCGGCCCGCCCAGATTGGCCAGCCCGCCCTCGCGGTCGGAAAAGAAGAACTCGGTCCCCAGTTCCGCGCCATCACCAAATGTCAGCGGCGCATCGGTCGGCACCGCGCCGCCCAGGATCATCCGGTCCACATGGGTATAGGTCAGCCGCAAGGCACCCGGCGTGAACGCCCCCTCGACCATGTAATCAGCGCGCAGCCGGTCAGTCGTGGCGGTCATCACATCGGCAGGGTTGCCGCCATAGCGCACATCCATCATGCCGCCACTCCTTTGCTGTCAAGCTGGCCCTCGGCTTCGACCAGACACAGGATCGCCAGCGCCTGTCCATAGCCCGTGGGTTGCAACGGAATGTCACGGTAGAACTGCAGGTCCGGCCCCATGCGGGTGCCGTAAGACACGTTCTGCACCGTGCCCGATGCGTCGATATTGGCCAGCACCGCCGACACGCCCCGCCAGCCCGCCTCGGCCCAATCCGGCCCGCCGATGCCCTGCCCCGCAGCCTTCAGCAGGCCATAGGCAAAGCCGGCCGTCGCACTGATTTCCTCATAGCTTGACGGATCATCGAGCAGCGTGCGCCACGCGCCGCTTTGGGTCTGGAGCGGCAACAACGCCTGAACCTGCGCGCGCAGAACCTCGGTCAGAAACAGCCGCACCGACCCCGGCACGCCCGGAATCTCGAACAGGTCCAGAATACAGGCGGTGATCCAGGCATTGCCGCGCGCCCAGCGGGCCCGCGCAAAATTGTGCCGCCCGTCAAAGGTCCAGCCGTGGAACCAGAGGCCCGTCTGCGGGTCTGACAGGTAACGCGCATGCACCAGAAACTGCCGGATCGCCTCGTCCACAAGCTCTTGCCGGCCAGAGGCATGGCCATAGCGGGCCAGAAACAAACCCGCCATGAACAGCGTGTCATCCCACAACTCGCCCGGGTTCACCTTGTCGGAGACATCATGCTGAAAGCCGCCCTCAAGCGTGCGCGGCGCATCCCGCATCAGCCGGGTCGCCCAGTCATCCAAGGCAGGTTGCCAGCGCGGATCACGCGTCTCGCTCCACAGCAGAGAAAGGGCCAGCATCGGCGCGGTGGTGTTGATGTTCTGTCCCGGCAGTCCCTTGTCCAGATGGCGCGCATACCATCCCTCCAGCAGCGATTGCAGCGCAGGGTCGCGGTGCCGCCGCCAAAGCTGCGCCAGACCGTAAAGCCCGACGCCCTGCGGCCATTCCCAACTGTCAAAGCTGATGTAGTCACCCGCGGTTCCGTCAAGATTGGGCTCGTCAAACTGGCCGTCATGGCGCAGGTCGGTCAGACCTCGCACCAGTTGCCCCAGCTTTTGCCGGATCAGGTCAGCTTGTGGTTGCATCTTTCCCCCTCGGGCCTGCTTTTGTCTTGCAACTGGATCATGGCGCTGCAAAAAAATTGCACAACATGAAAATTTTTTGCATCATCGTCAGGCGATTTGAAAGAAAGCACATGCGCAGCGCCCCACCCGGAAAAAGCGGCAAACCCAGCCGCCGCATCAAACTTGACGATCTGGCAACCGCCTGCGGCGTTTCGGTCGCAACCGTTTCCCGCGCCCTGTCGGGCGCACCGGGCGTGCGCCCCGAACTGGTCGAGAAAATACAGCGCAAGGCACAGGAGTTTCGCTATGCGCTGCCCTCGACCCTCGCCGGGCAGCGCTTGCTGATTCTCGCCAGCCCCGCCGCGATGGAGGATTATGCCCGCAGCCAGTTCACGCTCAACGTGATGCAGGGCATCGAAGAACGGGTCCGTCTGTTGCGTGCAGAAGTGGTGACGCAGGCAATTACCTCCACCGACCAAGAGCGTCAGGCGCTTGCCGAAGCCGCGACCGATCCGCGCGTCGCGGGGCTACTGTTCCTGACGCTGGATGACGAAGATATGCTCGCCGCCGCCCGCCGGTTTTCAAAGCCGGTCGTGCTGGTCAATGGCGATGATCCGTTGATGCGCCTGTCTTCTGTTGCGCCCTCCAACCGCGCGGCCGCCGCGATGGCCACCGATTACCTGATGCGACTCGGGCATCGGCGCATCCTGTTTCTCAGCCATCGCGGCCGCCGCACGATCGAGCGCCGGGTCGAAGGCTGGCGCGACCGGATGACGGCAGGCGGCACCGCACTGGACCCGGATTTGCAGATGGATCTGCCCGACTGGCTGCCCGACCGCGCAGCCGAGGCGCTTCGGGCACGGGTCAATCAGCGTGGCGTCGACTTTACTGCCGTGCTCTGCGCCAGCGACAGCCTCGCCTTGGGAGCGTTGCAGGGTCTGGCCACTCTCGGTCTTTCGGTGCCAGACACCGTCTCTGTGCTGGGCATGGACGGGCTTGCCCAAGGCGCGTTTTTCTCGCCGCCCCTCACCGCACTGGAAATCCCGATGCAACATATCGGAGCCGCCGCCGTCGATCTGCTGCGCGATCTGAGCCTCGGGGCCCATATGCCCGCCCGCCGCATCGAACTCGCCTGCCGCCTCGTCGAACGCCAGTCCTGCGGCCCCGCCCCAAGGGCAAGTGTATGAGGATAAGCCGGAAAGTCTGGTGACCGCCACGACGCGAGCACGCGCGCCGAGCACATTGGTTTTTCGGGGCCGCATCGCTTTCGTCAGCAGGGATAGATCACCCGCTGACACCTCTTTCGGGCCCGCCACAGCGCCGACTTCCACCCGCACTTGCCGCTGCCGCGCGGCGCTTCCTTCCCTCGGCGCTTTGCGAAGTCTGGCGCTTTGGTCGGGCGCGCAGTAGGACTAGGCCCGCTGAGGCGCGCGAAAGGCTATCATGATCTCCGAAATCCCGGTTCCGAACAGGCCCGACCTTGCCTGCGCCGATGATGCGCCGACGCGGCAGACTATTCGCGTCGGTCTGATTGGCAGCGGCATCGGACAGTCGAAATCGCCCGCCCTGCACATGGTCGAAGGCGCGGCGCAAGGGCTGGACTATCGCTATGAGCTGATCGATCTGACAGAGCGGGGGCTGAGCCCCGAGGCTTTGCCCGATCTCTTGGCAGAGGCCGAGCGTCAAGGCTTTGCCGGGGTGAACATCACCCATCCGTGCAAGCAACGTGTCCTGCCTCTCCTCGACGCGCTGTCAGAGGACGCGCAAGCGATTGGCGCGGTCAATACGGTGGTCTTCGCCCGTGGCCGCCGCATGGGCCATAACACCGACTGGTCTGGCTTTTACCGGAGCTTCCGGCAGTCACTGCCCGAGGCAAAAATCGACCATGTGGTGCAACTGGGCGCGGGTGGCGGGGGTGTTGCGGTCGCCCATGCCGCGATCAGGCTTGGGGTGGGCCACCTGTCGGTCTGCGACATCGACGCGGCACAGGCAGAACGTCTGGTAAGCTCACTGAACGCGCGCGCAGGACGCGTTGTGGCGACGGTGATCCCCGATCCGGCAGAGGCAATGGCGCAGGCCGACGGTTTGATTAACACCACACCTGTCGGCATGGACGCGCACCCCGGCTTGCCGCTGGATCCTGCGCTGATCGGGACGCGGCACTGGGTAGCCGATATCGTCTATTTCCCGATTGAAACGGCGCTTTTGGCGGCGGCTCGCGCCAAGGGTTGCGCGGTGCTGCCGGGGGGCGGCATGGCCGTGTTTCAGGCCGTCGGCGCCTTTGAACTTTTTTCCGGGCGCGCGGCAGACAGCGCAAGAATGCAGGCGCATTTCACGACCCTGATCCGCAACGCCTGAGCCCCGTCATCGCGCCAGCGGCCCGCCGCTATGCGAGGCGGAACCGCTCTTGCCTGCCGTCAGCCCAGAGCGGCGATACGGCTGCGAAAGCGCGCGGCCCCCTCGACGATCTGATCGAGCACCACTTCCACCGCCCAGTGCTTTGCTGCGATGTCATAAGGGATGGTGCGGCTGTGAACACAGCCGAAGGTCCCGATCCGGCGATGGAAATGCTTCGCCAGTTTAGGGTATCCCATGCCCTCCGACATTGCGGAAAGGACGAGGAAGGTATCCAGTTCGGCCGCAAGTTCGGGATGGCCACGACCGTGGTCTATCAGCCAGCGGTAGAGATCGGGATGGAAATTGTTCATCACCCCCGAGAACCCGTGTCCGCCCGCCTGTATCGCGGGCCAGGCAATGGCAGCATTGGCGTTGTTGATCGCCAGTGGCGTGCCCTTGACCAGTGCCAGCCTGCGTTTGACGTGATCCAGATCGCAGGTCACATCCTTGAGAAAGGCAAAGCGGCCGCTTTGGGCGCACCAGCTCACCTCGTCATCGGTCAGCAGGCGACGATAGGGGGCGGGACACTCGTATAGCCCCAGCGATAGGTCTGACGGAAGGGCAGTCAGCAGATCATCCAGCCGCGCGCGGAACAGGCTGCTGTCTTCATCGGCGGATGCCAGACGGTTCGTGACCAGAACCACCGCATCGACACCCGTCTCGGCCATCGCGCGCAGCTCGGCCTTCTGGTCCGCCATGCTGTCCGAGATATGGCCCGAGGCCACGACGGGCAAGCGCCCGCCCACACGGTCCACCGTGAAACGGGCCAGCGCCACCCGCTCTTCCAGCGACAGAAACAGCATTTCCGACGACTGGCAAACCGCAAACAGCCCGTGCGAGCCATTGTCGATATACCACTCGATCAGGTTGCCATAGCCTTCCCAGTCAATCGTGTTATCGGCGTGAAACGGCGTGATGACGACAGGAAAGATACCTTGCATGGCATGCGTCATAGGAATGGGTCCTTGAAGTGTGAAAATGCGCTTAGCCGTCGTAACCGGCGGCGCGGGGCAGCATCAGTGTGATGCCGGGAAACAGGATCAGGATCAGCAGGGCAACCAGCAGAACTCCGAGAAACAGCCAGATTTCCCGGATGATTTCAGCCAAGGGAATGCGGGTCACGGCGGTGATGACAAACAGCAGAATGCCATAGGGCGGCGTGATCAGCCCGATCATGCAGTTGATCACCGCGATCACCCCGAAATGCACCAGATCGATGCCCAACTCGCGGCAGGTCGGAATGAACAGCGGGATGATGACCAGTATGATCGTGGTGGCATCGAGAAAGCAGCCCAGCACCAGCAGCAGCAGGTTGATGCACAAAAGGAAAACCAGCGGGTGGATGTCCAGACCCACCAGAGCAGAGGCGACCACACCCGGAATGTTCTCGGACGCGACGACATAATTCAGGATCAGCGCACCGCCGATCACCAGCCCGACCGCTGCCGAGGACCGCGCGCTGTTGACCAGAATCTCGTAGAAATTGTGCCAGGTCAGCGACCGATAAAACACCGCAGCCAAGATAAGGGCGTAGAACGCGGCGACCGCCGCCGCCTCGGTCGGTGTCGTGACCCCGCCATAGATGCCGTAAAGCAGGATGGCGGGCATCAGCAGCGCCGGCCCTGCATTCATCGTCAGGCGCGGCAATTCCCGCAACGGCACCGGAGCATCCTTGGCGAAGTTGCGTTTATGCGAAATGACCGCATTCATCGCCATCAGGACCACGCCCATCATCAGCCCCGGCACGATCCCCGCCAGAAACAGGTAGCCGATGGAGGTATTGGAAACGAGCGCATAGAGCACCATCGGGATCGAGGGCGGAATGATCGGCCCGATGGTGGCCGAAGCTGCGGTGATCGCCGCCGCATAGCCGCGCGTGTAATGGCCGGACTTCACCATCATCTCGATGATGAGCTTTCCGATCCCGGCGGCATCGGCCACAGCCGAGCCTGACATGCCGGAAAACACCAGCGAGGCCAGCACATTCACATGGCCAAGTCCACCCCGGAACCTGCCGACAAGCGCAATACAGAATTGCAGCAGACGGTCCGAAACCGTGCCCGCATTCATGATATTGGCCGCCACGATGAACAAGGGCACGGCCAGAAGGATGAAGCCGTTATACATGCCATCCATCAGGACCTTGCCGCTGATCCCGATGCTCTGGCCCGCTGCCGCCAGATAGATCAGCGATGAGATCAGGATGGAATAGGCGATGGGCGTGCCGATGGCGGCAAGGCCCAGCATGCTGACCAGACACAGCAGAAACTCGACGCTCATGGCTTTTTGCCGATCTCGGAGGGCTGCACAGCCTCGCCGGGCAGCACAGGGTCTTCGACCCCGTAGCGAAACGCGCGCCAGACGGCCCAGAGATAACGGGCGGCGACCGCGAAAAGAAAGATCATGTAGATGAGATAGACGTCGCGCATCCTGATCCAATCGCCGAACAGATCACCCAAGGTCGCGGTCTTCTTGAGCCGAAGCACCATGAACCGGTCCCATGTGGGCGCAACCGAGGCCAGAAGCCCGATCGCAATCGCAAGGCCGGCGACAATGACAAAGCCCCGCCGCACCTGCGGCGGAACCGCCAGATAAAGGATATCGAAGGTGACATGGTCTTGATGGCGCACAACAAAGGCATTGCCCCAGAAGATCAGCCAGACCCAGACCGCCAGACAGAACTCCAGCGTCCAGCTGAAGTTGATGGGTTGCAACCAAGGCAGGTTAGCCGCCACCCATTCGATCCGCGCAGTGTAACGGATCAACACCTGCAGAATGAACGTCCCGAACATGGCCGCCATCAGGGCCGCGGCGACAGCCTCGGCCGAGGTGCGAAACAGGGTCTGGAAACGGGCCACGCGCAAACCTCTGGGAAGCCACCCCGACCGGGGCGGTGGTGGAGAGAGAAGGCCGGGGATCAGGCCCCGGCCCCTTGGCTCAATGCCGATCAGTCACCCAAGGCGTTGATCTGGTCGAGAACGCCTTCCGGCCATGCCTTGGCGAACTCCGAACCGACATATTGCGCCTGCACATGGCTGCGGAATGCGGCGACATCGGGCTCATAGACATCAAGACCCTGTCCGGTCAGGAAGGTGACAAGCTCCGCCTCCTTGGCAAGCTGACCCTGACGGCCCGACTCCGCCGCAGCTTCGGCGGCGGCCTGCACTGCGGCCTGTTGTTCCGCCGACAGCGAATCCCAGACCGATTTCGAAAAGGCGATGTAGTTCAGGTCGACAAGATGGGCGGTCAGGCTCACCTGCTTGGTCACCTCGTAGAACTTGGCATCAACCACCGTGGGCAGCGGGTTGTCCTGTCCATCCACCGACCCTGTCTGCAAGGCGGTATAGATTTCGGTGAAAGCAACAGGAGTCGGGTTGGCGCCAATCGCCTTGCCAAGGAACATCCACGCATCGCTGCCCGGCATCCGCAGGTTGACGCCCGCCAGATCGGCCGGAGTCATCACGTTCCTTTCGGCGCGGGGAAAGCGCAGGTTCACGTGGCGCTTGCCCAGATACATCACCGCCAAGAGCTTGACGCCCAGTTCATCCTCGACCTTCTGCTTGAACGGGTCCATCAGCGCGTCATTGAAGACCCGCACCTGATGCTCGGCGCTCTGATGGACATAGCCGGTCGCGAAAATAGAGAATTCGGGGAAGAAATTGGCAAGCTCCTGCGCGGAGGTGATCGACATTTCCAGATCACCCGAGGCAATCGCCTCAAGCTCCGACCCTTGGGCAACCAGAGAGGCGTTGTAATGCGGCTGATAGGTTGCGAATTCGGCAATGGCCGGTCCGAAGACCGTGGCCAGCGCCACGGAACGCTGATCGGTTTCGGACGCGGGCGTGGACATGCGAATGACCTGCTTGTCCTGCGCCTGTGCGTCATGCGGCAAAAGGCTGGCCGCGAACAGGGCCAGAGCGCCGGTTGTCGCCAGAAACATCCGGCGGGTGATCTGCTTTGTCATTATGTTTCTCCTCCCAGAGTGTTGGTGCGCGAACGGCACACCATCACCGATCCCTGCACAGATGGCGGCGGAATGCGGCGACAGGCATGTTTGCACTACCTATCGATCAACTAACATGTTACCTTGATGTTAGCAACGGTTATTGGATTCCCGCATGCCTGAACCGACAGTGAAACCGAAAGCCTTCCCTGCCCGAGGCCAGACCTCGACGGGGGAAACTTCGCTGCGCCAGATGGCTTACGAGCGCATCGAGGATTTGCTGAACTGGGGAAAGCTTCGCCCGGGGCAGATCATATCGCAGCGCGAACTTGTTGAAATGACGGGCGTTACCCTCGGCTCGGTGCGCGAGGCTATCCCGAAGTTCGAAGCCGAGGGCCTGCTGCACACCGTGCCGCAGCGCGGGCTGATGGTGCCCAGCCTAGACGTGGTCTTTGTGCGCGAGGCCTATCAGATGCGCCGCCTGATCGAACTGGGCGCGGTGCCTGACATGTGCGAACGGCTCGAAAAATCGCTTGTTCAGGGATGGATCGACCGGCACCTGACCGCGCGGGCGCGGTTGGGCGACGACGGGTCGGACGATGTCACCGAGTTTTTGCGGGAGTTTCAGCTTTTTGACTGGGACATGCATAACCAGATGATCAATGCGATGGACAACAAGCTGATTTCCAACGTCTACCGGGTCACGGCCATCAAGATCAGGATGGCGGCGCAATCACGGGTGCGCGTCACAAGGCAGAACGCGACGCGCGTCATCAGCGAACACCTCGATTTCCTGATGCCTCTTTTGCGGGGGGAAACCGATGCAACAGCGCAGGCACTGGCGCGCCACCTGACCCAGTCCCTGCGGCTCGCCTTGGGGGAAGCCGTCCAATCCTGATCGCCGCCACGCCAGTTCGGGGGACAAAAGCCGGAGCGCTATTTCAGCCGGAAAAGCGCAGGTTGCCGATGCGGGCCTTGATCCGCGTCTTGGTATCGTCTGAATCGGCGCTGACCGCGACACCGATCAGGGCAAGATCATCGCGGCCATAGACCCGCGCCAGATCGGCGCGCAGGTTCACGCTTTCCCTGTGCTGGCCGACCCCTGCCGGACGCAGCACGATCGTCCGTCCGCGCGCGCCAAGATAGGGGCTCGGCACGGTCGCCCCCCTGTCGTGCGCACCGCCCCAGACATACATCAGCACCCTGATATCGGGGTTCTCCAGCAGTTTGCGGATGCCCATGCCCTGCGCCGCCCGCGCAACATCCGGCGGCGCGAATATGGTGTAGAGCGACAAGTTACGGTCGTCACCGCCGCGCAGTGACAGGTCCGTCGGCGGAACGCTGACCTCGACGCTCCAGGTCCAGTCGGCGGTGCTGGCCTGCCACGACGCTTGGGGCACGGCCGCCCACAGCAGCGAGACAGCGCCGTTCGATTCGACGCCCAGATCGCGGCCACCCTGCCGCCATGTGTTCCCCCCCAGCAGACTGAACCTTTGATGCGTCCAGCCCGAAAAGGCGATTTCTGCCGCCGACAACGGCCCCGGCGCTGCCGCCGGAAGCATAAGGGCAGCAATGATGATAAAACGCATGGCTTTCACTTCGCACGCCCTCCCGATTTGCCATTCGGGACCTATCGCTGCCTGCAGATTTTTCCTTGCACAATCGGGTGAACGCGAAAGCCCGCCACGGCATCCCCGCCGCCCCGCGCCGCAACCAGACGCGCGGGGTGGTCAGCCAAGATCGTCAAGACGATCAAGACCTTCCAGCAGTTTATCCAGCGTCGCTGGCAGGTGGCGCACGCGGATGCCGGTCGCATCATGGATGGCATTCACGATGCAGGCACCTGCCCCGCAGATGCCAAGCTCGCCGATGCCCTTGGCCTGCATCGGGTTGGCCCAAGGGTCGCGTTCTTCCAGCAGGTTCACTGAAAGCTGCGGCACATCGGCATTCACCGGCAGATGATATTCGGCAAGGTCATGGTTCACGATATGGCCGTCTCGGGGATCGTGGATCAACTCTTCCGTCAGCGCCATCCCGATCCCGAAGGTCATGCCGCCAAGGCATTGCGAGCGGGCCGTTTTGGCGTTTAGGATTCGTCCGGCGGCAAAGCTGCCGTGCATCCGGCGCAATCGTGTCTCGCCCGTAACCGCATTGACCGCAACTTCGGCAAAGAACGCGCCGAACGTGGCCTGCCGGACCGCCTCTGACGTCTTGCCCTTGTCGATCTCGCCCTCCGCC
Organism: Pseudotabrizicola algicola; assembly: GCF_010915705.1. Taxonomy (GTDB): domain Bacteria; phylum Pseudomonadota; class Alphaproteobacteria; order Rhodobacterales; family Rhodobacteraceae; genus Pseudotabrizicola; species Pseudotabrizicola algicola. The sequence continues at coordinate 896,239 of NZ_JAAIKE010000001.1, forward strand.
TGCAACGGCGCGCCAGCCAACACCTGGGCCAAGGGCCGCGCGCGGTTATCGGCAATCGCCATGCCGTCCTTGAGCGTGAGGGTGCCTTCGTCACAGCCGCATCGCTCCGCGATGTCTTGGCGGATGCGCTCGCAGGCCAGAAAAACCGAACTGCCCGCCGAGGACGCGCCCCAGGACCCGCCCGACCCCGCTGACTTCGGCAGATCGGAATCTCCCAGCCGGACCTTCACCCGTGCAGGCGGCAGCCCGAGCATCTCAGCCGCGATCTGGTTCAGAATGGCATAGGTGCCGGTGCCGATGTCGGTCATGTCCGTTTCAACCAGCGCCGTTCCGTCGGGGTGCAGCGTGACACGCGCCGATGATTTGCCGATCATGTTGACCCGCGATGCCGAAGACATGCCGCAGCCGGCAAGCCAGTCGCCCTGCCGTGCGCCACCTTGGGGCCGGTTTTCCCAGCCAAAGGCCGCAGCGCCATCGTCCAGCGCGGCGCGCAGCATGTGTGACGAAAAGGGCCGGTCCTCGCCCGGGTCGCGTTCGGGAATGTTGCGGCGGCGCAGGTCAACCGGATCAATTCCGGCGGCTGTGGCAAGTTCATCCATCGCGATTTCCAGCGCGGTCACACCCACCGCCTCGCCGGGCGCGCGGACCGATCCGGCGCAGGTGCGGTTGACCCGCGAAATACGATGGCCGATCAGCCGGTTTTCACCACGGTAAAGAAAGGGCGTGGCCTGCGTGACCGGCTCGGAAAAATCTTCGCCCTCAAGGTTCGAGACAAGCGCCTCATGCCCGATTCCCGTGAGCCGCCCCTCCGCATCGGCGGCAAGGCGGATGTGCTGGCGCGTCTCCGACCGCCGCATTGTGGCTTCGAACACCTGCTGGCGGCTGAGCGCGACCGCCACCGGCTGCCCAAGCGCCCGCGCCGCAAGCGCAGCCGCCACGGTTTCCGGCGAAATGCCCAGCTTCGATCCGAAACCGCCCCCGACAAAGGGCGACAGGATGCGCACATGTTCAGGATCGACCCCCAAGGCATCGGCCAGTTCGTTGACGTTGTACTTCAGCATCTGGCACGAGGCGCGCACCGTCAGCAGATCCCCCTCCCAAGCGGCAATCGCGGCATGCGGCTCCATCGCGGCGCTGTTGTGACCGGGGGTTGTATAGACCGCGTCAACGCAAAAGGCGGCGCGATCCATGGCGGCGGCCAGATCACCGGCAGATGATTGCTTCTTGTCCGGCACTTCCGCAGTCTCGGCATCCGGCGCAACGGACGCGCTTTCTTCGCTATAGCGCAGGGTCACGCTCTGGGCGCCGTGCCGCGCCTGCTCAAAGCGGTCAGCCACCACAAGCGCAACCGGCTGACCAAGATAGGCGATGTCGCGGCTGCCCTGCACCGGCGCCTCGTTGGCCGTGCCCTGCGCGGGATTGCGCAGAAAGCGGTCCCCGTGCAGGACGGCCCGCACGCCCGGCAAGGCTTCGACCGCCTGCGCGTCGATGTGCTCAAGCCTGCCTTTGGCAATTGTCGCGCGCACCATCACGCCGTGCAACATGCCTGCCACCTGCCCGTCATGCGCATAGGTGGCGCTGCCTGTCACCTTTTCAGGCCCGTCCGGCCTGTCCATGCCCGTGCCCAGAACGCCCTGCACCATGGCATCAAGGCGATTGCGGTGGTCGGGTTCGTCCATCTTGTGAAAAGCGGTCACTGCGGTATCTCCCGGCAAAGCTCGTTCAGGGTGGCAGTCAGGGTGCGGCGCAGAAGCGGTACCTTGAAGGCATTGCCCTCTTGTGGCGCAGCACCGTCCAGCAAGACATCCGCCACACGCGCAAAGAGGGCCGCTGACGGCACCTCTCCCACCAGAAGCCTATCGACGGCGGGGTCATGCCAGGGCCGCGGTGCGATGCCGCCAAAGGCAAGGCTGGCATCGGCGATCCGGCCCTCAGCAAGCTCTATCCGCGCGGCCACGGACACCAGCGCAAAGGCATATGAGGCCCGGTCTCGCACCTTGCGATAGGTTTGCCGCCCCCCTGCCGGTGGTGGCAACACCACCTTGGCGATCAGATCGCCGGGCTGGAGAACCGTTTCGATATGAGGTGTGTCCCCCGGCAATCGGTAGAAGTCGCGCAGCCGCAGGCGGCGCGATGCGCCGTCCTTGCCGATGATATCAAGGCTCGCATCAAGCATGGTCATCGCCACAGCCATATCACTGGGGTGCGTTGCGATGCAGGCATCGCTGCCGCCCAAAATGGCGTGCAACCGCGTTGCTCCGCCCAAGGCATGACAACCCGACCCCGGTTCGCGCTTGTTGCAGGGCATGGCGCTGTCCTGAAAGTAATAGCACCGCGTCCGCTGCAGCAGGTTTCCGCCCGTGGTGGCCTTGTTGCGCAACTGGCCACTGGCCCCCGAAAGCAGCGCCTGCGCCAGCACCGGCCAATCACGGCGCACGTCCCGATGCGCGGCGAGATCAGAATTGCTGACCAAGGCACCGATGGACAGGCCCCCTTCCGCGCTTTCAATCGTGCGCAGATCAAGGCGGGTGATGTCGATCAAACGCTCTGGTTGCACCACCTCGCGCTTCATCAGATCCAGCAGGTTGGTGCCGCCCGCGATGATCGTGGCCCCTGCGGCACATGCGGCGACGGCATCCGGCGTGTCTGCCGCGCGCTCGTAGTGGAAGGACCTCATGTCCGGCCTCCCTGCGCCACAGTGCGGATAGCCTCGACGATGTTGGGATAGGCGGCACAGCGGCACAGGTTGCCGCTCATCCGTTCTGCGATTTCGGCATCCGACAAGGCAATCTCGGCATTCAGATCAGCGCTGACATGGCTTGGCCAGCCCGCCTTGATCTCTTCCAGCATCGCGGTCGCCGAACAGATCTGGCCGGGCGTGCAATAGCCGCACTGGAACCCGTCATGCGCAACGAAAGCGCGTTGCAGGGGCGACAGATCGTCCACTGTCCCCAGCCCCTCGATGGTGGTCACCTCATTGCCGTCATGCATGCAGGCCAGTGTCAGGCAAGAGTTGATCCGCCGACCGTTCACAATCACGGTGCAGGCACCACATTGGCCATGATCGCAGCCCTTTTTGGTTCCCGTCATGCCAAGATGGTTTCGCAGAGCGTCCAGCAAGGTGGTGCGGGTATCCGCATTTAGGTTGTGGCTCTTGCCATTGATCGTGAGCTTGGTCTGCATCGGCGCGCTCCTTGCCAGCTTCGACATACCCAAGGCGAACGTGCCAGCCGCGATAGTGTTCCGCGCCTGATGTGAGTTGTCGGAGGGGATGGACGCCCGGTATGCTTCACATATCGCTGCACCGGCGCCGCAGCCGATCATACACCCCACCACCGCAGGGTATGGGCCAGATGCTGACGGATCGCGGCGACGGCGGCTTCTACGTCGCGCTCTTCAAGGGCCGAGATGATCGCCAGATGTTCCTCCATCGCCGAAACGATCCGATCAGCCAGAAAGGGGCGCTGGTTCTGGATGATGGCAATCCGGTTGCGGTTGTCGTCATAAATGCGCTGTGCAAGCTTCAGCCCCACTCCTGCGGCCAGCGCATCGTGCAGCGACAGATCAGTCAGGATCGCGCGACGCTGAACCTCTGGTGTCACATCGGTCAGCGCGGCATCGCGCAGGCGCTCATGATCTTCGCGCAAACGGGCAAAGGGCAAGATAGCATTGGTCTCGATCAACCGCCGCGCGCCTTCACTGTCCAGAATGGCCCGAAGTTCCAGACATTCGCGTGTCATTTCCGGCCCGGCATCCATCACAACCACGCCGCGCTTTGGCAGCACGCTTACGAGCCCGCCCGCCTCTGCCAGTTTGACTGCCTCGCGCACTGCGGCGATGGGCAGACCGAGAATGTCCACCAGCATCGGCATCGACAAAAAGGCACCGCTGCGGATCTGACCCTCGCGCAGCGCGCCGATCAGCGACTGATGCGCTTGAACGGACAGCGAAACATCGGCGCCGGCTTTGGCCTCGGTATCTTCGGTCTCTGCCAGTGCCGCTGTCATCTTGCCCGCCTCTACCCCAAGCCGCTGACCATCGATTATTCGGAAAATGCAGAAAGTCATATCCACTTTTTCCCTGTATGCTTACGTAAGATAGTTGGTAACATTTTAGATGCAATACCAGATGCGGCCATCGAAGTTGGAGCATCAGGCATTCGCAGGGAAAGACCGCGCCGCCCGCATCGCAGCGGTCAAAACGGGAGGGACAAGAATGCATTCCATAACCACTGAAGCGGTAGAAGTGTCCGAAGACGCTCTGCGCCCCGTGACCGCCGAGGAGAAATCCTGGGGCTGGTTCGCGATTTTCAACGTTTGGGCCAATGATATCCAGTCGCTGTTTGGCTATTCGCTGGTGGCCTCGCTTTTCATCGCTTACGGGGTGACGGGGTGGACTGCCTTTGCCGCGCTGATCGCGGCGGGGCTGTTCGTGATGTTCATGGTCAACCTATCAGGGGCCGCGGGCGAGCGTTATGGGATTCCCTACCCGGTCCTTGCCCGCGCCAGCATGGGGACCGAAGGGGCAAAGCTGCCCGCAATCCTGCGGGCGATCGTCGCCGTCTTCTGGTATGGGGTGCAGGTCTATTTCGCCTCTACCGCGCTGGCGCTGCTGATCCGGTCGCTGACCGGCATCACTGGCGGGCCTGCCTTCATGGGATTGACCGGTGTGGATTGGCTGTCCTTCCTTCTGGTCTGGGCCTTTCACATCGTCATCTTCTGGCGCGGCATGGGTTGGGTCGAAAGCTTCCTGAACTTCGCTGGCCCCTTTGTCTATGCGGTGATGATCGGCCTTGTCGCCGTGCTCTGGGTCAAATCTGACGGTCAGCTCTTGGCGCAGGCGCAAACGATCTTTGCCAATCCCGAAGCGACCTGGGGTACCGAATTCAAAGGTTTCATCGTCATCTTCGGCACCATGGTTGCCTATTTCGCCGCCGTGATGATCAACTTCAGCGACTTCTCGCGCTACGCCAAGGACAAGCCCGCCATGGTCAAGGGCAACTTGGTCGGTCTGCCGCTGAACATGATCCTCTTCTCGGCCCTTGCACTTCTGACCACGGCAGGGGCCGCCGTCGTCTATGGCGAGGCGCTTGTTAACCCGACCGAGATTGTGGAGCGGACAGACAGCGTCTTTCTGGCGGTGATCGCCGCGATCACCTTCTTCGCGGCAACGGTGGGCATCAACCTTGTCGCCAATTTCATCCCGGCCGTGAACGGCATCGCGAACCTGTCACCCTCCACCATCGGCTTTCGTAAGGCGGGTCTCATTACCTCGGCCTTCGCGCTGGTGATCGGCGGGTTCTGGACAGGTTTTATCAGCCAGTTCGGCATCAGCGGCTTCGTGAACACCCTTGGCGCCACGCTGGCACCGCTCTTCGGGATCATGATCGCCGATTACTATCTGATCCGCCGCCAGAAGCTGAACCTCGACGATCTCTACAACCCGGCGCGGGGAACCTACCACTATCGCAAGGGGTGGAACGACCATGCCTTGGTGGCCTTTGCGATCGCTGCCGTATTCTCTGTCGCAACGGTCTGGGTGCCGGCGCTCGGTCAGCTTGAAGGATACGGATGGATCATCGGCGCGGGTCTGGGTGGCGTGATCTATCTGGCACGCGCACGCGGCAAGGTCGCCGTCTGAACTTTCCCTGTCGGCCTGAAGGCATGGCCTTCCGGGCAGACCCAACCAACTGGCCCCGATTGCATCAGCATCGGGGCCTTTTTTCATAGAGGCCGAGGCACCTGTCCTTCCGACGGGCAAGGCAAGTCATGGTCGCGCCCAGACCGCATTGTTGCAAGCCCCGGACCTCTGGCAGATTATGGCGTGGATCCTCTGTCTAGGCGGCAGCGAGTGCAGTTCGCTCCGACGCTAACAGCTGCCGGAAACTGACCTTGCCGTTTCCAGCGCTAGATACTGTCGGTGGAGACGTGGTAACCCTTCGCGACCTGATCGACGGTCAGGAAGATGTTCTCTGGCGAGACATTGGTATTCAAGTAGTAGGCTCTCCTGATGGGGTGGTGGGCAATGTCGCCCACTACCTGCGCCTGTGCGGAGGACATCAGACTCTGTCGCTTGGCATTTTCAGGAAAATTCGATTTGCTGAGGATAGCCCTTACATCGAAAAATCCTACCGCCAACAGGATGTTGGCCTCTGTGATGATCTCACTTGGATGCCGGCAGAAATATCAAAGTAAACCAATACTTTAAGGGCATATGGCGGAGGGGATGGGCCTGACGTCGAACCTTCTCCACCAATAAGATACTGATATAGTTATCTTTTTTGAAATCATTTGTTCCGGCTGTGCCTCAACATCCCGAGTTTGGCACATCGCGATGCGTAGGGGGAGAGCGGGATCCACCCCAGCCCCGATACAGATGAGCGTGAGTCGGATACGCAGCTGCGGAAGAAAATTCTTCCCCCAAATTGGCCGGTTAGCAGCTGTTGACGCGGGCCGAGCACGCGTCTAAGCTTTCCAAACTGTCGGGGGAGTCCCGCCCAAGGGACTGAGAGGCTGATGGCAGGGGCAACCCTGTGGCGAAGCGACCCTTTGAACCTGACCCAGTTGATACTGGCGTAGGAAGCACAAACGGTCGCCTTTCTGGCAACACGCGGGTATATCCCGGCTTCTTTCCCTCTTCGACGGGTCGTCAACGCGAAGAGGCTTTGATGAACCAGTTCGACCACAGCACCGCGCAGGCCCGTTTGGCCGCGCCCAGGCTGCCTTCCGTCACCACCGGCCCTCTGCCCGCTTCCACGAAGCGGCATGTGCAGGGCGTGATCTATCCCGACATCCGGGTGCCGATGCGCCAGATCACGGTCCATCCATCGGCGGGGGAGCCGCCGGTCACGGTGTATGATGCCTCCGGTCCCTATACGGACCCGGCGGTCGTCACCGATATCGCCAGGGGCCTGGCGCCGATACGCAGCGACTGGCTGGCAGCGCGCGGTGATTGCGAACCTTATGCGGCACGGCCGGTTCGGCCTGCGGACAACGGTTTTGCCAGTGGCGAACGGCTGGTGCCCGGCTTCCCGGTGCAGCGCGCCCCGTTGCGCGCCCGCGCCGGAGGAGCCGTCACGCAACTGGCCTATGCCCGCGCCGGGATCATCACTCCCGAGATGGAATATGTCGCCATCCGCGAGAACCTCGGCCGCACCGGCGCCGCTTCCACGAAGCGCGATGGCGAGGATTTCGGGGCCGCGATTCCGGATCACGTCACGCCGGAATTCGTCCGGCAGGAAATTGCCGCCGGGCGGGCGATCATCCCGGCCAACATCAACCACCCGGAACTGGAACCGATGATCATCGGCCGCAACTTCGCGGTCAAGATCAACGCCAACATGGGCACCAGCGCCGTCACCTCCTCAATGGCCGACGAGGTGGACAAGATGGTTTGGGCGATCCGCTGGGGCGCCGACACCGTGATGGATCTGTCGACCGGGCGGAACATCCATAACACCCGCGAATGGATCCTGCGCAACGCTCCGGTGCCGATCGGCACGGTACCATTGTATCAGGCGCTGGAAAAGGTCGACGGAGTCGCGGAAGATTTGACATGGGAAATCTACCGCGACACGCTGATCGAACAGGCCGAACAGGGCGTCGACTATTTCACGATCCACGCGGGCGTGCGGCTGCATTACATTCCGCTGACCGTGAACCGCGTGACCGGCATCGTCAGCCGGGGTGGCTCGATCATGGCCAAATGGTGCCTGCATCATCACCGCGAAAGCTTCCTGTATGAGCATTTCAATGAGATCTGCGACATCATGCGGGCCTACGACGTCAGCTTCAGCCTCGGCGATGGCTTGCGCCCGGGCTGCATCGCCGACGCCAACGACGCGGCGCAATTCGCCGAGCTTGAGACGCTGGGCGAGCTGACGCGGATCGCCTGGGCCAAGGACTGTCAGGTGATGATCGAAGGGCCGGGCCACGTCGCCATGCACAAGATCAAGGCCAACATGGACAAACAGCTCGCCACATGCGGCGAGGCGCCGTTCTACACACTGGGGCCGCTGACCACTGATATAGCGCCCGGCTACGACCATATCACCAGCGCCATCGGGGCTGCGATGATCGGTTGGTTCGGCACTGCGATGCTGTGCTACGTGACGCCCAAGGAACATCTGGGCCTGCCCGACCGCGCCGACGTAAAAACCGGCGTAATCACCTACAAGATCGCCGCCCATGCCGCCGATCTGGCCAAGGGACTGCCCGGCGCACAGGCGCGCGACGATGCTCTCAGCCGGGCGCGTTTCGAGTTCCGGTGGGAGGACCAATTCAACCTGTCGCTCGATCCGGACACGGCCCGCGACTTCCATGACCAGACGCTGCCGAAAGAGGCGCACAAGACCGCGCATTTCTGTTCGATGTGCGGGCCGAAATTCTGCTCGATGCGGATCAGCCACGACATCCGGTCCGAGGCGCAGAAGGAAGGCATGGCGGCAATGGCCGAGAAGTTCCGCGAACGGGGCGAGGTCTATCTGCCGAGCGCCGGGGCTGCGGAATGATCACCGTGCTCGGGGCCGGGGTTGCGGGGCTGTGCGCCGCAACCGTGCTGGCCGAACGGGGTTTGCCGGTCGAGGTGGTGGACAGCGGGCCGGAAGGCGCCGGGGCAAGCTGGCTGGCCGGGGGGATGCTCGCCCCCTTCGTCGAAGGCGAACGCGCTCCGCCTGAGGTGGCGCGTCTGGGCGCCGGTGCTGCGGACTGGTGGGCGGCGAGGGTGCCGGGGGTGGCGCGGCGCGGTACACTGGTCGTGGCCCCGCCGCGCGACCGGCCGGAGCTCGACCGTTTCGCCACCCGCACGGGCGGCCATGAGCGCATCGGCGCGGACCGGATCGCCGCGCTGGAACCCGATCTGGCGGGTCGCTTTTCCAGCGCGCTCTTCTATCCCGACGAGGCGCATCTGGAACCGGGTGCCGCCCTGCGGTCGCTGGCCAAGGGCTTGCGCGCGCGCGGCGCGGTGGTCCGCTACGGCGTGCAGCTTTCCCCTGATCGGATCGACGTTGACTGCCGGGGCATCGCGGCCCGTGACATGTTGCCGGGCCTGCGCGCGGTGCGGGGCGAGATGCTCGTGCTGCGCTGCCCGGAGGTGGCGCTGTCACGTCCTGTGCGCCTTCTGCATCCGCGCTTTCCCGTCTATGTGGTGCCGCACGGCGAAGGACTTTATATGGTCGGGGCCACGATGGTCGAATCCGGCGCGACCGGCCCGATCACCCTGCGGAGCGCCACGGAACTGATGTCGGCGGCCTTCGCCCTGCATCCCGGTTTTGCCGAGGCGGCGATCGTGAGCCTGGGCAGCGGGTTGCGCCCGGCCTGGCCCGACAACCTGCCGCGCATAACGCAGGCAGGTGGACGGCTGCACTTGAACGGGCTCTATCGCCATGGGTTTCTGACCGCCCCCGCGCTCGCCGGCCAACTGGCCGATCTGCTCATCCAGTCACGACCGGAGGCCGCCCATGCGCATTGACCTGAACGGAGCGGCAACCGAGATCGTCGCCCGCACCCTTGCCGATGCGCTCGCCGAACTCGGCTACGGCGGTAATGCGCTGGCGACCGCACTGAACGGCCAGTTCGTTCCTGCCGCCCTGCGTGCCGATACTCCGCTTCGGGACGGTGACCGGGTCGAGGTGCTCGCCCCGATGCAGGGAGGCTGAGATGCGGCTTTACGACGTGGACCTTGGCTCGCGCCTCCTGCTTGGCACGGCGCAATATCCCTCGCCGCAGGTGCTGACCGATGCCATTGCCGCCTCGGGCTGCGAGGTGATCACGGTGTCGCTGCGGCGGGAAAGTGTTGGGGTGGCGGGCACAAACGGCTTCTGGCCGCTGGTGCAGGCTACCGGCGCGCGCATCCTGCCCAACACCGCCGGATGCCATTCGGCGCAAGAGGCGGTCACCACCGCCCGGATGGCCCGTGAGGTGTTCGGCACCGACTGGATCAAGCTTGAGGTGATCGGCAATGCCGACACGCTGCAACCCGATCCTTTCGCGCTGGTCGAGGCGGCGCGGATACTTTGTGCCGAGGGTTTCGAGGTCTTTCCCTACACTACCGAGGATCTGATCGTCGCCGAACGCCTGCTGGACGCCGGGTGCCGGGTGCTGATGCCCTGGGGCGCGCCGATCGGCTCGGGCCGGGGCCTGCGCCAGCCCGATGCGCTGGCCTCGATGCGAGGCTATTTTCCCGATGTACCGCTGATCGTCGATGCCGGGATCGGCGCGCCCAGCCAGGCTGCACAAGCGATGGAACTGGGGTTCGACGCGGTGCTTCTGAACACCGCCGTTGCCAGGGCGGGCGATCCGGTAGCCATGGCTCGGGCCTTCGGGCAGGCGGTGGCGGCGGGGCGGCTGGCCCATGAGGCCGGGCTGATGCCGCCGCGCGACATGGCGGTACCTTCGACCCCGGTACTCGGGATGGCCGATCTGCGTCCCGGGGGGCTGGCATGATCCTGCCGCGCTTCTATCCGGTGCTGCCCGATGCCGCGATGATCGCCCGGCTGGTGCCTCAGGGCGTGCGGCTGGTGCAGTTGCGCTTCAAGGGCGATGCGGACGATGTTCCCGCCCAGATCGCGGCCTCGATGGCGGTCTGTGCGCGACACGGGGCGCAGCTTGTGGTCAACGACCACTGGCAGGTGGCGCTGGATCAGGGCGCCGACTTCATCCATCTGGGTCAGGAGGATCTGGACGGCGTGGATACCGCCGCCATCGCCCGAGCCGGGGCGCGGCTAGGCATCTCCACCCACGACCGGGCTGAGCTCGACCGCGCCCTTGCCCTGTCTCCGGCTTATATTGCCTTGGGTCCGATATGGCCAACGCTGCTGAAGCAGATGCCATGGCGGCCGCAGGGGCTGGAAAAGCTGACCCGCTGGAAATCGCGGATCGGGGACATCCCGCTGGTGGCCATCGGCGGGCTGACTCCGGCGCGCCTGCCCGACGTCTTTGCCGCCGGGGCCGATGTGGCGGCGGTTGTCACCGATCTGGTGGCTGCCCCAGATCCCGAACAGCAGACACGCCTCTGGATCGAGGCGACGGAGATCCAAGGATGAGCCGCTATGCCCGCCAGATTCAGGTGCCGGGGGTCGGCGCGGATGGGCAGAGGCTCATTGCAGCGGCGCATGTGCTGATCGTCGGGGCGGGCGGATTGGGCTGCACGGTGATCCCAGCGCTTGCCGCTGCGGGGGTCGGGCGGCTGACCGTCGCCGACCCGGATCGCGTCGAGCTAGCAAATCTGCACCGACAGACCCTCTACACCGAAGCGGATATCGGCGAGCCCAAGGCTGCCGTCGCCGCTGCTCGCGCGAGCGCGCTGAATCCTGAGTGTGATGTCGGCACAATCGTCGCGCGGATCGACCCGGCCAACGCTCCCGACCTGATCGCGGCAGCGGACCTGGTGGTCGATGCCGCCGACAGCTTTGCGGTGACGTATACCCTGTCCGACCTCTGCCTGGCAGTGGGCAAGCCGCTGATCTCGGCCTCGGTCATCGGCCGCGCGGGTTATGCCGGCGGCTTTTGCGGTCCGGCCCCGAGCTATCGCGCGGTTTTCCCTGACCTTCCCGCGCAGGCGGCAAGCTGTGCGAGCGTCGGGGTTCTGGGGCCCGTGGTGGCGGCCTTGGGCGCGGTGCAGGCGCAGATGGTGCTGACGGCACTGATCGGACTGGAGCCTTCCCCCCTGGGGCGGGTGGTGACGCTGGACACGGCAAACTGGCGGTTCAGTGGCTTTGGCTTTGCCGGTGCGGCGGAGATGCCCGGTTTCGGCTTCATCGCGCCCTCGCATATCACTGCCGGGGATACTGTCATCGACCTGCGTCCAACGGGAAGCGTCCGTGCCCTGCCTGGCGCCTTGGCGCTTGCTCCTGAGGATCTGGCCGATTGGCGGTTTCCTGAGGGGCGGCTGGTTCTGTGCTGCTCGACGGGCCTGCGGGCCTGGCGTGGGGCGCAGGTTCTGGCTTCGCGCGGGGCCATGGCGCTCGCCCTCCTGGCGGACGGACAATGAGCGTGTTGATCGTCGCCGGACTTGACAGTTCCACCGGGGCAGGCCTGGCGCGCGATCTGGCGGTGCTATCCGATCATGGCACTCCGGCGCGGGTGGCCGCAACCGCGGTGACGGCGCAGGATGCTGCAGGTGCGTGCAGCGTCCATCCAGTGCCACCTGCTATGGTCGCGGCACAAATCCGCGCGGCAGGCCCGGTGCGGGTGGCCAAGCTCGGCATGCTGGCCAATGCCGAGGTCGTCGCGGCCGTCGCCGAGGCGATGCCGGATCTTCCCTTGGTCCTCGACCCGGTTCTGGCGACCAGCGCAGGGGTCGTGCTGTTGGACGCCGCCGGGCGGGCCGCGATGATCGCCCGGCTGATCCCGCGGGCGGCACTGGTGACACCAAACCTGCCCGAAGCCACCGCCCTGACCGGCCTGGAGCCAGACGCTTCGCCGGGCGCGCTGGCCGCCGCGTTCTTTGCCATGGGCGCCAAGGCCATCCTGCTGAAAGGGGGCCATGGCGACGGCGCCGAGGCGGTTGACTGGCTGTTGCGCGCGAACGCCGCGCCCCTGAGATTCGCCGCGCCGCGCAAGACCGGCGCCCGGCGCGGCACCGGCTGCGCTCTGGCCAGCGCCATCGCCGTCCATCTGGCCCGAGGTGATGATCTGGCCAGCGCCTGTGGCCAAGCAAAACATTATGTGTGGAAGTGGATATAGCCAACGGGTCTTCACATACGCAGTCGTTGCAGTGTATCGCTGCTTTCAGACTACCGGTCGCAGCCTACCCGGTCAAAACAAGGACATCTGAATGAAAACCATCGTGATCTGCTCCGGCGGATTGGATTCCGTTTCTCTTGCCCACATGGTGGCGGCCGAGCATGAATTGCTTGGGCTTCTCTCGTTCGATTACGGCCAGAGACATCGCAAAGAAGTCACCTTCGCCGCCGCCTGCGCCGCCCGCCTGCAGGTGCCGCACCAGACCATCGACATTCGCGACATTGGCCGCAGCCTGTCCGGCTCGGCCCTGACGGACGACGTCGCCGTGCCTGACGGGCACTACGCGGAAGAAACCATGCGCATCACTGTGGTGCCGAACCGCAACGCGATCATGCTTGCTATTGCCTTCGGAGTGGCCGCCGCGCGTGGGGCGGATGCGGTAGCCACAGCAGTGCATGGGGGCGATCATTTCATCTATCCCGACTGCCGCCCCGGGTTCATTGATGCCTTCCAGATGATGCAGCGCCATGCCCTCGAAGGGTATACCGACATCACCCTGTTCGCGCCCTATGTTGATCGGCCGAAGTCGGCGATCGTGACCGACGGTGCCCGCCACGGCACGCCCTTCGAGCAGACCTGGTCCTGCTACAAGGGCGGCGAGATCCATTGCGGGCGTTGCGGCACCTGTGTGGAACGCCGCGAAGCGTTCGATCTGGCCGGCATCGCCGATCCCACCATCTATGAGGATGTGGACTTTTGGCGCGAAGCCGTTCAGCGGGGGCGCCCCTGATGTTCCGCATCACCAAGGAATTCCACTTCTCAGCCTCGCATCAGTTGTGTCGGCTGCCGCCGGACCATCAGTGCGCGCGGCTGCACGGGCATAACTACGTCGTGGTGGTCGAACTTGCCGCGGCAGAGCTGAATGCGTTCGGTTTCGTGCGCGATTACCACGAACTGTCCCCGCTCAAACGCTACATCGACGACAATCTGGACCATCGCCACTTGAACGTGGTGTTCGGCCACGACGCCATCACCGCAGAATGGCTTGCCAAACATTTCTTCGATTGGTGCAAGGCGCGCATACCCGAGACGGTCGCAGTCAGGGTCAGCGAAACGCCCAAGACCTGGGCGGAGTACCGGCCATGATCGCATCCGCCCCTGACGAGATCCGCGTCAGCGAGATCTTCGGGCCGACCATTCAAGGCGAAGGCGCGCTGATCGGCCAGCCCACCGTATTTGTACGAACGGGCGGTTGCGACTATCGCTGTTCCTGGTGCGATAGTCTGCACGCCGTCGACAGCCGCTTTCGCGCGGACTGGCGCGGGATGAGCACCGCCGAAGTTCTGGCCAAGGTGCGCGCGCTTTCGGGGGACACGCCCCTGATGGTGTCGCTCTCGGGCGGGAACCCCGCCATCCAGCCCCTCGGGCCGCTCATCCAGCAGGGGCAGGCCGAGGGCTATCGCTTCGCGCTGGAGACGCAAGGCTCAGTCAGCCGAAGCTGGTTCGCCGATCTGGACGTGCTGGTGTTGAGCCCAAAGCCGCCTTCCAGTGCGATGGCAACCGACTGGAAGTCGTTACGAACCTGTGTCGACGCGGCCGCGTCCGGGCCGCGCATCGTATTGAAGTTCGTGGTCTTCGATGAAGCTGACTTCGCCTATGCCCGCCACGCGGCCGCGCAGTTTTCGGATCTGCCCGTTTATCTGCAACCGGGCAATCACACCCCGCCGGGGCCGCAGGACATTGACGCCTGCATCGACACTGAAGGCATCCTCCGACGCATGGCCTGGCTAGTCGACCGGGTCATCGCGGACCAATGGTATGCGGCCCATGTGCTGCCGCAGTTGCACGTCCTGATCTGGGGCAACAAACGCGGAGTCTGACCGCGACGGAGACCGACATGACAGATATCCACAAGGACCTCAAACAGCTCGGCACCGCAACCCCGCTGCCGGCGAGCCCCGATGACGCTGTGCTCGAGAGGGTGGCAAATCCACAGGCGGGCACGCCCTACTGTGTCCGCTTCACGGCACCCGAATTCACCTCGCTTTGCCCGATGACCGGCCAGCCGGATTTCGCACATCTGGTGATCGACTATGTGCCGGGACAGTGGTTGGTGGAAAGCAAATCGCTGAAGCTCTACCTCGGGGCGTTCCGCAATCACGGGGCGTTTCACGAGGATTGCACGGTCTCGATCGGCAGACGACTGGTTGAGCTTCTCGCCCCCGAATGGCTGCGCATCGGGGGGTACTGGTATCCACGCGGCGGCATCCCGATCGACGTGTTCTATCAGACCGGGCCCGCGCCACAGACCGTCTGGGTTCCCGATCAGGGCGTGCCAACCTATCGCGGGCGTGGCTGAGCCTTGGAAGGCAGAACGTCAATGGATCCGCATGGCGAATGAGCGCGAAATGAATTTTTCAAAGACACAGGCCGAGACCCTGAACGAAATCCTGCGCTGGCGGCGGGACGTGCGTCACTTTTGCGCCGATCCCATTCCTGAACCGATCTTCGACCGCCTGCGCGCCGCCATGAATCTGGCACCGTCGGTCGGCAATTCACGTCCGTGGAGGGTTTTGCAGATCAAAGACAAAAGCTTGCGCTGCCGCGTGCAGGAAATTTTTGAAAGCTGCAACCGTGAGGCGGCGACGGGCTACGATGAACCGGCAAGGGCGGAATATGTCCAACTGAAACTGGCGGGCCTTCGTGAGGCGCCGGTGCATCTTGCCGTGTTCACCGAAACAGCGCCCATCGAAGGGCGGGGTCTGGGGCGCCAGACGATGCCGGAAACCCTGCAATTTTCCACCGCCATGGCGATCCACACGCTCTGGCTGGTCGCACGTGCCGAAAACATCGGCCTGGGCTGGATATCGATACTTGACCCTCAGGCAATCCTCACCCTTTTGGATGTCCCGGAAAGCTGGGTATTCACAGGCTATCTCTGTCTGGGATACGCGGCGTCGCTTGAAGAACGCCCGCTTCTACATAGAAGCGGTTGGCAACGTGATACATCGACAGAATGGCTGGAAAGGTGAGTGGCCTGCTTTCTTTTCAGGAAACGTCCCGATCTCTCGATCATTTTCGTTCGCGCAGAAGACCTTAACGGCGGGCTTTGACAAAATCATCTTGCCGCGCTTGCGCCATCGCGGTGACGCACCACGAAGCCGAGCTCTTCGAGTTGCTCGATTGCGTTCTGATGCATCGGAAGATCATCGACACGCCCGCGCCTGCTCCTGCATAACGCTGTAATCGGCGAGCATCTCGGCGATGGCCGACCCATCAGGCAATGATGTCAGTTCCTCGGCCGCGCGGGCCTGAAACTCCCGACTGTATTCCACCACCGGCGGACATGCCGACACGCGACCTGCCTCAAAACCTGCCGCCGCGCAGCCGCTGAGCAAGCTCGTTGCGATCGCGAGGACGGCGAGCCGCCGCTTCCAGCATCTGGCGTTGGACATCATTGGCCTTCTCCGTTGTCTCAAGGCGTTCGGCGAACCGTCCCGCTCGCTCACCAGACCGCCGAAGCGAAAGCAGGAACAGGAGCACGGCGAGGACGATGGCGCCGTAGCGCAGCGCCGCCCGCATCCATGGGCTCGTGGCGATCCCGGTGAGGAGCCCGCCGATCATCGCCGCCCCCGGCGCCAGTCATCGAGCCGGGCGTAGATCGTGACCGCTATGCCGCCCAGAGCCACGGCGATGAACACCCAGCGCAGAGTGTCGAGATACGGCACCAGCGGCAGGATGGCGGATTGCGTCTCGGCCAGGACGCCCTGTGCCACCTCTACGCCCGCCGCGCCCAGCGTCGCCACTCCGGCCGCCCCGCCACCCTTCATGGTACGGCTGTCGGCCAGCACTTCGCGCGCAGGCGGAGCTTCTTCGGCGAACGCCGTCGCCCGGACCGGGAAGCGCTCGCCCCACTGACGAGCGGGGCCGAGGTCGACATGGATGAACCCCGATCGCGGATAGAAACCGAAACCGAGGAACCCGACCGCCCGCGCCGCCGCCTCGAAGGCCACCGGGTCATGGTTCGACATGGCGATATCAAACGCCGTGCCGTCCATGTGCTTCGACGCCTTGGCCCCGCCCACCGTGCGGTTGTGCTCGGGGCTGCGATAGGCGGACCGTACGATCAGCGGCTTGCCCAACCGATCGCGCAGGGCCTGCAGCTTGTCGAGCGCGTCGGGGTGCAGCTTGATCTGCCCGGTGCCGCGGCAGGCGATTTCGGCGGGCGAGAAGTTCGGCCAGCGCCAGAGGTTCTGCGGAACATCGCGGAAATGGCGGAAGGTGCGAATGGGATCGGACATGGGAGAATTCCTTTGGGAAGGGACGACGAGACCCGCCCGCAGTGACGCGACTGCGGGTTGGCGTGGTTTCAGGTGATGGGGTTGAGTCGCGGGACGACCCGGTTGGCGCTCAGCCGCCCGGGCCGAAGATCTTCAGCTTCAGCGCGATGCCCGCGAGCAGCGCGAGAATGATGCCGGTGGTGACGAGATGGACCGTGGTCTGTACGGCCGTGCGGCGCACGAAGCGGATGCAGTCGAGGAGCGCGCGCAGGTCGCGGACATCCATCGCGGCCTCTTCGCCGTCCAAGCCCACATCCGCCAGCGCGCGCCTGGCGCCTTCCTGGGCCGCGCGTGCCAGCAGTTCCTCGAACTCGGCATCGGGCATGCGGACATGGCCCTCTCCGGAGCGACGCGGGCTCATGCCGACAGGATCCCGACCTCGTTGGGCAAGGTCAGATCGCTCCAGGGGCTCGCGTCGGCCGGGTTCACCGCCCAGCTCGAATACACGGGCTTGGGTGCGAGGTCCGGCACGGTCTCGGGTGCGGCATCGTGGTTGACCCCGCCCATGCGCAGGAAGCCCGCCGTGGCGTCGGGCCCGACCGTGCCCGCCTGCGCGATCTGCTTGAGATGCACGCCCGCGATGGCAGAGACCGAGGCGGGTCCGGTCGGTCCGGTCAGAGAGAAGGACATGCGCTGTCCCGCTGCCGTGCTGGCGACCCGCGTGGCGATATCGCCATCGCGCAGCGCGTCGATGCTGCCCACCATCTGGTTGAAACTGGCGATGGCATTGGGGCTGCGCCGCACGAAGCGCCGCCCGATGGTCGAGACACCGTCGAGGGCCGCGATATGGGCGTAGTACCAGGTGCGAGTCGAGGCAGAGCCGTGGAGGGCGGTGTTGGCAAAGACCACATGGCGCGGCTTGCCCTTTCCATTCGCATTCGCGGCAGTGGCAGTCGATTGCAGCACGCCATCGACATAGAGCTCGATGGTGATCTGTGCGCCGACCGCCACCCGCACGTCGATCCATTGCGGCTGGCCATTCGGGGCGGTGTAGGAGGAACTGCCCTGCACGCTGGTGTCGCCCGCGGCGATGGCGTGATAGCGGTTGGTGGTCGTGACCGGCTTGATCTGGGCCAGCAGCACGTTGGTCGCGCTGTAGAATTCCAGGAAGTTGGCCTCTGACCGGTTAATGCTGTTGGCATCGGCGTTGGGCGGGACGTAGCGGAACCCCAGCCAGAGATCGCCCGCAGGTTCCAGCACCGAGAAGGAGAACGGCGCGGAATAGGTGCTCGATCCGGAATGCCGGATCGCGTTCACGTCGAGCGTCGGGTCGAACCCTCCGGCGGTCGTGTTCAGAAGCCCCGAGATGCCGGCGATGTCGGTGGGCTGGTGGCCCAGATGCAGGATGTAACTCATGGCAGTTCCACTTCGATGTAGAGGGCGGATTGGGCAGCGGTGAGGGACGAGCCCCCGCCGTGATCGAGGAAGATCGAGACGCCGCCCGAGGTCAGACGCGTGCCGCCGCCGAGATCGAACCAGGCCTCGAACTCGCCGACGCTGAGGTCCTTGTTCCAGGCCAGTTCGATGAAGGCATGCGTCTCGAAGATCCGCAGGTCGGGGTGCTCGTAGCCGAGAGGCAGTACGCCGGGCGGCACCGGGTAGCTGAACTGGGAGGGCTGCGAGCGCAGCGTGCCGCCGTCGCCGGGATTGCGGCCCTGGACCTGCGGATAGAAGGCCGTGCTCTGCGCGGCCGTCCAGGTGGCCGCCCCGCTCACCGGATCGTCGCGCCAGACGCCGTTCCTGCCGATCCAGAGGCGCGCAGTGCTTGGGTCGAGAACGAACATCAGCACGTCGCCCGCCCCGAAGGTCGGCAGCCCCGTCAACTGCTGGGCGGCCGTGGCAGTGTTCGACGACCAGAGGGAGCCGTTGCCGCGATAGCCGATGGAGCCCAGCGTGATCGGGTTGTTGCCGACATTGAACTCCTCGCGCTGCGCGGCCGAGACGACGCCCATGTAGCCGTCGAAACTGGTGGCTCCGCTGGCTGCACAGAGAACTTCCCAATAGCGCCGCCCATCCGAGGGCAGGATGGCCTTGGCACTCGGCACCCAGCGCATGTAGTTGGTCCCGCCAGAGGTGTTCACTGCGGTCTGGTTGCCATCCGACAGCGTGTAGCCCGGAGGGCGCCGCGTCGCGTCGAGTTGCCAGACAGAGCCGATATCGACCGGCGGGGCCGTATTGCCGCCTTGCGCCAGGATGGCGGCGCGCATCATCAACAGGCTCATGCGACGGCTCCCGCCAGCGCGCCCTGGATGACCCAGGCATCCGCCCCGCGTTTGACGAGGGCGGCGCCTGACCACTGGCCATCGAGCGCAACAGAACCGCCCGTGACGCCATTGAGCGACACGCCCGGAGCCGCCGCGACCGTGGCGATCCCGGCGCCGACCTGCGTCACGTTGATGAGCGTGCCGATCTCGAAGGGTACGGTCGCCTCGACCGGGATCGTCACGGTGACGGCAGAGGATCCGGTGGTCTCCAGGATGCTGCCCAGATCGACGGCTTCCAGCGTGTGGCTGGTCGCCGTCAGCGTCCGGATACGCACGACGCCCGGGCGCGGCACCTCGATCCATGCCCCTGCGGTGAAACGGACATGCCGCGCTTCATCCGCGATCCAGACCTTCCAGCCCTCTTCGGGGGTCAGGTAGACCCATGCAGCCGCGCCGGCTGGCGATTGGTCCCAAAGCGCAAGTGCGTTGGCATTGGCGCCTGCCGCGGCGGGCACGATGGCGATCTGGCCTGCGGTGCCGGTCCCAGGAAGTGCTGCGGTCCGCGATGTGGCGCGCGCCTGCACGAGGGCCGAGAGACGGCGCAGGTCTTCGCTGAGGCTGGTGCCCCAGTTGCGCTGGCCGGGATCGTAGAAGGCGCGCAGCCCCAATCCCGGCATGATCCGTTCGGGCATGCTTGGTCTCGCTTGTCGTTATGTGATGGCGGGGCTCAGGTGCCCCAGAGGAAGCCCCAGCCGCGATCCCATCCGGCGGCAAAGGGCGCGGTCAGCCGGAACCGGCGTGCCTCGCGGTCGGTGACCCAGCTGCCTCCAACCAGACGACGCGACCGGACGGCGAGGTCGATCTCGGCCGTGCGGTCCGGGGCGCCGGTCTCGGGGATGTCCTCCGGCGCCAGCGTCCAACTCGTCCCGCTGCCAGCGTCGATCACAATTCCGGGCGGCATGAGCGCCGCGCCCGTGTCGGGGTCGATCCAGCGCACCTCAATCGCGTAACCGACGCCCGGCTCCGGCCCGATGGAGGCAGCGGTGTGGTCGACGATCACGGGGCTGGTCTGGGTCAGCCGGTCGCGATGGGTCCAGGTCAGCGCCAGATCATCGGCGATCAGCGCATCGACATCCGGGCTGTAGCTGCCGTTGGCCTGCACCCGACCGGGCGGCAGGGGCCGGATGGCGCGCCGGTCGAGCGTCACGCTGTCCTCGGGCGCCAGCGCGAAGGCGAGCGTGCCGCGCCCGGTCTCGGGCAACAGCCGGATCGCAAGGGTCTCGCCTGCTGCCCAGCTGTCCTCCGTGATCCGCGCGCCTTCGTCAAAGAAGATTACCGGCGTATCTGCGGCATGCACACGCGGCACGGTGTCGAGGCATCCCCGACCAACCGTGATGGCCGTAGAGGTGATCCCGTCGACGCGGACCAGTTCGCCACCGATGCTCGCCAGCGTGCCGATGCCGACCTCGCCGATGTCGCGCCAGCCGGTGACAGGAAGGACACGCGCCTCCGGGTGGTCCGTGACGTCCGCCGCCAGCAGCGCCGTCGGCGCGAAGGCGACCACGCCCTCCTGCGCAGGGCTGGTGCCGGGGTCGATCCAGAGTTCCGCCGCCAGCGCATCGGCGCTGGGGCGCTCGCCCGTGGCGACCACCGCGCCCGCATCTGGATCCTCCGACAGGATGCGGTCGGCCTCGGTATGGCCCAGTTCGCGGACGAGCAGCCAGTAAGTGGCTTCCTCGACCATGCGCCGAGAAAGCGCCCTAGGTGGAGCGGCGACCCCGGACCCGGTCGGCATGCGCCCGCCTGCGATGGCGGTCGCGCCAAGGGCAAAGACGTCCTCGGCGAGCTTCAGCCGGATGCCGTTATCGCGCCCGTCGCCTTGCCCGATCTCGGAGATACGCATCACCACATCATCGAGCCCGAGGCGGGGCGACCGCAGCCGGATCACATCGCCTGGCCCGAGATCCGCGCCTTCGCGGTTCACCACGATCTCGCCCGTGAGCAGCGGCACCGAGAGCGCGCGTAGGTCGCGCTCGGCCACGCGGATCCCCAGCCCCTGGTAGCGGATGCCTGGATAGTCGAGCGTGGTGGCGATCACCTCGCCCATGGACTGCACCCGGGCAGTGTCGGTGACAGAAACCGCCCCCGTGTCGTCTGTCCAGGCATCGGTGAAACGCACGGTCACGCTGTTGACCAGGTCCGACGGCGCGCGGCGCCCCAGCCGCCCCCAATCCACGACATTGGTCTCATCGAAGAGTGGCACTGTTGCGGCCGTGTAGTCGGCCCGGATCAGCTTCAGTTCCCAGAGCCCGGTGCGCCGGTCGATGAAGAGTGTCGCGTCGATGTGGTCGAGAACGCTGCCGATGAACTCCTCGATGGAGCTGTCCTGCTGCCAGATCAGCGACAGGCCGAAGCCCTCGGTGTAGAGCGTGTCCGCGGCCGCCGTGAAACTCGCCCCGATCTCGACCGTCGAATAGCCCAATCCCCAGTCGCGGTTCGTCAGGCACTCCCGGATGATATGGGCCGGGTTCATATCCGGGCCGTTCCCGAAGGCGCCGCGCAGGGAGGCAACCAGCGCCTGCGGGTTGCCGGCCGGGATCACCGGCACGCCGTCCACCGGCGTGTTGTCGATGCGCGCGGTAGAGGTCGTGTTGGCCAGCGCGATGTTGAAGCCGAAGATGTCAGCGGGCGGCAGCGCGCGAATGATCGCCAGCGCTGCATCGACCGAGGAGACCGGCGAGGGCTCGCCATCGGTCACGAAGATCACGATCCGTCGCTTGGACCCGCCGCCCGCGAAAAACGCTCCCGCCTGCGAAAACGCTGCGTCGAAGCTGGTGCCGCCCGAGGTGCTGTTCGAGAGCGCCAGCATCCAGGCCTCGAGCGCGGCATAGTCGTCCGGACCCATATCGCGGCGCTCGATCGATGCTGCAACGCCTGCGTTCCAGAGCACGATGCGGATGTCGTTCGGACGGTCGGGATCGACGCTGGCCCCGATCTCGCGGATCAGGGCGGCAACGCCCGACTTCTGCGCCGCCATGCGCGTGCCCGACATCGAGCCCGAGACATCGAGCGCGATATAGATCGCGGCGTCCGAGATATTGGCCTCTGGCACGATGGCCGCCTTCTCGGGATACCATTGCGCCGCCCCCGCCTCGCCGGACAGCACGCGGGTCACGCGCACGGCCCATGGCTTCAGGTACGGGTTGATGCCGAGATAGACCTGCCGCAGCACCAGGCTGCAGAGCCCGCGATAGCCGGGCACGTCGCCATTCATCCGAGCAGCCAGGTAGTCGTTCTGACCCTGGCCCGGCCCGCCCATCAGCACATCGACATCGCCGCGAATGCCGCCCTCGCGGCTTTCGCCGCCGAAGAGGTCGGCCTTGTCGATGCGGATGCGCCCGCCTCCGGCGCCGGCATTGCTGGCCGCGCTGGTCGCCTCGAACACCTCGACCGCTTGCGCGGGGAAGCTCAGCGCCTCGGGCATGACGGACCACGAGGTGACGTTTGTGCCGGCGTTGAACGTGACGCCGCGCAGCGTGATGGTCTGGCTCGTGCCATTCGCCAATTGCAGCCGGTAGTCCCGGCCGATGCGCACCCCGGCGCGCGTCCCCGGAAAGGTGATCGTGGCGCCCGTGTCGCCTGCCAGCGCGGCAGTTGCCGCCATGCCTGCGACTGTGCCGATCCGCGTCTCCACGGCCGCGCCGCCACCCGAAACGCCGCCGCCGGTCGTGACAGACCATGCGGTTCGGCGGTCAACGAGGATCTCGCGAATGGCATCGATCGGCCCATGGCAGAGCGCAAGATGCATCCCCAGCGAATAGCGGAAGCCAACGGTCTGCGCCTTGCTACGCCCGCCCATCGCATGCCTCCCGCTGCTCGGCGATCGTGATCACCGGCTCCACCAGCGCATCCCCAGTCGCGCGCAGCCGGTCGGCATCGATGCCGTGGGAGAGAAAGTCCTGCCAGTCGAGCTCGTGGCGGCGGAACCATGGCCGCACGCCCGCAAGGCAATAGCGCGCGTCGCGCAAGTCCTGGATCGTCACACGCGTCACTTCTTGCCGCCTTTCTTCTTGATCGGATCCACCTTCAGGTCGCCTGCCCAGACGACGTTCGGCCCGGTAATCAGCACCGTCCCGAACACCACCGGGATCGGCCGCCCTTCCTCGGCGGTGGGCAGGGAGAAGTCGTCCAGCCCCGCCGCCTGAGGCTTCTCGACCTTGGGGCGCGGGCTCAGCGCATAGGAAATCGCCGAGAGCACCAGCCCGAGGACGAGCCGTGCGATGAAGGTCCAGACCATTTGGCGTTCTCAGACGATGGAGCTGCCGCCGAAGGGATTGCGGCCGGGGATCTCGGGGAAGCCCCCGAAGTTCGCAAGGTTGCCGAACTTCGCAGCGCAGGTGGCGGCGCGCAGATCGCAGCCCGGGGCGATGTCGACGAGGACCGGGATCGGTGTGCCGGTTTCCGGGTCGATCTCCGGCGCAGCCAGCGCCGCCGCCAGTTCCGGCATCGGGCGCGACAGCATGAGACTGGCCCCGGCGTGGCCGGTGATGAACCCGAGCTGCGCGCCGAACCTGAGCACACCGCCCCGGTACCAGCCGGCGGGCTCAGCCGACGCCTCAGGGATCGTCAGGCTCGAGGCGTTGCCGGATACAGCCGTCACCGTGCCGGTCAGCCAGTAGAGCGCGATGTCGAGGCCGCAGCCGCGCCCATAGAGCGCGTGTCGGCAAAGCCGCTGGTACTTAGCCCGCACTCCCGCGCGTCGCAGCGTGCTGAAGATCGACTCCGCCTGCAGAAGGATGCGCTGCCCCTCGGCCTCGGCGCCCACCACGCGGCCCTTCCAATGCGCGACCGTCTCCCCCAGCACCTGCTCGTGGCCACGGAAGATCGTCAGCGTCACGGGCGTGTTGCCCAAGGGACCGAGGAAGCGCCGCGCGAAAGGATGCGAGAGCGGCCAGGTCAGTTCCAACCGCCCGCGCTCGATCTCGCTCGTCTGCACCACATCGCCATGGGCCACGGCGGCAGGCTCCCAGGTGATCGTATCCCCGCCGCTGCCCGCGCTGGTCCAGGCAGTGGCGCGGCTGGTGAAACGCCAGACCTGATCGCCTTCCACGAACTGGTAGAGGAAATAGGGTCGGCCCTCGGCGACCGAGGCTTCGATGCTGGCATAGGTCATGCGGGCACCTCGACGACAGGCAGCGTGACCTCGCTCGCCACAGCGCCATGCTGGATCTCGACGCGGTCGGCATCCGCGCGCATCGCGGTCAGGAAATGCACCCTCGTCGTGAGCGAAACCGGCTCGCCGAGGTTCGAGGACAGCGTCAGCCGGTGATCCGCGCCCTCGGCGATGGCGGCTGTGATCGTCCGGAAGCGCAGTGCGGTCGGCATTTCCAGCAGGATCGCGCGGCCAACATAGGCCTGGAGCGACGCGACCGGCGCCACGCGCATCAGCGTGGATCCAGAGGTCATGGCTGCGCGCAACTGCAGCTCGCGCCCCCAGGTCGGCAGCCAGAAGCTGGCCTGCCGCCCGCGAAGCGACCAGAGCCAGCGGCGCAGGGAATGGCGTGCGAAGGGGCCTTGCGCCTTCAGCGTGATCGTCTCGCTCCGCTCGAAGACGTCGCCCAGCGGCTCGACCACAACCGGGCCGAAGCCAGTGTCGACGTATTCGACCGCGCGGCGCAGGCTGGCGCTGAGCGGGCGGCGCACAAGGCTCGGGTCGGTCTGGACCGGACGGCCGAGATAGGTCGGCAGCACCGGTGCCACCAAATCTGGCGCATCGCGCAGAAGGAAGCTGGCGGTGACCGTGCCATCTCCCTGCCTGCGGCGGGTAACCTCGATGGCCGAGGTCAGCACGCCTGCGCGGATCGGCGCGACCGTGATGCGCGGCGCGGCCACCGCTGGACTGGGCAGTTGCAGCCCCAGAGGCTCCGCCAGGATCAGCCGGTCGGCCAGAACGCTGGCGATGGACACGGCCGCCGCCTCACGGCCATCGACCGTGATCGCTACCAGTTCCCCGCTGCGAAAATCCGAGAGCCCCGTATCGAGCAGGATCTCGGTCGCGCCTTGCGCCAGATCGGCATTGGGCTGCAGCGCCATGTGCCAGAGCGGCACATGCCAGTCTCCGGCAAACCCGGCACGGGCGAGTTCCGCGGCGCGCGCCATCCCCAGCGCATCCAGCCTGTGCCGAAAGGTGACGATCTCGCGCGGGCGGGGCCGGAGCCCGATGCGCTGTTCGCCCGCGCGCGATGTCAGCACATCGGTGCGCCATTCCAGCACCTCGGTGATCTCCTGCGCCGCCGGGAAGGACCAGAGTGGCAATTCAGGCATTCAGCGCACTCCTGTTGCGGCGGATGACGTTCAGGATGGCCCGCTCACCCGAGCGCGTGGCGAGGTAGTCGCCGACCACAGACGGGTCGAGCACGTTGATGATGCGCGTCGACATGTCCTGCGCGGGTTGGGCGGGCGTGCTGTTCATCTCGACCCCGAGCCGCCCGTCGCGCCCGCGCCGGAGCGGCAGGATCGCCTCGGGCCCGGCCTCGCCCATCAGCCCGATGCCGCGGGAGAACGGGAACACCGTCGGCCGGTTGACCACACCGCCGCGCGCGAAGGCCGTCAGTTCCTGGCCACCTGCAAATGCACCGCCCTTGGCGAAGCCGAACAGGCTCGCGAAGAAACCACCACCGCCGCCCATGCCCGAGAAGGCCCGCATCAGTGCATTCTCGATCGGCTTGAACGCCAGCTCGATCAGCCGGTTCGCAAGGTTCTGGGCAATCCGCGAGATGGCGCTGGCAAAGGTCTCCCAGGTGAACTCACCCGACTGCAGCGCTTCCTTGATGGGACCGACAATGTCCTGCGCGAGGCCTTGCGCGATCTCGCGCGAGCGTTCCTGTGCCGCGCGCACTGCCGCGGCCGTGGCCTCCCAGGCACCCCGTGCCGTATCGGCCGCCTCACGCAACGCCTGACCCGCACCGCGACCGGCCCCGCCTGCGCGGCCCGCAGCCTCACCCGTGGCCTCAAGCGACTCTCCCAGCCCCTCAGCGGCCGTCCGCGCGCCGTTCAGCGCAGCCTCCGCGCCGAGACCGCTGCCCGTCACCGCCTGGCGCAGGGCGTCAATGGACTCGAGCGGTGCTGTCGCCGCTTCCGCCACACCAGCCATCGTCGCACGCAGGGCCTCGGCTTGGCCGCGCGCTTCCTCGGCATAGGCACCCAGCCCGAGGTCTGGCATGGTGATCGGTTCAGCATTGAACGCCGCCTGAAACGCCGCACGCGCCTCGGCACCGGCCTCAGTCGCCGACCCAGCGAAGGGGTTATCGATCCGGCCGAGTTCCAGATTGCCGATCAGCGAAATCCGCCGCTCGATCCCCAGCGCCTCGAGCCCGCCGTTGATCCCTTCGAGGAAGCCGTTGATGCGCTCGCCGACGCCATTCAGCATCGCCTCTACGCCCGCGATCAGCGCGTTCGCCGCCTGGAACGCAAAATCCCCGATCGCCGCGGGCAGTGCGCCCCAGAGCACCTTGATCGCATCGAGCGCCCCCTGGAAGGTGTTCAGCGCCCCGTTCCCGAAACCGACCACGGCTTGCAGCGAGGTCTGCAGCGCCTCGGCGATGGCGGCCTTGATATCGGCCCAACTCGCCATGATCGCGAGACCCATGGCGACAGCGCCGAGCTTCATGCGCTCCCAGACCTCGCGGGCAAGATCGCCCAGAAGGGAGAGCGCGTTGCCGAAGCCGCCCGCACCGCGCACCAACTGACCGAACCAATAGATCAGCTCGCCCGCGCCCACGATGAGCGCACCGATCCCGGTGCGGATGATCGCCCCGCGCAGGAGCGTCAGCGCGCCCGCGAGGCTGATTGTGGCGACCTGCGCCGCGACAAACCCCGCAACCCAGCGCGCGGCCATGAATCCCGCGAAGGCGATGCCGATTGCCGCCAGCCGCTCCATGTTGTCGGCGAGCCCGATCAGTGCCGCAGCCAGCGTCGATGAGGCGCCGACCATCTGATCCCAGGTGCCGACCAGTTGCAGCGCGGCATTGCCGATCAGCGTGAACGCATCGCCGATGGTCGCCGGCATGCTGTCGGCTTCCTCGCGCAGCAGCTCGAGATTGCCGATCAGGGCGGTTCGGATCACTTCGCCGGTGATCCCGCCCTGCTGGCCCAGCCTGCGCAGGCCGGAGACAGTGGTACCAAGCTCGGCCGCCAGAAGCTCGGCGAGCCGCCCGCCGTTCTGGATGACCGTGTTGAGGTTGTCCCCGCTGAGGGTGCCAAGCGCCATCGCGCGCGAGAGGGCCGTCTGCACCGAGGCCGCGCGTTCCGCCCGCGCGCCGGACACCACCATGGCGTTGTTCAGCGCCTCCGTGAAATCCAGCGACTCCGCCGTGGTCAGCCCCAGTTCGCGCAGCGCCGTGGCATTGGCCAGCCAGGACTCTGTGGTCTGGCCGAGGCTCGAGTAGGTCCGCCGCGCCATGGTGGCGAGCCGTTCCATGACGGCCGCGCCCGCCTCCTGGCTGCCGGTCGCGAGATCGACACGCGAGCGGAGGTCGGTCCATTGGTCGGCATAGGCCACGAGCTGCCGCGTGCTGATCGCGGCGCCGAGGATCCCCATGACGCGGCGCACCACGGTGCCGGTGATGTCGGCCTGCCGCTCGATCCGCTTGAAATTGCGCTCGCCCGCATCGCCGATCCCCTGGAATTCGGCCTTCACCTGCCTGCCGCCCTCGGCGACGAGGCGGACGGAAACGCGTTTCTGGGCCATGGATCAGGATTCCTGACGAGCGGGACGTGGAATGCGGGGCGGGTTCATCAGCCGCGGGACAGAGACGCCCGGTCATCAGCCGTGCTCTGTTCATTGAACTTGCGAACCATCACGGCCTCGATCACCGGCAGGCTTTCCGCCGCGATCAGCGGGTTGACCCCGAGCGCCTGTGCCATGGCCAGCACCGCGGTCATGTCCCAGCCCAGAACCACAGTCCCGTCGGCGCTGGATGCGACGCGCAGTTGTCCCATCAGTCGCTGCGCCAGATCCCAGACCTGCCAGCCTTCCGGGGTTTCCGGCTGGTTCAGCCGCGCCGGGCATTCCGGGCAAGGCCCTTGGCAGGCTTGGCAGTAGCGATCGCCCCCGCCGAGCCACCATTCGGCAAGGGCGCAGAGACGTTTTTTTCCTGCTCCAGCAGCAGCCATTTCGCGACATAGGCGGACTGGAAGGCATCAAAGGCGGGCCAGATATCGAGGAGCGCGTCGATCCCCTCGGGCGTCACCGGGACCGGGTTGCCCTCGGCATCGCCGACACCCTCCCAATCCAGCACTGCGCGCCGCGCCACGGCCTTGGCCATGATCATCGACAGTTCCTCAGGCCCGGCCTCGGGCGGCAATGCCTGGATCGCCGCATCGTTGCGCGCCGAGACCATCAGCGCGGTGGTCAGCGGCCGCAGCTGCAGCCGCACGCCCGGCAGCAGATCGAGCCAGCGTGGCGCATTGGTGAGATCAAGTGTCAGCATCAATAGGTCTCCCGTTCGTTCACCAGCGTGACCGTGCACATGCGCCCCGTCACCGGATCCTTCGCCGCCTGCCAGTCGAAGCTCGCCTGCACGCCCTGCGGCCCGGAAATCTCGATGCGCGGGCGCGGCAGGTAGACGGCATGTGCCACCAGCGTCAGGCTCTCGCCCGAGGTCAGCACGTAGGCGAAGGTCATGTCACAGGGCTCGCCATTGATCGCCTGGTTGACCAAGAGCTGATCTGCAAAGCGCACCTCGATCCGGCCGGTGAGCGCAGCCATGCCCGGGTCCGCGCCATCGATGCGGCCATCCGAGCGGATCGTCTCGATCCGGTCGAGCGTGTTGGCATAGGTGATCTCGGCCGAGACGATGTTGCCAAGCGGCTGGCCATTGCGCGTGATCGCACCGTTGAAATGGCCGAAGCGCTGCAGGTCGATCTCGGCCAGCGTGCCTGCGGCGGAGGTCGTGGCGATGGCCTCGCCCTGCGCGACCAGGCTTGCCGTCGCGGTCAGCAGGCCCGAGCGCTGCATCTGCCAGCTGAGCGTGTCGATCATGCAGCCCGAATACATCGCGAAGCGCGGCACCTCGGGCATGCCGGTCTCGATGGACATCGAGGGCAGCACCCAGCTGCCCGAGCGGAACTCGTGGCTGTAAGGCGCGGCGGTGCCGGTGGTGATCGGCTGTCCGAAGGCGGCCTTCAGCCAGAAGCCGAAGGCCTCCGCATCTATCGGCACGACGACATTGCCATCGGCCGTCAGCGCGTCCTTGATCGGCGCCAGCGGATCGCGTCCGTAACCGAGCAGTTCGCTGTTCAGGAGCGGCTGCTCTGCCCCCAGCGTCGCGCTGGCGAATGGCATCCGCGTGAAGCCGCTCGCGGGCGGCGTGCCATAGGTCGTCTCGAACGCAAGCGCCATCTGCGCCCGCGCCCCCTGGGCTCGTGCCATGGTGTTCTCCTCGGGTTGTCGGGATCAGCCGAGCGGATCGGCCGTGGAATAGTGAAGCACCACCGGGATCACGGCGGCCTTCAGGCTAGCCGCGCCTTCGACGGGCAGATCGACGGGGCGCGGCGCTTCCGCCTCGATCCAGTCGCACCGGCCGCCGAGCGTGCGGTCGGCGGCAATCGTCGCACCCACGCTGGCGCAGAGCGTATCGAAGGCAGCGTCACGATTGGCACCCTGCACGACGGCCTCGATCTCGGCACGGTGCTGGTAGTGATAGGCCAGCGGCGACAGCGTCACCTCCGGCTCTCCAGGCTCGCCGTCGCGGAGGATCAGAAGGCCGGCAGCCGGCACGCGCTCGGGCAGCACCTCGCCGCGCAGGGCGGTGGCGGGCAGCGCTGAGAGCCGCTGGTGCAGTGCGGCGAGGATGGTTTCGCGGGGGGTGGGCATCAGTTTCTACCGCGCTGATGAGGAGTCGGCATTGTGGACTCGGCGAGTATAGGGTAGCCCCCTATGCTATGAGTCACACTGTCCAGAACAAATCCAAACTTCTCGCCAGAGTCCGCCGCCTGAAGGGGCAGATGGAGGCGATCGAACGGGCGCTGGAGGCGGAAGTCTCCTGCGCCGAAATCCTGAACCTCGCCGCCTCGGTCCGCGGGGCGACGAACGGCCTCGTCGTTGAACTCCTCGAGGATCACCTCCGCAACCACGTCGTTGATGTCGAAGGCGACGCGCAGCGGAAGGCCGGGGCGGACGAACTGATCGAAGTCATGAGAAGGCACCTGAAATGAGCCCGAACGCCGCCGCACCGCACGACCACGTCTTCCTCGGCGAGAACCATGCGCGCAATGAACGCCGCACCTGGCTGGTGATCGCGCTGACCGCGACCATGATGGTCGCGGAGATCACCGCCGGCACGATCTACGGGTCCATGGCGCTGCTGGCCGACGGCTGGCACATGTCCACCCATGCCTCGGCGCTTCTGATCACGGCGCTCGCCTATCGCTTCGCCCGCAAGCACGCGCGCAACCCCCGCTTCACCTTCGGCACCGGAAAGCTCGGCGATCTCGCCGCCTTCGGTAGTGCGACCGTCCTTGCTATCGTCGCACTGCTGATCGGTTGGGAAAGCCTTGTCCGCCTGCGCAGTCCGGTCCCGATCAGCTTCGACGAGGCGATCTTCGTCGCCGTGATCGGCCTCGTGGTGAACCTTGTCAGCGCCCGGCTGCTCAAGGACGACCACAGCCACCACCACGGCCATGCTCCTCACCATGCGCATGATCATGACCATGATCACGATCATGACCACGGGGCGGCAGCGACCCGCGGAGGAGACCGCGACAACAACCTGCGTGCCGCCTACCTGCACGTTCTCGCAGATGCGCTGACATCCGTTCTTGCCATCGCAGCCCTGCTCGCGGGCCGCAGCTATGGCTGGGTCTGGCTCGACCCGGTGATCGGCATCGTCGGCGCCCTCGTCATCCTGAGCTGGTCGTGGGGACTGCTGCGCGACAGCGGATCGGTTCTCATGGACTATCTGCCCGACCACGACGATCTTCCGGCCGAAGTGCGCGCCGCCATCGAAAGCGAGCATGACGAGATCGTCGATCTTCATGTCTGGCAACTCGGGCCGGGGCATCACGGTGCCATCATCGCGCTGAAATCCTCGCGCCCTGAACCGGTCGCGGCCTATCGTGCGCGGCTGCAGCACATCGACGAGCTGTCTCACGTGACCGTGGAAATCCATCCCGCCTGAGGTGCGAGGCTTCTCCTGAGCCTCGTGATCCTGGCCAACTCTCCTGTGCCGATGACCTCGTCTCGCGGCCGCCGATAATCCCTGAAAGGTAGCTGCGATGCCGACCATGTCACCGCTGATGAAGATCGCCACCGGAAGCATCGTGGTCGGCATCGTCGTGCTGGCGCTGAAGACCCTCGCATGGTGGATGACCGGCTCGATCGCGCTGCTGTCCGATGCGCTCGAAAGTATGGTGAACGTCGCGACCGCCATTGCAGCGCTCATTGCGATCCGCCTCGCTTCACGACCCGCGGACGCCAATCACCCCTATGGCCACCACAAGGCGGAATTGTTCAGCGCGATCCTGGAAGGCGTGATGATCATCATCGCTGCGCTGCTGATCATGCGCGAGGCCTATCACGGGTTTCTCGCGCCGCGCATGCTGGACGCGCCACTCGAAGGCCTGCTGGTGAACGGCCTGGCCAGCGTGATCAATGCCTTCTGGTGCTGGATGCTGATCACGCAAGGACGCAAGCGGCGGTCGCCTGCGCTGGTTGCGGATGGCCGTCACCTTTTCACGGACGTCATCTCCTCTGTCGGCGTGACCTTCGGGGTCCTTGTGGCGATCCTGTCCGGGTGGGCCATTCTCGACCCTTTGATGGCGGTGATCGTGGCGATCAACATCCTCTGGTCCGGCTGGAGGGTGATGCGGGAGTCTCTCAGTGGTCTGCTGGACGAGGCCATCCCGGATGTGACACTCGCGCAGGTGCGCGAAACCATCTCGCGGGAAGCCGAAGGCGCTGTCGAGGCGCATGACCTTCGCACGCGCCATGCCGGCCAGGCCTCGTTCATCGAGTTCCACCTCATCGTCCCCGGCGAGATGACGGTGAACGCCGCGCACGACATCTGCGACCGGATCGAAGCGGCATTGAAGGAGATCCTGGAGGGCTGCGTCGTCACCATCCACGTCGAGCCGGAGCGCAAGGCAAAGCGGTCGGGTATCGTGGTTCTCTAAGGTAGCCCGCGCGCCGCCAGGTGTCCGCAGGAACGCAGGGTCCTGCGCGCTGACTTCCTTCGCCTGTGTTCAGTTTCCCGCCACGACCAGTTTCAGATTTTCACCTCCACCCAGTTTGCCGCGATCAGCCCCGGCACCGCGTCACGCGCTCGCTCTGCATCGCGCGCCAGGTTCAGCCGCTTCGGCAGCTTGACCTGCGGCACCAGCAGGAAGATTGGCGCTGTGACGAGGCCACGCCCGGTTTTCGACCGTGAGGCCACCGCGCGGCCCTTCGTGTTCAGCCGCCCCTCGGCGACCAGCAGGCTCGGCCCCGCCTGCCGATAGATGAACCGCAGCCGGAGGCCCGTGCGGCGTTCCCACTCGCCTGGTGTGATCCGCCCGCCGCGCCGTGACGTGCCCGCAGCGGGAGTGGGAATGGCCAGCCAGAACCCGTTCCTTGAGCGGATCAACGGGCCAGTGTCATGGGCGTTGACGATGACCGGCGCCTTCGACCAGACCAGCGCGGCTGCGTTCAGGCTAGGCCTGCCTTTCGGGAACTGCTCGGAGCGGATGGTCCGGGCAAGGCGCGGCCCGAGCCCTGCGCCGGTGATCTGTGCGCGCCAGGCATCCTTGAGACCGGTCCCGGCAATCCGCATCGCCGTGCTCACGGCCTTCTCGCCTGCCTTCACCTCGGCATCGAGCAGGCTGGCAACATCGCCAACGATGTCGATGCCGAGTTTCACGCGGGCCTCAGATCGACGGTCCAGACCAGCCGCTCGCGATCACGGACAGGCTCGCCCTCGATGAGGAAGGCGTCCCCCTCGATCTCGATCCGGTCGCCGGGACGTGGAGCCGAAACCTCGGCCATGCGCAGGTCGATCCGAGTGGTTTCGGACCAGATCCGCGTATCGCCGAAGTCGGTGACCGCATCGGCACGTCGGGCCACGGTGCGCACCAGCACCGGCGCGCCGCCGTCGGCGATGTAAACCGCGTCACGCCCGACGTTCGGATCGGCAAAGAGCGCGTCGAGCGCGATCGCGAGTGCACTCATCACGTCCGCCGCGCGCTGCGCAGCACCTGCGGGCGGGTGCAGATCGGCAAAGGATTGCTCTCGATCTCGAGGCGCACCCATTCGTCCCGGTCACGGTCCGGAATCATGCGCGCGTAGAGCGGCAGGCCGAGCGTGTTCACCGTCTCGAAGGTGTCGGCCGGGGCGTAGTAGATCTCGAAGAGGCCCTCGACCCCCTCGGGATAGAAGTAGGCCTTGTCGGTCGGCACGCCGAAGCCGAGGCCGCCCCGGTAGCGGCGGAAGGTGATGCCGCCGAAGCTGACCTCCTCGCCCACGCGCCCGCGCAGATCGGCGGCGGCGGCGGTATTCAGGTAGGTCTCGCGCACCTCCTTGTGGGCGACCAGATCGGCGAAGAAGGCCGAGCCGCATTCGGCGCGCAGCTGGACCTGACCGGCGGCCAGCCCGCCAAGGCTGTCCTCGACGCTTTCGATCAGCGCCTGGCAACGCTTGCGCAGCGCACCCGAAGCGGGGCTCGCGTTGTCAAGGTCGAAGTCGACCTCGGTGGCGGGCGTGATGCCGAACTCGGTGAAGTAGTTCACCACCGTCGCCCCGTCCTTCGGATCCTTCACCACGCCTTGGATGCCGTTGAAGAGGTGGAATTCGAAGGTGGCCTCGGCGTCGTTCCTGAGCCGCCCCAGCTTGCGGGCCACCTCGGTCTGCACCTGCTGGGTGGCGGTTTCCGATCCGTGGTCGCGGATTCCCTGGATTTCCGAGGCCCAGAGCACATCCTGCTTCTTGAACTGCCGGACGACAAAGGCGCGCATCTCGCGGCGTTCCGGCACCTGTTGTTCATAGGCTGAACCGCGCTCGGAGAACGGGATCAGCTGCAGCGTGCCGTCCCGGCTCTCGATCACCACGGTGCGCGAACGCACGCCGCGCGGCCCGAAGAGGTTCGCGCCCGAGAGGATCGCGGGCTTGAAGGGGATGTTCTCCAGCGCGCGGGTCAGTTCGATGAGCGAGAAGGCATCGGCCTCAAAAATGTCCATGGTCGCCATGGGGGTTTCCTTTCGATGGAGAGATCAGCGCAGGAGGATGCCGAGCGCAGTCAGCGCTGCGGTGGCGGCGGCGATCTGCGGTTCCGTTGCACCCTCGGGCCAGACGAGCTCGTAGCGGTTGACGATGGCCGGGCCGCGCAGGACCACGACGGCGGTGGCATCGGCGGCCGTCGCGTCGGCCGGGCCCCAGAGAATGCCGGCGGCGTTCTGGCTGCCGTTCGACGCGGCCGGGGTGAGTTGCGTGAACTTCCCGCCCGTGGTGATCTTGCCCAGCACCGTGCCGGGCTCGAGCTTGCCCGCGCCGGAGGCGAGGGTGACGGTGTCACGGGTGTAGTCGCGCGAGGTTTCCCAGACGAGGAAGCCGCCCGCATGTCTGCCTTCGGTCAGCGTGGTCATGGAAGATCATCCTTTCAGCTTGAAGGTGCGTGCGATCACGTCGCCCCAGGGACGGGCGGTGGGTGTGGGCCCGGGTTGCGGGTGATGGGGGCTGATCTGCGCCTCCGCCTCGGCCCTCGCCGCAAGAAGGCTGCAGCGAACCGCATCGAGGCTGGCATCCTGTTCGAGGAAACGCCCGGCCATCTGCGGCTGTCCCGCAAGGCGGCAGAGGTCGATCACGGCGCGGGCATGGGCGATGGCGTCACGCCGGATGGCGGTTGGATCGATGCCTGTCGCCACAGGGTCGGGAGTCGGCGGTATGCCCGGCTCAGGCTTGGGTTCACATGGGATCGCGGGAGCATCGTCGCCGATCTCGTCGCCTATGACATCCTCGGCGGTCTCATTGCCGTCCTGATCGCTCTCAGAAGCCGGATCGGCGATGGCTTCTGCCAGCGCGGGCGGCGCGTTGCGGAACCGCGCGATGTCGAAGCTGGCTGCAATCCGCACCGGTTCGATCATGCGGGTGGCAAGCCCGGCCTCCAGGGCCGCTCCCGCATCGAACCAGGTCTCGGCCGCCATCAGGGCCGCGATCTCCTCTTCGGTGCGTCCGGACCTTGCCGCATAGCCTCGGACCATGCCGCCCGCGATCTTGTCCATGGTGTCGGCCATCTCGCGCATGTCGGCGGCGGTGCCCATGACCAGCCCCGAAGGGTCGTGGATCATCAGAAAGGCATTCTCGGGCATGACGATCTCGTCACCCGCCATGGCCACATAGGAGGCCGCCGAGGCGGCTACGCCGTCGATCCAGACGGTGATCGTGCCGTCATGCCGCTGCAGGGCATTGTAGATCGCCACCGCATCGAAGACCGAGCCGCCCGGGCTGTTGAGGCGCAGGTCGATCGGCACCCCGTCCGGCAGTGCGCCGAGTTCCGCGAGAAATCCCTTGGCACTGACGCCATAGGCGCCGATCTCGTCATAGATCAGCACTTCCGCGCCTGTGCCCCGGGCGCGGATCGTGTACCAGCTTTTCATCCTGTCACTCCTGTTCGGATTGCGCGTCCGCGTCGGGCCCATCTGTTCCCGGATCGGGCAGCCTTGAGGGCGTGGCCCGCGCGCCTTGCGTCTCGCCGGGGCTGGTCCGGTAGCGGAGGCCCAATTCGGCCGACCGCCGGGCGTCGGCGGCGTTCTCGCGGTCGACCTCCTCGACATCGTAGCCCGTGGCCTCGACCACCTTGCGCCGCGAGGTGATGCCCGCCTCCATTGCCAGCACCTGCGCCTGGATGTCCTTCAACGGATCGACCCAGTCCCATCGGGGCGGGATCCACTGCGCGGCCCTGAACCGGCTGGGCGCGGCCGCAAACCCTGGCAGATCGAGCGCCCCCGCCAGCACTGCGGTTTCCATCCAGCGTGCCCAGATCGGGCGGCAGAACTGGTGCACGATGACACCATGCTGCAATTGGCCGATGCGACGGCGGAATTCGACCAGTTCGGCCCGAAGGCTCGAATAGTTCGCCTGCCGAACATCGCCGGTGACCAGATGATAGGGCAGTCCCAGAGAGGCCGAGACGGCGAGCAGTGTGCGGTACTGGAACGCCTCGTAACCCCCGCCCACATCGGCGGGGCTCGAGAACTTCACATCCTCTCCCGGCAGCAGGACCTGCATCGTGCCGGGCTCAAGGCTTGCAATTGCGGCACCCTCGGGGTCGGCCGCCCCTTCACCCATCATCGGCTCTTCCGGCGCCGTCTTGGTGATGAAGCCCGCGAACATCGCCGCGGTCTTCTTCCGGTCGAGTTCGGCATCATCGTACTGGTCGAGCAGGAACAGCCGCACCATGGCAGGCGCCACATGCGGCAGGCCCCGGATCTGGCCCGCATCGATGGGCCGGTAGATGTGCAGGACGTCCCCGGCCGGCACGCGGACAGTATCCGGCACCGCCACCCGCTGGTCCGTGCTGTCACCCGGATGGCGGCGGCGGAAGTGATAGGCCACACGGCGACCGATACCGTCGAATTCGATCCCGCAGCGGATGCGGTTGCCGGAGGGCAGCACTTCCGTCTTCTCGAAGGGCAGCATCTCCGACTGCAGCAACTGCATCTGCATGGGCACCATAAGCCCGTCCTCGGGCCGACGCGTGCGCAGCCGGACGAAGCACTCGCCTGCCACGAACATCTCGCGCGCAACCATGGCCTGCAGGCCGAAGAAGTCGGTCAGCGCGTCCGCGTCGGCCTCGTCCGTCCAGGCCAGCCAGAGCTTCTGGACATGGTCGCGAAGGCCCGCATCCTCGATCAGAGAGGACGGCTTGATCCCGTCACCGACAAGGTTTGCCGCAAAGGCC
Source organism: Pseudotabrizicola algicola (assembly GCF_010915705.1). Classification (GTDB taxonomy): domain Bacteria; phylum Pseudomonadota; class Alphaproteobacteria; order Rhodobacterales; family Rhodobacteraceae; genus Pseudotabrizicola; species Pseudotabrizicola algicola. Next base: position 933,393 of record NZ_JAAIKE010000001.1, read on the forward strand.
TCGCAGGCGTTCGCCGCATAGCCGTTGGTGACCACCAGTTCGCGGGCACGGGCCAGAAGACGCGGACCACCCGAGGCAACCAGCGCGTTGATGTTCTCGAGCGGCGGATTCCAGCCCTTGAGCCGTCGCCGCGCCATGGCCCCTTCGAGCCGGGCGCGCACAGCTGCAGGGCCGCCGGTCGCACCGCCAGCGATGGGCCCGCGGCGGAACCTGTCAAACAGACCCATGCTCAGAGCCCCTTGTCTATCACGACACGGACCTGCCGCACGATCCTTCGCCCTTCGGCTGAAGCGATCTCGCGATCCAGCGCCTCCATGGCCCGGTCGATCTCCGCCACGGAGCGGTAATCCACCGTCTTTCCGTCATAGCTGACCCGGGCCACGCCCGAGGCGCGCTGTGCGGCCAGCGCCTCGCGGCGGGCGCGAAGTTCCGTGATTGTCGCCATGACGGCCCACCTCTATCCTGCCCGTGACCCGTCCTGACCAGGCCCGCCATGACCGACCGGATTGCCCGCCTTCGCATCGAACTGCTGCATCTCGAGCCCTGCATCTGGCGTGAGCTCGAGGTCAGACTGACCACCAACCTCCGCGCCCTGCACGAAGTCATCCAGGCGGTGATGCCGTGGGAGAACTACCATCTCTATGACTTCCGGGTCGGCGACCGGGTCTATGGCGAGCCCGATCCCGAGGACGCGGTCTGGGGCCGCAAGGTCTATCAGGCCAAGGGCATGCGCCTCGGCACGCTGATCGATCGCGGCGTCACCGAGTTCCTCTACACCTACGATTTCGGGGACGACTGGCAGCACCGCGTGCTGGTCGAACACGTCGGCGCGGCCGATCCTGATACTGACTATCCGCTGTTCATCGCGGGCGAGCGCACCGCGCCGCCCGAGGACGTCGGCGGTCCACCCGGCTTCATGGATTTCCTCGAAGCCATCGCGAACCGCCGCCATCCGCAGCACAAGGACATGGTCCGCTGGTATGGCGGTCCCTTCAACCCGGTCGACTTCGGCGAGCCCGAGATCGCGGCCCGCGTTCGTGATCTCGCCGCCCGGCGCAAGGTCTCCCTCGACGCCTTCGCGCGCAGTCGCACGCTGCGACAACAATAGTTCCGAAGGTCAGCCCATATAGGTTGAGCGCACCGTCCGGCGCCGCGGACCCTGTGGCATCCGAGGAAGACCCGAGGGCGTCGGTCCGCTCTCGGCGCGCATCGCGTTCCGGTCCGGGAACTGCCGTTCCAGATCCTGCCATCGGGCTTCCGGCCAGCGATCCGCGCCCGCGATCCAGGCGGCGGCGCGGGCATAGACCCGGCAGTCCAGCGCCTCGTTCCGCTCGCGCAGCTTCTGCCATTCCAGCCGGGCGAAGCCGCGCTTGGTGCGCACCGTCACCAGCTGCTCGGCCACAAACTGCTTCAGCCATTCGTTCTCGACCCAATGCGGCAGATGCACCGATCCCGGCGGAAACGCGGCCCCTTCCGCCAGGTCTTCCTCGGTTGGACGTTCCAGCCGCAGGAAGCGATAGGTCTCGGCCTTGAAGGTCGACACCGCCACGGTCCAGAGCCGCGCGCCGCGCCGCAGGCGTTTCCCGCCCTCGGTCGCATCGACGAAGGTCGGCCCCGATACCGGGCTCGAGCGGTTGAACCCTTCGACGCCCTTGACTGGCGACACCTGTCCAAACCCCTGCGCCCGCGACCAGGAATAGACCGCTGGGGCCTCGTAGCCCGTGTCAATGGCCAGCCGTGCGATGCGCAGATGCGCGCCACGTTCATGTGGCCAGGACCGGTCCAGCAGCGCAGTCAGTTCCGACCACGCGTCATGCCGGTCCGGCCCGCCCTCGATGACGACGTGATCGACAAGCCAGCTTTCCAGCCCTCGGCCCCACGCCCAGACATCGACCTCGATCCGGTCTTTCTGCACGTCGGCCCCGGCAGTCAGGAACAGCCCGCCCGCAGGCACCGTGCCGGATGTCCAGCGCTCGCGCCGGTCGTAGAGCCGCTGCCAGTCCGGCGCCTCCCCGGTCTCGACCCATGTCTCGCCGAGGATCGTGTTGCGGAACGCCTTGATCGCTTCATCCGACCCTTGTGCAGCGTCCCAAGCCCGCACGATCCGCTCCCAGCTCAGCCAGCCGATCGGCGAATAGAGCGCGGAGAGGTGATACCCGACCGTGGTCGGATCGGCGGCCGTGGCGGTCGCCCGCCATTCGCCGCTCTCCAGCATCGCCGTCTTGTGGTGCTCCGCGATTGCCGCGTCGCAGCCCTCGCAGTGATACTCCGCTGTCTCCGGGCGGCCTTTCTGCCAGCGCAGCCGGTCGAACTTCAGCCACTGCATCGCACCGCAATGCGGGCACGGCACGAAGAACCGCCGCTGGTCGCTGGCATCGTATTCCCGCTCAATCCGCGACAGCCCCCGGATCGTCGGGGTCGAAACCAGCAGCACCTTGCGCCGGTGGGCGAAGGTCAGCGACCGCGCTTCCGCCAGCGTCACCGGATCGCCTTCCTCGTCGGCGGAGGCGGGATAGGCGTCGACCTCGTCGAGGAAGATGTACCGCGCCGGGGTGGACCGCAGTCCGACCGCCGAGTTCGCGCCCGTCATGATCAGGATGCCGCCCGCGAACTCCTTGGACAGCATGGTGTTGCCCGCGTCGCGGGATCGGGCGGGCTTCACCCGCTCCCGCAGTTCCGGGCTCTCGTCGATCAGCGGGTCGATCCGCTGCCGCGAGTTGCGTTTCGCCAGTTCCACGGTCGGTTGGACCGCCAGCATCGGGCCCGGCGCCTGGTGGATGGCAAAGCCGATCCAGTTGTTGCCCGCCTCGGTCGCGCCGACCTGCGCGGCCTTCATGAACACGATCCGCTGCGTGGGATCGCCCGGCGACAGCCGGTCCATGATCTCGCGCATGTAGGGCGTGCGCACCGTACGATACCGCCCGGGTTCGGCCGAGGCGCGGCCCGAAAGCATCCGGTGCCGGTCCGCCCATTCCGAAACGGTCAGGTCGGGGTCTGGCCGCAGCCCGTTGCCCCAGGCGCGCAGGATCTCGCCCGCGCCGTCGAACTCCGTCAGCGCGTCATCTTCACCGGAAGTCGGGCCGGACCTCGGCGAGTTCGTCGAGGTGGGCGCGTACATGTTTCTCCAGCACCTTCTGCATCGCGGCTGGCTCCACGGTGATCTGCTGGCCCGACGCGTCGCGGCACGAGGCCGAAAGCTCGGCCGCCATCAGCGCCGCGGCGCGTGCAGGCCAGTTCACCCACGCGTCCCGTTCCTCCCGCGCCAGCCGGAACACCAGCGCCAGCGCGCGGGCGCGCTCGATCAACTCCCCCTTCAGCTTTTGCAGACGGATGCGCCGCTCCTGCGCCTTCAGCACCTCGTTCGCCGTCTTGGCCTGCAGGAAGGTCGTGCCGCCGCCCACCGTCGGGACAGCCAGCCCCTGTTCGCGCAGCGTGTCGCCGACGGCGGCCACCGCCGCCTCGGGGACGGGCTTCAGCTTCGGCGCGGGTGGCTTTCGCGTCTTCGACGGGTCCGTCGTCTCGGCACGCCGGGCGTCGCTGGCGGCCGCGTTGATGCTGCCGTCCGGATAGAGGACCAGCCGCTCGGCCGTCTTCGCCTTCTGGATCGCACCCCGCGACAGCCCGACATGCGCGGCGTACTGGCGCTCGCTCATGCCTTGCATCGACAGCTCCGATTACCATTCAAGATCATGTGCTTATCGAGTTGATAAGCTTCGCGGACAGAGGGAACGTGTCTCCAGAAGGACGATGCAACTCACCACGGAGCCACCCCGATGACCCGCCGCGCGACCGACAACACGAAAGCCCTCGACGCCTTCATCGCCGCGAAGACGGAGATCGACGCGATGCTGGAGCGGCTCGCCGCGCTGAGCGCGGACCATTTCGAGACCAGCCCCGACGAGATCAACTGGGGCCATGTCGGCACCCTGAACCATTACCGCGCCAAGCTGCGCGAGATCACCGACATGGCCTTCAACGAAGGCGAACACGCCGAGTGAGACGACCCGCTCCCGGTCCCGCCCGCCGACTGGCGGGCTCAGCCTCGTAGAAGGGCCCGCATGCCGCGCGCCCCGATACGGGAGACGACGATGACCCAGCTTTCCGACACCCAAGCCCTGATCCTGAGCGCCGCCGCACAGCGCCCCGAGCACATCGCCCTGCCGTTGCCCGAGAGCCTGCGCGGCGGAGCCGCCGCCAAGGTGGTCGGCGCAATGCTCGCCAAGGGCTTCCTCGAAGAAGTCGACGCCGACACGCGCAAGGGCGAGCCAATCTGGCGCGAGACCGGCGGCGGCCACGGCGTCACGCTGGTCGCCACCGACGCAGGCCTCGCCGCCATCGGGATCGAGCCCGAGGACGCGAACGCCGCACCCACGGGCGCGAGGGACGCGCCGACCGAGGAGCCCGCGCCGGACACCCCCACCGAACCGAAAGCTGCGCCCAAGACGCGCACGCCGCGCGAGGGCACCAAGCAGGCCACGCTGATCGCCATGCTGCGCGCGCCGGACGGCGCGACCATCGAGGAGATCATGGCCGCGACGGACTGGCAGTCGCACACGGTGCGCGGCGCGATGGCCGGGGTGCTCAAGAAGAAGCTCGGGCTCGAGGTAACCTCGGAGAAGGTGGAAGGGCGCGGCAGGGTCTACCGGCTTCCCGCCGCCTGACACACCCGACCACTACCACTTTATAACCGCCGTCCCTCTGGGGCGGCGGTCGATCATCTGGCGATCCGCATCCGGATCGCATTCACCCTTGTGCCACCGTCAGCCGATCAGCGCTTTCTGCAAAGCCGGCACGTCTTCGAGGACCTGATCCACGAAAGCAGCGACCCGAGGTGTCCTTCGCAGGTCGGGTGCCGTCAGCAGATACCAACTCCGTGTGAGCTCCTCGACAGGTGGAAGAACCTGGATCAGCACGTCTTCGGCATCCCCAAGGGTCGTCGGTAGCGGCGCGATCCCGACGCCAGCCTTCACGGCCGAGAGCGTCCCGAGCATGCTGTTGTTGCGGCTGACGATGCGGGCATTCGGTACTGCAACCGGAAGCCATTTCGCCACCCGGTGGTTTTCCATGATCCCGTCGAAGCCGAGCAGCGCATGGTCAGCCAGATCAGCAATGCTCGTCGGGCGGCCGCGTTGCTGGACATAGCTCTTGCTGGCATAGATCGCCCAGATCGAATCGCAGATCTTTCGGCCCACGAGCGTGTCGTCCACGGGCTCGCCGGACCGGAACGCGACGTCCGCCTCACCCTTGCTCAGGTCGAGGTACCGGTCGCTGGTCACGAACTCCACCTGAAGCCCGGGATAGCGCTCATGGAACCGGTCCAGCAGCCCCGTCGCGACGATCCGCGGTACGGTCGGCTCCGGGCAGGTGAGGCGCACGACTCCCTTCAGGTCGTGCTTCAACGCCCGGATTTGCTGTTCAAGCGTGTGAACGGCCGTTTCTACGGCAAGCACATGATCGATCAGCGCCTCTCCAAGTTCGGTCAGTCGATAGCCGCTGGGATGGCGCTTCATCAGCGTCAGACCGATGGCTTTCTCCAGCTCCAGCAGGCGGCGGTGGACCGTCGACTGGTTCACGCCGAGCGTCTTCGCGGCGGCGAGGGTGCTTCCCTGCCGCGACACGGCGATCAAATGGCGCAGATCTTCCCAGTCGAACATTCTTCCGTTATGCATTTTTGCCGCGCGTTTCGCCAGAGTTGCTGCTGCCGCTGTCGCGGGCCCGCTGATAGCCTGACCACAGAGATGGAGGCTGACATGCACGAGAGAACCGATGTCGAAACCATGACCGCCGGCTTGACGGTCGGCGTGACCCGCAGCGCACAGGACAACGGCATGGCCAAGCTGACGCCGCTACACCGAGAGGTAGTAACGGGGCTGCCAAGGTCCGCAGAACAGGAGGTGCGCGTGCTGTTCGCGACCCTGATGCCGGGCGATGTCACCCCTTACCATTCCCATCGGTTCCCGGTGACGGTCTACATGATCGAGGGCGCATTCACGCTCGAGCTGGACGATCGGGAGCCGGTCGTGATCGAGGCGGGACAAGCCTTCGTCGAGCCTGCTGGCGTGAACATGACGGGTCGAAACAGGGGCGATGCTCCCGCGCGCATGGCCCTGTTCTATGTCTGCGAGCCCGACGCGCCGTTCGCCGACCCGGTGAACCGGGATGCAGGAGCGCACTGAACGGTTAGGCCGATGACCAGGCCTCAGCCTTCCTTTGGCAAAGACTTGGTCCTCGGAATTCGAGGCGAGGATGACCGAACCCGGATAGCCTCGAACACCCGCCGCAGGGCGAAGGACCGTGCAATGCTTACCAAGGTGAACACCGCGCCCATCTTCAGGTTCTGCGCCAGCGTCGTATGCAGCCCGAAAACCGGGAAGATCACGATCTGCGTGACCACCGCGACTCCGTAGCCGACGATCACGTTGGCGACGGACTCGACCAGCGACATGAGGCGGGATTGCTTCATGTCGCCGCCTCATCCATCGGCCAGCAGTTCAACTGCCAGAGTTCGCAGCGCATGCGCCGCAACCAGCGGGACCACGCCGTTGCCACAGAGGCGAAGCCGGTCCACCCGGTGGGCCAGCCCATCAGCGCCTCGACGAACAGCGGGTTCAAGGTCCGGCGCGTATCTGAGGTATCGCGCCCAGTCATCGGCGTCACCAGGACCTGGCGGCCAAGCAGGCCGTTCACCGGGGTGTTGGCAAGGCTCGTCGCCCCGTCCTTGTGATCGCGCGCCGTCGGCGTCATCCACATCCCGGCTGCATGGGTCAGGTCTGCTGTCCGCCGGTTGCCCGCGCTCGGCTTGCATCCGTCGTTCGCCATCGGCGTCGGCCAGTCCCGCGCCATCCGGTCCAGACCCTTCTCGTCGCGCCTGTCGCCACCCCGGCTGCGGAAGCTGTCGATCTGCGGCGTCGGCCAAAGTGCTGCCGTCGTCGCCAGGTTCATCCCGTGCTGGCCTGCTTCCTGCGATGGCGTCGGCTTCGTCTGCCGGTTCTCGTTGGCGCTGGCCCTCGGCGTCGGCCAGAGGCGCAGCAGTTCCGTCCGGTTCCCGCCACTCGACCGGGTGCCAGAGCAGGCGCGCGGGGTCGGCCAGCTCGTCGCCCTCGCGGTGTGCGAGGATGAAGAGCCGCTCGCGCCGATGGGGCGCACCGACTTCCGCCGCCGTGAAGAGGCCTGCCGCAAGGCGGTAGCCCATGCGGACCAGTCCGTTGGCGACTTCGGGGAAGCCGAGGCGGAGATGATGGGCGACATTTTCGAGGAAGACGAAGGGCGGCTCGACCTCATCAATGATGCGGGCGACATGCGGCCAGAGGTGCCGCGGGTCGTCCGCGCCCCGGCGCTTGCCTGCGACGGAGAACGGCTGGCACGGATAGCGCGCAGTGACGATGTCCACCGCGCCGCGCCACTGGCGGCCGTCAAAGGTGGCAACATCGTCCCAGACAACAGCCGGATCCAGGGACGCGTCTTCCATCCGCGCCACGAGAGTGGCTGCGGCGAAGGTTTCCCGTTCGACATGGCCCACAGCACAATATCCGGGGATGGCGATGGCGAGCCCGAGGTCGAGCCCGCCCGCGCCGGAGCAGAGGGAGAGGCCGAAGAGGCACGCATCTCCGGTTCCGGAAGCTCGTCCGGAGGGATGTAAAGCCAGGTCATGCATGTCACGCGGCGGACTTGCGCTTTCGCGCGGGTTCGGGTTCGGCGTCCGTGTCCAGCGTATCGGTGTAGTCGCCCAGCCGCTCGGTTCTCACCTGCGCGAAGGTCCGGCGGTCGCCGTCGAGTATCGCGTCACGCCCCGTGTCAGCCTGCCAGCGTTCAACGGCGACATCGACGTAGGCCGGACTGATCTCCATCGCGAAGACGCGGCGGCCGTTGGCTTCGCCCGCCATGATCTGCGAGCCGGAGCCGGAGAACGGCTCGTAGCAGAGGCCGCCGCGGGCGACGTGCTGGCGCATCGGAATGCCGAAGGCGTCGAGCGGCTTCGGCGTCGGATGGTCGGGCCGGTCATCCTTGGCAAAGCTGGGCAGCGCCCATGTCGATGGCAGCGTTTCCTCGGCCACCTTCGGCGGGCGGTTCGGGCGGCGCCAGCCCATGAAACAGGGCTCGTGCTTCCAGAGGTAATGCGACCGGGTCAGAACCCCGCGGTCCTTCACCCAGATGATCTGCTGATGGACGAAGGCTCCGGCCTTTTCCCAGCAGGCTTCCAGCATCGCCTGGCGGCGCGAGGCGTGCCAGCAATACCAGGCGGCATCCTCCGTGATCGCCTCGGCGACGGCGGCGGCGATGAAACCATCGTAAAGCTCGGCCCCCTGCGAACTGTCGTCCCAGGTGGTGCCGTAGGATGCCGACCAGTCCTTGTTTCGCGTCGGGTGGTTGGAGCCGTCGTAGTCCACGAGATACGGCGGGTCGGTCGCGAACAGGATCGCCCGCTCGCCGTTCATCAGGCGGCGCACGTCGGCCGCGCTGGTGCTGTCGCCGCAGAACAGCCGGTGGTCGCCGAGGATCCACAGGTCTCCCGTCCGCGATGCCGGGTTGCGCGGCGGCTCGGGGATGGTCACCGGCGGCACGGAGCCCCCGGCGCCACCTTCTTCACCGCCGTCTTCCGCGACGAAGGCCAGCAGCTTGTCCAACTCGCCATCGGAGAAGCCAACCAGCGACAGGTCGTAGTCTTCAGCCAACAGGTCGTTCAGTTCAGCCGACAGCAGCGCCTCGTCCCAGGTGCCGAGTTCCGTCAGCTTGTTGTCCGCGATCCGGTAGGCCCGCCGCTGCGCCTCGGTCAGATGCCCCAGCACGATCACAGGCGCCTCGGTCAGCCCGAGCTGCGTCGCGGCCAGCACGCGCCCGTGGCCTGCGATCAGTTCGCCGTCGTCGCCGACGAGGCAGGGCACGGTCCAGCCGAACTCGGCCATGCTGGCGGCGATCTTGGCGACCTGGTCCGCGCCATGCGCCTTCGCGTTCTTCGCGTAAGGCTGCAGGCGCGACAGCGGCCATTGCTCGATCCGCTCGGGGGCGAAGGCGAGGGTCATGAAGGTTCCTATCGATGAAGGGGGCGGCGATCAGCGGCGTCGCGCGATGGTTTCCGGCTGGTGGAGTCCACCGGCTTCCGGCTGGATTCCGGGGTCCAGGGCATCCACCCCGGAGTCCACCAGCGAAGGCGCTGTTATTGCGTGGTTATTTCAGGTTGCGTGGTGGCTTCCGGCCGGGGTGGCTTCCCAAAAATCCGGCCCTGTCACTGGCGATGTCCCGCGCTTCGCCCGCCAGCATACGAATATCGCCAGGAAGGAACCGGAAACTGCCGTGGGCTAGACCCCGGCCGGACCCTCGCTGGATGCCGGGGTCCAGGTGGCCCCCGGCAACGCAAAGGGGAGAGCGAGCTTTCCAGCGCACTCTCCCCATCTTGCCTTCGGAATAGCACGATCATGTTGCAGATGTCGAAGGAAAAAGTGTTGCAACACATTGGAGTCACTGCGCATTCAGGCGCGCAGCGATCTTGGTCAGGGCCAGTTGCCAGCGACGCCACGCGGTGGTGCGGTCGCAGCCAAGCTCACCGCTGATCTGCTTCCACGGCACACGGGCCGCTCGGGACCAGACCAGCTTGCGCTCCGCCTCCTCGATCCAGAGCACCCAGTCGAAGGTCTGCTCGAGCCGGGTGATCGCGGCGGCCGAGGGCCAGACCCGCATCGGCTGCGGCTCCATGGCCGCGATCTCGCGGCTGGTCCGCACGATGTCGGGCCAGGTGTTGAAATAGCCCTTGGCCTTCACTGGCGGCAGCCTGCGCAGGGTACGGAACGCCTCCTCGAAATGATCGGCGACGTCGTCCGCGGTCCAGACACGATCAGCCATTGCCCACCTCCCTCACCGGAGGAAGCTTGCCATATAGCTTCTCACCCACATGGCGGACGAGTTCGCGCTCAGGCCAGGTGAGACGCGGGTCATCGAGCGAGACGGCCAGCATGCGCTGCTCGTGCCATCCGTCCCGTTTGACCTGCTCGGGATCCCGGCGCTGGCCGCCGTAGCCCTTGGGGTACAGCCTCATGCCACACCCCCATTCGTCTCGATCGCCCAGACCAGCAACGCAATAGCATCGGCCTCGTTGTCGTCGACGGGGCTGAACCCGCGGGCGCGGGCCGCTGCGATCATTGCCTCCTTGGGCGCATTGCCCTTGCCGGTCGCATGGCGCTTGATCGTACCGACCGGGACGCCCTGGTAAGGGACGCCGCGCAGTTCACACCACGCGGTCAAAGTTGCCATCAGACCGCCATAGACATGAGCCGCGTCAGTTCCGGCGTGGCAGCGAACTTCTTCGAACCAGATGGCCGAGATCGGGCCGGACAGCCGGTCGAGTTCCGTCAGCCAATTGGTGAAGCGCAGATAGCGCATGCCGCCGCCATCGTAGCGCCCGGGCTTGAAGCTGGCCGTGCCAGTCGTGATCAGACCGTCATGACCACGCAGGGCCCAGCCTGTCGTCGTGCCAAGATCGAGCGCCAGCATGCAGCGCGGGGTGTTGTCGGATTGGGTCATCAAGACCTCCTCTTCGCTTTGGCGAGCGTGGCGGGAGGGCTGGCCGGTGAAGGCTGCGGTCTCGCCAGGCCCCGAAGGGTGGTCTGGTCATGTCAGGCGCGGGGCGAGCGTGCCGCCCGGCAGATCCTTCAAAACCGTCAGAGGGGTCGCTTGAAAGATTTCCGCCCCTAAGTGGTTGTCCTGTATATATAATATATAATCTTTCAATTATTCAATATTTCAATAGGTACCTCTCTCCTCATATTAAAACGCGCGCGCACGCCTAAAGGGATAAGGGGTCCTCTTGAAGGATTGAAAGATTTGAAGGATCCCTCTTTTCTATTTCATAGCATAGGCTTGACCCCACCCCTTGCTTCAAGATCGCCTTTTGATGCTTTGAAGGATCTCCGGTCATCCACCCCACCTTGCCATCCTGTAGACCATGGCTTGCTTGGTCGATGACCCGCGCATGCCGGTGGTGATGTCGCCGCTCTCGATCAGGGTGAGCAGGATTTCGTCGCGATCGCGCGATTTCAACCACTGCGAGGCCCGGGTGATCTCGGATTTCGTGATCCCCTTGGCCCCGGATGAACGGATGATCTCCTTCAGTCGCTTCAGGTGGGCCTCCGTCTCGGTATCCGCGACATGCCGCTCAACCGCTTCCATGGTCCGCTGGGCGTAATGCCGCACGAAGCCGATGGCCCACTCCGCTGCCGTGATCTCGATCTCGGGCCGGGCCGGATCGCGTCCCACCGCCACGATCAGCGCGAGCTTCAGAGCGTTTTCCCCGATACGGGCGAGGATTGCGGTGAAGGCTGTACCTGCCGCTGCACGTAGTTCCTCAGTCAACTCAATGCTGAGCTGGCGGAACCGGACCCTTGCCTCCTCTGTCATCGGCACGATCATCGGGTTCACGGCGGTGTTCTGATCGGCGGTCTTGCCGGTCAGATTGCCTTTCCTGACCCCACCGCCGGCGGCGATCAGTTGCAGCCCTTGGATCAGCGCGGGTGGTGCCTGCCGGATGCCAACGGCGATGTTTTCATCCGGATAGTCCTCGTCGCTGGGCAGGATCAGGAAGCGCGCGAGCGAGCCGTCAACGACGTTGGCCCCCTGGAGGGCACCCCAGAAGTGCAGCGGCGTCGTGGTGCCATAGACGCAAAGACAGGGCTGCACGATGTCACGCCGCTCGTTCGATCCATCCCGGTTGGCGTATTCCGCGCCGAGGAAGATCCCGCCGGCTGAGGTGTAAAGCTCGGTCATGTTGTCGAGGATCTCGGTGATGTGGCGCGGGCTGCGCTTGCGGTCTGCGGCAGCTGACAGGAACATGCCGAACTCGTCTATCTGGAAGAGGATCGCGGGCTGACGATGCAGCGCGGTCAGAAGCCCCGCGCCGGAGGCGATCTTGTTGCCGCCGAGGTGATGGGCGAGCCCGGCCTCGAAGAAGGTTTCGTTGATGATTTCACGGGCGTGGTTCTTCCCCGATCCGCTGTCCGCGATGCCGACGACATAGAGGTTCGAGCGCAGGTTGCTTTCGGTGCGGTAATTCCGCCCCATCAGGGCACCGATAGCGCAGAGGCTGGCCCCAAGCGACAAAAGCGGCTGCGGGCGCCGGGCGGTGGACAGCATGTAATCCGTCAGATCGCCCACCAATCCGTCAGGGATGGCGAGCGTGAATGGCGGTTCGGCTGGGGCCAGAGACGCTGCCGCTGTTGTAACATCCAATCGTGCAAGCAGCCCCGCCGCCGGATGATCCCCATCCTCGGACAGACTGCCATCCAGCCGTAGGTCTGGGTCGGGCTGCCAGCCGCGCTCCATGGCAAGATGGTAGATCGTGCCAGCGCCGATCCGGTCGGGCTTGAAGCTGGCCCAAGCCTTCATGGTGGTGGCGGGGACATCCTTCGCTGCCTGCGCCGACCAATTGGCGAAGATATCTGCCCCGGCCTCGCCGAGCGCGCCCTTCAGGGCCATGCCGACACGCATCCAGCTGTCGTAGTCCAGCTGCGCGTTTGGCAGCCACGCGAGGGCGGCCTCTATCGCGGGCAAGGTACCAATCTGACCGTGGATGCGCGCGATGTCACCGGCTGGTGCATTGGAAGCCAGCCCGCGCTGCCGCAGGGTTTCTGGCAGTAGCGCATAGGCCTCTTCGAGAAACGCCACCGCAGCTTCGGCCGTGATTTCGGGCAAGTCGGTGATGTCGATGTCCGCCAGCCCCTCCTCGGGCCAGGCATAGGGCGCGCCGGTGTCGGGGTGGATGGCATAGGCCAGGAACTGCTGCCCGAGGCAGAGCACTTCCAGCGGATGGCGTTTGATGCCGCGGAAGGGCTCGGACGTGCGATAGACCAGCATGCGCTTCGGGGCCCTGCCAATGCGCAGGGCGGGCGTGTCACCGAGACGCTCCCTGGCGAGCCGCTCGATCTGCAGCGCCAAGTCGGCATCGTCTTTGATGTCAATATCGACCGCAGCAACTGCGCCGCCGACAATGCCGATGCCGCAATCCGGCCAGGACGACCATGTGGACACCTCGACCTCGGTGGTGCCGCGTTCGGCATGGCGGTTCCATTCAGGGTAGTCCGCCCAAGCCCCGCGCTGGAAGCGGCCGGGCTTTTTCGTGCCCGGGCCGATGGGCAGGATGGCATAGCCATTCGTGACGAGCCGCGCGCCGAAGCGCGCCATGAAGGATGTGTCAGCCATCAGAAGGGCACCTCGGGGGTCATGGCGTCGAGGCGTTTGCGATCCCTGGCCGCAAGCTCACGCAGGTGGTCGCAGTATCCGGTTACGACCGCATCGATGAAACAGTCCCATTCGATCTCGGTCAGCGTGGCGAGGTCGGATTTGCCGATGCTCTCGAGGTACTCGCCGCCCATCTGGCCGCCGACGGTCATCGCCTCGGCCTCGTTCGGGGTGGGATCGATCATGCCCTTCCTCCCATGGCAGATGTCCTGGCAGGTCCGGCTGCAGAGTTGCTTGCGGCTGGCATCGCGCCGCGGGTCGGAGACGCGGAAATCCCGGTCGAACCAGCCAAACCCACGAGGTTGCCGGTGGCAGACGGCGCAGAGGCTGGTGTGGATTTGGGGCATGGATCAAACCTGTGGCGGGAGACTTCGACGTAGCGGCCCGAGGGACGGACCGAGATTTCGCTGGGGCGAGCAAGACGCGCGGCTTCCGCGATGGCCTGATCGACGGTGAGCGGCACCGGGCACTCCGGGGCGCGCTTGCGCCACCATTCAGCCGCCTTCTGCCGGGCATAGCCCTGATGCTCGATGCAGACCCATTCGCTGTAGGATTTCAGCCCGCAGCTATAAGTGACCTTCAGCGAGGGCAGCCCGCCCAGCTTGTCGTGGCGGCTGTAGGAGACGCCGTGCACCGGCAGCCATTGGACCTTCGGCGACAGGACTGGGAGCGTGGCCGCCGTCGGGGCGATCTTCACCTCGCGGGCCGGGAACACATGGCCACAGTCGGGGCATTCCGTCGCCGAAAGCGCGATGATGCTGTCGCATTCCGGACAGACCTTGGTCGGGGCCTCGCCGCCACCGGCCTCGCCGGGCCGCCGAGGCCGCACCAGATCGATCGGCCCGTGGCGGCGGACATTGCCAGCGAAGTCGAGGACCAGGCAGTTTTCCTTGCCCGGGGCGAGGCGCGTGCCGCGGCCCACCATCTGCACATAGAGCCCTGCGGACTTGGTGGGGCGCAGGAGCGCGATCAGATCGACCGCCGGCGCGTTGAAGCCGGTGGTCAGCACGCCCATCGAGGCGAGCGCCCGGATTTCACCCAGCTTGAAGGCCGTGATGATGGCGTCCCGTTCGTCCTTCGGCGTGTCGCCAAAGATCGTGCGGCAGGTGATCCCCTGTCGACCAAACTCCTCGGCCACATGGCGGGCGTGCTCGACGCCGGAACAGAAGACCAGCCAGGATTTCCGCTCGCGACCATGTGCGATGATCTCGGTAACCGCGGCGCGGGTGATGGCCTCCTTATCAACGGCAGCCGCCAAATCGCGCTGGATGAAATCGCCAGCGCGAGTGCCGACCTTCGAGACATCGAGCCGCGTGGCGAGCTGTTTCGACACTAGCGGGCTCAGATATCCAGCATCGATCAGATCGCGCACCGGTGCCTCGTAGGCGATGTCAGTGAAGAGCGCGTTCTTGCCCTCATGCAGCATGCCGCTGTCGAGCCGGAAGGGCGTGGCGGTCAGCCCGATCACCTTCAACGCAGGGTTGATCCGGGCCAGCCCATCCAGAAACCGGCGATACATGGTGCTGGTGTCGCCGGGAATGAGATGCGCCTCGTCGATCAGCACGAGATCCGTGTGGCCGATCTCAGCCGCGCGGCGGTGGATGGACTGGATGCCTGCAAACAGGATCTGCGCCCGTGCCTCGCGCTTGCCCAAGCCCGCCGAATAGATACCGGCCGGGGCCTCCGGCCAGAGGCCGATCATCTCGGCATGGTTCTGGGCGATCAGCTCGCGGACATGGGTCACGATCAGGATGCGCTGGTCGGGCCAGGCTTTCAGCACGCCCTTGATGAAGGCGGCCATGACGAGGGACTTTCCCCCGGCAGTCGGGATCACCACCAGCGGGTTGCCTTTGTGGTTCTGGAAATAGCCGTAGATCGATGTGATCGCGGCCTGTTGATAGGGGCGCAGGGTCAGCATGGCGCGGCCTCCGTTGTGCGGGCGTCGTTTGCCCAGGTCGAGCCATCGGCCATGCGGTAGGTGACGATATCGTCGCCCGCATCGATGACTTCGCCCGGAACGAGATCGGGGGTGAAGAGATGGCGGGTGCAGGCTGCACGCTGCTCGGCGGGTGCCAGCATCCGGTCGTGGCGGGCGCAGTGCCAGCCGCCGTCAACGGGCGTCGCATGCAGGCAGGACCGGCAGGTCACAGCCGCCCCACCGCCGTCATGACAGGCGGCATGGTGATCGCAGAAGCGGCATTCGAACCAGGTGGGGTCCTCGCTGATCCGCGCGGGCGGGTGCTGGGCGAAGATAACGCGCCCGGCCTTGTCCAAGAGGCGTTTGGCCATGGCGCTGTCGGAATCGATGCGCTCGATGTGCAGCGCGTCGGTATCCTTGCAGACCGCGACGTACAGGGCGCGGTGGATCCCCGTCAGATGCATGTAGATCTGCATCTGCGCGGCGTGCTGGGGCTTGGCCTGCACCACGCCTTTGGCGGTCAGCTCGCTGAAGCTCTTGACCCCATGGGTCTTGAATTCCAGCACATGCCAGGTCTTCGGGGCCTCGAGGATGCCGATGGCCACGCCATCGAGCGACCCGCCGAAATGGCCGCCATGGGCCTCGACGCGGAACTGGCGGCCGGTTTCCGGATCAACCTCGAGCACCGTCGCACCGGTGGCGCGCAGATTGCGCACGAGGCGGTCCTCCTCCAGCTGGCCGGTCTCGAAGAGGCGCAGCAGGCGGCCAGAATGGCGCGCAGGCGTGACCCAGCGGAAATCATACCAGAGTGCGCGAGCACAGGCCTTGCCGATGATGGACGCCCCGAGGTGGTCGCGGAAACCATCGCCCTGACGGGCCTCGTAGTCGGCATAGACCGCCGTCAGCGTCGGCGTGGGGGTGTCGGGAAGCTCAGCCATCACAGCCCCTCCCGTTCACTGCGCGCCTGCGCCTCGGCCAGAATGCCGGTCCAGGTTTCCGGATCATGGCGCTCGCGCAGAACGCCGATCAGCGCGTCCTTCAGCTTTTCGCGGCGGTGACGTCCGGTGCCTTGGGCCAGAAGTTCCGCCCGTTCGCGGCTGAGATGCCGCAGCGCCGTTCGGGCCCGGTGGAACCAGTCGGGGTCGATGGATTTGTGACCCCGCTGCCGGGCCAGATCGGCTGTCGCGATCTGGGTGCGGATCTTGGCAATGGCGTCGTCGAGTTCGATCAACCGGCGCTGATCATCAGGCAAGCCGGGGCCGTTCACGGCCACGGGGGCCGCGTTGTTCATGTCAGTCATGGGAGTGTCCTCAGATGGGGTTGGGCACCGCCCCGGCCGTCAACAGGTCAGGGCGGCGCAGCGCATCAGCCCTTCTTGTTCCAGGGCGCAGACGCCATCTTGGGCGGGGCCGCAGGTGTGGCGGGCGCAGCGGGCGTCGGTTTGGCTGCACGGGCCGCAACGCCGCGGTCGGGCGGCAGATAAGCGACGGCATTGCTTTCGCCGTAACCGTTCTTCGGCGGCTTGACCTTCACCTGGATCGTCATCGGGATCAGGTGCAGCTCCTCGCTGTCGCTGACATGCATCTTGCCCGTCGCGTGGCAGATGGCCGACAGCGTGCGCTGCGCGATTTCCACCGTGGTCGGGTTCGGGTTAACGAGGTTCAGCTGATCGAAGATCTTCCGCCCCTTGTACTCGCCCTCGAGGATGTCGAGCATCAGCCAGAGAAACTGGCCCATGCCGTTCTTGGTGACGCGCATCTCGCTTTCAACGATCTGGGCGCGGTATTTGCCAGCAGGCAAAAGCTCGTGGGCGGTGGTGGGTTCGACGCTGGTGGCGTCAAAGGACGTGTCGAAACGTGCCATGGTCTTGTCCTTTCAAGGCGATCATTCGGATTGGGGCATGGCCGCCATGAACTCTGCCCAGCTGAGGGGCAGCGTGTCCGGCAGGCCGTAACGGTTCTTGGCGAGGAAAGCGGGGCGCTCCTCGGTGTGCATGACGCGCGCACCAGACCCGAGCGCCCGGGTTACCTTCTTGTTGAAGCCGACATCGGATTTCGCGACCGAGATCTGATAGTTGGCGAAGAGCACGACGTCCGAATGCTCCTGCAAGAGCGCCGAGGCGCGGGCCTGCAGCTTGATCACGTACCGGTCGTAGGGCTCGTGCTCGGGGCTGTCGAAGCGCTTGATGTCAGTATGAGCGATCTGGATGACCGCCATGCCCTTCTGGTCCCGGAGCGCATTCAGCTTGTCGAGA
Organism: Pseudotabrizicola algicola; assembly: GCF_010915705.1. Lineage (GTDB taxonomy): Bacteria > Pseudomonadota > Alphaproteobacteria > Rhodobacterales > Rhodobacteraceae > Pseudotabrizicola > Pseudotabrizicola algicola. The sequence continues at coordinate 950,789 of NZ_JAAIKE010000001.1, forward strand.
TACTCGCGCCAGATATTCAGCGCCTCGCCATAGCCCTTCCCAAAGCCGGGGGTTTCGATTGAGGCCCAGCCATTGCGTAGGCAGGCCTCGGCCCAGATCAGCGGCTCCAGCCAGTCGACGCTGTCTATGACCACCGTACCGAACGCGTGATCCTCGCTCAGCAGCGCATCGAGCGCCCCGGCCACATCCGCATAGCTTGTCGCCAGCGGAAAATGCGGCACCTGCAGCTTGCCGAGCCCGTCCTCAGTCATGATGAAGACCGGCCGGTCGGCATCGGCCGCAAAGGTGGACTTGCCGACCCCGGCGACGCCGTGGATCAGGATGCGCGGCGGCGTCAGCGCCGAGGTCATGCGCAGGGATGCGAGAGAAATGGCCATCAGATCGCTCCCTCGTTCAACACCAGACGGAACTTGGGCTTACCGGTCCGGACCGTGCGCGCGGGCTCAAAACCCCTGCGCCAGCTTTCCGGCAGGGCACCGTACTTGCGCTCCGAGACCGACAGCTTGGTGTCGATGAACTCGGCCGGGTCTTCGCCAGCGGATGCGATGTTTGCAGCGATCTTGGCGAGCTTGGTCTGGTCCCAATCGATACGCTTGGGCAGTTCGGCGATGACGGTGACGCCGCCATCCTCGAACCGGATCGTGCCAGTGTCCTTGCCAGCCTCATGGCGAAAGTCACCGGCGCGATCGGCGTATTTCAGGGAAATGGCGCCATCGAGCCAGTCCGAGATGGACTTCGCCTGCGTCAGCTGCTCGTCCGCCATGCCTTTCAGCAGGGCGAGCTGGTCGGCGGGCAGCGCAGCGATCTGGCCCACCGGCATGCGGTGGATATCGGCGAGGGTGATGTGATTGGAGATCGTCATGTCATCCCCCCTCACGCCGACATCGGCCGATGGGGTTCATGATCCGCGCCGCGGATCTGCTCGACCTCGAAGGCTTCGACATCCTCCAGCCGGTAGATCACCCGGCCGCCGAGCTTGATGAATTTCGGGCCTTCACCCGTCCACCGCCAGCGCTCCAACGTGCGGTGCGAAATGTTCCAGCGAGCCGCCAGCTCGATCTGGGAAAGGTGCCTGGTCGCCATGTGAACCTCCTTGGGATTTCCGCGAACACTTGCGGGATCAACATGGCGGAGGGCGTGGTAGGGCTGAGGGAGGGCACCGGTAGGGAAGCCGGTAGGAGAGTCACAAAATCAAAAGGCCGCCCTTCTGGACGGCCTTCGAAATGGCGATGGCTGATCGGATTAGGGCTCTATCCAACAGTTTCCGTCGGCGTATTTGATGAACGAGCGCCAGTCGTCGCGCCCGCTGAACACCTTTGAGAATGCGTTCGTGCCGTCCTTGTAGCCCGCTTCATACAACACGGCTTCAGTCAGGCATGTTGCAGAACCTGCTTCGTACGCATCGAACAAGACGTTCAACAGTCGCCGCTGCTTGGGGCTCTTGAAGGTGAGGGTTTCGCCGCGCAGCCAGACGATGCCGTAGTCATCCGAATGATCGATCGGGAAACGACGCTGCACTTGCCCGGGGAACACCCGCGCAGCGAGTACCTGCGGCGAGATCGTGAGCTTGGCCGGATCACCTGCAACATCCGACACATTGATGATGTGGTTGCGCTTCTGGGCGGTCTCCGGGATGCGCTCACCGGGCGTGGAGGTCAGGATAATGCGGATTTCCTCCGGCGGCTTGCGTCCGATCAGCGCCTCGAGCTGCGCCCAGCCCCTCGGATCTCCAAGCCGCCGGGCAAACCAGACGGGCGCTGGGGCCTTCGCTCCGGTAAGCTTGATGGTTCCCACGTCCCAGACAAGATCCGAGATCAAGGGCGTCGGGCGTGAGGGCCCGGCGCGCTCGAACGCCACCAGCATCTTGGCAAGGGCCAGACCGTAGTCGACCCTGCACGCCGCGATCTCCTCATTAGCGACCTTAACCCAGCGGCCGGTGCTGTCGTGATAGCCGTATGATTTCAGCTCGGCCGACCAGGTGGCCTCGACCGGTTCATCCTCGTAATCGTCCATCCTGGCAACAACTGGGACATGCCCGCTCGGCACCAGAAGCTTCGCTGCGAGCAATGCGTCGGTCGCACCGCGCGAGACCTGATGCAGCGCCGATGCCTGGAGAGACGTGCTGCGGGCTTCCATGGCCCGCAGCAGGAGGTCGATCGCCCGCTTACTCAAGGATGTCGCCTTCGTCATTGTCGTCTTTCAGGATGCCCCAGAGGCGCAGATACTTCTCGCCGATCAGGCGCTCTTGCGCCGTCATGTCCTTCAGATTGCAGCCGTGCGGCATCGTGACGTTGAGGGCCAGCGACTTGCCACGACCGCCGGAGGGGCCCGGATGGAACTTGATGGTGAAGCGTGCGCGGGTAATCACCCATTCCGGCACGTCACCTGCGTGACCGAACACATGGGCACCGCCCCCGATGTCCAGTCCGATACGGTGTTCCGCCATCTGCCAGATCGTACGGTCGGCGCCCGACATGGATTCAAGCGTGATGCGCTCCTTTGCGTCGCCGAGATCCATCAGACGCAGTTCCTTGACTGTCACGCTGGCAATCCCGTCGGCAGGGTCGGTCGGGAAGTCGAACGGCCGCAGCAACATGCTGAGGTCGAATTCGCGCAGCGGCAGCGACTGGTCCTCACCAAGGGTGATCCCGAGCAGATCGCGCGCCATGAACCGGGTCAGATCGATCCGGTCCTCGCGGGTCTTAGCCACAACTTCGATCACGCCAGTCGCAGCTTCATAGGTCAGCGCAGCTTCGAAGACAGGTTTCACGATCCGGCGTGACAAGGTGCTGTTGGCATCGAAGCCCAGCATGTCCTCAGGACGCCCCTCCCGGTAGACCGCGACCTGAACAAGTTCGCATTCTTCACCATCGAGGATCACCCGGTGGCGGTCGAAGATGTCGACATGGACATTGGGCGTCTCAAACCGAGCCCGGATTGCCGCCGTAAACGCCGCGAGCGAGATCGGGTCCTTTTTCACCTCCAGATCGGCATCGACGCCAAACCCGCTCCAGGACCGCGTCCGGCGACGTTCGTCGTTGTAGCGCACCTCTTCCGCGAGACGGAAACGATCAGGCTCCTTCAAAAAAACCCACAGCGAGCGATTGTTGGCCCCCTCCAGCGCGTCGAACACAGCGCGGTTTTGCACGACGTTCTGCAAGGCGTTCTGCCCCGGTTCATCAGCGAGAGCCGCGACACGGCCGGCATCAAGGACGACGCGCTGCTTTTCGTCGTCGGACATGCCGTCCACGGCCTTGATCAGCGGCTCGACGACGTCCGGCTCGGGCTTGGTCCAATCGACAGGCGCGAGCGAGGTGAAAGCGCCGGCAGTGAAGTAGTCCTGCAAACGGGTAACGGGGGTCTTGCGGAGGAATGCAGCAATGGAGGTCATGCGGGGCCCTTTCTTGGCCGGGAGGAGGAGGGAATCAGCGCGGCGCGATACGCTGACGTTCGATATATACCGAACAAATCGCCGAGTCTACTTGCGCGGCACATTTTTGTTCGGCATATCGAACGCACGTCCTGAACCCAAGGAAACCAAGGATGAAACGATGACCACGTCCCTCGGCGCGAAGATCAAGCGCCACCGCCAGGAAAAGGGATACTCCCTCGACAAGCTCGCCGAGCTGACCGACTCGAGTAAGAGCTACATCTGGGAGTTGGAAAATCGCGATACCCGCAAGCCGTCAGGTGAAAAGCTGACACGTATCGCCCAAGCCCTCGAGGTCACGACCGATTACCTGCTCGACGAGAGCGAGGAGCCCAGTGATCAGGTGCTGAAGGAAGCATTCTTCCGAAAGTTCAGCAAGCTTGCCCCGGAGGACCAGCAGAAGATCAACCAGATGATCGACATGTGGGGGAAGAAGGATTGAGCCTGCCGACGACGCCGCAGAGCTGGGCTAACCGCCTGACGAAGATCCTGTCCTTGCATCAGGCTGCGCACGGGTTGCCGCGGTTCCCCATCGATGTGGCAGCGTTGGCGCAGGATTTCTCGCAGCAGGTCTTTCCGGAGGCGCCGATTACCATTGTGAAGGGGCTTCAGCTCTCAAAGGGCGTCGAAGGCATGCTGATGCCGCACCCCAGCGGCTCTGGCGAGTGGGGCATCGTCTATAATGAGAGCATCCGGTCTACAGGGCGGCGCAACTTCACACTGGCGCATGAACTGGGGCACTACCTTCTGCATCGGCAGACCAACCCGCGCGGCCTACAATGCACCAATCGCAACATGGCCGAATGGGATGAAGCCAGAAATAGGATTGAGGGCGAGGCCAACACCTTTGCCTCGTACCTGCTGATGCCGTTGGATGACTTCCGCGCCCAGATCAAGGGACGGGTAATCGACATCGACGTGATGACCGAGTTGTCGGACCGCTATGCCGTGTCCCTGACGGCGGCGATCCTGAAGTGGATGACCATCACCGACAAGCGCGCCATGATCGTGGTCGGCAAGGAAGGCTTCATCGATTGGGCTTGGTCCAGCGAGCCGTTATTGAGATCCGGTGTATTCTATCGCGCACGGCAGGAAGTGACCGAGTTGCCGCCAACGTCATTGGCAGCGCAGGAAGTGGACTCGGATACGGGGCGCCACGGCCATCACCACCCGGCAGGTGTCTGGCTTGGCTCCGAGCCGGTGCGTGAAATGACCGTGTTCTCGCCCGGCAAAGAGATGTCGATTTCGCTGCTGCTCTATCCCGACCGCGTGCCATCGCGGTGGGAGATGGCCGAGCTCGAGGAAGAGCCAACACTCGACACGTTCGACAAGTTCATGGGCGACAAAGCGCGCTGATTCGCGCCCGGAACAGTCTACGTCAGCCATGGAGGCGACGGAGCGCATGCGCAGATTTGCGCGGTGCTTCTCATAAGCCGAGACTGTCCACAAGATATTGAAAGACTTGTGCTTTCCGGATTTCGCGATACCTTTTGACCATCATCCCAATCGCGAAAAGTCGCCATGTCATCCACTCTCGAAGGCCCGGTTTCGGGGCCCAACCCCCTATGCCCTGAGCGCATGTCATCCGAGGCGCGCCTTGCCGAGATCGGCCGCATCCTAGCCGCTGGGGTAATGCGGCTGAACGCTGCACAGTCCAGCGGTTTATCTGTCGAGAACGGAGACAGTTTCGTGGACTTCTCGCCCCGAAAGAGCGGTGGTCGTCGTGCAAAACGTATCCGCATCGGAGGAATTCATGAAGCATCACAATAAGATAGTTTCCATCCAACCGGGCAATGACCCAAGCCTGGACCAGACGGTGCTGTCACGCCTGGCCGCTCTGAAGGAGATGTCGGTCAAGGAGCTGAAAGCCGAATGGGAAAAGCTCATCGGCACCTCGGCACCGAACAACAGCCGGGCGTTTCTTGAACTGCGGATCGCCTATCGGCTTCAGGAACTGACCTACGGCGGCCCCGACCGGGACACGCGGCGTATGCTGGACTTGCTGGCCGACGAGGTCGAAGGCCACGCCCGGCGCAAACATCAGATCGCCGATCCCCGCAATCCGGTGGCGGGCACGAAGCTGCTGCGCGAATGGGACGGCGTCGAGCACACCGTGACCGTGCTAAAGGACGGCTTCGACTGGCAGGGACGCAAGTTCAAATCGCTCTCCGCCGTCGCCCGCGAAATCACTGGCACCCGATGGAACGGGTACCGTTTCTTTGGCCTGCGCGAGCGCAAGCGGGAGGAGGCATGATGCAGCTGGACAGTCGCCCGAACCGCCGCCTGCGCTGCGCCATCTACACCCGCAAGTCGAGCGAGGAAGGGCTCGACATGGAATTCAACAGTCTCGACGCGCAGCGGGAGGCCTGCGAGGCCTATATCGTCAGCCAGCGCTCCGAGGGCTGGGTTGCCACGCGCGAGCGCTATGACGACGGTGGGTTTTCCGGTGGAAATCTTGACCGGCCCGGCCTGAAACAGCTTCTTGCCGATATCGATGATGGTCTGATCGACGTCGTGGTGGTCTACAAGATCGACCGCCTCAGTCGTTCGCTGATGGATTTCTCCAAGCTGGTCGAGGTGTTCGACCGCAACGGCGTGACCTTCGTCTCGGTGACGCAGTCATTCAACACGACCACCTCTATGGGACGGCTGACGCTAAACATTCTGCTGTCCTTCGCCCAGTTCGAACGCGAGGTCATCGGCGAACGCATCCGCGATAAGGTGGCGGCCTCGCGCAAGCGCGGGATCTGGATGGGGGGCTATGTGCCCCTCGGCTACGATGTGCAGGACCGAAAGCTGGTGGTGAACGAGGCGGAGGCCGCCTCGGTGCGCCGGATCTTCGAACGGTTCATTGAGCTTGGCTCCGCTACGGTACTGGCGCGGGAACTGCGCCGTGAGGGCTTCCGCAACAAGCAGGGCACGCTGATCGACAAGGGCTACCTCTATCGGTTGCTCAATAACCGGGTTTACCGGGGCGAAGCTCTGCACAAGGGCAAGTCCTATCCGGGCGAACATGCCGCCATCATCGAAGCCGACCTCTGGGACAGCGCCCATTCCATTTTGCAGGAAAGCCCGCGCAAGCGTGCCAACAACAGCCGCGCCCAGACACCAGCGCTGCTGAAGGGGTTAATTTTCAGCGAGAACGGCGCGGCCATGACGCCAACGAGCACCAAGAAGGGGGCCAAGCTCTACCGCTACTACGTCTCAATGGATGTGATCCGGAACCGCGAGACCGGCGAGGAGACCGCGCCGATGCGGCTCGCCGCCGGAATGGTCGAGGACGCGGTCGTGACCGAAGTGCGGCGCATCCTGCAAACGCCCGAAGTTGTCACGCAGGTGTTGGCCGCCCTGAAACGCGACGGCCTTGGGGCATACGAGGCGGATGCCATCGCTGCTCTGCACGAGTTCAAGGCTCTCTGGTCACAACTCTTCCCAGCCGAACAGGCCCGCATCATCCAGCTTCTGGTGCGGCGCGTCACGGTCACCGCCGCTGGGCTCGAGGTCGACATTCGCCGCGAGGGGATTGCGGGCGTCATCCGCGAGATGGTGGCTCCACGCCGGATGGAGGCTGCAGAATGATCAAACCGGACGACACGATCCGCGTGCTGATCCCGTTGAAGGTGCGCAAGAAGAACGGGCGGCCGAAGATCTTGCCGCCCGCCGACTATCGACCGAGCGAGGATCAGGCGCAGGATCCGCACATCCTGCGCGCAATCGGCCGCGCATGGGGGTGGCGGCGGCGCATGGATGCCGGTGAGTTCGCCACCATTCAGGAACTTGCCGAGGCCGTGGGACTGGCCGAACGCCATGTCAGCCGCCAGCTCAGGTTGGCATATCTGGCACCCGAGGTGCTGAAGCGGCTGACTTGCGGGCGAGAGGCGTCGGCAGTCAGCCTCTATGATCTGTGCTTTCTGGCGGGCGAAACCTGGGTGGAGCAAGTGGAGCACTCCGTCGGCAACGCATTGGCTAGAATGACGTGATCAGCCCAGAGCATTCGTTAGAGTAAGCATCAGCGGCGAGGGGTTACTTCTTAAATGCGGTCGATCAGAAGTGGGAAGGAATGGTTTAGCCGCTGTGGCCTGACTTTGTTCTAGCCTCACGCGGCTCAGGGCAGTGATCGTAGCGCGTAGGTCATGTAAGACTGCACTCTTACAGAAATGCAGCCCTAGTCGGCCAGAGCGTCCGGCAACTTCGGACGGAGACGCGGCTCAGTTCTGCCAAGCCATGGCGCCCCATATTGTGCCGGCACCGAAGGCTGACAGCAGGACCGGGCCGTTGTCCAGCAATCCACCCTCTGCATGGTGGCAGGACAGGGCGAGGGGGATCGTTGCAGCCGAGGAATTGCCGTGCAGTGACAAGGTACCAAGGCGCGGCGTGTTCCCCAGCCCCAGCCGCCCCGCAACTTGGTCGAGAATGCGACCATTGGCCTGGTGCGGCATCCAGAACCCAAGGTCGTATGGGTGTAAACCTGCACGTCGAAGCGCCTCCGCGCTGGAGGTCGCCATGCATTCCACCGCCCGGGCAAAGACGGCGCGACCGTTTCGCATCTGCATCCGGGCTTCGATCGGCGTGCCGGGAACATCTGGGGTGCGGCTGCCGCCTCTTTCGATCAGGATCTCATCGTATAGCCCTCCATCAGACCCGAGGACCACCGAAAGCGGGCCTCGGCCCGGATCAGCGCAGGGCGCCACCACGACCGCCCCCGCTGCATCAGCAAAAAGCGCCCGCGTGCTGGCATCCTTGGGGTCGATGCGGCGGGATAGAATGTTGGCTGCGATCACCAGAACCGGCTGTCCCGTCAGCCGGGCATGGCCTGCTGCGAGGGCGAGAGCATGAAGAAACCCCGAACAGGCCCCTGCGATATCGACGGCGCCGCAAGACAACCCTAGGCGATGCGCAACCAAAGGCGCCGTCGGCGGCAAGAGGTGATCTGGCGTCGACGTGGCCAGTAGCAAGAGGCCGATCTCCCTCACCTCCAAGCCCGCATTTTGCAGCGCCATGGCTCCGGCAGGCACCGCCAGATCGCTCAACGCCTGACCGGGGCTGGCATAATGCCTGGCAGAAATGCCGGTACGGGCCAGGATCCAGCCCGGTGCCAAGCCCAGATCTGCCTCGATCTCGGCATTGGTCACCACCCGCTCGGGCAGATAATGGCCGAAGCCCGCCCAGCACAGACCGTCAGCCGAAGGCATCGGCAGCCTCGGCGATTGCGTCATGGCAGGCGGCCAGTTCGTCGCCCGTGCTGCAATAAGGCGGCAAGAGATAGACGGTCTGACCGATCGGCCGGATCAGGAGGTTACGGGACTGGAAGAAGCCCATCAGTTCGGGCGTAATCTCGGCCATGTAACCCTCACGGGGGGGGCCGATCTCGGCAGCGAGGATGGTGCCAAGACTGCGCACGCCCGTCAGCCCCTTCACCCCCGCCAGTCTGCTCACGGCTTCGGCCTGAAGGGCCGAAACGGCGTCTATGCGAGACTGCACGGGTTCATCCTCCCAAATGCTGAGGTTGGCCGCAGCCGCCGCACAGGCGATCGGATTGGCGGTATAAGAGGAGGAATGAAAGAAGGTTCGGCGTCGGTCAGTGGACCAGTGGGACTGGAAGATTTCCTCGCGACACAAGGTGACTGCCAAAGGCAGATGACCGCCGGTTATGCCCTTGGACAGGCAAAGGATATCGGGCCGCACCTCGGCATGATCGCAGGCGAGAAAACGCCCAGTGCGGCCCCAGCCGGTCATAACCTCGTCGGCAATCAGAAGAACGCCATACCGGGCACAGATCGCTGCCATTTCAACCAGAACCTCGGGCCGGTAGCACCGCATCCCGGCCGCGCCCTGCACGAGGGGTTCGATCAGCAAGGCCGCAGTATCAGAGCGGCGCGCCAGTGCCTCCAGCGCGTCGATGGTCGCCTGCTCGTGGCCTTCGGAGGGAAAGGGCAGCCGATCGACGGCGAATAGCAAAGGCTCGTAGGGCTGGGTAAAGGCACCGGTTTCGCCCGTGGACATGGTGCCGACAGTGTCGCCATGATAGCCGTTTTGCAGCACAATCACCCGATGACGGGCCTCACCGCGGTGATGAAAATGACCAAGTGCCATCTTCAAGGCCACCTCGACCGAGGTCGACCCGGAATCGCTGAAAAAAACACGTGTCAAGGTGTCGGGCACCCGTGCCATCAAGCGGCGGGCAAAATCTTCGGCAGGCTCATGGCTGTAACCTGCGAAGATCACCTGATCCAGCCGCCCCGCCTGGTCGCGGATGGCCGCTACAATTGCAGGATGGCAATGGCCATGGGTCGTCACCCACCAGGATGAGATCGCATCGAAGACGGGCGTGCCGTCCGCATCCATCAGCCAGGCCCCCTTGGCCGAGGCGATCGGGCGCATTCGGGGAAAGAGGGCATGTTGCGTGAAGGGATGCCAGATTGGAGAATGAGTCATCTTGCCGCCTTAGAAATCAAAGGTGCCAGGTGGGAAGGCTGCATCGAACTGGTCTTGGAAACACGCGGGTTCCAAGACGGGCAACATCGGAAGGCACCCCAAACGACGGACCTTGCCCATGCGCTGGATCGTCTCCTCGACCTCTGGCTGCGGATCGCCGATGAAGGCCACGCCCAGCACGGTCAGCCCCCGGCTTTCCAGCGCCATTAGCGAAAGCAAGCTGTGGTTGATTGTGCCAAGCCGCGTGCGGGCGCACAGGATCACAGGACAATTCCAGCGCGCAAAGACATCGAGCATCGTCACGCTGGCGTTCAACGGCACCATGAGTCCACCTGCGCCCTCGATCACCAACGGCCGTGTTTCAGGAAGTTGCAAAAGCCGGTCATCGATCCGACGCCCCTCGGCTGCGGCGGCAAGGTGGGGCGAGGCCGGGAGCTGAAGGCGCAGCGTTTCTGGTAATGTTGGTCGGCCGCTCAGCCGGCGCACGACCTCGCTGTCGGTTTCACTCTCCAGCCCGGATTGTACCGGTTTCCAATAGGTCGCCCGCAGCTGGCCCGTGAGGCCTGCGGCAAAGACGGTCTTGCCGATATCGGTATCGGTGCCGGTCACGATCACGACACTCATCTCAGCGGTCCTCCTGCAAAAGGAACAAGGCACGGAACAGGGCGTCGAGGTCGGCGGGCGTAACGTTCAGCGTCAGCGACAGCCGCAGCCGTTCAGAGCCCTTGGGCACGGTGGGCGACCGGATCGGTCGCAGGTCAAAGCCCTGTGATTGCAGCCGGGCCGATGCCGCCAGACATTGCAAGTCGCCCGCGATCGGGATGGGTTGGATCTGGCTGTGCGACGGCGCAAGGCCGAGACAAGACGAGCGCAAGGCCAGATCATCCATCCGCGCAAGCAGGGTTTCACGCCGCGACGGATCGGTAGCGATGTGCTCCAGTATGCCGCACAGCACCTCGGCCAGCAGGGGCGAAGGGGCGGTAGAATAAATGAAACTGCGGGCACGGTTGACCAGAAGCTCAATCAATGGCCTGGCGGCACAGATCAGCGCGCCTTGCCCGCCAAGCGCCTTGCCGCAGGTATGCAGGCTGACCAGATAGGGCTCGGCCGCCCATTCCGCCGCCAGCCCGCGCCCGCCGGGACCGAAAATGCCCGTGGCATGGGCCTCGTCCACCACCAGCATGGCGCCTGTGTCCCGAGCCAGCGCGGCGAAATCGGCAAGGGGTGCCCTGTCGCCGTCCATCGAATACAGGCTCTCGACCGCCAACCAGACCTGCCCCTTTCCGCCCGCCAGCCGCCAGCCCAAAAGCGCATCGCGCGCCGCATCGGCGTCATTGTGGGGAAAGGACTGCGCCTCGGCAGCGCCCAATCGCAGACCGTCCCGCGTGCTGGCATGGATCAGCGCATCGTACAGAACCAGATCGCGTTGCTGTGGCAGGGCCGCGAAAAGCCCCAGATTTGCGGCATAGCCTGACCCGAAATAGAGTGCGGCGCCGGCACCGAAGTGCTGCGCGGCTAAAGCTTCCAGCCGTTCAAAGGCTGGATGGTTGCCGCGCAACAGCCGCGCCGCACCAGCGCCAAGCGGCACGCCGCGGGCCAGAGCCTCTTGCGCCAACCGCTGCACCATGGCTGACCCAGCCAGCCCCAGATAATCATTCGAAGCGAAATCCAGCCCTTCTGCGGTCCGAAGGTGACGCAGCCGGTGGCGGGTTGCCAGACTGTCGAGCAAGCGCCTGGGAGCCTCAAGCACGGACATCGGACGCCATGGGTTGCAGGCCAAGCCGGCCGAACAACGCAAGGTCGTCGTCGGTTTCCGGATTGTCGGCGGTCAGAAGCCTTTCGCCCATGAATATCGAATTTGCACCGGCAAAGAAGCACATCGCCTGCAACTCGTCGCTCATCCCCTTTCGTCCGGCCGACAAACGCAGAACCGAAGTGGGCATCAGAAGCCGCGCCAGAGCCACCATCCGGACAAAGCTGATCGCGTCGACAGGTTTCGCCTGCGCCAGCGGAGTACCCTCGATCGGTATCAGCATGTTGATGGGCACACTTTCAGGCGGTTCGGGCAGATTGGCCAAAGTGACCAGCATCGAAACCCGGTCCTCGACTGTCTCGCCCATACCGAGGATGCCGCCGGAACACACCTTGATCCCCGCTGCGCGCACCCGGGCAAGCGTATCGATCCGGTCGGCAAAGGTGCGGGTGCCGATCACCTGCGGATAATGGGCCTCGGAGGTGTCGATATTGTGGTTGTAGTAATCTAGCCCTGCGCGAGCCAGCCGTACCGCCTGATCTTCGCTGAGCATGCCCAACGTCATGCAGGTTTCCATCCCCAGATCGCGGACGCCGTGCACCATCGCCTCGATCATGTCCATGTCGCGGTCCTTCGGCTCGCGCCAGGCCGCGCCCATGCAATAGCGTGTTGCACCGCTGTCGCGGGCCTTCCGCGCCTCTGCAAGCACCTTCTCGACTTCCATCAGCTTGGTGGCCGACAGTTTCGCGCCATTGCGGACCGACTGGCTGCAATAGGCGCAATCCTCGGGGCAGCCGCCGGTCTTGATGGACAAGAGGCGGCTCAGTTGCACCCGGTTCGGATCGAAATGCGCCCGGTGCGTCAGATGCGCGCGATGAAGCAGGTCCATGAGCGGCCGATGATATACGGAAAGCGCAAACGGCAGATCGAATCTGGTCCCACCAGCAGATTTCATAGATAACAAGATATCCGACATCGAGCTTCCTTTCGAATCTCGCGCCGATTATCTATTATTTTGGAATCAGCGCAGGACGTTCTTGCCACGGAGCGGCAAAATCCACAATCCCGCGTGACGCCAAAGGAATATTATCTACTAAATCTTGCAGGCCCATGGGCCCGTCGCAAGTGCTTTGCCAGAACAAAGGCTGCCTGGTCCGCATCTCGGTTGCGCAGGGCAGTCAAAATCGCCTTGTGGTCGCGGTCGTCGCGCGGCTGGAACTCGACGCGAGCCGGATGCGCCTGCCGCGCGACCTGCAAAGCCTGCAATCGCAGCCTGTCAACCAGTTGGACAAGGCGCGGCAAGTGGCAATCCAGTATGAGGCCGTGGTGGAACTCGGCGTTGGCCGCCTCCCATTCTTCCGCCGTGCGGGCAAGGCTGCAGGCCCGGTCGGCCCCTTCCAGCCGCGCAAGCCAAGACGGGAAGTCCGCGCAGGCCGCCGCCGCGTGGCGCAACGCAAGGGGCTCCAGCACGGCCCGCATCTCGATGATTTCAAATTGCGCGGCGGCATCGAAGACGGCAACCCTTACGCCTCTTCTCGGTAGAGTCTTGATCAGCCCCTCGGCTTCCAAGCGCCCGAACGCCTCGCGCACGGGCACATGACTGGCTTGATAGTGCGCCGCGATCTCGGCCTGACCTAGCCGCGCCCCGGGCACGAGATCGCCCCCAGTGATCCGCCGACACAGATCCTGGAAGATGCGCTCTGATAGGGTGGTTTCGGGGGACAACGGCATTCGCCAATATCTAGGCAATTCGCGTGCCTTACGGAAGCAAGATTTGGCCGGAGTGCCAGACGGTTCCGCAGTTTGCGTCACTTGTGCTTTTTGACCGCTTTCGATCCCGTAGCACTGTCGCATGCGGCATGCCCAAAAGGCTGCTTTCCGCCTATTACGATATCGGGCTTCTTGACTAGCAGCTCGCTTAAAAGCGCACCACACCGCACAACTACGCCGCCTTCGGGTGTCTCTGTTCGCAGCGAAAGCAAACAAACCCGCTTCAACCGCGGCGTAGTTCAGTTCCGCCAACATTCTATAAGTACGTCATTTTTTGAATCCGTCTCGATTTAGATGAAGGGCGGATGGAAAGAGACGTGGGGCGTTCAGAGACTGATTTCGGCGGAAACGCCAGTCTCCGAAAGTCGGATGGCCTCGCTAAACCCCTTTGAAACAAAAAGAAAAAAGGCCCCGTCAGGGACCTCATCTCGGGTTTGCGATGTGCAAGTGGCGGACAGTGAGGGATTCGAACCCTCGAGACGGTTCCCCGCCTACACACTTTCCAGGCGTGCGCCTTCGACCACTCGGCCAACTGTCCGTGCGGGTGTCTTAATCGCGACTGGAGCAAAGATGCAAGAGGCGATTTCCGGAAACTGGCGGAGTATGTGCTTTGGCCAACATGGCGGCTGGAAGTGTCGGGGCGGCCTGCGCATCGACCACCTGGATATCGCGGCAGATACGGTCATGCCCGCGCCGCTCGACGCGGAAGGCCACCACATCTCCGACCTCGACGGCTACCATCGGGTTGCGCCACGCGGTCGGGCCACTGGCAATGCCAAGTTCCTTCGAATCCTCACACCAGATGATGGCGCGAAACTCTTGTCGCGAATACCAGATCACCACACCGTTCATTGTCATCGGGCCGTCTCCTTGTCTTGCGGCGCGCCCCCAGCGCGCAGCACCACAAAAGTAAGCAAGATGCCCCGTCGCAAACAGTCGGTGATCTGTATCAAGCCTGACGCGAACCAGCATCAGGCGGAGCCGGCCTTGACGCTGTTTGGCATCAGATGGTATTGCACACGCTTTCGAACCGGCGCAGGTGCTGCGCAACCGCGGATGCTGTGATGACAAGACGCCCCTCTCCCAACCCGGCCGATCTGCGGATGATTCTGGGAGATAACCTGCGGCAGCTGTGCCAGAACACCACATCCATCAGTGAATTGTGCCGCACCATCGGGGTCAACCGGACCCAGTTCAACCGGTATCTGTCCGGCACCGCCTTTCCACGCCCCGACATCCTGTTTCGCATTTGTCGGCATTTCGGCGTCGATGCGAATATCCTGCTGCAGCGGCTCGACCGGCTGCCGACTGCGCCCGTCGCCGAGGCCCAGCCCACAGGTCGCCTTGTCATCGACACCCAGCGGCCGTTTGACCATTACCTGCTGCCGGATGGAATCTACCGGTATTGGCGCAAATCCTTTCGCCAGCCGGAGAAAGCCTATTGCGGCCTTGCGCGCATCTATCGAAAGGGCAGCGAAAAGCTGTGGAAAGGGTATGATGTGCATGATGTCGCCATCCGCAGCGGCACCAAGCGCCATGCCCGCTCGACCTGCTATGAAGGCCAGTTGATCCAGCAGTTCGATGGCTTCGCGCTGATGTCACGCACGCCCTATAACGACCAGATGAATGTCACCTATTTCGAGTACGGGCTGGATGAAATGCCCGATTATTTCAGCGGCATCTCTTTTGTCACGCGGCGCAGGCTGGCGGCGGCCAGCCGCCTTACGGCGATTGTGATGCAGCGCCTTGGCGACAGCTGCCCGTTACGCCTTGCCGCCGCGCGCGGCTGCGGCACCCAGCCGATCGAGTCGCTGCCTCCCCATATCCGCGGCGCCCTCGACCGGGTGCCAGACCGGCTTTGACGCTTAGCTAGCCTGCCAGTGCCAGAATGACACGGCGGTTCTGTCGGCCCTTGTTTTCTATCTTGGTGATCTCAACCCGCCCGATTTCACCGGTGCGGGCCACATGGGTGCCGCCGCAGGGCTGCAAATCCACCTGATCCGCGCCCTCTCCGATCCGCACCAGCCGCACGCGCCCCTGCCCCGTCGGCGGCCTGACCGACATGGTCTTGACCAATCCCGGATTGGCCAGCAGTTCTTCATCGGTTATCCATGTCTCGCCGACCGGCAGGTCGCGGCCGATAAGGGCATTCAGAACACGGGTCAGTTGCGCCAGATCGGCGGGTGGTTCGGGCATGTCAAAATCGAGCCGGCCACGCTCGGCCCCGATCTGTCCGCCCGTCACCGGCAGCGGAATCACCACGGACAGAAGGTGCAGCGCCGTGTGCATCCGCATATGCCGGTGGCGCCGCGCCCAATCCAGCCGCTGCGTCAACTCGGCGCCGACAGGCGGCAGCGCCAGCGGTTCTGCCGGAACCAGCGCGATCTGCCCGCCTTCGACCTTGACGGCTGTTGCGATCGTCAGCCGCCCCCCCGGCCATTCCACCCAGCCATTGTCCCCCGGCTGCCCGCCGCCGGTCGGGTAAAACACCGAGCGGTCCACCAATATGCCGCCCTCGGGCGTATGCCCTGTCACCTGCGAGCGGATTTGCTGCACATAGGCATCGCCGCGAAACACCGCTTCCGTCATCGACTAGTCTCCAGATTTATCGGGCGCTGCCTCGGCGTCGCCCGAGGTCGGGTCGATCCCCTCGCCCGGAACAACATCTCTGGCCAGAGGCCCCGGCGGTCTTTGTTCGCGCATCGCGGGCGCAGAGGCTTCATCCGGCGCGGGCGCGGCAGGTCCAGTGGCGGCAAGTCCGGTCGCGGCAAGCCCCGCCGCGGCGGGCACCTGCCGCAGCAGATCGGCAATCTCTGCCGCGTTGCGCAATGTGACATCCGACTGCGCGAAGGGAATCTCGATCCCCTCTTCGGCGAACCGCTGCGCGATCATGTGGTTGATCTCGCTGCGCACCGACAGCGAAAAGTTCACGTCGCGCAAGATCAGGCGAATCTCGAAGGACAGCGAATCCGCGCCGAAGGCCATGAACACCACCATCGGCGGCGGGTTCAGAATGGCCAGGGGCTGTGCCTCGGCGATTTCCTGCAGAATGCGGGTGACTTTGCGCGTGTCAGACCCATAGGCTACCCCCACCGGCACGATCAACCGTCCCGTCAGGTTATAGCGCGTCCAGTTCGTGACCCGCCCTGCCACCAGATCGGTGTTCGGCACGATGACATCAGTCCGGTCAAAGGTCTGGATGCGGGTCGAGCGCACCGAGATGGACCGCACCGTGCCTTGCACGCCGCCCACTTCGATCCAGTCCCCCTCGCTCACCGGACGCTCGATCAGCAGGATGATGCCAGAGACGAAATTCGACACGATGTTCTGGAGGCCAAAGCCGATACCAACCGACAAGGCCCCGGCGACAATGGCAAGGCCCGACAGATCGATGCCCGCCGCATTGATGGCGATCAAGCCGGCAAAGAAGATGCCGACATATCCGACGCCCGACACGAGGGCGTTGCGCGCGCCTTGGTCCAGACTGGTCCTTGGCAGGATAGAGCCGCGCAAAGCCCCCTGAAACAGCCGCGTCACGGTGATGCCGACGCCGAACAGCACCGCAAAAAACAGGAAGCTGGTAGGCGAGATGCGGGTGTCACCCAAGGTGAAGCCTTCGCGCAAGCGCGTCCAGATCTCGGTCAGATCCGAAAGCCGTGCCCCCCAGATCAGAGCCAGCAGCGGCAAGGCCGCCAGCACCAGACCAAAGCCCACCAGAACCGGCACCAACGCATTGCGCGCGCCATCCTCGTTGCGGGTGATCACCGCATAGATGTCGGTCACCGCCCCTTGCAGAATGTAAAGCAGGCCCAGAAGGCCGAGCGATGTCGCTGCGGGAAACACCATCGCCTCGGCGGCGGGCACATAGCCGATGGCCGCCAGAACGGGGGCCAGAAAGCCGATAACGACAGCCCCTCGCCCCACAAGATAGATGATGCGGTTGCGAAAGCTGACCTCGTCATCCGCTTCGGCCTCGGCCACCAGCGTCAGCCGGATCGCCCGCCCGATCCGCACCAGAACCACCGCCGCCACAAGGATCGCGGGAAAAGCCACCACGGCGCGCGAAGCCTCGCTCAGCGCCTGATGGTCCATGACCGCCGCGCGCAGCGTGTTGAGCGCAAGAACAGCCCCGTAAAGCGCCGCCAGAAACCGCCCCTCGGCACGCGTTTCGGGGCTCAGACGCAGCGGCAGCGCATCGTGATGGCGCGGGAACACCTGCACACCCAGCCAAACCGCGCAGAACAGCAGCAGCCCCGCATAGGGCAACGCATCCAGAAGCCGCGTGCCGACAATGCCGAACATTCCCGTCAGGCCAAGCGCATGGGCCAGCGCCATGACCCCGAGCGTCGGCACCACGATTTGCCCCAAGGACAGCACCAGCGAGGCGACCAGCCCCCCGCGCGCCGACCAACGCTGGTTGATCCGCCCCACCAATCCTTCGATCAATGGCCGGCCGCGCCAGATCAGCACCACGCTGAACAAGAGCAGAAAGGCAATCAGCGGAAGGTTGTTCACCAGCGTTTCATGCGACGCCGCCGTGCTCCAGCGCCGCTGCGTCTCGGACAAAAGGCCAAGCGCCGCACTTGTTACCGCGCGCACCGCCTCGGGCCAGTTCGCCGGGTTCAGCGGCGAGGGATAGAGCTGCAACAGCGCATCCGCCTGCTGTTCGCGCAAGGTGCGGTCAATCTCGGCGATCAGCCCGTCGGCACGCCGATAGGCCTCTTCCGCCGCGATGCCGGGCGCTTGCAGACGCACCAGTTGGTCGGTCAGCGCCGCGCGGCGACCCGCGATTTCAGGTGCCTCGGTCTGGCCTTCCTCGGGCACTGGCCCCAAGGCCGCGATCTGCTGGCGCAGCGTGGTGATGCGAGAGGAATTGGTATTTTGCGCGACAAGAAGCGCAGAGCGCCAGTCCGCCAGTTGCGCGCGCAAGCCGTCGAGCACGGCGGCAGGGGTGTTGTTGTTCTCCAGCGCGGTTTCGGCCCGTTCGGCCACCGCTTCCCAAGCCGGATAGTCAAGCTCGGTGGCCGCCAGCGCCGCACCCGAGGCCGGCTCGGATGCAGGGGGCGCGGGCGACGGGCTTGGCTGCTCGACGGGTGGCGCGGCAGGCTGCTGAACCTCGCCCGCCGGCTCTGCCTGCTGCGCCTGCGCCAGCACGGGCAAGACCACGAAGAAAAGCGCGGCAACCGCCGCCTGCACAAACCCCAAACCGCGGCGCAGCGTCATGCGTCTTCAAACACGCTGGGCAAAGCCTTCGGGGCCGCGTCAAGCCAAGCCGGCACCGGCAACCCCTTTTCCTTCAGGAAAGCGGGGTTATAGAGCTTGGACTGGTACCGGTTGCCATAATCGCAAAGGATCGTGACGATGGTATGCCCCGGCCCCATGTCGCGCGCCATGCGGATCGCTCCGGCAATGTTGATGCCCGAAGACCCTCCAAGGCAGATGCCCTCGTCCTCCAGCATGTCAAAGACCAGGGGGAGCGCCTCGGCATCGGGGATGCGATAGCTGAAATCGGGAGTAAAGCCTTCGAGATTGGCCGTGATCCGCCCCTGCCCGATGCCTTCGGTGATAGAGGTGCCGGGGCTTTCAAGCTTGCCACTGGTGTAAAAGGCATGCAGCGCCGCGCCTTCGGGATCTGCCAGCCCGATCTTGACGCCCTTGGGCTGCAACGCCATGCCGACGCCCGCCAGAGTGCCGCCCGAGCCGACCGCGCAGATGAACCCGTCCACCTTGCCGCCGGTCTGTTCCCAGATTTCGGGACCGGTGGTTTCGATATGGGCAAGGCGGTTGGCCACATTGTCGAACTGGTTCGCCCAGATCGCGCCATTGGGTTCGGTCCGCGCCAGCGCTTCGGCCAGACGGCCCGAATAGCGCACATAGTTGTTGGGGTTCTTGTAGGGCGCGGCAGGAACCTGCACCAGCTCGGCACCCGCCAGCCGCAGCATGTCCTTCTTTTCCTGACTTTGCGTTTCGGGAATCACGATCACGGTCTTGAACCCCATCGAGGCACCCACCAGCGCAAGACCGATACCGGTGTTGCCCGCCGTGCCTTCAACGATGGTGCCCCCCGGTTTCAGCGCCCCCCGCGCCACCGCGTCGCGGATGATGTAGAGCGCGGCGCGATCCTTGACCGACTGGCCGGGATTGAGGAATTCGCATTTGCCCAAAATGGTGCAGCCCGTCATCTCGGACGCGCGCTTGAGTTTGAGCAAAGGCGTATTGCCGATGGTGTCGGCAAGATCGGAATGAATGCGCATGATCGGCCCTCTTGTCCTTTGCCCTATCTGTAGGCAAGTCGGCGGCCAACCTCAAGCGATGGCCGCATCTGTTGCAGCAAAAGCGCCGGCGCGCACGCCAGAGCGGGCGCGCGCCGGGCCGGAAAGGGATGCCTCCGGCGCAAGTACTCCGGAAAGGTGCAGGCCAAAGCTCTGCCCCCTTCCCGCGCCTGTCAGGCGGCGACCAGCAGACCATCCGCCTTGAGACCGGCGTAACATTCGTCAAGGCTGGTTCTGGCCCGTGCGATCAGAACGTCGATTTCCTCGGGTGTGATGACCAAAGGCGGCGCGATGATCATGCGGTCCCCCACATGGCGCATGATCAGATTGTTGGCAAAGCAGCGCTCGCGGCAGCGGAAGCCGACCGTTCCCTGCTCGCCGGCGAATTTCGCCCGTGTCGCCTTGTTCGGCGTCAGGGCAATGGACCCCATCAGCCCGACCAGCTTGGCCTCTCCGACCAGCGGATGGTCGGCCAGCGCGCTCCAGCGTTCCTGAAGATAGGGATGGGCGACGTCGCGCACATGCTCGATGATATGCTCCTCTTGCAGGATGCGCAGGTTCTCGAGCGCGACGGCCGCCGCAACCGGATGGCCGCTGTAGGTGTAGCCGTGGAAGAACTCGCCCCCCTCGGCGACGGTGCGGGCCACCTCGTCGCAGACGATGGAGCCGCCGATCGGCTGATAGCCCGAGGACAGACCCTTGGCGATCGTCATGATATGCGGGCGGATGCCAAAGGTTTGCGATCCGAACCAGTTGCCGGTGCGGCCAAAGCCGGTGATGACCTCGTCGGCGATGAGCAGGATGCCATACTCATCACAGATGCGCTGGATTTCCGGCCAGTAGGTGCGGGGCGGAATGATCACACCGCCCGCCCCCTGCACGGGCTCGCCGATGAAGGCCGCCACGTTGTCGGGACCGATCTGGAGGATTTTCTCCTCAAGCTGGCGCGCGCGGGCGAGGCCGAATTCATCCTCGGTCATGTCGCCGCCCTCGCCCCACCAATAGGGCTGGTCGATATGCTCGATCCCCTCGATCTTGCCGCCATGCGCATGGATCGGCTTCATCCCGCCAAGACTGCCGCCGCCCATCGTGGAGCCATGATAGCCGTTCCAGCGCGCGATCACTGTCTTGCGCCACGGCTTGCCCTTGATGTCCCAATAGCGGCGCACAAGGCGGATATTGGTGTCATTCGCCTCGGACCCCGATCCGGCAAAGAACACATGGTTCAGATCGCCCGGCGCGAGTTCTGCGATCTTGGCCGCCAGCGCGATGGCAGGCACATGGGTGGTCTGGAAAAAGGTGTTGTAATAGGCAAGCTCTTCCATCTGGCGCGCAGCAACCTCGGCAAGCGACTTGCGCCCGTAGCCGACGTTCACGCACCACAGCCCCGCCATCCCGTCGATGATCTGGTTGCCTTCGGAATCGGTCAGCCACACGCCCTTGCCCCGCGTGATGACGCGCGCGCCCTTGGCAGCCAGACCATTGGCATCGGTAAAGGGGTGCATGTGATGCGCCGCGTCCAAGGCCTGAAGCTCGGCGGTTGGCAGATGGTTTGTGATCATGTTCATGGCCATGCCCTTTCGGTTGAGGCAGGGCACCCAGCCCCGGCTTTGCCATAGGATATAAGCAAAGCAGGAGCCGTTCAAGGAATTTGATCAAATTAATCGGGTCACGCGGCCAAGGCGTCTCGGGCCCCTCCACCCGATCAGATACCACCCTTCGCAAGCGCGAGCTTGACCTGATCCACCCCTTGCGCGATGTCGCGCTCTATCGCATCGCGCAAGGCACCGGCATCGCCCGCGCGCATGGCGGCCAGCGCCTCGACATGGCGGTCCGGCAAGGCATCGCTGCCGAACCGCGCGCAGACAACGCGCAAGGATGGCCCGAAACGCAACCACATGGAACGGGCCATATCCACAAGAACGGGGGCGCCGGAGACTTCGTAAAGGCAGAAATGAAAGGCGTGGTTGGCTTCCAGATAGCCGGGAACATCCCCTGCCCTGATCGCCCGATCCACCGTATTGTCCAGAAGTTGTAACTGGTTGATTACCGCAGGTGTCAGATGCGCCGCCGCCATTTCGGCGAGGCGTGGCTCTATCGTGAGCCGGGCAAAGGCCACCTGCTCCAGCACCGCTTCCGTCATGCCCGGCACGGCCACCCGCCGGTTGCCTTTGGGCTCCAGCGCGCCCTCGGCGGTCAGACGCCGGATCGCCTCGCGCACCGGCGTCATGCCCGCTCCCAGATCGGCGATCAGACCTTGAATCGTGACCGCTGCCCCCGGCTCCAGATGGCCGAACAGGATCATGTCGCGCAGACGCGCATAGGTGATTTCATGGGTCGGAATCTTCCGGCTGTCCGCGTCCATCAGGCCTCCCCCCGCAGTCTGTTCCCTTATGACGGGTTCGGCGCAGCAATCAAGATGTGATCAAATCCGGTCGTCATATTCGAAGCGCAGCACATCGGCCTGCCATCCCTGTCCGGTCAGATCATGGGCAACGACCCCGACGAAAGCGCCGGTAAAGCTGGCATGTTCGCCCTTGCCGCCTTCATCCGAAATGATCGAGGCATCAAGCTCCGGGCCGATATCCTGACCGTTCAGCATGAAGCGCTGCGCCGCCCCCGCCACCCGCACGCCAAGCATGACCTCGCCTTCGGGGCAAGGGAAGCGCCCGTGAAAGCTCAGCCGCTCCGTCTGCCAATCGCCCAGACAGGACACGAGGCTGACAACCCGCGCCCCCGCCTCACGGGTGATCAGCGCGGCATGGAACTTGTGCCGGTTGTAATAGGTGGTCAAACCCGCGGCTTGTTGCCAGCTTGGCGGATCGGCGCGAAAGACAGCGCCCGCGGTGTAGCTGCTTTCCTCCTGACGCCGCGCGATAAGGCACTGCTCATACCAGGACCCAAGGCTTTCCCGTCCGGTCAGGCGCAGGCATTCGCCGGTCAGGGTGAACAGGCGCTCGGGTTGCGGGCTGCGCAGCCACTGGAAGTCAAGCGGAAGGGCATGGCCCTTGAAGTCATAGACCTGCGCCTCGCGGGGCTGCCGAGGCGCCTCCAGCGGCAGGTTGGTCGGCGCCACTTGCCCGCCCGCCTTGAGCCAGAGCCAGCCGTCCCGCCACTCCACCTCGGCCAACCCCGTCTCGCGCCCCGTGGCGCAGAAAGGCCCGTTCGGTCCCGGCATGGGGCGACCGCACAAAAAGCTGTGCCAGTGCCGCCCGTCGTGACCCTCGACATACTGGCCATGCCCCATCCGCTGCACGGGATGGTCGGGGGCGAAACGGGCGGTGATGACATGCTTTTCGGGATGGGTCTCGTATGGCCCCTCGATCACCCGCGACCGCGCCAGCGTCACCGCATGGTCATAGCCGGTGCCCCCCTCGGCGGTGGTCAGGTAATACCAGCCCTCGCGCCAGAACAGGTGCGGGGCCTCGGTCAGGCCAAGGTCGGTGCCGGGATAGATATCGTGCTTCGGCCCGAACAGGCCGCGGTCGGGGTGCCATTCCTGCAACTCGACCCCGTCGAAACGGTCGTTGGCCGGGTTCATCCCGCTCCCCTGCCAGCGGTGGTTCCAGCGCATGTTGACGAACCACTTGCGCCCGTCGCGGTCGTGAAAGAGCGAGGGGTCGAAGCCCGAGGAGTTCACATACCACGGGTCGGACCACACCCCGTCGATCGTCTCGCAGGTGGTGATGTAGTTGTGGGCGTCCTTGAAGTTGCCGTCGAGCCGCTTCACATCCGTATAGACCAGCCAGAACCGGCCGTCCGCCCAGGACAGGCAGGGCGCCCAGATGCCGCCGCTGTCGGGGTTGCCCCGCATGTCCAGCAGGGCCGCGCGGTTCAGCGGGCGGGCCACCAGCCGCCAGTTCACGAGGTCGCGGCTGTGGTGGATCTGCACCCCCGGATACCACTCGAAAGTGGAGGTGGCGATGTAGTAATCCTCGCCCACCCGGCAAAAGCTGGGGTCGGGGTTGAAGCCGCGCAGGATGGGGTTCTGGGCCATGTGTATCCCTGTGTTACAAAGTATAAACAGAATAATTCCAATGCCTTGACTTGCGATCTTAACGCTTTGTCAGCACTTTCCCATTTTCTGTCCCTAAATATCCCGCGGGGGGGGTCCGGGGGGCGCGAAGCCCCCCGGTGCCGACAGCAACGCCGCGCCGACATCAGACCAGCAGCGCGCGCGCCTCGGCGATGCCAAGCGCCTCGGGGCGCGTGCAGGTGGTCGTCAGGGTCACGAACGCGCCCGACGCCCCCGAGTCGAGGCAGGCCATCATCACCTCGACCCCGTGCAGCGTGCGGTCGAGCGAGCAGCGGGCGTCGCGGCCCGACATCAGGGCCTGCACCATGTCGGCAAGTCCGGCGGTGCGGTAATTGGCCAGCGCGCCGTGCTTGGGATGCTCCTGGTTGGCGATCCCGAAAGGATGGTCCCACGGGGTGACCGCTTCGAGACTGCCGTCCTTGTGGCCGATCTCGACCGTGCCGCCGAAGAAGTTCGGGTCTGGCACATAGAGGGTGCCTTCGGTGCCATAAAGCTCGAAATGGCCGCGCTTGTGGTGCCAGACGTCCCAACTGGTCGACAGGTTGATGGTGGCCCCGCTGTGGAATTCCAGCAAGGCGTGGATGTTGGTGGGCGTCTTGACCGGAACGGTCTCGCCATTGCGCGGCCCGTTCGAGATGGTGCGGAAGGCCTGCGCCGAACTGGTCAGCGCCCCCACCCGCCGCACGGGGCCGAGAAGGTTGATGAGATTGGCGATGTAATAGGGGCCAAGATCCAGCATCGGGCCAGCGCCGGGCAGGAAGAAGAAATCGGGGTTGGGGTGCCAGTGTTCCATCCCGTGGTTCAGGACCGCCGCGCAACCCGCCGTGATCTGGCCGATTTTCCCGTCATCGAGCAGCGCGCGCGCCTGTTGGTGCGCGCCGCCAAGGAAGGTATCGGGCGCGCAGCCCACCGCAAGCCCCTTGGACGAGGCCAGCGCCCGCAGGGTTTCCCCCTGTTCGAGCGACAGGACCAGCGGCTTTTCGGAATAGGCGTGTTTGCCCGCCTCCAAAATCCGCTTGGTGACCGCGTAATGCGCGTCGGGAATGGTCAGGTTGATGACCACATCCACCGCCAGATTGGCCAGAAGGTCATCGACCGTCTGGGCCTTCACGCCGAATTCGGCGGCGCGGGCCTGCGCCGCCTCCATGTTCACATCGGCCACGGCGCGCACTTCCAGCCCCTTGAACAGGGGCGCAAGCCGCAGGTAGCTTGTGGAGATATTGCCGCATCCGATGATGCCCAGTCCCAGATTTGCCATGTTTCAGAACCCCTTGGCAGATGCGATGGCGCGGGTTGCAAACCGCTTGTGATCGGATGGGTTGTCATGCTCCATCACGAAATGCTTGACGCCGATGGCGCGCAGGGCCGCCATGATCGCGGGCCAGTCCACCGTGCCGTGGCCGACATCGGCCCAGCCATCCTCGTCGGTGTTCTCGCCTTTCGGCGCGATGTCCTTGACATGGGCGGCGGTGATGCGGTCCTTGTAGCGCTCGATCCATGCGAGCGGGTCGGCCCCGCCCCGGATGACCCATGCCACATCCATTTCCCATTCCAGATGCGGGCCGCCGTTGAAGATTTCTTCCTGCGGGATGGCCCCGTCGGCGGTGGGCCGGAATTCGAAATCATGGTTGTGCCAGCCAAAGCCGTAGCCTTCGGCGCGGTAGACCTTTGCCGCCTTTTCCAGCCGCGCGCCGAAGTCGTGCCAGCCCTGTCCGGTGGTCGGGCGGTCATCGGGCATGACGAAGGGGCAGTAGAGTTTCTGCATCTTCAGCGCGCGGGCGATGGACAGCACCTTTGGCACCTCGTTTTCCAGCATTTGCAGGCTGAAATGGCCGGTGGGCATGGTCAGGCCGGTGGCGGCGAGCCCCGCCTTTGTCGCCTCGACCGCCGCATCGTCGGCATAGAGCGCGCCATAGCCTTCGACGGCGGTATAGCCCGCCTCGGCCAGCATCTCGAAGGTGGCGGACATGGGCGGGAAGTTGCGGGACGAGTAGAGTTGATAGGAAAACATCGGATCGGTCCTTTCAGGTGCCATAGGTGGCCGCGTGCAGGTGGCGCAGGGTGAACTGCGCCGCCCCTGCGGCGGAAGGGGTGAAGCGGATCACGCGCGGCGTGCCGGGGATCAGCGGGAAGGCGTTGTCGGAAAAGCGCCCCGGCACATCCGCCTCGAGCGCGACAAAGGGCGCGAGGGCCCCGGCGGTCAGCGTGATCCGGTAGCCGGAGTCGTCCTGCGCCACGCTTTGGCTGATCTGCGGATCGCGCAGGTCATAGGCTTTCCACGGGCGCGGGGCGAAATGGTCCGCCCCCGTGGCGCTGGCCCCGTCCGACCAGTGCCAGTGCAGGATCTCGTCGGGACCAAGGGCCGCGCGGTCGATCACGGTGCAGGGCGTGGCGCCTTTGGGGCAGAGCGTGGTTTCGGTTTCCACCAGCGGGCGCACCCGCCCTGCCATGTCGACCGCCTGCACATGCAGGCTGATGCGCAGGTCGGCCCCGGTGTCATTCACGCCCTTGAGCGCGATATGCTCGGACTCCAGCACGGCGATGACGGTGACCGGCGCGAAGAAGCGCCGCGCCATGTGGTGCAGCAGTTTCCAGTTGCCGCCGTGGTCGAGGCTGGACCACGAACACACCGGCCATGTGTCGTTGAGTTGCCAGTAGAGCGTGCCCATGCAATGCGGCTTCAGCGCCCGCCATGCGGTGACGGCGGTGTGGATGGCCAGCCCCTGCTGGATCTGGCTGAGGTAGACGAAATTCGGGAAATCCACCGGAAAGCGGAAGCTGCGGAACATGGTTTCCGCGATGCGGGCATTGCCGCCGGTGTTCTTCTGGTGGCTTTCCATCACCGGCGCGGCGATGTTCCAGTCCTGCGGGTCGGCAAACCTGGCGATGGCTGAAAGCGAGGGGTAGGACTGGAAGCCGAATTCGCTGCAAAAGCGGGGTTTGACGTCACGGTAATGGTCGAAATCGCGCCCTTCGTGCCAGACGGACCAGAAGTGCATGTCGCCCGAGGAATCGTCATGCCAGGCGTCGCCAAAGGCCATCGGGCCGGGGCTGGGGCTGGAGGGCCACCAGTTGGCGTCGGGCAGCGTGGCGCGAAGGGCGGTTTCGATGGTGCGGTTCAGCCGGTCGTAATTGACGAGATAGCGGTCGCGGTCGCGGCGGGATTCGTCGAACCATGTGAGCGCGCCGATCAGTTCATTGTCGCCGCACCAGAGCGCGATGCAGGCGTGATGGTTCAGCCGCGCGGTGACGTCGCGCACCTCGGTGTCGACTTCGGCAAGGAAATCGGGGGTCGAGGGGTAGAGGTGGCAGGCGAACATGAAATCCTGCCAGACCATGAGGCCGAGTTCGTCGCAGAGGTCATAGAACCAGTCCGGTTCATAGCGGCCCCCGCCCCAGACGCGGATCATGTTCATATTGGCGTCGACCGCCGATTGCAGGAGCTCGCGGGTGGCCTGCGGCGTGATGCGGCCATGCAGCGCGTCGGCGGGAATCCAGTTGGCCCCCTTGGCAAAGACGGGGCGGCCGTTGACGTGGAAGGCAAAGCTGCGGCCGGCGGCGTCGGGTTCGGAGGAGAGGGTCAGGTCGCGCAGGCCGATGCGGCGGGTGGCGGCGGCGGCGCCGGAGGTGACGGTGAGGGTGTGCAGCGTCTGCGCCCCCTGCCCTGCGGGCCACCACAGATCGGGCGCCTCGATGCGGAAGCCGAGCGTGGCGGTGCCGTTCACGCTGGGCGCGCTGGCGGTGAGGCCGCAGAGGGTGGCGCTGGCCACGGCTTCGGTCGTCTGGACCTGCACGGTCACGCGGGCCAGTCCCGGCTCGTGCTGCTGGGCGATCAGGATGTCGCCGATGCGCGGGCCCACCGGCTCCAGCGCGATGCGCCCCCAGAGGCCGAAGGTGGGCAGCGCGATGTTCCAGTCCCAGCCGAAATCGCATTGCGGCTTGCGCAGCATATTGCCGTGGGGGATCGGACAGTTGGGCTGGTGGTAGGGGATGGGGAAGGGCTGCGCCGCCGCCCGCGCCGCGCCCTCGGCCACCACCGAGCGGAAGGTGATGGCGATGTGGTTTGCGCCCGGCTGCAACAGGCCGGTCAGCGGCACCCGCCAGCGGCGGTGGGCGTTGGCGGCGCGCAAGACGCACATGCCGTTCAGCCGCACCTCGGCCACGGTGTCGAGACCGTCGAGCACCAGTTCCGCCTCGGCGCCGTCATGGTCGAAGCTGCGGCTTGCGGTCCAGTTGCGGTCGGCGATCCAGCGCAGGCCGTATTCGTTTTGCCCCCAATAGGGATCGGGGATCGCCCCTGCCGCGCAAAGCGCGCTGATCCCGTCGCCCGGCAGGGCAAAAGGCACATCATATTCCCCCGCCTCATCGCTGAGACGCCATGATCCGGCCAGATCCATCGCTTTTAGATCCTTGTTTCCGAGCCTGCGTCGAACAGGCTGGCCTTGGACATATCCACCTTGAGATGCACCTGCGTGCCGGGGGCCATGCGCCGCTCGACCGGGACGCGGACAGAGACCTGCGCGCCCGCCGCTTGCAGCCAGACCAAGGAATCTGCCCCCATCGGCTCGTCCAGTTCCACCACCGCCGGAAGCGTCACGCCCGGTTCGGCATGGTCCTGCACGACCAGATGTTCGGGGCGCAGGCCAAGGATCACCTTGTCACGCGTGCCGATGGTCCCGCCCTCATACCCTGCGAGCGAGAGCGAGAGATCGCCGCGGCGGAACACATGGCCGCCCTCGACGGTGGCGCCGGGCAGGAAGTTCATCGACGGGCTGCCGATGAAACCGGCCACGAACAGGTTGGCGGGGCGGTTGTAGATCTCTTGCGGGGCGGCAAGCTGCTGGATGATGCCGCCGCGCATGACGGCGATACGGTCGGCCAGCGTCAGCGCCTCGATCTGGTCATGCGTGACATAGACCATCGTGTTTTTCAGTTGCGCATGCAGGCGCTTGATTTCCACCCGAAGCTCGGAGCGCAGCTTGGCATCGAGGTTCGACAGCGGTTCGTCGAACAGGAACACATCGACATCGCGCACCAGAGCGCGGCCGATGGCGACCCGCTGGCGCTGGCCGCCCGACAGGGCGGCGGGCTTGCGATCGAGGAGCGGGCCGATCTGGAGGATTTCGGCGGCGCGGGCGACGCGCCGTTCGATCTCGTCGCGCGCCACCCCCGCATTCTTGAGCCCGAAGGACAGGTTGCCGCGCACCGTCATCTGCGGATAGAGCGCGTAAGACTGGAACACCATGCCGATGCCGCGCTCGGACGGCTCTGCCCATGTCACGTTCTTGCCCTTGATGAAAATCTGCCCGTCGGTGATTTCCAGAAGGCCCGCGAGGCAGTTGAGCAGCGTGGACTTGCCGCAGCCCGACGGGCCGAGCAGCACCACGAATTCGCCTTCCGCGACGTTCAGGTTCATGTTCTTCAGAACCGAAACAGAACCGAAATTCAGCGTCAGGTCTTTGACTTCAATCGAGTTGGTCATTCAGGGTCAGCCTTTCACAGCACCGGCGGCGATGCCGCGAACGAAGAGTTTGCCGGAGACGAAGTAGATGAACAGCGGGACAAGGCCGGTCAGCAGCGTGGCCGCCATGTTGACATTGTATTCCTTGACCCCCTGCACCGAGTTGACGATGTTGTTGAGCTGCACCGTCATCGGGTAGAGGTCGGGCTTGGTGTAGACCACGCCGAACAGGAAATCGTTCCAGATGCCTGTCACCTGCAGGATGATTGCCACCACGAAGATCGGCAGGCTCATCGGCATGAGGATTTTCGCATAGATCGCCCAGAAGCCTGCGCCATCGACGCGGGCGGCCTTGAACAGTTCCTCGGGGATGGTGGAAAAGTAGTTGCGGAACAGGAGCGTCAGGATCGGCATGCCGAAGACCGTATGCACCAGCACCAGACCCCAGAGCGAGCCGTAGAGCCCCATTTCGCGGAGCAGGATCACGATGGGATAGAGCATCACCTGATAGGGGATGAAGGCCCCGAAGATCAGGATGGTGAAGAAGACATCGGAGCCCTTGAACTTCCAGAAGGTCAGCGCGTAGCCGTTCACGCTTGCCACCACGATCGACAGGATGACCGAGGGGATCAGGATGGTGACAGAGTTCCAGAAGCCGCGCGACAGGCCATCGCAATTCAGGCCGGTGCAGGCCTGTGACCATGCCTTGACCCAGGGTTCGAAGGTGATCTCGACCGGCGGGGCAAAGATGTTACCCATGCGGATTTCGGGCATGCCCTTGAGGCTGGTCATCACCATGACCCACAGGGGCAAGAGGTAATAGAGGCTGAACACCAGCAGCGTGCCATAGATCATGATGTTGCGGCCCGACAGCGCGCGCTTGGGCTTGGTGCCGCGCGGGACCGCATCGCTGCGGGTATAGATGGCGGTTGCGTCAACCATGTTTCTTGCCTCCGAATTCAAGGTAAGCCCATGGGATCAGCACGATCAGCACCGTGAGCAGCATCATGGTCGAGGCGGCGAAGCCCTGACCGAGGTTCTGCGCCTGAAACATGTAGTCATAGACATACATGGCGGGCACTTGGCTTGCGGTGCCGGGACCGCCCGAGGTTTGCGCGACGACAAGATCGTAAAGCTTGATGATGCCGGCGGCGACGATGACGAGCGTGGTGATGAACACGGGGCGCATCATCGGCAGGATGATCTGCAGGTAGGTTTTCCATGTGGGGATGCCGTCGACGCGGGCGGCCTTCCAGATGTCTTCGTCGATGCCGCGAAGGCCCGCGAGCATGAGGCACATGACGAAGCCGGTGCCTTGCCAGAGCCCCGCGATCAGCAGGCCGTAGAGAACCAGTTTGGGGTCATTGAGCGGGTTGAAGGTGAAGCTTTCCCACCCGAGGCCCCGCACGATGGACTGGATGCCGAATTCGGGGTTGAGGATCCATTGCCAGACAAGGCCCGTCACGATGAAGGACAGGGCGAAGGGGTAAAGCATGATGGTGCGGAAGGTGTCCTCATAGCGGATCTTCTGGTCCATCGCGACGGCGAGCAGAAAGCCGATGGTGATGGTGAAGACCAAGGACAGCACCCCGTAGACCATCAGGTTTTCGATCGAGGTCAGCCAGCGCGAGTTGGACCACAGCCGTTCATACTGGTCAAAGCCGACCCAGCGTTCGCGGGGCAGCAGTTTGGAATCGGTAAAGGAATAGAGAACCGTCCAGGCGGTGCCGCCCACAAAAACAACCAGTGTTGTCAGAACCATCGGAATTGCCGCGATTTTCGCGTTCAGATTCCGCCACATGCGGTTTGTCCGCCGTGCCTCGGCCATCGGCCTGCCCTCCCCTTTTTTGGTGCCGTCAAGATGGCGAGAGCCGCCCGGCAAGGGGCGGCTCTGCCGTCAGATGCGGATCAGAGACCTGATTTCAGGTTCGCAACCCACTGCTGATGGGCCACTTCGGGGGCCATGTCGGTCTTCCAGAATTCGACCAGCAGGTCTTCGTTCTGCTTCTGCACGTCCGGCGACCAGGCCATGTCGCCCGATGGCACGAGGTTGCCCTGGGCCAGCAGTTCGAGGCCCTTCTTCATGCAGTCGTTGGCAGCGGCCAGATCGACGTCGCCGCGGATCGGCAGCGAGCCTTTCTTGAGGTTGAAGGCCACCTGCACTTCGGGGCTGACCAGCAGCGCGGCCAGACGCTTCTGCGCCTCTTCGACGTCGGCGCTCTTGTTCTTCGGGAAGTAGAAGGCGTCACCGCCGGTCGAGAGATAGGCGTTCAGGCCAAGGCCCGGAAGGCAGGTGTAATCGGTGCCTGCGACCTGGTTTGCGACCTGGAATTCGCCCTGCGCCCAGTCACCCATGATCTGCCCGCCCGCTTCGCCGGTGATCACGAGGTTGGTGGCCTGGTTCCAGTCCTGCACGGTGGATTTGGCGGCCAGCTTGCGCGCATCGGCCACGGCCTGGAACACGGCGGCATATTCGGGGCCGGCGGCCACGTCCATGTTCTTCTCGACGTTCACCTGCTTCCAGACATCAAGCCCGGCCACGGCGATCGAGATCGCGCCGAAGGCAAGGTTGGACTGCCAGGGCTGGTTGCCGAGTGCCAGCGGGATCTTGCCCGCAGCTTCCAGTTGCGGCGCGGTTTCGACGAATTCGTTCCAGTTCGTCGGCACCGGAATGCCCGCATCGGCATAGGCCTTGTTCGACAGCCACAGCCATTCGGGCGAGTGGATGTTCACTGGCGCACAGTAGATGCGGCCATCGACGGTGCAGGCATCCAGCAGCGACGGCGGGAAGACCACCTCTTTCCAGTTGTTGGCCTCGGCCACGTCGGTGAGGTCGAGCATCAGACCCGCCTCGACCAGTTCCAGCGCCTGCTGGCCGTGGTTGAACTGGGTGGCGCCCATCGGATCGCCGCCGGTGATGCGGGAGATCATGATCGGGCGCGCGGTGCCGCCGCCCCCGGCGATGGCGCCGTCGATCCACTTGTCGCCCGAGGCGTCAAAGGCCTTGGCCAGCTCGGCGACGGCAGCGGCCTCCCCGCCGCTGGTCCACCAGTGGGTGACTTCGAGATCGGTCGCAAAAGCGGCCGCAGGCAATGCCACCGACGCAACAAGCGCCGTGGCCAGTTTCAGGGTTTTCATGCAGTCCTCCCGGTTTCTAAATCGTTATAGTGATTTCTATAACGTTATAGTTTTCCCGATCAAGCATTCTTTTCGCTTGTGAACACCTTGGGGCATGTCATTGAATGGGGCGGATATCCGGCCTCGACCCGCCGCCCCGAACCCGATACGAGAGTGAAATGCCGCAGTGCCGCACCCTGCAAAATCGCCCGCCGTGCAAGGCCTTTGCGCCTTGCGCCCGACCGGCGCGTTGTGCAGGTGCAGCAGGACCGCGCAGAGCCGAATCGCCCCGACATTGCGCCTGCCCGATTCGCCTTAGCGGAGATTTGACATGACCTCTGGCGTCGATGCCCCCCTGCCCCTGACCTCTGGCGATTCGGATCACGAGCGCCCCACGCTCAAGACCATTGCCGCCGCAACGGGGTTGGCGGTGGCGACGGTCAGCCGCGCGCTGAAGGATGCGCCCGATATCGGCGAGGCGACGAAGCTGCGCGTGCGCGAGGCCGCAAGCCGGCTGGGCTATCGCCCGAACCGCGCCGGTGTGCGCCTGCGCACGGGAAAGACCAATGTGATCGCGCTGGTGCTGTCGACCGAATCCGATGTGATGAACCACACGTCACAGTTGATCTATTCCATCGCCAATGCGCTGCGCGGCACGGCCTATCACCTGATCGTCACGCCCTTTTTTCCCGATCAGGACCCGATGGACCCGATCCGCTATCTGGTGGAAACCGAAAGCGCCGATGCGGTGATCCTGAACCAAACCAAACCCGATGACCCGCGCGTGCGCTATATGGCCGAACGCCATTTCCCCTTTGCCACGCATGGCCGCACCGACATGGGGATCGAGCACAGCTATTACGATTTTGACAACGAGAGCTTTGCCACCGTCGCGGTCGAGGCGCTGGCCGCAGCAGGGCGCAAGCGGCTGCTGCTGGTCCCGCCGCCACGCAGCCACAGCTATGCCCGCCACATGATCACCGGCTTTGCACGGGCGGCGGGAGAAAACGGGCTGGCCTTCGAGGTGCTGACCACCGCCACATCGGATTCGGGCGGCACCGCGATCGAGGCGGCGGTGATCGCCCATCTGGAACAGAGCGCGGTGCGCCCTGACGGGCTTTTGTGCGGCTCGACCACGGCCGCGATGGCGGCGGTCAATGCGGCAGAGCATCTGGGCATGGTGCTGGGGCGCGACTTCGATCTGGTGGCGAAAGAGGCGATCCGCTTTCTGCACCGTTTCCGCCCCGGCATTATGGTGGTGAACGAAGATGTGCGGCAGGCGGGCGATTTTCTGGCGCGTGCCGTCGTCGCCGCCATCGAACGGCGGGACACCCCGGCGAAACAGGGATTGGAGCGCCCCGGCAAGGTGGAACGCGCCAGCGATGACAAGGGAGGGACAAGATGAAGGCGATCAAGGGACCGGCGCTGTTTCTGGCGCAATTCGCGGGGGATGCGGCCCCGTTCAACACATGGGACAGCATCACGAAATGGGCCGCCGATTGCGACTATGTCGGCGTGCAGATTCCAAGCTGGGACGGGCGGCTGTTCGATCTGGAGAAGGCGGCGGCCTCAAAGGGCTATTGCGACGAGATCGCGGGGGTGGCTGCGGCCAATGGCATCGCGATCACCGAACTTTCGACCCACTTGCAGGGGCAACTGGTGGCGGTGCATCCGGCCTATGACGCGGCCTTTGACGGTTTTGCCGCCGAGGCGGTGCGCGGCAACCCCACGGCGCGGGCCGAATGGGCGGTCGATCAGGTGAAGAAGGCGCTGAGCGCGTCGAAGAACCTCGGGCTGACGGCGCATGCGACCTTTTCGGGCGCGCTGGCCTGGCCCTATGTCTACCCCTGGCCGCAGCGCCCGGCGGGTCTGGTGGAGGAAGCCTTTGACGAACTGGCCCGCCGCTGGACGCCGATTCTGGACCATGCAGAGGAGTGCGGCGTCGATGTCTGTTATGAAATCCACCCCGGCGAGGACCTGCATGACGGGATCAGCTTCGAGATGTTCCTTGACCGCGTGAAGGGCCATGCGCGGGCCAACATGCTCTATGACCCCAGCCACTATGTGCTGCAGCATCTGGATTATCTGGAGCATATCGACATCTACCACGAGCGCATCCGCATGTTCCACGTCAAGGATGCCGAGCTGAACCCGACGGGGCGGCAAGGGGTCTATGGCGGCTTCCAGTCGTGGGTGAACCGCGCGGGGCGGTTCCGCAGCCTTGGTGACGGGCAGGTGGACTTCGGCGGCATCTTCTCGAAGCTGACGCAATACGGCTTTGGCGGCTGGGCGGTGGTGGAATGGGAATGCTGCCTGAAGCACCCCGAGGATGGCGCCCGCGAGGGAGCCGATTTCGTGAAGGCGCATATGATCCGCGTGACGGAAAAGGCGTTTGACGATTTCGCAGGGGCCGGCACCGACCGTGCCGCGAACCGGCGGATGCTGGGGCTGGACTGAAAGCAGGGACCGGGGCTCTGCCCCGGACCCCGGGATATTTGAGAACAGATGAAGTCAGGAGGGCATGACATGGCCATCACAGCGGCACATGTGGCGCGGGCACCGCGGATCAGGTTGGGCATGGTGGGCGGCGGGCGCGATGCATTCATCGGCGCGGTTCACAGGATTGCGGCACGGATTGACGATCAGTATGAGCTGGTTGCGGGCTGTTTTTCATCCGACGCCGAAAAGTCTCTGGCCTCGGCCGCCGATCTGGGGGTGCCGCGCGCCTATGCCAGTTTCGCCGAGATGGCGGCGAAGGAGGCGCGGCGCAAGGACGGGATCGAGGCGGTGGCGATCGTGACGCCGAACCACATGCATGCGCCGGTGGCGATGCAGTTCCTCAAGCGCGGCATCCATGTGATCTGCGACAAGCCGCTGACGCATACGCTGGCCGAGGCGAAGAAACTGGCCAAGGCGGCAGAGGCCTCGGGCGTGGTCTTTGCGCTGACGCATAATTACACCGGCTATCCGATGATCCGGCAGGCGGCGGCGATGGTGGCGGCGGGGGAGCTGGGCGAGATCCGGCTGGTGCAGGTGGAATATGCGCAGGACTGGCTGGCCGAACCGGTGGAGGAGACGGGGCAGAAGCAGGCGGGCTGGCGCACCGACCCTGCGCGTTCGGGCGCGGGGGGCAGCACGGGCGACATCGGCACGCATGCCTTCAACCTTGCCAACTTCGTGAGCGGGCTGACGGTCGAGGAACTGGCCGCCGACCTGCAGGCCTTTGTGCCGGGGCGGCGGGTGGATGACAACGGCCATGTGCTCTTGCGCTATCGGGGCGGCGCGCGGGGGATGCTGTGGTGCAGCCAGGTGGCGTCGGGGCAGGAGAACGGGCTGCGGCTGCGGATCTACGGCACCAAGGCGGGGATCGAATGGGAGCAGGAGAACCCGAATTACCTCTGGGTCGGCCCGCTGGGCCAGCCGAAATACCGGCTGACCCGCAACGGGGCGGGTGCGGGGCCGGAGGCGGGGCGCGTCAGCCGCATCCCGTCGGGCCATCCCGAAGGCTATCTGGAGGGGTTTGCCAATATCTATGCCGAGGCCGCCCGCGCCATCATCGCGCGGCGCGAGGGCACGGCGCTTGATCCGGCGGTCACCTTCCCTGGCCTCAAGGAAGGGCTGGAGGGCGTGGCCTTTGTCGATGCCTGCGTGCGCTCGTCCTCGCGCAATGCGGCCTGGGTCAAGCTGAACCTCTGACGGCAGATCGCCGCGAAGGGGGCGGCCGCCCGCCGCCCCCCCCCCCTGCCCCCTGCCCCCGCCTGCACGACCAGGCGACCTGCCGCCCCGG
This sequence comes from Pseudotabrizicola algicola, assembly GCF_010915705.1. Taxonomy (GTDB): domain Bacteria; phylum Pseudomonadota; class Alphaproteobacteria; order Rhodobacterales; family Rhodobacteraceae; genus Pseudotabrizicola; species Pseudotabrizicola algicola. The sequence continues at coordinate 986,850 of NZ_JAAIKE010000001.1, forward strand.
CTCTGCACCTTTCACAGATGCTCGCGCAGGAGGCATCCCCCTGCCGCCGCGCGAGGCGTGGCGGGGTCAGGACGGGGCGCGGAACCGCTCCCTTTCCCGTGCGAGCCACAGCAGGCTGAGCGCGAGGGGGGCGTTGGCGATCTCGCCGCTCTCCACAAGGGCGAGGGCCTGATCGAGGCTGACGATATGGGTGCGGATATCCTCGGCCTCGTCCGCGACGCCGAACACCCCGCCTGTCCCGTCGGGCAGATCGGCCTGCGCGACGTAGGAATACAGAAACTCGGTCTTGGCCCCCGGTGAAGGGTAGTATTCGGCCACGCGCCGCAAGGGGCCGAGGGTCAGGCCCGCCTCTTCCTCCGCCTCGCGGCGGGCGGTCTCTTCGGGAGTCTCGCCCGCGTCGATCCGTCCGGCGATGGCTTCGAGTTGCCACGGGTTGCCATCGCCGCGCGCGAAGGGGCCTGCTCGCCACTGTTCGACCAGCAGCACGCGGTCCCGCTGCGGATCATAGGGCAGCACGGTGACGGCATCGGTGGAGACAAAGGCGGCGCGGGTGACGACCGCACTCATGCTGCCGTCAAAGCGTCGGAAACTGAGGTCATATTCCTCGACCGCGAAGAAATGCGCATAGGGCTGGCGGCGGGCGACAACCTCGACCTCGGCGGGCGGGCGGCGCAGGCTATGGGGGGCGGATGCGGTGCGCGCCCGCAAGCGGCTGGCGGCACGCACCATGATGGAGCCAAGCCGTGCCTGCAGGCGCGCGGGCGCAAGCCTGCCATATTCCGCCATCACCTCGGCGGCGGTCTCGCGGGCAAGCTCGGCATGCCCCGCCAGCCAGAGCGCGGGCTGCCAAGGGTCGCGATCGTCGGGCGCGGGGCGCAAGGCATAGGCAAGGGCGGCGACGCTGCCCGCCGCGGTGCCGACCCGCAGACGCTGCGGCGCAAGGCCGAGGGCGCGAGCGTAAAAGGCGAGCCGCGCGTGGGCCTCGGCACTCGCGCCCTCGAGCACCGCGCCTTCGACCGCCTGTCCCCTGCGGCGGCGCAGGGCGAAGGCCCCCGGCGCATCCACAGCAACACCTTCGCGGTCTGCGGCCACCGCGGGCAGCAGGGCAGCACCGGAGCCAAGGATCACATCAAGCAGCGGGCGGTGGCACAGCGGGCCGCACAGGAAAAGCTGGGACATCCGATCCTCTATCCGGGTTCACCGGGGTTTAGCGCGCCGGCCCGTGGGGCATGACGGAGTTTCCGGCGCGGCGGCAGGGTGCCGGTTGCGCGGGCGCGCGTTATGGCCAGCGCCGCCCCGCCCAATGCGCCACCGCCCCCGAGAGCAGGCCGCCAAGCAGCATGACGCCGATGATATCGGGGCGGGCCAAGGGCGGGGCCAGCACCAGAGCCTGTTCGAACACGCCCAGAAGCGCGTCGAGCGGTGTCTTGTAGCGCCCTTTCAGCGCGCGGTCGAGCATGTCGGCGCAGGCGAAGATCAGCACCACGACCACCGCGATGGTGAGCGCGGTGCGCACGCCGCTGCCCATCGCATCGACCCGCCCCCGCGCCCGTTTCGCCGCCGGCCCCATGATGAGCCAGCCGCAGATGATGCCCACGGCGACGCTGACCAGATAGAGGGCCCCGACGGGGCGGCTTTCGGGCAGGGACAGCACATAGAAATGGGCGGTCACCGCAGAGACAAGCGCGAAGGCGATGGCGGCAAACAGTTTTGCGGCGGTTGGCATCCCTTGTCCCTTTCAGCGCCACCGCGGTCAGGCGGGGCGTGTCACGGTGATTTGCGTCACATCGCAGTTTCCGCCGCGGAAGGCTCCGGCGCAAGAGGTAAGGTAGAAGTTCCACATCCGGCGGAACCGCTCGTCAAAGCCCTGCCGCGCCACCTCGTCCCAGCGGGCGTTGAACACCTCGTGCCAGCGGCGCAGGGTCTGGCTGTAGCTTTCGCCGAATTCCATCGAGGTTTTCAGCAAGAGCCCCGCGCGTTCCACCTCTTCCTTGAGCCGGAAGGGTGCGGGCAGCATCCCGCCCGGAAAGATGTATTTCTGGATGAAATCGACGCCGCGCTTGTACACCGGCCAGCGGTGATCCGGCACCGTGATGATTTGCAGCGTGGCATGGCGCCCCGGTTTGAGCCGGTCGCGCAGGGTGTTGAAATAGGTCGGCCAATAGCGTTCGCCCACCGCCTCGAACATCTCGATGCTGGCGATGCCGTCGTAAAGCCCGCGCTCGTCGCGGTAGTCGAGCAGCTTGATTTCCACGCGGTCCGACAGGCCCGCCTTGGCCATGCGGTCCACCGCGAAATCATATTGCGCCTGCGAGATGGTGAGCGCGGTGACGCGCAGGCCGCGCTTGGCGGCGGCATATTCGGCAAAGCCGCCCCAGCCGCAGCCGATTTCCAGCACATGCTCGCCCGGTTGCGCGCCCATCTGGTCGACCATCGCGGCGTATTTCTGTTCCTGCGCCTTTTCGAGGCTCTCCTGTCCGGTGCGGAACAGGGCGCTCGAATAGGTCATGCTGTCATCGAGCCAGAGGCGGTAGAAGTCATTGCCCAGATCGTAATGGGCGTGGATGTTCTTCTTGGCCTGACGGCGCGAGTTCGAGTGCAGCCAGAAGCGGAACCGCTCCAGCGTGCGCAAGAGGCCCATGCCGGGGAAGCCGTCCTGCACCGGATTGTTGCTGGGCATCTGCACAAGGTCGAGAAAGGCCTGAAGGTCGGGGCTGGACCACCAGCCATCAAGATAGGCGTCGCAAAAGCCAAGATCGCCTTCGCGGATCATGCGGGCGAACAGGTCGGGATTGTGGATCTCGATTTCCGCCACGGGGCCGGGCTTGGCCCCTTCCAGCCGGAACCGGCGGCCATCGGGCAGGACGAAATCCAGCCGCCCCTCCCCCAGCCGGCTGGCGACGGCATAGGCGGCAGAGAAATAGCGCGGCAGGCCGGTCTGGCCCTTGGTCGTTGTCAGAAATTCCATCTTCCCTCCCCGGGGAATTGTCGTCTTTTGCTTACAGTTTCAGATACGTGGCGCGGGCTCAAGAGTTTCGGGCCGAATAGGCCGCAAGGGCGGTTTTTCGCCCCTCGGCCAGATCGACCAGAGGTTTCGGATAGGGCCGCGCCGGGTCCAGCGCCCAGGATTTCGGCACGGCATCGAAAAAGGACAGCGCATCGGGGCCGGGGTTGCGGCTGAGTTCCGCGATGAAGCGGTGGCGGTATTCGGCCTTGGGGTCGAATTTTTCCACCTGTGTGGCCGGATTGAAGATGCGGAAGAAGGGTGCGGAATCGGGGCCGGAGCCGGAGGCCCATTGCCAGCCCATCGCATTCGAGGCCGGGTCCCAGTCGACAAGGCATTCGGCGAACCAGTCGAGCCCCAGTTTCCAATGCGTCATCAGGTGCTTGGTGAGGTAGCTGGCCACGATCATGCGGGCGCGGTTGTGCATGCGGCCGGTCACATACATCTCGCGCATGCCGGCATCGACGAACGGCTCCCCCGTCATGCCGCGCCGCCAGTATTCGGCGGCCTTGCTGTCGCCCTGCCACGGGAAGGCGTCCCATTCGGGTTTCCAGTTGGCATGGGTGATGTGGGGGGTGTGGTGCATCAGGTGATAGGCAAACTCGCGCCAGACGAGTTCCTTGAGGAAGGTCTCGGCCCCTTTGGCCCCGCCGTGCAGCGCCCGCCAGCCTGCCGACCAGATCGTGCGCGGGCCGATCTCGCCATAGGTCAGGTTCTCGGACAGGCCCGAGGTGCCATCGACCGCCGGAAGATCGCGGGCGTCGGCATAGGCATCGACGCAGCGGTCGATGAAACGGTCGAGCCGGTCAAGCGCCTTGGCCTCGCCCACATGGATATGGCGGGCGACCACGGCGGCGCCGCGCTGCATCGCGGCCCCCATGTGCCATGCGTCAAGGCTGTCGCTGGCGGGCCATGTGGCGGGCGCGGTCAGACGTTTGGGCGCAGGCAGCGGCGCGGGCACGTGGCGGTCGCGCAGCGCCTTCCAGAAGGGGGTATAGACGCGGTAGAACCCGCCGCTGCCGGTTTCCACCTCCCAGGGTTCAAACAGCAGATGCCCTGCGAAACTGCGCGCGCCGATGCCCTGCGCCTTGAGCGCGGCCTTTACGCCCGTGTCGCGCGCCACCGCCGCCCGATCATAGAGCCGGTGCCACCAGACCGCATCGGCCCCTGTCTCTGCGATCAGGTCTTGCAGCACGTCAAGCGCCGTGCCGCGCCGCAGGATCAGCCGCGCGCCCAGCGCCTCCAGCGCCTCGGCAAAGGCCCCTATCCCGAGGCCAAGCCGCCATTTCGGGGCCGCGCCGAGGCCTTCGGTTTCGGGGTCGAGGATGAACAGCGGGATCAGCGGGCGGCCTGTGCGCGCCGCCTCGGTCAGCATCGGCGAATCCGTCAGGCGCAGGTCACGGCGCAGCCAGAGGATCAGAGAGGCATCGGTCATCAGGCGGGGGCGCTTTCTGCTTCTTTTGCATGGATACGGGCGAATGGGCCTTTCGGATCACCCGGCCACCCTGTGCCGGTCAACATTTAGCGAAGCCGTGCCATCCGGCAATGGGGAAAACGGCGAGGGCGCGGCGGGGGGGCGCGGCGGGGCGGGCGCTGCCGCACCCTGCCCCGACATGCCCCTGCCCTGTCTAGAGCGCGCGGTCGAGCGCGGCGATCAGACGCGCAACCTCTTCGGCGCTGGTGTAATGGGTCGCGCTCAGCCGCAGCACGCCCTGTTCGAGCGAAACGCCCATCGCGGTCAGCGGGCGCACGGCGTAAAAGTCGCCGCCCCCGCAGGCAATGCCATCACGGCCCAGCGCCTGCGCCACCGGCAGCGCCGCGCGGTCCAGCGCCACCGCCACCGTGGGCGCGCGCAAGGCCGCCGCACGCGGGCCGATCAGGCGCAGGTCGTTGCGGCCCGCCAGATAGTCGAGCAAGGGCGCGATCACCGCCACTTCGGCCGCACGCATCAGATCATGCACCGCGCGATTGCGGGTGGCGGCGTCGCCTTCGATGCCGTGCTGTTCCGCCAGCGCGTCGACGTAATCGGCCATCCCCGCGCAGGCAGCGATTTGCGCATGGTCGGGGCCTGCGGGCGTATGCCGCTTGTAGAGCACCGACTGGTTGAAGAAATGCGCCTGCCCCGGCAGTTCCATGCCGAAAGCCTCGCGCAGCACCATGATGCCCTGATGCGGGCCATAGGTCTTGTAGGCGGAAAAGAGGTAGGCATCGCAGCCGAGCGCCGCCACATCGGGAAAGCCATGCGGGGCGTAGCTGACGCCGTCCACCACCGTGCGCGCGCCTGCCGCGCGGGCCATTGCGCTGATCGCGGCCACATCGTTGATCTCGGCCACCACGTTCGAGCAATGCGGAAAGGCCACCAGCCGCACCCGCCCGTCGGCCAGCAGCCGCGCAAGGTCTTGCGGGTCAAGGCTGCCGGTCTGCGGGTCGATCTGCCACTCGCGCACCTCGACACCCTCGTCGGCAAGCCGCCGCCAGACGCCGGAATTCGCCTCGTGGTCCTGATTGGTGACCACGATCGCCGCATCTGCCCCGCGCAGCCAGCCGCGCACCGCCTGAGCCAGCACATAGGTATTGGCGCTGGTCGAGGGGCCGAAAGACAGCTCTCGGGTGGCGACATTCATCATCGCGGCAAGGCGCGTGCGCGCCTCGTCCATCTCGGCCCCCGCGAGTTCCGAGGACGGATAGGGCGCATAGGGCTGCACCTTGCGATGGGTGTAGAACCGCGTCAGCCGGTCCACGACCTGACGGCAGGGAAAGCTGCCGCCCGCGTTTTCGAAGAACGCATGCGTCGACAGCACCGGGCTGTCAAAGGCCGGAAACTGCGCGCGCACAAAGTTCAGATCAAGCACCATGATACCTCCGCCTCTGGTGCGGCCATGCTTGACGGGGCCTTGGTCCGAACGCAAGGGGGCGCGCGCGCGCGGCACAGCCCGAGGGCGCGCTCGTGGCGCTGGGGGGCCATCCTTCGCGCGACATCGGGGCAGGTCGCAAACAGATGCCGCAGGGTCGCCGCCGCTATGCGGCATGATCGGCCCGCGATTATCTTTGCCGGGCAAGGTGCCGCTGGCGACAGCGGAGAATTGGGAAGCCGGTGCAAGGCCGGCGCTGCCCCCGCAACGGTAAGGGATGCGTGGCGCGACGATCACCACTGAGGCAAGACCTTGGGAAGGTGTCGCGTCCGGGCCGCAAGGCCGGCACCCGAGCCCGGAAACCAGCCCTGCACGAACGGCCACCGTGGCGCGCGGTGGGGCAGCCTGCCCCTGTCGCGTTCCGCATACCACTATCACCGTTCCCGTGCGGGGAGGCATGGGACAAGCGAGGTCATGATGCTCAGCCAAGGCGACATCCACACAGAATTCCAGTCGCGCCGATCCGGCTATTCCCTCTCACGCGCGCTTTACGTCGATCCGGACGTCTATCAGGCCGATCTGGAGACGATCTGGTACAAGGAATGGCTTTTCGCGGTTCCGGCCTGCGAACTGGCCAAGCCGGGGGCCTATGCCACCATGCAGGTGGGGGCCTATCCGGTGGTGGTGATCCGCGGCAAGGACATGCGCATCCGCGCCTTCCACAACGTCTGCCGCCACCGCGGGCAGCGGCTGTGTTCCAAGGCGTCGGGCTCCACCACCAACCTTGTCTGCCCCTATCACCAGTGGACCTATGATCTCGAGGGCAAGCTGATCTTTGCCCGCGAAATGGGCGCGGATTTCAAGCCGCAAGACTTCGGGCTGAAGAAGGTGCATTGCGTCGATCTGGGCGGGGTCATCTACATCTGTCTTGCCGATGTGCCGCCCCCGATCGCCGATCTGGCGAAAACCGCGATGACCTATCTCGCACCCTCGGGCCTCGCCGATGCCAAGGTGGCCCATACCTCGACCATCACCGAGAAAGGCAATTGGAAGCTGGTGATCGAGAACAACCGCGAGTGCTACCATTGCGGCGGCTCGCACCCCTCGCTCTGCCGCACCTTTTCTGACAACCCGAAGATCGGCGCGATGGATGGCCCCCATTCGGCCAGCCCCGAGATTCTGGAGCATTGGGCGCGCTGCGAGGCGGCGGGCCTGCCCTCTCGCTTCGTGCATCATCCGGCGTTCCAGTGGCGGCTGGCGCGGATTCCGCTGCTGAACAATGCCGAAAGCTATACGATGAGCACCAAGGCGGCGGTGGCGCGGCGGATGGGGACGATGCCCTTCAACGATGCGGGCAGCCTGCTGATGTATCACTACCCCAATACGTGGAACCATTTCCTCGGCGATCACGCGATCACCTTCCGCGTGCTGCCGGTCAGCCCGACCGAGACGCAGGTGACGACGACATGGCTCGTGCACAAGGATGCGGTAGAGGGCGTGGATTACGACCTGAAGACCCTGACCGAGGTCTGGATCGCCACCAATGACGAGGACCGTCAGGTGGTCGAGGAAAACCAGAAGGGCATCCTGTCGCCCGCCTATGAACCCGGCCCCTATTCGCCGATCCAGGAAGAGGGCGTGCTGCAATTCGTCGACTGGTATTGCGATGTGATGGGCCAGCGTCTGGCCCCGCAGCCGGCACAGGCGGCAGAGTGATGGCGCAGAACATCAACTGGTCGGGCAAGCCGTGGCACGAGTCCGAGCCTCTGGAATGTGCCATGGTGGTGCCGGATGTCGCTGACACCGCCACCTTCACCTTCCGCGCGCCTTCGGGCGCGTGGTTCGACTATCAGCCGGGGCAGTTCATCACGCTGGACCTGCCGGTTGATCCGGCCAGGGGCGCGGCCGGCAATGTGCAGCGCACCTATACCATCTCCTCCTCGCCCTCGCGGCCGCTGTCGATCTCGATCACCGTCAAGGCGCAGCCGGGCAGCATCGGAACGCGCTGGATGCTCGACCATCTGCGACCGGGGATGCGGCTCAAGGCCTATGGCCCCGGCGGGCTGTTCAGCTTTCACCGCCATCCGGCGCAGAAATACCTGTTCATCTCGGCGGGGTCCGGCATCACGCCCATGATGTCGATGACGACATGGGCATGGGATTCGGGGCAGATGCCCGACATCACCTTTGTCCATGCCGCGCGCCGCCCGTCCGCGATCATCTTCCGCGAACGGCTGGAGCAATTCGCCAACCGCGTGCCGGGGCTGCGGCTGCGCTTCACGGTCAAGGAGCCCGATCCGTTCCGCGCCTGGGCGGGTTATCAGGGGCGGCTGAGCCAGATCATGCTGGGCCTGATGGCCCCCGACTATCTGGAACGCGAGGTGTTCTGCTGCGGGCCGGAGCCGTTCATGCAGAGCGTGCGCGAGATGCTTGTCTCGCTGGGCTATAACATGGACCGTTACCATCAGGAAAGTTTCGGCGCGCCCGCCCGCACGGTGGCAGAGATGCCGGTGCATGATGATGTGGTGCCCGATGCCGACAGCAGCGCCTCGATCCTGTTTGCGGCCTCGGGTGTCTCGGCCACCTGTTCGCAGACCGATACGGTGCTGGCGGTGGCGAAACAGTCGGGGCTGAACATCCCCTCGGGCTGCACGTTCGGGCTGTGCGGCACCTGCAAGGTGCGCAAGCTGTCGGGCGATGTGCATATGGTCCACAACGGCGGCATTTCCGAGGACGAGGTGGCCGAGGGCTATATCCTCGCCTGCTGTTCGGTACCGATCGGGCATGTGAGCGTCGAGGTCTGAAGGAAGCAGGCGGGCCTGCGGCCTTCGGGCCACGGGTCCGCCCGCCGTGATGCGGCGCGACAAGGCCTTGGATCACCAAGGGCGCGGGGCCGTCCCTGCGCTTGCGGCATTTCCCCTTGTCGCCCCTGATCGCGGCATCCGCGGGGCAAAAGGGCCAGCGCACCTCCGGCCCCTCGGGGTCAGCCCAAAGGTCCGGGCCGGCGCTCTTCGGTCAGCAGCACATTCGCCTCTACCGTGCCCACCCCCGGCAAGGTCATGATACGCCGCCGCAAGACCCGTTCGAAATCGGCGATGTCGCGCGCGACCACCCGCAGGCGATAGTCGAACAGGCCCAGCACATGCTGCACCACCTGCACCTCGGGGATCGCGGTCACCGCCCGCTCGAAATCCTCGAGGCTCACCCGCCCCCGCGTTGCCAGTTTCACCCCCAGAAACACCGTCACGCCAAAGCCGAGCGCGGCGCGGTCCACCTCCACCCGCCGCCCCGCCAGCACCCCCGCCTCTTCCAGCCGCCGCACCCGCCGCCATGCGGCGGGCTGGCTGAGGCCAAAGCGCCGCCCGAGTTCCCCCGCCGACACGCCCGCCTCTTGCGAGAGCGCACGCAGGAAGGCGCGGTCCAGATCATCGAGATCGGTCATATCGGCAGGCCTTCCTCGTCCTTGATGGTGGCAATCAGCATCAAGGCCTCCAGTTCCGCGATATGCGGCAGGGTCAGGATGCGGCGACGGTAAATCTCCTGATACTGGCCCATGTCGCGCGCGATCACCGTCAGGCGCACATCGACACGGCCCAGAAAGGTCTCGATCGTGACCACCTCGGGCACCTCGCGCGCAGCGGCGATGAACTCGTCAAAGGCGCGGGGGTTGGTCTTGTCGAGCGTGAAGCGCAAGGACACCTCCACCGTGTAACCCAAGGCGCGCCAGTCGATCACCGCCGCCTCGGCCTTTATCACCCCGCCCGCGCGCAGCCGCTCCAGCCGCCGCCACAGCGTCGCCGCCGTCACCCCCGCGCGCTCGGCCAGATCGGTGCGGTCCAGCCCCGGTTCGGCCAGATAATGCCGCAAGATCCGCCGGTCCGCCTCATCCAGTTGCATGAATTTTCCGACTTTTAGGAAAGTGACGAATGATTATTCGCAGAAATACTATCCAGCGTCAAATAATGCACGGGATCACGGCCGAAAACCCCTATTGTGCCAGCATCAACCAAAAGGAGACCGCCATGCGCGTGTATTATGACCGGGACTGCGACATCAACCTGATCAAGGACAAGAAAGTGGCCATCCTCGGCTATGGCAGCCAAGGCCACGCTCACGCCCTCAACCTGCGCGACTCGGGCGCGAAAAACCTTGTCGTCGCCCTGCGCGAAGGCTCGCCCTCGGCCAAGAAAGCCGAAGGCGAAGGGCTGAAGGTCATGGGCATCGCCGAAGCCGCCGCTTGGTGCGACGTCATCATGTTCACCATGCCCGACGAATTGCAGGCCGACACCTATAAGAAATACGTCCATGACAACCTGCGCGAAGGCTCTGCCATCGCCTTCGCCCACGGCCTGAACGTCCACTTCGGCCTGATCGAGCCGAAAAAGGGCGTCGATGTCATCATGATGGCCCCCAAGGGCCCCGGCCACACCGTGCGCGGCGAATACACCAAGGGCGGCGGCGTGCCCTGCCTCGTCGCCGTCCATCAGGACGCGACCGGCAAGGCGATGGAAATCGGCCTGTCGTACTGCTCCGCCATCGGTGGCGGCCGTTCGGGCATCATCGAGACCAACTTCCGCCAGGAATGCGAAACCGACCTCTTCGGCGAGCAGGCCGTGCTCTGCGGCGGTCTGGTCGAGCTGATCCGCATGGGCTTCGAAACGCTGGTGGAAGCCGGCTACGAGCCGGAAATGGCCTATTTCGAGTGCCTGCACGAAGTGAAGCTGATCGTGGACCTGATCTACGAAGGCGGCATCGCCAACATGAACTACTCGATCTCGAACACCGCGGAATACGGCGAATATGTCTCGGGCCCGCGCATCCTGCCTTACGAGGAAACCAAGAAGCGCATGAAGGAAGTCCTCACCGACATCCAGACCGGCAAGTTCGTGCGTGACTTCATGCAGGAAAACGCCGTGGGCCAGCCTTTCTTCAAGGCAACCCGCCGCATCAACGACGAGCACCAGATCGAGAAAGTCGGGGAAAAGCTGCGCGCCATGATGCCGTGGATCTCCAAGGGCAAGATGGTCGACAAGGCCCGCAACTGATCCGCCAACTGATCCGCCGTGTAGGGTGCGTGCTCGCACGCACCCTACGCGGGACCGCGGACCGATCACAAAAGGCCGGGGTGTTTCCCCGGCCTTTCCGTTTTCCGGCGGGAAGCCCCGCCGCGCGGGTCAGCGCAGGCTGCGAAACCGCGCGCGCTCGGCCAGCGGCAGCAGGAAGGCCACCCCGCCATATTTGCCATCGCGCGCCAGCGTCGATTTGGGCGCGTTCGGGTCATGGCGGCGCGCCTCGACGCGGGCCTTGCTCAGCAGGGCGAAAGTCGCCACCGCGAGGAGGGTGAGCAGGGACAGAAAGGGAACAATGGCTCCGGTCATGGGAATTCCTTTCGGCTGGGGCCGGGGCGGCGCTCTGGCGCGTCCTCCGGCAGATCACATTCGGGTCCGGCGCTGGCCTTCGCTGGGCCAGCCGCGCCGGTCTGGTTTGGTTCAGTCCGGGTCTGAAAGTCGGGTCTGGCGGGATAACGCGGGCGGGGGCCTGCCGGTTCCCGCCGCTGGCGCTGCGGATCACAGCGCCCAAGCGGGCCCGCGAAATGGCGCACCAGTGAAACAAGCTTTGAAACCATCCGCCCCGCCGCCGCGTTGACCCTGCGTCACCACCTCTGCCGCCCCGTCTGTTCCCCGTGTCCGCTCCCTGCGGCGACCTCGCCGGGAGCACAGGCTGAACGAAAGCCCCCGCGCGAAAATGCCCAAGGATGCTTGCAATTTGATCATATCTTTGGCATCCAGTCCCCTCCGCCGGGTGGGCGGCACGATGTCGCCACCCCAAATCGGCCCCATGAGCGGCCGGTCGCCGCGGCGTGCCCCCTTTGTGCCCTTCGGGGCGCGGGGGCTTGACCGCCCAAGGAAAGGACAGTCATGACCGTCTCGCAGGACGCGCCCCCGCGCGTCGACCTGATCCCGTCTGAACAGCCCGCATCAGCCGGCACCGATACCGACCCGCCCGAGGTCGAGGCGCTGCCCGCCCCCGAAGGGGAGACGGAACTGATCGTGACCGAGTATGAAATCGGCCAGCACAACGTGGCGCCGCGCTATGTGCTGGAATTCGACTTCCATCAGAAGGTGTTCACCATCTCTGCTCTGGGTGTGATCGGCTTCACCATCCTGACGCTGGCCTTCCAGAACACGGCAGAGCCGGTGTTTCTGGCCTTGCGCGACTGGCTGACCGGCAGCCTTGGCTGGTTCTTCCTGCTGGCGGGCAACATTTTTGTGCTCTTGTGCCTCGGACTGATCCTGTCGCCGCTCGGCCGCATCCGCCTTGGCGGGCCGGAGGCGACGCCCGATTACGGCTATCTGGGCTGGTTCGCGATGCTGTTTGCAGCCGGCATGGGCATCGGGCTGATGTTCTATGGCGTGTCAGAGCCCCTTTCGCATTACAATGCCGCTCTGGGGGGCGTCAGCCTTGATGACAGTGGCGCGCGGACCGACTGGGCGCCGCTGGGCGGTGCCGAGGGCGACCCCGAGGCCGCGCTGCGACTGGGCATGGCGGCGACCATCTTCCACTGGGGCCTGCACCCTTGGGCGATCTATGCCATCGTGGCGCTGTCGCTGGCGCTGTTTGCCTATAACAAGGGCCTGCCGCTCACGCTGCGCTCGGCATTTTACCCGATCTTCGGAGAGAAAATCTGGGGCTGGCGCGGCGATGTCGTGGATATCCTTGCGATTTTTGCCACCATCTTCGGCCTTGCCACCTCGCTGGGCATCGGCGCGCAACAGGCAGCGGCGGGGCTCGATTTCCTGTTCGGCTTCGGCCAGTCGCAATCGCGGCTGATCCTCCTGATCATCGTCATCACGGTGGTGGCCATCGTCTCGGTGATCCGCGGGCTGGAAGGGGGGGTGAAGCGCCTGTCGGAAGTGAACATGGCGCTTGCGGCGGCGCTGCTGATCTTTGTGATCGCGCTTGGCCCCACAGCCAATATCTTCACCGGATTTTTCGCCAATCTGGGGGCCTATGGCCAGCACCTGCCCGCGCTTGCCAATCCGTTCGGGCGCGAGGATGCCAATTTCACCGCAGGCTGGACCGCGTTCTACTGGGCGTGGTGGATCAGCTGGTCGCCCTTCGTGGGCATGTTCATCGCGCGTGTGTCGCGCGGGCGCACGGTGCGCGAGTTCCTGATTGCGGTGCTGATCGTCCCCAGCCTGTTGTCGGTGCTGTGGATGACCGCCCTTGGCGGCACCGCGATTGACCAGGCGGCAAACGGGGTGAGCGGGGTGCAGGAGGCGGCGCTGGAGCTGCAACTTTTCGAGATGCTGGGGCAGATGCCGATGGCGGCGCTCACCTCTCTGGTCGGTATCCTGCTGGTGGTGATCTTCTTCGTCACCTCGTCGGACTCCGGCTCTCTGGTGATTGATACCATCGCCGCCGGAGGCAAGACCAATGCGCCCGTGGTGCAGCGCGTGTTCTGGTGCAGCTTCGAAGGGCTGCTGGCAGTCGCGCTGTTGCTGGGCGGGGGTCTTGGCGCCTTGCAGGCGATGGCGGTGTCGACCGGACTGCCGTTCACCCTTGTGCTGCTGGCGGCCTGCTATGCCATCGTGCGCGGGCTGATGAACGAACCGCGCTAGACCAAAAGAGCGGCCCCGCGCCGGTGCGGGGCCGCCCCTGTTTCTGATGGGCAAGGGTCAGACCGCGGCTTCGACCGCGCCGACGATCTCATCGACGACTTCGGTCAGCATCGCCTCGTCCTCGCATTCCGCCATCACGCGGATCAGCGGCTCTGTCCCCGATTTGCGGATCAGGATGCGGCCCTTGCCTTCGATGCGCGCGGTATTGGCCGCGATCACCGATTGCACGGCAGGATGGTCCAGCGGGGCTTTACCTGCGGCAAAGCGCACATTCTTCAGAAGCTGCGGCACGGTTTCGAACTGCCGGACAAGCTTGCTGGCAGGCTGGCCGGTGCGCACCATCTCGGCAAGGAACTGCAAGCCCGCGATCAGCCCGTCGCCGGTCGTGGCGTAATCGGTCATCACGATATGGCCCGATTGCTCGCCCCCCAGATTGAAGCCGCCCGCGCGCATGCGTTCGACCACATAGCGGTCACCCACGGCGGTGCGTTCCAGCCGCAGGCCCTGCCCCGACAGGAACCGCTCCAACCCGAGGTTCGACATGACGGTGGCCACCAGCGCGCCGCCGCGCAGCTTGCCATCCATCGCCCAGCGGGCGGCCATCATCGCCATGATCTGGTCGCCATCGGCCACGCGGCCCGCTTCGTCCAGAATCATCACGCGGTCGGCATCGCCATCAAGGCAGATGCCCACATCTGCCCCATGTGCCACCACCGCCTCGGCGGCGGTCTGGGTATAGGTCGATCCGCAGCGGTCATTGATATTGGTGCCGTTGGGCGCCACGCCCACAGGCACCACGGTGGCCCCGAGTTCCCACAGCACCTCTGGCGCGGCCTTGTAGGCAGCCCCGTTGGCGCAGTCGATCACCACCTTCAGCCCGTCCAGACGCACACCGGCCGGAAAGGTGGTCTTGACGAATTCCTGATAGCGCCCGCGTCCGTCCTCGATCCGGCGCGCGCGCCCGATGTTGATGGCCTGTGCCAGCTGGATCTCTCCGGCGACGATGGATTCGATCTCGGCCTCGGCCTCGTCCGACAGCTTGAACCCGTCGGGGCCAAAGAACTTGATGCCATTGTCCTGATGCGGGTTGTGGCTGGCCGAGATCATCACCCCCACATCGGCCCGCATGCTGCGCGTCAGGAACCCCACCGCCGGCGTCGGCACCGGACCCAGCAGCAGCACGCTCATGCCCGTGCTGGTCAGCCCCGCCGTCAGCGCGTTCTCCAGCATGTAGCCCGAAAGCCGCGTGTCCTTGCCGATCACCACACGGTGCGCCGAGCCGCCGTCGCGGCGAAAGAAGCGGCCCGCCGCCGCCCCCAGTTTCAGCGCCATTTCGGCGGTCATCGGATAGGTGTTGGCCCGGCCCCGCACCCCGTCGGTGCCGAAAAGTTTGCGCGTCATGGGTTTGCCCCCTCTTTTGCGTCTGGTTTTGTCTGTTTTGCACCGGTCTGCGTCACCGCCTGCCACAGCGTCAGCGCGGCGCGCGTCTCGGCCACGTCATGCACGCGGATCATCTGCACCCCCTGCGCCGCGCCCGCCAAGGCCACGGCAAGGCTGCCCGGCATCCTGCGCGCGGCCTCTTCCTCGCCGGTCAGCGTGCCGATGAACCGCTTGCGGCTGGCCCCAAGCAGCACCGGCAACCCGAGGCTGTGGAACAGGCTCAGCCGCGCGAGCAGCGCAAGGTTATGGGCCAGCGTCTTGCCAAAGCCGATGCCGGGGTCCACCGCGATGCGGTCGCGCGGGATGCCCGCCGCCTCGGCCTCGGCCACGCGCGCGGCCAAGGCGTCGTAGACATCAAGCAGCACGTCGTCATAGTCCGGCGCGTCCTGCATGGTGGCGGGGGTGGCGATGGAATGCATCAGGATCACCGGCACACCCGCCGCGGCCACCACGCCTGCCATCGCGGCATCAAACTGCAAGGCGGTGACATCGTTCACGATCCCCGCCCCCGCTGCCAGCGCGGCGCGGGCCACTGCGGCCTTGCGCGTGTCGATCGACACCGCGCGGTCGATCCCTGCCGCGCGCATGGCCGCGATCACCGGCGCGGTGCGGGCGGTTTCCTCGTCCACCGCCACCTCGACCGCGCCGGGGCGGGTGCTTTCGCCGCCCACGTCCAGAATATCGGCCTGCGCCGCCATCGCGCGGGCTTGCATCATCGCGGCCTCAGGCTTCAGGAACAGCCCGCCATCGGAAAAGCTGTCGGGCGTCACGTTCAGAATGCCCATCAGGCGCGGGCGGTCCATCGACAGGCCCGCAAAATCCGGGCGCGGGGCCAGAAGCGGAGAAAGCAGGCTGGGCGGCGCTTCGGCGGCGGGCAGCACCACCGGCGCGCGGCCCCGCTCGAGCACTTCCACATGGGTGAAGCGGCACCAGCCCCCCGCCAGCACAAGGGCATCGGCAGGGCGGGCGGCATCGGTCAGCGGGATCGGGCGAAGGTATGTCATGGGCACGGATTAGGCCCCAAACCCGCGCTTTGGCAAGCGGCTCGCTCAGCCCTGCTCCACCGGAACGCGGCTTCCCGCCGGAAGTGCAACATTGCCGTGAACGATCAGCCCCCGCGCCGCCATTTCCTCGGCCAGCCACAGCGCCAGCGCCACCGGATCGGCTGTCTTTGGCCCGTCCACCGCATCGAGCACCATCTTCGACGGCGCCCAGACCACCGATTGCCCGCGCTTCATCGCCCAGTCGATCTCGGTGCGGGTCGCCACCACCACGCAGCGCGGATCGCGCGCGGCCAGCCGCCATGCGTTCTGCTCGATCGCCAGAAGGTCCACGCGGCGCTGCGTGGGCTTGTGCCCTGTCTGCGGGCGCGGGGTATCGGGCAGGCCCACCGTCAGGATCAACGGCGCGCCGCGCGCCACCAGCGCATCGAGCCGCGCCCCCAGCCCCGCATCGGCAATCGCGGCATTGTCCATATAGACCACCAGCGGGTGCACCGCCGCTTCCAGCCCGTCCTGCCCCACCACGCGCAGCGGCACCTCGGCGCGGCTGCGCACGATCTCCACCCCCAGTTTGTAGGGGCCGATGTCCAGCTTTTCGATCCGCACGAAGGCGCGCATGGCCTGCGGTTCGGCCAAGATACGCTCGGCCACCCGTTCGGCCAGCGTTTCCAGCAGGTTCAGCCGCTCTGCCGCCAGTTCATGCGCGATGGCCCATGTGATCCGGTCATAGGACAGGATGCGGTCCACATCATCATTCAGCGGCGCGGAAACGGGGGCGACTTCGACCACCACATTGAACATCACGCGCTGCTTGTGGCCGCGTTCCTGCTGGAAGGCGCCGATATCGACCTCGACCACATGGTCGCGCAGCGAGATGCGGTCGCGCGGGTCGGCGCTGGCCGAGGCTTGGCTGCGCTCTTCGGGATGCGCGAATGCGAGGCGGATGTCGCTGGTCATCTGGCCCCCCATCGGCCCAAAAGGGATCAGGGGCAGGTTAACCCCTGCCCCGGCCCCCGATTGCCCGAAGCCGACCACGGGTGCAAGCCCTGCGACATGCCCGCAGCTTCGCGCCCGGGGTTGGCGCTCAGGGCTGGCGGTAGAACAGATGCGCCCCGATCGCCGCCGTGCGCGGGAACTGGCGCGCCCAGTTCGGATTGACCGCGCGGGTGTGGAAATGCGTGGCCCCCGCCGTCAGCCCGCGCGGCGCCCCGTTCAGCATGATCCGCGCGATCCGGCCCGCCGTATCGGCGGCCGCACGGTCGCGCATCACATCGCTGTTGCCATCGCAGACATAGCTGAACTGGCAGCCGTTGCTGCCGCCCTGCCGCACCACGCCGCAGACCGAATTGGGGTAATCGCGGCTGTCGACGCGGTTCAGGATCACCTCGGCCACCGCGAATTGCCCGCGCAGGCTTTCGCCCCGCGCCTCGAAATACAGCGCCTGTTGCAGGCATTGCCACTGGCCATCCCCCTGCGGCGCGGGCTGCCTGGCCACGAAAGATTCTTCGTAGCGGATCAGCACCGGCACCGCCGGCTCTGCTTGTTGGGCGTCAGCGGTGGCGCTGGCCTTCTTGGCCGGCGCCTCTGGCGTGACCGGACCCTTGGCGAGTGCGGCCAGCCGCGCCTGCGGCACCGCCCCCACCGTTGCATGTTCCGCCCCCATGAGAGAGGCGATCTGTTCCGCCATCCCCATCTCGGGGCTGTTGGACTGGCTCACCGTCACATCGGCGAAGGCCGCTTCACCCGTGGCCAAGGCTGCCAGTGCAGCCGAAGCCAAGATTTGTCGCAAGCGCATTGAGTCGTGTTCCGTTCTGTTGCCTCACGTCACGCAGCCCCGTCTCGATCACGGGAATGTGTGACAGCCGCCGTGCATAAGGCAGGCAACGGGGGTGAGTCTACATGCGTGGCAAAAATAGCACGCTTTTTGAGCGCCGATCGGCGGAACTTTGCGCAAATGCTGACAAAATGGTTGAGGAAACGCGCGCAGCTACATGATATTGTGGCGATTTTCCGTCTATCCACAACGATCTTGCAAGGCCAGATGCGCCGCCGCGAGGCGCGCCAAGGGCACCCGATAGGGGGAACAGGACACATAATCGAATCCCGCCTTGCGGCAAAAGGCGATTGATTCGGGGTTGCCGCCATGCTCGCCGCAGATCGAAACCGTCAGATCGGGCCGCGTCTTGCGCCCCCGCTCGGCCCCGATCAGCAAGAGTTCCCCCACCCCGTCCACATCCAGAATGTGGAACGGATCTTCCGGAAACACGCCCTGCTGGACGTAAGTGTTCATGAACCGCCCCGCATCATCGCGCGACAGGCCATAGGTCATCTGTGTCAGGTCATTGGTGCCGAAGGACAGGAAGGCCGCGTGTTGCGCGATCTCTCCGGCGCGCAGGGCGGCGCGCGGGGTTTCCACCATCACCCCCAGTTTATAGGCAAAATCGCGCCCCGCCTTCACACGCACCGCTGCGGCCACGGCATCGACGCGGGTTTTCACCAGTTCCACCTCGCGCCGCGCGCTGACCAGCGGGATCATGATTTCCGGCACCACCGCCGCGCCGCGCCGCGCGACCTCGACCGTGGCCTCGAAGATCGCCTGCGCCTGCATGTCGTAGATCTCGGGCAGGACCACCCCAAGCCGCACGCCGCGCATACCCAGCATCGGGTTGAACTCGGCCAGCGCCTCGGCGCGGCGGGTGACCTCCGACAAAGGCTTGTCCAGCGCCTCGGCCAGTTCGCGCAGGCCCTCGCGGCTGTGCGGCAGGAACTCGTGCAAAGGCGGGTCGAACAGGCGGATGCAGACCGGAAGTCCGGCCATGATCTCGAATAGTTGCACGAAATCGGCCCGTTGCATCGGCAACAGCCGCGCCAGGGCCGCCGCCCTGTCTTGCGAGGTATCGGCAAAGATCATCTCGCGCATGGCGACAAGACGGTTCTCGTCAAAGAACATATGCTCGGTCCGGCACAGCCCGATGCCCTGCGCCGCGAACTGGCGCGCGGTGGCGGCATCGGCGGGCGTGTCGGCATTGGCGCGCACGCCGATGTCGCGGAACTCGTCCGCCCAGCCCAGCAGCGTCTGGAAATGGCTGTCGAGCGCGGGCGCCAGCATGTCGACCGCCCCCGCCAGCACCTGCCCCGTGGTGCCGTCGACGGTGATGACATCGCCCTCGGCAAAGCTGCGCCCCCCGGCATTGATACGTTTGTTGCGCGCGTCCAGCACCAGATCGGCCCCTACCACGCAAGGCAGGCCCAGACCGCGCGCGATCACCGCCGCATGGCTGGTGACGCCGCCGCGTTCGGTCAGCACCCCGGCCGAGGAATGCATGCCGCGGATATCCTCGGGCGCGGTTTCGCGCCGCACCAGAATGCAGGGCTCGCCGCGCGCGGCGCTGGCCTGCGCGGCAGGACTGGAAAACACGATGCGCCCCACGGCAGCACCGGGGCTGGCGGCGATGCCGCGCGCGATCAGGTCGCGCTTGCCGCGCGGGTCCACCTGCGGGTGCAAGAGTTCCGACAGCGCGCGCGGCTCCACCCGCAGCACCGCCTCTTCGCGCGGGATCACGCCATCGGTCGCCAGCGCCACCGCGACCCGCAGCGCGGCGCGGGCGGAGCGCGGCACCTTGACCGCGTCGATCACCGCCAAGCGCCCGTCTTCGATGGTGAATTCGATCTGCATCTCCTCGCGCAGGCGCGCGCGGCAGGCGGCGCCATGCCGGATCAGCTCGGCCACCAGATCGGGCGCGATGTCTTCCAGCGAGGGGCCGCGCGGATCGCGCATCAGGAACATCGCCTGCGGGGCCTTGAGCACATCGCGACCCTGCCCCTGCCCCAGATAGCGCCCCGTCACCTGCGGCTCTCCGGTGACGGGGTCGATGAACTGGACGACACCCGAGCCGGACAGCCCCTGCCCCAGCCCCTGCGCCATCGCCTGCACCACCAGCCCCAGAGGCGCATCCACCGGCGCGCCCTTGGCCTGACGCAGAAGACGCGCCGTCGTGCCCTCCCAGGCCCGCGCCATGCTGCGCAGCACCCCCGACAGTTGCTGCGCGGGGTCTTGCGGGAAATCTTCCTCCATCTCACTGGCATAGACCTGCAAGGCGGCGGCAAGCGCCTCGGGCGAGGGGTCTGTCACGGCAAACATGTCGGGATCGAGCCGCGCGACATGGGTGGCATAGGATTGCACGAAGCGCAGATAGATCGCATCCGCCGCCTGCTGGCCGTGGCGCTGCGCAAGTTCCCTGTGCCGCGCCGCGTTCAGCCCGATGTTGAGCACGGTCGCAGGCCCGCCCCAATCGGGGTTTTCCGGGCTGGGACGCACCGAGATCAGCGGGGCCGGCCCGAATTGCGCGAGGATCGCCGCGCAGTCGATCTGGGTGCCCGCCGCGATGGCCCGCACCGTCAGCGCGGGCAGCGCCACCGTCATCGGCACCGGCAGATCGAGCCGGACCAGCCGTTGCAGGCACTTCGCACGCCAGCCATGCGCCACGCGGTCGATGCGGGCGGTCGGGGTCACCTGCGTGAAACCGACCAGCGGGTCGGCATCGAAGGCGGCGGGGGAGGCGGCATCAAGTTTCTGCACTGCGGCAATCCTTCTTCTGCGCCGACACTACACCGATTCGGCAGGCAGGCAAGCGCCTGTGGCGGGCTGGCCTTGCGCCTCGGGCAGATGTGGCAAGGGGGGGCTCGCCCCCCCCTCGGCGCTGGCGCGCCTCACCCCCCGAGGATATTTTCGAACAGATGAAATCAGCCGTCGAGTTTGCTCAGATCGGCCACCGAAAGGCAGAGGCTGCGGATGCGGTGCAGAAGGTTGAGCCGGTTGCGCCGCACGATCTGGTTGTCGGTGTTGATCTGGGTGGCGGTGAAGAAGGCGTCGATGGGGCCGCGCAGGGTGGCCATCGCCTGCATGGCGGTGGCGAAATCCTCGGCAGCCATCGCGGGGGCAATGGCGGCCTCGGCCTGATCGAGCGCGGTGAAGAGGGCGCGTTCTTCGTCGCCTTCCGCGAACTTGGGGTCGGCGCCGAAAGAATATTCGACGCCATCCTTCTGCTCGGCCTGCGACAGGATGTTGCTGGCCCGCTTGTAGCCCGCGACGAGGTTGGCCCCGTCTTCGGTCTGCAGCGTCGCCTGCAGAGCGGTGGCGCGCTTGACCAGCAGGGTCAGGTCGTCATTGCCCGTCATGGCGAGGCAGGCGTCGATGACGTCATGGCGGATGCCTTGGTCTTTGAGGAAGACCTTGAGGCGGTCGTGGAAGAACGCGAGGAGGTCGGCAATTTTTGCGTCTAAATCTAGAGTTCCGCGCTGCGTGGCAAACAGTGTCATTGGAACTGCAAGAATGCCTTGGCGGCCCGCGAGGGCGGCCCGCACCCCATTCCCCAGCACCAACCGGATCACCCCCAGCGCGGCCCTACGCAGGGCAAACGGGTCTTTGCTTCCTGTCGGCTTCTCGTCAATCGCCCAGAAGCCGGTCAGCGTGTCGATCTTGTCGGCCAGCGCCACGGCGACCGGGACCGGCTCGGTGGGCACCGCGTCTGAGGGGCCGAGCGGCGCGTAGTGGTCGCGGGCGGCATTGGCGACGGCCTCGGGCTCGCCTGCCGCTTGCGCGTAATACATGCCCATCAGGCCCTGGAGTTCCGGGAATTCGCCGACCATCGCGGAGCGCAGGTCGAGTTTGGCCAGACGCGCCGCGCGTTCGGCCAGATCGGGATCGGCCCCGACCATCGGCGCGATCTCGCGCGCCAGCGCCGCGATGCGGGCGATGCGGTCGGACTGGCTGCCAAGCTTGTTGTGGAAGGTCACGGATTTCAAGCCCTCGGCCCAGTCGTCCATGCCGGCGCGTGCCACCCGCAAATCATTTTCCCAGAAGAACTTGGCATCCGACAGCCGCGCGGCCAGAACCTTCTGGTTGCCCTTCAGGATCGTCTCGCCCTGATCGGCCGTCAGCGTGTTGGCGACGGTCACGAAACCCTCGATCCGGCCCGTCTTCGGGTTGCGGACAGAGAAGAACTTCTGATGCTCTTTCATCGAGGTCTGCAGCACCTCGGGCGGCAGGCCGAGGAAATCCTCGGCGATGCGGCCCATCAGCGGCACCGGCCATTCGACAAGCCCCGCCACTTCGGTCAGCAGCGCGCGGTCCTCGACCAGTTCCATCCCGGCGGCAAAGGCGAGCGTCTGAGCCTCGGCAAGGATCGCCCCTTCGCGCTCGGCACTGTCGAGGATCACATGGGCGCGCTTGAGCTTTGCCGCGTAATCCTCGAAATTGTTTACGCAAAACGCATCCGGCGACAGGAAGCGGTGACCGCGCGTGCTGTTGCCTGCGGTGATGCCATCCACCGTCAGCGGAACCACATCGGTGCCCCCCTCATCGGAGAGGATGCACAGGATGGAATGCAAAGGGCGCACCCAGCGCAGGGAGCCCGCGCCCCAGCGCATCGACTTGGGCCAGGGGAAATTGCGGATGGTGCTGTCCAGCACCTCGGCGATGATCTCGGGCGCGCGGCGGCCCGGGCGTTCGATCACCGCGAAATAGACCTCGCCCTTCTTGTCGGCGCGCTTTTCAAGCTGCTCCAGTGTCAGCCCGGTCGAGCGCAGGAAGCCTTCGACCGCCTGCGCGGGGGCCGAAACGCTTGGCCCCTTGCGTTCCTCGCGCACCGCGCGGCTTTCCGTCGACAGCCCCTCGATGGCCAGCGTCAGGCGGCGCGGGGTGGAAAAGGCCGCCGCATGGGCATAGGTCAGACCAGCCTCGACCAGACCATCGGTCACCAGCTTTTGCAGGTCGGCGCGGGCGCGGGCCTGCATGCGGGCCGGAATCTCCTCGGAGAAAAGTTCGATCAGCAGATCGGGCATGTCACTTGTCCTTGGCGGCGGGGTTCAGCTGGTGCCAGGCAAAGGCCCGGCCATCGGGAAAGACCGCGACGACGCGGTCCACATCGGTATGCACCTCGGCTTGCGACAGAAAGGCCAGCGCCTCGCCGCGTTCGAGCGCGGTGCCGATTTCCACCGCGTCAAAGCAGTCGAACCAGCCGGGGGCCACCAATGGCTCGGCGCCCTGATAGCTGACATAGGTTTCCGACAGCATGGCTTGGGTCAACGGCGTGGTGAAGCAGGCGCGGAACCGCAGGGGGCTGCTGTCTGCGTCGATGCCGGTGATGTCTTCGGCCAGAATCGGCTCGGGCTGGCCGGATTCGATGGTGGTCAGGGTGATTTCCTGCCCCGGCGTGAAGGTGACGGGTTCGTAAAACGCATGGACCTGAAGATACCAGATCGCCACCCCTGCAACTGCTGCTGAAATCACGATGGCCCCCGCTGCGATCTTGCCGTTCATGTCGCCGCCCCGGCCTCTGCCGCGGCATCGGCCCCGGCCTCTGTCTGGCGGAAGGCATCGGCGCATTTCTTGGCCAGCGCGCGCACCCGCCCGATATAGGCCTGCCGCTCGGTGACCGAGATCACGCCCCGCGCGTCGAGCAGGTTGAACAGGTGGCTGGCCTTGATGCACTGGTCATAGGCCGGATGCGCCATGATGATGCGCTTGCCCGATTTCTCGTCCTGCGGATCGAAGCCCAGAAGGCGGTCACATTCCGCCTCGGCCTCGGCGAAGTTGCGCAACAGCTTGTCGGTATCGGCCCCGTCGAAGTTGTGGCGGCTGTATTCTTCCTCGGTCTGGCGGAAGATATCGCCATAGGTCAGCGCGATGGGCGCGTCGGGGTCGTTGAAGGGCATGGTCATCACATGGTCGATGCCCAGCACATACATGGCCAGCCGCTCCAGCCCATAGGTCAGCTCGCCCGAGACGGGGCGGCAGTCATGGCCGCCGACCTGCTGGAAATAGGTGAACTGGCTGACCTCCATCCCGTCACACCAGACCTCCCAGCCCAGACCCCATGCGCCGAGCGTGGGCGATTCCCAGTCATCCTCGACAAAGCGGATGTCATGCAGCGCCGGGTCCAGCCCGATGGCGCGCAGCGAGCCGAGATACAGCTCCTGCAGGTCCGGCGGCGAAGGTTTGATGATGACCTGATACTGGTAGTAATGCTGCAAGCGGTTGGGGTTCTCGCCATAGCGCCCGTCGGTCGGGCGGCGCGAGGGCTGCACATAGGCGGCGGCCCAGGGCTTGGTGCCAAGGCTGCGCAGGGTGGTCGCGGGGTGGAAGGTGCCCGCCCCCACTTCCATGTCATAGGGTTGCAAGATCGCGCAGCCCTTGGAGGCCCAATAGGCCTGCAAACGCAGGATGATTTCCTGAAAGGACCGTGGCGCGCTGATCGCCGCCGGTTCCGCGCGTGCCGGCTGACTGTCTGACATGGTGTTGCCCCCTTTTGCCACGCAAAACCCTTGAAATGCCCGGCTGTCATAGGCAAGAGGCACGGCAGGGTCAATGCGCCGCCGCGCGTGCGGCGGGGCGCGGCGGCTCTCGATGCTGTGAACGGCGGGGGGCGATCTGCTCTCGCCTTTGTCAAGGGTGCGCCACTAGGGTGGCGAAGGGTTGAAAGCGGAAGGAACGGAATGCGGCGCGCAGGCTTTGGGCTTTGGATGATGGCGGTGATGCTCTGGGCCGGACTGGCCGCCGCGCAAGAACAATCCTGGGTGCAGGTCGAAGCCCAGCCCACGCTGGCAGAGGCGCAGGAGCGCGCCCGCGCCTATGCGGCGGCCTTCCCCGATGTGGTGGGCTACCGGCTGGGGTCGCGCTGGTATGGCATCGCGCTTGGCCCCTATGCTGCGGCGCAGGCAGCCGAGCGGCTGGCAGAGCTGCGCCGCGAGAACCTGATCCCGCGCGACAGCTATGTGACAGACGGCACCAATTTCCGCGAACAGTTCTGGCCCGAGGATGCGCAAGAAAGCCCCGCGCCGGCAGAAACCGCAGCCGGAGCGCCTGCCGAGCCGGAAGCGGCCCCGCTGGCCCCCGATGCGCCGGTCGAGGTCACCACGCTGGCCCCCGTGGCAGAGGCGGAGACCGATCTTGGCACGGGGACCGCAGCAGAAGCGCCCGCCGCCATCATCCCCGATGAAACCCCCGCCGAGGCGCGCCGCAGCGAAGCCGCCCTCAGCCCCGAAGAGCGGGCGGACCTCCAGCGCGCGCTGCAATGGGAAGGGTTCTACAACGCGGCCATCGACGGCGCTTTCGGCCCCGGCACCCGCAGCGCGATGGCGGCCTATCAGACCGCTCTGGGGCGGGAGCCGACGGGCGTCCTGACGCAGCGCGAACGCGCGGTGCTGGTGGAAAACTGGCGCGCGGATGTGGCCGAATACGGGTTCGAAACCGTGACAGAGGCAGAGGCGGGCATCGAGATCACCCTGCCCCTTGGCCTTGTGCAGTTTGACCATTACGAGCCGCCCTTCGTGCATTTCGCGCCCAAAGAGGCGGGCGGGATGAAGGTGATCCTGATCTCGCAACCGGGCGACAAGGCGGCGCTCTACGGGCTCTATGACATCCTGCAAACGCTGACGATCATTCCCACCACGGGCGAACGCAGCCGCAGCGAGCGGTCATTCGAGATCAACGCGCAATCTTCCACGCTGCAAAGCCATGCCTTTGCCGAAACCCGCGCGGGGCTGGTCAAGGGCTATATCCTCGTCTGGTCGCCCGAACAGGCCGAGCGCGCGGGCCGTGTGCTGGGGCTGATGCAGTCCAGCTTCCGCCCCGTTGGCAACCGTGCGCTGGACCCCGGCATGGTGCCGATGACCGATGCCGCCCGCCGTGGCCTGCTCGCCGGGCTGGACGTGCGCCGCCCGCTCCTGTCACGCTCGGGCTTTTACGTCGATGCCAGCGGCCATGTGCTGACCACCGCCGAGGCGGTGGCAGGCTGCGGGCGCATCACGCTCGATCAGGTGACCGAGGCCAGCGTGGCCCATGTCGATGCCGAAACGGGAATTGCGCTGCTCGGCCCCAAGACCCCCCTCGCCCCGCCCGCCATTGCCGGATTCCAGACCGAAAGCGACCGGATCGGCACCGAAGTGGCGGTCGCGGGCTATGCCTATGAAGACGCCCTGCCCGCCCCCGTCATCACCTTCGGCCGGCTCGAGGATGTGCAGGGGCTAAACGGCGAGACGGGGATCAAGCGTCTGGCCATCGAGACGCTGCCCGGCGACGCGGGCGGCCCCGTGCTCGACGGCACCGGCGCGGTGCTCGGGATGCTGCTGCCCCGCGCGCCGGATGCGGCACGGTTGCTGCCGCAGGGGGTGGAGTTTGCCGCCTCGGGCACGGTGCTGCGCGAGGTGCTGGAAGGGCGCGGCATCACACCCGCCGCCCCCACCGCGGCAGGCGCGCTGGCCCCCGAGGACCTGAGCCGCAAGGCGCTGGGGATGACGGTGCTGGTGAGCTGCTGGGAGTAACGCCTGGGCGCATGCGGATGGCAGAGGGCGCAGGGCTGCGGAAGGCGCGCGGAATCAGTCCTGCCAGAAGCGCCGCATGAACAGCACATAGACCGACAGCAGTTCCAGCCGCCCCACCAGCATGCCCGCCATCATCAGCCATTTTGCGGAGTCGGGGAAGGCAACCACGGCGCCGGTGGCCCCCACCTCGCGCCCGAAGACCGGGCCGACATTGGCGATGCTGGTCCAGGCGGCGGTGACGCTGGTGCGGAACTCCAGCCCGGTGAGTGACAGCGCGACCGCCAGCAGGCCGAAAGTCAGGATGAACAGCGTGAAGAACACGATCACCGAGTCAAGAACGTCTTGCCCGACGCTGCGCCCGTCATAGCGCAGCGGGTTGACCGAGGACGGGTTGTGCAGCCGCTTGATCTGGGCCTTGATCGCCTCGAACAGGATGAGATAGCGGAACACCTTGACCGAGCAGCCGGTCGAGGAGGTGCAGCCCCCGATCAGCCCCACGATGATGAGGATGACAAAGGGAAACGGCCCCCATCCCGACAGATCGACCGACGAGAATCCGGTGCCGGAGAAGGTGGAGACGATGTTGAACGTCGTCTCGCGCAGCGCGACCGACACCGCCATGTCATGCCGGAGCACCTCGTAGAGCAGCACCAGCACGATCGCGTAAAGGTTCCAGCGCAGATAGGCGCGCACCTGCGGGTCGCGCCAGAGCGGCCCGAACACCCCCTGTGCCATCTGCACGAAACGGATGAAGGGCAGGCTGCCCAGCAGCATGAACACAACCGCCGCATATTCCAGCGGCCCCTGAAAGGTGCCGAAGGATGCGTCATAACTGCTCATCCCGCCGGTCGACACCGTGGTCAGCGCATGCATGACGGCGTCGAACCCGCCCATCCCGAGCGCGAAATAGGTAACCGCGCAGGCCACCGTCAGCCACAGGTAAATCTGGATCAGCGCCGAGGAAATGTCCAAGGCGCGCGGCAGCACCTTGCCCAGCGTGTCGAACCCCTCCGAGCGGAAGAACTGCATCCCGCCGACCTTCATCACCGGCAGGAACAACAGCGCCACGATGACGATGCCCAGACCGCCCAGCCATTGCAGGATGCCGCGCCACAGGTTCGCCCCCATCGGCAGCGCGTCGATGCCGACAATCACCGTGGTGCCGGTGGTGGTCATGCCCGAGACCGATTCGAACATCGCATCGGTCAGCGACAGCCCCGGCGCGCCCAGCATCAGCGGCAAGGCCCCGAAGGCGGGCATGGCCACCCAGACCCCCGTGGTCAGCAGGAAAATCTGTTGCAGGCTCATCGCGGCCCCCGCGCCATTGGCCGAAGCCAGCGCCGTGCCGCCCCCCGCCACCACGCACAGGATCGCCGCTTGCAGGAAAGCCTGCCAGTTCGGATCGCCCGCCGCGCGGTCAAGCGCCAGCGGGAACAGCATGAAGACCCCCATGGTTGCCACCAGAAGGCCGATCACATAGGTCACGGGGCGCAGGTCGATCATGCCCCCGAGCCTTGGCGAAGCCCTGCGCCCAAGTCAATCAGCCGCGGCGCATTAGGCCCGCCAGAAGGACGGCAAAGCCACAACCAGCACCGCCAGCAGCCCGAGCCGCCCCAGAAGCATCGCCAGCGTCATCAACCATTTGGCGGCATCGGGGAAATCGCGGAAGGTGCCTGTATCGCCCAGCATGGGGCCATAGCCATAGCCGATGTTGCCCAAAGCCATCCAGATGCCGAACAGCGCCGAGATCATGTCGACCCCCACCAGCGACATCGCCACCGTGAACACTCCGAGGATCAGGATATAGCCGGTGACATAGAGCATCAGGGCATTGATGACCTCGTCCTCCACCCGTCGCCCGGCATAGCGCACGGGCGCGATCCGCTCGGGAGAATGGATGCGCGCGATCTGCGCCTGAACCGCCGCCCAGGCCACCTGCACGCGGAACACCGACAGCGCCCCCGAGGATGACCCCGAACAGCCGCCGATCAGCCCCACAATCAGCGCGACCGCCATCGAATAACCGCCCCAGCCCGCGAAAGAGCCGGTAAAGAACCCGGTTCCGGTGATGATCGACACCAGATTGAACAGCGTCTCGCGAAACACCTGCTCCGTCCCCATGTCCGAGGTCAGCACGCGCCACAGCGTCACGCTGCCCACCGCATAGGCGGTCCAGCGCAAGAGCGCCCAGATCTGCGCATCCCACAGCACCGCGCCGCTCTGCCCCGCCGCCACCCGCGCGTAAAGGATGTAGGGAAAACTGCCGAGCAGCATGAACAGCGCCCCCGCATATTCCGCCGCCCCCGGATATTTGCCAAAAGACGCATCCGAAGGCGAAAATCCCCCCGTCGCAATCGTGGCCGCGCCATTCACCACCGCGTCCAGCCCGCTCATCCCGAGGCTCTGGTAGACCATGACGCACAACAGCGTCAGACCGACATAGACCGCCAGCAGCGCCCGCGCGATATCGGTCGCGCGGGGCAAGGCCTTGCCCAGCGTGTCAAAGCCTTCGGTGCGGAAAAACTGCATCCCCCCCACCCGCATCACCGGCAGAAAGATCATCGCGACAAATGCGATGCCCAGCCCGCCGATCCAGTTCAGCATCCCCCGCCACAGGTTCATGCCCGGCGGCAGATGATCGAGGCCGACAATCACCGTGGCCCCCGTGGTGGTCAGCCCCGAGGCCGCCTCGAAATAGGCATCGGTAAAGCCGAGCCCCGGCGCGCCCAGCGCAAAGGGCAGGCAGGCAAACAGCGGCAGGCCCGCCCAGACCATCACCGTCAGCAGATAGGCCTGACGGGTGTCCAGCCGCGAGAGGTCGGAATTGGCAGTGGCAACCCGCATGGCAAGACCGATGCCACCCGTTATCAGCGCCGATTCCAGAAAGTCGCGGGAATTGCTCAGGCCAGCGCGAAAATCGACCAGCGCCGGAGCCAGCATCATGCAGGCCAGAAAGATCAGCAGCGCGCCGATCACATGCGCAAGGGGCCGGATGTCGACCATGATGCGCGAAGACTTACGCCTGCCGCGACGAGTGGTCAATCCGGCGCGGCAGGTCCGAAATCAGGATCGGGAAGGCGGCTGCGAACCATGCCGGCCGCGATGCCGCTTCAGCCGATGTGGAACAGCGACTGGAACAGCCGCGGGTCAAGGCTGTCCTGCGCGAAGGTCGGGCCTTCGGTCAGCAGGCTGACCGCATCATGGCTGTGCAGGCTTTCCTGATGGCTGGCCAGCACGCGGAAATCGCCGATGCGCGGGTCGCGCTTCAAGACCGCGCAGAACAGACGCGCCGCATCTTCGACAAAGATCGGGTTGGCGGCGTTCAGCTCGGCAAAGGCCTGCTCGTCCTCGCGTTTCACCATCACCTGCGTCTCGGTGACCACGCCGGCCCGCGCGATCTCCACCAGATCCTCCACGGTCAGCGCATCGTCCAGCACCTCGACCGAGATCCGCGCGACCGAGCGCTGCGAATGGGGCGTCGCAAGCTGCCCGCGCGTGTTGCGCGCATGTTCCGACAGTTCCAGACTGCAGGGGCAGGTGCTGGAATAAACGTAATCGAGATGCACGATCTTCTTGCGCACCCCCGCCGTCTCGACCAGTTCGAAGGCCACCTCGTAATACTGCCAGCCCGCAAGGCCCGAGCGCAGCGACGGCACCTGCATCGGAAAGGAAAACCGCATCTGGATGCGCGCATCGAAGCTGCCCAGATCGGCCTTGTAATCATCCAGCGCCGCCTCGATCACGGCAAAGCCGAAGGTGCGTTCCGCATGGGCATAGAAAGACCGCATGATGCGGCTCATGTTGATGCCCTTCTTCTCCGCCTCGAGGCTGACGGTGCCGGTCACGCTGGTTTCCAGCATCAGGGGGGCCGCGTCGCGGGTCTGGTAGCGGATCGGCAGGCGGAAGTTGGAAATCCCCACATGCTGGATGCGCTGCCGCTCCCCGCGGATCAGGCTGGACGGGCCGTTCTGCAGATCGGGCAGACTGTCCTTGTAGGCGGCGGTCACCGCAAAGCCATGCGGATAGGCGCGGCTCAGCGCGGGGGCGAACTGGCCGGGCAGCAGATAGCCCACCCCCGGCTCCAGCGTCGCAATCTCGTCATCGGACGAGCTGCGCGCCCATTGCCGCAACAGCGCAAGGGCAGCTTCGGCTTCGTCGCGGCTGGGCTTGCGGTCAAGCTCGGGAGTGTGAATGTTCATGAGGTCTGTCCTTCCGGTTCAGGCCGGGCGCGCGCCCATGCCGTCAATGTCAACAGGTATACGCAAGGCATCCGCGATCGGATCAGTTGCAGGCGACGGGCAGGGCCGGAAATCCGTCCTGCCCGCGCCCTTTGCAGATGTAATCACCCGAAGGCTGTCCAACAAGCCTCAGGCCCGCCCCGGCGCAGCCATCAGGCCTGCGCAAGCGCAGCCGTCAGGCCTGCGCAAGCGCAGCCTGTAGATCAGCGATCAGGTCGTCCGCATCTTCCAGCCCCACCGACAGCCGGATCAGCCCCGGCGTGATGCCAAGAGCGTCCTTCTGGTCCTGCGGCAGGCGCTGGTGGGTGGTGGTGGCCGGATGGGTGGCAATCGTCTTGGCATCGCCCAGATTGTTGGAAATCTTGGCGATCTCCAAGGCGTTCATGAAGCGGAAGGCCGCCTCCTTGCCCGCCGCGATGTCAAAGGTCACCAAGGTGCCGCCCGACCCCATCTGCGCCATCGCCAGCCCGTGCTGCGGATGGCTTGCCAGCCCCGGATAGATCACCCGCGAAAGCTTGGGATGACCCTCGAGCGCGGATGCGATCTTCAGGGCGCTGTCGGCCATCGCGCGGCAGCGCAGGTCCAGCGTCGCCATGCCGTTCAGATGCATCCATGCGGTAAAGGGCGACATGCTGCCGCCGGTATGCTTCATGTAGGGCTCCAGCACCTTGCGGATGAACTGGCTGGTGCCGCAGACCACGCCGCCCAGCGCGCGCCCCTGCCCGTCGATGTGCTTGGTGGTGGAATAGACGATCACATCGGCGCGTTGCTCCACCGCGCGCGAAAAGATCGGGGTGGCAAAGACATTGTCCACCACCACAAGCGCGCCCACCGCATGGGCAATCTCGGCCACCGCCGCGATGTCCACCAGCTCCAGCGTCGGGTTCGACATCGATTCGAAGAACACCGCCTTGGTGCCGGGCGTCACCGCCGCGCGCCACTGGTCCAGATCGGCCCCGTCGACAAAGGTCACCTTCACGCCATAGCGCGTCAGCACCTCCTCGAGGATATAGAGGCACGACCCGAACAGCGCGCGGCTCGACACCACATGGTCGCCCGCCCGCAGCATCGCCGTCAGCGCGCCCGACACCGCCGCCATGCCGCTCGCGGTGGCAAAGGCATCCTCGGTGCCCTCCAGCGCCGCGATGCGCTCTTCGAACATGCGTGTGGTCGGGTTGCCATAGCGGGCATAGATGAATTCATCTGCCCCCGCCTGCACGAAACGCTGCTCCGCCGCCTCGGCGGTCGGATAGACAAAGCCCTGCGTCAGGAAGATCGCCTCGGCCATCTCGCCATACTGGCTGCGCCGCGTGCCCTCATGCACCAGTTTCGTGCGCGTGTTCCAAGTCTCAGACATGCCGTCACCTTTCGGCAAAAAGAAAACCCCGAAACCGGCAAAGGTTTCGGGGCCCATCCCCAAGACCTTTTAGCGGAATGTTTAACGTGGCCCGCAATCCGGTAACAAAGCACCACAAGGCGCCCCATACGCCTTTGCCCGCACGCGGTCAACGCCTTTGGCCGCAGGCGGTCAACACCACCCCGTGCCCGGTGCCCGCCCCTGCGCATTGCTGCTTTCCAAATACTCCCGCGCGGAGCGCTCCTGCCCTCGGCCCCGCGCGCGGCGGCGCAGACAAGCGCGCTACTCCCCCGTTTTGCCAGCATCCTCGGGATCGATCAGGAAGCGTTGCAGCGCAAAGATCTGCCACCACAGGAACAGCATCAGCGCAGCGGGCATCCCGAAGGTTTCCAGCTTGACCCAGGTATCGGTCGACATCGTGCGCCAGATGATCTCGTTGGCGATGGCAAGGCCGAGGAACATCGCGCAGAGGCGGCGGGTCAGGATCATCCAGCCCTCGCGCTGCATCGGCAGGACCTCGGCCATCACATATTCCAGCCAGCTCTGCCCGCGCAAAAGCCCGATCCCCAGAAGCGCGGCCAGACAGCCGTAGACGATGCTCGTCTTCATCTTGAAGAACCGCTCGTCGTTGAACCATGCGGTCAGCCCACCGAAGAAGATCACCATGAAGGCAGTGAAGACCTGCATCCGGCTGATCTTGCCGGTCAGCGCCCAGAGGATGCCCATCGCGAGCAGCAGGATCGGGATGAACACCAGCGCCGCGATGATGAAGCCCGAATATTCGGTGCCGCCAAGGGTGAATGTGTCATCCTTGATCCGCAGATAGATCAGGAAAAAGATGATCGTCGGCCCCAGTTCGAGAACCTGCTTCACCACACCGCTGATCTTGCGCTCTGCCATCCGTTCCTGTCCTTCTCCCGTTACCCAGCCTGCACCATGATCGCGCCCCCCGCGACACCCGCCATCAGCAGCGCGCGCCACAGGCCGACCTTCTCGCCCAGGACCGCCCAGCCGATCACGGCGGCAAAGACGGTCGAGGTCTCGCGCAGCGCCGCAACCTCGCCCACCTTGCCCAGCCGCGTGGCCAGCATGACCCCGCCAAAGCTGACAAAGGCCACCAGCGCCCCGATCATGCCGCGCATCATCAGCGGCCCCGCCGCAGGCAAGGGCGCGCCAATTCCGCGCCATTGGCGGTAAGCGACCAGAAGCGGAAAGTCGATGGCGGTGATGAGGAAAAACCATGCCAAGAACGTGAACGGGTCCGGCGTGAGGCGGATGCCCCAGGCGTCATAGGTGGTGTAGACCGCCACCAGCAGCCCGCCCGCAAAGGCCCAGGCCAGACCCGCCCGCAAGGCCGCCCGCGCGACCACCCCGCCGCGCAGGTTCAGCGCCGCCAGCGCGAGGATCGAGGCCGAGAGGATCGCCACCCCCAGCCATTGCAGCGCACCATATCCCTCGCCAAGGAAAATCGCGGCAAAGGCCAGCGTCGCCAGCGGCCCCGTGCCGCGCACGACAGGATAGACCACGGTGAACGCCGCCCGCTCATAGGCCAGCGCCATGGTGAGTTTATAGGCAAAATGGATGCCCAGCGCACCGAGCAGCACCAGCCATTCGAACCCCTGCGGCCAGGGCACCGCAAACAGCGCCACAGGGGCCGAGAAGATCACGATCCAGAGGTCGATCGAGCCGCGCGTGACCCAGGGATCATGCCGCCCCTTCTGCAGCGCGCCAAAGACGGCATGGGCAAAGGCAGAGGTGAGCGCAAGCATCAGCGCGAGGCGCAGCCCTTCGGGCGTGCCTTCGAGAGAGATCAGCCAATCGGTCATGAAAAACGTCGTCCTTGCTGGACCCCCGGGGGCTTTGCCCCCGGACCCCCAGGATATTTATGAACAGATGAATGGGGTCAGGCGTCCAGCCCCACCAGCGCGCGGGCGAAATCCTCGGGGTCGAAGGGGGCGAGGTCGTCGATCTGTTCGCCCACGCCGATGGCATGGATCGGCAGGCCGAACTTGTCGGCGAGGCTGACCAGCACGCCGCCCTTGGCGGTGCCGTCGAGCTTGGTCATCACGAGGCCCGAGACATCGGCGATCTTGCGGAAGATCTCGACCTGCGCGACGGCGTTCTGGCCGGTGGTGGCATCGAGCACCAGAAGCGTGTTGTGCGGCGCGGTCGGGTCGATCTTGCGCAGGGTGCGCACGATCTTGGCCAGTTCCTCCATCAGGTCGGCACGGTTCTGCAGGCGGCCTGCCGTGTCGATCATCAGAAGGTCCGCGCCCTCGGCCCGCGCGCGGGTGAAGGCATCGAAGGCGAGGCTGGCCGGGTCGGAGCCTTCGGGCGCGGTCAGCACCGGAACCCCGGCGCGGCTGCCCCAGACCTGCAACTGTTCGACCGCTGCCGCGCGGAAAGTGTCGCCCGCCGCGATGACCACCGATTTTCCGGCCGCCTTGAACTGGCTGGCCAGCTTGCCGATGGTCGTGGTCTTGCCCGAGCCGTTGACGCCCACCACCAGCACCACCTGCGGCTTGCTGGGATACAGCGGCAGGGGGCGGGCCACCGGCGTCATGATGCGCGTGACCTCCCCCGCAAGGGCGCGGCGCAACTCGGGCGCCGAGATCTTCTTGCCGAAGCGGCCCTCGGCGATATTGGCGCTGACCCGCAGCGCGGTATCGACGCCCATGTCGGCCTGGATCAGCACATCCTCGAGGCTTTCGAGCATGGCATCATCCATCTCGCGGCGCGGGGCATCGGCCTCGGTGCCGGCGAACAGGCGGCCGAGCAGCCCCGGTCTTGCGGCAGGCTCCGGCGCGGCACCGGCGGGCGGCACGGAGGCCGCAGGCTGCACCGCCTGCGGAGCGTCGGCCTGCGCTTCCGGCGCGGTCCCCTCGGCGACCAGCGCCTCCAGCCCTTCGCCGATCTTGTCCGACGAGCGGAACATCTTGTCGCGCAGCTTTTTGAAGAATGACATCGGAAGGCCCCGGTCCTGTGACGACGCTTTCCCCTCCCCTAAGCCCAAATGCCGCCTGAGGGAAGGCGCTGCGGCGCTTTTGCGGCGGGAAAGCCGCCTCGGGCGCGAAAAGCGGCCATCGGAGAGGCTGCGACGCGCGGCCCGCCTGCCCCTCTGGAAACGCCGCCAAAGGCTGCTAGACTTGGGCCATGAGCGCCCGTGCCCTTCCCATGCCAGTCTTTGCCCTTGCCGCGCTGATGCCGGCGGGGCTGATCGCCACGGGCGCGCTGGCGGGGGGCGGCTGGCTCTGGGCGGGGTTCCTGTCGATGGCCGTGCTGGTGGTGCTGCTCGACCAGATGGTGCCCTATGTTGCGGGCAATGCGCCCGAGGGGGCCGAGTTTCCCGCCGCCGATGCGGTTCTGGTCGCGGTGGGGCTGGCGGTGGTCGCGCTGATGCCGCTTGCCGTGCTGGGGCTGACCTCGGAGACGCTGGGGCGCGGCGAGAAGGTGCTGCTGTTTCTGGCGGCAGGGTCCTTTTTGGGGCAGGTCGGCCATCCGGCCGCGCACGAGCTGATCCACAGGGCGCAGCGCGGGCTCTACCGGCTCGGGGTGCTGGTCTATGCGATGATGCTGCTTGGCCACCATGCCTCGGCGCACCGGCTGGTACACCATGTGGCGGTGGCCACCCCCGGCGATCCGAATTCCGCGCGGGCGGGCGAGAGCTTCTGGCGCTTTGCCCCCCGCGCCTGGCTGGGCGGATTCAGGGCCGGCAAGGCGGCGGAAGATGCCTTGCGCGCGCGGCGCGGGGGGCGGTCGGGGCTGCACCCCTACCTGTGGTATCTGGGCATCGGCGCGCTCTGCCTTGCGGCAGCGGGCTGGATCGGCGGCGCGGCGGGCGTGCTGGTCTGGCTGGGACTGGCCGCCCATGCGCAGCTGCAGCAACTTCTTGGCGATTATGTGCAGCACTACGGACTGACCCGCGCGCGCCTGCCTGACGGGCGGTATGAGCCGGTGGGGCCGCGCCATTCGTGGAACACGCCGCACTGGGCCTCCTCGGCCCTGATGCTGAACGCGCCGCGCCATTCCGACCATCACGCCCACCCTTCACGCCCCTATCCCGCCCTGCGGCTGGGCGAGGATACGCCCGTGCTGCCCTGGCCGTTGCCTGTCGCCTGCGCGATGGCGATGGTGCCGCGCCTGTGGCACCGCCGCATGCGCCCTCATCTCAAGCGCTGGCAAAATGTGCAGCCCCCCGCGCCAGAGGTCCCGCACGGGCAAGAACCCGCGCATTAGCCGCACAGGTCACTGGCGCGGCAGCCTCTGCCATGCCACGCTCGGTATATCCGTGAACGGAGAGCCCGCGCATGCGCCACCTTGCCCTCTGCCTGATGCTGCTGCCCTTGCCGCTCGGCGCGGCCGAGCCGCCGGTCCCGATGACCGGTGCCGAGTTCGAGGCCTATACCACCGGCAAGACCCTGACCTTCAGCCAGCGCGGCGCGATCTACGGGGCCGAGCAATACCTGCCGGGGCGCAAGGTGCGCTGGGCCTTCAAGGGCGATATCTGCCGCGATGGAAGCTGGTATGAAGAGGCCGGCCTGATCTGCTTCACCTATACCTATGACCCGACGCCGCAATGCTGGTCCTTCTGGCGCGACGAGGGGCGGCTGACCGGCCTGTTCATCGGCGACGGCGCAGGATCGGAACTGTCGGAAGTCGCGCAATCGCCCGACCCGCTGGCTTGTGCCGGGCCGGATGTCGGCGTCTAGCACAGGCTTGATCCGCCAGACAGGCTGACAGGACAGGACGCCTCCGGCGGGAGTATTTTGCAAGCAGCAATCCGAGGCGAGCGCCTCTTCCGCATTGCTGCTTAAGAAATACTCCCCGCGGAGCGTCCGCGCGGAGTGACCCGGTGCTCGGGATGCAAAATCTGCGGCATTCCCCGCGCGAGGGAGGGAACGGCGCTGAAAGACCGGCCGGCTGTCAGAACAAGGACCCCTGTTCCGGCGGCTTGCTGCCGCCACCCTTTCGCCCACCGCTGCGGGCCGCAGGCGCGCCCAGCGTCAGGCGGCCATCGTGGAACTGCACCTCCAGTGCGCTGGCCTTTTCGGCCGCCGCGCGGGTCGTCACCACCTCGCCGTCGCCGCGCACCACCGCATAGCCGCGCCGCAGGGTCTGGTCATAGCCCAGCGTCTGCCGCGTGCGGTCCAGCGCCCCGAGCCGCCGCGCAAGTTCGGCCAGACGCTGGGCCGGAGCCGCGTCCAGCCGCGCGGAAAACCCTTGCAGCGCGCGGCGTTGCTCGGTGATCTTCATCCCCGCCTGCGCGATCAGCCGCGCGAGCGAGGGGGCCAGCCGCGAGGCCCATTTGTCATGGCGGCTGTGCCAGAGGTCGCGCCGCCGCGCCAGCCGCGCCTCCAGCGCCTCGGCGCGCCGCGCCAGCGCCTCGCGCCGCCGCACCACCAGCCCCGCCAGCGCCACCGGAGACAGCCGCCCCGCCTGACGTTCATAGCTTCCGCGCTTGCGGCTGACCGCCAGCGACAGCCCGCCCGACAGCCGCCCTGCCGCCGTGTCCAGCCGCTGCGCCGGACCGGCCAGCAGCGTGTCGGGACGCGGCAGCGCACGGGCCAGATCACGCAGCCGCTGGCCGCGCTGTGACACGCCTTGGGCCAAGGCCCGGCTCAGCCGCGCGCCCAGTGCGTCGACAGCCGCCACAAGGTCCAGCCGCACCGGCACCGCCATTTCCGCCGCCGCAGTGGGCGTGGGCGCGCGCCGGTCGGCGGCAAGGTCGATCAGCGTGGTGTCCGTCTCGTGCCCCACCGCCGAGATCAGCGGAATCCGCGACGCCGCCGCCGCCCGTACCACGATTTCCTCGTTGAAGCCCCAGAGGTCTTCGAGCGAGCCGCCGCCGCGCGCCACGATCAGCACATCGGGGCGCGGCACAGGGCCGCCGGGCGCAATCGCGTTGAAGCCGCGGATCGCCGCCGCCACCTGTGCCGCGCAGTCCTGCCCCTGCACCGCGACCGGCCAGATCAGCACATGGCGCGGAAAGCGGTCGCGCAGGCGGTGCAGGATGTCGCGGATCACCGCGCCCGACGGCGAGGTCACCACCCCGATCACCTGCGGAAGATAGGGCAGCGGCTGCTTGCGCGCGGCATCGAACAGCCCTTCCCCGGCCAGCGCGACCCGGCGCTTTTCCAGCATCGCCATCAGCGCGCCCGCACCCGCAGGCGCCACATCCTCGACGATCAGTTGGTATTTCGACTGGCCCGGAAAGGTGGTCATCCGCCCGGTGGCGATCACCTCCATCCCCTCCTCGGGGCGCACCTGCATCCGCGCCACCTGCCCTTTCCACGAAATGGCGGCGATCACCGAGCGGTCATCCTTGAGGTCGAAGTAGAGATGCCCCGAGGCCGGGCGTGACACCCGCCCCACCTCGCCCCGCACGCGCACAAGGCCGAACTCGCCCTCGATCACCCGTTTCACCGCGCCGGAAAGCTCCGATACGGTGTATTCGGGGCTGTTGCCCGCCGGGGCCGGGGTGTCTTCGAACAGGTCCATGGCGCTTGCCTCCCAATGCGGCTGACCTTATGACGCCTCCAACCGAAGGCCAAGGGGGCGCGCCCATGAACATCCTGATCCTCGGCTCCGGCGGGCGCGAACATGCGCTGGCCTGGGCGGTCAAGCAGAACCCGAAAACCGACCGGCTGATCGTCGCGCCGGGCAATGCGGGCATCGCCGCACTGGCCGACTGCGCCGATATCGACATTCTGGACGGGGCCGCCGTGGTGGCCTTCTGCGCCGAGAACGCGGTGGATTTCGTCATCATCGGCCCCGAAGCACCGCTCGCCGCCGGCGTGGCCGATGCGACCCGCGCCGCAGGGCTGCTGACCTTCGGCCCCAGCGCTGCCGCCGCACGGCTGGAGGCGTCCAAGGCCTTCACCAAGGAACTCTGCGACGCCTGCGGCGCCCCAACCGCAGCCTACGCCCGCTTCACCGATGCCGCCGCCGCCCGCGCCTATGTGCAGGCGCAGGGCGCGCCCATCGTGGTCAAGGCCGATGGCCTTGCCGCCGGCAAGGGCGTGATCGTGGCGATGACCGTCGAATCGGCGCTGGCCGCCATCGACGACATGTTCGGCGGCGAGTTTGGCGCCGCAGGGGCCGAGGTGGTGATCGAAGAGTTCATGACCGGCGAGGAAGCCAGCTTCTTCGTGCTCACCGACGGGGTGAACGCCCTGCCCGTCGGCACCGCGCAAGACCACAAACGCGTGGGCGCGGGCGACACCGGCCCCAACACCGGCGGCATGGGCGCCTATTCCCCCGCCCCGGTGCTGACCTGCTCGCTGCAACAGCAGGCGATGGAGCAGATCGTGCTGCCCTCGATCCGCGAGATGGCGCGCCGGGGCACCCCTTATCAGGGCGTGCTCTACGCCGGCCTGATGATCGAGAACGGCCAGTGCCGCCTTGTCGAATACAACGCCCGCTTCGGCGACCCCGAAACCCAGGTGCTGATGATGCGCCTTGGCGCGCAGGCGCTCGACCTCCTGCTCGCCTGCGCCGAAGGCCGCCTCGACACCGCCCGCGTCAACTGGGCCGACGACCATGCCATGACGGTGGTGATGGCGGCACAAGGCTACCCCGGCCCCTACGCCAAGGGCAGCGTCATCGGCGGTCTCGACGGCCTGCCGGAAACCTCGTCGCAAATGGTGTTCCACGCCGGCACCGCCGCACGCGATGGCCAGATCGTGGCCAATGGCGGCCGGGTGCTCAACGCCACCGCGCGCGGCGCCACCCTCGCCGAGGCGCAGGCCCGGGCCTATGCCCTGGTCGATGCCATCGACTGGCCGCAAGGTTTCTGCCGCCGCGACATCGGCTGGCGGGCGCTTTAACCTGCCAGCGCCGCGCATGGCCCCCATTCGGGAGCCTCCGGCGGGGATATTTAAGAACAGATGAAAAACAAGAGCGCGCGGCATTTTCATCTGTTTCCAAATATCCTCGGGGGGAGCGGGCCGCAGGCCCGCCGGGGGGCAGACAGCCCCCCGTGCAACTGCGGCCAGAGGGCGCGCAGTTTGCAGGAAAACTGCATCCGGCAGGGCTTGCGCAACCCCCCGCCCCCGCATATGACACGCCCGACTGTTTTGGGGGCCCGTGGGAGGACCGATCCATGCCGCTTCTGGTGATGAAATTTGGCGGGACCTCCGTCGCTGACCTCTCGCGCATCGAGAATGCCGCGAAGAAGGTGCAGGCCGAGGTGGCGCGCGGCTATGACGTGATCGTCATCGTCTCGGCAATGTCGGGCGAGACGAACCGTCTGGTCGGCTATGTCGAGGGCACGTCCAAGCTCTATGACGCGCGCGAATATGATGCGGTGGTCGCCAGCGGCGAGAATGTCACCGCCGGGCTGATGGCGCTGCGCCTGCAGGAAATGGGCATCCCCGCCCGGTCCTGGCAGGGCTGGCAGGTGCCGATCAACACCACCTCGGCGCATGGCTCGGCCCGTTTTGTCGACATTCCGCGCGCCAACATCGATGCGAAATTCGCCGAAGGCTTCAAGGTCGCCGTGGTCGCGGGCTTTCAGGGCCTCTCGGCCGAGGGCCGCATCACCACCCTTGGCCGGGGCGGATCGGACACCACCGCCGTGGCCTTCGCCGCCGCCTTCGGGGCCGAGCGCTGCGACATCTACACCGATGTCGACGGCGTCTACACCACCGATCCGCGCATCGCGTCAAAGGCCCGCAAGCTCGACAAGATCGCCTTCGAGGAAATGCTCGAACTCGCCTCGCTGGGGGCGAAGGTGCTGCAAACCCGCTCGGTCGAACTGGCCATGCGCTACAAGGTGCGGCTGCGTGTCCTGTCCTCCTTCGAGGATACGGATGAAAACTCTGGAACCCTGGTCTGCGACGAGGATGAAATCATGGAATCGAAAGTCGTCTCTGGCGTGGCCTATAGCCGCGATGAAGCGAAAATGACCCTCGTCACCGTCGAGGACCGTCCCGGCGTGGCGTCGGCCATCTTCGGCCCCCTCGCCGATGCCGGTGTGAACGTGGACATGATCGTCCAGAACATCAGCGAGAAGAACTACGGCAACCACACCGGTGCCGTGACCGACATGACCTTCTCGGTGCCGACCAACCAGGTCGCCCGCGCACAGAAGGCGATGGAAGAGGCCCGCGCCGCCGGCATCATCAAGTATGACGAGCTGATCGCCGATACCGATGTTGCCAAGGTCTCTGTCGTCGGCATCGGCATGCGCAGCCAGGTCGGCGTCGCCGCCAAAATGTTTGCAGCCCTCGCCGCCGAGAACATCAACATCAAGGTCATCGCCACCTCCGAGATCAAGATCTCTGTGCTGATCGACCGCAAATACATGGAACTGGCCGTGCAGGCGCTGCACGACTGCTTCGAACTCGACAAGGCTTGACCATCGGGCGTGACGGGCCGGACCGGCCCGCGCATGCCGGAGCGCGTGTCACCATCGCCACCGCAGATCGAACCTCCCCGCCGCCGGAAAGCCCCGCTTTCCGGCGTTTGGCTTTGGCGCAAGTGCCAGCTTTTCGGGCAGTCTGCCGCCTCTTGCGGCCGATGCCGCAACGCGGCGAGTTTCTCCCCTCCCCTTTCGCGAGGGCCTCGCCTATAGAGAGGGCAAGTCAAAGGATGCCCCGCAATGCCCGAACGGTCGGAAAGTGACAGCCGCAAACTCCTGCGCCGCCTGCGCGATGTGCTGGGCGCGCAGGCGCGCGGGCAGGAACGGCTCGACCAGATCACCCATCTGATCGCCGATTCGATGCGCACCGAGGTCTGCTCGATCTACCTCTTCCGCGATCCCGAAACGCTCGAACTCTGCGCCACCGAAGGGCTCAAGAAGGAATCGGTCCACCAGACGCGGATGAAACTCGGCGAAGGTCTGGTCGGGCGCGTCGCGCGCACCAATACCCCGGTCAACACAGCCGATGCCCCCGCCGAAAAGGGCTTCCGCTACATGCCCGAAACCGGCGAGGAGATCTACTCCAGCTTCCTCGGCGTGCCGATCCAGCGCGTGGGCGAGAAACTCGGCGTGCTGGTGGTGCAGTCGAAAACCGCGCGGCAGTTCTCGGATGACGAGATCTATGCGCTCGAAGTCGTGGCGATGGTGCTGGCCGAGATGACCGAACTCGGCGCCTTCACCAGCGACGAGGACGGCATGCGCGCGCTGCACCGCCAGCCGGTGATGCTGCGTGGCTCCACCGGACAGGAAGGCGCCGCCGAGGGCCATGTCTGGCTGCACGAGCCGCGCGTGGTGGTGACCAATCCGGTGGCGGATGATCCGGTCGCCGAGATCGAGCGCATCCGCGCGGCGGTCGGCCAGTTGCGCGTCTCGGTCGACGATCTGCTCTCGGCCGAAAGCCTCGACAAGGACCAGCGGCAGGTGCTCGAAGCCTACCGCATGTTTGCCCATTCGCGCGGCTGGCTGCGCCGGATGGAGGCAGACATCCAGAACGGCCTCTCCGCCGAGGCCGCGGTCGAAAAGGAACAATCCGCCGCCCGCGCAAGACTCGAACAGGTGCCGGACGCCTATCTGCGCGAAAGGCTGAACGATCTGGACGACCTGTCGAACCGCCTGCTGCGCATCCTCACCGGCCAGGGCGCGGATACCGGCGCGGAAATGCCGGAAAACCCGGTGCTGGTGGCGCGCAACATCGGCCCGGCGGAACTCTTGGAATACGGCCGCAAGCTGCGCGGCGTGGTGCTTGAGGAAGGCTCGGTCGGCAGCCATGCCGCCATTGTCGCCCGCGCGCTGGCCATCCCCCTCGTGATCCACGCCCGCCGCATCACCGCCGAAGCGCTGAACGGCGACCATATCCTTGTCGACGGCGATCAGGGCATCGCCCATCTGCGCCCAGAGGAAACCGTCGCCCGCGCCTTCCGCGACAAGATCGCCATGCAGACCGAGGCGCAGGCCCGTTACGCATCGCTGCGCGATCTGCCCGCGCTGACGAAATGCGGCACCACGATCTCGCTGCACATGAACGCGGGCCTGATGGCCGACCTGCCCAGCCTGTCGGGCTCGGGTGCCGACGGTGTGGGCCTCTTCCGCACCGAACTCCAGTTCCTCGTGCGCAACAAGATGCCGCGCCGCGCCGAACTCGCCGGCCTCTACGCCCGCGTGATGGATGCCGCCAAGGGCAAGCGGGTCGCCTTCCGCACGCTCGACATCGGCTCCGACAAGGTGCTGCCCTACATGAAACCGAATGACGAGCCGAACCCCGCGATGGGCTGGCGCGCCATCCGCGTCGGGCTCGACAAACCGGGGGTGCTGCGCATGCAGATCCAGGCCCTCCTGCGCGCCGCCAATGGCCGCCCGCTCACCCTGATGTTCCCCTTCATCACCGAGTTTTCCGAATTCCAGCAGGCCCGCTCCCATGTCCTGCGCGAGGTGCATCGCGAACGCTCGCTCGGCCATGTCATGCCCGCATCGCTCGAAATCGGTGCCATGCTGGAAACCCCCAGCCTCGCCTTCGCGCCGAAAGCCTTCTTCGAGCTTACCGATTTCGTCTCCATCGGCGGCAATGACCTCAAGCAGTTCTTCTTCGCCGCCGACCGCGAGAATGAACGCGTCCGCCGCCGCTATGACGTGCTCAACCTCTCCTTCCTCGACTTCATCGGACAGATCGTCGCCCGCTGCGCCGAAACCGGCACGCCGCTCTCCTTCTGCGGCGAAGACGCGGGCCGCCCTGTCGAGGCGCTGGCACTCGCCGCCCTCGGCCTGCGCAGCCTCTCGATGCGCCCCGCCTCCATCGGCCCGGTCAAGGCGCTCCTGCGCCGTGTCGATCTGGGGCAGGTGCGCGCCGTCATCGACGCCGCCCGCGCGCGCGGCGACGCCAGCCTGCGCCCCGCCCTGATGGACTGGCTCGCCACCCAGACTGACTGAGCCCTGCCGCCAAGAGGCGCCGCGCCTATTCTCCGTCCCGAATCATCCCCGCCGGAGGCAGGCCGCGGGCGGGTTGGCCGCAGGCCAGACGCCCGCTCGGAAACAGCGCGGCGCAGCCGCTCCTTCAGGTCCCCGCC
Organism: Pseudotabrizicola algicola; assembly: GCF_010915705.1. GTDB lineage: Bacteria > Pseudomonadota > Alphaproteobacteria > Rhodobacterales > Rhodobacteraceae > Pseudotabrizicola > Pseudotabrizicola algicola. Next base: position 1,030,669 of record NZ_JAAIKE010000001.1, read on the forward strand.
CGCAGCCGCGGAGCCTCCACCGCCGTGCGGAACTCGGCCAGCACCTGCTCGGCCCCGTGGATCTGCGACAGCCGCAGCAGCGAAAAGCGCACCCGCGCCACCTCGGTGTAATAGGTCAGGAAGGCCGCATTCAGCGCCGCGCCGGTCACCGCGCCGATGACCGGAACCGCCTGCGCCGCCAGCTTTTGCCCCAGCGCGCCCGCCAGCTTGGGCGCCACGCTCGCAATCACCTTGTGAACCGCAGGCCCGGTCAGCGTCAGCCGCGCCGAAAAGAAACTGGTGTTGATCCCGTCATCCTCGTCCAGCGGACTGCCCGCGCCAAAAACGCGGATGCATTCGGCCCGGATCGCCGGATCGTCGGGGTCGAACCCCTCGGCCCGTGCCGCCTGCCGGATCGCATGCAGGATCACCGTCACCGTAACGGGCAGTTCCGCAAGCGCCGTCGGCACCCCGCCCGCGCCGCCCGCCGCCCCCGCCGCCATCGCCGCAAACAGCGGCCCGCGCGGCCCGCTGTCGGGCAGCCGTTCCGCCTGCCCCGCCACCGCCATCGCCGCCGACAGGGCCTGCGCCACCACGCGCTCGATCTGGGCGCGGTAAACCTCGGGCATCAGCGCAAGCTGCTTTTCCAGCCGCCCGCCCAGACGGTTGACAAGACTGATCACCGGCCCGTTCGCACGCCGGTGCCGCGCGGCCAGATCGCGGATTTCCGGCAAGGCATCGCCGGGGGGCACAACAAGCGGGTGATCGGGCGATATCGGGTCCATGTCCCATGATATGGGGGGCTTTTGCGGGGGCGCAATGGTCCTTCCTCTGCGCCCCGCACATCCGGCGCAAATGGGCCGGTCCGGGCGCAGGGCGGCGCGCGCGCGCCGGGCTCAGGTGGCCTTCGTCACCGCGCCCGTCACCTTGTCCCAGGCCCCCGCCTTCAGCGCCAGACCCAGCACACGGTCGGGGTTGGTGGGCGGCGGCATCACCACCCCTTCCAGTTTGCGAAAACCGAAGCGCCCGTAATAGGGCGCATCGCCCACCAGCAGCACCCGCTCCCAGCCCAGACGCCGCGCCTCGGCCAGACTTTCGTTGATAAGCAGCCCGCCAAGCCCCTCGCCCTGCCGCGTCGGATGCACCGCGACCGGCCCCAAGAGCAGCACATCCTGCCCGCCCACCAGCGCAGGCCAGTAGCGGATCACGGCGGCCAGCGCGCCGCTCTCGTCCCGCAGGGTCAGGCACAGCGCCGCCACCGTCGGCACCCCTTCGCGCAGGCGGTAGGAAGAAAGCGCCGTGCGGCCCGGCGCAAAGCACAGGTCATACAGCGCCTCGACCTCCCACCAGTCGTCCTCGGTCTCTTCCTCCAGCCTGTATACCACGACCGCCTCCTGCCCTCTTGCCGCGCACCTCACCCTCGCAGGCAGCGGCGATTCCGCGCACTTCCCTGTGGCATGCGCCCGTAACATGCGATTATGTCAGGTTCAAATCCCCATTCCCCTTCCTGACAGACAGAGCCGCCCCCATGTTCTACCGCCCCCGAGACGGCCACGGCCTGCCCCACAACCCCTTCAACGCCATCGTCACCCCGCGCCCGATCGGCTGGATTTCCACCACCGGACCCTTGGGCGACAATCTGGCCCCCTATTCCTTCTTCAACGCGGTGGCCTATGTGCCGCCGCAGGTGATGTTCGCCTCGACGGGGGCCAAGGACAGCCTTGCCAACCTGCAAGACACAGGGGTATTTGCCGTCAACATTGTCGCCGCCGCGCAGCTTGACCGGATGAGCCAGACCTCCGCCGCCCTGCCGCGCGGCACCGATGAATTCACCGCCGCCGGGGTCGGCAAAGCGCCCTGCCTCAGCATCGACTGCCCCCGCGTCGCCGATGCCCCCGCCACCCTCGAATGCAAGGTGACCCAGATCGTCACCCTCGAAGGCCGCGACAATTTCCTGATCCTTGGCGAGGTGACGGGCATCCACCTGCGCGACGACTGTCTGGTGAATGGCCGTTTCGATCCTGCCCGCTACCACCCCCTCGCCCGAATGGGCTATCGCGACTACGCCGTGGTGCGCGAGGTGTTCGAACACCTGCGCCCCGACGACCGGCCCTGACAGGGGGCGGGCCGACCCCGCCCTCTGGCTGCGCCTTGTGGTGTGGTGGGGCGCGGGGCCAGCGAGGCGCACCGCCCCGCGCTAGACCAGGGCAAGACCGGCCCCCGCCCGACCATGCCCCCTCGCGGGGCGGTGCGGGCGCGGCGCGCAAAGCCAGACAACGCGGGCGCGCGCAGGGGGCGACGGGCGCGGGGGCTGGCTGGGCGACGGGCCGGGCGACGGGCGGGGCCGCCCGCCTGCCTAAAACCTCGGGCCAATCCGGCAGGCCCTGCAGGGCCAAACCGCCTCCCCCGCGTGCCAGAGCCGCACCCTCTCCGCGCACAAAGATAAACAAACCGTTAATCACGCAGGTCTAAGCCATTGCTATGAAACAGATTTGCAATCTGTAACACGCTGGAACACGCCCTCTTCCCCCGCCCGCCCGACCGTCCTAAGATCGGCCCGACCCCAGGCACGAGGCCCCCAATGGACAGGATGATCGGCATTATCGGCGGCTCCGGCCTCTACCAGATCGACGGGCTGGAAGGCGCCTCCTGGGTCAAGGTCAAGACCCCCTGGGGCAAGCCCTCGGACGAGGTTCTGGTGGGCCGACTCGCCGGCGTCGCCATGGCCTTCCTGCCCCGCCACGGGCGCGGCCATGTCCATTCCCCCTCCAGCGTGAACCACCGCGCCAATATCGACGCCCTCAAGCGCCTCGGCTGCACCGATCTGGTGGCCCTCTCGGCGGTGGGGTCCCTGCGGGAAGACTACGAACCGGGCCACTTCGTGCTGGTCGAGCAGTATATCGACCGCACCTTCGCCCGCGAAACCTCCTTCTTCGGCACGGGCTGCGTGGCCCATGTCGGCTTTTCCCACCCCACCTGCGCGCCCCTGTCGGCGCAGGTCGCCGCCGCCGCCCGCGCCGCAGGGGCGCGGCTGCATGAAGGGGCGACCTATCTCGCGATGGAGGGGCCGCAATTCTCGACCCTCGCCGAAAGCAGGCTCTACCGGCAATGGGGGGCCGACCTGATCGGCATGACCGGCCTGCCCGAGGCCAAACTCGCTCGCGAGGCCGAGCTTTGCTACGCCAGCCTTGCCATGGTCACCGATTTCGACTGCTGGCACCCCTCGCACGGGGCGGTGGACGTGGCGCAGGTGGTGGCGACCATGGGGCGCAACGCGGGGCTGGCACGCGATATCGTGGCCCGCCTGCCCGCGCTGCTCGGCCCCACCAACCCCCCCTGCCCGCAAGGCTGCGACCGGGCGCTCGACCACGCCATCATGACCGCCCCCGCCCTGCGCGACCCCGACCTGTTGGCCAAGCTGGACGCGGTGGCAGGACGGGTTCTGTGACCCGTCACCGGTGGCTGGCGGCCTGCCTGAGCCTGATGGCCGCGCCGTCGCTGGCCTCGGACGGCGTGAAGGTTGACGGGCTGTTGCCGGATGCCGATTTCTTCCGCGCCGCCACCTGTGGCGCCGCCCCCGGCGAACCCTGCCGGCAAGAGCCGTTACTTTGGCCCAAGACCGCGCTGACCCTCGCCGTCCTCCCCTCTGACGTGGAAACCGGCCGCTTCATCCCGCTTCTGCTGTCGGTCAGCGTGGATTATGCCCTGCTCCAGATGAACCGCGCCGGATCGGGTCTGACGATCACGCGGGTCGACGGACCAGAGGCCGACATCCGCCTGCGCCTGACCGATGCCGCCGAAGGGAGCCTTATGCCCGACGTGCCGGGGTTCAGCGCTCCGGGGGAAATGGGGGTCGGATACGCCACGGTCTGGTCCACGCCCGACAACCGCATCACCGAGGCGTCGATCCTGATCTCGGCGCAGATTTCTCCCGCCGACATTGTCTCGGTGGTGCTGGAGGAAATCTACCAGTCGACCGGACCCCTGTTTGACATCGACAGCCCCGCCTATGAGGGCGTATCCATCTTGTCACAAAACGCCAATTCCACCGTGACCATCGCGGGACAAGACGCCGCCCTGCTGCGGCATCTCTATCCGCCTGAACCCTGAAAGCCCGCCGCATGAGCCCTGCCAAGACCGTCAAGGATTACATCCGCACCATCGTCGACTTCCCGCACGAGGGCATCCTGTTCCGCGATGTGACCACGCTGTTTGCCGATCCGCGCGGGTTCCGGATGTGCGTCGACCAGCTGCTCGCGCCCTATGTCGGGGTGCGGATCGACAAGGTGGTGGGGCTGGAGGCGCGCGGCTTCATCCTTGGCGGCGCGGTGGCGCACCAACTGTCCACCGGCTTTGTGCCGATCCGCAAGAAGGGCAAGCTCCCCGGCCAGACCATCAGCCAGGCCTATACGCTGGAATACGGCGAGGCGGTGGTCGAGGTGCATGAAGACTCGATGCAACCCGGAGAGACGGTGCTGCTGGTCGATGATCTTCTGGCCACCGGCGGCACCGCCGAAGCCGGGATCAAGCTGATCGAGCGGCTGGGCGCGCGGGTGGCGGGTTGCGCCTTTGTCGTCGATCTGCCCGATCTCGGCGGACGCAAACGGCTGGAGACGATGGGGATGGATGTTCATGCCCTCTGCGCGTTCGAGGGGCTTTAGGCGCAGTGGCCTGTGACATGGGCGTTAACCGCGTTTTAGCGAATCGCCCTTAGACAAAACCGGCGAGGTCACACACCGCGCTGTTGCTTGCACCGGGCGAATAGCCCCACTGGCGTGCTGCTTGCAATCACACGTCACACGACAACCGCCCCGCCGGGCCTTGAATCCGGCGGGGCTACTGTCTTGCGAATGTGATCCGGTGCGCCTAGCCTGCGGCCATGACAGTGACCCGCTCCGAGCTGACCCGCACCTTTGCCCGCATCGGGCTTTTGTCCTTTGGCGGGCCTGCGGCGCAGATTGCCCTGATGCACCGCATCCTGGTGACCGAACGCAAATGGCTGACCGAAAAGGATTATCTTTCAGCCCTGTCTTTCTGCATGCTGCTGCCCGGTCCGGAAGCGATGCAGCTTGCCACATGGGCGGGCTGGCGGCTGCACGGCACATGGGGCGGGCTGATCGCGGGGGGGCTGTTCGTGCTGCCGGGCGCGGTGGTGGTGCTGGCGCTGACAATGGCCTATGCGGCTTGGGGTGATCTGCCTGTCATGCAGGCGCTGTTTCTGGGCGTGCAGGCGGCGGTGATCGCCATTGTCATCGAGGCGCTGATGCGCGTGGCAAAGCGCGCCCTGCGGGGCGTATCGGCCTATGCGATTGCGACACTGGCTTTTCTTGGCCTGTTCTTCCTGAACCTGCCTTTTCCCGTCATCATTCTGGCGGCGGGGCTTTGGGGGCTGCTGACCGCGCGGGGCAATCCGGCGGCGCTGCCCGAGGTCACGGCACCGCGCACGCTGCCCACCCTTCTGCTATGGCTTGCGGTCTGGCTGGTCCCGCTGGGTCTTTTGTGGCTTTATGGCGGAATCCTGTTCGACATCGGCTGGTTCTTTTCCAAGCTGGCGGTGCTGACCTTCGGCGGGGCCTATGCGGTGCTTGCGTGGATGACCCAGGAGGTGGTGACCGTGCAGGGCTGGCTGACCACATCGCAGATGATGGCCGGCCTCGGGCTTGCAGAAACCACCCCCGGCCCGCTGATCCTTGTGAACGAATTCGTCGGCTTCATGGCCGGCTATGGCGCGTCCGGCTGGGCCTTGGGCATCGCGGGCGCGGTGGTGACACTATGGATGACCTTCGTTCCCTGCTTCTTGTGGATTTTCGTGGCTGCTCCTTACCTTTCGCGCATCACCGCCGATCCGCGCCTTGCCGGTGCGCTGAGCGCGATCATGGCGGCGGTGGTCGGCGTCATCGCGAATCTGTCGCTGTGGTTCGCGTTGCACCTGCTGTTCGGCACGATCACGCCGCTGCGTCTGGGGCCGCTGCATCTGATCCTGCCCGATCCGGCCAGCCTGAACCTTGCGGCCCTCGGCCTGTCGGCAGTTTCGGCCCTGATGCTGCTGTGGCTCCATCGCCCCTTGTGGCAGGTGCTGGCCGTCTCGGCAGCGCTTGCGGTCGCAATCAGTGCCGCCTGACCCCTTTTCATCGGGGGCAAATCCCCTATGCTGACCAGAAGAAGAACTGAGGATGTAGCATGGCGCGGTCTATCGATTACGGAAATCTGATGCATCGCGCGATGCGTAACCTGATCCAGTCGGTGCTTGAGGATGTAAGCCGGAACGGCCTGCCGGGGGCGCACCATTTTTTCATCACCTTTGACACCACCCATCCCGATGTGGAGATGGCAGAGTGGCTCAAGGCCCGGTATCCGGCGGAAATGACCATCGTCATCCAACATTGGTTTGAAAATCTGGTCGTCACCGATGACGGTTTCACCATCACGCTCAATTTCGGCAACCAGCCTGAGCCGATGGTGATTCCCTTTGACGCGGTGCGCACCTTCGTGGACCCGTCGGTGGAATTCGGCCTGCGGTTCGAAAGCCATGCCGAAGAAGAGGATGAGGACGAGGAGGATGAGGAGGACGACGACGATGATCCGCCGCCCCATCACGATGCGCAGGTCGTCAGCCTCGACAAGTTCCGCAAACAATAGGCTTGCCGCCGGAAGCACCCGTTTTTGCTGCGGTATGCGACGGTATGCCAATTGATTTTTGCTGCCCCGCACCGTAAGGACGGGGCAGCAAAATCAGGAGGCTTGCCGATGTCCGCCACCCGTACCGAAACCGACAGCTTTGGCCCGCTCGAGGTTCCCGCCGACAAATACTGGGGCGCGCAGACGCAGCGCTCGATCATCAACTTCCCGATTGGCTGGGAAAAGCAGCCCGTTGCGATCATCCGCGCGCTGGGGGTGATCAAGAAGGCCTGCGCCTTGGTGAACGTCGATCAGGGCGACATCAGCCCCGAACTGGGCAATGCGATTGCGGCGGCGGCAACCGAGGTGATCGAGGGCAAGTTCGACGACAACTTCCCGCTGGTGGTCTGGCAGACCGGCTCTGGCACCCAGTCGAACATGAACGCGAACGAGGTGATCTCGAACCGCGCGATCGAGATGCTGGGCGGGGTGATGGGCAGCAAGAAGCCTGTGCATCCGAATGACCATGTGAACATGGGCCAATCGTCAAATGACACCTTCCCCACCGCGATGCACGTCGCCACGGGGATGATGGCGCGCGATGTGCTGCTGCCGGGGCTGGAAAAGCTGCACGCGGCGCTGGTGGCGAAATCCGAAGAATTCAAGGATATCATCAAGATCGGCCGCACCCACACGCAGGATGCAACGCCGCTGACGCTAGGGCAGGAGTTTGGCGGCTATGCCAAGCAGGTCGAAAAGGGCATCGCCCGCGTCAAGATGTGCCTTCCCGACATTTTTGAACTGGCGCAGGGCGGCACCGCCGTCGGCACCGGCCTGAACACCCGTGTGGGCTGGGATACCCGCGTCGCCGCCCGCATCGCCGAGATCACCGGCCTGCCTTTCGTGACCGCACCCAACAAGTTCGAAGCCTTGGCGGCACATGATGCGATGGTGATGTTCTCGGGCGCGCTTAAAACCGTGGCGGCGGCTCTGTTCAAGATCGCCAATGACCTGCGGCTTCTGGGTTCCGGCCCTCGCTCGGGCTTGGGCGAGTTGATCTTGCCGGAAAATGAACCGGGCTCCTCGATCATGCCGGGCAAGGTGAACCCGACGCAGGCCGAGGCACTGACCATGGTCTGTGCCCATGTGATGGGCAATGACGCGGCCATCGGCTTTGCCGGATCGCAAGGGCATTTCGAGTTGAACGTCTATAACCCGATGATGTCGTATAACCTGCTGCAATCCATGCAGCTTCTGGGCGATGCGGCAGGGTCTTTCACCGACAACATGGTGGTGGGAACGCAGGCCAATGTGGCGCGCATCGACAAGCTGATGAAGGAATCGCTGATGCTTGTCACCGCTTTGGCCCCCACCATCGGCTATGACAACGCGACCAAAGTGGCCAAGACCGCCCACAAGAACGGCACCACCCTGAAGGAAGAGGCGATTGCCTTGGGCTTTGTCGATGCCGAAACCTTCGACCGCGTGGTGCGGCCCGAAGACATGATCGGCCCGAAAGGCTGATGGCCGAGATCGTCAACCTTCGCACCGTGAAAAAGCAGGCCGCCCGCAAGGCGGCCCGCGCGAAGGCTGATGAAAACGCCGCAAAGTTCGGACTGACCCGCGCAGAGCGGGACAGGCAGAAGGCCGAGGCCGAAAAGGCCGCCCGCGATCTGGCGGCCCACAAGCGCGAACCCTAGGGCGGGGTTTACCCCGCCCGCCGCCGCCAGTGGGCGGGTGACACCGCCCTGCCCTTGCGACAGCGGCGCCGGCCTGCTAGGGCAGACCGATGCTGTCATATCAACATCTCTATCATGCCGGAAATCTGGCCGATGTTCAGAAACACGCGCTTCTGGCGTGGACGCTGGACTATCTGACGCGCAAGGACAAGCCGCTCACCTATCTGGAAACCCATGCGGGGCGGGGTCTTTATGATCTGACCGCCGCCGAAGCGGTCAAGACCGGAGAGGCGGCAAAGGGCATTGCGCTGGCGCAAGACTGGTTTGGCACCGGCCATCCCTATGCACGCGCGCTTGCCGCCACCCGCGCCGAGCGCGGGCCGAATGCCTATCCGGGCAGTCCGCTGGTGGCGGGGCATCTCTTGCGCGAGAGCGACAGCATGCATCTGTGCGAACTGCACCCGCAGGAACATGCCGCGCTGGATTATGCCGTGGCCCCGTTCGGCGCGAAGGTCTACCGCGAGGATGGACTGGCCAAGGCGCTTTCGATCTGCCCGCCGACCCCGCGTCGCGGGATGGCGTTGATCGACCCGTCCTACGAGGTGAAAACGGATTACGAGACGATCCCGCGCGTTCTGGCGCAGTTGCACCGGAAATGGAACGTCGGGGTGCTCTATCTGTGGTATCCGGTCCTGCGCGACGGGCTGCACAAACCGATGCTGGCAGAGATCAGCGCGACAATTCCGGGGGCGATGATCCACGAGGTGCGCTTTGCCCCGGTGCGGGACGGGCATCGTATGGAAGGTTCGGGCATGGTGATGATCAACCCGCCCTTTGGCATCGAGGAAGAGACGCGGCGGCTGAGCCAACGGTTCAAGACGCTGCGCTGACATGGCTCAGGGCGATGCACTTGCGGTGCGCGCCGGATTTACCGCGAAAACTTGGCCTCGGGCCGGCGATCAGTCCGGCTCGCCCAGCATGCGGCCAGCCATTTCGCGCATATCGCGGCTCAAGCCCTCGGTTGCCAGTATCCGCTCCAGCACCGCGCGCACCATGCCCTGACGGTCGGCATCATAGCGCGGCCATGTCTCGAAGGCAGTCGACATGCGGGCCGCCGTTTGCGGGTTGAGCGGATCGAGACGCAGGAGCCAGTCGGCAACCAGCGCATAGCTTGCGCCTTCCCCGTGGTGAAAGCCGGCATGGTTCCCGGCCAGCGCCCCGATGACCGAGCGGAAGCGGTTGGGGTTCTTCCAGTCAAAATCGGGATGTGCGGTCAGGGCGCGGGTGACATCCGCGGCACGTTCGGGCGCGGCATAGGCGATCTGGAGTGCGAACCACTTGTCCATCACGTTGCGGTCGGCGCGCCAACGCGCCTCAAACCGCGCCAGTTCAGCCTGCCCTTCGCCGATGTCGAGCAGGCAAGACAGCGCGCCAACCTCTTCGGTCATGTTGTCCGCGCCGGCAAAGGCGGCACGGGCGGCCGCGCCGCCATCAACCCGCGAGAGCAGCGCCAGTGCCGCAAGGCGCAGCGCCCTGCGTCCCGCCGCGCGCGCATCGGGCGTGAAAGGGCCGGGTTCTGCCAGAGACGCGATCAGCCCCGGTAGCCCCGCCGCCAACCGCTGCGCCAAGGCCGCGCCCATGCGCCGCCGCGCGGCGTAAATGGCGGCCGGATCAGGCACATGACCCGAGGCATGCAGCGTTTGCGCCATGTCATCATCGGACGGAAGGCGCAGGCACAGCGCCCGGAAGGCCGGATCAAGGCTATCGTCCAGCGTCACCCGTTCCAGCGCATCCAGCCAATCGGGGCCGGGCTGCGCCCCCGTGACGACCATACGCGCCAGAAGGTCCTTGGCCAGCGCACGCCCTGCCTCCCATTTGTTGAACGGATCGGTGTCATGCGCGAGCAGAAAGGCGCGGTCTTCGGGGCGCAAGTCACGGATGAGCACGACCGGCGCGGAAAATCCGCGCAGGACAGAGGCCAAGGGCCGCGCCGGCAGCCCGTCAAAGCGGAAGGACTGGCGGGGTTCCGTCATTTCCAGAACGGTGGTCGGCACCACCTCGTCGCCATTGGGGCCAAGCAGGCCGACCGCAATCGGCAGCACCTTGGCACCCTTGACGGGCTGACCGGGCGTGGCGGGATTTTCCTGTTCAAAGTGAAGGGTATAACTGCCGTCCTTGAAGTCGTCTGTCATGCGCAGGCGGGGTGTGCCCGCTTCGGTATACCACCGTTTGAACTGGGCAAGATCGCGGCCCGTCGTTTCCTCGAACACCGCCAGCCAATCTTCGATGGTGGCGGCCTCTCCGTCATGGCGGTCAAAGTAAAGGTCAAGCGCACGGGCGTAGGCGTCATCGCCCACCAGTCGGCGCAGCATCCCGATCACCTCGGCGCCCTTTTCATAGATGGTCGCGGTATAGAAGTTGTTGATCTCGACATAGGATTCGGGCCGCACGGCATGGGCCAGCGGGCCCTGATCCTCGCGGAACTGGCGGGCGCGCAGCATCAGCACATCCTCGATCCGTTTGACCGCATGGCTGCGCATGTCGCCGGAAAACTGCTGGTCGCGGTAAACGGTCAGCCCTTCCTTGAGGCAGAGCTGGAACCAGTCGCGGCAGGTGATCCGGTTGCCGGTCCAGTTGTGGAAGTATTCATGCGCGATGATCGCCTCGATGCGGGCGAAATCGTCGTCGGTCGCGGTTTCGGGACTGGCCAGAACAAACTTGGAGTTGAAGATGTTCAGCCCCTTGTTCTCCATCGCGCCCATGTTGAAATCGTCCACGGCCACGATGTTGAACACATCTAGATCATATTCCCGTCCATAGACCTGCTCGTCCCAGAGCATCGAACGGATCAAACTGTCCATCGCATAGGCGCAGCGCCCTTCATCGCCCGGGCGCACCCAGATGTTGAGCGCGACATCGCGCCCCGATTTGGTGCGGAACGGCGCGGAATGGGCGCGCAGGTTGCCCGCGACGAGCGCGAACAGATAGGCGGGCTTGGGCCAGGGATCATCCCATTCGGCCCAGCCCGGCCCCTGCGCCACCGGGTTGCCGTTCGACAGCAGCACCGGCAAGTCTCCCTCGACCCGCACGCGGAAGCGCGCCATGACATCGGGACGGTCGGGATAGAAGGTGATCTTGCGAAAGCCTTCCGCCTCGCACTGGGTGCAATACATGCCGTTCGACATATACAGCCCCTCCAGCGCGGTGTTGCCTTCGGGCGCGATTTCCACCTCGGTTTCCAGAACGAACGGCCCATCGGGCAGGTCCGCGGCGGAAATGGTCAGGCCGGTGGCGTCGGAGCGAGCCGCCAAGGCGCGGCCGTCGACCGCAAGAGCCAGCAGACGAAGCCCCTCTCCATCCAGCCGGAGATCATGCCCGCCGCCCCCGCGCGCCGGATTGGGCCGCAGGTCGAGACGCGCCTTTACCCGTGTGGCGGTAGGCGCCAGACGGAAGGTCAGCGAAACCTGATCGACCAGATGCGTGTAGGGCTGATAATCGGCAAGGCGGATGGCAAGGGCTTCGGTCATGGGCAAATCTCCTGCCTGCCCAAGCTAGGCGCTTGCCCGCCACGCGCAAGCCCCAACGCATTGCAAGAGGCGGAAAATCCGCGCGTCAGGCCTTTACGAATCTGCGCCAGTCGCTATCTCTTTGTTCCATGAATGTTCTCGTCTGGTTCAAACGCGATCTTCGCATCAGCGACCATCCGGCACTTGGCCTTGCTGCGGGGCTTGGTCCGGTGTTGCCGCTTTACGTCGTCGAGCCGGAGTATTGGGCCTTGCCCGATACGTCGGCGCGGCAATGGGAGTTTACGGCAGAATGTCTGGCCGACCTGCGGCAGGCTTTGGCGGCCGTGGGCGCGCCCTTGGTGGTGCGCGTGGGCGATGCGGTGGCGGTGGTGGAGCGTTTGTGCCGCCAGCACAGGATCGGCCGCATCGTCAGCCATGAAGAGACCGGCAATCTGTGGACCTATGATCGTGACCGACGCATGGCGGCCTGGGCGCGGCAGGCTGGGATAGACTGGACGGAACTGCCGCAATCGGGCGTCGTGCGGCGGCTTGGCGGGCGCGATGGCTGGGCGCGGCGGCGTGACAGCTTTACCGCGCAGCCCGTCATCGACGCGCCTGCCGCACTGGCCCCGGTGCCAGGGGTAGAGCCGGGGGCAATTCCCGGCGCGCGCGCCTTGCGGATCGCGGAAGACGGCTGCGCCCATCGGCAGGCGGGCGGGCGGCAGCATGGTTTGCTGGCGCTGGAGAGTTTTCTGACCTCACGCGGGGAACCTTACCGCGCCGCCATGTCCTCGCCCATCGGGGGGGAGCGGGCCTGCTCGCGGCTTTCGCCCTATCTGGCGCTCGGTGCGCTGTCGGGGCGAGAGGTGGCGCAGGCGGCCAGCGCGCGGTTGGCAGAACGCCCAGGCGGACGCTGGCCGGGGGCGCTGAGCAGCTTTCAAAGCCGCCTGGCATGGCGGGATCACTTCATGCAGAAACTGGAGGACGAGCCGCAGATCGAGGCACGCTGCCTGCACAGCGCCGCCGAAACCCTGCGCCCGCGCGACCCCGATTCCACTCGGCTGGCGGCATGGCAGGCCGGAGAGACCGGACTGCCTTTTGTCGATGCCTGCATGCGGTATCTGGCGGCAACGGGCTGGCTGAACTTCCGGATGCGCGCGATGGTGACATCGGTGGCCTCTTATCATCTGTGGCTGGACTGGCGGGCAACCGGCCCCGTGCTGGCACGGCTTTTCACGGATTACGAGCCGGGCATCCACTGGCCGCAGGTGCAGATGCAGTCGGGGACCACAGGCATAAACACACCGCGCATCTACAACCCCGTCAAGCAAGGGGTGGACCAAGACCCGACCGGAGCTTTCACCCGCCGCTGGGTGCCGGAACTGGCCAGCGTGCCGGACGCATTACTGCAAACCCCTTGGCGGTGGGAAGGCGCGCGCGGTCTGCTGGGGCGGCGCTATCCCGAACCGGTGGTCGATGTGGCGGCGGCGCAGCGTGCGGCCCGCGATGCCATCTTCAGCCTGCGCAAGACCGCACCGCGCGCCGAGATTGTCGAGATCATCGAACGCCATGCCAGCCGTGCCGATGCGCGTTTCGTCAATGACCGCGCGCCGCGCCGCAGGCCATCCGTGCCATCGGCACAGTTAAGCCTCGGGCTGTAACCCTTGGCAAAGATGGTGAAAAAGGGCGATTTGCCCAGCAAGCCCTGCGCCCGGTGCGGCCGCCCTTTTGCGTGGCGAAAAAAGTGGGAAAAGGTCTGGCACGAAGTGCGCTTTTGTTCCGACCGCTGCCGGAGCGAGGCCAAGCGCAAGGCGCCCTAAAGCGCCTCGGCCGTTGCCGCCAGCTTGGCCAGGGTCTGGTGCCCGAGTTCCACCGCGCCAAAGCCCACCGCCATCGTCCGCGCCGCAGGGCTTGGAAAGGTCATCTCATAGCGGATGCGCGTCGCCGTGCCTTCGGCTGACAAGATCATCACCACACGGCTTGCGGCCTCATCTTCGGCCCCGGCATCGAGCAGGAATTCCAGCAAGGTCGGCGGCTCCATCCGCAGATAGCGGTGGCGATTGGGCCAGACCTTACCATCCGGCCCGGTCATGTCGAACAGCCATTGCCCCCCTTCGCGCAGGTCAATCTCGTGGGTATGGCACACATAGCCCTGCGGCCCGAACCAGCGCGGGAGCAGCGCAGGATCGGTCCAGCAGCGCCAGACCTTGGCCACAGGGGCGGCGATGAGCCGCGAGAGGGTAAGGCTGCGCCCGCTCACAATGCTGCTGCCACATCGTCAAGCTGCGCTGCCGCCGTGCCCCAGCCATCGTGAAAGCCCATATCCTCATGCGACTTGCGCTGGTCGGGGGTGCGGTGCATCGCGATGGCGCGGTAAAGCGTGCCGCTGCCTTCGGGTTCCAGCAGGATACAGGCGGTGAAACCAAAGGCATCGCCAACCGGGCGATAGCCGGGGCCGAGGAGATCGGTCCAGACCAGCCGCCGCTCCGGCACCACCTCGAGGATGCAGCCGTCACCGGTCTGGGTGCCCATTTCGGGAATATCCATCGTGGTCGAGAAAATGCCGCCGGGGCGCAGGTCGATCTTGGCATCGCGGGTCACAACGGGCTTTGGCGCAAACCATTGCTCCAGCAGCGCCGGTTCGGTCCAGCAGCGCCACACCTTGGAGGGCGCGGCCCTCAGATGGCGCACCAGTTCCAGATCAGTCTCGGGGTTCAGGATCATGCTCGTCCTCCAGCGTTTCAAGAAAGGCTTCCAAACGATCGGTCCGGGCTTCCCATTCCGACCGGACCGCCGCCAGCCAGTCTGCCGCCCCGTGCAGGGCGACAGGCACCGCACGGCACATCCGGCTGCGCCCGCGCTTTTCGGTGCGGATCAGCCCCGCCTGTTCCAGCACCTCCAGATGGCGCAGGACGGTCGGCAGCGCAAAACCCGTGGGGGCCGCCAGAACCGACACCGGCAAAGGCCCCTGCCCCAGCCGCATCAGAAGCGCCCGCCGGGTCGGATCCCCCAGCGCATGAAAGACGCGCGACAGATGTGAATCATGCTGAGCCATACGGCTAAGTATCATGCGCAGCGCCCGGACGCGAGCAAAAACTTAGCCAGACGACTAATTGTTCCACTCTCTGCCAAACGCGAAAGCTGTGATCGAAATTCTGGTAAAATAAAATGACCGCTTTTATTGCCTAGGCCCGGTTTTTTCAGTATTCATCCGTCACCGCATACCACGGTATTCCACCGGACACCGCCAGCAGAGACGAGGATACACATGACCAACCGCATCGCCATCACCGGACTGAAGGTTGACGCCCGGCTTGTGGATTTCGTCGAACATGAGGCCCTGCCCGGCACAGGCGTTGACTCGGGCAGCTTCTGGCAAGGTTTCGCCAGCGCTGTTGCGGACCTGATGCCGAAGAACCGTGCGCTTTTGGCCCGGCGGGAGGCGCTGCAGGCGCAGATCGACTCTTGGCACAAGGCCCACCGCGGCGAGGCGTTTGATGCCGCAAGCTATCACGCTTTCCTGACCGAGATCGGCTATCTGGTGCCGGAGGGTTCGGATTTCACGATCACCACGACCAACACCGACCCGGAAATCGCCCATGTCCCCGGCCCCCAGCTCGTGGTGCCGGTGATGAACGCCCGCTATGCGCTGAACGCGGCGAATGCACGTTGGGGCAGCCTCTATGACGCGCTTTACGGCACCGATGCCTTGGGTGATCTGCCTGCGGGCAAGGGATACGACCCCGCCCGCGGCGCGCGGGTGGTGGCGTGGGGACGCGCATTTCTGGATGATGCTGTCCCGCTGCAGAGCGGGTCATGGTCAGAGGCGCGCGGCTTTCGCATCGCCGATGGCGCGCTCTGGGTGACCGGTGCCGAAGATGCGGTCGGCCTTGCCGATGCCGCGCGCTTTGTCGGCTATCAGGGCGAGGCGACGGCACCCACCGCGATCATCCTCAAGAACAACGGCCTTCACATCATGGTCCAGATCGACCCCTCGACGCCGACCGGGCGCGATGATCTGGCGCATGTGTCAGACATCCGGCTGGAATCGGCGATGTCGGCGATCATGGATTGCGAAGACTCGGTCGCCGCCGTCGACGCAGCTGACAAGGTGCTGGCCTATGGCAACTGGCTGGGTCTGATGAAGGGCGATCTGGCCGAGGTGATCGTCAAGAATGGCAAGGAATCGGTGCGCCGCCTGCATGCCGACCTGACCGCCACCGCGCCCGACGGCTCTGCGCTCGCGCTCAAATCCCGCGCTCTGCTTCTGGTGCGCAATGTCGGGCATCTCATGACGAACCCCGCCATCCTGACCGAAGATGGCCGCGAGATCGGCGAAGGCATCATGGATGCTTTCCTGACAACCCTCTGCGCGATGCACGATCTGAAGAAATCCGCAGGCAACCGCAATTCCGTCATGGGCTCGGTCTATGTGGTGAAACCCAAGATGCACGGCCCCGAGGAAGTGGCTTTTGCCTGCGAGATCTTCGACCGTGTCGAAGAGGTGCTGGGCCTGCCGCGCCACACCGTCAAGCTGGGCATCATGGACGAGGAACGGCGCACCAGTGCGAACCTCAAGGAATGCATCCGCGCTGCCAAGGACCGCGTGGCCTTCATCAACACCGGCTTCCTCGACCGCACCGGCGACGAGATCCACACCAGCATGGAAGCCGGCCCGATGGTGCGCAAAGGGGACATGAAGGCTGCCGCATGGATCAAGTCCTACGAGGACCGCAATGTCGATATCGGTCTGGCCTGCGGTCTGCGCGGGCGCGCGCAGATCGGCAAGGGCATGTGGGCAGCGCCTGACCTGATGGGCGATATGCTGGCGCAGAAGATCGGCCATCCGATGGCGGGCGCGAATTGCGCATGGGTGCCGTCTCCGACCGCAGCCACGCTGCATGCCACCCATTATCACCGCGTCGACGTGCTGGCACGTCAGGCCGAAATCGCCGCTGGCGGCCCGCGCGGCACGCTCGAGGCGCTGCTGACCATTCCGCTGGCACATGGGGCCAACTGGTCGGAGGAAGACATCCGCCAGGAGGTCGAGAACAATGCGCAAGGCATTCTGGGCTATGTCGTGCGCTGGATCGATCAGGGCGTCGGCTGCTCCAAGGTGCCGGACATTCATGATGTCGGCCTGATGGAGGACCGCGCGACCTGCCGCATCTCGTCGCAGGCGCTGGCGAACTGGCTGCATCACGGGGTCATCGACGCCGATCAGGTGATGGCGGCCCTGCGCAAGATGGCAGCCGTGGTCGACCGGCAGAATGCGGGCGATCCGGCCTATCAACCGATGGCCCCGGGCTTTGACGGGGTGGCCTTCCGCGCCGCCTGTGATCTGGTTCTCAAAGGGCGCGAGCAGCCCTCGGGCTACACCGAACCTGTGCTGCACGCGCGCCGGTTGGAAAAGAAGGCAGAGGCCGCATGACCATCAGCATCGAAACCGCCCGCAAGATCATCGCCGCGGCCCTCGCCAAGGGCCGCGCGGCGGGGATGAAACCGCTCTCAGTCGTCGTGGTGGACGCAGGCGGCCACACGATTGCTTTCGAGCGCGAAGATGGCGCCTCGCCGGGCCGCTATGCGATTGCCCATGGCAAGGCGCATGGCTGCATCATGCTGGGCCTGCCCGGCAGTGCCATTCAGGCGCGCGCCGACAGCCAGGCCTATTTCGTGCAGGCGATGAACGGGCTGTTTGACGGCGATTTCGTTCCGGTCAAGGGCGGGGTGCTGGTGCGCGACGGTGCCGGCACCGTGATCGGCGCCGTCGGCATCACGGGCGACACGTCAGACAATGACGCGCTGGCAGCCTCGGCCGGGATCGAAGCGGCGGGATTGGTCGCCGAAAGCTGAGCGGCGCGGCCACTCAGCCAAGATCCAGCGCGATGGCATGAACGCGGGTGTTCAGATCGCCTAGCGCGGCATGCACCGCGCGGTGGCGCGCAACCCGGCTGAGCGGCGCGAGCCGGTCAGACCGGATCAGCACGCGAAAATGGCTCTCGCCCGATCCATCATCGCCCGAATGGCCTGCGTGCTTGTGGCTTTCGTTCACGATTTCAATCTGTTGCGGCGCGAATGCTGCAATAAGCCGAGCCTGCATCTCATCCTTCACGGTCATTTTTTCGCACTCCCCCTTCAATCTGCCGCCCAAACCCCTAAACTGTGTCGCCCGAGTCGGAAAGACGCGGGAGGCAGGAAAGGCAGACCATGGTCACGAAACCCCCTTTTGAATTCGACATTCGCGTCTCTGCGGACAAGAAGCGCAAGAAGACCACGAGGCGGGGGATGTCGGGGGCGTTCGAGACATCGAACAAGCCTTGCGATTATCCGGGGTGCAGCGAAAGCGGGGCCTACCGCGCCCCCAAAAGCCCCGATCTGCTGGACGAGTTCTTCTGGTTCTGCAAGGAACACATCCGCGAATACAATTTGAAATGGAATTTTTTCCAAGGCACGTCGGACGACGATTTCCAGAAGTTTCTCGACAAGGACAGGGTCTGGGAGCGGGAGACAAAGCCTTTCAGCCGCAAGGATGACGGACGGGCCTGGGCGCGTTTGGGCGTGGATGACCCGATGGCACTTCTGGGCGAGAAGGCCACGCAGAATCCGGGCCGCCCTGCCAGCACCGCAACGCGCAAGCTGCCGCCGACCGAACGCAAGGCCATCGAGATCCTCGATGCCCGCGACAGCTGGAGCAAGGCCGAGATCCGCAAGCAATACAAATCACTGGTCAAGGACCTGCACCCCGACATGAACGGCGGCGACAGATCGGACGAAGAGCGCCTGCAAGAGGTTGTCTGGGCTTGGGACCAGATCAAGGACAGCCGCTACTTCCGCGAGTCCTGAACGAAGCGGCCTTCCGGCGAAGGATCAGCGCAGCGGGCAATCGCCCGCTGTCCTTGTCTGTGGGCCAGTGCAGGCGGACCGGCACAGGCCTGCGGATTACGCCATGCGGAAGGTCAGCGCCGCCCCGTTCATGCAGTATCGCTTGCCCGTGGGCTGCGGCCCGTCGCCGAAAACATGGCCGAAATGCCCGCCGCAACGGCGGCAATGCACCTCGGTCCGGCTGCCGAACAGGCTCCGGTCTTCCTTGGTGCGGATGGCATCGGGCAACGGCTGCCAGAAGCTGGGCCAGCCCGTGCCGCTGTCATACTTGTGCTGCGAGGAAAACACCGGCAGATCGCAGCCCGCGCAATGATAGGTGCCTGCCCGCGTCTCCTTGTCCAGCGGACTGGTAAAGGCCCGCTCCGTCGCCTCTTCGCGCAGCACGCGGTAGGCCAGATCGCTCAACCTCGCGCGCCATTCGGCCTCGGTCAGCTGAAATTCAAAGGAGCCTTCGGCAGCCCAGGCCGACCGTCCCAGCACCGTCAGGGCGATGCCTCCCATCATGACCGCACGTCTGTTCATCACCGTCTCCCTTTGCACAAAGCCTATGCCGCTTTTACGCGAAGCGCGCGCAAAAGGTTTCAGCCTCACGCAAACGCGATCCGCTGCCACATTGGCACCGATTGCCGCCCTTCCCCTTGAACCCTGCCGTGTTATGTTCCACAACTTCACCGGAATGGGCCAAAGGGCCGGGACAGGACTGAGCAGGATGCTGGATCACGCGATGAAACCGACTGAAGAAATCTCTGTGCGTGAGGTGTTCGGCATCGACACCGACATGAAGGTGAAGGGCTTTGCCGAGCCGACGGACCGCGTCCCCGCGATCGACCCGACCTACAAGTTCGATCCCGACACCACATTGGCGATTCTGGCCGGCTTTGCCTATAACCGGCGCGTCATGATCCAGGGCTATCACGGCACCGGAAAATCGACGCATATCGAACAGGTGGCCGCCCGCCTGAACTGGCCCGCCGTGCGCGTCAACCTTGACAGCCACATCAGCCGGATCGACCTGATCGGCAAGGATGCGATCAAGCTGCGCGACGGCAAGCAGGTGACCGAATTCCACGAAGGCATCCTGCCTTGGGCGCTGCGCAACCCTGTGGCGATCGTGTTCGACGAATATGACGCAGGCCGCGCCGATGTGATGTTCGTGATCCAGCGCGTGCTGGAAACCGACGGCAAGCTGACGCTGCTGGACCAGAACGAGATCATCACGCCCCACCCGTCCTTCCGGTTGTTTGCCACCGCAAATACCGTGGGTCTGGGCGATACGACGGGCCTCTATCACGGCACCCAGCAGATCAACCAGGCGCAGATGGACCGCTGGAGCCTTGTCGCCACGCTGAACTACCTCAGCCATGATGCCGAAGCCGCAATCGTTCTGGCCAAGAGCCCGCATTACAACACCGAGGCGGGGCGCAAGAAGATCGGCCAGATGGTGACCGTGGCGGAACTGACGCGCACGGCCTTCATGAATGGCGATCTGTCCACCGTGATGAGCCCGCGCACCGTGCTCAACTGGGCGCAGAATGCCGAGATTTTCCGCAATGTCGGCTATGCCTTCCGGCTGACCTTCCTGAACAAGTGCGACGAACTGGAACGGCAGACGGTCGCCGAATTCTACCAGCGCTGTTTTGCCGAGGAATTGCCCGAAAGCGCCGCCTCTATGGCAATGAAGTAAGACCGTCGCAGGGGGGCGCTCGCGCCCCCCTCGGCGCTTTGCGCCTCGGCCCCGAGGATAGTGTGACCGGATAAGATACTGCGCGCGTTCGTATTTCATCTGTTCAAGAATGTTCCAAGGGGGGCGCTTACCGCAGGCAAGCGGAGAGGACAGATAGCCCCCTTTCGCAGGCAGGCCCACAGACCAGAGCCCTCGGTGATATGACAAAACCAAGCGACAACCCCGCCGATCCGTTCAAGAAGGCCCTTGCCGAGGCCACCAAGGTGCTTGCCGACGATCCGGAGATGACCGTCAGCTATTCGGTCGATCCGCCCGGCATGAACCGCGACGGGGTGCGCCTGCCGCAGGTCAGCCGCCGGATGACGCGGGACGAGGTCTTGCTGGCGCGCGGCACGGCAGATGCCTTTGCCTTGCGGCGCAAATATCACGACGAGGCGGTTTCCTCGCGCTATGCCCCCACAGGGCAGCTCGCCCGTGACATTTACGATGCAATGGAAACTGCGCGCTGCGAGGCGGTGGGGGCGCGGGCCATGCCCGGCACGGCGGGCAATATCGACGCCAAGATCGGGCATGAGGCCGACCGCAAGGGCTATGGCCAGATCACCAGCACGCAGGACGCGCCCTTGTCGGTTGCGGCGGGCTATCTGGTGCGGCATCTGGCAACAGGGCGGAGCCTGCCACCGGGGGCCGCCAATGTGATGAACCTGTGGCGCGGCTTCATTGAAGAGCAGGCCAGCGGCACCTTGGAGAACATCGACCATGTGCTGGCCGATCAGGCGGCCTTTGCCCGTCTGGCGCGCAAGGTGATTTCCGACCTCGGCTATGGCGACCAGCTTGGCGATGATCCGGACGCGCCCGACGACGATCAGGCCGACGACGAGGCCCAGCAGGATGAAGACAGCCCCGAAAGCGAAGGGGATGAACAATCCGAGCAGGACGAATCCGAAGCCAGCCCCGAGCGGTCGCAGGAAGAACAGCAGGACCAGTCGCAGGCGCAGGTGTCGATGGAAGACAGCGCCGATATGGAACAGGGCGACGAGACGGAACTGCCCGAGGGCGAGGCCCCGCTGGAGCCGCCGCCCCCTGCCCCGCATTCCTCGGCCGATCCGAATTACGTTGTCTACACCACGGATTTCGATGAGGAAATCCGCGCCGAAGACCTTGCCGAACCCGCCGAACTGGAACGGCTGCGCGCCTATCTGGACCAGCAGCTGGAGCCGCTCAAGGGCGCGGTCAGCCGGCTGGCCAACAAGCTGCAACGCCGTCTGCAGGCGCAGCAGAACCGCTCATGGGACTTCGATCTGGAAGAAGGCACGCTGGATGCGGGCCGTCTGGCGCGGGTGGTGGCAAACCCGACCACGCCGCTCAGCTTCAAGCAGGAGAAGGACACCGAGTTCCGCGACACCTGCGTGACGCTCTTGCTCGACAATTCCGGCTCCATGCGGGGACGCCCGATTTCGATTGCCGCGATCTGCGCCGATGTGCTGGCCCGCACGCTGGAGCGGTGCTCGGTCAAGGTGGAGATCCTTGGCTTCACCACCCGCGCGTGGAAAGGCGGGCAGAGCCGCGAGCGGTGGCTGGCCCAAGGGCGCGCACAGCAGCCCGGGCGGCTGAACGATCTGCGCCACATCATCTACAAGGGGGCAGATGCCCCGTGGCGGCGCGCGCGGCCCAATCTGGGCCTGATGATGAAAGAGGGCCTGCTCAAGGAAAACATCGACGGCGAGGCGCTGGAATGGGCGCACCGCCGCGCGGCGGCCCGCCCCGAGGCGCGCAAGATCCTGATGGTTATTTCCGACGGCGCGCCGGTGGATGACAGCACCCTGTCGGTCAATCCGGCGAATTTTCTGGAAAAGCACCTACGCGATGTCATTGCGATGGTCGAGCGCAAGCGGGCGGTGGAGCTGATCGCCATCGGCATCGGCCATGATGTGACGCGCTACTACCAGCGTGCGGTGACGATCACCGATGTCGAGCAACTGGCGGGCGCGATGACCGAGCAGCTTGCCGGATTGTTCGACACCGATCCGCGCAAGCGGGCGCGGGCCTTGGGAATGCGCAAGGTCGGCTGAGGGCGCACGGGGCAAGGCGCGGAAAGTTGGGGGCTCTGCCCCCCGGCTTCGGCTCCCCCGAAGTATTTCAGAAAGGTGCAATCCATGTTCCAGAGCTTTGACAGCCCCGCCACCCCGGAACAGGGTCCGCCCCGTCTGGCCGCTTTGCGTCAGGTGATGCAGCGGGCGGGTGTGGACGCCTTTATCGTGCCGCGCGCCGACGCCCATCAGGGGGAATATGTGGCCGCCCGCGACGAGCGGCTGCAATGGCTGACGGGCTTTACCGGATCGGCGGGATTTGCCGTGGTCTTGCCCGATGCTGCGGGGGTGTTCATCGACGGGCGCTACCGCGTGCAGGTCAAGGCGCAGGTGGACCTGTCGCACTTTTCCCCCGTGCCCTGGCCCGAGGTGAAGGCGGGGGCATGGATAGCGGAGCATCTGGCGGCAGGCGTCGTGGGTTTCGACCCCTGGCTGCACACGGCGGATGAGATCGCGGCCTTGCGCGCGGTGCTGGACCCTGCGGGCCTGACCTTGCGCGGGCTGGGAAATCTGGTGGATGCGATCTGGCCCGACCAGCCACCACCACCCTGTGGACGGGCCTTTGTGCATCCGGACCATCTGGCCGGAAAGAGCAGCGCGGACAAGCGCGCGCGGCTGGCAGAGGGGCTGCGCAAGGCAGGCCAGCGGGCGGCGGTGATCACGCTGCCCGACTCGATCTGCTGGCTTTTAAACATCCGGGGCGCGGATGTGCCCAAGAACCCCGTGCTGCAGGGCTTTGCCATCCTGCATGACGATGGACGGGTGGCGCTTTACACCGATCCGGCCAAGCTGCCCGCCGAGGTTCTGGCCCATCTGGGGCCAGATGTGGCCCCCTGCCCGCCCGAGGCTTTCGTGCCTGCCCTGCGCGGCCTTGCGGGGCCGGTGAGGGTTGACCGGGCCACGGCGCCCTTGGCCGTTTCCGAGGTGCTGGCCGAGGCCGGAGTGGCGCTGGTCTGGGGCGACGACCCCTGCCGTCTGCCAAAGGCCCGCAAGAATGCCGCCGAGATCGAGGGCATGCGCGAGGCGCATCTGCGCGACGGGGCGGCGGTGGTGACGTTCCTCGCGTGGCTGGACCGGCAGAAGCCCGGCAGCCTGACCGAGATCGACGTCGTCACCGCGCTGGAAGGATTCCGCCGCGCCACCAATGCCTTGCATGACATCAGCTTTGACACGATCTGCGGCGCGGGGCCGAACGGGGCCATCATGCATTACCGCGTCACGCGCGAGACGAACCGCGCGGTGCGTGACAATGAGCTGCTTCTCGTCGACTCGGGCGGGCAGTATCATGACGGCACCACCGACATCACCCGCACGATGGCCGTAGGCGATCCGGGTGACGAGCCGCGGATCTGCTACACACGCGTGCTGCAAGGCATGATCGCCATTTCCCGCGCGCGCTTTCCCAAAGGGCTCGCGGGCCGCGATCTCGACCCGCTGGCGCGGTTCGCGCTCTGGGTGGCGGGGCAGGATTTCGACCACGGCACCGGACATGGGGTCGGAGCCTTCCTCAGCGTTCACGAAGGCCCGCAGCGCATCAGCCGCCTGTCAGAGGTGCCGCTGGAGCCCGGCATGATCCTGTCGAACGAGCCGGGCTATTACCGCGAGGGGGCGTTCGGCATCCGGCTGGAGAACCTGATCGTGGTGCAGGAGGCCCCTGCCTTGGGCGACGGGCGCGCACAATACAGTTTCGAGACGCTGACCTTCGTGCCGCTGGACCGACGGCTTGTTGTCACATCCATGTTGTCGCCGGACGAGCGGGCATGGCTGGACAGCTATCACGCCGAGGTGTTGACCAAGATCGGCCCGCGCGTTGCGCCAGAGGTGCGCGACTGGCTGACAGCCTCCTGCGCGCCGCTGTAGCCCGCAGGGTCAGGCCGCGGCGGCGACCGCGCGAATGCGCTCGACCATCGCGCGCACCCCGTTGGAGCGCTGCGCCGACAGATGGTCGTTCAGCCCCAGCCGACCCAGTTCGGCGGGCGCGTCCACGGCGGCGACCTGATCGACCGGCACCCCGGAGTAAAGCGCGTGCAGAATGGCGATCAGCCCGCGCACGATCATGGCATCGCTGTCGCCCTGAAAGTCGAAACGGCCATCGGCAATCACCGGCCGCAGCCAGACCTGACTGGCGCAGCCGTCTACCTTGAGGGCGGGCACCTTGAACTCGTCGGCCAAGGGCGGCATCGCCTTGCCCAGTTCGATCACATGGCGATAGCGGTCTTCCCAATCATCGAGAAAGTCGAAGGTGTCTGCTATGTCTTCAAAAGCGGTGGTGGCCATGAACGGGGCTCCTTTGCTGCTGAGGTAATGCCCGGTCCAGCCAAGGTCCAGCCCCTTTGCCGCCATTTCAACAGCCGCCCTTTTCAAAAGCCGATCCATCGGCTACCCAAGGGCAAAGCCAAGATGGATGGACCGATGAAACGCCCCGTGACAGCCGCCCTCGTTGCCGTTCTGGTGCTGACCTCTTGCGGCGCTGCACGCGAGTCCCGGTTGAACCCGTTCAATTGGTTTTCCCGCTCGGAACCGGTGGAAACGCTGACCCCGCTGCGCGCCAAGGTCGATCCGCGGCTTCTGGTGTCCGACGTGACCTTGCTGAGCGTCGAACCCTACAGTGGCGGGGCCATCGTGCGGGCGACAGGGGTGATGGAAAGCCAGGGATGGTGGGACGCCGAACTGGTCGAAGTGCCGAATGACGACCCGTCGCATCTGGTGCTCGAATTCCGGATGCTGCCGCCGGTCACCGATACGGCCATCAGCACGCCGCGCAGCCGCGAGGTGACGGCGGCCACCACATTGACGCCGCGGCGGCTGGAAGATATCGCGCGGATCACCGTTCAGGGCGAGCGGTCGGCGCGCACCACGCGCCGCTGACGCTCAGAGACGGATAACCCGCACCTCGTTGCCCTTGGCCGAGAGCGCGATCTCGCCGCGGCAGAGCCGCAGGGCGTCATCGCCAAAGGCTTCCTTGCGCCAGCCGCCAAGCGCCTCCACCGCGCGCCCGCCCGCCGCAATCGCATCCAGATCGGCGGACGAGGCGATGAGCTTTGGCGCGACGCCAAGGCTTTCGGACTTTGCCTTGAGCAACACGCGCAAAAGATCGGCCAAGGCCGGATTCACCTGAATCTGCTCGCGTTCGTCTGCCACTTTCGGCATGTCCTCGGGGCGCATCGCCAGTCCCGCCTTGACCGCCGCCAGAATGCCATCGGCAATCTCGGGCTTGCGCCCTTCGCGCATCAGCAGGCGCGAGCGGCCCAGTTCTTCCACCGAAGTCGGGCGGGTCGAGGCCAGTTCCAGAAGCGCGTCATCCTTCATCACACGGCTGCGCGGCACGTTGTGCTTTTGCGCGTAATCCTCGCGAAAGCGCGCCAGTTCCTTGACCACGGCCAGAAACCGGCCCGAGGTGGTGCGCGTCTTGATCCGCAGCCACGCATCCTCTGGCGTCGTGGTATAGGTTTCGGGATTGGTCAGAACCGCCAGTTCCTCGCCCACCCAATGCGCGCGGCCATTCTTGGCAAGCTGCGCCGCCAGCCATTCATAGATCACCCGCAGATGGGTGACATCGGCCAGCGCATATTCCTTTTGCGCATCCGTCAGCGGGCGGCGTGACCAATCGGTAAAGCGGCTGGTCTTGTCCAGATTTTCCTTGGCGATCTTGCGCACCAAGGTTTCATAGCCCACCTGCTCGCCAAAACCGCAGACCATCGCCGCGATCTGCGTGTCGAACAGCGGCTCGGGAAAGACATTGCCCTCGACAAAGAAAATCTCGAGATCCTGCCGCGCGGCGTGAAAGACCTTTACCGTCGCCTTGTGGCGGAACAGGTCATAGAGCGGCTCCATGCTCATCCCCTCGCCCTCGATGGGATCGACCAGAACGGCATCGCCCGTCTTGCCGGGCAGCGCCATCTGGATCAGGCACAGCTTTGACCAATAGGTGCGCTCGCGCAGAAACTCGGTATCAATGGTGACATAGGGCTGAGCTTTGGCGGCTTCGCAAAAGGCGGCAAGCTCTTCGGTCGTGGTAATCGTGCGCATCGGTCGCGTCTTTCAAGGGGCCGCGGGGGCATCCCGCAACAGGTGTCTTTCCGCTATAGGCGGCAGATTTCCCCTTGAAAAGCCCCGGCAAGGGAAATCTGTGCCTTTGCACAAGACAGATCAGATAAATGATGGTAAACACACGGCTAAATCGAGCAAATAACGTGGCATAAATGCCCGCAGTTGAACTCTTCCTTCGCGGTGATCAGATCGCGACCTATGCTTCGCTTTCCTCGAGCGGGAATGGCGACAACATGACTGTGACCATGACAGGGGTCACGCCGCTTGGCGGGGCGCATGTGACCTACAGGGTTGTCGTGCGACAAGTCGGCAACGGACAAAGCGGCTTTCAGAATGGCCAATTCGTCGATATCTACGCCTGGCCGGATGATGACCCGCCAGACCCGCCGATCTTTCGCAGCCTGAACCCGCAGCATGACCAGTTTCAGGGCCGCGCCGCCTCTAACCGGCACCAGATTTTCACCAGCCCCGCCCGCGTGCTCTTCCAGCTCGACCCGATCCAGCCCGGCACGCTGCGCCTCGGCCCCGGTGCGCATCCGCCGCGCAACACCAGACTGCCGTTCTCCGGTTTCCCCTCTACGCCCCCTGCCATCCCCTGCTTTGTGCAAGGCACCCTGATCCGCACCAATCTCGGTGAAATCCCTGTCGAGCGCATCCGCCCCGGCGTGATGGTGCAGACGATGGACAACGGCTTCAAGCCTGTGATCTGGGCTGGACAGCGCAAGGTCTGTGGTCTGGGCAGTCTGGCCCCTGTCCGGTTCGAGGCAGGCACGGCCGGAAACCACCGCAGGCTGCTTGTCTCGCCCCAGCACCGCATGCTGATGTCGGGATGGCGCAGCGAATTGGCCACGGGCGAGCGCGAAACCTTTGCAGCGGCGGTGCATCTGGTGAATGGCGGACGTGTGCGCCGTGTCCGCCGGCCGATGGTGACCTATGTCCACCTGCTGTGCGAGGCGCATCAAGTTATCTTTGCCGATGGCGCGCCGACCGAAAGCCTGTTTCCGGGCGGCTCGGCCCTGTCAGCCTTCGACCGCCCGGCAAGAGATGAAATCCGGCGCCTGTTTCCGCAGCTTTGCCCGCGCGAGGGCGCGGGCGGCGGGCTCGCGCGTCCGGTGCTCAATCGGGTGGCCGCGCGCGTTGCCCTCGCCTAACCGGCCTGCGCCAGCATCAGCGGCGCGCGTTCTCCTGCCACGAAACGGCGCAGGACTTGCGGGTAAAGCCGGTGTTCCTGCACCAAGACCCGCGCCGCCAGCGTCTCGGCGGTATCGCCCGGCAGGACCGGCACCACCGCCTGCCCCAGCATCGGCCCCGCGTCCAGTTCCGCCGTCACCTCGTGCACGGTGCAGCCTGCCTGCGTATCGCCCGCATCGAGCGCCCGTTGGTGCGTGTGCAGCCCCGGATACTTGGGCAACAACGACGGGTGGATGTTCAGCATCCGGCCTTCAAAGCGGCGGACAAAGGCGGGGGTCAACACCCGCATGAAACCGGCAAGGCAAAGCACATCCGGCTCCGCCTCCAGAAGCGGGCGCAACAGTTGCTCTTCAAAACCGGCGCGGTCGCGTCCAAAGGCGCGGTGGTCCACCGCCGCTATCGGCACGCCCAAGGCGGCCGCCCGCGCAAGGCCCGCCGCCGCCGGATCGTTCGACCCTACCAGAACGGGCGTTGCAAAACCGCCGTCCTGCATCGCCTCGACCAGCCGCAGCATGTTGGAGCCACCCCCCGAAATCAGGATGGCAACGCGTTTCACAGCAGCGCACCCTTGTAGACAACGCCCTCACCCGCCACGACACGGCCCATGCGCACCACCGTCTCGCCCTCGGCCTGCAACAGCGCGGTCAGGGCCTCGGCCCGGTCCTCGGCCACCACCAGCATCATCCCGATGCCGCAGTTGAAGGTCTTGAGCAATTCGGGCTCGGACATCGCGGCCGTGCGTGCCAGCCAGTCGAACACGGGCGGCAGCGTCCATGCGTCCAGGTCGATCTCGCAAGCCAATCCCTCGGGGATCACGCGGGGCGGATTTTCGGTCAGCCCGCCGCCCGTGATATGCGCCAAGGCGTGCACCCCGCCCGCCCGCACCGCTGCAAGCGCCTGCTTGACGTAAAGCCGCGTCGGCGCCAGCAGCGCCGCGCCCAGACTGCCTTCGCCAAAAGGCGAGGCCGCATCCCAGCCGAGGCCCGACAGTTCCACCACCTTGCGCACAAAGCTGTAGCCGTTGGAATGAACCCCGTTGGATGCAAGGCCAAGCAGCACATCGCCCTCGACCACGCCCGCAGGCAGGTCCTGCCCCCGCTCCATTGCACCCACCGCAAAGCCGGCCAGATCGAAATCGCCGCCGTGATACATGCCCGGCATCTCCGCCGTCTCGCCCCCGATCAGCGCGCAGCCACTGGCCTCGCAGCCCGCCGCAATGCCGTTGATGATGCGGGTCGCCTGATCCAGTTCCAGCTTGCCGGTGGCGAAATAGTCAAGGAAGAACAGTGGCTCGGCCCCTTGGCACACCAGATCATTGACGCACATCGCCACCAGATCGACGCCGATCGTATCGACATTGCCGGTGTCGATCGCAATGCGCAGCTTGGTGCCCACGCCATCGGTCGCCGCCACAAGGATCGGGTCGGTATAGCCGGCGCCCTTGAGATCGAACAGCGCGCCAAACCCGCCCAGCCCGCCCATCGTGCCAGACCGCATGGTGCGCTTGGCCGCAGGTTTGATCCGCTCGATCAAGGCGTTGCCCGCGTCAATGTCGACGCCCGCATCGGCATAGGTAAGCCCGTTGTGGCCTTTGGTCATCGCCCGTCTCCGTTCAGGGAATCCGCTGTTGGGCTTCCCTTACGCTTTTCCCCTTTTGGGCGCAACAAACCAACGCCACTTGTCCCGCCCAACCTTGACCCCCGCGCATGATCTGCTAGGCAAGAAGGCGGTATGGGGCTGTAGCTCAATGGTTAGAGCCGGGCGCTCATAACGCCTTGGTTGGGGGTTCGAGTCCCTCCGGCCCTACCACCTTTCGCATATCCGCCGCCCTTCACGGTGCAGATCGGGCGCGGCGGGCGCCAATGGCAACCGTTCCGGCACGTGGGACGCAAGGACAAGGGGCGAGGACTGGCCTTGCAGACCCACGGCTTCCTCTCCCGCGCTCCCCGCAAGATCGCCAGAACGGCGTTTCATCTCGCGATCCTGGTTGCGGTGGCGGTGCTGACAGGGTCGGCGGTGGCCCTGTTCCTGTGGTCGCTCGACCGGGCAACACAGGCGCGCTTCGACCATCCCTGGCTGATCTGGCTGATGCCTGTGGCAGGCTTTGCGATGGTCTGGTGCTACCAGCGCTTCGGCGGCAGATCAGGTGGCGGCAACAATCTGATTGTCGAGGAAATCCACCAGCCGGCGGGCGGCGTGCCGCTGCGCATGGCCCCTTTCGTCCTGATCGCGACCGTGCTCACCCATCTGGTCGGTGGCTCGGCTGGGCGCGAGGGCACCGCCGTGCAAATCGGCGGGGCGCTCGCCGGAGGGCTTGGCAGGCGTGTGCAGCTCGATGCCGACTCGCAGCGCCTCCTGCTGATCTGCGGCATCGCCGCTGGCTTCGGCGCGGTCTTCGGCACACCGCTCGCCGGGGCCATCTTCGCGCTCGAGGTGTTGATGATCGGGCGCATCCAATACGGGGCGCTTTTGCCCGCGCTCCTGGCCGCGCTGGTCGGGCACTGGACCGTCACCGCATGGGGCGTCGGCCATGTGCATTACGAAATCAGCTTTTCCGGCCGTGACATCACGGGATGGTTCGGCATCGACGTCACCCTTTTCGCCAAGGTCGCCCTTGCCGGCGTGGTCTTTGGCCTCTGCGCCCGCGCCTTTGCCGAAGCCTTGCAGCAGATGGCCGCGCTCTGGGCGCGGTTTGTGCCCTATGCGCCCCTGCGTCCCGTCTTTGCCTCGGCCCTCATCATCGCTCTGGTCTACCTGCTGGACACACGCGCCTATCTGGGCCTCGGCGTGTGGAGCGCGATCCCCTCGGATCCGACGCTGACCGGTTTTCTCGAACCCGGGCAGAGCGATTACACAAGCTGGTTCTGGAAATTCGTCTTTACCGTCATTACCCTTTCCGCAGGGTTCAAGGGCGGCGAGGTCACACCGCTGTTCTTCATCGGCGCGGCGCTCGGCGTGGCGCTTGGCGGCCTTCTGGGGGTGCCAACCGATCTGCTGGCCGCCATCGGCTTTGTCGCGGTCTTTGCCGGAGCCACCAATACGCCGCTGGCCAGTCTTGTTATGGGGATTGAACTCTTCGGGGCCGCCC
The DNA here is from genome assembly GCF_010915705.1 of Pseudotabrizicola algicola. Lineage (GTDB taxonomy): Bacteria > Pseudomonadota > Alphaproteobacteria > Rhodobacterales > Rhodobacteraceae > Pseudotabrizicola > Pseudotabrizicola algicola. The sequence goes on from NZ_JAAIKE010000001.1 coordinate 1,061,436, forward strand.
ATGCCGTGCCATTGGCCATCGGCTGTTTCGTCGCCTTCGCCGCCTCGGGCCATAGCTCCATCTACAAGGCCCAGCGGATCGCACAGCCAAAATCCGGCGGCGGATGGCATCCCGGCCCCGCCCTGACGCTGGAGCAATGGCGCAAGGCCCGCGCTGCGGCACGGCGCGGCGACGGCGTATCCGGCGGCTGAGCGCGCCCCTCCGTCAGAGGGCCGAGACCGTCACATCCATCCGCGCCCCGCCCAAAGAGGCAAAGGCGCGCTGCCGGCAGGTCAGCACGATGATCTGCTGATCCAGAGCCACGCGGTGCAGCGCGGTGAACATGGCTTCGATCCGGTCATCGTCGCTGTGCACCAGTGCATCATCAAGGATCACCGGCACCGCCCGCCCCGCCCGCGCAAACAACCGCGCAAAGGCCAGCCGCGTCAGCACCGCGAGTTGCTCCCGTGTGCCGCCAGACAGGATGTCCAGCCCCTCTGCCTGCCCCTCGCGCAAGAGCGCCACGGGCAGCAGGCTGCTATCATCGATCTGCAACTGCGCCCCCGGATGCAGGATCGACAACAGCGGGTTCAACTCGCGCAGCACGGGGCCAAAATAGGTGTCACGCGCCGCGCGCCGCGCGGCCTCCAGCGCCTCGCGCAAGAGGGCCAGCGACTTTACTTCGCGTTCATAGCGCGCCGCGCGGGCCTTCGCTGCCGCCTCCCGGCCCCGCAACTCGTCCAGTGCTTCCTCGATGCCTTCATCGGCCCATGCACCGATCACGCCATTCACGCCCGCAAGGGTGGTTTCACAACTGGCGCGGTCCCTCTGCCGCCCCTCGCACACCGCGCGCAAACGCGCGACCGCCGCGCGCGCGGTGTCAAGGTCGGGGGCCTCGGCCCTCAGACGCTCCAGCAGAGCCGCAGCCGCCGCGCAGGCCTCGGCCTGCTGGCCCTGCGCCTCGGACAGGATTTGCAGCCGCGCGGCCAGATCGACCAGATCGCCCGCCTCTGCCGCGATCTCGCGCTGCGCGGTCTCGGCGGCCCGATGCGCCGCCAAGGCCCCGGCGCGGGCCTCGCGCAATTGCCCGTGCCGCGCCTCGGCCTCGCGCCGCACCGCAAGCGCGGCCTGCTCCTCGGCCCGTGCCTGCGCCAGCGCCGCCTCAAGTGCCGCCAGATCGCCCGCCGGCCCGTCCGCCGTATCGCCCGCCTCGGCGCGGGCGGCGGCAAGGCGGGCGCGCAGCGCGTCAAGCCCTCCCTCGGCCAGCTCGGCCAGCATAGCCCGTGTGGCCTCAATCGCCGCATCCAGCCGCTGCGCCTCTGACAAGGCGCGGCGCGCGGCGGCAAGATCGGGCGCCTCGCAAGCCCCGAGCGCCGCCTGTAGCGCATCGCCCGCACGCGCCCGTGTCTCGGCCAGCCCGTCCCCCGCCCCGAGACCGGGGTCAATCGTCATTCCGCCGATGCCGGGCAGATCAAGCCGGGTCACGCGCTGGACCCGCAGACTGCCCGCCTCCAGCGGTTGCCCGTCAAGCCTCACCCGCGCCTCTCCGGCATAGTCCAGCCGGATCGCCACATGCCGCGATTCTTCCTGCGCGGTCAGACGGTCAAACACCGCCTGCGCCTCTTCGGCCCGCGCGAGTGCGGCAGGGGTGATGCGGAAAACGGCCCGCGCCGCAACCTGTTCTTCCAGCAGATTGCGCTGCGCCTCGGCACGGGCAAGCTGGCTGGCAAGCCCGATCGCGCGCGCCTGCGCCGCCGTTGCCAGATGCGCCCGCCGCGCATGGTCAAGCGCCTGCTGGGCCGCGCTGCTTGCGCCTGCCGCCGCATCGTGCCGCGCTGCTGCCGCCCGTTCCTGCCCCGCAGCCTCGGCGGTCAAAGCATCCACCTTGTCAAGCTCTGCCGCCGTGCGCGCCTCGGCCTCGGCCGCCCGCCGCAGACGGGTGCGCAGGTCTTGCAAGGCGCGGATTTCGGCAGCGGACTGCTCGGCGGTCAGCTGGGCCAGCCGCAGATCGCTCGCGGCGCGGCGCATCTGCTCGGCGTGACGCTCTGCGGCCTGCAACGCCTCCTGCGCCGCCGAAAGGCCCGCCGCCTCTCGTGCCTGCGCCTCGGGATCGGACAGCGCCTGCAGGTTGCGCATCAGCCCCGCCCGCTGGGCCAGCGCCTCGGTCAGCCGCCGCGCCTTGTCTTCCAGCCCGACCCGCGCAGCCTCCAGACCGGCAGCCTCGTCCACCGCGCGCGCCCATTCGCCGCCCGCCCTGGGCTTGAGCGTGCCCGTCGCCAGCCGCGCCAGCGCCTCTGCCACACGGGTCAGCACCAGATCCATCCGGCGCCCGCCCGTCATTGCATCGATTTCCCCGGCGACCGAGGCCACCAGATCGCGCCGCGTGGAAAAAGCCCTTTCCCGCTCGGCCTTGTCGGCGGCGCTGCTGCCTTCGGGCTCCAGCCCGAACAGTCCCTGCCGCACCCACAACAGGCCCGAAGGTCCGGCAAGCCCCTGCCCCGTCAACCGCTCGATCCACGCCTCCGCCTCGTCCTCCTGGGCGATCACGCGGCCCGCATCATCCAGCACCCGCGCGCTCTGCCGCGACAGCCAGCGCTTTTCCAGCCGGAAGCGCCGACCCTCGATCTCCAGTTCGACCGCCGCCTCGGGCGCACCGCCCGCATGGGGTTGCAACGCGCGGGTCTGGGCGGTCTTGCTGCGGTGGTGCTGGAAGAACAGCGCGTGCAGACCGTCAAAAAACGTCGATTTGCCAAATTCGTTGGGCTGCGCCAGCACCGAAATCCCGTCACCGATGCCGTCGATGCGCGCCCGCTGACCGCCAAAGCGGCGCAGGTTGACCAATTCTATCGCGCGGATTTTCATGCTGGCACCTCTTGCACCAGCGCATAAAGCCGCGCCAGCGCCGCCTCGGCCAGCTCACGCTCGGCCCCCGGTCGTGCCGGATCGCGCGACTGCGCCAGCAGGCTTTCCGCCGCCTCCCGCAGGGCACCGCGGCGGTCGATCATATCCAGATCACCGTCCTGCACCTCGCTGGCAAGCCGCGACAGATCGGCCTCGAACCAGCCAAAATCGGGGGCGACAGCGGCAAGCGCCGCCTCCAGCGCCGCCCGCTCCGCCAAGGCAAGCCGGCCCGACACATCCAGCCGCATCAGCACATCGCGCCGCTCTGCCTCGGGCGGCAGGCACTGCGCCAGCCGCTCGGCCACCGCGTCCCCGGGCAGCACATCCAGCGCAGGCCGCAGCCACTGGAACTGGCCCGTTGGCCGCACCTCGGCCTTGGCAGGCGTGCCCGCCGCGCCAAGCGTCACCGCCAAAGCCCCTGCGGCCAGATCATGCTTGAACCCGTCGGCTTCGGGCGTTCCGCTGTACCATGTGGCCGGACCAACCTGCATCCGCCCGTGCCAATCGCCCAAAGCCAGATAATCCAGCCCCGAAAGCCGCGCCCGATCAGGCGGGATGATGCCAAGCCCGCCCTCCTCGCCGCTGAAATCCATGATCGCGCCATGCCCGAGCCCGATGCGCAGCGCCCCCGGCGGCGTCGGGGCCGACATCGCCTCCGACAGGTCACGACCGGGCCTGCGCTGCGTGCAGGGCGCGGGCAACAGCCAGACGGCGCTCTCCATCTCTATCGGCTCGGGTCGTGTCAGCACCACAAGGTTGGCGGGCGCGTCCTGCAAGAAGCGCCGCCAAAGCTCCGATGCGGCAAGGCTGTCATGATTGCCGGGCAAAACGAACCAGCGCAGATCGGAGGCGGCAGCCATCGCGCGCAGGGCGTGGCGCAGCGTTTCGGGCGACGGTGTCTCGGCATCGAACGTATCGCCCGCCAAGAGAACATCGCGCGCCCCCGCCTGCCGTGCGGCCGCGGCCAGCCGCTGCAACGCGCCATGCCGCGCCTCGCGCAGCCGCCCGCGGATCGTCTCGGGAAAGTTGCCAAAGGCCTTGCCCAGATGCAGGTCGGCACTGTGCAGAAAGCTATAGGCCATGCGTCACACGCTCCATGCTGCGACGCGCCCGCTGCGGATCACGCCCTCATGGTCCGAGCATTCCCGCAAATACCGCGCTGCGGCAAGCCCTTGCGGCGGCAGCGGCCCTGCCTAGACCGCCATCGCCTGCGCCGCGCGGCTTTGCACAAGGGGCAGATCGGCCACCATCTTCTCCAGCACGGCGCGCAGCTTGGCCGGATCGACAGGCTTTTGCACCATCGGCACCGACTGGAAATCGACAGGCAGATGTTCCGGCCCGTAGCCCGAGACAAAACAGAACGGAATCCCGCGCTTGGTCAGGATTTCCGCCACCCCGTCCACCTTTTCGCCGCCCAGATTTCCGTCCAGCAGCGCCAGATCGATGCTCTGGTTTTCTGCGGCAATCAGCGCATCCTTCAGCGTGCGCGCCACGGCCACCACCTCGGCCCCCACATCCTCGAGCTCGCAGCTCAGGTCCAGCGCGACCAGCGGCTCGTCCTCGATCAGCAGCACCCGCCGCCCGATCAGGGCATCCTCTGACACCGCCGCCACAGCCGCCGGCTTTTGCACCGGACCCGCCCCTTCGGCGGCAGTCACCCCGTGGGCAAGCCGGATGGTCCACGCAACGCCCCGCGGCTGCCAATCCACCTCCACGCTGCCCTCGTCGCCGCCCGCGCTGGCATCGATCAGCGTATGGCCAAAGCCCTTGCGCGTCGGCGGCGACACCGCAGGGCCGCCCCGTTCCTGCCAATGCAGCACAAGCCCCGCGCCCTCATGACGCCAGGACAGCAACACCTCACCCCCCGGCACCGAAAACGCGCCATATTTCTGCGCATTGGTGCCAAGCTCGTGCAACGTCAGCGCAAGGCGCAGCATGTTCTCGGGCGAGATCTGCACCTGCGGGCCGCTGCGGTGCAGACGGTCTCCCACCAGTGTGCCGGCCTGCACCTGATCGTCGATCAACCCGTCAAGCGGGGCGCTCGACCATGTGGCATCGGACAAGATCGAATGGGCGCGCGCAAGCGCCTGCAACCGGCCCGAGAAACTGCGGTCAAAATCCTCCAGCCCTGCCGACTGGCGCAGGGTCTGGCGCGCAATCGCCTGCACATTGGCCAAGGTATTCTTGATCCGGTGGTTCAACTCGCCGATCAGCAAGGACCGCATTTCCTCGGCCTGCCGCCGCTCGGTGATGTCCAGCACCTGCAAGGTCAGCGACATGTGCTGGCTGTCGGCCTCGCGCAGCGACGAGCCGTGGAATTCGCAGGCAATCTCGCGCCCGTCCGCACTGAAGGCGACCGCCTCCATCGTATAGCGCGGCGCGGCATCCGGCCCGCTGTCGGCAGCGATCCACGCGCGCAAGGCGTCAATCGTCTCGGCCCCGAGCCATCCGGTCTCGCCGACCGGCCTCCCCAGCATATCCCGCGCACGGTGGCCGAAGATACGCTCGGCCCCTTGCGACCATGCGCGCAGCACAAGTCCGCAATCCAGCTCGATCGTGGCCAGCGGCGAATTGTCCGCATGGGCCTTCAGCCGCGCCATCGCCTGATCGCGGTGCTGGGCAATCGCCCGCATCTCGTCGCGCTGGCGGGCCAGATCACGCGCCTGCTGGCCCAACTGGAAGAACACCTCGCATTTCGATTTCAGGATGACCGGATCGATCGGCTTGAAGATGAAGTCGACCGCACCGGCCTCATAGCCGCGAAACCGGCGGGTTTCGTCTATATCGGCAGCGGTCACGAAAATGATGGGCAAGCGCCGCGTCCGCTCGGCCCCGCGCATCAGCTCGGCCAGCTCATAGCCATCGGTGTCGGGCATATGCACGTCAAGCAAGGCCAGCGCGTAATCGTTCACCAACATCATCTCGAGCGCTTCCGCTGCCGAATGCGCCTTGTGAATCTCCAGACCGTCGCGGCGCAGCAACGCCTCCAGCGCCACCAGATTCTCCTGGATGTCATCGACAAGCAGGAAACGGATCGCTCTGTCAGGCATGATCTACCCCTTGAACTGCATTTCTGCGCCAAATGCGCTGTGACTCGTCAAAAGCGGAAAACAACGGCGCATGGGCCGAAAAGCGCAGGGTTTCATGGGAGCCAAGGCCAAGGAACCCGCCCCGCGCCAAAGAGCCCGCAAACAGGCCCAAGGCACGGTCTTGCAGCGCGTTGTCAAAGTAAATCAGAACATTGCGGCACGATACCAGATGCACTTCGGAAAACACCTGATCGGTCGCAAGATTGTGTTCGGTGAACACCGTCTTGCGGCGCAGGTTGCGGTCAAAGGCAGCGCGGCCATAGGCGGCGGTGTAGTAATCCGAAAGCGAGGCGCGCCCGCCCGCCTTCTGGTAGTTCTGCGAAAACTGCGCCATGCGGTCCATGTCGTAGATTCCGGCCTCGGCCTTGGCCAAGGCGCGCCGGTTGATCTCGGTCGCATAGAACAGGGTGCGGTCCAGCAGACCCTCCTCATGAAACAGGATCGCCAGCGAATAGAGTTCCTCGCCATCGGCGCAGCCCGCCACCCAGACCTTGAGCGAGGGAAAGGTGCTCAGATGCGGGATCACCTCGCGCCGGAGCGACAGATAGAACGACGGATCGCGGAACACCTCGCTCACCTGCACCGTCATGGCGTCGATCACCGTGGGCAGCACATCGGGTTCATGCAGCAGCCTGCGCTGCAAATCCGACAGCGTGGCGCATTCCAGCCGGCTGCGCGCCAGATCGGCGCGCCGTTGCAGCGACACACGGGAGTAGGACCGGAAGTCGTAATGATAGCGCCGATACAGCGCCTCGAGAAACAGGTCGAGTTCGACATCGGCCGGAGCGGGAATTGGGACTGGCGCAGAAATCATCGCGGCATCCACACACGGGTCAGCGAAAGCAGTTTGTCCACATCCAGCGGCTTGGACAGATAGTCATTGGCCCCCGCCGCAAGGCACTGGTTCTGGTCATCCGCCATCGCCTTTGCCGTCAGCATGATGATGGGCAGGTTCTTCCAGCGGTCAATCTTGCGGATTTCGCGCGTGGCCGTCAGCCCGTCCATCTCGGGCATCATCACATCCATCAGCACCAGATCGATCTTGGGCTGCGCCCCGTCGGCGATCCGGCCCAGAACCTCCAGCGCCTCGCGGCCATTGCGCGCGATCTGCACCGTCGCGCCATGCGGCTCGAAGATTCCGGTCAGCGCATAGACATTGCGGATGTCGTCCTCGACGACCAGAATTCGCCGCCCCTCCAGCATGGCATCGCGGTTGAGCGATGCCGCCAGCATCTCGCGCTGCTTTTCGGGCAGGTCCGACACCACCTGATGCAGGAACAGCGTCACCTCGTCGATCAGCCGCTCGGGAGACTTCGCCCCCTTGATGATGATGGATTTCGAATGACGCCGCAGCCGCTGTTCCTCGGCCTCGTCGAGCGCGCGCGCCGTATAGACGATCACCGGCGGGAAGCTGGGATCATCGCCGGAATCGAGCATCTCCAGCAGATCGAACCCCGTCGCATCCGGCAGCGTCATGTCCAGCACGATGCAATCCACCGGCTGGCTGCGGAAGGCGGCCAGCGCCTCGGCGGCGGTGGCGGCCCCGATCGCCTCCACCTCGTTATTGCCCAACAGTGCCTTGAGCCCCTCAAGCTGCGCAGGATCATCCTCGACGATCAGCACGCGCCGCACCTGATGCTCCAGCCGCTGCTCCAGCCGCTGGATCGCCTGCGACAGTTCCTCGCGGCGAACAGGCTTCATCATGTAGCTGATGGCCCCCTGCGACAGCGCCTCATGCGTGTAATCCTCGGCAGAGCACATGTGCACCGGAATGTGCCGCGTTGCCAGATCGCGTTTCAACTGGTCCAGCACCGCAAGGCCGGAATGGTCCGGCAGGCCCACATCCAGCACGATCGCATGGGGCACATAGAACCGCGCCGCCGCAATCGCCTCGTCCGCGCGGCCCACGCAGAGGCATTTGAAGCCGAGTTCCCTCGCCAGATCGCTCAGCACCTGCGCAAAGGCGACATCATCCTCGACCACCAGCATAAGCCGGTCACCCTGTTGCACCGTCTCGCGGTCATCGCTCACCCCCGTCAGCGGGGTCAGCACAGGCGGCCCCATCGCCGCGGCAGGTGCCGCCGTGCCTCGGGCAACGGGCCGCGCCGCCACCGCGCGCGGAGCCTCGGCCTGCGCGACCGCCGGACGCCGCGTCTCGGCGCTTTGCGGCAGGTCTCGCGGAATGGTCAGCGTAAAGGTGCTGCCCTTTCCCGGCTGGCTGGAAAGGCTGATGCTGCCGCCCAGCAGATCGGCCAACTCGCGCGAGATCGACAGCCCGAGCCCCGTGCCGCCATAGCGGCGTGAAATCGTGCCGTCTGCCTGACGGAAGGCATCGAACACCGCCTCATGTTCGCTTTCGGCAATGCCGATGCCTGTGTCTTGCACGGCAAAGGCAATGCCCTCGGGCGCAGAGGTGATCTGCAACGACACCCGCCCCTGATCGGTAAACTTGATCGCATTCGACAGGAAGTTGCGCAGAACCTGCTCCAGCCGGTTCCCGTCGGTGTGGATCACGCCCACCCCCGGCGCGACCTCTGCCGTCAGTTGCAACCCTTTCGAGCGTGCCTGCACCTCGAAGCCGCGCAGCAGCTTGCGGGCCACCGTCTGCGGGTCCACCTCGGTGCGCAGCAGGTCCAGCTTGCCCGCCTCGATCTTCGACAGGTCCAGAATGTCGTTGATGAGGGTCAGCAAATCCTGACCCGAGCTTTCGATGGTCTGCGCCCAGCGCACCTGCTCGGCGGTCAGGGTGCGGCCGCGATTTTCGGCGAGCAGGCGCGACATGATCAGCAGCGCGTTCAGCGGCGTGCGCAATTCATGCGACATGTTCGCCACGAATTCGGACTTGTAGCGGCTCTCGCGCTCCAACGCCTTGGCCTGTTCCTCGAGCGATTTGCGCGACTGCACCAGCGCATTGCGCTGCTCTTCCAGAAGCTGCGTCTGGTTCTCGAGCTGCGAATTCTGCTCCTCCAGCTCCGATTGCTGATGCTCCAGCAACTGCTGGCTTTCCTTCAGCGCGCGGGTCTGCTCTTCCAGCTCCTCGTTGGTGGCGGCCAGTTCCTCGCTATAGCTGCGCAATTCCTCGGCCTGCCGCCGGCTTTCCTCCAGCAGCTGCTGCAACTGGGTGCGGTATTGCGCCGAGCGGATCGCCACGCCCACCTTGTCGCCCACCCGCTCCAACAAGCGGCGCGCGGTCTCGGTCAGCGGGCGGTCCATCCCGATTTCGATGGCGCCGTTGCAGGCAATCCCGTCATGGGTGGGGACGATCACGCTGTAGGCCGCCTTGCCGCGCATCAGGCCCGACCCCCAGCCCAGCGCGAAATCAGGCTCTGCCTTTAGGCAAACGAGGCTGTTGCCCTGCACAGCCCGCGCCAGATGGCCGTTTCCATCGGAAATTGTCTGCGCCAGCGCGTCAGGATCGCCGCCCCACTGGCCAAAGCGTTCAAACCCGTGACCCTGCCGCACATAGATGACCCCGGCGCGGGCCTTCATCTTGTCGGCTAAGGTGTCCAGCACCTGCGCTCCCAGCTTCTCGAGCGCCAGATCACCCTGCACCGCCCGCGCCATCTGCACCTGCCCCTGCTGCACCCAGTCAGCCTCGGCCAGCGCATTGCGGCTGACGATCAGATACCGCCCCGCCGCCCCAAGCAGCAGCGCCAGAGAGGCCGCCATTACCCGGTTTGCCGCCGCGATCCGCGGATCAATCCCTTCCTGATCCACCATGAAACCCACCAGCAACAGCAGGGTGATGATGATCGCAACGCCCACCGGTATCAGCGGGCGACTGGACAGAAAGCTCAGGATCAGCGGCAGGAAATAACCAAGCCAGACCGCCGTGCCCAAGGGAAAGATCAGGTCAAGAACAAACACGGCCGCAAGCGCCATGGCCACCACGGACACAACGCCGAAATCTCGTCCAAAACTTACCAATCCTGCCCCCTTGAACGGCCCTTTGCTGTCTGCGGCCACAGATTTTGGCGCAGCGCAGATGCTTGGCAACGCAGAACCCGCCCCCGCGGTTCCAAGACATTCAAGGTATTTTTTGGCCCAGATCCCCCCTTTTTACAGGCTGGTCTCCGGCATTATGTCCCCCGCAGACGGCGGATCATGGCTGCACCGCCTGCGAGGCTCCGGCTCAGCCCCCGATCTCATCCGAGATGACCGCCACGCAGTCACCCGGCTTGACCAGACCCGGAAAGTGCCGCGCCGTGAACAGTCCGCCGCGGCTCGCGCGCAGCACCACCGGATCAACGCCGGTGCGCCCGACGGGATAGATCATCGCCACCACCTGTCCCTTGGCCACCCTGTCCCCCAGATCGGCGCAAAAGCGGATAAGCCCCGCATCCTCGGCAAAGGTGAAGCAACTGCCGTCCGGCATATCGAGCCATTGCGTCGCCCGTTCCTCGACCGCACCCTGCAAGATGCCAGCCGCCCGCAAAAGGTTGCGGCACCCGTCAAGCGCAATGCCGGCGGTTCGGGCGCTGGCGGTTCCGCCGCCGCCGAGTTCGGTGGTCACAAACACCTTGCCCATGTCTTCGGCGGCGGTGTCATACATGCCCACCGCGTCAATCTCCAGCATCTTGACCGAATAGGGCGCGCCAAAGGCCCGCACCAGCCGGAAGGCCTCGGCCTCCTGTGCCTTGTCGGGCAGGATATGGGCCGCGCAAAACGGCAGGAAATCCAGCGTCTTGCCCCCCGAATGGAAATCCAGCACCACATCGGCCATCGGCAACAGGACGCGCTGGAAGTAATCGGCGATCTTCTCGGTCACCGTGCCGTCGGGACGACCCGGAAAGCTGCGGTTCAGGTTGCCCCTGTCGATGGGCGAGGTGCGGGTGCCTGCCGCAAAGGCGGGCTGGTTCATCGCCGGAACGATGATGACCCGCCCCGCGACATCGGCAGCGGCCAGACTGCGCGCCAGTTCGAACAGCGCAATCGGTCCTTCGTATTCATCGCCGTGATTGGCGCCGGTCAGCAGGGCCGTCGGCCCGTCACCGTTCTTGACCACGGTAACGGGGATCATCACCGACCCCCATGCCGCATCATCGCGGCTGTAGGGCAGGCGCAGAAAGCCGTGCTGCACGCCCTCGGCCTCGAAATCCACCGTCACCGAAACGGGCGACGGGCGCAGATCGCTGCTCATCTTGTCAGTCCTTCACGAACAGCTTGCGCGGCACATTGGCCAGACATTCCACCCCGGTCTCGGTGATGAGGATGCTTTCGGTGATCTCCAGCCCCATGTCCTCCAGCCACAGCCCCGTCATGAAATGGAAGGTCATGCCCGGCTGCAACTCGGTCCTGTCGCCGGGGCGCAGGCTCATGGTGCGCTCGCCCCAGTCGGGCGGATAGCTCACGCCGATCGGATAGCCGGTGCGGTTGTCCTTGATGATGCCCGACTTGGCCAGCACGTCGAAGAAGCCGCGCGCGATGTCCTCGCAGGTGTTGCCCGGCTTGGCGGCGGCAAGCCCCGCCTCCATCCCTTCCAGCGTGGCCTTTTCCGCGTCAAGGAAAGCCTGCGTCGGCTTGCCCAGAAACACCGTGCGCGACAGCGGACAGTGATAGCGGTGATAGGTGCCCGCAATCTCGAAGAAGGTGCCCATCCCCGATTGCATCGGCTTGTCATCCCATGTCAGGTGCGGGGCCGATGCATCGCGCCCCGAGGGCAGCAGCGGAACGATGGCCGGATAGTCGCCGCCGAACTCGGCATCGCCGCGGATGCCCGCATCATAGATTTCAGCCACCAGATCGCATTTGCGCATCCCGACCTCGATCTTGTCGACGATCCGCTCGTGCATCTTTTCCACGATCCGTGCGGCCTTGCGCATGTAGTCGATTTCCTGCGGCGATTTCACCGCGCGCTGCCAGTTGACCAGTGCCGTCGTGTCGCAGAACCGCGCATTGGGCAGGTGCCGCGTCAGGCTGGCAAAAGCGGCGGCCGAGAAATAGTAATTGTCCATCTCGACGCCGATCCGCAGCCCGCCCCAGCCCCGGTCAGTCAGGATGCCCGACAGATAATCCATCGGATGCCGCTCGGTGCTTTGCACATAATGATCGGGATAGCCGATGATGTTCTCGTGGCGCAGGTACGCCGTCAGCTTGGCGCCATTGGCATCCTGCCCGCGCCCGAACCAGATCGGCTCGCCATGCGGGGGGATGATGACACATTGATGCACATAGAACGACCAGCCGTCATAGCCCGTCAGCCAGTTCATGTTGCTCGGGTCGGTGACGATCAACAGGTCAACGCCTTTCGCCTCCATCGCGCGGCGGGTCTTGTCCAGCCGCGCGGCAAACTCCGCGCGGGTGAACCGCAGGTGCACGTCCGTCATGGTAATGTCCTCCTTCGGGCGCTCTGGCCCCGTTTATACGGTAAAGCTCTGCCCCGCCCCCGCCGCGCGGGCGCGCGTCAGGGCAAGGGCGGCGATGGCGGTGTCCTGAATGCCGGTGCCGGTCAGGTCGGCAATCGTGATCGCGGCATCACCGGCGCGCCCCTTGGCGGTTCCGGCGATGATCTGGCCCAGTTCGGGGAAATCCTGCGCGGCGGGGATCACCCCCGCGGCAAGCGCGTGGTGGAGTTCGCCCAAAACCCGCGTCTGCGACAGACGGTCGGCCACATAGTGAACCTGTGCAAGCAGCGCCGGAGCGATCTCGTTCTTGTGCTCGGCATCCGATCCCATCGCGGTGATGTGCTGGCCGGCTTCGGCATGGTGCAAGATCGGCGCGGTGGCGGGTGTCGTCGTCACCACAATATCGGCCCCTGCCGTCGCCTCGGCCACACTGGCGCAGGCCCGCGCCGACAGCCCCCGCGCCGCCAGCCGCCCGCACAGCGCCTCGGCCTTGGCCATGTCGCGCGCCCAGATGCGAAAGGCGCTGACGGGCCGCACCAGAGCCAATGCTTCGGCCTGCAACTCCGCCTGCATCCCCGCCCCCAGAATGGCCGCGCTGGCAGAGCCTGCCCGCGACAGATGCCGCGCCGCGACCGCCCCTGCAGCAGCGGTGCGCACATCGGTCAGATACCCGTTATCAAGCAGCAGCGCCTGCACCAGCCCGGTTTTCGCCGACAGAACCACCATCATCCCGTTGGTCGAGGGCAGACCCAGCGCCGGATTCCCGAAAAAGCCGGGGCTGATCTTGATGGCAAAATGGTCAAGCCCGGGGATATAGGCGGTTTTCACATCGACCTCGCCCCGATGTTCCGGAATGTCCAGCCGCAGGATCGGCGGCATCGCAACGGGCGCCGTTGCCAGCGCACGGAAGGCATCCTCGACACAGGCAATCGCGGCGCTGTCCAGCGGCACCAGACGGCGCAATTCGGCTTCGGTCAGAATGGTGATCGGCTCTCTCATGCGGCACGTCCCTTCAGCGCCTGATCAAAGGTTTCGGGCGCAACATTGGCCCCCGTCAAAAGGCACAGGGTGGCCGCCCCGCAGGCGATCCGCCCCGAAAGCAGCGCCGCCACCCCCACCGCCGCCGCGCCCTCGACCCGATCCCCCGTCGCGAACAGGATGTGGCGCATCGCAGCGGCAATCTCGGCCTCGCCGACCAGCACCACATCGTCCAGCAGCGCGCGGCACATGGCAAAGGTCAGACGGTTGCCAAGGCCGATCCCGCCGCCCAGACTGTCGGCCAGCGTCGGCACCTCCTCCACCAGCACAGGCGCGCCCCGTGCCAGCGATGCCGCCATCGCCGCCCCGCGCTCCATCGACACGCCGACGATCCGCGTGGCGGGCGACAGCGCCCGCACCGCAGCCGCCACCCCCGCCGCCAGCCCTCCCCCCGACAGCGGGACCAGCACCGCATCGGGCGCCGGGCAATCGGCCAGCACCTCGAGCCCCAGCGTGCCCTGCCCTGCCACCACATCGGGGTGGTCAAAGGGCGGCACCTCGGTCAGCCCTTCCTCGGCCACGGCGCGGGCCACTTCCACCATCGCCTCATCCTGGCTTTGGCCGATGATCCGCACCTCTGCGCCCAGATCGCGCACCGCCTGCACCTTGTTGGCAGGCACCAGATGCGACAGGCATACCACCGCCCGCCCCCCCGCCGCCCGCGCGGCATGGGCAAGCGCGCGCCCGTGGTTTCCGGTCGAGGCGGTGACCACCCCACGCGCCAGTTGCGCAGAAGACAGCGCCAGCACGGCATTGGTGGCCCCGCGCAGCTTGAACGCCCCCGTGGTCTGGCGATACTCCTGTTTCAGAAGACAGCCCCGCAACAGCGGGTCGGCCAGCATCGGGGTGCGCTGCACATGCGGGCGTATCCGGCCCTCGGCGCGGCGAATGTCATCCAGACCGACAAAGCCCGTCATGGCAGCGCCGCCAGCGTCATCAGATGCCCCGCAGCCAGCGGCCCCGTCACCCCGCAAAGCCGCGCCACCTGCCACGCAGCAGCATAGTTCGACGACAGCGCAGGAAGGCCCGCCGCCGCCTCGATCCGGTCGATCACCCCCGCCGCGCGCACAGCGGTGCAAGACACAAACAGCGCGTCAGACCCCGCAAAGGCCGCGTCACTGGCCAGCGTCACCAGATCATCCGGCGCGATCCGCGCCATCTCGCGGTCATCTTCCATGTTCAGACAGGTAAAGCGGTCAATCGCAATCCCTTCGGCCTCGAACATCGCCGCCATCGGGCGCGAGGTTTCCACCGTATAGGGCGTCAGCACCGAAATCCGCCGCGCGCCCATCGCCCGCAACCCTGCCAGCGTGCCCGAAATCGGCGTCACCACGGGGCAACCCGGCTTGCCAAGGGCCACCTGCGCCCGCACCGCCGCATCGCCGATACAGACCGAGGCAGAGGTGCAGCCATAAATCACGGCGTCGAGGTCCTCCCCCGGCAGGATCAGCGCCGCGCCTTCCGCCAGATCGCCCTCCATCGCGCGCAGCGTCTCGGGCGTCACCGGATTGGCAAAGGGGATACGGTTGACATAAACCCCGATCCCCGCAGGGCAGAGCATACGGGCATAATCCACCTCGGATGTGTGGTCCGTCGACAGCGCCACCAACCCCACCCGATGCGCGACAGGGCGCGGATCAAGCCGTGGCTGACGTTCGGAAATCCGTATCTCGGTCATTTCGCAAGCCTCCCGAAACGATGCTCCAGCCAGCGCAATAGAACCACAGAGACCAGCGACATGGCGAGGAAGAACACCCCGACCAGCGTCATCGGCTCGATGTAGCGATAGCTGGAATTGGCCACCAGCTTGGCCTGGTTCATCATCTCCAGCACCGTGATCGCCGACAACAGCGGTGTCTCCTTGAACAGCGCAATCAGGTAATTGGCCAAGGCGGGGATCATCGGCGGCACCGCCTGCGGCAGAATGACATGCGCCCATGTCTGCCGCGTGGTCAGGTTCGTCGCCCGCGCCGCCTCCCACTGGCCGCGCGCCACATTCTCGATGCCCGCGCGGTAGACCTCGGCGGTATAGGTCGCATAATGCAGCCCCATGCCGATCACCCCCGCCACAAGCGGCGGCAACAGGATGCCCGCGCCGGGCAGCACATAGAAGATGAAGTAAAGCTGTACCAGCAGCGGCGTGCCTCGGATGAACTCCACAAGGAAGGTCACCGGCCGCGCCACCCACGGGCTTTGCGCCCGCCGCGCCACCGCAAAGACCAGCCCCAGCACCGCCGCCACGATCGCCGACAGCAGCGTGATCAGCAGCGTCAGCTTCAGCCCTTCCAGCAACACCGGCGTGATTTCCGCCGCGAAAGTCCAATCCCATTCCATCCTAGCGCACCCCGTCCAGACCGCGTGTCATCCGCCGCTCCAGCAGGCGCACGGCATAGGAAATCAGGCTCGCCATCGCGAAATACAGGATCAGGATCGCCAGAAACGGCACCAGCGTATTGCCGGTCTGCGCCCGCACCACCTGCGCCTGAAAGGTCATGTCCGACAGCGAGATCAAGGACACCACCGCCGTCGCCTTCAAAAGCTCGATCGCATTGTTGCCAAAGGTCGGCAGCATCAGCGGCACCGCCTGCGGCAGGATCACATGGCGCATCCTTTGCAGCCGCGTCAGGTTCAGCGCGATCGTCGCCTCATACTGGTCTTTCGGCACGGACAGGATCGCGCCGCGCACCACCTCGGCCCCGTAGGCGCCAACGTTCAACCCCAGCGCCAGGACCCCCGCCATCAGCGGAGACAGCGTGATACCGGCAAAGGGCAGCACGAAATACACCCAGAACAGCTGCACGAAAATCGAGGTGCCGCGAAAGAACTCGATGTAGACCGTCGCCAGCCAGCGCAGCGGCGCAAATGGCGCCAGCCGCCCCAGCCCCGCGACAAAGGCCGCCACCAGCGCCAGCGCGCATCCCATTACCGTAAGCTGCGCCGTCACCAGCGCGCCTTGCAGGATAAGGGTCAGATATCCGGACCAGTCGGTCATGACGGGGAAACCTTCGGGAAAGGGCGGATGGCGCGCAGCGGCGCGCCATCCGGTGCATCACAGGATCACTCGCCGCACAGCTCGGCACGGCTGGTCGACATCGCCGCCGCCGCCGAAAAGCCGTAAGGCTCCACAATCGCGGCAAACTCGCCCGACTCTTTCATCTTGGCCAGTTCCACATCAAAGGCATCGCGCAGCGCCGCATCTTCCTTGCGGAACGCCGCCCCGTCACAATACACCGGCGCGCCCACGACAGGGGCCAGCATCTCGAGGTTCGGATCATTCGCCTTGGCCAGCAGGTCCGAGATCGACAGCACCGGCAGCGAATAGACATCAAGCCGCCCGTCCTGCAGCATCTTCAGCCCCGACTGCCCGTCCGGCACCACGATCACCCGCTCGCGCGGCACGCCCGCTTCCAGCGCCAGCTTCTCCTCGGTGCCGCCGCCGGGCGCGCCGATTGTGGCGGTCGGGTCCGCCGCGATATCGGCGAAAGAGGTGAATCCCTTGGGGTTGCCCTTGGGCAGCAGGAAGGCCTCGGCATCGCACAGCACCGGCTCGGAATAGGCCACAGCCGCGCAGCGCTCGGGCTTCATGAACAGCCCCGCCGTGATCGCATCATGCCGCCGCGCCTGCAGGCCGGGGATCATCGCGCCGTATTCGCTGATCGAGGCGACCACTTCCGGCACCCCCAGCCGTTTGAACACCTCGCGCGCCACATCCGGCGCGGCCCCCGAAACCGAGCCATCGGCAGCCACGGCGGTAAAGGGCGGCTCGTTCGCAATCGCGATACGGGCAAAGCCCTGCGCCTTCAGATCATCCAGCTTGTCTGCCATCACGGCGGCGGGGGCCGCCATCAGGGCAAGGGTCAGAAACGTCGTTTTCATCGTTTATCCTCTTCTGTTGGGGTGGCTCAGACGCGGTGCCCTGCGGCGATGATCTTGCGCAGGAAGGTTTGGGTGCGTTCATGCGTCGGATGGGTGAAAATCTGTTCGGGCGGGCCTTGCTCGATGATCCGGCCCTTGTCGAAAAACAGCACACGGTCCGCGAATTCATGGGCAAAGCCCATTTCATGCGTGACCAGAAGCATCGTCATGTCGGTCTCGGCAGCGAGGCGCTTCATCACCAGCAGCACCTCTTCCACCAGTTCGGGGTCCAGCGCGCTCGTCACCTCGTCGAACAGCATGATGCGCGGCTTCAGCGCCAGCGCGCGCGCAATCGCCACCCGCTGCTTTTGCCCGCCCGAAAGCTGCGACGGCATGGCGCGCGCCTTCTCGGCAAGGCCCACCATATCCAGCAATTCCATCGCGTGGGCCTCGGCCTTGGCGCGCGGCTCGCCCTTGGTCAGCATCGGCGCAAGGGTGATGTTGTCCAGCACCGACTTGTGCGGAAACAGGTTGAAGTGCTGGAACACCATCCCGATGTGCCGCCGCATATGGTGCAGATGCGCCTCGTCGGCGGGAACCTCGCGCCCGCCGCGCTGCATGTGATACAGCGGCTCGCCGCAGACCTCGATGCGCCCGCCGGAAATCGTCTCCAGCGTCATCAGCATGCGCAGGATGGTGGTCTTGCCCGACCCCGAAGGCCCGATCAGCGCCAGCTTCTCTCCCGGCTGGACATCAAAGGACAGCCCGTCCAGCACCCGAAGCGGTCCGAACGATTTTTCAAGCTGCTGGATTCTGATGATCGGATCGCTCACGCCTGCCCCCTTGGTGGATGCAGGCACCATTCACACGATACAAAATCATGTCAATTTTTAAATAATATCATTACAATTTTAACTGCGAACCTTTTTTCGATCAGGTCAAATCGTGGGCAAAAGCGCCTCCGGAACGTCCCGCAACAGCCCCGCGATCACCGAAAGGCCGCGCTGCAGGTCTTCGGCACGGGTCGAGCCCAGCGAAATCCGAATCGCCTGATTGCGCCCCTTGTCCGAGGCGCGAAACGCCGCCCCCGCCGCAACCGCCACACCAAGCAGGCGCGCCTGCTCGACAAAGCGCTCCTCTGTCCACGCCTCCGGCAGTCGCATCCACAGATGCAGGCTGTTCGCATGACATTCGGGCATCAGGCTGCCCAATGCGGCGGCGGCCACGCGGTGCCGCTCCAGCATCGCCTCGGCCTGCCATGCCGCCAGCGCGGCCACGGTCCCGTCCTTGATCCATTGCGACAGCAGGTCAACCATCGGCGGCGTCGCCATCCAGTTGGCCACCAGATGCCGGTTCGCCACCGCCGTCGCATGGCGCGCCGGCGCATGCAGATAGGCCAGCCGCAACCCCGGCACGGTAATCTTGGTGAAACCGCAGATGTACAGCGTGCGTTCGGGGGCCAGCGCGGCAAAGGTCGCCACGCGGTCGGGGATCATCACGTTCAGAATGTCATTCTCGATGATCGCCAGATCATGCCGCCGTGCCACCGCCACCAGTTCTGCCCGTCGCGATTCCGGCATCATCACGGCCAGAGGATTGATAATATTCGGCTGAACATAGACCGCGCGGACCGCCCCCTTGCGCGCCAGATCGTCCAGCGCGGCAGGCAACATGCCTGCCCCGTCGATCGCCACCCCCTCCAGATGCAGGCCCAGATAGCTGCACAGGGGCTTCATCGTATGATGCGTCAGCGCCGCCGCCGCCAGCCCTGCCCCCGGCGGCACCACCGCCATCACGGCAGCGGTAATGGCGGGCGTGGCCCCGTTGGTCACCGCTATCCCGGCCTGATCGGCGGGCACGCCCTGCCGCATCAGCCAATCCGCTGCCACCGCACGGTGAAAGGGCATCACCATGTTGGGCCGGAACGACAAGGCCGACGGCGCGGCCATGTTCTCGGCAAGCCACGCGAAACCGCTGCGCAAACGGTTGAAATGGGTGGCATCGACCACAGGCTTCAGGATCGACAGGTCAATCACCTCGCCGGGGCGCTCGGGCAGATAGGGCTGGCGCGCGTCCTGCGTCTGGTCCAGCACGAAAGACCCGCGCCCCACCTCTCCGGCCACAAGGCCCCGGCGGATCAACTCGTCATAGGCGCGGCTGACCGTCTGCACCGACAGGCCAAGACTGTCTGCCAGCTTTCGGTGCGGCAAAAGCCGCGTCCCCGCCGGCAGCGCCCCGCCTTCGATCGCACGGGCAAATTGATCGGCCAGCGCCAGATAGGCGGGACGCGACAGGGTGGCGGGGTTGGGCATCCAGTTTGTCATGATTGCAAATCTGCACAAAACCATGACAATCTGCAATTGAAGAATTCTGCTTGGAACGCGCGTGCGAGGGCTTGGGATGAAACTGGACGCAATCGACCTGAAGATACTCGACGCGGTGCAAAAGGATGGCCGCATCACCAAGCTTCGCCTCGCCGAGGTGGCGGGCCTGTCGCCCACGCCCTGCTGGCTGCGTCTGCGCAAGCTGGAACAGGCCGGGCTGATCGCGGGCTATCACGCGCGCCTTGCCCCGCGCCGCCTCGCCCCCTTTGCCACCGTTCTGGTCGAGGTGACGCTCGCCAACCACCGCCAATCCGATTTCGACCGTTTCGAACGCGCCATCGCAGGCATAGAGGCGATCACCGATTGCTGGGCGGTGGGCGGCAGTCTGGATTACATCCTCAAGGTGATGGTGCGCGACATCGACACCTATCAACGCCTGATCGACAGGATGCTGGCCGAAGACATCGGCATCGACCGCTATTTCACCTATATCGTGACCAAGACCGTCAAGGATGCCGCCCCCCTGCCATTGGCGCTTTTCGCAGCCGACTAGAGAAAGTCTCTAGCCAAGGCGCCCGCCGCAGCCCGTCTGACCACAAAACCCCCGCTCTTTGGTCCCCTTCTCTGGGCTGCGGCGCGCATCATGGGCCAAACCACGACAGGAGAGCCCGGATGAACGCGCAGACCCCCACCCCCCCGCACCCTGCGCTCTCGCGCCTGTCCGACCGCGCCTTGCTGCGGACGCTTGGCCATATCGGCGGGCGCTGGACCGCCGCCGCGGACGCCGCAGATTTCGCCGTCACCGATCCGGCCAGCGGCGCGCTGGTCGCGCGCGTGGCGCGGCTTGGCACCGCTGCCACCGATGCCGCCATCACCGCCGCAACCGCCGCCTTTCCCGCTTGGGCTGCCCTGCTGCCCAAGGACCGCGCGCAGGTGCTGCGCCGCTGGGCCGTGCTGATGCGCGCCGCAACCGATGACCTTGCGCTCATCATGACGCTGGAACAGGGCAAACCCCTTGCGGAATCGCGCGGCGAAATCGCCTATGCCGCCGAGTTTCTCGACTGGTATGCCGACGAAGCCCCCCGCGTGAATGCCGAAGGCATCACCCCCCATCTCGGCGATGTCGAAATGATCGTCCGGCGTCAGGCGCTCGGGCCGGTGGGCGTGGTCACGCCGTGGAACTTCCCCAGCGCGATGATCACCCGCAAGGTGGCGGCGGCACTGGCGGCGGGCTGCACCGTGGTGGTGCATCCCTCGGCGGAAACCCCGCTTTCCGCGCTCGCCCTTGCCGAACTGGCCGAACGCGCGGGCCTGCCGGCGGGGGTGATGAACCTTGTGCCCGGCGATGCCGCCACCATCGTGGGGGCCATGTGCGCCGACACCCGCCTGCGTGCAATGTCCTTCACAGGATCGACCGAGGTGGGCCGTCTGATCGCCAGCCAATGCGCGCCGACCATGAAACGCATGGTGATGGAACTGGGCGGCCATGCCCCGCTGATCGTCTTTGCCGACGCCGACATCGACCGTGCGGTAGACATCACGATGGACGCGAAATTCGCGACCTCGGGCCAGGATTGCCTCGCCGCCAACCGCATCTATGTGGCGCGCGAGATCCTCGCGCCCTTTACCGAGAAACTGGCCGCCCGCATCGCGGCCTTGCGCAGCGGCCCCGGCCTCGACCCCGCGACCCAGATCGGCCCCCTGATGCATGCCCGCGCCCTTGCCAAGGTTGCGGCGCAGGTGACCGATGCCGTGGCGCGCGGCGGGCGCGTCGTGGTGGGCGGCGCGGCGCATCCCGAACTGCCGCTGGCCTACCTGCCCACGCTCATCACGGGTGCTCCCGACAGCGCGCTGATCCACCGCGAGGAAACCTTTGGCCCCGTCGCCTCGGTCCAGCCTTTCGACACCGAAGCCGAGGTGATCGCCCGCGCCAATGCCACCGAATACGGCCTTGTCGCCTATGTCGTCACCCGCGACGGCGCGCGCGCCTTGCGCCTGTCGCGCGCGCTCGACTTCGGCATGGTGGCGGTGAACCGCGTGAAGATCACCGGCGGCCCCGTCCCCTTTGGCGGCTGGAAACAATCCGGCATGGGCCGCGAAGGCTCGCGTCACGGGCTCGAAGCCTTCACCGAACTCAAATACATCTGCATCGACACTGCCGCCTGAGCGCGGGAAAGGACCACAGCATGCTTGACCGCGAAAATGATCTGAACGCCTGGGATCGCGACCACTTCTTCCACCCCTCCACCCATATGGGGATGCATGCGCGCGGCGACACGCCCCGCCGCGTCATCACCGGCGGCGAGGGGTGCCACATCACCGACGCCAGCGGCAAAACCAGCCTTGATGCCTTTGCCGGGCTCTACTGCGTGAACGTCGGCTATGGCCGCACGGAAATTGCCGAGGCCATCGCCGAACAGGCGCGCGAGCTGGCCTATTACCACGCCTATGTCGGCCACGGCACCGAGGCCAGCATCACATTGGCCCGCATGATCATCGAACGCGCCCCCGCGCATATGAGCCGCGTCTACTTCGGCCTGTCGGGGTCGGACGCCAATGAAACCAACATCAAATTGATCTGGTATTACAACAACATCCTTGGCCGGCCCGAGAAGAAGAAGATCATCAGCCGGTGGCGTGGCTATCACGGCTCGGGCGTGATGACGGGCAGTCTCACCGGCCTGTCGCTGTTTCACGCCAACTTCGACCTGCCGCGCGCGCCCATCCTGCACACCGAAGCACCCTACTACTTCCGCCGCGAGAACCGCGACCAGACCGAGGAACAGTTCAGCGCCCATTGCGCCGAAAAGCTCGAGGAAATGATCCTCGCCGAAGGCCCCGACACCGTGGCCGCTTTCATCGGCGAGCCGATCCTCGGCACCGGCGGCATCGTGCCGCCGCCGAAAGGCTACTGGGAGGCCATTCAGGCGGTCCTCAGGAAGTACGATATCCTGCTGGTCGCAGACGAGGTGGTGACAGGCTTTGGCCGCCTCGGCACCATGTTCGGCTCCGACCATTACGGGATGCAGCCCGATCTCATCACCATCGCCAAGGGCCTCACCTCGGCCTATGCGCCGCTGTCGGGCTCCATCGTGTCGGACCGCATGTGGCAGGTGCTGGTGCAAGGCTCCGATCAGCTTGGCCCGATCGGCCACGGCTGGACCTATTCGGCCCATCCGATCTGCGCGGCAGCGGGGGTGGCGAACCTCAAGCTGATCGACAGCCTGAACCTCGTGCAGAACGCGGGCGAGGTGGGCGCCTATTTCCGCGCGGGTCTGGCCGATGCACTCGGCGCCCATGCCCATGTCGGCGAGGTGCGGGGTGACGGATTGATGGCGGCGGTGGAATTCGTCGAAGACCGCGACGACCGCCGCTTCTTCGACCCTGCCCGCAAGATCGGCCCCGCCATCGCCGCCGCGCTGCTCGAAGAGGGAGTGATCGGCCGCGCCATGCCGCAGGGCGACATTCTGGGCTTTGCCCCGCCACTCTGCATGGGCAGACCAGAGGCCGATACCGTCATCGCCGCCGCCGCCAAGGCGGTCAAAAAGGTCCTCGGCTGAAGGCCCCGCCCCGGCTACTGGCCGGGGCCAAGCCTGCGATAGATCACATGGTGGTGCCGCCCGTCATAAAGCGGGCGCACCCGCTCCAGCGCCTGCATCGCCACCACGCGGCGCGGCGAGGCAAGGGCCTCATCGATCGCCTCACGGCTCGGATAGTCGATCTCCTGCACCAGAAACACATCGCCCAGCGCCGCCTCTGCCGCAACGGGCCGATACACCCGCACCGCCTGCGCATGCAGCATCTGCGACCATGCAGGCACCAGAAATTGCTCGACCGCCGCGTAGAACTCATCCTCCATGCCGGGCTTGATCCGGCCGCGGAAAATCGCGCTTCTGGTAAACATGGGGCTCCTTTCCGTGCCTGGGCCGCTCCTCCGTGAAGGCAGTGCCCGTGTTATCGTTATCATGGCCGCGCGCAAAGGAAAAGCGCCGCGACAGGCCGCGCGCCCTCGGGTGGATAATCGCAGAATTTGCACATTCGCAATTTGCTGCCAGAAGTTGCGATTATATATGCAAATTTTCCCGATTCTCCTTTGCGCCTGCAAAATCGCCTCTTATGGTGCCGCAAATCCGCAGGGGGAGTCGGTGCGATGAAAGACATTCTGGCACAGCTTGAAAGCCGCCGTGAAACCGCGCGTCAGGGGGGCGGCAAGCGCCGGACCGATGCGCAACATGCCAAGGGCAAGCTCACCGCTCGCGAACGCATCGACCTTCTGCTCGACGAAGGCAGCTTCGAAGAATTCGACATGTTCGTCACCCACCGCTGCACCGATTTCGGCATGGAGGCAGACCGCCCCGCAGGCGATGGCGTGGTCACGGGCTGGGGCACCGTCAACGGCCGCATGGTCTATGTGTTCTCGCAAGACTTCACCGTGATGGGCGGCTCGGTCTCCGAGACACATGCCGCAAAGATCTGCAAGATCATGGATATGGCAATCCAGAACGGTGCGCCCGTCATCGGCATCAACGATTCTGGCGGCGCGCGCATCCAGGAAGGCGTGGCCAGCCTTGCCGCCTATGGCGAGGTGTTCCAGCGCAACATCCTCGCCTCGGGCGTGGTGCCGCAAATCTCGCTCATCATGGGCCCCTGCGCGGGCGGCGCGGTCTACTCCCCCGCAATGACCGACTTCATCTTCATGGTGAAGGATTCCAGCTACATGTTCGTCACCGGCCCCGACGTGGTGAAAACCGTCACGAACGAGGTGGTGACCGCCGAAGAACTGGGCGGGGCCTCCACCCATACCCGCAAATCCTCGGTCGCCGATGCGGCATTCGAAAACGATGTCGAGGCGCTGGCCGAAACCCGCCGCCTGATCGACTTCCTGCCGCTCAACAACCGCGAAAAGGCCCCCGTCCGCCCGTTCTTCGATGATCCCGCACGGGTCGAGCCGAGCCTTGACACGCTGGTGCCGGAAAACCCGAACCAGCCCTATGACATGAAGGAACTCATCACCAAGCTGGCGGATGAGGGCGATTTCTTCGAAATCCAGCGCGATTTTGCCGCCAACATCATCACCGGCTTCATCCGGCTCGAAGGCCAGTCGGTCGGCGTGGTCGCCAACCAGCCCACCGTGCTGGCAGGCTGCCTCGACATCGACGCCAGCCGCAAGGCCGCGCGTTTCGTGCGCTTCTGCGACGCCTTCGAAATCCCGATCCTCACCCTTGTGGACGTCCCCGGCTTCCTGCCCGGCACCGGCCAGGAATATGGCGGCGTCATCAAGCACGGCGCGAAACTGCTGTTTGCCTATGGCGAGGCGACGGTGCCCAAGGTCACCGTCCTGACCCGCAAGACCTATGGCGGGGCCTATGTGGTGATGTCCTCCAAGCACCTGCGCGGTGACTTCAACTACGCCTGGCCCACTGCCGAGGTGGCCGTGATGGGCGCAAAGGGCGCGGTCGAGATCCTCTACCGCAGCGAGCTGGGCGACAAGGAAAAGATCGCCGCCCGCGTCAAGGATTACGAAGACCGCTTCGCCAATCCTTTCGTGGCTGCCGAAAAGGGCTTCATCGACGAAGTCATCATGCCCCATTCCACCCGCCGCCGCGTGTGCCGTGCCTTTGCGTCACTGCGCACGAAGAAGTTGGCGAACCCGTGGAAAAAGCACGATAACATCCCTCTCTGACACCACAGGGCAAAGGGGGATGCACAGATGGCACCATGCAGCAGGGCAGGCTTGCACCGGCAAGGGCGGCAGCGATCATGACCGATCCGAAGCCCGAGCAGCAGGAATCGCTCCAGCGCCTCGACGGGGACGAAACCCTGATCGCGGTGCCATCGGGTCAGCCGGTGGCCTTGCAGGACGTCATCTGGAATGTCCCCGGCCCCGAGGGGCTGGCAGTGCGTTTCCGCTTCGTCGCACCGCAGATCGCGCGCGAGGGGGGAACCATCCCCTACGAGGTCGCGGCCGAGGACATCTTGCACCTGTGCCAGACCTATGCGCTGCCCCGTCTGGCCGAGTTCGGACCGCAGCCGACGCAGATCATCATTTCGATGTCCGATCAGCCCGTCCCGTTCGGCGAATCTGCCCCGCAGGCGACGCAGTTTTTCGAGGCCTTCACGCCTCAGGACGATCTCTGCATATGGGAGATTTTCTGATGCGACCCCAAGATGTTGTTGTTTCCGCCCCCGCCCTGCGCGCTGCTGATGTAGCAGAGTCACAGGCGGCAAACTTGGCAAACAATCCATGTCAAAGGCGGCGGCAATCCGCTACTGTGACAAAAGGCCGAACCCAAGCGGCCTTTGCCTCAGATGAAGGGTGTGTTATCGGGCGATCCGAAACAACCTTCCAAGAATACAGGAGACGAGGATGTCGAAGAGCACGAAAATTATCCTGGCGCTTTCTATGGTCGCCTTTGTGGCTGCTTGCGCCAAGAAAGAAGCTGAAGTCGTTTACGTGGACGAACCGGTTTCGGTCGAACCCACCTACACCGGCAAGTACAAGTAAGACGGTCGGGCGGGCTGCCGGACCTGTTCCGGCATTGCCCGCCCACTTTTCCCGCCCGCGCTCTGGCGCGCGCACGGCGCTGTGCCATAAAGTCGCGCCATCCTTTTCAGCCCATCGCACAACTGCCCGCCGCTCATCGCCCCTTGGCCTTGCGCGCGCAGATGCCTATTGCTGCCCCCATCCATCCACAGGGGGCACCTCATGCTGAAACATCGCGGCTTTCCGGGCCGCCTTCCCGGCACCGATTTCCAGTTCACCATCCGCCGCGCCAACAAAAAGGACGGTCCGGCCAAGATCATCCGGCGCGAACGCTATCGCGACCGCAAGCACGCAGACCGCAAGGCCGATGAAGGCTTCATGGCCGCGCTCTGGCAATGCTTTGGCGAAGAACCCTTTGAACGCGGCAATCTCGACGCGGGCCGCCTCTCGTGGCTCTTTGGCCGCGAAGTGGTTCCCGCCGAAGACCCCTTCGATCCGCAAAGCTATGAAGCGCTGCTGCGCATCAATCTCAAGGTCGCCCAGGTGTCCTTCCCCGAGGTCTTTGCCGAAGATGCCGAAGACGTGATCTGGGATGAAGAAGACGACGGAGACGACGACTGATGCGCGCCCTTCCGCCTGTCCCCGTGCCCGACCGGCAGACCCCCGCGCATTGCGGACGGGGAAGCGGAATTTCGTTTGAATCCAAGGGCACTGCTGCCCATCCTTCACGGCATCCGGCGCGGGGTCCGCAGCCCCGTTCCGGGCTCCACATGACGACCCTATCCCTGACCTTGCGGTCCGGTCCCCTCGGGGCCGGACCGTCCTTTGCCACATGGCAAAGCCTTGCCGATGCCGACCGGCGCGGAAATTTCCCCTTTTCCGCCGCCAAGGATGCGGTAGAGTCAGTGTCAATAAAAACCCTGACACGAGGCAGTCACAAATGGTCACGAAACACGTTCTTCTCGCAACGGTCTTTGCCGTCACGCTCTCTGGCTGCGTCGGCGGGGGCGGTTATGGCAGCAATTCTGCACCGCTCAACAGCGCTGCCGTCCGCACCGTCGGCGGTGCCGCAGCGGGCGCGCTCATTGCCGAAGCCACCGGCGGCTCCAAGACCCGCGGCGCGCTCATCGGCGCCGTGGCTGGTGGCGGCTCCTGCATGCTGCCCGGCACCAACAACTGCTACTGATCCGGCTGCCGCCCGCGCGCGGCTCGGCCTGACATCAGATCATCCGAAAACAGGGTCTTTCAGCCATAACGGCTGGAGGGCCCTTTTCATTTGCGGCGCAGGCTCCGGCCCGAGCCTGCCCGAGGGGAGAGAGAGCCAATGTTCAAGAAAATCCTGATTGCCAACCGGGGCGAGATCGCCTGCCGCGTCATCAAATCCGCGCAGAAAATGGGGATCAAGACGGTCGCCGTCTATTCCGACGCCGACCGCAACGCGCTGCATGTGCGCATGGCGGACGAGGCGGTGCATATCGGCCCCTCTCCGGCCAACCAGTCCTATATCGTCATCGACAAGATCCTAGACGCGATCCGCCAGACGGGGGCCGAGGCGGTGCATCCCGGCTATGGCTTCCTGTCCGAGAACATGAACTTCGCCGCCGCGCTGGAACGCGAGGGCGTGGTGTTCATCGGCCCGCCCTCCCCCGCGATCGAGGCGATGGGCGACAAGATCACCTCCAAGAAACTGGCGATGGAGGCGGGCGTTTCCACCGTCCCCGGCTACATGGGCCTGATCGCCGATGGTGACGAGGCGATCCGCATTTCCGGCGAGATCGGCTATCCGGTGATGATCAAGGCATCGGCAGGCGGCGGCGGCAAAGGCATGCGCATCGCGTGGAGCGAGTCGGAAGTGCGCGAAGGCTTCCAGTCGTCCAAGAACGAGGCTGCAAACAGCTTCGGCGACGACCGCATCTTCATCGAGAAATTCGTGACCCAGCCGCGCCACATCGAAATTCAGGTGCTGGCCGACAAGCACGGCAATTGCGTCTATCTGCACGAACGCGAATGCTCGATCCAGCGCCGCAACCAGAAGGTCATCGAAGAGGCCCCCTCGCCGTTTCTGGACGAGGCGACCCGCAAGGCGATGGGCGAACAGGCCTGCGCCCTTGCGCGCGCCGTGGGCTATACCAGCGCGGGCACGGTGGAATTCATCGTGGATGGCAACCGCAACTTCTATTTCCTCGAAATGAACACGCGGCTTCAGGTCGAACACCCTGTCACCGAACTCATCACCGGCGTCGATCTGGTGGAACAGATGATCCGCGTCGCCGCGGGCGAGCCGCTGCCCTTCCAGCAATCCGATCTCAAGATCAACGGCTGGGCGATGGAAAGCCGCCTCTACGCCGAAGACCCCTACCGCAACTTCCTGCCCTCCATCGGGCGCCTCACCCGCTACCGCCCGCCGGTCGAAGGCCCGACCGCCACCGGCATCGTGCGCAATGACACCGGCGTGTTCGAAGGCGGCGAGATCAGCATGTTCTACGACCCGATGATCGCCAAGCTCTGCACATGGGGGCCGACCCGCGCCGATGCGATCGAGGAAATGCGCCTTGCCCTTGATACCTTCGAGGTCGAAGGCATCGGCCACAACCTGCCCTTCTGCTCGGCGGTGATGGACCACCCCCGCTTTACCAGCGGCAACATCACCACCGCCTTCATCGCCGAGGAATTCCCCGAAGGCTTCCACGGCGTGACGCTGGATGACACCGCCCTGCGCCGCGTCGCCGCCGCCGCTGCCGCGATGAACCGCGTCGCCGAAATCCGCCGCACCAAGATTTCCGGCACGATGGACAACCACCAGCGCCGCGTCGGCGATGTCTGGGTGGTCAGCCTGCAAGGCGCGCAGCACAAGGTCAGCATCAGCGCCGACAAGGCCGGCTCCACCGTCACCTTCGAGGACGGCACCGCCCTGCGGGTGGAATCCGACTGGACCCCGGGCGACAGCCTCGCCCGCCTGACGGTCGATGGCGCGCCCCTCGTGCTCAAGGTCGGCAAGGTGCCGATGGGCTTCCGCATCCGGTTGCGCGGCGCCGATCTCAAGGTGCTGGTGCAATCCCCGCGTCAGGCCGAACTCTCGGCCCTGATGCCGGAAAAACTGCCGCCCGACACCTCCAGATACCTCCTCTGCCCGATGCCCGGCCTTGTGGTCAGCATCAACGTGGCCGAAGGCGACGAGGTGCAGGAAGGTCAGGCGCTTGCCACGGTCGAGGCAATGAAGATGGAAAACATCCTCAAGGCCGAACGCAAGGGCGTGGTCAAGAAGATCGCCGCCAGCGCAGGCGCCAGCCTCAAGGTGGACGACATCATCATGGAGTTCGAATGATGAAGTCTCTGGCGCAACCCAAGCGCGGCCTAGCGCCCTGCCGGGTTGCGCTCCAGCATTTCCTGCCGCCGCAGCGGAAACTTGTCGATGGCCGCGACAATCTCCCGCACCTCCCACGGCAGCGGCTTGCGGATGACGGGGCGCAGATCCTTGTCCATCAGCACCAGCGAAAAGCCGCGCGGCCGCAGCCGCGTGCGCCATTCGCTGCGCGCCTCGGGGTCGGTGTCGGTGACAAGCACCACATCGCGCTGCTCCAGCGCGGCAAGGTCACGCCGCAAAAGCTCCATCTGGCGCAGAAAGTTCGGATCCTCCGGGCTGTCCCCGAACACCACCACGGGGCGGAATTCATACAGAAGATCGGCAAAGACCACATCCGCCGCGTCGCGCGGCCCGTAAACCTCGACCGCTTCTTCGGTCACGGCCCCGGCCGGAACTGACGGATCGATCGCCCCCGCTTCCTGAGCGGAGACCATAAACGGCAGCAATGCTGCAAGACCAAGAGTATAAAGCGGTTTCATGCGGCTCCCTTTGCCCAGAACATAGGGCGGCGCGGCGGGAAACCCAAGAGCAGATGCCACGCGCATATGACGGAGAAGACGATGACCGACGCTTTGAAAACATGGGCCGCCCTCGCCACCAAGGAGCTCAAGGGCAAGGACCCCGAAAGCCTGATCTGGCACACCCTCGAAGGCATCCCCGTCAAGCCGCTCTACACCGCCGCCGATACGGCCGACCTGCCGCATATGGGCGGGGTGCCGGGGGCAGCCCCCTTCACCCGCGGGGTCAAGGCCACGATGTATGCGGGCCGCCCCTGGACGATCCGGCAATATGCGGGGTTCTCCACCGCAGAGGAATCCAACGCCTTTTACCGCAAGGCGCTGGCCGCAGGGCAACAGGGCGTCTCGGTCGCCTTCGACCTTGCCACCCACCGCGGCTACGATTCCGACCATCCCCGCGTGGTGGGCGATGTGGGCAAGGCGGGCGTTGCCATCGACTCGGTCGAAGACATGAAAATCCTGTTCGACGGCATCCCGCTGGAAAAAGTCAGCGTTTCCATGACCATGAACGGCGCGGTCATCCCGATCCTCGCCAATTTCATCGTCACCGGCGAAGAACAGGGCGTCGACCGCAGCCTGCTGTCTGGCACCATTCAGAATGACATTCTGAAGGAATTCATGGTCCGCAACACCTATGTCTACCCGCCCGAACCGTCGATGCGGATCATTGCGGACATCATCGAATACACGTCCGAACATATGCCGAAGTTCAACTCGATCTCGATTTCCGGCTATCACATGCAGGAAGCCGGGGCCAATCTGGTGCAGGAACTGGCCTTCACCCTCGCCGACGGGCGCGAATATGTGCGCACCGCGATTGCGCGCGGCATGGATGTCGATGCCTTCGCGGGCCGCCTGTCGTTCTTCTTCGCCATCGGCATGAACTTCTTCATGGAGGCCGCCAAACTGCGCGCCGCGCGCCTCTTGTGGCACCGCATCATGTCGGAATTCGAGCCGAAGAAGGAAGGCTCGCTGATGCTGCGCACCCATTGCCAGACCTCGGGCGTGTCCTTGCAAGAGGCCGATCCCTACAACAATGTGATCCGCACCGCCTATGAGGCAATGTCTGCGGTGCTGGGTGGCACGCAAAGCCTGCACACCAACGCGCTGGACGAGGCCATCGCCCTGCCGACCGAGTTTTCCGCCCGCATCGCCCGCAACACCCAGTTGATCCTGCAGGAAGAAACCGGGATCACCCATGTCGTCGATCCGCTGGCGGGCAGCTATTACGTCGAGACCCTCACGCATCAGCTGGCCGAAGAGGCGTGGAAGCTGATCGAGGAAGTCGAGGCGATGGGCGGCATGACCAAGGCCGTCGCCAGCGGCATGCCCAAGCTGCGCATCGAGGAATCCGCCGCCCGCCGTCAGGCCGCGATTGACCGGGGCGAAGATGTGATCGTCGGGGTCAACAAATACCGCAAGGCCAAGGAAGACCCGATCGACATTCTCGATATCGACAACGTCGCCGTCCGCGACAGCCAGATCGCCCGCCTGCAGGCCACCCGCGCCAGCCGCGACGAGACCGCCTGCCTCGCCGCGCTTGCCGAACTGACCCGCCGCGCCGCCGAAGGAGGCAACCTGCTCGATGCCGCCGTGTCAGCCGCCCGCGCCCGTGCCACCGTAGGAGAGATTTCCGACGCCATGGAAAAAGTGTTTGGCCGCCACCGCGCCGAGGTGAAAACCCTCGCCGGAGTTTACGGTGCCGCCTATGAGGGCGACGCCGGATTTGCGGCCATTCAGGCCGATGTCGAGGCTTTTGCCGCCGAGGAAGGCCGCCGCCCGCGTATGCTGGTGGTCAAGATGGGGCAAGACGGGCATGACCGCGGCGCCAAGGTCATCGCCACCGCCTTCGCCGATATCGGCTTCGATGTGGATGTGGGCCCCCTGTTCCAGACACCGGAAGAGGCGGCGCAGGATGCCATCGACAATGACGTGCATGTCATCGGCATCTCGTCCCAAGCGGCAGGCCACAAGACGCTCGCCCCGAAACTGGTGCAGGCACTTCAGGCGGCTGGCGCGGGCGATATTCTGGTCATCTGTGGCGGCGTCATCCCGCAGCAGGATTACCAGTTCCTCTATGACAGCGGGGTAAAGGCCATCTTCGGCCCCGGCACCAATATCCCCGGCGCCGCCAAGGATATCCTGACGCTCATCCGTCAGGCGCGCGGCTGACGCCCTCGGATGCCCGCTCGGGCAATGCATCTCAACATGGGCGCGGGGCGTATCAGCCCCCGCCCGCCATCGCCATCAGGATCAGCAGCGGCGCAAGACCCATCAGGAACCCGCCGCCGCCCCCGCCGCCGTCTCCGTCCCCCTCATCGGCAGGGCTGTTGCTTTCGTCGGGCGTGTCCTCCTCGGGGATGGGTTCGGCGACCGGATCAAACAGATCACCCTCATCTTCGATCGCAGGATCGGGCGCTTCGGCAAAATCCTCGCCCGGCACCACGCCGCGGATCACCACCTGCATGATCTCGCCGGGGGAGAGATCGGCGGTCAGCACCCCGTCGCGGTAAACCGTATCGGTCTCCCGCGTCTCGACCTGCGCCCGCGAGGATGTGCTGCCCCTCGGCTGGCCATCGGCCACGCCCAGAACCGTGACCTCCATGCATTCAAAGCCGCTGATGACGCCCGAGATATCCACCTGCGTCGTGCTGGCCTGCTCGGCGGTCGAGACGATGTAGAACACCGCATCCCCCCCGCCCGAGAACATGTGGACATCCGCCGTGTCCGTCACAAGCTCGGTTTCCGGACCGCCCTGCGGCGTCAGATCGATCATCGATTTGCCGATCAGGTTCTTCGAGATCATCGAGAACATCTCGCCCGCAGGGGTCGGCTCGGAAAACACGGCCCCGCGTGACAGCGCATTGGCGCTGTTCTGGATCAGCGGCCAGACATGCGCCTGACTGACCCCCTGCGCCATGAATGTCTCGACCAGATCGAGCATCTCGCGCGCCTGGTTCAGGCCGAAGTCGATGTCCTTTTCCGGCCCCTTCGCCGCCTTGAGGTTCCATTCGGTCACATGCACCTCGAGATCGCGCATCCCTTCATGCGACATCCACACGCGCGAGATGGTGTTCAGATCATACTGGCGGCTGCTTTCGTTGCCGCGGCTGTAGACATGGGCAATCACCCCGTCTATCGCCTCGCGGCTTTCCTCGCTGTCAAACCCCATGATGACCAGTTCATTGTTCACCTCGGTCCAGTTGACATCCCCGTTGGCGCGGATGTTGCTCAGGGCGATCCGCGCATCGGGATAGCGCTCGTTCAGATCGGCGATCACATCGGGCGAACTCCAGCCCGCATACTGCGCGGAAAGGTTCGAGGTGCCATAGTTATGGCCCATCTGCACCAGCACCTTCATCGCATCGGTATCGACCGCATAATCCTCGGCAACCTGCTTGAGCTCGTCATCGATGATGACCGCCATCTCCGACGCCAGACGCCCGTATTCCACGGCATTCATCTCGCCCGAGCCCCAGTATTCGTTGCCGATTTCGAAGCCCGCGATCTTGGCATCGCCGTAAACGCCGGACGCCACATCATTGATGAAACCGCGCAGCGCCGTTTCATCCACGGCAGGCAGGCGGTTGCCATAGCGGTCGGTGGCATCGCCCAGCATGAACCGCGTCGGGATCACGATGGTCACCGGATGGCCATGCACCTCGGCAAAGGACATGAAATGCGAAATCGGAATGAACGGCACAACCTCGCCGGTCGCGGCATGCTGCGCCTCCGAGGCATCCGGGTTCTCGATGTCGAAGTAATCCTCTGTCAGCGTCCCGCCCGGATAGCGCAGACCCGTCACCCCCAGCGAGTTGATCGCCTGCGCATAAGACCCGTCTCCGGTCATCGGCCCGCGATTGGCCAGAACATTCCCGCCGAAAATCGCACTTGTCGCAAGATGGCCGAATGCCTCTGCATTGCTTGGTAAAACTGTCGGCACTGTATCAATCTCCCCACACCCAAGAGATCCGACCGTCCGACACCGCCCCCAAATCCGCCCTGCTCGACCAAAATCCGCCTGACGCGCGCCATAGCGCCGGAAGGCTCTTTTCGGTCTGTTCCGTGGCCTTCGCCTGTGAGTGCGCGGGGGCCAGCGGACGGGTCTGAAAACCGGATCGAACGTTCTGTTCTCGGGGAAATCGATGCAATCGCCGTGCCGATGGGCCGCGCGAAAGGGCACGCGGCGGCCTTACTGGCGTGAGGATGGGGCCAATCCCGACATTGGTCGGGTTGCTTGGCAAATGGTGGCAAGAACGCGGGCCAAATGGACCGTCACCCGCCGCACCTCGGGCGCGGCGGGGTCAAGTCAGGCAAGAACTGCTTGGAATGGCAGGCGCGCCGCAGCCCCTCGCCGCCACGGCAGCGGGGCGCATCGCCTTGTCCGGGGCCTCAGGCCCCGGTTTCAAACGCGGTGGTATCGCCCTTGGGCCGCTGATCTGCCGGCAAGGCTCCGGTGACCAGATAGATCACCTGCTCGGCAATGCCGGTGGCATGGTCGCCCACCCGCTCGATGTTCTTGGCGATGAAATGCAGATGCATGCAGCCGGTAATGGTGCGCGGGTCCTCCAGCATATGCGTCAGAATCTCGCGGAACAGCGCGCTGTAGATCTGGTCGATCTCGCTGTCGCGCGCGCGCACGCTGGCGGCCAGATCGGCATCGCGCTTGATATAGGCATCCAGCGCCGCATGCAGTTGCTGCTGCACCGCCCCCGCCATGCGCAACACCGACGCCGACAGCCCCCCGATCGGCGCGCTCTGGTTCAGCACCGTGGTGCGCTTGCCAAGGTTCTTGGCATAATCGCCGCAGCGCTCCAGATTGCTTGCCACCTTCATCACGCTCAGCACCGTGCGCAGGTCGCCCGCATTGGGCTGGCGCAGGGCAATCAGCCGCGCGCAGTCGGCGTTGATCTGTTCTTCCAGAGCGTCGATCGCCGCGTCCTCGCGCCGGACGCTGTTGGCCAAGGCGTCATCACGGCCATGCAGCGCCTGCGCCGCCTTTCCGATTGCCTCTTCAACCAGCGCCCCCATCCTGACGACCAGCGCCTGCACGCTGTGAAGGTCGCGGTCAAAGGCGCGAAGGATATGCGGATCAGTTTGCATCCCGCCGCCCCCCGTCAACCGATCCGGCCCGAAATATAGGATTCGGTCCGTGGATCGCTCGGATTGGTGAAGATGGTGCCGGTCTCGCCATATTCCACCAGATTGCCAAGGTGGAAGAACGCCGTGCGCTGCGAAACCCGCGCCGCCTGCTGCATCGAATGGGTCACGATCACCACCGAGAAGGACGCGCGCAACTCGTCGATCAACTCCTCGACCTGCGCCGTGGCAATCGGGTCCAGCGCCGAACAGGGCTCGTCCATCAGCAGAACCTCGGGCGCGGTGGCAATCGCACGCGCGATGCACAAACGCTGCTGTTGGCCGCCCGACAGGCCGGTGCCGGGGCTGTTCAGCCGGTCCTTGGCCTCGTTCCACAGCGCGGCCTTGCGCAGCGCCTTTTCCACGATCTCGTCCAACTCGGCCTTGTTGCGCGTCATGCCGTGGATTTTCGGGCCATAGGCCACATTGTCATAGATCGACTTGGGAAACGGATTGGGCTTCTGAAACACCATGCCGACCTTGGCGCGCAGCTGCACAGGATCCACCCGCTTGTCATAGATGTTCTCGCCGTCGATCAGGATCTCGCCCGACACGCGGGCCGAGGCCACGGTGTCATTCATCCGGTTCAGACAGCGCAAAAAGGTGGATTTGCCGCACCCCGAAGGCCCGATGAAGGCGGTCACGGTATTGGCAAGGATATCGACATTCACATCCTTCAGGGCATGGGTGGTGCCGTAATGCACCTGCACGCCGCGCGCCGTGATCTTGGCCTTCTGGGTGTTCACGTCTCTCTCCACAATTCGCATGTCGTTCATTTGGAAGGCACCTTTTATGTGCGTTCTGTCACCAGCGCCGTTCGAAGCGGCGGCGCAGGACGATGGCAAGGATGTTCATGACCAAGAGGAAGGCCAGAAGCACGATGATGGCCCCCGACGAGCGTTCGATGAAGGCCGGGTCCGAGCGCGAGGCCCAGGAATAGACCTGCACCGGCAAGGCCGTGGCGGGGTCGAAGAAACCGCCCTCCAGCGGGCTGGACGGATAGTTGGCGACAAAGGCCACCATCCCGATCAGCAGCAGCGGCGCGGTTTCGCCAAGGGCCGAGGCAAGGCCGAGGATGGTCCCCGTCATGATGCCGGGCGCGGCCAGCGGCAGCACATGGTGGAACACCGTCTGCATCTTCGACGCCCCCACCCCCAGCGCCGCATCGCGGATCGACGGCGGCACGGCCCGCAGCGACGCGCGGGTGGCAATGATGATCGTGGGCAACGTCATTAGCGTCAGCACCAGCGCGCCCACGATGGGGGCCGAGGCCGGCAGCTTGGCAAAGTTGATGAAGATCGCCAGACCGAGGATGCCATAGACGATGGACGGCACCGCGGCGAGGTTCGAGATGTTCACCTCGATGATGTCGGTCCATTTGTTCTTGGGCGCGAATTCCTCGAGATAGATCGACGCGGCCACCCCGATGGGCAGCACCATGATCGCCACCAGAAACATCATGTAGAGCGATCCGATGATCGCAATGCCCAGCCCCGCCGATTCCGGCCGCTGGTCCGACGCGTCCGGGTTGGTCAGGAACCGCCAGTTGAAGGCACTCTTCAGCACCCCCGCCTCGATCAGCCGGTCGGCAAGCTGCAACTGCTCGGGCGTGATGTTGCTGTCCAGCGCCGCCGAGGCCATCGTGACGCGGCCCTTCATGTAGCCGTCGATCCGGCCCGAGGCAAAGGCGCCAAAGCGGATTGTCTGCCCGATCAACTCGGGGTCGGCCAGCACCATGTTGCGCAGCCGCGCCGGCGCATCGCGCGAAATGAACTCGCCCACCTGCTTGGGGCTTACGCCCTCCACCGAGATGTTGCGCTCGGCCATATAGTCGTTCAGCGCGGCAGTCAGCAGGTTGCCATAGCCGATGGTGGTCACCTTGCTCAGCGATTCAAGGCTGCGGTCGCCCTGCGGGTCCAGACGTTCGGCATCCAGCGTCACAGTCAGTTCCAGACTCGCCTGCCGGAAGGCCGAAACCCCGTCCGAAAAGATCGTCCACAGCATGACGCACAGCGTGACAAGGCTCACCGAGATTGCCGCGATCCCGTAGAACTTGAACCGCGCCTCGGCAGCGTTGCGCCGCTTCATCAGCGCATCCTGCTGCAAAAGCGACGAGCTGCCCTGCGGCCGGGCGTCGGGCAGGCCAGAGGCGGTTGCGTCGGTCATTCGTATTGCTCCCGGTATTTGCGCACGATGATCAGCGCCACGATGTTCAGCCCCAGCGTGATCACGAAAAGGGTCATCCCGAGGGCAAAGGCCACAAGCGTCTCGGGCGAGTTGAATTCGGTATCCCCCGTCAACTGGCTCACGATCTTGACGGTGATCGTGGTCATCGCCTGAAACGGGTTCATGTCCAGCCGCGCGGCCGCCCCCGCCCCCATCACGACGATCATCGTCTCGCCGATGGCACGGCTTGCCGCCAGCAGGATCGCCCCCACCACACCCGGCAGGGCGGCAGGCAGCACCACCTGCCGGATGGTCTCCGATTTCGTCGCGCCAAGCCCATAGGACCCGTCACGCATCGACTGCGGCACCGCGTTGATGATGTCGTCAGCCAGCGACGAGATGAAGGGAATGTTCAAAATGCCGATCACGATGCCAGCCGTCATCACCGACGACCCCGAGGTGCCAAGCCCCAGCGGCTGGGCAAAGTAATCGCGCAGGAACGGCCCCACCGTCACCAGCGCGAACAGCCCGAACACCACCGTGGGAATGCCCGCGATGATCTCGATCATCGGCTTGACGACCGACCGAACGCGCGGCCCCGCATACTCGGCCAGATAGATCGCGGTAAACAGCCCGATCGGCACCGCCACCAGCATCGACACGAAGCTGATATACAGCGTGCCCCACAAAAGCGGCGCCAGACCAAGCTGGCTGTTGCCCTGGAACGACGGCGACCATGTCAGGCTCAGGAAGAAATCCTGCCAGGGATACATCGAGAAAAAGCGCAGGCTTTCCGTCAGCATCGACATCACGATGCCCACCGTGGTCAGGATGGCAATGGTCGAGGCCAGCATCAGCAAGGCCAGCATCACCTGCTCCACCCGGTTGCGGGCGCGGAAATCCTTGGTGGTGACCTTCAGCGCATAGGCAAGACCGGCAAAGGCCAGAACGAAGGTCAGGACGCTGCGCAACAGCGCCCCCGTTGCCGTCAACTCGCGGCTGCGCTGTGCGGCCTGCAACACCTCCGGCGTCACTTCTGCCCCCAGCGCCACGCCGACGGTCGCCAGAACCTCGCGGATCGAGGCGGTCTCAGTGCGCAGGTCAATCGCTTGCTGCAGGCTCAGCGCCCCGCGCGCCACCGCCACATCAAGGCCCATCGCCACGCGGCGCACATCGGCCATGATCAGCGTGCGCGCCGCGTCGCTTTCAACCCTGTCCGCCGGAAAAAAGCTCACAAGCTGGCGCTCCACCACCATCGGCTGCACCACGAGCCACAGCGCAAGAAACATCAGCGCGGGCACCGCCGCCATGATCGCCCCGTGCCAGCCGTAGTAGTTGGGCAGCGAATGCAGCACCCGGATGTTGCCTTGGGCCGAGGCGATGGCCCGCTGCCGGCCAAGGAAAAAGCCCGCAACGGCCAGAACGAGCAAAAGGGAAAGGGTCAGGGCGACGGTCATGATGATCCTGCACGCGAAAAAAAGGGGCGCCACCCGTGCGGCGCCCCTCCGAAGTCTTGGTTCAGTTCAGCGGACCCATCGGCGTGCGCGCAGCCACAGCCGCCTGGGTCGCAGCCAGTTCCGGATCGGACACAAGGCCATACTGGGCCAGAGGGCCATCCGGGCCAGCCATATCGTCGGACACGAAGAACTCGACATATTCCTTCAGGCCGGGGATCACGTCCAGATGCGCGGTCTTGACGTAGAAATACAGCGGGCGCGATACGGGATAATCGCCGGCAGCGATCGTCTCGGTCGAGGGCACCACGCCGTTCATCGTCGCCACGCGCAGCTTGTCGGTGTTGTTCTGGTAGAAGGACAGGCCGAAGACGCCGACGGCGTTCTTGTCATTGTCCAGACGCTGCAGCGTCTCGGTGTAGTCGCCGTCGATGTCCACGTTGCGGCCATCGGTGCGCAGCTTGGTGCATTCGCCGTTCGCCGCACGGTTCTTGGCCGAATCGTCGTCACCGGCAACCACGGCAAGGAACAGGGCATGCGCGCCGGTTTCCTTGCAGCCCGCGATGATCACGCGCTCGTCGAACACTTCACGGGTGCCGTGCTTGGTGCCGGGCGACAGAACCAGAATGTCCTGTGCGGGCAGCGCGGGGTTGAACTCGGCCCACTGGGCATGGGTGTTGGCGGTCAGGGCGCCATCTTTCACCACCTGCGAGGCCAGCGCGTTATAGATGTCAGCCGGGGTGAAGTTGAATTCCGGGCCGTTCACGTCCGAAGCAAAGACGATGCCGTCATAGCCGAAACGCACTTCCATGATCTCGGTCACGCCATTGGCGGCGCAAGTGTCGATGTCGCGCTGGGTGATGCGCGAGGACGAATTGGCGATATCAACGGTG
The DNA here is from genome assembly GCF_010915705.1 of Pseudotabrizicola algicola. GTDB lineage: Bacteria > Pseudomonadota > Alphaproteobacteria > Rhodobacterales > Rhodobacteraceae > Pseudotabrizicola > Pseudotabrizicola algicola. Next base: position 1,100,984 of record NZ_JAAIKE010000001.1, read on the forward strand.
TTCGGGCCCACGCCTTCGCACATCTTGGCCCGGCCAGCGCCCGAACCACCCCCTTCGACCACGGGGGTCGGGAAGTCGAAGTTCTCGCCAAAGGCTTCGGCCACGATGGTCGAATAGGGCAGCACGGTCGAGGAACCGGTCACCTGCACATTGTCACGGGCAGCGGCGGCGGTGGCAGACACGGCCGCGATGGCCAGTGCCGACACGGTGAATTTCATGAGGTTCATATCACTCTCCAGTGGATGTCACGGACCGCTTCTTGCTTGGCCCTGCGGCTCTGCTACTCGGCTGCGACAACAGATTTACAACAGCTTCATGACAGTTTTGCGAAGGTCCGCCTCGACCCCGCCGTCGCGCCCTCCGGCCCCCGGAAACGGGCGATGCGCCCCCGTTCCGGCAAGGGGCGCATCCTGTGACAGTCACACTGAACCGGACCCGTGCAAGGCAACGGCCCGCGCCGTGCCTTCCTTGCAAAAGCCTAGCGGTTGAACCCCGCGCCCGCATGGCAGGCAGGCACGACAAGCGATTGATCCGCCTCCAGATCTGCCAGAATCGGGCAATCGGGCCGGTCATCTCCCGCGCAGCCCTCTGCCAGATGTTCCAGCGTCGCCACCATGCTTTCCATCTCGGCGATCCTGCGCCGCAGCCCCTCAATCTGCGCCTGCGCCAGCTGCTTCACATCGGCGCTGTGGCGGCTGCGATCGCGCCACAGCGCCAGCAATTCGCCAATCGCCTCCACCTGAAAGCCCAGATCACGCGCACGGCGGATAAAGCGCAGCATCCGCACATCCGTCTCGGTATAGGTGCGATAGCCTGCCGCGCTTCTTCCTGCCGAGGGAATCAGCCCCGTCTGCTCGTAATAGCGGATCATCTTGGCCGACACGCCCGATCCCTTGGCCGCCTCTCCGATGTTCATGCCATGCCTCCTTCTGCCCCTGCGGGCGCGAAACGGCGCAGGCGCAGCGCATTGCCCAGCACAAAGACGCTGGACAGCGCCATCGCCCCCGCCGCGAAAACGGGTGACAACAGGATGCCGAAAGCCGGATACAGCACCCCCGCCGCCACCGGAATCAGGGCCGCGTTATAGACAAAGGCCCAGAACAGGTTCTGCCGGATGTTGCGCATCGTCGCGCGGCTCAGCCCGATGGCATCCGGCACCCCCGTCAGGCGGCCCGACATCAGCACCACATGCGCCGCCTCGATGGCAATGTCGGTGCCGGTGCCGATGGCCAGCCCCACCTCGGCCTCGGCCAAGGCGGGCGCATCGTTGATGCCGTCGCCCACGAAGGCCACCGCCCCATGCGCCGCCCGCAACTCCTGAATCGCCGCGACCTTGCCGCCGGGCAAGACCTCGGCCACCACCGCATCGATCCCGAGCTGGCCCGCAATCGCCTGCGCCGTGCGCGTATTGTCACCCGTGACCATCGCCACCCGCAACCCCAGCCCGTGCAAGGCGCGGATCGCCGCCGGTGTCGTCGGCTTGATCGGATCGGCCACCGCCAGCACCCCCGCCAGCCGCCCGCCGATGGCGACATAGAGCGGCGACTTGCTCTCGGCCCCCATCCGCTCGGCCGCCTGCGCATAGCGGCCCACGTCCACCCCCAGCCGCACCATATAGCGGTCGGCCCCGATCTGCACCGGCACCCCGCCCGCCTCGGCGCGCACGCCAAAGCCGGTTTCCGACGCAAACCCCGTCACGGCGGGCAGGTCCAACCCCTCGGCCCGCGCCGCCTCCACGATGGCGCGGGCGATGGGATGCTCCGACCGCGCCTCGACCGCCGCCACCGTGGCCAGCACCCCGGCCCGCGTGAACCCCTCCGCCGGGATCAGGTCAGTCAGCGCGGGCCTGCCCTCGGTCAGCGTGCCGGTCTTGTCCAGAGCCACCACCCGCACCGATTGCAGCGCCTGCAACGCCTCGCCCTTGCGGAACAGGACCCCAAGCTCGGCCCCCCGACCGGTCCCCACCATGATCGAGGTCGGCGTCGCCAGCCCCATCGCACAGGGGCAGGCGATGATAAGAACCGCCACCGCATTCACCAGCCCGAAGGTTAGCGCAGGCTCCGGCCCAAAAGCCAGCCAGACCGCAAAGGTCAGCGCCGCCACCGCCATCACCACCGGCACGAACCACAGCGTGATGCGGTCCACCAGCCCCTGGATCGGCAGCTTGCCCGCCTGCGCCGCCTCGACCATGCGGATGATCTGCGCCAGCATCGTCGCCTCGCCCACCGCCGTCGCGCGGCAGGTCAGCGCCCCGGTCTGGTTCACCGTCCCGCCCGTCACGCGCGCGCCCGCCGCCTTGGCCACCGGCGCAGGCTCACCGGTGATCATGCTCTCGTCCAGCCAGCTTTCCCCCTCGGTCACCACGCCGTCGACCGGCACCCGCGCGCCCGGCGCAAGGTCGAACAGATCGCCCGCCCGCACCTCGGCAATCGGCACCTCTACCACGCCTCCCCCGCGATGCACCCGCGCCATCCGCGGCTGGAGGCCCACCAGACGGCTGATCGCCTGCGAGGTGCGCCCCTTGGCCCGCGCCTCGAGGAACCGGCCCAAGAGGATCAGCGTCACGATCACCGCCGCCGCCTCGAAATAGACGTTCACCGTCCCCTGCGGCAACAGCCCCGGCGCAAAGGTCGCCACCACCGAATAGGCATAGGCCGCCGTCGTCCCCACCGCGACAAGGCTGTTCATGTCGGGCGCCAGCCGCCACAACGCCGGATAGCCCTTGCGATAGAACCGCAGCCCCGGCCCCAGCAACACAAGCGTCGTCAGCACGAATTGCAGCACCCAGCTGGCCTGCATCCCGATCGTGTCCATGATCAGGTGATGCACCGGCACGAACAGATGCGATCCCATCTCCAGCGCAAACACCGGCAGGGTCAGCGCCGCAGCAATCGTCAGGTCGCGGCGCAACAGCGCCTCCTCGGCCTCCTTGCGCGCCGCAGCCGCCGCATCGCCCCCCGCCCCTGCCTGCACGGGCCGCGCGTCATAGCCCAGCGCCTCGACCGCCTGTTGCAGCACCAGAGGCTCCGCCGTGCCCGTGACATGCGCCCGCTCGGTCGCCAGATTGACGCTCACCGACGCGACCCCCGGCACCGCCGCCAGCGCCCGCTCCACCCGCCCCACGCAAGAGGCACAGGTCATCCCCTCGATGGCCAGATCGACGGCCTGCGCCGGCACGTCATAGCCCAGCGCCTCCACCGCCGCGACCAGATCGGCCCGCGCAATCGGCCGCTCTGAAACCACCTCGGCCCGCTCGGTCGCCAGATTGACCGTCGCCGATGCCACCCCCGGCACGGCGGCCAGCGCGCGCTCCACCCGCAAGACGCAGGAGGCGCAGGTCATCCCCTCGACCGCAAGGCTCTGGGTCACGGCAGATGTCACGGGGGGCGCGGTCACTCGGGCGTTCATGGCGATTGTCCTGCAGGTGAAATGGGGCTGCCCTCGACAGATAGGGCTTCCCACCGTTGGAAGGTCAAGGGCCAAAGTTTCCGGAAAACTCCTCTTGACCTTCCAACGCTTGGAAGCCCCATCTTCAGCCCACCGACATGCAACGACAAGAGGGATGCGATGCAATTCCACATCGAAACAATGACCTGCGGCGGCTGCGCCCGCGGTGTGACCAAGGCCGTGCAAGGCGTCGACGCGCAGGCGACGGTGCAGGCCGATCCGGCCAGCCGCCGGGTTGACATCACCACGACCGCCCCGCGCGAACAGATCGTCGCTGCCCTTACCGAGGCCGGCTTTGCGCCTGCATGACTGACCAGAAGGAGAAAAGAATGAAAAAAACCGCACTTGCACTGACGGCCGCCGCCCTTGCCGTCGCGGGCGGCATCGCCTTTGCCCAGATGAAGGGCATGGATCATTCCGCAATGGGTCACGGAAACGGCGGTCACGGCGCGATGGACCACGGCACGATGGACCACGGCAGCATGGGCGACATGCCCATGATGAACCACGCCTCGCTCATCCCGCCGGAATTTGCCGACGATCCGGCCACCAAGGCCTATGCCGCCGCGATGGACAAGATGATGGCCGACATGATGGTGCCTTTCACCGGCGATCCCGATGTCGATTTCATGGTCGGCATGATCCCGCACCATGAGGCCGCCGTGGCGATGGCACAAATCGCGCTCCAATACGGCACCGACCCCGAGGTGCGCGCCTTGGCGCAAGAGGTGATCGCGGCGCAGGAACGCGAAATCGCCCAGATGAAGGCTTGGCTCGCCGCCCGTGGCCGCTAAGGCCGCGACCCGCCAGCGGCAGACCCGATCCGCCACGAAATCTGCCCGCCCCATGCGAAGGGCGGGCAGATCCTTGCCATCGGGTCAGTTGTCAGGCGGCAGGACAAAGGCGCTTGCGTCACCCCGCTCTGGCCCTTGCGGATGCGGCGCATGGCCCCGCCCGCAAAGGCCCGCAGGCTTGGCTCAAAGGTTATATTGCTCGCGCGCGTAATCGCCGAGGCCCACCGCATCCAGACGCGACAGCGGCGCAAGGAAGGTCACCTGGATCACCCCCGGCGCGCGCCCGATCTCGATGGCCCCGTTCACCGTGGCGCGATTGCGCACCTCGGCCACCGTCATGCCCAGCAGTTTTGCCGCCCGCGCCAGCCCGTTCTCGATGGCAAGGTTCAGGTTCGCCGCCGTGCCGATCACCGAAATCGGGGCCAGCGGTTCGATCTCGGCAACGCCCCATCGGGCTGCAAGCCGCTGCCCTTTCGCGGTCTCGGCGGCGGTGAAGGGCCGCGCCATCGGCGGCAGGTCCTCCTCCAGCGGGAACAGCACCGGACCATCCAGCGGGTAGTTCTTCACCACCTCGACCTGAAGCGTCACGCTGCCCGCCACATCCATCGTATGTCCGGCAATCTCGCCATCTCCTTGGCCTGCGTGCATGTCGCCCATGTAGACGCCCGCGCCCCGCACCTTGACAGGGCAGACAAGGATCGCCCCCGCGCGCACGGCGTCGATGTCCATATGCCCGTCGGTCTTGTGCTCGGCCAGTTGTTCGGCGGTGATCGCATAGTCATGCGGCGCGCCCACAAGGAAAGACCCGAAATCGCCGGCATTGTGGCTGTCGGGCATCGCCATCGACGGGCAGGTGCCAAGCTGCCCCATGAAGGGCCGCATCCGCACCAGCGTGCCGGGCATGTCCGAAGGCGCAAAGGTCAGGATGGAATGCTGGCGGCTCTGGTCGGGCAAGGCCGCGTAATGGTTGGCCTCGCGCGCAATCGTCTCGGCCGCCGCCTGCGGCAGCGTCAGCCCGACCGCGCGGCTTTCGTCAAAGGTGACCGTATAGCCGTGGACGATGGCAAAGGGCGTTACCGCATTGCCGCAACGGTCGCACTTCACCGCCTGCTGTCCGATCCCCTCGACATGGGTTTCGGGCCAGACCGTCTCGCAGACCGGGCAGCGCCCCGCGACATAGGGATCGCCCAGACAGAACCCCTCGGGCGAGGAATCATGGCCCGAGGCGGTCGCCAGCGATGTCACCGTGATGTCGCGGATGCGGATCGCCACCCCGTCGCCCACCTCGGCCCCTTCGATGTAGACAGGCCGCGTCACCTCGTGCCCGCCGCGCAGGGCGGGCGTGATCATCGGCCCCCAGCACCCCGGCGCGGTATTGGCGATGATGGTGCCGCCATTCTCCACCGGCCCCAGCATCGGCGCCTCGGGATCAAGCACACTGTTGGTAAAATCCGAAACCACGATGCTGCGGCGCGTCGGCGCCCGGCTTCCGTCTGCCATGTTCAACCCCCTGTTGTGATATCCCGGTCCTGCAAGACCTTGCCGGAAAACCTAGCGCCCGCCGCGCGCGCTGCAAGCCAGCGCGACAACGGCAAAGGCATGCGCAAATGCGCTTGCCGCCGCCGCCCGCCCCATCCGATACTGCCGCCAATGCCCGAGCACAGGAGCCCCCTTGCGCCCCCTCATCCCGCTTGCCACCGCCCTCGCCACCACCCTCGCCGCACCTGTCCGCGCCGACGAGGTGGTGGTCTTCGCCGCCGCCTCGCTGAAAACCGCGCTCGACAGTTTCGCCGCCGCCTTCGAGGCCGAAACCGGCCACCGCGTCACCATCAGCTACGGCGGCTCGGGCGCGCTGGCCCGCCAGATCATCGCCGGCGCCCCCGCCGACATCTTCCTCTCCGCCGCGACCGACTGGATGGATGCCGTCGCCACCGAAGGCCTGATCGCCAAGGACAGCCGCGCCGACCTCTGGGGCAACCGCCTCGTCCTGATCGCGCATGGCACAGATGCCCCGCCCCTCGATCTCGCCGCCAAAGACCAGCTCCCCGCCCGCCTCGGCACCGGCAAGCTCTCGATGGCGATGGTCGATGCCGTTCCCGCCGGCCAATACGGCAAGGCCGCGCTTGAAACCCTCGGCCTCTGGGCCAGCGTCGCCCCCTCCGTCGCGCAATCCGAAAACGTGCGCGCCGCCCTCACCCTCGTCGCCAGCGGCGAGGCCCCCCTCGGCATCGTCTACGCCACCGATGCCACCGCAGATGACAGCGTGACCGTCGTCGCCAGCTTCCCCGCCGACAGCCATCCGCCCATCACCTACCCCGCCGCCCTGCTGACAAACGCGGCCGATCCTGCCGATGCCGCCTTCCTTGAAGCATTGTCCTCGGACGCGGCGGATGCCACATTCGCGGCGCAAGGCTTTGTGATCCTGAACTGACAGGACCACCCGACAGGACAGAGGCGATGACAGATTGGCTCTCCCCCGATGAATGGCGCGCGGTGGCCCTGTCGCTGCGCGTCTCGTTCTGGGCCACGCTGGCCAGCCTGCCCCTCGGCCTGCTCGTTGCCTATGCCCTCGCCCGCTGGCAGTTTCGCGGCAAGCACCTGCTGAACGGGCTTGTCCACCTGCCGCTGATCCTGCCCCCCGTCGTCACCGGATACCTCCTGCTGATGACCTTCGGCAGGCGGGGCGGCATCGGGCAATACCTTGACCAGTGGTTCGGCATCGTCCTTGCCTTCCGCTGGACCGGCGCAGCCCTTGCCGCCGCCGTCATGGCCTTCCCGCTCATGGTGCGCGCCATGCGCCTCGCGATAGAGGCGGTAGACCCGAAGCTCGAACAGGCCGCCGCCACCTTGGGCGCATCGCGGCCTTGGGTCTTTGCCACCGTCACCCTGCCGCTGATCCTGCCCGGCGTCATCGCGGGGGCCATCCTCGCCTTTGCCAAGGCGATGGGGGAATTCGGGGCCACCATCACCTTTGTGTCGAACATCCCCGGCCAGACGCAGACCCTGCCTTCCGCCATCTACGCCTTCCTTCAGGTGCCGGGGGGCGAGGCGAATGCCGCCCGCCTGGTCTGGATCGCCATCGTCATCGCAATGGCCGCGCTCTTGCTGTCGGAATGGGTGGCACGGGCGGTCGCGCGCAGGATATCGGGGCAATGACACTCCAGATCAGCCTCCGCCACCGCTTTGCAGGCTTCGCGCTCGATGTGGCCTTTGACGCCCCGCCCGGTGTCACCGCGCTGTTCGGGCGCTCCGGCTCGGGCAAAAGCACCGTCATCAACGCCGTTGCGGGCCTCTTGCGCCCCGACGCAGGGACGATCACCGCCGCAGGCAGCACCCTGTTTGACAGCGCGCACGGCATCGACCTGCCGCCGCACCGCCGCCGCATCGGCTATGTGTTCCAGGATGCCCGCCTGTTCCCGCATCTGACCGTGCGGCAAAACCTGCTCTATGGCCGCTGGTTCGTGCCGGCGACGCCCGACGCCCCCGATTTTACCCGTATCGTCGACCTCTTGGGCATCGCACCCCTGCTCGAACGCCGCCCCGCCACCCTCTCGGGCGGCGAGAAAAGCCGCGTCGCCATCGGCCGCGCCATCCTGTCAAACCCGCGCCTTCTGGCACTGGACGAGCCGCTCGCCGCACTGGATGAGGCGCGCAAGGCCGAAATCCTGCCCTATCTGGAACGGCTGCGCGATGATCTGCACCTGCCCATCCTCTATGTCAGCCACGCGATGGCCGAGGTGGCACGGCTCGCCAATACCGTCGTGCTGATGGATGCAGGCCGCGTCACCGCCAGCGGCCCCACCGCCGCCCTGCTGTCAGATCCCGCCACCGCCCCCGGCCTTGGCCTGCGCGAGGCGGGCGCGCTGCTCACCGTCCGCGTCGCCGCGCAGGAAGACGATGGCCTGACCCGGCTCGACAGCGCCAGCGGCCCGCTCTGGCTGCCCCGCGTTGCCGCCCCCACGGGGGCAAGCCTGCGCATCCGCATTCTGGCGCAGGATGTGATGCTGGCCACCAGCCGCCCCGTCGGCATCTCTGCCCTGAACATCCTGCCCGCCACCGTGCGCGATATCCGTCAGGGCGACGGCCCCGGCGCATTGGTGCGCCTTGACGCCAAGGGAGAGGTTATTCTCGCCCGCATCACCCGCCGCTCGGCGCAAGCCTTGGCCCTCACCCCCGGCCTGCCGGTCTATGCCATCATCAAGGCCCTGTCGGTCGCGCAGGAAAACGTCGGCAGCGGCTAAGGCGCGCCTAGCCTTGCCGCAGCGTCACATCGGCAGGGCGCGACTGCGCCGCCACCAGCCGCGCATTGGGAATGTCATTGCCCAGCGCCCGCGCCTGCGCCACCTCGGGCGCATAGCCGTGGTGCAGCCAGCGCGCGATCAGCCGCCGTTCCAGTTCCGCCTCCGGCACCTCGACAAACACCGTCATGTCGAACATCGGCGCCAGATCGCGCCAAGGGGCCCGATCCAGCAACAGGTAATTGCCTTCGAGCAAGATCACCGGAACCTCCGGCCCGACCTCCCGCGCGCCCGCACGGGCAAGGTCCAGATCACGGTCGAACACTGGCAAGATCACGGGCCTGTCCCCCGCCCGCACCCGCGCCAGATCGCGCGCCAGCCCGTCCACGTCGAATGTGGGCGGCGATCCCTTGCGCGCGCGAAGGCCCCGCGCGTCGAGCAGCGCATTGTCAAGGTGGTAGCCATCCATCGGCATCACCGCCGCCACTCCGGCACGCAGGCCGTTCAACGTCTCGCACAGGGCTTCGGCCAAGGTCGACTTGCCCGACCCCGGCGCGCCCGCGATGGCCACCACCATCCGCCGATCTGCCAAGCGTCCCAGAATGGCCTCGGCCAATTCCCGCGTGTGTTGCGTCCCCGTGTCTGCCGCCGCACCCGCTGCTGGCGATGCCTGCGCTGCCTCTTGCCTGTCCATCACACTTACCTCCGCCTCCGGCACGCCGCCATTCTGGCGCACGCGCCTTCTCTTGGCCAGCACCCGCCGGGGCGCAAGCCAAAACCGCAGAATCCCGCAAACGACAGCCAAGCCAGAGCCACGCAGAAAACCGCGCCACAAATGCCTGACGCTTCCAAAGCCCCAAGGCCCCAAGGCCCCAAGGCCCCAAGGCCCCAAGGCGTTAATTTTCCATGAATCCCCACAGGTCAAGCCATTGAAAAATAACGGCTTATGATTTCGCCCACCGTGTTACATCACGCCCTAAACCGAAACCGTGGCGCGCAGCACGTCCTTGGAAAGGCTCGCCTTGTCCCCCTCCAGAGCCACCTCCCCCCGCCGCAGCACATAAAACCGGTCGGCCAATCCATAGGCAAACTCGAAGTACTGCTCGACCAGAATGATCGCCATGTCCCCCTTCCCCTTGAGGTACTCGATGACCCTCCCGATCTGCTGGATGATGTTGGGCTGGATGCCCTCGGTCGGCTCGTCCAGCAGCAAGACGCGGGGCTTCATGATCATCGCCCGCGCGATGGCCAGCTGCTGCTGCTGCCCCCCCGAAAGATCACCCCCCCTGCGGTGAAGGAACTCCTTGAGGATCGGGAACAGCTCGAAAATCTCGTCCGGAATGCGATGCTCCGCCCGCGGCAGCAGGGCATAGGCCGTCTCCATGTTCTCGCGGACCGTCAGCAGCGGAAAGATCATCCGGCCCTGCGGCACCACCGCCAGCCCCCGCCGCGCCATCCCCTGTGGCGGCACCACCGGCACCTCCTCGCCGCCCAGCCAGACCGACCCGCCCGAGCGCGGATGCGTCCCCGCCAGCGCCTTCAGGAGCGAGGTCTTGCCCACCCCGTTGGTCCCCATCACGCAGGTCACCTCCCCCGCGCGCGCCTCCATGCTGATGCCGTGCAAAATTTGGCTGCCCCCGTAGTGCAGCGTCAGGCCTTCGGTTCTGATCATCTCTCGGACCGCCCCAGATAAACGTCGATCACCTGCGGATTGCGGGTGACATGGTCCAGACTGCCCTCGGCCAGCACGGACCCTTCATGCAGCACCGTCACCTTGCAGTTCAGACGGCGCACGAATTCCATGTCATGTTCCACCACGACGACCGCGCGGGTTTTGGCGAGTTCCACCAGAAGCCGCGTGGTATGCTCCCGCTCGGCCAGCGTCATTCCCGCTGCCGGTTCATCGACCAGCAGAAGCTGCGGCTCCTGCGCCAAGAGCATGCCAATCTCCAGCCATTGCTTCTGCCCGTGCGAAAGCTCGCCCGACTTGCGGGCCAGTGCGTCGCCCAGACCGACCTCGGCGGCAAGTTCGGCGACGCGGGAATGGTCGGCGGGTTTGGGCGACCAGAACAGCACCGCCAAAGGCCCGCGCGCGGCCTTGAGTGCCATCATCAGATTGTCGGCGACCGTCTGATCCTCAAACACCGTAGGCCGCTGAAACTTCCGCCCCACCCCCGCCCGCGCGATCTGTGCCTCAGACATCGACAAGAGCGATTGCGACCGCTCTCCCCACAGCACCCGCCCCTCGTCGGGCCGCGTCTTGCCGGTGACGATGTCCATGAATGTCGTCTTGCCCGCCCCGTTCGGCCCGATGATCGCCCGCAATTCGGCCGGCCCGATCGAGAAGGAGAGGTTGTTGATCGCGCGGAACCCGTCGAAGGTGACGGAGACGCCCGAAACTTCCAGAAGCTGGCTCATTCCTTGGCCTCCTTCTCCAAGAGCGCCCCGTCATCGGGGCCAAGCGGCGCACCCTTGCGGTCCGGGCTGCGCAAGCCCTGCAAAAGGTCGAACAATCCGCCGATCCCCTTGGGCGCAAACAGGGTCACCGCGACGAAGGACAGGCCCAGCAGGATCAGCCACCAATCCACCCAGTTGATCGTGTAGAAGCCAAGGTTGATCGACGGCGCCCGCCCGCCCGTGAACCAGGATGACAGGAGCGACACCAGCGCCGCACCGATCACCGCCCCGTAAAGCCGCCCGCGCCCGCCGATCGCGACCCAGACCGCCAGATAGATGCTGGCGATGGGGGCGAGTTCGGCCGGGTTGATGATGCCCGCCTGCGGATAGTACAGCGCCCCCGCGATGGCGGCGATGATGGCGGTGAGGGTGAAGACAAACAGCTTGTAGCCCTCGACCGAGTAGCCGAGGAAACGCACCCGCGCCTCGTCATCCCGGATGGCGCGGATCACCGAGCCGAACTTGCCCGAAACCACCCAGGCGACCAGCAGATAGCCCATCCCGAGGGCAAAAGCCGATGCCCAGAGGAACCAGACAGAGATGCGGTCCTGCGAGACCCCGTCGAGGCCGGGAATGTTCTGCAAACCCGAGAGGCCGTTGTTGCCACGCAGGCCGGAGTCGTTCTGGAAGAGATAGAGCGCGAGCGCGAGGGTCATCGCCTGCGTCAGGATCGACAGGTAAACCCCCGTCACCCGGCTGCGGAAGGCGAGCCAGCCAAAGGCAAGCGCCAACAGCCCCGGCACCAGCACCACCAGCGCCAGTTGCAGCGGCAGCGAATGGGCGAAAAGCCAAACTCCGGGCAGTTCCGACGCCCCGACAACCCCGAAGATCTGCGCGGCGATGCCGTTCTGGATTTCCTGTGCGGTGGCGGGCAGTGCCTCGTTCGAGAGTGCCGTGATCACGATGCCTTCGGTGCGGGCATACATCAGCCACATCCCGATCATGTAGCCACCAAGCGCGAAGAACGCCATGTGGCCGAGGCTGAGGATGCCAGCATAACCCCAGATCAGGTCCATCGCGAGCGCGGCAAGGCAGAGGCAGAGCGTCTTGCCCAGCGTCTTGATGAAGGACGTGGACAGAAAGGCGATGCCATAAGCCTCGGACAGGACGGTGACGCCGAGGGTGAACAGCGACAGGATCAGCAGGAAGATCAGGACCGAGGGATTGCGGGCGAGAAATGTTCGGGTCATGCGCGGCCTCTGGCGTTGGCAGCGGGGGTTTCACACCCCCGCACCCCCGTGGGATATTTATGAACAGATGACAGGGGAAGCATGGGTCTCAGTCCCCCGCGGCGCGGCCCTTGAGGGCGATGATGCCCCTTGGCCGGAACTGGATGAACAGAATGATGAAGAGGATCATATAGGTCTGTGCGGCAAGGGTGTTGGAGGGGTTGAACCACTCGATCCCCTTTTGCAGAGTGCCGATCATCAGCGCGCCTGCCAGCGTGCCCCAGATATTGCCGACGCCCCCGACGACCACCGTCATGAAGCTTTGCACGATGTAGTCGTTGCCGAGTTCCGAGGTGACCTTGGCAAAGAGGCCGATGGCAATGCCGGCAATGCCCGCGATGCCGGAGCCGAGGCCGAAGGTGAGCATGTTGATCCGGTCGGGATTGATGCCCATCGAGGCGGCCATCGACGGGTTTTGCGTCACCGCCCGCACCTCGAGGCCGAGCCGCGTGCGCTTCATCAGCCAGAGGAAGAACATGAGGAACAAGAGCGCCAGCACGAAAATGGCCACGCGGATATAGCTGATCGACACGATGTCGTTGAAGGTGAGCGCCCCGTCGAGCCAGGCGGGCGAGGTCAGGGGGCGGGCCTGCGTTCCGAAGATATTCTTGGCCAGTTGTTGCAGGGCGATGGAAATGCCGAAGGTGGCCAGAAGCGTTTCCAGCGGACGCTTGTAAAGGTGGCGGATCACCAGACGCTCCATCGCGACACCGGCGGCGAAGGTCACGAGAAAGGCCAGCGGCAGCGCCACCACCAGCGAGAGGGTGTAGTTGGGGATGAAAAGCTGCACCACATAGCCGGTATAGGCCCCCATCATGATGAATTCCCCGTGGGCCATGTTGATCACCCGCATCACCCCGAAGGTGATGGCGAGTCCGATGGCCGCGAGGAAGTAGATGGAGGCGAGCGACAGGGCATCGAGCGTCAGATCGGCCATCTGCATGGTGCCGAGTTTGATCTCGATCCCCGACAGCACCGAACTCGCGGCGGCGGTCACGCTGGCATCGGCTTCGGCATAGGTCTCGAAGAAACGATGCGCCGCGACGCTTTGCGTGACTTCCTCGTCGGTGGCGGCAATCGGAACAAGGCCGGCCACCTCGAGCGCGGTATAGGCACGGTTGCGGGCGGCCTGGGTGTTCAACTCGGCCAGCGGGATGCCCGCAACGGCGCCATCCACGATGTTGGCGACAAGGGCCGCCTTGAGTTCGGCCGGGGTGAGGCGGGCCGGGGCGAGATTGGCGGCGACCAGCAGATCATAGGCCTCGGTCTCGGTCAGATCGCTGCCGGGATCAAGCTCGCGCGCGATGTTTCCCTCCAGTGCGGTGCCTTGCGGTGCCGCCCGTCTGGTGGTGGCGAGAAGCGGGTTGAGCGCAGCGCGCAGATCGAGCCCGAGATCGCCCGAAAAGCTGTCAATGGCGGCGATGCGGGCGGCCGGATCGGGATCGAAGCGCAGCGTCAACAGGCGGTTGAGCCGGTCTTTCTGGGCGCGCAAAGCCGGATCGGTCTCGGCCTCGAGCGAGGCGCGCAGCGGCTCGAGCAATTCAGGCGCGGGATCGCGCGCGATGGTGGTCAGGGCACTGGCGCGGCGGGCGCGGTCGGGATCAGTCAGCTGAAATTGCACAAGGGCATTGGCGATGACGCCGCGCACGCCGGAATTGGGCCGCAGTTCCGTGATGTCGGCGCGTGCGGCTGTGCCGGCATCGGTGCCGTCGAGCAGGCGCAGGGCATAGCCATCGGCTGTTTCGGTCATGAGCACGAAGGCCCCGTCGCTTTTGCGCAGGCCAAGGCCGCGGTTTGCCCAAGCGGTCAAGATGTCGACGGCCTGCGGATCACCGCTGGCGGCGAGGGCCGAGATCACCGGCCCGATGGTCTGGCGCGAGGGCTTTTCGATCTGGGCGCGGTTGTTCTCGACAATCTGCGCCGCAGAGACCTGAGGATCGCCTTGGGCGAGCGCGGCAAGCGGCAACAGGGAAACGAGCACGAGAACAAGGGCGGCAACGGCGGCGCGCATGGGTGGGCCTTGCATTTGGGGAAAAAGAGAAGGGCGGGAGGCGCAGCCGCCTCCCGCCTGATGCGATCAGTAGTTGGACTTGATCTGCACGCAGGTCTTGGTTTCGGTGTTGTACATGCCGCAGCCGAGTTCGGCCCAATCGGCTTCGAGCACCGCCGATTCCGGCAGGAAGTCGGTCCATGCGTCGCCCGGGACCGGCTCGGTCGAGGAGACGATGTCGAACTGGCCGTCGGCGCGGATTTCGCCGATGAGCACCGGTTTGGTCAGGTGGTGGTTCGGCAGCATCTTGGCGATGCCCCCGGTCAGGTTCGGGGTTTCGAGGCCATACATGGCACTGCGGACCGCATCGACATCGGTGGTGCCAGCCTTTTCAACTGCCTGAACCCAGAGGTTGAAGCCGATGACATGGGCTTCCATCGGGTCGTTGAACACACGGTTTTCGCCCGCGAAAGCTTTCCACTTGGCGATCCATTCGCTATTCAGATCAGACTCCGCGGACTGGAAGTAGTTCCATGCCGCCAGATGGCCGACGAGGTTGGAGGTATCCAGACCCGACAGTTCCTCTTCGCCGACCGAGAAGGCGACGACCGGAATATCATCGGCTGAAACGCCCGCTGCGGCCAGTTCCTTGTAGAAGCCGATGTTGGCATCGCCGTTGATGGTGGAAATCACGCCCACCTTTTTGCCATCGGCACCAAGGGCCACAACATCGGCGACGATCTTGGACCAGTCGGAATGGCCAAAGGGCGTGTAGTTCACAAAGATATCGCTTTCAGCGATGCCTTTGGACTTCAGATAGCTTTCCAGAATGTTATTCGTGGTGCGCGGATAAACATAGTCGGTCCCGAGCAGCGCGAATTTTTCGACGCCGAGTTCCTCGAGGAAGTAATCGGTGGCCGGAATGGCCTGCTGGTTCGGCGCGGCTCCGGTGTAGAACACGTTCTTCGAGGATTCTTCACCTTCGTATTGCACCGGATAGAACAGCAACCCGTTCAACTCTTCGATCACCGGCAGCACGGATTTGCGCGAAACAGAGGTCCAGCAGCCGAACATCACATCGACATTCGACACGGTCATCAGCTCGCGCGCCTTTTCCGCAAACAGCGGCCAGTCAGAGGCCGGGTCCACGACCACAGCTTCAAGCTTTTTGCCCAGAACACCGCCCTTGGCGTTTTGCTCTTCGATGAGCATCAGCATCACGTCCTTGAGCGTTGTCTCCGAAATTGCCATCGAACCCGACAGCGAATGCAGGACACCGACCTTGATGGTGTCTTCCTGTGCGATGACCTGTCCTGCCGTCATGGCAATGGCAGAAGCCAGCAGCGCTCCCTTGAAAATCGACATGGTTTACCCTCTTTGGGCCGCGCGGACAGACGGGCTTTCCTTGCGGTGAAGGAAAGACTATCTGTGTGCGGCAACTCTGTTGCACCCCGTGCGGTGGTGGCGGAGGTCCAATTCGCGGCCGCCACCGCACATCCTTTGTTCTTGCGCAGTCCGGAACCGGCTTGCCTTGTCACGAAAGCGTCATTGCCGCAGCGCGGCAAGGCGAGGGTGAGGCAGGCCCGCGCGTGCCGTGCGCCATCAGAAAATTTGCTACAAAAATGAGCGGGATAACGCAGCCACGCCCAAGAATTGCGCGGACTGCGGCAGGACCGGACGATTCGACCCAGGGAACTGATCGCAAATTGATCAAAACGCACAAACCCCGGACAGGCCGGGGTTTGTGGGGGCGAAGTGAAGAAAAAGGGTGCCGTTACGTCAACTTGCCGCCTGCTCGGGCCGCAAATCCAGCCCGCCTTCACGCTCCAGAAAGCGCACCACTTCGGCAACGCCCTGCCCCTCGCGCAGCCGTGCGAGGATATAGGGACGCTGTCCACGGGCCTTTGCGGTATCGGCGGCGAGCAAGACCGGATCGACCCCGACATAGGGCGCAAGATCGGTCTTGTTCACGATGAGCAGGTCTGACCGTGTCACCCCCGGCCCGCGCTTGCGCGGAATATCCTGTCCGGCAGCGGTGTCGATCACATAGATGGTGATGTCGGCCAGTTCGGGACTATAGGTCGCCGCCAGATTGTCACCGCCCGATTCAATCAGGATGAGATCCAGATCGGGGTGCAGCGCGCGCAATTCCGCAATGGCGGCAAGGTTGATGCTTGCATCCTCGCGGATGGCCGTGTGCGGGCAGCCGCCAGTCTCGACCCCGCGGATGCGGTCGGCAGGCAGCACCTGCGCGCGCATGAGGTATTCGGCGTCTTCGCGGGTGTAGATGTCATTGGTGATGACAGCCATCGAACAACGACCCGCAAGGGCGCGGGCCAACTGCTCGGTCAGGGTGGTCTTGCCTGCGCCCACCGGGCCGCCGATGCCGACGCGCAGAGGTCCGTTCACGCTCATGTTCTGAAAATCCTTACATCCATCGTTTCATGTGCGAGCGCCGAGAGGTCGGCCCCGAGGGCCGCGCTGCCCAGATCATCGAGGGTCAATGTCACCGCTTCCTGGGCCAAAGCCTCGATCTTGGGATGCAACGCGGCCAGAACGCCCTGCCCTTCGGCCTGCCCCAAGGGCATGAAGCGCATGGCGACAGAGGTCAGGTTCGCCGCAAAGGCGTGCAGGTAAAGCGCCACGATCTGCGGACGGGGCAAATCCAGCGGTGCCGCCGCCTCTCCGACCGCAACCGGCAGACAGCGGGCGGGCAGGTTCCGCTCGCTCAACCCCGAAACGGTGCGGGCAAAGGCGCTGCCTTGATCGAGAGTTTCCTGCAACCGTTCTGCCGAAGGCTGCAGCGCACGGGTCAGCGTATCGAGCGCATCGTGATCGGCTCCGTCCTGCAGGGCATGGACAAGCAAAATGGCATCCTGACGTCCGGCCCCGAAGTCGAGCACTTCGGAAAGCCAGAGGCAAAGGTATTTCGACCCGCGAACCTGTCCTGCGGAAATCGCGGCTTCCAGCCCGTGCGAATAGGCAAAGCCCCCCGTCGGAAAGGCAGGCGAGAGCCATTGCACAAGAGTCAGCAGATCACGGCTCATGGCTGCCGGTCACGCCTTGGCATGGTGATGATGGTCATGATCATGGTGATGATGGTCATGGTGGTGGGCGTGGCCATGCCCGTCTGCGTCTGCCGGTCCGTGGTCATGCCCCATCGGACGGCCCAGTCCATAGGCCCCGACCTCGGGCGTGAAGGCGGCCTTGTCCGCGCGCACCGTGGCCCCAAGCTGCCGCAGCATCGCCTCCAGCACATGATCGGCGCGGATCACGAGACGTGCGGGCTCGACCTGACAGGGGGTATGGCGGTTGCCGATGTGCCACGCATATCGGGCCAGATCGGGCCCGGTGATTTCAAGCACAGGCTCTTCGGCGGCAACCACGCCGATTGCGCGGCCATCCTCCAGCTCAAAGCCCCAGAAGGCGTCAAGGTTGGTCACCTCGGGCAGATCGACAAGAAAGCCCGCGCCAGCCGATGTGACCAGCCGTTTGCGGCGGATCAGGCGTTCGTCATAGCTGAGGACCACAACATCATGGCACTGGGCGGGGGCCGTCGTCAGAAGGCGGCGGGCGGGGGAAAGGTCGGTCATGACATATCCTTGCGGCTGTGGTCTGTCGGAGAAACTTCGAAAACATCAGGGATTCGTTAATCAATCAGGCGCAGGCTGCAAACACTTGGCCCTTGGCGGAGAAGATCATGCAAACATCTGATATCGAACATGAACTGGCCCTTGTGCGCGCGCAACTGATGCGACTGCGGCTGCGCGAACTCCACTTGCAAGAGGCGCTGAACACGGTCAAGGACACACCGCCCCCCTTGCGTCCCGGCTGGCCAATCCAGCGCATGGCGGCGCAGCCCGTGCACTGACCCTGCCTCAATAGAGGAAATAACGCTGCGCCAAAGGCAGATCCTCTGCCGGCTCGCAGGTCAAAAGCACACCGTCGGCCCGCACCTCGTATGTCTCGGGGTCAACCTCGATCTGGGGGGTGGCGGAATTGAGCTTCATGTCGGCTTTCTTGACCCCCCGGGTGCCTTTGACCGCCAGAGTGTCTTTTGCCAGCCCAAGGCGCGCGCCGATGCCATCTTCCTGCGCAGCCTGACTGACAAAGATCACCGCATTGCGCTCCACACTGCGGCCATAGGTGCCGAACATCCTGCGGCTGTGCACGGGCTGCGGCGTCGGGATACTGGCATTGGGATCGCCCATCTGCGCAACCACGATCACACCCCCCATCAGCACCATTTCGGGCTTCGCCCCGAAGAAAGCCGGGCTCCATAACACCAGATCGGCACGCTTTCCGACCTCGATACTGCCGATATGCTCGGACACCCCATGCACGATGGCCGGGTTGATCGTGTACTTCGCGATATAGCGGCGGACCCGCAGATTGTCATTCGCGCCCTGCTCGCCGTCCAGCCGCCCCCGTTGCAGCTTCATTTTATGCGCGGTCTGCCATGTGCGGGTAATGACCTCTCCCACCCGCCCCATCGCCTGACTGTCCGACGACAGCACCGAGAATGCGCCCAGATCATGCAGGATATCTTCGGCGGCAATCGTCTCGCGGCGTATCCGGCTTTCGGCAAAGGCCACGTCTTCGGGCACCTTGCGGTCAAGGTGGTGGCAGACCATCAGCATGTCGAGATGCTCTTCGATGGTGTTCACCGTGTAGGGCATCGTCGGGTTGGTTGACGAGGGCAGGATGTTCTGGCTGGCCACCACCTTGATGATATCGGGCGCATGGCCGCCACCGGCGCCTTCGGTGTGGAAAGCGTGGATGGTGCGGCCCGCGATGGCCTTGAGCGTGTTCTCGACAAAGCCGCTTTCGTTCAACGTATCTGTGTGGATCATCACCTGCACGTCCATCGCGTCAGCCACGGTCAGGCAACAATCGATCGCGGCGGGGGTCGTGCCCCAGTCTTCGTGCAGTTTCAGACAGGACGCGCCCGCCCGCACCTGCTCTTCCAGCGCGGCAGGCAAGGATGCATTGCCCTTGCCGGCAAACCCGAGGTTCATCGGCAGCGCATCCGCCGCCTGCATCATGCGGCCCAGATGCCACGGCCCCGGTGTGCAGGTGGTGGCCAAAGTGCCGTGCGCTGGCCCCGTGCCGCCGCCAAGCATGGTGGTCAGGCCCGAATGGAGCGCATCATCGATCTGTTGCGGGCAGATGAAATGGATATGGGCATCCATGCCGCCCGCTGTGAGAATACGCCCCTCGCCCGCGATAATCTCGGTGCCCGGCCCGATGATGACATTCACCTCCGGCTGAGTATCGGGATTGCCCGCCTTGCCGATGACCGCGATCTTGCCATCGCGCAGGCCGACATCTGCTTTGTAGATGCCGGTATAGTCCACAATCAGCGCATTGGTGATGACGGTATCCATCGCCCCTTGCGCCCGCGTGATCTGGCTTTGCCCCATGCCGTCGCGGATGACCTTGCCGCCGCCGAACTTCACCTCTTCGCCATAGCGGCTGGTGTTGGAACCGCTGCGCTCGGCGATCAGGTCACGCTCCACCTCGATAATCAGATCGGTGTCGCCGAGCCGCACCCTGTCTCCAACCGTCGGGCCATACATATCGGCATAGGCCGCACGGGAAAGCACGAAGGGCATGGGGGGAACCTTTCTGTCAGAACAGGGATTTCGGCCCGCTTCGCGTCAGGCGGCGGGCGTTGGCGGCAGTCGCGCGATGCACCGGGGCAAGCGCGGCCTCGGCGATCTGGGTGGCAGACCCGCCCGATAGGGCGGATTTCTGGGCAGCAGCCCCGGCCATGACCACCGCGCGCAGCTTTTCGCTGACCATGCGGCTGTTCTCGCTGGGCAGAACCGTCCAGACCCCCGCCATGCCCATCATGCGCATGGCAATCACACTTTGTGCCTGCACCAGCATGATCGAGGTGTTTATCGACAGGCGCATCAGATCGACGGGGGTGAAGGGCGTCATGGCTTGTGGCTCCTACAAGGCGCCCATCACTTGGGCGTTGAAGCCATAGACATGGCGTGCGCCCGCCAGCGGCACAAGGCGAACCTCTCGGGTTTGGCCGGGTTCGAAGCGCACGGCGGTGCCTGCGGGAATATCGAGCCGCTGTCCACGGGCGGCGGCGCGGTCAAAAGACAGGCCCGCATTGGTCTCGGCAAAGTGGTAATGGCTGCCAACCTGAATGGGGCGATCGCCGGTATTGGCCACCTGAAGCACGGTCACCTCGGCACCCGCATTCAGGGTGATGTCGCCATCGGCTGGAAAAATCTCTCCGGGTATCATCGGGTTATCCTTGCACAAAGGCCAAGGCGAGCCCCGCGACAGCAGTCCCGGCCCCCAGAGCGCGCACCGAAAGGCGGTTCAGGGCGACCCCCAGACCAACGCCGCCAAGGTGAAGCCCCATCGTCGCAAGACCAAAACCCGCGGCATAGGCCAGCACGCCGGATGTCGGTCCCTCGGTGCCATGTGCATGGCCGTGGAACAGGCCAAAACCCGCCACAATGGCCACACCAACCGCCAGTGGCGCACGCCACGCAAGCGCCGCGAGCACACCGAGCAGCACGCTAGAGGCAAGAATCATCGGCTCGACCCCCGGCAAACCGAGGCCAAGCGCCCCCAGCCCGCCGCCGACCAGCATCGCCGCGACAAAGCCGAGGGGCAGCGCCCAGAGCGCGCGTCCCCCGCTGACCGCAGCCCACAAACCCACCGCGACCATTGCCAGGACATGATCGGCCCCGCTGACGGGATGCAGGACCCCCGAGATGAAGTCCGATACGCCATGATCGCCCACATGCGCTGCCGCCGCCTGCGGCAACAAGACAGAGGTCCCGAGTGTCAGCATAAGTCTTTTCATCAAGGAGCCTTTCTCAACGGATCGGATGGTGAACGGTGACAAGTTTGGTGCCATCAGGAAATGTGGCTTCGACCTGCACGGAATGGATCATCTCTGGCACCCCGGGCATGCATTGATCGGCACGGATCACATTGGCCCCCGCTTCCATCAGGTCGGCAACACGACGACCGTCGCGCGCCCCTTCGACCACAAAGTCGGTGATCAAAGCGATGGCCTCGGGATGGTTCAGCTTGACACCGCGCGCCAGTCTGCCACGCGCCACCATTGCGGCGAGGCTGACCAGCAGCTTGTCTTTCTCACGGGGGGTCAGGTTCATGATATCTCCTTCATATCTGCCAGACGCGCGGCAGGGCCTGACCCCGGCGCAACACGGCAAGGCATCGGGCGATCTGTCGGCGCAGCGGCCATCCATCGCTCGCCAGCATCCGCAGCATCAGGCGTCCGTCGAGGGCCGAGGCGGCAGCGGTCACGCCCGGCTCGTCCAGAACGGCGCGGACCGGGTCCAACAGATCGGAAACCCCCTGCCCTATCATCGCGACCGAGGCAAAGGCACGCGCGCCCGCTAGCCCCGCCGCGCCTGTCACCAGCGCGCGGTCGGTCAGCGCCAGCGGCTCCACCATGACGGGGCGACCGCCCTGCCGGATCTCGCGCCAGTCGCGCAAGGCAAGGCGTCTTACCGTCTCTCCCATGGCCGCGCGGCCCAAGACCACGCTTTCCACCAACAGGCACCCCGCGCCGGGTCCAAGGGTAATGACGGTGCGCCGATCAAGGCGGCTGCCGTCAAACAGGATGGTTTCTTGCGGCAGCCAGTCGAGCCAGCCGCCCTCGCCCACATCCATCGTGACCCGCACCCGCGCCGCGCCTTCGGCAGAGCGATAGGCGCGCTCTGCGGTCTGGGTTGTGGCAACGGCGCGCGCCCTCGGGCCAAGCTGGACGGCATAAGACAGGGTATCACCGCCGGTAAGGCCCCCCGATGTGTTTAGAAACACAATCTCGGGCGCGCCGTCCCGACCGTTTGGCCCATGCGGCAGGATGCATTTGGCAGACCCCTGTTGGCGCAACCCCGTCAGGCGCAGCCCCGCCAGCCCACAGCACAGGGCCGCCGAGGCTTCGCCCCGGCTGCGCTGCATCGGCTCTGTGATCGGTGCTGCAAACATGTGTCCCCGCTTTGGCCCAAGCTGCGGCGGGTCGCAGAAAGGCTCAATGCGAGAGAGACGACGGGGCAAGGCAAGATACAAAAGCGGTCATTGATCGCCCAAACTTTACGCACTTCGCCCAAAAGTCAGCCAAAGCATAAAGGCGCGCTGCGAACTGCCCGTTCAATAAGCGCCCTTGGCCAAGGCAACCGCCCCCAAGGTGCGGAAGATCAGCACAAGATCGCCGCGCAAACTGGCGGTCTGCAGATATTGCACATCCATCTCGACCATTTCATCAAAGCCCACATTGGCCCGCCCCGACACCTGCCAAAGCCCTGTCAATCCGGGTAGACCCGCGAGGCGCTGCAAAGCCTGCGGCGGATACAGCGCCACCTCTTCGGGCAAGGCAGGGCGCGGCCCTACCAAAGACATCTCTCCGCGCAGCACGTTCCAGAGCTGCGGCAACTCATCCAGCGACGCACGGCGCAGCACGCGGCCCAGAGGTGTGATGCGCGGATCATCCTTTTGCTTGAAACACAGCCCCTGACGGTCAGACTGCGCCAAAAGCGCCGCGCGCGCCGCCTCGGCCCCGGTATACATGCTGCGAAACTTGACCATACGGAAACGCCGGCCATCGCGCCCGATCCTTGTCTGAAAAAACAGCGCCGGACCAGGCGAGGACAGCTTTACCGCGAGCGCAAGCACGACCAAAAGGGGCACCAGCACAGGCAGGGCCAACAAGATCAGACCAACATCCAACGCCCGTTTGTGACGGGTGGATGCGCCGCGGGTTCCGGCCTTTGAAGTTGGCAAAGCAAGCGCAGGCATGGGCGATTCCTCGGGTCAGGGACGCGCGGCCCCGCCGCTTGCCTTAAGCCCAAAACCTGCTGCGGCTCAGGGGGAATTTTATGCGCGCAAAGACCTTTGCGGGATCTGACGCAACGTCATTCGCCCCCTGATTGAACGCTTCGCGCCGCCTACACGCGCAAGAAGTTCTCCACCTCTGCGCGGCTTGGCATGGATGCAGCCGCGCCGTGCCGTGTGACCGAAAGGCCCGCGACCGCCGCCCCGAAACGGAGAGCCTGCTCCATGCTTGCGCCCTGCGACAGGGCGGTCGCGAGCCCCCCGTTGAACGCATCCCCCGCGCCCGTGGTATCGACCACAGGACCGGGCGCGCGGGCGGGCACATGCAGGCTTCGCCCCCCGCTGCGGTGAAGAACGCCCTTTTCGCCCAGCGTGACGATCGCCGCCCCCACCCCGCGCTCGATCAGGCGGTCGGCGGCGGCTTCGGCGTCGGCCAGCGTCTTGACGGTGACGCCTGTCAGCCCCTCTGCCTCGGACTCGTTGGGCGTGATGATGTCACACAGCGAAAGCATTTCGTCGGTCAGCGCAGCGGCGGGCGCAGGGTTCAGGATGGTGCGCACCCCGGCAGCACGGGCAATCCGGAGGCCATGCGTGGCAGAGTCCAACGGCTGTTCCAACTGTGTCATGAAAACGCCCGCGCCTTCGATCAGGCTGCGTCGCGCCTCGACATCTGCCACCGAAATGCGCGCCGCCGCGCCTGCCGCGACGATGATCGCGTTCTGTCCCGTCGCGGCCTCCAGAAAGATGAAGGCCGACCCCGTGTAGCTTTCCGGGTCTTCTGTCACCTGCGGTGTGATCCCGGCATCAGCCCACAGATCGCGCGCCATCTGGGCAAAGGCATCTTGCCCCAGACGGGTGATGAAATGCACATCGCCCCCCGCCCGCGCCGCAGCGACCGACTGGTTAGAGCCCTTGCCCCCCGGACCAAGCCGGAAATCATGCCCGAGAATTGTTTCACCCAGACGCGGCAGGCGGTCAGCGCGATAAGCGGCATCAGCGACAAAGATACCAAGAATAACAATGCGTTGTGACATCATCAGGCCTCCGGTCCAATCACGCCCTTGCGCAACATGAAACAGCCGTAGAAGCGGCGCTCTCCGGTCTGGATTACGGCATAGGCCCCGCGCGCCAGATCGTAAAAGGCAAAACGCTCCACCCCGGGGATCGGGCGGGGCGTGCCTTCGGCGCGGTCCACCTCGGCCTGCACTTCGGCCTGCACTTCGGGAACGGTCTGCGGCTCTCCCACCACTTCCATACGGCCCGCGAAATCGGGGACAAAGGTATCAAGCGGCAGCACAGACAGGATTGCCTGCACCGCCTGTGCCGATGTCAGGTTTTCCATCCGCAGGAGTCGCCCGACCGTGGTGGCCCGCGCAATGCTGTCAGCCGGAAAGTTCGTATCCACCACCACCAGATAGTCGCCATGCCCCATTGCGCGCAGCGCGCCCAGAACATCGGCGTTCAGCCTGTGATCAATTCCCTTGAGCATCCCGTTCCTCCCTCGACCGTACGTCCGGCCGCAGTCAGATTGCCCTGCGGCCGGATTGGCCGCAAGGGGGGCCGCCTAAAGGATCGGTCGCCGCGGTGACGGTTTGTCCTCGAGATTTGCCAGTTGCGCCAGAGCGTTGCGATCAGGAATGTGCAAAATGCCGCGCGACCAGTCCATCAGGCCGGCGGCGCGGAACCGCTGAAGGCGCTTGTTGGTATGCACCAGCGACAGGCCAAGCGCATCCGCGATATCCTGTTGGCGATAGGGCAAGGACATTTTTCCATCGACCACCAGACCAAGGCTTTCCCCGCGCCGGAAAATGCGCAGGAACGCCCAAGCCAGTGCGGCCGAGGCGTCGCGCTGCCCGATGGTCGCGACGGTTTCGCCCAGAAAATGCTCCTCGACAGCGGCAATCCATGTCAGATCATAGGCGCGCGACGGGTTGTGCTGGAACACCGACCAAAGCCCGCTGCGATCAAAGACACAGAGCACCATCGGCGTCACCGCTTCGACGGAATGGCCCATCTCGCCCATCAGTCCAGCTTGCAAACCTATGAAATCACCGGGGAAAATGAGGTTCAGCACCTGCCGCTGTCCGTTTTCCAATGTCTTGTGACGCAGACCCAGACCACTCAGAACCGTGTAGAGCTGGCCACTTGGCTCGCCCTCGGACAGTATTGTCGTGCCTCGGGCCACCGACAGTTCACCCTTCTTGAAGCGCTCCATGAACCGGATTTCGTCTTCGGTCATTGGCAGGAACGCATCGCATTGGCGCAAAGGGCAGGCGCGGCAGTTTGTCTTCAAGTTTTCCTCCACGACTATGTCATAGTTAAGTGCGCGAGGTCGATTTTGGTTCCATGACACATCTTTTGATTGTGAAAGTGGGTGACATGCCAAAGACGATCCTTGTTCAGGACCCCGATGTGCTGATCCGCCTGGACCTTGCACAAACCGTGATGGACGTCTGGCCTACCGCCAATGTCATCCTCTGCTGCGCCGCCCGAGAGGTCATTTCGCTGCTGAGCGGCGGGCAGAAGGCAGATGTGGTCATCCTGCGACAATCGCTGCGCAGCCTGCGCAAGACCGGTTTGGCAGGGGCGATCGGGCGTCCGGACATTCGCGTTTTGCTGACGGGGGCCGATGACGACGAAGCGCCGATGATCGCCGCGGCCGGGTGGCGGACCCTTGACATGCCGTTTACAGCGCCGCAAGTCCGGGCTGCCCTACGAGAGGCCTGTACTGATCAGGGCCTTCGCGCGGAAAGCCATTGCAATGCCATTGGCCTGGGATAACCTTCGCCTGACGCCGGGCGGGGACCGGACATAGGGTAGCGGACCGAATGGAACAATTGCGACTTTGGGCTGTCGCACAGCGTAGCCCGACCTATCAGATTTGTTTCGCCCTTCTGGCGATTGTGATTTCAATTGCCCTGCGACACTACCTTGATCCGGTCTTGCCGCCGGGCTTTCCCTATCTGACCTTTTTTCCGGCGGTCATCCTGACCGGCTATTTCGCCGGCACCCGCGCAGGGGTGATCGTAGCGGTGATCTGCGGCGTTGCCGCGTGGTACTGGTTCCTTGCGCCGCAGGGCAGCTTCGCGATGTCTTTCCAGAGCGCCGTCGCCCTGCTCTTCTACATCTTCATCGCGGCAACCGAGATCATCCTGATCCATGCCATGCGCTACGCCCTGACCACGCTGGAGATCGAGCGGGATCGCTCCGACACACTGGCGCAAGCCAACAAGACCATGTTCCACGAATTGCAGCACCGCGTGTCCAACAATTTGCAGGTCGTGGCGTCTTTGCTGAAAATGCAGCGTCGCAACGTCACGGACGAGGCTGCGCGCGCCGCGCTCGAGGTGGCGACGGCACGGTTGCAGGTGGTGGCCAGCATTCAGCGGCAACTGCACAATCCCAAGCGTCAAAGCACCGACATGGGTCAGTTGATGCGCGATGTGCTGCCCGAGGTCGTCAGCAACTCGGCCCTGTCAGACCGCATGGTGCTGGATTTCGACGTGGAGCCTTTGATTGTCACCGGAGATCAGGCCACCCCCCTTGCCCTTATCATCGTGGAACTTGTCTCGAATGCGGTTGAACACGCAGCCCATGCCCATTCGGATGCTGTCACGCATCTGCACCTGACAATGCGCAGCCGCGGGCCTCAGGCCGAGATCATCGTTCAAGATGACGGCAAGGGCCTGCCCGCCGATTTCACACCGGAAAAATCGCGCAGCCTCGGCCTTCGCGTCGCGCTGCAGTTTACCGAGCAACTGGGAGGCAAGCTGGTGTTTGAAAGGGTCAACGGCACAAGGGTCACGCTGACGATCCCGCTGCATCCCGCCGACGGAAAGTAACCTTCCGCTTCACACCAGCCAGACCACACCCGTTGCCGCGATGCCTGCGACCATCACGGCCACCAGCGCGATGGTCAGACGGCCCGTGAGCATCGTCAAGGCAAGGGCAGCAATCAGGCTTGCCACGATCGATGAAGAAAACGGGATCAATTCCAGCATCGGCATTCCGAGACCCAGAAGCAGGCACACTGCGGCAAGCGCAGGCGTCCACCACAAATCCTCGCCGCCGCCCGGCTTTGCCGGGGCGAGCCCGTCAAACCGGCGGGCAGGCTTGCGCAGCCAGACCAAGGCCTTGCGCAGCAGCGGGCCGGGCAAGGTGCGATTGCGGATAAACTCCGGCAGCCAGACCTTGTGACGACGCAATACGATCTGTCCCGCGATCAGCGCGATCACGACGCCCCCCACAATGGATGCACCCGGCACACCGCTCACCGGCGAGATCAACAGCAGCGCCGGAACCAGCAGCACCGCCGCCATGGACGATCGCCCCATAGCATCCACCAGATCGCCGAGGGCCACCCGCTCGGACCCGCGCGCCGCCTGATAAAGCTGGGCAATCACGCCGTTCAGATCGGCGGCCTCCTCCTGCGGGTCGCTTCCGGATCGGGCCGATTGTGAGGTCCCGATGCTCGGGTCAACGGCGGCCTGCTGATCCAATCCTGCGCCGTCCTGATTGGCTGACATCGTCGGCCCCTACCTTTCAACTCTGACCCAAGCACCCGTCCTGCGGGCGATTGCGTCCCATATGGGATAACGCCAACTGGCTTGCAGGGTTCCCCCCGCAAATTCTCTGGGGCCTTGCGCGGCGATAAGCAAATTTCCGCCATGTCGACGATGTGGGGGGAACCAACTGCCCCCATGATCGCGTTAGAAAGGGTGCTGCGCCGAGGGGCGCACCGTTCAAGGAGCGACACGATGACCGGACCGGACACCTCGCCGCAGATGCCCACCTCCCCGCCCCCATCATCGTCACACCCCAAATCCCCCAGTCTCAATTTGCCGTGGATGCAGGCACTTATCCGCGCCGGGGCGCAACTGACGCGGCCCGATGTGGCGATGGCAGAGGCAGCCGGATCGGCAAAGGATGCGGTGCATTATGTGCTCTGCGGTTCTGGTCCGGGCACGGTGGAAGCGGGGGCAGATTTCCTGACAGCCGTCGCCAAGGCGCGCCGACTGGTCGCGACCGGCGCACGGCGCGTGGTTTTCCTCACCTTTGGCGACACGAAGGATGGCCGCCTGCACCTGTCCCTCATCAGCTTTGCCCATCACGCCCGTCGGGCGCTTGTCACGAACCCGGCTGAGTTCGCCGTGGTGCCGATCCGTCGCCCCCGCGTGCTCGATGCGAGCACCGACCCGCAGGCCGAGGCGATGAGCGCATTGCGCAATCCTTGCCAGATTGCCAACGTCTGGGATAGCCGCCAGCAGGCCTGAGGTCCAGGATATACGCCGCTGCCCTGTGGCGGCGCAGTTTCCGATCTGCCCATAAAGAAAAGGCCGCCCGAAGGCGGCCTTTCCATCGGGTCACAGGCCGTGACCCTTCTGGCTGACTGGGGATCAGCCAAAGACAAGTCAAACGGGCGGCTTGCCACGCACGGCGCGCGCGATCATTGCCACGACAAACAAAACGATAAACACAAAGAACAGGATTTGCGCGATCGAAGCCGAAGCGCCCGCGATACCGCCAAAGCCAAGGGCCGCTGCAATCAATGCCACGACCAGAAACGTCAATGCCCATCCAAGCATGGTGATCTCCTTCGTTGATCTGGTTCAACTGGTTCAGTTTACCGCGCCGAAGCGCTCATGCAGGGTCAACGTGCGCTGCCCGCTCAGGTTCCCGCCGCCTCGCATTTACTTTCCGGCGATGCCTGAACCCTGCTTTCCGGCGTGGATCCTGCCCGCGCGGGGGCGCGAGGCCAGAAGTCCGCGCAACAGGCCGCGGATTTCGATTTTCCGGTGGAACCAGAGGGGCTTTGCCGCGTTGCCTCGTCACAAGATCGTGGCTGCGCGCCACGGCAGTCTGGCGAAGCCGCAAAGGATACTCGTGATGAACCAGCTCAGCATGTTTGAACTGTCCGGCTTTGGCGGGCTTCTCATTCTGGCCCTCGACTTGTGGGCCATCATCTCTGTCTTCGGATCGACCGTCAGCACCGGCAAGAAAGTGCTTTGGACGCTTCTGATCATCTTCTTGCCGATCATCGGCTTCATCGCGTGGTTCTTCCTTGGCCCGCGCGCCGCACAGCGCCGCGTCTGAACACCGGAAGGGGTGACAGATGTCGCGTTCGGGACTTGAAGGGTTGATCGTGCCGGTGATCGACTTGCTGATGCTGGTAAAGCGCACGGTGACGCTGCGCATTGCTTTGGCAAAGATCGAACTGCGCTCCCGCGTGGGGGCAATCATCACGGCAGCGGCCCTGTGCCTGATCGCATTGGTTCTGGTCGTCGTGCTGCTCGGGCTTCTGGTTCAGGCCGGTCTTTTGGGGCTGGCGCTTCTGGGGCTGGGTCCGATCGAGGCGCTCATTACTGCTTCGGCCATTTGTGCCCTTCTGGCCCTGATCCTTGTTCTAGTGGCGCGCCGGCTGGTGCGCCGCGCAACGCTTCCCCTTTCCTCTCTTTCCGGGCCGGGCGTGACACCGCCCGCCTCCCACCCGTGAATGCAATTTTCAGGAGTTTGTCATGGCTCGCACCCGTTCCTCTGACGCCCTTTTCACCGAAGCTCGCGCAACCGAAGAGGCGCTTCGCGACGCCCTCGCGCGCCTGTCCAGCCGGCTCACCGGAAGCCCTGGTGCGGCGGACGACCTGCTTGGCCTTGCGGCCGGTCCCTTGGGTCAAACTGTTCTGGCCACTGCCGCCACCCGCGCCCTGCGCAGCTATCCCCTTGCCACCGTTCTGGTGGGGGCAGGCCTTGCCTGGCTGACCTTCGGGCAGCGGGACAATCAAAGCGTGACAGAGCGCGTCTCGGACACCATCGAAGAATGGCAGGCCCGCGCCGATGAAGCCCGTGAGGCCGCACAAGAGCGTTTGTCAGAACTCTACGACACCATGGCAGAGCGCGGACATGACGCGGCGGCTTTCGCGCGGGAAAAAGCGGCTGTCACCGCAGACCTCGCCGCCGATCTGGCCTCTGCCTTTGCGCACGGCCTCTCGGATATGAGCGCGGACGCCGCTGACCGCATCATCGCCGCCCGTGAACGTGCTTATGCGGCCTTCGCCGCCGGCGCGGAAGCGGCAGAAGACAAGTTGGAAGAGCTTGCGGATGACGCCGACGATCGCAACATCCTGCGTCGCCATCCCGTTGCCTCGGCCGCTGTCGCGGTTGCATTGGGGGCGGCTCTTGCCACCGCTTTGCAGGCCAACCGCCGTGATGGCGGCTCTTTGTCGGGCTCGGCCGAACACCTGATGGCAAAGGCCCGCAAGACCTTCGACGCGGAACGCCATGCCGCCGGCCGCGCACTGGGCGAGGCGGCAAGCGCCCTGCGAGCCCGCGGGACCGAAGCCGCACTGGCGATGGTGTCGGACCTGACCGACATTCTGGAAAGCGCCCGCGACAAGGGTCGCAGCGCTCTGGATGCCGCGGAAGATGCCGCCGCCGATGTCGAAAAATCTGCGCGCAAATCCTCGCGCCGTGCTGCCGCCAAGGTCAACGGCGCCGCAAAACGCGTCAGTGCCCAGACGCGCGAACGGCGCAAGGCCACGCAGCGTCTTGCCGACAAGCTGACCGGCGGCCGCCCGAACTGATCACGCTTTCCCCCCGCCTCCTCAAGGCAACCCCACCTCCCCGTGGCCTCGGCCACGGGGCTTTTTCATACCAGTTCGGGCGGCAAGAACGGCACCGCTGTGCCGAACTTTTCCGCAGCGCGCAGATCGTAAGGCAGAATGAAGCCCTGACGCGCTTCGGGGGGGCGCGCGATGTTTGACAGCGCCAGACCCCGCCATGCAGCCACAGCCGTCTGGTCGGCGAAATACGCCGCGCCCGCATGATCCGGCAGCCAATGGGCCATGCACCGCTGACGCACCTGTGCGACAGCGTCGGGTTCTGTCAGCCGCACGCCCGCCTCGGTATCCCATCGCATCGAACGACCGTTCAGATTGGCCGAGCCTATGATGGCCACATGATCGAACACCGACACCTTGGCGTGGATATAGATCAGCGGCGCATCGGCCAGCACATCGCGCCCTGCCGTTTGCAGCGCCCTGCCCCGCTTTCTCTGCGCCGCGCTGCCGATGAACAGGCGCTTGCCGAAACTGCGCTGCAACCGGCGCAGGCATTGGGCTTGGTGCCATTCGCCCAACTGGGAGTCGAGCCCCTCGCGCCCGTCAAACGCCAGTTCCTCGGGCGCGCCGGGTAACATCAGGATCAGCCCCAGATCTGGCGATTTTCGGGCGGCCGCGCAAAGGGCGCGTGTCAGCCCGCCATCCCGAAAATACTGCGTTTCCAGATAGATCAGCCCCTTGGCACGGGAAATCGCGGCGCAATGCGCCTCATAAATGGTTTGCACGACCGGCTTTGGACCAAAGCGCACCAAGGGCCTGCGCCGCTGCTTTGACAGAGTCACAAGCAGCGCGCCCGTATCAATGGGGGGCACCAGACCGGCGGTGACAGCCTCAAACGTCTCCAGATGCCGCGCGGCGTCTGCCGCGACGGGCCCGTCGATCATCACCTGCACGTCGTGCCATGTCTGCGCTGCGGGACGGGCGTGGTCGTGATCGTCATAGCGCCGCTCGTTCAGATCAAGCCCGCCCACATAAAGCCGCTTGCGGTCAAAAACGGCAATCTTCTGGTGATGCGTGCCGGGGAACAGGCGCGGCACGGGCCAAAGCCTTGGTCGGACCTGCCCGTCGGCGCGCAGGACTGTCAGATCGACAGCCCCCGGCATGTCGCGCAAGGCATTCGCGCGAAACTCTGGCGACTGGCGGTTGAGCCAGCGGCACATGCGCCAGACCCGCGCCATGATGACAGGAGAGATCAGAAAGCGCGGGACCGATCCGGTTTCGGCCGGATGCCGTGCAACCGAGGCACGCAAAACCCCGCCCCCCGGCCCCGCCACCTCGGCGGCGGCCTGCAGCAGACGTATGCTGCGCCACGTGCTGCGGTGCAGGGCCGCCCGCGCCACAGGGTCGAAATCGGACAACGTGATCGTGATGTTCACCCCGCGCCGAAGGCAGGCGATGACAAGATCATACCAGCGCGGACCGATTGCCCTTGCCTCGGGCGAGCGCAGGCGGGTTTCGGGATCAAAGACCAGAAAGCTGGCGATGATCTCGGACCGAGCCTCCAGAAAGGCACGCTCCAGCGCCGGATAGGCTTCGGCGGCGGTGATGAACACTGCCGGGGAACTGGCGTCAGAAAGACCGTCGCTGCGCATGTCACTGCCTGTCACAAGAAAAGACCGTCGCCCGTCCGAAGTGCTGTCCTTGGGTCAGGACCCTTCTTCCAGTCTGCCCCCTGCGGTCGCATCGGCCGATTGCGGTGCCGCCCGCTCCTCCGCCTCGGTCAGAGGGCGCAGAGGGAAATCCATTTCCAGAATGTATTCATCGCCGCGGCGGCCCCGCGTGACCTTGCCGTTGAGCTGTTGCGAGAAAGCGGTCAGCAATTGTGATCCAAACCCGTCACTGCCTTGCATCGGCGGATCGTCTGCGGTGGCGGCGATTGGCATCAGACTGTTGCCGAGCGAAAATCGCGCCATCCCGCCCCCGATGCGGTGCAGGCTCAGCCCCACGCGGGAACTGGCCGCCCCACTGTTCCAAGAATGCTTGATGACATTCGCCATGCCTTCGGTCAGGAACAACGCCAGAGGCACCGCCTGATCAGGCGTCAGCCGGATATCATCCACCGATGCATCGAGGTCAAAGCGCCGCCCGGGGGCCGATCCAATGCGCAGCAGATCCCCCGCGACACGTGGAAGCAGCTCATCGGCACGAACATCGGTCAGACCGCTGGTCTGGTAAAGCTCGCGGTGCACGGTGGCGAGACTGATCACCCGGTCCTGCACCGTGCGCATCGCGTCCTTCGCTTCGCTGGTGCGCGCACTGCGAAGCTGCATATTCAGAATGGATGCAATAAGTTGCAGGTTGTTCTTCACGCGGTGATGCACTTCGCGCAGCAGCACTTCCTTCTGGTGGATCGTGTTCTCCAGATCGGCCTCGTTGCGCACGACGGCTTCGGTCATCCGCTCATAGGCGAGCCCCACCAGACGCAACTCCAGCGCCGCCCCCTTCATGTCGAGATCGGGCAACTGCCTTTCCCCCGCAGCAAAGGCCGTGATCCGGTCGCGCAGCAGGCGCACATGGCGCAGCACTTGGCTTTCCGATGCCAACCATGCCACCAGAAGACTGGCCGCCCACATCAGCATGGGAAACACAAAGGCCGGAAAGGCCCCTTCCAGAATGGTGTTGTCCAAGCGGTTGGCAGGCCAGGAGCCGACCAGATACAGCGTCCCCACCTGAAGCGGCACCACGGCAAAGGCCCGCCGCTCGCCGCTCGGGGTTTCCGCGACAAAACTCTTGCCGCCTGTTTTGAAATAGCTTGTCAGATCACGCCCGACCGGCAGGCTCTGCCCCGCATCATCCATCCCGATCGACGACGTCAGCAAAGACCCCTGCGCGTCAAAGGTCATCAGCGCCAGAGGTTGCGCATCCTCGCCCTTGGTTGCACGCGTCGCCTGATCGAGCGCGGTATGCGGCAAGGAGACGAAGGCAAAACCGCTGAGTGCGCCCGCAGCGCCCACGACCGGATGCGAGACGATCAGGACAGAGGTCTTTGACACCGGACCATAGGGATTGACCGCGATCTTAGGCCCCGGATCGGTCATCAACTGCGCCATCGCCTCGGTGCCAGACAGGTCGCGCGTCTCGTTTCGGGCACCGCAAAGCATCTGGCCGTCGGTGTTGACGTAACCGGCAAAGGTCACCAGCCCTATGTTGGCCTGCACAACGTTGTCCATCAGACGGCGGCAGGAGGCAATGCCCGCCTCATCCCCGTCTTCCAGAACCGTGGGAAGGACAGCCGCAAGCGTTGCGGATTTAGCCTGCGCTTTCACGATCTCGGCGATCAGGGGATTGGCCGCGATCAGGGTTTCGCCCTTGATCACGTTGGTCACCCGCGCTTCCGCCAGTTTCGCGGTCTGCAAACCCTGAACATAGCTGAGGATGGCGAGCGGCAAGAGCGCCACCCCCATCACAGCCATCAGTCTGAACCCAAGCCCTGCAAACCGCCGCGGCATTGCGGCCTCCTTCGTCATGCGGCTTGAATGCCCGACCGACCCATCACGGCAAGGGTGGCTCCGGATTGCTCCGCCAGAATGTCCTCACCCTCGGCAAGGCCCAGCATTTCGCACAACTTGGCCCGCGCGCGGTTGGCGCGGCTTTTTGCGGTTCCCACCGCCACGCCCATCATCTGCGCGGCCTCCTCATAGGAATAGCCATTCGCGCCCACCAGAATAAGCACTTCGCGATGCTCCGGAGAAAGCCTGTCGAACGCATTGCTGAAATCGGTGAAGGCAAGGCGACCGTCATGATGCGGCTTTTCGAACATCGACGCGGCATGCACCCCGTCGGTGTCCGACACCTCGCGGCGGGTCTTGCGCTTGGACGAAAAGAACGTGTTGCGCAAAATGGTGAACAGCCATGCGCGCATGTCCGTCCCCACAGTGAACTTGTCTATGTTGGACCAGGCTTTCAGGATGGTTTCCTGAACCAGATCGTCGGCTTCACTGACGTTGCGGGTCAGAGAGATCGCGAAGGCGCGCAAGGAGGGAATGTGGTTTGCCATCTCGTCGCGCGGGTCCATGTGGGCCACGGGCACGGATGTCATTTCCCGGACTCCTTCGCCTTGAGTTGCTCAAGCAGCAGCTTGAACCGATCCGGAACATCCTCCTTGAGGGCGTTTTCATAGACGCGTTTCAGGTTTTCATCGATGTCCTTTCGCAAACTGGACTTCTGGTTGTCACCCGACATATGTTCCATCATCATGATACTCTACTGGTCCCGCATTTATTCATGGAACCGAACGCGGCGCCAGTGCGTTTGGTTCCGTAGAAATTGAAACTGGGGAGAAAATAATGAGTGCCTCTGCGACCTTCGATCTGACGTCGGCAATTGCCGCCGACTTGCCCTTCCTGCGTCGCTATGCACGCGCCCTGACGGGAAGCCAGGATTCCGGTGACCGTTATGCCGCCGCGACGCTGGAAAGCATCCTGATCGAAGATACGCCCGTGCGCGAAGCCTCGACACCGCGCATCGGGCTGTTCCATTGCTTCCACCGCGTCTGGGCCAGCGCGGGCGCACCTCTGGAAACCGATGATGACATTCTTGCCAAGCGGGCGCAGGTGCATATGGCGGGCTTGACCCCCAATTCGCGCGAAGCGCTGCTTCTGCATGCCATCGAAGGGTTTGACCGCCCCGCGATCGCCGAAATCATGGATCATGACGAGGCCGAGGTGCAAAGCCTGCTGGATGCCGCGATCCGCGAGATGGAAGCCTCCGTCACCGGCAAGGTGATGGTGATCGAGGACGAGGCGATCATCGCGATGGATATCGTCGATATCGTTGGCCAGATCGGTCACAAGGTCACGGGCGTGGCCCGCACCCACCGCGAGGCCGTGGAACTGGCCGCGCGCGAGCGTCCCGATCTTATCCTGTCCGATATCCAGCTTGCCGATGACTCGTCCGGCATCGAGGCGGTGAATGATATTCTGGCCCAGTTCGAAGATATTCCGGTTATCTTCATCACCGCCTTCCCCGAGCGGCTGCTGACAGGCGACAAGCCCGAGCCCGCCTTCCTGATCACCAAGCCGTTTTCGGAAGAACAGGTGCGCTCGGCGGTCAGTCAGGCCATGTTCTTTGCCTCGACCGAAACCCTTCACGCCTAAGTTAAAAGTTCACACACAGACTTGCGCCTGCCCTCTGTGGCAGGCGTTTTTTATTGCGCCACATGCGCTGTTGGGAACCCGCCGGAAGAGGTCTGCGTTGTAAAGGCAAGCGAAGGCACCGCCTTGCGCATCCCACTTGTGAAAGGATCTTACCATGTTCCGCAACGTCCTTATGGCCACCACGGCCCTCTTCCTCGCCAATGCCGCATATGCGCAGGACACGACGGTGAGAGAAGTCGCAGTCACCGCTGACATCACCGCAATTTCGAATGCCGAAGCCGCAAGCTTCTGGTCCAACACCGCAAGCGATCTGCAAAATGCCATCGTCGCCCGTCTGGTGGACCGCACCGCCGAAGACGGGGTGCGCATCAGCGTCGATATTGACGAGCTGTCGCTGGCCAATTCGTTCCAGAACCAGCTTGGTCTTGAAGATGCCGTGATGGTCGGCATGGTGAACGTTTCGAGCGAAACAGACAACACCAAGTTCGACACCTATGAACTCACCGTCACCGCGCTGACCGCTCAGGCTTTTGCCGTCGACGGCACTGTGCTTGAAGGCGCTTTCACCGACACCCCGGAATACTATGCTGCCCTGATCGCCGCTTTTGCCGATGGCGTCGTGACCCGCTTGAAGTAAGTCGTTGACGATCCCAGACAAAAGCCCCGGAGCGATCCGGGGCTTTTTTCGTATTGTGGGTCGGGGCGATGCACGCCCCGACGCTGGGGTCACTTTGCCGTTGCGCGCAGCATCCACGCAGCCTTTTCGTGAAAGGCGCAGCGGGCGGTCAACAGATCGGCAGTCGCCACATCCTCGCCCTTTTCGGCGCGGGCGATCACGTCACGCATCCGGCGCACCACTTCTTCATGGGCCGCGGCAAGGTCTTCCACCATTTCTTGGGCCGAACCAAGCTTTGCCGGATCTTTCACGCAAGACAGCTTGCTGATCTCCGACAGTTGATACGGTGCGATCCGGCCCAAGGCGCGGATACGCTCTGCCAGATCATCGGCGGCCTGAAACAGATTGGTGTATTGCTCTTCCGTCAGCACATGGATCGAATGGAACAAGGGGCCTTCGACGTTCCAATGAACGGCATGGGTCTTGAACAGCAAACGATAGGTGTCGGACAGGGCTTCGCTAAGACCCTGCGCAATGGCGATAACGCCCGTGATACCGGTGTTGATCTTGTCTGCCGCCGGAACGGCCTTGAGTGCTTCAGACACTGGGATTCCTTTCCTTCACGCGCCGCCGGAAGTGGCCGCGCTCTGCCTTCAGAACGCCCGCGCAGCAGGCACAGTTCCTTGGCCAGAAGCCAGTTCATCTGAAAACGCCATCATCCGGCCGCGTCCGGCACGCTTGGCAGCGTAAAGCGCAAGGTCCGCATCTTGCAGCATCGCTTCTGCAGTCGGCGCGGCGTAGCGGGTGGAAATGGTCAGCCCCACACTGGCCCCGATCTGGCAAAGATGCCCTTCATAGGGAATGGGCCGCGAAAGCGCCGCGATGATCCGGCCGGCCACCGCGCCAAGGCGGGCAGCATCGGTCATCCCCGGCAGCAGGATCACGAATTCATCGCCGCCCACCCGCGCCACCAGATCACCCGTCCGCGTTTCCGCGGCCAAGACCTGCGCCACAACGCGCAGCACCTGATCCCCTGCCCCGTGACCCAAGGTGTCATTCACCGCCTTGAAGCGATCAAGGTCCAGATGCATCAGCGCAAAAGGAAGCGCATCCGCTATCGCCTGCGCCAGCCGCAGGTCAAGCGCGCGGCGGTTGCGCAGGCCGGTCAGCGTATCGGTCATGGCCTGCGCCTCTGCCTCGGACTTGGCCCCTTGCAGCCGCAGGTTCAGGCGCTGCAACTCTCCCAGAACGGCGCGCTTGACCTCGACCAGATACAGCAGTTCCACCGTCAGGTCGGTGGCCGCGAAGTCGGCATCGGTGAGTGCATGGGTGCGGACGGCATCCACAACGCCAATGCCGAATGACAGGTTCATGACCAGCCCGCCCGCGTCATCGCAAAGCGCCAGCCCCCGAAACTCTGCCCCGCCCCCCCTCAGCCCGAGATGCAACCGCTCTCCCTGACGGGCATGAAGGGCGGCTGCGGTTGTGACCCCCGACGGGCGGCAAACCTCGAACAGATCAAAAAAGTCCAGCCCGAGGATGGCCGCATCCTCCACCGCAGCCCTGCGGACAATTTTTGCCAAGGTCGGGCCAAGCGCGGTGATCTGGCCGCTGGCAGACAGGGCCAGATGCATCGGCATCAGCCGGTCCAGCGATCCTTTGGGCAGAACGAGCCGTGCCGCGCCCTGCCCCCGGCCTTGAGCGGCTTGCCTAGCCATCAGCGTCCCCTTGCATCATGGCGCCCCCACCGCCAGATCAAAACGGCGGCCCTGGGAATGGGCCTCGTCCAGCAGAAGAACCGAAATCACATCGCGCCCCTGCCGCGACGCCGCCATGTCGAGCAGCACCAGCGCGCCGTAATCATCGGCCATCGCCCGCAGCAGACCGATCAGGATAAACCCCGCCCCGGCAAACGGCGGCACCGCAAGAATGGCGAATTGACCGCCCCCCCTGTCCTCCAGATACAGGGCGGGCAAATGCAGATCCGGCAGGGCAAGGCGGGCGCGGTCCGGCAGTTCCTCGAGCGAGTGCAGGAAATCGCGAAAACTCACCCCGCCAAAACGCAGCAGGCGGCGCAAACCGTCCCGCTCCCGCTGCGAAACAAGGGCGGTGCCAAGATCCTCCAGTATCGATTCCCGCGCGCGCCCCAGTTCGGCACAGGCCGCGTTCAGCACTGCGTCGGTCAACCCCGGATCATAGCTCAGCAACGGCTCGAAACTGTCAAATGGCAGGCGCGCGCGCTGAACCACCCGCTGCCAAAGCGCCGCGCCGTGCCGCCGCTTCAGAAAATCTTCCAGCGCGCGATTGATCAGCCCCAGCACGGAAAGCCCCTGTTTCATCCCAATTCGGGCAAGACTAGGGGATG
The DNA here is from genome assembly GCF_010915705.1 of Pseudotabrizicola algicola. Lineage (GTDB taxonomy): Bacteria > Pseudomonadota > Alphaproteobacteria > Rhodobacterales > Rhodobacteraceae > Pseudotabrizicola > Pseudotabrizicola algicola. The sequence goes on from NZ_JAAIKE010000001.1 coordinate 1,139,664, forward strand.
ATCCTTAAGAAATCTTTGCCGACTGCCGGAGATTGCTACGGCGACGGCATGACCTTACGGGGCCAAGATCAGCCCGCCCCCTTCCGGCAGGTTGAGCTGGTTGAGCGACAGCGGCATCATCGGAGGCGGTGCAGCCTGCCATGCGCGGATCAGCGCCTCGCCCGCTTCATATTGCGGCAAGGCACCGTTTGCGGGCAGCACCTCGCGCAGGCTGGGTCCTCGCATCGGGTCATTGTAGAACCCGGTGAACTGCACATAGCCGCCGGTGTTGTAATCCAGCAGCATCGCCTCTTCTCCCGGCAGGCCGGGTTGCAGGTCGGCGACCACCATCACACATCCCGCGCCGCCACCGGGCATCTGGCGGGAACAGCTTTCGTGCAAGGCGTTCAGCCGATAGGCGTCAAGCGCCGCCAGATACATATCGCGCGTGGCACTTGCCCCTTCGGGCTGCAAAGGCATCACCGCGGCGACAGCGGCCAGCATCTCCTCGCGGCTGCTCGCCTCGTTCTGGCGGGCCGATTGCGCCAGCCGGCGGGCCAAGGCGTCTTGACCCGGCTCTGCCGCCTTCTCTTGCAGCGCGGCGCGGGCTTGCGCACCCGGCTTGCCCCAGCGGTCCAGCAAGGCCGGTTCGAACTCGGCCACCGGCAATCGGCCATCTTCCAGCCGCGTCATGACGCTACCGACCGAAAGCCGCTCGGCACTCAGGATCGGGGTCAGCGCCAGAGCCGCAACCGCCATCAGTGCCAGCGCCATCACCACATTGGCCTGCCGGACCCGCGCCATCCAGCCGGCACCACGCAGAACCGCAAGCGCATAAAGCACGCCGTATCCAAGCCCGAGCACCGCCACCTGCGCGGCAAAGACCCGCTCGGGCGTCCAGCCGTATTGCGCCACGCGCACCCAGACCGCCCAAGCGCCCAAACCCGCCAGCAGCGGCAGCATCAGCGCCGTTGCCTGCGCCGCCCGTGCCAGAAGCGGGCTGCTCGTCGCCTCGTCGTCGCTCTGGTCGACCACGACCGTCACCAGGGTGGCCACCGCGCCCGCCATGGTAAGCAAGGTCAGAGCAAAGGACCATGTTCCGAACAGACCGGAAACCCCGCGCACGGGCAAGGCCAGCAGAAAAACCGCTGACACGACAAAAACTACCGGCAGCAACAGCCGCAAAAGCCGCAAGATGAGATAGGGGCTGACATAATCGGAAAGCTCTTGCACAACGGCCAGCCCCAACCCCAGAACGCCGCCCGTGATGACCCAAGTCGTCGGCCCCAGATCGAGCATCCGGTCGATCAGGTCGATCCCCACCGCCTTGAGCAGCGCGTCAGACAGCAAGATCACCGCCCAGACCAATCCGACAAAGGCCCATGCCGCAACGGCCCGCACCACGATGGCCCATGCCTGGGCAAACAGGCTGGCATAATCGGTCCATCCCGCACCGTGGCGGGCGATCCAGAATGGCAGCGGCACCAGCGTCAGAATAGCAGCGCCAAGCACGGCATGCGGGCTGTCCAGAACCGCCTCGGGGCGCACAAAACCTGTGGCCGCCAGCGTCAGCAGCACCGCAACGCCGCCCGCAATCGCCCCCGCCCCCATCGCCGCGCGCCGCAGCGAGAGCGGCCCGGTCATCGCAAGAACGGCCGTGAAGAAGCAGGCCACAAACGTGGCCACGGCAAGCAGAGGCAAACCGCCCAGCACGCCGAGCTCCGCCAGTTCGGACAAAGCGTAAAGGCCGAGCCCCGCAGCAACACCTGTGGCCGTCAACACCGCCCGCGCGATCATCTGCTTGTTCATGCCCGGACCTTCTGGCTGTTGCATCGGGCGAGAGGCTACCCTCGGCGCGCCCAAAGAACCAGAGCCTGCACGCCGCATGCAACACCCGAAGATTGCGCACACCGTCATCTCCTTGTTACAAAATTGTCGCATCAAGGTCATGCCCCTGCGCTAAGGGTCGCAAAACCGCCGCAGCCTGTCCAAGCAGGGCATCGCATCCAAGGAAAGTTGCCGGGCCATGACCGCCAAGATTTCTCAGCACAGCAGCCCGCGGCAGAGCCGCCGTGTCGAGCCAAAGCGCGGGTTGCGGGCCATGCCCTTGCGGATCACTGCCGGAGCGCGCAGTTTTTTGCTATGAGAGATGACCTGCCCCCCGCCCCTTTTCACTGCGGCCAGATTGGCAAAGGACCAAAGATCATGATTTCCGAGCCACATATCAGCTCTGCCTTTGACCGCGAACTTGAAGGCGTGCAGGCGCTTGTCATGAAGATGGGCGGCATGGTGGAACATGCCCTGCTGCAAGCGGCGGCGGCGCTGGAGACGAGAGACGAGGCGCTCGCCGCGCAGGTGCGCGCCCAAGATCAGGCGATCGATGCGCTTGAGGATCAGATCCACACCGAATGCGCACGCATCATCGCGCTGCGCGCCCCCACCGCCACCGACTTGCGCACGGTCTTGACCGTCATGCGTATTGTCGGATCGCTGGAGCGGTCGGGCGATTACGCCAAGAACCTTGCCAAACGCGCGCAGGTGCTCAACCAGATGCGGCCGGTGAACGGCTCTGCCGGGTCCATCTCGCGCATGGCACGCTCGGTCGTGGGTTTGCTCAAGGACTCGCTCGATGCCTTTGTGACCCGAGACGCACGGCTTGCCGAAGACGTGCGCCGCCGCGACGCCGAGGTGGACCAGATGTATAACTCGGTGTTCCGCGAATTCCTCACCCATATGCTGGAAGACCCGCGCAACATCACTGCCTGCATGCATCTGCATTTCATCGCCAAGAACATCGAGCGGGTGGGCGACCATGCCACCGGCATTGCCGAGCAGGTGATCTATCTGGTCACAGGGGTGATACCGGATGACGAGCGGCCGAAGGTCGACGTCACCTCGCTGACCGATATTCCCACAACAACACTCTGAGGCCCCCGATGGCGCATACATCCCAGCCTGTTGTCCTGCTGGTCGAGGACGAGCCGGCGCAACGCGAAGTGCTGGCCTATAACCTTGAAGCCGAAGGATTTCGCGTCGTGCAGGCCGCCAATGGCGAAGATGCGCTGCTGTTCGTCGACGAGGACACGCCCGACATCATCATCCTCGACTGGATGATGCCCCAGCTGTCCGGCATCGAAGTCTGCCGCAGGCTCAAGATGCGCCCCGAAACCCGCGCCATCCCGATCATCATGCTATCGGCCCGCGCCGAAGAGGTGGACCGCATCCGCGGTCTTGAAACCGGGGCCGATGACTATGTGATCAAACCCTATTCTGTGCTGGAACTCATGGCGCGCGCGCGGGTGCAGTTGCGCCGGGTGCGGCCCTCTTCCATCGGCGTCGTCCTTGAATGGGATGACATCCGGCTCGACCCCGAAACCCACCGTGTCTACCGTGGCGACCATGTGCTCAAGCTCGGCCCGACAGAATTTCGCCTGCTGTCGACCTTCATGGAAAAACCGGGGCGCGTTTGGTCGCGTGAGCAGTTGCTCGATCGGGTCTGGGGCCGCGACATCTATGTCGACAGCCGCACGGTGGATGTGCACATCGGCCGCCTGCGCAAATCGCTGATGCAGAACGGCGGTGAAGATCCGCTTCGCACGGTGCGGGGTGCAGGCTACGCGCTAGGCTAGGCGAACGCGCCTCCTGCGCACCGGGTGTCCACGCACAGCCTGACGGTCAGCCGCCGCGCTGCCGCCACGCTTCCAGAAAGGCGCGCACGCATGTCACCACATGGGCAAACCTGTCACCCCCCAGATGTACCCCGCCATACCAGCGCGTGACCACCACCACACAGTCATGCAGCCCCTCGCGCTCCAGCATCTTCAGAATGACCGCGCCCGCCCCCGCCTCGCCGTCGTCATTCTTGATCGGGCCCCCGTCAGACAGGATCACGGCCCAGGTGTTGTGGGTGGCCTTCGCAAAGCGCTTTTCCCGCTTCAGATCGCGCAGAAACGTATCCACCTCCGCCCGTCCTGCAACCGCGCCGCCCGTCACCGCGTAGCGCGAGCCGCGGTCTGTCACCACCTTGTCCAGTCGGATCATGCGCCTCTCCCGATCACCGCCTTTCCCTGACGGTGACGGCGCAAAAGGTCAATGGCGCAGCGACAGCACTTCCAGCGCCGTCTTGTTCGGACAAAACACCGGCGGGCAGGACGTCCCTGTTGCGGTCGCCAGCCAAGCGGTGCAGGCGGTTTTCTGTGAACAGGCCTCGCAGCGCGAGACAAGCTGGCCCAGCTCCTTGCGCGTCAGCCAGCCATCGACCACCGCCGAGGGAAGATTGACGCCCAACACCCTTGCCATGCCGCGTGTCAGTCCCCAGGCAAGAGGGGCATCCGAAAATCCGATCATCACCGCACCCGTTGTCAAAGCGAGATGTCCAGACCAGGGTCAGGACAGCTCTGCCAGACTGCGGCGCGATTGGCGGGGCCGCCTTGATGCAGATCAAGTCAGCGCAAAGTGGCTACGACGCGCCGCACGACTTCCTTTCGCTGGGCGTTTGGCGGATGGGTGCCGAGGAACTGGTCGCCCGGATCGGGCAAACGGTCAAAAAAGGCGGTGCCGCGCAGGGGATCGAACCCCGCCCGGAAGGCAATCTCGGCCCCCAAAGCGTCGGCCTCCAGCTCGAAGTCACGCGCATAGGTGCGCGCGCCCATGTTCGCGCCCATCTGCTGCGCCGCGCGCACCGCATCTGGCGGCGCGCCCGAGGCCTGCGCGAGAACGCCAGCCAGAACCGCCCCGGTCACAGCAGTGCGCTGCACCTGCGGGATATGGCCCGCAATGTGGTGCGCAGCTTCATGGCCCACGACAAAGGCGATCTCGTCGGCGTTACGCGCATCGGCGATCAGGGAAAGCGTGAAGCCGACAATGGGCCGCCCGCTGCGATCCAGGGTCTGGAAGGCATTTGGCGGCTGGCCCGGACGGTCATCGACCACAATCTGGAAATCGCAATTGAGGCTCGGGTTTCGCGCGCGGCACATCGCTTCGGCCACAGGTTCCACGCGTTCGACCACCGCAACGAAATTGCGCGCCGCCTGCTCGGGGGTCAGCAGACCTTCGGTAAAGGGCGGGCTGGCCACAGGCAGCGGCGTCGGGGAAACCACAGGGCCCCCCGCCGGAAAGCCGGTTGGCTGGCACCCAGCCAGAACCAGCGCCACAAAAGCCGCCCACGCCGATCTTTGAACGCCCATACGCCGCCTCTTGTTATGGATTTTCGGGCGAAGATAGCAGGTGTCGGCGCAGACAAAAGGGCTGCCAAGCGGCCTCACGTCAAGTTGCACGGCGGGCGCAATTCCCATTGCGCTTGCGGCGTCGACATGGCTAGTCTTGGGGCATGTTTACCATCGAGCACGACTTTGACGCCACCGTGATCACCCTGATCGACGAAGGCGCGGACCCGCTGGAAGAGGATGTCACCATCCTTGCTTTCGAAGAATGTGTCGTCCTTGAACAGGAGGACCCGCTATCGGGTGATGTGGTGCGCATCAGCCTGTCCATGGGCCAGCTTGCCGATCTTGCCGCCGCGCTCGATCTGCCCGAGGGCAGTTACAGGCTGGAACGCCCTTCCAAAACCTGACCGTACACAGGACCGCCCGCCGGCCTCAAGGAGCACGTAGTGCCCGCCTTGGAGGGAACGTCGGCGCGTGTCTTCGCGCACCCTGCCCTGTTGCTTCTGTCTGTGCATTCCGGCAAAGCCACTGCGCAGCGCGGACAGGCCAGACCCTGTCAAACGGGCTGGCATTGGGATGCGCCAAAGCATAGCCTGCCCTGACCCTTGACCGGAGCAAACGATGCCTGATCCGAACCCCGCCGTGCTCGACTATCTGGCGAACCGCCGCTCGCCCGGAGCCAAGTTGTTCACCGCTCCCGTGCCAGACCGCGACCAACTGATGCAGATCCTGACCCTTGCCACGCGTGTGCCGGACCACGGCAAGCTGGAGCCGTGGCGGATGATTGTGCTCGACCGCGCGGCGATGACTCGGCTGGCCGATCTGGCCGAGGAAAGGGCAAGGGAACTGGGCGCGGATGCCGAGAAGATCGAGAAAGGCCGCGGCCAGTTTGATCGCGGCCATCTGGCGGTCGTGGTCATCTCGTCGCCCAAGGATGCCGAAAAGGTGCCGCTTGCCGAGCAGGTGCTCTCGGCCGGAGCGTTGTGCATGAACCTGGTGCATGCCGCCACCGCAGCGGGCTGGGGGGCATGCTGGCTGTCGGGCTGGCCGTCGCATGACGCGACCTTCCGCGCCCGGGCCTTCGGCTGCGCTCCCGAGGAGACGGTGGCGGGCATCATCCACATCGCGACACCCGGGCCGATGGCCCCGGACCGCCCGCGCCCGGACCTTGCGCGGCTTGTCAGCTGGTCCTGACATGATCCTCGGGGATTTCCTCAAGGCGGTGCGGCAACTGGGCGACCGGCGTTTCCGGCGGGTCATGGGAATTGGGGTCCTGCTGACGCTGGCGCTGCTGGTGGCGGTCTATGCGGCCTTTCTGGCGCTGATCCAGACCTTTACCCCCGAGAGCATCGACATCCCTTTCATCGGGCCGGTCGAAGGGCTGGATACGCTGCTGTCCTGGGGCTCGGCGCTGTTCATGATCGGGCTGTCGGTGTTTCTGATGATGCCGGTCGCCTCGGCCTTCACGGGGCTGTTTCTGGAGGATGTCGCGCAGGCGGTGGAGGACCGGCACTATCCGGCCCTGCCGCCGGTGCCGCGTGTGGGCTGGGGGGATGCGCTGGTGGATGCCGCGAATTTCTTCGCCCTGCTCATCGCGGTCAATGCGCTGGCGCTGGTCCTTTATGCCTTTGCGGGACCCTTCGTTCCGGTGGTGTTCTGGGCGGTGAACGGGTTCGTGCTGGGGCGGGAATACTTCACCCTGGTGGCCATGCGGCGGCTGGGGCGGGTCGGGGCCAAGGCGTTGGGAAAGCGGCATCGGGGCAAGATCTGGCTGGCCGGCACATTGATGGCCGCCCCCCTGTCGGTGCCGCTGGTCAACCTGCTGATCCCCGTACTGGGGGCGGCGACCTTTACCCACCTGTTCCACCGGTTGAACACCAAAGGGTGAGGGCGCCCCCTGTGTTACAGGAAGGGCTTTCCCGTGTTATCAATGGCTTGACCCTGCGGGATTAACGCTTTTTTAACTCATGCGGGGTGGCAGCGGAGCGGCTGCGCCGCGCTATCTTTATCTCGGCTCTGGCCTGCGGCCAACCGCCTCGGGCAGAGGGGCTTTGCCCCTCGCCGCCCGAAGGGGGCGGCTCACCCCAGAGTATTTGGGAAAGCAGCAAATCAAGGCACGGGATTGCTGCTTCTCAAAATACTCCCGCCGGAGGCATCCCACGGCTGTGCCCTGCGATCCCCCGTCAGGACCGCCGCCCACGCCAGACCAGCGGGTCTTGCGCGGACCGCCTGGCATTGCACCTTTTCAAATGCTCCCGAGCGGTGCCGACGGGCGGCGCAAGGTGGAGGGGGCGCGGCCGTAGAGTTTGAGGAAGGCCGCGTTGAAGCGGCGGATGCTGCCGAACCCGGCCTGCAGGGCCACCTCGGCCAAGGGGAGTGCCGTATCGGTGAGCAGCCGCTTGGCGCGGGCGATGCGCAGGGTCTGTGCCGTCTGCATCGGAGAGGCCCCGACATGACGGTCAAACAGCCGGGCCAGATGGCGGCTGCAGACCCCGAGGCGCGCGGCGAGGGCATCGACGCTGCCCCGGTCCAGCGCCCCGTCATGGATGAGGCGCAGCGCACGGTCCACCGTGGCCTTCGTGCCCTGCTAGGCCGGACAGAAGGGTGCGGTTTCCGGGCGGCAGCGCAGACAGGGGCGGTAGCCGGCCCGTTCTGCTGCCGCTGCGGTGGGATAAAAGCTGACATTGCGGGTCAGCGGCTGCCGGACCGGGCAGACCGGGCGGCAGTAGATCCCTGTCGTGCGCACCGCCGTGAAGAACAGCCCGTCGAAAGACGGATCGCGGCGGAGGCGGGCAGTGTTGCAGGTGTCGAAATCGAGCATGGGCCGAGTGTCGCCCTGCGCCGCGCGCCTGACAAGACCGGAGCGGGGAACGAGGTCCGGAAACGGCCAGACAGCGGCGGCGGGAGGCGATAGGCAGGACCCGGCGGAAAACGGGAGGAAGAGCACCGATGCGGATGAGCCTGCAGGATGTCGCGTTGCTTCTGATGCTGTCCTTCCTGTGGGGGGGCGCGTTTTTCCTTGCCGCCGTGGCCGTGACCGGGTTGCCGCCGCTGACCGTCGTTCTGGCCCGCTGCGCGCTTGCCGCAGGCGCGTTGGCGCTGGGCCTCCGTCTGGCCGGAATGCGCTGGCCCTTGCAGCGCGCGGCGCGCGGGCCGTTCCTGATCATGGGGTTTTTGAACAATCTGCTGCCCTTCAGCCTGTTGTTCTGGGCGCAGACCGTGATTCCCAGCGGGCTGGCCGCGATCCTGAATGCGACGACGCCGGTGTTTGCGGCGGTAGCGGCCCATGTCTTGCTGCCGGATGAGCCGATGGCGCGGCACCGGATGGCCGGGATGGCCTTCGGCTTTCTGGGGGTGGTGGTCTTGCTGGGCGGCGGCGGTGTTGCGGGGGGCGGATTGGCCGGACCGGGGATGCTGGCCTGTCTGGCGGCGGCGCTGTCTTACGGTTTGGCCGGCACCTATGGCCGGAGGTTCCGCGGCATGGGGCTGGCCCCGGCGCAAGTGGCGCTCGGGCAACTGGCGGCGACGACGCTGATGATGGCCCCGGTTGTCGCGGTGGTCGAGCGGCCCTGGACTTTGGCCGCACCGCCGCTTTCGGTGGGGCTGGCGGTTCTGGTGCTGGCCCTTGCCTCGACGGCGCTGGCCTATGTGATCTTCTTCCGGCTGCTGGCCTCGGCGGGCGCGGTCAACACGGCGCTGGTGACCCTGCTGATTCCGGCGAGCGCCATCCTGCTGGGCGCGCTGTTTCTGGGCGAGACGCTGGATGCACGGCATTATGCCGGGCTGGCGCTAATTTCAGCCGGGCTGGTGGCGATGGATGGGCGCGTGCTGGCATGGCGGCGGCGCTAGCCGCGTCCGAGCCTCGGCGGCGGGCGGAAGCGGCACGAAAACGGCGCGCCCCCCGGGGGGAGCGCACCCTGGCCAAGACGTCCGGGCGATCAGGCCGCCCAGTCCCACGGGTTGGTGAAGCCGCCGAGCACTTCGGTGACCTTGGCATCTTCGACCTCGCCCGATTTGGCGAGTTTGGCGACGAGGCCGCGTTTCTTGTCTTCGGCGACCATCGCGACGGTGGCGGGGATGCCGGCCTTGGCCAGCGCCTCGTTATAGACGCGGGTGATCGCCATACGGCGCAGATCGGGTTTGAACACCTTGCCCACGGCGGTTTTCGGCACTTCGGACAGGATCTCGATATGCTTGGGCAGGGCGGCGCGTTCGTGGATGTGCTTGCCTGCGTAATCCATCAGGTCGGCCACGGTGGCGGTGGCACCCTTGACCAGTTCGACATAGGCCGCGGGCAATTCGCCCGAATGGGCGTCGGGCTGGCCGATGGCCCCGACCACGGCCACCGCGTCATGGCCCATCAGCGCCTCTTCGATGATGGCGGGGTCGATGTTGTGGCCGCCCCGGATGATGAGGTCCTTGGCGCGGCCGGTGATGAAGAGATAGCCATCGGCGTCGATGCGCCCCAGATCACCGGTGCGCAGGAAACGGCCCTCGGCAAAGAGGTCCTTGTTCTTGTCGACCTCGGTATAGGTGGAGCCTTCGAAGACGCCGGGGTTGGCGACGCAGATCTCGCCCACCTCGTCGACAGCGCATTCGCGGAAGCCCTCGGCGGTCTTTTGCAGGATGCGCACATGGGTATAGGGGAAGGGCATGCCGACCGAGCCGATCTTCTTGACGCCTTCGGGCGGGTTGATCGAGACGAGGCAGGTGCATTCGGTCAGACCGTAGCCTTCGACGATCTCGATGCCGGTTTCCTTCTTGAAGCGGTTGTAAAGCTCGATCGGCAGCGGCGAGGAGCCGGAGAAGGCGCTGCGCAGGGAGGAGATGTCGGCATCGACCGGGCGCTGCATGAGGGCGGAGAGCGCGGTCGGCACCGTGATCATGTAGGTGGCCTTGTAGCGGGCGATCAGTTTCCAGAAATTGTCGAAGACGCCCTCGCCGCGATAGCCCGCGGGGGTGGGGAATACCACATGCGCGCCCGAGGCGATCATGCTCATCAGGATGGGATAGGCGGCGAAGACGTGGAACAGCGGCAGCGGGCACATCACCACATCGTCGGGCTTGAACAGCAGTTGCTGGCCGAGCCAGCCGTTGTAGACCATGCCCGAGACCTTGTGCTGCGCGACCTTCGGCATGCCGGTGGTGCCGCCGGTGTGGAAATAGGCGGCGACGCGGTCGGTCGGCTCGTCGGCGAAGGTCAGACGGTCGGCGGGCTGGCGCGCGAGTTCGGCCATGAAGTTCTTGACGGTAGCCGTGTGCTTGACCGGGTTCTTGGGGCGGATCAGCGGCACGATGAATTTCTTGGCACCCGAGAGGTAGCGCACGAGATCCACCTCGAGCACGGTCTTGACATTGGGCGCGTGGCGCACGGCCTCGGCCACCTTTTGCGGCACGTCGGTCTTGGGGAAGGCCTTGAGGGTGACGACGACCTTGGCCTTGGTCTCGCGCAGGATGGCGGAGATCTGCTCGGGTTCGAGCAGCGGGTTGATCGGGTTGACGATGCCCGCGACCGCGCCGCCGATCAGGGTGATCACCGTCTCGAGGCTGTTGGGCAGGACATAGGCCACCACATCGTTCTGCCCGACGCCGAGGCTGCGGAAGAGGTTGGCGGCCTGCGTGGTCTGGGCATGCAATTCGGCCCACGTCAGGGTGTCGCGCCGGGTATCCGCGCCGGACAGGAGCTGGTAGCTGACCGCCGGGCGCGCGCCATGCGCGGCCTTGGTGGCGGACATGAACTCATGCATGGTGCGCGCCACCGGGCGCTCGGCCCATGACATTTCCGCCTCTGTCGCGGCGATATCCTCGCGCGTCACGAATTTCCCCATAGCGTCCTCCCCTATGACCCCGTTGATGGGGGGTCTATTATCCCTGTGCGCTACAATGTGGGCAAAAGCGGCGTTTGCCAAGCCGAAGGGGCCGATCAAAACGCAACGTCATGGACGGGGCGGGGTGGCTGCGCCTGATCCTGCGGCGTTATTCCCTGCCCATGGCCGGATGCCTCCGGCGGGAGTATTTGGCAAGCAGCAATCCGGCGCGCGCGGCTTGGCTTTGCTGCTTTCCAAATACTCAGAAAGCCACGCTTGTGCCGCTATCTGGCGGAACCATCCGTGAATTGCAGGCGGGCGAGGCGGGCGTAGAGGCCGCCCTCGCGCACCAGTTCCTCGTGCTTGCCTTGCGCCACGATGCGGCCCTGATCGAAAACCACGATGCGGTCGGCGCGCTTGACGGTGGCGAGGCGGTGGGCGACCACCAGCGTGGTGCGGCCCTGCGCGAGGGTTTCCACCGCCGCCTGCACGAGGCGCTCGGATTCGGCGTCGAGTGCCGAGGTGGCCTCATCCAGCAGCAGCACCGGCGCGTCGCGCAGGATGGCGCGGGCGATGGCGATGCGCTGTTTCTGGCCGCCCGAGAGCATCACGCCGCGCTCGCCCAGCCATGTGTCATAGCCCTGCGGCAGCGCGCTGATGAAATCATGCGCGGCAGCGGCGCGGGCGGCGGATTCGACTTCGGCATCTGTGGCCTCGGGGCGGCCGAAGCGGATGTTCTCGCGCGCGGAGGCGGCGAAGATCACCGGGTCTTGCGGCACCAGAGAGAGCGCGCGGCGGAAGTCGCTGCGGGTCAGATCGCGCAGGTCGACGCCATCAAGCCGCACCGCGCCCTGTTGCGGATCATAGAAGCGCAGCAGGAGTTGCAGGATGGTGGTCTTGCCTGCCCCCGAGGGGCCGACCAGCGCCACCGTTTCACCCGGCTTCACATGCAGGCTGATGCCATCGAGCGCCGAAGTCTCGGGCCGTGCGGGATAGCGGAAGCTGACCGCGTCAAAACGGATGTCGCCGCGCACCGGCTGGGGCAGCGCCTTGGGCGCGGCGGGGTCCTTCACCGGATCGGTGGCGTGCAGCAGTTCGACGAGACGCTCGGTCGCGCCGGCGGCGCGTTGCAATTCGCCCCAGATTTCCGACAGCGCCCCCACCGATCCTGCAACCATGATGGCATAGATCACGAACTGGATCAGCTCGCCCGCCGTCATCACGCCGGCGCGCACGTCGCGCGCGCCCATCCACAGCACCCCGACGATGCCGGTGAACACCAGAAAGATGACAAAGATGGTCAGCACCGCGCGGGTGCGGATGCGGGTCTTGGCAGAGGAAAAGCTTTTCTCGGTCACTTCGGCAAAGGCCGCGCGGGTCTGCGCCTCGTGCGTGAAGGCCTGCACGGTTTGCACCGAGGTCAGCGCCTCGGAGGCGGAGCCGGAGGAATTGGCGATCCAATCTTGATTCTCGCGCCCCAAAGTGCGCAGGCGGCGGCCCAGAACGATGATCGGCACCACCACCACCGGCACGATCAGCAGCACCAGACCCGCGAGCTTGGCCGAGGTGAGCAGCATCAGCGCCAGACCGCCCAGCAGGATCAGGCTGTTGCGCAGGGCGATCGAGACCGACGAGCCGATCAGCGACAGGATCAGCGTGGTGTCGGTGGTGATGCGGCTGAGCACCTCGCCCGTCATGATCCGTTCGAAGAACGCGGGCGAGAGGCCCAGAACACGGTCAAACAGCGCGCGGCGGATGTCGGCCACCACCCTCTCGCCCAGACGGGTGACGAGGTAATAGCGCATGCCCGAGCCGAAGGCGAAAAGCCCCGCGATCACGATGGCCGCACCGAAATACTGGTCGAGAATGACGACATCGGCGTTGAAGTTGTCGACCACGCGGCGCACCGCGAGCGGCAGCACGAGGCTGACGGCGGCGGTCAGCACGAGCGCGAGCAGCGCCAGCACCAGAAGGCGGCGGTAGGGCGCGAGGAAGGGCATCAGCCCGGCAAGGGCGCTGACCCGTTTCGATGTCGCGCGGTCTTCTGTCACTGTTGGGGTGCGTGCCATATCGTCCTGCCTTGTCCTGCGCCGGGTTTAGGCAACCCGGGCCGGGGGGGCAAGCGCCGCAATTGCCGCGCCCCGCCTTTGCTGCGCGGCGGGCGGCGGTTTTGCGGGCGCGAAGGCCGCAGCATGCGGATCGGATATTGCGGGCGGGGGCGGCTTGGGCTTTACCTGCGGGGGGGGGCCGGTTTGCCCGGAGCGGTGCCGGGCGGCCAGTCTGTGCGCTGTTCCGGCGCCTGCCCTGCCTGCGGTGTCTGCCTGCCCTGCTCCGTTTGCCCTGTCTGCCTGTTCCGTCTTTGACTCGCCCCGTTCGCCTGCCCCGCCCCAGCCAAGGAGCCTTGCCCATGAGCCGTTTTTTCACCGCGCAGGACGGGACGCGTCTGGCCTATGACGATCAGGGCGCGGGGCTGCCGGTGCTGTGCCTGTCGGGGCTGACGCGGACGATGGGCGATTTTGACTATATGCTGCCGCATCTGCCGGCTGCCCGCGTGATCCGTATGGATTACCGCGGGCGCGGGCAAAGCGCATGGACGGGGGCGGCAACCTATACCGTGCCGATCGAGGCGCGCGATGCGCTGGACCTGCTGGACCATCTGGGGGTGGAGGCGGCGGCGGTGATCGGCACCTCGCGCGGGGGGCTGATCGGGATGATGCTGGCGGCGGTGGCGCGCGGGCGGCTGCGGGGGCTGTTGCTGAACGATGTGGGGCCCGAGATCCACCGCCCCGGGCTGGAGCGGATTTTCGATTATGTCGGGCGCAATCCGGCGGCAAGGACCCATGCGGCGCTGGCGGCGGCCCTGCCGGGGGTGATGCCGGGGTTTGCGGGGGTACCTGCCAGCCGCTGGCTGGAGGAGGCGCGGCTGCATTACCGCGAGACGCCGCAGGGCCTGCGCATCACCTATGACCCCGCGCTGCGCGAGGCATTTCTGGCGGCGTTCGAGGGGCCTGCGGTGGACCTGTGGCCGCTGTTCGATGCCTGTGCGGGGCTGCCTCTGGCCCTGCTGCGCGGGGCCAATTCCGACCTGTTGTCGAGCAAGACGGCCGCCGAGATGCGGCGGCGGCGGCCTGACATGATCTTTGCCGAAGTGGCGGACCGCGCGCATATTCCGTTTCTGGATGAGCCCGAGTCGGTCGCGGTGATCCGGACGTTTCTGGGGGCTTGCGCATGAATCTGGCGATGATCGAGGCGGCGGCGGCGCGGCTGGCGGGACATGCCCGCGTGACGCCCCTGCTGCATGCGCCGCTGCTGGACGCGCGTTTCGGCAAGCGGGTGCTGGTCAAGGCCGAGTGTCTGCAGGTGACCGGATCGTTCAAGTTCCGCGGGGCGTGGGCGGCGGTGTCGGCGCTGCCCGAAGGCACGCGCGGGGTGCTGGCCTATTCCTCGGGCAATCACGGGCAAGGCGTGGCCTTGGCGGCGGCGCGGCACGGGTTGCCTTCGGTGGTGGTGATGCCGGCGGATGCGCCGGAGGTGAAGATTGCCAACACCCGCGCCTACGGGGCCGAGGTGGTGCTGTATGACCGCGCCGCGCAAGACCGCGACGCCCTGGGCGCGGCGCTCTGTGCCGAGCGGGGGCTGGTGCTGGTCAAGCCCTTCGATGACCCCGAGGTGATTGCGGGACAAGGCACGGTGGGGCTGGAGATTGCCGAGCAGGCCCGCGCGGCGGGGGTCGAGGCGGGCGATGTGCTGGTGTGCTGCGGCGGAGGTGGCCTTTCGGCGGGCATCGCGCTGGCGCTGGAGGCGCGTGCGCCGGGGCTGCGGCTGCGCACGGTGGAGCCGGCGGGGTTCGACGACATGGCGCGGTCGCTTGCGGCGGGGGAGCGGCTGCGCAATGCGCGGGCCAGCGGCTCGGTCTGCGATGCGATCCTGACGCCTGCCCCGGGGGAGTTGACCTTTCCGGTGTTGCAGCGGCTGGCGGGAGCGGGGATTGCGGTGAGCGACGATCAGGCGCTGGAGGCGATGGCGCTGGCCTTCACCCATCTGCGCATCGTGCTGGAGCCGGGGGGCGCGGTGGCGCTGGCGGCGGCGCTGTTTACGCCGACGAGCGATCCGGTGATCTGCGTCGCCAGTGGCGGCAATGCCGACGCGGTGGTGTTCCGCGACGCCCTTGCGCGGTTCGGCTGACCGATGGCGCTGATCTATTTTCCCGACCTGCGGCTGAACGCCGAGCTTTCCGGACCGGACCGCGCGCCCCCCGTGGTGCTGCTGCATTCGCTGGGCACCAACCTGCGGCTGTGGGATGGTGTGGTGGCGCGGCTGCCGGGGCATCGCATCCTGCGGCTGGACATGCGCGGGCACGGCGCGTCGGATGCCCCGCCCGCCCCCTATGCGATGGGCGCGCTGATCCACGACGTGGAGCGGGTCATGGCGCAGGCGGGGATGCGCGAGGCGGTGGTGGTCGGCCTGTCGATCGGCGGGATGATCGCGCAGGGGCTGGCGGTCAAGCGGCTCGATCTGGTGCGCGGCATGGTGCTGTCGAACACCGCTGCCCGCATCGGGATCGCCTCGCAATGGCAGGCGCGGATCGAGGCCGTGCGGGCGGGCGGGCTGGAGGCGATTGCCGATGCCACGCTGGAGCGCTGGTTCGGTCGCGGCTGGCGGGACCTGCCCGAATTGCCGCAGATGCGCGCCATGCTGCTGGCCACCCCGCCCGAGGGCTGGATGGGGGCAGCGGCGGCGATTGCGGGCACCGATTTCTACACACCCACCGCCGGGCTGACCCTGCCCACGCTGGCCATTGCCGGAACGCGCGACGGCGCAACGCCGCCCGATCTGGTGAGAGAGACCGCGGGCCTGATCCTCGGCAGCCGTTTCCGGCTGATCCGCGGCGCGGGCCACCTGCCGATGGTCGAACAGCCCGACGCCTATACCGACGCCTTGCGCGACTTTCTGGAGAGCATCGGCCATGTCTGATTTCCTGCTGATCCACGGCTCCTGCCACGGGGCATGGTGCTGGCACCGGGTGATCCCGGCCCTCGAGGCGCTGGGCCACCGCGCCCGCGCCATCGACCTGCCCGGTCACGGGCGCGACCGCACTCCGGCGGATCAGGTGACTCTGGACAGCTATGCGCAGGCGATCTGCGCGGCGCTGGACGGCCCCACCCTCGTGGTCGGCCATTCGATGGCGGGCTATGCGATCACCGCCGCCGCCGAAGCCGACCCGACCCATATCGCGGCGCTGGTCTATCTCTGCGCCTATGCGCCCGTGGCGGGGCAGAGCCTTGGCGACATGCGCCGCGCCGGCCCGCGCCAGCCGCTGGCTCCGGCGATCCGGATCGACAAGGCCACCGGCACCTTCACCTTCGATCCTGCGCAGACAGGCGCGCTGTTCTATCACGATTGCGACCCGCAGGCGCAGACACTGGCCGCCCTGTGCCTTACGCCGCAACCCATCGCGCCGCAGGAAACCCCGCTGGCGCTGACGCCGCGCAGCCAGTCGCTGCCGCGCCATTACATCCGCTGCACGGATGACCGCGCGATCCCGCCCGAATATCAGGAGGTGATGGCGCAAGCCGTGCCGCCTGCCCATCGCAGCACCCTGCCCACCTCGCATTCGCCCTTCTTCGCCTGCCCCGAGGTGCTGGCCCGGCGGCTGGACGCCATCGCAAGGCAGCCAGAGGCCGCATCGTGACGCAAACGCCAAAGCTCGCCCTGACCTTCATCCTTGCCACCGTCACGCTCGACGCCATCGGCATCGGTCTGATCTTTCCGGTGATGCCCGACCTGATCCGCAGCGTGACGGGGCAGGATCTGGCCCATGCCGCGCTCTGGGGCGGGGTGCTGGCCACCTCTTACGCGGTGATGCAATTCCTGTTCGGACCCATTCTCGGCTCGCTCTCCGACCGCTTCGGCCGCCGTCCGGTGCTGCTCGTCTCGCTGCTGGTGATGGGGCTCGATTATCTGGTGATGGCGGTCGCGCCCACGATCTGGCTGCTGCTCATCGCGCGGCTGGTGGCGGGCATCACCGCCGCGACCTATGCCACCGCCACCGCCTATATCGCCGACATCACGCCGCCCGAACAGCGCGGCGCGCGCTTCGGCCTGATCGGCGCGGGCTTTGGCGTGGGCTTCGTGCTGGGGCCGCTGATCGGCGGGCTGCTCGCGGGGGTCGATACCCGCGCGCCCTTCTATGCCGCAGCCGCGCTGGCCTTTGCCAATCTGGCCTTCGGCTGGTGGGTGCTGCCCGAAACCGTCACCGAGGCGACGCGCCGCCCCTTCTCGCTGCGCCGCGCCAATCCGCTGGGGGCCTTGCGCGCGGTCAGCCGCCTGCCGGGGCTGCGGCTGACGCTGGCCTGTTTCCTGATCCTCGGCATCGCGATGAACGTCTATCCGTCGATCTGGGCCTATTACGGACAGGCGCGCTTCGGCTGGTCCAGCCAGATGGTGGGCCTGTCGCTGGCGATCTACGGCATCAGCTTTGCCTTGGGTCAGGCGCTGCTGGTCGGTCCGATGATCCGCCGCTTCGGCGAGCACAGGGCGGCCCATTACGGCATGTGGGTCGATGTGGTCACGCTCACCGCGCTGGGGCTTGTCACCTCGCCCGCGCTGGCGCTGATGATCACGCCGGTCACCGCGCTGGGCGGGGCGGTCACCCCTGCCCTGCAGGCCATCGCGAGCCGCGCGGCCCCCGCCGATGCCCAGGGCGAGGTGCAGGGCGTGCTGGCCAGCCTCAACGCCATCGCCATGATCACCTCGCCCCTCCTCATGACCGCCACTTTCAGCGCCTTCACCGCCCCCGGCGCCCCGGTCTTTGCTCCGGGCGCTCCCTTCCTCCTCGCCGCCGCGCTGATGCTGGCCTGCCTTGCGCTGCATGTCCTCGGCCCGCGCCTGCGCCGCACGGCCGCGGCCTGATCTTCCGTTTGCGGCATTTCATGTCGCAAACGCCTTTGCTCTCGCGCCCATCCCCGCCTAGGCTCATTTTCTGTCTGAAAATATCCCGCAGGGGGTCCGGGGGACGCGACGTCCCCCGGCGGTTGCCGCAAAAGGAACGCCGGACCATGAAGCTGAAAGACCTCGAAATCTTCGTCGTGGCCCCGCCCTTTCCCGGCTGGGGCGGGCGCTACTGGATCTTCCCCAAGCTGACCACCGCCTGCGGCATCGTGGGCTATGGCGAATGCTATGCCTCGACCGTCGGGCCAAAGGCGATGGTCGCGGTGATCGAGGATGTGTTTGCCCGCCATATGGAGGGGGAAAACCCCGAGAACATCGAGCTGATGTTCCGCCGCGCCTATTCGGCGGGCTTCACGCAGCGGCCCGACCCCACGGTGATGGGCGCGTTTTCGGGGCTGGAGATCGCCTGCTGGGACATTCTGGGCAAGGCCCGCAACCGGCCGGTCTGGGCGCTTCTGGGCGGCAGGATCAACCAGCGCATCCGCAGCTATACCTATCTCTACCCCGAACCGGGCAACGAGGACCCTGAGTTCTGGGTCGATCCTGACGCTGCCGCCGCGGCGGCGGTGCGCTTCATGGAGATGGGGTTCACCGCCGTCAAGTTCGACCCCGCCGGCCCCTATACCATTCGCGGCGGGCATCAGCCCGCGTTGTCCGACATCACCCGCTCCGTCGCCTTTTGCCGCGCGATCCGCGAGGCGGTGGGCGACCGCGTGGACCTTCTGTTTGGCACCCACGGCCAGTTCACCACGGCGGGCGCGGCGCGGCTGGGGCGGGAGCTCGAGCCCTATAATCCGCTGTGGTACGAAGAGCCGATCCCGCCGGACAATCTGGCGGAATTTGCCGAAGTGGCGCGACAGGTGCGGGTGCCGCTGGCGACGGGCGAGCGGCTGACGACCAAGGCCGAGTTCGGCGCGCTGTTGCGTCTGGGCGGGGTCAAGATCCTGCAACCGGCGCTGGGGCGCGTGGGCGGCATCTGGGAGGCCAAGAAGATCAGCGCGATGGCCGAGGTGTTCAACGCCGAGATGGCCCCGCATCTTTATGCGGGTCCGGTGGAATGGGCGGCCAATGTGCATCTGGCCGCCTCGATCCCGAACCTGCTGATCGCCGAGACGATCGAGACGGGCGGCGCGTTCCACCAGAAGCTGATCCGCAATTCCATCGCATGGGAGAACGGCTATATCCTGCCGCCCGACGCCCCCGGTCTGGGCATCGAGTTCGACGAGGATGTCGCCCGCGCCCATCCCTATACCGGCAGCGGGCTGCATCTGCAGATGCAGGAGGCGCCCTGCGATTACACCAATGGCAACAGGTTCGAGGGCGGCGCGCCGTCGACCCTGCCGCACAAGACCTGATTTGCACCTTCGGGCGGGCGGGGGTAGTCTTGAACAGAGTTCAAGAGCAGCAAACGGAGCCGGAATGGCCAAGCCCCCCAGCAAGACAGACCTGCGCCGCGAGGCGCTGCGCGACCGGCTGATCGACCATGCCGAGGCGCTGATCGCCAGCAAGGGCCTTGCCGCGCTCAAGGCGCGCGATCTGGCGGGGCTGGCGGGGTGTTCGGTGGGGGCGATCTATACCGTCTTTGCCGATCTGAACGAGTTGGTGATGGCGGTCAACGGGCGCACCTTCCGGCGGCTGGGGGCGGCGGTGTCGGCCTCGCTTGGCGCGCGCGAGATGTCGGCGCAAGACAGTCTGATCACCATGTCGCATGCCTATCTGCACTTTGCCGCCGCCAACACGAAGGCGTGGCGGGCGCTGTTCGATCTGGAGATGTCGCAGGATTCGGCGGTGCCCCAGTGGTATCTGGCGGAACTCGCGGCGCTGTTCGGGCTGATCTCGGCCCCGCTGCAGCGCATCTTTCCCGACTGGCCCGCGCCGCAGATCGACCTGATGACGCGGGCGCTGTTCTCGTCGGTGCATGGCATCGTGCTGCTCGGTCTGGAAAAGCGCATCTCGGGCGTGCCGGTGGACCGGATCGAGCAGATGATCGCGGTGGTGCTGGCGAATGTGACCCGCGCGCCCTGACGGGGGCAGGCTTGCGCCCGCCCCTGCCCTGCCCCCCGCTCAGCGACGGGCGCGCAGGCCGAGACGGATCTGCTTTTCGATCTCGACAATCGCGAAGAAGGCAACGCCCACCCCGACGATCAGCAGCCCGTCGGTGAAAGGCACCGCCTGCGTGCCGAGCACCCCTTGCAGGACCGGCACATAGGTGACGGCGCACTGCGCGGCGGTGACGGCGATCACCACCCCCCAGACCACCCGCGTGCCGCGCAGGGCCTGCCAGGTCAGCGAGGTGCCGTGCATGTTGCGCACGAAGAACAGGTTGAAGATTTCCAGCACCACCAGCGTGTTCATCGCCATGGTCTGCGCCAGCGCCAGCGGATAGCCGCGCGAGAGCGCGTAGCTGAACATCCCGAAGATCGCGACCACGAACAGAAAGCCCACGAACAGCACATACCAGACCAAGGCCCCCGACAGCACCGGCGCGTCGCGCCTGCGCGGGGGGCGGGTCATGGTGCCTGCCTCGGTCGGCTCGAAGGCCAGCGCGAGCCCCAGCGTGATGGCGGTGATGAGGTTGACCCAGAGGATCTGCACGGCGGTGACCGGCAGGGCCATGCCCGCCATCAGCGCGACCACGATCACCAGCGCCTCGCCCGCGTTGGTGGGCAGGGTCCAGCTGATGACCTTGCGGAGGTTGTCGTAAACGGTGCGCCCTTCGCGCACCGCCGCCGCGATGCTGGCGAAGTTGTCATCTGCCAGCACCAGATCGGCGGCTTCCTTGGCGGCCTCTGATCCCTTGAGCCCCATTGCGATGCCCGCATCGGCGCGTTTGAGGGCGGGGGCGTCATTCACCCCGTCGCCCGTCATCGCCACCGACAGGCCATTGGCCTGTAGCGCGGTGACAAGGCGCAGCTTGTCTTCGGGGCTGGTGCGGGCAAAGACATCGACATTGGCCACCTCGCGGGCAAGTTGCGCATCGTCGAGCTTGTCGAGATCGGCCCCTGTCAGCACGCGGTCCGGCCGTGCCAGCCCGATCTGCGCCGCGATGGCGGCGGCGGTGCCGGCGTGATCGCCGGTGATCATCTTTACCGCGATGCCTGCGGCGCGACATTCGGCCACCGCCGCAATCGCTTCGGGGCGCGGCGGGTCTATCAGGCCGACAAGGCCGAGGAAGGTCAGGCTGCCATCCAGTGTCCGGGCGTCGATCTGCGCGCCCGCCTCGGCCCGTTCGGCCAGCGCCAGCACGCGCAATCCGCGCCGCGCCATCCTATCGGCCCGCTGCTGCCAGTCTGTCTGGTCAAGACCCGCGCACATGCCCAAGACCCGTTCGGGCGCGCCTTTCACATGGGTGACGGGGCCACCCGCGCCTTGAGTCAGCGTCGCCATGAAGCGGTGGCGGCTGTCGAAGGGAATGGCATCGAGCCGGGGGGCGCCGAGATTCTGGCTGACCTTGCCGGCAAAGGCCAGCAGCGCGCCTTCCATCGGATCGCCTTCCACAGTCCAGCCGCCCGCCTTTTCCAGCAGCGCGGCATCGTTGCACAGGGCCGCTGCGGCGGCGATGCGCGTCAGATCGCCCGTCGGGGTGATGCTGCCCTGCGGGCTGTAGCCTTCGCCGGTGACGGAAAAGCTGCCGTGCGGGGTTTCCACCGCCGCGACCAGCATTTCGTTGCGGGTCAGGGTGCCGGTCTTGTCGGTGCAGATCACCGAGACGGAGCCGATCGCCTCGATCGCGGGCAGGCGGCGCACGATGGCATTGCGCCGCGCCATGGCCTGCACGCCGATGGCGAGCGTGATGGTCATCACGGCGGGCAGACCTTCGGGGATGGCGGCCACGGCGATGGCGACGACCGACATGAAGAGTTCGGCAAAGGGCTGGCCGCCCACCACAGAGCCCCAGAGCAGCAAGAGCCCTGCCGCCAGCACGATCAGGAGCGAGAGCCAGCGCGCGAAATGATCCATCTGCGCGACAAGCGGGGTCGTCAGTTGCTCCACCCCCGCCAGCAGGCCGCCGATGCGCCCGATTTCTGTATCGGGGCCGGTGGCGACCACCAGCCCGCGCGCGGTGCCTTGGGTGACCAGCGTGCCGGACCAGAGCATCGAGCGGCGGTCGCCGAGCGGGGCATCCTGCGCCACGGGCGTGCTGCCCTTTTCCACCGGCACGGATTCGCCGGTCAGGATCGCCTCTTGCGCGGCAAGCCCGCGCGCGTGGAGCACCCGCAGGTCGGCGGGCACCTTGTCACCCGCTTCCAGCAGGACGATATCGCCCGGCACCAGCGCCGCCCCTTCGACGGTTTTCCGCTGGCCGTCGCGCAGGACGGCCGCGCGCGGGGCAAGCATGGTGCGGATGGCGGCCATCGCCGCCTCGGCCTTGCCTTCCTGGATGAAGCCGATGATGGCATTGGCCAGCACCACGGCAAGGATCACCCCTGTATCGACCCAGTGTTGCAGGGCCGCCGTGACGGCGGTGGCGGCCAGGAGCACATAGATGAGCACATTGTGGAACTGCGCGGCAAAGCGCAGGAGCGGGCCGCGCGCCCGCGTCTGCGGAAGGCGGTTCGGGCCGTGGCGTTCCAGCCGTGCCGCCGCCTCGGCATCGGTCAGGCCGGTGTCATGGCTGTCCAGATCGGTCAGGCAGCTGTGGGCGGGGCGGGCATGCGCGTTGGTAATCTGCATCAGCGTGCCGTGTAGCCCCCGTCGATGACGATCTCGGCGCCGGTGACGAATTTTGACTCCTCCGATGCCAGCCAGACCACGGCCCAGGCGATGTCATCGGGTTCGCCCATATGGCCGACGGGGTGGACCGACCCTGCCGCCGCCTTTGCCGCCTCGAGATCGGGGGCCGTGGCGCGCAGGTGGTTTTCCACCATCGGCGTCCAGATATAGGCGGGGTGGATCGAATTCACGCGGATCTTATCGGGCGCATAGGTGATGGCATCGTTCTTCGACATCAGCCGCACCGCGCCCTTGGAGGCGTGATAGGCCGCCAGATTGCCGACGCCGATCAGCCCCGCGATGGACGACAGGTTGATGATGGAGCCGCCACCCGCCGCGCGCAGGTGCGGGATGGCGTGTTTGGTGCCGAAGAACACGCCCTTGACGTTGACGGCCTGCACCTTGTCCCAGTCGGCCTCGGTCACCTCATCCGTGGGCTTGGGGCTGCCCGAGATGCCTGCGTTGTTCACCACGACATGCAGGCCGCCAAAATGCGCGGCTGCGGCATCGGTCGCGGCCTTCACGGCGGCTTCGTCGGTGACATCGACCTGCCAGAAGGCGGCGGCGTGGCCCTGTCCGGTGAGTTCGGCGGCGAGGGCTGCGCCTTCGTCGGCGAGCATGTCGAAGATGGCGACCCTGGCGCCCTCTTGCGCCAGACGGATGGCGCAGGCGCGACCGATGCCGACGGCCCCGCCGGTGATGATGGCGGTCTTGTTTGCGGTGCGGTTCATGGAAAACTCCTTGCGTGAAATAGGGGATCAGCCGGCGATGCGGTCTTCGCCGGGGAGGTCGGGAATGTCGGTGCGGTCTTGCGCGATGGCACCGCAGAGCAGGTCCACCGCGCGGTCGGCGGCATCCTGGAACGGCTCGAGCACGGTATCGGCCCCGGCGTGGCGCAACTGGTCGGTCTCTGCCGCGCCATGCGAGGCGGCGGCGATGCGGCCAGCAAAGCCCGCGCCGCGCACCGATTGCAGGAGCGTCAGCCGCGCGTCTTCATGGCTGAGGCCCGTGGGGTGGATCGGCACGGTCGAGACGACCCAGCGCGCGGCGGCAAGCGGCAGTTCGGCCACGAATTCGGCGTCCGAGGCATCGCCGAATTCGGCCTCCAGCCCCAGCGCCCGCCAGCGCGCCACCGCCTGCGGGTTGAAATCGACCCCCAGCACCGAAAGGCCGCGCCTTTTCAGCCGCAGGCCGATGGCGGTGCCAAAGCGGCCGAGTCCGAAGATAATGACGGCGAAACCGTGCGCCTTGTGGCTTCCGGCCTCGGAGGGCTCGCGCGGGGTGCCCTTGCGCTCGAACACGCCAAGGAGCGGCTCGAACAGGGCATAAAGGTGGTGCGACCATGTGATCATGTAGGTCGACGCCGCGATGGTCACGAGGCCGACCATCGTGACCAGACCCAGCGCATCTTCGCCGACATGGCCAAGGCTGACGCCCATTGCGACGAAGATCAGGGAAAACTCGCTGATCTGCGCGACCGTCAGCCCTGCCAGAAATCCGGTGCGCTTGCGATAGCCCAAGGCCCCCATGATGACGAGCACGATCAGCGGATTGCCGACCAGCACGAAGAGCGAGAACACCGCCGCGCCAAAGGCATGGGTGCCCAGAAGCGACAGGTCGAGTGTTGCGCCCAGCGCGATGAAGAAGAACAGCAAGAGGAAATCGCGCAAGGGTGCGAGCCGCGCGGCGATGGTCTCGCGGTAGGGGGTGGAGGCGAGCGCGACCCCTGCCATGAGGCCGCCCACCTCTTTGCCAAGGCCCACCGCATCGCCCAGCGCCGCGAACATCGCCGCCAGAGCGAGCGCGAAGATCACCAGAAGTTCGGGCGCGCGGGCCAGACGCGTGGTGAGCGGGGTGGCGACGTAGCGCACGAAGAGCACCACGGCGGCCACCATGCCCACCCCTGCGGCCAGAACGCCCGTGACGGAGGCGCCGCCATGCCCCGCATCTGCCGCGCCAATGCCGATGGCGGAGAGCAGGATCATCGCCAGCACCACCACAAGGTCTTGCACGATCAGAAAGCCGAGCGCGATCTGGCCGTGCAGGCTGTCGATCTCGCGCTTGTCCGAGAGCAGTTTCACGATGATGATGGTCGAGGAAAACGTGAGCGCGACGGCGACATAGAGGCTGGTCAGTGCGCCAAGTCCCAGCGCCAGCCCGATCAGATAGCCAAAGGCGGCGGTGAAGGCGACCTGCCCCAGCCCCGTGAGCACCGAAACCGCGCCCAGCGTGCGGACAAGCTTCACATCAAGCTTGATGCCGACCAGAAACAGCAGCACCGCAATGCCGAGTTCCGACAGAAGGTCGATCTGTGCGTCGGAATGCACCAGATCGAGCGCCGAAGGCCCTGCAATCAGCCCTACCGCGATGAAGCTGACGATCAGCGGCTGGCGCAGGACCATGCCAAACAGGCCCACGCCCGCCGCCATCACAAGCAGCAGGGCGATTTCGGCAAAGGGGGTCAGGTGGGGCATGTCTGTCCTTTGTGCTGCGAACCCGCGCGTGCCGGGCTGGCTGATGGATGGGGCCGCATCCCCCGCACACAAGGCGGCGCTGCGGCATCGGCCGGGCGGCAAGGGCGGAGGCTGCGCCGCCCCTGCCCCGTTCTGCCCATGCGGACCGCCGCAGACAAAGCGCGGCTGGGCCCTGACTCGGCTGTCTGGGTTCAGGGTATGGGTTTTGCGGCGCGGCGGGGTTGACCTGTGTCAAACGCGCCGCAGAAAATGCGCACGGCCCCTGCGGGGGCGAGCCCCGCAGCGGGAGCGTGCCACTTCAGATCACGCCGATGCCGCGCAGGATCACCGATTTGACGGTTTCGGTCGCCTCGGCCCATTGGGCATCGCTGAGCGGCTGGCCGTTGTTGAGCGTTTCGATCTGGTGGCCGAAATCGGCGTAATGCTGGGTCATCGCCCAGAGCATGTAGAGCAGGTGGCGCGGATCGACGGGCGCCATCTTGCCTTCGTCGATCCAGCGCTGGATGAGCGCCATGCGCCCCGCCGTCCAGTCACGCAAGGTGGTTTCGAGATAATCCTGGATCACCGGCGCGCCGTGCATCACCTCTGACGCCCAGACCTTGGAGCCATAGGGATGGCGGCGGGAGATGGCCATCTTGGCCTCGATATAGGCGCCGATCCCTTCGACCGGGCCGGGGGCATCGTCGAAACTTTCGGCGGCCTGCAACCAGATCTCGAAGATGTTGCGCACGACCTGCCGGTAAAGCGCCTCTTTGGTGGGGAAATAATAGTGCAGGTTGGCCTTGGGCAGCCCCGCCATATCGGCGATGAGCTGCATGGTGGCCCCGCCATAGCCTGCCTCGGCAAAGACCCGTTCGGCGGCATCGAGGATCACACGTTCATTTTCGCGCCGGATTTCGGTGCGTTTGCCTTTGGGAATGCGCGAAACTTGGGCGATCTGGGTCATACGCGGGTTTTGGCCTTCGCCTGATTTATGTTGACCGGATGGTCAGGTTGTGGTGCGCTTCGTCTTGACCATACGGTCAGGAAATGAGTCGCCGCAAGGGGTGCAAAGACAGCCCGCGGACACAGGGAGAGCCAGCTGATGCCAGCACCCGGAGAGAACCTCCGCATCGATTCGACGCGGCTGTGGGACAGCCTTGACCAGATGGCGCAGATCGGTCCCGGCGTGGCGGGCGGCTGCAACCGCCAGACGCTGACCGATGCCGACAGCGAGGGGCGGCACCTGTTTGCAAGCTGGTGCAAGGCGGCAGGCATGACGATGGGCGTGGATACGATGGGCAACATGTTTGCCACCCGCGCAGGCACCGACCCCGAGGCGCTGCCCGTCTATATGGGCAGCCATCTGGACACGCAGCCGACGGGCGGGCGCTATGACGGGGTGCTGGGGGTCCTTGGCGCGCTGGAAGTGGTGCGCACGATGAACGATCTGGGGATCAGGACGCGTCGGCCCATCGTGGTGACCAACTGGACCAACGAGGAAGGCGCGCGCTTTGCCCCCGCCATGCTGGCATCGGGCGTGTTCGCGGGCATCCACAGCCAGGACTATGCCTATGACCGCCGCGATCCCGAGGGCAAGCGCTTTGGCGACGAGCTGGCGCGGATCGGCTGGGTCGGTGACGAGGTGGTGGGCGCGCGCAAGATGCATGCGATGCTGGAACTGCACATCGAGCAGGGGCCGATCCTTGAAGCCGAGGGGCGGCAGATCGGCGTGGTCACCCACGGGCAGGGCCTGTGGTGGCTGGAGATCACGCTGACCGGCAAGGATGCCCATACCGGCAGCACGCCGATGAACATGCGGGTGAACGCAGGGCTTGGCATGGCGCGGATCACCGAACGCGTCCACCAGATCGCGATGAGCCACCAGCCGAACGCCGTGGGTGCTGTGGGGCAGGTTTTCGTGCATCCGAACTCGCGCAACGTGATTCCGGGCAAGGTGGTGTTCACCGTGGACATCCGCAGCCCCGAACAGGCCAAGCTGGATGCGATGAAGGCCGAGGTGACGCGCGCGGCCCATGCGGTGGCGGCGGAACTGGGGCTTGGCTGCGCGATCGAGGATGTGGGGCATTTCGACCCCGTGACCTTTGACCCGGATCTGGTGAAGGTGGTGCGGGGGGCGGCGGAGCGGCTGGGCTATGCGCATATGGATATCGTGTCCGGCGCGGGGCATGACGCCTGCTGGATCAACCGCGTGGCCCCCACGGTGATGATCATGTGCCCCTGTGCGGGCGGGCTCAGCCACAACGAGGCCGAGGAGATTTCCCCCGAATGGGCGGCGGCGGGGACGGATGTGCTGCTGCATGCGGCGCTGGAAGTGGCAGAGGTGGTATCCTGAGGCCGGCGCCGGGGGCTTCGCGCCCCCGGACCCCCGCGGGATATTTGCGGACAGAAAATAAGGGAGTGGCGCGATGGCCTCGACGGTGATCAAGGGCGGGACGGTGGTGACGGCGGATCTGTCCTATGCGGCGGATGTGAAGATCGAAGACGGGGTGATCGTCGAGATCGGCAAGGGGCTGTCGGGCGATACCGTGCTGGATGCGGGCGGCTGCTATGTGATGCCGGGCGGGATCGATCCGCATACGCATCTGGAGATGCCCTTCATGGGCACCTATTCGGCGGATGATTTCGAGAGCGGCACGCGGGCGGCGCTGGCGGGCGGCACCACGATGGTGGTCGATTTCGTGCTGCCGGGGCAAGGTCAGGGGCTGATGGATGCCGCCCAGATGTGGCACAACAAATCGGGCCGCGCGCATTGCGACTATTCCTACCACATGGCGGTGACATGGTGGGGGGAGAAGGTCTGGCAGGGGATGGAAGAGAGCGTGAAGGCGGGGATCACCAGCTTCAAGCACTTCCTCGCCTACAAGGGCGCGCTGATGGTCAATGACGACGAGCTGTTTGCCAGCTTCCGCCGGGTGGGCGAGCTGGGCGGGCTGGCGATGGTGCATGCCGAGAATGGCGATGTGGTGGCCGAGCTGACCGCCAAGCTGATCGCCGAGGGCAACACCGGACCCGAGGGTCATGCCTATTCCCGCCCGCCGCAGGTGGAGGGCGAGGCGACCAACCGCGCCATCATGATCGCCGACATGACTGGGGTGCCGCTCTATGTGGTGCATGTGTCCTGCGAGGAGGCGCATGAGGCGATCCGCCGGGCGCGTCAGGCCGGCAAGCGGGTGTGGGGCGAGCCGCTGATCCAGCACCTGACGCTGGACGAGAGCGAGTATTTCAACCCCGATTGGGATCATGCGGCGCGGCGCGTGATGAGCCCGCCCTTCCGCAACAAGGCGCATCAGGACAGTCTGTGGGCGGGGCTGATGTCGGGCAGCCTGTCGGTGGTGGCGACCGACCATTGCGCCTTTACCACCGAGCAGAAGCGGTTCGGTCGCGGCGATTTCTCGAAGATCCCCAATGGCACCGGCGGGCTCGAGGACCGCTTGCCGATGCTGTGGACGCACGGGGTTGGCACCGGACGCCTGACGCCGAACGAATTCGTGGCGGTGACCAGCACCAACATCGCCAAGATCCTGAACTGCTATCCGAAGAAGGGCGCGGTTCTGGTGGGGGCCGATGCCGATCTGGTCGTCTGGGACCCTGAGCGCGAGAAGACCATTGCCGCAAGCACCCAGCAATCGGCCATCGATTACAACGTCTTCGAGGGCCAGAAGGTGAAGGGCCTGCCCCGTTTCACCCTGACGCGCGGCCACGTGGCCGTGACCGAGGACAAGGTGGAGGGCCGCGAGGGCCACGGGAAGTTCGTGCCGCGCGAGGCGCGGCCTGCGGTGAACCGTGCGCTGAGCCAGTGGAAGGACCTGACCGCCCCCCGCCCCGTGCAGCGCAGCGGCATTCCGGCGACGGGGGTGTGATGTCAGGCGGGAACCAGAGCCTCGAGATGCGGGAGCAGGACGACGCTTTCCTGCTCGTCGGGATCGGTGCGGGCGATCACGGCGCGTGCGGTGCCGGGACCGGGATTGAAGGGCAGATGCGGCATGTCGGCGGGGATGTAGAGCATCTCGCCCGCCGCGACCTCCATCCGGTGTTCAAGCGCCGCGCCCCAATACATGACCGTCACGCCCTCGAGCATGTAGATCGCGGTTTCATGGGTGGCGTGTTTGTGGGCGCGGGCGCGGCCCCCCGGCGGAATGGCAAGCATATGCATGCAGATACCGCTGCTGCCGACGCTTTGCGCGCTGATGCCTGCGGTGTAGGTGAAGCCTTGCTTGCCGTCATAGCTTTCGGCAGAGGCACCTTCGGGGTGCAGTTTATGGCAGATCGGCATGGGACCCTCGGTTGCCAGATGGAGCGGCACGGAGCCTATCATCGAAGGGCGGCGGCGCCAAAGGGTGTGATGCGATGAAAGATACCTTGACCCCGGCCGCGCCGGTGATTGTGGCGCGCGATCTGAACCTGACCTTCCAGACAGGTGACGGGCCGGTGCATGCGCTGAAGGATGTGAACCTGACGATCAACAAGGGGGATTTTGTCAGCTTCATCGGGCCTTCGGGTTGCGGCAAGACCACATTCCTGCGCTGCATCGCGGCGCTGGAGCATCCGACCGGGGGCGCGCTGAGCGTCAACGGCATGACCCCGGACGAGGCGCGCCGCCGCCGCGCCTATGGCTATGTGTTTCAGGCGGCGGGGCTTTACCCGTGGCGCACGATTGCCGGCAATATCAAGTTGCCGCTGGAGATCATGGGGTTTTCCAAGGCCGAGCAGCAAGAGCGGGTGGACCGCGTGCTGGAGCTGGTGGAGCTTGCCGGATTTGGCGGGAAGTATCCGTGGCAGCTTTCGGGCGGGATGCAGCAGCGCGCCAGCATCGCGCGGGCGCTGGCCTTTGACGCCGATATTCTCCTGATGGACGAGCCCTTTGGCGCGCTGGACGAGATCGTGCGCGACCGTTTGAACGAGGAAGTGCTCAAGCTCTGGGCGCGGACGGGCAAGACCATCGGCTTTGTCACCCATTCGATCCCCGAGGCGGTGTATCTTTCGACCAAGATCGTGGTGATGTCGCCCCGCCCCGGACGGATCACCGATGTGATCGACAGTCCGCTGCCGCGCGAGCGCCCGCTGGACATCCGTGACAGCCGCGAGTTCATCGAGATTGCGCACCGCGTGCGCGAAGGCCTGCGGGCGGGGCATCAGGATGACTGAGCGCGCGCCTCGGCTGCCTTCGGCCCTGCCGGTGCTGAGCGTTCTGGCGGCGATCGTCGTGCTTTGGTATGCCGCCTCGGTCTGGATGAATGCCACCTGGGTCTACGATCAGGCCGCGCGGGCGGGCAATACGGTGACGCTGGCCGAGGTGATTCCGCAGACGATGGCGCAGAGCCGCCCGTTGCTGCCGCCGCCGCATCAGGTTGCGGCGGAATTGTGGAAAGGCGTGACGGCGCAGGCCGTCACCTCGAAGCGGTCCTTGGTTTACCACGGTTATGTCACGCTGCGCGGCACGCTGATGGGCTTTGCGCTTGGCATCGTGCTGGGCGTGGGTCTGGCGATGGCCATCGTGCGGTTCCGCGTGATGGAGATGAGCGTGATGCCCTGGGCGATCATCAGCCAGACCATTCCCATCGTGGCGCTGGCACCGATGATCCTGACGGTGTCGAACCAGATCGGCATCGACAACCGCGAGGTGCCCAAGGCGATCATCGCGGCCTACCTGTCGTTCTTTCCGGTGCTGGTGAGCATGGTCAAGGGCTTGCGCAGCCCCGACCAGATGCAGCTTGACCTGTTGTCGACCTATGGCGCGTCAGAGACGGACACGTTCCTCAAGCTGCGCCTGCCGGCCTCGATGCCCTATTTCTTTGCCTCGCTGAAGGTTGCGATTGCGGCGGCGCTGGTGGGCACCATCATCGGCGAATTGCCGACGGGGGCCATCGAGGGGCTTGGCGCGCGGATGCTGATCGGATCGCAATTCGGCGAGCCGCTGATCATGTGGGCGGCGCTGTTTGCGGCGGCCATTCTGGCGGGAGGGCTGATCCTGATCGTGGGGTTGGTCGAGCGGTTGGCACGGGCGAGCATGGGGGTTCCGGCATGATCTGGCTGTGGGGGACGGTGCTGTTCTGGCTGGCGGCATGGGCGTTGAACGTGCGGCTGGCGGCCAGCCGCTTTGGCCGCACGCGTGCGGGGCGGCTGGTGGTGGCGAGCCTGTTCGGGATCACCCTTCTGGTGCTGTGGGAAGGGCTGGTGCGCGGCTTTGCGGTGCCGACGGTCATCCTGCCGGGGCCTTCGGTGATCGGGCCGAAGATCGCGTCCTCGCTGCCGATCCTCTGGGCCGATTTCGTGCAGACGGTGATCAAGGGCGCGCTGTCGGGCTTTGCCATCGGTGCCACGGCGGCCTTTGTGGCGGCGATTGCGATTGACCGGTCGCCCTTCCTGCAAAAGGGGCTGCTGCCGGTGGGCAATTTCGTATCTGCCCTGCCCATCGTGGGGCTGGCGCCGGTGCTGGTGATGTGGTTCGGCTTTGACTGGCAGTCGAAGGCGGCGGTGGTGGTGGTGATGGTGTTCTTCCCGCTGCTGATCAACATGGTTGCCGGATTGCAGGCCACCGACCGGCTGCACCGCGACCTGATGGCGACCTATTCGGCCACCTATGTGCAGCGCCTGATAAAGCTGCGCCTGCCCGCGGCGATGCCATTTTTCTTCAACGGGCTGAAGATCGCGGCCACTCTGGCGCTGATCGGGGCGATTGTTGCCGAATTTTTCGGCAGCCCGATTGTCGGCATGGGCTTTCGCATCTCGACCGAGGTGGGAAAACTGGCGCTCGACATGGTCTGGGCCACAATTGCAGTGGCGGCTTTGGCGGGTTCCGCGCTCTATGGTCTGATTGCGCTGATCGAATCCCGGGTGACCTTCTGGCACCCGAGCCAGCGAAAATAGGAAACAACAAAAACAAGAACCGCCAAGACAGGAATGGCGACACCATCAACGGCAACGCCCCCGCAAGAGGGGCACAACACGGAGGTCTGACGATGAAGAAGACGATGTTCGCGGCCAGCATGCTGGCGCTTTCGGCCGGGATGGCCAGCGCCGAGGATGTGACGCTGCAGCTCAAATGGGTGACGCAGGCGCAGTTTGCGGGCTACTATGTGGCCAAGGACAAGGGCTTTTACGAAGAGGAAGGTCTGAACGTCACCATCAAGCCGGGCGGCCCCGACATTGCGCCCGAGCAGGTGATCGCAGGGGGCGGCGCCGATGTCATCACCACATGGATGCCTGCGGCTCTTGCCGCACGCGAACGCGGCCTGCCGCTGGTGAACATCGCGCAACCCTTCAAGGAGGGCGGGCTGAAGTTCACCTGCCTGAAGGATTCGGGCGTCTCGACCACCGCCGATTTTCCGGGGCGCACGCTGGGCGTCTGGTTCTTCGGCAACGAATACCCGTTCTACGCCTGGATGGCCAAGCTGGGTCTGGCCACCGATGGGTCGGCTGGCGGCGTCACCGTGCTGAAACAGGCGTTCAACGTGGATGCGCTGCTGCAAAAGCAGGCCGATTGCATCTCGGTGATGTCCTACAACGAATACGGTCAGGTGATCGACGCCGGCATCAGCGAGGACCAGCTGGTGACCTTCTCTTACAAGGATGAAGGCGTGGCGGTGCTGGAAGACGGGCTCTACGTGCTCGAAGACCGTCTGGCCGATCCGGCCTTTGTCGAGACGATGGCGAAATTCGTGCGCGCCTCGATGAAGGGCTGGAAATACGCCGAGGCAAACCCCGACGAGGCTGCCGAGATCGTCGTCGAGAATGACGAATCCGGCGCGCAGCGGCTGGAGCACCAGAAGTACATGATGTCCGAGGTCGCCAAGCTGACCGCGGGCGGCGACGGCAAGCTGGACCCCGCCGATTACGAACAGACCGTTGCCACCCTGCTCGCCGCCGTCTCGCCCGACAACCCGGCGATCACCAAGGCACCCGAAGGCATGGCCTGGACGCATATGGTGACCGACAAGGCACTGGAGTAACGCCACGCAGGCGGCAGACCGGGCCACCGGCCTGCCGCTGCGTCATCCCTTGCCGCCGCCCCTGGCTTTCCCTCGGGCGGCGGTTTCACATTTCGGGGCCGGCCCGTGCCATCTGCCCACTGGAAACCGCGCTGCCTTTGCGGTAACCGAGGCGACATGACCCAGGAAATCACCCTTATCCGCCCCGATGACTGGCACCTGCACCTGCGCGATGGCGCGATGCTGCACGGCGTGCTGCCCGAAACAGCGCGCCATTTTGCCCGTGCCATCATCATGCCCAATCTGGTGCCGCCTGTCGTCACCGGAGCGCAAGCTGCCGCCTACCGCGACCGCATTCTGGCCGCCCTGCCCGAGGGCGCGACCTTCGAGCCCTTGATGACGCTCTATCTGACCGAAGACACCGATGCGGCGGATGTGGCCGCCGCCCATGCCTCGGGTCTGGTCAAGGCGGTGAAACTCTATCCGGCCGGGGCGACCACCAATTCGCATGGCGGCGTGCGCAACATCGAAGCGGTGCTGCCGGTGCTGGAGAAAATGGCCGAGATCGGCCTGCCGCTCTGCGTGCATGGCGAGGTGACCACCGCAGAGGTGGATATCTTCGACCGCGAGGCGGTGTTCATCGACACCGTGCTCGACCCGCTGCGCCGCCGCCTGCCGGGCCTGCGGGTGGTGATGGAACATATCACCACGCAGGAAGGGGTCGATTACGCCCGCGCGGGGGGCGAGACGCTGGGCGCGACGATCACCACGCATCACCTGATCATCAACCGCAACCACATTCTGGTGGGCGGGATCAAGCCGCATTACTACTGCCTGCCGGTGGCCAAGCGGGAAAAGCACCGCCTTGCCCTGCGCGCCGCCGCCACCTCGGGCGCGGGCCGCTTTTTCCTCGGCACCGATTCCGCGCCGCATGTCGATGCGCTCAAGGAACATGCCTGCGGCTGCGCGGGCTGTTTCACCGCGACCAACACGATGCCGCTTCTGGCCCATGTCTTCGAGGAAGAGGGCGCGCTGGACCGGCTGGAAGCCTTTGCCAGCCTGAACGGCCCCGCTTTCTACCGCCTTCCGGTCAACGCGGGCCGCATGCGGCTGGTCAAGCATGAAAAACCGCAGACCTGGCCCGAGAAGATCTTTACCGAAGCCGGCCCCGTCACTGTTTTCAACCCCGGCTATCCCGTCCACTGGGCCGTGGAAGCCTGATTTGCGCCCTTTTTCGAATACGCCGCCGGAGGCTCCCGCAGCCACCGTGGGAGCCTCCGGCGGGAGTATTTGGATAAGCAGCAAGCCCGACGCATCAAGAGGATGATCCGATGATCCCCACCAGTTTCCCCCCGCGCGAAGAAATCGCCCGCCTGACCGCCCGCGCGCTGCTGGAGATCAAGGCGGTGCATTTCAATGCCGAGACGCCGTTCACACTGGCCTCGGGCCTGCCCTCGCCCACCTATATCGACTGCCGCAAGCTGATCTCCTATCCGCGCATCCGCTCGATGCTGATGGATTTCATGGCCGTGACGGTGATGCGCGACGCAGGTTTCGAGGCCTTTGACAACATCGCGGGCGGCGAGACGGCGGGCATCCCCTTTGCCGCGCTGGTGGCCGAGCGGCTGGCGCTGCCGATGACCTATGTGCGCAAGAAGCCCAAGGGCTATGGCCGCAACGCCCGCATCGAGGGCGCGATGAGCGAGGGCCAGCGGGTGCTGCTGGTCGAGGATCTGACCACCGATGGCGGCAGCAAGCTGTCTTTCGTCGATGCGATCCGCGAGACCGGCGCAACCTGCGCCCATACGGCGGTGATCTTCTATTACGGCATCTTCGAAGGCACCACCGAACGTCTGGCCGAACACGGCGTCACGCTGCATCATCTGTGCACTTGGTGGGATGTGCTGGCCGAGGCGCGGGCGCAAAACGCCTTTGATGCCGCCACGCTGGCCGAAGTCGAAGCCTTCCTCGGCGCCCCGCGCGCCTGGCAAGAGGCACGCATGGGCTGACGCAACGTCAGCTGCGCAAGTCTTTGCCGATCGCCCGGCCTGCCTGTGGGCAGGCCTGTGCAAACTCTGTGGACAACCCGTCGCGAGAATCAGATCACCGTGCTAGGGTGATGCAAGTGGCGCAAGATATTGCGGGTTGCGCGGCGCAGACCGCGATGGCTTGCAGGCTGAGCCAGGGTTGCACAGGCTTATCCACAGCTTTGTGCATGGCTTGCCTCGGCACGCCGGCATGGGCTAAGCCGCAACTTCACCGCAGGAGTCAGGGGCAGCAGATGAACGAAGTCGCGAAAATCAGGCCCGATCTTCCCGCCGCCGCCGAGGCTGACAGCCTGCCCCACAATATCGAAGCCGAACAGCAGCTTCTGGGCGCGATCCTGACCAATAACGACGTCTATGACCGCATCGCCAGCACCGTGAAGGCGGAACATTTCTACGATCCGGTGCACCAGCGCATCTTCGAGAAATCCGCCGCGCGCATCCAGAAGAACGCGCTCGCCAGCCCGGTCACGCTCAAGCCTTTCTTCGAGGATGACGAGGGTCTGAAAGAACTGGGCGGTCCCGCCTATCTGGTCCGCCTCGCGGGGGCCGCGATCTCGGCCTATGCCGCGCGCGATTATGCGCAGATGATCTATGATCTCGCCGTGCGCCGCGAACTCATCGCCCTTGGCCGCGATATCAGCGCCAAGGCCGCCAAGGTGGACATGGCCTCGGAGCCGCGCGAGCAGATCGTCGAGGCCGAACAGCGCCTCTACAAGCTGGGCGAGCAGGGCGTGGCCGAGCGGGGCTTCCAGTCCTTCCTCAAGGCGGTCACCGATGCGGTCAACGTGGCGAACGCCGCCTATCAGCGTGGAGGCGGTCTGGCGGGCATCTCGACCGGCCTGACCGATCTCGACAAGAAGCTGGGCGGGCTGCACGAATCCGACCTGCTGATCCTCGCGGGACGCCCTTCGATGGGCAAGACCTCGCTGGCCACCAACATCGCCTTCAACGTGGCCAAGGCCTACAAGCGCGGGCGCAAGCCCGACGGGCATGAAGGCGCGGTCGAGGGCGGCGTGGTCGGCTTCTTCAGCCTCGAGATGAGCGCGGAACAACTCGCGGCCCGTATCCTCTCCGAAGCCTCCGAGGTGCCCTCCGAACAGATCCGCCGCGGCGACATGACCGAGGCGGAGTTCCGCCGCTTTGTCGAAGCCGCCAAACAGCTGGAATCCTGCCCGCTCTACATCGACGACACCCCTGCCCTGCCGATCAGCCAGGTCGCTGCCCGCGCCCGCCGCCTCAAGCGCACCCACGGGCTTGATGTGCTGATGATCGACTATCTGCAACTGCTCAAGGGCTCGTCCAAGGGTTCCGAAGCCAACCGCGTGCAGGAAGTCTCGGAAATCACCCAAGGCCTCAAGGCCATCGCCAAGGAGCTCAACATCCCCGTCATCGCCCTGTCGCAGCTCTCGCGTCAGGTGGAAAGCCGCGAGGACAAGCGCCCGCAACTGTCAGACCTGCGCGAATCCGGCTCCATCGAGCAGGACGCCGATGTGGTGATGTTCGTCTACCGCGACGAATACTACAAGGAACGCGAAAAGCCGGGCGATCACGAGCTGGAAAAGATGGCCGCCTGGCAGCAGGTGATGGAACAGGTGCATGGCAAGGCCGAAGTCATCATCGGCAAGCAGCGCCACGGCCCCATCGGCTCGGTGGAACTGAGCTTCGAGGGCCGCTTCACCCGCTTCGGCAACCTTGCCAGACCCTGGCAGGGCGACGGCTCCGACTACTGACCGCCCGTCGGCACGGGGGCGCCCTGCCCCTTGCAGCTTTCCCAAATACTCCCGCCGGAGGCATCCGCCAGCTGTCCCCGTCGCCGCGCCGGACGGCTGTCGCGCGGCAGCAGCGGGCGCGGGGGGCTCGATGCCCCCCAAGCCCGCCCCCCGGCCCGCCCCCTTTCTGCCAAAGCCCCGTTTTTCCCTTGACCCTCACCCCTGATCTGACAACAAACCCCCATGACAACAGCGACCCTCTCCATTGATCTTGATGCCATCGCCGCCAACTGGCGCGCCTTGGACCGTGCTTCAGCCTCCGGCGTGCAGACGGCGGCGGTGGTCAAGGCCGATGCCTATGGCCTTGGCATCACCCGCGTGGCGCGCGCGCTGGCGCAGGCGGGGGCGCGGCGGTTCTTCGTGGCCGTCGCCGAGGAAGGCGCGGCCTTGCGGCAGGCGCTGGGGCCGGGGCCGCAGATCTGCGTGATGTCGGGCCATATGGCGGGCGACACCGAGATGGTGCACGACCTTGACCTGACCCCGATGCTGGGCAGCATCGATCAGGTCACCCGCCACCTCGAATCCCTGCCCGGCCTGCCCTTCGGCATCCAGCTTGACACCGGGATGAACCGTCTTGGCATGGAAGAGGCGGAATGGGAGGCGGTGGCGCCCTTCGTGCTCGACGCCGGACCGGAACTGATCATGTCGCATCTGGCCTGCGCCGATGACCCAGATCACGCGCTCAATGATCTGCAACTTGCCACCTTTCACGCCATGACCGATGGCACCGGCGTGCCGCGCTCGCTGGCGGCGACGGGGGGCATCCTGCTGGGGCCGAAGTACCACTTCGACCTGACACGCCCCGGCATCGGCCTTTACGGCGGGCGTCCCTATGAAGGGGCGAGCCGCGTGGTCGGCCTGTCCTTGCCGGTGATCCAGACCCGCATCGTGCAGCCGGGCGAGGCTGTGGGCTATTCCTGCACCTGGACGGCAGAGGTGCCCAGCATGATTGCCACCGTCTCGGGCGGCTACGCCGACGGGCTGCTGCGCGGCCTGTCGAACACCGCCGTGCTCTGGGATGGGGACACCCCCTGCCCGCTGGTGGGCCGCGTGTCGATGGACCTCATCACCGTCGACATCAGCCATCTGACCTATGTGCCGCGCAGTCTGGACATTCTGGGCCCGCATCAGACGGTGGATGATCTGGCCGATGCTGCCGGCACCATCGGCTATGAAATCCTCACCTCGCTGGGCCATCGCTATACCCGCCGCTATCAGGAGGGGGCCGCGTGAGCGCTGCCGCCGGTCTGCGCGCGATTGGCCGTCCGGCGCTGGCGGCGCTGGCGGCCATCGGGCGCGTGGCGCTGTTTGCAGTTGCGACGCTGGGCCATCTTTTGCGCCCGCCCTTCTATTGGCGCG
This sequence comes from Pseudotabrizicola algicola, assembly GCF_010915705.1. Lineage (GTDB taxonomy): Bacteria > Pseudomonadota > Alphaproteobacteria > Rhodobacterales > Rhodobacteraceae > Pseudotabrizicola > Pseudotabrizicola algicola. The sequence continues at coordinate 1,177,860 of NZ_JAAIKE010000001.1, forward strand.
AGTTCGGGGCGCAGCTGATGCAGATCGGCTGGTTCAGCCTGCCGGTGGTGGGTCTGACCGCGCTTTTCACCGGCGGCGCGCTGGCGCTGCAGATCTATTCCGGCGGCGCGCGCTTCAATGCCGAGGCGGTGGTGCCGTCGATCGTCGCCATCGGCATGGTGCGCGAGCTTGGCCCGGTTCTGGGCGGATTGATGGTGGCGGCGCGTGTCGCCAGTTCCATCGCCGCCGAGCTTGGCACCATGAAAGTGACCGAGCAGATCGACGCGCTGACCACGCTGTCGACCAATCCGATGAAATACCTTGTGGTGCCGCGCGTGCTGGCCGCCACGCTCGCCGTGCCGGTGCTGGTGGGTGTCGGCGACGCCATCGGCATCATGGGCGGCTGGCTGGTGGGCGTCACGCGGCTGGAGTTCAACTCGGTCACCTACCTGAAGAACACCATCGACTTTCTGGAAGTCTGGGATGTGGGATCGGGGCTTGTGAAAGGGGCTGCTTTCGGCTTCATCGTGGCGCTCTTGGGCTGCTATCACGGCATGAATTCGGGGCGCGGGGCGCAAGGCGTGGGCCGCGCGACCAAGGCGGCGGTGGTGGGGGCAAGCGTGCTGATCCTCGCGGCCAATTACATGCTGACAGAGGTGTTCTTTACCTCATGATCAGTCTGAGCAAGGTCACCAAATTCTTTGGCGCCAATGCGGTGTTGCGCGGGGTGGATCTGACGATCCCGACCGGCAAGAGCATGGTCATCATCGGCGGGTCCGGCACCGGCAAATCGGTGCTGCTGAAATGTATCCTCGGTCTGGTCGAGCCCGATGGCGGCACGATCATGCTGGACGGGCAGGATGTGCGCCGCGCCGAGCGGGATGCCTTCCTTGCCCGTTTCGGCATGCTGTTTCAGGGCGGCGCGCTGTTCGATTCGCTGCGCGTCTGGGAGAATGTGGCCTTCCGGCTGATGCGCGGCGCCAACCGCCGCCCCAAGGACGAGGCGCGGGCGATCGCGCTGGAAAAGCTGCGCCGCGTGGGGCTTGGCCCGCAGGTGGCCGATCTTTATCCGGCAGAGCTTTCAGGCGGCATGCAGAAGCGCGTGGGCCTTGCCCGCGCCATTGCCGCCGAGCCCGAGATCATCTTTTTCGACGAACCCACCACCGGGCTTGACCCGATCATGTCGGGGGTCATCAATGACCTGATCCGCGAGATCGTGGTGGAAATGGGGGCGACGGCGATGACGATCACCCATGACATGAGTTCGGTGCGCGCGATTGCCGATGAGGTGGCCATGTTGCATCAGGGCATGATCCAGTGGACGGGTCCGGTGACCGATCTTGACGGCTGCGCAGACCCATATGTGCAGCAATTCATCCACGGCCGCGCGGCAGGCCCGATCAACCCGATCCGCTAGCCGCGATGGACCCGATGTTTCAGGTAGATCTGTCGTTTCTCTTCGAACAGCCCTCGATCTGGCGCACTCTGGTTCAGACCCTGATCATCCTTACCCCGCTGGCCATTGCGCTGTCGGCCTATGGCACATGGCGGATCGGCGACCGGCGCGGGCCGCTGCTGATGGCGGGGGTGGCGCTTTACCTGTTGTGGATGTTCTGGCCCGCCCCGCTTGCCGCCGAACTGGTGCTGCCCGGTCGGGCGGTGTCGGTGATCGGCTGGTTCTGGCTGGTCTCGGCATGGGGGCGGCAGGCGAAATGGCACGAGCCGCTGCTTTTGCTGTCCAACAGCATCGTGCTGGCAATCCTGATCGCGCTGATCCTGACAACGGGAGTGGCGGGGATACGCGACGCGATGGGCTGGGACGTGCCGCTGTAGCGCCCGCCTGCCCCTGCCCAACCCTGCCGCGCTGCGGGTGATGGACCGCGAGGCTTGAAGAGCGCACCGGTTCCGCGCTAGGCAAGCGGGATGAGCAAATCCCCTTCCGGTTTCACCTGCACCGCCTGCGGCGCGCGCCACAAGAAATGGCAAGGCCGCTGCGACAGTTGCGGCGCCTGGAACACCATCATCGAAGAAGCCCCGCTGTCGGCCGGACCAAAGGCGCTGGGGCACAAGGGCCGCACCATCGCGCTGACCGATCTTGCCACCGAAGAGGCACCGCCGCCGCGCGCCTCTTCGGGGATCGACGAGCTGGACAGGGTGCTGGGCGGTGGTCTCGTGCCGGCCTCGGCCATCCTTGTCGGCGGCGATCCCGGCATCGGCAAATCGACGCTGCTGTTGCAGGCTGCCGCCAGCTTCGCGCGGATGGGCCTGAAAATCCTCTATATCTCGGGCGAGGAAGCCTCGGCACAGGTGCGGATGCGCGCGCAGCGTCTGGGTTTGCAGGAAGCCCCCGTGCATCTGGGCGCCGAAACCAACCTGCGCGACATCCTGACCACGCTGGATGCCGAACGCCCCGCGCTTGCCATCATCGATTCGATCCAGACCATGTGGCTCGATACGGTAGAGGCCGCCCCCGGTTCGGTGTCTCAGGTGCGGGCGGCGGCGCATGAGCTGGTGACCTTTGCCAAGAAGCGCGGCGTGGCGGTGGTGCTGGTGGGCCATGTGACGAAAGAGGGCCAGATCGCAGGCCCGCGCGTGGTGGAGCATATGGTCGACACCGTGCTCTATTTCGAGGGCGAGCGCGGCCACCAGTTCCGCATCCTGCGCGCGGTGAAGAACCGCTTTGGCCCGGCGGACGAGATCGGCGTGTTCGAGATGACGGGGAACGGGCTGGCACAGGTGAGCAACCCCTCGGCGCTGTTCCTGTCAGACCGCGACCGCCCTGCCCCCGGATCGGCGGTCTTTGCCGGGATCGAAGGCACGCGCCCCGTGCTGACCGAGATTCAGGCCCTTGTCGCCCCCTCTCCGCTCGGCACGCCGCGGCGTACGGTGGTGGGGCTTGATTCGGGGCGGCTTTCGACGATTCTCGCCGTGCTTGAAGCGCGCTGCGGCATCCCCTTTACCGGACTGGATGTGTTTCTGAACGTGGCGGGCGGCTTGCGGGTGAATGAACCCGCCGCCGACCTTGCGGTCGCCGCCGCGCTGCTTTCCGCGCGCGAGGATGTGGCAATTCCGCCAGACATGGTTCTTTTCGGGGAAATCTCGCTCTCGGGTGCGCTGCGTCCGGTGGGTCAGACGGAAAACAGGTTGAAAGAAGCCTCGAAACTTGGTTTTCAACAGGCCACTTTGCCCACGGGGTCGAAAACCCCGGGCGGAACGGATATGCGTTTGCGCCAGATGCCCGACCTGACCGCCTTTGTCGGCGAGATGTTCGGCGCAGGCTGACGCGGCACAAAGGAGCGGATGATGGAAGGCTTTACTCTGGTGGATGGAATCGTGGCGGGCGTGATCGTCCTGTCGGCGATCCTTGCCTATTCGCGCGGCCTTGTGCGCGAGGCGATGGCCATCGCGGGCTGGATCGGGGCCGCGGTGCTCGCCTTCATCTTCGCCCCCGCCGCGCAACCGCTCATCAAGGAACTGCCGGTCGTCGGTGATTTTCTGGGCGACAGCTGCGAGCTGTCGATCATCGGGGCCTTCGCGCTGGTCTTTGCCATCGGGCTTGTCATCGCCGCACTGTTCACGCCGCTCTTTTCCTCCTTTGTCCAGCGCTCGGCCCTTGGCGGCATCGATCAGGCGCTGGGGTTTCTGTTCGGCGTGGCGCGCGGCGTGATCCTCGTCGCGGTGGCCTTCATCGTCTATGACCGCGCGGTCGCCGCCAACACCGTTCCGATGGTGGACAATTCGCGCTCGGCCAAGGTCTTCGCCACCTTTCAGGCCAATATCGACGAGAACATTCCCGCCGATGCACCGGGCTGGATCGTCTCGCGCTACAATGACCTGACCGCCGTCTGTGCCGCGCCTGCGACCACCCCCACCGCCCAGCCCGCCCCTGCCGGAAACTGACGCCACGGCCTGCCGGCCCCTACGCCCGCCGCATCGCAGCAAATTGACAGCGCCCTGCTGCTGCAATGGGCGTGACAGCGCCACCGCCTTGGCGTAAAGGGTGGCGCATCAGTCCTAGACGGAGCAGCCCGATGCGCCCCTTCCTGTCCCACCCCTTTGATGATGACAAATTGAAGGAGGAATGCGGGATCTTCGGCGTGATCGGGGTCTCGGACGCGGCGAACTTCACCGCGCTCGGCCTGCACGCCCTGCAGCATCGCGGGCAAGAGGCGGGCGGCATCGTCGCCTATCACCCCGACCACGGTTTCAACTCGGCACGCCGCTTCGGCTATGTGCGCGACAATTTCACCAAGGCCGATGTGATGGACACGCTGCCGGGGCAACTCGCCATCGGCCATGTGCGCTATTCCACCGCGGGGTCCAAGGGCGCGACGGCCATCCGCGACGTGCAGCCCTTCTTCGGCGAATTCTCGATGGGCGGTTGCGCGATCGCGCACAACGGCAACCTGACCAATGCCGCCGCCCTGCGCCGCGAACTGATCGAACGCGGCTCGATCTTCCAGTCCTCGTCGGATTCGGAATGCATCATCCATCTCATGGCGCGCTCGATCCAGAAATCGCTTGCCGAACGCATCAAGGACGCGCTGCGCGCCTGCGAAGGCGCGTTTTCGGTGGTCGCCATGACCCGCACCAAACTGATCGGCGTGCGCGACAGCCTTGGCGTGCGCCCGCTGGTCCTCGGCCGCATCGGCGATTCCGGCTGGGCGCTGTCGTCGGAAACCTGCGCGCTCGACATCATCGGCGCCGATTTCGTGCGTGAGATCGAACCGGGGGAAATGGTGGTCATCGAAGGCAACAAGGTGATCTCCACCCGCCCCTTCGCCCCCGCGCCCTCGCGCTTCTGCATCTTCGAGAAGGTCTATTTCTCGCGCCCCGACAGCATCATCGGCGGCCGCTCGGTCTATGAAACCCGCCGCCAGATCGGCGTGGAGCTTGCCATCGAATCCCCGGTCGAGGCCGATCTGGTCTGCCCGGTGCCCGACTCCGGCACCCCTGCCGCCATCGGCTATTCGCAGCAATCGGGCATTCCCTATGCGATGGGGATCATCCGCAACCAGTACATGGGGCGCACCTTCATCGAGCCCACCGAGTCCATCCGCAACATGGGCGTCCGGTTGAAACTCAACGTCAACCGTGCGCTCATCAAGGGCAAGCGGGTGATCCTCGTCGACGATTCGGTCGTGCGCGGCACTACCAGCCGCAAGATCAAGGACATGATCCTCGAGGCGGGGGCAGCCGAAGTGCACTTCCGCATCGCCTCGCCCCCCACCGCCTGGCCCTGCTTCTATGGCGTCGACACGCCGGAACGCGCGAAACTGCTCGCCGCCACCATGACCGAAGACGAAATGCGCGACTGGATCGGCGTCGACAGCCTCAAGTTCATCTCGCTCGACGGTCTCTACCGCGCCGCCGGCGAGGCCGCAGGCCGTGATCCTGCCGCCCCGAGGTTCTGCGATGCCTGCTTCTCCGGCGATTACCCCGTCGTCCCCTCCGACAAGATTGCCGAGGGCTTCGAGATGAAGGCCGCCGAATAGCCGGCCTGCGCCATTTTCCGTCTGCAAATATCCCACGGGGGTCCGGGGGTGTGAAACCCCCGGCTCCACCCTCAGCCACCGGAGCCGCCCATGTCCCAGAAAATCGCCCTCGTCACCGGGGCCTCCCGCGGTCTGGGGTCTGCCCTGGCCGAACAGCTGGCTTTGCGCGGCTGGCATGTGGTGGCGGTGGCCCGCACGGTGGGCGGGCTGGAAGATCTGGACGACCGCGTCAAATCCGCCGGCCTGCCCGGTGCGGGCAGCCTGACACTCGCGCCGATGGATGTGACGAACGAAGACGCGATGCGGCATCTGTGCCGCTCGGTGCATGACCGCTGGGGCGGGCTGGATTTCTGGGCGCATACGGCGGTGCGTGCCACGGCCCTCGCGCCCGCGCCTTCGGTGGATATGAAGGACCTCGACAAATCCATTGCCGCAAACCTGCGCGCCACGGCCTTCCTGATCACCATGGTCGAGCCGCTCTTGCGTGTCAAAGCCGGGACCGCGATGTTCTTTGACGATCCGGTGGCGGGGCAGAAATTTGGCGGAGCCTACGGGGCCACCAAGTCGGCGCAGATCGCCCTCGCGCGCAACTGGCAGGCGGAATCGCAGCGCGTCGGCCCCCGGGTGCTGATCGAAACCCCGCGGCCGATGCCCACGGCGGTGCGCGCGCGGTTCTATCCGGGCGAGGACCGCGAGGCCCTTTTCAGCCCCCGCGAGGAGGCCGCACGCCTCCTTGACCTGATCTGAGCGCGGAACGAGGAGCGCTGGCGCGCGCCCTTCGCGCGCGCCGAGCGACGAGGGGACCGGGTCAGCGCAGCGCTTCGGCCATTGCGCCCCACAGCGCCTCGACCGGCTCCACCCCGATCGACAGCCGGACAAAGCCCTCCGGCACCGCATCGCCCCAGCGCGCACGACGCTCGCCCGCCGAATGGGTGCCGCCAAAGCTGGTCGAGCGCACCAGATAGGGGCAACGCTCCAGAAACCGTTCGGCCACGGTGGCGTTTTCCAGCGTCATGCCGATCAGGAAGCCGAAACCCTGCATCTGCCGCCGTGACAGCGCATGGGCCGGGTCATCCGGCAGCCCAGGATAGCGCAGGGCGCGCACCGCCTCATGCTCCGCAAGCCGCACGGCGATCACCGCCGCGCTCGCGCACATCCGCTCCAGCCGCACCTCCAGCGTTTCCAGCCCCCGGTGCAGCAGCCACGCCTCCATGCTGCCCGGCACCGCGCCCGACAGCCGCCGCCAGTCGCGCACGCGCGCCATCTGCGCGCTGTTGCGCCCCGCGACATGGCCGAACAGCGCGTCCGAATGGCCCGCCGGGGCCTTTGTATCGGCGGCGACCACCAGATCGGCACCAAGGTCCAGCGGGCGCTGCATGAGCGGCGTCATCGTGGTGTTGTCCACGATCACGATCGCCCCCGCCGCATGGGCGCGCGCGCAGACATCGGCGATATCGACCACATCCAGCCCCGGATTGGACGGGGTTTCCATGTAGACGACCGCCGCGCCGGAAAAATCCGCCGTCGCATAATCCAGCGTCGGGATCTGGACCACATCCACCCCCAGCGGGGCAAGGAAGCCTTCGGACAGCACGCGCGTCACGTAATAGCCGTCCGACGGCAGCACCACCCGCTGACCGGCCTTCAACGTGGCAAAAAGCGCCGCCGAGATCGCGCCCATGCCCGAGGGGAAGCCCACCACCTCGGCGTCTTCCAGAAGTGCCAGTTGCGCCTCGACCGCCGCCCATGTGGGGGTGCCGTTGCGCGCATAGATATAGGGCGCGCCCTGCACATCGGGCAGGTGAAAGCTGGTCGACGTGGTCAGCGGCAGCGACACCGGATCGCCCTTTTCCAGCCCCGCGCTGCGGTGGTGAAGCACATCTGCCAGACGGCGCTGCATATCGGTATTCATCCGCTACCCTCTTGATTTCGCACGGCAGACATTCTGCCGAAGCCAAAGCCTTGGCAAGGGCCGGACCAAGACAAAGGGGGCCGCGTGGCCCCCTTTTTCCGCATCACTCGCTGACCGTGACCTTGACCATCTGGTCGGGGTCCGTCACCTCGCCATTGCCGCCGGTGCCTTTCTTGATGGCATCGACCACCTCCATGCCCGAGATCACCCGGCCCACGACGGTGTATTGACCGTCAAGGAAGGTGCCGGGGGCGAACATGATGAAGAACTGGCTGTTGGCGCTGTTCGGGTTCTGGCTGCGGGCCATGCCGACCACACCGCGGTCAAAGCTGATGTTGGAGAATTCGGCGGGCAGGTCGGGGCGGTTTGATCCGCCCATTCCGGCGCGGCGGGTGTCCCCGCCGGCCTTGCCGAATTCCACGTCACCGGTCTGCGCCATGAAACCGTCGATCACGCGGTGGAACACCACGCCATCATAGGCCCCTTCGCGGGCAAGCGCGGTGATCTGCTCGACATGCTTGGGGGCCACATCGGGCAGCATGTCGATCACGATCTGGCCCGAGGTGCTGCCTGCAACCTCGATCACGAGGTTCGGGCCGGGGCCGTCTTCGGCCTGCGCCATGACGGGGCTGGCGAACTGGCTGACCGCATAGCCGCCCACGACGGCCAGACCAAGGGCGAAGAGCCCGCCTGCAATGAACCGGTCACGCGACATCGGCAGCCACCCGCACGGTGATCATCCGGTCCGGGTTCGCCGGCGGCTCGCCCCGGGTGATCTTGTCGACATGTTCCATGCCGGAAATCACGCGGCCATAGACGGTGTATTGGCCGTTCAGGAAGTGGTTGTCGGCAAAGTTGATGAAGAACTGGCTGTTGGCCGAGTTCGGGTTCTGGCTGCGGGCCGCGCCAAGGGTGCCACGGTCATGCGGCAGTTTGGAAAACTCGGCCGGAAGGTCAGGCAGGTCGGACCCGCCCGTGCCTGCGCGGCGCAGGTTGAAGTTGTTTTCCATGTTGCCGTTCGCCACGTCGCCCGTCTGCGCCATGAAGCCGTTGATCACGCGGTGAAAGCACACGTTGTCATAGGCTTTCGCGCGGGCCAGTTCCTTCATCCGGGCCGAGTGCTTGGGGGCCACATCGGGCAGCAGCTCGATCACCACTTCGCCGTCCTTCAGCGTGAGGATGATGGTGTTTTCGGGGTCTTTGATCTCGGCCATCGGTCTTGGCTCCTTACTGTTGTCTGGCGCGGAACCTAAACACCCGAGGCCAGCAAGGAAAGGGGGCAGCGCGCAGATCGGTTGACCTGCGCGGCATTCCGGCGGAAACAGGGGGCAGCATTTCGACAGGAGGGTCCGTCATGGGCTGGAAAACACTCGACGACATCGGGCTTGCGGGCAAGACGGTGCTGGTCCGCGTTGACATCAACGTGCCGGTAGAGGCGGGCCGCGTGACCGACACCACGCGGATCGACAAGATCAAGCCGACGGTCGAGGACATCATCGCGCGCGGCGGGCGGGTGGTGCTGCTTGCGCATTTCGACCGGCCCAAGGGCAAGGTGGTGCCCGAGATGAGCCTTGGCCATATCGCGCCCGCGCTGGAAACCAGTCTGGGCCGCAAGGTGGTGTTCTGTTCCGAAAGCATCGGCGACGCTGCGGCGACGGCGATTGCCGGTGCGGCCCCGGGCGATGTGGTGCTGCTGGAGAACACCCGCTTTCATGCGGGCGAGGAAAAGAACGACCCTGCCCTTGCCGCCGAGATGGCAAAGCTGGGGGATGTGTTCGTGAACGATGCCTTTTCCGCCGCGCACCGCGCCCATGCCTCGACCGCAGGGCTGGCGCATCTGCTGCCCGCAGCCGCTGGCCGTCTGATGGAGGCGGAGTTGCAGGCGCTGGAGGCGGCGCTTGGCAGCCCGAAGCGCCCGGTGGTGGCGGTGGTCGGCGGGGCCAAGGTGTCGACCAAGCTGGACCTGCTGGGCAATCTGGTGACCAAGGTCGATCATCTGGTGATCGGCGGCGGCATGGCGAACACCTTTCTGGTGGCGCAGGGGATCGAGGTGGGCAAATCGCTCGCCGAGCGTGACATGGCCGAGACCGCGCGCGAGATTCTGGGCAAGGCCGAGGCTGCGGGCTGCACCATTCACCTGCCGGTGGATGTGGTGGTGGCGCGGGAGTTCAAGGCGAATGCCGAGCATGACGTCGTGGCGGCCAATGCCTGCCCTGCCGATGCGATGATCCTTGATGCGGGGCCGATGAGCGTGGCCGCCATCGTCAAGGTGTTCGAGGCGTCGGAAACCCTGATCTGGAATGGCCCGCTGGGCGCGTTTGAGCTGACCCCATTTGATACGGCCACCAATGCGGCGGCCAAATCGGCGGCGACGCTGACGCGGGAAGGCAAGCTGATTTCGGTCGCGGGGGGCGGTGATACCGTCTCGGCGCTCAATCAGGCGGGGGCGGCGGAGGATTTCACCTTCATCTCCACCGCGGGCGGTGCTTTCCTAGAATGGATGGAGGGCAAGGAATTGCCCGGTGTTGCGGCGCTGATGGCATGAGCGATACGTCACTCGCGCAAGACTTCCGCAAGGCAGACTGGGCGCTGGTGACGGGCGCAAGCGACGGAATCGGGCGCGCATTGGCCGTCGAGGCGGCCAAGGCGGGCTATAATGTCATTCTGACGGGGCGGCGGACGGAGCGGCTGGAGGCCCATGCCGACAGTCTGCGCCGCGCGCATTATGTGGCGACGGTCTGCATCACCGCCGACCTGTCAGACCCCGACGCGGCCGAGGCGCTCTGGACCGAGGCCGCGAAACAGGGGCGCATCGCGGTTCTGGTCAATGCCGCGGGTCTGGGGCGCAGCGGCCCCTTTCTGGACCCGGAGGGCTGGCTGCGGGAATCGGAATCGGTGCTGGTAAACGTGATCGCCGCCACCATCTTGATGAAGCGCGCACTGGCCCATATGGCGCAGAACGGCGGCGGGCATATCCTTAATGTCGCCTCGGCGGCGGGTTTTGTGCCGGGGCCGAACATGGCGGTTTATGCGGCGAGCAAAGCCTATCTGCTGTCCTTGTCCGAGGCGGTGGCGGAGGAGGCGGCAAAGGATGCGGTTTTTGTCACTGCCCTTTGCCCCGGAGCCACGACCACCGGCTTTTTCGCCGCCGACAATGCCGAAAGGGCGAGCATTTTGACCCGGCTGTTGCCGATGGCCGCACCCGAGGCGGTGGCGGCCAGTGGCTGGGCGGCGATGCAGAAGCGCCGCCGCGTGGTGGTGACGGGCGTGATGACCAAGGTCTTTGCCTTTTTGCCCCGTTTGATGCCGCGCCGCGTAACGGCCTGGCTGACCGGCCAAATCTTGCGCCGCCGTTGGTAAGTGCAGGAATTTCCACGCGCCGTTAGCGCCACCATGATTGCGAGGCCGATGGCATAGGGCTATCCAAAGGCAACCTCTGCGACGTTTTATAAGGATAGTCGGAATGGATTTCGCGCAAGCGGCCGAGCAGATCGGCAAAGGGAATGGCTTTATCGCGGCGCTGGACCAGTCGGGCGGATCGACGCCCAAGGCGCTGCGCCAATATGGCGTGGCCGAGGATGCCTATTCGGGCGAGACAGAGATGTTCGACCTGATCCACGCCATGCGGTCGCGGATCATCAAGTCGCCCGCCTTCACCGGCGACAAGGTGGTGGGGGCCATCCTGTTCGAACAGACGATGGACCGTGACATTGACGGGATTCCCACCGCGCAGTTCCTTTGGGAACAGCGCGGCGTGGTGCCCTTTCTCAAGATCGACAAGGGCTTGGAGGCCGAGGCCGATGGCGTGCAGCTGATGAAGCCGATGCCGGGCCTTGATGCGCTGCTGGCGCGGGCCAAGGGCCTTGGCATCTTCGGCACCAAGGAACGCTCGGTGGTCAGCGCCGCCAATGCCAAGGGGATTGCCGCCATCGTGGCCCAGCAATTTGCCGTGGGCGAACAGGTGGCAGCGGCGGGGCTGATGCCGATTCTGGAGCCCGAGGTGACCATCTCGATCGCCGACAAGGCAGAGGCCGAGGCGATGCTGATGGCGGAAATCCTGCGCCATCTGGACGCGCTGCCCGCCGACCGTCAGGTGATGCTGAAACTGTCGCTGCCGACGGTGGACAATTTCTATGCCCCGCTGGTCGATCATCCGCGCGTGCTCAAGGTGGTGGCCCTGTCGGGCGGGCATAGCCGCGAGGCGGCCAATGCCATTCTGGCGCGCAACCGCGGGATCATCGCCAGCTTCAGCCGCGCGCTGAGCGAGGGGCTCTCGGCCCAGCAGTCGGATGCCGAGTTTGATGCGACGCTGGCGCAGGCGATCGACAGCATCCACGCCGCCTCTGTCGCGGGCTGAGCACAGCCAAACGTGATCGGACTCCCCCGCAAGGGGGATTCCCTATCCGAATCAGATGTGCGATGATTCCCCAAAGGCCGGATCAACCGGCCATAAGGGGCAGAGCGATGACGGCACAAGGCAACCGCCTTCCGGTGGGCGGAATTCTCTATCTGATCCTTGCGTTCATGCTGGGCGCCTATTTCACTTTTGCCGCCGTGCAGGGCGATTATGGCGTGTTCCGGCAGGTGCAGATCCGCGCCGAGGCCGAGGCGCTGCGCATCGAGCGCGACCGGCTGTACGAGGATCTGGCCCGGATCAGCAACCTGACCGCGCGCCTGTCTGACCGTTATCTGGACATTGATCTGCTGGACGAGCGGGTGCGCGACGTTCTGGGTTATGTGCGCCCCGACGAGATCGTGATCCGCTAAACCTGCGCTTCTGCCTTGCCAGACCTGCCGTTTCTGCATGGGTGCCATGCAGGACGTTGCGGCACTTTTTGTTTTGCCCAATAAAACCCGATGCGCTATGGATAGTTTAATACTGAACTATTCATGCCACTGACGGGAGGATGCCGCATATGGCCGCCAAGAAACCAGCCGAGAGGCCCAATGCCTCGAAGGACGAGTTGCTGAAGTACTACCGCGAGATGCTTTTGATCCGCCGGTTCGAGGAAAAGGCGGGCCAGCTTTACGGCATGGGCCTGATCGGCGGGTTCTGCCACCTCTACATCGGGCAGGAAGCGGTGGTTGTGGGCCTCGAGGCGGCGGCCAAAGAGGGTGACAAGCGGGTAACAAGCTATCGTGACCATGGTCACATGCTGGCCTGCGGCATGGACCCCAAGGGCGTGATGGCGGAACTGACCGGACGCATCGGCGGCTATTCCAAGGGGAAAGGCGGCTCGATGCACATGTTCTCCAAGGAAAAGCACTTCTACGGCGGTCACGGCATCGTGGGCGCGCAGGTGCCGCTGGGAGCAGGACTTGCCTTTGCCGACAAGTATCTTGGCAATGACAACGTGACCTTCACCTATTTCGGCGATGGCGCGGCGAACCAGGGTCAGGTCTATGAGACCTACAACATGGCGCAGCTGTGGAACCTGCCCGTGATTTTCGTGATCGAAAACAACGGCTATGCGATGGGCACATCGGTGAAGCGCTCCACCAAGTCGCCTTCCCTCTGGGAACGCGGGGCTGCCTATGGCATCAAGGGCGAAGCGGTGGACGGCATGGACGTTCTGGCCGTGAAAGCTGCGGGTGAAAAGGCCGTTGCCGCCTGCCGCGCGGGCGAGGGCCCCTATATCCTTGAAATGATGACCTATCGCTATCGCGGCCACTCGATGTCGGACCCGGCGAAGTATCGCACCCGCGAGGAAGTGGAGAAGATGCGCAGCGAGAAGGACGCCATCGAGCATGTGCGCGATCTGCTGTTGCAAGGCGGCCTTGCCAGCGACGACGACCTGAAAGCCATCGACAAGGAAATCAAGGCACAGGTCAACGAATCGGCCGAGTTTTCCAAAGACAGCCCAGAGCCTCCGGTCGAGGAACTCTGGACCGATATCTACGCCTGAGGGGGGACCGAAGACATGGCAACCGAAGTATTGATGCCCGCACTGTCGCCCACGATGGAAGAGGGAACGCTGGCCAAGTGGCTGGTGAAGGAAGGCGATGCGGTGAAATCGGGTCAAATTTTGGCCGAGATCGAAACCGACAAGGCCACGATGGAATTCGAGGCGGTGGATGAGGGGATCATCGGCAAGCTGCTGATCGCCGAAGGCACGGCGGGCGTGAAGGTGAACACGCCGATTGCGGTGCTGGTCGAAGACGGCGAAAGCGTCAGCGACACACCCGCCCCCAAAGTGGCCGAGGCCGTGATGGCGGCGGCAGAGGCCCCGGCGTCGGTCTCCGCGCAGGCTGCGGCCCCCGCCCCTGCCCCCGTTGTCGCCGCAAAGGGCTGGCCCCATGCCGACCTGCCCGAAGGCCCGACCAAGACCATGACGGTGCGCGAGGCCCTGCGCGAAGCGATGGCCGAAGAGATGCGCCGCGATCCCAACGTCTTCCTGATGGGGGAAGAGGTGGGCGAGTATCAGGGGGCCTACAAGATCTCCCAAGGCTTGCTGGATGAATTCGGAGCCAAGCGCGTGGTCGACACGCCGATCACCGAACACGGCTTTGCGGGCATCGCGGTGGGGGCAAGCTGGGGCGGGCTGCGCCCGATTGTCGAGTTCATGACCTTCAACTTCGCCATGCAGGCGATCGACCACATCATCAACTCTGCAGCCAAGACCCTTTACATGTCGGGCGGCCAGATGGGCAGCCCGATGGTGTTCCGTGGCCCGAACGGCGCCGCCGCCCGCGTGGGCGCGCAGCACAGCCAGGACTATGCGGCATGGTATGCCGCCATTCCGGGGCTGAAGGTCTGCATGCCCTATTCGGCGGCGGATGCCAAAGGTCTGCTGAAAGCGGCGATCCGCGATCCGAATCCGGTGATCTTCCTTGAAAACGAAATCCTCTATGGCCGCAGCTTCGAAGTGCCGACCGATCCGGATTTCACCATTCCCTTCGGCAAGGCCTCGGTCATGCGCGAGGGCACGGATGTGACGCTGGTCAGCTTCGGCATCGGGGTGGCGCATGCGCTCGCCTCGGCAGAGGAACTGGCCAAGGACGGGATCAGCGCCGAAGTCATCAACCTGCGCACCCTGCGCCCGATCGATTACGATACAGTTCTGGCCTCGGTGCAGAAGACCAACCGCTGCGTCACCGTGGAGGAAGGCTTCCCCGTCGGGTCCATCGGTGACCATCTGGCCAGCACGATCATGCAGCGCGCCTTCGATTATCTGGATGCGCCCGTGATCACCTGCACCGGCAAGGACGTGCCGATGCCCTATGCCGCGAACCTTGAAAAGTTCGCGCTGATCACTCCGGCGGAAATCACCGCCGCGGTGAAATCCGTCTGCTACCGCTGAGGAGGGCGCATCATGGCAACCGAAATTCTGATGCCCGCGCTGTCGCCCACGATGGAAGAGGGCACCCTGGCCAAATGGCTGGTCAAAGAGGGCGACAAGGTGAAATCGGGCCAGATCCTGGCCGAGATCGAAACCGACAAGGCGACGATGGAGTTCGAGGCGGTGGATGAAGGCACCATCGGCAAGATCCTGATCGCCGAAGGCACCGCAGGGGTGAAGGTGAACACCGCCATCGCGGTGCTGCTGGAAGAGGGAGAGGATGCCTCTTCCGTCGCTGCCGCTCCCTCATCGGCGAAGACTGCCCCGGCAAAGGCCGCTGCGACACCGGCGAAAAGCGACGCGCCAGCGAGCGCCGAGCCGGCCAAGGCCGCTCCGGCTGCGGGGGCGCGTGTGTTTGCCTCGCCGCTTGCCCGGCGCATTGCCAAGGAAAAGGGACTGGACCTGAGCGCAGTCAAGGGCTCTGGCCCGCATGGCCGTATCGTGCGCGCCGATGTGGAAGGCGCGCGGGCGGCCCCCAAAGCGGCCGCACCCGCAGCCCCTGCCCCCGCTGCGGCCCCCGCACCTGCGGCGGCGCCTGCAAAGCCAGCGATGGCCAGCGGCCCTTCGGCAGAAACCGTGCTGAAGATGTATGCCGACCGCGACTTCACCGAGGTGCCGCTCGATGGCATGCGCCGCACCATTGCCGCCCGCCTGACCGAGGCCAAGCAGACCATTCCGCACTTCTACCTGCGGCGGGACGTCGAGCTTGATGCGCTGATGGCATTCCGCGAGACGCTTAACAAGTCGCTCGAAGGGCGCGGCGTGAAGCTGTCGGTAAACGACTTCATCATCAAGGCCTGCGCACAGGCGCTGCAAGCCGTTCCGGATTGCAATGCGGTCTGGGCCGGTGACCGGATCCTGAAGCTGAAGCCTTCGGATGTGGCGGTGGCCGTGGCGGTGGAAGGCGGGCTGTTCACGCCTGTTCTGCGCGATGCCGACAAGAAGTCGCTGTCGGCGCTGTCGGCCGAGATGAAGGATCTGGCCGGACGCGCCAAGACCAAGAAGCTGGCCCCGCACGAATATCAGGGCGGCAGCTTTGCCATCTCCAACCTCGGGATGATGGGGATCGAGAATTTCGACGCCGTCATCAACCCGCCGCACGGGTCCATTCTGGCGGTCGGCGCTGGCATCAAGAAGCCGGTTGTCAAAGCCGATGGCACCATCGGTGTTGCAACCGTGATGTCGATGACCCTGTCTGTCGATCACCGTGTGATTGATGGCGCGTTGGGTGCTGCCTTCCTCAAGGCGGTGATCGAGGCCTTGGAAAATCCGATGACCATGCTGGCCTGAGCACGGCGAAACCGATGGAAAAGCCCCCTGATCGACGGATCAGGGGGCTTTTTTCAATCCGGGCCCGTGGTTCAGGCGGGCGGTGACGGGCCGCGCCTTTGCGGCCCCGTCCGTTCAGTCACAATCCATGCAGCCTGACAGCTTGTGATCCATCGACACCGCGGGTTGCGAGCACCCAGCCTCGCCGACGATCTTGGCCGGCACACCGGCCACCGTCTTGTTGCAGGGAATATCCTGCAAAACGACAGAGCCTGCCGCGATCCGGCTGCAATGGCCGATGCGGATGTTGCCCAGAACCTTGGCCCCTGCACCGATCAGCACACCGTCGCCGATCTTCGGGTGACGGTCGCCATCTTCCTTGCCCGTGCCGCCCAGCGTGACCGAATGCAGCATCGACACATTGTCGCCGACCACTGCCGTCTCACCGATCACGATGGAATGGGCATGGTCTATCATGATGCCGCGGCCGATCTTCGCCGCAGGATGGATGTCGACGCCGAACACCTCGCTCACCCGCATTTGCACGAAATAGGCAAGGTCCTTGCGCCCGAGGTTCCAGAGCCAATGACCGATGCGATAGGCCTGCACCGCCTGATAGCCCTTGAAGAACAAGAGCGGCTGCAGATAGCGGTGGCAGGCCGGATCGCGGTCGAAGACCGCCATCAGATCGGCGCGCGCTGCCGCCCCGAGGTCGGGATCATCGCGATAGGCCTGATCGGCGATTTCGCGCAAGATCTGCTCACCCATCTCGGCAGAGGCGAGCTTGAAGGAAAAGCGGTAGGCCAAAGCCTGTTCCATCGTCGCATGGTGCAGCAGCGATGAATGGATCAGCCCGCCCAGCAGCGGGTCTTCCTTGATTGCCGCTTCGGCCTCGTCACAGACGCGGGTCCAGACCGGATCGAGGGGCGACAGTTTGAGTTTGCGCTCTGCCATTGGGGTGATCCTCTGTTGCTCTGAATGGCAAATGTAGCAGGTTGCGTCCGGCTTCAACAGCCATGTTGAAAAAAGGGGGCGGAGATGGCTTTACATTTCAAAGTATTTTTGTAAGGTATTATCACAGCCAGTCCGGACGGGCCAGCCAAGATGATCACCCCAGTCCGAAGGATGCCTCTGCCATGAAACCTTCCGCTCTTCGCACCGCGCCTGTTGCGGCGGATGTCTGCGAATTGCTGCGCCAATCCCTTGCCGGAATGCTGCCGAATGATCTGCTTGCCGCCATGCTGGACCGGATGGAGGGCCGCAAATGAACGCCCTGACCCCTGCGGCCCAATTGACCGAAGCCATTCCGCTGCACGATGCCACCGCGCTGACCGAAGGCGGGCGGGAGGCACGTATCTTGTTGAATGGCATGGTCTATTCCCTGCGCATCACCCGTCAGGGCAAGTTGATCCTGACCAAATGAAAAGGGGCCGCCAGGCCCCTCTTCGGCACGGCGCCGGCCCGGGATCAGAGGTTCAGGGCCTGCCGCAGCGCGGCGATATCCTCGCGCATCACCGCATGGCCCGCCCCCGGATAGACCTGCAACTGCACCGCTGCGCCCATCGCCCGCAGCACCGCCGCCGAGTCTTCCGCCCGCTTCAGCGGGATGTGCGGATCGCGCGCGTGAACCGAGATCCACGCCTGTCCTGTCAGTCTGGCGCTGTAAGTCAGGCGCTTGTCGGCATGGCCGTAAAGTGCAGCGTCGCTGCCGGGCAGGTCATCCGTGCCGACCAGCCCCCCCGACAGGGCGAAGACACCGGCCAGACCCTCGCCCTGCCGGGCAAAGGCCTCGAGCGCCAGACAGGCGCCCTGACTGAAACCGCAAAGCCAGATGGCGGCGCGGGGAATGCCCGCCTGTTCCAGCGCCGAAATCCCTTGCGCCACCTGCGCCAGCCCCTGCTGCACAAAGGGCTCCATCTGCGCGGCAGGGGCAAGGAAACTGCTGGGCCACCAGCTGCTTCCCGCCGCCTCGGGGGCGACAGCCGCCACCTGTGGCAAGCCGGCATGATCGAGCAAGGACAGAATGTCGGCAGCAGAGCCGCCCCGCCCGTGCAGCATGACCATACCTTTGGTCGCCCCCTTTGGCAGGCGCGCGATCATGCCCGAACCCGCAGCGGCGGCAGCACCCGCTCGATCCGCGCGCGCAGCGGTTCATAACGCGGCGGAAGCTTGAGCGACTGGCCAAGGCTTTGCACCGGTTCATCGACCGCGAACCCCGGCGGATCGGTGGCAATCTCGAACAGCACGCCCCCCGGCTCGCGGAAGTAGATCGCGTTGAAATACTGCCGATCCGTCACAGGCGTGGTGCGATGGCCTGCGCTCGCCAACCGCTCCATCCACTCGAGCTGCTCTGCGTCATCCTTGGTGCGAAAGGCGATGTGATGGATGGTGCCCGCCCCCTGCCGCCCCGGCTGCGCGCCCGCAACGCGGATCACATCAAGGATCCGCGCCCGCTCGGCCCCCGGCGCGATCAGGCGCTGACGCTCGGTCGCGCCGTCCTGCTCGGTCCCCGCATGTTCATAGCCGAAGACATCGGTCAGCAGGCGGATGGTCCGCTCCGGGTCACGCTCCCACAGCGTCACCGAATGAAAGCCATGCCCGTCACGGGCCTCGGCGCTTTCCACCAGCTCCACCGGCGCGCCATCGGGGTCACGCAAGGTGACGAACCGCTCGCCAAAGCGCTGCCCTGCCCCGGCGGTCGTCAGGCCGCGCACCGCAAGATCATCGGTGATACGGTCGAAATCAGCGGCCGGGATCGCATAGGCATAGGCCGAGGCCATGCCCGGCCCGGCCCGCCCCGGCCCCGCATCGGCAAAGGGAAAGAAGGTCAGGATCGTGCCCGGACTGCCCGCAGCATCCCCGTAATAGAGATGGTAGGTGCCGGGATCATCGAAGTTCACGGTCTTCTTCACCAGTTTCTGCCCCAGAACCCCGGTGACAAAATCGACATTGGGCTGCGGTGCGCCGGAAATGGCGGTCACATGGTGGATGCCGGAAATGCTGTTCATCTTGTCCTCCTCTGCCCCCGACCGGAGGCGTTTTAGCAAAGATAGGCCAAAACACCTTGCAGATAAGCCGCAGATGCAGAGGGGAGTTGTGCAGCTTTGCACAGGATTTCAGGCAACCTGCGCCGCAATCCAGTCCCGAAACGCGATCAGGGGCGGCCGAGGCGGCACATCGCGCGGCCAGACAAGGTAATAGCTGCCCAGACCGCGCCCGCGCGCCGGCCATGCCGCCACCAATGTGCCCTGCCGCAGCGGCTCTTCGATCAGGAACAGAGGCAACAGGGCAACCCCGAGCCCGTGAATGGCCGCCTGCGTCATGGTGGCGAACTGGTCAAACAGCATCCCGACCGGACGTTGCCCCGGCACCGATTGCTGCGCCAGATAGCGCCCCCACGCGCCGGGGCGGCTTTCAAGCTGCAACAGCGGCATCGCCAGCACCTCCTCGACCGCCCCCAGCGGCCTCGGCAGCAGGTCCGGCGCACACACCGGCAACACCTCTTCCTCCAGCAGCAACAGATGCTCTGCCCCGGGCCAGTCGGGCCTGCCGAAATGGATCGCCGCATCAAACCCCTCGGCAGCAAAGTCAAAGGGACGCAGCCGGGTCGACAGGTTCACCGTCACCCCCGGATGCGCCTGCGCAAAGGCAGGCAAGCGCGGTGCCAGCCACTGCACCCCGAAGGCCGGCAAGATCGCCAGCGACAGACCCCCGCCCCCCGGATTGGCCCGCAGCCGCAGCGAGGCCTGCGAAATCGCCGTCAGGCTGGCGCGCACCTGCCGCACATAATCCTGCGCCGCCGGGGTCAGGCGCAGCCGCTGCCGCTCGCGCACAAACAGCACCACACCGAGCTGCCCCTCCAGCCCCTTCAGCGCCCGGCTCACCGCACCTTGGGTCAGCGACATCTCGGCCGCCGCCGCCGAAACCGTCCCCAGCCTGTCCACCGCCTCCAGCGCCAGCAGGGCAGGCATCGATGGCAAGAGGCGCCGCGGGCCAATCATGCATTTTCCTCATGAACCGGTGATTTGCTTTCGATAGCATTGCGCGCCAATCTGCGCAATGAAGGGCGCGGCCCCCGGCCCGCTGTGTCTGCTTGCCATTGCTGCTTTCACAAATACTCCGGGGGTCCGGGGGCAGCGCCCCCCGGGAGCGTTGCAGCAGGCCGCGCCTTCCTGCAAGACTGTGCGATCATGTCTTGCAGGAATGATGGCCTCGTTCCAGCCGCCCGCGCAGACCAGAACCGGAGAATGACCATGAGCCTTGATGCACCCGCCCTGAAAGCCAAAGACGCCCCCGATCTGGGCCGCTTCGATTGGGAAGACCCGTTCCGGCTGAATGACCAGTTGACCGAGGAAGAGCGCATGTTGCGCGATGCCGCGCGCAGCTATGCGCAGGAAAAGCTGCAGCCGCGCGTGATCGCCGCCTATCGCGAGGAATCCACCGATCCGGCGATCTTCCGCGAAATGGGCGAGATGGGACTCTTGGGCGTCACCATCCCCGAGGCTTATGGCGGGCTTGGCGCCTCTTATGTCGCCTACGGTCTCGTCGCGCGGGAGGTGGAGCGGGTGGATTCGGGCTATCGCAGCATGATGAGCGTGCAATCCAGCCTCGTGATGTATCCGATCTATGCCTATGGCACAGAGGCGCAGCGCCAGAAGTATCTGCCCAGACTGGCCTCGGGCGAATGGATCGGCTGTTTCGGGCTGACCGAGCCCGATGCGGGCTCTGACCCCGCGGGCATGAAGACCGTGGCCCGAAAAACCGCTGGCGGCTATGTGCTCAACGGCGCGAAGATGTGGATTTCCAACGCGCCGATCGCCGATGTTTTCGTGGTCTGGGCCAAATCCGAAGCGCACGGTGGTAAGATCAAGGGTTTCGTCCTCGACAAGGGCACCAAGGGGCTGTCCGCTCCCAAGATCGGCGGCAAGCTTTCCCTGCGCGCCTCGATCACCGGAGAGATCGTGCTCAAGGATGTCGAGGTCGGGGAAGATGCGCTCCTGCCGAATGTCGAAGGGCTCAAAGGCCCCTTCGGTTGTCTGAACCGCGCCCGCTACGGCATTGCATGGGGGGTGATGGGCTCGGCCGAATTCTGCCTGCATGCGGCGCGGCAATACGGGCTTGACCGCAAGCAGTTTGGCAAGCCGCTGGCACAGACGCAGCTTTTCCAGCTCAAGCTTGCCAACATGATGACCGACATCAGCCTTGGCCTCCAAGGCGCCCTGCAGGTGGGTCGCCTGCTCGATCAGGCCAATGCCGCGCCCGAGATGATTTCCATCATCAAACGCAACAATTGCGGCAAGGCGCTCGAGGCCGCCCGCATGGCGCGGGACATGCATGGCGGTAACGGCATTCAGGAAGACTACCAGATCATGCGCCACATGGTGAACCTTGAAACGGTCAACACCTATGAAGGCACGCATGATGTGCATGCCTTGATCCTCGGCCGCGCCATCACTGGTCTGCAGGCGTTTTTCTAGGCCGATCAAGTGCCTGCGGGGCGGCCAGCTTGTGGGGGTGGGGGCAGGCCCTGCCCCCCTCCCCGCGGTGCGGGGCCCTCGCCTTGCCCCACATTCAGGTAAGGGTCCGGCCGCACCGGAAAATTGCTAGAAGTTTTGACATTAGGAGAAGTTTAGGAGCGCGTCGCGCATGCTGGCCCGAAGGATAGGGCGCGGTCTGTCAGGCCCCGCCTTCAGCGGGACGGAGCGTGACGATGAAACGAACAAGCCTTACCCTTCTCTTGCCAGCGGTTTTCGTGCTCTCGCTTCTGGTCTTGCTGGGCGGCTACGCCACCATCGTGCTGGGCAACATGCGCAGCGCCCTTATGGCGCAGGCGATAGAGGCGATGCAGGCCGCCACCGCACGTTCCGCGCACCGCGTCTCGACGTGGTTCGACAGCACGGAGACAACGCTGCGCTCTGCCGCCGGCACGAAACTCACAAGGGACAGCATCCAGCAGCTTTCGGTCATCCTGCGCGCCCAGGGCGCAGAGGCGACGGGCTTCCTCCAACGCACCTATGTCGACCCGAACCGCGAAATCGGCACCGCCCGCGACACGTTCGACTATTCGGCCGACCGCAGCGCCTACGGGCTGACCCATGCCAAAGTGCATGATTTCTTCCGGACCATGCGGCGCGAGCATGACTTCTACGACGTCTTCCTCTTCGATGCCGAGGGCACGCTTGTCTACACCGTCACGAAAGAGCCGGATCTGGGTCAGAATGCGGTGACCGGTGATCTGGCACAGACACCGCTGGGTGCCGCCTTTCGCCGCGCCATTGCAGCGGAACCGGCGGCGATGGTTTTTGAAGACTTCGCCCCCTACGTCTATTCCAAAGACAATCCGGCCAGCTTTCTGGCTTACGGCGTCGAGGATGCGACGGGTCGCAAGATAGGGGTTCTGGCCATCCAGATTCCGATTGATCTGCTGACCAGACTTGTCAGCGACGATGGCACGGGCAGCGAAACCTATGCCTTTACCTTGCTCGGCACCAACGGCTATTACTGGACACGTCAGGCAGACAGGGTTATCTCGGGGCGCGAGCCGATACAGACCGCGCAGGTGGTCGCTGCCCAGCGCGGCGAAACCGGAGCGCTGCGGGATGCCAGAAGCAGCAGCGGCCAGCCCATTCTTGCCGCTTTCCAGCCGGTGACAGAGCCAGACCTTGGCTGGGCCATCGTGACCGAACAGGATGAATCCCGTATCTCGGCCCCGGTCGACAAGGAAGTTCGGCGCACATTGCTGGCTTTGGCCGCACTGGGCCTTGCCGCGCTTGGCATCGGCTATGCGATGGGCCGATGGGTTGCCCGTCCGCTGGCCCAGCTGACGCGGGCAACGATCGCCATGCTCGCGCGCGAACCGGCCACCATCGGCTATACAGCGCGCCGCGATGAGGTGGGCGCCTTGGCCCGCGGACTGGAGGCGCTTCGCGACGAACAGGCCGATGCCGACGCCAACCGGGTCGAGATGCTGTTCAAGGGCAAGGCCTTTGCAACCACCAGCACGGCGATGATGATGTCGGACGCGGATGGCAAGCTGCTCTATGTCAACGCGGCCCTGATCGAACTGTTTCGCCGCAACCTGCCGGAAATGCGGGCCCGCTTTCCCGATCTGGACCCTGACCATCTGGTGGGGCGCAACATTTCGGTCTTTCATGTCGACCACCGCGCAAATACCGCGAAAATGACAAACCCCGCGAATGCCCAGATGGAATCCGACATCCAGATCGGAGATCAGGTGTTTGCCCTGTCGATCAGCGCCGTCGACGATGATGATGGCAGCCGCGCGGGCTATGTCGTCGTTTGGGAAAATGTCAGCGAAGAACGCCGCAACAACGCCATTCTTGCTGCCGTCAATGCAGCGCAGGTCGTGTTCGAAATCGGCCTCGACGGGCGCATAACGAAGCTGAACGCGATGGCCAAGGCCGTCTATCTCTATGATGAACCTGCGCTTTTGGGCCAG
The DNA here is from genome assembly GCF_010915705.1 of Pseudotabrizicola algicola. Taxonomy (GTDB): domain Bacteria; phylum Pseudomonadota; class Alphaproteobacteria; order Rhodobacterales; family Rhodobacteraceae; genus Pseudotabrizicola; species Pseudotabrizicola algicola. The sequence continues at coordinate 1,201,314 of NZ_JAAIKE010000001.1, forward strand.
CACATCGGCATCTTGTTCAAGGCTGGCAAAGCGGAAGCAGATGCAACGCTGGCCCGCGCGCTTGCCGCCGGACATTTGAGCGAATTGCACCACCGCATCGCGCGCGACGGGAGCGACCGTTTCGTGATCTGCAACATGAATGTCATCCGCAATCGCCGGGGCGAGGCGCAGCATGTGGTCGCCATCTGCACCGACCAGACCGCGGAAACCACTTTCCGCAGCGCGACGGAACGCAGCCTGCAGGCACGGGCCGTCGAGCAGCAGCAGGTTGTCGATTCGCTGCGCGCCGCGCTTGACGCCTTGGCCGAGGGGGACCTGTCAGCGCAGATCGACACCCCCTTCCCCCCCGATTACGAGGCGCTGCGCATCAACTGCAATCAGGCCGCGCAAAGCCTGTCAGACACCTTGGCGCGCGTGGCGCAGGTCACCGCTTCTATCCTGGGCAGCGCAGACAGCATCGCTACTGCTGCCGCCGATCTGTCCCGCCGCACCGAAAGCCAGGCGGCCACGCTGGAGCAGACCGCGGCTGCGCTCGATACGCTCACGTCCAATGTGCGCTCAGCCACGGAAAGCACGCTCAAGGCCGGGGGCAAGGTCCGATCCGCCCATGACGAGGCGTGCAACAACGGCGGCGTCGTGCGGCAGGCCATCGAGGCAATGACCGCGATCGAGCAGTCGTCGCATCAGATATCGAAGATCATTTCGGTCATCGATGACATTGCATTTCAGACCAACCTGCTCGCCTTGAACGCCGGGGTGGAAGCCGCGCGCGCCGGGGATGCCGGACGGGGTTTTGCCGTGGTTGCCGCCGAGGTTCGGGCGCTTGCGCAGCGGTCTTCTGACGCCGCCAAGGAGATCAAGCAACTGATTTCCCACTCCGAGCTGGAGGTCAGCACAGGGGCAGAGCTTGTCGGCCAAAGCGGTCGTGCGGTCGAAGCGATCGTTTCGGACGTGGCCGCGATCAGTGGCATCATGCAAGAGATCGCACGGGCAGCCCAAGACCAATCAAGCTCTCTGGCCGAAATCAACGCAGGTGTTGCCGTGCTTGACAAGGTGACCCAGCAGAACGCGGTCATGGTGGAACAGTCCACCGCAGCAAGCACCCTTCTCAAGCAAGAGGCTGATAAGCTGTCCCATCTTTTGTCAGGCTTCACGTTCAACCAAGTCAATGTGAACCAGAGGCCCTCTTGTGCCGCCTGAAATGCCCTTTGCGCCGCCTTCCGCCCCCGTCAAGGACATGGCCGGCGGCCGCGTCATCGTGATTGGCGCGTCGACCGGCGGGGTCGAGGCGCTGCACATCCTGCTGGCCGCCTTCCCCCGCGATTGTCCGCCCACGATCATCGTGCAACACATGCGCCCCGCCTTCGTTGACAGCTTTGTCGACGGGCTGAACCGCAGCTGCCCGGCAGAGGTTGTTCTGGCCAAGGACCGTGACCTTGTAAGGCCGGGCCGCGTGCAGGTTGCCCCTGCGGGCGATCTGCACCTGATGCTGAGCCCGCATCCCCCGGTGACCCTTCGGCTCAAGGAGGGGCCGCTGATGCATGGGCATCGTCCGGCGGTTGACCCTTTGTTCCTTTCGGCCGCAGCATTGACACCCCCCCCGGTCGCCGCGCTTTTGACGGGGATGGGCCGCGACGGGGCCGAGGGGCTTTTGCGCATCCGGACCGCAGGAGGCTATACTATTGCACAGGATGAGGCCAGCGCCGTCGTCTACGGCATGCCGCGGGCGGCACGCGACCTCGGAGCGGCGGACCAGATCCTGCCCCTCGGCGCGATAGCCGCCGCTTTGCTCAAAGCTGCCGCACAACCACCTCAGAGACAACACAGGCAAGGCCCATGATAAAAAACACGGAGCGGCTGAGGATGGTCATTCAAGGTGAATATCAGGTTTCATCCGATCCCAATGACGTGCTGACGACGATTTTGGGCTCTTGCGTGGCGGCCTTCATGCGCGATCCGGTGGCAGGAGTTGGCGGGTTGAACCATTTTCTGTTGCCCGGAAATGACCCCAGCGACAGAAACGCCATGAAATACGGGCTGAATGTGATGGAACTGCTGATCAACACATTGATTCAGGCGGGCGCGCGGCGCGACAGGCTAGAAGCGAAGCTGTTTGGCGGCGGACGCATGGTGCCGGGCCTGACCGATATTGGCGCATCCAATGCCCGCTTTGCGGAAGATTTTTTGCGCCGGGAAGGTATTCGATACCTTGGCGGCAGCCTTGGGGGGGATCACGGCCGCAAGATCCGGGTATGGCCCGTCTCGGGACAAGTGCAGCAAATGAAACTGCCCGTGACCGAGGTCAGGGAGATCCCGCGAAAGCTGCCGCCGCCGCGCGGCGAGGTGGTGCTGTTCTGATCCGCTACGCGAGCCTCAGAACAGCACAATGGCAGGGGCAGCGTCCTGCGGCGCTGCCGCCCGCAGTACCCGCGACAGGCTTTCGAGCCGTGGCAAATCCAAAAGCGGCTCAAGCTCCGGATCGGGCTGGTCGGGCAGACGCTGTGCCACAGCCGCGAGGATTTCGGACAATCCCGTCAACTCCTGCATCATCAGGTCGAGCCCCTGAAGGCGCTGTCTCAACGACGGCTGGTCCGCCTTGCTTTCGTTCCCCTGCGCCTGATCCCGCGCGACGATTGCGCCTTCGATCTGCCGCAGGCCCTCGGCAATGTGCACCAGATGCTCTGCGCTGCGCAGCACCGTGCTGCGCGCGCTCAGCACGGAGCCATTGGCTGCGCCATGATGGTCAGCTGCCCCGCCGCTCCGCTGTGGCTCTTCCATCAGATCGGCCCGACAACCCGTTCGATACAATCGCGCATGCCTTCGCGGGTAAAGGGTTTGGTGATCATATTGTTCATTCCCAGCGCGCGGCCCCGGGCCACGATGGTCGCATCGGCCCGCCCCGTCACCAGAATGAAGCCCATCCGTTCGATCCCCCTGGTTCTGCGGATGCCTTCGAGCAAGCCGAGGCCGTCGAGTCCGGGCATGTGATAATCGGAAATCACCAGATGCACCGGCTTTTGAACCAAGGAGCGCAAGGCTTCTTCCCCGTCGGCGCAGGTGCGATAGCCTTCGACCTGCATCCAGTCGAGTGCTTGGGTGATCAGGCCGCGGCTGACGGCCGTGTCATCTACCACCATGATTTTCAGGTCTTCGCGCTTCATTTCAGCCCCCTCGTCTATGTTGGTTACGCCGCAGTTCAGCGGCGTCGGTAAGTCGTCATGCCATCCGTGGTGAACAGGCCGAGCGCCGGGCCGGTGACCCGTTCCGAATGGCCGATCATCAGGTACCCCCCGGGCGGCAGCAGAGCGGCAAAGCGCTGCCAAAGGCGTTCCTGTGTCTGCTTGTCGAAATAGATCACCACATTGCGGCAGAAGATCACATCAAACGGCCCTTTCATCGGCCAATTGTCCTGCAGGTTCAGCGCATTGCAGGTGACGAGCCGGGTGATCGCCTCCAGTATCTGCAACGCGCCGCCCGGCTTCAGGTCACCAAAGAGCCGGCGCGCGGCCTCCGGTGCGAGGCCAGCAGCAGCATCGGGTGCATAGACCGCACGGCGGGCCTTTTCGATCATCCCACGGTCGATATCCGTTGCAAGGATCCGGATGTCATGACGATGCGCATCCGGGCAGAGGGCAAGCAAGGTCGCGGCCATGCTATAGGGCTCTTCCCCGCTCGAGCAGCCTGCCGACCAAAGCCGCACCCGCGCCCCGCCCTGGGCCCTGGCGATCAGGGGGGGCAGCGCGCGCTTGCCGAGAAATTCGAAATGATGCTGTTCGCGGAAAAAGGAGGTCACATTGGTGGTGACCGCCGAAACGAGTTCCAGCCGCTCGGCTTCATTTCCCTGCGTCGCCAGCAAATCAACATAAGAGGCAAAATCGGGCAGGTTAAGCGCGCGCAGCCGTTTGATCAGCCGCGAATGCACCAGCGGGCGCTTTGCCTCGGCCAGAACGATCCCGGCCAGATTGTGAACCAGAGCGGCTATGCGCGAAAACTCGCGGTCATCCAATGGCACCTCCGGCTGATGCGCGGGAGCAGGCGCCGCCATGTCACGCCGCCGCCTCTGCATCCTGGGGCAAAAGCTGCGCCACATCGAGCAGCCGGATCAGCCGGCTGTCCTGCACGACCACACCGCGCAGCATGGTGCGGGTGGTTTCCGACGCCAGATCGGGGGTGGGTTGCACATCGGATGCGGGAACCGTCAGAATGTCGGTCACGGCCTCTACCAAAAGGCCGACGATGCGATTTTGGATCGCCGCGACGATGATAACATTGCGGTCGGTGTTTTCAATCGGTTCGAGGCCCAGGCGCCGCGCAAGATCGAGGATCGGCACCACCGCACCGCGCAGGTTGATCACACCCTGCACATAGGTGGGCGCGTGCGGCAGAAGGGCCGGACGGCTCCACCCCCGGATTTCCCGCACCGAAAGGATGTCTATGCAGAAATCCTGTCCCGCGGTGCGGAAAGCGACAAGTTCCCGGATATCAGGATCGGTGACAAAGCCAGAAGCGCGCATGACTTACTCCGCAGCGAGAGGGGGAACAGGACGGGAAGCGACGGGGCCGGTGACCGCAAGATCGGTGGGGTCGAGGATCAGCGCGATGGAGCCGTCCCCGAGAACGGTGGCGGCAGCAATACCGGCGATTTGGCCGTAATTCGCCTCGAGCCCCTTGATGACGACTTGTCGCTGATCTCGAATGCCGTCCACCATCAGGGCGATGGCGCCATCATCGCCGCGTTCGACCACCACCACAATCTCCCCTTCGCCGGGCTTGAGGCTACGGCGAAAGCCCAGTGCCATGCCGACATCCACCAAAGGCAGACACCGGCCGCGCACGTCGAGCACCGAATCTGTTTGGCCGAGGCTGTGACGCATTCCCGGATCCGGACGGAGGGTTTCGATGATGGTGGACACGGGCAGCACCAAGGTCTGGCCCGCCGCTTCGAACACCATCCCGTCCAGCACCGCCAGCGTCAGCGGCAGGCTGACGGTCAGGCTGGTGCCTTGACCCCGCACCGAAGCGATTCCCACCCGCCCGCCAAGGCCCGCAATCTCGGACCGGACCACATCCATGCCGACCCCGCGCCCCGACAGGGCCGAAATCTCCGACGCTGTCGAAAAACCGGGCAAAAACAGCAGCGCATCGATTTCCTGCGGGCTGAGGTCTGCGTTTGCGGCCACAAGACCCTTGTCGACCGCGATCTGGCGGACCTTTTCCCGGTCGATACCCGCACCGTCATCCTGCACCGTGATGACGATGCGGCCCGAGCGATGCGCCGCCGAGAGCTTGATCACCCCCTCGCTCGGCTTGCCGATTTCTTCGCGGCGCGCGGGCTTTTCCAAGCCATGATCCACCGCGTTGCGGATCATGTGGGTCAGCGGGTCAGCCAGACGTTCGATGATTGTCTTGTCGACCTCGGTGGCTTCACCTTCGGTCACCAGCCGAGCCGACTTGCCTGCGGCCATCGAGGCTTCGCGCACGATGCGGTGCATCCGGTCAAACAGCGGCTTCACCGGCTGGGCGCGAATGGCCATCACCGATTCCTGAATCTGGCGCGACAATTGCCGCAGTTGATCCAGACTGCGATCCACATCGACAGAGCCGAAGCCGGGCGATTGTTCGATGGCCTCTGTCAACATGGCCTGATGGATCACGAGTTCGCCCAGGATGTCGACCAGGCGATCAACGCGGTCGATATCGACACGGATGGTGGGACGCGGCCCCGCCCCCGAGGCCGGACTCGCAGCCGCGCCTGCGGGCGGGGACAGTTTTGCCACAGGGGTTGGCGATGGCGTCGCAAACGGAGCCGCAACCTGCGCAGCCGCGCGCGGGGGGGCGGCAGGCGGTGCCTCGGCGGGGGCCTGCCCTTCGGCCGTCAGGACAAGATCGCAACTGCCTTCGATAAACTCAAAGATGGCAAGCAGTTGCCGATCCGTTCGTTCGGTCTGCAGAACCACGGTCCAGCTCAGGTAAGATTGGCCGGGATCGAAACCTGACGGATCGGGCAAGGCGGACGGATCGAGGGTCACCTCGCAGGGCGCCGTGCCGCAGAGATCACGCATGAGCAGGGCCGGATCGTGGCCCGAGGCAAAGGCCCCCGCATGGGGCCGAAAAGTCAGGGTGACGCGGCGCAGGACCTGAGACGCAGGGATCGGCGCGAAATCCATCCCGAAGGGGCCATCGAGGGCGAGCGGTTCGAAAACGAAGGCCTCTTCCTCTTTCTGGCCGCCGCCGCCAGCGTGCGCCTCTAGCGCAGCGATCACCCGTTCATCCACCTCGGGGTCGGTCGCGCCACCCCGACGCGAGGCGGAGATCATATCGGCCAGATGATCGCTGGCATGCAAAAGCGCCCCGAGCAAGGCGGGTTCCGGTGACAACTGGCCTGCGCGCAGCGCATCGAGCACGGTTTCGAACCGATGCGCAAAGCCGACCAGCGCCTTGAGGTCAAAAGCGCCCGCTCCCCCCTTGATCGAATGAACCGCGCGGAAAACGGCGTTCACGGTATCAGCCTCTTGCGCGCCGGTCTGGATGGCGCGCAATCCTTCTTCCAGTGCCGAAAGCAGTTCGTCCGCCTCGACAAAGAAGATGTCCTTCAGATCAACCGGCCCTGCCATGTCACCCTCACACGGCTGCGACGCGGCGAATGGTGGAGACCAGAGACACCTCGTCGAAGGGTTTGGTGATCCAGCCGGTGGCCCCGGCCGCACGGGCGCGGTCTTTCAGCGTTGCGGCGCTTTCGGTGGTAAGAACAAGGATCGGGACGCGCGTGGCAAGATCGCCCTTGCGCACCGCATCAATCAGGCCGAACCCGTCCATGTTCGGCATGTTAAGATCGGTGAGGATCAGATCGGGGTCGGCATCGGGAAGCCGGTCGAGCGCGTCGACCCCGTCAATCGCAAGCACCACATCGAACCCGGCTTCGGTCAGCGTCTGGCGCAGCATTTCGCGCATGGTCAGGGAATCGTCGACGGCCAATATCCGCAAGGTCACGCCACACCCTCCCCGATCAGCGCGGTCGCCCCCATGACCCGCAAGCAGTCGACACAGTCAGGCGAGGGAGAGGCCAGAACCAGCGCGCCCCCGTCCCGTTGGGCGCGCCTTTGAGCCACCAGCAGAACCTGCACGGCGGCCGCGCTCAGATGCCGGACGGCAGAGGCATCGACGGTGATGGCAGGTTTTGACCCTGCCGTGTCAAATCGGCTTTCAAGCTCATACCACAGGGCCTGCGCCGAATCCGGCGTGACCCTGGCGACAAGTTCAATCGTGCGCATCGTTTCAAGACCCCTTGATCCGCCGGAGAAGAGCCGTTTTGCCCCCCGTCTGATCTATGGGTAGTGCCTAAAACCTAAAGGAAGTCTTTAGCCGCGCGGCTTATCGCAGGGCATTTTAGTCAACTGCATCACGGCGCGGGGGGCGCCTTGGCCTCGGCCTCTGCGACGGGCCGGGTGCGTGCGATGGCCCCCGCAAGGGCTTCAAGCGTGACTGGCTTTGTCACCACATCGGCAAAGCCCGCCGCGCGATAATCTTCCAGATGCTGCGCCATGGCATTGGCCGTAACCGCAAGCACCGGGGGCAGGCCCCCTGCTCCTGCCTTGACACGCAATTCGGCCAAGGCGGTCAGACCATCCTTGCGGGGCATGGAAATGTCGAGCAGCACCAGATCGAAGCGGCCCGGGGTCCAGATTTCAACCGCTTCATCCCCGTCGCAGACCAGCGTGACGCTGATCCCAAGCCGCGCCAGCATGGCGCGCATGATAAGGCGGTTGGTCGGGTTATCCTCGGCCAGAAGCGCCCGCAGGCCCGCAAATGCCGCACGCCCGAGGACAAGTGCAGGCCCCCCTTCGCTCTTGTCTTCCGGAACGGTTGCGGGCGGCATCGGCAAGGTCACGGTGACGGTGGTTCCGCGCCCATGGGTGCTGACGAGGCTGATCTCTCCGTCCATCAACGCCACCAGCCGCCGCACGATGGGAAGGCCGAGTCCGGTGCCGCCGAAACGCCGGGTGATGGATTCATCGCCTTGGGTGAATTCTTCGAAAACGCGCGCCGTCTGATCGTCCGTCATCCCGATTCCGGTGTCGGACACCTGAAGCACAATCCGCACCGGATTACGCGCATCCTGCGCAATCGACACCGCGACAGAGCCGGATTCGGTAAACTTCACCGCATTGCCGACAAGGTTATGCACGATTTGCAGCACACGCTTGGCATCGCCCAGCCGCGCGCGTTCCGCCCCCGCACCGAGCGTGATATGGAATTCCACCTCTTTGCGCCGCGCGGTAAGCCCGTGCATCGCCTCGATCCGCGCGGCCAGATCGCGCAAATTCAGCGGGGCAACATCCAGCACCAGCTTTCCGCTTTCGATCTTCGCCAGATCGAGCAGGTCATTCACCACCGACAGAAGATGCGCGCCCGACTCGCGGATCGCCCCCAGCATCCCGCGCTGCGACGGATCGAGAGGCGTTTCGTCAAGCAGCTCGGCCATGCCGAGCACCCCGTTCAGCGGCGTGCGCAACTCATGGCTCATATTCGCGAGAAATTGCGATTTGGCGCGGTTGGCCGCCTCTGCGCGCCCGATCGCTGTGCGCAGGTCGCGTTCGGCCTGCGCGGTGGCGGTGATATCGGTGATGGTGCACACAACGCGGGCAGTCATGCTCGGGTCGGCCAAGACCGCAGCATTCACCGACAAATCCTTCGTCCGCCCGTCCGGCAGATCCACCCGCATGCGCATGTCGCGCACCGCCTGGTCGGAATTGATCGCCAGCCGGCAGGGCAGACCGGAAAAGGAGAGCGGGTTGCCCTCGGCATCCGAAAGCCCCAGGGCCTCCGGATCACACACCTGATTCATCAGCCTGTCCGCGGGCTGTTCGAAAATGGTCTGCACTTCGCGGTTGAAGAACACGATGCGCGCGGCCTCGTCCACGGCAAGGATGCCCGAGCCAGAGGTTTCCGTCAGCTTGGCCAGAAAATCGCGTTCGGCTTTCAGATCGCCCTCGAGCCGTTTGCGCGCACTGATGTCGAGATGAACACCCGAGGTGGCAACCGGATTGCCCTGTGCATCCCATGCAACCGTCTGCCCGCGCGAGGCGACCCAGACCCAATGGCCTTCCTTGTGGCGCAGGCGCAATTCATCCTGAAACTGCCGGATGCCGGCCGCAAAACGCTCCTGCATGTTTCGGTTGAGCATGATCCAGTCATCGGGATGCAACAGACCCTGCCACACGGCATCGGTGACAGGGCCAAGCTCTTCGAGCGTATATCCCAGCATCCCGACCCAGAGTTCATTCACATGGCACAGGCCCGCCACCATGTCGTGATACCAGATGCCCGCCTCTGCCCCTTCGATGATCTCGGCGAGGCGCTGTTCGGCCTCTTTGAGGGCGGACACATCGACATGCACCCCCGACATGCGCAAGGGATGGCCCTCGGCGCTGCGCTTTGACACGATGCCACGCGATTGCACCCAAACCCAGTGGCCCGCGCGGTGGCGCAGACGAAAGACCATGTCAAACCGGTCGGCTTGCCCGCGCGCCACATGCACGACCTTGGCAACGGAGGATTCCACATCATCCGGGTGAAGCATGCTGCTCCACGTCGTCAGGGTGATCGGGGCAAGCTCTTGACATGTCCAGCCCAGCATCGAGGCCCAGCGTTCGTTGACCCGGTTTTCCCATGTCAGGAAGTCGATTTCCCAGGTTCCGGCCTGCGATCCCTCGATCACCTGTGTCAGGCGCTGTTCATTGTCACGCTCGGCGGTGATGTCGATGCGCAGACCCACACGGCCTCCGGTCGGGATCTGCCGGTCCACCACGCGCACAATCCGGCCGTCGGCCAGCAATACCTGCTGGTCCAGCGCCGGCTCTTTGCGGCGCTCCATGACAGCACGCAACAAGGCTTCTTCCTGACCCGCCTCGACAGGCCATTGCCCCAGAGCGATGCCCTCGCGCAGCACGTCCTCGTATTTTCGCCCGGGCACCAACAGGTCCGCAAGTAACGGGTAAATCTCGGAGATCTGGGAATTGATCAGAACCAGACGGTCCTCGGCATCATAAAGCATGAAACCATGCGGCAGCGCCTGCACTGCGGTGTGCAGTTCGGCGCGCGCGCAGAGCGCCTCGTCGCGCACGGCCTGCATTTCGGCCAGATGGGCGCGTATCTCGCTTACATCCTCGGCCAGCATCCACACAAGGCGCTGCCCGTCGCCGCCGGTGAGCAGCAGGCCGCGGACGATGGCCGGAAACTCGCTGCCATCGGGCCGCAAAAAGGGCTGGTCTATCGGGCCGAAACTGCCGCCCGCCTTCAACTCGGCCACCGCCCTGTCGACAACCTCTTCGTGCTTGGCGTTCAAGATCGAACGGATCGGAGTCCCGATCAGCGCCTCGCGCGACCAGTGGCCAAAACCCATAAAGGCCAGATTGGCCTCGAGGATATGGCCGGTTTCATAATCGATCAGCACCACCCCCACGGGCGACAGATCAAACAGACGCCGCAAAAGATCGTCACGGCGGGCAAGTCTGGAGGTGGCGCGTTCTGCCGTCTGCAGATCGGCCGACCGCCGCCGCGCGGCCCTGTCATGCGCGGTCACGGCGCGCAACAAACCCTGCACCCCCCGCATCACGCCGGCTGGGAGGGCCATCGTCACCCCTTCCAGCCGCGCGGGCCCTTGGGTGACAACGGCGGCCCCCGTCATCATGCCCTGCCCCGCCTCCCAGACCTCTGTCTCGATGACCAGCCGAAGCGCAGTGCCCAGTTCGGATGCCAGGCGGTCCAGCACCTTTTGCACGGCACCGTGCAAAGCCTGCGGCTGCGCCTCTTCGAGGATTGCTTCAGACAAATCTGCCGCGGCCTCGGCACACAGGAGCAGAAATGCCTCGGGATCGGTAACGGCTTGGCGTTGGGTATCTGATGCCTGCAGTGCGCTGTCCTCCACCACCCTTCAGCCTGTGATTGCAAGGATGATCGACCTGCGCGTGCAGTTCAAGGCCCTAGCGCCTGCCGTAATACAAACCCACCACATGCTCTGCCTCGGCGAAGAACAGCCAGCGCTGTGCAAAAGCCCCCAAGAGATAGAGAATGATGGCCAGCCCAAAGCCGCCCACCCCCGGCACGACCAGCAGAGCAAGAATGGGCAGGGCCACCCCCACCCCCAAGGCAATGACGCGCAACCGTTTCACATGGCGGCGGCCGACGACATATATCATCTCGCGCAAAAGGTAGCTTCCGGCGGTATGGGCCGGCTCGAAAATCTCCACTTGCCCCAGAGCGCCGAGGCCGGTGGCGCTGCCCAAACTGCTTCGGGCGCGCGCAAATGCGCCATCGCCCACCCGCCAATGCAGCAAAACAGCGCCCGCCACGCCGACCAGCGCCAGAATGGCGGGCATGCGAAAGCCCGCCAGCAGACAACCCCCCGCAAGCGCATAGGCCAGATACAGCAGCGGCACCGACCAATGGTGCCATCGCGGCACCGCACGGATCTGCGCATAGATCATGCCGGTGGCGATCACAGTGGCCATCGCGAGGACGGCCCCGACCCAGCCAAAGCCTCGGGGCAGGCCAAGCCCGAGCCAATCCGACAGGGCCAGCGGGGCAAAGGCAAGCAGCGTCAGCACCGCGCCCCAAGCCTCGCGGCTTAGCCAGCTGCTGCGCCACTGGGTAAAGGCGCGCCATGCCCGCTGCGGATTGCCAAGGTGAAAGGCAGAGGCCGCCAGCCCGATGGTGGCCAGTGCATAGGCAAAGGCCCAATGCCAGAAGGCAGCTGCACCCGTATAGTCATGCGCCGTCGCAAGGAGGGCCAGATAGCCCAGTCCCATGCCCGACAAGACTGTGAAGATAATGACGGAAGACGCTGGATTCATGGAAGTTTCCCCAGAACCCGATCCAGCCATCCGGCAAGGCCGGTTGCCTTGATATCCAGCAGCGGGGCCAGCAGGCTGGCCTGATCGGGGCGGTCTTTCTTGCGCGGCGGCAGGTATTTGTTGGTGGGCCGCGTGGCTTGTTCGGGCATCAGATCATAGCCGCCGCGCGCCGCGACAAGCTGGCTGACGGCGCTTGCAGGGTCCGCCAGATCGCCGAAATGCCGCGCGCCGGTCGGGCAGGTGCGCACGCAGGCGGGCTCACGGTCTTCTTCGGGCAGGTTCTCGTTGTAGATCCGGTCGACGCAGAGCGTGCACTTCTTCATCACCCCTGCCGCCGCATCCATCTCGCGCGCGCCATAGGGACAGGCCCAGGCGCACAGGCCGCAGCCGATGCAGGCGTCCTCGTTCACCAGCACAATGCCATCTTCCGCACGCTTGTAACTCGCCCCCGTAGGGCAAACGGTGACACAGGGCGCATCGGCGCAATGCAGGCAAGACCGCGGGAAGTTCACGATCATCGGTGCCGCCGCCTCTGGCATCACCTGATAGCTGTGAACACGGTTGAGGAAGGTGCCCGAAGGCTCTGATCCATAAGGATTCTGGTCGGACAGCGGCACGCCGTAGCCTTGGTCATTCCAGCCTTTGCAGGCCGTCACGCAGGCCTGACACCCCACGCAGGTGTCGAGATCGATCACCAGACCAAGCGCCTTGTCGGTCTTTTGTGGCAGGCAGGTCATCGCAGCCCCTCCATCGCCAGGGTTCCGAACGCCGGAAGGCTTTCGGCTTGGGCGGGCGGCTCTGCCCGCTCAAGCCGCACGCGCAGGTCAAACCACGCGGCCTGCCCCGTCACAGGGTCAGAGTTCGAATAGCGCATCCCGTCGCCCTTGGCAGGCAGCAGTTCAGAGATCAGGTGGTTCAGCAAGAAGCCGCGCGTGGATTCGGGCGCGTCTTGGGACAGCGCCCATGCGCCCTTGCGCTTGCCGATCGCATTCCACGTCCACACCGTGTGTTCGTTCAGCGCCGCCATATGCACCACCGGCACCGTGATCTGCCCGCTCGGCGATGTGACACGGGCCCAGTCGCCTTCGGAAAATCCGTGCTTCCGCCACAGTTTTGTCGGCACGAACAAGGGGTTATGCCCCCTGATCTGCCGAAGCCACGCATTCTGGCTGCCCCAGCTGTGATACATGTCCATAGGGCGCTGCGTCAGGGCGTGCACCTCGAACCCGAAGGGTTCTGCCGCGTCGCCGAAGGTCGGATACCAGATCGGCAGCGGGTCCATCGCCAGCTTCAGCCGCTCGCGCAGATGATCCGGTGGCTGCACCGCGCCGTGACCTTCCGCAGCAAGCTGAAAGCGGCGCATCGGTTCGGACCAGATGTTGAACAGATAGGGCTGCGGGCTGTCGAACAGACCCACCTTTACCGCCCAGTCCTGATAGGCCGCGTTCCACGGTTTGAAGAACAGCGCCTCCTCTGGCACATGCGCCTGAAAGAAGCCGCCATTCTCGATGTATCGCGCCATCTGGTCTGGGTTGGGCGCGCCGCGCCCCTCCCCGTCGCCATTGCCGCGAAAGCCCATCAGAGGCCCCACACCGGGACGGCGCTGGTGCGACACGATGTAATCGGCGTAATCCCTGAACTTCGGGCTGCCATCCTCGGCGACCATCCCCGGCAGGCCCAGCCGCGCGCCAAGGTCCAGCAGCACCGATTGAAACCCGCGCACATTGCGGTCAGGCTCCACCACCGGCCAGCGGATCGCGTCTCCGGCGGCATCCGGCTCGCTCACCGGACGATCCAGCATGCTGATGCAGTCATGCCGCTCCAGATACGTCGTATCGGGCAGGATCAGGTCGGCATAGGCCACCATCTCCGAAGCATAGGCATCGGAATAGATGATGCGCGGAATGGTATAGCTGCCGTCGGGTTCCTGCGCGGTCAGCATCTGCATGACCTGCGCAGTATTCATCGACGAATTCCATGCCATATTCGCCATGTAAAGAAACAGCGTGTCGATGCGGTAGGGATCGCCCGCCACCGCGTTCGGGATGACCATATGCATCAACCCATGCGCCGAGAACGGATTTTCCCATGAAAACGCCTTGTCGATCCGCGCAGGGCTGCCATCGGGCTTCAGGGCAAGCTGTTCGGGGCCGCGCACATAGCCCAAGTGCGGGCCGGTCAGCGGTTTGCCCGGCACGGCGATGAAATGCGGGGTGGGATGCGCCTCCATCGGCTTGGGATAAGGCGGCTTCATCCGCCAGCTGCCGGGCGTTTCGACAGCGCCCAGAAGGATTTGCAACAGGTGCAGGGCGCGGGCGGTCTGGAAGCCGTTGGAATGGGCCGAAATGCCGCGCATCGCGTGAAAGCTGACAGGCCGGCCGATCATGCTGGCGTGGGCATCGCCGCGGAAATCGACCCAAGGCTGCGCGATTTCAATGGCTTGGTTGAAGGCTACATCCGCCAGTTCCGCCGCAAGCTGGCGGATGCGCAAAGCCGGAACCCCGCAGCGCGCCGCCACTGCCTCGGGCGCATAGTCAGGGGCAAGATAGCGGGCCGCCATGTGCTGGAACACCGTGCGATGGCCCTGCCATTTCGCTCCGAGATCGGGCTGCACGCCTTTGGCCTCCCACGGGGCAGGCGCGCCAGTGCGGCGGTCGATCACAAAGGGTTGCGCCTCGGCATTGCGCACGAACAGGCCCTTGTCGGGGCCTTCCGTCTCGTTGATCAGATAGGCCGCGTTGGTATAGCGCGCGAGATAGTCCAGATCGACCTTTCCCGCCTCGAGCAGGCAATGGATCAGCGACAGAATGAACAGGCCATCGGTGCCGGGCGTGATGCCGATCCAGTCATCCGCCACGGCATTGTAACCCGTGCGGATCGGGTTCACCCCGATTACCCGCGCGCCGCGCGCCTTCATCTTGCCGATCCCGATCTTGATCGGGTTGCTGTCATGATCCTCGGCCACGCCAAACAGCACGAACAGCTTGCTGCGTTCCCAGTCGGGGGCGCCAAATTCCCAGAATGCGCCGCCAAGCGTGTAAATGCCTGCCGCCGCCATGTTGACCGAACAGAAACCGCCATGCGCCGCGTAATTCGGAGTGCCGAACGCCTGCGCCCACCAGCCGGTGAAGGATTGCGACTGATCGCGGCCCGTGAAAAAGGCCAGCTTTTCCGGCGCCTCGTCGCGCAAGGGGCGCAGCCAATCCACCGCCGTTTGCAGGGCGTCTTCCCATGAGATCGGCTCGAACGCGCCCGACCCGCGCGGGCCGACCCGGCGCAGCGGCGTGCGCAACCGGCTGGGCGCGGTCACCTGCATGATGCCGCTGGCACCCTTGGCGCACAAGACGCCCTTGTTGATCGGATGATCGCGGTTGCCCTCGATATAGCTGACGCGGCCCTCTTTCAGATGCACGTTGATCCCGCAGCGGCAGGCGCACATGTAGCAGGTGGTTTTACGAACCTCGTCAGAGACTTGCGGCGATGTGTTCACATATGGCTGGCTCACCTCTGCCCCTCCTCCTCTGTCTGGCACGCCGCGACTTCGATGGCGATCTGACGTTCCTCATCTGCCGGGACGATCCAGATTGCGACCTTTGACGTCGGCTTGTGCAGCGCCCGTTCTCCCCGCGCATTGGCCTCACCGTCAAGGACAGGCCCCAGAAAGGCAAGATGCTTGACGATCCCAGCCCGGATTATCGCATCATTCTCTCCGATCCCGCCGGTGAAGGTGATGGCATCCAGCCCGCCCATAGCCGCGCAAAGCGAGGCGCCGTGACGCGCGGCCCAATAACAGAAATGCGCGATGGCAAAGCCAGCCTCTTGCGTGCCCGCCGCATGCAGCGCCCGCATGTCATTGCTGCCCCCAAGCGCCACCAGACCCGAGGCGCGGTTGAGCATCTGACCCGTCGCCTCGGGCCCGTGGCAGGCCACAAGATAGAGCACGACAGCCGGGTCCAGCCCCCCCGGACGCGTGCCCATCGTCAGCCCGTCGAGCGGCGAAAACCCCATGCTGGAGGCAACAGAGCGTCCTTTTTCAATCGCACAGGCCGAGGCACCATTGCCCAAATGGAATGAAAGCATCCGCTCTGGCAGCCTAGAGCCAGTCATTTCTTGCACTTTTCGAACAATTGCGGCGTATGAAAGCCCGTGAAAGCCGTAGCGGCGCAGGCCCCTTTCGCGCTCGGCAAGCGGCAGGGCATATGTGGTGGCCACCTCGGGATTTCCGGCATGGAACGCGGTGTCAAAGGCTGCGAATTGCGGCAGGTCTGGCCAGAGGTCGGCCACCGCGTCAATCCCCGCCAAGGCCGGAGGATTGTGCAGAGGTGCAAGCCCTGCGCAGTCATGGATGGTCTGCCGCACCCGCGGTGTCAGGCGACAGGTCCGCGTCAGGCTGGCCCCGCCATGCACCACCCGGTGCGCCGCCCCCTTCACCGCGCCACCGGACAGGTTCAGTTGCGCCAACCCCTGCCGCAGCGCCTGTGCATGGTCGGGCGGGCCGCCGCTGCCGATCCGGTCGACATGCGCCTGGGCCTGAAGATCAAGCCCGGCGAACACTGCAAGCTTGAGCGAAGACGACCCGGAGTTGACGACCAGAAGCATCACATCACCGATTTGATGAGACCCGCCCCCGAAAGCAGGGCGAGCAGAAAGATGGCAAAGCGCCGGAAATCCTGCGGGCTTGACCGCGCAAAACGGCGACTGCCAAGGCCCAGTCCGACCAGCATGAACGGCAAACCCAGACCGGCGGCCCAGAAACTGTCACGCGTGATCTGTTCTGCCTGCCACAGCACCGGCAAAGACCACAGATCCAGCGCGGTGAAATAGGCGATGACGGTCGCGCGAAACACCGCAGGCGCCACGGCCTGAGCGGTAAAGAACACCGCGACCGGCAACCCGCCCACCGCCATCCCGTTGGCAAGACCCGATACAGCGCCCACGGCAACATGCGCGCCATCGCCCTGCCTTGCAAGCCGCCAGCCTCCCAGCAGCAGGCCGCACATCGCCAGCACGAAGACCGAAAGCACCGCGCGGCCAAGATCGGGCCCCGCCGAGGCGACCGCCGCCACCCCCAATGGCACCCCGACCAGACAGCCGGCAAACAGCGTTCCCACCCGCCGCCAGTCGATATGCGTCCAGATTCCGCGCACCTGCCCCGCGGTCATTATGATGTCGGCCAAAATGACCACCGGCACAAAGGGCAAGGGGTCTGTCACCAAGGCCACGGAAAGCATGACCAAAGCCGCAAAGCCAAAGCCGGAATAGCCCCGCACATAGCCCGCAAGCACCATGCCTGCCGCAACCAGCGCGGCCTCGCCCCCGCTCAGGCCAAAGGGGATCATACGACCTGCGGTCGCATGTCCGCCGCCGAAATCCCCGCAACCTCGACAGGTTTCTTCATCGCGTCGCGCCGGAAGGGCTCGCCAAGCTCCTGATTGATCATCGCCTCGATCAACGTGGTCTTGCCCGCCTTCTGGTCGGCAAGCGCCGTGGTCAGCGCGTCGCGCAATTCGTCCATCGTGCGGGCCTGCACCCCTTGCAAGCCGCAGGCCCGCGCGATTCCTGCATAGGAAACCCTCTCGTCCAGCTCGGTTCCGACGAAATTGTCATCATACCAGAGGGTCGAATTGCGCTTTTCCGCCCCCCACTGGTAGTTTCGGAACACCACCATCGTAATCGCGGGCCATTCGGGACGACCAATCGCGGTCAACTCTGTCACCGCGATGCCAAAGGCCCCGTCTCCGGCAAAGCCCACCACTGGCACGTCCGGACAGGCAATCTTGGCCCCGATGATCGAGGGCAGACCATAGCCGCAGGGGCCGAACAGGCCGGGTGCAAGATATTTCCGCCCCGACTCAAAGGTCGGATAGGCGTTGCCGATTGCACAATTGTTGCCGATGTCGCTGGAAATGATCGCCTCTCGCGGCAGCGCGGATTGAATCGCGCGCCACGCCATCCGCGGGCTCATCCAATCGGGCTTTGCGTCGCGGGCGCGCTGATTCCATGACGTGCCGGGATCGTCCTCTTCATGATCCATCGACGACAGCGCCTGCGCCCATGCCGACTTTACCTGAGCAATCTTGGCTTTGCGTTCATTGCGCGCATGGTCACCTGCGGTGTTGGCCAATCGCGCCAAAACCGCCTCGGCGACCTTTTTCGCGTCGCCGACAATACCGACTGTCACCTTTTTCGTCAGCCCGATCCGATCCGGGTTGATATCGACTTGGATGATCTTGGCCGTCTTCGGCCAGTAGTCCAGCGCGTATCCCGGAAGCGTTGAGAACGGGTTCAACCGGGTACCCAGACAGAATACCACATCTGCCCCCGAAATCAACTCCATCGCGGCCTTGCTGCCGTTATATCCCAAAGGTCCGGCAAAAAGCGGGTGTGAGCCGGGAAAGGCATCATTGTGCTGATAGCCGACACAAACAGGGGCATCCAGCCGCTCGGCCAAGGCCATGCTGGCTGGAATCGCCCCTGACAGCACCACACCTGCCCCGTTCAGGATCACCGGAAACTTCGCTTCGGACAGCAGGTCGGCTGCGGCCTGGATCGCAGCCTCACCGCCTGCGGGCCGCTCGAATTCCACCACCGCGGGCAGTTCGATATCAATCACCTGGGTCCAGAAATCACGCGGCATGTTGATCTGCGCCGGAGCCGACTGGCGTTTGGCCTGCAGGATGCAGCGGTTCAGCACCTCGGCCACACGCGACGGGTCGCGCACCTCTTCCTGATAGCAGACCATGTCCTTGAACAGCGCCATCTGTTCGACTTCCTGAAACCCGCCCATGCCGATGGTCTTGTTGGCGGCCTGCGGCGTGACCAGCAAAAGCGGCGTATGATTCCAGTAGGCGGTCTTCACGGCTGTCACGAAATTGGTGATCCCCGGACCGTTCTGCGCGATCATCATGCACATCTTGCCGCTCGCGCGGGTGTAGCCATCGGCCATCATCCCGCCCGACCCTTCATGCGCGCAATCCCAGAAGGTAATTCCCGCCCGCGGGAACAGATCCGAAATCGGCATGAAAGCCGATCCGATAATGCCGAAGGCATGTTCGATCCCATGCCGCTGCAGGGTCTTCACGAAGGCTTCTTCGGTGGTCATGCGCATCTGTCAGGCTCCGGCACAAGGATGGTCAGGTGCAGTCTAGCGAGGCCCCCTGTCCGGCCTTAGGGCCAGAGCATGCGTGCGATTAGGTCCAGAATTAACCTTGCCGCACCTGGCCGAGCGCATGGGCAATCCGCGCGATTCCTTCCGGAATGCGCGAGGGCGCGATCGAGGAATAGGCCAGCCGATAATGCTGCCGACTGACCCGCGCCGGATGAAAAAACGCCCGCCCCGCCTCGATCAGCACACCTTCGCCCCGCAGACGCGCCGCCAGCACCTCGGTATCCACCCCGTCGCCCGCCCGCATCCAGATGCTGGACCCGCCAAAGCCGCCTTGCCCCGCCATGCTCAGGCCCTGCTCTGCCAATGCCTCCTCCATCACCTGACGGCGGCGGCGAAACGCCACCCTCATCCGGTTGATCAGCGCATCATAATGCCCATCGGCCAGAAAATAGGCGACCGTGCGCTGGATGTGCCCCGGCGGATGCCGCAAGACCAGCGCGCGCAAGGCCCGCGCCTCGGCGATGAAACTGGGCGATCCCACCAGATAGCCCAGACGAAGCCCCGGAAAGATCGACTTGGAAAATGACCCCGCATAGATCACCCGCCCCTCACGGTCCAAGGACTTCAAGGCGGGCGAAACGGGTTTGAGGAAGGACATCTCGAATTCGTAATCATCCTCGACGATGACAAACCCCTGCCGCGCCGCCGCGTCCAGCAGCGCCACGCGCCGTGCCACCGGCATGGTGGCATTGGTCGGGCATTGGTGCGATGCGGTGGTGAACACCACATCCGCCCCCGCCGGAATCCGCTCCGGCGGCAGGCCGTTCGCATCGACATCCACCGCCACCACTTCGGTGCCGGACGGCTCCAGAATGGCGCGCAGGCCCGGATAGCCGGGATTCTCCACCACCGCCCGCCGCCCCGCCCCCAGCAAGACCTGCGCGGCGATCCAAAGCGCATTTTGCGCCCCCAGCGTCAGCAAGACCTCCTCCGCCCGGGCGGCAATACCCCGGCGCGGCAGGATGCTGCGCAAGACATGCTCGATCAGCATCGGATCGTCCCGCTCGTAGTAATCCGATGTCAGCGCGGCAAAATCGCGCCGCCCCAGCGCGCGCAAGGCACAGGCCCGCCAGTTCTGATGGTCGAACAGGGCGGCATCGGCCTGACCATAGATGAAGGGATAGGGATAACGCTCCCAATCCTCGGGCTTGGCCAGTCGCGCGAGGCCCGAAAACCGCGCCCCGGTCAGCGCGGTGAAATCCACCCCCTCGTCCCGCGCGGGCGAGGAGGGAAACTCCGGCGCACGGGGGGCCGTGTCCGATACGAAGTAGCCGGACCGCCCGCGCGCAGACAGGTAGTCGGACGACACCAGATCGGCATAGGCCAGGGTCACCGTGATCCGGCTCACGCCCAGATGTGCCGCAAGACCGCGGGACGAGGGCATCTTGTCGCCCGGCCGTAACCGCCCCGCCAGCACGCCCTGCACCACCATCGAGCGGATGCGGCTTTGCAGGGTTCCGGCAGTTCCGGGCGGCAGAAAGAACGCTTCGGCGGGAATGGGCATGATCTGGCCTTATGAGCTCTAAGACCAGAAACGCCACACCCGCCCCGAGGTCAAGCCTGACCTCGCTTGCACCTTCCCCGGATACTCCCGCGCAAAGCGCAGACCGGAGGAGGCGCGTCACGCGCCGACAACACAAAAAGCACATTCTCTGCCCCTCTCGGGGCAGAGAATTCCGCTTGCTTTACCCGCCTCAGCCGCAGACCCGCGTCAGGGCCTGATCGATCGCATCGGTGATCTGGTCGATATCATCGGGCGAGGCGATCAGCGCAGGAGACAGGCACAGCGTGTTGTTCAGCCCCGGCAAGGATCGGTTGGTCGCCCCGATGATCACACCCTGCGCCATGCAATCGGCGACCACTGCCTGCACCTTCTTCTCGTCCAGAGGCTCCTTGCTGGCACGGTCCGCCACCAGTTCCGCCCCGAGAAACAGGCCCTTGCCGCGCACATCGCCGATCACCCGATGCTTTTCCATCAGGGCGCGCAGATTGTTCAGGCACCGCTCGCCCATGGCGATGGTGTTGTTGAGCAGATCCTCGTCCTCGATGATCCGCATGTTCTCCAGCGCGGCCGCCGGCCCTGCCGTGCAACCGCCAAAGGTGGAGATGTCGCGGAAATAGCTCATGGTATCGGTCGGGTCATCCTTGAACAGGTTGAACACCGCTTCGGTGGTCACCGTGCAGGAAATCGCGGCGTAACCACTCGCCACCCCCTTGGCCATCGTCACGAAATCGGGGCGGATGCCGTAATGCTGATAGCCGAACCACGTGCCGGTGCGCCCGACGCCGCAGACGACCTCGTCGATGTGCAGCAAGATGTCATACTTGGCGCAAATCTGCTGCACCCGTTCCCAATAGCCTGCAGGCGGCACGATCACACCGCCCCCCGCCGTGATCGGCTCAAGCACCAGACAGCCCACCGTGTCGGGGCCTTCGCGCAGGATCACCTCCTCGATCGCATCGGCGGCGCGCTCGCCATAATGGGCGCCATCCCATTGCGCGCGATATTCCAGACAATGCGGCACCATCACAAAACCATCGGGATAGGGCCCGTATTGCGCCGCGCGCTGCGCCTGCCCCGAAGTGGCAAGCGTGCCGATCGTCGTGCCGTGGTAGTCGCGCTCGCGATAGAGGATCTTCCACTTCCTGCCGCCATGATGCTTGTGCGCAATCTGGCGCACCATCTTGTAGACCTTCTCGTTCGCCTCGGACCCCGAGTTCGAATAGTAGACCCGGCTCATCCCCGGCATCTTCTCGATCAGACGCTGAGCAAAGCGCGCGCCGGGCACCGATCCGGCGGCACCCGCGAAATAATTCATCTTTATCAACTGGTCGCGCACCGCATTGGCAATGCTCTCGCGGCCATAGCCGACGTTCACCGTCCACACGCCACCCGAGACCGCATCCAGATGCTCTTTACCGCGCGCATCCCACACCCGCATGCCCTTACCTTCGATGATGACCCGCGGATCAACCGTCTCATAGGGTTTGTGCTGGCTCAGATGATGCCAGACATGCGCGCGGTCGGCCTCGACCACTGCCGAAATATCATTGCTGCTGTAGCCGTCCATGACCGTGCCCCTGTTTGCCTTGCCTGTCAGGCCACGCGCCGGTTGGCTGGCCTTTGGCGCAGCATCCGCCTTTGCGGCGGGCAATCGTAGGGCCAGACGAAGTGCCGCGATAACGCCAGTTGCAAAATCATTTGGCGCAAGGGGAAAGCGTGGCAAAGATCAGGACATGTCGGCCTGACAGGTCTGGAACGCGCTGTTCCAATTTCCTGAAACCCTGTCGCGCCGCTGGACAGCACCGAACCTGCCCCGACCAATGAGGGCAAGGCCCAACATCAACCCAACAAGGAGAACCCAAGGATGACTATCCGCAAGACACTGACAAGTGCTGCCGCCACTGTGGCCCTGTTGGCAGGCACAACCAGCGCGATGGCGATGGACGAGGTGACGATCGCCTATTTCATGGAATGGCCGATGCCGTTCCAGTACGCCAAGGCCAACGGCACTTTCGATGAAGCGCTTGGAATGAAGGTGAACTGGGTTGCCTTCGACACCGGCACCGCGATGTCGGCGGCGATGGCGGCGGGCGATGTGCATATCGCGGTATCGCAGGGGGTGCCGCCCTTTGTCGTCGCGACCAGCGCCGGCCAGGATCTGCAGATCATCGACGTGGCTGTCAGCTATTCCGACAATGACAATTGCGTGGTGCGCAGCGATCTGGACATCACCAAGGACAACGCCGCCGATCTCGCGGGCAAGAAAGTTGCCGTTCCGCTTGGCACCGCCGCGCATTACGGCTTTCTCAAACAGATGGACCATTTCGGCGTCGATCTGGCCAGCCTCGAGATCATCGACATGGCCCCGCCCGAAGGGGCTGCGGCCATTGCCCAAGGCTCTGTCGACATGGCCTGCGGCTATGGCGGCGGTCTGAACCGCATGAAGGAACATGGGAACGTCCTGCTCACCGGCGCGGAAAAGGAAGAACTCGGCATCCTCGTGTTCGATGTCACCTCCTCGCCAGCCTCGTTTGTCGCTGAAAACCCCGATGTGGTTGCCAAGTTCCTCAAGGTGGTGGCCGACAGCAATGCCATGTGGAACGAAGGGTCCAAAAAGGCCGAAATGCTGCCCGTCATCGCGCAGGATGCCGGCATGGACGAAGCGACAGCCGAAAAGGACATGAGCACCTTCGTTTTCCCCTCGGTCGAAGACCAGCTTTCCGCCAAATGGCTCGGGGGCGGCGCGCAGGAGTTCATGAAGGGCGTCGCCGAGGTGTTTGTCAGCGCAGGGTCGATCCCCGCCGCTCTGCCCAGCTATGATACCACTGTCAACACCGGCCCGCTCGCGGCAGCAAACGGCATGTAAGCCCCAAGGGGCGGCCCACACCAGGGCCGCCCGTCACGTCACCGGAGGGCCTATGTCCGGACTGCTTATCGACAACATCTCGATGCGTTTTGACCTGCCGAACGGCAAGGCGGTGCAGGCGCTGCAAAACGTCTCTCTCGACCTCAAACAGGGTGAACTCCTCTCGGTGCTGGGGCCGTCGGGCTGCGGCAAGACCACGCTCCTCAACATCCTTGCAGGGTTTCTGGCACCCACCGAAGGGCAGATCGTGCTGGGCGGCACCCGCGTGACCGGGCCCGGCCCCGAACGCGGCATGGTGTTTCAGCAAGGCGCGCTGTTCGAGTGGATGAACGTGCGCCAGAACATCGACTTCGGCCCCCGCATGAAGGGAATGCCAAAGGCAGAGCGGGACCGGATCACCGACCATCTGCTGGAAACCGTGGGTCTGCACGACTTTGGCGAAAAGGCGGTCTATGAACTGTCAGGCGGTATGCAGCAGCGTGTGGCGCTTGCCCGCGGTCTTGCCAATGACCCCGATGTCATCCTGATGGACGAGCCGCTTGGCGCGCTTGACGCGCTGACGCGCGAAAAGATGCAAGGCCTCGTGCTGAAACTGTGGAAGGAAACCGGCAAGACCGTGATCCTCATCACCCATTCGGTCGAAGAGGCGCTACTGCTGGGCGAGCGTCTGCTTGTGATGGCCCCGCGCCCCGGCCGCATCTTCCGCGAATACGCCCTGCCCTTTGCCGAACGCGGCGTCACGATGGACCTGCGCGAAGTCAAGAAATCGGCGGGGTTCGCCGAAACGCGCGAGGAAATCCTGTCGATGATCTGGGGCATGGAAGAGGAAATCATGGGCCGCAAGGACGGTGCCGCATGATGGTTCTGGTCTTCTACATCGCGATCTTCGTCGCCTCCATGCTGGTCTGGGGCCAGATCAAGCGCCACCGGAACCGGCATGACTTCACCTCGCTCAAGACGGTGACCTTCGGCGATGAATCGGCGATCCAGCCCGACCGGGTGGCCAGCGTCATCTCGGTTCTGTCGGTCTTCCTGATCTGGGGGGCCTTTACCGGATCGAGCATCGTGCCGCTGCATGTGCCGGGCCCCTTCGTGGGAGAGGCAGGCTTTACCTATACCGCCCGCGCGCCCGACGGGTCCGAGGCCGATGCCGAGGTGCGCATCACCGTGCACGAGGCCGGCGTGGTTCCCGCCCTGCCTGCGGTGCCTGAGGGCGAGGGCATTGCCAAGGGTGATGCCGCCGTAGTGCAGGCCTGGCGGTCGGTCCTGCTGCGCGTCCTCGACAATGATGCCGACGGCGCGCAGGTGGTCGCGATCAACGGCCAGCCGATCAGCGCCGACGACCGCATGAACGTGACCGGCGGAACGGTCACCCTCACCGCGCGCGGCTCGCTCAACTTTCAGGCCGACAAGGGCATGCAGATGGAGCCGATCTGGCTGCCCGCGCCCGAGGCCGTGGTGGCGCGCTTCATCGAGATCGCGGGCAACGGCTACCAGAACACCTCGCTCTGGGGACACCTTGGCGCCTCGCTTGCGCGAGTGATGGCAGGCTTCGTGCTGGGGTCGCTGGTGGGCATCCCGCTGGGCTATGCGATGGGGCTCTCGAGCTGGTTCCGCGGCTGGTTCGATCCGATCGTGGAGTTCATGCGCCCCGTGCCGCCCTTGGCGCTGATCCCGCTGGTCATCATCTGGTTCGGCATCTGGGAGACGGGCAAGGTGGTGCTGCTCTTCCTCGCCGCGCTCTGGATCATGACCATCGCGGCCCGCTCGGGCGTGTCGGGGGTGAAGCTTTCGAAGATCCACGCGGCCTACTCCCTCGGGGCCAGCAAGGCGCAGATCCTGCGGCATGTGATCATCCCCAACAGCCTGCCCGATATCTTCACCGGGGCGCGGGTGGCGATGGGGGTCTGCTGGGGAACGGTCGTCGCGGCGGAACTGGTGGCGGCCCAGAAAGGCGCCGGCATGATGATCATCGCGGCCTCGAAATTCCAGCTCACCGACATCGTGGTGATGGGGATCATCCTGATCGGGATCATCGGCTACGGGATCGACATCCTCATGCGGATGGCCGAGAAAAAGCTGGTGCCGTGGAAGGGGCGCGGCTGAGGGACGCCGCTGTGTTACAGACGCGCCTTTCCTTTCACATCAAAGACTTGCCTCGCGGTCTTCAAGGTCTGTTAAGAAATGCCTTGCAAGGCGGCGGGCGCACGCTCCCCTGCCCCAGCCGCCGCCGCCCTGCCCTTGCCGCGGCAGCACAGGCGCACCGCCGCCCGCCCCGCGCAGGCCGCACTTAGGCTTGCTGCTTTGCGAAATACTCCGGGGGAGCCGAAGGCGGGGGCGGAGCCCCCTCGTCGGCAGGCGTCGGCGCGGCCCTCAGGTCTGGAGCGCGCCGAAGAGGAGCGACAGCGAGATCAGCCCGAGCCAGCCCGACGCGATGCGTTGCAGGCGGTGCATCCACTGCGCACCGGCGCTGGCGCGGCGCGTCAGCGCCCCCGCCGCGCCCCAGAGCAGCGCCACCCCTGCCACCAGCAGGCAAAACAGCCCGAGACGCGGCAGGAAGGCGGGGTCCTGCACCGCTGGCAGCAAGACCAGCGCGATGACAAGAGCCTTCGGGTTCAGGGCCGTGGTCACAAAGATGCGGCCCGCCGTCAGCGTCTGGCCCGCCGCTGCAGCCGAGGCGCTGCTGCGCCAGAGTTTCACCGCAAGGATCATCACCCAGAGCGCCGCGGCCAGCTTGAGCGCGACGGAAAGCGCCGGAAAGGCCGAAAGAACCTGCGCTCCCACAAGTGCGGCGGGCAGGATGGCCGCCAGATAGCCCGCCAGTTCCGCCGGAACCAGCCCGATCACGCGCGCCAGCCCGTGCCGCGCTCCGGCCAATCCGATCAGGGTATTGGTCGGCCCCGGCGCAAGCAGAAGGGCCAGAACGGCCAGACCATAGGCGAGGGTAGACATGGCACAGCATCCTTTGCAGTTTGCGCTGATCTAGCACGGCTTTTGCCCGCATATGTTGATCTGGATCATGCCTTTGCACGGCTTTCGCAAGGGGCGCTGCGGCGCACGCGGCGACGTGCCGCGCGCGGCCTTGCCGTCAAGGGCGCGGCACTGTTCCCACGCGCGGCGACCGCGGGTCCGGGCGGGCCGCGCTGCCTGCCTGACAATCGGGCTTGAAACACGGGTGCGGTTTGGGGCAGGGTTCAACCTATTGAGGTGGAAGCCGGGGGGCGGGCCACCACCCGTGTATCGTTTAGGTTGTCATTGGATGAGCCCAATCATCACACGGTTGCGCGGCGAGGGTCTTTTGGCCCGTGTCATGCGCAGTTCGGTCTGGACCGCCCTCGGCTATGGCGCGAGTCAGGCCCTGCGGCTGGTCTCCAACCTGATTCTCACGCGGCTGCTGTTTCCCGAAGCCTTCGGGCTCATGGCCCTTGTCTCGGTCTTTATCGTCGGGCTGACGATGTTTTCGGATGTCGGCACCCATCCGGCGATCATGCAGCACAAGCGGGGGGACGATCCGGCCTTTCTGGACACCGCCTATACGATACAGGTCGCGCGCGGGGTGATGCTCTGGCTGGCATCGGCGCTGATCGCATGGCCTGCCGCGCTGTTCTATGGCCAGCCGGAACTGGCGCTCTTGCTGCCGGTGGCGGGCCTCTCGCTGTTGTTGCACGGGCTGGAGCCGACGCGGGTGGATACGGCGGCGCGGCATCTACGGGTGGGTCGGCTGACCGCGCTCGACCTTGTCTCGCAACTGGTCGGGGTGGTGTCGATGGTGCTGCTGGCCTGGGCGACGCAGTCGGTCTGGGCGCTGGCCGCGGGCTGGATCGTTTCGTCGGGCACGCGGCTGTGCCTGATCCTGCTGGCGCTGCCCGGGGCCAAGAGCCGGCTTGGCTGGGAATGGGCGGCGGCGCGTGATCTGCTGCATTTCGGCTTCTGGCTTTTCCTGTCGACCGCCTTCGGGTTCATGGTGGCGCAGGGCGACAAGGCGATCCTGGGCAAATACCTGACGCTGGAGCAGCTTGGCCTGTATAACATCGGGTTTTTTCTGGCCAGTTTTCCGGTGCTTCTGGGCCAGACCATTGGCGGGCGGATCTTGATTCCGCTGTATCGGGAGCGCCCGCCGGGCGCATCGGCCGAGAATTTCGCCAAGCTGCGGCAGATGCGGTTCGCGATGAGCGGGGCGATCTTTGCGCTGCTGTCGGTGATGGCGCTCGGCGGCGAGTGGCTTGTCGATCTGCTCTATGACGAGCGCTATTCGATGGCCGGAGCCATTCTGGTGGTGACGGCGGTGGTGCAGATCCCGACGGTGATCGGGATGACCTATGACCAGTCGGCGCTGGCGGCGGGGGACAGCCGCCGGTATTTCATCCTGACGGCGGTGCGGGCGGTTTTTCTGGTGACGGGTCTGATCCTCGGGGCGGAAAGCCGCGGTCTGGTGGGGGCGCTGGCGGGGCAGGCTCTGGCGGCGATTGCGGTTTATCCGGTGCTGATCTGGCTGGCGCGGCGACACAAGGCGTGGGACCCGCTGCATGACGCGTGTTTCGCGGTTCTGGGGCTGGCGCTGGCGGTGGTGGCGATCGCGCTGGACAGCAGCGCGATCATGGCGCTGGACGCAACTTTCGGGGGGCAGCCATGACGCTGGATCTGCGCCTTACGGGACGGCAGGCGACGGGGCGCGCCGGAGCGGAGACGGCGGGCGGGGACGCCTCTGCGGCAGCGGGGCCGCGGGAATATGCGCTGACGCCGTTGCAGCTTGGCATGGTCTATGAAAGCGCGCTGGCGGGGCGGCCTTGGGTCAACCTCGAGCAGGTCGTGGTGCATCTGGACGACGAGGTGATCGAGCCGGAGGCGCTGCGCGAGGCCTGGGCAGAGGTCGCCGCGCGGCACGAGGCGCTGCGCCTGTCGATCCTGTGGCGCAAGCGCGTGACTCCGGTGCAGGTCCTGCGCGGCCAGATCGAGGTGGCGCTGACGGTCGAGGACTGGTCGGCGATTCCGGCGCGGCGGCGCGAGGGGATGCTGGCGGGCTATCTGGCGGCGGACCGCGAGCAGGGTGTCGATCTGGAAGGCGCGCCCGCGTGGCGGGTGCTGCTGGCGCATCTGGGGCCGCGCCAGTCGGTGATGGTCTGGACGGTGCATCACGCGCTGGTCGATGGCCGCAGCATGGTGATCGTGCTGGAAGAGGTGTTTGCCGCCTTGCAGGGGCGCGCCCTGCCCCCTGCCCCCGCGGTCGGGTTTCTGGACTATGTGCAGGCGGTGGCCAGCCGCGACACCGCCGCGGCCAAGGCGTTTTTCGGCGCCTATCTGGAAGGGTTCGACCAGCCCAACCCCTTGACCGATGCCGAAACCGGCGCGGCGATGACGCGCCGGCGCCATATCCAGCGGCGACTGGACGCCGCGCTGACCGAAGCCCTGGGCGAGCGTGCCGAAGCGGCGGGGGTCACGCTCGGCACCGTGGTGCAGGCGGCGTGGGGCATGGTGGTGGCGCGCTGGACAGGGCGGGCCACGGCGGTTTTCGGGTCCACCCGCGCCGGACGCTATATCGTGCCGGGCAGCCAGCGCACGGTGGGGTGCCTGATCAACACGCTGCCGATGAAGGTGCAGATCTCGCCGCCCCGCACGACCGATACCTTCCTGCAGGGCCTGCGCGAGGATGCCCTGGCGCTGCGCGCGCACGAGCATGCGGCGCTGACCGATATCAAGCACTGGTGCGGGCTGCCCGGCACGGTGTCGCTGTTCGATTCGATGGTGATGTTCGAGCGGGCCTCGCTGAACGAGACGCTGCGGGGCCTCGGGCCGCAATGGGCCAAGCGGCGGGTGGAGTTGCTGGAGGAAGGCGCGCTGCCGCTGACGCTGGCGGCCTATGGCGATGCGGAACTGCTGCTGTCGCTGGAGCATGACCCCGAGGCGGTGAACGATGCCAAGGCGGGGGCGATGCTGGGCCATCTGGCCGAGGTGCTGGCCTCGCTGGCCAAGGCGCGCAGCAGGACGGCACTGACCGATCTGACGATGCTGCCGCGCCCGGAGGAGGCGGCGGTGCTGGCCTTGGGGCGGCCCGACCAGCGCCTGCCCCGCGTGGACCCCTGCGTGAGCCTGCGCTTTGCCGACCGGGTGTGCGAGCAGCCCGAGTTGACCGCGCTCAAGATGGTGGGCAACCCCGAGGCGATCAATTACGCGATCCTCGATGCGCGGGTGGGCGCGCTGGCGGCGCGTCTGGTGGCGGCGGGGGCCGCCCCCGGCCAGATCGTCGCGATCTGCCTGCCGCGCGGGCCGCAGTTCATCGTGGCGATGCTGGCGATCCTGCGGGTTGGCGCGGCCTTTCTGCCGCTGGACCCGAGTTACCCCGAGGCGCTGCGCCACCATATGCTGAGCGACAGCGGCTGCGGGCTTTTGCTGGCGCCCGCCGGTCATGACGCCCCGGCTGGGGTGCGGCGGGTGACGCCCGACCCCGAGCCGGGTTCGGGCCAGTTGCCACATCCCGACCTTTTGCCGCCCGATCCGGACCGTCTGGCCTATGTGATCTATACCTCGGGCTCGACCGGCGTGCCCAAGGGGGTGCGGGTGCCGATGCGCGCCCTGTCGGCCCATGCCAGCGCCATCATTGCGGGCTTTGGTCTGGTCCCGACCGACAGGGTGCTGCAATTTGCCAGCCTGTCGTTCGATGTCTCGATAGAGGAAATCATCCCGACCCTGCTGGCGGGCGCGACGGTGATCTTGCGCGACGACGGCATGGCGGCATCCGTCGGCCTGTTTCTGGAGGAGGTGGCGCGGCAGGGCATCACGGTTCTGAACCTGCCGACGGCGTTCTGGCATGTGCTGGTCGACGAGATGGCGCGCGATTCGCTGGTGCTGCCGCCCGCCGTGCGGCTGGTGGTGGTGGGCGGCGAGCAGATCAGCCCGCGCGCACTGGCAACCTGGGCGCGGATCGCGCCGCGCCCGCGCTGGCTGAACGGCTATGGGCCGACCGAGACGACGATCACATGCACGCTGCATGAGCCAAAGCGCGCCGAGATGGCGCAAGAGGGGGGCGGCGAGGATATTCCGATCGGCCGCCCGACGGCCCATGCGCGGGCCTATGTGCTGGCGCCCGACGGATCGCTGGCCCCGACGGGGGCGGTGGGAGAACTGTGGATCGGCGGCGAGGCGGTGAGCGAGGGCTATATCGGCCATTCCGCGCAAATGGCCGAGGCCTTCCTGCCCGACCGTTTCCACGGCGAGGGCATGATGTATCGCACCGGCGATATGGTGCGCTGGCGGCCTGACGGGGTGCTGGCCTTTCTGGGCCGCCGCGACCGGCAGGTGAAGCTGCGCGGCTTCCGCATCGACTTGCGCCATGTGGAGCGGGTGCTGGAGCGCGAGGACAGCGTGGGCCGCGCCCTGGCGCAGGTCTTGAACGCGGGCAGCCCTGCGGCGCGGCTGGTGGCTTGGGTGGCGGGGGCCGATGGCCAGCCGCTGCCCGATGCGGGCGCGCTGCGTGCGGCGGTGGCCGAGCATCTGCCACCGCATATGGTGCCTGCGATCCTGCCGGTGGCGCGCTTTCCGCGCACGCCGGGGGGCAAGATCGATGTGGCCGCCCTGCCCGCCCCCGAACCTGCGGCGATGGCCGGAGCTTCGGCCAGCGATGATCCGGTGACGCAGAAGATTGCGGCGCTGATGGCCGTGACGCTGGGGCTGGAACAGGTGGGGCCGGAGGACGATTTCCACGATCTTGGTGGCCATTCGCTGCTGGCGGTGCAGCTGATCGGGCGGATCGAGGCCGAGCTCGGGCATCGGCTGGGGGTGGCCGACCTGCACCGCCGCCCGACGCCGCGGGGGCTGGCGCGGGCGCTGACAGCCGCGCAGGCGGGGCCGCGTTACATCATCCCGATCCAGCCGGGTGGCAGCCGCCCGCCCCTGTTCGGGGTGCATGTGCTGGGCCGCAACGAGGAGCATTTCCGCCCGCTGGCCGAGGCCCTGGGGCCGGACCAGCCGGTGTTCGGCCTGACGGTGGGCTTGCTGGCGCAGGACACGCCGATTGGCGTGCAGGAAACCGCGCGCGCCTATGCCGATGAGATCCAGCGCTATTTCCCGCAGGGGCCGGTCAGTCTGGGCGCGGTTTCACTGGCCAGCTATGTGGCCTATGAACTGGCGCAGCAACTGATCCGCGCGGGGCGCGAGGTGCGGGTGATCGCGATGTTCGACAGCGCGGGCCCGGGCGGGCGCTCGCGCCTGTCGGGGCGGGCGCGGGTGGGGGTGCATCTGCGCCAGCTGTACCGGCGCGGGCCGTCGCATCTGGCGGGGATCGTGGCGAACCGCTGGGCGGATGTGCTTTACCGCGTCAAGAAGTTGCGGCTGCGGCTGCAAAAGCGGCGCGGCGAGGCGGCGGCGATGACGGTGGACAGTTTCATGGTGGCGGCAGAGTTGGCGGTGCAAGCCTATGAGGTGCGCCCGATCCACCGGCCCTTGTCGATCTTCCGCGCCGAGGAAAACATCTTTGACAGCCCGCAGAGCGCGCAGAACGGGCTGGGCTGGGCGCCGGTGGCGGCCTCGGGGTTCGAGGTGATCGATGTGCCGGGGGATCATTTGTCGATCCTGCAGCCGCCCAATGTGACGGTGCTGGCACATCACCTGTCGCGGCTGATGGCGGATCTGCCAGAGGGCTGAGGCGGGAGCCTTGCGCTTTTGCCGCCTGCGCCGCATGGTGCGGCGGCAGGCGGAGGGGATGCGATGACGGTGCAAGAGATCGGCCAGATCGATGGCGAGGCGGTGCGGGCGGTGGTGCTGGGCGACGCGTCGGGACCGAGGGCGCGGGTGATCACCTATGGCGCGCGGCTGACCGAGCTGTGGGTGGCGGACCGTGCGGGTCGGCAGGCCGACATCGTGCTGGGCCATGCCGATCTGGCGGGCTATGTGGCGGGCAAGGCCTTTCTGGGCGCGACCTGCGGGCGCTTTTCCAACCGGATCGCGGGGGGGCGGTTCTGGCTGGATGGCCGCGAGGTTCAGGTGGACCGAAACGAGGGCGAAACCTCGCTGCACGGCGGGCGGGCGGGATTTGACCGCAAGATCTGGCAGATCGTGGAGGCAAGCCCGCGCGCGGTGACCTTGGCCGCAGTGTCGGAGGATGGCGACATGGGCTATCCGGGGCGGCTGGAGATGCAGGTGCGCTATGCGCTGGATGCGGCCGACCGGTTGTGGATCGAGATGACGGCCGAGACCGAGGCGCCGACGGTGGTGAACATGGTCAACCACAGCTATTTCAACATGGCGGGGCATGGCGCGGTGATGGGGCAGCGGCTGCGGCTGGGGGCCAGCCATTACACGCCGGTGGATGCGGCCCTGATCCCGACGGGCGAGGTTCTGGCGGTGGCGGGCGGGGCCTTCGATTTCATGCAGATGCGCGCGATCGGGGCGGCGCTGCCGGACGACGGGGGGTTTGACCACAACCTGTGCCTGACCGGCCCGCTGGAGCCGAAATGGGGCGAGGCATTGCGGTTCTGCGCCGAGGCGGTCGATCCGGCCTCGGGGCGGCGGATGGAGGTCTGGACCAGCGAGCCGGGGGTGCAGTTCTATACCGGGGCGCATCTGGCGGGCGGATTGCCCGGCAAGGATGGCGCGCCGATCGAGGCGTTTACCGGCTTCACGCTGGAGACGCAGCGCTTTCCCGACAGCCCGAACCAGCCGCAGTTCCCCTCTGCGCGGCTGGAGCCGGGGCAGAAGTACCGGCACCTGATGGCCTTTGACTTCACGCCCGCGCCGGAAGCGCAGACCGGCTGACGGGCGCGGCCCGGGCGGCCGGCAGGACCGGGGGTTTCACACCCCCGGACCCCCGTGGGATATTTGGGGGCAGAAAATGGGGCGGGGCCGGGGAACCGGGGCAGGCTTGCGGGCTAGGCCCTGGCGGCGAAATAGTGGAGGGCGGCGACAGCGCAGGAGGCGAGGCGGGCCACCGGGCTGTCGGCGCGGGAGTTGAGGATGACGGGCACCTTTGCCCCCAGAACCAGACCCGCGCCTTCGGCATGGCTGATATAGGCCAATTGCTTGGCCAGCATGTTGCCCGCGTCTATCCCAGGCACGACGAGGATATTTGCACGGCCCGCCACGCCGCCGGTGAGGCCCTTGGTGCGGGCGGCGGCCATATCCACCGCATTGTCCATCGCGAGCGGGCCTTCGACCTGACCGCCGCGGATCTGGCCGCGCTCGGCCATCTTGGACAGGAGCGCCGCGTCGATGGAGGACTGGATCGCGGGGTTCACCGTTTCGACCGCCGAGAGCACGCCCACGCGCGGGTCGATCCCGAGGGACAGCGCGAGGTCGATGGCGTTCTGGATGATGTCGCGCTTGGTCATCAGGTCGGGCGCGATGTTGATGGCGGCGTCGGTGACCATCACGGGTTCGGGCAGGCCCGGCACATCCATCAGGAACACATGGGTGAACTTGCGCCCCACCCGCAGGCCCCGGTCGCGGTCGACCATCGGGCGGAGGAGATCATCGGTGTGCAGATGGCCCTTCATCACCGCGAGCGCCCTGCCCTCATGCACAAGATGGCAGGCCATAGCGGCGGCGGCGACGTCATCGGCGGGGGTGTCGATGATCTCGAGGCCGGAGAGGTCTGCGCCAAGTTCGGCGGCGGCGGCGTGGATGGCCGCGGCATGGCCGACGAGGATGGGGGTGATGATGCTTTGCGCCGCGGCCAGCAGCGCGCCGCCGAGGGAATTGGCATCATCGGGGCAGACCACCGCCGTGGGCAGCGCGGGCAAGGGCCGCGCGCGGTCGAGCAGCGCCTCGAAATGGCGGTGGCGCTGCACGATGAGGCCAGGAATGTGCAGGTTGTCGCGGTCGAACCTGATGCGGGGGGCCTGCACGATGGCTTCGCCCGTCAGGATCAGGGCGGCATCCTCGGGGCGTGTCACATCGGTTTGCAGGCGCACCTCGCCCTGTGGCAGCTTGTCCAGCACGGTGACGCGGCAGAGCAGTTCGTCGCCCGCATGGGCGGTGGCGTGAAAGCGCAGGCTTTGCTGGCGCAGGAGTGTTCCGGGGCCGGGAAGATGGGTGCCGAGCACGGCAGACACCAGCGAGGCGATGAACATGCCCGCCGCCACCTGTTCGGGTTTGCCGTCGCCGTCGAGATCGCCGTTGGGCAGGTTCATCGGGTTGTGATTGCCCGAGGAGGCGGCAAAGACGTAAAGATCGTCCGGCGTGATCAGGCGCTTGAGTTCCGCGCTGTCGCCGGGTTGCAGGTCTTCATAGGTTCGGTTGACCAGACGCATGCGCTTTCCTTGCCGGTGGGAGCCCCCTCTTGGGTGCCATCCCCTGCGCCCTGCGGCAAGCGGTTTCCCCCACCCGCAGGACAGAGCCCGCGGGTGGGGAAGGGTCGGATCAGGCCAGATCGAAGCGGTCGGCGTTCATCACCTTGACCCAGGCGGCGATGAAATCGCGCACGAACTTCTCGGCGTTGTCGTCCTGCGCATAGACCTCGGCATAGGCGCGCAGCATGGAGTTCGAGCCGAACACCAGATCGACGCGGGTGGCGGTGAACTTCACCTCGCCGGTCTTGCGATCGGTGATGTGATAGAGGTTGTTGCCCGCCGGTTTCCACTTCCACGCCATGTCGGTCAGGTGGACGAAGAAATCATTGGTCAGCGCGCCGACACGGTCGGTGAAGACGCCATGCGCGGTGCCGCCGTGGTTGGTGCCGATCACCCGCATACCGCCCAGAAGGCAGGTCATTTCCGAGGCGGTCAGGCCTAGGAGCTGGGCGCGGTCGAGCAGCAGCTCTTCCGGGCTGACGATGTAGTCTTTCTTCTGCCAGTTGCGGAAGCCGTCGGCGACGGGTTCCAGCACGGCGAAGGCGGCGGCATCGGTCTGTTCGGCGGTGGCGTCGCCGCGCCCGGGGGTGAAGGGGACGGCCACATCAAAGCCGGCGGCCTTTGCGGCCTGTTCCACCCCGTAGGAGCCGGCCAGCACGATCACATCGGCAAGGCTGGCGCCGTGGCTGGCGGCGATGGGTTCGAGCACCGAGAGCACGCGGGCAAGGCGGGCGGGTTCGTTGCCTTCCCAGTCCTTCTGCGGGGCGAGGCGGATGCGCGCACCGTTCGCGCCGCCGCGCAGGTCCGAGCCGCGATAGGTGCGGGCGCTGTCCCATGCGGTGGTGACCATGTCGGAGATCGACAGGCCCGAGGCGGCGATGGCGGATTTGACCGCGTCCACATCATAGCCGGTGTTGCCTGCGGGGACCGGATCTTGCCAGATCAGGTCTTCCTGCGGCGCCTCGGGGCCGATGTAGCGGCTGCGCGGCCCCAGATCGCGGTGGGTCAGCTTGAACCACGCACGGGCGAAGGTTTCGGAGAAATAGGCGTGATCGGCGGCGAAGCGTTCGCAGATCGCGCGGTAGATCGGGTCCACCTTCATGGCCATGTCGGCATCGGTCATGATCGGCATGGTGCGGATGGTCGGGTCCTCGACATCGACCGGCATGTCTTCTTCGCGGATGTTGATCGGCATCCACTGGTTCGCACCGGCGGGGGATTTCTTCAGTTCCCACTCATAGCCGAACAGCAGGTCGAAATAGCCGTTGTCCCATTTGGTGGGATGGGTCGTCCATGCGCCCTCGATGCCGGAGGTGACGGTGTTGCGCCCGACGCCGCGGCTGGTGTTGTTCATCCAGCCGAGGCCGCCCTCGACGATGTCGGCGCCTTCGGGGGCGGCTTGCAGCGCGCCTGCGTCGCCGTTGCCGTGGGTCTTGCCGACGGTGTGGCCGCCTGCGGTGAGGGCCGCGGTTTCTTCGTCATCCATCGCCATGCGGGCGAAGGTTTCGCGCACATGGAGCGCGGTCAGCGCGGGGTCGGGCTGGCCGTTGACGCCTTCGGGGTTCACGTAGATCAGGCCCATCTGCACGGCGGCAAGCGGGTTTTCCATCGTGGCGGGGTTCTTTACATCGTCATAGCGGGTGTCGGACGGGGCCAGCCATTCCCGCTCGGACCCCCAGTAGATGTCTTTCTCGGGGTGCCAGACGTCTTCGCGGCCGAAGCTGAAGCCGTAGGTCTTGAGGCCCATCGATTCATAGGCGACGTTGCCCGCGAGGATGATGAGATCGGCCCAGGAGATGCGGTTGCCGTATTTCTTCTTGATCGGCCACAGGAGGCGGCGGGCCTTGTCGAGGTTGGCGTTGTCGGGCCAGGAGTTCAGGGGGGCGAAACGGATGGTGCCGGTCCCTGCCCCGCCGCGCCCGTCGGCAAGGCGGTAGGTGCCGGCGGAATGCCATGCGAGACGGATCATCAGGCCGCCGTAATGGCCCCAGTCTGCCGGCCACCAGTCCTGCGAATCCGTCATCAGCGCGACCAGATCGGCCTTGAGCGCCGGCACGTCGAGTTTCTTGACCTCTTCGCGGTAGTTGAAGCCCTTGAGCGGGTTATACTTGGTGTCGTGCTGGTGCAGGATGTCGAGGTTGAGCGACTTGGGCCACCAATCCATGACCGTGGCGGCCGTGGTGGTCAGAGACCCGTGCATGACGGGGCATTTGCCGCCGGATTTGATGTCATTTCCATCCATGTCGCTTCTCCGCTTTTGTGTCTGTTTTCAGGTGCAGCCGGTTCACCGGATCGGCGCGCACGAATCGCGGCACCGCAGAACCCTCGCTGCTTGGAATCGTTCTAACAGATTTGTTCCATAATAGAATTTGCATTTCCTAATGATGACGATATGTTTTTCTTATGAAAGCATTGTCGATGAAACACCTGCGCTATTTTGAGGCCCTGTCGCAGCACGGGCATTTCGGGCGGGCGGCCGAGGTTTGCGCGATCTCGCAGCCTGCGCTGTCGATCCAGATGAAGGAGCTGGAGGATATTCTGGGCGCGCCGCTGATCGAGCGGGGGGCGCGGCAGATCAGCCTGACCCCGCTGGGCGTGGCCTTTGCGCTGCGGGTGCGGGCGATCTTGCAGGGGGTGGATGAGCTTGGCGATCTGGTGCGCGCCTCCTTCGGGCCGCTGGCTGGGCGGCTGAGGCTGGGGGTGATCCCGACGGTGGCGCCCTATCTGCTGCCGCGCATCATGCAGGACCTGACGCTGCGCTTTCCCGATCTGGACCTGCGCCCGCGCGAGGCGATCACGCAGCGGCTGGTCGAGGATCTGACCGAGGGGCGGCTGGATGCGGCGGTGGTGGCACTGCCGGTGTCGGAGGCGGGGCTGACGGAATACCCGCTGTTTGACGAGGAGTTCATTCTGGTGCGTCCGAAGAAGGACGCGGACAAGCCGGTGCCGAACCCCGAGACCCTGCGCGAGATGCGGCTGTTGCTGCTGGAGGAAGGGCATTGCTTTCGCGATCAGGCGATTTCCTTCTGCAAGCTGGGGTCGGCACTGCCGCGTGACCTGATGGAGGGCAGTTCGCTGACCACATTGGTGCAGATGGTGGGGGCGGGCATCGGGGTGACGCTGATCCCGCAGATGGCGGTGGGGATCGAGACACGCTCGGCCGAGGTGTCGGTGGCCCGCCTGCCCGCGCCCCGCCCCAGCCGCAGCATCGGGCTTGTCTGGCGCAGGACGAACCCCTTGGCGAGCCAGTTGCAGCAGATGGCCGAGGTGATCCGGCTGAGCGCCCGCAGCGGGGGCTAGAAGGCGGGCGGCGGCGTGCTATCTGCGCGGGATGTTCATCATCACCCCCCGCACCGTTTCCAGCAAGGCCGCGATGGAGTTTCGCCAGATTCCGCGCCGGTTCATCGGGCGCAGCTTTGTCTGGCCGCGCGGCGGTGGCTGGCGGCTCAAGGCGCGGGTGATCTTCGAGGTGGAGCTTTTGCGCTATCTGGTGGCGCTGGCCCCTTTTGCGGCGTTGGCGCTGCTGTGGCGCGAGTCGGCCCTTGCCATCGCGCAGGCTCCGGCGCTGATGGTGCTGGTGATCTACGGGGTCGAGATGCGGTTCCTGCGGCTGAGGCCCGCCGCGCGCGCGGCCTTGCTGGACCCTGCCGAGCGCGATCGTCTGGCCGATCTGCTGGCAGCGCGCGGGCGCGAGATTCTGGCGCGGATCGGGGCAGAGCGCGGGCTGATGCAGGGCGCGCTGCATCTGGTGGTCGAGCAGTCGGATCTGGCGCGGGTGGCCCCCCTGACCTTTGTCACGGTGCAGAGCGAGGACGGGCCATCGGTGCTTGACCTGACCGCCAAGGAACGGGCGCTGATCCACGAGCGGCTGTTTGCCGCGCCCCTGACCGAAGACGCGATGCACCGGCTGACGCTGGCGCGCAACATGACGGTGAGTGTCATCAGCCTCGAGATGCGGGCGATTTCGGCCCATGCGCGGATGA
Source organism: Pseudotabrizicola algicola (assembly GCF_010915705.1). Lineage (GTDB taxonomy): Bacteria > Pseudomonadota > Alphaproteobacteria > Rhodobacterales > Rhodobacteraceae > Pseudotabrizicola > Pseudotabrizicola algicola. The sequence continues at coordinate 1,239,966 of NZ_JAAIKE010000001.1, forward strand.
TGGCGCTGACGCGGACGGGTTAATCGGCAAGCTGCAAGCAGTGGCCGAAGGGCGGCGGCGGCGCGGCTGCTGTCAGCCCCCAGATCACCGGAAGCCCGCGCGGGGCGGGGCCGAAGGGGCCTTCGAGATCGGTCAGCACCACGGCCACAGAGGCATGGAGCGCCTGCGCGGCGGCAAGGGGCGGCGCAAAATCGGTGCCGCCGCCGCGCGGCCAGTCGAGGCCCGCGAGTTGTGACTGCCAGCGGGCGGGGTCAAGCCGCTGCTGCCAGCGCACCCCGTCATCGAAGGCGATCAGGTGGATTTCTGCCATGACGCGGCGGGCGATGCCGGATGTCTCGGAGAGGAAGCGGTGGAGGAGCGGCGCGTTGACCGAGCCGGAGGCGTCGATGGCAAGGGCGATGCGCGGCGCATCCACGGCCCGGCGGGTGCCGGGGCGAAAGCCGGGGGTGGGGGCGAGGGTGCTGCGGGCCAGCGCCTCGGACGCGATCCAGTCACGCGCGGGGCGGCGGTGGGTCTGTGTCCGCCCCGGCAGAAGGGCACGGGCCAGCAGGCGGCGCAGCACATGTTCCCAAGGGGTGCGCGGCGGGGCGAGGTCGGCAAGGCGGTGGCCGATGAGGCCCAGCCCGCGCCCCGCAAGGCGGCCTGCCTCCATCGCGCGGGTCACGTGCTGGCGCCATTGGGCGGCCTGATCGGCGCCCTCGGGGCTGTCGGCATCGGGGGTGGCGGGGGAGAGGTCGGGGGCAAAGCCCGCGCGCGCGGCCACGTCATGCGCGGCTTGCGCCGGAGTGGGGCTGTCGCCGCCCTGCCCTTTGCGGCCTTTGCCCTTGCGCTTGCCCGTCGCAGGGGCGGCGAGTTGCAGATAGAGCCGGTCGACATCCCATTCGGACAGCGCCCCGGGGCCTGCGGGCAGGCCGAGCGCCTGTTGCAGCAGGTCTTGCAGGGTCAGCGCGGGGCGCGGCAGGGCATACTGCGCGGCGAGCAGTGTTTCGTTGATGAGCGCATCGGCGGCGATGCCGTAAAGCGCGGCATCGAATCCCTGCCCCAGCCTTTGGGCCATCGCCCCCATGCGCGGGCCGTGGCGCAGGGCGACATGCAGGATGTGGTGCGCGGCAAGGCCCACCTGTTCATGCGGGGCAAGCAGGGCAAAGCCGGGGCCGTAATGGATGGTGGTGCCGTCGGTGCGGGCGGGCGGACCTTCGGCGGCGTCGCGGTGCGCGCACCACAGGGCGAGCGCGCCCAGCGCCGGGTCATCGGAGGCAAGGCGGGTGAGCGCGGGGCGCGCGCGGTCGGAATGGATGCCGGGGGCGGTCACAGGCCAGCCTCGGCCCGCGACTTGGCATAGGCGGCCCAGTCGGGCGAGGCGGCAAATTGCGCCTGCCAGCCCCGTGCCAACGCCTTTTGCAGCAAAAGCTCGAAGCCGTGGGTGCAGAGTTCGGCCAAGGGCAGCGCGCGCAAGGCGGGGTCGTCTCGGTGGCGGTGAAGCTGCCCGATGCCTGCCATCAGCGCGATGATGCGCGCGATGGTGCCCTCTTCTGCCGCGCCGATCAGCGCGTAGGTGAGCGCGGTCAGCCCGTGCAGCGATGTGGGGTAAAGCGCCCAGGCCTCAGCGGGGCGGGCGGCGATCATCTCTTCCACCCGCAGGCTGGCGGTGATGTCGGCCAGCACCAGCGCGAATTCGGCGGCGGGGGCCTCGCCCACGGTTCCGGCGATCATCACATCGCGCAGGCGGCGGTCCGGCACGGCGTGCAGGATGGCGCTGACCCGCGCCCATGAGCGCGGGGTGCAGGCGATGGTCTGCCCGCGTTGCAGCGTCTCGGCGGTGGTTTCCAGCAGGTCGGGGCGGCTGCGCAGGAAGGCGGGGATGGCGGGATGCAGGTTATGGGGCAGCGCGTAGTTCTCCACCCAGTCCTGCGCGGTGGCGCGCAAGGACAGGTGGATCAGCCGGTCTGACAGGGCGGTGCCCATGTCATAGGCGATGGCGCCATCCTCGGGGCCGTTGCCTGCGGCGACCACGAAGCAGGTGTCGGGCAGACGGTGCCGCCCGATGCGGCGTTCCTGCAAGAGGCCGTAGACGGTGGGTTGCAGGCTGGGCGGCGCTGCGGTGAGTTCATCGAGGAACAGCACGGCAGGCTGCGCCGGATCATCGGGCAGGTCCTCGGGGCGATACCAGATGGTGCGCTGCGTCGCGTGGTCGTAATAGGGCAGACCGCGCAGGTCCTGCGGCTCGATGGTGGTGAGGCGCAGATCGAACAGCATGGCCCCCGCGCGGGTGGCGAGGGTCTGCACGATCTCGGTCTTGCCGATGCCGGGGCGGCCGTGGAGCATCCAGCTTGCGGTGAGCCCGCCGGTGGCCTGCGCCTGCCAGCCCTGCCACAGGACAGCAAGCGCCTCGCCCGTGGTGACGGGCAGTGTGTTGACGGACATGGGGTTCCTCCTGCCCGACCAGATAGCGGCGGCGCGCGGTGTGGCAAGCGCGGGTTAGCGGGCGAAGGCGATGGGCAGGGTAAAGCTGTAGCTGGCGTCTGTAAGGCCCGAGGGGGCGGCGGGGAAGCTGCCCGCCGATTGCACGGCGCGCAGGGCGGCCTGATCGAGCGCGGGGTGGCCCGAGGATCGGGCGACGCTGACGCCTGCGAGCGCGCCCGCGCGGGTGACGGTGAGGCGCACGGTGACGGTGCCCGAGGCGCGGCCTGCGGTGGCGGGGTAGGATTTGCGCCGCTCCACCCGGCTGCGGATGGAGGCGCCCCAACTGGCCTTGAGATCATTGGCCTGCGCCTGTGACAGGGTGGCGGCGCGCGCGGTGCCTGCATCGCCCGCCTGCGCGCCGTTGCCCGCGCCTGCCGCGCGCTGCGCGGGTTGGGCGGCGGAGGTGCTGCGCTGCGGCGCGGGTTTGGCGGCGGGGGCAGGTTTGGGCTTGGCCAGATCGGCAGGTCTGCGCTCGGGGCGGAGTTTCGGCGGCTCAGGTCGGGGGTCCGGCTCTGGCTCCGGCTCTGGCTCGGGTTCCGGCGGGGGCTCTGGCGGGGGCGGCGGTGGCAGGGTGGTGTCGGCCTGCGGCGCGGCATCGGTGCCGGCAGGCAGGGCAAGCGGGTGCGGCGCGAGCGGCGGGGGCGGCGCCTCAGCGGCGAACGTCGGGGCCGTGTCAGGCGCGGTCGGCGGGGCCAGATCAGAGGGCGGGGCCAGATCGGGGGGCGGGGCCAGATCGGGCTGCGGCGGGCGGTCCCATTCGGCGATCAGGTTTGCAAGGCTGTCATCGGCGGCGTCGAGGGACACCAGATCACCGCCCCCTGCCCCGGCGGCGACCGCCCCCGCGGGATCAGGCTGCAAGGCAAAGGCCCCGACGTGCAGGCCCAAGGCCAGCGCGAGGGCAACGGCAGCCTGCAGACGCGCGCTCATGGCGCGGCCCCGCGTTGCGCGAGGAGATCCATCTGCGTGAAGCCGAGGGGGGCAAGCGTGGGCAGCACCTGTGCCAGACGCGCGGCGGGCAGGCTGGCATCGGCGCGCAGGGTGAGGCGCGGCGGGGTGGCGGCGCAATCGGCGCGCGCGCAGTGGTCGGCGCGGGCGGTGGCGAGGGCGGCAAGGGCGGCATCGCCCAGCGCGTCACGGTAACCGATCTGACCGTCGGCAGAGAGGTGGAGGGTGAACTCACCCTGCGCCTCGGCCTCGACCTGCGCTTGCGGCGGGGTGACGTCGAAAGGTTCGGGCGGCGTCATGCGGGCCGAGATCAGGAAGAAGATCAGCAGCAGAAACACCACGTTGATCATCGGCAGCAGGTTTTCCTGCGGGCGGCGGCGGGGCGGCGGCGAGAAATCCATCGCGCTACTCCACCAGCACCAGACGGGTGAAGCCTGCGGCGGTGAGCCTTTCCATCAGCGCGACGAGGGCTTGCAGGTCGGCCCCCTCGCCCGCGCGCAGGATGATGGCATCATCGGGGCCTTGGGTCAGCGGTTGCAGCGCGCGGGCGAGGTCTTCGGGCGCAACGGGGCTGCCGTTGAGGCGCAGGCCATCGGCCGCAAGGTCGACAAGGCGGGGCGGGCCGGAATAGCTGCCGCCGTTGCCCGCGACCGAGAGCGGCAGCGCCAGATCGGTGCCGAAGCGCGACACCAGCATGAAGAACACCAAGAGCAGGAAGACCACGTCGATCATCGGCGTCAGATTGGGCCGCCTGCGCGGGCGATCTTCGCCAAAGCGGATCATTCGGCGGCCTTTTCGAGCGCGGTCCTGACGGCGGGGCGCGCGCCGTGCAGGATGCGGGTGGCGGAGTCTTCCATATCGTGGCGCAGGCCATCGACCACGCTTTCGAACCATGTCAGCGCGATGGAGGCGGGGATCGCGACGGCCATGCCTGCGGCGGTGGTCAGAAGTGCCTCCCATATGCCACCCGCGAGTGCGGCGGGGTCGGCGCGTGATCCGGCCTCTTGCAGGGCCTGAAAGGCGGCGATCATGCCCGTCACGGTGCCAAGAAGGCCCAGCAGCGGGCCGATGGTGGCGGCAAGCTCAAGGCCGCGCAGGCCCGCACGGGCGCGGGCGAGCAGGCCACGCGCGACGCGGGCGGTTTCCGCCTCGGCCGCGGTCTGGTCAAGCGCGGGGTTCAGCGCGGCCTGCATGGCGGCAAGCGCAAGACGGGCGCGCAGGGATTGCCGACCCGCAAGGGCTGCGGTGGCCTGTTGCGTCTGCCCTGCGGCCCAGAGGTCGAGCGCGCGGGCGGTGTGACGCCCCCCCGACCAAGCGCCGAAGGACAGGAGCCGCATCAGCTTCCACAGGATCAGCGCGACCGTCAGCACCGAGAGTGCCGCGATGGCCCACATCGCCGCGCCGCCCATGCTGACGAAATCGAGAAGGCGCGTGACGGCCTCGGCCGGGGCGGCGGATGGGGTTTGCGGGTCCATGCGGCAACCTCTGATCTGGCCCGGACGCGGGCCGGGCGGGCGGGATTTGCTCCGCTGCCTTGATCTGCGATCGGGGCGCGCGATTCAACCGCGTATTGCGCCCGCGGCAGATCAGAAATCGGTGGGCGCGCCGCCCTCTTGCTTGCGGCGGGCGACAAAGCGGGCGAGGTCTTCGCGTGCGGTGTCGTCCATTGCGGGCGGCTCGAATTCGGCGAGGATCTGCTTGTAGATGCGGTGGGCGCGTTCGGGCGTTGCGACCGCGCCATCGGCCTGCCACGCCTCGTAATTGCGCCAATCGCTGGCGAAGGGGGCGTAGAAGGCGGTCTGGTAACGGTCCTGCGTGTGTTTGCAGCCGAAGTAATGCCCCCCTGCCCCCACTTCGCGGATGGCATCGAGCGCGAGGTCTTCGGCGCTGGTGGCGAAGGTGGCCTGTTCGAAGTAGCGCTGGATCATCTGCAGCACTTCGCAATCCATCACGAACTTTTCAGGGCTGGCGATCAGCCCGCCTTCGAGCCAGCCAGCGGCGTGATAGACGAGGTTGGTGCGCGATTGCACGGCGGCCCAGAGGCTGTTCGAGGTTTCCCACATCGCCTGACCGTCGGGGATGTTGGCAGCGCAGACGCCCGAAGAGCGCAGCGGCAGTTTGTAATGGCGCACCAGTTGGCCGGTCATTTGCGTGGCGCGCATGTATTCGGGGGTGCCGAAGGCGGGCGCGCCGGATTTCATGTCGACGTTGGAGGTGAAGGTGCCGATGGCGACGGGGCAGCCGGGGTTGATGTATTGCAGCAGGGCGATGGCGGCCAGCGCCTCGGCCAGTGACAGCGCCACCGCGCCCGCCATCGTGACCGGGGCCATCGCCCCCGCCAGCGTGAAGGGGGTGACCACCACGGGCTGGCCGCGCCGCGCGAGGCGCATGGCACCGTCGAGCATCGGAAAATCGTGTTTCAGCGGCGAGACGGAGTTGATGTTGGTGAACATGCGCGGGCTGGCGTCAAACTCGGACGGGGAGAGGCCGCCCGCAATGCGGACCATCTCCATCACATCCTCCACCCGTTCGGCCCCCAGCGAATAGGCATGCACCACCTTGTCGGTGAGGGTGAGCTGTTCGAAGAGGCAGTCAAGATGGCGGACCGAGGCATGCACATCGATGGGTTCCACCGGATAGCCGCCGTTGAAATGGATGCAGTTGAAATACTGCGTCAGCTTGGTGAACTCGCGGAAGGTCTCCAGATCACCGGACCGTTTGCCGCGCTCCATGTCCCATGCGTTGGGGGGGGAGCTGACATTGCCGAACAGCATATGCGCGCCGCCCATCACCACCTGCCGCGCCGGATTGCGCGGGGTGAGCGTGAAGGTTTCGGGCGCGTGGGAAAGCATTTCCATCACGAAGGCTTCGTCCATGCGGACATTGGTGCCGTTCACGATGCAGCCCGCGCTGCGCAGGATGCCCGCCGCTTCGGGGTTCAGGAATTCGATGCCGATGTCGGACAGGATGGTCATGGTGGCGCAGTGGATGCGCTGCACCGCCTCGGCGTCGAGCGGTTCGGTCGGGCGGTCGGGGTTGACCGGAATGCGCCATGGCATCTGGTCGATCACGGCAGAGCCTGCGCGTGCCTTGTTGCCCGCCCGCCCCCCTGCGCGCCGCTTGCGATCCTGCACATCCACCATCTGCCTGCCCTCCGTTTGGCCGAACTGGCCCATTGGGCACAAGATGGACGAAAGGCGCGGCGGGTGCGCGCTTCACCGGCGACGTGAAAGCGTCGTTTTCAGGCTGCGCGATCGGCAAGCCAGCCCGGAAGCGCGCCGATATCGGGCAAGACCACATCGGCATGGGGTTCCAGATCGGCCTCTGTGGCGATGCCTGTGAGCACGGCGATGCGCAGCATGCCCGCCGCATGGCCTGCGTGCAGGTCGTGCAGGCTGTCGCCCACCATCGCCACGCGGGCGGGATCGAGGCCGGTCGCGCGCGCGAAGGCAAGGCACATGCCGGGGCCGGGTTTGGCACCGTGGCCGGAATCGTAGCCGGCGATGAAGTCGAACAGGTCGGTCAGCCCATGCGCGGCCAGATGGGCGCGGGCGGGGGTTTCGGTGTCATTGGTGGCAAGGCCGATGCGCAGGCCCCGCGCGCGCAGGGCTTCGAGCAAGGGGCGCAGCGGCACGGCAGGCACCATCTCGGCCTCTGCCGCCGCCTCGTTGATCTGGCGCGCGACCTCGGCCACGCTTTGCCCCGGAAGATGCACGGCCAGCGCCGCGGCGATGTCTTGCGCGGTGGCGGCGATCACGGGGCTGTCGGGAGAAAAGACGCCGGTTTCCAGATCGAATCCGATGGCACGGGCCATCGTGGCGGCGTGGTCTGCGTCGCGCCCCATGCGGCGCAGCAGGGTCTGCGCCCAGCCGCCCCAGCTGCGGCGGAAGTCGAACAGGGTGCCATCTTTGTCGAAGATCACGCCGTCAATCATTCAATACCCCTTTTGGCATTCAATACCCCTTTTGGCATTCAAACCCCTTTGGCAAAATCGCTTCGGGCCGTGTTGTCAGGTCCAGTGCTGCGCCTCGCCGCCCGGAAGGGCAGCGCGGGCCAGCATCGGCGCGTCATAGCGCAGGCCCGCGGCATCGCAAAAGGCCATGATCCACGCGTCATCCATCAGAAGGAAATCGAGCACCGAGCCCAGAAACTCCGGCTCGGCGGCGCGGGCGGCCAGTTCCTCGGCCGACACACCGGTCGAGCCCATGAACACCGGCAGGAGATCATCATTGGCCGCAAGCCAAGACAGTGCCTGCAAAGCGAGCGTTTCGGCTGAATCTTGCCTAGACATGCCGTTCTCCCACCCCGTTTGGCCCTTTCCAGACAATTTGTCTCGAATGGGCCGAAAACGCTTATTGCTTCAGCAAGGATTCCTTAACCAAATGGTAGGATCAAGGGTAGGGCAAACTTCCTTCGGATCAGGGTTGGCATGGACGGCAGAATCCTCATTGTCGATGACGTTGCGACCAACCGGATCGTGTTCAAGGTCAAACTTGGGGCGGCGCGCTACCATCCGTTGATGGCTGCCAGCGGGATGGAAGGTCTGCGCATGGCGCGGACGGAACGGCCCGACCTGATCCTGCTTGACCTGATGTTGCCCGATCTGGGCGGCATCGATGTGCTGCGCAGCCTGCGGGATGATCCTGTCACGCGGGATATTCCGGTGATCGTGGTCTCTGGCTCGACCGCGTTGGAAGACCGGCTGCTGGCGCTGGAGGCGGGGGCGGATGATGTCTTTGTCAAACCCTATGACGATGACCTGCTGATGGCGCGGCTGCGCAACCTGTTGCGCTGCCGTCAGGCGCTGACCGATCTGACAGAGGGGCATGAGGCGGCGATGCTGGGCATGGCCGAACCCGCGGCGGCCTATCGCGGGCCGGGGCATCTGGCGCTGGTGACGGACCGGCCCGACATGGCACTGAAGCTGCGCCGCGATCTGGCCCCGCTGATGCGCGACACCATTTCGGTGCTGGGTCACAGCAATGCGCTGGCCGATTCCGACCCCGCTGGCGGCGGGCCGGATATCTATGTGATCGATGCCGAAACGGCGGGCCAGCCTGCCGCAGCCACCGATCGCGCCTTGCGGCTGTTGTCGGACCTGCGCAGCCGCAGCGCCACGCGCCATGCCGGCATCTGCCTGCTGACCGGCCCCGCCCCGCAGTCCGAGGTCAAGATGGGCTATGATCTGGGGGCCAATGCGATGCTGACCACCGATATGCCGGTGGCCGAAATCGTGATGCGCCTGCGGGCGGTGCTGCGGGCCAAGCGGCAGGCCGACCAGCGGCGCGGGCAGGTGCAGGACGGGTTGCGGCTGGCGATGATCGACCCGCTGACGGGGCTGTTCAACCGCCGCTATGCGAACGCACGGCTGGCCGAGATGGCGCAGAGCGCGGGGCAGAACGGGCGCACGCTGGCGGTGATGGTCGCCGATATCGACCGGTTCAAATCGGTGAATGACCGCTTTGGCCATTCGGCGGGCGATGATGTGCTGGTGGAAATCGGGCAGCGGCTGGGCAGCAACCTGCGCGAGCAAGACCTTTTGGCGCGGATCGGCGGAGAGGAGTTTCTGATCGCCCTGCCGCTGACCACGCTGGAGGAGGCGCAGGCGGTGGCGCGGCGTCTGTGCCGGCAGGTGGAGCAGCGCCCCGTCGTGCTGGCGGACGGTGAGGCGTTGCAAATCACCGTTTCCATCGGGCTGGCGCTGGCCGAGGCAGGGACGCGCGGGTGGGAGCCTGCGCTGGTGGAGCGGCTGATCGGGCTGGCCGATCAGGCGCTGCTGGCGTCCAAGCGCGCCGGACGCAATCAGGTGACACTCGCGGCCCGCAGCGCCGCCTAGCGCTTTCGCTGCGGCGGGTTTACTGGCCCGGGTCGTCGCCGGAGCGGCGGCGGCCGTCCTTGTCGCCCTGACGGGCCAGCGTGGTTTCCAGCCGCGCGACGAAGGCGGCACGCTCGGCATCCGACATTTGCAGCACCAGCGAGACGAGCGAATCGCGCCCTGCCTCGGCACGGGCGGCGATGCGGTTGCTTTGCCCTTCGACCGCGCTGCGGAATGCGGCGGGGTCGAAGGGGGTGGCGCGCAGGGCGGCCAGAACCGCATCGAAATCGCCGCGCATCTGGGCGCGCATCTCGCGCAGGCCCGGCCCGCGCTCGGCAAAGCCGCGCAACAGGGCGCGGCGCTGATCGCGGGTGAGCGCCTCGGTGAAGGGGCCGAAGTTCAGCTCGCGCACCGAAGCCGGACCGGGCCGCGCGCCATCGTGAAAGCGCAGCATGACCCCCGCCACCGTTCCCGCAACCGCAAGGTTGATGGCAAGCGAAACCGCCAGCAGAATCTTGAGCCCGCGGCCCATCGGGCGCGCTGGCGGGTTGGCGGGCGGGTTGGCGGGCGGCAGGTTGGTCATGGGGCCAGTTCCTCGGACAAAAGACCGTCAAAGCCGGACAGCAGGTCAAGGCTTTCGCCCAGCCCGAAGCCGATGGTGCCGGCAAAGCTCACCACCGATTCGGGCTGGACATAGCCGATCACCAGTCCGGCCATCGCCGCCGAACCGATGCCTGCCACCGCCAGCGCCCCGCCCAAGGCAGCGGCAAGGCGCGCCCAGACACCGGGCCGCGAGACAGCGCGCGACGGCGCGGGCGCGAGACGTGCGGGGGCAGCGGGTTGGCAGGCATAGGCATCGGCCAGCATCCGCGCCATGAAATCGCCATCGGGCTGCGGTGGCTGGCTGCGGGCCAGTGCAAACAGATCGTCCAGTGCCGGATCGGAGGACGCATCCTTCGAAAGGCCATCGCTGCGGGGGGTGTCACTGTTGTGCATCTTCATATCCCAGTTCCTCTCGGCGTCCGGCCAGAAGGGCGGCCAAGGCCCGTTTGCCCCGTGCGGTCAGGCTTTCCACCGCCTCGACCCCGATGTCCATGATCGCGGCAATCTGAGGGTTCGCAAGACCCTCGATATGGCGCAGCACCACCGCCTGACGCTGGCGGTCGGGCAATTGGTTCAGCGCCGCTTGCAAGGCGGCCATGCGGTCGGCCTCTATCATGGTCTGCACCACGGCGGGTTGGTCGCTGGCCGGTTCCGCTGCATCCTCGAGCGCATCGGCACGGCGGCGGATGCGCTGGCGCAGCCGGTCGGTCGCCAGATTGCCCACCACGCGGTAGACCCAGGTGGAGACCTGCGCCTCGCCCGGGCGCCAGTCGGGCGCCATGCGCCAGAGCCGCAGCAGCGCTTCCTGCGCCACATCCTCGGCCTCGGCCCGGTCGCCCAGCATGCGCAAGGCGTGGGCAAAGGCGCGCGGGGCCAGTCGCCCGGTCAGCAGGCGCGCAGCCTCGCGGTCGCCGGTCGCGTAAAGACCCAGCAGCGCCTCGTCCGAGAGCGGGGCAAGCGTGTCGCGTGGCATGTCCATCCTGTTGCTGGCTTATCGGCTTTCGCCCGCCGCCGGAAGGGCCGCCTCTGCCTGCGGCCCCCCGGACGGTTGCGGGATCAGTTGTTGCCGCGCGGGCCATGATCGCCGCGGTGCATGCCGCCCCGCCCTTCGCCGCGCGCGCCGCGACGTTCGGTCATGCGGTCCTTGGCGGCGGCGAGTTCGGCTTCGGAAATGGCGCCGTCCTTGTCGGTGTCGAGCCGTTCGAACATGCGCGTCGAGAGACCCGCTGTCATCGGGCGCAGGCCCATCGGGCTGGCGGCGAGTTCGGCGGCAGAGAGCTTGCCATCGCCATCGGTGTCGAGTTCGGCGATCATCCGGTCGGCGTGGGTCGCGGCGCGTTCGGTGGCCGTGCGGATGTGCATGGCGGCGATTTCCTCGGCCGAGATCAGCCCGTCACCGTCGGCATCGAGCGCGGCAGATTGCGCGGCCCGCCAAGCGGTGACTTCGGCCTGCGTGATCTTGCCGTCCTGATCGGCGTCAATCGCGGCGAAGTCGAGGGCGGGCCCCATCATGCCGCCCATGCGGTCTGCCCTGTCGGCAAGCGCCGCGCTTGCGGTCAGCGCGATGGCAAGCGCCACCAGGGAAGTGCCAACGAGTTTGTTCTTGTCGATCATCGCTTGGTTCCTTTTTTCACTGGCTTGCGGGCATGTGCCGGGCCTTGTGGGTGTGAAACGAAGCGCATCGCCGGTTCCGTCGCGAGGCGATGACGAAAGCTGGCATGGAACAACCGTTGCATGGTTGCGACAGATATTTTACAACTATTGAGGGACGTCTATCCAAGAAAACAGGCTTTACGGTAGTGCGTCCTGCGGACCCACGTCATCGGGTGTGATTCTCTTGCTGTGCGTGACCATGTTAGACAAAACGAATTATTTCGATCTTGACCCTGTTGATCCCTGTCTGGTCCGTCTGAGTGAAGATGACCGCCCCTTGCGCGCCGCCCTTTTGCGCGGCTGGCGCTTGCGTTGCCCCAATTGCGGCACGGGCCGGATGATGGAAGGCTTTCTGAAAGTGCGCGCGGCCTGCCCCTTGTGCCACGAGGCCTTTTACCACCACCGTGACGATGAGGGCCCGGCCCTTGTGACCATTCTGATGATCGGGCATCTGATGGCCCCGCTCTTTCTTTATGGCTTTCTGTCGCCCCGGCCCGATGCCTTCCTGCTGGCGATGGTGTTTTGCGCAGGCACGGCGGCGCTTTCGCTCTTTCTGCTGCCCCGCTGGAAAGGCATGATGGTGGCGCGACAATGGTCGCGGCGCATGCATGGCTTTGGCGGAAACAGCGATGACGACGGACAGCCCAGATAACCCGCCCATCCGTTCCGCCGCGACGGTGATCCTGTGGCGCGCCGATCCGCAGGGCGCGCGTGTGCTGATGGGGATGCGCGGGGCGACGGCGGCCTTCATGCCATCGAAGTATGTTTTTCCGGGCGGTGCCGTGGATGCGGGCGACGGTCTGGACGCCGTGCCGCTGGGCTTGCGCTGCGACGCCCGTCTGCGCGCGCATTGCGGGCCGGACGCCCCCTCGCCCGCCGCGCTTGCGGGGGCGGCCTTGCGCGAATTGCGCGAGGAAACGGGGCTGCGGCTTGCGCCTGCGGCCGAACCTGCCTTGCGCTTCGTGTTTCGCGCGATTACCCCGCCGGGGCGGACACGGCGCTTTGATGCGCGGTTCTTTCTGGTGGATGCCCGCCATCTGGCCAATGACGCCGATGATTTCAGTGCCGCCGAGGATGAGCTTTCGCATCTGCACTGGATCGGTCTGGACGCGGCACGGGCGCTGGACCTGCCCTTCATCACCGAGGTGGTGCTGGCCGAGGTCAGCGCCGCATTGCGCGGCGCGCCCGATCAGGGGGTGCCGTTCTTCGACAATTCGGGCATGAGCCCGGTGTTCCGCCGCATTCCATAGGGTTCGGCCATGCCATCGGCGCCGGGCATGAGAGGATGCGGCACCGGATCTTTGGCGCGCAGGAAGTGGCGGGCGAAGATCTGCGCGTAAGAGCGGTAGGCATAGCCTTCGTTGCGGCGCAGGTAATGGGCGCGGTTGGCGGCATAGAGCGCGGGCAGATCATACCACGGCACCTGCGGGTGCATGTGATGCACGACATGCAGGTTGTTGTTCAGGAACAAGAGCGCCAGCGGGCCGCGATCTTCCACAATGACGGTGCGGGCGCGGGCGGCCTCATGCGCGCGGTGTTCCAGAAAGGTGCGGATCTTCAGCAGCCCCGCCGCGATGTAGAAGGCGGCCAGATAGCCCGCCCAGCCCATCGGCGCGGGGACCAGCCACAGCGCCAGCAGCACCAGCCCGCCCAAGTGCAGCGCCCAGTCGCGCCGGACGCCGGCATCGTGGCGAAGGAGCTGCGCCTCGCCGCGCAGCCAGAGCAGGTTGCCGATCACCGGACCGAGCACGATGCGGCCGAGCAGGGTGTTGTTGGCCATCAGCAGCCCCTGCGCCCAACGCGGCAGCCGCGCCCAGACCTGAGGATCGAGATAATTCGATTCAGGGTCATCATAGGGGTCGGTCAGGCTCGGGTCATGGTGATGCGCGAGGTGGGTGGCGCGAAAGCGGCCATAGGGCACGGTGGGAAACAGGGCGGGAAACACCAGCGCCTCATTCAGGGCGGCATTGCGGAAAGGGTGGCCGTGCAACGCCTCGTGCTGGAGCGAGCAATACTGGGTGATGGCGAGCGCGGTCACGATCACCCCGAGGACGGCCGACGCGTCATAAAGAACCGTCGTGCCAAGCGCCCAGAGCAGGTAAGTGGCGGCCAGAAGCGCAAGAGTGGGCCATTCGACAGCGGGGCGGGTCTGGGTGGGGGGCGCCAATTTTCGGGTCCATCGTGATAACTGGCTTGTGAATATCACTTGCCAGATCGGCGCGGAACGCCAAGGATGCGCACCAAAGTGTCACCGATGTTTCATTTAATCACCATAGGCGGGAAATGATGGACAAGCGTTTGCGCGCCGCGCTGTTTCGCACCCGTTTGGCCGAGGCGATGGCCGAGCGCGGCACCTCGCAGGCGGCACTGGCACGGGCCTGCGGGGTGGACAGATCGACCATCAGCCAGCTTCTGGTGTCGGAAAAGCGCCTGCCCAATGCGCAACTGGCCGCCGATTGCGCGCAGGCGCTGGGGGTGTCGGCCGATTGGCTTCTGGGCCTATCGGGGCGGCCCGAGCCGGTGGCGGACCTGCTGGCGATGCAGTTGACCGAAACGCAGGCCCCGCGCGCGCTGATCGACGAGGCGATCTTTGGCTGGCATCAGGAGGCGGCGGGTTACAAGATCCGCCATGTGCCCGCCACGCTGCCCGACATGCTCAAGACGCGCGGGGTGGTCGACTGGGAGTATGCGCCGCAACTGGGGCGGTCTGCCGCGCAGGCGATCGGCGCCTTCGAGGACCGGCTGGCCTGGATGCGCGGCGCGCGGTCGGATTACGAAATCGCCCTGCCCCGGCATGAGCTTTTGGCCTTTGCGCAGGGAAGCGGCTATTACGCGGGCCTGTCCGTCGCGCTGCGGCTGGAGCAGATCGACCGTATGATCGAGTTGACCGAGGCGCTGTATCCGGCGCTGCGGGTCTATCTGTTTGACGCACGGCGGGTTTTTTCCGCGCCGATCACGGTGTTCGGCCCGCTGCTGGCGGTGCTCTATCTGGGGCGGCACTATCTGGCCTTCCGCGATACCGCGCGGGTGGAGAGTTTTACGCGGCATTTCGACTGGCTGGTGCGCGAGGCCGAGGTTTCGGCCCGCGACCTGCCTGCGCATCTGCGCGCGCTGCGGGCCGGAGTGGGTCAGTAGACCTGCAACAGGCGGGTGTCATAGCCGTTGAAATCGAAAATCTCGCGCGCGGCGGCCAGACGGTCTGCCGACAGTGCCCCGCCCCGGCTGAGGATGAAGCCGAAGGCGCCCGAGGGGGTGGCGATGGCAAGGGTGCGGTAATCAGTGTCCGCCCAGATGACCCACCACGCCTGCCCGTCCACCATGAAGCGCCCCGGCCCCGTCGCGGGCATCGGACCCGAGATCTGCACCTGCCGCCCCGCAAGGCAGAGCCGCGCGGCGATGGTCAGTGCGCCCGGACGCCCGCCGATCTCGGCCCCGCCGGGGGTGCAGCGGCTGCCTGCGGGGGCGAAGCTCGCGCTTTGCTGCCAGCGCCCGACGAGACGGGCCAGATCGAGCTGGGCATTGGACCAGATCGGCGCGCTGGCGGGGCGGAACGGTGCCGTTACGGGCGGGGCTTGCGGCGCGGCGCAGGCTGCCAAGGCCAGCAAGGCAAGACCGCAGAGCCGTCGGGTCAGTTGATGCATTGGGTCAGCATCCTTCCTTGTTCGTTCAGGATGTCATGACAGCCAAGCATCGGGGTCACCGGCGCGCAAGTGCCGGATTTCACGAGGCAATAGCCGGTGCAGTCGGTCGAGGCGCGGCAGGATTTTCCGGCGTCCTTCGTGGGCGTCTGGCAAAAGGCCGCCTTGCCGCCGCCCGCGACGCTCCAGCGTCCGCCGCGCCGCTCGCAGGCCAGATGCGCCGCCGTTTTCACGACGGGCGGGGCCACCGGCTCTGCCGCTTCGGGCGCGGCCTCGGCGGTGCTTTGCGCCGGTGCGGCGGCAGCGGCGGCAGGGGGTGCGGCGGGGGCTGGTGTGGCAGGCGCGGCTTGGGCAGAAGCTTGGGCGGCGGCGGGCGCTGCGCCAGCGGGCGGTGACGGCGCGTCAAGCGAGGTGACAGAGATATCGCCGCCGGTGAAGGCATTGGCCGGAGCGCTCTCTGCCCCCTGCCCCGCGCCGGACAAGGCCTGACATCCGGCAAGGACCGGAAGCAACAACAGGGGCAGGATCAGTCGCAGACGCATGGGCACACACCGGGGCAACGGGTTTGGGGCAAGGACACGGTTCCCGCAGAAGGCCCCATCGGCGCGCCAAGCGCAAGGGCGCGTCCGGTCAATAGGGCATCGGGTGCAGGCGATGGGCCACCGCAATATCGGCCAGCACATCCACGGACAGGCGCAGATCAGCCGCGCCAAGATTGACGCGCAACTGCTCTACCGAGGTGGCCCCCACGATCGGGATGCAGGGGAAGGGCCGCGTGAGGCAGAAGGCAATCGCCATCTGGCACGGGTCCAGCCCATGCGTGGCGGCAATGCCCAGATAGGCGGCCACGGCGGGAAACACCTGCGGCGTGATGCGCCCGCCGAGGTCGGGGGTAAAGCTGCGCCTTGTCCCCTCTGGCACCACATCGCCCGCATATTTGCCGCTGAGCAATCCCGCCGCCAGCGGCGAGAAGGCCAGAAGCGGCATATCCTCGGCCATGCTCAACTCGCACCAGTCGGTGTCGAACTGGCGGCACAAGAGCGAGTATTCGTTCTGCACGGACATCATGCGCGGCAGATCGTGCACCTTTGCCAGATGCAGCCACAGCGCCGTGCCCCATGTGCTTTCATTTGACAGGCCGATGGCGCGGATCTTGCCCTCGGCCATCAGATCGGCGGCGGTGCGCAGCACATCGAGCATATGCCCCTCGACCTCGGCGCGGTCGATGGCACGCGGGGCATAGCGCCATGCCTGCCGGAAATGGTAGCTGCCCCGGTTTGGCCAGTGCAGCTGGTAAAGGTCTATGTAATCGGTCTGCAGGCGCCGCAAGGAGCCTTCCACCGCCGCGCGAAACGAGGCCCCCGTGATCGGCGCGCCGTCGCGCACCGCCTTTTGGCCCGCGCCGGTGATCTTGGTCGCGATCTGCAAACGCGAGCGCCCGCCCCGCGCGGCCAGCCAGCGCCCGATGATCGCCTCTGTCTCGCCCACCGTTTCGGCCCGCACCGGATTGGTCGGATACATCTCGGCGGTGTCCCAGAAGGTGACACCGTGATCGCGCGCCAGATCGGCCTGCGCATGGGCCTCGCTCTCGCTGTTCTGGCTGCCCCATGTCATGCTGCCCAGACAGAGTTTCGACACCTCTATCCCGCTTTTGCCAAGCTGAACCCGTTCCATCGGTTGCCCTTTTCCTTCCATCGTCCCGGTCTCGCACCCTAGCCCTGCCTTCGGCCAAGGCAAGGGCAAGCGGCCCACGGGACGCGAATCTGCGCCGTTTCCGGCGACAAGGATGGCGGACAATCCCCCTTTACTCGGCGCGGCAAAGGGTCTTTTCTCGGCCCATGCGTTTGATGATCTCCTTTGCCGCCCTGTTCCTGTCGGTCGTGCTGTTGCAGCTGGGCTTGGGCGGGGTGGCCCCCTTGGATGCCATATCGGGCGTGGCGCTGGGGTTCACCACGGGGCAGATCGGCTTTCTGGGCTCGGCGCATTTCTTCGGCTTCTTCATCGGCTGCTGGTGGGCGCCGCGCCTGATGGGCAGCGTGGGCCATTCGCGCGCCTTCGCCGCCTTTACCGCCGCGGGCACGGTCGGCATCCTCGCGCATATGATGGTGGTCGACCCCTATGCCTGGGCGGTGATGCGACTGACCTCGGGTCTGGCGGTGGCGGGGTGCTATACCATCATCGAGGCATGGCTGCAGGCCAAGGTCACGAACGAGACGCGCGGGCGGGCGATGGGGCTTTACCGCGTGGTCGACATCGCGGGATCGCTCGGCGCGCAGCTCATCATCGGGGTGCTGGAGCCGGCAAGTTACCTTTCCTACAACACGCTGGCCCTTTTGTGCTGCCTTGCGATCTTCCCGCTGACGCTCAGCCGTGCCGAAGCGCCCGAAATGCCCGACGCCCCGCGCCTGCGCCCCGGCCTTGCGTGGCGGCTGTCGCCGCTGGCCTCGGCGGGGGTCGTCGTCTCGGGCATCACGGGGGCGGCCTTCCGCATGGTGGGGCCGCTTTACGGCACCGAGGTGGGGTTGCGCGCCGACCAGATCGCGCTGTTTCTGGCGGCTTACGTCCTTGGCGGGGCCTTTGCGCAATATCCCGTCGGCTGGCTGGCCGACCGATATGACCGCCGCACGGTGCTGATCCTGCTGTCGGTGGGCGGGGCTGTCTCTTGCGGCACCACCGTGCTTGCGGCGGGCAGCGGCACGCTGGGGGTGTTCCTTGCCGCCGGGGTGTTCGGCTTTTTCACCATGCCGGTCTATTCCGTCTCGACCGCCCATGCCCATGATCATGCCAGCCAGATGGAGCGGGTGGAGCTTTCGGCGGCGCTGATGTTCCTTTACGCCGTCGGCGCCATCGCCAGCCCGCTGATCGCCGCCCTACTGATTGATGGCTACGGCCCCTCGGCGATGTTCATGATGATTGCCCTGTCCCACATCGCGCTGATCCTGTTCGGCTTTGCACGCATGCGCAGCCGCCCTGCCCCCGATGCGCGCACCCCCTACACCTATGAGCCGCGCACCTCCTTCCTGATCGGCAAGCTGTTGCGCAGCCGCCGCGACCGCTGAGAGCGGCGCGCAAGGACGGGGACGCAACACCCGCATGGCCTGCGCCGTTTCCAAATGCTCAAAATGCGCCGCCTGCCCCCGGCGCATCCTCTGGCAAGCGGGCGCGCCATGCGTTAAACGGGCGCAACCATCAGACAAAGGCGCATCATGGCACGGATCCTCATCACCTCGGCCATTCCCTACATCAACGGGATCAAGCATCTGGGCAATCTGGTCGGCAGCCAGCTGCCCGCCGACCTGTTCGCCCGCTACATGCGCGCCCGCGGAAACGAGGTCATGTTCATCTGCGCCACCGACGAACACGGCACGCCCGCCGAACTGGCCGCCGCCAAGGCAGGCCAGCCGGTCGCGGAATATTGCGCCGAGATGCATCAGGTGCAGGCCGAGATCGCGCGCGGCTTCCGGCTGTCCTTCGACCATTTCGGGCGCTCGTCCAGCCCGCGCAACCATGCGCTGACGCAGCATTTCGCCGGACGTCTGGCCGATAACGGGCTGATCCGCGAAGTTTCGGAAAAGATGATCTATTCCGTCGATGACGGGCGTTTCCTGCCCGACCGCTATGTTGAGGGCACCTGCCCCAACTGCGGCTACGATTCGGCGCGCGGCGATCAGTGCGACAACTGCACCAAGCAGCTGGACCCCGCCGATCTGATCAACCCGCGCTCGACCATCTCGGGGTCCACCAATCTGGAACTGCGCGAGACAAAGCACCTGTATCTCATGCAGCGCAGTCTGCGCGACAAGCTGGAGGCGTGGATCGACAGCAAGCATGACTGGCCTGTGCTGACCACCTCGATTGCCAAGAAATGGCTCAACGATGGCGACGGCTTGCAGGATCGCGGCATCACCCGCGATCTGCACTGGGGCATTCCGGTGAAGCGCGGCGACCAGCCCTGGCCGGGGATGGAGGGCAAGGTGTTCTATGTCTGGTTCGATGCCCCCATCGAATACATCGCCGCCACCGCCGAATGGGCCGATGCCAACGGGCTGGACGATGCCGCATGGCAACGCTGGTGGCGCACCGACAAGGGGGCGGATGACGTCACCTATTACCAGTTCATGGGCAAGGACAACGTGCCGTTCCACACCCTTTCGTTCCCCGCCACCATCCTTGGCTCGGGCGAGCCGTGGAAGCTGGTCGATTACCTCAAGTCCTTCAACTACCTCAATTATGATGGCGGCCAGTTCAGCACCTCCCGCGGGCGCGGGGTGTTCATGGATCAGGCGCTGTCGATCCTGCCGAGCGATTACTGGCGCTGGTGGCTGCTGTCCCATGCGCCGGAATCCTCGGATGCCGAATTCACATGGGAGAACTTCCAAAGCTCGGTGAACAAGGATCTGGCCGATGTGCTGGGCAATCTGGTGTCGCGCGTGACCAAGTTCGCCACGTCGAAATTCGGCGCGACCGTTCCGGCGGGGGGGCAGTTCGGCGCGATGGAAACCGCGCTGATCGCCGATCTGGGCGCGCGCATCCGCGAGTATGAATCGCTGATGCAGGCGATGGAAGTGCGCAAGGCCGCCGCCGAATTGCGGGCAATCTGGGTGATCGGCAACGAATACCTGCAGGCGGCCGCACCGTGGACGGTGGTGAAGACCGACCCCGAGCAGGCGCAGGCGATGATCCGTCTCGCGCTGAACCTGATCCGCGTCTACGCGATCCTGTCGCAGCCCTTCATCCCCGATGCCAGCGCCGCGATGATGGCGGCGATGGGCTCGGATGACTGGACATGGCCCGACGATCTGCCCGCTGCGATGCGGGCGCTGGAGCCGGGAGCGGCCTTCAGCGTGCCGGAAAACCTGTTCCGCAAGATCACCGACGAGGAGCGCGCCGAATGGCAGGCGCGCTTTGCGGGGGTGCGCACGTGACAGAAGCGCCAGACAGCCCTGTCTGGCAGCTTGTGCTGGTGCTCTGGGGCACCAAATACCCGGTGGCCGAGGTCAATCACCTGATTGCCACCGTCTGCCGCCATGCCGCCCGCCCGCCCCGCGTGGTGCTGATCACCGACCGTCTGCGCGAGGGTATGGCGGCGGGGGTGGTGCAGCGGCTGATCCCCGATTTCTTCATGGCACCCGAGATGCGCGGCGCGGGCTGCCAGACAAAGCTGTGCATGTTCGAGGCGGGGGTGGTGCCGGATGATTTGCCCGCCATTTTCATCGACATCGACACGGTGGTGCTCGGCGATCTGACCCGCCTGCTGGCGCTGCAACGGGACCGCCGGACGGTGGCGATCCTGCAAAGCGCGGTGCTGCCCTTCGGGGCGCTGGCGCGGGCGCTGTTCCGGCTGACCAAGGGGCGCAAATACGCGCGCGGCAATTCGTCGATCGTGGTCTACCACCCTGCGGAAACCGCCCATATCGCGGCGCGTTACCGCGCATTGGTGGCGGAACACGGGTTTAACGGCATCCGCCCGATGATCGCGGATGAGCGGTTCATCAGCTGGGCCCACCAGCCGCATATGCGCGCGATCCCGCGCCATCTGGCGGTGAAGCTGCCGACCGAATTCATGCTGCCCTGGCGCTGGCTGATCCATCTGCGCGCGAGGATGCCGTGGGTGCGCAGGCGGTGGGCGGGGCTGGTCGCGCTGACCCTGCCGGGGGCGGAGGTCAAGGGCGAGGCGCTGCTGGCGCTGCCCGAGGGCGGCGAGGTGGTGGACCGCAAGGGGCGGCGGCTGATCTGGTCGGAGGCGGCGCTGGGGCCGGTCAAGGCACGGCTGACCGAACATTACAGGGCACTTGAAAACAGCGGGGGAACAGCGTGATTCTAGGTCATATCGGTGCGCGCAAAGGGTCGAAGGGCGTGCCGGGAAAGAACTTCCGCACCCTGTGCGGCAAGCCCCTGATCGATTGGTCGCTGGACCAGCTGTTTGCCAATCCGCGCGTGGGCGCGGTGGTGGTGTCGACCGATGATCCGGCGATCTACGCCCATGCGGTAGCGCGGGGCGCCCTTGATATCGGCCTGCGTCCGGCGGAGCTTGCCACCGACACCGCGCCGAAATGGGGGGTGTGGCAACATGCGCTGGCCGCGTCGGAACCGCTTTGCGGGCCGGTTTCGGCCTTCCTCGATCTGGATTGCACCTCGCCCCTGCGCATCCCCGAGGATATCGAAGGCGCGCTGGACCTGTTCGAGACCGACCGCCCCGATATGGTGATGAGCGTGTGCGAGGCGCGCAAGAACCCCTATTTCAACCTTGTGGAACCTGATGCGACGGGCGCGTTGCAGGTGTCGAAGCCGCTGCCGGGCGGGGTCTGGGCGCGGCAGGATGCGCCGGTGGTCTATGAACATGTGGGCGTGGTCTATGTGGTGGACCCAAGCTATCTGCGCCGCGCCAAGACCATCTATGAGGGGCGCGTGCTGCCTTTCGTGCTGCCGTCAGAGCGCTGCCATGACATCGACACGCCCTATGATTTCCGGCTGGTCGAGTTCCTGCTGACCGAGCAGCTTGCGGCGGGCGTCACGAAGGCCTGACAGCCGCCAGAAGCTGCGGGATCGCGGCCAGCGTCTTGGCGGTGGCGTCGGAATGGGCGGCGGTGAAGGCGGCGATGCGCGCGGGATCGGTGGCGGCATCGGCGATGAGGGCTGCGGCCAGCGCGGCGGCATCCGGCACCGAGCGCGCGACGCCTGCCGCCTCGGCCTCGGCAAAGGGGTATTCGATGGTGTGGGTGTGGGGGCCGGTGATGACCGGCTTGCCCAGCACCAGAGCCTCGGAAATGTTATGCGCGCCCTTGGGATTGAAGCCGCCCCCGACGATGACCTGATCGGCGATGGCGAGGTATCCATACATCTCGCCCAAGGTGTCGCCATAGAAGATGTCGGGCGTGGTGGCCGGGGCTGGCCCCCAGGCGGCGGGATCGAAGGCGGGCGCAAGGCCGGAGCGGCGCAGCAGGGAAAGCCCTTCGGCAGAGAGGGTTTGCGCGACCTCGTCAAACCGCTCGGGGCGGCGCGGAACATAGGCGAAGAGCGGCATGGGCAGGCCGCGCGCGGCGTGATCGGCGCGCAGGGCGTGGACGGCGTGAAGATAGGTGGCATCCTCGCCCTCGATGGCGCTGGCGATGGTGATGACGCGGGTCTGCGCAGCCCCGAGCCAGTGGCGGGCCGCCTGCCCCGCTGCGACCAAAGCGGGCGGCACCGGTTGATCGAAGCGCAATTCGCCGGTGACGGCTATGTTGCGCACGCCGACACCGGCAAACCGGCGCGCTTGCAGATCGGATTTCACCAGGGCCCCTGCAAAGCCCTGCATCACCCTTTGCCGGAGGCGCAGACCCTTGCTGTCGCGCGCCAGGGCACGGCTGGGATATTGCGCATTGCACATGAACAGCGGCACCTTGTGCGCACGGGCGGCGGCAACCATGCGCGGCCAGATCTCGATTTCCATCACCAGACCATAGGCGGGGCGGAAGGCGCGGAAGAAGCCGCGGTAGGCCCAGCCGGTCTCCAGCGGCACCCAGACCGCGCAGAGGCGGCCCGCCGCGATGTCGGCGGCAAAGACCCGCTGCGCCTCGGCCCGCCCTGCGGGGGTGAAATGGGTGGTGACGACATGCTCGCCGCGGTCGAGCAGAGCGCGGATGAGCGGGACGGCCGAACGCAACTCGCCCAAGGAGACGGCATGCACCCAGACAGGGCCATTGCGCATGGATTTTCTGCCAAAATCCGGCGGCACGGTGTAGCGGCCAAAACGCTCGGCCAGATGCGCGGTATAGGCCGGGTCCTTGCGGCCACGCTTCCACAGATAGGCAAGGACCAGCGGCAGGCCGAAGGTCCAGAGCGCCGACCATGCCAGCAGGAAAGCGCGCATCATGGTCGCACCAGCGCGAGCAGATCCCGCGCGAGCGGGTCCAGCCCATCGGCCGCGCGCTGCACCATCTGGCGCGCGCGCAGGGCGATCTGCGGCAGATCGGGGTGCTGCAGCGCCGCATCGAGCGCGCCGGGCGCGACGAGCAGGGCGGCGCTGGCCTGATGCAGGCTTTCGTAATCGGCCTTGAAATTGGAGGTGTCGGGGCCGTGCAGGATGGCGGCGCCGAAATGCGCGGCCTCCCACGGGTTATGGCCGCCGATGCTGTCGAAGCCGCCGCCGATCAGGGCGGCCTCGGCCAGCCGATACCAGAGGCCAAGCTCGCCATAGGTATCGGCCAGCCAGACCGCATCGCTGGCGGCGGGCACGCGCCCGAGACTGCGGCGGGCAAAGGGCAAACCGGCCTCGGTCAGGCGGGAGGCGACCGCGCCGGCCCGTCCCGCATCGCGCGGGGCGAGGATGAGGAGCCAGCGCGGATCGGCGCGCCAGAGCGAGGCCTGTGCGGCAAATACCTGCGCCTCGTCCCCCGGATGGGTGGAGGCGGCGACCCAGACGCGGCGGGTTTGCAGCGCCTCTGTCGCCTGCGCGAGGGCGGCAGGGTCGACCCCGAGCGGCGGGGCGGCGGATTTCAGCGATCCGGTCACGCTGACACGCTTGGCACCAAGTGCGCGAAGGTGCGCGGCGCTGCGCGGGTCTTGCGCGCAGATCGTGGAAAACCGCGCCAGAAGGTCGCCGTAAAGCCCGCGCGCGCGTGACCGACGGGCAAAGCCCGCATCGGTCATACGCGCGTTGACCAGCGCCAGCGGCACCTTGCGCGCATGGGCGGCCACCACCGCGCCGGGCCAGAGTTCCTGCTCGGCCCAGACCGACAGATCGGGCTGCCAATGGGCCAGAAAGCGCGCAAGGTATGACGGAGCATCCAGCGGCAGGAACTGGTGGACCGTGCGCGGCGGCAGGTTCGCGGCGATGACCTGCGCCGAGGAGCGGGCCGAGGAGGTGATGAGGAAGTTCAGCCCCGGATCTTGCCGGGCCATCGCGAGGATGAGCCCGCGCAGGGCCAGCACCTCGCCCAAGCCCACCGCATGGAGCCAGACCAGCCGCCCTTCGGGCCGGGGGGCCGTGGCATGGCCGCGCTTTTCCGCGACGCGGCCTGGGTCTTCCTTGCCGCGCGCGAGGCGGCGGCGCAGCACCGCCGGGCCTGCCAGAGCAATCAGGGGACTGGCGGCCAGATAGGCGCGCAAGGCAAGACCCGTGGGCGCGGCATCAGCCATTGTCTTGATCGCGGAAGGCCTTTTGCAGCCCTTGCGCCCAGAACTCCGGCCGGGCCAGCGTCTGGGCAAAGCGGTCGGCCGCCCTGCCCTCGCCAAAACCGCTGTCGCGGGGGTGACGCTTGCCCCAATGTTCGGTCAGAAAGCGGGCGACCGCAGCACCGTCGCCCGCATCGGCAAAGGCGACCGAGGCCGCCATGGCGCGATTCGTTTGCCTTGTGCCGACATCGAGCGAGGGCAGGCCCAGAAACGGCGCCTCGCGCACGCCTGCGCTGGAGTTGCCGACCATGCAGGCGGCGTGTTTCATCAGTTCCGAGAAATGCGCGAAACGCATAGACGGGATCAGGCGGAAGCGGTCTTTGGGCAGCCCGTTCAGCACGGCGAAGATCTGGTCCGACCCCGGATCATTGTTGGGCGCGATCACCACGAAATTGCGGCCCGAGGCTTCCAGGGCGCCAAAAAGGGCCTGCGCCTGCGCGCCCATGCTGGCCTGTTCGCTGGTGACGGGATGAAAGACCGCGATGCCATACTCGGCAAAGGGAATGTCATAGCGCGCCCGCACTTCGGCAAGGCTGACACCCGAAGGGCCGGCATGGAAATCAAGCTCGGGCGAGCCGATGACATGGATGGTTTCGGCAGGTTCGCCCAGTGTCATCACGCGGCGGGCCGCCGCCTCGGAGGAGACGAAGTGGTGGGTGGCGAGCTTGGTGTTGCAGTGGCGGAACACCTCGTCGATGGTGCCCGAGACTTCGCCGCCCTCGATATGGGCGGAGGGGATGTAATTGGTCGCGGCCACCAAGGCGCCCGCCAGCGCCTCGATCCTGTCGCCGTGCAGCACGATCAGGTCGGGTTTGTGTTCGGTGATGAAGTCCGAAAAGCCGACGACGGTTTTCGCCAGCACGATATCCTGCCCGTCGCCCGGGCGCTGGTTGAGGAATTCATGCACGCGCACGCCCGGCATGCGCTGCACCTCGAGCTTGGTGAGGCCGTAGCGGTCCATCATGTGCATGCCGGTGACGAAGAAGGTCACCGCATGCCCCGCATCCCGCGCGGCGGCGGCAAGAGGTTCAAGCTTGCCGAAATCGGCGCGGGTGCCGGTGAGGAAGAGGAGGTGGCGGGTCATATGCTGCCGCTCGCCGGCTGTTCGCTGCGGAAACCCGGGAATTGACGATGGACCAGCGCGGCCATCTCGACTCCGATCTCGGGGGGGGGCGGCGGCAGGTGGCCGTCACGGACTGCACGGAGATATTGCAGGCGCATTTCGGAAAAGATCTCTTCGCTGCTTTTCTTCATGAACATTGTCCCGAAGATTCGGTCATTGGCATAGCAGAATGAAGCATTGAACCGCTTGCGATTGACGCATTTCCGGATGTGTTCCAGAACCTCGGCGCGCCAGCCGGGGGCGGTGCGGGGCAAGGCGCGGAGTTTGTCCCCCTGACGGCGCAGGTCGTTGTCCCCATAGGCGGCGTATTTCAAGGTAAGCGCGATGAAGTCGTCGTCTTGCTGCACCACTTGGTCAAGGAAGATGCTCCGCTTGCTCAGCGCATCGATGCGCAGGCCAGCGGCAGCCATCGTCCTGGAAAAGCCCAGTTCACCGAACTTGATGGTGTGAGGCTTATAATCGGTCATCTTGTAGTCGCGCCAGAAAGTCTTGAAGGCCTCGGACTGCAGGGCGGTGCGGTTGAACAGGTAGAAGTAGGATTCGACGTGCAGCCGGTCACTCGGGGTGCCGCCACGGTTATCGTGGATCACCTTTTCGTCCTGCAAGAGGCCGACGAGGTCGGCATCTTCGCGCGCCTGCATGCGGGTCAGCACATCAGGAGCCATTGGCACCCAGACGCTGTCATTGAGGATGATCAGCTGCTCCGGGTCCACTTCGGCCTGATCGACAAGGCGCAAGGCGTCTCTGTAGCCGCCAAAATCATAGCCGAAATTGGGGCGTTGCATGACCCTTGCTGCATGATCCAGCAGCAGGGCGCGGTCGCTATCGGCGATGGGGCTGTTGGCGACGACGATGGGAGAAAATCCATGCGCGTGCAGCCAGTCGAGGGTGACGATGGTAGAAGGCGCAATGCCGTTCGGCTGATAGATCAGAAAGATCGCGGGCTTTTTTCCCAACGGGATCGCGCCGGTGAAGATTTTCACGATCCGGTCAAAGTCACGGTCATGCGCCTCGCGCAGGGCGGGTTCGCGGCGACGGGCGGGCCATGACGCGATGTGATGCGGCAGTCCCAGAAACTGGCTGTAGACGCGCACCAGTTCACGGCGGATTTTCCATGCGGGGATCATGCGTCCCCCTTAAAGATTTCAGAAGAATACACGTGGTTTACCTGTCAGATCGGGTGCAACCGGGGGCCGGCGGAGTTATGATGCGGCCTAGCAGCAGATGGCTTCCCTTCGCGATCAGGGCGCCAAGCCGGTTCTGATACACCCGTGGCCTGCGATACCAGGGGAACTTCTTCACCTCTGCAAAGCCGCTGCCGGTGATAGTGCTCTGGTTGCCATCATCGACATGGCTGGGAAAGGGCTGCAAGGCGAAATGGCGGAAATGGCGCAGGTCGATGCGGTCGAGGGCGTGATCGATGGGGCGGCGGATGGGCAGAAGGGCGGGCAGGAGGTCTTGCGCGCAGGCCCTTGTCACGAGATAGGCCCCCATGCCGGTGAAGCTGCCGACGAAGGCGTTCAGCCGGTAAGCGCCCAGCGCGCCCTGCCCCACCGGAAACTTGGCGCGGATCTTGTTCAGCTTCAGCATGTCCCAACGATCGGCATGGGCCAGCGCCAGATCGAGGGCGGGCAGGAAATCATCGTGGAACACCACATCATCCTCAAGCACAAGCGCGGCTTTGTGCGGTGAGGCGAGCAGCGCCTGCCAGACCCCCAGATGCGAATGGTAGCAACCGATTTCGCCCGGCAGCACCTCGCGCCCGACATTGGCGCGAAAGGCGGGCAGATCGACACTGGATTTTAGCCGCTCCCACTCGGCCCGCCCGTCCACCGCGTCAAACAGGGTGTAGTCCAGCCCGAGCGCCTGCAACTGCGCGACCATGCGCGCCCGGCGGTCGGCAGAGCGCGGCAGGTTGATGAGCCAGATGCCCAGATCGGCCCGGGTGAGCGCGGCAGGTGGGGTCATGACGGCACCGATTCCGCCAAGCCGCGCATGAGCATGGCCTGCGTGGCGGGATCTTCGATCATGGCGGCATAATCGTTGTGCATGCGTTCATACTTCCATGAATTCGAGATGTTTCGGCAATGGAGGAAGAAAAATTCTCTGCGGTTGACGAAGGGCATCCGCTTGAAATTCCTGACTCCATGCACCTTGAGCCCCTGCCGCGCCGCCAGCCCGCCCGGCCGCAGGCAATATTTCGGCGGACAGGAGGCATCGTTCGGCAGGGCCAGCGTATGGTCGATGTGGCGCACCTCCGTCGGGCCGGGCCGGGCATAGCGCCATTGCCCCGAGGCCATGACGATGCCATAGGGCGCCGTCTCGACCGCGTCAAAGATCGCATCTCCCCGTGCCGAGAAGATGAGTTCATCCACGTCGACATTGAGCATGGCGCGTGCATAGCGCAGGGACTGCATCCAGAACGCATTCAGGAAGGCGGTCTGCACGAATTCGCCATAGGTGGAATTTGTGGCGGTCGCCATGTCCGGCCCATAGCGGAAGGGCGCCTGCACAAGCTGCGCGGCCTTATAACCTGCAACCGCGCCGAGTGTCGCGCCAAGTGCGCCTGCGTCATAGGCCGTGCTCGCATTGTCGACGAACAGGACGGCATCTGCCTTGTGAAGCCGCTGATACCAAAGCAGCCAATCCCTGATCCAGGGCAGGTCATTGTTCTTCGACATGGTGTAGATCACGCGCCGCCCGGCAAACCGCGCCGGGTCGCAGGCGGTGACGGGCATCGCGGACTGCGTGCCATCGACGGTCATGGTCAACATGGCCCCGGTCGGAACACGATCAAAGACCAGCCGGTCAAACTTGTCCGCATGGCTGAGGCGCGGTGCGGACAGAGGCGCGCCATCGATGGAGAACTGCGCCCGCCGGACGAGAGGGGCAAAGTTGAGCAAGGGCGGGGCGAAGACATGCAACTGCCGCGTCGCCGCGTCATGGAGGGCGATGTAGAAGAGCGTGGTGGAGTCATATCTTTCCCAGAACGCGTCGGACAGGACCGTGGCGCGCGGCGGCGCTTCCCGGCGCAGCCCGAGGGCTGCGGGGATCGTCAGCCCGGAAACGGCGCTGACCCCGGTTTCAATCATGGCGCCGTCCGTGAGGCGCGACGATGCAGCCCCGACATCACGCCAGATCGCTCCATTTCAGTTGCGTGTTGCGCGTCACCGCGCGGGTGAGGCGTTTGCCGAGGACCTTGTCGAAATCATAGCCCGCGATCTCGCCCGAACCGGGGCGGCGGGCCCAGATGTCTTGCTCGCGGATCACATGGCCTTCGGGCAGGTCGGCATCGGCCACCACAGAGGCGCGGGCGAAACGGTAGACGTCTTCTTCCGGCGCCGAGCGCTGTTTGGGATTGTTCGCCGCGATCCAGATTTCGCGCGAGCGGTCGATCAGGTGGCGCAGTTCCGACGGGTCCATCGAGTTGATGATGTCGGGTCCCTTGCGATAGCGGGTGTCGGTGTAATGCCGCTCGAGGATGCAGGCGCCCAGTGCCACGCTGGCCAGCGCCATCTCCGGCCCGATGGAATGGTCGGAGAAGCCGACGACGGCCTTGGGAAAGGCCTTGCGCAGTTCGGTCACCCCGCGCAAGGAGACGATCTCGGGCGGCGAAGGGTAAAGGTTGGTGCATTCGAGCAGCGCATACTCCACGCCCGCCGCGTCCAGAATGGCGACGCTGGCGCGCAGGGTTTCGATCGTCTGCATGCCGGTCGACAAAATCACCGGCTTTCCCTTGCGCGCGATGTGGCGGATCAGCGGCAGGTTGTCGGCCTCGCCGCTGCCGATCTTGTAGGCGGGCACGTCGAGACTTTCGAGATAATCCGCCGCCGCACGCGAAAAGGGTGTCGAAATCCAGATCAGGCCGAGGGATTCGGTGTAGCGCTTGAGTTCGGCCTCCTCCTCGAGACTCAGCGCGCAGCGCTCCATCACATGCCAGATGGAAACGTCGGCATTGGGCGGGAAGATCGACTTCGCCTCGTCGGTCATCTCGTCTTCGAGGATATGGGTCTGATGCTTGATCATCTCGCACCCTGCCCCTGCGGCAAGACGCACCATCTCTTTGGCTACCCCGAGATCGCCGCCGTGGTTGATACCGATTTCGGCGATCACCAGCGGCGGGTGGTCGGGGCCAATCTCACGGGAGCCGATTTTCATGGGCGCAGTCCTTGCAAGGGGTTTGCCCTGATCTACCGCCCGCGCCCGCCCAAGGGAAGCCCTATGCCCGCAAGCGCCCCGCCAGATGGGCGATCCTTGGCCGCAACTCGGCGCGCAGGGGGCCTTCACGCGGCGGGTCGAGCAGCGTGGTGAGCAGATGCGGCGCGGGCGGGGGCCGCCCGCCGCCGCCCCATGACAGTGCGCCGAGCACCGCCTGTGCCTCCTCGGGCAGCCGGTCAGGGATCTCGTAACCGGCCAGCGCCGCCCAGAGGGCCGTCCAGCAGCGCCCCACGCTCCACGGATTATACCCGCCGCCGCCGAGCAGCAAAAAGCGCGGGGCAAGTGGCAAAAGCGCCAAAAGCACCTCGACATAGGCACGGTTGGACAGAGACAGCCGCGACAGCGGGTCTTCGTCCAGCGAATCCGCTCCGGCCTGAAGGATGATGACGTCAGGGCGATGCGCCTGCACATGGGGCAGGATCACCCCGTGCAGCACCGCGCGCATTTCGGTGTCGTTCAAACCGCGCGGCAGCGGCAGGTTCACACAGTTGCCGCCGCCGTCATCCTCCAGAGCACCGGTGAAGGGCCAGCGCCCCTCTTCATGGGTGGAGATCAGCAGGGTTTCGGCATCGCCCGCAAAGCCGTGCTGCACCCCGTCGCAGTGATGGGCGTCGATGTCGATGTAGACGATACGGGACAGTCCCGCGCGGCGCAGCGCAAGGATCGCCAGCACCGGATCGTTCAGATAGCAAAACCCGTTCGCGCGGTCGGGCAGGCCATGATGCGTGCCGCCGCCCGGCACATGCACCGCAGGCGTGCCGGAGGCGAGCAGTTCTGCCGCGAGCATGACGCCCCCTGCCCCCGTGGCAGGCCGCGAATAGACCTGCGGAAACACAGGATTGGACAAGGTGCCCAGATGGTGCAGCGCACGCACGCTGTCGGTCACGCTGCCCTCTGCCTCGGCGCGCTGCAGGGCGGCGACATAGGCGGGCGTGTGCCACAGGGTCAGCGCCGCAGGCTTGGCGCGCGGGCTGGTGCGGTATTGCGCGGCAGACAGCCAGCCCAGAGCGCGGCCAAGGTCGATCACGGTGGACACGCGCGGCACCCGCAGCGGATGCGCCGGACCATAGGACGAGCCCCGATAGATGCCGGACCCGATAAAGAGCGGAACGCTCACCGCAGCAGCGTCTCGATCTGGCGTGTGATCTGGGCCGATGTCGGCTTTACCGCAGACCCCCAGGTGCCGACCACCTCACCCGCGGGGCCGATCAGCACCTTGTTGAAGTTCCAGCCGGGGGTGAACCCCTGCTCGGCCGCAAGCCAGCGGTAGAACGGGTGCACATCGGGGCCGCGCACATGGGTGATGTCGGTCATTGCAAGCGTCAGGTCAAAGCGCAGCGCGCAATACTCCTTCACCGCCTGCGCATCGGCCAGTTCCTGGTTGAAATCATCCGATGGCACCGCCAGAACCAGCAGCCCGCGCGGGCCGTATCGCTCATGCAGCGCCTGAAGGTCGTCAAATTGCCCGGCAAATCCACAGAGCGAGGCTGTGTTGACCACCAGAACGGGCCGCCCCCGCCAGTCATCGAGCGAAATGAGGCCGCCGTCAATCGAGTCAAAGGCAAAGCTGGGGGCCGAAGCAAAGGCCGGAGCGCGCGCCGCAAGCAAAACGAGCGCACTGCCGATGCCCGCCAAAAACACTCTCCGCTGCATGTGCTAGCCTCCCGCCTCTCTTGCGCTCCATTTAGTCTTGCCCGTCAAAAGGTCAAAGCCCGTAACACCCGAAATGGCCAGATGCCGGACAATCGGGCAAAGACTGGCCCGCTCGGCCTCGGCAGGGGTGACAAACGGTGCCGGAACGCCAATATAGGGCAAAAGGAAAGCAGCGGCCGCCCGCCGCGCGATCCTGCGACACCACCGACTGCGGGCAGACAAAAAGAAAAAGACGATATGAAACCCTCGGCCCCCGATCAGTTCGACCTCGCCACGCGCAAGAAAAAGCCCGCCGAGCAATGTGCCGCACTGTGTTGGCGGATGCATCGCGGCCATGTGCAGGTGCTGCTGATCACCAGCCGCGACACGGGGCGCTGGATTGTGCCCAAGGGCTGGCCCATCTCGGGCAAAACCAGCGCCGAAACCGCCGCGATCGAGGCCTGGGAAGAGGCGGGCGTGCGCGGCGCGATGGACGCCGATCAGCCGCTTGGCATTTACGGCTATGACAAGATCCGCACGCCGCGAAAGGCAATCCCCTGCCGCGTCAGCGTGTTTGCCTTGCGCGTCGCGATGCTGGCGGAGAAGTTTCCCGAGCGCAAACAACGCCGCCGCAAATGGTTTGACGCGCGCAAGGCCGCCCGCAAGGTGGCCGAGCCCGAACTGCGCAGCCTGTTGTCCGAACTGTGCCTGACCGGCCAAACCCTTACCCGCGCTTCGGGCGACACGATCCCGACTTGAAATCGCGCACGCGGTTGTTAGCTGTGGCAAATGAACTGTCCTTCTTTCCGGCTTGCCCATGATCCGTTACAGCCTCAGATGCGCGCAAGCGCATGATTTCGAAAGCTGGTTCCAGTCCGCGCAAGCCTATGAAACCTTGCGCGGGGCAGGTCATGTCACCTGCGCGGTCTGCGGCTCTGCCGAGGTGGACAAGGTGCTGATGGCCCCTGCCGTGCGCCCCTCTCGCGCGGCGTCCGCCGCACCAGCCCCGACCCTGTCAACGCCGCAATCGGAAAAGGAACAAGCCCTCGCCGCATTGCGCGCACAGGTGGAAGCAAATTCGGAATATGTCGGCATGAATTTCGCAGCCGAGGCGCGTGCCATGCATGATGGTATCGCCCCCGAGCGCGCGATCTATGGCGAGGCGCGCCCCGAAGACGCCAGAAAGCTGATCGAAGACGGCGTGCCGGTCGCCCCCCTGCCCTTCCTGCCCCGACGCAAGGCGAACTGACAGGCGGGGCGCCTTGCGCGCCTGTCGGACGCCTCCGGCGGGAGTATTTGGGAAAGCAGCAAAGCTGGCACAGCATCCTGGATTGCTGCTTTCCAAATACTCATCTTATTTCCCGAACTTGCCCCGCAGGGCATCGGCAAAAGGATTGGCGCTGTTGCCTTGGGGGGCGGCGTGCATCGGCAGCGGCTTGCCGCGCGGGGCGGGTTTTTCAGACCGTTCGGCGGCGCGTTCGCGCGCCGTTTCGCGGGCGTCGCTGCTGTCCTTGCGCATGGTGAGGGCGATACGTTTGCGGGCAGCGTCCACCTCTACCACGCGCACCTGCACCACATCGCCTGCCTTGACCACCTCGTGCGG
The DNA here is from genome assembly GCF_010915705.1 of Pseudotabrizicola algicola. GTDB lineage: Bacteria > Pseudomonadota > Alphaproteobacteria > Rhodobacterales > Rhodobacteraceae > Pseudotabrizicola > Pseudotabrizicola algicola. Next base: position 1,272,815 of record NZ_JAAIKE010000001.1, read on the forward strand.
GTCTTTCACGAAACGGTCGGCAAGCTGGCTGACATGCACCAGCCCGTCCTGATGCACGCCGACGTCGACGAAGGCACCGAAGGCGGCCACATTGGTCACGGTGCCTTCCAGCATCATGCCCGGTTTCAGGTCGCGGATCTCGTTCACGCCTTCGGTAAAGGTGGCGGTGCGGAAGCTGGGGCGCGGGTCGCGGCCCGGCTTTTCCAGTTCCGACAGGATGTCCTTGACCGTGGGCAGGCCGAAGCGGTCGTCGATGAACTGGCGCGGGTCCAGCTTTTGCAGGGTGGCGGCATCGCCCATCAGGCTGCGGATGTCGCGCCCGCAGGCGGCGGTGATGCGGCGGGCGACATCATAGGCTTCGGGGTGGACCGAGGACGCGTCGAGCGGCTCCTTGCCCCCGGCGATCCGCAGAAACCCTGCCGCCTGTTCAAAGGCCTTTGGCCCCAGCCGGGCAACCTTGAGGAGTTCGCGCCTTGTGTTGAAGGGGCCATTGGCGTCGCGGTGGGCGACGATGGCTTCGGCCAGCCCCGGACCTACGCCGGAGACGCGGGCCAGCAAGGGGGCGGAGGCGGTGTTCAGATCGACGCCCACCGCGTTCACCGCGTCTTCGACCACCGCTTCCAGCTGGCGCGCGAGGCGGTGCTGGTCGACGTCATGCTGATACTGGCCGACACCGATGGATTTCGGTTCGATCTTCACCAGTTCGGCCAGCGGGTCTTGCAAACGGCGGGCGATGCTGACCGCGCCGCGCAAGCTGACGTCCAGATCGGGGAATTCCCTGGCCGCGAGTTCCGAGGCGGAATAGACCGAGGCCCCCGCTTCGGAGACGATGACCTTGACCGGCTTTTCCGTGCCGGGCAGGACCGCGAGCAGATCGGCAACCATCTTTTCCGTCTCGCGGCTGGCGGTGCCGTTGCCGATGGCGATCAGTTGCACCTTGTGCTTGGCGATGAGTTGCGCGAGCGCCACCTGTGCGCCGCGCAGGTCGTTCTTGGGCTGGAACGGATAGACCGTATCGGTGGCGAGCACCTTGCCCGTGGCGTCGATCACCGCGACCTTGACCCCGGTGCGGATGCCGGGGTCCAGCCCCATCGTCGCCTTGCCGCCTGCGGGGGCTGCAAGCAGCAGATCCTTGAGGTTGCGGGCAAAGACGTTGATCGCCTCGGCCTCGGCGCGGTCGCGCAATTCGCCCATCAGGTCCAGCGTCAGCGAGGTTTTCAGCTTGATGCGCCAGGCCCAGCTTGCCGCCTCGCGCAGCCAGACATCGCCCGAACCGCCCGAGCCTGCCGACAGTGCCGCGCCACAGGCCAGTTCCGCCGGACTTTGGCCGCGCGGGGCATCGGCATCGGTTTCCAGATCGAGGGTGAGGAAGCCCTCATTGCGCCCGCGCAGCATGGCCAGCACGCGGTGACTGGGCGCGGTGGCCCAAGGTTCTTCATGCGCGAAGTAATCGGAGAATTTCGCGCCCTCGGTTTCCTTGCCCGCGACAGCCTTGGCCGACAGGCGCGAGACCTTTTTCATGTGATCGCGCAGGCGCCCCAGGAGGGCTGCATTTTCCGACAGGCCTTCGGCGATGATGTCGCGCGCGCCTTCCAGCGCCGATTTGGCATCTGGCACCGCCTCGTTCACATAGGCGGCCGCAAGCTTTGCCGGATCGGCGGCGCGGTCGGCCAGAATCGCCTCGACCAGCGGTTGCAGACCGTTTTCGCGGGCGATCATGGCCTTGGTGCGGCGCTTGGGCTTGTAGGGAAGGTAGATGTCTTCCAGCTCGGCCTTGGTGCCAGCCTTGGCGATCGAGAGGGCCAGCGGGTCTGTCATCTTGCCCTGTTCGGTGATCGACGAGAAAATCGCCGCGCGCCGCGCCTCCATCTCGCGCAGGTAGACCAGCCGGTCCGCCAGAAGGCGCAGCTGCGAATCATCAAGACCGCCCGTCACCTCTTTGCGGTAGCGGGCGATGAAGGGCACGGTTGCGCCTTCATCCAGCAGCGCCACCGCCGCAGTCACCTGCGGGGTCTGGGCGTTGATTTCGCTGGCGATGGTTTGCGCGATGCGGCGGGTGGTATCTGGCGTCATGATGGCGTCCCTTTTCGTCGGACGAAGACCATAGCCAAGCCGCAGGAGGAGGGAAAGGGCATGCCCCGCCGCAGGGCGCGCGCGGCACTGGCGGCGGCGGCTTTGCGCGCGGCACAGTGGCGCGGAAAAAAGAAAAGGCCCCGAGGGGCCAATTTTAGACAAATCTTTTGGTTATATGGTACCGACTCCCCGGCTCGAACGGGGGACCCCCAGATCCACAATCTGGTGCTCTAACCAACTGAGCTAAGTCGGCACTTGGGGGCGATGTAACGCCCCTTTTGGCAGATTGCAAGCAGGGTTTGGCGCAAATCTTGTAGGCAGGCGGCGTGCGTTCCGCAGGGCGCGGGCGCTTGCGAAAGCAGGCAAAGGGCGCTAGGGCAAAGCCTGCATCAATTTGGGGGCCTTCATGGGCATCGACAAGGAAAGCGACATCGCCGCAAACCTTCAGATCGGGCCGACTTCGGCCGGAATGGTTCGCATCTATATCGAGGCCGATGGCGGCATCGAACTGCCCCTCGATTTCGAGCCGGAAGAGGCCGAGGAAATCGCGGAAGAATTGCGCGCCGCGGCAGAGGCGGTGCGCGCGATGGGAACGTCCAAGCCTAAGCCCAAGCGGAAATAGCACCCGCCGGATCGCGCAGGGCCTGCAGGCGCAAGGCGGCATGACGGGCAAAGCCCTGCACCACGGCCTTGCGGCGCGCCCCGGCCAAGGGGGTTTCCGGCCCCATGCGGACCACTTCGGCGCCATAGGCGTCGGCAAGGATCAGCCCCGAGTCGGGCGGCAGCAGTTCGGCTGGAAAATCGGCATCCACCGCCCAGAAGAAACGGTCACACCACGGCAGGTAGTTCTGCCACTTTCTGTCGGCCTGAAAATCGGCGCGGCAGGATTTGCATTCGATGACCCAGACCTGACCCTTGGGACCAAGCGCCATCAGGTCCACCCGCAATCCGGGCGCGGGCACGAGTTCTTCGACGGTGACAAAGCCCATGTCGCGCAGGGCGCGCGCGACCCCGCGCGCAAGGCGCTGGCCGGGCATGGCGGGCAGGATTTCGGTGTTCAAGTCCATGCCCGTAGTATGAATAAAACGTGAACATCTGGCAAGGGGAGGCGATGCCTGCCAGAGCGCATCGCGCGGCCAAGATGGTTGGCCCCCTTGCCGCGCCGGCCAAGCGCGCCTACATGTGAGGACGGCGGGTGCTGCTCTTCGCGTGCTGGGGCTTTTTTCCAGTGGCCGATAAGCAAACGAATGGATGCTGGCTCTGGCAAGATCCTGGTCTTGTTACCTGGCGCCCACCTGAGACCTCTGGCTCTCGGGAAACCATGCCACCCACGGTCGCTGCGGGCCCGCCACCTTTACCAGACGGCAGACACGAAAAAGGGGCGGATTACTCCGCCCCTTCTCGGCTGTGTGGGGTTTTCCGGCTCAGAAGCCGAACACCAGCGAGACGCCCAATTTGTTGTCCGTCTTGATCGCACGGCTGTCGTTATACTCGGTCAGATAGCTGACGCGGGTCGAGATCGTGTCGGTCATCTTCACGTTCAGACCCAGATCGTTGTTTGCACGCAGAGCCGAGTTGGATTTCAGAACGTCGGTATCATTCGTCACGAAGAAGTTGTCGTTGATGCGGTAGAAGAACCGCGACGCGGCCAGATAGCCGGTCTCCGTGGTCGAATCGCGCGCGCCATCCTGCAGATAGCTGACGCCGATACCCGCCTGCACCCGCCAGGTCATGTCGGGCGTGTTCACGACGCGGTAGCCCGGACCGAAGCCGAGGAAGCCATCGCGGCGCACGTCATCTGCGGTCGAGGCCAGACCATCTGTCTGCAAACGCGCAAGGGCGAAGGCATAGAAGTTCTGGTCGAAGTAGTAGTTCGCGTCATAGACGGCGAACACGTCTTCTTTCGTCGCGGTGTTGTTCGACTCGGAGAAGTCGAGCGCCGCGCCGAGGGTCTGGACAAATTGCCCTTGGGCAAAGCGCAACCGCACGCCTGCCGAAAAGTCTTGCGACTCGTTGTTGCCCGTCTTGCCGGAATAGCCCAGCGACGCGCTGCCGCTCAGACCGGGGCGGAATTCCGGATTGCCGAAGCGTGCGACATCTTCGGCACGAGCCAGATCATCCGCGACGTTCTCATTGATGTCGTCGATCCGGTCATTGACCGACTCGACGCCCGTGATGGCGACCTGTGCCACGGCGGCAGGCGCAAATGCGACTTGGGCGGCGGCAATGGCCAGCACGCCGGCACCAAGGGTGCGGAGTTTGACTGTCATCAGTATTTCCTTTTCACACACACCGGCCTCTCTCGTGCCGGTCGCGGAGGAAACGCATGAACAGGGTATATGTTCCCCCACCTCACCCTTCTGTTACCCCGCGTGAGGTGACCTTGGGTCAACCAACCCTTTGGCGGGATTAGAAAAGTGTCCCATGACACATCTCGGGCGGGGCGGGTGTGCCTCGCGGCGAAGGGTCAGCGGCGCGGGGCGGGCTTGCGGGCGGGCCGGGCGTGGACGCGCACCGGAACGGGTTCCAGACGCAGGCGCGGGCCACGCGGCGGGGTGTCGTCCGGTTCCGCCATGCGCATGATCGCAATCGCGAACTGCACGCCGGCAAAGACGACGCCGTTGAACATCACCAGCATCAGCGCAGCGACCCAGCCCATCGGCGCTTGCAGGATAAGGCGTTGCAAACCCCCAACATCAAGCCAGACGACACCTGCGACAAAAGCCGCCGCGATGGCAAATCCGATGGCGACATTCACAATATAGAGGCGGATGAGTTTCGGCATGATGCTCTCCTGATCGCGCTGCAAAGGTAACGCGTCCGTGGCAAAGGGAAAGGTCCAATTCGCCGCAGGTCCGTGCAGGCTGCTCAAGGAGAAACGCAGCGCGAGCCGATCAGTTCATCGGGCGCACGAATTCCATGCTGCCGCCCTTTTCGCCTGTCAGCAGAAGCGTGGTGGGGCCGGTCACTTCGGCGCGAGTCATTTCGGCAAGCGCAGCAAACAGCGCAGATTCGGCGGCAAGGTCAGGGCAGGCCATGCGGGTGGCACGAAGCGGACCGGCACGGAACTGCGGCAAGGGGCCCTCATAGCTGCCGGAAAAGCGGTTGCACGGCCCCTGCCCCGAAATTTGCCCTGCGGTGTTCAGGTCAATCGTGGCGCTTGCCGTAAAGGGCTGGCCGTTTATGGCCACAAGTTTCCATTCAATCGCGCGGTAGGCGCCGGGCACATCCTGTGCGAAGGCGGGCAGACAGGCGGCGAAGGTCGCGGCAAGCGCGGGAATGAGGCGGGGCATGGTCATCAGGCTCCTGTTCATGGCGGACACGTCCCGAGACCTATCACAACCCTTGGGGCTTTGCCTCATGCGCCATGTGATCGAGCACCGCGTTGACGAATTTGGATTCCTTGCCATCGGGGAAGAAGGCTTTGGCCACGTCGACGAATTCGGTGATGACCACCTTGGGCGGGGTGGCCATTTGCGTCATTTCGGCCCCTGCCGCGCGGAACAGGGCGCGCAGCACCGGATCGATCCGGTCGATCGGCCATTTGGCGACAAGCGCGCGGTCGGTCATCTGGTCGATCAGGGCCTGATAATTCACCGCGTGATCCACAAGCGCGCGGAAGTGATCGACATCACCTTCGGCAAACTCGCCCTCGTCATAGGTCGCGCCGAAACGATGCACCTCGAACTCGCGGCAGACCGCCTTGATGGTCTGGCCCGAGACTTCCATCTGGAACAGCGCCTGCACGGCGTAAAGCCGCGCGGCAGAGCGCATCTGCTTTTTCTCGGCGTTGCTCGGCTTGGAGGCCGATCTTGACTCTGTCATGCGCGGAATCCGATCCCTTTCGTCTGGCCCGCCCATTTGCGCGAAAGCGCGATCAGGTGCAAGGCCGCCGCAGCGGCACCGCCGCCTTTATTCTGGCCCGCCGGATCGGCCCGCACTTCGGCTTGTGCACGATTCTCGACCGTAAGGATGCCGTTGCCGATACAGGCCCCCTGAAGGCCCAGAAGGGTGATGGCGCGGCTGCTGTCGTTGCAGACGGTATCATAATGCGTCGTCTCGCCGCGGATCACGCAGCCAAGCGCGACATAACCGTCGTATTTTGCCTGCCGTTCGGCCATTGCGATGGCGGTCGGCACTTCCAGAGCGCCCGGCACTTCCACCAGATCAACCTCGGCGCCGCAGCTTGCGGCAATGGCGCGCGCGCCTGCGACCATGTTGTCGGTGATATCCTTGTAATAGGGGGCCACCACGACGAGCAGCTTCACCGGGCGGTCAAACGCGGGAAGAGGCAGGGTGTAATGCGATTCATGCGCGGCCATCTGTCACTCCGTGATGCGGCGGGTGCCGGTGATCGACAAACCGTAGGCATCAAGGCCCACGACTTTCGGTTGCGGCGAGTTGGTGAGAAGGGTCAGATCATGGATGCCGAGCGAGACAAGGATCTGCGCGCCGATCCCGTATTGGCGCAGCGTCTGTGGCGAGGCTTCGGCGTCTGACGTCAGCTTCATGTTGAGATCGCGCAGCAGCACCAGCACGCCGCGCCCTTCCTCGGCGATCATGCGCATGGCGGCGGCAAACTCGCTGGTGCGCCCTGCCCCGCCAAGGCCGACCACATCAAGCAGCGGATCGAGCGTGTGCATCCGCGTCAGCACCGGACCGGGGGCGGCGATATCGCCCTTGATCAGCACCACATGCTCGGCGCCTTCGGTCACATCGGTGTAGATGCGCAAGGCCCAGTCACCCCCGAATTCCGAGGTGACGCTGCGCTCTTCGCTGAGTTTCACCAGATTGTCGTTGCGGCGGCGATAGGCGATCAGGTCGGAAATCGTGCCGATCTTCAGGCCGTGCTTTTGCGCAAAGACCACCAGATCGGGCAGACGGGCCATCGTGCCATCGTCGTTCATCACCTCGCAGATGACGCCCGACGGGTTCAGCCCCGCAAGGCGCGCCACATCGACCGCCGCTTCGGTATGGCCCGCACGCACCAGAACCCCGCCGTCACGCGCGCGCAGCGGGAAGATATGTCCCGGCGTCGCGATGTCTTGCGGCCCCTTGGTCTGGTCGATCGCAACCGAAACGGTGCGCGCGCGGTCGGCAGCGGAAATACCGGTGGAAATGCCGTCGCGCGCTTCGATGGAAAGGGTGAAGGCCGATGCGTGGCGCGACTGGTTCTTCGGGCTCATCGGTTGCAGGCCGAGTTGGTCGACACGGTCCGCCGTCAGCGCAAGGCAGATCAGGCCACGGCCATAGGTTGCCATGAAGTTGATGGCCTGCGGCGTGCACATCTGCGCCGGGATCACCAGATCGCCCTCGTTCTCCCGATCCTCGTGGTCGACCAGAATGAACATGCGCCCGTTGCGCGCTTCATCGATGATCTCTTCGACAGGAGAGATGGCGGCGGAATATTGGGTCATGGCAAGGTTCCTGAACGCGTTTGAGAGGCTTTAGCGCGAGCGCAGGGCAAAAGCCAGAGCCGGGCGGCGCAGATGGCTTGTGCGCAAATGGCGCATTCGGCCTTCAGCGCGCGAAATAGCGTTCTGCCGGAAGGTATCCAGCCAGACGGCCCGCGACGCACCATTCCGCCTCCAGCCCGTGATCGCCGACCAGCAGCACGGCATCGGACGGGGTTTTGCCCAGCGCCGCGCGCAAGCGGCCCCGCGCCTCGGCAAAGCTGGCAAGGAGAGGCGGGGCGGCATGGCACTGCGCCAGCACAGGGGCCGCCTGCGCCAAGGCAGCGGGGGGCAGCGGCGGCACCGCCAACCCGATCATTCCCGCAGAGCCGAGGGCGGCGAGTTTGGCCGCGCGATCCGCTGGCAGGGACTGGCCCTCGCGCAGGACGCGCAAGGCATTTGAGGAAAACAGGAAGGCCACCAGATCATGTCCGGTGCTGGCGCGGATACCTGCATAGGTCTTGTAATCGAGACCGAGCTCTGCCGCCCGCCGGACCCGCAGGCGCACGACCTCGAGCGGAAGGGTCGGCAGGAGCCGCGACCGCGCTGCCCGCCAGCAATGGCTGCGCCATGCAAGCCCCGTCATTTCGGGGCCGCCGTTGTGGCCGATGCCTGCGGTCATTCCCATTCGCGCAGGCGGGCCACGTAGCGCGCCATCGTATCCACCTCGAGATTCACACGGTCCCCCACGGCGACATCGCCCCATGTCGTGGCCTTCTGGGTGTGCGGAATGAAGTTGATGCCAAAATCGGTGCCATCCACCTCGTTCACGGTGAGCGAGGTGCCGTTGAGCGCGACCGATCCCTTGGGCGCGATGAAGCGCGCCAGATCGCGGGGGGCGCGGAAGGTCACGCGCAGGCTGTCCCCCTCCGGCACCACCGCCACCACCTCGGCCACACCGTCGACATGGCCGGAAACGATATGCCCGCCCAACTCGTCGCCCACTTTCAGCGCGCGCTCCAGATTGACACGGGTGCCGGCACGCCAGCGCGACAGGTTGGTCTTGCTGACGGTTTCCGCCGAGATCTGCACGTCATACCAGTTGCGCGGCGCAGTGCCGGTGGCAATGACCGTGAGACAAACCCCGTCCGATGCGATGGAGGCACCGATGTCGATGCCCGCCACATCATAGCGCGTGCCGATGCGGGCCCGCAGGTCGCCCTGCTGTTCGACCTCCAGCACTTCTCCGATATCGCTGACGATCCCTGTAAACATGGCGGCTCTCCTTTGCCCCAATGCCTAGCCTGCACCAAAAGCCTGCGCAAGGTCGGACAGAAATTGCCTAAAAATCGCCGTGCTTTGACCGTTTGGCTTCGCTAAGGGTTAATCTCGCCGGTGGAATGCTTCCGGCAGCACAGACCGACGGATATGATGCGCACAACCGGAGAAGATCGCCGTTTCCTGTTTTTGCAAGGCCCGCACGGGCCCTTCTTTCACCGTCTGGGCAAGATGCTTCAGGCGGCGGGGGCGCAGGTCTGGCGGGTGGGCTTCAACCGGGGCGACTGTGCCTTCTGGCCCAGCAATGACAGCTTCATCGCCTTTCGGGAGCCTGCGGCGCTCTGGCCAGACCGCATCGCTGGCCTGCTGCAAGAGCTGCGGATCACCGATCTGGTGCTTTATGGCGATACGCGGCCCATTCACGCGCAGGCGGTGATGGCGGCCAGGGCGGCGGGGGTGATGGTGCATGTGTTTGAGGAAGGCTATCTGCGCCCGCATTGGGTGACCTATGAACGCGGCGGGGTGAACGGCCATTCGCGCCTCATGCAGATGAGCGTGGCCGAGATGCAGGCAGCGCTTGCCAAGGCCGAGATGGACCAGCCGGAGGCCCCGGCGCGCTGGGGCGACATGCGCCAGCACATCTTCTGGGGCGCGCTGTATCACTGGTTCGTGCTGACCGGGTTCTGGGATTTCCGCAACTTCCGCCCGCATCGCAAGCAAACCGTCTGGGAGGAGTTCCTGCTTTATTGCAGGCGGCTCGTGCTGCTGCCCTTTCACCGCTGGGAACGGATGATCGCGCAGTTCCGCATCAAGCACGGGGGGTTTCCCTATCATCTGGTGCTGTTGCAACTGGAGCATGACGCCAGTTTCCAGATGCACTCACCCTTCAAGACGATGGCCGAATTTCTGGCGGTGGTCGTCGAGGGGTTTGCCAAGGGCGCGGCGGCGCATCACCATCTGGTGTTCAAGGCCCACCCGCTGGAAGACGGGCGCGCGCCGCTGAAGGCGGAAATCCGGCGCCTGTCGCGCCTGCACGGGATAGAGGGGCGCGTGCATTTCGTGCGCGGCGGCAAACTGGCAGCGCTTCTCAATCACGCCCGCAGCGCGGTGACGGTCAATTCCACCGCCGGACAGCAGGTGCTGTGGCGGGGCATGCCGCTCAAGACCTTCGGGGCGGCGGTCTATGCCAAGCCGGAGTTTGTCTCGCACCAGCCCATCGCGCGGTTCTTCTCGCGCCCGCATCGCCCCGACGCCCGCGCCTATCGCGATTATCGCCACTATCTGCTTGAAACCAGCCAGATTACCGGCGGGTTCTACAGCGCCCGCGGGCGGCGGGAGGTGTTGCGGCAAGTGGTCGATATGATGCTTTCGCCCGAAGATCCGTATGACGCACTGGTTTCGGGAAGCGCGGCACCAAGGCAACAGTTGCGGCTGGTGAACTGACGCCGGAACGCGGTGCTGGCATTTTCTCAGTTCATTCTTTACACTTGCAGGCAAAACTTGAGGCAAATCCAGTCAAAGGAGCCCGAGCAGTGAAAGTGCTTGTAACCAAAGGGGCGAAAGCCCTTTGTCTTGTCGCGTTGATGGCGACCACGGCGGCTTGCGGCCTGCCGCGCTCTGGCCCGAACAAATCAGAAATTTTCAAAGGTTCGGTGATGAAGGAAGGCGACGCCTTCATCGTCACGGTGAACCAGCGGGTGACGCGGGCGACGGCGGTGATGCCCGCCTTCGGCTTCTCCTCCAGCTTCCTGAACGCGGGCGTGGTGGGGTCGGATACGATCAACCCCGGCGATACGCTGGCGCTGACGATTTTCGAAAACGTGCGCGACGATCCGCTTCTGGGCAATACGGGCCAGCGCGTGAGCGCCCTTGAAGAAGTGCAGGTCGACGGTCAGGGCTTCATCTTTGTGCCCTATGCGGGCCGCATCAAGGCCGCGGGCCAAACGCCCGAAGGGCTGCGCAGCGCCATCACCCGCAAGCTGGATACCCAGACACCCGACCCGCAGGTGACCGTGGCGCGCGTTGCCGGTGACGGCTCGACCGTTTCTGTGCAGGGCGCGGTGGGTGCGAATGGCGTCTATGCGATCGAGCGGCCCACCCGCAACCTGTCGGCAATGATTGCCCGCGCGGGCGGGGTGGCGATCGAGCCGGAGGTTGCGGTGATCCGCGTCACCCGTGGCCGGCATACCGGAAAGGTCTGGTTGCAGGATCTGTATTCAAATCCCTCGCTGGATATTGCCCTGCGTCCGGGCGACAAGATCGTGGTGGAGCGGGACACACGGGCCTTTGTGGCGCTTGGCGCGACAGGCACCCAGAACCGGGTGCCGTTCGAGACGCAGACCCTGTCGGCGATCGAGGCGATTGCGATCGTGGGCGGGCTGAACACCAACCTCGCCGACCCGACCGGGGTTTTCGTCTTCCGCAACGAGCCCGAAGCGATTGCCAATGCAGTGCTGGGGCGCAACGACCTGCGCGGCGACCAGCGCATGGTTTATGTGCTGGACCTTACGCAGCCGACCGGAATGTTCGAGGCGCGTGACTTCATCATACGGGATCAAGACACGGTCTATGTGACAGAAGCACCCTTTGTTCAGTGGCAAAAGACGCTGTCGGCGGTCACCGGCACGGCGGGCGCGGCCAGCTCGCTTACCGATGTGGGCTCTGGCGGCAGCTGAGGCAGGCTTGGCAGCGCAACCTGAAGTCGACCGCAAAGCCGCCGGGAAGAGTCCCCGGCGGCTTTATCATTACAACGCAGGCTTTTTGCGTGACCGGCGCCTGCGTCGCATTTTGGCGCTTTGCGGTCACGAGCTTGCGCTTGGGCTGCCCGGTCCGGAGGACGGGGTGGTGGTCTGGGGCCGCAGCCCCTATGCGCAGCGGGGGGAGGCTGTCGCCGCGCGGCGCGCCGTGCCCCTGATCCGGTTGGAGGATGCCTTCTTGCGCAGCATCCGCCCGGGCCGGCAAGGCGGGGGGCGTCTCGGGCTGATGATCGACCCGCTGGGAGTGCATTTCGATGCGTCGTCCCCGTCGCGGATCGAGCAGATTCTGGCTCAGGACCACTTGGACGATTCAAACATTCTGATGCGCGCCCGCGACGGGATAGGCCGATTGCGGACGTCAGAACTGTCAAAATACAACATTCACGATCCGGCGCTGCCTTTGCCAGCCCCCGGCTATGTGCTGGTGGTCGATCAGACGCGCGGCGATGCGTCGATCCGCCACTCGGGGGCCACGGCGCAAAGTTTCAAGCAGATGCTGGCCGCCGCGATGGACGCCCACCCTACCGCGCGTATCGTGATCAAGACCCATCCCGAAACCGTCCTCGGGCTGCGCGAAGGCCATTTCTCTGACGCCGATGTCTCGGATCGCGTGTCGCTCTTGACTGCGCCGGTATCGCCCTATCCGCTGCTGGAAGGGGCGATTGCCGTCTATACCGTATCGTCTCAACTGGGGTTCGAGGCCATACTGGCCGGTCATCGGCCGCACGTTTTCGGTCAACCCTTCTATGCGGGCTGGGGGCTCACACGGGATGCCGCCCCCCTGCCCCGGCGCGGGCGCAACCTGACTAAGGTGCAGCTTTTCGCAGCGGCCATGATCCTTGCCCCGGTCTGGTATGACCCGTGCCGCGACCGATTGTGCAGTTTCGAGGAAGCGCTGGACCAGCTTGAAGCCGAGGTGCGCGCCTTTCGGGAAGACCGTTTCGGGCATGTGGCGGTCGGCATGCGGCTGTGGAAACGCGGGCGCTTGCAGGCGGTGTTCGGGCAGGAAAAACCGCTGGTGTTCCGCGATACGGCCAATGCGCCAAATGGCAGGGGGGTTCTGGTCTGGGCGGGCAAGGAAGCCAGCGTGGAAGGCGTCGCAGAGGTGCCGGTGCGCCGCGTCGAGGATGGGTTCTTGCGCTCGCGCGGGCTCGGGGCCGATCTGGTGCCGCCGCTGTCGCTGGTGACGGATGATCTGGGCATCTATTACGACCCGACGCGCGAGAGCAGGCTCGAGCGGCTGATCCTGTCCCCGCCTCCGCCCGGCGGTTTGGCGCGCGCCGCGCGGCTGCGGGCGCGGTTGGTTGCCCTTGGCCTGACGAAATACAACCTGCAAGGCCAGACCCCGGACTTGCCCTCGGGCCACCGCATTCTGGTGCCGGGACAGGTCGAGGATGACGCCTCTGTCCTGAAGGGGGGCGGCGATGTGCGCAGCAATCTTGGACTGCTGCGGGCGGCACGGGCCGCACGGCCGGACGCCGTTCTGATCTACAAACCACACCCCGATGTCGAGGCAGGTCTGCGCCCCGGCGCGATCAGCCCGCAGGATTTGCAGGGTCTGGCCGATGTGGTCGCAAGCAAGGCAGAGCCGGTGGCGCTGATTGCGGCCTGCGACGAGGTGTGGACGCTGACCAGCCTGCTTGGGTTCGAGGCCCTGTTGCGCGGCAAGCCTGTCACCTGTCTGGGCGCGCCGTTTTACGCGGGCTGGGGCCTGACGCGCGATCTGGGGCCGGTGCCGACACGCAGGCTGCGCGGGCCGGATGGCAGCCTGCTGCCACGCCCGACGCTTGACCATCTGGTGCATGCGGCGTTGATCGCCTATCCGCGCTATTATGATCCGGTCAGCCGCCGCCCCTGCCCGCCCGAGGTGGCGATCGACCGTCTGGCGGCGGGCGATCTGCCGCATCCGGGCTGGGGCAACCGCCTTTTGGCCAAGTTGCAAGGGCGGCTCGCCACCCATGCGCGGCTTTGGCGACGTTAGTAGATGTAGCGGATCTGGTCGGTCCAGAACCGCTCCAGCCGTTTGAGGGAATGGTTCACGTCTTCCATTCCGGCGGCGTCGATCACCGCCTTGCGCAGCAGCACATCGGCATGGCGCGCGAAAAGATCGTTCAGCACCGCACGCACCCGCCGCCCCTTTTCCGTCAGCCGCACACGCACCGACCGCCGATCCAGCTCGGAGCGTTGATGGTGCATATAGCCGAGTTCGACGAGTTTCTTGAGATTGTAGCTGACATTGCTGCCCTGATAGTAGCCACGGCTTTTCAACTCGCCCGCCGTCACCTCATTTTCGCCCACGTTGAACAGCAGGAGCGCCTGCACCGAATTGATTTCCAGAATCCCCAGACGTTCAAATTCATCCTTGATCACATCCAGCAGCAGGCGGTGGAGCCGTTCGACCAGCGCAAGGCTTTCGAGATAGCCGACCGTCAAAAGCTTTTGCGAGCCATCCAGAACCGGGGTCTGTTGCGTCATCCGTGATCTCCGCCTTGTCAAAACAGGGGCAGAATCAGCACAAACCGCAAACATTCAGTAAACTCGCACAGGTTTTTGCTCAAACCTTACGCAATCTGTCCCGCGCAAAGGCCGTGATCTGTGCCAAGAGCGCAGCGATTTCCGGCTTTGGCTGGGCCTGATTGAACAGGCAGGCCATCAGGTCCTGATCGCTTTCGGCCAGAAGGAGTTCGTATGTCTCAAGCTCTGCCGCTGTCAGAGCGTCAAGGTGGGCATCTGCCCAAGGCCCCAGCACCAAATCCATCTCTTTCGTGCCACGGCGCCACGAGCGCATCTTCATGCGCTTCAGGCGGCTTTCCGGCGTTTCGGTCGTGATCATTCTGCCTCCACCTCTTGGCGCCGCATCAGATGATGCAGCCGCGTTTCCATCTGCCCCAAATCCTGTGCCAAGGCCAGCATCTGCGCGCGCATCCGTGCCAGATCGGACAGTGCCTCGAGCGTGGCCGCATCATGCGTGCCGGGTGCGGAGGGCGCATCCAGCCCGTCACCCAAGCCTGTGAGCAGCCAGCGGATCGACACGTTCAGCATGCCCGCCAACATCTGGAGGCGGTTCGCGCGGGGCTCGGATGCGTCATCCTCCCACGCCTGCACGGTTGTGAGCCGGACGCCGAGCCGGAGCGCCAGATCGGTCTGCGTCAGGCCCGCGGCTTCGCGCGCGCCTGCCAAACGATCGCCAAAGGTGGCAACTTCTGCCGAAAACCATGATGCTGCTGTGTCTTTTTCCGCCATCTTGCCTCTCCTGTCGGTGATATCGCTTGATCGGGTTCGAGGGCGACCATAAGAGCAATGGCCGGAAATGACAAACCAGGAGCCGATGATGCCCTTCCTGTCCGACACGCTTGCGCGTGTGAAACCCTCGCCCACCATCGCAGTCACCACCAAGGCGGCGCAGCTGAAGGCGGCGGGCAAGGATGTGATCGGGCTTGGCGCGGGCGAGCCGGATTTCGACACCCCGCAAAACATCAAGGACGCGGCCAAGCGCGCCATTGATGCGGGCCGTACGAAATACACGGCGGTGGATGGCATCCCCGAGCTGAAGGCCGCGATCTGCGCCAAGTTCCTGCGCGAAAACGGGCTGACCTATACGCCGGCGCAGGTAACGGTGGGCACGGGCGGCAAGCAGATTCTGTATAATGCGCTGATGGCCACCTGCAATCCGGGGGACGAGGTGATCATCCCCGCGCCCTATTGGGTCAGCTACCCCGATATGGTCCTGCTGGCGGGCGGAACGCCTGTGCCTGTCGTGGCGGGGATCGAGACGAATTTCAAACTGACGCCGGAACAGCTGGAAGCGGCGATCACGCCGAAAACCAAGTGGTTCATCTTCAACAGCCCGTCAAACCCGACCGGGGCCGGATATACGCGCGACGAGTTGAAGGCGCTGTGCGAGGTGCTGCTGCGGCATCCGCAGGTCTGGATCATGTCGGACGATATGTATGAACATCTGGTCTTTGGCGATTTCCAGTTCTGCACCCCTGCCGAGGTGGAGCCCGCGCTGTATGACCGCACGCTGACCTGCAATGGCGTGTCGAAGTCCTATGCGATGACCGGCTGGCGCATCGGCTATGCGGCAGGGCCGGTGGCGCTGATCAAGGCGATGGGAACCATCCAGTCGCAATCCACGTCGAACCCCTGTTCGGTCAGCCAATATGCCGCGCTGGAGGCGTTGACGGGACCGCAGGAGTTTCTGGCCGAGAATTGCAAGCTGTTCGAGCGTCGGCGCGATCTGGTGGTGTCGATGCTGAACGAGGCAAAGGGTGTGACCTGCCCCAACCCCGAAGGCGCGTTCTACGTCTATCCTGACATTTCGGGCTGTATCGGAAAGGCAACCGCGGGCGGCACCGTGATTACCAATGACGAGGTTTTCGCGACCGCCCTGCTGGAAGAGACAGGCGTGGCCGTGGTCTTTGGCGCGGCCTTCGGGCTTTCGCCAAACTTCCGCGTCAGCTACGCTACCGCAGACGAGACCCTGCGCGAGGCTTGCGCACGGATACAGGCCTTCTGTGCCGCATTGACCTGAGGAGCTTCGATGTCGGGCGATTTGCCGGAGTATTATTTCCGTATCCGTGAAAACGGGGCGGCCGTGTTCAGAGTTGATACCGAAAATCGCCAGCGCCGGATCGAGATGGAAGAAATCGCGGTCGCCAATGTGCGCAACGGCAACATAAAGCCGCATGGGGAGCGGAAGCTGACGCCAGAGGAAACCGCGCTGATCACCGACTGGATCGCGCGGCGCAGCGAGGTATTGGCGCAGCGCGACGTGGATGACATCCATCGCGCGGTGGACCATCTCAATCTGGTGACGCATTGGGCGCAGTCGCGGGCCAGCGAGGCGCAACTGGAAGAGGTCACCGACAGCCTGCTGCTGGCCATGCATGACCTGCGCACGGTTCTGGTGCGCAAAAAGGCCGAGCGCCTGATGAAAGAGCAACCCGAGGCCGAATAACCTCAGGTGCCGCAAAAGGTGACATAGTCGCCGAACCCGCTGGGGGCGGGCAAGGCATACGCCTCTCGCCCCGGGCGGTCGGTGAACGGGTCGGTCACCTCGGCGACAAGCGCCCTGAAGGGGGCCAGATCGCCCTGTTCTGCGGCCTGAAGCGCGGCCTCCACCATGTGATTGCGCGGGATGACAAGCGGGTTTGCCCGGCGCAGATGCGCGGGCGCGTCGCTGCGCAGACGTGCGCGCCAGAGCGGCAACCAGAGGTCGAGCCTCGCCGGATCGGCAAAGAGCGCGCGCAGAGGCGTGACATCACCCGCCGCCGCATCGGTCAAGCGGCGGAAGGCCAGCGTCCAGTCGGCCCCCTGCCCCTCCATCGCGGCGAGAAAGCCCTCGGCAAGATCGGTGTCGCCGCCGTCCTCCCCTTCAAGCGCCAGTTTGTTGCGCATCACCGCGAGCCATTCGGCGCGATAGCGCGCCTCCACCTGTGCCAGCCGTTCATTGAGCAAGATCACCGCCGCCTCGGCATTGCCCATCAAGGGCAGCAGACTTTCGGCGAGCTTGGCAAGGTTCCAGCCCAGAATCAGGGGCTGGTTCGCATAGGCATATCGTCCCTGATGGTCGATCGAGGAAAACACGGTGCCGGGGGCATAGGCCTCCATAAAGGCGCAGGGGCCATAATCGATCGTCTCTCCCGACAGGGCCACATTATCTGTGTTGAGCACACCATGCACAAAACCAAGGCCCATCCATGCCGCGACCAAGCGGGTTTGGCGGGTGGTGACGCGATCAAAAAACGCAAGCACGCGGTCATCCCGCCCCGTCAGGTCAGGATCATGCCGCGCGATGGCATAATCCACCACACGGGCCAGCGTCGCATGATCGCCCCGCGCGGCCCAGAACTGGAAGGTGCCCACCCGCAGGTGGCTGGCAGCGATACGGGCCACCACCGCACCGGGCAGGCGGCCCGCCTCGCGGCGCACGTCTTCACCCGTCAGCGCGACGGCAAGGCTGCGTGTGGTGGGCACCGAAAGGGCCGCCATCGCCTCTGAAATCACATACTCTCGCAGCATCGGCCCCAAGGCGGCCTTGCCATCGCCCCCGCGCGAAAACGGTGTGCGGCCAGACCCCTTCAGTTGCAGATCCCAGCGCCGCCCGTCGGGCGCGACATGCTCGCCGATCAGATGCGCCCGTCCGTCCCCGAGCTGCGGAGAAAAACCGCCGAACTGGTGTCCGGCATAGGCCAGCGCCACCGGAGCCGCCCCCTCGGGCAAGGCGCCGCCCGCAAACCACGCGGGATTTTGCGCCAGAACGGCGGCGTCGAGCCCCAACTCCGCCGCCAGAGCATCGTTGAGCACGATCAGCTTCGGGTCAGGTGCGGTGTCGGGCGCCTGCTCGACATAGGTTCCCGCCAAGTTGCGGTGCCATGTGTTGTCAAAGCGAAAGCCACCCGTGCGGGCCGCGGCGGAGGGTGAAAGGTCTGTCATGGTTCCTCGGCAATCTGCGCGACATGCTCGGCCCCGCCCCGCCAATATGGGGACTGCCCGCCCGAGGGCAAGCGCGCGGCGCAAGGGCTCAGGGCTCAGGGCAGAACCTCGATGGACGTCAACTGCCAGATCGAACGCGAATAGCTGACTTCGTTCTTGTAGGCGGGGTTGGTGTCATAGGGATAGATCATCCAGAGCGGACCCTTGTCGCGCGGAGACAGATCCTTGCCATCCATCCGGAAGGCCAGCAAAGGGCCGCCCGGCACAGCCTCGGACATTGGAAGTTCGACCGCATATTCGTTGAGGGCGACCAGACGCAGCACGGAGCCGCTGGCCCCCAGATGTTCCAGCAACGCCGCCAGTTCGACGCCCTCGAATGCGCTGGTGCCATCTGTCCAGATGGTGCTGGTATGGAGCGTGATCACCCCGAATGATTTCAGCAGCTCCCTATCCAAGGCTGCGCCCTGCGCACCGTTGGAATGTGCAATCTGTCCGTGCACGGTCAAAATGACATCACCGGCCGGGGCGGCAAGCGGCTCTGCCCGGGCCCCAGCGGTGGCTTGCAGGACTGCGACGACAGCCAAAGACAACGCCCAAGCCCGCCCAAGGCGCGCGCCGAGGTTCACAAGGTGCATGCGTGATCTCCTGTTTCCTGCGAAAGGGCATAGCCGATCAGAGGCCAGCAATCTTCTATCCAGACGCATAGGACGCGCTGGACCATATGTTTCATGACATAGTTATACGCCGCGCGACATCAGGTTTTTGTGACAAAGCGCGCAGGAGCCTTCCATGCCAAGTGAGGGGCGACGCCAGAATGACCGGGCAGCCCTTGTCCGGATCGCAGACCGCTTTCCCGTTTGGAATATGTCTGCTAACGAGATCAGAGAGGTAGCCCGTGATGAAATGCACAAGGCGCGGGGCAAGCTCTTGGCGATTGAGCCCAACTGTGTGGTGGTAAGTGGTATGAAAAGATTTCCGCCCGGCTGGTGGATCGTTCCCGCCTTCGTAGTCTGTGCCTTTGTCTGGGCAGCTTTGCTATGGTGGCTGCTTTAGGCAGCACATTGCAAAGCAGGACAAAGCCAAGATTCGTGGAAATGGTCGGGGCGGAGGGATTCGAACTCTCGACCTACGGTACCCAAAACCGTCGCGCTACCAGGCTGCGCTACGCCCCGACTGCGTGCGGTCTTAGCGAAAGCCGAACCGATTGGAAAGGGCTATTCCGCACAAGGCCATGCCGGATCGGTGATTGCAGGGTGCCGCAGTTCCGCGCCTTCGGGAATACCAAGGCGCGCCGCCAGCCCGCCGTTGATTTCCAACACGAATTTCACGCCCTCGCCCCCGTCGATCGTGGTCACGTCCTGCGGTTTGGCATTGGCATGCACCTTTGTCACCCGCCCTGCCGGGTCGGCAAAAATCATGTCAAGCGGGATAAGCGTGTTCTTCATCCAGAAGGTGGCACGGCGCGGAGAGTCGTAGACAAACAGCATCCCCGAGGACTGCGGCATGCTTTCGCGAAACATCAGCCCGCGGCTGCGTGTGGCCTCGGTATCGGCCACCTCGACAGAAAAGCGCGCCAGCCCGCCGGGCCAGCGCACCTCTACTTGATCGTCACGACAGGCGGCGGTCGCAGGCACGGCCCCCATAACAAAAATCAGACCGAGGGCCGCCAGAAGCCCATTCACCGTCCGCCGCGTGCTGCCGCTTCCCAAGATGCCACCTGTACCGCCATGCGCCCGCGCTTGCCTTCGATGATCCGCAGGCAAATCGCTTCTCCCGCTTGTAGATCGGCAAAGCCCGACATGCGCAACACTTCAACGTGAATGAACACGTCATCATTGTTGCCAAAGACATTCGCAAAACCGAACCCCTTTGACTTGTCGAACCACTTCACACGTGCCGGTTCCAGCGCAAGCGCTGCCACCTCTTCGGCGGTGATCAGATTGCCTTCGTCCGCCAGGGGCAAAATACCCCCTGCCGGAGCCTGCACCGACACCACTTCAACCGCTTGAACACCGCGCGGGCTTTGTTGCACGCGCACTGTTATCGTTGCACCATCGGCCACAGAATTCTGGCCGTAGTTCCTCAAAACATTGGCATGTAGCAAAATATCGCTCTCGGCCTCATCGGAAACGATGAAACCGAACCCTTTGGCCGGGTCAAACCATTTCACGTGGCCATGCACAATACGCATGGCCTTTTCTTCTTCAGTCATAATAGAGCCGTTCCCCAGATTGACCCCAAGCGCCGACATGACGCTATTCGGGGACGGGATTCAAGAGCATTTCCATCAGGATTGAATACACCCTTGCACCGCAAAGGGCAACAATCAGGGGTTGAGTCGCTGGATTCCCCACGAGTCCAGCGGTGTCTCACGCGTCCACCTGAAACGGTCATGAAGCCTGAAGGCCCCGTCCGCCCAAAACTCTATCTCAACCGGCCGGAGACGAAAACCTCCCCAAAAGGGTGGGCGGGGAGGGTGGGCCCCTTTGGTCACAGTGACCTTTGCAACTTCCGCCATGAGATACTCACGGCTTGACAAGGGTTCGGACTGCTTGCTCGCCCATGCCCCGAGCCGCGATTTCAGGCTGCGGCTGGCGTAATATTCATCCGCCTGCGGCCCTTCTTCCCGCTCGGTCATGCCGCGCACCCGGATCTGGCGGCGCAGCGACTTCCAGTGCAGCACAAAGGCCGCCTTGCCCGCACCCTCAATCTCCTGCGCCTTTTTGGATCCGTAATTTGTATAGAAAACAAAGGCATCTGCCTCGATTTCCTTGAGCAGCACCATACGCACATTCGGCAGACCCTGTGCGTCGACCGTGGCAAGCGCAATCGCGTTGGGATCATTGATCTCGCTCGCCTCGGCCTCGGCCATCCAGCTGCGCGCAATGGCAAACGGGTCATCGCCCGCAAATATTCCGCCTCGGTCCATGATCGCTGTCCTTTGTTCTGGGCGAACCACCCGTCAGCCTCTGGCTTGAACGGGAATTGCCTTTCGCCTACACGTCAATCTCAACGCGAGAAATGTGCGAGGGACAACAGATGTCAACAGGGCTTATGGCGGGCAAGCGCGGGCTGATCATGGGACTAGCCAATGACAAGTCCATTGCTTGGGGCATTGCCAAAACCCTTGCCGATCACGGGGCAGAACTTGCCTTTTCCTATCAGGGCGAGGCGCTGAAGAAGCGGGTCGAACCCTTGGCGGCCTCTTTGGGCGATGTGCGGCTCTTCGAATGCGATGTCGCAAGCGAAGAAAGCATGGATGCGCTGTTTTCCTGGCTGGAGTCGGAATGGGGCACCATCGACTTCGTGGTCCATGCCATCGGCTTTTCCGACAAGAACGAACTGCGCGGCCGCTATGTCGAAACATCGCGTGCCAATTTCCTGATGTCGATGGATATCTCCGTCTATTCCTTCACCGCGGTCTGCGCACGCGCGGCCAAACTCATGCCCAAGGGCGGCAGCCTGCTGACGCTGACCTATTACGGCGCCGAAAAGGTCATGCCGCATTACAACGTCATGGGCCTGTGCAAGGCCGCGCTCGAGGCATCGGTGAAATACATTGCCGAAGACCTCGGCAAGGACGGCATCCGCGTCAACGCCATCTCGGCGGGGCCGATCAAGACGCTTGCCGCCAGCGGCATCGGCGATTTCCGCTACATCATGAAGTGGAACGAGTTGAACTCGCCCCTGCGCCGCAACGTGACGCAGGAAGAAGTGGGCAAGGCCGCGCTCTACCTGCTCTCCGATCTCGGTTCTGGCACGACGGGCGAGAACCTGCACGTCGATGCAGGCTACCATGTGGTCGGCATGAAGGCGGTCGATGCGCCCGATATCGACGTGGTGACGGGGCGCAAAGAGTGACACTCGCAGCGCTCGCGACCGTCTGGTTCGTGCATCTGCTCGCAGCGGCCAGTCCGGGGCCTGCAATCCTGATGGCCGCACGCACCGGTGTCACCCAAGGCTTTGTCACTGGCATGTGGTTGTCGGTGGGCATCGGTCTGGGCGCGCTGTTCTGGGCGGTGGCGGCGCTCTTCGGGATGGCCACGCTGTTCCTGCTCGCCCCCTCGCTGCTCTGGGGGTTCAAGATTGCGGGCGGCCTGTTCCTGTGCTGGATCGCTTTCCAGATGTGGCGTCACGCGCCCGAGCCTCTCAGGATGACTGCTGACAACGAAGCCCCCCAAGGCCGGTTTTCGGCGCTGCGGCTCGGGCTGCTGACGCAATTGTCGAATCCCAAACCGGCGGTGTTTTTCGGCGCGGTCTTCGTCAACACCATCCCCGCCGGAACCAGCCTGCCCTGGATCGTTCTGATCCTCGGGCTGGTGTTTGTGAACGAGTTGGCCTGCACCATCGCGGTCGCACGCGCCTTCAGCCTCGAACACCCGCGCCGCTTCTACCAGCGGTTCAAAACCGTGATCGACCGCAGTTTTGGCGGTCTTCTTGCCCTGCTCGGCGCCAAGATCGCCGCAACCTGAAGGAGCCTGCCATGAACGACCGCCTGCCACATGAAAAAGGCTTTCACGTCAGCTGGGACCAGATCCACCGCGACGCCCGCGCCTTGGCATGGCGTCTCGATGGAAAGGGCCCCGACAACGGCGCGTGGCGCGCGGTCGTCGGCATCACCCGTGGCGGTTTGGTCCCCGCAATGATCGTCAGCCGCGAGCTTGACATCCGCGTGGTCGACACGATCAGCGTCAAATCCTACAGCCACCAGTCGCAAACCGAGGCGCGCGTCATCAAATCGCCGCAAGCCGAACTGATGGGCGATGGCACCGGCATCCTGATCGTCGACGATCTGGTCGACAGCGGCAAGACGCTGGAACTCGTGCGCAAGCTCTACCCCAACGCGCATTTCGCCACCGTCTATGCCAAACCCTCGGGCCGTCCGCAGGTGGATACCTATATCACCGAAGTCAGCCAGGACACCTGGATCTTCTTCCCGTGGGATATGGCCCTGCAATACGTCCAGCCCTATCGCGGCACCGACTGAGCCCCCATTTTCTGTCTTCAAATATCCCACGGGGGTCCGGGGGTGTGAACCCCCCGGTCCTGCCGCCAGCCAGAGGTGCGCCCGATGACACTCCCGCTCAACCCTGCGATGGCCGCCACCGACGCCCCCCCCGTGATGGAGGCCCGGCGCTGGCTTACGGGCGTGGCCTTTCCGCCAAACCGGCCGCTGATCAACGTCAGCCAGGCCGCTCCGGTGGAGCCGCCGCCGCTTGCGCTGCGACAGGCGATTGCCGATGCCGCGCTGAGCGATGATGCCGCCCATCTTTACGGCCCCGTGCTGGGTCTGCCTGCGCTGCGCACCGAGATTGCTGACCAATGGTCACGCGCCTATGGCGGCGAGATTGCGGCGGATCAGGTTGCGATCACCCAGGGCTGCAACCAGGCCTTCACGGCAGTGATGTCGACCCTTGCCGGCGCGGGGGATGAGGTGATCCTGCCCACACCTTGGTACTTCAATCACAAGATGTGGCTCGACATGCAGGCGGTGCGGACCGTTCCGCTGGATACCGGCGCGACCCTGATCCCGGATGCCGAGGCCGCGCGCGCGCTGATCACCCCGAGAACCCGCGCCATCATACTGGTTTCCCCCAACAATCCGGGCGGGGTGGAATACCCTGCCGAGACTCTGGCAGCCTTTCGGGACCTGTGCCGCAGCCACGGGCTTTCGCTGATCGTGGATGAAACTTACCGCGATTTCGACAGCCGCCATGACGGGCAGACGGGCGGTCGCCCGCATGATCTGTTCCGCGATCCGGATTGGGCAGAGACGCTTGTCCATCTTTACAGCTTCTCGAAGGCTTACCGTCTGACGGGCCACAGGGTCGGCGCGATCGTCGCCAGTTCTGCCCGTCTGGCGGAGGTCGAGAAATTCCTTGATACGGTCGCGATCTGCCCCGGCCAGCTGGGCCAGATCGCCGCCCTTTGGGGCATGCGCAACCTTGGTGACTGGGTGGCGGGCGAGCGCCGCGAAATCCTGTCGCGCCGGAAGGCCATGGTCGACGGGTTCGCCAAGCTCGACGGCTGGCAGCTTCTGGGCTGCGGAGCCTATTTTGCCTATGTCGAACACCCGTTCCCGCTTGCCTCGGATGCGCTTTGCAAACGGCTGGTGACCGAGGCATCACTTTTGATGTTGCCGGGCACCATGTTCCAGCCTGCGGGATCGGAGGCGGGCAAGCGCCAGATACGCATCGCCTTTGCCAATGTCGATGTGGCGGGGATTGATGCGCTGTTTGACCGGCTGAAGGCCTTTCGGCCCTGATGCGCCGCCCGCCTTGGTGTCGCGCGCCTCTTGTTCCCCCATGCCTTAGCGCATAGACAGTCGCAAAGCAGGTTCCAAAGGGTCGGATCATGGCAAAAGACAGCGAAGACACCCCGCGCAAAAAGGGCAAGGGCAACCAGATTGTGGTCTGGGTGCTGATGGCCATGCTTGTCGTGGGTCTGGGCGGTTTTGGCGTGACCAACTTTGGCGGCGGGCTGACCAGCATCGGCCGCGTAGGCGATCGCGAGATCGACACCAACACCTATGCACGCGCCCTGCAGCAAGAGCTTTCGGCGCTTTCCGCCCAGTTTGGCCGCAACATTCCTCTGTCGCAGGCGCAGAGCCTTGGCATCGACCGGCAGGTGCTGCAGACGCTTGTCGCACAGACCGCGCTGGACAATGAAGCCGCGCGCGTCCGGCTCTCGGTGGGCGATGCCGTGGTCGCGCAGACCATCACCAATTCGCCTGCGTTCCAGGGCACGGCAGGCCGGTTTGACCGCGACACCTACCGCTTTACGCTCAGCCGCAACAATCTGACGGAAAGCGCCTATGAAGCAACGCTGCGGGCCGATCTGGCGCGCCAGTTGCTGACAGGCGCAGTCGCAGGCGGCTTTGTCGCCCCCGCCCCTCTGACCGATACGCTGTATGACTGGGTGGGCGAGCGTCGCGGGTTTTCCTTGCTGCGCCTGACCGAAGAGGACCTTGCCGCCCCGCTGCCAGAGCCGGGCGAAGAGGCTCTGACCGCCTTTTACGAGGCCAATCTGGACCGGTTCACCGCGCCCGAGGCCAAGCGCATCCGTTACGCCGCGCTTTTGCCCGATGCGATTGCGGCGGATCAACCGGTGGATGAAGCCACCTTGCGCCGCATGTATGACGCCCGCATCGCCGATTTCGTGCAGCCGGAACGCCGTCTGGTCGAACGCTTGGTCTACCCTTCTGCCGAAGCTGCGGCCGAGGCGATGGCCCGCATCGAGGCAGGCGAGGCTTTCGAGACGCTGGTGGCCGAACGGGGTCTGGACCTTGAGGACATCGACCTTGGCGATGTCTCGCGCGAGGAACTGGGCGCCGCCGCAGACGCCGTCTTTGCCTTGGAAGAGCCCGGCGTTGTCGGTCCCTTCGACAGCACGCTCGGCCCTGCCCTGTTCCGGATGAACGCCATTCTGGCGGCGCAGGAGATCGACTTCGATGCAGCGCGTCCCGACCTCGCCATCGAGATTCAGGCCGATGCGGCCCGCCGCGTGATCGCGGGGCGGGTCGAGGCGATTGACGACATGCTTGCCGGTGGCTCGACTTTGGAGGAAGTGGCCGCCGAACAGGGCATGACGATCGACACCGTCGATTATGTCGCCGCGCAAAGCGCCCCCGAGGGGATCGCGGCCTATCCGGCCTTCCGCACCGCCGCCGATAACCTTGCCGAAGGGGATTTCCCGCAGGCCGTTTTGTTGGCGGATGGCGGTGTGGTGGCGATGGAATTCGTCGAGGTCGTGCCTGCCGCCCCCATCCCGTTTGAAACCGTGCGCGACGATGTTCTTGCCGCCTACACCGCCGATGCAACCGCAAAAGCCCTGGCCGAACGCGCCGTCGAGGTGAAGGCCGCTGTCGAGGCGGGGGCCTCGCTCGGGGCTTATGGCATTGTGCAGCGCACCGCCAATATCGCCCGCGAAGGCTTTGTCGAGGACGCCCCTCCCGCGCTGATGCAGGCGGTTTTTGCCATGTCCCCCGGTGATTTGCGGGTGATCGAGGGGCCGGAGTTCATCGGTGTGGTGCGGCTGGACGAGATTCGGCCCGCCGCGCAGGAAGGCGAGGACGTGGCGGCGATCAAGGCGTCGATTGCGGCGCAGGTCGAACAGGCGCTTGCACAGGATGCCTTGCAACTGTTCTCGAGCGCCCTGACCGAAGAGGCGGGCATCTATCTTGACCAATCCGCCATCAACGCAGTTCACGCCCAATTCAACTGACCCGTCCCCTGCCCTTTGCCACCCCAGACCGAAGGCCCTGACCGATGATCCTTTCCCCCGGCTTTGAAGAGTTCGAGCGTAACTGGAGCGCGGGAAAGAACCAGTTGGTCTGGGTTCGTCTGGCGGCCGATCTGGATACGCCTGTCAGCCTGATGCTCAAACTGGGCGAGGCGCGGCCCGATACCTTCATGCTGGAATCGGTCACCGGCGGCGAGGTGCGGGGGCGTTATTCCATCGTCGGGATGAAACCCGATCTGATCTGGCGCTGCCATGGCGCGGAGTCGCAGATCAACCGCGAGGCACGTTATGACGCGGGCGCCTTCCATCCGCTGGAGGGGCATCCGTTGGAAACGCTGCGCGCGCTGATTGCCGAATGTGCCATCGACATGCCCGAGGGGCTGCCTGCGGTGGCGGCGGGGCTATTCGGCTATCTGGGCTATGACATGATCCGGCTGGTCGAACACCTGCCCAACGTGAATCCCGACCCGCTGGGCCTGCCGGATGCGGTGCTGATGCGCCCCACCGTCATCGCGGTTCTTGACGGGGTCAAGGGAGAGGTGACGCTCGTCTCGCCCGCATGGGCCAGCAGCGGCCTGTCGGCCCGCGCCGCCTATGCACAGGCAGCCGAACGGGTGATGGACGCGTTGCGCGATCTGGACCGCGCGCCGCCCGCTCAGCGCGATCTGGGCGAGGCAGCACCTGTGGGCGAGGCCGTATCCAACTTCACGCACGAGGGCTACAAGCAGGCGGTCGAGAAGGCCAAGGATTACATCCGCGCGGGCGATATCTTTCAGGTCGTGCCGAGCCAGAGATGGGCGCAGCGGTTCGAACTGCCGCCTTTTGCCCTCTATCGGTCATTGCGGCGCACCAACCCGTCGCCCTTCCTGTTCTTTTTCAACTTCGGTGGCTTTCAGGTCGTCGGGGCCAGCCCCGAAATCCTCGTCCGGCTGCGCGATGGCGAGGTGACGATCCGTCCCATCGCAGGCACCCGCAAGCGCGGCGAAACACCGGAAGAAGACAAGGCGCTGGAGCTTGATCTGCTGGCGGACAAGAAGGAACTGGCCGAGCATCTGATGCTGCTGGATCTGGGCCGCAACGATGTGGGCCGCGTCGCGAAGGTCGGGACCGTGCATCCGACCGAGAAGTTCACGATCGAGCGCTACAGCCACGTCATGCACATCGTCAGCAACGTGGTCGGCCAGATCAAGGATGGGGAAGACGCGCTGTCGGCCCTGCTGGCCGGATTGCCCGCGGGGACCGTTTCGGGCGCACCCAAGGTTCGGGCGATGGAAATCATCGACGAGCTGGAGCCGGAAAAGCGCGGCGTCTATGGCGGCGGCGTCGGATACTTTGCGGCGAATGGCGAGATGGATTTCTGTATCGCCCTGCGCACGGCGGTGCTGAAGGACGAGACGCTCTATGTGCAGGCGGGCGGCGGCGTGGTCTTTGACAGCGACCCCGAGGCCGAGTTCCAGGAGACCGTGAACAAATCCCGTGCATTGCGCCGTGCCGCCGAGGATGCGGGTCTCTTTGCGCGGCAGGGCAATCGCTGAACGCGCAGCGCCGCAGGGAACACGGCTTTATCACAAGGCTTTGAGGGATCGTAACAGGGTTTGCATTGCGCTCGGCAACGCTTACCTGATGATATGCTACAGCTGCTGGCGACCCGGCGCGGATGTTCGCGCCACGGGCCTGCCGTCCAAACGAAGAGGAGTTCGGGAGTGCAGTCCAAAGCCACCACTTATTCTGCCCATCCGGGTTTTGGTGCGCGCAGTCGCGCCACACTGATGGCACTGGGTCTTGGCCTAGCTCTGGCCTTGGGTCAGGCGCAGGGGGCCTTTGCCCGCGCGCCAGACAGCTTTGCCGATCTGGCGCAACAGATCAGCCCGTCGGTGGTCAACATCACCACTTCGGCCGTGGTTTCAGGGCCGACATCCGGCGGCCCCATCGTGCCGGAAGGCAGCCCGTTCGAGGATTTCTTCCGCGATTTCATGGACCGCAACAACCGGGGTGGCGAAAGCGCGCCGCGCCGGTCCGAGGCGCTTGGCTCGGGCTTTGTGATCTCGGAGGACGGCTATATCGTCACCAACAACCACGTCATCGAAAATGCCGACGAGATCGAGATCGAGTTCTTTTCCGGCACCCGCCTGAAGGCCAAGCTGGTCGGCACCGACCCCAAGACCGACATCGCCCTGCTGAAGGTCGAAAGCGCGACTCCCCTGCCCTACGTCACCTTCGGCAATTCGGACCTGAGCCGTGTGGGCGATTGGGTGGTTGCCATGGGCAACCCGCTGGGTCAGGGCTTTTCCGTCAGCGCGGGCATCGTTTCGGCCCGCAACCGCGCGCTGTCGGGCACATATGATGACTACATCCAGACCGACGCAGCGATCAACCGCGGCAACTCTGGCGGGCCGCTGTTCAACATGGACGGTCAGGTGATCGGGGTGAACACCGCCATTCTGTCACCCAACGGCGGCTCGATCGGGATTGGTTTCTCGATGGCATCCAATGTGGTGACCAAAGTCGTCGACCAGTTGAAAGAGTTCGGGGAAACCCGTCGCGGCTGGCTGGGCGTGCGTATTCAGGACGTGACCCCCGATGTGGCTGAAGCGATGGGTCTGAGCGAGGCGGCGGGCGCGCTGGTGACGGATGTGCCGGACGGGCCTGCGAAGGATTCGGGCATTGTGGCGGGTGATGTCATCACCCAGTTCGCGGGACAGCCCGTGCGCGACACCCGTGATCTGACTCGCCGCGTCGCCGACAGCCCGGTGGGCGAAGCGGTTCCGGTGATCGTGCAGCGTGATGGCAAGACCGAAACGCTGCAGGTCACGCTTGGCCG
The DNA here is from genome assembly GCF_010915705.1 of Pseudotabrizicola algicola. Taxonomy (GTDB): domain Bacteria; phylum Pseudomonadota; class Alphaproteobacteria; order Rhodobacterales; family Rhodobacteraceae; genus Pseudotabrizicola; species Pseudotabrizicola algicola. The sequence goes on from NZ_JAAIKE010000001.1 coordinate 1,301,815, forward strand.
CCGTGAAGAGGCCGAAGCCGCCGAAGTGCGCCCCGCTGCCGCCACCCCGGCAGAGCCGCAAGAGGCCGAAATCCTCGGGATGACCCTGTCACCCGTCACAGATGCGCTGAAACAGTCGCTCGGCCTGCCTGCCGATGCCGAAGGTCTGGTTGTCGGAACCGTAGACCCGACCTCGGAAGCCTTTGCCAAGGGCCTGCGCGAGGGGGATGTCATCACCGAGGCCGGGCAACAAAAGGTGGTGCGGATCAAGGACCTTGAAGATCGCATCACCGAGGCAACCGATGCAGGGCGCAAATCCATTCTGTTGCTGGTGCGCCGTGCCGGGGATCCGCGCTTTGTGGCGCTTGGCATCGAATGACGGTCTGACCGTTTCAATCAGAAACAGCAAATGCGCGGCAGCAGTGCCGCGCGTTTTTTTTCATGCCCGAACCTTCAGAAAAACGTCGCCGCGCCGCCGATCTCGCGCAAAAGACGCGAGCGAAAACTCGCCATCCATTCGGCGCGCTCTGCCGCCATCGCGCGGCCGGTCGGGGTTTGCATGGTCTGGGCGATGCGGAACAGCTTCACCTCCAGATGATCCAGGGCATAGGCCCTGTCGTCGAGCGGGCGGCCTTGCGCCAGCGGGTCCTCGGGGTGCCAAAGCGCGCCCCCCAGCGCCCCCGCCACGGCAAACATGCGGGCAAGACCGATCGCCCCGAGCGCCTCCAACCTGTCAGCATCTTGCAACACGCGGGCTTCTGCACTTTGCGGGGGAATGCCGGCAGAAAAACTGTGCGCGGCAATCGCATGCGTCACCAGCGCGATGCGCGTGGCAGGCCAGCCCTGCGCCCTGAGCCAATCGGCTGCGGCCTTGGCTGACAGCGCTGAGGCCTCGCTCCGGTTCGGCGCGTCCTTGGGCAGATTGACCGCGTCATGGAAGATCACCGCCATCTGCAACGCCTCGCGGTCAAGCTGCGGCTCATCCTGCATGATCTGCTGGCAGTTGGCCCAAACCCGGTCGATATGCCCCAGATCATGGGCGGCATCGGGGCAGCCTGCCCAAAGCCGGATCAGTTCGGCCCGTGCGGCCTGTGCAATATCCGTCATCTCTTCTTAAGGTCCACGGTGACAAGCCCGAGTTCGCGCGCCGCGGTCAGCGACAGGCGGTCGCTTTCAAGGCCGCGCTCGGCCTGAAAACGGCGCAGGGCAGAGCGGGTGGGAAAATCCATCTCTCCGGTCAAAGGCAGCACATAAAAGCCCCGCGCCTTCAGCGCACGTTGCAGGCTGGCGATGAAATCCACCGTCATCTCTTGCGGACAGGGGCTGCGGAACCAGATCTCCTCGCGCTCCTGCACGATCTTTTGCCGGATTTCCGAACGGAACACCGCCGGAGACAGGACGGTGCCATCGGGACCACGCCGGGCATCCGAAACCATGACTTGTTCGGTCACCGTCTCGATCACCATGGGCGTCACATCAGAGGCCCAACATTCCCCCTCCGCGCTCTTCGGAGGACCGGGAACCGTCAACCGGACCAGATCGGCAGACAGATCAGCGCGGCCCGGCGCTTCGGGCACGGCCGTGCTTTGGCAGGCGACAAGGAAAATCGCTGCCCCGAACAGGGTCAAAGACGCGCTGCGCATCATTCGAAGATCATATCCTGCCTGCGCCGGTTTGCCCGGCTTACGCAGGGCAAGCTAGCACAGCCGCGCCACCCGGCCTAGCGCCACGGCCCAGTTCGGCCGTTTGCGTTGCAAGGCGGCAACCAGCCCGACGCCGCTGGCCCCGATTGCGCCCGCGATCCTCTGGCAAAGGAGGCGAAACTGGCCTATGTCCAAGCAACGGCGGCAGCTTACGAAAAGGGATACAGACAGACGATGGCCAAGATCAAGTATGTGGAATTCGGCGGCAAAGAGCATATCGTGGACGTCGCCAATGGCCTGACCGTCATGGAAGGCGCACGTGACAACGGGATTCCGGGGATCGAGGCCGACTGCGGCGGCGCTTGCGCCTGCTCGACCTGCCATGTCTATGTGGCGCCGGAATGGGTCGGCAAACTGCCCAAGAAAGATAGCATGGAAGAAGATATGCTTGATTTCGCCTATCAGCCCGACCCTGCCCGCTCGCGCCTGACCTGCCAGATCAAGGTCACTGACGCGCTGGACGGGCTTGTGGTTCACATGCCGGAAAAGCAGATCTGACCCGGCCCTCGGGCGGGATGGCCGGGCGACGCTGCCCGGCCGACAGGCGTTCCCAAGGCACGGCTAAAACCCCACCCAGCGCACCAGCGCGACAAGTGTTGCCCCCACGGCAACAGAGACCAGCCCGATCAATCGTCGCGTCTCGACGGGCAGGCGTGCCATCATCGCAAGCACTTGCTCTACACGCGAAGGGGCCAGTGCAAGCACCAGCCCCTCGGCAATAGCGACCAGCCCGAAGGCCAGGATGACCCAGATCACGGTGCAGGCGTCGGAGACGCAGGCACGGCAGGCGCAGCGCCCGGACGGTCGGCCGGGGCGATATCGCTGCGCAGATAGGTGAAGAACTCGCTATCCGGCTGCATGACGATCGACGAGCTGCCCGATTGCAACGCACGCTCGTACGAGGTGAGCGAGCGGGTAAAGGCAAAGAACTCGGGGTCGCGGCCAAAGGCCTCGGCATAGATGCTGTTCCGCTCGGCGTCGGCCTCGCCTCGCGCAACCTCGGCCATACGGCGCGCTTCCGAGGTCAGTTCCACCACGGTCCGGTCTGCGGTTGCCCGCACCCGCTGCGCGGCTTCGCCACCACGGGCGATTTCATCGGCAGCCTCGCGTTCCCGCTCGGCCCGCATCCGCGCAAAGGTGGCGGCAAGGTTCTGCTCGGGCAGGTCGGTGCGCGTCAGGCGCACGTCAATCACCTCGATACCCAGCGCACCGGATTCGGCCCGCGCACGGTCGCGGATCTGGTTCATCAGGGCGGTCCGGTCTTCGGACAGGACACGGTTCGATGGCACGGAACCCAGCACCTCACGGATGGCGGCGTTCAGGATACGGTCGAGGCGGGTTTGCGCCGCATCGACACCGCCCACGCCCACCGCTTCGCGGAACTCCACCAGATTGGTGATCCGCCAGCGGGCAAAGGCATCGACCACAAGGCGGCGATCATCCAGCGGCGTGACTTCCAGCGGCTGCGTCGGCAGACCCAGGATGCGGCCGTCATATTTCACGACCTCCTGGATCAGCGGAATCTTGAAGCCCAGACCGGGGGATTCCTTGACCTGTTTGACCTGACCGAATTGCAGGACCAGCGCCTTTTCACGCTCGTCCACGATGAACAGCGATGAGAGGACAGCGGCGCCCAGCACCACGACAACGGGAAGAAGAAGTTGTGCTTTCATCAGTTGTTCCCCCCGGTGGACGCTGCCGCCGCAGGCGCGGCCGCAGTCGTTTGCCGACCCAGTTCATTCAGCGGCAGGAATGGCACAACACCCTGCCCACCGCCTTCGCCACCTTGCACGCCGTCAAGAATGACCTTGTTCATATTGCCAAGCACGCGTTCCATGGTTTCCAGATACATCCGGCGGCGCGTGACTTCCGGCGCTTTGACATATTCTTCGTAGACCGACAGGAAGCGGCTGGCTTCACCGGCCGCGTCATTGACGACCTGCGCGCGATAGGCTTCCGCCTCCTCGACGATCCGTGCCGCTTCACCGCGCGCGCCCGCCGTCACCCGGTTGGCATAGGCATCCGCCTCTTTCTCGAGCCGGTCGCGTTCCTGCTGGGCAGCCTGCACCGCGCGGAAGGCGTCAATCACCTCACGCGGGGGGTCTGCCTTTTCGAAGTTGACCCGGATCACGTTCAGTCCGGCGTTGTAGCTGTCCAGCGTGCCCTGCACCGCAGCACGCAGGTCTGCGGCAATCGCACCCCGGTCACGGTTGAGGATGGGTGCGAGTTCCGACCGCGCGATGATGTCGCGCATCGCGGACTCCGAAACCGCCCGGATCGTATCTGCCGGATCGGCGAGGTTGAAAAGATAGGCGGCGGGGTCATTGATGTTCCAGACCACCTGAAAGCCGATATCCACGATGTTCTGGTCGCGGGTCAGCATCAACCCGCCATCTTCCCCCGTGCGCCCCACGCCGATATCGGTGGTGCGTTCGTTGGTGACCTGGATGATCTCGGCCGTCACAAGAGGCCAAGGCGCAAAGTTCAGACCCGGATTGCCGATGGCCGAAAATTCACCGAGGAACAATTCGACCGACCGCTCTTCCGGTCGCACCGTGTAGAAAGACATCATCCCCCACAGCGCGACAGCCGCAAGCGCGCCCAAGGCAACGCCCTGCTTGGTGATGCGCGGTGAGGAAGGCCCGCGCCCGCCACCACCACCACCGCCGTTCAGACCGCCCTTGCCACGGCCTCCCATCAGCACGCGCAGTTGCTCTTGCCCTTTCTTGACGATTTCATCGATCTCGGGGATCTGGGGGCCGCCGTTTGCGGGCCGTTGGCCTGCTGGTCTGCGATCATCATCGCGCCCGTTGCCCCGATCATCTCCACCCGAGCCGCCACCGCCGCCCCAGGGACCTCCACTTGCCATCCGTTGAAACCCTTCTTTTTATGCTGTGTCTTTAACTGGTCATTCCGACGCGAAAATCAAGCGAATCCGGTCACGCCTTGCGCGTCGGTGTCCGCATCGTGACCAGTTCTTCGGCCATCGTCGGATGCACTGCCACCGTGCGGTCAAAATCCTCTTTCGTGGCCCCCATTTTGACGGCAATCGCCGCAAGCTGGATCATCTCTCCGGCTTCGGGTGCGACGATGTGACATCCCAGCACCCGCCGCGTGGCCTGACTGACGATCAGTTTCATCAGCACCCGTGCCTCGCTCCCGGCGAAGGCGGTGCGCATCGGCCGGAAACTGGTGCAATAGACCTCGATCGGCTCCTGCTCGCGCGCGGCTTCTTCGGTCAACCCAACTGTGCCAAGTTCCGGCTGGGTAAACACCGCGCTTGGAATGAGGTCATGGTCAACCTCTGTCGGCTCGCCGTCAAACACCGTGCGCACAAAGGCCATGCCTTCGCGGATCGCCACAGGCGTCAGGTTGACGCGGTTCGTCACATCGCCGATGGCATAGATCGACGGAACGGCGGTCTGGCTGTAGCTGTCTACGACGATCTCGCCGCGCCGCCCCAGCTTGACCCCCAGATCGTCAAGCCCGAGACCCTCGGTATTCGGACTGCGACCCGTGGCGAATAGCACCGAGTCAAAGGTGCATTCCATCCCGTTGGTCGCCTTGACCCAGACCGGGCATCCCCGATTGCCCGAATGGGGCAGCAGTTCGACCGCCGATTCCACACCCGCGCCCATGGTGGACCCGTCCTCCGCCATCGCCGCCGCTTCGGCCATTTCCACGATGTTGGTGCCAAGGTGAAGCTCGATCCCCTGCGCCTTCATCGCCTCGGCAATCAGGCCGCGCGCCTCGTCGTCAAAGCCGCGCAGGATTTGCGCACCGCGATAGAACTGCGTCACCTTGACGCCGAGCCCCGCAAGAATGCAGGCCATTTCACAAGCAATGAAGCCGCCGCCCACGATCAGGATGGACTTGGGCAGCGCCTGCAGGGTGAAGATGTCATCCGACACCAGCCCGAGCGCGGCATTTGGCACATCGGGCCGCTCGGGCCGCCCGCCTGTGGCCACCAGAATATGCCGTGCGCTCACGGTCTCCCCGCTGGACAGCGTCACCGTGTGGGCATCGCTCAGCCGCGCCCTTGCATCGTAAATCCGCACCCCGGACCCGTCGAGCAGCCGCCGATAGACGGCTTCCAGACGGTCAAGCTCGGCATGCAGCTTGGCGCGGAACGCGGGCCAGTCAAAACTGCCATCCGGAATGTCCCAGCCATAGGCGCGCGCCTCTGTTGGCATCTCGCGGAAGGCCGAGGCAAAGACCATCAGCTTCTTCGGCACGCAGCCACGGATGACACAGGTGCCGCCAAGACGGCTGTCTTCTGCGAGGGCCACCTTGGCCCCGGTCGCGGCCGCCATGCGCGCCGCCCGCACCCCGCCCGAGCCGCCCCCGATGACAAACAGGTCTACGTCAAACGCCATCAGTCCAGATCCGCAAAAATGTTGGAGGTCGGCACGAATTCCACCCGCTCGTCCTCGGTCTCGCCAGAGTTGATGTCGCGCACCGTCACCCGCCCGTCACCGTGGCCGATCACCACGATATCGCAGATGTCGATGAACAGCCCGTTTTCGACCACGCCCGGGATCTGGTTCAGCACCAGCGCGAGCTGGCGCGGATTGCCGATGCGCTTGAGGTGCAGATCGAGGATGTAATTCGACTCGTCCGTGACGAGGGGGGCCGCGCCGTTCATCCGCAGGGTCACGTCACGGTTGAGCACGTCAAGCGAGACAAGTGTTTCCTCGACCAGCGCCTTGGTGGTCTGCCAGCCAAAAGGGATCACCTCGATCGGCAGCGGAAAGGCCCCCAACTGCGATACATCCTTCGCGGCATCGGCAATCACGATCATCTGGTCGGATGCGGTCGCCACGATCTTTTCCTGCAGCAGCGCCGCCCCGCCGCCCTTGATCAGGTTGAGGTTGCCGTCAAACTCGTCAGCGCCGTCGATGGTCATGTCGAGCCATTTCGCCTCGTCCAGCGTCGTCAGCGGAATTCCGAGTTGCGCCGCCAGTTGCGCGGTCCGGCTCGAGGTTGGCACCCCGACCACCCGCAAGCCTTCTTCGCGGATCCGTTCGGCCAGACAACGCACCATCCATGCGGCTGTGGACCCGGTGCCAAGCCCCAATTTCATCCCGTTCTCGACAAAATCGGTTGCGCGCTTGGCCGCTAGAAACTTGGCCTTGTCGATGGGCGAAAGGTCGGCAGGCATGGATCGATTCCCCGGCAGTGAAAATGTGGCGTGCTCGGGTTATAGGCAAACCCGCCCCCGCGCGCGAGGGCGAATTGCCCCGGAGCGGCGGCGCACGGCCCTGTCCAAGCTCGCATCACGGGGCCGCGCGAGCGCGGACGATGCCGCAGAAACCCGCGCAATGTCGCTTTCGTGTGGCGCAGGCGATGCGATCCGGCGCACACTGCCCGCCAACAGCTACAGAGAGACCAACGCATGTTCCTGTCCGTGTTCGATATGTTCAAGGTGGGGATCGGCCCCTCGTCCAGCCACACGATGGGCCCGATGGTGGCCGCTGCCCGCTTTCTCGATCTGCTGCGCGGCTCGCCGTTTCAGGCGCATGGCCTGCGCGCCTCGCTGCATGGCAGCCTGGCCTTCACCGGGGTGGGTCACGCGACGGACCGCGCAACCATCCTTGGCCTCGCAGGCTTTGCGCCCGACACCTATGACGCTGCCCGCGCGGACGAGGCGCTGCACAGCATCCGCCAGACCTGCCGCATCACGCCGCCCGGCCTGCCCGAGCTTCACTTCGACCCCGAACGCGATCTGGTCTTCGACTACGGCCCCGCCCTGCCCGGCCATGCCAACGGAATGATCCTGCGCGCCACTGACGCGCAAGGCGACGTCATCGTGCAGGAAACATATTATTCTATCGGGGGGGGCTTTGTGCTGACCGCCGCCGAATTGGAAAACAGCGCCGCCGACAAGAAAAAGCCGCGCGCCGATGTGCCCTTCCCCTTCGAGACAGCCACCGAAATGCTGGCGATGGCCAAGCAAAGCGGGCTGTCGATCGCCGCGATGAAGCGGGCCAATGAACTGCGCTTTCGCACGCCCGCCGAACTGGATCAGGGGCTTGCGCGGCTGTGGGAGGTAATGTCCGCCTGCATAGATCGCGGCATGGCGGGCAGCGGCATATTGCCTGGCGGGCTCAAGGTGCGCCGCAGGGCGAAGGGCATTCATGAACAGTTGCAGGCCGAACGCGGGCTGAACATGCAGGCCCCGCACACCATCAACGACTGGATGAGCCTTTACGCAATGGCGGTGAACGAGGAAAACGCCGCCGGAGGGCAAGTGGTAACGGCGCCCACCAATGGCGCGGCAGGCGTTGTTCCCGCCGTCATCCGCTATTGGCTTGACCATGTGCCGGGCGCCGCCCCATCGCGGATCGGAGATTTTCTCCTGACCGCTGCAGCCATCGGCGGGCTGTGCAAGCACAACGCCAGCATCTCGGGCGCGGAGTGCGGCTGTCAGGCCGAGGTGGGCTCTGCTGCTGCAATGGCCGCTGCTGGCCTTTGCGCCGTTTTGGGCGGAACAGCCGAACAGGTTGAAAACGCCGCAGAAATTGCGCTGGAACACCACCTTGGCATGACCTGTGATCCGGTCAAGGGGCTGGTGCAGGTCCCTTGCATCGAGCGCAACGGTCTTGGCGCGATCAAGGCGGTTTCGGCGGCGTCCCTGTCGATGCGCGGCGACGGGCAGCACCTTGTCAGCCTCGACGCCTGCATCGAAACGATGCGCCAGACCGGACGCGACATGCACGAGAAATACAAGGAAACCTCGCTGGGCGGGCTGGCGGTGAACGTGCCGAACTGCTGACGCCGGCCGCGTATGAGGCGGTGGACGCCTCCGGCGGAAGTATTTCAGAAAGGGGCAGATATCATCGCGCCGCGCCGGATTGCACCTTTACCAAATGCTCAAACCTCCGCTTCCACCGGTGCCATCGGTGTGAAGATCATGCCATCCTTGTGCAGGCGGTCGTACAGCGCAAACTCTGCCTCATGCACCTTGTGCAGCCGGGCCAAGAGGGCATCGGGCAGGGTCAGGATGTCGGGGTCCGTCTTGGGAGAGACGTTGCGATGCGGCATGTCAAACCGCGCGCCCAGCCGATCTGACAGGAAATGCAACAGGCGGCCAAGGTCGGCGTAATCGAAGAGGTAGGTCACCGGCGGCCCATCATCGAGAAAGCCGAGAAAGCGATCCTGTCTGCCGATGCTGGCAAAGGGCGGCGGATCGTCTGACAGACGCGCCTCGACAAATTCGGCGAAGGTCAACCCGTAGGTCGAGTTTTCATGTCCGCGCAATGCGTCCCGCTGGCGATAGCGGAACCAGCTGCCCAGATGGTCCATCGGCGCGCGCATGACCGCAAAGGTCTCGGGGCGCTTGCCCAGCTTTCGCGTGATGCGCACCGCCCATTTACGCTCATAAATCCGGGCGTTTATGTGCTTGTCGCCGGTCTCTTTGGGCGTGGCGCGGGCATAGGGGGCAAGCATGGCGCGCAAGGATTGCGTGGCTGTCTTCGGATTGGCCAGATAGACCAGCCCCGCCTTCTTCAGAACCAGCATGCCGCCCCCCTGCCCTTGGCCGAATTTTTCCCGCAGCGTAATGGCCTTGGCCGAGGGTCGGCAAGGGTGCGGCGTGAAATCGGGGCGCAGCGTGTCGTTTTTGCGGTGGACGCGCCGAGACGCCCGCGCTAGCCCATGGACATGACCCGTCAGCCAGACCGCATCCTTCCCGGCGTTGTATTGATGCTTGCCTTTTGCGTCCTTGCGCCTTTGCTGGATGTATCGGCAAAGCTGGCGGCGGCCACGATCCCTGTTGCGCAGATCGTCACCGCGCGTTTTGTCGTGCAGGGCGCGTTGATGCTGCCGGTGATTCTGGCGATGGGTCTTTCGCTTCACATGACGGGGCGGGCCTTGGGGCTGATCTGTCTGCGCGCCGTGTTCCTGATACTGTCGACCTTCAGTTTCGTCGCAGCCATTTCGGTGATGCCGGTGGCCGATGCCCTTGCCATCGCCTTTGTCGAGCCATTCATTCTCCTGCTGCTCGGGCGTGTCCTCTTCGGTGACGAGGTTGGCCCCCGGCGTATCGCGGCCTCTTGCGTGGGGTTTCTCGGGGCGCTTCTGGTAATCCAGCCCTCGCTTGCGGCCTTTGGCTATGTGGCGCTTTGGCCCTTGGGAACAGCATTCTTCTTCGCCTTCTACATGCTGTCGACACGGCAGGTGTCGGGGTTCATGCATCCGGTCGCCATGCAGTTCCACACTTCTTGGACCGGGCTCTTGATGTGTCTGCCGGTCATGCTGCTGGCCGAAGGCACGGGCTGGCGCCATTTCGATCCGGTCCTGCCGCAAGGCGTCGAATGGCTCTGGCTCTTCGGGGTCGGCTTCTGGGCGGCGCTCAGCCACATGTGCATGACCTATGCGCTGAAGTTCGCACCTTCAGCCACGCTCGCCCCGCTGCATTATCTGGAAATTGTGGCGGCGGTTGCCCTCGGATACTGGATTTTCGGCGATTTCCCGAATGCGCTGACCTGGGCGGGGATCGCCGTGATCACCGCCTCGGGCCTTTACATCATCTACAGGGAGCGGCTTTCGGCGCGCGCCGCCGCCATCAGCGCGCTCAAGGCCTGATCCAGCCTTGCGCGCGGCAGGATGCACAGCATTCCCGGCCCCGAAAGCTCCAGCGTGACCCGGCCCGTGCTGACCCGGTTGGAGGTGCCGACACGCGTGTCGGGCGCGAGGTCTAGACCGTCGATGGGCCAGTCAAGCCCGGTGCTGCGACCACTGATCCTGGCAAGGGGATAGAGGCTGAAGCGGTCCTTCCGCCGCAGATCAAGTTGCAACCGTGGCGGAGCATGAAAGACCACGTCCTGCGGCCCGAGCAAGACGCAAGGACGTTGTTGCCGGACGAGCGTCGTGAGCACGGCGAGCCCGTGATCCACCCGCGCCCCGACAAAGCCGATTGCAATCACGAAGGGCGCATCGACCGAGCGCAGCGCCTTGTCGAAATCGGTCGTATCCTGTTCGGGAATATGGTGGAACCGCTCGGACGGAACCGCCGCCCTTGCCGCGGGCGAGATCGAATCCATATCGCCGATCACCGCCGCTGGCGCAATGCCTTGCGACAGGCAGCGGTTGGCCCCTCCGTCGGCCGCCACGATCACCGGTGCGCGTTGCTGCGCAATCCGAAACAATGCGGCCGAAACGGGGGCCCCTCCCACAAGCGTGATCCCGCCCGAGGATTGCACAATGGCCTGATTCATGCGGATACTGTCTTTCAATTGCGGCAAACTATCGGTGCGGCTGCCACAAACAATCCTTCAAATGACCCTGATCTGTCCACGGATTCGAACCTGTAACCAAGGACAAGGGTGTATCGAGTTTTGCAGAAAGCGAGCATCCGATGAACGGTGCGAGTAAGATCCTTACGGTTTCCTATGGAACCTTCTCATGCACTTTGGAAGGGTTTGACGATCCTTTCAATACGATGAAGGCGATTGCGGAATACTTCCGTGATCTGGCTGCCGAAGATCGTTATTTCGGGGCGGAACCGCCGCAACCCGACGCTGCCATGTTGCACCGTATTGCCGAACGCGAAATCCAGCGCCGGGTCGAGGCGAAGATTCAGGACAATGGCGTTATTCTGCGCGCCGGCGAGACCGATGCGATTGCCGCGCCGCGCCCGCTTGACCGCGCCGCGCCCGCGGCCTCGCAACCCGAAACCGCCCCGCAACCCGTTGTGGACATGCCCGCCCGCGCGCCTGCCACCCGTCCCGCGCCGGTTCTGGCACAGCCCGCAACTGCCGCGGTTGCCGAAGGCAGCACCGAATCGGTGGCTGAAAAACTGTCGCGTCTGCGCAAGGCCGCGGCGCAGCAGCAGGAAGCGCCGCAAACCGCCGCGGTTGTTTCGGTTGCAACACCAATCGCCGAGGAAGCGGCACCGGCTGAAAACATCGCCGAAGACACTGCAGGGCCGACCGCTCCGGCTCCGCTTGACCAGATCGCCGACAACCTGCCCGAGGATGAAGCCGAACCCACCCCCGAGGCTCTGCCGGAAGAGGACGCGCCTGCCGCCGAAGCCTTTGACGCGTTGCAGGATGACGCGGTCGATGCCGAGGAAGTTCTTGACCTTCTCGCGCTTGATGTGGGCTCGGACGCGGCCCCCCCCGTTGCCCCCGAAGCGCCCGCAACCGTAGAGGAGCCGGATCTTGATCTGGCTGCCGTGCTGGCGCAGACCGAAGCGGATGACGCGCCCGAAGCCCAAGCCGAAGCCGCCCTCGATGACGATGAAGGCGATGACGCCATGCTCGCCAGTCTGGTCGCAGAGGCCGCTGCCGAGGATGAAGCAGAAGAGGCCGCTCTCGTTGAAGAAGCGCCCGCCGATGCGGACGATGCTTTGCTCGTCTCATTGGCTGCGTTGGTCGACCCCGAGGAGGCTGAGGCCGAAGAGACTGCATCGGAAACGCAGGCTGCGGCGGCACCGGCCGATGTCGACACCGAAGAGACAGATTATGTCGACGCTCTGGAATCCTACGCCGAAGTTGACGCAGCCTCCGACGAGGAGACCGATGCAGCAGAGGTGCTGACGCCGGACACACCCGCTGCGGAATCTGAGACAGAGCAAGAACCGGAGCAAGATCAAGTCGCCGCAGTCGCCGCGCCGATACCCGCCGCAGAGGCAGATGCCACGGCACCCGTGCGCCCCGTGCGTCCTGTCCGGCCCGCGCGCCCGGCGCAGATCGAAAGGCCTTCGGTGCCCGCTGACCTTGTGGCCGAACTGGCTGCGGAGGCGATTGCGGAAACGGAATCGCGCACGCCGATCTCGGTCGAGAAATTGCAGCGGGCGCGGGCGCGGGTCATCAAGATCCGCCGCAGCGAAACATCGGGCAGCGCCGAACTCGCACCTGCCCCCGCTGCCCCCGCCCCCGCAGCCGCTTCCCCCGCCGTGCTTTCGGCCGAGGCCGAAGCCGCTCTTGCCGCCGAACTGGCCTCGCTCGAACAGGACAGCCCCGCAAAGGCAGCTCCGGCAGAGCCGACACCCGATCGCCGCGCCGCCCGTCCCGCCGAGGATGTTCCCGTCAACCGCCTGATGGCCGAAGCCAGCACGCAGATGGAAGTGCCGGATGCCAAGCGCCGTCAATCGGCGATCGCCCATCTCAAGGCCGCAGTTGCCGCGACGATCGCCGAGCGCCGCGCGACCGGCAGCACCCTTGCAGGAAATGGCAGCGAGAAGATGGGGGCCTATCGCAATGACCTTGCCAAGGTGATGCGCCCGGCCGAGCCGCCGGTCCCGCAGGAAGAGCGGCCATCGCCCTTGGTCCTTGTATCGGAACAAAGGGTTGACCGGCCTGCGCCGCCCGCCGCCCGACAAACGCCGGCGCCGGCTCCTGCCCCGGCAGCCGCTGCGCCCGTTCAACCCGTGCGCCCCCGTCGGCCCGTTGCCGGGCCTTCGGCCAATGGCTTTTCCCCGGATCTCTCGATCGCGGCCGAAGATGATGAAGACGATGAAAACATCTTTGATGTCGAAAGCGGGTTTCCCGAATTCGCCGAACGTCTCGGGGCCACGGAACTGCACGAGTTGCTGGAAGCCGCCGCAGCCTATATCGCCTGTGTCGAAGGGCGCGACAGTTTCACGCGCCCGCAACTGATGCGCCACATCAGCGCCGCCTCCGAAGGGCTCAGCCGCGAAGACGGCCTGCGCAGTTTTGGCACGCTGCTGCGCGACGGCGTGATCGAGCGCAGCCGCCGCGGCCAGTTTGCCATCAACCAGGGCTCGCCGCTTCTGGCAGAGGCTCGTAAATTCGCGGGCTGATCCGGCCCGTCACAAGACAGTGGGCCGAGGCTGCCATCAAGGCCCCATGAAACAGGCGGACTGCGCAGCGCAGTCCGCCTGTTTTCATTTCATCCGGTCCGCATCGGGTGGCGCGGCATCCGGGTCCGGTTGCCCGACACCCAGAAAAACCGAGCGGAGCGGCAAGATCCACAGCATCCCCAGCCCGACATAAATGCCGAGTTCCACCAGAATGGAGGGCCGGTCGATCCAGTTCACCAAGGTGACCGCCACCACCACATAGATGGGCAGGCCAACCAGCAGAACCAACAGCGACAAGCGTCGCCGCGCCTTGTAGCTCAGCGCCATGTCATACTCCTGTCAGGCGCGGCCCCTTTCACGGCACCGCGCCATTTGCCTCTCAATCCGCGAATGGGTCCGTCACCAGAATGGTGTCATCCCGCTCGGGCGAGGTAGAGAGTAGCGCGACCGGGCACTGGATCAATTCCTCGATGCGCCGCACATATTTGATCGCGGCCCCCGGCAGATCGGCCCAGGACCGTGCGCCGGCCGTCGATTCCGACCAGCCCTCCATCTCCTCGTAGATCGGCTTGCAACGCGCCTGCTGGTCCGCCGCCGTCGGCAGGTAATCCAGACGTGTGCCATCCAGATCGTAGCCCACACAGATCTTGAGCGTCTTGAACCCGTCGAGCACGTCCAACTTGGTCAGCGCAATCCCCGACACACCGCTGGTGGCGCAAGTCTGGCGCACCAGAACGGCATCGAACCAGCCACAGCGGCGCTTGCGCCCTGTCACGGTGCCAAACTCATGCCCCCGCTCGCCCAGACGCTCGCCATCGGCATCGAAAAGCTCCGCCGGAAATGGCCCCTCGCCCACACGAGTGGTGTAGGCCTTGACGATGCCCAGCACGAAATCGATCGCGGTCGGCCCGAGGCCGACGCCCGTCGCCGCCTGCCCCGCGATCACATTGGACGAGGTGACAAAGGGATAGGTGCCGAAATCGATGTCGAGCAGACTGCCCTGCGCGCCCTCGAACAGGATGCGCTTTCCGGCGCGGCGCGACTCGTTCATCAGCTTCCACACCGGCGCGGCATAGGGGAGCACCTGCGGCGCAATCTCGTGCAGCAGCGCCAGCAGCGCCGCGCGGTCCACAGGCTCCATACCAAGACCGCGGCGCAGCGCATCGTGATGCGCCAGCAGACGGTCCACCCGCAACTCCAGCGTGGCCGCATCCGCAAGGTCGGCCACACGGATGGCGCGCCGCCCCACCTTGTCCTCGTAGGCCGGACCGATGCCGCGCCCCGTGGTGCCGATCTTGGCCACCGTCAGGCTGCCCTCACGCGCACGGTCAAGCTCGCCGTGCAGCGGCAGGATCAGCGGCGCGTTCTCGGCGACCAGCAGGTTCTGCGGCGTGATGTCGACGCCCTGATCGCGCAGCTTGGCGATCTCGCCCACCAGATGCCACGGGTCCAGCACCACGCCGTTGCCGATCACACTCAGCTTTCCGCCGCGCACGATGCCGGACGGGAGCAGCGAAAGCTTGTAGACCTTGCCATCGATGACCAGCGTATGGCCGGCATTGTGTCCGCCCTGAAAGCGCGCGACGATATCTGCGCGTTCGGACAGCCAGTCCACAATCTTGCCTTTGCCTTCGTCGCCCCACTGGGCGCCCACGACAACCACGTTGGCCATGCTGTTCTCCTTGGCTCTGAAACCGCCTGTGCTATAGACGCAAGCCCCGCGCAGGGAAACAAGGAAATCACCATTCCCGGCCGCGCGCGCCGTTTCCCGCACCCTGCATTGCTGCTTTTCCAAATACTCCCGCCGGAGGCTCCCGCGCTTCACAGCAGCGCGCACGGTGCAAGGGGTTGCGCGCAGCCCCCCATCAGCCTAGATAGGCGCGTCAGCTTCGGGAACGCCCATGGAAAACGTCATCCTTGCCATCCACCTTATTCTCGCCCTCCTTCTGGTCGGCGTGGTCCTTCTCCAAAGGTCCGAAGGCGGCGGCCTTGGCATGGGTGGCGGCGGTGGTGGTGCCATGTCGGGGCGTGCGGCGGCAACGGCGCTTGGCAAGGTCACATGGATTCTTGCCATCCTGTTCATCTGCACCTCGATCACGCTGACCATTCTGGCCGCGCAGCAGGCAGGCTCCAGCTCGGTGATCGACCAGATCGGCGCGCCCACTCCGGCACCGGCCACTCCGGCCGCGCCCTCGGGCAGCGATCTGCTGCCGCCGGCACCCACCAACGCGCCGCTGACCCCACCACGGGCGGAAAACTGATTCCGCCCACCCTACCATCTGTTGTCGCGGCCCCACCTGACCAAACAGCATCTTGCGGTGCTGTTGCAAAGGGCTATTCCCTGGGATAAGGCTTTCATCCCGTGGTGCTGCGATTCCCACCCATCGAATCGCGACGAAAACACGGGGGCTTCACTTGGCACGCTACATTTTCATCACAGGCGGCGTTGTGTCCTCCCTTGGCAAGGGGCTTGCCTCTGCGGCGCTCGGGGCGCTGCTGCAGGCCCGCGGCTACACGGTGCGCCTGCGCAAGCTCGACCCCTACCTCAACGTAGACCCCGGCACGATGTCGCCCTTCGAACATGGCGAGGTGTTCGTGACCGATGACGGCGCGGAAACCGACCTCGACCTTGGCCATTACGAGCGCTTCACCGGGGTGCATGCGCGGGCGACCGACTCGATCTCGTCGGGCCGCATCTATTCCAACGTGCTGGAGAAAGAGCGGCGCGGCGATTATCTGGGAAAAACCATCCAGGTCATTCCCCACGTCACCAACGAGATCAAGGATTTCCTTCGCATCGGCGCGGATGAGGTCGATTTCATGCTGTGCGAGATCGGCGGCACGGTGGGCGATATCGAGGGCCTGCCTTTTTTCGAGGCGATCCGCCAGTTCATCCACGAGCGTCCGCGGGGCCAGTCGATCCTGATGCACCTGACGTTGCTGCCCTATCTTGCCGCGTCAGGAGAGTTGAAGACCAAGCCCACCCAGCACTCGGTCAAGGAGTTGCAGAGCATCGGGCTTGCGCCGGATGTGCTGGTCTGCCGGTCCGAGCATCCGATCCCCGACAAGGAACGCGAGAAGATTGCGCTGTTCTGCAACGTGCGCAAGGAGCATGTGATTCCGGCCTATGACCTGAGCACGATCTACGAGGCACCGCTGGCCTATCATCGCGCGGGGCTGGATCAGGCGGTGCTGGATGCGTTTGGCATCTCGCCTGCGCCCAAGCCGAACCTGACCCGCTGGGAAGACGTGATGGACCGTCTGACCGGGGCCGAGGGCATGGTGCGGGTCGCGATCGTGGGCAAGTATACCCAGCTCGAGGACGCCTACAAATCCATCGCCGAGGCGCTGACGCATGGGGGCATGGCCAATCGCACCCGTGTGAAGGCGGAATGGATCGACGCGGAAATCTTCGAGAACGAAGACCCCGCCCCCTATTTGCAGGCCTACCATGCCATTCTGGTGCCCGGCGGGTTTGGCGAGCGGGGGACGGAAGGGAAGATCAAGGCGGCGCAATTCGCACGGGAAAAGAAGATCCCCTATCTGGGGATTTGCCTTGGCATGCAGATGGCGGTCATCGAGAGCGCCCGTAATCTGGCGGGGCTGCCCAATGCAGGCTCGGAAGAGTTCGACCATGAGGCGGGCAAGAAGCGCTTTACCCCCGTGGTCTACCATCTGAAGGAATGGGTGCAGGGCAACCACACGGTCCGGCGCAAGGCGGATGATGCCAAGGGCGGCACCATGCGGCTGGGGGCTTACACGGCCAATCTGAAGACGGGGTCGCGGGTTTCGGAGGTTTATGGC
The DNA here is from genome assembly GCF_010915705.1 of Pseudotabrizicola algicola. Taxonomy (GTDB): domain Bacteria; phylum Pseudomonadota; class Alphaproteobacteria; order Rhodobacterales; family Rhodobacteraceae; genus Pseudotabrizicola; species Pseudotabrizicola algicola. The sequence goes on from NZ_JAAIKE010000001.1 coordinate 1,319,068, forward strand.
TGCTCGGTCATCGAGGAGCGGCACCGGCACCGCTATGAGGTGGACATCCAGTATAGGGAGCAGCTGGAGGCCTGCGGTCTGGTGTTCTCGGGGATGTCGCCGGACGGGAAGCTGCCGGAGATTGTCGAGGTCAAGGACCATCCCTGGTTCATCGGGGTCCAGTTCCACCCCGAATTGAAATCGAAGCCCTTTGCCCCCCACCCCCTGTTCGCGGACTTCGTGCGGGCCGCGAAAGAGGTGGAGCGGCTGGTTTGAGGGGCGCGGGGCGCCAGCGCCCCCCGCTGTGTTACACGCGCCGAAAGCCTTTGGCATCAATGGCATAGGCCTGCGGTCTTAACCGCGCATTAACCTTTGCACCACATCAGAGGCAGGCTTTGCGGCCTGCCTTTGGTCTATGGCGGTGGTCTATGCGGGGCCTGTCCGGCGCGGGCCGCGCCCGTTGCCGGATGGCGGGGCGAAGGGACATGCGGGCACGACGGCAAGACGGCGCGGGGCCCGAGGCGCGGGGCCCTAGACGCTTTCGGCTCGGGGGGTTGGCAGGTCCGGCTCGATCCGCCTGACCAGGATGTCAAACACCCAAGTGAAGACGAAGGTGAAGACCAGAAAGAACACCAGCAGCGCCGCCTCCATCGCGAGGGCGGTGAGCAGCCCCACCCCATACCACCACATGAACAGCGGAATCAGCAGGAGGACGAGGCCGCCCTCGAACCCGAGGGTGTGCACGACACGCACCGCAAGGCTGCGGCCCGCGAAACCGCGCCGCCGTTCCCATGCCTCGAACCCCGTGTTGTAGAGGAAATTCCACACCACGGCGACGGTCGAGGCAGCGATGGCGACGGGCAGGTTGCCCTGCGCGCTGCTGCCGCTGAGCGCGGCGAGCAGGACCGCCGAAAGAACAATCGCCAGACCTTCGAACAGGGTGACGTAAAGCACGCGGCGGGGAAAAGGTCTGAGCGCGATCATGGGTCTGGTCCAACGGCTGTTTGCAATCCGGGGCTTCGGCGCGCGATGCTTGCCTTGCCCAGTCAGTTTAGATACGTTCGTATTTAAATAGGACAGGAGGCGCGCCTTGGCAAGACCACGCACGATAGATCGGGAAACCCTGCTGGATGCCGCCGAAAGGGTGGTGACGCGGCAAGGCGCGGCGGCGCTGTCCTTTGCCAGCGTCGCCACCGAGGCGGGGCTGAGCAAGGCCAGCGTGCAATCGGCCTTTGGCAGCCGCGATGCCTTGATCGATGCGCTGATCGGGCGCTGGATGGCGCATGAGGCGGCGCGCTTCCGTGCCATGCTGGCAGAGGAGACCACGCCAGAGGCGCGGCTGAACGCCCACCTGCGCTGCACCTATGAGGAATTGCACAATGGCAGCGGGCAGCGCGTGGCGAGTTTGCTGGCGATCCTTGCCAGCGCGGGGCTGGGCAGCGACAGCCTGCGCCAGTGGTATCAGGCGCGGATCGGCGATCTGACCGCGACGACCGAGGCCGAGCGGCAGCGGCGCACGGCCTATCTGGCGGCGGAAGGCGCGTATTTTCTGCGCTGTATCGTGGGGCTGGAGGCGGATGCGGCGGTCTGGTCCGACATCTTTGCCGATTTGCAGGCAGAGACCCCGCGCGACTAGCGCCGCACCGTTTCCGCACGCCCCCTGCCCCGGACATGCCCCGCCCGAAAAAAAGTTTGCGCAAACGTTTGCGCAAATCGCAAACTGGTGCTAGCTTTTGAGTCGCAGGCAGTCGGGAGGGGGCTTTGCATGGCCACGATCAAGGATATCGCGCGCGCTTTGGGGCTTTCCGCCTCGACCGTGTCGCGCGCCCTTGCAGGACATGACCGTATTCCCGAAGCGACACGCGCGCGGATTCAGGCGCTGGCGCAGGAAATGGGCTATGCGCCCAACCGCGCGGCGCAGAACCTTGTCGGCGGGCGCAATTCCGGCTTTGCCGGTCTGGTGCTGACGGACCCCGGCTATGGCCGCGAAGACAGCTATCTGGGCGAATACATCTCCGGCCTCGGGCACGGGCTGGCGGAAACCGGTATCGACCTGTTTCTGGCGGCGATTCCGGCGGGGCAGTCGGAATTGTCGGTGATCCGCAACATCGTGACGACGCGGCGGGCCGACGGGCTGATCCTTGGCCGGACATCGGAGGTTGACCCGCGGGTGGATTACCTGATTTCGGCGGGCTTTCCCTTTGTGACCCACGGGCGGGTGCTGGCCGATGGTCTGCCCTATTCCTGGGTGGATACCGATGGCACGGCGGCCTTTGCCGAAGCCTTTGACCTGCTTTACGCGCTGGGACACCGGCGCTTTGCGCTGCTGACCATCGAAGAGCCGATGACGTTCCGCCACCACCGCACCGAAGGGGTGTTGCAGGCGATGGAGCGGCGGGGCGACCCCGAGGTCAGCCTGACGATTGCCACCACTTCGCGCTATGACCGCGCGCAGCGGCAAGAGGCGGTGCACCGCATGCTGACCGCCGATCCGCGCCCGACCGCGATTTTGACCCTGTTTGACAGCCTTGCGATGAACGTCCTGCAGGTGGCCGAAAGCCTTTCGCTTTCGGTGCCGGAAGACATCAGCGTGATCGGCTATGACAACATCACCTCGGCGGCGATGGCGCGACCGGGGTTGACCACCTTTGACAGCGATACGTTTTCATCGGCGCGGGAAACCGGGCGGATGCTGGTGGAGCGTATCCAGACACCCGATGCGGAGCAGCAGTCTTTGCTGATCCGGCCAAAGCTGGTGCTGCGCGCCAGCCACGGGCCTGCACCATCCTGATGCTGGCCTGAACCAAGCGCCCAGAGCGCCATGAAAAAAGGGAGGACGACATGAAATCGCTGACAAAATGGCGGCTGACGGCGGCTGCCGTGAGCTTATCCATGGTGGCAGGCCCGGCTTTGGCCGAGCCGCTGTTCTGGTCCACGCAGGCCAAGCCGGTGGAAGAAAGCCAGAAGATGCGGGACGAGGTGATGGCCGGATTTCCGGGGGGCGTGGATTACCAGCCCTCGGACGAAGGGCCGTGGCTGACGCGGATGCAGGCGGAATTGCAGGCCGGATCGGGGCGGATCGCGGTGCTGGGGGGCTTGCATGGCGATCTGTCGTCGCTGGGGCCCGATCTGGTGGACCTGTCGGGCATCGATGCGGCGGCGGTGGGGCCTGCGATGATGGAGCTGGGGTCCTTGGGCACCGGCGAGCAGAAGTATATCCCGTGGATGCAGGCGACCTATCTGATGGTGGCCAACCGCAAGGCGCTGGAGTTCCTGCCCGAGGGGGCGGATATCAACGCGCTGACCTATGACCAGCTGATCGACTGGGCGCGGGCGACCGCCGAGGCGACCGGCGGGCCGAAGTTCGGCTTTCCGGCGGGGCCGCAGGGGCTCAAGCACCGGTTTTTCCAGGGGTTCCTGCTGCCCGCCTATACCAAGTCGACGGTGACGGAGTTCCGGTCGGATGCGGCGGTGACGGCGTGGGAGACATTCCGCGAGCTGTGGCAGTATACCAATCCGGCGGCGACCAATTACTCCTTCATGCAGGAACAGCTGGTGACCGAGGAGGTCTGGATCGCCTTTGACCATGTGGCGCGGATTGCCGATGCCTTCAACCAGCGGCCCGATGATTTCGTGGCCTTCCCGGCGCCAGCCGGCCCCGAGGGGCGGGCCTTCATGCCGGTGGTAGCGGGCATCGCGGTGCCGCGCACGGCGCCGGACATGGAGCAGTCGATGGCCCTGGTGCAGTATATGCTGCAGCCCGAGACGCAGATCGCGACGCTGCGGGCGACGAACTTCTTTCCGGTGATCGCGACCGACCTGCCGGATGACATGCCGGCGTCGGTGCAGGCGGCGGGTCCGGCGATTGCGGCGATGACGGGCGCGCCGGATGCGCTGCCGGCGCTCCTACCGATGGGGCTGGGTGACAAGGGGGGCCAGTTCAACCAGGTCTATACCGACACCTTCGAGCGGATCATTCTGGCGGGGCAGGACATCCGCACGGTGCTCGACTCCCAAGCCGAGGTGCTGCGCGCGCTGATGATCGAGGCGAATGCGCCGTGCTGGGCGCCGGATGCGGCGTCCGAAGGGCCCTGCCCGGTGAACTGATGCAACCGGGGGGCGCGGCTGCGGTTGCGCCCCTTCCCTGCCCGACTGATCTTCACCTGACCGAAAAGGGGCACGGCCATGCCGCGACTGCTTCCCTATCTCCTGCTGCTGCCGGCGACGGCCTTTCTGTGCCTGTTCTTCCTCTATCCCTTCGTGCAGGTCGCGCATGATTCCGTGATGCGCAACGGCGTGTATACGCTGGAGAACTTCAGCCGCATGGCAGGGCACTGGAAGTTCAGCACCGCGTTCTGGAACACGATGATCCTTGCGGCGGTGGTGGTGCCGATCCAGCTTGCGATGGCGCTGACGATGGCGAGCATCGTCACCAAGCTGCAGCGCGGGCGCTCGACGATCCTGTATATCTTTGCGATCCCGCTGGGGATTTCGGACCTTGCCGCCGGGCTGATCTGGCTGTCGGTGTTCGAGCAGTCGGGGTTCCTGAACAGCCTGCTGGTCGGGCTTGGCATCGTGGACCGGCCGATCCTGCTGCTGGGCTACCAGAACACATGGATCATCTTCATCGCGATCGTTCTGGCCGAGGTGTGGCGGGCCACCGCGATCATGATGGTGATCCTTGTCGCGGGCATGGGCCTCATTCCGAAGGAATATGGCGAGGCGGCGGATGTGTTCGGCGCGTCGCGCTGGCAGAAGTTCCGCCGCGTGACGCTGCCGATGCTGAAACCCAGCCTGCAGACCGCGCTGATCCTGCGCGTCATTCTGGCCTTCGAGGTCTTTGCGGTGGTGGTCGCGCTTGGCGGCACGCAACTGCCGGTGCTGATGAGTGAAACCTATCACTGGCAATTCGCCATGCAGGAACGCGGGGTCGCGGCGGCCTTTGCCATGGTGATCCTTGGCGTCTCGGTCGCCTTTACCATCCTGATCCTGCGTCTGCTGCATGTGCCGAAGGGGGCGAGAGTATGAGCGTGACATCTGTGCGCCGCGCGGGAAACCGTGTGTTCATTGCGGGCGTTGCCCTGCTGATCCTGTGGGTTCTGCTGCCGATCTGGCTGTTGTTCGTCAACGCCCTGTCGGCCCCCGCAGAGGTGACGGGGTTCCCCAAACGGTTCATCCCGTCTTTCGATCTGGCCTCGCTGTCGTTCTTTTTCGGCTTTTCCGGCGTGGTCGATGCGCTGTGGAATTCGGTGAAGGTGGCCGCGCTGACCATGATCCTGTCGATCGGGGTCGGCGCGCCTGCGGGCTATGCGCTGTCGCGCTTCGACTTTCCGGGCAAGGAGACGTTCCGCTTTCTGGTGGTGATGACGCGGGCCTTTCCGCTGCCGCTGCTGGCGCTGCCCCTGGCGGTGATGTTCATCCGCACCGGACTGGATGACACCATCACCGGTCTTGCGCTGGTGCATACGACGCTGGCCCTGCCCTTTGCGGTGCTGATTACATTCTCGCTGTTTTCCGGCATCCCGCTGGAACTGGAAGAGGCGGCGTGGACGCTGGGCTGCACGCGGCTGCAAGCCTTTACCAAGGTGATCTTGCCGCTGGCCGCCCCCGGCATTGCCGCCAGCGCCGTCTTTGCCTTTGTCATTAGCTGGAACGAGGTCTTTGCGGCGGCGGTCCTGACCATCGAGAACCGCACGCTGACCGCGTTCCTGCTGCAAAGCATCGATGTGTCACCCCTGCCGCTGAAATTCGCGGGCGGTGCGGCGCTGGTGCTGCCTGCTTTGTTCTTCATCTTTGCCGTTCGCAAATACCTGTTTGCGATGTGGGGCATCGCCAACCGTTAAGGGGGTCATCATGGCCGTTATCGAAATCAAACAGGTTGCAAAGACCTTTGGCAGCTTTACCGCGCTGCATTCGGTGGATCTGACGATTGCCGATCAGGAATTCATGGTGCTGCTGGGCGCGTCGGGCTGTGGCAAGACCACGCTGCTGCGCATCATCGCGGGGCTTGAGACGCCGACGACGGGCGAGGTCTGGATCGGCGGGCGGCGGGTGGACCATCTGCCCCCGCGCGAGCGCGGCATCGCGATGGTGTTCCAGAACTACGCGGTGTTTCCGCATCTGACGGTGTTCGAGAACATCGCCTTTGGCCTGCGCATGAAGAAGATGGATCAGGCCGAGGTGACGCGGCGGGTGAACCGCACCGCCGAGCTGATGCATATCGAGCAGCTTTTGAAGCGCTATTCCGGCGAATTGTCGGGCGGGCAGCGCCAGCGGGTCGCGGTGGCGCGCGCGCTGGCGATGGAGCCCGACGTGATCCTGATGGACGAGCCCTTGTCGAACCTCGATGCGCTGCTGCGGCTTGAGATGCGGGCCGAGTTGAAGGGTGTGCTGGCGGAATCGAAGACCACCACGATCTATGTGACCCACGATCAGGTCGAGGCGATGAGCCTTGCCGACCGGATTTCGGTGATGAACGGCGGGCGGATCGTGCAGGCGGCCAATCCGGTGGAAGTCTACCGCAACCCTGCCGCGCGCTTTGTGGGCAGTTTCATCGGCAACCCGCCGATGAACTTCCTGAAGGCCGAGCCTGCCGGTGCGGGCAAGTGGCAGGTGGCGGGACAGGTGTTTGACGGGCCAGCCGCTGCGGCGGCCGAATTCGCCATCCGCCCCGAGGATCTGCACCCTGCCGAAGCTGGGCTGCCCGCCGAGGTGCGGGTGGTGGAGCCGCTGGGGCCGCATACGCTGATCACCGCATCGGTGGCGGGCCAGCCCTTCCGCGCGGTGCTGGAGAGCAACCTGCTGCCCGCCCCCGGCGACATGCTTCGCCTTGCCCCCGTGCCGGACCGCATCCGCTGGTTCGACCCTGCCACCCAATCTGCCCTTTGAAAGATCGAGCCATGACCACGCTGACCGAAAACGCCATCGAAATCCTGCGAGAGAATGATCGCGGCCATTACACCGTGCCGACCAAGGGGCTGTATCCGTTCCAGTGGAACTGGGATTCGTGCCTGACCGCGCTTGGCCAGCGCCATTTTGACGAGGCCCGCGCCTGGACCGAGATCGAGACGCTGTTTGCCCATCAGTGGCCCTGCGGGATGGTGCCGCATATCGTCTTCCACAAGCATGATGACGGCTATTTCCCCGGCCCCGACGTCTGGGCGACGGGGCGGCCCACGCCGACTTCGGGGATCACCCAGCCTGCGGTGGCGGGATTCGCTTTGCGCCGCCTTTATGACCGGGCCAGCGACAAGGTGGCCGCGGAGGCGCGGGTGCAGGCGCTGCTGCCGAAGGTGGCGGCATGGCACCGCTGGTTCTACGCGACCCGCGATCCGGGGGGCGAGGGGCTGGTCGCGATCATCCACCCGTGGGAAGCGGGGCGCGACAATTCGATCGACTGGGACGCACCTTTCGAGCGGGTGCCGACCGATGGCATCACCCCCTATACCCGCCGCGACACCCAGCACGCGGACCCCGCGCATCGCCCGACGAAAGAGCAGTATGACCGTTACCTCTGGCTGGTGGAGCATTTCCGGGGGCTGGGCTGGGATACGGCGAAGCTGCACGACGCGTCGCCCTTTCAGGTGGTGGACCCCGGTTTCAACGCCATCCTGATCCGCGCCTGCGCCGATCTGGCCGATCTGGCCGAAGGGTTGGGGATGACGGACCTGGCCGCTGAGAACCGCAAGTTTGCCGCGCGCGGTCTGGCCGCGATGGAGCGGCTGTGGTCGGACGCGCATGGGCAGTATCTGTGCCTTGACCGGGTGCGGGGGGAACTGATTGACTCCGCCTCGGTGGGCGGTTTGCTGGCAGCGTTCTGCGCGGTGCCCCCTGCGCGGGCGGCGGCGATTGCGGCGACGATCGAAGCGCATGGCACGCGGTTCCGCGTGGCGAGCCATCCGCCCGCAGACCCGCGCTTTGATGCCAAGCGCTATTGGCGCGGGCCGGTCTGGCTGGTGGTGAACTACATGATCGCCGATGGTCTGGCACGCGCCGGACAGGAGGATGCGGCGGCGCGGATCACCGCCTCGAGCCTTGATCTGATCCGCGAAAGCGGCTTTGCTGAGTATTACGACCCGATCACCGGCGCGCCTCTGGGCGGCGGGCGGTTCACATGGACGGCGGCGATGGTGCTGGAGTTTCTGGCGATGGAGGGGTGAGCGGTGAAGGTTCTGGCCATCGGCGCGCATCCCGACGATCTGGAGATCTTCGCCTTTGGCAGCCTGAGCGCATGGGCGGCGATGGGGGCGGAACTGGTGCTGGCCATCGCGACCGACGGGGCGCGGGGCGGCACGCCGCCCGGCCCTGCGCTCAAGGCCCGGCGCGCCGCCGAAACCACGGCGGCGCTGGCGGCCTTGGGCGTGCCGCGATTTCTCGATTTTCCCGATGGCGGTTTGCGGGCCGATGCGGCGCTGGAAGGCGCGTTGCAAACTCTGCTGGACGAGGTGCAGCCTGACCTTTTGCTGACCCATGCGCCCAATGATTACCATGCCGACCACCGCGCCCTGTCGGCGGCGGCGACGCAGGCGGCGGGGTTCAAGGTGCCGGTCCTTTGGATGGACACACTGAACGGCACCGGATTTGTGCCGACGCATTGGGTGGATGTCAGTGCCCATTGGGCCGCGAAAGAGGCCGCCATCCGCGCCCATGCCAGCCAGGAGCCGGAGCGGTTCGTGCATATGGCCAACCGGCAGGCGGCGTTCCGCGCGGGGGAGTGCAATGGGCTGCCCGAGGCGCGGGCCGAGGCCTTCCGCTTCGAGCCGCGCTTTCCCTTTGCCGATATCCGGGCGCTGCTGCCCCCTGCCCCGCCCTTGCGGCCGATCGGGCGGCGCGATGTGCAGAGCTAGCGCCTGATGCTGGCGTAGGACGGGGGGCCAGCCCCCCGACCCCCGGGATATTTATGAACAGATGAGAACACCGCTGCGCACAAAGACCTTGGGAAAAGGACCGCCTGCCGGTGGCGGATGTGCGCGACGTCAGTCGTGGAGGGGCGCCTTGCCCGAGGGGGCGATGTAGGGGCGGGTCACGTCTTCGAGGCGCAGGGAGACGGCTTCGACATCCATCGCCACCGCGCCATCGCCTGCGAGTGTGAGGGTGAGCGTGCCGGTGCCCTCTGGCCCCGGGGCGAAGTCCATCGTGAGGAGAGAGAGGATGATCTCGGTCTGGCTGCGGTCGATGCCGGTGCTGCGCAGGCGCAGGATGTCCTCGATCACCAACAGGCTGCGCACGCGTTCATAGGGGCGCTTTGCAGCCTCGGCGGCGGTGCGGTCTTCCCAGCGGAAACGGTTGAGAAGCACGGCGAAGCGGCGGGCCTTGCCATCGAAGCGCATTTCGGTGATCGGAAACACTGCATCCTGCAACAGAGCCGCCATCACCGGCACGTCTTGCGGCTCTTGCGCGATCAGGCGCAGCGGGGCGTCATCGCCGTCTTCATAGCGTGCATCTGTCATGAGCGATCCTTCACGGGCGATCCTTTACGGGCGATCCTTGATGCGTTCGATTTTCGCACCGCAAGCCGAGAGCTTTTCTTCCACCCGTTCATAGCCGCGATCAAGGTGATAGACGCGGCTGACCACGGTTTCGCCCTCTGCCGCCAGACCCGCGAGGATGAGGCTGACCGAGGCGCGCAGGTCGGTCGCCATCACCGGCGCGCCCTTGAGCTTGCTGACCCCCGTCACCGTGGCGGTGCCGCCGTGCACGTCGATGCGCGCGCCCATGCGGATGAGTTCGGGTGCATGCATGAAGCGGTTCTCGAAGATCTTCTCTTCCAGCACGCTGACCCCGTCGGCGGTGCACAGAAGCGCCATCATCTGCGCCTGCAGATCGGTGGGAAAACCGGGGAAAGGTTCGGTGGTGACATTCACCGCCGACACACGGCCATTCTTGCGGCTGACCTTCAGGCCCCGTTCGGTCTGTGTCACCGACACCCCTGCCTCATCCAGTTTTTCCGCAAAGGCGCCGACGAGTTCCAGCGTGCCGCCCAGGCATTCCACCTCGCCGCCGCAGATGGCAGGGGCGAGCATGTAGGTGCCAAGCTCGATCCGGTCGGTCACCACCGGATGCGTGGCCCCGCCCAGACGGTCGACGCCCTGAATGGTGAGTGTACCAGTGCCCTCGCCTTCGATCTGCGCGCCCATCTTGCGCAGGCAGCGCGCCAGATCGACGATTTCCGGCTCGCGTGCGGCGTTCTTCAGCACCGTGGTGCCCTTGGCCAGCGTGGCGGCCATCAGCGCATTCTCGGTCGCCCCCACCGAGACGAAGGGGAATTCGAACGTGGCCCCGCGCAGCCGCCCGCCGGGGGCCTTGGCATGGACATAACCATCGCGCAGGTCGAGTTCGGCCCCCATCGCCTCGAGCGCCTTGAGATGCAGATCGACCGGCCGCGCGCCGATGGCGCAGCCGCCGGGCAGCGAGACGATGGCATGGCCATCGCGCGCCAGCATCGGCCCCAGAACGAGGATCGAGGCGCGCATCTTGCGCACGATGTCATAATCGGCGGTGTGGTTGTCGATCTTGTGGCTGGACATGGCCAGCACGAGGCCATCCTGCAGGCTGGCCACCTCGGCCCCCAGCGATTCCAGCAGTTGGGTCATGGTGCGGATGTCGGACAGGCGCGGCGCATTGGTGAGCGTCAGCGGCTCTTCGGACAGCAGCGTCGCGGGCATCAGCGTGAGGCAGGCGTTCTTCGCCCCTGCAATCGGGATCACCCCGTTGAGCGCCCCGTTGCCCTTGACCAGAATCGAATCCATGCCCTGCCTACTCTCTTTATGTCTGGGAAGCGGGGTCGGACCCGGTTCCGGAATCTGTTTGTGAAGAAATTTTTTCGCCCCCGCGCAGCTTTGCCTGTGCCTTGCGCCGGGCCATATTGGCCTTGAGCGCCGCCTTCAGACGCGCTTCACGCAAGGCTGCGGCGCGCAAAGGCGCTTTGCCGGCTTGGGTTTTCTCGGTTTTCTCCATCATCAGCGCCGCTATATCGCAGCGCGCAGAATTGGTCCAGAGAGGCCCGGAAAAGGGGCTTGCACCCCGCCGCGTTTGCGTCTAATCACCCGCCACGCACCGACGAAACATCGCCGGACCGCGCAGATGCTGTGGTAGCTCAGTGGTAGAGCACTCCCTTGGTAAGGGAGAGGTCGAGAGTTCAATCCTCTCTCACAGCACCATCCAACCCCCTTATTTTGTTGACCCAAACCACATTGAGCCCAGACTTTGCGGGCATGTCGGGGAGAGGTCTTTTGTTCATTTGAACAAAAATGGCCCAAATAGGTGCCCGGCCGAAGCCTTACGGGATCAGGGTCGCGCGAGACCCTGCCGCCCGTGCAGACTGTAGGGGCGGCACGGCGGCTTGCGGTTCGCTGGCTGAATGTGCAGCATGGCCCGGGTGGTAATTGGGGGCCGGCATGGACTATTTGATCGACAAAAAGTTTGAGTTCATCCGCGACACGCAGACGAGTTTGTATAGCTGGTGCATCAGGGAGCACGACGAAAACGGGGCGGTCGACCTTATACCCTACGGTTATTCGATCTTCTTCACAGCGACATCAATCCAGTGCAGCCGGTCATCCAGCATTGGTGAAGAAGATAAGCCAGATAGTCGCATCATCAGCGCAACGATGCGCACCGGATCTCCCTACACTGACCATCTGCGGAATGGCCGCCCATGGATCGGCGTGATCGGCTCTTCGAGGGTCGTGAAGGACGTCACCATCAAGCTTTGCAGGGCGAAAGATGGAGAGGATGAGAGCTGCGTTGTCTATGCCGGCATCAAGACCATCGACAAATACGAACGGCAGTATGATCAGGAAGACTTCATCGAGATTTATGTGACGATCTCTCAGGAAAGGTTCGATCACATGGAATCCCTTGCTCTCTCGAGCCGGCCGGTCCGTATGCTCTTCAGATTCAGTATTGCGGAGGGATTCTATGCTGAATGGTCGCCAGATCCTCACTTTGCATACATCAAGTTCCTGACAAGGGAGAAGCCGCACGCGCAGCCAGAAGTTCAGGGGGATCAAAGACCATTTCCAGTCGTCGGAAAGGTCGGAGAGTTTTCCGTTTCAATCCACGCTGATGTTCCTTGCATGGATAAGGAATGATAAAGGCCCGGCGTTTGCAGGGTTTGGTCATGCTGCCACGTCATATTCGGCCAGTGCGATCCGGAGTGCGTCGTGCCAGTTCTGATCAGTTGATGCTTTCCGCTCGAGAAACTGCAATTCCGCCGGCTTGTAGCCAGCCCACCGCCGCGCGGCCTGATCTGCCAGCCGCAGGCATATAACACCGTCAAGAGCCATTAACAGCACGGATACTTCGATACCCAGTATGCGCTCGATGATGTATTCGCCGGGCTCGGAAAGGCTGTCAGGAAGGGCTGTGTAATTGATCACGCCCGAATGATCAAACCGGCGCCACAGAGACTGAACCGCCCCGGTTTTGCCGGAGGGCAAAACTCTTTGAGAATTGCCCGTTATGGAACAGGCATCCAAGAAGGGAACCGCGAGGCCGTATTCACCCGGGTTCCGCGTGGCTGGCGGTGGAGCATCGCGACGCGTCTCAAAGCGAAGCTGCGGCGCTGATGGCGATTGCAGGCAAGGCTGGACGTCGCGAGAGCGGCGCTATGCTGCTTCTGTTTGCACAGAAAGTCGCCAGCCGTCATCTGCCGGGGGTGTTGTGCGATAGCGGCCCTTGCAGCCGATGCCGGACTGGCACAAAGTGCAGCCATTGATCATCAGACAAGCCGCTGCGCTGCCCGGTGTGGTGCCTTGGTGCGTCTGTGCCCTGCCCATTTTTATCTAGGCTCAATTCTTGATGAAAGTCGCTATTGTCCACTACTGGCTCGTTGGCATGCGAGGCGGAGAACGGGTTCTTGAGGAACTCTGCACGCTTTACCCGCAAGCCGTCATCATAACGCATGTGGTCGACCGCGCCGCGATTTCCGACAGGCTGCGGCGGCACGAGATTCGCGAAACGGCGATCGCACGGATGCCGGGTGCCCGGAAGCATTACCAAAAATACCTGCCCTTCATGCCGCGTGCGCTGGAAATGGTGGATATGTCGGAATTCGATCTGGTGATCTCGAGCGAATCCGGGCCGGCCAAGGGCATCATCTGCCGCCCCGATGCGGTTCATGTCTGCTATTGCCATTCGCCCATGCGCTATATCTGGGACCATTTTCACATCTACCGCGCCGGGGCCGGACGTCTGACCCGTGCGGCCATGCCGCTGATCGCCCACAAGCTGCGCATCTGGGATGTCACCACGGCCATGCGCGTCGACCATTTCGTCGCCAATTCGCGCTTCATCGCCCAGCGGATCCTGAGCTATTATCGCCGTGATGCCGAGGTCATCGCGCCACCGGTCGCGGTCGAGCAGTTTCACCTCGCCCCGCCCGAGGAGGTAGGATCGCATTACCTCATGGCGGGCGAGCTGGTGCATTACAAGCGCCCCGACCTGGCCATAGAGGCGTTCAACCGCAATGGTCTTCCCCTGCGCGTGATCGGGGGCGGGGAACGGCTGGAGGCTTTGCGCAAGATCGCGGGGCCGAACATCACTTTTCTGGGCAAGGTGCCGTTCGAGCAACTCAAGCGCGAATTCGCCCGCTGCAAGGCCCTGATTTTCCCCGGCGAGGAAGATTTCGGCATCGTTCCGGTCGAGGTGATGGCCGCTGGTCGTCCTGTCATCGCCTACGGGCGCGGGGGCGCTCTCGACAGCGTGCTGCCGGGGGTGACGGGTGAACTCTTTGCCGAGCAATCCGTCGACTCGCTCATTGCCGCCATCGCGCGATTTGAAGCCGGACTGGCGCAAGACATCGACCCGCCCGCCCTGCGCCGCCATGCCGAAGGCTTCAGCGCCGTCCTCTTTCGCGCCCGCATGCAGGCGGCCATCGACGGGGCGATCGCAGCCAAGCGGGAGTGCGGAAAAATCAGGCAAGTCGTCTAAAACCTGCCGATTTGCAAAACCTGCCTCGCGAGCGGCCCCATTCAGGGTCGAATCGGCGGGCAGCGGGTGTTACCCTGAACGGATATTACAAAGCGATTGGAGATTTTCATGGCCAATTTGGGCAGACTTCTTTTGGCAGGTGCGTCTTGCCTTACCCTTTCCGGCGGACTCGCTCCGCTACAGGCACAAGATTATGTGGCGCAACCCGGTGACAGCCTCGGGTCGATTGCTCGAAGCCAGCTGGGGGATGCGAACCGCTGGCGCGAGCTTTGCACGCTGAACGAGCTCGAGAATTGCGATCTGCTGCGCCCCGGCCAGACCATCCGCCTGCCGCAGACGGCAGCCGCTGCCGCCCCCGAGGCGCCGGTGGAGGCAGAACCGGAGACGGCGCCGCCCGCGCCAGAGACCGCAGAGGCAATCGCGCCTGCACCGGACCTGCCCGTGCCGGATGCGCCGGAGGCAGAACCGGCGGATGCCCTCCCCGCCGCCGAGGCCCCCGCAAGCGAAACTCCGGCCACCGCCAGCCCTGCCGCAGCGGCACGAGGCCCCAATCTGCTGCCGAATGCCGCATTGTCCGGGGCAGTTGCAGGGAAACTCGGTGAAAGCGGCGCGCTGCCGACGGGATGGCACCTCGCCAGCTCGCGCGACAGCGATCTGGAGGTGGAGGTGCTCGACAGCGCGCCCGGCAGCGTCACCCTGTCGCTGCGCCAGACGCGATCCGAAGGCTGGGGGCAGCTTGACCTGTCACCACGCGGCGACGACCGCCTGCCCGCGACCGCTGCGCAGGTCTTTGACGGGGCGATCAAGATCGAGCTTGTCTCCGGCACATTGGACGATGCGGCGCGGCTGCAACTGGGGCTGATGCATTACCAGCCCGACGGCGAGCGCATCCGCCCCGACCTTTACTTCGCCACCGCCCTCGCACCCGCCGAGGCCGCAGAGGGCTTTACCGGCAGCGTCAGCACGACCGAGGCCGAAACCACCAGCGTCGGCATGTTCCTGCGCATCCTCTTTGACGGCCCGCTCGATGTGGTGCTGAAGGTGTCGGAGGTTTCGCTGACATCTGACGCGACGAATTGATAAGTGAAGCCACACCTGTGTATGACCGATTAAATGAGGAATAAGGCGAAATGACACTCAGAAATCTGGTTGCATTCTCAGTTATTTCGCTTGGTCTCATTGGGCTGAACCTGCTTGGTTCAGTCCTCTCCTCCAGTTATCCCTCTTCGATCTGGGCTTATGTTGGATTCTTTTGCTTTGCCGGATTTTGCGCCGCGCTTGCAAAAATGCGACCTGCCTCCTTTATTCTGCTGTCACCCCTGCTGTTTCTGCGTTTGACAGAGATGTTTGCTGGCATTCCGATTGAGTCAGGAGCTTATATCCCGGAACTTGGAGTGCACGGTGAGCCAACCGGTGCATTTGTTCGCCTGAGCGCCCTGTATATCTTTATCTTTTGGATAACCTCGTCGGTCATCGAATCAAACTGGCGACGCGTCTCTGACGCCTACAGACAAGTTCCCGAGATCATAGGCCAGATCAAAGGTGTAAGAATATTCTACGTCGTCATTATCGCGATGCTGTCTTATGCTTTCTTGCTCGGCGTGCGCGAAGGATTCCCGATGTTCACCGGCAGTGATCGCTTTGCGTTTCGGCGCGTGCTTGATGATCGTATCTTCGTAACTTTCATCAACAACCGCCAAATTCTTGCATTCATTCTGGGCGTTTTGCTGCTGGATAGCGCACGGCGCAAATTCACATTCTATCTGATCTTGTCGCTCTACGTCATCTCGATCCTTTTTGCCGAGAAGTTCACGTCTCTCGCGATGATGACTCTTCTTATCCTTATTCCGACGGCGCTTCTGTATGTTGCACGGCACGGTGAGGTTTCTTTGAAGAAAACCTTCTTTGTTCTGGGATTCATAAGTGTCCTGACCATGCCTCTCGTATTGATTGTCTATGGTTTTCAAGAAAACTCCGCTATGGCCTTTGAAAGACTGTTTAGTCGCATGGCCGCGCAAGGAGAGTTCTGGTGGAGCGCAGATCTGCGTTATGGTGAGTTCTTTCACCTTGATACATCCCCGCTTATGGCCGACATGCGAACATGGCTAAACCCGAGCCTACAAAATCACCGCACGATTGGCGCAGAGTTTGGTCTCTATTATGTGATGCAGCATCATGCGGTAGCGGAGAACGTCTATTATGCAGAACACAGAGGAATCGGCTACGTATTCACGCTGTTCGCGTATATCATGATGACGACGGGCGGGCTTGGCCTCATTTTAATCACACCCCTTTTACATCTGATCTATGCCCTGGTTATGATTTGGGCAGTCAGGGCCATTATTGACTTGAGCATTCTTAGAATTGTTCTTTCTATGAAGCTTTTCGTTTTCATCCTGAGTGGTGGATTTGTTGTTGGTTACCTGTGGAATTTCTTCGGAATCAAGACGATTGCTCTCGCCCTTTCAATAATCGGCCTTAAAGTGTTGCATGATATGCGGCGCCGCTCGAAAGAGCGTCGACCAAGCGCAAACCGGTTGGTCATCAGTCGTGCGTTACCTGAAGGTAGCCACCTTAAAACGCCAAGCAACCAAGCCATATAGAAGAAGAGCGGCGCTGATCACACCAATCAGATTGACGGTTTCAGTCACACTTCGGAACGGCAGCAGCCCAACTCCGAGGGCGAACGCAAGCACCACGGCAAGCACGCTGCCACGGCTAAGCATCGACACGCCCACATTTTTACCGACGATCCGGGCAAAAATCACAAAGCTCGCGGTCTGGGCAAATGCCACGCTTATTGCGACACCCTGTAACCCGTTCAATTTGACGCCAATCAAGCCCGCGGGAATGAGGACAGCAAGCGTAATCAGGGGCGCAGCAACAAGAATGCGGGTTTTCTTGACGGCCTGCAATGCGACCGAAAGATGGAAGGTCATCAGACCGCGCATCACTGCCGCAACAGCAACCCATGGCAACAAAAGCGCCATGCTGTCCTCGAACGCAGCGCCGACGAACAGCCGGGCGAGACCATGCGACATGACCCCGAAGGTGACGGCGACCGGAAGAGATACCAAAAGCAAGGTCTCGAAGTTCTGCGCAAGTCTGCGTGCGCCTTCCTGATTGCCTTGCGATTCAAACGCCCGGACAATTTGCGGATAAGCTGTGATGTTGATGGCAAGCATCACAAAAATCACGGTCTTTTGCATGAGGTCCGATGCAACGGAATACTGACCGGTGGCTTCGATCCCCAGAGTTGCAGAAATAATGTAGCGATCACTTATTCCCGCAAGAAACACGAGGCCCGTGCTCAGAATCAGCGGAAGACCAAAATCGAGGATTTTGCGTGCTTCGCCATAAGTCGCGCGCCATGGCCTGATGCGTTTCCATGCGGCATCCGTCACCGCCGCGACAATCGAAATTGCGAACTGCGCAGCAATTGTTCCAACAGTCACACCAAGTGCGCCAAGATCAAACACCGCCACCAATCCGGCACCAAGCGCGAGAGAGACGGCGGCCCGCAGCGTCATCAGCCAAAAGAAACGCCAACTCAGCAGGCGCAGGCGCGCTGTGATGGAGCAAAGCGCGAACAGCATTTCCGACAGAACCCACAGCCAGATCAGCAGCCACCAATACGGTGCAAGTCCGAAAATCCGGAGCTGCGCGATCCACATTAAAAGCGCCACCAGACCAAGCACGGTTGCAAGCATGAGGCAAATTGCAGCCAGGGTGTTGCTTGTTTGAGGATCAAGTTCCAACGGATCGGCTGCGCTGAAGAGAAGGCGAGCCCCGGTTTGCCTGAGCCACTCAAAGACAAACGCGTTAACCAATAGAGACGTGGCAGACACAAGCGTATACACGCCAAAATCTACCGGGGTGAGAAGCCGTGTCCATAGCAATAGACCAATGAAATTCAAGGCGCTCGCAACCGCAATCGCAACGGCGGATATATGTCTTGTTGTGACCTTCATTTCGCAGTGGACCCGGGGCAGATAACGCGTGCGGGCACGCCGACTGCGGTGCAGCCCGCCGGCACAGACTGCAGAACCACCGCATTCGCCCCTACTTTAGCGTTTGTCCCCACCTCGATTCCGCCCAAGACAACGGAGCCGGTAAACAGGGTCGCGCCGGAGGATACGCGAGGGTAGTTGTCGTCATGCGCGCCTTTCCCGAGGGTCACATTCTGGTAAATCGTTGCATTATCCGCAATCACGACCCCATGTCCGACGGTGATACCCAAGGGGTGAGGGAGGTTTATCCAACCCTCGATGGTGGCCTGCGGAGAGATGTGGCACGCATACCTGAAGTGGATGTAATGGTGAATGACGCGCGCGATTTTCCGCGATAGCCCGCCCCGCCGGTAGAGGCGGTTCATCAATGTCCAAAGACCGACAAGACGCTTCCCTGCTTGAACTCTCGGCGTCATATCAGTGCCTCTGGTTTTTCATCCGCCAACGCGAAATGCGTCTCGAAGCTGTCAAAGACCGCGTCGGCCGTGAAGTGGGCCCCGAAGGCGCGGGCGGCGGTGCTCAGGGCGGTAAAGGTTTCATCCGGCATGTCGCGAAAGCGGTGCATCCGGGCGGCGAGCGCCCCGGGGTCTTGCGCGGGATAGAGAAAGCCGGTGCGCCCGTCCTGCACGACTTCCGGATTGCCGCCCACATCCGAGGCGATGACGGGGCGCGCGAAGCCATAGGCCTCATAGATCACACGCGGCAGGGGTTCGTGATAGACCGACGGGCAGATCACCACATCCACCTGCCGGTTGAAGACGGTCGGATCGCTCCAGCCCAGAAAGTGCACATTTGGCAGATCGCGCGCCTGCGCCTTGAGCGAGGCGACATAGGCATCGCCCCCCCCTCCGGCGATCCGCACCTCCCAGGGGCGGCCCGCGGCCGGCATCAGACGGGCGGCCTCGATGAGCTTTTCCAGCCCCTTCGTCGGCGCAAGCCGCCCGATGAAGCCGAACACGATCTTGTCGGGCGCGGGCAGGTGCGGCGCGCGTTCCATCGGCAGGTCGTTGATGTTCCATTGCACCGCACAGGGCTTGTCGGCGGCAAAGACGCCCTGCGCGCGATGCTGTTCGGCCACAAAGGCGCTGTTTGACAGGAAAAGATCGACGTGGCGGGTATGGGCGCGGTTGACATTGCGCACCAGTTTGCAGCTGCCGCACAGGGTTTCGCAGCTGTGTCCGTCGCGGAACATCCCGGAGCGGGCGCAGATCAGGTAATAGTCGCGCATCGTATGGATGAGCCGCGCGCCCGAGCGGCGGATTTCCCGCAGGATCGAGGGGGAAAAGCCGTCGATGACGCTGGTGTTGACGACATCGGGGCGCAGATCGGCCAGAAACCGGCGCAGATCGCGCGCGGCAAAAGGGTTGTGCAGATCAAGCGCATGCCAAAGCGTCTTGGCAAACTTCGAATGGCTGGAACTGTCATAGGGCCAGTAGACATTGCGGATCGGCAAGATGTGCAGGGTCGGCTTGCCCGGTCCGGTGACACCCGCGTTTTCGGCCAGCGCCTTCATTTCTTCCGTGCGGCCCTTGGCGGCAAGCCGCAGCACATGCACATCATGGCCGCGCTGTGCCAATCCCTCGGCCAGTGCCTGCGTGGAGCGCATGGCCCCGCCAATCCCGTCGGGGGGATAGGACCGGATGATGAACAGAACGCGTTTCGGGGTCATGGGGCGGGCCTTGGAAAAGTGGCGTTTGGCCGTGACGCACATTCGCGGACGATGGCATCATAATCGGCAATCATGCGAGCGGCCTTGTAGAGCGCAAGGCTCTCGGCTTGCGCGTCAAAGGCACGGGAAAGCGCATCGGGGCGCAGTGTCTGCTGCAGCCGTTTCAGGCAGTTCGACACCGCCTCGGCTGTCACCTCGGGCAGGGTCTCGCCGCAGCCCGTGGGGATCAGTTCTTTTGTGGCCCCGCGTGGGCCGGCAACCACATAGCAGCGGCGCGCCAGACCTTCGATGATGGTGCGGCCAAAGGGCTCGGCCCAGAGGGCGGGGACCATCAGGACATCGAGCCGGTCCAGAAAGGGCAGCGCCTCGACACGACCCAGATAGGTGACGCCGGGCGCCTCAAGCAGATCGGCGCGGGCAAACCCCTGCTGGATATCTCCCGCGATTTCAAGCCTATGGCCTTGCTCGCCCAGGGCGCTGCGGCCCCATCCCTCCAGCAGGTCAACAACTCCCTTGGACGGGTGGATGCGACCGATGTAGCCAAAGCGCATCCGGTCAGGATCGAGCCGGACCGCAGGGGGAGAGGCATGGAAGGTGTCGGGAACCGAATTATAGACCACCCGCGCCGTGCCGACCCCCGCCAGATCCCGTGCGACGCGTTGCATGTGCTGGCTGATCGCGACGGTGACCGGCGCGCGGCGCAAGAGCGCCCGCCGAGCCACCGAGAAGGACTTGCACCTGCCGCACAGCCCGTCGCAATTCCTGCCGCCCCGCATCATGATGCCAAAGGCGCAAACCCAGCCATAATCGCGCAGGATCGGCACATAGGGAATTTTCAGCCAGCGGGCGGCGAGCATGAAGGCAGAGCCATGCCCTGCGGGATTGTTCATCAGGATGACATCGGGACGCCGGACGCGCAGATAGGCCAATGCGCGCAGGAACAGCACCGCGTCGACCTCGCCGCGCAAAGACCAAAGCATGCGCGACAGAAAGGCGCGCTCGCCATGCAAAGGGCTTTTGCCGATCGGCAACCCCGCCACGATATCAATGGGTATCCCGTCGATTTCGGCCGGATAGGGCTTTGACCCATCCGACAGGACGAACCGCAGATCATGCCCGATCGCCCTGAGGCCGCCTGCCAGTTCCCGCGCGGAACGTTCGGAGCCCCCCAGATCGTTCGGGGCCAGATTGAAGCCCTGGATCAGGATCCTCATGGCAGAACCGCGCCCGCGCCGCGGCCTGTGGTGCGCCCGCGCGCGGTCATGGCACCGCCCCCAGGCATCCCGAAAAGCAATACCGCGCCATCCCCCTTACCGCCCGACGCCTTCATATGCTTTGAATCCTGCGGCGAGGGCTTCTGGTTTTGCGTAGATGTTTCTGAGGTCGGCGAGGCGCGGGGTTTTCATGGTTGCGGCGAGGCGATTGAGGTCGAGGGCGCGGAACTGGTTCCATTCGGTCAGGATCACGATGCACTCGGCCTCTGCGGCGGCGGTGTAGGCGTCTTCGTGCCATTCCACCCCCGGCAGCAGCGCCTCGCCTTCCTTGCG
>NZ_JAAIKE010000010.1 GCF_010915705.1 Pseudotabrizicola algicola
ACAAACCGTGAAGCTTTCACCAGGATCATCGGGCAAAAACCCTACCTGGCCGATATGCAAACAGTCAGACGCCGATGCGCCCAAACCGCCCACATATCCCTTCATTCATCAAATTTTCAAAGATCATGAAGACAAAAATTTCAGGACCACCAATCTCTTGGTGCTTCCTGCAACCCTACCTTCAGATGTCAACAGCAGCTTCCGCCACCGCACCAACCGCTTCGTTCCGCGTTCCCGCATCACTTCCGCTTCGGTGAGGCGCTGTTTAGGTCCAAGAAAATAAACACGCAAGCAGAAAAGTTCCCGCTCATGTCGATTTTTTCGCGGACCCCTTATTTCCTTGGGCGAAATGCCCGAATTTTCTGCAACGCACCCCCTGCTGCGGGCCCGGTCGTCCCCCCTTTGACGCGCAGCGCCCCCGATTTGGGGTCCGAATCCCCGCGACTCGGGCGCCGCGCGGCCCCTTCCGGCGACTCAAACCCCGTCGCGCAGGGCTCCGGCCATCACGCAGAGCAGCTCGAACATCACCGTCGCGCCCAGATAGGCGGTGGCGCCGTTCACATCGAAGGGCGGCGAGACCTCCACCACGTCCGCCCCCGCGATCCGCACGCCAGCCAGTTCGCGCACCACCTGCAGCGCCTGAAAGCTGTTGGGTCCGCCGATTTCCGGCGTGCCGGTGCCGGGGGCGAAGGCGGGGTCGATGAAGTCGATGTCATAGGAGACATAGGTCTCCCCCTGCCCCGCCCGCCCGCGCGCCTCGGCCATCACATCGGCCACACCGCGCGCATGGAATTCCTCGATGGCAATCACCCGGATGCCCACCGCTTCGGCGAAGTCGCGATCCTCGCGGTCATAGGCAGTGCCGCGGATGCCGATCATCGTCACCCGATGCGGGTCGAGCAGCCCCTCCTCGACCGCGCGCCGGAACGGGGTGCCGTGGGTATACATGGAGCCGTTGAAGTAGCTGTGGAACAGGTCGGTGTGGCTGTCGAAATGGATCATGCCCAAAGGACGCCCCTTGGCCAGCGCCCGCAGGATCGGCAGGCTGCACAGATGGTCGCCCCCCGCCGTCAGCGGCACGATGCCAGCGGCGCGGACGTTTGTGTAAAACGCCTCCATCCGCGCCATGCTGTCCATCAGATCGGCGGGGTTCGGCCCCACATCGCCCAGATCGGCGCAGCGCACCGCCTCGAAGGGGCGCACGCCCGTTGCACCATTCTCGGCGCGGATCATGGTAGAGGCGTCGCGCAGCGCGCGCGGCCCATGGCGGGGGCCGGGGCGGTTGGTGGTGCCGCCATCCCACGGCGCGCCCACCAGCCCGATCTGCACCTCGGCAAAGCGCGGATGGTCGGGCGTGACCAGCGGAAGGCGCATGAAACTGGCAACGCCCGCGAATCGCGGCAGCTCGAAACCGGAAACCGGCACGAAAAACGGGTCTTGGGGCATGGGCGGCTGTCCTTCTGTCTGATCGTCCCGGCGATCAAACCACCCCCGACCCCGGCTGTCAGGCCCAGCCGCGACACCATTCCGGCCAATGCGCGCCCGTTTGCCGATCGGGATCAGCCCGGCCCTTGACCGATCGGGCGCCATCCTCCCTTATCAGGAAAAGCCACCAATGGATGGATCATGTTCAACAAGACCTCAGACCAGACCGCTGCCCCCGGCGGGGTTCCCGCCGCACGGCCCTCGAACACCAAATCGGTGTTCGCCAGCGACCTGAAGATCACCGGCGAGATCTCGTCGATCGGCGATATCGAGATGATGGGGGATATCGATGGCAACATCACCGCCCGCAGCCTGAGCGTCGGGGCCGAGGGCCGGATGAACGGCACCATCACCGCCGAGTCGGTCGATGTGCGCGGCACTGTCGACGGGCAGATCAGCGCAAGCACCTTCACCTTGCGCGCGGCGGCCCATGTGGCGGCCGATGTCACCTACAAGACGCTGGTCATCGAAAGCGGTGCGCAGATCGAAGGGCGCTTCGCCCGGCACAAGGGCTAGGCCCGCCCCCTGCCACAGGCGGCCCCCCTCGGGGGCCGTTTGCGGCTGGCGGGCTATTTCGGCGGGATCGCATAGGTCAGGCTCGCCCGCGCCACCGGATCGGCACCGCCTTCGGAAAACAGCAGCACATCGCCCACCGCCAGCGACCGCCCCAGCTTGAGCAGCCGCGCCTCGGCCAGAAGGTCCACACCCGCCCGCGGCTTGCGCATGAAGTCGATCGCGCAATTCGTCGTCACCGCAAGGGCCACCGGACCGATCCGGCTCAGGATCGCCAGATACATCGCCACATCCGCCAGCCCGAACATCGCCGGCCCCGAAACCGTGCCGCCGGGGCGCAGGTGGCGCTCTGCCACCCGCAGGCGCAGGGTCACCCCCGCGGCCCCGACCCGTTCCACCACGAAATCCCCGGCCACCTGACCGAAATCACGCTGCAAAAACTCTTGTAGCGCTGCCGCATCCATCACAACCGTCATGCCTTCCCCCCGCGTCCTGCCGCGCCTAAGCTGCCCGCAAAGAGGAGGAAGATGCAATGCAAGACAGCCCCCTGCTGCGCCAAGACAGCGGCGGCATCGCCACGCTGACGCTGAACGCGCCGGGCAGCCTCAACGCGCTGTCCAATGCCATGCTGGCGGCGCTGTCCGGCCAGCTGGCCGCCCTCGCCGCCGACCGCAGCATCCGTGTGGTGATCCTGCGGGCCGAGGGCCGCGCCTTTTGCGCAGGCCATGACCTGCGCGAGATGCAGGCCGCGCGCGCCGCCCCCGATCAGGGCAAGCGCGCCTTTGCCGACCTGTTCGCCACCTGCGCGCAGGTGATGCGGGCCATCACCGCCCTGCCCCAGCCTGTGATCGCCCAGGTGCATGGCATTGCCGCCGCCGCCGGATGCCAGCTTGTCGCCTCTTGCGACATGGTGGTCGCCTCGGATCAGGCGCGCTTTGGCGTCAACGGGGTGAACATCGGCCTGTTCTGCTCGACCCCGATGGTGGCGCTGACCCGCAAGGTGCCGCCCGCCATCGCCTTCGAGATGCTGACGACGGGGGCCTTCCTTGATGCGGCCCGCGCGGCGCAGGTGGGGCTTGTCAACCTTGTCACCCCGCCCGAAACGCTGGGCGCGCAAACCCGCGCCCTTGCCGAGACGGTGGCGGGCAAGCTGGATGCCGCCGTCAAGATCGGCAAGCGCGCCTTTTACGACCAGATCGGCCTGCCGCTGGAAGCGGCCTATGCGCAGACCGGAGAGGCGATGGTGGAAAACATGCTCTGGCGCGACACCGACGAAGGCATCCGCGCCTTTCTGGAAAAGCGCCCGCCCGACTGGGCCGACAAGGGCTGAAACCGGCGCGCCGGTGGCAAGGGCGGATGCCTCCGGCGGGAGTATTTGGGAAAGCAGCAAGCCATAGGCGCCTCGCGACCTAGCGCGCCGCCCGTCGCCGCAAGGCCAGCACCAGAACCAGCGCCGCCAGCGCCAGACCAAAGCACAGGCCGACCAGCGCATGGGGCCCGCCCTGCCCCATGATCCATGTGCCAAGGAGCGGGGCCACGGCGGTGGAAACCATCGCCGGCAAGGAGATGGCGGCTGCCGAGGCGGCGTAATCGGCAGGCCCGTTCACCTCTGCGATCAGCAGCGGCCGCAGGATGGTGAGGATTCCCATCGCCGCGCCCTGCGCCAGCGCAAAGCCGAAGACCAAGGGCGCGCCACCGCCCGAAAGCAGCAACAGCACCGGCCCCGCCAGCATGGCCAGCACCGTGAGCCGCGCCGCAAGCGCGGTATCCAGCCGCGCCCCCGCCGCCATCAGCGCCATCCGCCCCAGCACCTGCGCCGGACCGATCAGCGCCGCCGCCACGACCGCGCGGGCGTCATCCATGCCAAGTTCGGCAAGGATCGGCCGGATCAGGCTGACCAGCATCCAGTGATCGAGGTTCAGAAGCGCGAACAGCGCCATCAGCCCCACCACCCCCGGCCGCGCCAGAATGCTGCGCCACGAGGCGGCGGCGACGGGGTTCGGTGCGCCCTTGCCGCTCCCGCCGCCCAGGACCTGCGCGCCCCAGACCTGCAGCGGCAGCATCAGCCCGATGACCGCCGCCACCGCAACCCAGACGGCCGTCTGCCAGCCATAGGCCGCCGCCAGCGCCGCCCCCGCCGGAAAGGCCAGCGTCGAGGCAAGGCCCGCCACCAGCGTCACCCGCGTGATCGGCCCGCGCGCCTGCGATCCGAAGCGGCGGATCAGCAGGGCAAAGCACACTTCGTAAAGCGTGGCCGAAGCCGCCGCCCCCAGCCCCGCGAACGCCAGCAGGTAAAGCGCCGGATGAAAGGCCAGCGCCAGCAGCACCAGCGAGAGCGCGCCGAGCAAGGTGCCAAAGCCCATCAGCCGCAAGGCATGGCCGCGGTCGACCCAGCGCCCCACCTGCGGCGACAGCACGGCGGTCACCCCGATGGCCAGAAACGGGCCCAGCGCCAGCACGCCGTTGCCCCAGGGCAATTCGCGCTGCCACACCAGCACCAGCGCCGCGAAGATATAGAAAAAGCACGCATAGCCCAGCGTCTGCCCCAGCGCCAAGGCCCAGACCGCAAGGGTCTCGCGCCGCGACGGCATCACAATCTGTAAAGCGCCGTGAACTTGCCTTCCAGATAATCGAGCAAGGGCGCCTCGCTCGGCTCGAAGCCGCAGGCCCGCCGCACCACCTCGCGCGGTTCGTAAAGCCCGCCGTGGCGTTGCAGGTTCTCGCGCAACCAGTCCGTCGCCGGGCGCGCGTCGCCCCGCGCCAGATGGTCGTCAAGGTCCGGAACCGCGCGGCGCAGGGCAAGGTTCAGACAGCCGGCATAGACGTTGCCGAGGGAATAGGTGGGGAAATAGCCGAACAGCCCGCAGGACCAATGCACATCCTGCAGCATCCCCAGACTGGCGCGCGGCACCTCGACGCCGAAATCGGCGCGGAAGCGGTCGTTCCACGCCGCCTCCAGATCGGCCACCGCCAGATCACCGCGGATCAGCGCGCGTTCCAGATCGAAGCGCATCATCACATGCAGGTTGTAATGCACTTCGTCCGCCTCGGTGCGGATGAAGCCCGACTGCACCCGGTTGACCGCGCCATAGAAGGCATCGGCGTCGGCGATGCCAAAGGCGTCGAACCGGCCCTGCATCTGGCCGAACATCCAGCCCGTGAACGCGCGCCCGCGCCCGAGCTGGTTTTCATAGATCCGGCTCTGGCTTTCATGCACCCCCATGCTGACGCCCGATCCGAGCGGGGTCAGCCGGTAATCGGGGTCGATCCCCAGCTCGTAGCAGGCGTGGCCCACCTCGTGGATGGTCGAATAGAAGCAGTTGAACGGATCGCTCTCCACCACCCGCGTGGTGATGCGCGCATCATCGCCGGAGCCCGAGCTGAACGGATGCACCGCCAGATCCAGCCGCCCGCGCGCCCAGTCATAGCCGAAGGCCGCCGCCAGATCGCGCGCCATGCGCATCTGCGCCTCCTGCCCGAAATGCCCCTCCAGCCGTGCAGGCTGGTGCGCCGCCCCCAGCACCGCCGCGCGCAGGGCCACCAGACGCGGGCGCATCGCATCGAACATCGCGCCCAGACTGGCCGCCGTCGCCCCCGGCTCGTAATCGTCGATCAGCGCATCGTAAAGATCGCCCCCCCCGGCCAGACAGGCCGCCTCCTCGCGCCGCAGCCGGATCACCTCGGCCAGCACGGGCAGGAAGGCCGCCACATCGTCCTTCGCCCGCGCGTCCGCCCAGATCCCCTGCGCCCGGCTGGTCACCCGCGCCAGCTCTTGCGCCAAGGCCCCCGGCACCTTCACCTGCCGTGCGTAAGACCGGCGGATGTGGCGCAGGTTCGCCTCGGCCACCGCATCCGGCGCCTCGGCCTGTGCCAGCCATTCCGCAAGGCGCGGATCGGTGCGCCGCGCATGCAGCACGCCCTCCATCGCCGACATCTCCTCGGCCCGCTGCTCGGCGGCCCCGCGCGGCATCATCGTCTCCTGATCCCAGCCCAGACGGCCTGCGACCTGCGCCAAGGCCTCCGTCTCGCGCTGGAACGCCATCAGCTCCGCATAGGCGGTGTTGTTCGCAGTCATGCCGTGCCCTTCCGGATCGACCCGGCCAGCGGGTATTGTGACAGATAGCGGGCGCGCAGGATCAGCACCCAGAGAATGACCGCGCCCAGCTGATGGGTGATCGCCACATGCAGCTGCGCCGCCGTGACCACCGCAAGGATGCCCAGCAGCACCTGCGCCACCAGCATCGCCATCACCATGTGGAAGGCAAAGCGCGTCGCCCGATGCGCCGATTTGCGCCCGCGCAGCCAGACCACCACGCCAAAGGCAAACAGGGCATAGCCCGCCATCCGGTGCATGAACTGCACCAGACCGGGGTTCTCGAAGAACGCATGCCAGATCGGCAAGGCCCCGCCCTGCCCGTCCGACACATAAAACGCATCCGCCGGAAAGAACTGCCCGTTCATGTCAGGCCATGTCGGAAAGGCGCGGCCCGCGTCGATCCCCGCCACCAGGGCCCCCAGCACGATCTGCAGGAAGGCGAAATGCAGCAGCCCCGTCGACAGGCCGAACAGCTTGCCCTCCCGCGCCCGCCGCGCCTGCAAGAGCGCCGCCTCGCTGCGCTCCAGCAAGAACACATACCAGGCGATGAAGCCGAGGATCACGAAGGCCAGCCCCAGATGGGTCGCCAGACGGTAAGACGCGACCGAAGTCATCGTCCCCGTCAGACCCGAGGCCACCATCCACCAGCCGATCGCGCCCTGCAAACCGCCCAAGGCCCCCAGCAACACCAGCCGCCCCGTCCAGCCCGGCGGAATCCGCTTCGTCGCCCAGAAGAACAAAAAGCCCACCGCCCAGACCAGCCCCACCGCGCGGCCAAGCTGCCGATGCCCCCATTCCCACCAGTAAATCACCTTGAAGGCCGACATCTCCATGCCCGCATTCATGTGCAGGTATTGCGGACTGGCCCGGTATTTGTCGAATTCCGCCTGCCAGTCGGCCTCGTTCATCGGCGGCAAGGCCCCGGTTACCGGCCGCCATTCGGTGATGGAAAGGCCAGAGTCGGTCAGCCGCGTCAGCCCGCCGACCACGATCATCGCCATCACCATCAGGAACAGCATGATCAGCCAGCCCCGCACCGCCCCGCGCGCGCCCTTGGGGGCGGCATCGATCAAGCCGCCCTGCGCCTTGGGGGCCGCGCCCGCGCTGCCCACCTCCTCGAAAATGCTGCGTTTTCCAGCCATAGCCGCCTCATATCTTGCTGGCCCGGACACTAGGCCCCCGCCGATGCCGCTTCAAGGGGGGTGCGGCGATGGCGCGCCCCTCGCCCACATTCCCCGCAAGCGGTGCGTTGACCCGCTCGCAAGCGAGCAGAACACTCCACGCTAGGACTCCATTCTTCATTCAACCCTGTATCGTCCGGAGCGAGAACGAAGACCTGCGTAAAGAGCCCTATAGCAGCCGCTCAGGACGAGCGCATAAGTACGGCGCTCGTTACGGCGCAGCACAAAACGGCATGCCAGTTTTGATGTGATCTTGTTCGTATCCGAGCACCGCTTCCGCAAGGTCTTGTTGGCCAGCTTCCATTCGCCAAATGTAATACCACCAGAAGTCTTCGATTTTCAGTAACTCTTGAAACCTGGCCGACTTCATCGAGAAGAGCCTATCCTGAGCAGTCGTGAACGTCGCTGGCGTTTTCTCGACACCGTGGCGGTGCGCATACGCGAGGCAATCCTTTGCGAGCCTGACACAATCCCGTGCGGCACTATCGCGGACAACTTCGCGCGGCGTCTGCACTCGATCCGGATCTGTGCGTAGGTCGCTGTACATCGAGGGTTCGCGCCCATGCTTAATGTCAACTATTATAATTGAAGCCACCTTAATCGATTCACGCTGATCCGGGCTACTCAAGGCCCACACGCTTAAAGCGTGGCTTTCCATTACCTTCTTCAGCTTAGTGCAGACTGCTGGGTCGGAAAGGTTCCGGTTCTGTGAGTCGAAAGCGAACAGCGCTTTACCCGCTTCCTCAATACACGCCACGGCCAAAAAGTAAGCCCGGGCAATATGGCCATATTCACATAAGAGCGAAGCTTCAGCGAGCAGTTCATCGGCGTTGCGGAGGGCGGCTTCACTATATGAGAGCAGAAGCGCTGCCGTCAGAGTGGGCAGATTAGGTGAACCCATGGGTACTCCTGAAGTGTCGTGGAATCAGAACTGTACCTTAAGCGCGAACGGCAGCTATGTCCCGCAAAGCCACCTCCCGCACCCAAAGCTGCCACCGCCCTCCTGCCAAGGCACATGTTGTCCCACGACCTTCCCCCATTCATCTGTTCCCAAATATCCCGGGGGTCCGGGGGCTGGCCCCCGGCGGGTGGCCGCAGGGGCCGCGTCAGGACGGCTCGCCAAAGCCCTCCGGCACCAGCCGCCCCGCCGCCGCCGCCATACCGGCGTCCTCCAGCAGATCGGCCAGCATCGCCTCCACATTCTGCCCGGCGGCGGAAAGATGCGCCCAGATCTCGCGCACGGGCGGTGCGATGCGCGGCTCGGCCACCGCCCGCGCCGTGTGCAGCCAGACGGCCAGCCCGTCGCTGCTCACATAGTCCCGCGCCTTGCGCAGGGCGGCGATCCTGGTCTGCGCGCCGCGCACGAACCGCGTGACCTCCGCCGCTTTCCATGACGCCAGCGAGGTCAGGTCCACCCCTTCGGCCAGATGGACCTGCGCCCAGAACTGGGCCGCCGCCGCGTGCTGCTCTACCGCATGCGGCTTGCCGCCGGCCAGCCGGTCGGCCACCGCCTGCGCCTCGTCCACCAGCGCCTGAACCGCCTTTTCCTTTTGCCACTTGCCGAAATCGGTGCCAGCCATCAGCGTCTCCTTATCCAGTCAAAGCGCGGCAAAAGCGTTAAGGTTCCGTAAATCCCGCAAGCCAAGCCATTGAGATCACATGCCCCCCCGCCCTGTAACACAGGGGGCGCCCCTCATTCCCCCTGCTGGCGCAGCTTGTAGGCAATCTGCTTGAGCATGCCGTGAAAGGTCTGCACCTCGGCCCGCGTCAGGTTCAGCCGGGCCCACATGTTGCGCAGATTGAGGCGCATGTTGGCGGCCTTGGTCTCGGGAAAGAAGAAGCCCGCCGCCTCCAGCCGCTCCTCGAAGTGGTCGGCCAGCCGCTCCACCTCGACGCGCGCGGCAAACTCGGTGCGGGCCAGCGCCATCACCTCGGGCGCGACAGCCTCGGTCTGCCGCCGCCATTCATAGCCCATCAGCAGCGCACATTGGCCGAGGTTCAGGCTGGGAAAGTCCGGGTTGACCGGCACCGTCACGATGGCATTGGCCAGCGCCACGTCGTCATTCTCCAGCCCCGCCCGTTCCGGCCCGAACAGCACACCCACCTTCTTGCCCTCGGCCGCCATCGCGCGCGCCATCTCCATCGCCCGCTCCGGCGTCACCACCGGCTTCACAAGTTCGCGCGGGCGGGCGGTGGTGGCGAAGACATAGTCGCAGTCCGCGATGGCCCCCGCCACATCGTCAAACAGCCCGGCATGGTCGAGCAGCCGCCCCGCCCCCGAGGCCATCGCCACCGCCTTCGGGTTGGGCCAGCCATCACGCGGGGCCACGATGCGCATGCGCGTCAGGCCGAAGTTCAGCATCGCCCGCGCGGCGGCGCCGATGTTCTCGCCCATCTGCGGGCGCACGAGAATGAAGGCAGGTTCGATCATGCGAGGGGCACCCCTGTGTTTACTGGCCTGTTACG
The DNA here is from genome assembly GCF_010915705.1 of Pseudotabrizicola algicola. Lineage (GTDB taxonomy): Bacteria > Pseudomonadota > Alphaproteobacteria > Rhodobacterales > Rhodobacteraceae > Pseudotabrizicola > Pseudotabrizicola algicola. The sequence continues at coordinate 9,742 of NZ_JAAIKE010000010.1, forward strand.
CCAGCCCACCCCTGCGGGCAAGACATGGTCAAGCCAGAAAAAGGCTGGTAAGCCAGCCAAAACCCGACGCGAGGATTTGTCATGGCCGCCGAAGACCGCCCGCAACTCACCCTGATCACCCCGCCCAGCTTTGACCTTGACGTCTTCCCGGCGCAACTTTCCCGCGTGCTCGACGCGGTCGAGGTGGCCTGCCTGCGCATCGCGCTGGCCAGCCGGGAAGAGGACAACCTGCTGCGCGCAGGAGACGTGCTGCGCGAGCTCGCCCATGCCCGCGACGTGGCGGTGGTGATGGACAGCCACCTGCTGCTGGTGGACCGTCTTGGGCTGGACGGCGTGCACCTGACCGACGGCGCCCGCACCGTCCGCAAGGCCCGCAAGGATCTGGGGGCGGATGCGATTGTGGGGGCCTATTGCGGCAACACGCGGCATGAGGGCATCAACGCGGGCGAAGGTGGCGCCGATTATGTGGCCTTTGGCCCGATGGGCACCTCGGCGCTGGGTCAGGGGACACAAGCCGACTTCGAACTCTTCGAGTGGTGGTCCGAGATGATCGAGGTTCCGGTGATCGCCGAGGGCGCGTTGACGGTGGAACTGGTCGAACGCTTTGGCCCGGTGACCGATTTCTTTGCGGTCGGCTCTGAGATCTGGGGCAGCGATGATCCTCTTGCCGCGCTCAAGGCGCTGCTCGCGCCGCTGGGCTGACGCGAGGCTTGCCCTGCGTCAGCCATCGGGAGCCGGATGGCTTGCCGCGACGACGCGCTGGCAATAGCCTGACAGGTCCTTGCGTCCGTCGAAGGCCTGCACGGGAACCGGGGCGTGAAAGATCACCTCTGCCTGCCCCTGCCGCCGTGCGGACAGCACCAGCCCGAAATGGCTGGCAAAGTCCATATCGCCCCACCAGCCGTAAAATCTCGGGTCGGTCCCCTCGGGCGCGCGGTAGATGACGGTGACCGGCTGGATATGCAGCCCTTCTTGCAGGCCCGGCGCGAAGAAGGCGGCGAACAGGGTCGATTTGAAGGGCAAGACCCGCAGGCTGTCGGTGGAGGTGCCTTCGGGAAAGAACATCAGCCGGTGTCCCGCGCGCAGGCGATCTTCAAACACGGTTTGCTGACGCTTCGCCTCGGTGCCTTTGCGGGTGATGAAAACGGTGCCGGTGGCCCGCGCCAGCCAGCCGATGCCTGCCCAGCCCGACACTTCCGATTTCGCGACGAAATACATCGGGGCGCAGGCATTCAGCACAAAAATGTCGAGCCATGAGGCATGGTTGGCGACCATGGCGCCCTGCTGGGTCATCGGCGTTCCGCGCACCGACAGGCCAAGGCCCATGATGGCCAGCGACAGGCGGCAGACGCGCCGGGTGATATGCGGTGTCCAGGGCCGCGCCGCGCCGAACAGCGGTCGTTCGACACAGCGCACGAGCAGCAAAAGCACCAGCCCGCCATAGGTGACGCCGCCCATGACCAGCCCTCGCCAGACGAGCCGAAGCCACCCCGCCCCGGTGATCGCCATTGGCAGCGGACGGTCACTGCGCCAAGTCATGCGGATTCGCCCTTACGGACATAAAAATCCTTGTGTTTCCGGCTCATGGCGGCGGTATCCATCACAAGGCAGACATCGGTGGTGTTGAAGGCGTGATCGACGAAGACGCCATCGCCGACGTAGCCGCCCAGTCGCAGATAGGCTTTTATCAGCGCCGGGGTCTGCGCAAGGGCAAGGCGGCGGTCGACCTGCGCGGCGGGCAGCAGATGCTGGCGTGCCGGATCATCGCCAAGCGCGCGGACCCGCAGGGCGGGCGGTGCCAAATGGGCGTGATGCAGTAAGGACAGGGGGGCCGCCAGACGGGCCAGATCGGTGCCGGGAAAGCTGGCCGCGCCAAAAAGGATCTCGATCTCGCGTTCGATCACATAGCGCGCGAGGGCGTTCCACAAATGGAACATGCCCGTGCCGCCGCGATGATCGGCGTGGATGCACGAGCGGCCGAGTTCCAGCAACCTGCGCCCGGAAGCAAGGAGCGGGGCAAGATCGAACTCGCTTGCCGAATAGAAGCGCCCGATCTGGCGCATCCGGTCGCAGGGCAGCAGGCGGTAGACGCCGACCACATGCTCGCCCTGCGCCGGATCGGCCCAGCGGTCTACCAGCACCAGATGGTCAAAGACCGCGTCGAATTCATCCCGCTCCACCTGAAGGACATGGTCAACACCCGGGCCATCGGCCCCCAGTTCGGTGACAAAGACGCGGTAGCGCAGACGAAGCGCAGAGGCGATATCCGCCTCATCCGTGGCAAGGCGTGCTGTATAGCGGTCTTCGGCCTGCCGTTTTGTCACGGTTTCGTCTCCACCTGTCGCGTTAACCAGCGGTTAATCATGACGGGAATAAAAGCGGGGGAAGCGCAAGGCAACCGGAATGGGACGCGAGACAGCTTATGATTGAACCAAGCTCGCCTGTTACAGGCTGCCCGGGCGGTCTTGCACATCGCCGAACACCGGCAAAAGCTCGATCTGCCGCCCGTCAATCACGACCTTGCCAACATGTTCAAAATTCACCGTTATACGCGTGCCGATGTTAGACTGAACCTGCCCAAGCCCCCAGTCGGCCCGCTCGGGGTGGCGCACCATCATTCCCGGCTCCAGAAGTGCGTTCATCGTCAAACCTTTCGTTCTCAGGATTTCGCCCATGTCCGACAAGCCTGATCTGACCGCCCTTCTGGGTTCGCGTATCTGCCATGACCTTATCAGCCCGATCGGTGCCATCGGCAATGGGGTAGAACTGCTGATGATGGATGGCATGGCGGCCAGCCCCGAACTGGCGCTGATCGTCGACAGTGTCGCCAATGCGAATGCGCGCATCCGGTTTTTCCGCATCGCCTTTGGCGGGGCCGGCGCGAATGAACAGCGTATCGGCAGGGCAGAGGTGGTCAGCATCCTTGGCGATCTGACGCGGGGCGGGCGGATGACGATGGATTGGAGCTCGCCCGCCGATCTGTCGCGGCGCGAGGTGAAGCTTGCCTTTCTCGCCATCCTTTGTCTTGAAAGCGCGATGCCGCATGGGGGCACACTCGGGATCGAACGCGGCGAAAGCCGGTGGACGCTGCGCGGCACCGCTGCCCGCCTGCGGGTGGACCCGTCGATGTGGGAACTCCTCTCGAACCCCGCCATCAACGTCGAACTTGGCCCCAATCAGGTGCATTTCGCCCTTCTGCGTGACGAGATTGCCCGCCAGCACCGCCGGTTGACCGTGGAACTGGGGGAGGCCGCGCTGCGCCTGTCTTATTGACGCGCCGTTTCAGGGGCGGCAGGTGCCATCGCCGCGCACCAGATACTTGAAGCTGCACAATTGCTCGGCCCCCACGGGACCGCGCGCATGCATCTTGCCCGTGGCGATGCCGATCTCGGCCCCCATGCCGAACTCGCCGCCATCGGCAAACTGGGTCGAGGCGTTGCGCATCAAAATCGCGCTGTCCAGCCGCTGGAAGAACCGCTCGGCAGCGGCATCGTTTTCGGTCAGGATGCTTTCGGTATGGCTGGAGCCATAGCGCCGGATATGGGCGATCGCGTCGTCGACCCCGTCCACCAGTTTGGCGGCGATGATCATGTCCAGGAACTCGCGTCCGAAATCCTCGGGCGCGGCCTGCACCGTGCCCGGCACCTTGAGCAACTCGCCTTCGGTGCGCACCTCGACCCCGGCGGCCAGCAGATCCTCGATCAGCACCGCGCCGTGGCGGGTATAGAACTGCCAGTCGATCAGCAGACATTCCGCCGCCCCGCAAATGCCCGTGCGCCGCGTCTTGGCGTTCAGCACCACCGCGCGGGCCTTTTCCAGATCGGCATCCTTGTCGGCATAGACGTGGCAGATCCCTTCCAGATGCGCGAACACCGGCACCCGCGCCTCGCGTTGCACAAGACCGACCAGCCCCTTCCCCCCGCGCGGCACGATCACGTCGATATGCTCGACAGCCTGCAACATCGCCGAGACCATCACCCGGTCGCGTGTCGGCACCAGCTGGATAGCGGTTTCGGGCAGACCTGCGCCGCGCAAGCCTGCAACCATGCAAGCGTGGATGGCAGAGGAGGAGTGAAAGCTTTCGGACCCGCCCCGCAAGATGACCGCATTTCCGGCCTTGAGGCACAAGGCCCCTGCATCGGCAGTCACGTTCGGGCGCGATTCATAGATCACCCCGACCACGCCCAAGGGCGTTGACACCCGCTGGATGTTCAGCCCGTTCGGGCGGTCCCATTCCGCCAGCACCCGCCCGACCGGATCGGCCTGCTCGGCAACCGCGCGCAGCCCATCGACAATGGCGCGGATGCGGCCCTCATCCAGCCGCAGGCGGTCCATCATCGCGGCGGACAGTCCCTTTTGCGTGCCGAATTCAAGGTCCAGCGTGTTGTCATCCAGAATTTGCTGACGCGCGGCCCAAACCGCCTCTGCGGCGCCGATCAGCGCCGCATGTTTGCGCTCGGCGCTGGCACAGGCCAAGTCTGCCGCCGCCGCCCGCGCTGCCGCCCCGATCTCGGCCATCAAGCTGATGCTTTGCCCATCCATCGCCAAGCCCTTTCATCTGTTCAAAAACATCCGCAGAGGGGCCGGAGGGGCAAACGCCCTGCGGCAGCTGCGGATCAGATCACCATATCGTCGCGGTGCACCAAGGCGGCGCGCCCCTGATACCCCAGTATTCCTGCAATATCGCCCGAGCGATGCCCCGCAATTGCCTTGGCCTCGGCGGCGGTATAGCGCACCAGACCCTTGCCCAGCACCACACCTTCTGGGGAAAGGATCGACACCGGCTCTCCCCTGCCAAAGCTGCCTGTCACCCGCGTAACCCCCGCAGGAAGCAGCGACTTTCCCGCCTGCAGCGCCGTGACCGCACCGGCATCGAGCACCAGCTCCCCTCGCGGCTTCATCGCGTTGATCCAGCGTTTGCGGGCCAGTTGCGGATCGGCCTGCGCCACGAACCATGTGCGCTGCGCACCATTGGCAAGGGCCGTGAGTGGCCGCAGCACCGACCCTTCCATGATCGCCATGGCGCAGCCGCCCGCAATCGCGGTTTTTGCAGCCAGCAATTTTGTCTTCATGCCGCCCTTGGACATGCCCGAAATGGGATCACCCGCCATCGCCTCGATCTCGGGGGTGATCTGTTCCACCAGATCAAAGCGTTGCGCGGTCGGGTCTTCCTTGGGGTTGGCGGAATAGAAGCCATCGACATCCGACAGCAGGATCAGCTGGTCGGCCCCCACCGTCACCGCGATCTGCGCGGCCAGACGGTCGTTGTCGCCAAAGCGGATTTCATCGGTGGCCACCGTGTCATTCTCGTTCACGATCGGCACGACGCCGAGGCCCAGAAGGGTTTCCATCGTGGCGCGGCTGTTCAGATAGCGGCGGCGGTCGGTCGTGTCTTCCAGCGTGACCAGCACCTGCGCAGTGGTGATGCCATGCGGGGCCAGCACTTCTTCATAGGCGCGGGCCAGCCGGATTTGTCCGACCGCCGCCGCCGCCTGACTCTGCTCCAGCGTCAGGACACCATTGCCAAGGCCAAGCACCTTACGGCCAAGCGCGATGGAGCCGGAGGAGACCAGCACCACATCGGTGCCGCGCACCTTTGCCTCGGCCACATCCATCGCAAGGGCCGACAGCCAGCCCTGCTTCAATCCGGTAGTGCGGTCAACCAGCAGGGCAGAGCCGATCTTGACGACGAGCCGCTTTGCCGCGCGCACATCGGGCGCGGTCAGGGGTTTCAGGGCTGCCACGGGCCAGCCTCCTCTTGCGGAGCCTCACCCTGAACCGTGCCGTAGATCGCGCGCAACACGTCCTGCAGGCCCTTGCCGGCGACGCCAGAGATCACATGCACGGGACCACCGCTTGCCTTTTCCAAAGCGCGGCGGCGGTCGGAAATCTGCTTGGGGTCCATCGCATCGCATTTGTTAAGAGCGACGATCCGCGGCTTGTCGCCCAGAATCTCGGAATAGGCCTCCAGTTCGGTGACGATGGTCTTGTAGTCCTTGGTGATGGTGCTGGAGGTGCCATCGACCAGATGCAGCAAGACCTTGCAGCGTTCGACATGGGCCAGAAACTGCATACCAAGGCCGCGCCCTTCGGAAGCGCCTTCGATCAGACCGGGGATATCGGCCATCACGAATTCGGCGCCATCAATGCCCACGACACCAAGGTTGGGGATCAGCGTGGTGAAGGGGTAATCGGCGATCTTGGGCCGCGCGTTGGACACAGCAGCCAGAAAGGTGGATTTGCCCGCATTGGGCAGGCCGACCAGACCGGCATCGGCGATGAGTTTCAGGCGCAGCCAGATTGTCCGTTCCACCCCTTCCTGGCCCGGATTGGCCCGCGCGGGGGAACGGTTGGTCGAAGATTTGAAGCGCAGATTGCCCCAGCCACCGTTGCCGCCTTGGGCGAGGATGACCTTTTGGCCCACCTCGGTCAGATCGGCGATGACGGTTTCTTCATCCTCGTCCAGAATCTCGGTGCCAACCGGCACGCGCAGCACGATATCGTCTCCGGTCTTGCCGGTGCGCTGAGAGCCCATGCCGGGCTGACCCGACTTGGCAAAGAAATGCTGCTGGTAGCGAAAGTCGATCAGGGTGTTCAGCCCCTCCACCGCCTCGACCCAGACCGAGCCGCCATTGCCGCCGTCGCCGCCGTCGGGGCCGCCGAATTCGATGAACTTCTCGCGCCGGAACGACACGCAGCCGCCGCCGCCGCCGCCCGAACGGATATAGACTTTGGCGAGGTCGAGGAATTTCATGGCAGCGGGCTTTCGGAAAAAACGGTGATCTGCGCAAGGCGCGGGTGATTGTGCGATACAGGATTGGGGCCCACACCTCAAGCGCGCGTGGCGCAGGGGCCAAAGGCAGGTGAAAACGCGCCGCGGCGCCTCAGCCTGCCGGGCCGGTCTCGGACGGTCGCGGATGAAGCGTGCGAAAGGCAACGCGCGACAGCGTCATGTCGACATGGTCCATGTCCTGCCCCAAGGGGCGGCAGAACTTGCGGCTGCGCGCCACCTCGACAAAGCCGAGCCGGTGCAGAACACGCGCCGAGGCGGCGTTCCCGAGGAAATAGCCCGAGGTGACCGGACCGGGGTAGAATTCGAACACCGCGTGCAAAAGGCCCACCGCCGCTTCGGACGCATAGCCGCGCCCCTGCGCGCGGCGGGCGATCCAGAACCCCAGCTCCGCCCCGCCCCCGATCAGCCCCGCGAAGCCGGTAGCGTCGTGAATGGCAAAGGTTTCACCCTCGGGCGCGGTGGCGACGTAGTCGCGGAAGTGCTGCGGCGGGTAGGGAAAGGGCGTGGTGGCCAGCCATGTGGCGATCTCAGGGTCATTCAGCCCCGCCAGAACGCCCGCCTCATCGGCGAGCGTCAGGGGGCGCAGGCGCAGGCGCGCTGTCTGAAGCCAGATGCCCGCGCCCTGCCCCATCGCCCTAGCCCAGCTTGCGGATATAGGTCCAGGTCGGAACCTGTGCGCCGCGCGCCACGCTGAAGGTTTCGGCATCGCCCAGATACTGGAAGCCTGCATTGGTCAGCACGCGGGCAGAGCCGGGATTATCCTGAAACACTTCGGCAAACATCGTGCGGTTGGCCTGCGGATTGGCATCGACCAGCGCCTGCACAGCAGCCGAGGCGATGCCGAGGTTCCAGAACGCAGGCGCGACCCAATAGCCGACTTCGGACTGGTCGCGATTGTATTTGGCCACGTCCATGCGCTTGAGGCTGATCACGCCCAGCACTTCGGGCAGCGCCGATTGGCTGCCGTCCATCACCCAGATGTCTTCATCCGCCGGACGTTTGATCGCGCGGGCAACGAAACCTTCGGCCGCGCCGGGCGGCAGCGGATGCGGGATCGAGCGGGTGGCTTCGGCGACCCGCCGATCACCGGCATAAAGCGCAAAAAGACCCGCATCGGATTTTCGCACCGGACGCAATACAAAGCGCCCTGCGTCTATCACTGCCTGTGCCGCCGTTGTGGCGATTACGTCCAACGTCATGGCTTCCCTCCTTCGAAGCGCATGAAGGGCCTTACTGGCCCCACAAGAAAACCCCCTGCCCACCAATCGGCTGCGTGCGCTGCCCCATCGCCCAGTTGGGCCGTTGCAATCACCATGCTAAGGCTTGATGGCAAAAGAGTGAACATTCTCCTGCAAATCCCGGCAATTGCCACGGAAATGCAAAAGGGACCGGCCGTTTGGCCGATCCCCTGTTTACATCTGGAATGTAAAGGTTCGGCTTACTCGGCTGCCTCCGCGACCGGGAGAACCGAAATGAAGGTGCGGCCTTTGAGGCCCTTCTTGAAGGTCACCTTGCCTTCGACGGTCGCAAACAGGGTGTGGTCAACGCCCATGCCGACGCCCTGACCCGGAAACCAGGTGGTGCCGCGCTGACGGACGATGATGTTGCCCGGAATGGCGTGCTGACCGCCAAAAAGCTTCACGCCCAGACGACGGCCCGCAGAGTCGCGGCCGTTGCGGGATGAGCCGCCTGCTTTCTTGTGTGCCATGGATATTACTCCTTATTCAGCAACAGCTTCAGCGGCCTTGGCGGCGCGCTTGGGCTTGGCGGGGGCTTCGGCTGCCGGAGCGGCCGCAGCATTATGGGCAGCGCGACGCGCATCGGCGGTGCCGGTGGCGGCTGCGACGCCCGACTTCTCTGCGCCCGAGGCGAGAACCTCGGTCACGCGAACCAGCGTCAGTTGCTGACGGTGGCCCTTGGTGCGCTGCGACGAATGCTTCCGGCGGCGCTTCACGAAGTGAATGACCTTCTCGCCCTTGATCTGGGCGATCACTTCGGCCTGAACCGCGGCGCCTGCCACGAACGGCACGCCAACGGTCACCGACTCACCGCCGACCATCAGGATGTCATTGAACTGGATCTTGTCACCAGCATTGGCAGCCAGCTTTTCAACGCGCAGAACGTCACCCGCCTGCACCTTGTATTGCTTGCCACCGGTCTTGAGGACCGCGAACATGGGTCTTTCCTTTTCTTAACCCGCGTCCTGCGGCCCCCGTTTCCGGAAGTTGTCTGGGGCAAGCCCCGCCTTCGGACAGCGCGCCCCGGAGGGGCGTCATTGCAAATATAGAACCCGGCCAAGATTCGCATCTTTGCCGAGATGCGCGCTTATCAGGGGAAAACAGGGACGAGTCAAGCCATCCCTGCCCACGAGAGTGCCGCCGGACGCTAGATATCTTCGCCCATCATCTGTGCGGCTGCGGCGCGGCCCAGATCATAGGAAATCTGACTGAACACCGCATCATAGGCCGAAAACAGCGCCGCGTTCAGCTTTTGCCCGGCAGGCGTTTCGGAGAAGCCGATATAGGCGTCCAGATCCTGTTCGGACAGGGGCTGATAGGCCAGCATGAGGAAGGGGAACAGCCAATCGGTCGTCTCGGTCCGCACATCGGGTTCTTGCGCCCAGACATCGGCCAGCATCTGATCTTCCGTCATCGCCTGCGGGAAGGCCCCGCTTTCGGAAAGGCCGCGATAGAAAGCCAGATTCGCGTTCATCGCGCCCATCACGTTCGATTCGACCAGATCATTGACGCTGGCAAAGCGCATCAGCCGATCCACCCTGTCACCGCCCGAAGCCTGCATGTCTTGCCATGCCAACTTCGCAGCATCCTCGATGTCATCATCGAGCATGGCGCGGCGGGCCTCGATCTCGAGCTGCAAGATGGCCTGCCCCTGCGCTGATCCGAAAAACCCTTCCATCGCCGCAAGCTCTGGCTCCGAGGTCGCAAGCGCTTCGGTCAGGGCGGCAGAAAAGCGGCTGCGCATGGTCTCGGCATCATAGATCTTGGAGACCGTCGCCTGCCATTGCGCGCCGCCGTTGCCGGGAAACATCTCGTCGGCGAGGGTCTGCCCATATTCCAGCCCCTCTTCGCGCATCACGGCAAAGATGGCATCCATCTTGAGCGTCTGGGCCAGCGCCGCGACACGCGCCGCGTCCACCGCCGGCGCAACCTGCCCCGCAACGGTTTCGGCCCGCGCGGAGAAGGAGCCAGCCGGAATCACGGCAAGGCCGAAGCCGAGCGCGAGTGACAGTCCGAAGGCGGAAACGGCTTTGGGCAAGGACATGGCGGGCCTGTCTGACAAACATTCTCTTCCCGAACAGCTAGTGGTTTCAGACCCGCTTGCCAAGCCAAGCCACCGCACGCCCGCGTGATGGGCAATGACTGGCCGAGTCATTTTACGCGAATGGGGGCTTGCAAGCGCCGGAAAGCGAAGATAGGAACCACGCCACGAAGACCACACCAAATGCGGAGAGGTGCCGGAGTGGTCGATCGGGGCGGTCTCGAAAACCGTTGTGGGTTTGCGCCCACCGTGGGTTCGAATCCCACCCTCTCCGCCACTATCCCTGTTGCGAACACGGTCAGGCGCCCCACGCGGCGCGGAAATAGTCGTGTTTTCAAAGGGCATTGCTTCCCCCATGCGAACCTTCGAGACTGCGCGCCAGGCCCGTTCCGGGCTCTGAACGGCGCTCCGTCTCTGTTCGGGCGAACCTCGCCAAATTCGGTTCGGTCGGATTTTTCCTCGTCATTCCAATGCCGTGAGTTTCAACTCCGCCAAAACTTCGGGCCGTGTGTCAATCACCTTCGAGGGGAACAGAGCCGCAACACGCAAGAGGCGCAGCCGCTGGGTGCGCTGGCCGAATGGCGCGTAGCGATGGCGGTGAGGTTGGGCCTGATCTCTCTGATTTCTTGAGTTTTTTGGATTGCCTTCCGACCAGCCACCGTGCTTGGCTCCAGCGGTATATTTGAAGGCGTAGGTTGTCTGATGCCCGGATCGTCTCAGACCGGTTTGGCGGAAAAGTATCTTGTCGATGACCTGCCGGGCGCCGCGCTCGTCGGGGCGCGGTTGAACGGAATTCTGCAGAAGATCGAGGCAGGCGAGACGCTGACCTCCTTGGCGCAGGCGTTTCTGACCTCCGGCGGGCTCAACTCTCTTCTGGCGCTGGCAACCGGTCAGATCGATCGCCCTGCCTTCGAGGAGGCTGCGGCGCGCGAGCGATCAACCCGTATCCAAAGCGCGAAGGACGAAGCCGACAGGGTGGCAGCCGAACAGGCCCGAAAGGCCGAGGCGATTGATGCCGCGGTCAAGGCGCGCTTCGCTGCAATGGAGAATGACCCCGTGCTGCGCCGGAAGCGCGAAGCCCGCGAGTTGCGGGATCGGTTCGGGATCGGCTTCATCGAGACCGAGCACTACCCGCGTGCAATGCGGCTGCTGAAGCAGGTGGCAAGCGGTAACCGCCTGGCGCCCGAAGATGTCGCCTGGCTGTCGACCGAGGCGGTGGACTGCTGGACCGATGCGTTGCAGCAAGCGTGGCATCGGCTGGAAGCCGAAGAGCTCACCAAGGCATGGGAAGAAAGCCGCGATCCGTGGGATGCCGTAAATGCCAGTGCGCATTGGCGGAAGGCTGATGAACCCCAGCAGGCGTTGGAGGTAACGGAGGCGGCGCTCGGCAAGGCGGGACGGAGCCCGAAACCGAGATCGGCGCTCTTGACCACGCGCGGAGGCGCGATGCGCGATGCTGGCCGCCTCACCGAAGCCAGGACACTCGGGCTGGAGGCGCACGAACTGACCCCGGCCGACTTCAGGCCGTGCACGCTGCTTGGCGCTGTCTCGATGGGGCTTGGGGATCTCGCAGCCGGTTACGAGTGGTATGCGAAAGCCGAGGCACTGGGCGCCGAGCGCCGGGCCATTGACCAGGATCTGCGGGCGCTGCTGATCCGTTCGGAACCCGATGCGCGAGATCGTATCCGGCACTATCTGCTCGAGCAGGATTCAGAGCGTTTCGCGTGGCTGCGAAATTGGAACCACAAGATCGCCGCGACGCATCGACGATAACCTGTGCAGGCGCCAGTTCATCGCTCGACCCCCGGTCGAGCGGCGAAGGCCACTCGATCAGTCGAACACCCGGCCTGGCTGCTCGTCCCACGGCAGGGACGCCACGAAGCACAGGTCGTAGATACTGATCGTGCTCGGCTCGCGGTGGACGACCATGCGCTCGAGCACATCGGGCGCGAGCCAGGCGAGGCGCAGGAGGCGGCTGACATAGCGGTCGGACAGGCCCTCGTCGGCGGCGAGGTCGGCGAGCGTGGCGACGTCGCCGCGTTCCAGCCGCTGCCGCCAGCCCCATGCGCGGCCGATGGCGCGCAGAAGGTGAGGATCCTGCCCGCGACCCATGGCGGCCTCGACATGCTTCGGCGGCAGGATCCGGGGGCGGCCGCCGCGACGGCGCAGTTCGAGCGGGATGTGGATGCGCAGGGTCTCGGGCGCGGGCATCAGGCGACCTCCTTCTTCGGCGGGGCCATAAGGGCGGCGATGGCGCCGAGGCCATCATGGCGCAGGTCAATGGCGAGGCCCGCCTCGCTTACCGTGATGCGCGCGACCAGCAGTTGGACGATGCGCGCCTGCTCGGCCGGGATGAGCGCCTTCCACAGGTCGTCGAACTGCGCCAGCGCGGCGACAACGGTGGTCTCATCGAGATCGGGGCGGTCCTTCCGCACCGCCCGCGCGGTGCGCGCCGCGACCTCGGGCGTGCGTAGCATCCGGCGGATTTCGCCGATGACGGCCTCCTCGACCATGGCACCCGGCAACCGCTGGGGCCCGCGCAGCTCGGCCGCTGGGCGCTTCCGGATCACGTCCATCGAGGTGTAGTAGCAGTACCGCTTGCCCTTCCGCTTGGTGTGGTGGGGCGTCATGGCGGCGCCCGTCTCGGTGAAGATCAGCCCGCGCAGGAGCGCCGGTTGCGCCGTGCGTGCCACCGCCGCCCGGGCGACACGATTGTTAGCCATGACCTCGTGGACCTCGTCCCACAGCTTCTGGTCGATGATCGCCATGTGCTCGCCGGGATGGACTTCGTCCTTGTGCACGGCGAGGCCAAGATAGACCTTGTTGTGCAGGAACTTCAGCAGGTAGCCCCGGTCGAACACCGCGCCGCGCTTGGTGCGGATCCCGCGGGCATGCAGTTCCTTCAGCACCTGCGCGGTAGAGCTGGACCGGGCATAAAGGCGGAAGATCGTCCGGACCTGTTCCGCCTCGGCGGGCTCGATCACCAGCTTGCGGTCCTTCACCACGTAGCCGAGCGGCACCGGACCGCCCATCCACATCCCCTTCCGGCGCGAGGCCGCGAACTTGTCGCGGATGCGCTCGCCGATCACCTCGCGCTCGAACTGCGCGAAGCTGAGCAGGATGTTCAGGGTCAGCCGCCCCATCGACGTCGTGGTGTTGAAGGACTGGGTGACCGACACGAAGGTGACGCCGTGACGGTCGAAGATCTCGACCAGCTTCGAGAAGTCCATCAGCGCGCGGCTGAGGCGGTCGATCTTGTAGACCACGACCACGTCGATCAGCCCGGCCTCGATGTCAGCGATCAGCTGCGTCAGCGCGGGACGGTCCAGCGTGCCGCCAGAGAAGCCGCCATCGTCGTAGCGGTCGCGGAGCGCCACCCAGCCTTCGGCGCGCTGCGAGGCGATGTAGGCTTCGCAGGCCTCGCGCTGCGCGTCGAGGCTGTTGAACTCCATGTCGAGCCCTTCCTCGCTCGACTTGCGGGTGTAGATGGCGCAGCGCAGGCGGCGGACGGGTTCGGGCTTGGCGCGGCTCATGGGCGGGCTTCCGCGCCATGGGCCAGCCCGAAGAACTTCCACCCGTTCCAGTGACTTCCGGTGATCGCGCGCACCGCGGCCGAGAGCGACTTGAAGCGCCGCCCCTGCCATTCGAAGCCGTCGGTCAGCACCGTGACGACCTGCTCCTCACCCTGCCACTCGCGCACCAGCTTGGTGCCGGGGATCGGGCGGCGGGGATCCGCGATCAGCCGACCCGGCGCGCCCGTGGCGACCTCGGCTGCCAGCGCGTCCAGCGTGCGCCGCGTCGCGGGCTTGATGCCGCCATGGGCCAGTTCCTGGATGCGATAGCCGATCCGCAGCTCCAGGTTCCCGCGGCTGGCGTTCGGCGCGGGCTCGCCGAACATGACCCGCCAATTGGCCTGCAGCTCGGGCACCGTCATCGCCTTCAGCGCCGCCAGTTCAGCCAAGACGTCGATCCCATCAGCCTGGCGCGCAAGCGCGGCCTCTTCGCCTGATTTCCTTGTGTTTTTCCTCATGCCTCGTCTCCAACTCGGTTTTGCACCTGTCTCCGACGACGGCGTCTGAGGGCGAGAATGTCCAGCGAACTGACTCCGTCGAGCGGAGAATTCTCGTTCGTTTCCCGTGCGTTGGTGCGCGCGATAGCGCTGGCGAGGATGGCGGCCAATTCCGCAAGCCGCTCATCAGTCGTGAGCGTCTCGGCAGGCGGCGCGAAGGCGATGTCGTCTTGCATGGGGAGTGAACCTCCTGAGGCGGTTTGCTCCGTGTTGGCCGGTCGCGGCGAGGGAATTCAAGTCAAAACAAGGGGTTGTCGTAGGAGCGCGTAAGCAGGCGAAATCGACAGCGCACGAGCACATCGCTCGTCGAGAGATCCGGATCACTATGCGGGTCGCCAAGAAAGAATCTCCGATATGCCCGGTATTCAGAAATGCGACGTGCTATGCCTCATCAGCTATCTGGATAGAGCGTCGGGCTCTGGGACGTGTTTCCTCAAGTCGCCACCCGTCACCCCAATGGCTTCGGCTACGTTCTCAATCATCTGCGCTGCCTGCTGAATATGCGGCACTGTTCGGTCAATCCCGATCCTAACGTAGCAGTCTTCGATGTCTGAACTAGAGAGGTGCGCGTCTGCACCGCGCAGATCATAAATGCCAAAGAGGGGGCTCATTCTGCGATACGCATAGCCTTCTTCTGTGTATTTTGCGAGTAAGCGCTGCAAAAGTTTGAGCGTGCCCAAATCGGATTTTCCCCCATCGATCGCCCTAACGAGACTGGCCTTATTGATCCGCTCAATGGAATATTTCACAATATCTTTCGCCAGAGAGCGAAGCCCATGTTCGTCAAGCCCGCGAAACCTATGAATTCTTTCTGAAAGATCAGATACTTCATGGTGGTCTCGTAACAGTGACTCACCGAATTTCTTCATAAAGACGTGGTCTAGCCATGATACGGCGCTCTGGATAAGGAATTCGGGTGACTTCGTGTTAGCCGGCTTGCATGCCATCTGTGCTTCCAGGAGCTCCGAGGCTACACCCCCATCTGGTCTGCAGTTGTGGGCAACCCATATCCGCCGTTCCCATAGCGGCTTGCGCGCAACATCGTATGCATAAGCATTAACCAAACCAAGTTTATTGACGCCAAAATGAAGCGGCGTACTTGGAGAAGGCGATACGCCACCTGTGTCTCTCGTGTACCACCTTAGATTACCCCCACGCCTCGAGAGCAGTGCAGTGACTACATCGGGTTTGAACCACAGGTACTTCCCCACCTCTTCAACATTCAACGTTTCGAGATCAACACGTCCTCCGTCACCGTCAGGCTGAACCATAAGCGTCTCTTTAGGCTCATTGAATCCTACTCGGCAGGACGCCGCTGCGGGCTCGATCCATTCTCCGCGCCACATCTCGCCGCTTACCAGGAAGCGGCCTCCTTCGACACCACGCACGCCGCTGGTTGACTCAGTTGCCGTGGCTTCGTCATCATTACCAGAAAAGTCCGGAACCTCTTCATCGGGGTCGACATCCGTTCGCCAAGCCTTGAAGACGGCCCAAGTTGTCCCGGGGAAATCGCCTGACGCATCGATTTCGTGGCATCTAACCTCGCACGAATAATTCTTCTCTGAGACAAGCGAGAAATCGCTCGGCCATCCAAATTGGGGGTCCTTGTCGAGTATCGCGCGACGTTGTCGATAATAGTAAAGCCGGAGGGCGGCTTTCCGCGCAGCCAAATAATCCTTCAAGTACTCTGCGCGAACTTCGACGAACTTTATCTCGGCACTACCGTCCCTTTTGACCTTGATGACCTCTTCATAACCCTCACTCGGACGAAGCCAAGAATCTCCTTCTTCGATAAGACCATAGGCCATGATGAAGTCTTGATTAATGGAAACTTGCCTTGGGTGCATAGCATTAATGTATTGACTGAGCACGAGCCGGAACCCGAGCCTCCCGGCTGGTCCATCGTGAAACGCTTCTGCTTCACAGTAAGTCCCATCATCGGTTAGGTATGGAATCGTGTTGTCTTGCGACCAATAGTGCCATTCCAGATCGTCTGCTTCATTTCGTCTATCATTGAAAATTACCGCAGAGCCCACTGCAAACGTCTCTTCGATGTGGCCTATCTCTGGATATTCCAGATGCTTTTTTGGAAAGATAATTCCGTAGATGGGGATCCAGACCGCACGAGAGAACTGCCGCCGCCTATGGTCGCGCAATTCGAACCATTCTTTGCTCAGTTCTTCCATTCCACCACCTCAAGCGCCATTCTGATTCTGATAGCATGCAGGAACTCTTCAAAGCAGATCAAACGCAAGTTCGCGCCTCCTGGAAGAGCCATCCGAGCGAGCACGCCACTTGATCAATGCCGCGTCGCCCCACGAACCATTACATCCGTCTCCAGTTGCAGTGCCGCCCGCCAGAGCGGGGTTTTCATGAACACGGCCTCCTCGAAGCGATAGTTGGCCGTGCCGCGTCCCTGCTGCAGCAGCCCCGCCCAGCAGAGCGGGCGCAGCACCTGGATGTAGAGCTGGCCCATCACCTCGTCGTAGCACGGGAGCGGCCCCCTCTCGGGCTCGCCGAAGAGCACGCGGCGGAGGTGGGCGCCGGTGGCGCCGTCCTCGGTTTCGACGTTCAGCACGTTCAGGAACACGTCCCAGTTGCCAAGGATCGGCGCGTCGTCGAAGCGCGACATGCTGGCGTGGTTGTTCCGGAACAGGAAGAACGGGACGACCGTGCCGAAGATCCGACCGGGATGGCCGACCAGCGCCTGGCCTGCCTTGGTCAGGCGGAACTCTCCCTTGTAGTGCCGGCCGAGCTTCATCGCGATCATCAGGTCGTGCAGCACCATGAGCGGGGCGAAGTCAGGCTCGTTCAGCACCTTGTTGACGGCGAAGAGGTCCGCCTCGGTGTGGCCGGGCCAGTCGAACTCGGCCGCGGCCCAGTGCACGAAGACCCGCTTGAATGCTTTGGACGGCGTCAGGGGGATGCCGCCATGCCCGCCGATCCAGGCGAAGGTCTTCTCGATCCCTCGCACCAGCGGTGAGTGCTCCAGCGCCGGATCCGTATCGTCGAGCTCCCGAAACGCAATCACCTCAGATCTCCCGCGCGAACCAACGGATGCGGCCGACGATGTGGATCTCGTCGGCCGTTCTTTCGTATTCGGGGTAGTGCTTGTTGTCGGAGATGACGCGCACCGCGGGCGGGTCGCTGTTCGGGATGTGCTCGAGCCGCTTGGCCACCAGCCCCATCCCGTCGTCCAGAACGAAGATGCCGGGCGGGTTGGGGGCGCGGCGGGTCATGTCGACCAGCACCGCGTCGCCGCTCAGCAGTGTCGGCGCCATGCTGTCGCCCTCCACATGCATGATGCGCAGCTGCGACGGGCTGGCCTTCAGGCTGTTCCGGATCCAGGAGCGGCGGAAGTGATAGACGCGGCCGGGGGTGTCGCCGTCCTCGGTGACGACCGCGCCGCCGCCCATCGCGGGGCGCGGGGTGGCGTGCGCGATGGCCACGAAGGCATCGTCGGGATTGTTCACGAAGGGGGGCGTGCCCTCGACCTCGCCGATGCCGTGGATCAGCCAGTCGCGCTCCACCTTCAGCACGCGGGCGACCTCGGCCAGCCGGTCGATGCCGGGGCGGGTGGAGCGGCCGCGCAGGATGTCGTAGACGAAGGAACGGTTCACGCCGGCCATCTCGGCGACATGGGCAGGCGTCAGGCCGAGCTGATGGGCGCGGGCCCGCAGGCGGTCGGCCAGGGTATGCTGCTCGGTCATGTTTTCCCCAAGGATATGTGGATGAAATAGGATAAAACAGGATTGATGCGGACCCGTCAAGCGATTAGAACAAAACCTAAACAATCGCGCATGGGAATCGGGGGTCCGGATGGAGATCGAGAAGTCGTATTTCACCCTGCCGGAGATCCTCGAGCGCTGGTCCATGTCCGAGGCGGACCTCGTCTACCTCGCCGAGAACGACCAGCTGCGACTGTCGATCCGGGTGTTCAACCTGGCCGTCGAGCTCGGCGATTACGAGGAGACGCCGGAGGGGGAGCGATTCTCCGTGCCCTTCGAGCGCGGCCCGTTCAATGGGCTGCTCGACCTCCACGCCCATGACGTCTTCCAGCTTTTCCGGCATGGCGAGGTGAAGCTCAGCAGCTTCCGCTCGCACAAGGCCGACTATGCCTGCCTGAGAGGGGAGCGAGAGCTCATCACCGTGCGGCAGCGCGATCTTTTCCTTCGGCGCGAAGAGCGCGATCGCTTTGAAGCAGAAACAGGATTTGCCGGTGCGGCCACCGGTCCGCGTCCAGGCGCGTTCCATGCCTCGGCCGACTACCAGGACGTCCGCTGCAACGGACAGCACTTCCGACTGGGTGCGATCCAGGCGCAGGTCGTGCGCGCGCTGCACGAGGCTGCTGGGCGAGGCGAGCCCTGGCAGAGCGGTAAGGCGATCCTCGCCGCCGCGGGCTCGCGCAGCCTCAAGATGTCCGATGTCTTCAAGTCGAAGAAGAACTGGCGCTTGCTGATCGAGTCGGACGGCCGCGGCGCCTATCGCCTGCTCGGGCTCTGAGCCCGCGTCATCCCGCCCCTCCGCGCGCCCTCCCGATCCCTGCGGTGGGATGCGCCGGGGGATGAGTGGGGGATGACGATCCCCCACAGAGCCGTTCTCCCTTGGATTGAAAGGCTCCTTACGATCCCCCTCCGTATCCCACTCCAATCCTGACGACATCCCCTCGCGGGATTTCGCATCGTCTCCTGGCAAACGACACCGGGAGACGACGATGCAGCAGAAGACCTGCCTCACACAGAAGGAGCTCGCGCGGCGCTGGACGATCTCGCACCGCACGCTCGAGCGCTGGCGATGGGCCGGGGAAGGCCCCGCCTACATGAAACTCGGCGGCCGGGTGGTCTACCGGCTCGAGGACATCCTGGCCTTCGAGAAAGACCAGCTTACGCACACCGCCGACAGCGCGCGGGGGGCGGCATGATGGAGCGCCGGTCCACCATTCACGGCAGCCGCGTCGTGTCGATCTTCGGCGCCGCCGGTCCCGCGCTCGACGAGGTGGGGCTGTCTGCCTGGATCGCGCAGGCTGCCCCGGGCGAGGCGCTGGTCTATCACCGCGGGTTCCTCGCCGTCGACGCCACCGGCGCCGTCTCGAACCTCACGCCGGAGCGGCAGCGCACCCTGCGCTGTGTCGCCGCCGCGGCCCTGCGCGCCGCCGAGCAGCGGCTCGTCCACCTCGTGCAGGCTCGGCTCGGCCCCGACCACTTCGCCTACATCGCCGTCGCCCGGCCGAAGCCCGGTCCCGCCGGCGCTGCCCTTTCGATGCGCCTCCTCGAGGCCGCCTGACCGCATCCCCCCATCACGGAGACCCCCATGCCATTCCCTGAGAACACCCCCAGCATCGACGAGCTGATCAACCTGCCCGCGGGCGAGATCGCCCAGCTGCCGGTTGAGCTCCTGGCCGCAATGCAGCGCGAGATCGATGTAGCCGCGAAGCAGATGAAGGCTGTCACCGCGCGTTTTTCCACCGCGCTCGAGGTGCGCTACGCCACCCGCGCAGCCGAGGCCCGCCGCGCCTGCGGCAAGGACACCGGCACCGTCCGCCTTGCCGATGGCGATTTCACCGTGGTCGCCGATCTGCCGAAGCGGGTCGAATGGGACCAGACCCAGCTCGCCGCCATGGTCGAGCGGATCCGTGCCGCGGGCGACGATCCGTCCGAATACGTCGAGATCAGCTTCAAGGTGCCCGAACGCGCCTATGCCGCCTGGCCCGAGGCGATCCGCCAGGGCTTCGAGCCCGCCCGCACCGTGAAGACCGGCGCGCTGAAGATCGCGATCCTGCCGCAGGAGGATCGCGCGTGAGCCTCCCCATCATCACCGCCGATCAGCGGCTGGCCGAGACTCGTGGCGTCAAGGGCGTGATCTTCGGTCCGTCCGGGATCGGCAAGACCAGCCTGCTCTGGACGCTCGAATCCTCGACCACTCTGTTCTTCGACCTCGAGGCGGGCGACCTTGCCATCGAGGGAATGCTCATCGACGTGGTCCGGCCGCGCACATGGAAGGAGTGTCGGGACTTCGCGGTCTTCATCGGCGGCCCGAACCCGGCGCTCCGGCCCGAACAGCCCTACAGTCAGGCGCATTTCGACGAGGTGTGCGGGCGGTTCGGAGATCCGCGCGTCCTCGCGAAATACGACACGGTCTTCATCGACTCGATCACCGTGGCCGGGCGGCTCTGCTTCCAATGGTGTCGCGGTCAGCCGGAGGCGCATTCAGAGAAGACCGGCAAGCCGGACGTGCGCGGCGCCTACGGGCTTCACGGGCGCGAAATGATCGGCTGGCTGACCCACCTCCAGCACACGCGCGGCAAGAATGTCTGGTTCGTCGGGATCCTCGACGAGAAGCTCGACGACTTCAATCGCAAGGTCTTCGTCCCGCAGATCGATGGCTCGAAAACCGGGCTCGAGCTGCCCGGCATCGTCGATCAGGTCATCACCATGGCCAGCCTGCCGGACGAGATGAACCGGCCCCAGCGCGCTTTCGTCTGCCAGACGCTGAACCCGTGGGGCTACCCGGCGAAGGACCGGTCCGGTCGTCTCGACCTGGTCGAAGAGCCTCATCTCGGCCGGCTGATGGAGAAGATCCGCGGCCCGCTGATCCCTGCGGAACGGCGGCTGACCTATTCGCCGCCGCAGCTGCCCCCGCCGCCCGGTGCGCCAGCGCCCGACACCCAATCCGCTCCCACCAACTGAAAGGACCCGAGCCATGTCCGGTCTCTGGAACGACTTCAACGATGCGCAATCCAACACGAACCTCATCCCCAAGGGGACGCTCGCCAAGGTGCGGCTGACCATCCGCCCCGGCGGCTTCGACGACCCGTCGCAGGGCTGGACCGGTGGCTATGCCACCCGTGGCTCGACCGGGGCTGTCTACCTCAACGGCGAGTTCACGGTCACCGAGGGCCAATACGCCCGGCGCAAGATCTTCACGCTGATCGGTCTCTACAGCCCCAAGGGCCCGGACTGGGCAAACATGGGCCGCAGCCTGATCCGCGGGATGCTGAACTCGGCGCGCGGGATCTCCGACAAGGATCAGTCCCCGCAGGCGCAGGCGGCGCGGCGGATCGGCGGATTCGCCGATCTCGACGGGATCGAGTTCGTCGCCCGCATCGACGTCGGCAGCGACGCCATGGGCGAGGAGGAGAACGAGATCCGCGCCGCGGTCACGCCCGACCACCGCGACTATGCGCAGGTCATGGGACTGGCGGCGCAGCACGGGTATCAGCCGCCAGTTCAACCCGCGCCGCAGCAGCCGGTCCAGCAGCCTGCGGCATCGCCGGTGCCGGGCCGTCCCGCCTGGGCACAGTGAGGGCGCGATGCTCCTCCGTCCCCGCCAGAAACTCTTCGTGGAGCGCAGCCTCGCTGCGCTCTCGACCCGCGCCAACACGCTGGGCGTTGCGCCCACCGGCGCGGGCAAGACGATCATGCTCTCGGCCGTTACCGGCAGGATGACCGGGGACGGCGCCAAGGCTTGCGTGCTCGCCCATCGCGACGAGCTGACCCGCCAGAACCGGGCGAAGTTCGCCCGGGTCAATCCCGGCACGGAGACATCGGTCGTCGATGCCACGACCAAGTCCTGGAACGGACAGGTCACCTTCGCCATGGCGCCGACGCTATCGCGGGCGTCAAATCTCGCTGCGATGCCGAAGCTCGACCTGTTGGTGATCGACGAGGCGCATCACGCGGTGGCCGAGAGCTATCGCCGCATCATCGACCGCGTGCGCGATGCCAACCCCGAGGCTCGCGTCTTCGGCGTCACGGCGACGCCGAACCGGGGCGACAGGAAGGGCCTTCGCGAGGTCTTCGACAACGTCGCCGACCAGGTCCGACTGGGCGAGCTGATCGCGTCCGGTCACCTCGTGCCGCCGCGGACCTTCGTGATCGATGTCGGCGTGCAGGACCAGCTGCGCGCCGTCCGCAAGACCGCCGACGATTACGACATGGGTGCGGTTGCGGCGATCATGAACCGCGCGCCCATCACCGAGGAAGTGATCCGGCACTGGGAGGAGAAGGCCGGGAACCGCCAGACCGTCGTATTCTGCTCGACCGTCGCGCACGCCATGGACGTTGCGGCCGCCTTCAACGAGGCCGGAAACCCGGCCGCCGTCGTCCTTGGCGACATGGGCTCCACTGAGCGGAAGATGGTGCTCGAAGCCTATGCGTCCGGGGAGGTACAGGTCATCGTCAATGTCGCGGTGCTGACCGAGGGCTGGGACCACCCGCCGACCTCCTGCGTCGTCCTGCTGCGCCCCAGCTCCTACAAATCGACCATGATCCAGATGGTCGGGCGCGGCCTGCGCACCGTCGATCCCGCCGAGCATCCCGGCGTCATCAAGACCGACTGCATCGTGCTGGATTTCGGGATCTCGAGCCTGACCCACGGCACGCTGGAACAGGACGTCGATCTAGACGGTCGCGATCCGACACCGGGCGAAGCCCCGACGAAGACCTGTCCGGAATGCGAGGCGGAGATCCCGCTCGCGTCGCGGCAGTGCCCGATCTGCGGCTACGAATTCCAAGGCAGGTCCGTGACGATGCCGCTCGAGAACGTCGTGATGTCCGAGATCGACCTGCTCAAACGGTCGAGCTTCGTCTGGGAAGACCTCTTCGGCGACGACGCCGCGCTGATGGCCAGCGGTTTCAGCACCTGGGGCGGCGTGTTCTTTCTGGAAGGCCGCTGGCATGCCGTGGGCGGCGCGAGGGGGCAGACGACCTGCCTTCTCGGCGTGGGGGATCGGACTGTCTGCCTCGCGCGGGCCGACGATTGGCTGAACGAACACGAGAGCGACGAGAGCGCCTTCAAGTCCAAGCGCTGGCTGAGCCAGGCGCCGACCGAGAAGCAGCTGCAATACCTCTCGCCCGCGCAGCGGCAGGATTACGGGCTGACCCGCTATCGGGCCTCCGCGCTCATCACCTTCCAGTTCAACCGGCGCGACATTCGCCGGCTCGTGATGTCGGCCGCGCCCGAGCGGAGGGCGGCTTGAACCATGTCGCGCAAGTCCCATCCCCGCCCGCAGCGACTCCGGATCGACCGGGCTTTGATCGCCTCTGGCATCCGCGCCCGGTGCTCTGCGCGGTCTGCACCGCCCGCACCCGCGGCTTCGGCTGGTTCGATCCCCACCGGCCGCGGCCTCACCGAACCCGCCGCTGGTTCTGTTCCATGGGCTGCCAGGCGGCCTTCACCCGCAAAGCGAAAAGAGGACTGAGCATGGTCGATTTCACCGAAGAGGAAACCCAGGCGCTGCCCGCCGTCATGCGCGCACTCGCGCCCGAGATGGAGCGGATCGGCTGGGACCGGACGCTGGGCCAGCTGACGCAGAACGACATGCACCGGCTGATCGTCACCACCGTCGAGGCGTTCCGCGCCGAGATGGCGGAGATCGCCAGCCAGTCGGAGATCCCGTTCTGATGCTGGATTACAACCACCGCCCCGGCATCGCGGAGCGCATCAACGCCGCCGTGGATGCCGCGCTCGAGGCTGAACGCGCTGCCACGCCGCCGCGCGACTATCTCGGGGCGTCCCGGCTCGGCCTTGCCTGCGAGCGCGCGCTGCAGTTCGAGTACGCGGGCGCGCCGAAGGATGAGGGCCAGGACTTTTCCGGCCGCTCGCTCCGGATCTTCGCGATCGGGCATGAGCTCGAGGATCTCGCCATCCGCTGGCTGCGGGCGGCGGGGCTCGATCTGGTCACCCAGAAACGCGACGGCGGCCAGTTCGGCTTCTCCGTCGCGGGCGGGCGGATCCGCGGCCACGTCGACGGGATCGTCGCCGAGGCCCCGGCGGCGCTGGGGCTGCGCACCCCGGCACTCTGGGAATGCAAGACCATGAACGCGAAGAACTGGCGTGAGACTGTGGCCAAGGGCGTGACCGTCTCGAAGCCGGTCTATACCGCGCAGATCGCGCTCTACCAGGCCTACATGGAAGCGACGGTGCCGGGCATCAGCGCCACCCCCGCGCTCTTCACCGCGATCAACAAGGACACGGCCGAGCTGCACCACGAGTTCGTGCCCTTCGACGCAGGGCTCGCGCAGCGCATGTCGGACCGGGGCGTCCGGATCCTGCAGGCGACCGATGCGGGCGAGCTGCTTCCCCGCGTCGCCACCAATCGTGACTTCTTCGAATGCCGCTTCTGCCCATGGGCCGCGCGCTGCTGGGGGCTGCCCGGATGAGCGACGACAAGATCATCCACTTCAACCCCTGGCAGGATTTCAACGACGCCCCGGCGGCCGAGGATCCGTTTGGGGTGGAGCCTGACCCGGTCCAGATCGCGACGTTCCTCGATGTCGTGTTCGGCTGGTGCGAAGGCCAGATCCCGGTCCGAGGCTTTGTCGACATGGGGCAGGGCAAGGAGGGCCGGCCGCACAACGTCTGGATCGACGCCGACGCCACGGCACCGGGCAAGCTCGCCACATTCGCCAACTGGGCCTGGCGCGAAGGGGCCGCCGTCTACGTGATCCCCGGCACGGTCGCCGGGGCAGGACAGGCCAAAGCCGCCGAAGTCCTGCAAATGCAGGCACTGGTCGTCGATCTCGACGCGGGCGACATCCCTGCCAAGCTCGCCCATCTGCTGCGCCATCTGGGTCAACCCACCCTGATCATCGAGAGCGGCGGGCGGACGCCCGAAGGTGCCAGCAAGCTCCATGTCTGGTGGAAGATGACCGAACCCGCCGAGGAGGCGGCGCTGGCCAGTCTTTGCCGCCTGCGGGGCGAGATTGCCCTGAAGGTCGGCGGCGACACGCATTTTCGGTCTGCGCATCAGCCGATCAGGGTGGCAGGCACCGTCTATCACAAGCATGGCAACCAGCGCCTGGTGCAAATCCGCGAGCACCACTCCGTCGAGGTCGATCTCGACGAGTTCACAGAGCGCGTGTCCGAAATGCCGCCCTTGCCGGGGGCCGGGATGGTCGCCAGCGGCAGTGTCACCCCGGAAAAGCCCCGCCTCGAAGACGTGCTGGTGACCCCGGTGCGCGAGGGCGGGCGGGACGACTGGTCCCGTTTCGAGGGGGCATCGGCCGCGATCGGCCATTTCATCCGCCTGGTTCACGAGGGCCGGATGTCGAAGGAGGAGGGCTGGCAGGCGATCTGCGGCTACAACGCCGCCATGTTGCGGCCCTCCTGGCCGATCGAGCGCCTGCAGCGCGAGTCCGAGCGGCTCTGGGATCTGCATGTCCAGAAGAACGGGCCGCCGCTGGTCCGCCTCGACAGCGCGGCCCCCGCGCCCAGCGAAATGCCCACCTTCACGCTCGGCGCGCTGCTGGATGATGAGAGCCCGATGCCCGAGGACATCATAGCGCCCCGTGTGCTCACGCCGGGCGGGCTTTTGGTGCTGGGTGGTGCGCCGAAGGTCGGCAAGAGCGATCTAACCATCAGCTGGCTCGTGCACATGGCCGCCGGTCAGCCTTTCCTGGGCTTCACCCCGCCGCGCCCGCTGCGCGTGTTCTACCTTCAGGCGGAGATCCAGTATCACTACCTGCGCGAGCGGCTGGGGCAGATCTCGCTGCCTGCCAAGGTTCTGGCCGCCGCGCGCGACACCTTCGTGGCAACGCCCAAGCTGAAGCTGCTGCTCGATGCCGAGGGCAGCATTCGGGTGGCGCGCGCCATCCAGGCGGCGTTTCCGGATGCGGGCCCGGACATCATCTGCATCGACCCGATCCGCAACCTCTTCGACGGCGGCCCGGATGGCGGCGGCGAAAACGATAACACCGCCATGATGTTCTTCCTCAAGGACCGGGTCGAGGTGCTGCGGGATTACATCAACCCGGCCTGCGGGTTGATCCTGGTCCATCACACGCGAAAGCTGTCGAAGCAGCAGCTGAAGGATGATCCATTCCTCGCCCTGTCGGGGGCCAGCGCGCTCCGGGGCTTCTACACCTCCGGCCTGATCCTGCACCGGCCGGACGAGGACGCACCGGAGCGCAAGCTCGAGATCGAGCTCAGGAATGGCCCAGCGCTGCCCTCGAAGCTGATCGACAAGGTTGGCGGCCAGTGGGTCGAGATCAACCCGATGAATGAGCGCCTGGTCCGCGCCGAGGTTGGCGCGAAATACGACGCCGAGCGCGTGCGCAAGCAGGAGGTGATCCTCTCCATCCTGCTCGAGGAAGCCGCCGAGGGTCGGCTCTACACCGTCAACCAGTTCGCCGAGGCCTTCGAGAACAAGGGCGGTCTGGGCGGCAAGGATGCCATTCGCGACCGGATCGCCGTGCAGGCCACCAAGGGCGCGGTCAAGTTCGTCCGCAACGCGGCCCCCTATGGCCTTGGGCCCTCACGCTCGCGCTTTGGCTACCTCTGCGTCGAGGGAATGGTCATGCCCACGGGCGGCGAGGAGGTCGATCCGGAGACCGGCGAAGTGTGCCCCGTCCGCGTTGCGGTGCTGCCGACCCATTACAAGTCGCCGCAGACCGGCGCGCTTCTCGAGGTCGAAAACCCGCATGTCTGGGTCTATCCCGAGGGGGAACGGCCATGATCACCCCCGATACCTGCTTTGCGTTGAATTGCGCAAAGGCCAGTTTGAACCAGATTGGCCGTGCTGCCGAAACTGCCTTGCTATTCTCACGCAGAACCACGCAGGCGCCAGTTGTAACCAGTTTCGGCCCGCTTCCGAAACTGCCCCTGCAGATTTGCGCGGATGCCGCAATCGCTACGCTGCAACCAGTTTCGGCAGGATCGACCGAAACCCACCTCCCGAAACTGGAATTCCTGTTTCCTGTCAGTGCCTTGTCTCGCTCTCCAAGTTTCGGGGGTGAAACCACCCCCTACGGGGGTGGGGGAGAACGCCGCAGGCGGGTTCTCCCTCGTCCACCCCCAGGGGTTTCGCGCGCGTGGCCTGTCAAGGGCCCGATCACTCGATCCGGCAACGGCAGCCCAGACCTTCCGCAGCTTTCACCCGATGTCGCCTTCCACCGAGCAGCCAACCAGAAGAGGAGACCCCCCATGGCTGACCTGACACCCGCCACCCGACCCCATGTGGCCATCCCCGATCTAACGCAATCGATCCGGTCTGGTCGCGCCCTGCTGGCCCTTGATCTCGGCACCACGACGGGATGGGCGCTGCACGGCCTTGATGGGCTGATCACCAGTGGCACCGTCTCCTTCCGTCCCGGTCGCTTCGACGGCGGTGGCATGCGCTATCTGCGGTTCACCAACTGGCTGGGCGAGCTGGACCGTCTCTCGGGGCCCATCGCGTCCATCTGGTTCGAAGAGGTCCGCCGCCACGCCGCAACCGACGCCGCCCATGTCTATGGCGGGCTGATGGCCACACTGACCGCATGGGCGGAATTGCGGGGCGTGCCTTACGAGGGCGTCCCGGTCGGCACCATCAAGCGCCACGCCACCGGCAAGGGCAACGCCGACAAGGCGGCAATGATCGCTGCGGCCCGGGCGCGGGGGTTCAGCCCGGCCGATGACAACGAGGCTGATGCCATCGCGATCCTGTTCTGGGCACTCGAGACCAAGGGTGGCCTGCAATGACCGGGATGCGTTTTGCGCCGAAAGGCTATGGCGGCCGCCGTCGGAACCCTGATGAGGTCAAGCGTGATGGCTGGCGTGAGCAGCGGGTGTTGGCCGTCGCCCTCGACGATCACCGCCTGACCTGGGCCGAACGGGAACTGGTGCGCCAGCTGGGCGAGAAGCTTTATGGCCCGGCCGCGACTGGGCGGGAGGTGCAGCGATGACCGTCTGGACCCCCGCGCTGGTCGAGGAACGGCTGGCCGAAGCCGCCTTCGTCCTGAAGCGTCTGCCCGAGCCCCGCAGGCAAGGTTACTTCAGCACCTGGCCTGCGGTCCTGCACAGCTTCGCCGACAAGGTCGGGCAGGAACCCAAACCGATGCGCGTGCTTCCCTCGCCGCAGGCAATCAGCCGCATGGAGGAAACGCTGACTTGGACTGCCTGCCTCGAGCCGGTGGACGGTCGCATCGTCTGGATGAAAGCCCATGGCGAGCGGTGGAAGGAGATCTGCTGGTCCGCGGGGTTGCACCGATCCGCCGCGCATCAGCACTGGCAATTCGGCCTCGCGGTGATCGCGCTCACCCTCAACAAGCGGCGGTTCAACCGCAACCTGTCGAAGCAGCGCGTGATCGAACTGGCGAGTGGCGCGTAACCCCGCGCGCCAGATGGAAAATTGTCCGCCGGACAGTTTTCGAAGGGACAGAAAGCCCTCTCCCGGGCTAGAAAGTTGTTATGCTCGGGAGAGGAGCGCGCGGGGCAGGGGGCCACTGGCTTCCGGTATCCAGCGCGAGTCCGGTCGGGGTCCAGCCCCGGCGAGTTGGCGGTTCCTTCCTGGCCATATTCGTATGCTGGCGGGCGAAGCGCGGGACTTCGCCAGTGTCAGGGCCGGATTTTTGGGAAGCCATCTGGAATCCGGATCCACTCTCCCCCCGCACCAACCCCAATGAACGCTGGCCTTCAGGCCGGATACCCCGGACACCGCCGGACCCCTCGTGGAGTCCAGCGCGGCATCCGGAGTCCGGAGTCCGGCCTGCATCCACCTCATCGACGGAAACCACCCGCCCATGACACTGAGCTTCGCCCCCGAGCGGATCGAGATGTGGCCGCTGGCCAAGCTCCAACCCTACGCGAAGAACGCGAAGGCGCACGGGCCGGACCAGGTCGCGAAGATCGCCGCCAGTATGGCCGAGTTCGGCTGGACCGTGCCCTGCCTCGTGAGCGAGGACGGCGAGCTGATTGCGGGCCATGGCCGCGTGCTGGCCGCGACGCAGCTCGGGCTGACCGAAGCGCCGGTGATCGTGCTCGGGCATCTGACCGAGGCGCAGCGGCGGGCGTACCGCATCGCGGACAACAAGCTGACCGAACTCGGCACCTGGGACGAGGCGCTGCTGTCGGCCGAATTGAACGACCTTCTGGCCGAGGATTTCGACCTCTCGCTGGTCGGGTTTTCCGATGGCGAACTCGACAAGCTGCTGGCCTACGTCGCGGAAGACGACGGTGAAGAAGGTGGCGCCGGGGGCTCCGTGCCGCCGGTGACCATCCCCGAACCGCCGCGCAATCCTGCGTCGCGCACCGGCGATCTGTGGATCCTTGGCGATCACCGCCTGCTGTGCGGTGACAGCACCAGCGCGACCGACGTGCGCCGCCTGATGAATGGCGAGCGGGCGATCCTGTTCGCGACCGATCCGCCGTATCTCGTCGATTACGACGGCTCGAACCACCCGACGCGGAACAAGGACTGGTCTCAGTCCTACGGCGTCACCTGGGACGACAGCTCGCAGGGCGCGGAGCTCTACGACGGCTTCATCGCCGCCGCCGTAGCCGAGGCAATCACCGAGGACGCCGCTTGGTACTGCTGGCACGCCTCGCGCCGCCAGGCGATGCTGGAGGCCTGCTGGGAAAAGGCCGGGGCCTTTGTTCACCAGCAGATCATCTGGGTGAAGGACCGGGGGGTTCTGACCCGGTCGCACTACCTCTGGAAGCACGAGCCCTGCTTCATGGGCTGGCGCCGCCCGAACCGCCCGCCGAAGGTGGCCGAGCAGACGCTGCCCTCGACCTGGGAAATGCCGTCCTTCGCGAAGGACGAGCGCCCCGACCACCCGACGCCGAAACCACTCGACGCCTTCGGCATCCCGATGCGCCAGCATGTGGCGCGCGGTGGCCTCTGCTACGAGCCGTTCTCGGGCTCGGGCTCGCAGATCATGGCGGGCGAGGCCAACGGCCGCCGCGTCTTCGCGATGGAGATCAGCCCAGCCTATGTCGATGTCGCCGTCGAACGCTGGCAGGCGGAGACCGGGCGCGAGGCGATCCTCGACAGCGATGGTCGGACCTTCGCAGCGGTGAAGGCCGAGCGGCTGGGCGACTCTGCCGACGCTGCTGCCTGATGGCTGTCTACTACAACGATGCCGATCCCGCGGCCTGCGCCTGGTTGCGGGAGCTGATCGCGGCCGGGCTCCTGCCTGCCGGCGATGTGGACGAGCGCTCTATCCTCGAGGTGGAGCCCGCCGACCTGCGCGGCTTCGCGCAATGCCATTTCTTCGCCGGGATCGGTGGCTGGCCTTATGCGCTCCGCCTTGCTGGCGTGGCCGAGGATCTGCCCGTCTGGACTGGCTCGCCGCCCTGCCAGCCCTTCAGCCAGGCCGGGCAGCTCAAGGGACAAGACGATGACCGCCACCTCGCCCCGGTATTCCTGCGACTCGTCGCAGCCTGCCGACCGGAGCTCGTCTTCGGCGAGCAGGTCGCGAGCGCGGCAGTGCTCGGACCGGTTGGCGGCGCGGCTGGAACAGCGGCTGAGGGCGCGGCTTGCTGGGCGTGGTTCGACGCTCTGGCAGCTGACCTGGAAGCGGCATCATACGCCGTCGCGGCGGCCGATCTGCCGGCTGCGGGCATCGGCGCGCCGCACATCCGCCAGCGGCTGTTCTTCGGAGCCGTCGCCGCGGACACAGTCACTCGCGGGTTGGGCTACGGCCTCGGCGCGGGATCACAAGGACGGATCGGAATGCTCGGCGGTGCCAATCAATGCGCTGCTCGGCCGGCAGGTCTGGCTGGCGGGCTGGCCGACGGCGATGGCAGGCTCGCCAGCGACAGAAAGCTACAATGCGGCCGGCAACACGGATGCGAGCCGCAGGACGGTGAAGCTGGTGAACTGGTCGAAGTCGCCGACCCCGCCGGGACCTGCGCGACGGACGGCGTCTGGCGAGATCCGGACTGGCTCCTCTGCCGCGATGGCGGCTGGCGGCCCGTTGAGTCCGGAACATTCCCGCTGGCTGATGGGATACCCGGCCGCATGGGGCTGCTGCGGGGCTACGGCAATGCGATCGTACCGCCGCTCGCGGCGGAGTTCGTGATGGCGTTTCTGGAGAGCCTGCGATGAAGCAGAGCCGGACCATGTCGATGGTCGAGGCCGCGGCAAACGTTGTCGTCGGCTACGTTTTGGCCATCGCCACGCAGATCGTCGTGTTCCCGTGGTTCGGGATCGAGACGGGCCTCGCGGAGCATCTGTCCATCGGCCTCGCCTTCGTGGGCGTGTCGCTGGCGCGGGGCTATCTGCTGCGCAGGCTGTTCGAGGCGATCCGGATGCGGAGCGTGGAATAAGGGACCGCCGCCCCATGCGGGACGGCGGCATCGGGACCGTCGTGATATGCGGTGTCAGTCCTCGGCGATCATGTACGCCCTGCCGCGCCCCTCGATCTTGTCAGAGGTGATCGTCAGGCCGAGTTTCTTTTTCAACGCGCCGGCAAGCGCACCCCTCACCGTGTGCGGTCTCCAGTCCAAGGCGGTGACGATCTCGTCGATGGTTGCGCCACCCTCGGCGCGGAGCATCTCGATCAACTTCGCCTGCTTCGTTCCCTCGCGCGGCTTGCGCGTCTTGGGCGCGGCCTCAGGTTCTTTGGGAGTGTCCGGCGCGGGCTCCTCGGTCGGCGCGTCCGTCGCGCCCGCAGGCGCGGGGTTCGCGTCCTTGAGCTCGATGCCGATGGCGGCGAGGCCGGCGTCGGTGGCGACCAGCGTGACGCCGTGGCCGTCGCCGGTCTCGCGCCAGATGGGCTCGCGGTTGCGCTTGTCGGCGTCGACCTCCTGCAGGAACCCCTTGGCGAGCATCGTGCCGACCACCTTGGCAGCGGCGCCGCCCCGCAGGCTCTCGGGCAACGGCAGGGCGATGTGCTCGGGCCGCTGGGCGGCCGCGCTCAGGATCAGGGCTTGGGTGTCGGAAAGCTTGGTCATCGTCGTCTCCCGTATCAGGGCGCGCGGAATGCGGGCCCTTCTACGAGGCCGAGCCCGCCAGTCGGCGGGCGGGACCGGGAGCGGGTCGTCTCACTCGGCGTGTTCGCCTTCGCTGAAGGCCATGTCGGTGATTTCGCGCAGCTTGGCGCGGTAGTGGTTCAGGGTGCCGACATGGCCCCAGTTGATCTCGTCGGGGCTGGTCTCGAAATGGTCGGCGCTAAGCGCGGCGAGCCGCTCCAGCATCGCGTCGATCTCGGACTTGGCGGCGATGAAGGCGTCGAGGGCTTTCGTGTTGTCGGTCGCGCGGGTGGTCATCGTGGTGGCTCCGTGCTGAGTTGCATCGCTTCGTTGGAGACACGCTCCCTCTGTCCGCCGCGCTTATCAACTCCATAAGCAAATGATTTCGAATGATAATCGGAGCTGTCGATGCAGGGCATGAGCGAGCGCCAGTACGCCGCCCATGTCGGGCTGTCGCGCGGCGCGATCCAGAAGGCCAAGACGGCCGAGCGCCTGGTTCTCTATCCCGACGGCAGCATCAACGCGGCCGCCAGCGACGCCCGGCGCGCCGAGACGACGGACCCGTCCAAGACCCGAAAGCCGCCCGAGCCGAAGCTGAAGCCCGTCCCCGAGGCGGCGGTCGCCGCCGTTGGCGACACGCTGCGCGAACAGGGGCTGGCGGTCCCGGCGGTCGGCGGCAGCACGACCTTCCTGCAGGCGAAGACCGCGAACGAGGTGCTGAAGGCGCAGGAACGGCGCATCCGGCTCCAGAAGCTGAAGGGGGAATTGATCGAGCGGGCGCGCGCGCTGGCGCTGGTGTTCCGCCTGGCGCGCGAGGAACGGGACGCATGGGTGACCTGGCCTGCACGTGCGGCGGCGCTGATGGCGGCCGAGCTCTCGGCCTCGTGCAGCGACGCGACGGGCCAGCAGATCACCGTGGAGCCAGCCTCAATGCAGAAGGTCTTGGAGAAACATGTACGCGCCCACCTCGACGAACTCGCCGAGGTCCGGCCCGACTTCCGATGAGAGCGGCGATGGCCTGACGGACTTCGACGGCGCGGGCGAGATCCGGCGCGCCTGGGGCAACGGGCTGCGGCCCGACCCGGACCTGACCGTTTCGGAATGGGCGGACCGGCACCGCATGCTCTCGGGTCGCGCCTCGGCCGAGCCGGGGCGGTATCGGACGGTGCGCACGCCCTACATGCGCGAGATCATGGACCGTCTGTCGCCGGGAGATCCCACGCAGCGGATCGTGTTCATGAAGGCCGCGCAGGTCGGGGCGACCGAGGCCGGCAACAACTGGATCGGGTTCGCCATCCACCAGGCGCCGGGGCCGATGCTGGCTGTCCAGCCGACGGTGGAACTGGCAAAGCGCAACTCGCGCCAGCGGATCGATCCGCTGATCGACGAAAGCCCGGAGCTGCGGGAGCGGGTCAAACCGGCCCGGTCCCGCGATGCGGGCAACACCATGCTGTCCAAGGAGTTCGCGGGCGGCATCCTGATCATGACCGGGGCCAACTCGGCGGTCGGGCTGCGCTCGACCCCGGCGCGCTACATCTTCCTCGACGAGGTCGATGCCTATCCGGCCTCGGCCGACGAGGAAGGCGACCCGGTCACGCTGGCTGAAGCGCGATCGCTGACCTTCGCCCATCGGCGCAAGGTTCTGCTGGTCTCGACGCCGACGATCCGGGGGCTAAGCCGGATCGAACGCGAGTACGAGGCGAGCGATCAGCGGCGGTTCTACGTGCCGTGCCCGCATTGCGGCACGATGCAGTGGCTGAAGTTCGACCGGCTGCGCTGGCAGAAGGGCCGTCCGGAGACGGCGGAATATCACTGCGAGGGCTGCGACGCGGCAATCGCGGAACACCACAAGACGGCGATGCTGGAGGGCGGCGAATGGCGGGCGACCGCCACGGCCGCTGACCCGACCACGGTCGGGTATCACCTCTCGGCGCTCTACTCGCCGATCGGCTGGCTGAGCTGGGAGCGGATCGTGCGGGCATGGGACGCGGCCCAAGGGTCGGACGAGGCAATCAAGGCGTTCCGCAACACGATCCTCGGCGAGACATGGGTCGAGAGTGGCGAAGCGCCGGACTGGCAGCGGCTCTACGACCGTCGCGAAGCATGGCGCCCCGGCACGGTGCCCGCGGGTGGGCTGTTCCTGACCGCCGGGGCCGACGTGCAGAAGGACCGGATCGAGGTCGATGTCTGGGCATGGGGCCGCGGCCTGGAAAGCTGGCTCGTCGACCACGTCGTGATCGAGGGCGGGCCCGACCGGCATGACGCATGGTCTGATCTGACCGCGATGCTCGACCGAAGCTGGCCGCACGAACGCGGCGCGCACCTTCGCATCGCGCGGCTTGCCATCGACACCGGCTACGAGGCCCCGGCGGTTTATGCCTGGTCGCGGCAGGTCGGCTTCGCGCAGGTGGCCCCGGTGAAAGGTGTCGAGGGGTTCAATCGCTCGAGCCCGGTGTCGGGGCCGACCTTCGTCGACGCCACCGAGGGCGGGAAGCGCCTGCGCCGCGGTGCCCGGCTCTGGACGGTGGCGGTGTCGACCTTCAAGGCCGAAACCTATCGCTTCCTGCGGCTTGAACGGCCGACCGAGGAGGACATGGCCGAGGGGGCGGCGTTCCCACCCGGCTCGGTGCATCTGCCGAGTTGGGTCGAGAACGAATGGCTGAAGCAGTTCGTGGCCGAACAATTGGTCACGGTGCGCACCAAGCGCGGCTTCGCCCGGCTCGAATGGCAGAAGCTGCGCGAGCGGAACGAGGCGCTGGACTGCCGGGTCTATGCCCGCGCCGCTGCCTGGATCGCCGGTGCCGACCGGTGGACCGACGAGAAATGGCGCGACCTCGAGGATCAGCTTGGGGCTGTTCCCGAGGGGAACGCCCCGGCAGGCGAAATTCGCAGGGACGGACAGGCCCCGCAAGGCAAGCGGCGTTCCGATTGGCTCGGGCGGCGTGGAGGGTGGTTTTGAACATGACGGACTGGACGGAAACCGAGCTCTCGGCGCTTCGCCGCGCCTATGCCAGCGGCACGACCCGGGTCAGCTATGACGGGAAGTCGGTGGATTACGGCTCGGCCGAGGATCTGCTCGCCCGCATCCGCACCATTGAGCGCGCCATCGCAGGCGTCGACCGGCCACTGCCGATTGCCGGGCTCGCCGGCTTCTCGCGCGGGGATCGCTGATGTCGGCAAACTGGTTCGACCACGCCATCGCGACGGTGGCCCCGCGCATGGCCGCCCGCCGCGTGATGGCGCGGCAGGCGTTCGAGACCCTGACGCGGGGATACGACGGGGCCGCGCGCGGGCGTCGGACGGAAGGCTGGCGCGCGCCGGGATCCTCGGCCGACAGCGAGATCGGCGTGGCGGGTGCGCTGCTGCGCGACCGGATGCGCGATTTGGTGCGCAACAACCCGCATGCGGCCAAGGCCGTGGCGGTGCTTGTGAACAACATCATCGGCGCGGGGATCATGCCGCGCGCCGCGAGCGGCGACGACAAGCTCGACCGCAAAGTCGATGCGCTGTTCGAGCGCTGGACGGCTGAATGTGACGCCGACGGCCAGCTCGACTTCTACGGACTGCAGACGCTGATCTGCCGGGAGATGGTGGAGGCGGGCGAGGTCCTGGTGCGCCGCCGCCTGCGTCGCGCAAGCGACGGTCTACCGGTGCCGCTGCAATTGCAGGTGCTGGAGGCCGACTTCCTCGACGCCACCAAATCCGGCGTCCTCGGCGCGGGGCGGCTGGTGCAGGGGATCGAGTTCGACCCGGTCGGCAAGCGCCGGGCCTACTGGCTGCATGCGGAGCACCCGGGCGACGCCTATGGCGCCTTGCAGAACGGTCTGCAGAGCCGCCCGGTCCCGGCGACCGAGATCGCCCATGTCTACGAGAAGCAGCGCACACAGGCTCGCGGCGTTCCCTGGGGCGCGCCGGTAATCCGCAGCTTGCGCGATCTCGACGATTACGAGGTGGCGGAGCTGGTCCGGAAGAAGACCGAGGCCTGCGTCACCGCCATCGTCTTCGGCGACGACGAGGCACAGCAGGGCATCGCGCCCTCCGTGGTCGATGCCGATGGCAACCGGGTGGAGCAGTTCGAGCCGGGGCTGATCGCCTATGCCCGTGGCGGCAAGGACATCCGGTTCAACCAGCCCTCGGCCACCGGCGGCTACGGCGAATACAAGCGGGCGAGCCTCCACACGATCTCGGCCGGGTTCCGGGTGCCCTACGAGTTGCTGACCGGGGACCTCAGCCAGGTCAACTATTCCTCGATCCGCGCGGGCCTCGTCGAGTTCCGCCGCCAGATCGACGCGGTGCAATGGCAGCTGTTCATTCCGATGCTCTGCGCGCCGGTCTGGCGCTGGTTCACCGAGGCCGCATGGGCGGCGGGCCAGATCCCGTCGCCGACCGTGCCGGTGGAATGGTCGCCGCCGAAGTTTGAGGCGGTCGATCCGCAGAAGGACGCGATGGCGAACCTGCTGTCGATCCGCTCCGGCACCATGACGCTGGCCGAGGTGATCGCGAGACAGGGACGCAACCCCGATGCAGTGCTGGCCGAGATCGCGGCGACCAACGCCAAGCTCGACGCGCTGGGACTGGTGCTCGACACCGACCCGCGGCGCGTCACCAAGACCGGCAGCGCGCAGACGAACGATCCCGCCGCTGACGACACCACCGCCGACGACCCGACCGCCGACGCGGAAACCGACCCGGCGCAGGCCGACCAACAGGACTGACCCCATGGATACGATGATCGAACTGCCGGCCATGCGCCGGTCGGCGGAGCTTGCGCCGAACACGGCCGATGCCGACAGCCGCACCGTCGAGGTGGTCTGGTCGGCCGGGGCGCGCGTCCGCCGCGCGACCTTCTTCGGGGAGCCCTACGACGAGGAACTGAGCCTCGATCCGGCCCATGTCCGGCTCGACCGGCTGAACGCGGGTGCGCCCTTCCTGAAGGTGCACGAGCTCGACGCGCTCGACGCGGTGATCGGATCGGTCGTGCCGGGCTCGGCGCGGATCGAGAAGGGCCGCGGCATCGCGCTCGTGCGGATCAGCGAGCGCGCCGATGTCGAGCCGATCTGGCGCGACATTCAGGCCGGGCACATCCGCGCGGTGTCCATCGGTTACCAGGTCCACCGCTTCGATGTCTCGAAGCCCGATGGCGGGCGCGAGTTGTGGCGGGCGGTGGACTGGACGCCCTTCGAGGTCTCTGCCGTCCCGGTCGGGGCCGATCCCGCTGCCGGTTTCCGCGCCAAGGGCGAACATAACGATTGCGTCCTCCATCGCCGGGACGCCCCCATTCAGCAAGGAGCATCCCCGATGACCGAACAGACCAACCCTGCGGCGGGTGATGCCGCGAACCCCATTGCCACCCAGCCGACCGAGCCGAATGATACCGAGGACACCGCCATGACCGAGCCGAAACCGGCTGCGCCCGACGCGAAGGCCGCCGCCAGCGAGACGCGCAGCCAGCCGAAGACGCAGGCCACTCCCGCGCCCGATACCGAAGCGGTCGCGACCCGCGCCCGCGAGGCCGAGCGCGACCGCGTCTCCACCATCTACGATCTGGCCGCGCGGCTGAACCTCGAGCGCGGCTTCGCCGAGGATCTGGTCAAGCGCGGCGTCAGCGTCGACGAGTCCCGCCGCCTGATCCTCGACCAGGTCGCGGCGAAATCCGACGAGACCCGGACCTTCCCGCATGTCTCCGTGCCCCTCGGCGGCCGGGATGAACGCATCACCCGCCGCGACGCCGTGGCGAACGCGCTCTTGCACCGCTACAGCCCGACGCTGTTCCCGCTGGAAGACGCCGCGCGCCAGTATCGCGGCATGACGCTGCTGGAACTGGCCCGCGAAAGCCTTGGGCTTTCCGGGGTGAACACGCGCGGCCTGTCGCGCGACGAGGTGGCGACGCGGGCGCTGCACTCGACCTCGGACTTTCCCGAGATCCTCTCGGCCGTCACCAACAAGACGCTGCGGCAGGCCTACGAGGCCTATCCCCGTACCTTCATGCTGTTCTGCCGCCAGGTGCTGGCCACCGACTTCAAATCCATGCATCGCGTCCAGCTCGGCGAAGCGCCGCAGCTGCTGGAAGTCGGCGAGAGCGGCGAGTTCAAGCGCGGGACGCTCGGCGAGAGCAAGGAGAGCTACAAGGTCAAGACCTATGGCCGGGTGGTCGCGATCACGCGCCAGACGCTGATCAACGACGATCTCGACGCCTTCACCCGGATCCCGGCGATGTACGGCAACTCCATTGCGCAACTGGAGTCGGACGTCGTCTGGGGCATCATCACCGCAAACCCGGCGATGGCGGACGGCAACGCGCTGTTCCACACCACCCACAAGAACCTCGCCGGGACCGGCGCGGCGCTCGATGTCAGCAGCGTCGGTGCGGCGCGCGCTGCGATGGCCAAGCAGACGGGGCTCGACAAGAAGACGGTGCTGAACGTCCGGCCCGCCTTCCTGATCGTGCCCGCCTCGCTGGAACTGAAGGCCGAGCAGCTGGTCGCCCAGAACCTCGTGCCCGCCGCGACGTCCAGCGTGGTGCCGCAGTCGATCCGCACCCTCTCGCCGATCAGCGAGCCCCGGCTCGACGCCGCCAGTGAGACCGCATGGTATCTGGCGGCCAGCCCGAACCAGATCGACACCATCGAGTACGCCTATCTCGAGGGCCAGCAGGGCGCCTACATCGAGACGCGCAACGGCTTCGACGTCGACGGCGTCGAGATCAAGTGCCGCCTCGACTTCGGCGCCAAGGCCATCGACTGGCGCGGCCTCTACAAGAACCCGGGCGCGTAACCCGCACCCATGCCGAACCCTGACATGCGGGCGGTCCTGACGGGCCGCCCGTCGTCTTTCCACGAGGATCACCCCCATGAAAAACTACGTCCAGCCCGGCAACACCATCACCCTGACCGCGCCCTATGCAGTCGCCTCCGGCGATGGCCTGCTCGTCGGCTCCATCTTCGGCATCGCCGCCGGAGACGCCGCCCTCGGCGAGAGCGTCGAGACCACTCTCGTCGGCGTCTTCGACATCACAAAGGTCGGGTCTCAGGCCTGGACCGTCGGGGCCAAGGTCTATTGGGACGACACCAACAAGTGCTGCACGACGGTCGCCACCGACAACACCCTCATCGGCGTGGCCGTCGAGGCGGTGGCGAGCGGCGCGGGCGACATCATCGGTCGGGTGCGCCTGAACGCGGCGTTCTAATGAGCGCCTTCGCCGCCGCCGTCGGCGCGCTCTTCGCCGATCCGAACGTCGGACGGGACGCGGTCTACATCGCCGACGGCGGCGCGCCCGTTCTGGTGCGCGTCGTCGCCCGGCGTGCGGATGTCGTCTCCGACTTCGGCGATGCGCGGCTCTGGTCGGAGACCACGAGGATCGACCTGCGCGTGGCCGAGGTGGCAAACCCGCGTCCCGGCGACCGCATCGAGATCGACGGCGAGGCCTTCCTCATCCAGGGCGAGCCCGTCCGCGACCGCGAGCGGCTCGTCTGGACCGTCGATCTGAGGCCCGCGTGAAACTGAAGCTCGACATCGATCCCGACATCGTCGCGATGATGGCGGCCGAGGTCGCGGCGGGCGAACGCGCCGTCACCGCAGCCATGCGCGAGGCCGGTACCGGGCTGAAGACCGCGTGGAGGCTGCAGATCACCGGCGCGGGGCTCGGGCCCCGGCTGGCCAACTCGATCCGGAGCCAGAATTTCCCGAGGTCGGGCGAGAGCCTCGACGCGGCGGCGCTGGTCTGGTCGAAAGCGCCGGTCATCGTCGGCGCGCATGACACCGGCCCGCTGATCCGCTCGAAAGACGGGTTCTGGCTGGCGATCCCGCTGCCAGCTGCTGGCAAATCCCTGCGGGGGGGCAGGATCACGCCCGGCGAATGGGAGCGGCGACGCGGGCTGCGCCTGCGCTTCGTCTATCGCCGCACGGGGCCAAGCCTGCTGGTGGCGGAGGGGCGGCTAAACACGAAGGGTCAGGCGGTGGTGTCGCGATCGAAGACCGGGCGCGGCAAGGTCACCGCGCCGATTTTCCTGCTGGTGCCTCAGGTCAAGCTGCCGAAGCGGCTGGACCTCGCGCGTGACGCGGACAGGGCGTTGGACAGCGTGCCGGGGCTGATCGTGACGAACTGGGTGGAGGTAAGGGTTCGATGATCAGGTGCGCGCCTCGCCCCCTCGCTCTTCTCGCGCCGCGCGGCGCCGACGACGGGGTTCCTCCGTGTCTCCGAGCCCCTCGAGGGCGACAGGGGCCTTGCCCGGGAATTCGACCATCAGCTTGAGGTTGCCACCCATCGCCCGCACGTAGCTCGTGAGCGTCGAGAGGAGCAGATCGCTCTGGCGCTCGTATTTCGCCACCGTCGCCTGCTGGATGCCGAGGGTTTCGGCAAGCTGGACCTGCGTCATCTCCTTGGCTTTCCGCAGTTCCTGCAGCGTGAGGTATTCAGTGTGGAGCCGGTCGGCCTCGGCCTCGATGCCCGCGCGACGGGCCGGTTCGAGTGCTGCCAGCTTGTCCTTCAGAGTCCGAGCCATGATCGTCATCCTTTCCGTCTCTCGAGATGGCGGTCGAACCGTTCGTCGGCCCGGGCGATCAGCTGCTTGTAGAAGCGCTTCTCGCTGCCACCTGACTTGTCCCCGCCGACAAGCAGGATCGCCTGCCGGTCGGGATCGAATGCGAAGGCGATGCGCCATACGCCGTCAGCAGCGTTGCAGCGCAATTCCTTCATGTTCGCGTGCTTCGACCCTGTCAGGGTGTCGGCATGCGGTCGACCGAGCGATGGCCCCTCGCGTTCCAGCAGGAGCGCGCGTGCGAGGATCGCGTCCTGAACCTCTTGCGGGAGTTCGTCGAACTCCGGCTCGAACTCCTCTGCGAACGAAACGGTCCACGGCATCCGGTCCTCATGTCTTGAAGGATATATAGCCTTGAAGCACTAATTTTGCAATAACGACTCCCAGAGCGTCCGTACATGCCCAGCCCACGCGAAACCATCCTCGCCGCGTTGCACACGCGGCTCTCGGCGCTGCCCGCCGCCGCCCTTCGCGGCGAGGTGCTGCCCGAGCGCGTGCCGGCCAATGGCCTGCTGATCCTACGCGACGGCGAGCCAGGCGAACCCGAAGTGACGCTGTCGCCACTGCGTTACCACTACCAGCACCGTGCCGAGATCGAGGCGGTCGTTCAGGGCGCCGCCCGTGACGCCGCCTTCGACACGCTGATCGCCAGCATCGGCGCGGCACTCGCCGCCGACCGCACGCTGGGCGGGCTCTGCGACTGGGTCGAGGCGGAAGCGCCGCGCCCAGTCGATCTGCCGGTCGAGGGCGCGGCAAGCCTCAAGGCGGCCGTGATCCCGGTGGTGCTGCACTACACCACGGCCGATCCGCTGGCCTGACCCCGACAACCCGAGGAGAACACCATGGCACGAGCCCAGGGGGCGCGGGCGCTGATGGCGCTTGCGTTCGAGACGACCTACGGAACGCCGCCCGCCAGCGGCTTCACGAAGATGCCCTTCGCCAGCACCTCGCTCGGGGCGGAGCAGCCGCTGCTGAACTCGGAGTTGCTGGGCTATGGCCGCGATCCGTTGGCGCCGATCAAGGACGCGGTCACGGCCGATGGCGATGTCGTTGTCCCGCTCGATGCCGAGGCCTTCGGCTTCTGGCTGAAGGCGGCTTTCGGCG
Organism: Pseudotabrizicola algicola; assembly: GCF_010915705.1. Lineage (GTDB taxonomy): Bacteria > Pseudomonadota > Alphaproteobacteria > Rhodobacterales > Rhodobacteraceae > Pseudotabrizicola > Pseudotabrizicola algicola. The sequence goes on from NZ_JAAIKE010000010.1 coordinate 51,197, forward strand.
CGCCGACGACCACCGGCGCGGAGGCCCCGTACAGCCACGAGTTCCAGTCGGGATCCTGGACGCTGCCCAGCATGTCGATCGAGACCGGCATGCCGGAGGTCCCGCGGTACGCCATGTATTCCGGCTGCGTGCTCGACCAGATCACTTGGCAAATGCAGCGATCGGGCCTTCTGACCGCCACCGCGCGTCTGGTGGCGCAGGGCGAAACGGTGGGCACGACCACCAGCGCCGGCACGCCTGCCGCGCTGGAGCTGAAGCGCTTCGGGCATTTCAACGGGGCGATCACCCGAAATGGCACCGCCCTTGGCAACGTGGTCTCGGCCGAGATCACCTACGCCAACAACCTCGACCGGATCGAGACCATCCGCTCGGACGGCCGCATCGACGGCGCGGACCCGTCCATCGCGGCGCTGACCGGCCGGATCGAGGTGCGCTTCGCCGACCAGACGCTGGTGACGCAAGCGATCAACGGCGAGGCCTGCGAGATGGAATTCGGCTACGTACTCCCCTCGGGCGAGAGATTCACCTTCACGGTGCACGCCGTCTACCTGCCGCGTCCCCGGATCGAGATTTCCGGGCCGCAGGGCGTGCAGGCGACCTTCGACTGGCAGGCCGCCCGCGACAGCGTCGTCGGCCGGATGTGCACCGCCACCCTCGTGAACGACGTGGAGACCTATTGATGCTGACGCTCGATCTGACGAACGCGCCGCGCTGGCATGACCTCGCGCCCGGCGTCCGGGTGCAACTCCGCCCGCTGACCACGGCGCTGATGGTGGCGACGCGCAGCGACCCGGCCGTGGAAGCCGTGCCCGACGATGCTTCCGACGAGGAGCGCGCGGTCGCCTTCGCCAAGGCTCTGGCCCGCCGCGCCGTGCTCGCCTGGGACGGCATCGGCGATGTGGACGGCAACCCAATCGAGCCAAGCCCGGAGGCCATCGACGCGCTGCTCGACGTCTGGCCGATCTTCGAGGCCTTCCAGCTGACCTACGTCTCGAAGGGCCTGCTGCTGGAACAGGAAAAAAACGCCTCCGCGCTCTCGCCGAATGGTCCTTCGGCGGGGGCGAGCGGTACTGCGAAGCCTGCGCACCCTACGAGGGCCGCGAGCAAGCCTGCCCGGACTGCCCGGCGCGGCTGAACCGCCCGCAGACCCATGAGGGTTGGCAGGTCTGGGACATCGTCGGCCGCCTCGGTGGCCAGCTGCGGGTCCTGCCCGGCGCGGTGATCGGCTGGGACATGTCGGCGGCGCTGGCGCTCGGTGTCGCGCTCGGCGTGCCGCCGCTGGCCGTGGCCGAACTGGTGCCCGTCATCGAGGCGGTGATGGTGCGGAAGCTGAACGAGGAACTGGCGGCGAACGACGGCCCGGGTGTCAGGCCTTGATCTTCTCGATCAGGGTGACGCCGGGCAGTCCCTCGAAATGCGCGTCGCAGGTCAGGAGCGTCGCGCCCTGTGCGCGGGCGGTTGCGAAGATGATCGCGTCGGCAGTCGCGAGCTTGTGCTCCCGGCACGACTCCGCCGCCGCCAGCGCGATCTCGGTGTCGAGCGGCACGACCTGGCAGACCTGCGTGAAGGCGATCACCTGATCCGCCTTGTCCTCGCCGACCTCGCGGGTCAGCCATTTCGCCAGCTCCAGCTGGACCATGGTCGGCACGAGCCATTCGGCCTGTTCGGGCAGCTGCTCGGCTAGCTTCTCGCCGGTCGGCGAGCCGATGAGCCACTCGATCCACGCCGACGTGTCGACGAGGATCATCAGAACCGATCCGTCCGGTCGCGATAATCGGCGGCGGACGCGCCGTGCGCGAGGCCCTTCAGCGTCTCCCGCTTCGGCACCGGCACCAGCAGGACGCCCGTGCCCTTCGGGATGAAGGCGAAGGTCAGCCCGGCTTCCCAGTGCTGTGCAGCTCGGATCGCCTTGGGGATCGAGATCTGGAATTTCGAGGACAGCGTCGCGGTCTCGGCCATGGTCATACTCTCACTTGATCGATGGGCAAAACGTAAGACGCCGATGCGGCGAAAGCAAGGACTCTGAGCAATGGCGGATAAACGGGTCAGCGTCCGCCTCGCGGCCGTGGGCGGACGGCAGGTGCGCGCCGAGCTGGAAGGCGTGGGCGAGGCCGGCGCCCGCGGCTTCGGACGGCTCAGCCGCGAGATGGAGGCCGCGAACGCCCGGCTCGCGGCCTTCTCGCGGCGGGTCCGGGTCGCTGCCGCTGCTGCCGTGGCGGCGGCCGCCGCCGCTGGCGTGGCGATGATCCGGTCCGGGCTGCAGACGGTCGATGCGCAGGCCAAGCTCGCGCAGTCCCTCGGCACCACGGTCGCCTCGATCCAGACGCTCGAGCGGGCGGGCGAACTGGCGGGCGTGTCGATGTCCGGCATCGAGCAGGCCACCAAGGATCTGACGCGTCGGCTCAGCCAGGCGGCCGCCGGGACCGGCCCTGCCGCCGACGCGCTGGACCGGCTGGGGCTGTCCGCCAACGACCTGATCGCGCTGCCGCTGGATCAGCGTGTCGGCGCGATCAACGCCGCCATCGAGAACTTCGTGCCCGCTGCAGAGCGCGCGGCGGTGGCAGGCCAGCTTTTCGGCGAGGAAGGTTCCATCGCCATGTCGCGGATCGACACGGCAACGCTGCGCCAGGCGACGGAGGACGTCCTCGCCTTCGGGGTAGTCGTCTCGGAGCAGGATGCCGACCAGATCGAACGCACGAACGACGCGATCTCCCGGCTCGGGCTGATCTGGCGCGGGCTGTCGAACCAGCTGGCCGTCGCCGCGGCGCCTGCACTGGAAGCCGTCGCCAACGCCATGGCGGCGGTCGCCACCCGCACCGGCCCGCTGGGCATCGCGATCCGCGGGCTGTTCGACAACATCGGCCGCCTGACGACCTACGCCGCCACCTTCGCGGCCTTCCTCGCCGGTCGCTGGGTCGCCGGCATGGCCGCCGCCGCTCTCTCCGTCCGTGGCCTCGCCACGGCGCTCGTCGTGCTCCGCGGCGCGCTGATCCGGACCGGCATCGGCGCGCTGATCGTCGGCGCGGGCGAGCTCGTCTACCAGTTCACACGCCTCGTCTCCGGCGCGGGCGGTTTCGGCGAGGCGATGTCGCTCCTGAAAGATGTCGCCGTCGAGGTCTGGGAGCGGATCCGCATGGGCGCCGCTGCGGCCGGGGCCGCGGCCACGGCGATGTTCTTCGACCTGAAGGCCGACGCCGCCTCGGGCATGCAGAGCGCAATCGAGAGCTTCGTGGGTTTCGGCAACACGGCGGCGAATACGTTCGAGGGCGCCTACGAGGCGATCAAGGCGATCTGGGGCCTGCTGCCCGCCGCCATCGGCGATCTGGCATTCCAGGCGGCCAACAGCCTGGTCGACGGCGTCGAGGCGATGCTGAACGGCGTGGTCTCGCGCATCAACGGCTTCATCGGCGGGATCAACCAAGGGCTGGAAGCGCTCGGGTCGGAGCGCCGAATCTCGCTGGTGCCCAACCTCGATCTCGGCGAGATCGAGAACCGCTTCGAGGGCGCAGCCAGCGCTGCCACGACAGCGGCGCAGTCGGCGTTCGATCGGGCGTTCGAGGACAACCCGCTCACCGCGCCCGATCTCGGTCTGACCGACGCGGCGAACCGCGCGCTCGAGTCCGCGAACCTTTACCGTGGGGCCGCACGCGATCTGGCCGAAGGAGCCCGGGCCCCGCTCGAGAGCTGGCAGGCGCTGCGCGACGCCGTGCGCGGCACCGACGAGGACGGGGCCGATGCTCTGGCCGAGGCCACGGCGGCGGCGGAGCGCTTCGAGACCGCGCTCGACGGCGCCGGACAGGCCGCGACCGATGCCGGTGCCGCCGCAGGCGCCGCTGCTGCCGCAGCCGAGCCCAATGTGGAGACCGCGGTCACCGGCTGGCAGGCGGTTACGGCCGCGCTCTCCGACTACGCCAGCAAGGCGCGCGAGATCGGCGGCGACATCGGCCAGAGCCTTGTCGGCGCCTTCCAGTCTGCCGAGAACGCGGTGGGCCAGTTCGTGCGGACCGGCAAGCTGAACTTCCGTGATCTGGTGACCTCGCTGATCGCCGATCTGGCGAAACTGGCGGCGCGGCGATTCATCCTCGGTCCCATCGCCAACGCGCTCTCGGGCGCGCTCTCCGGGGCGGGCGGGATCTTCGCCAACGTCCTGCACGCGGGGGGGATCGTCGGATCGGCCGGGCCCTCGCGTAAGGTCCCGGCCATGACCTTCGCCGCCGCGCCACGGATGCATTCCGGCGGCATGGCTGGGCTTCGCCACGACGAGGTGCCCGCGATCCTGCAGCGCGGCGAGCGCGTGCTGTCGCGGCGGGAAGCCCAGAGTTACGGCACGGGCGGCGGGGTCAACGTCACCATCATGGCCCGCGACGCAGAGAGCTTCCGGCAGTCCCGCACCCAGGTCGCGGCCGACATCGCACGGGCCGTGTCGCTCGGGCGGAGGGGCATGTGATGGCGTTTCACGAGGTCCGCTTCCCAGACAATATCAGCCGCGGCGCGCGGGGCGGGCCGGAGCGGCGCACGCAGATCGTCGAGCTCGCCTCTGGCGACGAGGAGCGCAACGCCAGCTGGGCCAACTCGCGCCGCCGCTACGATGTCGCCTACGGCATCCGCCGCGCTGACGATCTCGCCGCCGTTGTCGCCTTCTTCGAGGCGCGGAACGGCCGCCTGCATGGCTTCCGGTTCAAGGATTGGGGCGACCACAAGTCCTGTCTGCCTTCGGGCACACCGGCGCCGACTGACCAGCTCATTGGCACCGGCGACGGCGCGACGACCGCCTTCCAGCTGGTGAAGCGCTACGCCTCGGGCAGCCAGACATGGGTGCGGACGATCACCAAGCCGGTCGCTGCCACTGTGCGCGTCGCCCTCGATGGCGCGGAGCAGCTCAGTGGGTGGTCCGTCGACACGACCACCGGCGTCGTCACATTCGGCGCCGCCCCGGGCTCCGGCGTCGCCATCACCGCGGGCTTCGAGTTCGACGTGCCGGTCCGCTTCGACACCGACGCGCTCGACGTGACGCTCGACCTCGAGCGGCTCGGCTCGATCACCTCCATTCCGCTTCTGGAGATCCGGCGATGAACGACACCGGCAGCTTCGTCGCAGCCGTCCTACGCGAGCTCGCGGCCTCGACCGCCGTGATCCTCGCCGCCTGGGGCGCGCTCGGCGGCGCCACGAACGCACTGACCACGAAGATGCGGCTGCGCGATGCGCTGCGGCACATCCTGCTCGGCGGGCTGATCGCCGCCGGGATGGGCAGCCTCTCCATGGCCGTGATCACCGCCTGGCTCAGTCTGCCGCCCGAGGCGATCCCCGCAGGCGGAGCGGCGGGTTCGGCGGCCTATCTCGTCGGGGTCTTCGGACCGGCCTTCATCGAGATGCTGCTCGCCCGCCTCCGCCGCGCCAACGAAGGCCGCGGCGATGAATGAGCTCATTCGCCTCGCGCGCTCCCTCCGCTGCGAGCCTTCCGATCCACGGCAGGCTTTCGCCCATCGCCTGCGCATTGGCCTTGCCGTCGCGGCACTGATCCTCGTCCTTTCGCTTCTCCGGTAATCCCATGCACATGACCGACCGGGGCCTTCTGGCCCTCGTCCGGCACGAAGGACTCGTGCCCGGACCCTATCTCGATGTGAAACAGGTCTGGACCTTCGGCATCGGCCACACGGCTGCCGCCGGGGAGCCCGATACGTCCACGATGCCGCGCGGCATGCCCGCCGATCTCGACGCCGGGATCCGCGAGGCGTTCCGGGTCTTCCATGCCGACCTCGCCCGCTACGAGGCCGCTGTCCTGCGCGCCGTGAAGGTGCCGCTGGCGCCGCACGAGTTCGATGCGCTGGTTAGCTTCCACTACAACACCGGCGGCATCGCCAAGGCTGCACTGACCCGGCACCTCAATGCCGGCAATCGCGTTGCGGCCGCCGACGCGTTTCTCAACTGGCGGCGACCGGCATCGATCATTCCGCGCCGGGAGGCGGAGCGCGACCTGTTCCGCCATGGTCGCTATCCCGGCGGAACCATCCCGGTCTGGTCCGTGGATCGCACGGGCCGGGTGGACTTCTCGCGACCGATCCGTCGCCTGACCGAGGATGAGGCTCTGGCCTTGGCTCGCGGGCCGTCGCCGACGCCTCCGGTCCTCGCTCCTTCACCCACCGCGCCGAACGGCTGGCTCGCCCGGTTGGCCGCCTTCTTCTCCACCCTGATCCGGAGGGCCTGACTCATGCGCTACGTCCGACCCAACTCGCTCACCTGGTGGGCGGGACTTCTCGCCATGCTCACCGGCATCGCCTCCCTCGCATTGCCTTCCACCGGGCCGCTCGGGGAACTCTCCCGTCTCGTCGCGCTGCTCGCCGGTTCGGGCGATGCCTCGCCCGCGGGGCTCATGTTCCTCGGGCTCGGCCTGATCGGCCTGCGCGACCGGATCGAGCGGGGGTTCCGCGGCGATGCTTGAGTTCCTCGCAGGTCTGCTCGTGGGCGGCTTTCTCGGCGTCTTCGTCGTCGCCCTCTGCGTCGCCGCCGCGCGCGGGGAGCGGGACGATGGCTGAACTCCTCATCTGGCTGGTCGCGGCTCTGGGCGCAGTCGGGGGCGTCGTCCTCGGCCGGGTCTGGGGGCGCGTGGAAGGAAAGCACGCTGGCAAACGGGAGGCGGAAAGCGATGCGATGGAAGACAAGAACAAGCGTGTCGAGCGCGGGCGGGATGCGGTTCGCGATGGCCGCGGCGCTGGCGATCCTGCTGACCGGCTGCGCCGCAATGATGGGCGCTGGTGACGCCGGCTGCGCCTCCTACGCCGAGGCGCGGCTCGCCCGGCCTGCTGCAGAGACCGCCGAGGAGGTTCCGCCGGACTGGGCCGACTGGATCGCCGATCTCGACGACCGTATGACGGGAACCTGCCGATGAAATCCCTCTCGCCCGAGCTTCAGGCGCATCTCGACGAGGGCACGACGACGCTCGCCTGGTGCTGGCGCATCACCCGTGCCGACGGCGTCACTTTCGGCTTCACCGACCATGACCGGACGCTCAGCTTCGACGGCACCGACTTCGAGCCGGAAAGCGGGCTCACGGCGTCCGAGGTCCGCTCGGGCTCGGACCTGTCCGTCGATGCGCAGGACGCGGAGGGGGTGCTGACCTCGGACCGGATCACCGAGACCGACATCCTCGACGGCCGCTGGGACAACGCCGACATCGAAGTCTGGCGGGTGAACTGGGCCGATACGAGCCAGCGCGTGCTGGTGCGCCGGGGCGCCATCGGGCAGATCCGGCGTGGGCGGCTGGCCTTTGTGGCCGAGGTGCGTTCGCTGGCGCATGTCCTCGGCCAGACGGTCGGGCGGACGTTTCAGGGGACCTGTGACGCTGCGCTTGGCGACGCGCGCTGCGGCGTCGATCTGGAGGACCCCGCCTTCAAGGGCGCGGGTGCCGTCATCGACCTGCTGCGTGACCGTGCGTTCACCGCCTCGGGCCTTGGCGGCTTCGCCTCCGGCTGGTTCACCTTTGGCACGCTGGACTGGACGAGTGGCGCGAATGCGGGGCGGCGGACCGAGGTGCTGGGCCATGACGTCACGGACGGCGTCGCGATCCTGACACTGCTCGAGGCGCCGGTGCGCGCGATCGCCGAGGGCGACGCCTTCACCATCCGCGCGGGCTGCGACAAGCGCATGGAGACCTGCGGGGCGAAGTTCGCCAACACCGCCAACTTCAGGGGCTTCCCGCACATTCCCGGCCAGGATGCGGTCCTGCGCTACGCCACGAAGGATGGCGGGCACGAGGGGTCTGTGCTGTGACCTCCGCCGATCCCACCCGCGTCATCGCCATCGCGCGGTCCTGGCTGGGCACGCCGTATCACGACCAGGCGAGCCTGCGCGGTGTCGGCTGCGATTGCCTCGGCCTCGCGCGCGGTGTCTGGCGCGAAGTTGTGGGGCCGGAGCCGTTCCCTATCCCGCCCTACAGCCGGGACTGGGGCGAGACCGGCCCGCGCGAGGTGCTGGCGGACGGGGCGCGGGCGATGATGCCCGAAGTTTCGCTGCAATCAGCTGAACCGGGCGCCCTTGTTCTGTTCCGGATGGTGCCACGCGCCATCGCCAAGCATGTCGGTATCCTGACCGGACCCGACACTTTCCTCCACGCCTACGAACGCCTCGGCGTGATCGAGGAACCGCTGACTCCGACATGGCGACGGCGCATCGCCTTCGCCTTCCTTTTCCCCGCACGCTGATCACCACAACCCTTCGAACCCTGAGTTTTCGCAATGGCCACGCTCGTCCTCGGCGCCGTCGGTTCCGCCATTGGTGGGGCCTTCGGCGGCGCAATCCTCGGCTTTTCTGGCGCTGCCATCGGCGGCTTCATCGGGTCTACCATCGGTTCGGTGGTCGACAGCTGGATCGTATCTTCGCTGGCTCCGGCGCAGAAGATCGAGGGCCAGCGCCTCGACAGCCTGCGGATCACCTCCGCGACCGAGGGCGCAATCATTCCCCGCCTTTACGGCCGCATGCGTATCGGCGGCAACATTATCTGGGCCACCGATTTCCGCGAGGAGACCAAGACCACGACGCAGGGCGGCGGCAAGGGTGGCGGGGGCGGTCGGGTCCAGACGACGGAATACCTCTACTATGCCAGCTTCGCCGTGGCGCTGTGCGAGGGGCCGATCACCGGCATCGGCCGCATCTGGGCCGATGGCAAGCCGCTCGACATGACCGGCATTACCTGGCGCTGGTATCCGGGGAACGAGACCCAGGGGGCCGACCCGTTCATTTCGGCGAAGATGGGGTCGGCCAACACGCCCGCCTATCGCGGCACCGCCTATGTCGTCTTCGAGGAACTGGCGCTTTCCACCTACGGCAACCGCCTGCCGCAGCTTTCGTTCGAGGTGTTCCGGCCGCTCGCAGATCCCGATACCGCCGAAGGGCTGGTGAAGGCCGTGACCATGATCCCCGCCTCGGGCGAGTTCACCTATGCGACCGAGGCCGTGCGCAAGACGGTCGGGGCATCCACCACGGTTTTCGGCCAGACCACAGGCGGGACGACATCATCCGAGAACCTAAACGCACTGCCGGATGAGGCCGACATCGTCGTGGCCCTCGATCGGCTTCAGGCCATGGCCCCGACCGTCGAGAGCGTCAGCCTCGTCGTCGCATGGATCGGCGACGATCTGCGCGCGGGCTCCTGCAAGGTGCGGCCCGGTGTCGAGGTGTCGGCCAAATCGACCACGCCCGCCAGCTGGTCGGTCAATGGCGTCAGCCGCGCCAGCGCCTTCCTCGTCAGCCGCGACGAAGAGGGCCGCCCGGTCTATGGCGGCACGCCGTCCGACTTCGCGGTGGTTCAGGCCATCCAGGAGATGAAGGCGCGCGGACTGCGCGTCACTTTCTATCCCTTCATCCTGATGGACGTGTCGCCCGGCAACACGCTGCCGAACCCGTATTCCGACAGCGCCGCGGAGACGGGTCAGCCCGCGTTCCCCTGGCGCGGCCGGATCACCTGTTCTCCCGCCGCCGGTTTCGCCGGGACCGTGGACAAGACCGCCACGGCCGCAAGCCAGGTCGCGGCGCTCTTCGGCGCGGCGACGCCTGCGAGCTTCAGCGTCTCGGGTCAGTCGGTTTCGTGGACCGGGCTATCGGGCGACTGGGGCCTGCGCCGCATGGTGCTGCACTACGCCCATCTCTGCGCGGCGGCGGGCGGGGTAGACGCCTTCCTGATCGGCACCGAGATGCCAGGGCTGACGACGATCCGCTCGGGCGCCAGCACCTATCCGGCGGTGCAGGCCTATCGGGACCTGCTCGCGGATGTGCGCTCGATCCTCGGGTCGGGGACGAAGATTGGCTATGCGGCGGACTGGAGCGAGTATTTCGGTCACCAGCCGGGCGACGGCAGCGGCGACGTGTTCTTCCACCTCGATCCGCTCTGGGCCGATCCGGAGATCGATTTCGTCGGGATCGACAACTACATGCCGCTATCGGACTGGCGGGACGGGTTCGAGCATCTCGATGCAGCCGAGGGCTGGCCCGCGATCCACGACCGCGCCTACCTGCAGGGGAACATCACGGGCGGCGAAGGCTTCCACTGGTTCTACGCCAGCGCGGCGGACCGATCCGCGCAGGTCCGCACGCCGATCACCGACGGTGCCGCCAGCAAGCCGTGGGTCTTCCGCTACAAGGATCTGCGCGCCTGGTGGTCGAACGAACACTACAACCGCCCGGGCGGGGTGGAAAGCGGCACGCCGACGGCGTGGGCGCCGCAGTCCAAGCCGATCTGGTTCACCGAGCTCGGCTGTCCCGCCATCGACCGAGGGACGAACCAGCCGAACGTCTTCTTCGACCCGAAGTCCTCGGAAAGCTTCACGCCGCATTTCTCGCGGGGCTGGCGCGACGACGCGATCCAGCGCGCCTATCTCGAGGCGACGTACCTCTGGTGGGGCGAGGCCGCGAACAACCCGGTGTCCTCGGTCTACGGCGGCCGGATGGTGCGTGTGCCGGAATGCGCCGCCTGGACCTGGGACGCGCGACCCTATCCGTTCTTCCCGGCGCTGACCGACGTCTGGACGGACGGAGCGAACTGGCGGCTTGGGCATTGGCTGACCGGGCGGCTCGGGGCGGTGTCGCTGGCGGCGCTCGTCCGCCATCTCTGTCTGCGCGCCGGGCTGCCCGAGTCCCGGATCGACGTCTCCGGCCTCTGGGGCGCGGTCGAAGGCTACGCGATCACGGCGCTCGAAAGCCCGCGCGCATCGATCACGACGCTGTCGCGGCATTTCGGCTTCGACGCTGTCGAGACCGAGGGGGTGATCCGCTTCATCATGCGCGGCCGGGCCTCCGTCGCCAACCTAGCGCCCGACGATCTGGTGGCCGCCCGCGAGGGCGACATCCTCGAACTGACCCGCGGCCAAGAGACCGAACTGCCGCAGGCGCTGAAGTGGCAGGTCGCACGGGCGGACGAGGATTACGACGCGGCCCTCGTCGAGGCGCGGCGCATCACCGTGGACACGACGCGGATCGCCTCCGAGTCCTTCCCGATGGCGGTGCCGCCCGAGGAAGCCGAGCGCCGCTGCCGCCGCGCGCTGATGGAGGCGTGGGTCGGGCGCGAGTCGGCGGCATTCCGTTTGCCGCCCTCGCGGCTCGCGCTCGATCCGGCTGATGCGATCCGGTTCGCGCATGACGGACGGCTGGTCGATCTGCGGCTCGTCTCCATCGCCGATGCGGAAGCGCGCGGCATCGAGGCGGTCCGCCAGGACCGCGCGACGTACGACCTGCCGCCCGGCGATCCCCGCCCGGCGTCGCTGACGCGGGCCGTGGTGTTCGGCGCGCCGGATGCGGTGCTGATGGACCTGCCGCAGCTGACCGAGGACCAGCCCGCGCATCGGCCGATGGTAGCGGCGCATGCCGTGCCGTGGCCGGGCGAGATGGCGGTGTTTCGCAGTCCTTCGACGGATGGGTTCGAGCTGCTGACCACGTTCGGCAGTCGCGCCCGGATCGGGGCTCTTGTCTCCGACTTCTTCGCAGGCCCCACCTCGCGCTTCGATCTCGGCAATGCGCTGGTGGTCGACTTGCTGACTGGCACGCTGGAGAGCGTCACCGACCTGACCCTGTTCGGCGGCGCCAATGCGCTGGCTATCGAGGGCGCGCCGGGCGTCTGGGAGATCGTGCAGGCGGGTGCGGCCGAGCTGCTGGCGCCCGGCCGGTATCGGCTGACCCGCTTGCTGCGGGGTCAGCGAGGGACCGAGGGTGCCATGGGCAATCCGGCTCCGGCAGGCGCGCGGGTCGTCGTACTGGACACCGCGCTGGCGTCTCTGCCGATCGCCGAGGCCGACCTCGGCATCCCGTGGAACTGGCGCGTCGGCCCGGCGAGCCGTTCGGTCAGCGACGAGACCTATGTCGCGCAGGCATTCACGCCGGTGGGCGTGGGGCTGCGGCCGTTCTCCGTCGCCCATGTCGAGCAGCCGTGGCGCACGCCGCGTACGCCCGGCGATCTGACGATCCGCTGGAAACGCCGGTCCCGCGCGCTGTCCGCCGACAGCTGGGGCGGGCTCGAGGCTCCGCTGGCCGAGGAACTGGAGGCCTACGAGGTCGAGATCCTCGACGGTGCCGCCGTGAAGCGCGTGCTGCCTGCGAGCACCACCAGCGCGGTCTACGCCTCGGCCCAGCAGACCGCCGACTGGGGCGCGCCGCTCGCCCCCGGCGACACGCTCGACGTCCGCATCTACCAGCTCTCCGCCCTCGTCGGGCGGGGCGCGTCCAAGACCGTCACCCTCACGTTCTGAAGGCCATCACATGTCCGATGCCACGACCCATCTGCTGCTGCCCTTCATCCTGGCGGCGCAGGCCCAGAAGCATGTCACCCACAACGAGGCGCTGCGGTTCCTCGACGGGATCGTCCAGCTCTCCGTCCTCGACCGGGACCTGACAGCGCCGCCTGCCAGCCCGGCCGATGGCGACCGTTACATCGTGGGATCGGGCGCGACGGGCGACTGGGCGGGCTGGGACCTGAACCTCGCGCTCTGGACCGACGGCGCATGGCTGCGTCTGCCGCCGCGTACTGGCTGGCGGGCGTGGGTCGAGGACGAAGGATTGCTGCTGGTCTATGACGGCGCGGGCTGGGTCGGGACCACGCCGGCCGCGCTACAGAACCTTGCGCTGCTGGGGCTCGGCACGACGGCGGATGCGTCTAACCCGTTCTCGGCCAAGCTGAACGCCGCGCTCTGGACGGCGAAAACCTTGGCCGAGGGCGGGACCGGCGATCTGTTCTACACCATGAACAAGGAGGCTGCGGGCGACGATCTGGGCCTGACGCTGCAGACCGGGTTCGTGACCAAGGCGCTGGTGGGGCTCTTCGGCTCCGACCGCTTCCGCCTCGCGGTCTCGGCCGACGGCAGCACCTTCTTCGACGGTCTGAACGTTGACAACGCCACCGGCATCGTCGACCAGCCGCGCCTGCCTCGGTTCAAGGCGTACACCAACTACGACAACTATGTCGGCGTCGGGAGTTGGACGAAGATCGGCCTGAACAACACCGACTACAACGATCAGGGCGCCTTCGACGCCGCGAACAATTGGTTCGTGGTGCCGGTGGACGGCACCTATCTCTTCGGCGCGACGCTTATGTACAAGGTCAATGCCAGCACGACCGCGCGCATGCGCGGGCGGCTCGTGCTGAACGGAACGACGGAAATCCGCGGCTCCCTCGGCGAAATCTCCGCCACCCATGTCTCTCTCGCTACCGCGATCTGGCTGCAGACCATGGTGCCGCTGACCGCGGGCGATACCGTCGAGCTGCAGGGGTATTTCCGGGTCGCAGACGGCTACTTCGCCGCCGATCACACGTCCTTCTGGGGCTGCAAGATCGGCTGAGAGAGGCAGCTGACTTTGTACTCTCCGGCAAGCTGCACGCCGCTAGCGTGCTGGCGTTTCATCAGGGGGCGTCTGGCCCTCGAACTGACCAGTAAGCTTGAGAAGTTGCCGACGAAAGGCCGCGCCGTCTGCTGCGAGATCGACTGTGGCGAAACGAATGAGATGTCCGTGCACAGAAATGGCTTCGTCCATCGCTTCTCCGATCGTTGGGTGCAGCAGCACGCCCTCGGCGTGGTCCGCCAGCGCATCGCCCCGACCTGTTTGCGAGCGGAGATAGGCGTAGACTTGGTAAAGGTATCCGCTGCGCAGCGTCGCCTCGCGCCGCCAGCCCGCCGTTACGATCCCGGTGAACTTGGTATCGATTACGATGCGCCGCGCCGCCACCTCATCGTCGAGCACTATATCGGTCTGCATGCCCGGCAGGATTTCCCGCGCGCCCTCGCTGCACCAATCGAGCGGCCAGTCGAGGCAGCTGCCAGTTCGTACATGCCATCGCACTGGCGGCAAGACAGTCCGGTAGAACCCGCCGACTGCACGCTCGAACAGTCGCCGCGCCCACTGCTCCTCTCGATCCGGCATCGGCAGGGGCCGTGGCCCCGCCCGTTCAGTCGGCAAAACAAGGTCCATAGCCAGGATCGCGGCCGCCAGCATCTGTTGATCCGCGGCGTCATGGCGGCCGATGCGGTCCGCGCTGAGCTCGGCTCGCGACGGCATCGCTCCAGCGACGCCGAGCGCCTGCATGTCCGCCGCCAGCCGTCGGCAGCGATGGCGGAGCTCGGGGCGTGCGACCAGTCGCGCCACCGCCTCCAGCGCGCCGCGGACGAAGCGGTTTCGGGGCGTGTCGACGCTGAGCTCCATGAAACGGCACGCCACGGCGCCGCGCGCGAGCAGCTGTCGGCGCTCCGTGCGCAGGACGTCGATCCGGCCCCGTACCCGGGAGAGGTCGGCACTGCGCGGACGGTAACCGAGGCTCAGTTGTCGGCGCTGGCGTTCCTCAACCGCTTGCGCCAGAAGCTCGGCGACGAGATCGGCGATCTCGTCCGGGTTGTGCTCCGCGTCGACGCGCGTGCGGCCCGAGGTCCGGAACAGGTCCGAAGCGTAGAGCATCAGGAGCCAGATGTTGCGCACCGGGATGCGGCCGATGAAGCCCGCCGCAGCGGTCTCGTTCGCCAACCCGGCGTCGGCGATCACCATCCCTGCAACAGGCGGTCGAGAGCCTCGCGCGCCGATTTCGGGGCGTCGAACCAGTATTCGTCGAGGAGCGGCCCGATCTCTGTCTCGGCGACCTGACGGAACCATTCGCGCGTGGCGCCGGGTTCGAGCCTGGCTGTCGGCGTGACGTAGCTGTGCCCGATCTCGAACTGGCGGCCAAATGCCTCCGCAACCTGCGCGTTCAGTGCGAGGATGCGCCGCTCAATGTCGTCGACGAGGGCTGGATCGACACCACCCTTATCCGTCACCCACCGCCGCCAGGCAGGTCCGAGCCTCGGCTCAAGTCCGACGAAGGCGAAGCGTCTGCGGAACGCGAGGTCGACCAGCGCCAGCGAACGGTCTGCGATGTTCATCGTGCCAATGACAAAGAGATTCTCGGGCACATGAACCGGGCGGCGTTTGCCGTCAGCATCGGGATAGCAGAGTTCGAGCGCCTCGCGCGGCGTGCGTTTTCCAGCCTCGAGAAGGGTAAGCAGTTCGCCGAAAATCTGTGCGGGGTTACCGCGGTTGATCTCTTCGATGATTACGACGAAGCGGGCTTCTGGCCGGCTCAGCGCCGCACGGATCGCCTCCATGAAGACGCCGTCGGCAAGGGTCAGCTTGCCATCGCCGCTCGGACGCCAGCCTCGCACGAAATCCTCGTAGGAGAGGTTTGGGTGGAACTGGACCGCACGGACGCGCGCCTCGTCGCGTTCCCCCATCAGTGCGAACGCGAGGCGCTTGGCCATCCAAGTCTTGCCCGTTCCCGGCGGTCCCTGCAGGATCAGGTTCTTGCGCGTGCGCAAGCGCTCCAGCAGGCGGTCGATCTCCCCGCGCTCCAGAAAACATCCCTCGCGCAGGATGTCGTCAACATCGTATGGCACAGCTGGCGCTGGCGTCTGGACCGGATCGACAACAGCCGCATCTTCTTCGTCCTCATTGGGCGCGGCGCCTCCTTGGTCGGCCTCGGCCTGAGACTCTTCGGGCCCTTTATAGTGCCATGCGGCCAGCGACAGTTCGGGGAAGCTGTGGACCGGGTAGCTTTCCTCAGAAAAGCGCGCCTTCAGATCGTCCACCAGCTTGAGATAGGTCGCGCCACTGCATGGCTTCTGCGGCCCTATCGTCGGGACCCGCATCTGTAACCGGCTAGTGAGGAACGAGCGCGAGTTGCTATCAAGGGTCGGGAACTCCCACGGATGCGACCAGTAAAGCCCGGTCGAGAGGTTCCATGAGGCGCCCCAAACGCCGATGGCCGCGTCGTAGTCGGCGATGAATTGGTCTCGCTGATCGGGTTGATCAGAATCCACCAGCGCTGCAGCGGCAGCGAACAGGTCCCATAGCTTGTCGATGTCGCCTTCGCCGCGCTTGTCGCCGTATCGAAAGAACCAGGATCGCTGGTTGTTGAGGACCGGAATTCCCTCGAAGGTGCTCGGAGGCTCCTCCTCCACGCCGATCAGCTTGGCAAGCGCTCCCGCGATTGCGCTCCGATTGGAGTCGGTCATGGATCGGTTGAACGTGCCCATCGCCGTAAAGGGGCAGATGTCGCGCAGTGGGCCAGTACCGCCTTCCGGGTAGCGGTCCTGCAAATACCCGAGCCCCGCCATCTCTTGCGCGATTGCATGGATGCCGTCGATCAGGGGCTTGCGGTCTGCCCGGTAGTCCAGGAGCTTTGCCGCAACGGCGCTGTAGAAGGATGTCCAGCGGAAACGCTGCTCGCCGTCCGCGTCGCCGAACCGCTCCCGCCAGAACGGTTCATTCCGGAACCGGTCGAGGTCCTGCTGCTGGCCGTCGAATGTGAAGGCGAGGAGGCCATCCTCCATCCAGCCGCCCGGCGCGACCCGCCAAACCGTGGCGCGGTTTGTGTAGAAGTACCATTCGCGGGGCGGCGATACGGGCGTCCAGTTGACCTGAACACGCTTGCCATCGTCCAGATTGGCAGTGATCGTGCCGACCGCCTTTATGGCCATCACTGAGACAGTGGCACCGCGGTTGTCGAACGGCAGTTCCCGCTTGCGAGTATAGGATGACTTGATCGCGATCCTGTCCCCCGGGCGCATTGAGCGCACGAGATCGCCATACTTGCCGTCTTCGTAGCCGTTCTCCCAGATGCCTTCAGCGAGAAATCTGGGCGTCTGGTCCTCGGTGCGATTATACGCGGCACCGACGAACCAGCTTGGCCTGGTGTTTGAAATTTCCGACATTCGCCAAAAAACCCCGTCTATGCCGCCATTCGATTTATTATTGAGGCGACATAGGTGTCTTTTTGATCCTCCATGAATAGGACATGCATATCCTCCAATTCATGGATCGTCTTGCCCCAGTTCAGTTTGCCGAACCGTGTCGGTGTGACGATAAAGCTGTTCAGTACGACGTCTTCGCTGGCGAGCCTTGCCTGGATGCCCTTGATGACCTGATGGAACTCAATCTTCTTGTGGCCAGGGCCTTCATGCTGGAGGCCATGAGGCTCGACGAAAGCCAAGTGCTGTCTGCCGTCCTTCACGAGCCATAGAAGGAAGTCGGGATAGAAATTTCCTGCCTCAAAAAAGCCCACCCCGCGCCCGCGGCTCTCGTTGCGAAGCAAGAAGAGTTCAATTCCCTCCGCCGCCAGCCGTGCTTGATCCTTTTCGATGAAAAGGCGCAGATCATCCAAGAACTGGAATTCGCTCTCATTCAATGAAACCGGTGCGATCTGGATTTTGCTTCCCTTGGCCGCATGAAGCACGGGCTCGTAGAGATGCGCGCCAAACAGGCAGCCTTTCAAGTCGCCAGCACGCAACACCCCGGCTTTTCGAGCCGATATCTCGCCGGTGAGGTTCTGGATGTCGTTGATGAGCGCGGTTTCGCTGGCATCGACGATTAGCTGGTAT
Organism: Pseudotabrizicola algicola; assembly: GCF_010915705.1. Lineage (GTDB taxonomy): Bacteria > Pseudomonadota > Alphaproteobacteria > Rhodobacterales > Rhodobacteraceae > Pseudotabrizicola > Pseudotabrizicola algicola. Next base: position 68,572 of record NZ_JAAIKE010000010.1, read on the forward strand.
TCGTCCGCTTCGGGCAGGCTTCCGTTGCCGGCCTCGATCTCACGGAGCTCAAGGCGTGGCTCGATAAAGGCCGCCTTGCAGTAGTTGTAGTATTCTTCCGAGAACCTCTGCAGGAGTTCCGCCGCCATCTCCTGCCAAAGCGCAACGTTCCCAAAATCCGAGAACTCCATCTTCCCAGAAGGCACGACGACCTTGTACCAGGTCCGGTCAGTGAGCAGCGCCCTGATCATGGACTTGGAAATATTGAGATTGTGCCAGGTGCGCTCACGCTTGAATTTCTCAAGCCGGAAGAACAGGTCATCGTAGTCAAGGAAGTCCAGGTGACCATCCTCGAAAACGGTCTCCTCCTTGGTGCCCAGCTTGGTGCCCTTCTTGGACTCGAGAGACTGGATACGAGGATACCAATCTATCGCGACGCCCTTTTGGCGTATCTTTTCTGGGATCAGCGTCAGGGCCGGCACAGCGCCATCCCTCTTGAAATCGTACTCGCGACCGTCACCGCGCTTCTTTCGGGGCCGCAGCACCTTGAGGCGTTGCCCGAAGTCGTATGTGACTGTCAGCGGAACTGTGAAGACCTGCTTCTGATCGTTGCGGGGCAGCTCTTCCTCTTCGAGGAACTTCCGGAATCGCTCCATGAAGTCAGCCTCGATCCCGAAGACATTCAGGGTCTCGACGTACTGGATGAGTTCCGGTTGATGGGTAGGGGTGGCGAAGCCGCTGCGCTGGAGCGACCAGTCATACCCCTTTAGCCGGACGCCGCGCCCGAAAAGCTGGATGATCTGCGCGCCTTCGCTCTTGCCGACATGCATGAGACCAAGGGTGCTGACGCGCCAGCAATCCCAGCCCTCGACAAAGCGCTTGGAACCGATGAGCAGATTGACCGGGGAGCTGGAGAGGTTGATCTGCCCGAACATCGTCTCGGCAAACTCGGATTCCAGGACCGCGACGTTATCGAACTCCTGCTCAGCAATATGGGTCGCCAAGCCAGATGCGTCGCCGACGTTGATGAGCCCGAACGGCTTCTCGGCCTGTCCGACGCGTAGCATGATCTCGTTCTCGTCGCCCTTGATCCGGGCAATCGACAACTCACCACCGGCCCTGTTCTGAAAGAGCTTTTCGAGGATGTCGCGGAACAGGTCGCCGGGCTTCCAGCCCTCCCGAAGCATGAGCTGCTGCAGGTAGACGAAACCGCCGGCGAATATGTCGCCGCCATTCTCATCGAGGAGACCGGTCTCCTGAGCGTTACCGGTGAGGATCCGCTCGATTTCGGCAGCCGATGTACCCTCGCTCTTCAGGAACTTCGCGATGAAGGCGAGGATCTTGCCTACGTCAGAAACCGTGGCCTTCTCCGCCTTGGATCCGGTGGCCTTGGTCACGCTGGAACCGACGAAAACCCAGAGCGGCTTTTCGATGTTGTAGGGGGTATAGAGTGTCTGCTTGTCCTCGTAGAGCTTCAGCTGCTGGTAGAAACTCAGAAGACACGCAGTTAGGTACGAGAACTCAAGCTGGGAGAAGGTCCGCGGAAGGTTGAAGATGCGGTAGTCCTTGCCGTAGCCGTCCTCGTAAAAGTACCGGTACGAATAGTCAAACAGGATCGTCTTCGCGTAGGATGCTTCGATTTCGGGACGCTTTGCGGCAGTGACAGCCTCCTTCAGCGTCGCCGAATACTCGAAGACGAAACCCTTCTCCGACAGGCGGGCGCGGCTTCGGAACCAGCCGCGCTCTTCCTGGCTTCCCATGCCACGATGGGCCTCGTCGACGAGCAGCAGGTTCTGGTCGCCGAGATTCCGCGTCGCGATGACGTTGGGCCCGTCGGTGTCTCCGAGCTTGGTCACCTCGGTGAAGTCCACCTGGCGCAGCCCGTTCTTTCCCGAGGACAGCAGGTCGCCGCTGTCCGTCAGCAGGCGTGACGCGACAATGTTGCTGCCCTTCATCTCACGCGCGTGCTGCAGGGAAAGTTGCTCGTTCGGCGTGATCAGCACGGTCCGCGTCAGGTCGTGCTTGAGTGGCGACTTCGAGGCGTAGTGCCGGAATTGCAGGAAGTTGACGTGCATCAGCAACGTCTTCCCCGAGCCGGTGGCGTTCTGCAGGCAGAGCTTGTTCAGGTCATCGAGCTCGTAGGGCGTGATCCCCGTCTCGTAGCCCTCATCGGTCCAGTACTTGTCGAAGGCATCGACATAGGCGTTCAGCGCGTCCAGCAGCGCGGCGCGATCTGCGAAGAACCGGTCGAGATAGATCTCGGCGAACAGCAGCGAGAGCCACTGGTAGTACTTCCAGACGATCGGCCGGTCGCGCTTCTCGTTGATCGCGAGCGTGTGGCTGACGATGTTGTGCTCATAGCGCAGCAGATCGGCCCGCGTGATCTGGGCGCCCGCCTGCAGATGGACGTCCAGCGCCTTGTAGAAGTGGTGCAGGTTCTCGGCCGTCATGCCCTCGGGTGCATCCTTCACCGTCTTGGCCAGCGGCTGCACCGGCCGCAGGGTGCGCTTGCCGTCCTTGTGGTCCTTAAGCGGATCGAAGCCGAACAGGCTGACGATCCACTGGTTCAGCACCAGCTTGTGGCCGAAGGGGAGCGGCTTGACCTTGGATTTGGGCTTTCTCGCCATCGATCAGCCCTCCACGTCCCACATCGCCTGGTGGAAGGCTTCCTCGATCAGGCGCACCTTCCAAGTCTCCTCGTCCTTGCGGAGGTTGGGCAGGTTGTTGGAGCCGTTCACGTAGATCACGTCGAACTCGGTGTCCTGCGCGGAGAGGCGGTACTTCCGGAACCACTCGTCCAGCATTAGGTTGTCCTGCTCGAGATCGCCGGTCAGCTTGCGCCAGACAACCAGCGCCTTCTCCCGGTCGTTGTGATCGCCGGGGGTGCGCAGGGTGTAGCCCTCGACCTTGCGGAAGCGCCAGGCGCCGTCGTCGGTCTCCTTCAGCGCGCCGTCCAGCATCAGCCGGGTGTTCGTGTCGCCCGGTAGCTCGGGATCGACCTCGCGCTTGAAGGCTGCTTCATAGCCGCGCCAACGGTCCAGATGCTCGACATTCAGGCCGATCAGCCAGTTGAACGTCTCGACCAGGTCCACGGCCTTCTCGATATACTCGTCCGTGCCGGGCTTCTTGATCTTCAGCTTGTAGGCGGTGGGATCGTCGAACCATTCGATGTTCAGGAGCGACGGGCTGCCCTTGGTCTCGAAGTCGAGCCAGTAGCGGAGCATGTAGTCGCGTGCGAATTCGTCGTCCGCATGAGCGGCCTTTGAAGAATTTCTAAGAGCCAGATTGTTCAGGCTAGCATCATACGACTCCAAGCGAAGGATTTTGATTGCGTGCGATATTGCATCGCGAGTGACAGGCTTTCCTTCCTTCCAATCAGAAGAGTAGCAGACTTTCTTAATTCTTTGCAGCATCAGAGAGTCAAAGTGACTTCCTGCCTCAATGACTATGTAACGCTCGTCGGAGTCATCTTCACGTTTGGCGGCAATCACCGCGTGTGCAGTGGTGCCTGTTCCTGCGAAGGGATCAAGGACAGTAGAATACGTATCACCGGATGCAGCCAAGGCGCGGCGGATCAACCGGGTTGGTTTGACTGTCTGAAAGCCATGTCCCGGGATCAAGCGCTTTAACTCTTCAGCGGACTCGTGAGTAGAGCCTACGTCTTCGTACTGCCAAAGTGTTTCGACGGGCCTCCAATTGCTCTTGTCGGCATACTGACGAAGATAAGGTTGCAAACCATTACCTTTATCGAGCCAGTCCAACTCGTCGAATCTTTCTTCCACCGTGGACTTCTGCCACCTCCAGCAGCCTTCTGTCCCATCCGGCTTAATAGGCCAGACTTCTTTTCCACATGGAGATGTTATCGGGTACCAGAGCTTTGGGCGATCTGTTCGAAGTGAGTTTTTTCCCCACTTTCGAAGTGGATCGCTCCGATATCTGCGACCTTCATCATCAGTGAATGGGAATTGCTCAAGATTTGGCTCAATGACTAGATGTCTTGGCGTCCAATTTGGCTGCCCAGAGAATACGTGAATGAAGTCGATTGAAGACGAGAACTGCTTCGCATCCATTCTTGGGCTATAGACTTTTTCCCATGCTATAACATCGGTCCACCCAATTGTATCGACAAAGCAGTCTTCCGAGAAAACTGCCGCTGCAACTTTCTGAAAGTTGTGAGATTCATTGTTGTCGAGAACGGTCCAGCACGCGCCATCATCACGCAAGAGCGCCTTGGCGCGCTGAAGTCTGTTCTCCATCATCGTCGCCCAAGATGAATGTCTGTACCGGTCTTTGTAGAGAAAATCACCAAGTCCAGTATTGTATGGTGGGTCGCTGAATATGCACTCAATAGACTTGTGGTATTTTCTTGCCATCAGTCCCAATGCGCCGAAGTTATCTGAGTTGATGGCGAGGCATGGTATAGACGTTTCAAGGTCATCGATCGAGGCGATTATTCGGTCGCGGAGTTCGCCGTCAAACGCATCGGTCGATAGGATTAGGCCCTTATTGACCTTCAGGAAATCGACCGTTAGCGGCTCTGAATAGCCTGTGATACGATCGATAGCAAAAAGCCGAACCCACTCTTCCCGCTGGACTTCATTCGCCGCGATCTCCTGATAGAACTCCTCCCCGATACGATCGAGCGTGATGCAGTACTGGGTGTCTACGACGAATTTCTTCTTCAGCCACAACCTCTTCTGGAAGTCTTCGAGCTGGGCGAGGAAGTCGATCAGGTGCTGCGCGATGCGGCGCAGCACCTTGACCTTGGCCAGGTAGGATTCCACCCGCGGCGCATCGGCAGACTCGATGTCGTCCAGCCGCATGACCTCGTTCTTGATGTAGAAATCCAGCTCGCGCCGCAGGAACCCGCCCAGATCCTTGTGAATGAAGTAGTCCATCGTGTTCCGGCCCGTGTACTGGGCCAGGTACTTCTCCATCAGCGTCCGGTCCTTCTCGGCTTCGGTCGGCGCCTGGGTCATCAGGGCGGTCACATAGTCGCCCGCGCCCTCCAGCTCTGGCAGCAGTGCCTTAACCTTGTCCGCCGCCTCGCCAAGGCGCTTCTTGCGCCAGGTGCCTTCCTGTCCGGTCTTCTCGGGGTCCGGGCGGTACTGGAACTGGATCACCAGCTCCGGCTCGCCGGTGTCGCCCGTCTCGATCTTCACCGGCTCGGGCTCGTGGATGATGAAGTAGCGTTCGGTCTGCTCCGACGCCTTGACGTTGTTGTGCTCGCCCTCGGACGCCGAGACGATCCGGCAATGGACCTTCAACGGCTTCTGTTCGAACAGCGCGCCGTGCTTGTCCTTGAACTCCTTCGCCTGCGTCGGATCGAAAGTGAAGTTGGTCAGGTACTCGGATGTCTTGATGTAGTACTGGTCGCGGTTGGCCCAGTGCAGATAGACCTCGCGCCCGTCATAGGGGACGGCGTAGGGGGCCGCCTTGCCGTCCGTCTCGCGCGCGAAGTAGCGGCGGCTCATGAAATCGCCGTTGTCGTAGTAGCGCTCGAAGAATCGGTAGAGGTGGTCGTAGACGTCGCCCTCGTTGCTTCCACTGTCCTTGGCTGCATCCCAGGCTGCCTTAGCTTCCCTCACTTTCGGAGCGGCATCCGGATCGGGTGCGCCAAACTCCTCGGCTTGCTTGCGCGCGGCTTCATAGGCGGATTTCGCATGCTCGATTCGCGCGCCATCCGCCTCGCCGAATGCATCCCGGATGATTCCCAGCAGGTCTTCCTCGAGAAACTTGGTCACCTGGCCGGCCTTCGCATGCATGATGCGATAGAAGCCGAAGTCCAGGTCGGGCTGGTCGAGCTGGAACAGCTCCTTCAGCAGGCTGATCAGGCGTTCTCGTTGTTTCTCGACGTTCGGCATCTGGCGGGTTTCTCCTACGTTCTGTTGGCTCACACGACCGCCCAGCGGACGGCGAAGAGCTCTTGTTTGCTGATATCCTGTTGGAGGCGGGCTTCCAGGTCCGAGATCATCTGATCACGCTCGTCGATGATCTCGTCCTCCACCTCAAAGATGCGTTGGCGAAGCCGACGCTTGGATTTCTCCAGGTCCTGAATCTGCATCTGGATCCGGTGCTGATCCTCGGGGGACTCAGCCGTTCGCGCCTCGCGCTTGAGTTCAAGGATCCGCGCCTTCGCGTCCTTCAATTCCTTCTCGGCAGCGAAGACCTTGTCTTCGGCCCACCTTTCGAGCTTCTGGCTCTCGGCCGAGAACCACTCCGCGTTCTGGCGCTTCAGAGCGTCGGTCACAGCTTGTTCGCGTGCAGCGAGCGGGGCCTCCAATCGGGAGTTCTCGATGGTCGCGCCCCCGTCTGTGATGCGGCAGGGCATGTCGAAAAGGCGTCGAACGACATCTTCTTCGATCAGCTCGCCCTCATCGGTCATCGCCGCGAACAGGATGTGGTCCTGCGCATCGAAACCGGAGAAGCTGAGGCACCGTGCCGCGAGGATGCCGCCGCGTCCCACAAGCGGTTCGATGCTGACGGCCTTGGCCGGCCAGGCCGAATAATCGAACGCCAACGTGGCGCCATCGAGCGTTCGGCGCTTGGCGCGCTCGATGACGTGCTGCGCCAGCGGGTGACCCAAACGGTATCTGTGTTCGCTCAGACCGTTCTTGGCGATCCCGTAGCCTCCAGCGGGCACAGCAAGCCCACCCGGCGGCTCCTTCAGGGTGAAGGTGAGGTGTTCGTCATCGAACTGAGCTCGGTCGCGGAGCTCATGCCGCGTCACCGCCCAGAGCATCCTCTCGTATCGCCCGACATACTCCTTGCTCTTGTCGAGATTGATCTTCAGGCGGTCATGCACCTCGGCGTCGAAGTTCTCCAGCAGCTTCCGCCGAGTGTCCTCCATCGCGACGCTAATATTCTCGTCCATCTCGCCCCGAAGCCGAGAGAACTCGGTCTCGATCTCTTCTGTTGTTCTGCACGTCTGGTAGATGGTGACGATCCGCTTTTCGAATTCGACACCGGACTCGATTGACCCCAAAACCTCGTCGGAAGCGCCGAATACCCCGGAGAATAGCTGAAACTTTTCGGCCAGAAGCTCGTAAACGCGTTGGTCTGCAGCATTGTTTTTGTTCAGGAAATTGACAACCACAACGTCATAAAGCTGGCCGTAGCGGTGGCAACGACCAATCCGTTGCTCGATTCGCTGGGGGTTCCAAGGCAGATCATAGTTCACCACGATAGAGCAGAATTGCAGGTTTATGCCTTCTGCAGCGGCCTCTGTTGCGATCATGATCGACGCATTCTCGCGGAAGTGCTCGACCAATGCGGAGCGCATGTCGGCTGTCCGTGAGCCAGTAATGCGATCGCTGCCTTTGTGCTTCTCAAGCCAGACATCATAGATCTGCTTGGATTGCGCGTCGGTGTTGGAACCGTTGAAAAGAACGAGCTGATCGCCGTAGCCGTTTTCGGACAGAAGGCGGACAAGATACTCTTGCGTGCGGCGCGACTCTGTGAAGATGATGGCTTTCTGCGCGGCGCCAAGTTCTTGGGTCTTGGCAAAACCAGCACTCAACGCGCTGAGAAGTGCTTGCCCCTTCGCGTTCTCAGAAATCGAAACGGCGAGGTCGCGGAATTCGCGTAGGTCGGAGATTTCCTTCTTGATCGCGCTCACATCTTCCGGGGATAGTAATTCGGGCTGGTCATTGCCTTCTGGCCACTCGTCTGCCAGCTCATCGAACTCCTCGTAGTCTTCCGCTAGTTCCTCCTCGAGCTTGCTCCGCAGGTCAGTGTCTTGCTTGAGTTGCCGCTCAAGCTTCCGCGCAAGGGAGTCGAGAGCGCCTGCGATGGCGAAAGTCGAGGATGCGAGCAGCTTCCGCATGATCAGCGTCATTAGGGTTCGCTGCGATGACGGCAACGCGTGAAGAGAGGGCCTCCGCAGGTAGTCTGAAACCATCTCGTAAAGAGCCTGTTCGGCCTCAGTCGGCACAAACTCCTGCGTGATGGGAATTCGATTCGTATAGCGGATGTATTCGAGCACCTGGCGACGGAGCGTGCGATGGCAGACCGCTTGTAGTCGCTGCTTCAGCTCGTCGAACTGATCATCACCCGTCAGCCGCGCGTACTTGGCTCTAAAGCTCTTGGCGTCACCGAAGGTGAAGTCATCGATTAGACTGACGAGCCCGTACAGTTCCATCAGCGAGTTCTGCAGGGGCGTAGCTGTCAACAGGATCTTGGGCGCGTTCACAAGTGCGCCCTTCAGAGTGCGTCCGATCCGATTGTCTGGCCGGTACACGTTTCTCAGGCGATGCGCCTCGTCGATTACCACCAAATCCCAAGGAATGACCATCAAAGCCTCGGCGTGCCGAGCCGCAAATTGAAAAGAGCAGATCACAAGGCGCTTCTGATCGAATGGACTACGCACCCCATCCTTCGACATCTTGTTGTAGTTCTTCGCCTCGAGGATAAGAGTCGGAAGGAAGAACTTTTCCTCGACCTCTTGCGACCACTGCTTCCGCAAGTTGGCTGGCGTGATGATCAGAATGCGACGTTTCCCTTCGGCCCATTTCTGAGCAAGGACCAATCCAGCCTCGATTGTTTTGCCAAGGCCCACTTCGTCAGCCAGAATCGCCCCTTTCGAGAGCGGTGACTTGAACGCAAACAGTGCGGCTTCAACTTGGTGAGGGTTGAGGTCCACCTGCGCGTCCAACAGTGCTCCGGCGAGTTTTTCTTTGTCGGCGACGGAATGCCGCTTCCTCAGTTCGTGCGCAAATAGCTTGGCGTGATATTCCGTGATCAACTCAGCACTCCGGAACCTGGTTTGCGGGACCGAAGTCATTGCCGGCTGAAGAGATGTGGCAATCAATGTGTTCTCGATTGAGGAGCACGATCTGCTGATCCTGCGGCCTCCTGGCGGCTGGATCGGTATCGAGCCCAAGCCGCCTGAGAGCGTAGTGGAGAAGCGCGCGCCGGACCCTGATCTTCGCCTTACCGCCTCGCATCCCGTAGTCGAGTGCGATGACCTTGGCCTGCGTCTCCGAGAGTTCAGGGTGGGGGCCGACTTCCAAAGTGACCTCGGAAAGCCAGTCGCTATCGTCGCTGGCCGATACTTCGCTCTCGCGCGACCCGCGGATGTCAAGGATCCGGGAGAGAAGGAAGTCCTTGAAACAGTCATCGGTCAGGCAGAACGCCCGCGTGTGCCAGCGGAACCCGTCGAACGCGATGGCGTGGGGCGCAATCCAGCGCCAGCGGGGCTCGGGGCTGGAGAGGGACTGATATCTCACCTCGACCGCCTCGGAACGGCGGATGGCGCCGACGACTGACCGGAGCTTTACCGGACTGACACCGCGCACGGGCGTTGGCGCAGAGGCGTAGGGCGGGAGATCGGCGATCCACGAGTCCTCGCGGTCGAGGATACCGTCCGCAACTGACCGCAGTTGTGCGAGGTAGCGGCTCGCGTCGGGCTCGAGGAACTGCGGCTTGAACTCGGAGCCGCGGACATAGGTCCGCGCGCTCTTGTCGTAGACCATGTTGTCCGGCGCGAAGCCGATGTAGCGGTTCAGGTCGGTGGACGCCTGGTTCACCGAGACCCCGAACTGGTCCATCAGGTCGCTGCGGTTCACATGTCCCTCCCAGAACAGGCGGAACTCTATGAACTCGAGGCGCTGCTCGACTCCCCAGCGAAGTTCCGACCTGTCGTTCGCCATCACGCTCTCCCGGCTCGGGCGATGCGCACGATAACTATGCGCGCCCATTTACTGGGCCTGACCCGAGGCTAGCCGAGCCGGGAAGGTGGCGCAATCGAAATGCGCCGCAAATCAGAGCTTTGGCGCGTGACTTGCGGCGGGAGGGTCGGGAATGGCGTCAGGACGCCGAGATCTGCTGTTCAGCCGTGGATTGAATGACCGCCTGTTCGAATGCCTCGATGTCGCTGACGCGGTACACGACGCGTCCGCCAAGCTTCATGTACGCCGGGCCTTCGCCAGCCCACCGCCACCGCTCTAGGGTGCGGTGCGAGATGGTCCAGCGGTCGGCAAGTTCCTTCTGGGTCATGCAGTTCCGTTTCATGTTGTCCTCCATCTTGAGCAACTCGACGTGGTTGCGTCCAAACGAAGGCGTGAAGGAAAATGCGAGGCAGTCAGTTTGTTGCGCAACTCCGCGCATCGCGTCTGGTTTGGCGACGGCGGGGGCTCCATGCGGCGATCGGCGCCCCGGTTTTGGGAAGTTCCGAACGGAAGCAACCGAGAGAAAACGATTAACAATCGCTCGGAGACGAGCGCGCTCGCGCAGTGCTGCCAGCACATGACTGCGGGACTCTGAGCCGAGATTTTCGATGACTCACCCCCTCCGAAATGCGCAGAGACCCCAAAGGCTACGCAGACCTCACACATTCTTACGATGCACAATGGAATCAATAGCATAAAAACTAGCATGGATGAATTTCGATTCTTTTGTGCCTGTTTCGTTTTTAGATGTTCTCTTTTCGCAGAGAACCGCAACGCACTACCTCAGGACGTCGCGGATTCACCATGTTTTTCGAGTGGGCAAATGGGCGTGCCGGAGTGGCCCGGTCTCCGACACGCCCCGAATGGAACGCAGCCGCATGCGCGACCGCGCGGCCGGCGAAAACTCGAGCCGGCCTGGTGGGCTCCGAGCGGGTTCGCCGCCATCCCCACCGCCGCGCTTGATCCGGCCCACAGTCCGGCGTCTCCTGCGGTCCCCGCGCTTTTTGGGTCCGGGTCCCCGTCGTTGACCTACAGGCCGCTACTCGGCCTCGGCCGGCGTGATCTCGGTGATGGTCTGGAACTCGCCGAGGAACTCGGGATGGTTCTGCGCCAGATAGCGCACGACCCGCGCGTTCCCGAGCAACTTGCCGACATAGCCCTTGATCACGGTCAGATGCAGGTGGTCCTCGCCGTAGGTGTCCTGGATCGAGGCGATCCCCTCCTGCAGCCGGGCGAGTTCCTGCTCCATGCGCGCCATCGCCTCCGGCGTGATGCCTTTAACCTTCTTCGGCTTGGACGACTCGACCAGCTGGGCCTGCGGCGTCCCCGCGAGGATCGCGTTCACGTAGGCGACGGAATAGTTGTTCGCGTTGACCAGCAGTTCGGCCGCCTCGATTTGGCGCATGGTCTTCATCTTGCGCAGCGCGTCGAACACCGCGCCGGTCGCGGGCTTGTCTTTCAGGATCCCGACCGCTTCCTCGCAGATGCCGTCCAGAAGGCGCACCTTGCGCCGGATGCTGCTCATGTTGAGATCGAGCGCGAGCGCGATCTTCTCCTCGGGCACGCCGCGCTCGATCGCCTTTCGGATCATCTTGTGTTCCTGGATCGGCGCAAGGCGGCTGACCTGGCGGTTGTAGGTGAAGGCCTCATCGTCGGTGGAGACCAGACACTCCACTTCCTGTTCGCCAGCATCCTTTAGCGCCTCGATCCGAAGATGGCCGTCGAGCAGCAACCAAGTGGCGGACTTGTCGGGGTTCCGAACCACGACGGGCGGCTCGACGATCCCGATCTGGGCGATGGAAGCCACGATCTGCCGATACTTCCGGCTGGATTTTGCGGACTTGCCGAGGGCGCGGAGCGGCAGGATCGCATCGATGGGGAGCGTGACGCAGTCGTCCTCGAACCCGAGCGTGACGCTCTTCAGGGTGTCGCGTGCTTCGCGCTTCATGTCGGAGCCCCGTCGGTCACGGGCCGCGCAAGGTCGGCAGGCATTGTCTCGAGCCCCTCCGCCCTGAGCAGGGTCATGAAATGCTCGTCCGCGCAGAGCTTCCGGAACGCCTCGCGCACGAACATCAGCCGACTCTGGGTGAGCTCGGCCTTTTTGATAAGCAGCTTCTGGCGCGTCGCCTCCTGCTGATACGCCCGCACAAGGCCCTCGCTCGTGAGCGCCCGTTTCGGAGGCTTGCGTCCGAGTTGGTTGCTGTGGATCTGCGGGCCCCGCAGTTCGCGCTGCTGGATCAGGCGGCGCACGAGCGCCAGCTTCCGGCCTCGCAGCTTGTTCTGAGTGTAGGCGTCCATCAGTGCCTTCTGCGCGCCCTTGGCGTCCGTCTTGGAAATCTGGATGGCCAGATTCAGCGGAAGCACCCCGGTTTCCACGGCCGAGACCAAGCGCTCCTCGCCTTTCTCCAGCAGCCCGGCGATCATGTTCACATATTCGGTGGAAACGCCGATCTTCTCGCCGATCTGACGGTCGTTGTAGCCGCGCTGGCGGAGCGCGCCGATCTCGCGCATAAGGTCGATGGGGTTGTGCTGCCGCCGCGCACAGTTCTCGACGAGGCTCATCACGAGGCAATCGCTCTCGTCAGCGTCGATCACAATGGCGGGGATGTGGTCCTGCTTCAGTTCGACGAAGGCCTCGAGGCGGCCCTGACCGCAGACGAGGTCGTACTCCTGCGGATCGGTCCCGGGGCGCGGTGCCACGGTGATCGGGCGCTTCAGGCCGATGCGCGCGATGTTCTCCACCATCGCCTCGAAGGTGCGCCGATTTCGGACGCGGGGGTTGAGGACCCTAACCCTGTCGGTCGGGATCAGGGTTACCTGCTTCTGGCTCGTTGGCTCCAAGTCGTCGGGCATCACGCCACCTCCGCGATCCTCGCCCGCGAGGCGAGCGCGTAGAAGAAATCGAGCGTGTCGAACCGGTACGCATCGAGCGCGAGCCCGTTCTGCTCGGCGATTTTCAGTTTCCCGAAGGTCATGTCGATGCTGGGCAGCACGTAGTAGTCGCGCGGCGCCTCGTTCGCCTCGTCCATGCGCACGGCGATTGTGATGTCGGGCACCAGTCCGGTGTCGAGACGGATGCGCCAGCGCAGCGACCCGGCTGCCGTGGCGCTGCATCGGGCCAGCACGATGGACACGGTGAACTCGTCGTTGACGCGAACCAGATCAGTGTCGGGGTCTTGCACGGCCGACCCGCCGTGCCGGGTGACGCCAGCGATGATTTCGGCCACGACCTGCGGATGGGCCTGCCGCAAGGCGCGGTTGACCTCGATGTAGCTGTAGTCGCGGTCCGGCTCGTAGCCGATCAGCCGGTAGGCGCGCAGCAGGCTGCCGAAGCGACTGCGATAGGCGCTGGAGGACGGCAGATCATCCTCCTCGTCGATGATCAACCCCGACAGCATGCCCTGCCGCTTGAGGATCGCGCGCAGTGCGTCGAGCAGTTCCTCATCCGAGAAATGGCGGCTGCGGGCGTCCACGATCTCCCGGGCGCGCAGGAACAGCGCCTCGTCAACAATGGCAGGATAGGCGCCCTCAGCCCGGATCCACATTTCGCGCGGGTTTACCACCCGACGCTGCTTCAGCTTGAAGGACACCTTGTTGAAGACGTTGTTCCCGATGTACTTTTCGTTGGTCAGCACCTGATGGACGGTCGCCCGGGTCCACGGCCGGTCGAGATCGGTGCGGTGACCTTCGGCGTTCAGAACTTCCGCGATATCCCGCTCGGGACGCCCCTCGCGCACGAACATCTCGTACATGCGCTGGACGACCCGCTGCTCCTCCTCGGGGCCGGGGACGAGGATGACGCGGTCGGTCTGAAGGCTCTTCTGCTCGCCACGCGACAGTTCGCCCTTCGGGTTGCCGTGCTCGTCGATCAGCACCCGCCGCAGCCCGTATCCGGCCGCGCCGCCCTGACGATAGCCGAGCTCCACCAGGCGGCATTGCCCGGCAAAGACCTTCACCGAAAGCTCTCGGCTGTACTCGCCGGCCATCACGCGCTTCACGGTCTTCAGGAGGTTCGAGCCGATGCTGCCGTCGTTCTCGAACTGCTCGCCGCAGTAATGGACCCGGATCCCCGCGCGGGAGCAGACATGTTCGTGGTAGGCACCCTCGTCAGCGTCCTGAAACCGACCCCAACGGCTGACGTCATAGACGAGGATCGCCTTGAAATCGGCGTGGCCGGAACGGACCTCGGCCATGAGGTTCTGCAAGGCCTCGCGACCATCGAGCCGCAGCCCGGATCGCCCGGAGTCCTCGAACACGCGCAGGATCTGAAGGCCCCGCGCGGCGGCATAGTTCCGAATGACGTCCAGCTGGTTCTCGGTCGAGTATTTCTGGTGATCCGTCGACATCCGGACGTAGGCGACGGCGGGCACGTCCGGCTCGACCGCACCGTCGCTCTTGCCCGAATTGGCCACCAAACGACCGCTCACACATGCATCTCCTCGGTAGTGCTGGCCAATCCATCCGAACCGCCTGAATCCAGGGCTGAATCCCTCTCGTCCATCTACAGCGAGGGAGGCCGGAATGTCGTTTCCGAAAAAGGGCAAGTTCTTTCCGAAACAAAACGGATATGGTCGGAGTGATCCGGAGAACGGGTTCGCCAACGAAATCGCAGCTGCACTGCGCCGGTCGCACGAGGACAGCAGGGCGGGCGCCAAGATCGTTGCGTCCTGGACGGGGGCGAACGAGAAGACGGTGAAGAACTGGTTTGCCGGCCGATACGGCCCGAGTGGCGAGCATCTGGTGGCGCTGGCCCGGCATTCCGACGAGGTGCTGGGAACGTTCCTTGCGCTGGCAGGGCGTCAGGACCTGATGGTGGCGATGAAACTCACGGCGGCCGAACAGGCGATCGAGGAGTTGCTCGCGGCGGTGCGCGAGATGCGCTCCGATGGCCAGAACCGCGAGGGGTGATTTTCACTTACCCGATTGGTAAAAAATGCAAAAATCATGTCGGCGAAGGATCTAGAATCGCCTTCGGTGTAGATGAGGCCGCCATTTGAATCCTCGGACCGAAGGCGATTCTTGGAAGCCTTCTGAGCCGAGATTCCTCGCGGTTCCGACCCTCCGCCACTTGCCCCCGCGAAAGCGTTCTCCCGATCCGGCTGCGGCCGGATTTTTCCGTTGTTTTCGAGGGTTGTGCGGGGGAGGCTGAGCACTGGGCTCTGCTCAAGGTGGCCCGGAAGCGGTCTCTCAGGGCGGATATTCTCCGGACCTGATGACCGCGCCGATTTGGTGAATTGTCTGTAAGGCGATGGAAAGTAACGCTTTCTACTTCCGCGCGGGCTGTTAGTTTCGAACAGTTCAACTGAGTGCCGATCGGAACCCAGATCGAAATGCCCTCAGCTAATGAACGGATCACACTGCCCACTGCGATGAGAGCGCTTCGGCCTGCCGCAGAACAGTTTGCACAGCAGCATCCTGTAGGTCAGGCGGGAAGCCGTGCTTGCGCAATATTCGTTTCACCAGCACGCGCATTCGTGCCCTGGCACTCTCGCGATGTGACCAATCCACGGAAACGCTACCCTTGAGGCTGACGAGGAGTTCGTGCGCGATCACCTTGAGGGAATCGTTGCCCATCAGTTCGACGGCGCTCTCGCTTTCGGCCAAGGCGTCATAGAAAGCGATTTCGTCCGGTAATCCTCCCCGTTTTAACGGGGCGCGACCGTAGAACTCACGCGGCCATTTTCAGCTTCATGGCGGGTGTGACGCCGCCGATGCCCATGTTGGGGCGTTCGTTGTTGTAGGTCCACAGCC
>NZ_JAAIKE010000011.1 GCF_010915705.1 Pseudotabrizicola algicola
GCCCTGAGGCACCGAAATGCCCCGTGTCGCGATCCCCGGCAAACTACACTTCCAATGATTACAAACACTTAGAATGAGGTGCATAATGAATCGTTGTCGGCCCGCTGGCTCTACCGCCAGCTTCAGGCCGAATATGACCATCTCACCTCGAATGAGGCGATCGAGGAGGGGATCGTGATCAATCAGTACACCTTCACCGACACCGGACGGCGGTTCGGGTGATATCAGTTCTTGAAGGATTTCGGCACATGATGCAAAAACGCAGAACAGGCAGGGAGAGTATCAACATGTTGGGGACTTCCCTCGAGCTTTTCGCAGGGGCTGGTGGCCTTGGAATAGGGCTCTCCGCTGCTGGCTTCAAACCCCGAGCCGTGGTTGAGTTCAACAAGTGGTGCTGTGACACGCTCCGCCAGAACCATTCGACGCTGTCAAAAGACGGTGGAGATTGGAACGTCATCGAGGGCGATGTCCGAAAGGTTGATTTCACCATCTATGAGGGCAGAGTCGATCTCATCTCTGGCGGACCACCGTGCCAGCCGTTCTCTCTCGGTGGGCGACACCGTGCCTATGACGATGCTCGGGATATGTTCCCCCAGGCCGTCCGCGCTGTCAGGGAAGCCCGGCCACGAGCCTTCATCTTCGAGAACGTTAAGGGTCTCACCCGCGCAAGTTTTCACGACTATTTCTCCTACGTCCAGCTTCAGCTCGAACATCCTGAGTTGATCGCCCAGTCTGAGGAAGCATGGCAGGATCATCTTCGCAGGCTGCAACAGCACCACACCTCAAAGTCCCGGCCGGGGCTTCACTACAAGGTTGTGACCAAGCTTTTGAACGCCGCCAATTTTGGTGTGCCGCAGAGGCGGGAACGGGTGGTATTCGTTGGGTTCCGCGACGATGTTGACGCGCGTTGGGCCCCTGAGAGCGGCGGCCACACACAGGAAAGCCTGATCTGGGACCAAGTCTTTGGCGACTATTGGGATCGCCACAGGGTCGCAAAGTCTGATCGTGTCCTCGAAGGGCGTTCGCAGGTAACCGCGAGGCGGCTGTCCAGAGACGAGAAGCCCACCGCGAAGCCGTGGCGTACAACGCGTGACGCCATTGCGGACCTGCCGGATCCAACTGGAAGACATGCGTCTGGAATCTATGATCATCGCTTCCAGCCGGGTGCCAAGGCTTATCCCGGCCATACCGGCAGCTACATTGACGAGCCGGCCAAGACCTTGAAAGCTGGAGTGCATGGTGTTCCTGGCGGCGAAAATATGGTTCGTCTGCCGAATGGGGCTGTGAGGTATTTTACCGTCAGGGAGAGCTGCCGGATCCAGACCTTCCCCGATGAGTATCGCCTTCATGGGGCTTGGACCGAATGCATGCGTCAGCTTGGCAATGCGGTGCCCGTTGAGCTGGCGCGGCAGGTTGGTGTCAGCGTTATGGAAAAACTGAAAGCGACCGCCTGATGGCAAAACGTCAGGAACTCGATAAGGCGGAGCAGACTGCCCAGAAGATCGAGGAGCTTCGGCAAGCCGTTCTCCAGGGTGGGATCAGTTCCGTCACTCGAGGAAAACTCCTGACATCGATTTCGTTGATGAAGGACAGCCTTGATGCGCTCAGCCGAGAAATCGATCCTGTGCGCATGCCGGATTCCTTCTTCGATCCGACCGAACCCAGGCTGATTGGGCATTTCGTCGCCTTGGCGCTCATCGCGCAAGAACGGCAAGCCCTGAAGGACTTGACCAAATTCTACGGCGCCGGCGTTTACGCGATCTATTACACTGGCGATGCAGACCTGTACGCTCCCATTTCTCGCACAGAAACGCCAATCTATGTCGGCAAGGCCGACCCGAATGCGAATGCGAAGACCCTGATCGAGCAGGGTACAAAGCTTGCGGATCGACTGAATGAACACCGCAAGAGCATTGGCAAGGCGAGCACCACCCTCGACATCGCCGATTTCGAGTGCCGAGCACTGGCGGTTCAGAGTGGTTACCAAGCGGCAGCCGAAAGTCACCTGATCAGGTTGTTCAAGCCAATCTGGAACAACGAGACGCGGATTCTGTTTGGTATCGGCAAGCATGGCGACAGCGCGGAAACTCGCGCAAACAACAAGTCTCCTTGGGACACGTTGCACCCCGGCCGGAAATGGGCTGACGCGAACACTGAGGCAAAGACCGCCGACGAAATCCGGGCGGAAGTCGCTAAACACTTCGCTGAGGCCACGATCTTCAAGCGGACGGAAGATGTCTTTGCTGCGTTTGCCGCCGGGATCAGGCGCGCCGATCAACTGGGGGCAGACCCAGAGGACGAAGTCCTAAGCGAAGACTAGCCCTCGATCACCGGTTGCCGTCGATCCACTTCGACATGAGCCCCTTGTCGCGGAAGCATTCATCCGGCACTGCGCGACGCTTGATACGGGCGAGCCGTTCGGCAAAAGCGACCTGCTTGGACGACGGCAGACGGCCCAATTCGGAGACTGGCTTCAGGTTTGCCTGGACCTCGATCCAGGCGCTGAGGGTGCGTCGGTCCTGTTGGACCTCCCAAGGCAGAAGCGTCTGGTTACGGAGTGCCAGTGATCGCGCATAGGCGATCTGTTTCGGCGTGGAGGGCAGGGCAAAGGTGGTGCTTTCCATCGGGTATCTCCCTTGGCTCGTCGCTCTCTATATATAGAACATAACAGGAACATATTCAACGCTGGCGGGGCCTGAGAAACCGAGGGAGGCGGAATTCGGGTGGGCACCTCCCGGCGTGCCGCCGGGACCGGGCCTTGGTCCTTCGGACGGGAGCCAGCCTTGGCAGTCTCCCACCATGCGGGCGATAGTCCCTGGCGCAAGAAGGGGAAGGGGAGGGAGAGGGCGGCCAGAAGGGGTCAGGTTCCGGCGGGTGAGAGAGAGCGCCGCGCGGGACTGACCCTTCCGGCTCTCTTGAGGTTTCCCTGATGAACGATCTTTCCGCTGTGACCTTGGCGGCGGCACCCTTTGCCGTGCCGTCCCCGTCCACGAGGGCTTCCCGCATCCTGACCGTCGCCGAAGCGCTTCAGCCTGATCTGGCGAGAGGCGCTCAGATCGATGCGCAGCGTTTGCGGCTTGAGTTGGAGCGCGCCTTTCGCGGCTCCGATGCCGACGGCGTCTGGGACTGGAAGCTCGCCTATGAAGCGGGCGAAGTGGCACTCGTCCTCTTTCTGAGGAAATTCGGCCGCGCGCTGCTGGCCCGGACGGGCTCGCCTGCGGCGTTGCTGCCGATCCTCACCAAGGTGACTGGCCTCATGCCCACCCACACCCGGCGGTCGGAGGAGATGGAGCGCTTCCAACAGTTCTCGACGCCCTTGCCCATGGGGCTCGCGGCTCTGGCGGCAGGGCAGATCACGCCCCGTGACCTGGTCCTGGAACCTTCGGCCGGGACCGGGCTTCTGGCGATCCTCGCGGAGAATGCGGGCGGCGGCCTTGTGCTGAACGAACTGGCCGACACCCGCGCCGATCTTCTGCGGCTCTTGTTTCCGGGTCGCCCCGTCACTTGCTTTGACGCTGCGCAGATTGACGACCATCTCGACACCGGACTGCGCCCGAGCGTCATCCTGATGAACCCACCCTTCTCGGCTGTGGCCAATGTCGACAGCCGCAGCTCCGAGGCGACGGCGCGGCATCTGCGTTCGGCGCTCGCACGCCTTGCGCCGGGTGGGCGGTTGGTCGCCATCACTGGCGCGAGTTTCGCACCCGATGCACCAGCCTGGTCCGAGACCTTCACCCGCCTGACCGAGACAGCGCACCTAGTCTTCACCGGCTCGGTGTCTGGCGGTGCCTTCGCCAAGCACGGCACCAGTTTCGAGACACGGATTTCGGTCTTTGACAAATGTCGTGGCGGCGAAACGGGTGGCATCACGGCCGACCTCGCCCGGTCCATCGCTCCCGATGTGGCGCATCTGCTGGCCCGGATCACCACCGAAGTTCCGCCGCGCCTTGAACTCATGCGCGCTACCTCGGCCGGGCAGGACCGTTCTTCCCCCTTCCCGGGAATTCCTGCCCGTGCCGCGAAGGCCACCGTCAACAAATCTCGGGCTTCTGCTTCGGCCTCGTCTTTCGGTGCGAACACGCAGATCGACGCCGAAAACCTTGCCTATGTCCCCCGCGAGGTGACCGAAGACGACAGCGCTACGCGTCTGTCAGATGCGATCTATGAAACCTTCCGCTTGCAGGCGGTCGACGTCCCCGGCGCGGCCCCGCATCCGACCAAGCTGGTGCAATCGGCGGCCATGGCCTCGGTCGCGCCCCCGAAACCGACCTACCGCCCGAAACTGCCTGCTGCCGTGTTGCGCGACGGCCTCCTGTCTGATGCCCAACTCGAAACCGTGATCTATGCGGGTGAGGCGCACGGCGCGCATCTCGCGGGGTCGTGGACCGTCGATGAAACCGGCGAAATAGTCTCGGCCGCGCCTGATGGTTTGGCGGACGTTGTC
Source organism: Pseudotabrizicola algicola (assembly GCF_010915705.1). GTDB lineage: Bacteria > Pseudomonadota > Alphaproteobacteria > Rhodobacterales > Rhodobacteraceae > Pseudotabrizicola > Pseudotabrizicola algicola. Next base: position 4,445 of record NZ_JAAIKE010000011.1, read on the forward strand.
CGCTTCCGCCGCGGCTTCTTCCTTGGCGATGGCACCGGGGCGGGCAAGGGCCGCCAGTCATCCGGGATCTTGCTCGACAACTGGTGCCAAGGTCGCCGCAAGGCGCTCTGGATCTCGAAGAGCGACAAGCTGCTGGAAGATGCGCAACGCGACTGGTCCGCACTTGGGCAAGAGCGTCTGTTGGTGACGCCGCTCTCGCGTTTCGCGCAAGGGCGCGAAATCCCGCTGACTGAGGGCATCCTTTTCACGACCTACGCCACGCTGCGCTCGGAAGAGCGCGGGGCCAAGAAATCCCGCGTCGACCAGATTGTCGACTGGCTCGGGGCAGATTTCGACGGAGTAATCCTGTTCGATGAAAGCCATGCCATGGCCAATGCCGCAGGGTCCAAGGGCGAGCGCGGCGATACGGAGGCCTCGCAGCAGGGCAGGGCGGGCCTGCGCCTGCAGCACAAGTTGCCCAATGCCCGCGTGGTCTACGTCTCTGCCACGGGAGCCACGACGGTGCACAACCTGGCCTATGCGCAGCGGCTCGGCCTCTGGGGCGGCGAGGATTTTCCGTTCGCGACACGGGCGGAATTCGTGCAAGCCATCGAAGCGGGCGGCGTCGCTGCGATGGAGGTCTTGGCCCGCGACCTGCGCTCGCTCGGCCTCTACACCGCTCGGTCGCTTTCTTACGATGGCGTCGAATACGAGATGCTGGAACATGCGCTAACCCCCGAGCAGCGCAGCATCTACGATGCCTATGCCGGGGCCTTTGCCATCATCCACAACAATCTCGCCGCTGCGATGGAAGCGGCAAACATTACGGGTGAGAATGGCACGCTGAACCGCCAGGCCAAGTCCGCTGCCCGTTCGGCCTTCGAATTCGCCAAGCAGCGCTTCTTCGGCCATCTGCTGACCTCGATGAAAACCCCCACGCTGATCGCATCCATCGAGGCTGATCTCGCGGCAGGCCACGCAGCCGTCATCCAGATCGTCTCGACGGGCGAGGCGCTGATGGAGCGCCGCCTCTCAGAGATCTCGACCGAGGAGTGGAACGACATCCGCGTCGACATCACCCCGCGGGAATACGTCCTCGACTACCTCGCCCATTCCTTTCCGGTGCAGCTTTACGAGCCCTTCACCGACAGCGAGGGCAATCTCTCCTCGCGGCCTGTGGTGCGCGACGGCCAGGCAGTAGAATGTCGCGAGGCCGCCCGTAGGCGCGACGCGCTGATCGAGAAGCTGGCCTCGTTGCCTCCAGTGCCGGGGGCGCTTGACCAGATCGTCCAGCGCTTCGGCACCGATCTCGTGGCCGAGGTCACGGGCCGCTCGCGCCGCATCGTGCGGAAGGGCGAGGGCGCTGCCGCGCGCCTCGTCGTCGAAAGCCGGGCCGGTTCCGCCAACCTGTCTGAGACCGCCGCCTTCATGGATGACCAGAAGCGCATCCTGATCTTCTCGGATGCGGGTGGCACGGGACGCAGCTATCACGCCGATCTTGGCGCGAAGAACCAACGACTGCGGGTCCACTACCTTCTGGAACCCGGCTGGAAGGCCGATGCGGCGATCCAGGGCCTCGGCCGCACCAACCGCACCAATCAGGCGCAACCGCCGCTCTTCCGGCCGGTGGCCACGGATGTAAAGGCGGAAAAGCGGTTCCTTTCAACCATCGCCCGCCGCCTCGACACGCTGGGTGCCATCACGCGCGGCCAGCGCCAGACCGGAGGGCAGGGGCTGTTCCGCCCGGAAGACAACCTCGAATCGCCTTACGCCCGCGATGCCCTGCGCCAGCTTTACCGCCGCATCTATCGCGGCGATGTGGCAGGCTGCTCGCTCGGGGCGTTTGAGGATGCCACCGGCCTCAGCCTGACCGATGACAACGGTCTGAAGGATGACCTGCCGCCGATCACCACCTTCCTCAATCGCCTGCTCGCGCTGACCATCGACATGCAGGCGGTCCTGTTCTCCGCATTCGAGGAACTCCTCGATCAACGGATCGAGGGCGCTATCGCCGCCGGGGTCTACGACCTCGGGCTCGAAACGCTGCGCGCCGAGAGCTTCCGCGTCACCGATGCGCGGGTGATCTACACCCATCCCGGCTCCGGTGCGGAAACCCAACTCCTCACTATCGCGGAAAAGCGGCGCAACACGCCGACCTCCCTCGCCGATGCTCTGGACTGGCTCGACGACCCGAAGGCACGCCTGCTGGTCAACAGCCGCTCGGGCCGTGCCGCGGTGCAGGTGCCCGCCACCAGCTTGATGCTGGACGACGGCACCATCGAGCCCCGCTTGCGGCTGATCCGCCCGACGGAGGCAAGCACGCTTCCGGCCAGAATGATGGACGACACCCACTGGCTGGAGGCTGACCGCGCAGCCTTCACCGCTGCCTGGACCGCGGAACTGGCCGAGGTGCCGGAGTTCTCGGAAGCCACGCTGCATATCGTGGCGGGGCTCTTGCTGCCGATCTGGAAGCAACTCCCCCAAGATGAAACCCGCGTCTACCGGCTGCAGACCGACGACGGCCAGCGCATCATCGGCCGCCGCGTCTCACCCGCCTGGGTCGCGACCACGCTGGCGGCTGACGCGCCGCAGCTGACAGCCGCACAAGTTCATGCCCTTGTTCTCGAGGGCAAGGCCGTGGTGCGCTTGGCCGAAGGGATGGAGTTGCACCGGTCTCGCGTCATGGGCGTGAACCGGATCGAGCTATCCGGCTTCACGGATGCGGCGAAGGACCGCCTCAAGGCAGATGGCTTCTTCTCGGAGATCATCGCTTGGAAGCTGCGTCTCTTCTGCCCAACGGACTCGGGCGGCATTGCCGTGCTGGATCGTCTGCTTGCACGTTGTCCTGTGACGGGACTACATGCACGCGGGGGTTGTTGAGCCATGTATTCCGAAACCGACGAACTGATCCGAGCACTAGCGGAGAACGCCGAAGGCGTCTGTCGCGCTTACCTTTCCGCCGGACGGCGGGAAGGGTCCTACTGGATCGTGGGCGATCTACAGAACAACCCAGGCCGATCGCTCTTCGTGCGGCTGACCGGGCCCGCGTCGGGGCCGGGCGCTGCTGGCAAGTTCACCGACGGCGCCACGGGCGAGCATGGCGATCTCCTCGACATCATCCGCGAGAGGACCGGGATCTCGCGCTTTCCCGATCTTCTGGCTGAAGCCCGGGCGCATCTGGGCCGTCCGCAGCCGGTCCTCCCGGATACTCCTGCGCCGAAGAAGGCCAAAGCCTCAGGTGGCACGCCAGCGGCGGTGGCGAGTTTGTTCGCAGCCTCGGTGCCGGTCGCTGGCACGCTTGCCGACACCTACCTCCGCTCCCGGGGCCTGACCCGAGGCGGCATGATGAGCGCCCTGCGCTTCCACCCGAAGTGCTGGCATCGGGATGAGGGCCAGACCCGAAGCCTGCCCAGACCGGCGTTGATCGCGGCGGTCACCGATGGGGCAGGGGCCTTGCAGGGCGTGCATCGCACCTGGCTGGCACCTGACGGACAGGGGAAGGCGGCTGTCGAGACGCAGCGGCGTGCCATGGGTCACCTCCTCGGCAATGCCGTCAAGCTGACCCCGCATGACGACATCCTCGTGGTCGGTGAGGGCATCGAGACCATGCTGTCCCTTGTCGAGGCAATGCCGGACCTTCCCGTCTGGGCGGCGCTGTCGTCCAGTCACCTTGGGGCGGTCCTGCTGCCGGAGGGAGTGCAGCGCCTCTACATCGCTATCGACCGCGATCCGGCGGGGCAACGTGCGGCAGAGAGGTTGAACGCCAGAGCCACTGAGGTTGGGATTGCCGTTCGGGTGCTGGAACCGCAGCTTGGGGATTTCAACGATGATCTCCGGGCGAACAGCAAGGAGGCACTGCGCCAACATCTGGCAGAGCAGATCGGGCTCGAGGATCGGAAGCGCCTGTCAGGCTGAGCAGCATCACGCCGGGGGCGGTCGGGGACAGCGGGGCAGGGGTCCTGCAGTCCTGTCGTGGCTGTGGATTGTCGCCTTTTGCCTCTTCCCGGGCAATCTCATCCACCCGGCCCCCGAGCGGCCTTCAAGAGATGGGCAGGCGGCCGTCAAAGAGGCCGCCCCTTCAAGGACGGGGAGCGACTGATTTCCGCCGGCGGCAGAGCCGCCTTTGCATCGCGAAGCAAATCAGCCGCCCCCCGTACTCCTCCACATGCGTTCCGGCCCCGAAAGGGGGTGAAGGGGCGTCCCCCGTGACGGCTTCCGCAGCCCATGAAGGCCGCGCGGGATGACGCGCGGACCAGACAGGCCCGGAGGCAAGAACCGATGACGATCCACACCCACGACGACGCGTATGAACCCGCCCACACCGCATCCCAGACGGCCCATGCGCTGGAGGAGCTGCAGCTCTACGGCTACCGCCCCTTCGAAGACGAGCCCGATCCCCGCCCGATGCCCGACGCAGACCGCCTCCGGGGTGCCGTCGCCGATATCTTCGACGCCCTCGTCGCGAGCCTGGCCGACACCCGCATGGAACCCGACCTCGAAGAAGTGCTCTGGGGCCAGGTCAACCTCTTCCACCGCGCCACCGCCCGGATCGAACGGTCGCTCGACGACAATGAGCAGGCGCAGCGCCGCCTTCAGCGCGAGCAGGACGGCTCCGAGGTGAAATCCACCGAACTTGAGCGTCTGACGGCCGAGGGCCTGACCCTCACCGAACGGCGGAACTGCATGGACATGATGCGCGATCACGCCGCCTCCGAGTTCTGGCACCACACAGGCTCGACCTGGCGGCCCCGCACCGGCTCAAAGGTGAACCATCAGCACCTGACCGCCGCCCTGATCGACAGCCGCGACTTCCTGGCCGCCAAGCGTCGTGCCGAGACCGAGGTGATGCTCCCCGCTGGTCCCAAGGTTGCCCTCACCGGTGGGACCGACTTCAACGATCACCGCCTGATCTGGGGCAAGCTCGATCAGGTCCGGACCAAGTATCCCGACATGGTCCTTCTCCACGGTGGTGGCGTGAAGGGCGCCGAACTCATCGCCGCCAAATGGGCCGATGCCCGGGGCGTGACGCAGGTGGCCTTCAAGCCGGACTGGACCAAGCACGCCAAGGCCGCACCCTTCAAGCGCAACGACGCCATGCTGGATGTCCTGCCCGTGGGCGTCCTCGTTTTCCCGGGCAACGGCATTCAGGAGAACCTCGCTGACAAGGCCAAGAAGCTGGGCATCCCGGTCATGAGATTCGAGAAGGGGGCGTGAGCCCCCTTCTCTCAGTTAGAAGATCAGCGCCGGGCGAACGGTACGACTTCTCCTGCAGGAGCGTCACTATGCGGCTTCGCGGCATCCTGCTTCAACGATAGTTGGACAACGCTAGCTTCTTGCCGGTTGAACCACCCTGGTGGAAGCCCGGTCAGGTTCTCGATGTCGCCTGGATGCATTGTGAACTCGACGGCAAGCAAATCTTCCTTGGTCCGAGTTCCGGATTCGACGATCAGGCTAAGCGCGTTGCGCAAGACCGCCGGCTCGGGAACTGGCCACTCGCGATCCAGCGGCTCCACCTTGTTCCAGCCGTTCGCTGAATAGCTCTTGTAGAGCTGCGTGCCGTAGTGCTCCGGGATGACTTCGAGGTCCAGAAGCCGCCTGATTTGCGCCTTCACTGAAACCCGCCACCGCTCTTTTACGGACAGGAGCCCTGCCAAAGAATAATGCTGCACTTCATGCACGAAGGTCGTCTCGGGCATTAGGAATGCACTGGCAAAACGGAAAGCCTGACGTTCGATCTCTTTGAGATCGGACTTCAGCTCTTCGTGCCTAACCCCCTTGTGCAGGATCGCATGACCAAGTTCGTGTGCGGCGTCCATTTGACGACGAGGCAGGGACATCTTGTCAGTCGCGAGCATGATATGCGGGCGTTCGTCACCCAGTGACCAGCTGCATAGCCCGTCCAGCTTCGACGTTCCCATCTCGATGGAGCCAACCACACAGCCGACTCGTTCAAGCAACGCCACCATGTCGATGATCGGACCTTGGCCAAGCCGCCAATGGGATCGCAATTCCTGTGCGATGCCCTCGATGTCTTCATCACGCAGTTGGCGATAGGCTAGACCCTTCATGACATCAGGAATGTCGACCGCCGGAAAATCCACATAATGCTGCAAGACCGCAGAGATTTCCTGCAGCCACTGCATCTGGGCGTCCTGGTACGACGTGTCGCGCTTCAGGGCACTGGAGAGCGAGCGAGAAAACATCGGGTGTTCACTGGTATGGACAGGTCGCAGAAAATACTCCCTACGCACACGAAGTTCACGCGCCAGGGCGGTGAGCGCCTCTGCATCGGGAGCATGGGTGCCGCTTTCCCAGCGTGACACTGCACTGGGTGAAACCCCAATCATTTGTGCAAGCTCCTTCATGCTCAAAATTCGCCGAGCAGCCCGCACTTCCGCTAGGCGTTCTGGCACGAAGCCAGGCGTTCCTACGCGCATTCAATCCTCCCGCCGGTATCGCAAGAAACCGATCATGCCTTCCCTGTTTCGTCGTCCACCTCCGGCGGCGACTCGGGGGGGACAAACGGTTTCACCTTCGCCTTCAAGCGCACCAGCCCGGTCTCGGACGGCGACACAATCGAAGCGGGGACCGGTTCAGCGGCATCGGCATCATCAGCAAGGAACTTGTCAAGGCGTTCGTAAAACAGAAACTGCTCGTAGATCGCATCAATCACGCCAATCGCAATCTCATCCAGTTTGCCAGACTGTTCGCGGTCACGTGCAACCAAGAAGAGGACGAAGATATCCCCGGGCTTCGGGCCGCTGCCGTCGAAGTCAAAACTTGGGGTCAGATTGAAGTTCAGCGTCACACCGGCCAGACGGGAACGGTTCTTGTTCGGCAACTTGCTGCGTTCGGGCATCGCGGCGAGGCCAAAGATGACACCCGGGCCATCACCGCCGAACCGCATGAACGGCTGGAAGATCTTCAGGCTGCTGTTCGGGATGACACCACCAACAAGCGGCTGACCGCCGAAAAGGACGCAGACCTCTTCGAAGCCTTGCTCCACCATCCGAAAACGCGCCTGGCCTTCGAGTTCGCGCGCGCGCTTCTTGTCCAGCCCAGCATGGTCGCGCACCAGCAGGGAAGCCTTCAACGTTTCCGCCCGCGTCCGATCCTCCAACGCGAGGATCAGGCCGCGTTTCAGAAGATGTTTCCAATCGAAGTCTGCCATTCGAGCACCCGTTCGCGCGATTCTGTGATTGCGTTATGAAGGAAAGATATGCCATTTTTTTGCGTAAAGCAAGGGAGCGCACGGGCGGGTCACACATCAAGTCTGAGTCTGGCGCGCCCAAAGTGCCAAGATATAGGCATCCTAGTGAGATTTGCGCTATTTGTTGTGCTCTGCGGTTGGTTTACGCCCTTTCAGTTTGGTTGGGGGCCGAGGCTCACTCTGAAGCCGCCAGACTTCACCCCTCCAAGCATTTCAGTTGTCCGTCGGCTGGAATGAAATAGACACCGCGCCGACGCGTTGTCAGCAATTCTTTCAAACGGGGGAGGCATATCTTTGGGGGTAGTCCGACCGCCCCCGTTCCCCGCGTTCAGCCGAGCAGGTCATCGGGGTTATTGCCTGGATCGACATGGGCGGCAAACCAGCCCGGCTTGCGTCCCCGCCCGGACCAGGTGAGGGTCGGGTTCTCCGGATGTCGGAAGGTTTTAGTCGAGGGCGACCGCTTGCGTTTCGGCTCCCCCAGTCCTGCCAGTTCGGCAAGAGTGAAGCCGAGCTCTTTGGCGAGCATCTCGACCTTTTCGCGGGCCTCCGCCTTTTGCCGTACTTCGAAGGTGGAAATGGCCTTGGCCACGGACTTCTGCAAATCGCGCAGTTCTGCGAGCGACATGGCCGCCAGGTTGAAATCAGGCATCGGGTGCTCCGGTTGATTCAATACCGCAGGCGTAGTCGTGCCGAGCCCGCGCGGCAGGAGACGAGCGGGGCAGGGGGCTTGGGTAGGGGGCGTGGTGATCCCATGCTCCATTCCCGGGATGGTTCCTCCTGGGCCTGACATTGCCGGAGGAGATCGGTCTGAGCGTGTCTGCTTGGGTTTCTCCCCCTGTGATCCGGCTGAGGCACCTCCCCTTCGACTGACAATCCCCTAAGTCTGTTCGGTTTCCTGCCCGCAACCCCAACTCCTGCCCTGGCCGTGTTGGCCGCAAAGCGTCCTGCCCGCGCCACCCCGGGCCCTCGGGGGTTTCCGTCTGGTCCATGGCCCAGCCGTGCGGACGTCTCCCGACAGGCTTCTGACGGGTCTTGTCGAAGGGATGGTCCCTTCAGCGAAATCTAGGAGAACCACCATGCAGAACATCGTCATCCTCGCCGGCAACATCGGTCAGGCCCCGGAAGCCCGCACCACGCAAGGCGGCACGAAGATCACCCACTTCACCCTCGCCACCTCGCGCCCCCGCCTCTCGGAAGACCGCGCGGTCCGCGACGAGCACGGCTACCGTGTGATGGACACCGAATGGCATCGCATCACATGCTTCAACGGGCTCGGCAAGTCGGTCGCCGAGAACTGCGAGAAGGGCATGAAGGTCCTGGTCCAGGGCCGCATCCACTACACGAAGTGGACCGATGCGGCGGGCGTCGACCGCTACGGCTGCGAAATCATTGCCGAGAAGGTCGACTTCCTCAGCCGCCCCAAGGCGACCGAGGGCGATGCTCCCGAACTGGTCGATCGCGACGACGAAATCCCGTTCTGATGAACGGGGTCTCCCCTCTCGGGCCCGGCGCGGAAACCCGCCGGGCTTTGAATTGTCCGACGCAGTTGCGGCCGATAGATAGTAGCTATGTTTTAGCTATTCTTTACTTGACAGATGAATGCGAAACAGCTAGAAAACATGCGTTCAATGAGGATCGACATGAGCAAGAAGACCATGACGCTCAACCTCACGGAGGCTGAGATGAGCGCCCTAGAGGCCTTGTGCGCCAAGAAGGATCTCAGCAAGACCGGCCTGATGCGGCAGGCGCTGCGACTTTACCAGATGATCGACACCCGGGTGGAGCGTGGCGGCAAGCTATACTTCGAGGACGACCAGACCAGAGAGAAGTCGGAGATCATGATGCTATGACATCGTATTCCGTCTTTATCATTGATGTGTCCTCACGGCAGCCAGTTGAGGCTGAATTGCTCGATACGATCGGCGAACGACAGCTGTTGGATTGGCAATTCCAGTGGCGAAGAACCCTGGAGGGCTATCTCCGGCGGCTTGCCGACAATGGGGTAACCCGGCAGGGTCTCGACTGGCCGCAGAGCTGGCATTGGGACTGGCGCGCAAAGATCGACGAAGTGCGCGGACTGCTCGGCCACACGGGTTACAGCGTCGTATGCCGGGATGTGACCCAGGGCATGATGCGGCTCGATCTGGCGAGCCGCATGGCGCGCCTCGACGATCAGATGGGCAAGCCGCTGGTTTATGTCGACTACCTCGAAATCGCTCCCTGGAACTGGAACGAACCCTATGCCGATCCACCGCTTTATCGCGGCATTGGTCAGGTGCTAATCCGAACCGCAATCCAGAGGAGCTTCGACGAAGGCTTCCACGGTCGTGTCGGCCTTCATTCCTTGCCGCAGGCGGTCACCTTCTACGAGCGCTGCGGCTTCATCAATCTTGGCACCAATCCGAATGAATATCGTGGGCTGCTACCCTATTTCGAGATCACGACGGAGCGAGCCAGGACGTTCTTATGAGGAGAAGCGCAATGACCTACAGCACGACTGCTGACTGGGCCCTCGCCAGGGCGGCGCTCGATGAGACGTCGACGCCCGGCGCAGGCCCCCTTTCCGCCCGTCCCCATGTGCCGGACGAAACCTTTTGGCTCCGCGGCGAAGAAACCCGTCTGGCCTTCGCCCGCTTTGTCAACATGGCGCGTCGCCAGCGTGGCTGGTCGATCGAAAAGCTCGCCGATGACGCCCATATCGAGGTCGGCGAGCTGATGAGCATCGAGCAGGACGGCGGTCACGAGCCGGAGCTGCGCACGATCTGGCGGCTGTCCGAGGTCTTCGATGTATCGCAGGCTCGACTGATGGAGCTGGCGGGGCTGGCTTCGCCGAAGGACACACATGCCATGGAGGAAGCTGTCCGTTATGCGGCACGGTCTACGGCCATCACAGCCCTGACAGCCGAGGAGCAGGCCGCCTTTGACGGCCTCGTTTCCGTTCTGCGCGACAAGGCGAAGTAACGGGCGGCCGGCGGCCTGGGGAATTGACGATGGCTCGGAACTACATCCTGAGACGCAAAACACAGCAGGAAATCGACGAACGCGTCGAGCGCGTCTTGGCGCGTCTCGGGAATCCCGAACCACCGCTCGACCTCCGGGTCGTCCGCGATCTGCTGTCGCTCGATCTGACCTATTTCCGGAAAGACGATCCCTCGCTTGCTGATGAGGTTATCAGCCGCATGCGCATGGCGAGCAAGCAGATCATCCGGCGTCCTATGCTCTTCTTCGAGGCTGTCGCCAAATTCGATTTGCGGGCACTCTATCTACCTGACAACAAGCGTATTCTGCTCGATCAGTCGCAACCCGAACTGAAGCACCGCTGGCACGAGGCGCACGAGATCGGCCACAGTATCATCCCCTGGCATGAAGGGGCTATGCTCGGCGACGATCGCTTCACCCTGAACCAGAACTGCCATGACCAAGTTGAGGCCGAAGCCAATTTCGCGGCCAGTCGACTGCTTTTCCTCCGGGACCGCTTCACCGTCGAAGCCCGCGACCACGCACCCTCCATCGAAGCCGTGCGCGCGCTCAAGCCGGTCTTTGGCAACACCTACACCACGACATTTTGGCGCTCTATTGAGACTTGGGGCGCGTCTGTACCGATTGTCGGCATGATTTCCGACCATCCGCACCCGGTGCGTCGATCGGCCGATTTCGATGCGGCCACTCCCTGCGAACATTTGGTGCGCTCGCCGGCCTTTGCCGCCGGCTTCAGCGGGGTCGACGAAGTCGAGGTTTTCGAGCTCGTCTCCGGCTATTGCCAGCCACGTCGGGCCGGTCCGCTCGGCGAAGCCGAAATTGTGCTCACCGACGACAATGGCGATGCCCACGTCTTCCGCTTCGAGAGTTTCAGCAACAGCTACCAGGCGCTCACTCTCGGGGTCTATCAACGTCCCCACGCGCCGTTGGTCCGTTTCGGCACCTGACGGTGACCGCTATCGTGACACCAATGGACTTGGCCCCGCTTGACCCAGAAGTGGCAGCGGCAGGCATTGAGCTGGCGCACTGAGGGTTCGATGGTCGGCCGCAGCAGCCAGTCGAAACGCACCGCCCAACGGGGTCGCCGCGCCTGGTTCAGGGAGAGCTGAATCTTCTCGCCGCACCCTCCCGGACAGCGGAAACAGGCCCATTTATCGAGGGTGCCATCACGCACGACGACCAGTGACCCCGTCTGGAGCTGGTCCGGTGATGGATGCCGGGGGCTGACCCGCGCGACCAGATCGGTGCGACCGATCAACCGGCACCGCTCGGCAGTCCAGCGGCAAAGGTGGCTAAAGATGCGCATCAGCCGATCCGATCCATGAAGGGGTCCATGTCGCCCCGGCCCCAATAGTCCTCGCGCGCGCAAATCGGACAGTGCGGTGACCGGATAGCGCCGCGCTTCCGCTCGATGCCGCGGTCCAGCCGCCGAACACGCTCCCAGGCCCAGCCCCCTTCCCCGCGATAGTCGGTCAGGCCCTGCAGCAGCTCATTGACGGCGAGCGTCGCAGTTTCGGTCGTAAAGGTCACCACGGCCGGCGCCGGATTCTGACCGCCGCGGACATAGGCCTCGCGCTTCTGTCGCTCGTATTCTTCCGGCGCTGCCCGACGCAGCGCCTCCTCGCTCGCGGCTTTGGGGTCGACAACGCCCCGGCAGGAGAGGCAGGGTGCGCCCGGCGTAAGCACAGTGACCCGCGCCGACATGTCCCGCATGTCAGCCGACGCCGGCTCGATGGCAAGTCCCATGTCGATGACCGGGATCAGATAGAAATGCGAAAAGCGATTGAGAAACAGCCGGCCTGCATGGTCATCCGTGCAGCCGAAGATCACGTCGCAGGCCTTGAGCGCATCCCGCGCGGCTTCATTCTCGATCCAGCCGCGATGGGTGTGGACACGCACGCCGAGGCCCAATTCCGTGATCTCGCGCGCGAGCACCTCGACCTTTGGCCGCATGGCGTCGGCATCCGCCCGGCGTGCGCCATGGAGGCGATTCAGATTGGAAATTTCGACGATATCGTCGTCAAACAAGGCGAGCTGACCGACGCCGAGCCGGGCCAACAGCATCGCCGTGGCGCTGCCTGTGCCTCCGCAGCCGACGATGCCTACCCGCATCGATGCTAGACGGTTGTTAACCGCTTCGCCGAACAACAGTGCTTGCCGCACCAGTGCCGCGTTCGAGGCGCCGGACTCGCCGCCGAAATGGAGCAGCCGGGAGCCGATGCTCCGAACGATTTCGGCCGCGACCGGTTCCTTGTCATCGAACCAGGCACGCGCCATGAAATGATCGTCGCCGGCGAGCAACACGCTCGCCATAATCGCGTCAGTACCGTTACGGTTGCGCAGCAACCGGTAGAGATCGCGCTCGTTGACGTCGTCCTGCCGCGAAAAGGCCCGCATGCCGGCAGGATGGCTGTGCACGATCGCTGGCACTAGACCCCGGTAGGCCGCCTGCCGACACAGACTGACGAAGGTTGCAGTCGACCAGGTAACATGGCGGGGGCTCGCCGAAATCTCGTCGCCCGCCGGCACCGGAACGACTTGATGAGAAACCAGCCGAAGCCGCCGGCGACGGGACCACGGGTCAATCCCGACGACGTTGCGCCCAAACATGACATAGGCCGCGGCCTCGATCCCGTCCGGACGCTGGAGCAATTCGCGCAGCGCCGTTGCATGACGCGCCTGCAGAGTCACATCAATCTGCATCACGCGGCCTCCTGCAGCGCCTGTTCGACCCGCTTGAGCATGGTCCAGATGCCGTCGATGCCCGGCCGCCAGTTATTATTATGTCGGGACCAGCGCTGCCAATTTTGACTCTCAAACTGCTGGGGCTGATCCGCGCAGTTGGGATAGCGGCTGGATCGCACGAGGCTCAGCCAGGGCAGCGCGTAGAACATGTCTGGCGCCGTGTCGGGATAGCCGCACGGAAGGAGGATCAGGATATCGGCTTCGACAACCTGAAATTTCGCCGCCGGCAGGGCGAAGCCGGGAAGGATGACGCCCTTCCGGCCGCCATCGTCCACTTCCCGGAAGGCCAGCCCCCGCTCCTCAAGATAGCGCCGGTCGGCTGTCGGGAGGAAGCTCATGCCCCACCCTCCGTAGTCTGGCTGATGCCCGTGAAGAAGCGTTCCAGCCCCTTGCCATCGAGCCGCACCAGCTCGGTGTCGCCGATCGGCCGATCCTCGGCGCCGCGCACTTCAAGCCAGACGCCGTAGGTCTTCGGATCGACCTTTGCGATCGTCTTCAACACCCGCCCGCTGATCGCGCAGGCACCCCATTCCAGCACCTGGCCGTCCAGTTCGATCCGAAAGGACTCGGCCCCCGGAAAGATCAGGAAGCGCTCAGCCCGACCGCCGCGCAGATCGGTCGTCTCGTCCTGGCGCAGCTCTTCGAGCTCGCCGTCCCGCAGGAGCTGGAACACCAGATGTTCCTCGGGGATGCGCACGCCGGCGGCTTCGAGGATCTGCCGGCCGGTCGGAACCGGATCGTCGATCTGTACCGGCCGGAAATTCAGCTCGGCATCGCCCACGCTAATGTGGAAGGTACCGTTGTCGTGTCCGTTCTGCTCTGCTGCCATATTGGCCTCCTATGCCTGTTAGGCAGTGAGGCCCTTGCCATTGGCGGCCTCGACATGCCATGTATGTCGGGAATATAGGGGGACGTTCGCAAGACGTCAATATCAACATGTCGAAAACGCCATGACCATTGAACACGAGAAGCCATCGGATATCTTCAGGGAACGACTGCGCGCTGCGCGAGAGAGCCTGCGCCAGATGAGCCAAGCCGCCCTCGCCAAGGACAGCGGCCTGCCGCCCAGCTCCATCGCACATTTCGAGGCCGGTACCCGCAAGCCGTCATTCGATAGCCTCCGCAAACTGGCCAACGCACTCTCCGTGACCACAGATTTCCTGCTTGGGCGCACAGACAATCCCGAGGGCGCGGCCGAGGCCGATCCGCTTTACCGCGACATGCAGAAGCTCAACGACGAGAATCGACGGCAGGCCGCCGACTTCATGCGCTTCCTAGCCGAGAAGCATGACAGGGAAGCCGGGAAGAAATGACCGGCAACCCCGATCTGAAACAAAAGCAGCTTATGCGCCGAGCCGAACTCGTGCTCCAGGAACACGGACTGTTGACGCTTCCGGTCGATCTGGACGCTTTGGCTCAGGCTGTCGGCATCCATCTGCGTGAAATGGACCGCAGGGCCGAGGGTGTCTCGGGCATGCTGATGCGCTACGGCGATCAGTTCGGCATCATGTACGCCACCCACACCGACAACGAGGGCTTCGAGCGGTTCAGCATCGGCCATGAATTCGGGCACTATTTTGTCGATGGGCATCTCGACCATATCCCCTTCGACCGCGGAGTGCATCGTTCAAGGGCCGGGTTCGTCTCGGAGGAACCCTACGAACGGGAGGCAGACTATTTTTCGGCAGGCCTTCTGATGCCGACCTCGCTAATTCGCCCGATCTTGAGACGGGCGCGAGAAGGGTTGCCGAGTGTGGAGGCAATCCGCAGCGAGGCAAAAGCCTCGCTCACGGCATCTGCCATCCGGTACATTAACGAGACCGACGATGCCGCCGCCATCGTCGTCAGCCGTCAGGGCCGGGTTGACTACTGCTTCAAATCCGAGGCCTTGAAGCAGCTGAAGGGCCAGAACTGGCTCCGCAAGGGCGCAGCTCTGCCGACGGGCACGCTCACCGCATCGGTCGCCGCACGGCCAGCCGCCGAACGGCAAGGCCGCCGCGAAGAAATCGAGACCGATATTCTCGACTGGTTCGGTGGGGATCGCACCGTGCGCACGGTCGAACAAGTCGTCGATCTCGGCCGCTACGACCGCGTGTTGACCGTTCTTTCCTGTGCGCAGATCGTCGACGACACCTACGAGGATGCCGACGAATTTGAAGAGTCCGACGAAGGCATGGAGGCGCGCTGGACGCCACGCTTTCGTCGATGACCGAACTTGACGAGGCTCCTGGCGTCGGCGGCTTTGGCAAATGGTCAATGCATGGCGTTCCCCACAAAGGCTGGACCTGTGTCGGTGTCGAAGACCTTGGCGCCCCTGCGGCCGTTTGCGAGATGTGCGAGCGGCAGGACATTCGATATGTCCATGCCATGCAGCACCCGGACTTTCCCGAAATTCTGCACTGCGGCTGCATATGCGCCGGCCATATGGAACAGGATGTCGAACGCGCTCGGCGGCGCGAAGCGTTGATGAAGAATGCGGCCCGGCGGCGTGCTGGTTGGCCTGACCGCAAGGCATGGCGCCGGTCGCGACAGGGCAATTTGGTTATCAGTGAACGTGGTTTTCACGTCACCATCTTCGAGCGTGACGGTAGATGGCATGGTCTTATTCAAAGGCCAAGCACTGGATACAAGCGGTTCTCCAAGCGGACCTATGTAAGCGAACGCGGGGCGCAACTAGCTTCGTTTGACGCAATCCTTTTTCTAGAAGAGTCCACTAACGTTGCATGGACTATGTCCATCAGGCGCTCGCCTGTCCAGGACTGAGCAATTGGCAAGAGTGTCGGGACTGAGCAGATCTCGTACCCCACTGAAGGGCAACGTATTCAGTTGCAAGGTGTCCACTCGGTCGAGGACGTAGACGTCATCTTTCACGCCCGGCGCGTCTTTTATATTACATAATCAAAATTATCGGAGTGAGTACCAGGCCCCCCTCCCGGCACCGTTCAGGCTGAGGTGGCCATCCGCGACAAGTGTGCGGAAGTGCTGCTTCAGCGTGTTGCGATTCTGGCCGGTCAGGCGCTCGGCGTCGCCGATTGTTAGGCGACCATGATCGCGCACGAGGTCGAGAAGTTTCGCAGAAACTTCCGGAAGGCTGCCCATCAGCAGCCGCTCACGCTCAACTTTCGAGCGCAATCGAAGCATTTGGCGCTGCAGTGCGGACAAGAAGAAGCCGAGCCAGGGTCCCCAGTCCGGAGTGTCGGACCTGATCGTCCCCTGGGTCTGCCGCAGTGCCAGGTAATAGGCCTCTTTGCTTTGCTCGATCACGCTTTCGAGGGATGAGTATGGGACATAGGCATAGCCTGAGCGCAAAAGCAGCAAGGTGGTCAGGATCCGGCTGAGACGCCCGTTGCCGTCCTGGAACGGATGGATTTCGAGAAAGACCACGACGAAGATTCCGATCAGTAGCAGCGGATGCAGATCATGGTCCTGGGTGGCGGCGTTGTACCAGTCGATCAGTTCAGCAATGCGGCCCGGCGTGTCAAAGGGGCTGGCGGTCTCAAACACCACGCCAAGCTGCTGCCCTGCCTCGTCGAAAGCTGCGATCGAGTTTGGCGCGGTCTTCCAGGCCCCCCTGTGTCGCTGGTCTTTGCTGCTGTACCGCAGGAGGTCCCGGTGCAACTGGCGGATATGGTTCTCGGTCACATCGATGTCGCGCCACGAAGCGAAGACTGTGTCCATGACCTGAGCGTAGCCAGCGACCTCCTCTTCGTCCCGGGTCGAGAAGGTCTGGATGTCGAGATTGGAGAGCAGACGCTGAACCTCCTGATCGGAGAGCCGGCTTCCCTCGATGCGTGTCGAAGAGCCGATGCTCTCGATGGTGGCGACACGGCGTAAGGCGGACAGACGCTCGGGGGCGAGACTTCCGAGTGCGCGCCATGCGCCTTTGAACTCGTCGATCTCGGCGATGATCGAGAGAAAGGTCGGAGTGATGCGGAGCGTATGGGTCTGGATCATATCCAATCTCATACCCAATAACACCCATTTTCTGCAACCCAATTCGGAACCCAATTACACCCATTAGCAGTCGGACCAACGGTCACGCATAGGATCTGGACAGCTGTGACGACAAGGTCGCGGTCGGCCAGTGGGTTCGACTCGAACGTATCAGGCCATGTCTCCGTTGCCGAATCCGGCAACGCGGGCAAGATGAGCTCGAGCTCTTCTTGTTAGGGACTCTCCCCTGCCGATGGGTTCCCAGGCATCAAAGGGAAGAGCGAGGCGCCGCTGCATCTCGCCTTCGACATGCTCATGCCTGAAGTTGAAGGCGGTACCGGTCGGGCTATCACGCTCTTCGTGTTTCATCATCACGACCCCGGCCGGAAGTTCACAGGAAGACCCTAGCCGTTCATTGTCATCGTTCCAACAGTGGACCACACAACCAACGGTCCGAAGGTCTCGGATGAACGATAGACACAAAATCTATAGCTCACGAGGGACGACCGGCAACAACCCTGGTCGGACGTGTTGTGCAGCGCCGACGGCTATTGCACTTCTTCGCCGATCACAGCGCCGCGCGTTGCCCTTTCGTTTCGCTTCTGGTCCAGTCGTGCGGTACGAAGTTGAGCTGAGGCAGCACCAAGATGAAGACTCCACATGGCGATTTGGACCGTTGGCCGGACCCGGCAAGTTCGAACGCTCGTCGCAGCGTCTTCGCGCAGGACCTTGTCGTCGAAGGCGATGCCACCTCCAGTGGACCGATCGAGGTCCAAGGCAATGTCGTTGGCTCACTGCGGGCGCCGGAGATCACCGTGGCTGGTTCAGGTCGTGTTGAAGGTTCCGTCGTCGCCCACGACCTCGTCGTGCTTGGGGCGGTTTCTGGAATGATCTCGGCGCGAAACGTTCAGCTCGCGTCGAGTGCAGTCGTGCAGGCAGATGTCACCCATGAGCAGATCGCCATCGAGGCAGGAGCCGAGCTGGAAGGCAGGCTTCAGCGCAAGGTCTGACAGATCTCACACCGCAAGGTCTGGCGGCAGCATTTGGCCGGCAGGCAAGTAGCCCCGCCGCATCTTCTCACGGAGCGTCAGAGTCGCGGATATCTCAGCATCTTCCACGGTGGTGCAGGTCTCGAAACTCGTCCGCCCGTGCGTTCCGATCCGGCCCCAGGTTCGCAAGACGCTGACGTCTCCGAACAGCGTCGCCGCGACATCGATGCAGTAGAACCGCGCCATGTTGGCCTGAGGGTCGATGCGGTGCAGATGTGCCAGAGCCAAGGCGGTCCTCCCCTGCACAGACTCCGCCTTGTTACTCTCCAAGTCCAATTGCATTTATGAATCGATCCATGCGCTCCGATTCATAAAGCTGACGGGTCATCGTGACGGATCGCCCGGTGTTTCCTCGACAACCTCGACCCAGAGGACGCCACGCAGGGTTTCTTCCGGGACCAGCCACACGGTCCTGAAACGGCCATTCACGGTGCGATGCCGTTCTGCGACGAGTTCCCGGTCTCCGCGGTCGATCCGCCACAGGCGACGATCGATGGTCGGGCTTTTGGAGCTGCTTCTAGCGACCTCTTCCATACCGGCCTCCTGTCATCCGCTGACGGCTAGTGGTCATGGACAGGGGCGCCGTCAGAACATATCTAACGACATCAGAAGTGGTGCTTTGCTGTCGCCACGCGAACCACGAAAGGCTTTCCTGTCGATGCATGTTCTGTCCCCCGTTCTGGCTGTTTCCGCGTTTGCGGCGATGTCTGTTCCCGTCCACGCGCTTGACGGCTGGACGGTCGGTGTCGAGCGTGGCCTGCCGACCTACGCGCTCACCAGCGAGGCGGGTGAGGTGCGGCTTGTCTGCGATCCGGATCGCGTCTTCGGGCCAACGCCCAACGGCGCGCTCGTGGTTCGCTTCGACAAAGACGCCGCTCCTGACATGGTCGTCGTTCTCGCGAAGTCGGGCGAACAGGCCCGTCTGTCGGTCAAGAACGGCATCGCCGCACAGGCATCGGTTGACGCAGCGGACTGGTCGAAAATGGTGGCAACCTTCCGCACGGGCGGCGAGTTCGCAATGGTCACCAGCGCTGACAGCCTGACCTTCGAGACAGCGCCGCTGCCCGATCTTGCCTGCGAGTAACCGCAGGCAGCTCATCGATTTTTGTTGCATGGGTGAGGTCTACCTGACGCGTCGCGCCTCGATGAGCTGTGACGCGATTGCGGCGAGGAAGGCACCAACGATCGTCGCCCGGGGCTCGATCAGCCATGGGTCATCAAGTGCCGCATGCATAGCCCGGATCGCGGAGCCTTGGGCGTAGACGGTCATCGGCTCGCCGACCGCCATGTCCGATGCTGCCATGGTGAAGATGCGCTTCGCCTCGTCGACATGCGGCGCAAGATCATCTTCCGCCAAGAGCCGCCGCAGTTCGGCCCGCGCTTCCTTGGCAAAGGCGCGCAACATGTAGGCTGGGGTCACGTCGCCCGCGCCCGGGATCTGCTCAAGCTGCTTCTCGGCTGCCAACGGCAGCCGAAAGAGGACAACCAGCTTCTCTTTCCGGGGCTTCGCCAACCCACTGGCAGCACATTCGGGCGGCGAAGCGGGGGACTGCGACTGACGACTCTCCCCTTCCCTCTTCCCGGCAAACTCCGGGTCGGCCAAGTGCTCCGTCGTCATGTCGGGAAGCTGGGCCTTGACGCCCTCGACATTTCCTCCCTGCTCCGGCGCCCGCCGTTCGGCAAGAATGCGCGACTGCACCTCGCGCGATGACCGCAACTGTGCGGCGGAGTTCTGCAGGCCCGGTTCTTCCGCCGCCGGGGAGGGTGCGACACGTGCAGGAAGGCGGAAACGGCTCATGCAGGGATCACCTCGTCGATCCCGGTCAGGACAAGTTCCGCAACTTCAAGCTGGCGTGTGATGGCATCCGCCACCAGCCGACCGCCGGGTGCTTTGGCGTTGGCGCGGGCCGCCGGTCCAAGGGGGCCGTGATAGCCGAGTTGTTCGAGGATCCTCGAATGCGGAACGATCACGTCGAGATGGTCGAGACGCAGGATCTCTTGCAGCACGTCCTGGTCGCGCTTTGGCAGTTGAGCCATTCCCCCTTCCCGGGTTGCGGCGTCGATGATCTTCGGCCCCGCGTCCATGACGAGGACCCGAACCGCCGGGAACCGCTCGCCCTCGGCAATCGAGGCGCGGAGGTCGTCCATCCAGAGGACGGCGCGATGGGTCATGTCCCATTCGGCGTAGACGGGGCGGGCTGGGATCAGCACCAGATCGGAGATCAGGCAGAAGTCCTCGGTGTCGGTGTGGGTGCCAGGCCGGGTGTCGATCACGACGAGATCGACGCCGCGCGCTTCCTCGGCCTCGAGGAGCGACAGAAGCCCTTCAACACTTTCCGGTGGCGAGAGGATCGCCAGGCTCTCCGGCCAGTCGGGCTTTTGCGCACTCTCCCACGTGGCCAGTTCGAAACTGTCGCGCCAACGGCCGAGTTGAGCGTTCACATCACCGTCGATCAGGGTGACGCTGCGCCCGAGGTTCAGTGCTGCAGATGCGAGAAGCATGGCGGTCGTGGTCTTGCCCGAGCCGCCCTTGGTCTGCACGATGGTAATGACTTGCATGAAATGACGCCTCCACAAACGGTACTCGATACCCTTGCACCGACGCCCGGCGCTCTTTCATGACGCTGCGGAAGGCGATGCACCGCTGGCAAGCCAAGATCAAGCGAAGCCGTTGTAAAGGCGTCACTAATCCGACCGACGTGCGGTGCGCCGTTTAGGCATAAGGTTGCAGAAACGTCAAATGACATGTGCTGGAAGTTGTAACACACCGCCGAAGCCTTCATGTTTCCTAAGGGTTCCCGCAGCCGTGATGCTGCGGCGCGGCGTCCGAGCACTCCTTCGGCCTAGCCGCAATCGAGGCTATCTGCCTTCCGGCCCGTATGACGGTTTGCATGTCTGCATGCCTGCATAGGTGACAGGCCGCATGCCTGCGTTGGAACCTGTCCGCACGGCTGATCCGAAGGCAGGGTGACATCAGGCCTCCGTCTAGGGACGATCCCGAATATGACCCGCCAACCGGATGCATGCCGGACAATCTGCCTGCTTGCCTGTCGGCCTGCTTGCCCGTTCGCCTAGTGACGGGTTGACGCTACGCCGATCCAGCCTGTGGCTTCATGCCCAAAGCCATTCATCGTCGGCCATCTTCCGCAATGGGCAGGCCTTGAAGCATCTTGAGGCCCCTTCCCCGGCCCCCCTTCTCTTCCCGGGCAGCCCTTCCTTCAGACTGTCGTGCCCGTCCCAACAGCCCTCATGGAGGGACCGCACACTTCTGCAAAGCCCAAGGTTTCAAGGCGCTCGACCACTTTGGTCTCGCGTTGCACGGAGGCCTGACGGCCGGGGCGCAGGGACGCAGTCGGCGGGCAAGCCGCCGACCCCTGACGCCATATTGAGTCCTCACCGGCTGTCCGCTTTCCGCACGCGGGCTCCTCTTCGGAGGAGCGGAAACCGGCCGGTGAGGACGGTTGGCAGGAACGGTGGTGTGTGGTACATGATGCGCTATGATGGCAAAACACATGTAATGATACAATGCCACGCTCACGCCTGACCTCTACTGAGACTGCAGCCATCACGGCGCGGCTCCTCGCTGGCGAGAGCGTCGCGGCCGTGGCGAGGTCGATGGGCCGTTCCCGCCAGGCGCTGTCACGGATCAAGGGCAGCCTTGACCGGAAGGAGGTGCGGCGGCTTTCGGTGAAGCTGAACATCCGCATCACGGAAGACGAGCATGCAGCCTTTCAGGCGGTTGCCGAGGCAAGCGGTCTGACGGTTTCCGAGGCAGTCAGGCATCTGGTCAGACAGGCAAGCGATCGTCTGGCGATCCAGGCAGACGAGCTGGATGCCATCGCTTCGGCCAGGCGGGAGCTGTCGGCCGTCGGCAACAACCTCAACCAGATTGCCCGACTGGGGGCGGTCGGGCGTCTGACCTGGAATGCCCGTGATGCTGCCCTGGTGCGCAAGGTTGGAGCGCGGGTCGATGACCTTGTTGAAGAAGTCGTCCACCTTCTCTCGGCGCTTCGGGCCAAGCAGGGACTTGGTGATCAAACCTCTCCTTTCGTTGTAGCGACTGATCCCTCTGCCGAGGCATCGAAATGAACCGGTCTCCTTCCGTCGAGGATCTGGTTCTCGGTCATGTTCTCGACGACCTGCGTCGTGGGCGAGGAAGCGGCGAGGGTGCCGCGTCCCGTCTCGGCACGCGCAAAGAACGTCAGACCCGGGCGCTTCTGCGAAACGCTGGTGGACCACGCGGCTGGCAGTCGGTCGTCAAACGCATCGCTGGTGGGAGTGCTCGCACCCCGCAGGAGCTGAAGCGCCTTCTCAACTATGTGGCCCGGGAAGAGGGGGTGCAAAGCACCTGGTGCAATCTGGCGGGCTATGAACGCGACTTTGACCCTGCCCGAACGGAGCGGACAGCAGATCTCTGGTCTTCGACCTGGACAGGCGCGCCGCGACGGGGACATGCCGATCACATCGTCCTGAGCTTCCCGCGTGGGGTGGACGCCGAGCGCGCCGAGGTGATCGCCCGGGAATGGGGGCAAGCGGTGTTCGGGTCCGGTGAATGTGGGGATGTCTGGCGCTACGTCGCGGCCCTTCACAAGGACACCGACCACTTGCACGCACATTTCGTGGTCGACAAGCATGGCATCGAGGAAGGCCGGTTCCTATCGATCTGTCGGCATGCCGCACTGAACTTCGATGTGATGCGAGAGCTTCACGCCGAAATCAGTCAGTCGCATGGGCTGAACATCCTCGCCTCTTCGCGCCTTTCCCGCGGCATCATCGAGAACCCGCCGCGCCAGTCCGAGCTACGCGCATCGCGAGACGGTGGGAAGTCCACGCCCCCTCCCCCGCCGCCGCTGTCCGACGGGGAGCGGAGCCGACGGCTTGCCACATTGCAGGGCTTCGCCCGCGAATACGAGACCCTTGGCGACCTCGCCGACCTTGCCGCCGCAACCGGCACCGAGGCGAGTGCCGCTTCCTACCTTTCCCGGCTGGCCCGGGCGCTTGGCGCGTCCGCCGCCGCACTCAGACAAGGAGTTCCTTTCATGCCCGACCACTCGCTTCATGCCGAAGGCGATCCCGCCGCGCGGGTTGAGGCTGCGCGCAACGAGATGATCGCTTCGGCCACTGAGGCTTGGGAGGCAATTCGCGCCATGGAACCTTCAGCTGAGCGGGTCGATCTTGAACGGAGCTTTGCCGAACAGGCGCGCGCCTCGATGAAACTCGCGCCAGACAGCATCCTCCTGGCAGAGCATGCCCAAATTGCCGACCAGAACATCGATCCCTACCACAACCCGACCCTCGCCTCGCTTGCACGACTGGAGCATGGCCAGACCGAGGGGGTTTCCCTCGATGAGGGCCTGCGCGCAACCCTTGCACATGTTCGCGACGAGATCGGCGAACGGCTGACGGCGCTGTTCTCGATCCGGGAAGACGAGCTTCGCATAGCAGGCACGTCCGTCGAGGAAATGGTCGCCCGCTTCAGTTTGGCCGAGCGTAGCGAAGGCCAGCGGGCGAGCTGGATCACGGAGCAGCCGAACACGATGCAAAAGGTGTTCTGGATGGAAACGGAGCGCGCCCTCGGCCAGGAGGTTCGGGCAGAAGTCGCCGCTTTCAACTTTGCGCCGGAGTTGACGGAGGCCATTGCGCGCGACCAGTTGCTCACCGTCGATCGCCATATGAAACTCTCTGATGTGCCCGCGCTGGAAGCCATCGTCGACCGCCTGCACGACACCCTGAAACCCGAAGATCTCGACCGCGTCCGGTCCGGCGATCTCGCCCCGCTCAACGAGCAGGTCCGAGATCCGGCACTCAGGGCGGCCGTTGCGCATGAACTGAAAAATGAGGGCGACCTTGGCGCGACGAGCGAGGTTGGACCCTGGGCAGACCTGGCACGTGCACAGAATCGCGCCGCCGAGCTGGGGCAGCGCGACCGCGCCGTCGAACGCGACACCGGGCACGAACTCTGAGGACAGACCTATGCTTTCGAATCTCGACACCGCCTGGCGGTATCCGCTGGCGCTGCTTCTTGGTCTGCTGACCGGTCTTTATATCGGCGGCATGCTTGCCACGATCTATGTGATCACGGCCTTCCGGGAGAGCCTCGACACCCTGAGCCCCATAGGCCCTTGGTTCCTTCGATACGCCTGGGCAGATCTCGCTGCGCGGCCTTCGGTCCTGCAGGGCGCACTGATCATCACCGGCGCCGTCACAGTCGCCCTGACTCTCGTCGGATTAGCCGGGGTACATCGCGGCCGCCTCAACCAGTATGACGACGCACATTTCCAGTCGCGCCGCGAGTTGAAGCGCAACCACATGGTCGGAACCCTCGATCAGAACGGTTTCATCTTCGGCAAGCTCGGCTTCCCGAAATCCGACGCACCGTTTGTGATGGCGCCGCCCGACCGCTTCCCGCATGCGATGATGATCGCTCCCACGGGCCGCGGGAAGGGCGTCGGCTTCGTCATCCCGAACCTTCTGCACTTTTCGGGCTCCGCGATCATCCTCGACGTCAAGGGCGAGAACTTCGCGAAGACCTCGATTCATCGCAAGCACGGGCTGAAGAACGGCATCTGGTACTTCTCGCCCTTCGATGAGGACCGTGGTTCGCACCGCTTCAACCCGCTTGCCCGTATCGCCGCCCTGCCCTCCGCCGAGCGTCAGTACACCGCGCTGAACTCGATGGCCGACCTCTTTCTCATCCCGGAAGGCGAAAGCGCTCAGAGCTTCTTCAATGCAGGCAAGCGGCTCTTCATCGCCTCATGCCTCTACGCCATCGAACAGCGCCGCCCGACCTTGGGCTTTGCCGGTGAGATCATGGCCGGAGGCGGAGACAAGAAGAAGAGCTACACGGCAATCGCCGAGACCACGAACATTCCAATCGTTTCCCGCACGTTCCTCGAAATGGCCGACGTCCCGGAAAAAACCCTCG
The DNA here is from genome assembly GCF_010915705.1 of Pseudotabrizicola algicola. GTDB lineage: Bacteria > Pseudomonadota > Alphaproteobacteria > Rhodobacterales > Rhodobacteraceae > Pseudotabrizicola > Pseudotabrizicola algicola. Next base: position 29,265 of record NZ_JAAIKE010000011.1, read on the forward strand.
GGGCCTATGTGTCCGTCATCCAGGGATCCGGTCTCGAACTTTGGAACGACCCCGCGGTTGACAGAGTGACCTCAGCCAGCGACTTCGACTTCTCAACCTTCCGGCGCGATCCCCAAAGTCTCTACATCGTCGTCCAGCCCGAGCACCTGAAAACTCTCGCCCCCCTCGTCCGGCTTCTCTTCGCGGATGCCATCGCCTCCCTCCAGCGCCGCGAGCCGGGACCGGACGAACACCATGCTGTCACGTTCCTGATGGACGAGTTTGACCAACTCGGACGCCAGCCCCTCGTCCTCTCGTCCATCAAGACCATCCGCAGCTTCGGCGGCCGGTTCTTCATCATCTCCCAGACCATCCCCGGTCTCGATGACATCTATGGCGAAACCGGGCGTCGCTCCCTGCAGGGTGGCGCAGGCGTGCAGATCTACATGACGCCGCAGGATGACCGGACGGCCGAGGTTCTGTCGAATGCCTTGGGGCGCTCCACGATCACAGCCGTGACTGAGAGCCAGTCACGGGTGCGAGCGCTGGAAGACAGCGCGAATGTCAGCAGGCGGTCGGAAGAGCGGCCGTTGATTTCGGCGAACGAGGTGCTGCGGTTTCCGCTGGACGAAGTTCTGGTTCTGCCAGAGGGGCAGTATCCGATCCGGGCGCGGCACATCCGGTACTACGAGGATCGGCACTTTGGGCCGATTGATCGAGCGCGGAAGGGAAAGGCGTTGCCGACTACACGGGGCAGCGGAGCGGATAGCAGGCAAGTTGCTGTTGGGAAGCTGTCGGGCTTGGCCGCGTCCGCTGAGCGTGCAGATGCCGAGGTCTTCGGGGAAGCCGAGCGGGTTTTCCCAGACATGGGCGAGGGAGCGCTCGGTCTTCGGCTCGAAGGCGAACTCGACCGTCGCGACGAAGGGCTGGGTCACCGGCTCCTGCTTCGTCTTGCGCAGGGTTTTCAGGAAACGGATCTGGGCGACGTTCGGCGAAAGGAACGTGATCCGGCGCACGGTCACCGTGACTTCCGCACCGGGCCCATAGACCTCGGGCGGATAGGCAGAATTGCCGCTGCCCTTCGACCAGAGAAGTCGCAGACTTTCCTCCGCGCCCCCTGTGGAGCGGCGCTGGACGCTCTCGAGCCGGGCTTGAATGCCCGCGAGGAAATAGCCTTCGCGATCTGAGACGTAAGCCACGAGGAGGCTTTGCTTCAGCGCTTCCTGGTCCTCGATCCCGGTCGGGGCGACCTGCAGGATGTTTTCGGCGTCACCCGTCTGCCGATCGACGAGGACGGTGAAGACCTGGGTTTCCCGCAAAGGCAGGACGAGGACCAGTGCGGTTGCAAGGATCAGGCTCAGCCCGCCCGCGGCACTCGCGACAATCCAGGCGCGCCGGGCCGAGAGGCGGGGCTCCAGCACGAGATCGACATCAAATCCATGCGCCTCCATGGGCGGTCCTCCACTTCTCGAATTCTGGGGCATCAGCTTTTGTCCGATGTCCGGCTGGCGAGCCGCATCGCCGTCTGCACGGCGGACCTGCCGATCTGTCCGGCGGTATTGCCGTTCAGACGTGCATCCGATGGTCGGCGGCCGCCGGCATCCAATCCAGCCGCTCCCCGCCCTGCGCCGATCCCGGACGCGATGCCGGTGCGTCCGTAACCCTTGACGCTGTCGGCGGTACGGAAGGTCGAGGCTGCGACGCTGCCAAGACCGGTCGCGGTCGACGCGAGCGACTGCGCGATCGTCGGCACCATGGCCATGAGGCCAGTTCCGAGCATCATGACGACCACGAAGCTCAGGACATCGCCGATGGTTTCGACCGAGGCGAGCGAGGCCGGGGTGAGGTCCTCCGCGATGTAGATCGTGAAGGCCGCCATGCCGGACGTCAGCATCGGATAAAGAGCAAAGCCGAGGGCAAGGTTCACCCACCGGTCAAAGAGCGGGGCGGTGACCTTGAAAAGTGTGCAGCCGATTGCGACGGGTGCGAAGATGACGAGAACGCCGATCATGATCTTCGCGGCCGAGATCACGATGATCGACACCGTCGCCATCAGGGCCGCGACCAAGAACATCAGGAGGCCCGCAAGGGCACCAGTGATGTAGCTGCCATTCTGGCTGATCGCCTGACCTACATCGAGGGCTTGAAGGTAGAGGGCATCCAAACCCTCGTAGAGATTGCCCGATCCATCTCCAAACGCGTTCATCACGACAGCCCCGATCTCACTCGGGGCATTGGTCAGGACACCGTAGACCGAATTGAAGTTCGTCCAGGACGACAAGAAGGCCGACGCGACTGCGATCCGCACCATCAGACCGAGCCCGTTGCGAAGTGTCATTGGCACGGCTTGTGCCATCAGGTTGATCCCGACCAGCGCCACCACCAGAACAGACCCGACCCGGAAGACCGGCACGATCTCGGCGGCCACGGCATCAAATGCCGTAGCGCCAACCGCTGTTGCGGCGGCATCGACCTGGGTCAGGATGTCGGCAATGATTGCCATGGATCACTTGGCCCGGCAGCTTTGTTCGAGGTCTCGAAATCGCGCTTCGGTCGCGCGCCGATCTTGATCTCGTATGCTTTCCAGCGTTGGACGGTCAGCATCGGTCAGTTCCGATGCTGACTTTCCCAACTCGGCCGCGACGAAGGCGTCGAAGGTGAAGCCCTCGAAGAGGCAAGCGCAGGAGCCTTCTTCAAGCCGCCGCGACATGGCCACGCGGAAATAGGCTTGCCGAGCCACTGCGCGGAACTTCCAATCGGTGATCCCATCGGGCAGATCGATCACCTCTTCGCAGGCAGGCCTGTCTGCGGGGGCAAAGATCCCGGTCCCGCGCCGCTGCATTTCGGTCAGGAGGTCCAGAGCGGCGTCTGCATCCTGCGCCACCACCGCTTCCCGGGTTCTTTCGGCCAGCTGGACATCGCTCAATGAGGCGAGGTCCTCCGCTGCGGCGAAGTTGGCAAGGCAGACGAGGACAGCAACCGCCGCGATCTGGTGAGACGCCCGCCGCATCATTCGGCCCCCGAATAGTCGAAGAAGCTCTTTTCCTTGGCCTGTTCTGCGGCCCAGTTCACACCCGTCTGCCCGGCAGCGAGCCCGGCAGCCGCGTTCAGGCGCCACATCTGGCCGAGCATGTAGTTGGTCTCGGCGGCCATACGGGTGTTGAGATCTATGCTTTCCTTGAGAGTTTCCTGGTTCGCGATCTCGTCAACGAGCCCGTCGATCCGCGCGAGGCTTTGGGCAGCTTCCTCGTAGGAAAGCTGCGCCACGCCCATGGCCGTGGCGCTCGTAGCAGCGGTCGTCGCGATGAGCTTGTCCTGCGGGTTCTCCGATGACGACAACCCGGCCAGGGTTTCCGAGGTCAGGCCGGCCCTTTCCAGCGTGTCGCGCATATACTCGGCGGCCATCTTGTCGCCCATGGTCACATCGCCATCGAGAAGGCTTTCAAAAAGCCCGTCGAAATCCCCGATGGTGAGCGCATCCTGGAAGCCGGAAAGGTCAGTGATTTTGGCCGCGCGCGAGCGCAGGTCCTCCACCGAATTGTAGAGGCTTGCGATCTCGTTCAGGCCCGAGATTGATCCGAGGATGCCTTCGAGGTTGGTCAGCTGCTCGAGACCGGTCTCGACCTGCTTCTTCAATTCTTCGATCTGCGCGATCTGGTTTTCGGCATCGCGAAGTGCCGCCTGCAGCTGCTCGATGTTCTTGGCAAGGTTGGTGCCGTCGATGACGGGCACGCCTTGGGCCAGAAGAGGTGATGCCAGGATCGATGCACAGACGGCGAGCGCGAGGCGCGCCCTCGTTCGAAGGACGGCAGGTCTCACGGAGTGTACTCCCAGAAGGTGGTGTATTGCAGGGATTGCGCGGCGTCCGAGAGCCCACGGGCCGCCTCGACTTTGACGGCACCCGCGCGCAGCCGCAGCGTCAGGGCCGTAAGGCGCGCGCGTTCGGCGAGCATGTAGGTGTTCTGATCGACCGCTTCTTTCGGGGTCTGGGGCTTGGCCTCTTCAAGGAACCCCTTGATCCGCGCCATGGCCGCCTCGATCTGCCCCGACTGCTGGCCGGAATAGCCGATGAAGGCTGAGGACATGTTGCCCCATTCGGCACTCGCACCCTCCACCCCCGCCAACGTGCCCGTCACGTCCGCGCCGGTGATCACCGAAAGATAGGCGTCATAGTAGCCCGAGATCCGGCGGACGTAGTTCTGGGTTTCCTCGAAAGGAGGGATGCCACCGTATTTCTGGACGTTGCCGGGCCCTGCGTTGTAGGCCGCAAGCGCGAAGTCGATCCGGCCGAAGCTGTTGAGCTGGGTCGCGAGATAGCGGGCGCCACCATCGAGGTTCTGCAGCGGGTCGGTCGGATCAACGCCGAGATCGGCGGCAGTGCCCGGCATCAACTGGCAGAATCCCATGGCCCCGACCGGGCTGATCGCCGCGTTGGAAAACCCGCTTTCCTGCTTCACCAGCGACTGGAAAAGAATGCGCCAGGTCGTCGGAGTGAGCCCAACCTTCACGACGCCGGGATGCGTCTCATAGCGCGCCGCCGTCGCGATGATCATCGCCTCAACCGTCTCGCCTTCCCCGAAGAGCCGCTGGCTTTCCGGGCTTGTCTCCTCAAGGGGATATACCTCGTCGGCAGGAGGGAAGGTTCCCGTCCCCATCTCGAAGCCGCTGAGGTCGGTCACGCCGGTCGTATCCGCGAGGAAACGCTCATAGGCGGCCAGCTGGTCGTCTTCGATCTCGCTGAGTTCCGTGCGCGTGGCGAGTTTCTCCCCCTGCTTCACCGCATCCTCAGCCTGTTCGACAAGACGCGAGATGAAGTTCGACAAGCGCGAGCCATCGATGATCGGCACGCCCTGGGCCAGGAGGCCCATAGGCACCGCAGTGCCGAGAAGAAGCCCGAGAAGGAGCGGTGCGCGACTCATGCGGTGTCTCAGTTCGCGCAAGTCGTGTCGGGTGCGTTCATCGTCGAGACGACGACCGTCGTGCCGTCACTTTGCTCGTGCGCTGCGAAGTATTTGCCCTCGGCCCGGAACTGACCGTGGCAGGGGGAGACGGCCCCCGTCTCGACACCGGCGCAGGCGGAGAGGAGGGTGAGCCCGACAAGGGAAGCGGGGATCAAGCGGTTGCGTCTGGTCACGTCATGTCCTTCCAGAAGTCGGGGTTGTCGCGCCAGCTATAGGGCGCGCGGTCTTCACCGGATCGGCCGCCGCCAAGCACGGCGAGCGCGGGTCCGAGGGCCGCGAGATCCATGTTCACGAAGACCGAGTCTCCGGCCGAGCGCAGGAGGGCGAGGCGCAGGCCGCCCGTGGGCGTGCAGAGGAACTCGGCCTCTTTCTCGTTCAGCCGCAGGATCCGGTAATCCTCGGGGTTTGCGCGCGGGTTCGGGTAGAGAAGCTGGGTCACTACGCTTTCCGCGATGATTTGTCCGACCTTGACCCGTGTCAGATGGGTCGGAGTCTGGGTCAGCATCATCACCACGGCATTCTTCTTCCGCATCGTGACGAGCCAATCGTGCAGGCGCTTCTCGAAGATCGGATCGTCGAGCATCTTCCAGGCTTCATCGATGACGATGAGGGTCGGACGGCGATCCTCGATCACCCGTTCGATGCGCCGGAAGAGGTAGGCCAGAAGCGCTGAGCGCTCGGTCCCGAGATCGAGGATCTCCGACATGTCGATGCCGACCACATCTTCGGACAGGCTGATCTGGGATGTGGCCCCGGGCCCGAAGAGCCAGCCATGCCGACCCCCCTGCCCCCATTCCCGGACCCTTCCCACCAGATCGCCCTCGTCGTCTGTCGAGGCGACGAGGGTTGCGAGGCCGTCGAAAGTCCTCAGCCGCGGATCGGCCGAAACGATCTGACGGACGGCGGCGTTCAGGCTGACGGTTTGAGCGGTCTCGAAGGGGCGCGACCCTGCAAGGATGTCACCAAGCCAGTCGGTGAGCCAGGCCGCCCCGCGCTCGTCGACCTCGGTCTGAAACGGATTGAAGCCTGTCGCCTCGCCGATCCGGATCGCAGAATAGCTGCCACCCAAGGCGCGCACGGCCATCTCGAGGCCCCGGTCCTTGTCGATGACGAGGATGCGGGCATGCACTCGCCGCGCCTGCGCCATCAGAAAGGCCGTGCCAAGGGTCTTGCCCGATCCGGTGCGGCCCAAGACCAGCGTGTGGCCGGCGCTCGGCTCGGCACCGCGCTCGCCCTTATCGTGGAAATTGAAGCGGTAGAGGCTCGAGGTCACCGTCGGCAGCGCCGTGATCGTCTCGCCCCAGGGCGACTGTGCCTTGGAGCGACCTTCCGTCACCCGGTGCAGCGCTGCGAGGTGGGCGAAGTTCTGGGCTGACAGAAGTGCGGTGCGCGGGCGGTAGGCCCAGTTGCCCGGGGCCTGGGCGAACCAGGCCGCGCGGGCGGCGAAACTCTCACGAACGAGGGTCGCCCCGCAATCCTGTCCGGCGCGCCAGACTTCGGAGGCGGCTTCCTCCAGCTGTTCCGGGGTCTCGGCCGTGACCATGACCGTCAGGTGATGTTTGCCGAAGACTTGTCGGCCCGAGGCGACATTGTCGGCGGCCTCATACAGTTCCTGACGCAGGGTTTCAGCGGCATCCTCAGAGGCACGCATCTGGCGTGCCGTGCGCTTGATGCGCTCTTCGATTTCGTTGTTGCGCGCGGGGGTGAAGCTGTTGGTGATGACGATGTCGTAGGGCAGTTCCAGCGCGTCGAGCATCCGCGCCCAGGTGCGGGCCGGATAGGATTTCACGCCGAAAATCGTCCCGAAACGCATCCCTTCGCTGGTTTCGATTTCCACCCGTTTGCCAGCAAAGATCATCTGCGATGACGCGACAGCCTCGGCAAGAAATTGGCCGCGCATCGGAAGCACCTTGGCCATCGGCTGCCCAAGAAGGACGCCAAGGAGACCCAGCCATTCCCCGGAGGAAACGGTCAGCCGCCGGAAGCCCAGACCCTGGCAGGCCCCGGCCAAAAGACCCATCGCTTCATTCAGGCGCTCGATCCTCTGGCCGAGGTCGCCTGTGAAGGCTGCCTTGAAGAGTGCGCCGATCAAAGGGACACGTTTTAGTACTGTGGGGCGAAGGATGAGCGAGACCACCAGCACTCGCCGCTTCAGGGTGCGGGCGCGAAGATGTCCCTGCCATCGGGCATCGACCATTGCCGCGAATTCGGCCCCGATGCCCTCACCATCGAAGGGCTTCAGCTGGGGTGCGTCCGGCAGGGTTAGCTTGGAGACATGGAACCCGAAGCCTTCGCCCAACTGGCCGATCAGCCGCGCAAGCGAAGTGGTCGCGAGTGAGAGGTCCCCTTCTTCCGTCGTGAAACTGTCCTGCCCCTCGACCACGGCAGAGGCGATCAGGTCACCCTGCCGGGTCAGGATCAGATTGTCCGCAGGTGCGGACAGCCAGGGCAAGTGCCGGGCGAAGGTCTCGGCTGCGAGATCCTCAGGCCGCAAGACAGATCGAAGCGCCGGGGTGGCCGGGAAGAGGGATTTGAGGTCAGCTGACATGGCGATCTCCGCCAAAGGCCGACTTGCCCCGTGTGCGCGGGGTGCGGGAAAAGACCACCGCAACGGTCTCGAAGAGGTTCGGGTTGCGATCCGCGACGAACCACAAGACCGGATATCCGATGACGCCGATCAGCAGAAACCGCCAGTCGTTCGCCCCAACGAAGGGGATGACCGAGCCCAGCATCAGGCTCACGAAGTAGCCGATGGGAAGGCCGAAGATCTTCGGCGGCCGGGTGAGGCCGAGAAACAGGGGCGCGTCATGCATGGGGAACATCCGAGGGAGCGGCCAAGCCGAGTGGGCGATGCCACCCGGCCTGTCGCCGATCCCGCCTTAGGGGGCCGCAAAGCCGTCGATGATGGTCGCGGCCGAGAAGACGAGGACCACACCGAAGAAGATCGCAAGGAAGAGGGGCCAGTTCAGGCGGCCGGTGAACATCATGTAGCCGGCAGCCACGACAGCAAGGATGGCGATCAGCCGTCCGATCGGGCCGGTCAGCCCGTCCACCACGACCTGCAGCATGTTCTCCAAGGGGTCGAGGTTCTGCGCGAGAGCGGGCTCCGCGAGGATTGCCGCGAAGGGCAGCGCCAGCAAAAGGGTGTGCAAAGCCAGGCGCGGCAATCGCACGCCAAAAAGATTGCGGAACATGGGGGTTACTCCGAACTGAGGGTTGCGTTGGTCAGCCGCAAAACCTTGGCCACATGGCCCTCGGTCTCGGCATAAGGGGGAATGCCGCCATAGTCGCGGACCGCTTCGGGTCCGGCATTGTAGGCGGCCAGAGCAAGATCTGCAGCGCCGAAGTCTTCAAGCTGGGCGAGGAGATAGCGGGCTGAGCCGTGCAGATTGTCTTCCGGATCATGGGGATCGACCCCGAGGAGATCGGCGGTTCCTGGCATCAGCTGACCCAAGCCGATGGCACCGACAGACGACCGCGCATCTGGATTGAAGGCAGATTCCACGGCGATGTTGGCCCGAAAGAGTGCGAGCCATTCCGTCCCGGAGAGCCCCGCCGCATTCAGCGCAGGATGGCGGAGGTAGTCGTCGCCGACGTCGAGTACGAGATCCTCGATTTCGGCTGTGCCACGCGGACCCCTGCCCTTCGGGGTTGTGCCATAGGACGCGAGCACAACGAGACCATCATCAACTGCATCGGTCTTAGCATCATCTGTGAACTCGGCGTTGTTCGGATCGCCGCGTTTGGGAAGCTTTTTGCCAAGATCGAGAACGCTGGCCCGAACCCGCAAGTCCTCTGCCCCTGTCCCCAGATCAATGACCTCGGCCAGGGCACCTTGTGCGGCAATGAGCCAAAGCGCCAGCCCTGCGCCGAGGGTCAGATCAGGGAATGGGCTCCACCGCTGCGTCATGGGTCCAGGTCGCCTTCTCGCCCTTCTTCAAAGGAACGGGGACCGTGGTCAGACCCAACTCGACCGCGAAAGAGATCAGACCGGTGACGGTCTTGAACTCCCGTGGTTCGAGCCCGCGCGAGATCACCAGAAGGGCCGTCTGGTCGCCAAGGCGCAACTGGATGCGCCAGGTGCCTTGCCAGACATTGAGAACCTTCTTTGCGTCCTCGACACAGAGGGCTTCGACGATGCCGCCTTCGGTCAGGGCCTCCTTAAGTCCGGCCTGCAAGATCACCGGGGTCAAGTTCCTCATGGGTTGGCACCTTCCGAAGCAACACGCTTTCGGCAGAACATAGTGCATGTTGCGCTGATGAGAAACATGTCGTCGCACAACATGGCGCTCACCTATCGGTAGAATCCTGTTGCGTCAATAGCGGTGTTTTGCAATTCATGCACATGTTTTGAAACCCCGGACCGTGCATGCCCCTGCTCCGCTCCAGACGCGCTTGCCTCGCCGCCGCCGCCCTGTTCACGATGCCTGTCTGCGGCGTCGCTCAGGATGCAACGGCTTTGGACTGCCTGCCGCCGGTCCCACCTGCACCGGTGACCGATGCTGCCACACGTGCCGAGTATCGCTTGGAGATCGGGCAGGAGTTTTCGGCCTACTTCGATGAGGCACAGGTCTATCTGCGCTGTCTCGAGGCTGCGCGTGCCGAGGTGTCCGAAGAGATCAACCGCGCGATCCACGACTACCAGGCTCTTGGCGAGGACCCGGACGGTTGATCGCGCGTGTTCAGGTCCCCCTTCCCCTACCGGCATCTTCCCAAGGAAACTCCCATGACAAGACTACGAGCTACGGCCGCCCTCGCAGCGACCGCCCTGTCCCTTTCTCTTGCTGCTCCGGCGAAAGCCTACCCCGTCGACTGCGCGATCCTTCTTTGCCTCGCAGGCGGCTGGCCAGCCTCGGCAGAATGCGCTCATGCCCGTACCGTCTTCATTGCCCGGATCACGCCATGGCCAGTCGAGCCGCCACTGCAGATCTGGAACTGCCCGATGCGTGCGAGTTTTCGTGGAGAGGCTAAATTGATTGAGCGACTGTTCGACATCGCCGTGCGCGGTGAGCCGGTGCCACTTATCTCGATCCCGGAAACGCCGTGGGCGCTTCAGCTCGTCCAGGATCGAGCAGATGTCGACATCTCCGATCCGGCGTTTGACTTCGTTCGCTCGATCCGCGTGTTCGAGATCACCTACCAGCAGCGTCGCAGCTCTGATGGCGACTGCAACACCTGGGGCGCCGTGTACATGGGCACTTATGGCGCTCAGGGCGAGTACAGCCGTCGTCGGAGCAGCGTTTCTGCGGTGCCGAGCGCCTCAGACTTGGCGGTGCCGGCGGACTGTCGGAGCTATTGGCACCGGTCGGTCTTCGTCGAGTGGCGCGACTATGAAGGCAGCTACGGACACGAAGAGGTTCACTACTGAGAACCTCGCCTACCCACCTTCCCCGAAACGATCGAAAGACGCAACCCCTAGAAACAGAAACGACGCCAGACCATAGGCCCGACGCCGCACTGATTTCCTCGTGGTAGCGGGAATCTAGCGCGAGCTTTGGGTCCGTTCAACCGGCAAATGCCTTTGCTGGAACGAAATTTTGCACGCTTCGCGGTCTGGTGTCGCCCCTGGAAGGAACGACACATCATGGAACTCACGACCGGTGCCATCCTGCGCCGCATCACCGAAACCCCACTCTCCACGTCGGCGCACAAGCTCGCGACGATCATCCTCGACGGGATCGCCTGGAAGGATGGCTACAACGGGCTGGAGCGCGGAACGGCCGCGTTCACGCTGGCGCATCTCGCCGAAAAGATGGGGGTGTCACGGCAGCACCTGACGGCGCTGTTGGTCGAACTTGCTGCGTCCAGTCTGGCTTTGGTCCGGTGGAAGCCGAACGGTAAGTTCGCGCCGTGGCTCTTCCGGTTCGGAGGAACCGCTGATGCCGATGCCCTGCCAGATGTCGTGTCAGCCTCAGGCGACACATCACTATCTAGAGAGTCTAAAAACAAAAATATCTTTGCAGAAAGGATCGAGATTGATGCAGGGACCAACGTGTATCGCACACCTTGGGCGGATCTGATCAAAGCTGCGAAAGCGTCGCTCGCCTGCTGGAACGTCGATACGCAGGTCATCTGGGAGCGCTTCCTTGCTTTCAACAGAGCTCGGGGGAATACAGCTGTGCCCGCGGGGTTTCTTCTGGGCTTCATGCGCCGGTGGCGGACTTCGCCCGACTCTGCTGCGAAACCAAATGTGCTTGCGGTACCGAAGCGGTCCACGCCGGAAGAACTGGAGCTGCATCGACTTATTGCCGCTGCTCCCAGCAAGAACTGGCAGTTTCATGCATCAGATTTGTGCAAACTGATCGGCCAAGCCGCCTATGATGCCCAAGTGCTCGATGTCGTCCAACGGTTCAGATGTCAGCGGTTCGCTGCGACCCTCGCGGTACACGGACGGGCGGTACAGAATGGGCAAATCACGAGATAGCGGCCTGTACACTCTATTAAGTGTAGCTGTATCGCGCGTGTCGGATGGGCCTGCGAGTACCTGCGCGCTTGAAAACTTTCATCTTGACCGACTCCTCCTCGCGTGGGATGTATTTTGCATGATGCAAAAAACATACCGGAGCCCAAGATGAAGGATCAGACTAGCAATTCCTGGGAACAGCGCGACATGCACAACGTGTTCCACGGGTTCACCGACCTTGATACTCTGAATCGCAATGGCCCGGTGGTGCTAACGCATGGCGAGGGAATTCATGTCTTCGATGTTCACGGAAAGAGCTACATGGATGCCAACTCGGGCCTGTGGAACAACGTCGCGGGCTTCAACCACCGGGGGATAATCGAAGCCCTTTGCGATCAGGCGCGAAGGTTTCCCGGCTACCATGCTTTCTTCGGTCGTATCGCGGACACGACCGTCGCTCTGTCGGAAAAGCTGATCGAGATTTCGCCATTCCCAAGCGGCAAGGTCTACTACACCAACTCCGGCTCGGAAGCGAACGACACCGTCGTCAAGATGCTGTGGATGCTGCATCGCCGCAACGGCCAGCCGCAACGTCGCAAGATCATCTCGCGCGTGAACGCTTACCACGGCGTGACTGTCGCGACCGCCTCCATGACTGGCAAGGCCTACAACGCGGAGTTCGGCCTGCCGCTTCCGGGCTTCCTGCACGCAGACTGCCCGCACTTCTGGCGGTTTGGACGCGCCGGCGAGACGGAGATAGAGTTCTCGCAACGGCTGGCGCGCAATCTGGAAGAGTTGATCATCAAGGAGGGCCCCGACACCATCGCTGGCATGTTCGCCGAGCCGGTCCAGGGTGCCGGTGGGGTGATACCGCCCTCAGAAGGCTACTTCGAGGCCATTCGTCCGATCCTGCGCAAGTATGGCATCCCGCTGATTGCGGACGAGGTAATCACCGGCTTCGGCAGGACCGGAGCGATGTGGGGCAGCGACAAGTACAATGTCCAACCCGACGCCATCGTCGCCTCGAAATGCATTACGGCAGGCTACTTCCCGATGGGCGCGGTGCTTCTCGGCCCCGATCTCTGCGCTGCACTGACTGCTGTGTCCGAGAAGGCCGAGGAATTCCCGCACGGTTTTACTGCAGGGGGTAACCCGCTGGGCAGTGCGGTCGCGCTGAAGGCGCTGGAGGTGCTTGAAACCGAGGGGCTCTTGGAGAACGTGAACCGGCTGAGTGGGCGTTTCATGTCGGGACTTCGCCAGCTGGGCGAGCACAAGTATGCCGGCGAAGCTCGGGGCGTTGGCTTCATGGGCGCGGTGGAGCTGGTGGCCGACAAGGCGACGAAGGTTGCGCTGGACGGGTCGTACCAGATTTCAGAGCGGATCGCGAACAAGGCGCTGGAGAAAGGCTTGATTTGCCGTCCACTTGGCCAGGCCATCGTCCTTGGCCCCCCCTTCGTGATGACCGAGGTGGAAATGGACCGGATGTTCGCCATTCTTGCCGACACCATGACCGAAGTGTTCGCCGAAGTCGGTCTCTGACCAAGCTGCCGCGGACTGCCCGAGCCCCGGCGTGACAGCCGGGGAACGCCTCCGATTTATGTCTGATGGAGTGCCCGAATGCCGGGAGAGAAGCTGAACGTCTCGACCATCGAGGAAGCCCGCGCGCTGGTGAGGGAACGTAATCCGGCCCATGTGAAGGTGGGGGTCTTCGACGTGGACGGTGTGCTGCGCGGCAAGTACATCGCCCGCGACAAGTTCCTGTCGGCGCTCGATGACGGTTTCGGGTTCTGCAACGCCCTGCTGGGCTGGGACGTCAGCGACACCCTTTATGACAATTCGGTCTTTACCGGTTGGCACAGTGGATATCCAGACGTGACCCTGCGGATTCTGCCCAAAAGCGCGATGGTCCTGCCGTTCGAAAACGAGACGCTGTTCTTCGCGAGCGAGTTCGCCGGCACGGCCGAAGCCATCTGCCCGAGGGGCGTTCTGCGCCGCGTGCTGGCGCGGGCAGAAAGCATGGGCTTTTCGGTCCGTGCGGCGATGGAGTTCGAGTTCTTTATGTTCCAAGAGACCCCAGACACGCTGAAGGCGAAGGATTTCCGGGATCTCCAGACGCTGTCTCCGGGAAGTTTCAGTTATTCCCTTCTTCGGTCGATGGTGCAGGAGGGGCTCTATCAGGAAATCCTGGACACTTTCGGATCCATCGGCATTTCGCTGGAAGGTCTGCACGCCGAAACCGGCCCGGGCGTGGTGGAAACCGCCATCGCTGTGGACGAGGCGATGGCGATGGCCGACAAAGCCTCGATCTTCAAGGCGTTCATGAAGGTACTGGCCCAGAAGCGGGGCTTGATGGCGACCTTCATGGCGAAATGGAACGAGACCCTTTCGGGTCAGAGCGGCCACACACATATGTCGCTTTGGTCGACAGCAGGCCTGCCTCTGTTCCACGACCCCGCGGCGCCCGACGGGATGAGCGAGACGATGCGGCTTTTCCTCGGCGGGCAGCTTGCCTACTTACGTGAGTTCGCCGCGATGGTTGCGCCGAACATCAACAGCTATTCGCGCCTGACGCCCGGCTACTGGGCGCCGACGGCAGCGACCTGGGGCATCGACAACCGGACCGTCGGGATCAGGGTCATCCCCGGCTCGCCTAAGTCGCAGAGGCTAGAGTACCGTGTTCCGGGATCTGACGTGAACCCCTACTTGTCAATGGCCGCCGCGATCGGATCGGGGCTTCTGGGGATCGAGCGAGGCATCGATCCAGGAGCAAGGTCCGTCGGAAACGCCTACGCCCAGGACATCCCCGAATCTCGGCGCCTGCCTGGAAACTTGGAGACGTCGGCTGTACTGCTTCAGCAGTCCGAGGCGGCCATCGATCTATTCGGCCCGGCCTTCGTGCGCCACTTCTCGGACTCCCGCCTGTTCGAGGCACGCCAATACGCCCGTGCGGTCACGGATTGGGAGCTGAAGCGCTATTTCGAGATCCTCTGACCGAAGTGGCAGGACTAAGCAAACTGGAGCGACGAATGAATGCCATCATCCAATGCGTGTCCCCTGTCGACGGTAGCGTCCATGTAGAGCGGACCGCGATGTCCCTCGAACAAGGACGGGAGAGTTTTGCCCGGGCCAAAGCCGCGCAGGCTGGCTGGGAAACGATACCGCTTGCGGAAAGGACCGCGATGCTCGGCAGGGCAGTGGACTATTTCGTCGCGCACCAGGACGCGATCGCGCTTGAGATCTCCTGGCAGATGGGTCGCCCGGTCTCGCAGGCGGTGGGGGAAATTAGGGGGCTGGAGGAGCGCGCGCGCTATATGCTTGGCATCGCGCGACAGGCGCTGGCCCAGGATGAACTTCCACTGAACGGCCTGGCGCTTAGGACGATCCGTCGTGAGGCGCTAGGAACCGTCCTGGTGATCGCGCCCTGGAACTTTCCGCTGCTGACCGCGACGAATGCGATCTTCCCGGCCCTTGCTGCGGGGAACGCAGTGATCTTGAAGCATTCGGCACAGACGCTGCTTTGCGGAGAGCGGTTTGCAGCGGCCTTTGCCGCAGCCGGGATGCCGGAGGGGGTCTTCCAGTTGCTGATGACGACCAACGGCGACACCACCCGGCTGATCGGGGAGGCGCATCACGATCATGCCGTCTTCACCGGCTCGGTTGAGGTCGGGCGTGACTTGCAGAAGGCAAACGCGGGAAGTTTCAGCGGCATTGATCTGGAACTTGGCGGAAAAGATCCGGCCTATGTCCGCGCCGATGCGAATGTCGCCTTCGCGGCAGAGCAGATCGTGGATGGGGCGTTCTTCAATTCCGGTCAGTCATGCTGCGGGATCGAACGCGTCTACGTGCACAAGGCTGTCTATGAGGATTTCGTCGCCAAAGTGGTCGCTATTGTCAGGGCCTATCGGCTGGGCAATCCGACCGACCCGAATGTGACGCTGGGCCCGGTTGTCAGCACGAAGGCAGCGGACTTCGTGCGGGGCCAGATCACCGACGCCGTAGCACAAGGTGCGCGGGCACTAATCGCGCCAGCCGACTTTCCGGCGAGCAAAGAGGGTACGCCCTATCTCGCGCCGCAAGTTCTGGTCGACGTGACGCACGGGATGCGGGTGATGACGGAAGAGAGTTTTGGCCCTGTAGTCGGTATCATGGCGGTGGACAGCGACGACGAGGCGGTGCGGCTGATGAACGAAAGCCGGTATGGCCTGACCACCTCCATCTGGACGAGGGACCTTGCGGTTGCCGAGACAATCTCGCGTCGGATGGAAACTGGGACATGCTTTGCCAATCGTTGCGACTACCTTGATCCGGGCCTTGCCTGGACTGGCGTCAAGGACACCGGGCGTGGGTGTTCGCTGTCAACGCATGCCTACGCTCACCTGACGCGACTGAAGTCCTACCATTTCAGGACACAGCCGGATTGAAGAGGCGCGTCGGGCCAGCCCGGATCAGTCAGCTTTTCCAGCCCGGCGCAGGACTTCGGTAACGGCAGGACCGTCGAGCGCGCGGCAGACGAGCCCGGCAGGCTTTATCGAGGTCAGCGGCTCTGCCGCCAGCATCGCGTTCAGGATCGCCTCGTCAGTGGCCTGCACTACGGCTTCGTATGCCGGGTCCATTTGTTCGTCATTCAGGTGCCGGAATGTCTGAACGGTGGTATCGAACTGCGGCAACGGCCGTCCGTTCGCCGTGCTAAAGGCGAGGAAGATGTCGCCTGAGCTGTTGCCTCCCGGCGTTCCGGACCGGCTGATCCCGATTGCGGCGCGGCGTGCAAGTCTGGAAAGCTGGTCTGGCCGCAGGGGCGCATCGGTGGCGACGATGACGATGATCGATCCGCGTTCCTGACCCAGAAACGCATCCTCGGTCAGAATTGTGCCCACGGGTTCGCCAAGGATTGTAAGCCATTCCCGTCTGCCGTGGTTGGCCTGGACAAGGACCCCGAAGGTGAGCTCACGGTCGCCGATCCGAACTAGGCGCGACGATGTGCCGGTGCCACCCTTGAACTCGTAGCAGATCATTCCGGTCCCGCCGCCAGAGTTGCCTTCCGTCACAGGGCCTCCGCGTGCGCCGGTGATTGCCGAAAGAACGTGGTCGGCCGAAACGTGGAAGCCGTTGATATCATTCAAAACGCCGTCGTATGTTTCGGCGATGACCGGCATGGCCCAGAGGTGATTGTCACGGAATGCCTCGCCGTAGTGCGAAACGATCCACCTAGTCGCGGCGTGGTGCGCCGTTCCGACGGCATGAGTGTTGGTGATGCAGATCGGGCCCAGGAAATGTCCGGCGTCCCTGATCCAGTGCGCCCCGGTCATTTCGCCGTTTCCGTTCAGAACATGCAGACCGGCGTGGGCAATCTGTGGCACGGGATTGTGGCCGAACGGCAAGATCGCGGTAACGCCGGTTCGCACTTTTCCTTCGGGCTGAAGGAGCGTCGTCATGCCCACCAGAACTCCTGCAACATCGGTTATTGCGTTCGATGGCCCCGTCCTTCCTGTCAACTTCCAGCCCAGTTCGCGAGCACGTTTGCGCATCATTTCGGCATTCCTTCACTTGCTTGGCGTGAGTTCGCTAAACTTCTTGCCAGACTCCGGATCTTATGTATTTTGATTATAGCAAAAAACAAGAACGACTCATCGGGGAGCGTTGACCATATGGGGTTCCTGCAGATCCTTTCTGCCCGCAAAGTGTACCAGACACCCGAAGGCTCATCGGTTCAGGCACTTGACGATGTTACTATCAACATAAGGAACAATGAATTTCTCACGCTGCTAGGTCCGTCCGGTTGCGGCAAGACCACCTTGTTGAAGTGCATTGCTGGTTTCGAGGATTTGGACGGTGGTGATCTAATCCTGGACAGCAAAAGTCTGCGGAGCGTGCCACCGCACAAGCGGCCGTTCAACACGGTCTTTCAGAATTATGCACTGTTCCCGCACATGACGGTCGAACAGAACGTGGCCTATGGGATGGAAGTGGCTGGTGTATCTAAGGTCGAGCGTGACCGCCGCGCGGGCGAGGCGCTGGACTTGGTGGGGCTCTCGGGGTTTGGAGGACGACGTCCGACGCAACTGTCGGGTGGCCAGCAACAACGCGTCGCACTTGCCCGGTCGCTGGTCTTGAAGCCGAAGGTCCTTCTCCTAGACGAGCCTCTGTCGGCGCTGGACCGAAAGATGCGCGAGACCATGCAGATCGAGCTAAAGAACCTGCAGCATGCCGTGGGGATCACATTCGTCTTCGTAACGCACGATCAGGAAGAAGCGCTTGCGATGTCCGACCGAATTGCGGTGCTTGCGCAGGGACGGCTTCAGCAACTGGATACCCCGACCGAGGTTTACGACAAGCCTGCAAACGAATTCGTTGCGAATTTTGTCGGGACGTCGAACATGTTCGCGGGCACCGTCGCGTCCATAAGCGGCGACCGGGTGATCCTGGAGACTGGGAACGGGCGGCGGCTGGCGGCAACCAGCACGGCGTTTCGGGTCGGTGACCAGGTAAGGCTTGTTCTGCGGCCCGAACATCTGACGATCCTGGCCCGGGACGAAACGGGCGATGCCGACGTTCCGGCAATCGAAGGCCGGGTCAGGGAGACAGTCTTCGTGGGCTCGACAATGCAGGTCCACGCCGACATCGGGCACGGACGTACAGCGCTTGTTTCGCATCCGCATACCCGGCGCGGGTCCAGCGACATCGCTCCGGGTGCCGAGGTCCGCATCGGCTACTCGGCGGCGTCCGGCCACCTGATTCCGATGCGGAGCGCTTGACATGGCGGGCGATCGTTTCATGGCGGCGCGGAAGCGGAACGCGCTTCTCCTACTGCTCGCGCCCATCTCGATCATTCTGGGGATATTCTTTTTGATCCCGCTGGGAATCGTCGTTGTCTACAGCTTTCTGGAGCCGGGACTTTACGGGGGCGTGGAGTGGACCTGGTATCCCTATAATTACGGTCGCATTCTGGGATGGCCGCTAAACGATTATGAGGAATTCGACCCGATCTACCTGAAGATATTCGCCACGTCGCTGAAATATGCCTTGATGACGGTCGTGTTCTCGCTGCTGATCTGCTACCCGGCGGCGTTCTGGGTTAGCCGCAGAAGCGAACGCTGGAAGGGGTTCGTCCTTTTCCTGATCACCTTGCCCTTCTTCGCCAGCCTGCTCATTCGGATTTATGCGTGGCTGCTGCTTCTACGACCGACCGGCTTTGTGAACACGGCGCTGGAAGCTGCAGGAATCATTTCCCAACCGCTCGATCTGCTGTTCTCGGGCACGGCAGTGGTTCTGGGCATGGTCTACATCTTCACGCCGTTCATGTTCCTTCCGATCTACGCGAACGTGGAAAAGCTCGACTTCTCGCTGGTGCGGGCGTCGCAGGACCTCGGGGCAAGCCCAATCCAGACCTTTCTGCGTGTCATTCTGCCGCTGACTGCACCCGGGATGGTCGCGGGTTCGATCATCGTATTCATCCCTGCCCTTGGAAACTTCATCGTGCCCTCTCTTCTGGGTGGGGCAAAGGTCCAGATGACCGGCAACCTCATCGAGCGCTCCTTCCTTCAGTCGCGGGACTGGCCATTCGGCTCGGCGTTGGCACTGCTGATCATGGCATCGGTCGTCGTGGTGCTGATGATCCAGACCGTCAAAGCCGGTCGCGCAAAGGGCGGGAGACCAGCATGAAGAACAAGCGCCAGATGTTGTGGTCGGCTTTGCTGAAGGGTTACGGGGTCCTCTTCCTCGTCTTCCTTTACCTGCCGCTGGGCTTGATCGTCGCCTTCTCGTTCAACGCCAACCCGATCAACGTCGCCGAATGGACCGGCTTCACGCTGGACTGGTATGCTACGATCTTTCAGGGAGCGAGCGTCGAGGGCAACTTCGATGCCGCCTTTACGGAATCGCCCGAGCGCATCTTCGACGTGATCCGGACCAGCTTTGTCGTCGCCCTGTCGGCGGCTAGTGCGGCGACGGTGATCGGCACTGCGACGGCGCTTGCGCTTGCGCGGCACAAGTTCTTCGGCAAGCGGTTCTATCAGGCGTTGCTGTTGCTGCCGATGCTTGTCCCGGACATCGTGCTGGGGATCGCCCTGCTGATCTTTTTCGTCGGCGTCGGGATCGAGCTTGGCCTGATGACAATCATCATTGGCCATGTGACCTTTCTATCAAGCTATGTCTTCGTCGTCGTGTCGGCACGGCTGGCGGGCATGGACACCACGTTGGAGCAGGCCTCGGCCGATCTGGGTGCCGGACCGCTCACAACGTTCCGGCGCGTGACGCTGCCGCAGATTATGCCAGGCGTGGTGGGCGGTTTCCTTCTGGCCTTCATCATCTCGCTCGACGACGTGGTGATCACCTACTTCATCGCGGGCGTCGGCTCGCAAACACTGCCACTGTTCATCTTGGCGATGATGCGGCGGGGCCTGCGGCCGCAGATCACGGCACTTGCCGTCTTGATCCTGCTGTTCTCGCTGATCGTCGCCAGCATCGGCCTGATCCTGCGCAATCGCAAACCATGAAAACCAACACCAACACGGGAGAGACCTGCATGACACTGACATCGAAGGCTATTCGGACACTCGGCTCGGCCGCGATGCTTGCGCTGATGAGTCAAGGGGCAGCCGCGGAAGGCAAGCTGAACCTCTACAACTGGGGCGATTATATCAACCCGGAGCTGATCGACGCATTCAGCAAGGAATTCGGAGTCGAGGTGACGCTGGACACATATTCGACCAACGAGGAGATGCTTGCCCGCATTCAGGCAGGCGCCGCAGGCTACGACCTGGTCTGGCCGTCGGTCCACATGCACGACATCATGCAGCAGCTGGGCCTTTTGCAGCCGGCCAATCCCAACCAGATGCCGGGCTGGGAGAATATCGATCCGGCCGCCCTGCGGTCGCAGGCCGACCCCAACGGCGATTACTGCATGCCCTATGCCTGGGGCGCGGTCGGCATCTTCTACAACAAGAAGCTGATCCCGGAGTTGAAGAGCTGGGATGAGTTTTTCGCCTATGCAAATGCGAACCCCGGGAAAGTGACGATGCTTGACGACCTGCGCGAAACGCTCGGCGTCGGACTGATCATGACCGGGTCGTCAGTCAACTCGCGCAATCCTGATGAGATCGCCAAGGCTGAGGCCTTCATCGCCGAACAGGTACCGAACATCGGCGCCTTTCGCTACGATGTGATCCCGCTGGTGACCTCGGGTGACATCGCGGCAGGCCACTACTACGTAGGTGCCGTGCTGAATGTTCTGCAGGACCCCGAAAACCTCGGCTACGTAATCCCTGCAGAAGGTGCGACGATGTACCAGGAAGACATCTGCATGCTGGCCTCCGCCCCAAACGTCGAGAATGCCAAGCTCTTCATGCAGTTCATGATGCGGCCGGAGAGCGCTGCCAAGAATGCCGAGCGCTTGACCAACGGGACAGTAAATACGGCGGCACTCGACCTCCTTCCGGAAAACCTGCGGAGCAACCCGTCGATCAATCCTCCCGCAGAAGTGCGCGCCAAGCTGCAGATTTTCGAGGACCTGGGAAAGGACCTGCGGCTGTACACGAAGGCCTGGGACCGGATCAAGACCAATTGATCTGAAGAGGCGGGTGGCGGGGCGGCGTCGCCCCGTCCGTTATTAGGGGACAAAGATGAGCCGCTACCGCATCGACACATCCGATCTTCCATTCGCGCGGGAGTTCCTTGCCGATCCCATTGGTTATCACAGCCCCGGATTGCAACGCGTGCTGAACGTGATGCGAGGATCCGGTATCGCCGATGCAACCGGAGATCGCTACAAGTACGTGCTCGTCGTCGAGGATCGTCACGGAAGATGGCGGCTGGGACGCCTGCCCCTGGAGCGTGGAGTGCCGGTCGAGCTGGTCGACGATATCATCTACACCGACTTGATCGAGGCCGAGCGAGACGTGTTCCGTCGCCGCTGGCGAGATCTGACGGGAGAGGACCTCGACAAAGCCCTTTCGCAAGCATGAGGACCAAGTGATGCTTCCGATCGTTGCATACACCGATAAGCTAACTGTCGCAGCAGGTGAGTCCATTTCCGTCATGGTCGGCGCCTTCGGTGCGCGCCAGTATGTCGCCGACCTTCGTCGGATCATCCAGGGCGACACCAATCCCGAGGGGCCGGGTTACCGCGACGAGCCGATCGCCCTCGATCTGGGGGGAGTTCGCAATGCTGTGGCGAAGGGGTTCCATCCCGGTTCCTGCGTGATCATTCCCGGTCAGGGAATGCTGGCGGACCTGAGCGCCTTCACATTGGCCGCAGCCATTTATCCCACGCTCCTTGACGGGCGAGAGCGCTGCGTGATCGCCTTGCCGGGCTTTGCACGCATCGGGATCGAGCCGTCGGGCAGGATCTTCGGGGAAGCCTTTGGTGTCCGTCTTGAGGCTGAGATTCCCGCCAGGGTAAATACGTGGCAAGTCGTGACCTTTGCCGCATCGGAAGCGGGCGATTTGGTACTGTCGATGGAATGCGACAGCACCTCATCGGGCGGCTCCATGAAGGCCTCGGTCGTTCGCGGCAAGGCGGTCTTGGCCGCGTGTGCGGCTGACGAGGTTCTGATCGCGGCCAACCGAGGTGCCGACGGCCAGCCGGTCGCGTTCTTCGACGGCAAGATCGACCGCCCTGCCCTTTTCGCGACTGCCCTGCCCCATGCGACGGTCCGGGCGCTGCTGATGGATTTCGAGCCCCAGTCACGTCATCCGGGCCTGCGCGCGGCCTGGGATTTCTCGCGCCGCATGACGACTGAAGTTATCTACGACGTCTCGCCGTTCCAACTGCACGGGCGCATCCACAACGCCCCGGCCCGTGCAATGACAGGTTGGCAATGGCGCGGTCAGGAACTTGATTGGAAAAAGCGGCCTGATCTCTATTCGGCTATCCATTTCCATTCGACTGACCTCTACGATGCAGGCTGGGAAGTCGATTTCAGCGTTGCGCTGCCCGGAGACCTGAAAAGCGGAGTCTACGCCATTAGGCTTATCCCGGACGGGATTGAAGAGGATGCGTACTACTGCGTCTTTGCGCTGCGCCCCCCACGAGATCGGCTCACAGGTAACTCGGTAGCCTTTCTCTTTCCAACCTGTTCCTACTTGGCCTATGCCAACCACCGACTGGGGATGGACGTGCCGGGAACTGAGATCGGGATGGGTCGCGTGGTTGAAATGGACCGTCACCACATATTTCTGCAATCCAACCCTGGCATCGGGTTTTCGGTCTACGAAGTGCACGGGGACGGCAGCGGCGTCTTCCACAGTTCGCGCCTGCGTCCGATCGTCGACCTTCAGCCGAAGGTCAAGTCATTCCTAGGCGGGTTCGGATCAAACGTCTGGCAGTTCAATGCGGATACGCACATCCTGGGTTGGCTCGACTTTATTGACCAGGACTATGACGTCATTACGGACGAGGATCTGCATGCAGAGGGCCTGCGACTTCTCCAGCGCTACAATGTGGTGATTACCGGCACCCATCCGGAGTACCACACGCGCCAGATGATCGAGGCGCTTCAGGGCTTCACTGACCGTGGCGGGCGACTGATGTATCTGGGGGGGAACGGGTTCTACTGGGTGGTCAGTTTCAACGAGGACATGCCGGGTATCATGGAGTGCCGGAGGTCGGAAGCCGGCATCCGACCGTGGGAGCCCGGTCACGGCCAGTTCTTCCATGCCTTCACGGGCGAGTACGGCGGGCTCTGGCGTCGCAACGGTCGGCCGCCGAACGCGTTGTGCGGCGTCGGGATGACTTCGCAGGGGTTCGACATCTCGGAGCCATACATGCTGACCCCAAGCGCATCCAACCCGCGCGCAGCCTTCATCTTCGAAGGAGTGGACTGTGGTACGAGCATCGGTGCCTTCGGCCTTGCCGGCGGGGGCGCGGCGGGACTGGAAGTCGACCGGGCGGATGCTACGCAGGGAACGCCCGCTCATGCGTTGGTCGTGGCATCGTCGGTCCGGCATACGGACATATACCTGATGACGCCGGAGGATCTTCTTGACCCGACGCCCGAATGGTCGGGAACTCAGGCCGAGATCATCCGCGCCGACCTCACCTTCTTCGAGACGGAGGGAGGCGGGGCAGTGTTCTCGACCGGCTCGATCGCTTGGGCGGGTTCTATGGCCTGGAACGGCTACCACAATGAGATTGCCGCAATCACGGCAAACGTCTTGCGCCGATTCAACGATCCAGTTCGTTTTGAGATTCCAGTGGACAAACAAACCTGACAGAGAGTAGCCCGACGCCGCGACACAATCATCAGGATGTAACGATGGAGGCCAAGAGCGACCTGCAACTGAGGCTGGTCCGCCAGGTGCTTGAGCTGATTGTGGACGGTACGCTGAAACTGGGCGACCCCCTCAGGGAAGTGGAGCTTTCGTCGCAGTTCGGCGTGTCACGGAGCCCGGTGCGAGCTGCCCTGTCTCAGCTTGCCGGTCTTGGCGCGGCGGCTCGCGGGGGCAGTCGCGGCATGCAGGTAGCGCTCGACAGTGGCTCAGCGCGGACTACGTTGGAGAACTTGCCGCTAGAGGATGAAGACCAGATTCGGGAGCAGATCGCGAAAGACTGGTTCGAGGGCCGCGTTCCGCGGGAGATCTCAGAAAAGTCATTCCGGTTGCGGTACAACTTAGGAAAGATGACTTTGACCCGGGTCCTAACGGCTCTGTCGGACGAAGGGATCATCTCGCGGATGCCGGGATACGGCTGGCAGTTCGAACCGACGCTAAACACGCTAGAATCCAACGACGCGAGCTATGACTTCCGGCTGCTCATCGAACCAGGCGCGATACTACAGCCGAGCTTCGTTTTCGATGCGGCGGGTGCTGCGGCGATCCGCGCTCGCCACAATCGTATCCTGAGCGACGAGGAGCACAACCTAGCCGAACTGTTTCGGCTGGACGAGGAGTTTCACCTGTTTATCGCAGGCTGTTCACGCAACGGGTTCGTCGTACAGGCCGTTGCTCAGCAGAACAGGCTGAGACGGCTTCTGGAATATGCATCCCTGATCGATACTGGCCGTTTGAACAGCTCATGCCAAGAGCATGTCGAAATCCTAGATGCGCTGCATGCGGGCGACCGCACCTACGCGGCTAACATAATGCGAAAGCACCTAGAGGCAGCCAAGGCGGCCCCACCCTCCTTCACGGTCGGCCGATGAGGCATCAACGTCGCTCGCGATACCTTACGCAGAAAAACTCGGCGCAAAGTTTGAACACCGCAGCCGCGCTTGGGTATTCAGCGTGTGTATCGAGTAAGAATCTTCTCCAGTTGTCGCGTTGCCCTTAAATTGGGTCATCCTCAATTTGTGTGGTGCAGAGGAAGCATTCGGGCCCTGAGCAAGTTCGGGCCGGCTCGCCCATACATCGCGCGCTTCAAGGTCTTCAATCGGTTGATCTGGCCTTCGGCTTGACCATTGCTCCACTCCATTTCGATCGCATTCCTGACCGCATCAATGTCTCTGTTCAAGGTTCGGGCGAACCGCACGATGGGCGCCAGGTCCGTTTCGATCGCATCGTCGATCCAGGCGGGCAGCGGGTCTGCTTTTCGACCACGCAAGATGCCATTGAAACGCATGGCGAGGCGCCGCATTGTTGTGAAGGCAGGCGAGCCTTCCTTGAGAACTTCGACTTTTCTCGCCTGTTCCAAGGTGAACTTTCCTCTTGGTTTGATGCAGAGTGCGGCCGCTATAACCGGGGAAATCGCGTGCCCGGTTTCCGGGTCCCGGACCGGTGCAAGGATCTGATCTTCCTTGATGGGTCCCTCCTGTTCCTGTTTTTCGGCTCTGCGCCATCCGGCCAAGAGCCGCTGCAAGTTTGACAGGCTGCCCTCGTAACCACGTTCTTGGATCAAAGGGAGCAGTGCATTGCCGCTGCGAATACCGTTCTCCCAGCGTTGCTTCAGGTACTCTTCAAAATACCATGCAGACGAGCGTTTGAGGACCGCGCGCTTTCGGTCCGGTGGCGTCTCGAACTGCAGCCATTTCGCGACGCTACGTCGGGGAAACCCCGTCCTCCGCCCGATCTCGCTGCACGTCAGCCCTTGCTGCCGAAGTGCCCGAATTGTCTCGTATATCTCCTCGCGAGACTTGCGGTGCGCAAGACGTGACTTCAGAAGGTTACTGGCCGTGCTGATGTTGTCTGCATCGGAGAGCAATGCTCTGCCAGTCGCGCGACCGTGCAAGTTCATTTGCTCCTCGATGGCCATGCGAAGGTTCTGCACGATATGAAACCGGTCGGCGACCTGTTCCGCCTGCGGCGCTCCTTTTCGGGCGGCTTGGGCGTAGAGACCGCAGCGATCCCGGCTTATGACTTCCACCTCAGGATGACGCCTTAGCCAGTCGGTGCATGTGACGACATCACGATCTTCGAGAACATCGATGACGGCGCGACGCTCGAGGTCGATGATGATCGTCCCGTAGTTCTGCGACTTTCGCCAACTCCAATCATCGATCCCGATGATCCGTGCGCGTGGTGGAACAACTTGAGCTGCGCGTAGCAACTGTCGGAGAATAGTATCGTCACTGACCCGGATACCCAGTCGCCGCAAGAGCCGTTCAGCTGGGGTGCCGCCAGCGGCGTGCGCCACATGGCCTAAGAGTTGCGCCTGTCGAGACGTCCGGCGCGCATAAGGGGTCGCCACCGCCGCCTCGCGATCGGAGAACGTGCGGCGGCGGCAATCCGAGTTCAAACATCGCCATCGACAAACCCTGAGCTCGATCCAAACCGCTTGGCCCTGAGCAGGAAAATCCTCGATCCGCCGGCACCTCCAACCATGTCGCTGTCTTGAGGGCGTCCCGCACTCAGGGCAGGTGCCATTCGGAGCCAGTCTGCCAGATACGACCCATGCACCCGTCTCAGACTGGCGGACCTCACCAACCTCCACGTTGGCGGTTGGAGCCCAATGCTTCTTCGATACCACGGCCTGATCCCTTCAATCTGTGAAACTCGGTCAGACCGTGACACACAATTTGAGGATGACCCGAATCAAGGGCTACGCGACACCGGCGAGCAGCGCGGCCGTTTTGTCCACTATCGCCTGAGCGATCAACGTCTGAATGATCTGTTTTTGCTTAGCGACGAGCTGCTGACGGAGACCGCGTGCGCCGTAGATACCTGCGGGAACTATGGCACAAGCTGATCCAAGCGGGTTATTGCTGGCGCAGCGCTCCATTTTGCGGTCCCGCCGATTTCAGGTCGCGCATGAGGCATACCTTCCTCGGCAGCACACCGGCGCGTATCGTCGTTCCCGGCCATGCAAGTCCAGGATCGGGCCGCGGACCTGATCCGTTTCGAAGGGCCTGACGGACAGGTCGTCACGTTGCCGCCGCTGGCCTTCTACACCTTGATGGACCCTATTCCCGGGCGCCGCGCAAAGGCGAGGCTAAACGTTACGCCTGCGGCGATGTGCAGGAGGCGGCGCTGGCCCATCTGAAGCATATTCGGCTCAAGATTGCCGATCTTCGGCGCATGGAGCGTACGCTTGCCGATACGGCCGCAAGCTGTGAGGGCGGAACGGCTGCCGACTGCCCGATTATCGACGTGCTCAGCCGGGCGCCGGGCTGATGATTGCCATGTCGCGACAAGCCGCGGATTCTCACGGCTCACACGACATAGCGGTCCCAGCTCCCATAATGCTCCTTACTACGGGGACCGCGCGGCAGGCTAAGGGCGATCAGGAGAATGCCGGTGATAACGCTTGCCCCCGAAGCGAGCGGCGCCGCGCCGATAAGCAGCCAGGGCGACGCAATCAGCCACAGCCCAAAGGCTACGTTGATGAAGCGCAAGGGCCGCGCGACTTCCGCCATAGCCATCACGGCAACGGTGACAATGAGCGCGCCGACCAGATGATCGCTGTCCGCCATCGGTGGCTCGGTACCGAACGCTAGACGGCTGAACATCAGCCAAAGGCCAACGGCAGCGCTTCCAACGAGCGTCCACGGTACAGCCACCCCACGGGTCGCCGACTTGATGGTGCCCCCGAGATCGGAATCGAAGCCGGACTGCTTGTCCTCGCCGCTGCCGGGCAGCGCGTCGCCCTTGAAGAAGGATCGCCAGAACGGTCGTCCGCGCCGCTTGTTTAGGACCAGGAACTGCCCCATCGCCACGAGCTCATCGAGCGAATATGGAATCATGATCAGCATCGCGAGCGCAGCCAGCAGGCACAGCGTGCAATAAGTGCCGATAACGATCGGCTGAATGATGATGAAGTAGATCGATATGACACCGAGCGGCACGACGACAATGCCGAACAGGAGGACCATCCATGGCATCGTACGCCAGCGGGCGCGGCCTCCCATGACGCCCATTAACACCTCAAACATGTAAGTGGTGGCGCCCAGACCACCATCCGCAATTGGCCAGGCTTTGGAAACGTCCGAGGTGATAATATACTCGGTGCCATTCCGGACCGCATCGCCGGAAAAGAACGGTTCCCAGACGCCATCGATATGGCCCAGCTGATAGGCGGCAAGCACGCGGGAAATAACGAACCCAATGGCGCCAAGCGCGATGATCGGCAGGCGCTGCAAATAGGTTGAGGGCGAATAGGTCCAGCCAGGGGGCATGTCGGAGGAGTCCATCATGCCTTCGTGGCTCATGCCTGGCATCATCGGCACGAGGATGGCAAAAGTAATCACGAGTGCGCCCACCAATGTGTCATTGGCATAAACGGCGGCGTTTGGGGTCCAGAAGATGAGTGGTGTCGCTTTGCAGTTAATCGGGGTCTGCCTCACTTTGTGTGGAGATCGGACAATTGGATGGGCATCATCCGCGCTCTGAGAAGCTCTGCACCCGCTCGGCCATACATAGCGCGCTTGATCGTCTTCAGTCGGTTGATCTGACCTTCCGCTTGACCATTGCTCCAAGGCAGGTCGATGGCGTTACAGACGGCGTCGATATCGCGGCGAAGGACGCGGGCAAAACGGGCCAGGAAAACCAGGCCAGAATGAATGGCATCATCAATCCAATCTTCGAGCCTTGCCGAATTTCGGCTATGAAATATTCCGCGAAACCGCATGGATAAGCTGCGCAAAGTCGCAAAGGTATCTGATCCCTGCTTGAGGGCGTCCACTTTCCGCTCTTGATTGACGGTCAGCGCGCCGCGCGGCTTGATGCAGAGAGCAGCGGCGACAACCGGCGAGATCAAGTGACCAGTGTGGGGATCACGCACGGGCGCATTATCATGTGTGCTGTCGACGAGGCCAATCCGAGCCGGCGCCGCATCATCCTTATCCTATTCCGGTCTCTCGGCGCGGCGCCAGGTTGCCAGGAGGCGTTCAAGATTTGAAAAGCTGCCGGTGTACCCGCGATGCTTGATGTCATGAAACAGATGCCGTCCACGGCGGTTGCCGTCCTTCCAACATTGGGTGAGAAAGGCTTCGAAATACAGGGGAGATGTCGGCTGCAACGCTCCCCTGCGTCGGTCGGGTGGCGTTTCAAACGTCAGCCATTTCGCGATGCTGCGGCGGCCATATCCAGTGCGACGCGCAATCTCCGAGCAGGTCAGGCCTTCTTTGCTCAAGGCGTGCACCGTCTCGAACACCTCCTTCCGGGACTGCCTATGTGTCCGTCGAAGCTGATTGCGCAACCGCATTCCAGGCGCCTCCTCATGCAAAGCTCGATCGTCATGATCAGTCTCGATGTCCTCGTCTGGCAGCAGTGCCCTGCCTGTAGCTCGGCCGGAGAGGCTCATCTGTTCCTCGATCGCAAGACGCAGGTTCTGGAAGAGATGAAAGCGGTCAGCCACCTGAGACGCTTGCGGGGCACCTTCACGAGCAGCCTGCGCGTATAGCCCGCATCGATCTCGACTGACCACCTCAATGGAGGGATGCCGCTTCAACCATTGTGCAACGCTCGCCACGCTCCGGTCCTCGAGAATGTCCATGACCTTTCGGCGCTCGAGATCAACGATGATCGTGCCGTAGCGCCACGATTTCCTCCAACTCCAGTCATCGATACCGATGATCCGAGCGGGGGGCTCGTCGTCGATCTGTAAAGCCATGCGCTTCAAGTGCCGAAGGATGGTGTCGTCGCTGACCGGCATCCCGAGCTGGTTCATCAAGCGCTCTCCCGGGCGTCCGCCTGTGCCGTGCCCCAGAAGGCCGACTATGTTGGCGACCCTCTTTGTCCTGCGGGCGTAGGGCGAGGCAATATCCGGGATCGGGTCCGAGAATGTTTGCCGCCCGCACTGCCGATAACTGCAACGCCAGCGGCTCAACCGAAGCCTTACCGTCACTTCATTGCCTTGGATCGGCAGGTCCTGAAGACTGCGGTACGACCAGCCGTGCCGACGTGCGCTCTGTTTCCTGCAATCTGGACAAATGCCCGAGGATGGTCCGCAAGCCGACACAACCCAGTCACCGTCGCCGTTGGTTGCGATGCTTTGGACCTTGATGCCCGGACCGGGCGACCATTTTGATTTTGTTCTCATGCACGCCAATAGCGAAGTGCCTGCTAACGATCTATTAACCACACAAAGTGAGGCAGACCCCTTTACAAGGAGACGCCGGTTAGAGCGCCCAACATCGGCGGTGAGGGCAGCTGACCAATAACGCAGCCCGAACAGGTGAATCCCGGTTGGCCGCAGCGTGCGTTCCTGCTCAGGCAGGAACGTCAGCCAGAAACGCATCCGGCCCTGGGGAAGTCGAAGCGGTATCACGTCCTCGTGCTCCCGCCATACTGCAATCGGCGGCCGGCCCAAGCTGGCGTGTATCGAATGGTGATAGGAGCCGACAATGTCCAGCGCGATGTACCGCTCGAGCTCGCGCAAAGTGATGCTGGTTGGCCTACGAGAACGTGTTGTTGCCGCACAGACGCAGCTTGCGAATAGTATTCGCGGATATGCAGCCGAGTTTGGGCTGACCGCCGCCAAAGGTATGTCTCATATTCCGCTGCTTCTGGAACGCATCAGGATCGATGACGCAATCCCTGATCTGGCACGAGACCTATTTGCATCACTAGCAGTTGAGTTTGTGCAGTTGAATGAGCGGCGCAAGGAACTGGAGGGAAAGCTGATGGCTTGGTACAGGAACAATGAATGCTGCCGCCGTCTCGCAAAAATCCCAGGTGTCGGGCCGATTGGTGCAGCACTCCTGGTGATGAAAGCACCGGCGCCAGAATTGTTTGCATCTGGCAGACAATTTGCCGCCTGGATGGGATTAACGCCCAAGGACCATTCCACTGCGGGCAAGGTCAGGCTCGGTATTATTACGAGGGCCGGAGACGAGGTATTGCGCAAAACCTTGGTAGTGGGCGCGACGTCATTGCTTCGGCATGTGAGAGTGGGACGCGGAAGGAATGCTTCGCCATGGCTCACGGAATTACTCAAGCGCAAGGCCCCTAAACTGGTCGCTGTCGCGCTGGCCAATAAGATTGCCCGGATTGCCTGGAAGTTGATGGTGACTGGTGAGGTCTACCGCCGAGACGATGGGACAACAAAGTTGGCAACCGCAGCATAAGAGACCAGGCAGCCATGGTGAACTGACGATAGAAGCCGCCGTGTTGCTCTGACGCGTGAACTTGCAGGAAACGAGGAGATGGTGTGATCGATCGATCCAAGACGCGGGATACTCCGTAAGAGCCAATGGCCAACCTGGTCGAATACCTGTTTGGACCCCACGTCGCGGAAACCATCTTGGCCAGCGTTCATGTGCGAGCGCAACAACAGGCCGGACATATGAACGCAAGCGATCCGATCAAAACCATCATAGGAATTCTTGCAAAGAGGGGGCCGTCCACATATGGCTCTTCAACAATTTGCGCATCAGCCGAAGAGCGGCTCCCTTGTTTCTGCGGCTTTGCAGCAGAGCATCGAGAACGTAGCCGTTGGCATCGACGGCGCGCCACAGCCAGTATTTCTTGCCCTTGATCGATACGACCATCTCATCGAGATGCCATTTGTCTGCGAAGTTGCCGATCGACCGCCGCTTGAGTTGGTGGGCGAATTTCAGGCCAAACTTAGTCGTCCATTCTGAGACGGTCTGAAACGAGACGGCAATGCCGCGCTCGGCAAGCAGGTCTTCGATATCGCGCAGGCTCAGCGGGAACCGGTAATAGAGCCATACCGCATGCGCGATGATCTCGGCTGGAAAGCGGTGGCGTTTGTATCGGGCGGACGCATCGTCAGTCATGCCGATAGACTATTGCCTCGATCCGCACCAGCCGGTTAAGGCGACGCCTCCCTGCCGCACTCAAGCAGCACGGCGGAGCCGATTCGCCAGTACGCGCTGGGCGTCCCCGTGCCGCTTCTTCAACTACAGTACTGTCGAGATCGGCAATAGCGCCACCGAACAGGCGATCCGGCCAATCGCATTCGGCTCTAAGGACCGGTTGTTTGCTGAAGCGGACAAGGGCGTCGCTCTCGTCGCTCATCGAAACCGCGAAGCTCAACGGCTATTGCCGTAGTACATCGCCCAGCACCCTCACCGGACGTTTACCAGGCACTCTGGTGTCGGCTTCCCCTCGTATCTCTGACGCCTCCGTGATCGACGTGAAAGAAGGAATCACAGTCGATTCATAGGGCACAAAGACTATGAACGATGTAGGTAATTGAGGGTTTGGGCGGTCGGATGCATTAGTGCGATAGTATTTTCGAAAGAAACATTTGCGCTCGCTCACTTCGAGGAGTGCCGAAAAAGTCACTCTTCGTCGCATCTTCGACAATTTCGCCCTTGTCCATAAAAATTACGCGGTCTGCTACCTTCTTCGCAAACCCCATTTCGTGCGTGACAACCATCATGGTCATCCCTTCCTGCGCGAGTTCGACCATAACGTCGAGCACTTCGTTGATCATCTCAGGATCGAGTGCTGAGGTGGGTTCATCGAAAAGCATGCAAATCGGGTCCATGACAAGCGCACGCGCAATCGCCACGCGCTGCTGCTGGCCTCCCGAAAGCTGGCCAGGGAATTTTTCCGCGTGCGCCTTCAGCCCAACTCGATCAAGGAGTTTCATAGCCTTTGCCATCGCCTCATCGCGGCGCCGGCCAAGTACCTTCATCTGACCCAGGCAGAGATTCTCATAAATTCGGAGGTGGGGAAAAAGTTCGAAATGTTGGAAAACCATACCCACCCGGGAGCGAAGCTTCGTAAGATTCGTCTTCTTGTCAGTAACTTCAACCCCGTCGAGAACAATTCTCCCCTCTTGGATGGGCTCCAAGGCATTAACGCATTTAATGAGCGTTGATTTCCCGGACCCGGATGGACCGCAAATCACGACAACTTCGCCCTTGTTGACGTTTGTCGAACAATCCGTCAGCACGCGAAAAGACTGCCCGTACCATTTGCTAACATGGCTGAGTTCGATCATGGCTGCTCCTTCGAGCGGACGCGAGGTGTTGGGGGACACTTGGGATTGGATCGTAGCAGACATTTGATCACCGTATGATTGCTGTGCGCGCTTCGAGGCGCTTGACCAGGAAGGAGGCGGCGAATGAGATCACGAAGTATATGATCGCCGCGAAGAGATACATTTCCACAAGGCGACCATCGCGCTGTGCGACTTTAGAAGCAGCACCGAGGAAGTCTGTCAGCGAAATGACATATACGAGAGATGTATCTTGAAAGAGGATGATCGTTTGCGTCAACATGACCGGCAGCATATTGCGGAATGCCTGCGGCAGAACGATATAGCCCATCACCTGTGAGTAGTTTAACCCTATTGCATACCCGGCGCCGGTCTGTCCGCGAGGGATCGACTGGATTCCGGCTCGCATGATTTCTGAGAAGTATGCTGCCTCGAAAAGGGTGAACGTGATGAGTGCCGACGCAAATGCGCCCACGGCGATCGGCTGGCTCGCTCCGATGAGCCAGGCCCCAATATAGGGGACGAGGAAGTAGAACCAGAAAATTACAAGTACGAGCGGAAGAGACCGCATCAGGTTCACGTACCCGCCGGCGAGTGTCGACAAGGCTTTGATCGAGCTAAGCCGCATGAGTGCTAGGAGGGTTCCAAGCACGATCCCCCCGATGGTGGCGAGCGCGGTCAGTAGCAGCGTGAAACGCATGCCATCCCAGAATAGATAGGGAAGAGAACGGGCGATGACGTCGAAGTCAAAACTATAGAACATCGTTAACGCCCCGCAGTATAGCCAGGTACAGCAACCCGGTGTTCAAGGTAGAGCATCCCGATCGTTACCAGGATGTTGACAGTGAGATAAAGGACAGTCGCGACGGTGAACGCCTCGAATATCTGAAAGGTGAATTCCTGCATGGCTCGGGCGCGGGCAGTGAGTTCTACCAGTCCGATCGTGAGTGCCACCGACGTATTCTTGATCGTGTTCAGGAACTCAGACGTCAGTGGAGGCAGGATGATCCGAAATGCCATTGGCAGCAGAACATATCGATAGGTTTGCGGTGTCGTAAGCCCGATTGCGGCACCCGCCAGCTTCTGACCACGGGGCAGTGAGCTGATGCCCGCACGGAGCTGTTCCGCGACTCGTGCCGACATATAAAAGCCGAGCCCCAAGACCGTCGTCCAGAACGCCGAATTTGGCAACGCTTTCAACCAGTTGCCCATGCTTTGCGGTAGCAGTTCAGGCAACACGAAATACCAAAGGAAAAGCTGTACAAGGAAAGGAATGTTGCGAAACAATTCCACATATGCGCTCGCAATCCTTTGGGCAGGCCCGGACGGCATCGTCCGCATCACCCCGACGACAAAACCCAGTGCCAGCGCAAGAAGCCATGCACCTACTGCGGTGACTAGCGTTACTTGCAGACCCCGCAACAGCATTTCCAAGTAACTACCCGACCCATCCAGCGATTGCTGGAAGAGAATTCCCCAGTTCCAGTTATAGTTCATAGAGCCCTCCGTACGCTCCAAGCCTCATGGCGACGTTCTTTCGCCATGAGGCAGTTGTTGGAATTATTGCAGGTAGGAGGCCGTGTCGGCGGAGTCGGAAGGGTTCTCGAACGCGCGCTTCAATGCCGGGTCAAGCGGGACGTTCAGGTTAAGCCCGCGGGGCGGGATGGCCTGGTTGAACCACTTGTTGTAGATATCCAGCATCTCCGGGCTCTTGTAGAGCGCGGCGGTCGCGTCATCTACGAGTTCCTTGAACTCCGCATCGTCGCGACGGAGCATGATTGCATAGGGTTGGGGATTGGAAAATGCCTCCTGCGAGATTGCATAGCCGGACGGATCGCGCGACCCGGCAACGAGCGAGGCCAGCAGAATGTCGTCCATCACGAATGCTGCCGCACGACCCGTTTCGACCATAAGGAACGCTTCCGCATGGTCGTTTGCGGCAATGATGTTCATGCCGAGTTGCTGCGCCGTATTCACTTCGTTCAGCTCTTGGATATTGACCGTTCCGGATGTCGACACGACTGACTGGCCTTTGAGGTCGGCAATCGAGCTGAGATTGCTCGATTTCTTGGCAACGAACCTGTTTGCAGTCAGAAAGTATGTATTGCTGAACGCCACCTGCTTCTGGCGCTCTGCAGTATTGAAGGTTGAGCCGCACTCGAGATCAACGGTCCCGTTTGCGATCAACGGGATGCGCGTTGCCGAAGTAACGGGGTTAAATCGCACCTCAAGCTTATCAAGCTTGAGCCGCTCTTTGACGGCGTCGACGACCTTCAGGCAGATATCAACAGCATAACCGACCGGCTGCTGCTTGTCGTCGAGATATGAGAAGGGCACGGACGAGTCGCGGTTGCCGACCGTGATCACTCCTGTGTCCTTGATCTTTTTCAGCGTTCCGGTGAGATCATCTGCCGACGCACCACCACACATTGCTGTCATGACGACTGCAAAAGCACAAAGTTTCTTCAACATCGTATTCCTCCAGAGGTTGCAATTAGAAAGAGATAGCTGGCTGCTGGTTTCTTGGTCGCGTTGCAGACCCATGTGGCGGATGTTCAATATCCAATTGGTACGTTGCCTTGCGACTGCTCCCAAACAGAAAAGGCACCGGCCACGACACACCGCCTCACAACACGGTCAGTCGCATGTGACGTTCACGCAAACCATTTTGACCGTCGCTGCCTCTTCCTAGAGGGTATAATAAATGCTATAGGTGACTGCCGGTCAAATGCATTATAGCGGCCGATCTATGTGCAAATATTATATGATGGAGAAGATTATGCTGAAGCATAGGCAGGTGGAGGCGTTCCGCGCGGTCATCATCAGCGGTTCAGTGTCGACTGCGGCGGACATTCTCGGAATCACTCAACCTGCGGTCAGTCGGCTCGTGAAAGATTTGGAATACGAGACGCGCTTGAATTTGTTCGAACGCTCTGGAGGTCGACTTGTTGCAACCGGCGACGCGATGGCCCTCTATCGCGAGATCGACCGCTCATTTGTTGGACTTGAGCGTATCGCCGGCTTGGCGCGCGATTTGAGAGAAAGACGAGGAGGTTCTCTGCGCATCGCGGCACTGCCGGGACTAGCAAACGGGTTCCTGCCGGCCTTTGCCGCAGGTTTTCTTGCCAAAAGGCCATCGTTAAATATGTCGCTTCACGGCATGAATTCTCATTTCGTCCTCGAATGGATCAGCACCGGCCATTGTGATCTCGGAATCGTCGAGAACACGCAACTCACCAACGTCACCATCGAAGAACTGCCACCCTGCGATATGGTAGCGGTGCTCCCTCTCCAACACCGGCTCGTGGAACGCGAGCGAATCGTTCCCGAGGACTTTGACAATGAGGATTTCATCTCACTCATACAGCCGTCGGTAATGCATGTCATGGTCGATGCCATAATGCGCGAGCGAGGAATAATCAGACGTATTAAGGCTGAAACTCCACTCTCCATGATTGTTTGTGGTATGGTTTCAGCAGGATTCGGCGTTTCGATCGTCGATCCGTTTACTGCCGATAGATATTCTTCATCTTTGGTAGTTCGGCCAATCGATCCGCCAATCTCTATCAATTGGACAATCGTGCTACCGACGCACATAAAAGCGTCTTCGATTACGAACGAGTTTATAGTCGAGTTTCGAAAAAGCTTTCGAAATTTTCTTTCGGAGCGATCGACTTCAGCAAAGCTTGCCTAGCCGTATGTTATCCTCATCGTCATGAACGACTGATATCGCGAAAATGGGTTTGGGGGCACATTCTTCAGCGCGGTCACTACAGAGTGCGGGCTGATCTGGCAATCCAAGTCCGACGTCAAGCCATCTCCCTCAATGTCAATCGCGCGCAGAACTAAAGCTCCACTTCCAGGGCGAGCCCTCGCGCCCGAGCAATATCCACCGCAACTGACGCCACCGCGAGATCCTGGAGGCCAACGCCCGTGCCGTCGAACAACGTGATCTCCTCCGGCGAGGTCCGCCCCGGCGCCAGGCCGGCGATCACCGCGCCGAGCGGCGTGATGTCGCCGGTCGCGATCAATCCCTGCGCCACCGCGTGCTGCGCCTCACCGATGGTGACGGACTGTTCAACCTCATCGGCAAAGAGCCGAGCGCGTGGGAAAAGAGCCGCCTCTACTTCCTGCTTCCCTTTAGTGTCGGTCCCCATGCAAGCGAGATGGGTTCCTGGGCGAATATGCCCGGAAAGAAGAATCGGTGCGAAGCTGGATGTGATCGTGATGATGACATCGGCCTGTGCCCCGAGTTGTGGCAGGTCGACCACCTCGAAAGGCAGGCCGAGTTCGACCGCCGTGTCGGCCAGCCGCGACAGCATTTCGGGGTGCAAGTTCCAACCAACCACCTTGTCGAATTTGCGCGCCCGCACTGCGGCGCGCATCTGGAAGGCGGACTGGTGACCGGCCCCGACCATGCCGAGCACGCGGGCGTCGGGGCGGGCCAGATGCTTGATCGACACCGCCGAGGCGGCGGCCGTGCGCAGCGCGGTCAGCAGGTTACCGCCGACCGCCGCCTTGATCCGGCCGGTGTCCGGGTCGAACAGCAGCACCGTGGACTGGTGGTTGGTCAAGCCCTTCGCCATGTTGCCCGGCCAGTAGCCGCCCGCCTTGACCCCAAGGACGAGCCCCGCACTGTCGAAGCCAGCCTTGAAGCCGTAGAGCGCGTCGGCATAGCCGATCGCCTCTCGGATGACGGGGAAGTTACGGGCCTCGTCTCGCGCCATGGCAGCGAAGACGCTTTCGATGGCTTCAAAGACAGCGGCCTCGCTCATGAGGTCGGAGATCAGACGCTCCGGTACGATGATCATGGATTGACTCCTCCAAGAATAACACCGGAGCGCCCAGTTGCGCTTCGCAGGTACGTTCTCAATACGCCTTGCCGCGTGCCGACACCGGCCAGACCGTCTCGACCTTACCGTTGCGCACCCCGACATACCAGTCATGGACGTTGCAGGTCGGATCGCAATGGCCGGGCACCAGCCTGAGCTTGTCGTTGACCTTCAGCACGCCCTTGGGGTCATCGATCACACCGTGCTCGTCGCTGCACTTGATGTATTTCACGTCGTCGCGGCCGTAGATGAAGGGCAGGCCGCTGTCGACCGATTGCGCCTTGAGGCCGGCGTCGCAGATGGCGCGGTCGGGCTTGGCGTGGCTCATCACGCTGGTCAGGATGAACAGCGCGTTCTCCCATTCGCCCTTGTCGATGCGGTGGCCATCCTTATCGAGGATGCGGCCGTAGTCAGCGTCCATGAAGGCGTAGGAGCCGCATTGCAGCTCGTTATAGACGCCCGAGCCCGTCTCGAAATAATAGGAGCCGGTGCCGCCGCCGGAAACCAGTTCCGGCTCCAGCCCGACAGCCTTCAGGCCCTCGACGGCGTCCTTGACCATGGCGATCGCCGCGTCGAGCTTCTCCTTACGCGCCTCATAGCTGTCGATGTGCTGCATCGCGCCCTGGTAGGCTTGGATGCCGGTGAACTTGAGGCCCGGCGCCGCGTCGGCGGCCTGGGCGATCTTCACGACGGCGTCGGTCGAGGTGACGCCGCAGCGGCCGGCGCCGCAGTCGATCTCCACGAAGATTTCGAGCTGCGTGCCGTGCTTTTCGGCGGCAGCAGACAGGTCAGCGATGTTGGCAACGTCATCGACGCAGACGATGATGCGCGAGCCGAGCTTGGGCAGGCGGGCCAGCCGGTCGATCTTGGCCGGGTCGCGCACCTGGTTCGACACCAGCACGTCCTTGATGC
Source organism: Pseudotabrizicola algicola (assembly GCF_010915705.1). Lineage (GTDB taxonomy): Bacteria > Pseudomonadota > Alphaproteobacteria > Rhodobacterales > Rhodobacteraceae > Pseudotabrizicola > Pseudotabrizicola algicola. The sequence goes on from NZ_JAAIKE010000011.1 coordinate 67,629, forward strand.
CGCCGCGCACGAAGACTTCCGCCTCGCTGACCTTCTGGCAGCAGACGCCGACCGAGCCGCCGAGCCTCTCCTGCAGTTTCTGCACGTCAACCGACTTATGCATCTTGCCGTGGCTGCGATGGCGCATACCGTTCGCCTTGGCGTAATCGCCCATCTTGCGGATATTGCGCTCCAGCGCGTCGAGGTCGAGGATCAGGCAGGGCGTCTGGATCTGGGATTCGTCCATGCCGGGGACCGCCGGCACGTCGAAACCGACGTCGAGTTGTTCAGTTTGAGTCGTCGCGTTCATGCTCTTCTCCTCAGTTCCACGGTAATTTGTCGAGATCCACATTGCCGCCCGTCACGATCACGCCGACGCGCTTGCCGGCAAAGACATCAGGGTTCTTCAGGATGGTCGCCAGCGGCACGGCGCTGGACGGCTCCATCACGATCTTCATGCGCTTCCAGATCAGCTTCATCGCGTCGACGATCTCCTGCTCGGAAGCCGTCAGGATGTCGGTGACGTTGTTCTTCACGAAATGCCAGGTCAGTTCCTTCAGCGGCACTTTCAGGCCGTCGGCGACCGTTTCTGGCGCGTCGTCGGCGATGATGCGGCCGGCCTTGAAGCTACGGTAGGCGTCGTCGGCCTGCTCGGGCTCGGCGGCGTAGATCTTTACGCCGGGCGCGAGATTGGAGAGCGTCAGGCAGCTTCCCGACACCATGCCGCCGCCGCCAATCGGCGCGACCACGGCGTCGAGACCGTCGACCTGCTCGATCAACTCGGCAGAGCAGGTCGCCTGCCCGGCGATGACACGATGGTCGTTATAGGGATGCACGAATTCCGCGCCGGTCTCGGCAACAACCTCGGCAAAGACGGCCTCACGCGACGAGGTTGACGGCTCGCATTCGACGACACGACCGCCGTAGCCCCGGACCGCATCCTTCTTAGCCTGCGGCGCGGTGCGCGGCATCACTACGGTGCAGGGAATGCCGCGCCGACCAGCTGCATAGGAAAGGCAGGTTCCGTGATTGCCGGACGAGTGCGTTGCAACACCCTTCTTCGCCTGCTCGTCGTTCAGGCCAAACACCGCGTTCGACGCGCCGCGCGCTTTGAAGGCCCCAGCCTTCTGAAGGTTCTCGCACTTGAAGAAGAGTTCGGCGCCAGCAAGTCCATTGATGAATGTCGATGTGAGAACGGGTGTGCGATGAATATGGGGTTCGATTAAGGCTCGTGCTGCAAGCACGTCGGTAAGATTCGGAATGTACATATCCAAGCGCGCTCCTTACGCTGTAATCGCTGCGGCGCCTCGATCGGTATCGCTCGGATCGAGAGCAACAGCATCAAGTTCGATGAGGTATCCATGATGAAGCGCCGGCACTGGAACGACCGACCGGGCAGGACGCGCTTCACCGAACGCCTTGGCATATGCTGCGTTGAAGCTGCTCCAATGCTCGACGCCGACGATGTAAGCTGTGACTTTCACGACATGAGAAGGCGTCGCACCAGCCGCCTCGAGTACGGCCAGCAAATTCCGGAGAACGAGACTGGCCTGGTTATCGAAGAGATCGTCAGATTGCTCCGACTGGCCTTCTGGTTTGATCGGAAGCTGACCGGAAACATGAATGAATCCACCCGCTCGGGCCGCCTGACTGTAGTGACCCAAAGGCTTCGGGGCGTGACTCGTTAATATGTGTTCTATTTGCGCCATTTCGCGTCTCCGAGGTGATTGCGAGGTGCAGATTGATCTTGACACCGGCTCTGCGCTGTACTCACGACCGCGTAAGTACTTAACTTGCCGGACCCGTTTGCTTGGATTTGCCAATACCAAAGCGGTTTGGTGCGAAGGGCGAAATGTCGATTGAGGTCTTTTCGCCTGCGAGGAGCTCTGAGACGAGCGTTGCGGTCATCGGCGCCCCTGTCATGCCGAGATGACCATGGCCGAAAGCATAGATTACGTCGGGTGTCCGGGTTGCCCGGCCAATCACGGGGAGCGAATCCGGGATGCTCGGCCGGAACCCCATCCATTTGGAATATCGTTCTTCAGAACTCGCAGGCGCGAGGGCTGGAAGAAGTTTTCGAGCGTGCGTATAGAGCACATGCGCACGTTTCCAGTTAGGAACGGCTGTGAGCCCAGCGAACTCAACCGTACCCGCCACGCGAAGCCCCATTTCCATAGGTGTCGCGATGAATTTTCCTGACGCATCGGTCGTCGGAATGCGTGGAGCGGCTTCCGGATTCGCGATGACGATATGATATCCACGTTCGGTATCGAGCGGGATGTCATCGCCTAGCGAATTAGCAAGTGATTTCGAGTGTGCGCCGGCTGCGACAACCGCTGCATCAACGGCCAGAACGCCGTTCGTGGTTGTAATGCCTTTAAGCGCCCTACCTTCAGTCTCAAAGCCGATGACACGCGCAGATACGAATTCGCCACCGTTCGCGATAAAACGCCGAAACAAGAGGGTCACGAGCCCTTGCGGATTAATCGTGTGACCGTTCTCTTCTATAAGAATGCCCTTGGTAAACGCATGCGACAAGTTCGGATCGAAATCCCGCAACGCATCGGCGCTGAGGATCTGCGTGCGAACACCGTTGAGACGCCGCAGTTCCCAACCTCCGCGGTCCTTGGCGAAGTCTGCTTCTCCACGATATACGGTCAGATGACCTTCATGGCGGATCAGATGGCTCGCATCAGCCTCCTCCGCCAATGACTTGATCAGAGGCACCGTGGACTTGATGAGATTGCGGAGTGCTTTCGCCTGCTCCTTCACCTTGTTTGGTCTTCCGGCTAACAGAAAGCGAATCAACCAGGGCATGATGGTTGGAAAATAGCTGAACCGGATTGACAACGGCCCCATCGGGTCAAGGAGCCACTTCGGTACGCTCGTCAAGTTTCCCGGCATGGACATAGGGACGACGGATGAGCCGTTGAAGCATCCGGCATTCCCAAACGATGCACCTTCGCCAGGAGGGTTCGGGTCAATCAAGGTGACTTTGAATCCGCGGCGCTGAAGCATCAGCGCCGTGCATACGCCGACGATTCCGGCTCCAGCGATGCCTACTTTTTTGTGGTTCTCAGACATAGGATGCTCCCGCGGAGCCGACAGTCTCTCGCTGCCTAGCCACCGTTTCGCGGTAGGTGATAAAATTCGGCGTGCCTTACCTTGCTGCGGTAACGACGATTTCGATCAGGACGTCCTGGCCAAGATCTGAAACCCCTATCGTCGCACGCGCGGGCAAATCCTGTGCGTCGAGCCAAGAAGTCCAGACGTCGTTCATCTCTTGCTTCAGGTTCATGTCAGTGATGAACAAGGTCGCGGAAATTAGTTTCGTCTTGTCGGTTCCCGCTTCTGCGAGGAATTTGTCGAGCTTGGCACAAACTTGCGTCGTTTGGGCCCGCATCGAGGCGCCCTTGAGTTCATCGGCCAGCACGCCACCGAAGTAAATCACATCAGCATATTCAACTGACCGATGCATGATTGGTGTTCTGTCTCGACGTGTGATCATCGTCTTGCTCCTGCATTCATGGAATCGTGCCAACTACAGGTCGCGCTGTAGGCAGGATTCGGTGTTAGGCACTGCAGCTACGTCCGGCTCCACACCTCAGCCCTGGCTGCCTTCATGCCGCCTATATGCATAATATTTCAACATGATAACGCTTAGTCAAATGCCAATTATTGCGCTATCTATAATCAAATATTATATTATCGACGGAGGTTGAACGGCCAGATGCTGTCGGTCTCGCTGTTCCTGGCATGCCCTATGGGTCGCCTGGAATGGGCCCAGAAGATCAGCGTGAAGCTTATGATGTGTTCTTGATCCGCCGGGATGGTAGCAGCGAGGTCTTTACGAGCTATTCCGCAGCTTAGGGTCAGGATTCATAACCAGTAGATGACGAGGGCGGCGAGGGCGATCGCCGAAAGGAAGACCTTCGGGCACCGGTCATATCGGGTGGCGACACGCCTCCAGTCTTTGAGTCTTCCGAACATGATCTCGATGCGATTGCGCCGCTTGTATCGGCGCTTATCGTATTTGACCGGTGTCTTGCGTTTCTTCCGGCCTGGGATACAGGCGCGTATCCCCTTGTCCTGCAAAGCTTCTCTGAACCAGTCAGCATCGTAGCCCCGATCCCCGAGCAGCCATTTGACGTTTGGCAGGCCGCTGAGCAATGCGCGTGCGCCGATGTAATCGCTGACCTGTCCGGCGGTGACGAACAGGTCGATCGGTCGTCCCTGACTGTCGCAGATGGCATGCAGCTTGGTGTTCATGCCGCCTTTGGTTCGACCGATCAGACGACCACGCCCCCCTTTTTCGCGGCCATGCTGGTCGCCGTTCGATGGGCCTTGAGATATGTCGCGTCGATCATCACGGTCTTCTCTTCGCCGTGCTCAGCGGCCAGACCTGCCATCATCCGGGCGAAGATGCCTTTCTCGCTCCACCGCTTCCACCGGCTGTAGAGCGTTCTCTGATTGCGGCCTCGTCAAGCGTGGGGTTGTGTCCGTCCGGGGTCATGGTTCTCTCCGAGGTCGCATTGAGCGCCTCATGATGGTTTTCGGCGGTGGATCGTCTCCAATGTCTTGTGCGGGGTGTGGCGCCTAGCCATCCCATGCTCTACAGCGAGATCGATCAACCTCCGTCCCGTTGGGACTGCGCTCCCCGCTTCAGGGGCGGGAACTCAGATCAGGCGGTGGCCTCATTTGTCCATTGATAGTCGGTTCCATTTTTCCAGATCGTCAGCATCAGCACGGCGATTTTGCGGGCCGTCGCGACCGCCGCCTTGCGGAAGCCGCGACGGCCGGCCAGTCGCACGGCCCAGCTTTTGAGCCGCGAGAAACGTTTCACCTGGTGGATCACGGATGACGCCGCCTCGAAGAGTAGCCCGCGCATTGCACCGTCACCGCATTTCGAAACGCGGCCCGACCAATCCATCTCGCCAGACTGATGCCGCTTTGGCGTCAACCCAAGAAAAGCGCCCACATCCGATGTCCGGCTGAACCGAGCGGGGTCATCAACCAAGGCTATGAAGCTGAGCGCGTTGACCGGACCAACACCGGGGATTGTCATCAGGCGTCGCGCGCTCGCAGCGCTTCCACGCACGCCCCTCGAAGCGATGGAATTCCTTAAGTTTGAGCCGATCGGGTCGCACCCATTGGAAGATCGGCCATTGAATATTATCGAGCAAGTGAATCAGACCTTCACCTATCTTGCTGCGGTGAAGGCGGCTGATCTTTTGATGCAATGGCATCCAGAAGCGGAAGGGTTCAGGCTCGCACCTGGAGCGCACGCACCAAAAGGGACGCTCGATGTGGAAAGCCTCGCACCCGGTATTGTCGGTGCTGAGACGTTCGCTGCTGTGCGCCCCGAAAACAACCGTAAGCTCGCCAATGATCTGACGAAGTTGGCTGGTCGCACTGAACATCATCGCTACGTATTTTTCATATCGCCCGCGTTTCCCAGAACGGAACGTTTGCCGGAAAAAGAGCGGAACAGTGTGAAGGTTTATTCCATAGCATTTAATGCATGATGGCATGCAATGCGCCTTTCATGCTTCAGTCTATACTTCAGATTTCACGCTCATAACCTCGCTCAGGTGAGAGAATTTGCTCATTCAGCCGTTCCTTTTCGACCACATATCGCAATGTCGCCCCTCGATCCGACTGTCGGCTCATCTGTTCTGCGAGGGCAGGCAATCCTGATGCCTGATCCTTCCCAACAAACACCTCTGTCTGCCCACGTGCGCGCGTCATGGCCACGTAGGCGCAGACATGGTACCTTCGGCCGGAGACATTCGCGGATGCCTTGGGCCGTATCGTCGACGCCCATCATGGCCTGCCCTTTGCGCAGCACTGGGGCGCGGTGGAGCACAGCTCATCGGATGGGCAGTTCTTCGCTGCCAATCGTGGCAGTGGGCTCATCAACGCCAAATACGGACCCGATCCCGGCCTGAAGATCTACTCCTTCTTGTCGGGTCAGTACGGATCGTTCCATTCCAGTGTCATCGGGGCGACCGCAGGCGAAGCCCCCTTCGTGCTTGATGGCCTCCTGAGCAATCCGGCCAGCTTCGACCCTCTTGTGCATTACACAGATACCGGTGGCGTATCGGACCACGTCTTCGCCCTGTTCCATCTCTTGGGGATGACATTCGCCCCGCGCTTGCGCGACTTTCCCGACCGGCGGCTGGCATGCTTCGGAAGCACGAAGGCGTGGCCCACCCTGTCATCCCTCATCGGGAAGCCCATCAACGAAGAAGTGATCCGGCAGCATTGGGGTGACATCATGCGTCTCGCCGCCAGCATCCGCGACAAGTCTCTCAAACCGTCTGAAATCCTGCGCAAGCTTGGAGCGTACCGCCAGCAAAACCGGCTCTACCTTGCCTTGGGTGAAATCGGCCGGATCGAGCGCACGCTCTTCATGCTCGACTGGATCGAAAACGCCGACCTGCGCATGGAATGCCACGCAGGCCTCAACAAGGGTGAAGCGCGACACTCGCTGGCTCGGGCCGTCTTTGCCCACTCACAAGGGCGCATTCATGATCGCTCTGATGCCGCCCAACAGAAGCGGGCCATGGCGCTCAACCTCGTCATCGCCGCCATCACGTTCTGGAATACGATCTACATGGACAAGGCCGCCAGCCACCTCGCGCAGACCACCCAGATCTACGACGTCAAGCTGCTTCCTCACACATCGCCCCTCGGGTGGGAGCACGTCATTCTATCCGGCGACTTCGATTGGCATTCTGGAGCCGCAGACCGCAAAATTGCGCGACCACTGAACATCAGGCCAGCCAGAGACTGGGGAACCTGATTGTGTTCGCTGAAAGTTCTTCCTTAGCGTGGTTCTACGAAGAAACCTTCCGATGGGGCCTCTTATCGTCATCCGCCGAAAGAAGGTCAGCCGTATCTTAAACGCTCAGCCCACTTGCCTCAGGAGATCAAAGATATTGGCTGGAAAGCACAGACGCGGCTTTGCAAGCGGTTCCGCCATCTGTCGAACACTGGCAAACCTCAGCCACGCGTGCTCGCGGCCATCGCGCGTGAACTCGCCGGCTTCATCTGGGACATCGCACGCAAGACGCCGTTATCCGCGTAATGCGGCAGCTCATACTGCCTGTGCAGTACGCTGGAGATGGCGGCCATTGATAGGGAAATCCTCGGACTACGTCGGGAAACATATCCGCTCTTAGAGAGAGGTAACCCGTATCGAATTTGGTCAGGCGGTAACCAATCCGCGGATGAGAGCATGATAATCATCGGTTCGGCCACCGTCTCCAGCGCCTGCACAGGCTACATCTTTGACCAACCCGTGTCAGCGGGGTAGATTAATCGTATCAGGAAACCCGATAACGCTCATGAGAACGTAGGATTCTGGGGTGGATTCCGGCTGAGTGCAGAATGACACCCTAAGGCATTTTGAGGACGCGGCTATTGAGGCCCATCACGCCCTAAAAAACGCCCTGCGCATCGGGCGGCAGGGCGAAATCCGCGATCGGACCGTCGAAGGTCAGCACTACCGTATGGCAGGGCTGAACCTGCTGGCCGCCATCATGGCCTAGCCGGCCCGAAGCTGCATATTTGGGCTCCTTCGGGAACAATGTGAGAACTTTTAGTCGTAGGAATTCCGCAGATACATTATGATGGTTTCAGCGGGCATCTTGTACCCACGCCCGTCGGAGACGCGCTCGGTGCTAATCGGGTACTTTGGTCTGTTGGGATTGATTGCTACGATCCGATGGAGGTCTCCGCGCAATTTGAAAGTCCGGCCATAGTCAGATGGCTCAAGGCCAAAATGTGGAGCAAGAACTTCAAAGAGGGCTTTGTCTGGCGAATAGATCGCGCCGCCTTCCATTGGAATACCAACACGGAAGCTGATGTCGAAACCGTGACGCAGGTCAACGTCGCTCAGCTCCCCACCTTCCACCGTCAAACCATGCGTCTCCGCCACCTTGAGGCACGCTTGCGTCATGTCCCGGCGCAGCTTTTCGCAGAGCGGGGGCGTCAGATTACGCGGTGGTGGTACTTTTGTGTTTGATGGGGCTGGTGGCTTTGCCACTGGCGATCGCTGCTTTGCTTTGCTCTTTTTCACATCAACGCCTTTGCTTTATAAACAGTGCCCCGCGATATTCCCATGTCACGTGCTATTTTCGTAGGCGACATTCCCTCTGACAGCTTGGCCTGAATGGTGGCCATATCGATTTTCGGGAGGCGGCCGCGATACACGCCACGTTGCTTGGCTGCGACAATGCCCTCGGCTTGCCGTTCCCGGCGCAGATACGTTTCGAACTCGGCAAAGACGCCGAGCATGTCGAAGAAGGCCTTGCCCGTTGCCGTGGATGTATCGACGGGCTGTTCAGTAGCCGCCAGATGCGCACCCTTGGATTTCAGGTGGGTGACGATGACCTGCAGATCACTGAGGCTGCGGGCCAGCCGATCAATGCGCGTGACCACCAGCGTTTCTCCTGGATGGATGAAGTCGAGGATCGTTTTCAGTTCAGACCGCCCCTTCAGGCTCGCGCCACTCTTTTGCTCGGTGCGGACCATGCTGCATCCGGCCGCTTTCAAGGCAGCAATTTGCGCATCAAGGTTCTGTTCGACGGTTGACGTACGCGCGTACCCAATTTTGGCCCGATAAGTGTTCATTTTGAGTGTGCCCTTGACATAAACTGTTCGTTATCGGGAAACCAACCCAAAGTGAACAAGAAATCCACTTGCTGTAGTGTTCATTCGCACTGTCACCACGGGTATACCCATAATGGCACTTCTAATAGTTACCTTGCACAATTGGGATCAAGGGCGCAGATTTCTCATGAAGGATACTCACAAAGATTTTTGAAGTGGCCTGGGATGAGAAAGAACAAACGAAAAATCAGCCATGCGCAGATGAACAACCGCCTAGAGGAATTCATCCGAAGCTTCGTCAACAACATCGGCGATGAAGCAGTCTCTATGAACAAGATCGATACGGCAACGCGCATATTTGTTGACGCTTTGACACCCTTGGAAAGGGGTATGCTTTTGTACGAAGGCGCGGTGCCAATCGAGCCCTCGCAGCTCAGTTCCAGCGATTATGACTATTACAGCAACAAGTATGGCGCAGAAAACATGGAAAAAGGCTGTTTCTTTCGCCTGCCATCTGGGAAGACTTCATTCACTTCTCACGAGCACAACCTGAAATACAAGGTTGGGAACTGATCAAAACCGTTTCCTTGAGGCGTGCATGATCTCTTTTTGTTCTCTTGTAAGCCCAAATACGCAGCTTCGGGCCCCTTGGGCCATCTTCACGATGCGATCTGAACCACAGCAGGTGCAGTTGACCGGGGCCTCGACCACAACGCGCTCACGCGGCAAGTGGTCTGGAAAGGGTTTGCGCACCGGTTTGCGCCGCGTGAAGGCGCGCACCGTGCTAATCGTATCCGCAGCAGCGGCCGCTTCAGCCGCCAGCGCATCCTCGGTGGCAGCTGCTTCCAACTCCTCGAGCTGCAATTCCAGCTGATCGATCAGCCGCGCACGGCGCTCGGAGGAGATGCCGTATTTGTCACGCCGCAGCTTGGCGATCTCCAGCTTCAATTCCTGGATCATTGCCTCCGTGCAGGATGCCAATGCGCGGGCCTGCGCCAACTCAGTTTCAGCAGCCTGCGCACGGGCTTGTGCAGCCTCAGCCGAGGCGGTTTGCGCGGCAAGCGCGGCGCGCAATTCGGCGATTTGCAAGGCGGCATCTGACATGGCAGATGCCTATCATGAACACGGCGAAAGGCCAATAAAAACAGGTGCTTCTGTGAAGATTATCCAGCTGTTTCAGGCCTTTGCGTCCAGCGCGGGTTCCTCCAGTCGATCCCTTCCAGAAGATAGCCGAGCTGGGCTGCCGATATCGCTACCGCCGTGCCGCCCTGGCTCACAGGCCAAATGAACTTGCCTGCCTCGAGGCGTTTCACATATAGCGACATGCCGACCCCATCATGCCAGAGCAATTTTACCAGATCACCTTTGCGACCCCGGAAGCAAAAGATCTCACCCGCATGCGGGTCACGCCCAAGGCCCTGCTGGACAGACAACGCCAAGGTGTTCATCCCGCGCCGCATGTCCGTCACACCACCCGCAATCCAAACCTTCGTGCCCGCCGGAAACGCGATCATGACCGCACCAGCAGGCCATTGAGCAGACGCGCAGCAGCCTCCATGTCAAAGCCGGAGGGGATCGTCACGCGACACCGAGGGCCAAGGTCGATCGTCAATACAGGCGCTGGCGGCGCTGGAACATCATCAGGGCCAGAACAGTCTGCGACCTGAAGGACGCGCAAAAATTGCGGCATAGCCCCAAGCAGCCCATGCTTGTGCCTATATCGCCAATCGTAAAGCTGTGATCGCGAAATATCATGGCGCCGCGCGACCTCAGCCAACGTCACGCCATCGCCATGACTTTCCTCGACGATGCGGATTTTCTCGTCATCCGTCCAACGCCGACGACGGCCGGTATCAGAGACCGACAAAACTTGAATACGGCCAGTGTCTTCGTGTGCGTCCATAAGGACACTCGATAAACGTTCAGCCCGCTCAACAGCCAGACGGCCCTCCGCGAATGCTTACGAACATTCAGATCGTTGGTCGCCACATCCTGTACCGCCCCTGCCCAGTCACCTCGCGGATCAGGCCGTGCGTTTCCATCCAGGCGAGGTTGCGCTGAACGGCGGCGCGGCTGATGCCAGTCATGGTCTCGGCCATCGGGGCGGAGACGAGTGGCCATTCGGTCAGAACTGCGCACAAGGCTGGGGGCGTGCGGCCCGAGAGTGGGATCATCTCGGTTTTTGCCCGCGCTGACCATGCTTCGATATCGTCTAGGTGGCGCACGGCGGTCAGGCAGGCGGTCTCCATCCCGTCAAGCCATCGCGCCAGACGGTCAGCGGGTGAGCCGCCAGCGCGCAGCCCCCCTGCCCCACCCATGGCCAGAGGTGAAAAGACCGCTCCCTTGCCCTCGCTAGCCGCGATCCGCGCGGCCGTGACTGCCGCTTCCATTCGATCGCCCTGCTGCCCAAGGCCCGCGAGGCTCCAGAGGTGATAACCCATACAGGCGCGGGTTATCGGGTGAAGATCGGCGACTTGTGCGATCAGGTCGAGCCAACCGCCCGCGCGATCCGCGAAAGGCTCGGCTTCATCTGCCATATTCTCGGGATCGCGGCGGTCGAGAAAGGCGGCCAAGTCCACCACTGGGCCTGGCCCCCCTGTCAGACGACGTACCGCCCAACCGACACGTGCAAGGGCTGCGGTGTCGTCGTGCGCGCCGGACAGGCGCATGGAGATCCAGAGCGCCAGCCGATCCGGGCCAATGCGATCACCCGCGAACCAGCTGAGGTCGGCAGCCTCGATCAGGGCAAGCCTGTGCCGCCATCCTTCCGGGCCGCGCTTCAGGCGGTCGTCCAGCGCACCGACGCGACCGGCCACACGGGCAAGACGCGCGGCATGACCCGCCTCTGCTTTCCGCCAATCGTCGAGGACCTCGGCTTCACGCGGTTCGGCCCGTGGTCCGGGCGGCAGATAATCCGGCTCCTCTTCCATCGGACCAGGCAGGAACCAATGTCGCTTTTCCTTCACGATTTCACTGCGTGGTTTTCACATGATTTCCGCAAGGTACCTCCGGAAGTGGCGCGGGTTTCTGCTTTGCGATTTCAATTTCATTATGGACTTCAATAGGTTTTGA
>NZ_JAAIKE010000012.1 GCF_010915705.1 Pseudotabrizicola algicola
CTTCAGATGTCAACAGCAGCTTCCGCCACCGCACCAACCGCTTCGTTCCGCGTTCCCGCATCACTTCCGCTTCGGTGAGGCGCTGTTTAGGTCCAAGAAAATAAACACGCAAGCAGAAAAGTTGAGCCCGCACGCACTTTCTTGAAAACACCCAAGTTTCCTTGGCGAAAATCGCTGAAAAATCTTCGCGCGGCGGATGCCGGAAGCCGCCCGTCGCCTGCCGGATGCCCTGAATCGCGCTCCTTCGCCCTCGAAACAGGGGAATCGACCGACACACAGCCCGATCCGCGACTCGCCGCGCGCGCAGCTCCGGCGTGACGGCAGGCGTCGCAGCGAGGGCGCAATATCGCCCCGCCCCGAAGACGCACCCAAGGACGCCAAGGCGCGCGCAAGCAGCCATAGACCGACCCTGCAAAGCCACGGCAGATCAACAAGCAGGATGGCACTGGACACAGCACGATGCGCCCTGATTTCCATCTGCCGATTTTAAATTGAAAAAGATGGTGCCCAGAGCCGGAATCGAACCAGCGACACGCGGATTTTCAATCCGCTGCTCTACCAACTGAGCTATCTGGGCACCGTATCAAACGATCTCTCGCTTGGTAGCGGCTGAATAGACGAGGGTTGCGGGACTGTCCAGAGGGTCGCGGGAAAAATCTGGTGGCAGGCAACTTTTGTTTCGGGCTGTCCGGAACGGCCACCGCCAAGTGGGTCTTCATCCTGTTGCAAAGGGGGTGCGCCGCGCAGCCGAAGGCAAACACGGGTCTCCTTTACGGCCCGCGCCTTGGTGGCGGACGGAGACTTTTGGTCAGACGCCAGAGGCGGGAAAGGGAAGCGGCGCTCCGTCACGCTGTCGCCAGACTGCGCCGTTGCCAGAGCCCACCTCTTTAAGCAGGCCAAAAGGCCGAAGGACGCGCCGGGATCTTGCCCGTCAAGGGGCGCTTGCAGGCTGCCAAGCATCCGGGGCCGCCGGCGCGGGGCCCATCCGTTCCCTGACCCGCTCCGGCAAACAGACGGGTCGGCGGCGCAGGAAGGCGCCCCCGCCGCGCAAAGCCCGCGCCGCGCCCCTTCAGTCGCGCAGGGGGCCGTCTTCGTCACCGGCAGCGCGCGGGGTCTCCTCCTCGCCCTCGGGCGCGGGGATCGCATAGCTTTCGTTCAGCCAGCGGGCCAGATCGACATCGGCGCAGCGGCGCGAGCAGAAGGGGCGGTATTTCGCATCGGTCGGCTTGAGGCAGATCGGGCAGCTCATGCGAACAGCTCCCGCGCCACCTCGGCCAGCGGCAGGCGGTCGCGCTTGCGCGTCAGCTCGTAAAGACCGAGCGTCGTCCATCCGGCCAGATTGGCCTCGCCATCACCCTTGAACGCGGCCTTGATCACCTGATCGAGGATGGCGCGGTCCTTCTTCGACATCGGCGCGAAATCCACCACCACCTGCCCGCCAAGGCCGCGCAGCCGCAACTGGCGCGGCAGATCGCGGGCGGCGGCGATATTCACCTTCAGGCTGGCGGCAGGGCTGGTGTCGGGTCCGGTGTTCACATCCACCGCCACAAGCGCGCGGGTCGGCTCTATCATCATATGCCCGCCCCCCGTCAGGTCGACACGCGGCAGCAAAAGCGCCTCGACCATCGCGTCGACGCCATGCGCTGCAAAACCGCCGGGTTCCATCACCGCCTCGTCTGGCGCAGGGTCCAGCCAGTCGCGGAACGCAATGTCATGCGCGCCCGCGCCATCGACCAGCAATTCCGCCTCGCCTTGCGTATCGGCCAGAACCGCCTCGGCAAGGCCACGCATCGCGGCGATATCCTCGGCAACCGCGTCCTCTTCGGCCTCGGCACAGGCCGAGCGCAGGATCAGGCCCAGATTGGCCGCCGCCCCCGCCATGCCCGCGCCCGCAAGATCGGCCAGATCGGCGCGCAGATCCTCGTCGCGGATACGGCGGCTGATGTTCAGCCCCGGCGCATCCGGGGTCACGATGGCAAAGCGCGACTTGAACAAAAGCCGCGTGGTCACCGGCAGGGCTTTTCCGGCCTCGGCAGGCCCCGACACCTGCACCAGAAGCCGCTGGCCGGGCGCGATGCCGCTGATCTGGCGCAAAAAGCCCGACCCGCCGGGCAGTTTGACGAAAATGCCGCCCTGCCCCTTCACGGGGCGGTCGGCAATCGCGCGGTAGATGGCACCGGGCAGCACCGCATCACCTTCGGGGTCCACCGACAGCTCTTCGAGCTGCCCGTCCACCACCAGCGCCGCCACCTGCCGCCCGCCGATCTCGTCGGCGATCACCACACGACCCTTCATGCCTGCCTCCAGACCGGATAGCCGATGGCCTCCAGCAACACCGCGGTTTCCGCCACCGGCAACCCCATGATCCCGGTATAACTGCCCTGAATCCACGGGATCAGCGCGCCCGCAAGCCCTTGGATGCCATAGCCGCCCGCCTTGCCCTGCCAGTCACCGCTGGCAAGATAGGCATTCAGCTCGGCATCCGACAGCCGCTTCATCTTGACCGTGCTCACCGACTCGCGCGTCAGGATGCGCCCGCCGCGCCGCACGGCCACCGCCGTGATCACCTCATGGCGCCGCCCGCCCAGCAATGTGAGGAATGCCGCCGCCTCTCCGGCATCGGCAGGCTTGCCCAGAATCCGGCGGCCCAGCGCCACCGTGGTATCGGCACAGATCACCACGTCATCGGCATCTGCCTCCACGGCCAGCGCCTTTTCCCGCGCCAGCCGCGCGCAATAGGGGCGCGGCAATTCTCGCGGGTGCGGGTCTTCGTTGATGTCGGGGGGCAGGATGGCATCAGGGAGAAGCCCGATCTGCGCCAGAAGCTCCTTCCGGCGCGGGCTTCCCGATCCGAGGATCAGCCGCAATTTACTTGAAACGATAGTTGATACGGCCCTTCGACAGGTCGTAGGGGGTCATTTCCACCTGCACCTTGTCGCCAGCCAGAACGCGGATGCGGTTCTTGCGCATCTTGCCTGCCATCACCGCGATCAATTCATGGCCATTGTCGAGTTCAACCTTGAATGTCGCATTCGGCAGGAGTTCCTTGACGACACCGGGGAATTCGAGAATGTCTTCCTTGGCCATGGTCACTCCAATAAATATGAGCCCGCGGGAACCGCAGGCCATAGGCGGGGCATATGCGCCCGATTCTCTGGGTTTTCAAGAGGATTCTGCCCCGAGGGCGCGCTCATCGGCCTTTACAGGCCTCTTCGCTGGCCCGGACTACGGCCAGCGCGATGACGCCCGTAAGGGCGGAAGAGCCCCCGGGGCAGATCACCGCGCCAGCCGCGCCCCCTGTTCGTCCCAGTGCAGGTGGTTCAGCACGCGCCCGTTACGCCGCACCTCGCGGATCGCCGCAAGGCTGACCCCGGCCAAGGCCCAGCCCGGCGCGTTCAGCGGCGTTTCCGCCAGAATGCCGGTGGGCGGAAAGCCAAGATCGGGCGGGCCATAGATCGCGCCGGAGCCCACGTTTTCATCCACCGCCGGGCAGAAATCGCACAAGCCCACCGTGGGCGATTGCGCGACAACGCATTGGTTTTCGAGGGCCCGCGCCATTGCCCCGATCCGCACCCGCGTGAACCCGGCCAGACTGTCGGTGCAGGACGGGGCCAGCAACACCTCGGCCCCCTGCTCTACCAGATGCCGCGCCAGCAGCGGAAACTCGCTGTCATAGCAGATGATCACCCCGATCCGCCCCAGATCTGTGTCAAACGGCGCAAGGCCGCGCCCTGCCACCACATCCCACTCTTCCCGCTCGAACCGCGTCATGATCTGCTTGTCCTGATGTCCGATGATCCCGTCGGGCCCATAGAGCGTGGCGCGGTTCACCGGGCGCGCGCCTGCAAAGAACGGCCGCGACGCCCCGAGGATCAGGCAATCATGCCGCCGCGCCAGTTCCAGATGCAGCGCATCGGTTGCCGCGCCATGCCGCGACACCTCGTGCAGCGCGGCTTCCAGATCCCCCGCCACCGCCCGCCCGCCAAGGCTGGAGAGTTCCATCGAGCCATATTCGGGAAAGACCAGCAGCTTGGCCCCCTGCCCCGCCGCATCGGCCACCCAGGCGCCCAGCTTGGCGGCGTGATCGTCGAAATGGTCGAACCACGTCAGATCATAGGCGGCGGCGGCCAGACCGAACCCGCTCACAGCGCGCGCATCCAGAATTGCAGCGGTTTTCTGGTCTCCACCTCATCCCCCACGTCACGCCATGAAAACTCGGCCAACATCCCGGGCAGCGGCGCATAGCCCCGCCCCCGCCAGAAGGCATCGTTGCTGCGCGCCTCTGCCGGACGGGCCGGATGCCCGTCGGGCCGCTGCACCGAGCAAAAGGCCACATGGCTGCGCCCCAGCGCACGGGCATGATCCTCGCGCAGGTCGAAGAAGCGATGCCCCAGACCAAAGCCGCGATACTCGGGCAGCACCACCGATTCGGCACCATACAGGATCGCGCTCAGCGGCAGGCCCAGCCCCGCCAGCGGCGCGGCGAATTCCTCGGCATGATCCTCCATCGGGGTCGAGGTCGAGGCCCCGATCAGCCGATCCCCGTCAAAGGCCCCGACCAGCAGCGCATGGGCGGAGTCGCGATAGGTCTGCAGATAATCGCGCTCGTACTCCAGCGTGCCGTCGTAAAGGTAGGGCCAGTCGCGGAACACCGCGATGCGCAGGCCCGCCACCGCATCAAGCTGCGCCTCCAGTTCCGCCCCCTGCAGGGCGCGCACCGCGATGCCCTCGGGCAGCGCCGCGCGGGTCATGCCGACACCTGTGCAACCCAGTCCGACAGGTTGTAGAACGTGGTGATCCGCGCGATCTTCCCCTCGCGCAGGTCAAAGAACGCGCCCGCAGGCAGCACATAGCGCTGGCCCCGCGCCTCGGGCAGGCCGGGATCGGTCTGCAGATATTCGCCATGCACCGTGAATTCCGCCGCGCCGCGGGTGCCGTCCTCGCTGGCGAAAACCACCAGATCGCGCAATTCCTCGCGATAGCTGACGCCCATATGCGCGCAGAATTCGGCAAACTTCTCGCGCCCGCGCCGGATGCCGCCCTCGTTCACCCGATGCTCTACATCGCCGGTGACAAGCGCCAGCATCCCGGCAGGATTGCCGGCGTTGAAGGCGGCGTAATAGGCGGCAAGAAGGGATTCGGCATCAGTTCTGGACATCGACAAGGCTCCGCTGTTTTGCCCGCACGATAACGGCTTTGCGACGGATGCCTAGGCCCCTTTTGCCGGGCAAGACGGGGGGGCCAGCCCCCCCGCCCCCCCGGAGTATTTGGAAAGCAGCAAGCCTCACAAAGCGGCAAGTGCCTGCGCGATCGCCTCGGCCGCCGGCGTGGTGGGGCGGCCGATCAGCCGCGACAGGGTGCCGCTGTCATCCTGCAAGGCCCCCTTGGCGGCCCATGCATCGCTGTCGGCAAGCACGCGGGCAAAGCCTTCGGGCAGGCCGAACCCGATCAGGATCTCGGCATAGCTTGCCTCGGGCAGGCTGTCATAGCGCATCGGCTTGCCGGTCTGGCGGCCCAGTTCGGCGGCAAACTCCGCCATGCTGAAGGCGCTGTCGCCCGCCAGTTCATAAACCGCATCCTCATGGCCCCCTGTCGCGGCGGTGACCGCAATTGCCTCGGCAAAATCGGCACGGGCGGCGGCAGAGAACCGCCCCTCCCCCGCCGCGCCGATCACCGCCCCGTGCGCCAGCGCCGGACCGATGGAGCCGGTGAGGTTCTCGAGATACCAGCCGTTGCGCAGGATCGTGCAGGTCAGCCCCGAGGCCTTCAGCGCCGCCTCGGTCGCGATGTGATCCTGCGCCAGCAGCATCGGCGAGGCATCGCCCTTGAGGATGGAGGTGTAGATCACCCGCCCCACCCCTGCCGCCTGCGCCGCGCGGATCACGCGGGCATGCTGGCCCGCACGGTCGTTGAAATCGCTCGACGAGATCAGCACCAGCACCTCCACCCCTGCGAGCGCCGCGACATCGGGCGCGGTGTAGTCGAAGGCCCGCACCTCCAGCCCGAGGCCCGCCAGTTTCCCCGGGCTGCGGGCAAGGGCGACCGGCGCAAGGCCGCGTGCGGCAAGGGCGGCGAGGGCAAGGCGGCCGAGCTGGCCGCTGGCTCCGGTGACGGCGATGGTGGTCATGACGGGCTCCTTCTGTTTGCGATGTCTTGCAGATAGAGCCTTCACTTCCGATCCGTAAGTACCTACATTTTTGTAAGTATACCGCAGAGGCGCAGATGACCCCCTCCACCACCGCACAACACCTGATCGGCCAATGGGAGCGCGGCAATGTTCTGGCCGCCGATTGCCCGTCTCGCGCCATCCTCCAGCACCTGACCAGCAAATGGGGGGCGCTGGTGATGGTCACGCTCGCCACCGGCCCGCACCGGTTTGCGCAGTTGCGCCGCCGCATCAACGGGGTAAGCGAGCGGATGCTGGCCCAGACCCTGCAACAGCTTGAAGCGGACGGCTTTGTGCTGCGCGTCGCGCGCGATGTGGTGCCGCCGCATGTCAGCTACAGCCTGACCCCGCTCGGCACCGAAGCGGCGGGCCATGTGCTGGCCCTCACCGCCTGGATCGAGGCGAGCCTGCCGCGCATCCTTGGCCCGCAGGGTGCAGGCGGGACCGCCGCCGCCGCGTCCTAGCCGGCCTCCGCCGCGCCCTCCTCGGTCGGCGCGCCAAAGCGGCCCACCATACGGTCGCGGATCTGGTCGCGCGCCTGCCGATAGGCGGAAAGCTTGCTTTCACGCGATTCGCCAAGGCCCGTCGGGTCAAGGATCGGCCAATACTCGACATCCAGATGGAAATGCCGCGTCAACTCCAGCGCCATGCGCTGGCTGGCAGGCGACAGCGCGATGATCAGGTCGAATTGCGACAGATCATCCCCCCATTCCTTCATTTCCTCGAAACTGCGGCTGCGGTGCCGCGACAGCTCGATCCCCCATTCACGGCTGACTGCCACCGAGAAGCCGTCCACCTCCATGTCATTGCGCACCCCGGCCGATTGCACATAGGCGCGCTGGCCGTAGAACTTCTTCATCATGGCCTCGGCCATAGGAGAGCGCACCGCATTATGGTCGCAGCAGAACAGAACCGACTGGGGGAAATCAGCCAAGCCCTACCCCCAGTGCAGAACGCAGATCAGCGTGAACAGCCGCCGCGCCGTATCGGTATCCACCTCGGCCTTGCCCTCCAGCCGCTCCTGCAGCACCCGCGCCCCTTCGTTGTGAATCCCGCGCCGCGCCATGTCGATCGCCTCGATCTGGCTGGGCGGCAGGCGTTTCACCGCCTCGAAATAGCTCTCGCAGATCTGGAAGTAATCCTTCACCACCTGCCGGAACGGCCCCAGCGACAGATGGAAGGCGCCCACCGGCTCTCCGGCCTCGGACCCGATCTCGAACACCAGCCGCCCGTCGCGGATCGCAAGGCCAAGCCGGTAGGGCCCCGGCGGCACCGGCCGGTCCTCGCGCGCGGGGAGGGCAAAGGAATTCTCTTCCAGCAGATCGAAGATCGCCACACGGCGTTCCTGCTCGATCTCCGCCGTCGGGCGCGCCAGCCCCCGGTCATCGATCTCGATATGGCAAATGCGGTTCGTCATGGGCAGGGCCTTGCTCGTGGATACCGAGGTGATGCCCGAGCCGCGCGCATGGCGCAAGCCCGAAGCGCACCCGCACCGCTAGGGCGCGGCCTCCCCCGCCACGGGCGGCAACGCCGGCGCATCCAGCCCGCCAAAGGGATCGGCCCAGAACGGCAGCGCCTGCAACCGCGCCGCCCAAGCCGACAGATGCGGATACTCCGCCAGCGGCAGACCTGCCACGTCATTGAACGGCAGGAACGTCGCCATGCGGAAATCGGCATAGCTCAGCCCGTCCGCCATCAGCCAGTCCCGCCCGGCCAGTTCCGCCTCCAGCAGGGCCGCCGCCTCGTGAAACAGCGCCAACCCCTCCGCGATCAGGGCAGGGTCCACCGGACCAAGCCCGTAGCGTTGCTTGGTGCCGCGCTCGAAATGCACCATGTCGCAGGCCCGCACGAAGGTCTCCTTGCCCCAGCTGATCCAGCGGATCATGTCGGGCAGCGCCGCGCCCGTCCGCCAGAACGCCGACCCCGCCCTCTGCGACAGGCGGCAGGCAATCGCATCCGCCTCCCACAGCGCCCGCCCGTCCTCCACCAGAATCGGAATGCGCCCCCAAGGGTTCAGCGCCAGAAAGCGCGCCCGCTCTGCCGGATCGAAGGGCGCGCACCATTCGAAGGTGACAGGCACGCGCACATGGCGGGCCACCGCAACCGCAAGGCGCGGGTTGGGGTTGCGCGAATAATAGAGGATGCAGGGCATCGGCGGGCCTCGCAGCAGCGACTCGCCACCATCATGGCGCAGCCCCGGCCCCCTGTCACCTGCCCCCTGTCTCCTGCCCGCCGTCTCCTGCCCGCGACCGCTCACCCGTTCAGCCGGTCCAGCCGCGCCCGCACGCTCAGCCCATGCGCCTCGAGGCTCTCGCTGATCGCCAGCCGCTCCGCGCTGGGGCCGATGGCCTTCAGCGCCTCGGGCGTCATCCGCGCCATCGTGGTGCGCTTCATGAAATCCAGCACATTCAGCCCCGACGAGAAGCGGGCCGAGCGCGCGGTGGGCAGCACATGGTTCGGCCCGCCCACATAATCGCCGATCGCCTCCGGCGTCCAAGGCCCGAGGAAGATCGCCCCCGCATGCGGAATGGCATCGGCCAGCGCCTCGGCATCCTCCACCATGATCTCCAGATGCTCGGGCGCAATCCGGTTGGCCAGCGCCGCCGCCTGCGCCAGCGTCTCCACCACGATCACCGCGCCATTGTCGCGCCAGCTCGCGCCTGCAATCTCGCGCCGCTCCAGCGTCTCCAGCCGCCGCACCACCGCCTCCGCCACCGCGCGGCCCAGCGCGGCATCGGTGGTGATCAGCAGCGCCTGCGCGCTCTGGTCATGCTCGGCCTGGCTCAACAGGTCCAGCGCGATCCAGTCCGGATCATTGCCCGCATCGGCGATCACCAGAATCTCCGACGGCCCCGCGATCATGTCGATCCCCACGCGGCCGAACACCCGCCGCTTGGCCGCCGCCACATAGGCATTGCCCGGACCGGTGATCTTGTCCACCGGCGCAATGGTCTCGGTGCCATAGGCCAGCGCCGCAATCGCCTGCGCGCCGCCGATGCGGTAAATCTCGTCCACACCCGAAATCTGCGCCGCCAGCAGCACCAGCGGGTTGACCACGCCCCCCGGCGTCGGGCAAGTCACCACCAGCCGCCCCACGCCCGCAACCTTGGCCGGAATCGCATTCATCAGCACGCTTGACGGGTAAGAGGCGAGCCCCCCCGGCACATAGAGCCCCGCCGCCGAAACCGGGGTCCAGCGCCAGCCCAGCCGCGCCCCCGCCGCATCCACCCAGCTTGCATCCTCGGGCCGCTGCCGCGCGTGATAGGCGCGGATCCGCTCCGCCGCCAGTTCCAGCGCCGCGCGGTCCTCGGCAGAAACCTTGGCAATCTCGGCGGCAATCTCGGCTGGCGAGAACGCCATCCCTGCCGCATCCAGCGTCAGCCGGTCATAGCGCGCGGTCAATTCCAGCACCGCCGCATCGCCGCGCGCACGCACATCGGCAAGGATCGCGGCCACCGCCGCATCCACATCCTCCGCCTCCTCGCGCTTCATTCCCAAAAGCGCGGCAAAGCGCGCCTCGAAATCCGCATCGGTCACGGTCAAGAACTCAGGCATCGGCGCATCCCTCGCAAGCTTTCGCCCCAGATAGCGCGCCCCCGCCCCCCCCTCAACCCGCCAATTGCGATTGCCGCCTGCCCATCACCCCTCACCGCCGAAGTGCCCAGCCGCCCGCCGCCCGCCGGTTGCCATCGCACCCCGCCCGCCGCTCCCGCCCCGCAGCCCCCCGGCCCGCGCCCGCCGCCAACCCCGCCGCACCACGGCCGGACTCCCTCACCGCGCCCCAAGACCGCACAAGCCCCAGAGGCCAAGGCCCGCCCAGCCCGCCCCCTGCATTGCTGCTTTCGAAATACTCCGGGGGGGCGCGAAGCGCGGGGGGCAGCGCCCCCCTCCGCCCTCAGACCGCAGGCGCTGCCGGCAACCGCGCCCAGAACCGCGCCATCAGGCTCACCGCCGCGCAAGCCAGCCCGATCACCAGCCCCAGCCACAGCCCCACCGCGCCAAGCCCCAGCGGGAAGGCCAGCACATAGCTCGCCGGCATCCCGATCAGCCAATAGCTGATCGCGGCATAGATCATCGGCACCCGCGTGTCCTGCACGCCCGCCAGCAGGCCCAGCGCCATCACCTGCATCGAATCGGCCAGCTGGAACAGCGCCGCACAGGCCAGAAGCGCGGTGCCAACCAGCAGGATCGTCGCCCGTGCCGGCTCGGCAGGGTCGAGAAACACCGAAATCAGCGGCTCGGGCAGCGTCAGGAACAGCACCACCGTCAGCCCCGCCACCGCCAGCGACAGCCCGATCGCCACCTTGGCCCCCAGCCGCATCGCCGCATGATCCCCCGCGCCGGCAAAGCGGCCCGTGCGCACCGTCACCGCATTCGACAGCCCCACATGCACCATGAAGGTCAGCGCGGTGATCTCCAGCGCAATCCCGTGCGCGGCCAGTTCCACCGTGCCGATCCAGCCCATCATCAGGGCGCTCGCCTGAAACAGCCCGCTCTCGGCCAGCCCCGTCAGCCCCATCGGCCAGCCCAGCCGGAACACCGCCGCAAAGGCACCCCAGTCGGGCCGCCAGAACCGGATGAACAGCTGATACCGCCGCAACCCCGGCAACAACCCCGCGTAAAGGCACAGGAACAGCAAGGACAGCAGCTGAATGATCACCGTCGCAATCGCCGCCCCCCGCACGCCCAGTTCCGGCGCGCCCCAGTTGCCAAAGATCAGCGCCCAGTTGATCGCCGCATTCAGCGGCACCGCCGCCACCGTGATCCACAGCACCACCTGCGTGCGCTCCAGCGCCGACAGATAGCTCTTGAGCACCATGACCAGCAGCGCCGGAATCATGCCCAGCCCCGCGATCCGCAGATAGTCCTGCCCCAGCGCCGAGACATCCGCCGCCTGCCCCAGCGCCAGCAGGATCGGCTCCGACCACCAGAACACCGGATAGATCAGCACCCCGAACAGGATCGACAGCCACAGCCCCATCCGCGCCACCCGGCGCACCTGCACCTCGTCGCCCTGCGCCTGCGCATTGGCCACCATCGGCATCACCGCCTTGGCAAAACCGGACCCGAGGATGAACAGCACGAAAAAGCTCGATGCCGCCAGCACCCCCGCCGCCAGCGGCACCACCCCGTACCAGCCCAGCATGATGGTATCGGTCACATGCAGCCCGAACTGCGCCACATGGCTGCCGATCAGCGGCAACCCCAGCGAAAGCGTCGCACGGACGTGATCCGGCACGGTCTGTGCCGGAGCGGGGGAAAAGCGATCATTTTTCATGCACAAAGCGATACGCCGCGCCCCGTGCCGAGGCAAGCCTCAGAGTGACCCCGCCAGCAGCAGCAGCGACACCGCCGCAATCAGCGCCCCCGCCACCACCTCCACCCCCGGCAACACCCGCGCGAGACCCGCCCCGGGCAGCGCGGCAAAGGCCCCCTCGCGCGCCCAGAACGCCAGACCCGCCACCACGATCGTCACCGCCGCAGTGCCCAGCCCCATCGCAAAGGTGCCCGCCACCCCGGCCCAGCCGATCCCCATCGCAAAGGTCAGGATCAAGAGGAACAAGGCCCCCGAACAGGGCCGCAAGGCAATCGCCCCGACCAGCAAGGCCGCATCGCGGGCGGAAGCCACCCCGGCCACCTGCGCCGCGCTCGGCCCATGCGCATGGCCGCAGCCGCAAGCCCCGCCGTCCACATGCGCATGGGGATCGTGGCCGTGCCCGTCGTGGCTGTGGCCATGAGGCGCGTCATGCCGCACAGCCCCCGTCGCCGCCGTGGCCGCCCGCCCCTGCGCCACCAGTCCGCGCAGCCCGCGCCACACCAGCCAAAGCCCCAGACCCGCCACCAGAGCATGCGAGAGCGGAACCATCGCGGCCTCGGCAAAGCCCTCCATCCGCGGCCGCGTCCAGCCCAGCAGAAACGCCCCGCCCGCCACCAGCGCCACCGCCACCGCCGCCTGCGCCAAGGACGAGGCCAGCGCCAACCCGGCCAGCACCGGCAGGCGCACGCGCCGCGCCATGCCATAGCCGCCGATCACCGCCTTGCCATGCCCCGGCCCGACCGCATGGAAGAAGCCGTAGGAAAAGCACACTGCCAGCAGCGCCGACCACGCCCCCGGCTCGCCCGCACGCAAGGCCCGCACCGCCGCGGCCAAGGCCTCCTGCACCGCGCGCTGCTGTCCCGCCGCCCAGACCGCCAGAGGCTCCAGCCACCCGCCGGCCCACGAGAGCGCCAGAGCCAGGGCCACCGCCAGGCCCGCCAAAGCCAGACCGCGCGCCAAAGCCGTCATTCCCCCCCGCATGAAATCCGCGCCTCCTCGGCATAGGCCGCCCCGATCGCCGGAAACTCGCTCTCGGCATCCGCCGACCCGGCGAGTTCATCCAGCGCCGCCTGAAGCCGCGCATCCGCCGCCTCGCGGTCCGGCTCGTAAACCTGCACACGGCAGCCTTCCCCTCCGGTCAGCACAGGCGTCTCCGCGATCAGATAGGAGGTGTAGAAGGACGGATCATAGACCTGCACCACCAACTCCTCCGCACCCAGCGCCACCGGCGCCGCCAGACGCCGCAGATGGGTGGACCTCAGACTGCCATCCACATAGGCCGCCGTCGGCTCCAGCGGGCCTGACAGCGCCAAGGGCGCCTCGCCCAGAAGCGCATAGGTGTCCCCCGCGAAATCCTCATGCCACCCCATGTCGAAACCGGCCAGCGCCGCCTCTTCCTCGGCTGTCAACACGCCGTCAAAATCGGGGTCATACCCCTGCTCGGCCACATAGGTCATCGAGAACAGGGAATCGTACCGCCAGCCGATCCGCAGCGCCTCGGCCCGCCCCTCGGCATCGAAGATCACCTCGATGGTGGCATCGATGAACACATGGGGATGCGCCGACACCGCCACAGGCAGCGCCACCAGACCTCCCAACATTGCCGCAAAACCCCATCGCATGGGCCGGAGCCTAGCCCAAAGCGCCGCCCGCCGCCATGCCCGCAAGCCACCCAAAACGCCGCATCAGCAGCGATCTGCCAAACCGGCGCCAGAGCCCTTGCGCGCCCCTTGGTCCCCCGCCGCGACGACGCCGGCGTCAGGGGCCAGATGCCCCGCACCGCCCCGGCAACGCTGCCCGACTCCACCCTTGCCGAGGACGCGGCGGCGTGCTGCTATCCGCCCAGCCCAGAAAGGACAAAGCCATGCTGACAATCTACGGCGTCTACCGATCCCGCGCGATCCGCCCGCTCTGGGTGCTCGAAGAATGCGAGGCCCCCTTCACCCATGTTCCGGTGATCCAGGCCTATCGCCTGACCGGCCCCGCAGGCCCCGGCGCGCCGCTGAACACCGCCATGCCCGAATACCTTGCCATCAACCCGCTGGGGCAGGTGCCCGCCATGCGCGACGGGGCGCTGCTGCTCACCGAATCGCTGGCAATCTGCCTGCACATCGCCCGCAAATACGGCGGACCCCTCGGCCCCGCCTCGGATGACGAGGCGTCTGAGATGGAACAATGGGCGCTCTTCGCGGCCACGGCGGTAGAACCCGCCGCCATCGAAATCCTCTACACCACCCGCGACGGACAGGCAGAGACCCCGACCGGCCAGGGCATCATCCGCCTCGCCGCCGAAAAGCTCAGACGCCCGCTGGCCCGGCTGGAAAAGCATCTCACCAGCCGCGACTGGTTGATGAACCGCTTCACTGCCGCCGATATCATGGTGGCCGAATGCCTGCGTTACGGCCAGACCTACCAGCCCTTGCTGGCAGACCACCCGAACACCGCCCGCTGGCTCGCCGCCGCCCAGGCCCGACCCGCCTTCCAGACCGTCTGGAACCGGCGCGCAGCGGAACCCGAGTAGGGGGGCCAGCCCCCCGCGCTGCGCGCTCCCCCCGGAGTATTTCGAAAGCAGCAATGCAAACACGCCTTGTCTTGCTGCTTTCCCAAATACTCCCGCGCGGAGCGCGCCCCGAGGAGACGCGGTGCAGCCGCGCGACGAGACAAAAACAATGCGGCGTAGCCGCTCTGTCAGATTACCCGTGGTCCGGCAGAACCGCCCGCCAGTCATGCTGGTCCCGAAAGCCCAGCACCTCGCGGATCTTGCGGTTCGACATCAGGCTGTCCCACGGCCCCAGGTCTTCCGTCACCGGCACGCCGGGGAAGAAGCGGGCCAGCAGGTCGGCGTTGGGGATGTTCATCCCGTTGGTCGAGTTGCAGGCGTTGAAGACCTGATAGCCCAGCCCGTCCTTCTTCAGGCACAGGTCCACGATCTGCCCCAGATCGCGGGCGTCGACATAATTGAACGCATTCCTGCGCCGCATCTCCGGATGGGCAAAGTAGCGGGGGAACAGCGTTTCATATTCATGCGGCTCCACCACATTGCCGATCCGCAATGCGTAGATGTCGGCGCCCGAGCGCTGCGCAAAGCTGCGCGCCGTCACCTCGTTCACCTTCTTCGACGTGCCATAGGTGTCCATCGGGTCGATGTCATAGTCTTCGGTCAGCGGCAGCCTGTGCGGGTCGGTCACCCCGTCGGCAAAGCAGATGCCATAGGTCGTCTCGGAGGAAGCGATGATCACCTTGGCGATGCCCAGCTTCACCGCCGCCTCGATCACGTTGTAGGTGCCGACGACATTCACCCGCCAGGTCTCGGTGTCCGGGCACATCATCATCCGCGGGATCGCGGCGAAATGCACCACCGCGTCAAAGGCGCGCGCGCCCTTCCCGGTTTCCAGCTCGTCATAGCCCGCGTGGGAATGCATCGCCGAATAGACCTGCCCCGCATCGGTGATATCGCCGATCAGGTCATGCACGCCCTGCCCCCCCAGCGGCACCTTGTCGAAGTTGAGCACCCTATGCCCCTGCCCCACCAGATAGGGGATCACATGTTTGCCCGCCTTGCCCGATCCGCCCGTGAAAAACACCCGCATCTTCTGTCCTCCGTTCCAGATTCCCAGACCTAGGGCAGCCACACCGCCCTGACAATGGCCCAACATCTTGCGCCCCCTGCCCCGCAGGTGATCTAATGCGCCCCAGCCCTGACCCAGAACAAGAATCGAGCATGACATGGCCAGTGACCTCCTTTCCGCCGCCACCCCTGCCTACAACGCCGCTTCCATCGAGGTGCTCGAAGGGCTGGAGCCGGTGCGCAAGCGGCCCGGCATGTATATCGGCGGCACCGATGAACGCGCGCTGCACCACCTTGTCGCCGAAATCCTCGACAACGCGATGGACGAGGCCGTCGCCGGTCACGCCACCCGGATCGAGATCGAACTCCAAGACGGCAACACCGTCACCATCCGCGACAATGGCCGCGGCATCCCCGTCGATCCGCACCCCAAGTTCCCCGGCAAATCCGCGCTGGAGGTCATCCTCTGCACCCTCCACGCGGGCGGCAAGTTCGGCGGCGATGCCTATGCCACCTCGGGCGGCCTGCACGGCGTCGGCGCCTCTGTCGTCAACGCGCTGTCAGACCACATGCGCGTCGAGGTGGCCCGCAACCGCGAGCTTTTCGTGCAGGAGTTTTCCCGCGGCATCCCGCAAGGCCCCGTCGCCAAGGTCGGCCCCGCCCCCAACCGGCGCGGCACCAGCGTGACCTTCCACCCCGACCCCGAGATCTTCGGCTCCCTCACCCTCAAGCCCGCCCGCATCATGAAGGCGGCGCGGTCCAAGGCCTATCTCTTCTCGGGCGTCGAGATCCGCTGGAAAACCACCGTCAACGATGGCGAGACCCCGCTCGAGGCCACTTTCCACTTCCCCGGCGGCCTTGCCGATTACCTCAGCGACACGCTGGCCAAAACCACCACCTATGCCGACCGCCCCTTCGCGGGCAAGGTCGGCTTCACCGAGAAATTCAACGTCCCCGGCTCGGTCGAATGGGCGATCAACTGGACGCCCGCGCGTGACGGCTTCATCCAGTCCTACTGCAACACCGTCCCCACCCCCGAAGGCGGCACCCATGAATCCGGCTTCTGGGCCGCGATCATCAAGGGCATCCGCGCCTATGGCGAGCGGGTCAAGAACCGCAAGGCCGACCAGATCACCCGCGACGACCTCCTGACCGGCGGCTGCGCCCTCGTCTCCTGCTTCATCCGCGAGCCGCAATTCGTCGGCCAGACCAAGGACCGCCTCGCCACCGAAGAGGCCGCCCGCTATGTCGAACTCGCCGTGCGCGACCACTTCGACACCTGGCTCGCCGCCGACCCGAAATCGGCGGGCGCGATCCTCGATTTCCTGATCCTGCGCGCCGAAGAACGCCTGCGCCGCCGGATGGAAAAGGAAACCGCCCGCAAATCCGCAACCAAGAAACTGCGCCTGCCGGGCAAACTCACCGATTGCACCGCGAAAAACCGCGAAGGCACCGAACTGTTCATCGTCGAGGGCGACTCGGCGGGCGGCTCGGCCAAGGGCGCGCGGTCACGCGAGACGCAGGCGCTCTTGCCGCTCAAGGGCAAGATCCTCAACGTGCTGGGCGCGGCGTCGAGCAAACTCAACGACAACTCCGAAATCCGCGATATCTGCGAGGCGCTCGGCGTCCAGATGGGCACCAAGTTCAACGTCGATGACCTGCGCTATGACAAGATCATCATCATGACAGACGCCGACGTCGACGGCGCCCATATCGCCAGCCTTCTGATGACCTTCTTCTTCACCCAGATGCGCCCGCTGATCGACAAGGGGCACCTGTATCTCGCCTGCCCGCCGCTCTACCGCCTGACGCAAGGCCCGCGCCGCATGTATGTGGCGGACGAGGCGGAAAAAGACCTCTGGCTTGCCAAGGGCCTCGGCGGCAAGGGCAAGATCGACGTGCAGCGCTTCAAGGGTCTGGGCGAGATGGACGCGAAAGACCTGAAGGAAACCACGATGGACCCGGCCTCGCGCAAGCTGATCCGCGTCAGCATCGACGAGGACGAACCCGGCATGACCGGCGATCTGGTCGAACGCCTGATGGGCAAAAAGCCGGAACTGCGCTTCCAGTATATTCAGGAGAATGCGCGGTTTGTGGAGGAGTTGGATGTGTGAGTGAGATCGGGTTTTTTAAGAAAATTGCATTCATATTTGCAGCTTGGCTCGCCACAAGAAATAGAATTCCGCAAACTTACGCACTAGATAATTCTGCTGGTTGCAAATGGAACTTTTGCTCACTTTATTTGCGTTTTGTTGACGACCCCTGCTTTGAGAGCTTCCTTGTTTGTGAACGGCCTAGTTGGAAAGGTCTTTCAGGGTTGGGTTTCTCAAAGGTTAAAGACTATCCAATCGGATTCGATCTTTCAGAACCACAGTCACCTAGCAAAGGTGTATCATGGATCGAGGGAAACATGTCTCTGCCATTCGAAACGATAGGAAATTTTAATGTCGAGTTCAATAGGATCTATGGCACTAAATCGATCGCGTATTCATCAGTATGGCGGTATCTTTGGGGTGAGTTATTTCACCTTCACTTTTGGATGGATTGCACAGAAGTAATTTCTCGCTGGTGGTTCAAATATCGTTTCGACTTTACTCCTGAAAGAATGAATATACTAATTGAAATTGTTGAATGGAAACGACGAGATTTAAAATCTCAGCGAGTTCGCTCGTTGGGAAGCGAATTCTCACACATTGAACTTTTCACTGTAATCGCTACATGGCGTGCTTGGAGCCTCTCAGATCATAGCAGGCATCTAGCAGAATTAAAATTCATCTTGGACTCTCTCGTAAGCACCGGAGAGCTAAGTCACGAGCCTAACGGCAGATATACGTTGAATGCAAAATCTCTAGCAACTATTTCTGCATATGAAACCGACAATCGAAAGCAGCATCGCTCTGAACGTAATAATAAATTAACTCTATTTTTGACTTTTGTGCTAGCCCTAGCTGCGATTTTAGAATTATTTTTAAAGTAACCCTGCTCCGTCAGATTTGCTCCCCATCGCTGCACCTTGGGGACAGGTTAAAAAAGTGCGCTTGGCCAACGAAACGGCCCTCGCAGGCGTGCTCGGGCGTTCACCGTGAAAACACTCCACTGGACTGCTTTCAAAGCCGGTTCACCTTGCCTTCCCTCCCCCCCCATCTTGACCCCACAGGCTCCGCCCCAACCACCGGGGCACCCCTGATGCCTGCACGCTTCCACCCCACCACCGATTGGCTCAACCACCCTCCGGCAAGCCCCTCCCACCAATTCCCTTGAAACTTCCGCCCCCGCCTGCCGTATCCTACTGCAGGAGGACCCCATGACACAGAAAACCGCCCTCATCCTCGCCGTTCTGCTCTCGCTTGCCGCCTGCAAGGAAGACAAGGCTCCGTCTGAACCTGTCGCGCCATCGATGGGGTACTGAAACAGTCCGCCGGACCGCTTTCGCAGCGCGCTGCCCGCCGCCCCTCACCCGCCCCGTTTCACCACCAGAAACGACAGCGCATAGACCAGCGGCACCGCAAAGGGGATGGTCAGCGCGGGCAAGGGGCCGGGCGAGTCGTGCATCATCATGAAGGGCCAGGCCACCGCGACCCCCAGAAACCAGCCCAGAACAATCGCCGCGATGATCCGTCCGATGAACAGCATGTCGCCTCCCGCAAGCCTCGGGCCAGCATAGCCGCTTTTGCGGCCTGCCCCAACAGCCCGCGTGAACACAGGCCATGACGGTGAAACCGGTCGCGATCCGCGCGATGGCACGGCGCGCCCTTGCCAACGGGCGGCCAAAGCCCCATCCTTTCCCTACAGGCTCCGCCCCGCCTCTGCGGGTGCACCCCTGATGCCTGTCGCGCCCTCGCAGGGCCGATGTGCAGCGATCCCTCCGGCATGGGCTGGCGGGAACCTCGGCACGAAAGGGAAAGCCATGGGAAAAGAGAAGAACAAGGGCAACAAGGAAGCCAAGAAGCCCAAGAAAGAGGTCGTCAAGGTGCTGGCCACCGCCAATGCGGGCCTGTCCAAGGATGGCACCACCATCGCGGGCAAGCGCGTCAAGCAATAGCGCGGGGCGGGGTTGCCTCCGCCTTATCACCGCGCATTGGCCGAGGCCGCAAGGTCCGTGCCGGTGCGCGGTGCGATGGCGGGGCGATGCGCCCCTGCCGCGCCTCAGTCGGCGAAATCCTTAACAAACCCTGAATCCCGCAGGGTCAAGCTGTTGAATTCATTGCGACTCCCCCCGTGTAACACAGGGGAGCCCGCGCCCGCAGGCTCAGCCGCGATTGCCGCGCATCGTCTGCAGCAGGTCCCACCCCGCCAGCGCCACCGTGAACCCGATGACCACCATCAGGTCCACCCGCTGCACCTTCCACACAAGGATGCCCAGAAAGGCCACGAAAATCGCGAAGGCCAGCACGGCCAGGATATTGTTCATCGGATCAGGTCCCTTCATTCGGCGAGAGGATATGCTGGGTCAACCAGCGCGCGGTCCGCAGCAGCCGGGCATCATCGCCGCGCCGCCCCACAAGCTGCACGCCCATCGGCAGGCCGTTCCCGGCGGTGAACAGCGGCAGCGTGATCGCAGGCACCCCGGCCAGCGTCCACAGCCCGTTGAACACGGGCGAGCCGGTGGAGTCGAGCCCCGCCGGCGCAGGTCCGCAGGCAGCGGGACAGAGGAGGGCATCGCAGCGCTCGAACACCTGATCCAGCGCGGCATTCATCACCACCCGCCAGTCCTGCGCCGCGATATAGTCGCGCGCCAGCACCGCCTTGCCCTCGTCCAGCGCGGCCCGCAGCGGGGCCGACATCAGATCCCGCCCCCGCCGCTCCAGCCCGAAGTAACATTTGGCCATCTCGGCGAAGTTGATGGCCTGACGCGCGGCGGCCAGACCCTCGAACCCTGCCAGCGGCACCTCGAAGCAATCCGGCAGGGTCGCAGCCAGTTCTGCCATCGCATCCAGCATTTCAGGCTCTGCCTGATCCTGCTCGGGCAGACGCACAAGGGCAAAGGCCGGGGTGACGGGGGCCTTGGCCATCGCCACGTCGAGAAGTCGCGGCACCGGCACCGGAGCGGTCGCGGCATCGGCCGGGTCATGGCCCGTCAGCACCTCGGCCAGCAGGGCGCAATCCTCGACCGATTTGCCGAAGACCCCGATCGTATCCAGAAACGGCGACTGCATCAGCACGCCGGTGCGCGGGATCAGCCCGAAGCTGGGCTTGAAGCCGACCACGCCGCAAAAGCTGGCGGGGCGGATCACCGACCCGCCGGTCTGTGTTCCGATGGCCAAGGGAACCATGCCTGCCGCAACGGCGGCGGCAGAGCCTTGGCTCGACCCGCCCGGCGTATGGCCGGGGTTATGCGGGTTGCGCGTCTTGCCCGGATGCATGAAGGCACATTCCGTCGTCACAGTCTTGCCCATGACAATCGCGCCCGAGGCCCGCAGGCGGCTGACCAGCCAAGCATCCTCGGACGGAACCCGCCCCGCGTCTATCGGGGTGCCATTGGCGGTCGGAATACCCTTGGTGTCGATGATATCCTTCAGACCGACCGGAAGCCCGTGCAAGGGACCAATCGGCATGCCTGCGAGCCGGCGCTTGTCCAGGGCGCGGGCCTGCTCCAGCGCATGATCACCATCCAGCCAGGCCCAGGCCTGAACCTCGGGCTCGCGGGCGGCGATCCGGGCGAGGCAAGCCTCGACCAGTTCCACCGCACGCACCGCACCCGAAGCGAGCCGGTCCCGCAGGGTGACCGCATCCAACGCCAGCAGCGCCTCGCCCTGATCAGCGCGAAGGCCCATAGAATGCCTCCGGAAGCGCAAACACGATCTGCGGGAAGGTATAGAGCAGCCCCATACAGATGATGACCATACCGCAATAGGGCAGAACCCCCTTGAAGATGGCGGTCAGCTTGACCTGCGGCGGCGCAACCCCCTTGAGATAATAGGCGCTCATCGCCATGGGCGGGGTCAGGAAGCTGGTCTGCAGGTTCAGCGCGACAAGCACGCCGAAGAACAGCGGGTCGATCCCGAACACAGGCAGCAGCGGCAGGAAGATCGGCACGAAGATGATGATGATCTCGGACCATTCCAGCGGCCAGCCCAGCAGGAAGATGATCAGCTGCGCCATGATCAGGAACTGGAAGGGCGTCAGATCAAGACCCTGCACGAATTCCGCGATCACATGCTCGCCGCCCAGGTAGCTGAACACCGCCGAGAAGGTGTAGGAGCCGACGAAGAGCCAGCAGACCATCGCCGTGGTGCGCACCGTCAGGTAGACGCTTTCGCGCAGACGCTGGAACGTCATGGCGCGGTAGGCGACAGCCAGCACGATGCCGCCGAGAGCACCGATCGACGCGGCTTCGGTCGGGGTGGCCAGACCGAACAGGATGGACCCCAGAACCGAAAATATCAGAAGGGCCAATGGCAGGAAGCTGGTCGCCAGCATCCAGGCCAGCTTCATGAACGGGACCTCGGGCATCTCCTCCTTGGTCGGCTTCGGGGCCAGCTGGGGGTTCAGGATCGACCGCCCGATGATGTAGATCAGGTAAAGCCCGACAAGCGTGAAGCCCGGCAGCAAGGCCCCGGCGTAAAGCCGCACGATCGACACACCCGAAGACGCCGCATAGACGATGAGCATGATCGAAGGCGGAATGAGGATGCCAAGCGTTCCGCCCGCGCAGATGATCCCCGTTGCGAAAGAGTGGTCATAGCGCGCCCTGAGCATCTGCGGCAGCGCCAGCAGGCCCATCAGTGTCACCACCGCGCCGACGATGCCCGTGGCGGTGGCAAACAGCGCGCATGTCACCAGTGCAGCAACGCCCATAGAGCCGGGAATGTTACGGGTGGCAATCGCCAGCGTGCCAAACAGCTTGTCCACGATATTGGCGCGTTCCACGATATAGCCCATGAACAGGAATAGCGGGATCGCGGTCAGAACCTCGTTCGAGATCACCGTGTAGGTCTGGTTCACGAACAAATCGAAGATACGGTTGTTGTAGAACCCCTCTATCCACAGACTGGTGCTGTCCCACCAGCTGGCGTCTTCGGCCAGTCGGTTGTAGGCGCGCCACATCCGGCTCGGGTCGAAATAAGCGTAATACCCAAAGCCGATCCCCAAGGCCATGAGGGTGAAGGCAATCGGAAAGCCCAGAAAGACAAAGGCAATGAAGATGCCCAACATCATGAGGGCGATTTGCGGGTCGGTCACTTTTGCGAACTCCGGAAATGGACGGCGGTTTGGCCGATTACCTTGGGGCGGCGGGGGTGGTGCTGTTCTGGGCAGCCGCTTCGGCGGCTTGGCGCAGCAGCACCTGCTCGGTTTCTTCGACGTCCTCTTCCGCCTCCAGCCAAGCGCCGGTGCGCATGCAGATGATGCAGCGGAACACCTGCGCAAGTCCTTGGATCAGCAGCAGGATACCTGCCGCCACGATCACCGACTTGAACTGGTAGATCGGAATGCCCGCCGGACTGTTCACCGACACTTCGCCATAGCTCCAGGACCGGCTGGCGTATTTCCATCCGGTAAAGACCAGGGCCAGGATACCGGGGAAGAAGAAGAAGATGTAAAGGACAAGATCGACCAGTGCCTGCCGCTGGGGGCGCCATGTGCGATACAGGAAGTCCCCGCGCACATGCCCTCCGCGTGACAGCGTGTAGGCCCCGCCCATCATGAACAGTGTGCCATACATGATGAAACTGAGGTCCAGCGCCCAAGGGGTCGGCCGGTTGAACAGATAGCGCACCATGACCTCGTAGGCCATGCCGAAGGTCATCAAGATGATCAGCCAGCCAAAGGTCTTGCCAAAGAAGGCAGAAAGCCGATCGGCAAAGCGAATATACCAGATCATGTGGGAAGCTCCGTTCTTGCAGCACGGTCGGCAGACCAGCCCGCAGCAGGCATCATAGACAACAAGGCGCATGCCTTAGCATGCGTCGCAAGGTTCATCGGCGTGTAGAAAAGGGGCGCGCTTGATGGCGCGCCCCGCAGACAGGTCAGAGCTTCAGACGGCCCGGGAAGTAGTGCTCGTAGGCGAGCCCGAGGTCCGGCGCGTTCATCAGCTCGTAATAGGCGACTTTCTCGACCCATGCGCGCTGGCTGTCCATCACCTTCTTGTTGAACTCGTCGCCTTCCAGATCGGCGATCAGTGTATCCCAGGCGCCAAGCTGCGCGGCAAGGATCTCTTTCGAGGTGCGGTGGACGGTGACGCCTGCTTCGCTTTGCAGCTCGGCAAGGTCCTTGGAGTATTCGCGCATCGCCAGGGCGAGGTTCGACGTGGCCGACGCTTCCACCGCATATTTCAAGATCGCCTGCAGATCCGGGTCCAGATCTTCGAGGAAGTCCTTGTTGAAGGTGAATTCGAACGCTTCCGACGCCTGATGGTAGGACGACAGGTAGTAGTTCTTGGCCACGTCCTGCGCGCCGAAGCGACGGTCGGACGACGGGTTGTTGAATTCGAACGCGTCGATCACGCCGCGCTCCATCGCCGGAACGATTTCGCCGCCCGGAAGCTGCGCCACCGACATGCCCATGGCCTGCAGCAGGTCTGCCGCCAGACCCACGGTGCGGTATTTGAAGCCCTGAATGTCGGCAACGGTGTTCACTTCACCCTTGAACCAGCCAAACGGCTGTGCGGGCATCGGCATCCCCATGTAGCCCACAACGTTCAGGCCAAGGATATCCTGCGTCAGTTCGCGATAGAACTCCGCACCGCCGCCCTCATAGAACCAGCCCAGCATGGTCGAGGCCGAGCCGCCGAACACCGGACCGGTGCCGAAGAAGGAAGCGGCCTTGTGCTTGCCATACCAGTAAACCGGCACGGTATGGGTGGCGTCGATCACACCGTCATGCACGGCGTCCATCACCTGAAACGCGCCGACGATCGCGCCGGCCGGCGACAGGTCGATCTTCAGACGGCCGCCCGACATTTCCTCAACGCGCTGCACATACTGCCGGGCGAAGTCCATCCAGATGTCGGACGCAGGCCAAGAGGTCTGCATCTTCATCACGATCGGGGCCTGCGCCAGAACGGCGGGCGCTGCCAGAACAGAGGCGGCGGCGGCGGCAGAGCCACCCAAAGCGCCCTTGCGCAGGAACGAACGACGGGAAAGCCCGGTATCGCGGGTATCGGTCATATGGTGTCCTCCCAGACGATTGTGGCTGCTCCTCGCAGCCTGTTATCTGGGTGCAGTTTAATGCGGGGGCGATGAAATGCAAGACTGGTAAGTTTGTTTTACCACGTCTACCCAATCATCGGTATGAGGCAAAAGGATAGGCCCCGCCGCGGCCCTAGCCCCGCGCGCCTTGCCTAGGCCGCTCAGTCCTCTGGAAACGCTGGAGAAAATTCGGCTCTGTCGCCTTTCTGCGGCCTCGCCGGCGCGGCCGCCCGTGCCGGCCCGTCAGGCCAGCGACAAGACCGGGCCTTCGAGCAAACGCATCAAATCGCCAAAATACCCGCCCGACCGCGCCGCCTGCATCGGGTCAGAGGTGATCGCGACCGCAAGCGCGCGGTTTGGCTGCGCGGCGATGATCTGTCCGCCATAGCCACGCGCGATGATCCAGCCGCTCTGGCTCTGGAACCAGCCCAAACCATAGGTCAGTCCGGAATAGGGCGACCGCGTCAACGGCCGCTGCGACTGTGCCACCCAATCGGGCGCAATCACCTGCGCCCCGCCGAACCGCCCCCCGTCGCGCATCAACACGGCCACCCGCAACATCGCCTCGGGCGACAGCGCCATCTCGTTGCCGCCAAAGTAAAAGCCCTGCGGGTCCCGCGTCCATGACGGCACATCGATGCCGAGGGGGGCCCCCAGCCTCTCACGCGCCAGACGCCGCAAATCCTGCCCCGTTGTTTCGGCAATCGCCGCCCCCAGCACATGCGTGCTTCCGGTGGAATAGATCATCCGCCCGCCGTTCGGCGCGATACGCGGCTGGCGCAGCGCCGCCGCCACCCAGTTGCGCGAGCCGACCCAAGCGCCGTAATTGCCCCCTGACGTGCTTTGCAGCCCCGCCCGCAACGTCACCAGATCGCCCATCGTCAGATCGGCAACGCCTTCGGTGGCATCCGCCGGAATGAGCCGCGGCGCAACATCGCCCAGCCGTGCCTCCAGTCCGGCAATCTCGCCCCGCGCGATAGCCGTCCCGAGGATCAGCGCCAGCAGGCTCTTGGAGCAGGACTTGATATTGGCCGCCGCACCAAGGCCCCTGCCCCGCGGGGCCTCGGCCAACAGGCGCTCGTCGCCCCGCTGCACCATGATGGCATGCAGTTGTGGCAAGCCAAGCGCAGCGGCGCGCAACCCTGCCACCCCGGCAGATTGTGCCCGCACGACCGCCGGAGCCAGCACAAACCCCGCCAAAGCGGCAGAAAAGCTGCGGCGTGTCATCCTCATTCCCGATCTCCCCAGCAAAGCCGTTCCGTCACTTCCCAAAAGCGGCATCCGTCCGAAAAGGCAAAACACGGCCTGTCACAAAGCGGCGAGGCCACAGCGCCCGCGCCCGACATGGACAAAGCACAAAGGCTCTGACATCTCTGGCCCCACGCGCCGCACCCGCGCGCCAAGGCCCCATCAGGAACCCCCATCATGGCCCTCCCCTTTTCCGTTCCCGTCATCACCATCGGGCTTCTGCTCGCCAGCAACATCTTCATGACCTTCGCCTGGTATGGGCATCTGAAGTTCAAGGGCACAGCGCTCATCACCGTGATCCTTGTCAGCTGGGGCATCGCGTTCTTCGAATATCTGCTGATGGTTCCGGCCAACCGCATCGGGCATGGCCACTTCAGCGCGGCAGAGCTCAAGACCATTCAAGAGGTGATAACCCTCTGCGTTTTCGCAGTGTTTTCGGTATTTTACCTCAAGGAACCCCTAAGCTGGAACCATCTTGTCGGCTTTGCGTTCATCGCAACGGGGGCGTTCTTCATCTTTCACAAATGGGCATAGACGCACAGCGCTCTCTGCCGGAACGGCGTGGACAGCCCGACCGCGCGGGCATAGCAAGGTGTCATGGCTGACAGTAAATTTCTCGATCGTCGGACGCCGCCGCATATCGCGACGCTGATCCTGCTTGCCGGGCTTTCGGCCCTGACCATGAACATCTTCCTGCCCTCGCTTCCCGGCATGGCGGAATGGTTCGACGCGCCCTATGCCCTGATGCAGCTTTCGGTGGCGCTCTATCTGGCGCTCTCGGCCGTCCTGCAGATCGTGATCGGCCCGATTTCGGATCGCTACGGGCGCCGCAAGGTGCTGCTGTGGTCACTGGTCCTGTTCCTGATCGCCACCGTCGGCACGCTGGTCGCCCCCAATGCCACCGTGTTTCTGGTGTTCCGCATGGCGCAGGCGGTGATCGCGGCGGGCATGGTGCTTTCGCGCGCCGTGGTGCGCGACATGGTGCCCGATGCGCAGGCTGCCAGCATGATCGGCTATGTCACCATGGGCATGAGCATCGTTCCTATGGTCGGTCCGGTGATTGGCGGCGTGCTGGAAGAAATCATCGGCTGGCAGGCCAATTTCGGCCTCCTCTTGGTGCTGGGTCTGGTGACCCTCTGGATCACATGGGCCGACCTTGGCGAAACCGCGACCCTGCGCCCGGTGACGCTGGGCACGCAGATAAGGCAGTATCCGCAACTCCTGCGCTCGCAGCGGTTCTGGGGCTATGCGCTCTGCGCGGGCTTCGCCTCCGGTTCGTTCTTCGCCTATCTCGGCGGCGCGCCCTTTGTCGGAACCGAGGTGTTCAACCTGTCGGCCTCGGGCGTGGGCGCGCTGTTTGCCCTGACAGCGGTGGGCTATGCGGCGGGCAATTTCGTCGCGGGCCGGTTCTCGGTGCGGGTCGGGATGAACCGCATGGTCTATATCGGGGCGCTGGTCACCCTCGCCGGACTCGGCACTCTGGCCGCCCTGACGCTGGCGGGGGTGCA
Organism: Pseudotabrizicola algicola; assembly: GCF_010915705.1. Lineage (GTDB taxonomy): Bacteria > Pseudomonadota > Alphaproteobacteria > Rhodobacterales > Rhodobacteraceae > Pseudotabrizicola > Pseudotabrizicola algicola. The sequence goes on from NZ_JAAIKE010000012.1 coordinate 26,936, forward strand.
TTCGGCCTTCGTCTTCTTCGGCTTCACCACCTTTGTCGGCTTCGGCAATGGCATGACGCTGCCCAATGCCAATGCGGGTCTGCTGTCGATCAAACCGGAACTGGCCGGAACGGCGTCGGGTCTTGGCGGGGCGATCATGATCGGCGGCGGCGCGGCACTGGCGGCGCTGGCGGGGGTTCTTCTGGGGCCGGGGTCGGATGAAACCCCGCTGGTGCTCCTGATGCTCGCCTCGGCCATCGGCTCGCTGCTCTCGATCCTCTGGGTCATGCGGCGCGCCCGCGCCTTGGGCCTGCGCGGCTGACCCGCCACGATTGACCGCTTGACGCAGGCTTTGCAAAGGCCAAGAGTGCTTTGCAAAGCCGGGGATCAGGATGGCCACTCAAAAGCTTTATGCCGGGGCAAAGCTGCGCGAAATGCGCGGACGTCTCGGGCTGACGCAAAAGCTCTTCGCCGACAAATTGTCGGTATCCTTGCCATACCTGAACCAGATGGAAAACAACCACAGGCCAGTCTCTGCCGGAGTGGTTCTGGCACTGGCGCAAGAGTTCGGTCTGGATGTCACCGAGCTTACCGTGGGCGAAAGCGAACGGCTGGTCAGCGATATGAAAGAGGCGCTGGCCGACCCCGTTTTCGGCGCGGCCAGCCCGCCCTTGGCCGACCTGCGGCTTGCGGCGTCCAACGCCCCGGCGCTGGCCCGTGCCTTCCTCGACCTGCACCGCGCCTATCGCCAGACCCATGAACGGCTCGCCTCGCTGGACGAGGCACTCGGCCGCGAAGATGCGGCCTTGCGCGCCTCCCCGTGGGAGGAAGTGCGCGATTTCTTTCACTATTGCGACAATTACATCGATGCGGTGGACAGGGCCGCCGAAACCTTCGTCACCGGCCCACAAGGCCGCCGCAACGTGGTGCAAGCCGCGCGTGAGGCGCTGGAACGGCGCGGCATCACTCTGCACTTTTCCGACAGCGGTGCCATGCGCCGCTACGATCCGGCAGCAAAGCGGCTCGATGTCTCGGCCCGCGCCTCCGAACCCACCCAGCGATTCCAGCTGCTGCATCAGGTCGCCCTCATCACCCAGAACGACCTGCTCGAAGCCACCCTCGACCTCGCCCGTTTCCAATCGCCCGAAGCGCGCGAGATCGCGAAAATCGGCCTCGCCAATTACTTCGCAGGTGCCGCCCTCCTGCCCTACCGCGCCTTCCTTGAGGCGGCCATCAGCACAAGACATGATCTCGAACGCCTCGCGGACCTGTTCGGCGCGAGTGTCGAGCAGGTTGCCCACCGCCTCTCGACCCTGCAACGTCCCGGTTCCAAAGGGATTCCCTTCTTCTTCGTCCGCGTCGATCAGGCCGGAACCATCACGAAACGCCACTCTGCCACCCGGCTCCAGTTCGCGCGCTTCGGCGGGGCCTGCCCCTTGTGGAACGTCCACCGCGCCTTCGAAACCCCCGGCCGCTTCCTGCGTCAACTGGCCGAGACCCCCGATGGCGTGCGCTACCTCTGCCTGTCGCGCGATGTCTCGAAATCGGGCGGCTCTTTCCACGCGCCCACCCGCCGCTATGCCATCGGCCTTGGCTGCGAAGTGCAGCACGCCGGTGCCCTCGTCTATTCCGACGGGCTGGACCTCAAGGGCCGCTTCGAGCCGATCGGCATCTCCTGCCGCATCTGTGAACGCCCCGATTGCCACCAGCGCTCTGTCCCGCCGCTCGAACGCCGCCTGCGCGTGAACCCCGACCGGCGCGACGTGCTGCCCTATGAAATCCTGTCCTGACCGGATCAGGCCAGCCGGACGCAGACCCAAGAACCCGCAAAGACCCTTTGCCTTGCATGTTTCCCCAAACACTCTGGGGGGAGCCGAAGGCGGGGGGGGCAAAGCCCCCCTCGCCAGTGGGGTCAGCTGTGACTGGCGGCACCATGCGCCAGATTATGCGCGATGTGATCCTTGAGGCGGAGCCGATGGCGGCGCAGGGCGGCTTCCGCCTCTTCCGACAGGGCGTCGATCCGTGCCTCTGCCCGATGCACCGCCCGGTTGACCTCGGTATATTGCGCCAGCAACTTGGCGAAATGGGCATCGGCCAGCTTCATCTCGTGGATCTTTTCGGCCTGGCCCGGGAATTCCTCGGCCAGATCATGCGGCGTGTTCGACATGGGACTGCTCCTGCTGTTTGTGTCACACGCAGCCTAGCAGGCGCGCCAGCACCCCCACATTGACAGGGATCAAGTCACCGGCGGGCAGGCCGGAATCCGGCGGCCTCGGCCGAGGCTTCATCACAGAACCACGCCTCCCCCTTGCCCGAGTCAATGCGGGTGGCGTCATAGTCTTTTTGCCCGGGGCGGTGGTAAATGCGACCCGAACTGCTGATGTTGCCCTTGATGTCGCAGCCCTTGGGAGCGCTTTGTGACGAACTGCTGGCCCGGGCGCGATGCGCCCGGGGAGAGTCCATCGTCCCCGCCCAGAGGCCAACCCGTGCCGCCCTGGCCTTGGCCTCATCCCTTTGATACCGCAGGGAATACTTGCGATAAACCTGCGCAGCCCCGGCTTGGACCTGCGCGCGCGACAGGTCGACGCCACCCGCGGTGCAGGTGGCAACCATCCGGCCATAGCGGTCGGTGTCCTCACGGATGCAGGAGACGGGGGACTTGCCGATCGCTTGGGCAAGCATCTTGGCCGACCACGCCCCGCAGTCCCACGTCTGGCCCGCCCGCTGGCAGCTTTGCCCCCGCTCTGGGGCGTCGATGCCGAACAGGCGCACACGGTGGCCTTGCCAATGCAACGTGTCACCATCGATCACCCGCACAGGCTCCTCACGGGTCAACGCGGAAGCCACGGGGGCGGCAGCGCAAAGCGCCGCCAGAACGATGAGTGAACGAAAGGTTAACATCACCCCGTGATCGGGAAGTTTCCCCCCGAGCGCAAGGCAAAAGTTAACGAGAGGTTAACGAAAGGTTAACGACGCTGTGGCGAACCTCCCGCGCAGCGGGTGCCCGCGCGCCGCTGCACCCGCGGATCAGCGTTGCGCGGTCTGCCAGTCGGGGTGCATCCACGGGCCCAGATTCATCGGCGCAAGGGGGGCGCGGCCAAGGATATGGTCCGCCGCCTTTTCCCCCACCATGATCGACGGCGCGTTCAGGTTGCCATTGGTCACCTGCGGAAAGACGGAACTGTCGGCAAGGCGCAACCCCTCGACCCCGATCACCCGGCACTCCGGGTCAACCACCGCCATCGGGTCTGTCCTGCGCCCCATCCGCGCGGTGCCGCAGGGGTGATAGGCCGATTCGACATGCTCGCGCAGGAAGGCGTCGATCTCGTCATCGGTCTGCACCTCCGGCCCCGGCTGGATTTCCGATTTGACAAAAGGGGCCATCGCGTCTTGCGCAAACACCTCGCGCGTCAGGCGGATCGCCGCGCGGAACTCGGTCCAGTCATCGGGGTGCGACATGTAATTGAAGCGGATCACCGGCGCATCTTTCGGATCGGCCGACCGCAAGGTGACCGACCCGCGCGATTTCGACCGCATCGGGCCGACATGCGCCTGAAACCCGTGCCCGCCCGCTGCCACCTTGCCGTCATAGCGCACGGCAATCGGCAGGAAATGATACTGGATGTTGGGATAGTCGATCCCCGCATGCGAGCGGATGAAGGCGCAGGCCTCGAACTGGTTCGACGCGCCAAGGCCCTTGCCCGTGAACAGCCATTGCGCCCCGATCAGCGCCTTGGACCAGATGTTCCAGTGCTTGTAGAGCGTAATGGGTTGCGTCGCGGCGAACTGGAAATAGATTTCCAGATGGTCCTGCAGGTTGGCCCCCACGCCGGGACGGTCCGCCACCAGTGCGATGCCGTGGCGCGCAAGTTCCGCCGCAGGCCCGATGCCGGACAGCATCAGCAACTTGGGGCTGTTGATCGACGAGGCCGCCAGGATCACTTCGCGGCCCGCCCGCACCACAAAGGGCGCGCCGCCCTGATCCACTTCCACCCCCGTGGCGCGGCCGTTTTCGATCACCACGCGGCGGGCATTGCCGCGCAGCAGATGCACATTGCCCCCCGCCATCGCGGGTTTGAGGTAGGCATTGGCGGCAGACCAGCGGCGGCCCTTGTAGATGGTGGCCTCCATCGGGCCAAAACCCTCTTGCTGCTCGCCGTTGTAGTCCTGCGTCACCGGATAGCCCGCCTGCGCCCCTGCCTTGATGAAGGCGTCGAACAAGGGGTTGTCGCGCGGCCCGCGGGTGACGTGCAGCGGGCCATCGGTGCCGCGATACTCTGGCCCCGACCCGCCGTGCGAATGCTCCATCCGCTTGAAATAGGGCAGCACATCGGCATAGGCCCAGCCATCGGCCCCCATCTCGGCCCAAGTGTCGAAGTCGCGTGCATGGCCGCGCACATAGACCATGCCGTTGATGCTGCTCGACCCGCCGATCACCTTGCCGCGCGGCGTCGCCAGCCTCCGGCCGCCCAGATGCGGCTCGGGTTCCGACTGCAACCCCCAGTCGTAGATGCCCATGTTCATCGGATAGGACAGCGCGGCCGGCATCTGGATGAACGGTCCGGCATCAGACCCGCCCGCCTCGATCACCGTCACGCGCCGTCCGGCCTCGGCCAGACGGTAAGCCATTGCGCAACCGGCAGAACCGGCCCCGATGATAACGTAATCCGCGTGCATGTCTTTGACTTTTCGTAAGTTCAGAAAGAAGCGTCCACCGGCCCCATACCGACGTAGACCGATTTGACCTGCGTGTAATGCTGCACCGCCGCATGGCCGTTTTCGCGCCCCACGCCCGAGGTCTTGTTGCCGCCGAACGGCCCTTCGACCGGGGTCAGGTTATAGGCATTGATCCAGCAGGTGCCGGCCTGCAACTGGCTTATGACGCGGTGCGCGCGGGTCAGATCGGCGGTGAACACCCCCGCCGCCAGCCCGAACTCGGTGGCATTGGCGCGTGCAATTGCCTCGGCCTCGGTGTCGAAGTCGAGAACCGCCATCACAGGGCCAAAGACTTCCTCGCGCGCCAGCGTCATCTCGTCGGTGACATCGGCAAACACCGTCGGCTGCACATAATAGCCGGTGTTCAGGTCTGCGCGCGCCCCTCCGGTGACAAGCCGCGCCCCCTCGCGCTTGGCGATCTCGATATAACCCATCACCTTGTCGAGCTGCGGCTCTGACACCAATGGCCCCATCTGCGTGGCATCGTCCAAGGGATCGCCCATGACGATCGCCTGCGCCCGTGCCTTGACCCGCGCAAGGAAGGCATCCTTGAGCCCCTTTTGCACAAAGACGCGGGTGCCATTGCTGCAGACCTGACCCGCCGAATAGAAATTGGCCATCAAGGCCGCGCCAACCGCATCTTCGAGATTGGCATCGTCAAAGATGATGAGAGGGGATTTCCCACCCAGTTCCATCGTGACATGGCGCATCCCTTCCGCCGCCGCCGCATAGACCTTGCGCCCCGTCGGCACCGAGCCCGTGAGCGAGACCTTGGCGACGCGCGCATCAGTCACCAGCGTGGCCCCCACGGCCCCGCGGCCCTGAACCACGTTGAACAGACCCGCAGGCAGGCCCGCCTCGGCATAGATTTCGGCCAGTTTCAGCGCACCAAGCGGCGTGACCTCGGACGGTTTGAACACCATCGCGTTGCCAAGCGCCAAGGCAGGCGCAGATTTCCAGCAGGCTATCTGGCTGGGATAGTTCCAAGCCCCGATGCCGACGCAAACCCCCAAAGGCTCGCGCAGGGTATAGATGAAATCGCGCCCCAGCGGGATCGTCTCTCCGGTGACGGTCGGCGCAAGCCCGGCAAAATACTCCAGCGCATCGGCCCCCGAGGGCCAATCGGCCACGCGGGTTTCCTGAATCGGCTTTCCGGTGTCGAGCGCCTCGAGACGCGCAAGCTCTTCCGCACGGTCCCGGATCAGATCGGCGGCGCGGCGCAAGATGCGGGCGCGGTCAACCGGGCGCACGGCGGCCCATTCGGCCTGCGCACGGGCGGCAGCGGCAAGCGCGCGGTCGATCAGGGCCGGCGTGGCCTCGTGCAGGCGGGCGATCACCTCTCCGGTGGCGGAATAGATCACCTCGATGGGCGCGCCGGCGGTGTCCTCGACGAAAGCCCCATCGATGAAATGGCTGGCGGCTGGTTGCGCTTTCATGCGTCCTCCCCGGAAAGTTGTGAATTGAGATAATCGAGCGCGGCGGCAACCGCCGCCTCGCCGTCGGGCGCGCCGGATTTGAGAACTTCGCGCAGATAGAGACCATCAATTAGCGCGCCCAAGCCATCGGCCAGCACGGGTGCGCGCGGCCCCGCCAGCGGGCGCAAACAGGCCATGAGATTGGAACGCAGGCGCCGCTGATAGATGGCAAGCAGACGCCGCGCCTGCGGCACGGTCTGCGCCAGAACCCAGAAGTTGAGCCACGCCCCCACCGCCTCGCGGCGGAAGTTTCCGGCGCTGAAGCTCGCCCGCAGAATCGCCTCGAGCCGCGCCCTCGCCCCGTTGGTCGCCCCCAGCGCGCCGCGCACCTCGGCCCCGTAAAGCGACAGGATGTGGCGCATGGCGGCAAGGAACATTTCTTCCTTCGATCCGAAATAGTGATGGGCCAGCGCGGGCGACATCCCCGCCCGCCGCGCGATCTGCGAAACGGTCACATCCAAAGACCCCGCCCGCCCGATCTCGGTGATCGTGGCTTTGACCAGGGCGTCCTTTCGGATCGGCTCCATCCCGAGTTTCGGCATTTTGGCGTGACCTTAAGAAAATAACTTGCCAAACTAAGTAAGCGTGAAGTTCATTGACTCGTCAATCAACAAAAAACAGGAAGGTCCCATGATGCAGCGTTCCATGCTCTTGGCCACAACCCTCACCATCGCACTGTCTGGCGGCGCCTTTGCGCAAAGCTGCGACAAGGTGGTGTTCTCCGACGTCGGCTGGACCGACATCACCGCGACGACAGCGGCAACGACCGTGGTGCTGGAGGCCCTGGGCTATGAAACAGAGACCAAATTGCTGTCGGTGCCGGTAACCTATTCAGGTCTGGCCAGCGGCGATATCGACGTCTACCTCGGCAACTGGATGCCGACGATGGAGGCGGACATTGCCCCCTACCGCGAGGCAGGCACCGTCGATACGGTGCGCGTCAATCTGGAGGGCGCGAAATATACGCTTGCCACCAATGCCGCCGGAGCGGCGCTGGGCATCGCGGATTTCAAGGATATCGCCACCCACAAAGACGCTTTGGGCAGCCAGATTTACGGTATCGAGCCCGGAAATGACGGCAACCGCCTCATCCTTGACATGATCGAAGGCGGCCCCTTCGGCCTCGCAGATTTCACCATCGTGGAATCCTCGGAACAGGGCATGCTGTCGGCGGTGGCCCGCGCCAACCGTTCGGACACGCCGGTCGTGTTTCTGGCGTGGGAGCCGCATCCGATGAACGCCAACTTCGAGATCACCTATCTGACAGGCGGCGACGATGTATTCGGCCCCGACTTCGGCGGTGCGGTGGTGGCGACAAACACCCGCGCAGGCTATGTTGCTGCCTGCCCGAATACGGGTAAGCTGTTGCAAAACCTGTCCTTTACGCTGGCGATGGAAAACGAGATCATGGGGGCCATCCTCAATGACGGGGAAGACCCGGCTGCCGCCGCGAAGGCTTGGCTGGCCGCAAACCCCGCAACATGGGAGGCTTGGCTGGACGGTGTGACCACCCGCGACGGGGGAGATGCAAAAGCCGCCGTGGCCGCAGCGCTCGGCTGAGCGCGCCCTGTGCGTTCTCGGGGGGGGCCGCATGAAACATGCCCCGGGGGCTTTGCGCCCCCGGACCTCCGCTAAGTTTTTTTCAAAAGGCGCAAGGGGCTTGCCGCAGCGATGGAATGGCTGACCGAACACAAGATACCTGTCGGGCGGACCGCGAAGGCGGTGTTCGACTGGCTGAACGACAATATGGCCGGGGTTTTCGACGCGATCGCCGACGCCATGCAGGCGATGATCGGGGCGATCCTGTGGTGCCTGTCCACCCCGCACCCGCTTGTGATCGTGGCGCTGTTTGTCGGGCTGACATGGGCGCTGCAGCGTCGCTGGACGGTGGCGCTGGGGGTCTTGCTGGGCTTTCTGTTCATCCTCAACCAAGGATACTGGACCGCCACGATGGAAAGCCTGACGCTGATCCTGTCGGCCTGCGTGGTCTGCATGGGCCTTGGCGTGCCGATCGGCATCGCGGCGGCGCACCGGCCCCGGCTTTATGCCGCGCTCTCGCCGGTGCTGGATCTGATGCAGACGCTGCCGACCTTTGTCTATCTGATCCCCGCCATCGTCTTTTTCGGGCTGGGCATGGTGCCGGGGCTGATCGCCACGGTGATCTTTGTGCTGCCTGCGCCGATACGCCTGACCTATCTGGGCGTGTCCTCGACTCCGGTGGCGCTTCTGGAGGCGGCGACGGCCTTTGGTGCGACCCCGCGGCAGCGCCTGTGGAAGGTGGAGCTGCCCTATGCGCTGCCGCAGATCATGGCAGGGCTGAACCAGACGATCATGCTGTCGCTCTCGATGGTGGTCATCGCGGCGCTGGTGGGGGCCAACGGGCTTGGCGTGCCGGTGGTGCGGGCGCTGAACACGGTGAACACCTCGCTCGGCTTTGAATCGGGCATCATCATCGTGGTGGTGGCGATCATTCTGGACCGGATGTTGAGAGTGGAGACGCGCAAATGACGCCGGCAGCGATCAAGACAGAAGCGGCCAATCTGGCAGTGCGTTTCGACAAGGTGTCGATCGTGTTCGGCGATCAACCCGAGCGGGCGCTGCCGCTGATGGACAAGGGGCAGAGCCGCGCCGAGGTCCAGAAGGCAACCGGGCAGGTTCTGGGCGTGCATGACTGCAGTCTCGATGTCGCCGAAGGCGAGATCCTGGTGCTGATGGGCCTGTCGGGTTCCGGAAAATCGACGCTGCTGCGGGCGGTCAACGGGCTGAACCCCGTTTGCCGCGGGGCGGTGCATGTCAGCGATGGCAAGGGACTCGTCGATGTGACCCATGCCGATGCCGCCACCTTGCGCCAGATCCGGCTGAGCCGGGTGGCGATGGTGTTCCAGCAGTTCGGTCTGTTGCCCTGGCGCAGCGTGCGGGAAAATGTCGGGCTTGGTCTGGAACTGGGCGGCGTTCCCGTGGCCGAGCGGCGCGAGCGGGTGGAACGGCAGCTGGAGCTTGTGAACCTGTCACAATGGGCCGACCGCAAGGTGGGTGATCTGTCGGGCGGCATGCAGCAACGGGTCGGCCTTGCGCGCGCCTTTGCCACCGAGGCGCCGATCCTGCTTATGGACGAGCCGTTCTCGGCCCTCGATCCGCTGATCCGCGCCAAGTTGCAGGACGAATTGCTGGAGTTGCAACAGACGCTGAAGCGCACCATCATTTTTGTCAGCCACGATCTGGACGAGGCGTTCAAGATCGGCAACCGGATCGCCCTGATGGAGGGTGGGCGGATCGTGCAATGCGGCACCGCACGCGAGATCATTGCAAATCCGGTCGATGCGTATGTGCAGGACTTCGTGGCGCATATGAACCCGCTTTCCGTGCTGACCGCCCGCGATGTGATGGTGGCGGGGGAAAGCACGTCAGCCCACAGCGTGGGCGCAGAGACACCGGTGCGCGAGATCATGGCCGCGATGCGGGACGGGGTGGCCGAGCTTGCGGTGGTGGAAGACGGCGCGTGCATCGGGGTGCTGCGCGCCGGGCCGGTGATGGGGCGGCTGATCAACCCGCGAACGGGCTGATCGCTCCGCCCCGGCGCGGGTTATTCCGCCGCTTTGGGCGCGGGCTTTTTCGCCGCTACAGTCTTGGCCGCCGTCTTCGCCGGAGCCTTCTTTGCCGCGGCTTTCTTTGTCGCGGGCTTTGCAGGCTTTTCCGCAGGGGCTGCGTCTTTTTTGGCGGCCGCCTTCCTGGGGGCTGCCTTTTTCTTCCCCGGCGACTTCGCGGCCTTTTCGGCGATCAACTCCAGCGCCTGATCAAGATTGATCTCTTCCGGGACAATCTCCTTGGGAATCGTCGCGTTGATCTTTTCCCATTTGATATAGGGGCCATAACGCCCCGGCATCACCGTGATATCGCCCCCGTCAGGATGTGCGCCAAGCGCCTTGATCGGCTCTGCCGGAGCGCTTGCGGCGCGGCCACGGCTGGCCTTTTGGGCAAGGACCTCCATCGCGCGGTTCATGCCGATGGTGAATACCTCTTCCACGTCGGGGATATTGGCATAGGTCTTGTTGTGCTTGACATAGGGGCCAAAGCGCCCGATCGCGGCTTCCACCGGCTCGCCATCCTCGGGGTGCTGGCCGATCAGACGGGGCAGCGAAAGCAGGTCGAGCGCGCGTTCCAGCGTCAGGCTGTCGGCGGACCAGCCTTTCGGCAGGCTGGCACGATCCGGCTTGGGCTGGGCCTCGCTCGCCTCTCCGCGCTGGACATAAGGCCCGAAGCGGCCCGCCCGCAGCGAGATGGGCTGGCCCGCCTCATCATGGCCCAAGATCCGGCCATCGGCACCGCCCGCCTCGTCCCCGCCGGAAATCGGGCGGGTGTAACGACATTCGGGATAATTGCCGCAGCCGATGAAGGCCGAACCCGAACGGGCGGTCTTGAGATGCAAGCGGCCCGTGCCACAGGTCGGGCAAGAGCGCGGATCAGAGCCATCCTCCCGCAAGGGATACAGATGGGGCGAGAGAAAATCATCAATCTTTTCAAGAACCTCACCGATCCGCAGATCGGCAGTCTCGGCCACGGCGGCCGAAAAATCGCGCCAGAACCGATCCAGCACATCCTTGTAGTCCAGCGATCCGGCCGAAACATCGTCAAGCTGGTTTTCCAGATCGGCGGTGAAGTCATACTCCACATAGCGGCGGAAATAATTGGTCAGGAAGGCCGTGACCAGCCGCCCCTTGTCCTCGGGGATCAGCCGGTTCTTGTCCTTGCGGACATATTCGCGGTCCTGAATCGTGGACAGGACAGACGCATAGGTGGACGGGCGGCCGATGCCCAGTTCTTCCATGCGCTTGACCAGGGTCGCCTCGGTATAGCGCGGCGGGGGCTGGGTGAAGTGCTGCTCGGGCGACAGGGCGCGCTTTTCGGCAGGCTCCCCTTGCATGATCTGCGGCAGGCGGCCGCCCTCTTCATCCTCGTCATCGCGGCCTTCGTCATAGACCTTGAGAAAGCCGTCGAACTGCACGACCTGTCCGGTTGCGCGCAAGACAACCTGCCCGTCGGCGCTGCCCACATCCACCGTGGTCCGCTCCAGCCGCGCGGCTGCCATCTGGCTGGCAATCGTGCGTTTCCAGATCAGATCATAGAGGTTCGCCTGATCCTTCTCGGCCAAGCGCAGCTTTTCGGGCGCGGCGGCCATTTCGGTCGGGCGGATACACTCATGCGCCTCTTGCGCATTCTTGGCCTTGTTCTTGTAGATGCGCGGCTGATCCGGCACATAGGCCGCCCCGAAGCGATCCTTGATCGCTTCGCGGGCCTGGGCCACTGCCTCGGGGGCCATGTCGATGCCATCGGTCCGCATATAGGTGATGTGTCCGGCTTCATAGAGCCGCTGCGCCGTGCTCATGCATTGCTTGGCACCCATGCCCAGTTTGCGGCTCGCTTCCTGCTGTAGGGTCGAGGTCATGAAGGGCGGATAGGGGTTGCGGGTGGCGGGCTTGGCCTCCACGCTTTGCACCGTCAATGTTCGGGAAGTGACAGCCTGAACCGCCAGTTCGGCAGCCTCCGACGTGGTAATGTCGAATTTGTCAAGCTTCTTGCCGCCCAGCACTGTCAGGCGCGCCTCATACTCCTGCCCGCGCGGGGTGACCAGCACCGCCTTGACCGACCAATATTCGCGGGCGCGGAACGCCTCGATCTCCATCTCGCGCTCGACGATCAGGCGCAAGCAGACCGATTGCACGCGGCCCGCCGATTTTGACCCCGGAAGCTTGCGCCACAGCACGGGCGAAAGGGTGAAGCCAACGAGATAATCAAGCGCGCGGCGCGCCAGATAGGCCTCGACCAAAGGGGTGTCGATGTCACGCGGGGCCCTCATGGCCTGCGTCACCGCCTCTTTGGTGATGGCGTTGAAAGTGACGCGCGACACCGTCTTGCCCTTCTTCAGGCTGCTCGCAAGCGCCTCCCGCAGGTGCCACGAAATCGCCTCCCCCTCGCGGTCGGGGTCGGTGGCGAGGATCAGCGTGTCGTCGGATTTCAGCGCCTCCGAGATGGCGCGGATGTGCTTTTTGGACTCGGCCGCCACCTCCCATTTCATCGCAAAGTCATGCTCTGTATCGACAGAGCCATCCTTTGGCGGCAGATCGCGGACATGGCCGTAGGATGCCAGAACCGTAAACTCAGGCCCAAGATATTTGTTGATTGTCTTGGCCTTGGCAGGCGACTCGACTACGACGACGGCCATGAATTACCCTTTTTGCATCACGCCCCGAGAGGCGCGGCAAGATGTGGGCGAAGCGGTGCGAATGTCAATGCAACAAACGGCGGGGCCGCGGCGGGCATTTGTGCGCGGCTCATTCTACGCGGCTGAGCAGGCCGCCCGGAGCGCGGTGAACCTTGCCGTCGAGTTCCAGCGTCAGAAGGTGCTGCGCCACGGTGGCGGGCGGCATCGACAGATCGCGGATCAACTGGTCTTCGGCCAGCGGGCTGGGACCAAGGCGGGCCAGAATCTGGCTGTGGACGGCAGAAACATCGGCAAGCGGGCGCCGCGCAGGGACAGGGCCGGGCAGCGGTGGCGCGTCTTCCACCACCTCGGGGGCAAAGGGCAGCACCTGCGCGCCCAGCGAGTCGAGCACATCACCCGGCCCGCGGACCAGTGTCGCCCCATCGCGCAGCAAAAGGTTGCATCCCGCCGCGCGGGCATCAAACGGATGGCCCGGCACCGCAAGCACATCGCGCCCCTGATCCAGCGCGGTTTTCGCGGTGATCAGCGAGCCAGAGCGCGCCGCCGCCTCGACCACGACAACGGCACGCGACAGGCCAGAGACGATGCGGTTGCGCTGCGGAAAATGGCGGGCCTGCGGCTGCATCCCCATCGGCTGTTCCGATACCAGACACCCGTCTTCCGCGATCTGCGCCATGAGCGTTGCATTCTCTTCGGGATAGGCCACATCGACACCGCCAGCCTGAACCGCCACGGTGCCGCTGGCCAGCGTCGCCTCATGCACCGCGGTGTCGATGCCGCGGGCAAGGCCCGATACCGTGGCAAAGCCGCCCTGCGCCACGCCTTCGGCCAGCCGCCGCGCCATGCGCAGCCCCAGCGACGAGGCATTGCGCGCCCCGACCATCGCCACCAGAGGGCGGTGCAGCAGGCCCGCATCTCCCAGCACCCAAAGCACCGGCGGCGCGTCGGGCAGATCACACAGGGCGGGCGGATAGGCGCCGCTGCCCCAGACAATCAGTTGCGCCCCTGCGGCGCGGCCCTGAGCCATTTCGTGCCGGGCCACTTCCACCGGACAGGGCGCATAATTTTCCACGCCAGCCGCGCGGGCCACATCGGGCAAGGCGGCAAGGGCGGCGCGGGCCGATCCATGTTCGGCCATCAGCCGGTGCCATGTCACCGGCCCGACCCGCCGGGAACGAATGAGACGAAGACAATCCACCGGGTCATCGTCCAGGGGTGTGGGGTGGGGTGTGGGTTTGGATGTCAGTCCCATGTCCGCCTCGCCTCATTCGCAGGGCCACCTTGGACCGCGCAAGGTTAACGGCAGGTGAATCATCGCATCGCGCGCCAAGATTTTTGCACGGCCCGCATCCTCGCCCTTCTCCCGTGGCGAAAACGGGCGGCACAGGGTCGGGAAGATGATGGACGCAGCCTTCAAAGTTTGATCAAATGTCGTACAACGGCCCATGTCGGGCCAAAAGGAGCGCCAAGCCATGCTGAATGCCGAAGTAGCCCGCCGCCGGGATGACGCGATCTCGCGCGGGGTGGGGATGATGACCCAGATCTACGCCGACCGCGCGTTGAACGCCGAGGTCTGGGATATCGAGGGCAACCGCTACATCGACTTTGCCGCCGGAATCGCCGTGGTGAACACAGGGCATTGCCACCCCCGCGTGATGGCCGCCGTCACCGAGCAACTGGGCCGCTTCACCCATACCTGCCATCAGGTGATGCCTTATGAAAACTACATCCGCCTCGCCGAACGCCTGAACGAGAAAGTGCCGGGCGATTTCGCGAAAAAGACGATCTTTGTCACCACCGGCGCCGAGGCTTGCGAGAATGCGGTGAAAATCGCCCGCATCGCCACGGGGCGTAATGCGGTGATCGCCTTTGGCGGCGGCTTTCACGGGCGCACCTTCATGGGCATGTCGCTGACCGGCAAGGTCGAACCCTACAAGAAGGGCTTCGGCGCGATGATGCCGGATGTGTTCCACGTCCCCTTCCCGATGGCCCCGCATGGCATCTCCACCAAGGATGCGATGGCGGGCATCGAGAAACTGTTCAAATCCGATCTGGACCCGACCCGCGTGGCCGCCATCGTCTTTGAACCTGTGCAGGGCGAAGGCGGCTTCTACCCCGCGCCCGCCGATCTGGTCAAAGCCATCCGCACCCTCTGCGACAAGCATGGCATCGTGATGATTGCCGACGAGGTGCAGACCGGTTTCGCCCGCACCGGCCATCTCTTTGCGATGGAAGCTTACGGCGTCGCCGCCGACCTGACCACGATGGCCAAGGGGCTGGCAGGCGGCCTGCCGCTTGCGGCGGTGACGGGACGGGCGGAACTGATGGATGCCGCCAATCCGGGAGGTTTGGGTGGCACCTATGCAGGCAACCCCCTCGGCATCGCCGCAGCCCATGCGGTGCTGGATGTCATCGAAGACGAAGACCTTTGCGCCCGCGCCAATGAACTGGGCAGCCGCCTGAAGCAGCGGCTGGAAGCCATCCGCGCGACCACACCCGAGATCATCGACATCCGTGGCCCCGGCTTCATGGTGGCGGTAGAATTCGCGAACCCCGGCACGCAAGAGCCGGACGCCGGCTTCACCGGCCGCGTGCGCGCCGAGGCGCAGAAACGCGGTCTGATCCTGCTCACCTGCGGCGTTTACGGCAATGTGGTCCGCTTCCTCGCGCCGATCACCATTCCTGACGCCCATTTCGCCGAAGGGCTCGATATTCTCGAAGCCTCGATCGCGGCGGCGCGCAGCGCCTGACCGCAGGCCGCATGGCAAAAACAGGGGCGCGGGCGCATGGCGTTCTGCCGCAAGGACGGCGCTTTTCGGGCGCCATTCTCCTTGCGGCAGGCATAACTGCGCCGCAAGTTGCAGAAGCTGTGGCAAGTGTTCGCTAATGGGTTGTAAATGTTCGTCCTGACTACTGGGTAAACCGATTACCGAAAGAATGACGAAATTGACCGCGCTTGGCACTGATCTGCTTAGAAACACTGAAGATTTTCCGGCCTGCGCCACGCTGGACGACATGATGTGCTGGTTGATTCGTCGCTGCGGCGCATCGGCGGGCATGGTGCAGGTGGGCGCGGATGACGCAGCGGCACGTTTCCAGATGGCTTGGCCAGAGGGGTGTCTCGCGCAATTCTCGGAGTCTTTGGCCGCCGCCCCGATCGACAAGATCAAATACCGCACCCGCCCGCTGGGCGAGGTTGAGGGCAGCCCCGTCACGCTTTTTCTTGATCTCGGGCCGCAGGCAAATCCTGCCGCAGCCGATGCCGATGTGGCCCGCTTCGGCCCGTTCTTGCGGTTGGCGCTGGAAAACACGCTGCTGCGCCGCAAGCAGGACCGGCTGAACAACCTTGCCGGATTGGCCGGGGCCTGGCTGTGGGATATGGACAGCCAGGGCCAGATCACCCATCTGGCCCCGCCCAAGGCCGATGGCGCGGGCATCGGCCTGCACGGCCCCCCTCTGGCCGAGGCGGATTGGGCCGGTGCGGATTGGTCTGTCATTCGCGCCCGCCTGCCCCGGCAAAACGTGATCCGCGATCTTTTCCACACCATCACCCTGCCCGATGGCAGCCAACGGCCCCTCCGCACCAATGCGACACCGCTGCGCGACCGGACGGGGCAGTTTCTGGGCTATACCGGTGTCAGCGCCGAACGGCCCTTTCCGTCCGACCAGGAACATCAGGCGATCTCGGCCTATCAGCGCCTGTCGGCGGTCCTCGATGTGCTGCCGGATCTGGTGTTCGAAATCACCGCAGACGGGCGCTACACCGACTTCATGGCAGGCCCTGCCGAACTTCTGGGCGATGCGCGAGACTCGCTTCCCGGCCGCACCCTTGAAGAGGTGCTGCCGCCAGATGTGGCCGCGCGCAGCCGCAAGGCGCTGGCCGAAGCGCTGAAATCGGGGCGCAGCACACCCATGCGCTTCAAACTCGACTCGCCGGCGGGGATGCGCTGGTATGAAACCTCCGGCGCACGCAAGCTGGCCCATGCCGCCGGCGAGCAGCCGACGGTGATTTTCGTTGTGCATGATGTCACCAAGGACATGCAGAAATCCGAAGATCTGGGCCGGCTGGGCCGGGTCGTCGAGAACATGTCGAACCTCGTGGTCCTTGTCGATGTGGACCAGAAGATCACCTGGGCCAACAATGCGTGGCAGCATCGCACCGGCTGGACCCTGCCCGAGGTGATCGGGCGCCGCCTCGCCGACGTGGTGCGTGGCAGACGCGGTGATCCGCGCAATGCCGCCGAGGTAGACCGCGCAATCGAAACACAGCAGCCCTATCACGGCGCCACCATCAACTTTGACCGTCACGGCATGGGGTATTGGATCGATTTCAACATCCTGCCGCTGCATGACCGCGACGGCAACGTAAACGGCTATGTGTCCATCGAAACCGATGTCACCGCGCAAAAGGAGGGTGAGGCCAAGATGGCCCAGCTCGCCGACGAGGCCGACCGGATGCGCGCGCAGCTTTACGACGCCATCGAAACGCTGCCCGATGGCGTCCTGATCTGGGATGCGAACGAACGTCTGGTCTTTGCCAATTCGGCCTATAAGCGCATGTATCCCGAAGCCGCGCCCCATCTGGTCCCCGGCGTGGCTCAGGTCGACCTTCTGCGCATGGGGTTAGAGCTGAAAGCGTTTCCCGAGGCATTCGGCCGCGAGGAGGAATGGTTTCAGGAACAGCTGGAACGCTACCGCAACCCCAACACCGACGAGGTGATGCGCGCGGATGACCGCTGGATCCGCCGCGTCGACCTGCGCACGCCCGACGGGGGGCGCATCGCCGTCCGCATCGACACAACCGAACGCCACCGCCAGATGCATGCGCTCGACGAGGCGCACCGCTCGCTGGCCGAGGCGCGCGACTCTCTCGCCCAGATCATCGAAAGCGCCGATGTCGGCACATGGGATTGGCGGGTGGATACGGGGGCGCTGCGCATTGGCGGCCGCTATGCCCAGATGCTGGGCTACACGCCCGAGGAATTGGGCGAGCCTTCGGATGCCATGTTCCGCGCCCTCGTGCACCCCGAAGATCTGGCCCGCCTCGACATGACCGAGCATGATGATTTCGCCCCCCTGCCAGACGGGCGCGAACCCGTGCGAGAGCATCAATTGCGTATGCGCCGCAAGGATGGCACTTGGGCTTGGATTCTGTCACGCTCTGCCGTGACCGAACGGATGCAGGACGGCAAGCATAACGCTGTCGTCGGCATCCATCTCGACGTGACAGAACGCAAGAAGCTAGAGGACCTCGTGCTCAGCAACCAAGCCTTCCTGACCGAAGTGATGGATACCTCTATCTCCGCCATCGTCGTGGTCAGCGCGCAGGGCCTGCTGACCTATGCCAATGCCGAGGCGGAGCGCATCCTTGGCCGCGACCGGACCGTGCTGGAAGGGATGAACTTTGCCGATGCCGTCTGGGGCATCACCGCGCCCGATGGCAGCGAGATGTCGGTCGAGGATTTGCCGGTATCGCGGGCGCTGGCCGAAAACGCCATCGTCAGAGACATCCGGATTGCCATCACCCGCCTCGATGGAACGCGGCGCGTCCTGTCGGTGAACGCGGTCCCGCATCAGGGGGTTGATGCCACGGCTGCCGAAAAGTTGGTGATCGCCTCTTTCGTAGACATCACCGAAGAATTGACCAAGGCCGCACGGCTGGAACAGGCGCTCGTCGAAGCGAAAACCGCGAGCCAATCGAAATCGACATTCCTTGCGAACATGAGCCATGAAATCCGCACACCGCTCAACGGGGTGCTGGGCATGGCCGAACTGCTGGACGGGCTCATTCAGGACCCGCGCAAGAAAGAGATGATCGGCACGATCCGCCGCTCCGGCGAATTGCTCCTGAATGTGCTCAACGAAGTGCTCGACATGTCCAAGATCGAGGCCGGAAAGATGGTGATCGAACAGATCCCCTTCGTCCCCGCCGAGATCGCCCGCCAGATCGAACCGCTGCACGGCCTGCGCGCCGAGGAAAAGGGCCTCGATTTCGAGGTGCTCACCAATTCGGGGGCAGAGCGTTTGCGGCTCGGCGATCCGTTCCGCATCCAGCAAATTCTAAACAATCTGCTCAGCAATGCCATCAAGTTCACCGAAAGCGGCGCGGTTTCTCTGGTGATGTCGGCCCGCGATGGCAAACCGCTGACGATCGAGGTCAGCGACACCGGCATCGGCATGTCGCCAGAACAGGTCGACCGTATCTTTGACAATTTCGAACAGGCCGAAGGTGGCACGACGCGGCGCTTTGGTGGCACGGGTCTGGGCATGCCCATCGTGCGCAACCTCGTCGAGCTTATGGGCGGCAGCGTCTCGGTGACCAGCCGCGTCGGCCAAGGCACGCGGGTGCGCATCTCGCTCCCGCTGATGGAGACGAGCGAGCCGCTCATCGCAGAACCCGCGCGCGGCGAAACGCCCGTGCTGCAATCGCTTCACGGGGTGTCCCTGCTCATCGCGGACGATTCGGCAACCAACCGCATCGTCATCAACGAAATGCTCAAGGACACCGGGGCCGAACTGGTGCTGGCGGTAAACGGGGCCGAGGCGGTGGATACCTGGCGTCAGCGGGCCGAGGCGGGAACGCCCTTCGACATGCTGATCCTCGATATCGCGATGCCGGTTCTGGATGGCACCGGCGCGCTCCAGCAGATCCGTGACAGCAATCTGGCAGGCTCACAGGTGCCGGCCATCGCGGTGACCGCCAACGCGATGTCGCATCAGGTGTCGGAATACATCATGGCCGGATTTGATTCGCATGTTCCCAAACCTTTCCGGCAGGCAGAGCTGCTTCACGCAATTTCTATCCTGCTCACCCGCTGACAGCACAACCAAAGCGGTATAAAAACAACCCCAGATTGTGTAAACGGAAATGGACAACTCTCAACCGTGTAATTGGGCATCACTCGCCCAGATTAGTCCTTTGTGCGGCCACATTCTGATGAAATAAGTTAGCTCTGCGTTAAGCTTATGGCGTATCCATACGTCATGTTCGCGTCAGTGTGTGTCTTGAGGGGGATTCAGTGTTGGCCCAGAATGTCAGTCCTTCGCCCGCAGTCGTGCTGCTGGCGGAAGACGATGAAGTCAATCAACAGATTGTTCGTCATCTTCTTGCGGATTTCCCCTTTATCGAACTCGTGGTTGCCTCCGATGGCAAGATGGCGCTGGAAGCGGCCATCTCGCAGCCGTTCGACCTGATGATCTTCGACCGCCAGATGCCGCTCATCACCGGCGACCGGGTGATCCGCCACCTCAAGGCGGCGCGCACCGTCAACACTGCGACGCCGATCATCCAGTTCACCGCCGATGCCCAACATGCATCGGTCACCCACCGCGCGCACGATCAGGCAGACGTCCTCATTCCCAAGCCGATCCAGAGCGAGGTGTTCCGCTCTACCGTCCTGAGGCTGCTCAACCGGCAGCCTTGCGAGTAATCAGGCAAAATTTTTGCCTCGCGCCCCATTTATGCCGCAAATGCCAGCTTAGGTTGTGCTCAGGCAACCGAGGGTGGTAATTATGTCTGCCAGCATGAGATATTTGGCCGTTGACGATGATCCGGCATTTCACTTTGTTCTGACCAAAATGATGACCCATCTGGGCTACCAACCGCCTGTCTGCGCAATTTCTGCGGTAGAGGCCCTGAATTACCTGTCCGACCCCAAACAGCATTTCGACGCGATCCTGCTCGAGATCCAGATGCCCGGCATGGATGGCATCGAGGCCTGCCAGCACATCCGCGCGATGGCGCATCACAAAGACACGCCCATCATGATGGTCACCACCATGAACGGGCGCGAGTTCGTCGATCAGGCCTTTGCGGTCGGTGCCACCGACTATCTGACCAAGCCGATCAACCGCATCGAATTGCAGGCGCGTCTGGGTATGCTTGACCGTCTGGTGAAAGAGCATGCCCATGCCCGTTCGCTTCAATTCGCAATGGAATCGATGGACGATATCCAGAGCTTCGGCTTCGCCTTCGAAGACCCGATGACGCTGCCCAAATGCGGCTCTCTCATCGACTATCTCGCCTTGGAAAACCATCTGCTCACGCTCAGCCGCCTGAAACTGCACGCCCATACCGCGCTCGCCTTTCAGGTTGTGGGCGGGGCCGCGCTGTTCCGCCGCCTGAACCGGGTGGAGTTTCTGGACTGCATGGAAGATGTCGGATCAGCCATCGCCGCCTGCCTCAAGCGCCAGAACTTCCTGCTCGCCTATGCCGGAAGCGCCGAGTTTGTCAGCATCCTCAATCGCACACACCCGATCGACATGCTGGAACTGGAACAGGAGCTTTCGTCAGAACTGATGGTGTTCGATGCCGTCTATGAAAGCCTTGGCCTGCCGATGCTCGAAGTGCGCATCGGGGCCACGGTCAATTCTGGCCTGTTCTCGACCTCGGCCGTCAAGACGATGCTGGGCCGCGCGCGCGCCTCTGTGCGCGGGCAATCGGGCTTTCACATGCAGTATATGGCAGGCTAAGATGCTGGTGGGAACCAGCACGGGGCAGACCATGACAGAGTCGTGGGCGCAGGCGATCATACCGCAGTTTCTCGATCTGACGGCCAGCCGCCAGATCGAGATCGAAATCGAACGCGGCAATCTCGAAGCCGGAACCGATCCCAAACATGCCGCCCGCGAGATCGGCAAAATCGTGCACAAGATTGCCGGCACCGCCGCAAGCCTCGGCTTTCCCGGCCTTGGCGCGCAGGCGCAAACGGTAGAATCGCTTTGCCACCAAGCCGCGGCCTCCCCTGCCCGCGATCTTGACCCCGCACTCAAGCGCCATCTGCTGCGCGCACTCGATGACCTGAACCAGGAACTTGACCGGGTGCTTGTCACCACGGTGTGACTGGCCTTGCCCTTGATGCGGGGGCGGCCAAGTCCCTAAATCAGATCAGAGCGTTACGCAGCGGCAAAGGCGGAAAGGCGCCTGAAGCCGCCAAGTCACATTTTCCTGACTGGAACCTTTTCGCGTTTTGACGCGTTGTATGGGCATGTAACGAATACACCTGCCAACAAACGAGGCCTTCCCATGAAAAAATTCGCTCTCCTGTCCGCCGTGGCTCTGTCGCTCGCCGCTTGCCAGACCTCTGACCAGAACGCTGCTCTGGGCGGTCTTGGCGGCGCTGCCGTCGGCGCGGCACTGTCCTCCGGCGAAGACCGCACCACCGGCGCTCTGATCGGCGCAGCAGTGGGCGTTGCCGCCTCGACCCTGATTGGCCCCGCCCCGCAGCGCGGTCAGTGCTACTACCGCGACCAGAACGGCAACCGCTTCATCGCCGCTTGCTGATCTGATCCGGCGGATCACAAAGGCGCGTCCGGGAAACCGGGCGCGCCTTTTGCTATACGCGCGCCACGCTGACGGGCCACGCCTGCCCCCTTGTGCGGGCTTTTCAGGCCGCGCCCCAGCCGATAAGAGCGGGTCATGCACAAAGGCCGCCCCGCATGACCCAACCCGCCGCACCCGCCAGCGATGCTCTTGTCCTGCAAGGGGCCTGCGCCGCGTTGTCCGGCAAACGGGTGCTGCATGATCTGACGCTGCAGCTGCAAGAGCGGCGAATCGGGATCATCGGGCGCAACGGGTCCGGAAAATCCACACTTCTGCGCCTCCTCGCGGGCCTCATTGCCCCCGAGACAGGCAGCGTGCGCGTCGCAGGGCTCGATCCTGCCCGCGCCCGCAAGGAGATGCTCGGCCAGATCGGCATCCTGTTCCAGAACCCCGATCACCAGATCCTGTTCCCCACCGCGGATGAGGAACTTGCCTTCGGGCTCATCCAGATGGGCCTGCCGAAAGCGCAGGCACAGGCGCAGGTTCGGGCGCTTTTGGCCGAACATGGTCGCAGCCATTGGCAGGGCGTCCCCGTCTCCAGCCTCTCGCAAGGACAACGGCACTGGCTCTGCCTGCAAGCTGTGCTGCTTATGCAGCCGCGCACCATTCTGCTTGACGAGCCCTTTGCCGGATTGGATCTGCCGACCCAGGCCCGCCTCGCCCGTGCCTTCGCTGCCCTGCCCCAACGCCTCATCACGATCACCCACGATCCGGCAAGCCTTGCGGGCAGTGACCGCGTGATCTGGATCGAGGCTGGCCGCGTGGCCGCCGATGGTCCGCCAGCGGCGGTCCTGCCGCAGTTTGAATCCGAAATGCACCGACTGGGGGGCCTTGATGCTGACGCTGACCTCCCCGGTTGACACCCCCCTGCACCGGCTCCGCGCCGGCCACAAACTGGGCGCGCTGGCGGTGTTCACCTTCGGGCTTTTCTGGGTCAGCGCGCCGCTCGTCCTGTCCGTGGCCCTTCTTGTCGTCGCGGGCCTCTATCTTGCCGCAGGTCGCCGCTTTAGCCTGCACGGACTGCACATGTTGCGCCCGCTCTGGCCTTTCGTGGTGGTGGTCGCGCTCTGGCACCTGTGGCTGAAAGACCCCGCCTCGGGTGCCACCATCATCATGCGCATGGTCACCGCCGTCGCCGCCGCCAATCTGGTGACGATGACAACCCGCCTTTCCGACATGATCGGAGTGCTCGAACGGCTGGCCCGCCCGCTTGCGCCTGTCCTGCCGCCGCGTCGGCTGGCCTTGGCCATCGCGCTGGTGATCCGGTTCATCCCCGTCCTGTCGGAACGCGCGGCGCAACTGGCACAGGCATGGCGCGCCCGGTCCGGCAAGGCGCCCCGCTGGCGGCTCTTCGCACCGGTCGCGCTCGCCGCCCTTGATGATGCCGAAACTGCGGCCGAGGCCTTGCGCGCACGCGGTGGTGCAGGCTAGACACAGCGCGACCCTGCGCCGCAGCACAGCAAGACCCCGCGCGGCAGCCTCCCCCATATCTCCGAGGACAAGATGGAACGCAGCCTTACCCACATCGCCCTGTTTGCCGCCCTGATCGCGGTTCTGGGACTTGTCCCGCGCGTCGATCTGGCCGCCGGAGTGCCGATCACGGCGCAGTCTCTCGGGATCATGCTGTGCGGCACCGTTCTCGGGGCCAAACGCGGGGCGCTTGCCGTGCTGCTGTTTCTTCTGCTGGTGGCACTTGGCCTGCCGCTCCTGTCGGGCGGGCGCGGCGGTCTGGGCGTCTTTGTCGGCCCCTCTGCGGGTTTCCTCATCGGCTTCCCGGTCGCGGCCTTCGTGGCGGGCTGGGTGATGGAACGCACCACACTCCCCGCCTTCTGGGCCGCCGCGGCGGGCGCCGTCATCGGCGGCATCGGAGTGCTCTATGTCTTTGGCATCACCGGCATGGCCATCGTGCTGGACAAGACGATGTCCGAAGCCGCGCTGCTGGGGCTGGCCTTCCTGCCCGGCGACGTCATCAAGGCGGTCGTGGCGGGGCTGGTGACACAGGCCATCGCGCGCGCGCGCCCCGCCGCCCTGCTGGCACGGGCCTGAAGCCCCTGCGGCACCCCCGCATTCCCTAGCGCTGGCGCTCGACCGCCAGCGCGCTGCCGATACCGCCCGCCGAGGCGATGGCGGCGAGTCCCACCCCGTCCCCGAGGCTGTGAAACAGCCGCACGGCAAGGATCGCCCCCGAGGCTCCGATGGGGTGCCCCCGCGCCAGGGCGCCGCCCCCCGTGTTGACCCGCGCAAGGTCCAGCCCCAAGCCCTCCACACAGGCCATCGCCTGCGCCGCATAGGCCTCCATCACCTCGGCCTGCGCAATATCGGGCGCGGCAACGCCAAGGTCTTCAAACAGCGCCAAGCCCGCAGGCACGGGGGCCAGCCCCGGCTGCTCGGGGTCCGCGCCCAGCGTGCGCGCCCCAAGGATGTGCAACGCCCCCGGCCTTGCGAACCGATCCGCCGCAACCAGACAAAACGCCGCCCCGTCTGCCGCCACCGCCGCCGTGGCGCGCGTCACGCTTCCCGCAACCACAGGCGCGCGCGCCAGCAGGCGCGGCGTCAGCCCACGCGCAAACGGGTCGCGCGCCACGCCCGCCAGCGACACGACCTCGGGCCATGCCAACACCGCCAAGGCCTTGGCATGGCTTTGTATGGCCCAAGCCTCTTGCGCCGCGCGGTCATAGCCGCGGCTCTCCGCCAGACCCGCAGCCGCCTCCGCCATGCGCGGATTGCGCGCAGGCCAAGGCGTGAAGGGCGCCTCATCATAAGCTACCGGCGCACCGCCATCGGGGTCGGTCAAAAATCGCAGCGGCCGGCGCGAGAAACTCTCCACCCCTCCCGCCAGCACAATATCGGCCGCCCCCGAATCGACCAGCGCCGCCGCCAGCCGCAGCGCATCCAGACCCCCCGCGCATTGCCGGTCAATCGTCAGCCCCGCCACCCGCTCGGCCAGACCCGCCGCCAGCGCGACGCGCCGCGCCGGATTGCCCCCCGGCCCGATCGCATTGGCGCAAATCACCTCGTCCACAGCCGCGATGCCCGCATCCGCCAGACAGGCGTGCAGCACAGGCACTGCCAGCTCCTCGAGCGAGAACCGTGCAAAGGCGCCGCCCTTCGGCACCACCGCCGTCCGTCGCGCCGACAGAATCACCGCCATGCGTCCACCTCGGCCTGCAAACGGGCCAGATCGGTCTTGCCCGAAGCCAGCACCGGCCAGTCCTCCCGCCAGATCACGCCGCGCGGCGCGGCCATCGCCCCAAGGCGCGCCCGCATCGCCGCGACAATCGCCGCTTCATGGCTTCGCTCGCCCATGATGACCGCCCAGAGCACATGGCCCCGCCGCCCGTCCACCCGTGGCAAGACGGCCACCCGCGCGACCCCCGGCAAGCTGGCGGCAAAGCGCTCGATCTCCTCGGGAAACACATTCTGCCCGGCAATCGTCACCATGCGCCCGGCCCGCCCGCGCAAGACAAGCCCCGCAGCGGTCATGCTCCCGATCTCTCCCACGCTCAGCCACCCGTCCCGCCAGCGCGCGGCACCGGCATCATCTCCGGCATAACGCTCAAACAGATAGGGGCTGCGCACCCAGACCTCCCCCTCCGCCCCCTGCGGCACCTCGGCCCCGCCCGCATCGCACAGGCGCAGCTCCACCCCCGGATAGGGCCTGCCCACCGTCTCCGGCCCATCCTGAGGCCCCGCCAGCGTGATGAAACTCGCCTCCGCCGCGCCGTAAAACTCGCGCACCACGGCGGCAGGTGCCAGCGCGGCCAAACGCGCGCGCAAACCCGCCTCCAGCTTGGCCCCGCCCACCAGCACCAGCCGCAAGGCGGGCCAGTCCAGCCCGCAGGCGACCATCTGCGCCAGATGCACCGGCGTGGCATAGATCACCCCGATGCCCCGCGCCGCCACCGCCGCCGCCATCCGGTCGGGACGCAAACCATCCAGCAGATGCACCTCCGCCCCCAGCGCCAGCCCCTCCAGCGCCGCATAAAGCGCCAGCGATTGCGACAGCCGCCCCGGCACCGCCACCCGCACCCCCGGCCCAATGCCAAACAGCCCCGCGTTGACCGCAAAGCTCGCAAGCCAGGTCGCCTGCCGTCGCAGCACCCGCCGCGCCCCGCCCAGAGACCCGCCGGTCAGCGTCTCGAAACAGCCGAACCCCGCCTCCAGCGGGCCCTCGCCACCAATCCTGAACCCGGCCCCCGCCCCGGCCAAGACCGACGCAAGCGCCGCCCCCCCGGGCCGATCCGGCATCACGGGCGCAAACGGCCCCGCAAGCGGCAAAACATCGCCCTCGGGTCCGACCAGACGCGCCGCCGGATGGGGCGCAAACCCCTCCCTTGCAGCTTTCCCAAATACTCCCGCCGGAGGCATCCGCCGCGCCCCGCCCGCGACCGCGCTCAGGACCCGACCAGCGTCCGCATCCGCCGCAGCGCCAGCAGATAGCCCTCGGTGCCAAATCCCGCGATCACTCCCTCGGCCCGCAGCGACACATAGGAATGATGCCGGAACGTCTCGCGCTTGTGCACATTCGAGATGTGGACCTCCAGCACCGGCCCTTCAAAGGCGTTCAGCGCATCCAGAATCGCCACCGACGTATGGGTGAACGCACCGGGGTTGATGATGACCCCCGCCGCTTCCGCACGGGCCTCATGGATCCAGTCGATCAGAACCCCTTCATGGTTCGACTGGTAAAAGCGCAGCCCCAAGCCCAGATCGCCCGCCAGCGCGGCACAGGATGCCGCCACATCGTCCAGCGTTTCACGCCCGTAAATCTCGGGCTGGCGCAGTCCCAGCAGGTTCAGGTTGGGACCGTTCAGAATGTAGATGGGCTTTGCCATGATATCCTCTTCGCAACTCGCGCCATGCTATCCACAGCGCGCGCGGCAGGAAACCGGCTTTTGCATCCGCCCAGCGCTCATCGGGCCTGATGGCCCTCTTCGCCAGCGATGACAGCCGTCAGGCTGGAAGAGCCCCCCGGGCAAAAAAAGAGGCCCGAGCCACGCGGGGCAAGGGCCTCAGGGAGACGCCATCAGCCTGATGTCAGGCAACTTTCTCCAGCACCACCTCGGGCTGGATGCCCAGCGCGCGCACCACTTCACGCGTCAGGTGCGGACGGTTCAGCGTGTAGAAGTGCAAATCCTGCACCCCACCCTCCAGCAGCCTGTCGCAAAGCTGGGTGCAATGCGCCAAGGCATAAAGCTCCTCGCGCCCGTCACGCGCGGCGGTGGTAAAGGCCTCGTCCAGCCGCGCCGGCACATGCGATCCGCAGCGCTGCGCAAATTTCTTCGCCCCCGCCCAGCTGGTGATCGGCAAAATGCCCGGTATGATCGGCGCGGTGATGCCCTCTTTCACGCACAGATCGCGGAAGCGGAAAAACGTATCGGCATCGAAGAAGAACTGCGTGATCGCACTCGACGCACCGGCATCGATCTTGCGCTTGAGCCAGCGCACATCGGCCAGCGTATCGGCAGCATCCGGGTGCGGCTCGGGATAGGCCCCGACGCGCAGCGTGAACCTGCCCGTCGCCGCCAGCGCCTCGATCAACTCCACCGACGAGGCAAAGCCGTCAGGATGCGCGGTAAACCGCTCCGCCCCCTTGGGCGCATCGCCGCGCAGCGCAACGATCTCGGTCACGCCCGCCTCGGCATAGGCTGCCGCAATCTCCAGCGTCTCCGCCTTCGTCGCATCGACGCAGGTCAGATGCGCCGCCACGTTCAGCCCGTAATTCTTGCCGATCGCCGTCACTGCCTCATGGGTCAGCTTGCGGGTGGTGCCGCCCGCCCCATAGGTGACCGAGACAAACTCCGGCTGCATCGGGGCCAGCGCCTGCACGGTTTCCCAAAGACGGAAGGACGCATCCAGCGTCTGGGGCGGGAAGAACTCGAACGAAATGCGCGGCGTTGCCATGGTCGTCTCCTTTTGATGCCCCCTTGTCGCAGATTCGGCGATGTGAGACAAATTCATAAACTTCACGATGATCTTGTGGTAAACCTCATGTATATCGAACTCCGCCACCTGCGCACCATCCGAGCGATTCATCAGGCGGGCGGCCTTGCCCGCGCCGCCGACCTGCTCAACATGACGCAATCGGCGCTGTCGCATCAGGTCGCCAATCTGGAAGATCAGGCGGGGATGGAGCTTTTCGTGCGCCGCTCCAAACCCATGCGCCTCTCGGCGGCAGGCATCCGCATGCTGCGCGCCGCCGACCGTATCCTGCCGGAAATCGAGCTGATGGAGGAAGAATTCCGCGCCCTGCGCTCGGGCAAGACGGGGCGGCTGCACATCGCCATCCAGTGCCATGCCTGCTTTGACTGGCTGTTCCCGGTGCTGGAGCTTTTCCGGCAGGCCTGGCCCGAGGTCGATGTCGACATCCGCGCCGGCCTCGCCTTCGACAGCTTTCCGGCCCTCTTGCGCGAAGAGGTCGATCTGGTCATCACCTCCAACCCCGAACCGCTGCCGGGCCTCACCTACAACCCGCTCTTCGACTACCACCCGGTTTTCCTTGCCTCCGCGCAAAACCCGCTGGCCACCAAGGAGGTCATCACAGCCGAGGACTTCCGCGATCAGGTGCTCATCACCTACCCTGTCGGCCGCGACAAACTCGATGTCTTCACCGAACTGCTCACCCCCGCCAAGGTCGAACCGCGCGGGCAGCGTCCGGTGGAACTGACCGCCGTGATCCTGATGCTGGTCGGCTCCAACCGCGGTGTCGCGGTGTTGCCCGACTGGGTGCTGCGCGACATCAAGACCAATGCCGATTACATCACCCGCCCCCTCGGCCCCGAAACCGTGACCAAACGCCTCTTCGCCGCGACCCGCGAAGAAGACGCCGCAAAACCCTTCATGGCGCACTTCCTGCGCCTGTGCCGGTCCGAACCTGTCAAACTGCAACGCGGCTGACCGCGCGCACAGCGGCAGGCAAACGGCAAAAGGCAGGCGGAACGGCGGGCCATGCAAAGCCGGCCGTCAAGGCCACAAGGCGCAACCCGACGCCGCCGCCCGCGCTGACGCGCGCGAATCCCGCCATGACGGCGCGAAATCCCCATGCCCCCTTCCCTTGTGCGCCCGTCCGCCCTATACGCGTGCGCTGACGCGGAACGGAGTTTTCACGATGCAAGGCAGCGCCAACCTCAACCTGATGATCAAGGCTGCGCGCCGCGCTGGCCGCTCTCTGGTGAAAGACTTCCGCGAAGTGGAAAACCTTCAGGTCTCGGCCAAGGGTCCCGGCGACTTTGTCACCAAGGCCGACCGCGAAGCGGAACGCATGATCCGCGAAGACCTGATGGGCGCCCGCCCCACCTATGGCTGGCTCGGCGAGGAAACCGGCGCCGCCGCAGGGGCCGACCCCACCCGCCGCTGGATCGTCGATCCCCTCGACGGAACCACCAACTTCTTGCACGGCATGCCGCATTGGGCCGTGTCGATCGCGCTGGAACACAAGGGCGAAATCGTCTCGGCGGTGGTCTATGACGCCGCCAAGGACGAAATGTTCTGGGCCGAAAAAGGCTCGGGCGCCTGGCTGAACGACAGCCGCCGCATCCGCGTCTCGGGCCGCCGCGCGATGTCCGAGGCGGTCTTTGCCACCGGCGTGCCCTTCGGCGCAAGGAAAACCCTGCCCGCCACGCTGCAAGACCTCGCCCGCCTGATGCCCGCCTGCGCAGGTGTGCGCCGCTGGGGCGCGGCTGCGCTCGACCTCGCCTATGTCGCCGCAGGCCGCTACGATGGCTATTGGGAACGTGAACTCAACGCATGGGATGTGGCAGCGGGCATCCTGCTGGTGAAAGAGGCCGGCGGCATGGTCTCCGGCATCCGCGACACCCAGGACCCGCTGGAAGACGGCAGCCTGATCGCGGGCAACGAAGCCCTGTTCGAATCCTTCCGCAAGATCATCCGCAACGACGGCTGATCCAGCCCCGCGAGCGGCCTATCGGGGCCGCCGCGGCACCTGCGGCACCCGCGAGCGCACAAGGTCATAGCGCGCCTCCGGATGCGGCGGCGCGCCCTTGGTGCGGTTCCAGAAGCCAAAACCGCCCAGCCGCACCCACAGCGGCAGCGTCAACGCAACTCCGGCGACAAATCCGCCGGTATGCGCCCAATACGCCACCCCGCCCCCGTCGGTCGGCGTGACCGCGCCGTTGAACAGCTGCAGGGCAAACCACAGCCCCAGAACAATCCAGGCGGGGATCGGGAAAATCCGGAAGAAGATCACGATGATGATCAGAACATCCACCCGCGCTTTCGGAAACAGCAGCAGATAGCCTCCCATCACCCCGGCAATCGCCCCCGAAGCCCCCACCATCGGAATCTCCGACGCGGGATCGGCCGCATATTGCAACGCAACCGCCGCCAGCCCCGCCGCAAGATAGAAAAGGGCAAAACCGGAATGCCCCATCTCGTCTTCCATGTTGTCTCCGAAGATGAAGAGAAACAGCATATTGCCAAGCAGATGCATCCACCCGCCATGCAGGAACATGTGACTGACGATCCCCTGCAAGCCGACGCCTTCCGAAACAAAGCCCGGCACAAAACCCCATTCGTAGAAAAAACGCCCGAGCTGGCGATCATCCATCATCAGGTTGAACACCAGGAAAACCGCCACATTCGCGCCAATGAGCAGCCAGGTGACAAAGGGCCAACGCCCCGACGGGTTGTGATCACGAATGGGAAACATGGGCGCCAGCTTTTCCGATCCCCTCCGCGCCGTCAAGTGCCGGTGCCACCGGGGCAGACCCGCGTGCGCCCCTCCGGCGCAGGTGCAACGGCAAACGCAGCAAGAAGGGGGGCCAGCCCCCCGCGCTGCGCGCTCCCCCCGGAGTATTTCAAAAGCAGCAATGCAAACACGCCTTGTCTTGCTGCTTTCCCAAATACTCCCCGCGCGGAGCGCCCGCCCCGAGGAGACGCGGCGCAGCCGCGCGACGAGACAAAAAACAATGCGGCGCAGCCGCGCCTTCAGATCACGTTCAGGCCGCTGCTTCGGCCAGAAGCTGTGCATTGCCGCCCGAGGCAGTGGTGTCAATGCAGGTGTGACGCTCGAATGTGACATGGGCCTTGTCGGGCATGTCGGTAATGAGCGGCAGGATCGGCCCCGCCCGGCGGGACAGCGCGCTGGCATAGGCGCGGGCGCGGGCCGTCTCGCCCCACCAGATCGCCGCGGCAAATCCCGTCTCCTCGCCGAGCGCCTCGGGGGCGAGGTCTGGCACCTCGACCGCCACCCCGCCCAAGGCGCGAACGGCCACCGCCTGCACCATCGCCTGC
Source organism: Pseudotabrizicola algicola (assembly GCF_010915705.1). Classification (GTDB taxonomy): domain Bacteria; phylum Pseudomonadota; class Alphaproteobacteria; order Rhodobacterales; family Rhodobacteraceae; genus Pseudotabrizicola; species Pseudotabrizicola algicola. The sequence goes on from NZ_JAAIKE010000012.1 coordinate 57,900, forward strand.
GCAGGGCCGGGGCCAAGGCACAGGACGGGCGCACGGGCCAGAGTGGTCAGCCTGTTGGATTCGCCCGTCGGACCGGGCAGATCAACCGTGACCGGCTCCGGCACCGCCTGCACCATCCGCAGCGCCTCGCGCAGGGGGCGCGCTGCCGGTTCCAGCGCCCGCGCGCCATCCGCGTTGCGATGGCCGTCATCAGCGGCAGGCCGCGGCGGCTTGCAGAAACGCAGCAGATACTGCGGTCCGCCCGCCTTTGGCCCCGTTCCCGACAGGCCCTCGCCGCCGAAGGGCTGGCTGCCCACCACCGCCCCGATCTGGTTGCGGTTCACATAGATATTGCCAACCCGCATCGCCGCCACCACCTGCTGCACGCGGTCATCGATCCGCGTGTGCAGGCCAAAGGTCAGCCCGTATCCGGTGGCGTTCACCGCCGCGATCACCCGGTCCAGATCGACGGCGCGGAACGTGGCCACATGCAGCACCGGGCCGAAGATCTCGCGCGGCATCGCTTCGATCCCCGGCACCTTGATCACCACAGGCGCCACGAAATGCCCCCCTGCCGGAGCGGACAGTTCCTTCAGCACCCGCCCCTCGGCGCGGGCCTGCGCCACATAACCGGCGATGCCCGCCTGTGCCTCGGCATCGATCACCGGCCCCACATCGGTGGCCAGATGCCACGGATCCCCCAGCGCCAGATCGTCCATCGCGCCGAACAGCATCTCCAGCACCGTCTCGGCGATATCCTCCTGCACATAGAGGCACCGCAGCGCCGAGCAGCGCTGCCCCGCCGACTGGAAGCTCGAGGCAAGGATGTCGCGCACCGCCTGTTCGGGCAGCGCGGTGCTGTCCACCACCATCGCGTTAAGCCCCCCGGTCTCGGCGATCAGCGGCGCGCCCGGGTCCAGATGCTCGGCCATGCTCGCCCGGATCTTCAGCGCCGTATCGGTGCCGCCGGTAAAGGCCACTCCCGCCACCCGCGCATCGCGCGTCAGTGCAGCCCCGACTGCGCCATCGCCCGGCAAGAGTTGCAGGGCCGAGACCGGCACCCCCGCCCGATGCAGCAACCCCACGGCAAAAGCCGCAATCAGCGGCGTCTGCTCTGCCGGTTTGGCCAGCACCGCATTGCCCGCCGCCAGCGCCGCCGCGATCTGTCCGGTGAAGATGGCCAGAGGGAAGTTCCACGGGCTGATGCAGGCAAAGATCCCCCGGCAGGGGTGGCGCAGCGCCCCGGCACCGTCGGCGTAATAGCGCAGGAAATCCACCGCCTCGCGCAGTTCCGACACCGCATCGGCCTGCGTCTTGCCCGCCTCGCGCGCCAGCAGCGCGAAGATCGCGCCGAACTCGGCCTCGTAAAGATCGGCCGCCCGGCGCAGCACCTCTGCCCGTGCCTGGCGCTCTGCCGCCCAGGGCTCGGCCAGCCGCAGGGCGGTGTCGATATCGGGGGCGCCCGCCTCGGTGACAAAGCCCACCCGCGCGCCCGTCGCGGGGTTCGTAACCTCGCGGCGCAGACCGCCCGCCGCGCGGCCTGCCAGCATCGGCGCCGCCTCGAACACCGTCTCGGCAAAAGGCGCACGCGCCGCCGCAATCTTCTCCAGATCGGGGGCAGCCGTCAGGTCAAACCCGCAGGCATTGCGCCGCGCGCCGAACAACTCCGGCCCCGTCAGCAGCGCCTTGTTGGGCACGCCCAACCCCCCCTCGACAGCCGTCAGCGGGCAGGCCGCCACCCGCGCGGGCGGCACGTCCTCGTCGACGATCTGGTTGACAAAACTGCTGTTGGCGCCGTTTTCCAGCAAGCGCCGCACCAGATAGGCCAGCAGGTCGCGATGCGCCCCCACCGGCGCGTAAATCCGGCAGCGGGTGCCACGGTCCGACAGCACGATGTCATGCAGCCGCTCACCCATCCCGTGCAGGCGCTGGAACTCGAAGGCCATCGCATCCACGCCCATCTCGCCCGCCATATGCAGCACCGCCGCGACCGTATGGGCGTTGTGGGTGGCAAACTGCGGGTAGATCCGGCCCGCCAACCCAAGCAGCTTGCGCGCATTGGCGATGTAGGAGACATCCGTCGCCTCCTTGCGTGTGAACACCGGGAAACTCTCCAGCCCCAGCACCTGCGCCCGCTTCACCTCGGCATCCCAATAGGCACCCTTGACCAGCCGCACCATGATCTTGCGGTCCAGCCGCTCGGCCAGATCATGCAGCCAGTCGATCACCGCCCCCGCGCGCCGCCCGTAGGCCTGCACCACCACGCCGAACCCGTCCCATCCGGCCAGCGAGGCATCCGACAGCACCGCCTCGATCACCTCGAGCGACAACTCCAGCCGGTCGGCCTCCTCGGCGTCGATGTTGAAGCCGATCCCCGCCGCCCGCGCCAGCCCCGCCAGCGCGCGCACGCGCGGCACCAGTTCGGCCATCACGCGGTCGCGCTTGGCCACCTCATAGCGCGGGTGCAACGCCGACAGCTTCACCGAAATTCCCGGATTGGCCCGAATGTCATTGCCCTTGGCCGCCGCCGCAATCGCGGTGATCGCCCGCGTATAGGCAAGGTGATAGCGCCGCGCATCGGCCTCGGTGCGCGCCGCCTCGCCCAGCATGTCATAGCTGTAGGTATAGCCCTTCGCCTCCAGATTGCGGGCGCGGTCCATCGCGCGCTCGATCGTCTCGCCCAGAACGAAGTTGCGGCCCATCTCCTTCATCGCCTGCGCCACCGCGCGGCGGATCACCGGCTCGCCCAGCCGCTTGACCGCCGCCCGCAGATGCCCCGCCACCCCCGGTTCGCGGTCATCCAGCACCTTGCCGGTCAGCATCAAGGCCCATGTCGAGGCATTGACCAGCGACGACGCCGACCGCCCCAGATGCCGCCCCCAATCGCTCGGCGCGATCTTGTCCTCGATCAGGGCATCCATCGTCTCGGCATCCGGCACCCGCAGCAACGCCTCGGCCAGACACATCAGCGCGATGCCCTCATCGGTCGAAAGTCCGTATTCGGCCAGAAACACCTCCATCAGCCCCGGCTTGGCGCTCTTGCGGATGCGGGTCACCAGATCGGCCCCTGCCGCCGAGATCGCCGCCCGTTCGGCCTCCGGCAAGGCCGCCTCGGCAATCAGCGCCTGTACCAGCGCCGCCTCGTCGCGCAGCGCCTCGTTGCGGATGATGGCAAGGGGGGATTCGTGGGCGTCGCGCGGCATCTGGCTCTCCTGTTTGGCCCATGATACCGCGCTATCCAAAGGCTGTTCGCCCGATTATACTGGCTTACGCAGCCATTTCGCCCGCAAATCAGGCCAAATCCCATGTCTTCTGCCCTGCCCGAACTGGACCGTTTCGATCACGCCATCCTGCGCGTCCTCTCGACAGATGGCCGCATCAGCGCGGTGGAACTCGCCCGCCGCATCGGCCTGTCGAAAAGCCCCACCCAGGCCCGCATGAAACGCCTCGAGGAACTGGGCGTCATCACCGCCTATCGCGCCGGACTTGACCCGATAAAGATGGGTCAGGCCCATGTCGCCTTTGTCGAGGTAAAGCTGTCCGACACCCGCGAAGCCGCGCTGCAGGCCTTCAACAAGGCGGTGCAAGCCGTGCCGGAAATCGAGCAATGCCACATGATCGCCAGCCGCTTCGACTACCTGCTCAAGGTGCGCACCGCCGACATTCAGGCCTATCGCCGCGTGCTGGCCGAACGCATCTCGGCCTTGCCCCATGTCACCAGCACCTCCACCCATGTGGCGATGGAATCGGTGAAGGAAGGGCCGATCTAGCCTCGCCCCTCAGGAAACCGTGGTGCCCGCGGCCGGACTTGAACCGGCACGACCTTGCGATCGGGAGATTTTAAGTCTCATGTGTCTACCATTTCACCACGCGGGCAGCGCCCGCCCAGCATAGCGATGCGCGCGGCGGGGAAAAGGGGGCCCGCGCATATTCCTGCCCTTGACCGCCCGCGCTTTCGCGCGATGCAGCAGCGATGCTGCTCTGCGGCAATTGACAGCGCACCGCTTCCCCCGCTTTATGATTGCAACGGTTTTGCGGGAAAGGTCGTCATGAACAAGGTCTATCCGAATGCGGCAGCGGCGCTTGATGGGGTGCTGTTTGATGGCATGCTCATCGCCAGCGGGGGGTTTGGCCTCTGCGGTATCCCCGAACTCCTGATCGCCGCGATCCGCGACGCTGGCACCAGGAACCTCACCGTCGCCTCCAACAACGCGGGCGTTGACGGGTTCGGCCTCGGGGTTCTCCTGGAAACCCGGCAGGTCAGGAAGATGATCTCCTCCTACGTGGGCGAGAACGCCGAATTCATGCGCCAGTATCTGAGCGGCGAGCTGGAGCTGGAATTCAACCCCCAGGGCACGCTGGCCGAA
>NZ_JAAIKE010000013.1 GCF_010915705.1 Pseudotabrizicola algicola
GCCCTGAGGCACCGAAATGCCCCGTGTCGCGATCCCCGGCAAACTACACTTCCAATGATTACAAACACTTAGAATGAGGTGCATAATGAATCGTTGTCGGCCCGCTGGCTCTACCGCCAGCTTGAGGCGGAATACGACCATCTGACTTCGGACGAGGCCATCGAGGAGGGGATCATCGTCAACGAGTACACCTTCACCGAAGCCGGGCGGCGGTTCGGGTGAGAGCGCACGGTTGAAAACTGTCAGAAAACCGTGTATGTTTCTGACAAAGGAGCGATCATGGAGCGCATGGCCGAGAGCATTATGAATGTCGCGACGACGTTGCCGGAGGGAGTGCCCTTGGCAGCGAAGGGGCTCCTGCACCTGGGCTCGCGCGCGGCGGTCGATCAGACGTTGTCGCGTCTGGCCGCGCGCGGCGAGTTGATCCGTGCGGGACGCGGCATTTACATGCGCCCCGTCCAGACACGCTTTGGTCCGCGCAGTCCGTCGGCTGAACAGGCGATTGAAGCGCTCGCTGTGCAGCGGGGCGAGACGATCGTCCCGAGCGGTGCTGCTGCGGCAAACGCTCTGGGCCTCACGACACAGGTGCCGGTCAAGTCGGTTTACCTTACTTCCGGTCGAAGCCGTGTGCTGAACCTTGGCCGGCAAGCGGTCGAACTGCGTCATGCGCCGCGCTGGCAGTTGGCCCTTGGGAGCAAGACCTCAGGCCAGGCCGTCCGTGCGCTGGCATGGCTCGGGCCGGATGAGGCTCCCAAGGCCCTGCAAATCCTGCGATCCAAGCTTACGGAGACGGCAAAGACTGAGCTGATGTCCGCCGCGCCGCAGTTTCCGACTTGGCTGGCACGATTGGTCGGAGAGATGGTCCATGGCTGAGGCATTCCTGCGCCTCAGCGGCAAGGACCGACTGGATGCTCTTGGTGTCGCGGCCGATCGGCTCGGCCGACCAGCCCATCTCCTCGAAAAGGACGTCTGGGTGGTCTGGGCGATCCAGCAGCTGTTTGGATCGCCCATTGGTACAAACCTCGTCTTCAAGGGTGGCACCTCTCTGTCGAAGGCCTACCAGGTCATTGACCGGTTTTCCGAGGATGTGGATCTGACCTTCGATATCAGAGCGCTGATCCCGGATCTGCTCGAGGGCCGTGAAGACGCCATGCCCGCCACATCCAGTGAAGAGCGGCGCTGGTCGAAACGTGTTCGACACGCATTGCCTGAATGGGTGGCCGGGACCATTCAGCCGATCCTGCAACAGGCGATTGATCAAGAGGGAAACGATGCCAGGCTTCGGATTGACGGCGACAAGCTGTTTGTCGACTACCCGCACCTCGCCCAAGGCACGGGATACGTTTCTCCGAGCGTAATGCTGGAATTCGGCGCGCGTTCTACAGGAGAGCCCGCATCCCCACGCGATATCGTTTGCGATGCCGCGTCGGCGATCGAAGGCGTTGAGTTTCCCACAGCCCGCCCGCGCGTGATGCATGCGGAACGGACGTTCTGGGAAAAGGCGACAGCGATCCACGTCTTCTGTTTGCAAAACCGTATGCGAGGGGATCGCTTTTCTCGCCACTGGCATGATGTCGCCCGGTTGGACGATGCGGGCATCGCCGCTGCGGCCATCGAAGATCGCGCGCTTGCGACCGCTGTCGCCCGGCACAAGACGATGTTCTTTGCAGAGAAGGCGGCGGATGCCACGTGGATCGATTATGGCACCGCAACCTCTGGGCAACTGCAACTGGCCCCAAGCGGTGCAGCCCTCGACGCTCTCGCTGACGATTACCGCCGGATGGCCGAGGACGGCCTGCTTGCAACGACACCAGAGCCCTTTGGCGACTTGATGGACCGCTGCGCTGACATCGCCAGAAGGGCCAACGCAGCTTCCAAATCTTCCTAGATCGCCACTCCCACTTGTTCCCGCCTACGTCGTTATCCGCTTCGTGCGGCGCCTTGCCTTAGGCAGGGCGGAGGCATGGCCTGTGAATTTCAAAAGTCTTATTGAGAACAGAAGCCTGTGGTCGCCGGACATTGAGAATGGACATATCGCGCGAGGAGCTTTTTGCGCTCATTTGGGAGAAGCCGACCGTGGAGGTCGCGCGTGACATGGGCATCTCGGACGTTGCCGTTGCCAAGCTCTGCGCGCGCCTTCAAGTGCCGAAACCGCCCCGAGGATACTGGGCCCGCGTGGAAGCAGGCCAAACACCACGGCGTCCGCTGCGCTTTTGAGATGTGCTGTAGGAGGCGAGGACGACGAGACCTTCGTCATCAGCATCGGCTTCAGCTCCATCTGCGAACTCGGCGCCGTTCAGGTCGCCGCGTTTGGGGAGCTCTTTGCCAAAATCGAGAACGCTGGCCCGAACCCGCAGGTCCTCTGCCCCTGCCCCGAGGTCGATGACCTCGGCCACAGCACCTTGTGCGGCGATGAGCCAAAGCGCCAGCCCGCCACAGAGGGTCAGATCAAGGGGTAGGTTCTGCCTCCGGGTCATGGGTCCAGGTCGCCTTCTCGCCCTTCTTCAAAGGAACGGGGACCGTGGTCAGACCCAGCTCGACCGCGAAGGAGATCAGACCGGTGACGGTCTTGAACTCCCGGGGTTCGAGCCCACGCGAGATCACCAGAAGGGCTGTCTGGTCGCCAAGGCGCAACTGGATGCGCCAGGTGCCTTGCCAGACATTGAGAACCTTCTTTGCGTCCTCGACACAGAGGGCTTCGACGATGCCGCCTTCGGTCAGGGCCTCCTTCAGTCCGGCCTGCAAGATCACCGGGGTCAAGTTCCTCATGGGTTGGCACCTTCCGAAGCAACACGCTCACGGCAGAACATAGTGCATGTCGCGCTGATGAGAAACATGTCGTCGCGCAACGTGACGGCACCACTAGCGGTAGAATCCTATTGCGTCAATAGCGGTGTTTTGCAATTCATGCACATGTTTTGAAACCCCGGGACCATGCATGCCACTTTTCTTCTCTAGACGCGCCTACCTCGCCGCCACCCTGCTCACGATGCCTGTCTGCGGGGCAGCGCAAACGGTGACGGTGTTGGACTGCCTGCCGCCGGTCCCGCCTGCACCGGTGACCGATGCAGCCACGCGTGCCGAGTATCGGACGGAGATCGGGCAGGAGTTCACAGCCTACTTCGATGAGGCGCAGGCATATCTGCGCTGTCTCGATGCCGCCCGAGCCGCGGTGTCTGAAGAGATCAACCGCGTCATCCCCGACTACCAGTCCCTCGGCCCGGAGCCTGACGGTTGATCGCGCCAGATCAGGTCTTCTTGCCCCTCCCCTCCCGGATCTTTCAAAAGGAAACCAGCAATGAACTCCCTACGAGCTGTGGCCGCCGTCGCAGCGACTGCCGTCTCAGTTTCTCTTTCGGCGCCCGCTGCCGCCTATCCCGTCGATTGTGCGATCCTTCTCTGCCTCGCTGGCGGATGGCCAGCTTCGGCGGAATGCGCCAACGCCCGCGCTGTGTTCATCGCCCGGATCACGCCTTGGCCGGTGGAGCCGCCGCTGCAGATCTGGAACTGTCCGATGCGGGCGTCCCTGAACCGCGAAATAGCCCCTATGGAGCGGCTGTTCGAGATTGCGCTATGGCCAGAGGGCGGGCCACGGCCCCAGTCACAGGTCGAGAGCTCCCGCGAGCTTCACTTGGCCCAAGACCGTGCGGACGTCGACATATCGGATCCGGCTTATGACTTCGTGCGCTCGATCCATGTGTTTCAGATCGAATACCGGCGGCACCGAAACAGGGACGGTGACTGCAACACCTGGTCGACCATCCGCGAGGGGGCCTACGGAGAACAGGGTGACTTCGCCTGGGCGCGGTCCACGCCGGCCCGGGTTCCGTCCGCTTCAGCGTTCCGCCCGGGGACTAGCTGTTCTGACTACTGGTTCCGCGGGGTCTTCGTCGACTGGACCGATTACGAGGGCACCTACGGCTTCGAGGAGGTGCGCTACTGATGAGCTAGCCATACCGTCTCAACCGATACGATCGAAAGACTGAGACCCCCACAAACAGAAACGACGCCAGACCATAAGCCCGACGCCGCACTGATTTCCTCGTGGTAGTGGGAATCTAGCGCGAGCTTTGGACCCGTTCAACCGGCAAATGCCTTTGCCGGAACGAAATTTTGCACGCCTCACGGTCTGGTGTCGCCCCAAGACGGAACGACACATCATGGAACTCACGACCGGTGCCATCCTGCGCCGTATCACCGAAACGCCGCTCTCCACGGCGGCGCACAAGCTCGCGACGATCATCCTCGACGGGATTGCTTGGAAGGACGGCTACAACGGGCTGGAACGCGGAACGGCCGCGTTCACGCTGGCGCATCTCGCCGAGAAGATGGGAGTGTCGCGTCAGCACCTCACGGCACTGTTGGTCGAGCTTGCGGCTTCAGGATTGGCGCTGGTCCGGTGGAAGCCAAACGGTAAGTTCGCGCCGTGGCTCTTCAGGTTTGGGGGGCACGAGGCTGCCGATGCGCCGCCAGATGTCGTGTCAGCCTCAGGCGACACATCACTATCTAGAGACTCTAAGAACAAAACTATCTTTGCAGGCAGGATCGACATTGATGCAGGGAGCAACGTTTATCGCACACCTTGGGCGGATCCGATCAAGGCTGCGAAAGCGTCGCTCGCCTGCTGGAACGTCGATGCGCAGGTCATCTGGGAGCGCTTCCTTGCGTTCAACAGAGCGCGCGGGAATGCAGCTGTGCCCGCGGGGTTTCTTCTGGGCTTCATGCGGCGGTGGCGCGCCTTGCCAGAAACGAAAGTGAAAGGCGCTGTGCACGTAGAGCCGAAGCGCGCGGCAACCCTGAAGGAACAGGAACTGCAGCGGCTGATTTCGGCTGCTCCGAGCAAGAATTGGCAGTTTCACGCATCTGATCTCTGCAGGCTTATTGGCAAAGCGGCCTACGATGCCCGGGTTATTAGAGTCGCTGAACAATTCGGATGCGCAAGATTCGCGGCCATCCTTGCGGTCCATGGCCACGCGGTCATCGCGACTGAGATATCGCGATGAGAAGAGAAACTCCGAATTCTAATTCATCGTGGCCACGGTAAGCAGTCGTTGACCAGCTTTTTGGTTTGAGCGATTGCTTGTTACGTGACGTCTCGCGCCGGTCAGGAGGGAAAAAAGAACGACTGGTGCGTTAGTCAGACATGATTCGACCACTACTGCTCTGCACGCCAGGAACCGAAAGGAAATGATGTAGATCTCATCATTCACCGCACCCGACCTTCTTGCAAGATTCGAAAGTACCAAGGTTAACAGACTGGAGAAGATGGCAGGACTTGCCAAACCGGGAACCAGTCAAAGTTTTGTTGCGACTTGGCGCGTATATGTCCAATAGATGAAGCACACCGCGATCTCGCGCCGACGCTGCTCCGGCATCAACCGCACGCGCGCTTGTGGTGGCCGTCAATTCGGCTCAGGCTCGGGGTGGCGGTGATCAGCAGAGCATAGGGAATGGTCGCCCAGCACTTCGATCACCCTGCAATCGGCGATTTTCCCGCCTGCGCATTGCACGACCATGCGTTCCAGTTCGCTTTTCAACGCCGTCAGCCTCGCAAGACGGCTTTCGACCTCAGCCAGTTGCGCCTTGGCGATGGCATCGGCGGCGGCACAGGATTGGTCGGGCTTGTCCGACAGGCTGAGGAGGTCGCGGATTGCCTCGAGGCTGAAGCCCAGGTCTCGGGCGTGGCGGATGAAGGCCAGTCGTTCCAGCGCTTTGCGGCTGTAAAGCCGCTGGTTACCTGAGCTACGCTCCGCTTCGGGCAAAAGGCCGATCTGCTCGTAGTAGCGAATCGTCGGAACCTTCACCCCGGCGGCTTCGCCCAATTTTCCGATGGTCAGCATCAGATTCCTCTTGAAGCTATAGTTGCTAGAGACATTAGGTTACTGATTCGATGAAATCAACTGCCCGCCCTGCGGCAGGAGGAATGACGATGCCAGAAGCTGCATGCGAAACGTCCTGCGACTGGACAGTGACAGGCATGGACTGCGGGTCCTGCGCAACTAAAATCAAAGATGCTGTCGCGCGTCTGCCGGGAGTAAGCGGCGTTGAGGTCGGGATCATGTCGGAGCGCCTGCGACTGATGCTCGATGAAACACAGACCGGGAAAGACAGGATCGAAAAGACTGTCCGCGCACTTGGCTACGAGATTGCGCCACGCACGGCATCGGCGAAGAAGGAGTTCGTTTTGCCCGGACAAGCTGCAGTCGAAAAGACTGACGCGGATGCGGATGTCAATCACGCCAAACACGATCATGCCAGTCACAATCATGCCGGTCACGATCACGGCCTAAAGGCAGCCGGCACCAAGCAGGACGAGTCCAGCCACGGTAGCGCCGGCCATATCCATGACGACCCTGCTGACCGGAGCAAGCGGTGGTTTCAAACGGCCAAGGGTAGGCTGGTGATCTTCACTGCCTTTTTGCTGGGTGCCGCCTGGATCATCGAATATCTTGCGCCCGAGATCGGCAAATGGGCCTTCGTCGCGGCCTGTCTGATCGGCGTGGCCCCGGTGGCGCAGCGTGCCTTTGCGGCATTGCGGATGGGGCAACCATTTACCATCGAAAGCCTGATGACCATCGCTGCCATCGGCGCGCTGTTCATCAATGCGGCCGAAGAGGCGGCGCTGGTCGTTTTCCTCTTCGCCGTGGGCGAAGTTTTGGAAGGCGTCGCGGCAGGCAAAGCGCGCGACGGGATCCGGGCACTGGCAAATCTTGTCCCGAAGACCGCGCAACTCGTCACCGGCGACACCACGCGCGAGGTGCCTGCCGCAAGCCTGAACGTCGGCCAGACCGTGCTGGTCCGCCCCGGCGACCGGATTCCGGCGGATGGCGAGATCGTGGACGGCACGTCGGGCGTCGATGAAAGCCCGGTCACTGGCGAAAGCGTGCCCAAGACGCGCGGGCCGGGGGATGCGGTCTTCGCAGGCGCAATCAACACCGAGGCAGCGCTGCGGGTAAAAGTCACCAAGGGCGCGGAAGACAACACCATCGCCCGCATCATCCGTCTGGTCGAAGAGGCCGAGGAGGCCCGCGCGCCGACCGAGCGCTTCATCGACCGCTTCAGCCGCTGGTATATGCCCGCCATCGTTGCCGTGGCGGCGCTGGTGGCGCTGGTGCCGCCGCTGGCGTTCGACCAGCCTTGGGACATCTGGGTTTACCGCGGTCTTGCCCTACTGCTGATCGGTTGCCCTTGCGCGCTGGTCATTTCGGTCCCCGCTTCCATTGCCTCGGCTATGTCCACGGGCGCGCGGCGCGGCCTCTTGATGAAAGGCGGTGCCGTGATCGAGGCGGCGGCGAAGGTTGATGTCGTGACCTTCGACAAGACCGGGACGCTGACACATGGTCGTCCACAGGTGACGGACGTCGTGCCGTTCGGGGCCACCACCGAAGCCGAGCTTCTGGCCGTTGCGGCCGGGGTCGAGACGGGGTCGAGCCACCCGCTGGCCATCGCCATCCTGAACAAGGCAAAGGACGCAGGCGTGGCAGCGCTGTCGTCGCAGGATGCAAAGGCGTTGACGGGGAAAGGCGTGGTCGCGACGGTGGGTGGTGCGCCGGCATGGGTCGCCTCTCCGCGTTACGCGATGGAACATGGTGGGCTTGAAGGCCTTGGTTTGCGACAGGCCACAATCTTCGAAGAGGATGGCAAGACCGCTGTTGCGGTGTTCCGCGAGAAGACCCCACTTGGGTTGATCGCCATGCGAGACGAGCCACGGGCGGACGCCAAGGATGCTGTGCGCCAGCTGACGGCCATGGGGGTGACCTCGGTGATCCTGACTGGGGATAACCCCCGCACAGCCTCCGCGATTGCCGGAAGCCTCGGCCTGAAGTTCGAGGCCGACATGCTACCCGAAGACAAGCTCGCCTATATCCGCGAGATCGGCTCCAAGGGCGGCGTCATGATGATTGGCGACGGTATCAACGATGCGCCGGCGCTGAAGCAGGCGTCGGTCGGCGTGGCGATGGGCTCGGGCACCGATGTGGCGCTGGAAACCGCCGATGCGGCAATCCTGCGCGACCGGGTGACAGACATCCCCGCCACGATCCGCCTGTCGCGTGTAGCGATGGCCAACATCCGCCAGAACGTGACCATCGCATTGGGGCTGAAAGCCGTGTTTCTGGTGACCTCGGTTTTCGGTCTGACCGGCTTGTGGATTGCGATCTTGGCCGATACCGGGGCGACAGTGCTTGTGACCCTGAACGCCCTGCGCCTGCTTCGGTTCAACCCTGAGCGTGAGAGCTGACATCATGATCTCAGGTTTTGGCTGGGCCGCGCTGGCCCTTCTGTTCGGCTATCTGGCTCTGTTCTTCTGGGGTAGTGCGCTGGCGGCGCAAGCGGCGGGTCGGCCTGTCTGGCTGTTTTCGCGCGCCACTGGACGCGACCGTCTGGCTGCGATGGGCTTCCGTCTCGCCTTCGTACTTGCCTTTTTCGGGCCACTCCTCTGGCTCGCCATGCCTGCCCTGCACAAGGTCGATCCCCTCTGGACCGAGGGGGGTGCCGTGGTCCTCGGCCTGATCGGAGTATTTGTCGCCGGACTTGGCGCGATGGTCGCCTTTGCAGCACAGATGTCGATGGGATCGTCGTGGCGCGTCGGCGTGGCAGGCGGCGAGACCGGCGATCTGGTCTCGAACGGGCTCTACCGCTTTAGCCGCAACCCAACCTTTGTCGGTCAGTTTGCCCTGCTGGCAGGTGTTGCGATGGCGGTCCCGGCAGTCCCGACAGTCCTCGCGCCAATCCTGTTTCTCTGGTCGGCCAGCACGCAAGTCCGGTCGGAAGAGGCCGCCCTGCATGACGCAATCGGGTCTGACTATGACCGTTACGCCGCATCGGTCCCGCGCTGGATCGGCATAAACCGAAAGGCTGCACGATGACCCGAGCGGTGCTGATCTGCCTGATCGCTGCCACAGTGGTGGCAGACCAATTGACCAAGGCAGCGGCCCTGTCTGCGCTGTCGCAGGGGACTGCGGTCCCGGTTTTTCCGGGCTTCAACCTCACCCTTGGCTTCAACGAGGGTGCGAGTTTTGGTATGATGGGTGGCGTCATGGCGGGCAAGCCGCTCCTGATGGCGGCGCTGACGGGCGCGCTGACGCTTGCCTTCGCCGTCATGGCTTTTCGGGCGCAGCACCCGCTGGAACGAATAGGTTATGGCCTGGTTGCGGGTGGCGCGCTTGGCAACATCATCGACCGCCTGCGACAGGGTGCCGTGACCGATTTTCTTGATTTCTATTGGCGCGACTGGCATTGGCCCACGTTCAACGTCGCCGATATTGCGATCACTCTGGGCGCGGTCTTGATCCTTGCCGCCTCTCTTCCCCTTCGACGCCGCAAGGAGCATGTTCTTGACCAAAGCTGACCCGCAGAGTCTGTCGCGCGACGATCTCTCACTGATCGCCGCCTTCCTGATTGCATTGGCGGCGACGCTTGGCGCGCTCTTTATCGGCGAAGTGTTGGGACAGATGCCCTGTACGCTCTGCTGGTATCAGCGCATCGCCATGTTCCCGCTCGCGCCAATCCTTGGTCTGTCGCTCTGGCGCGCAGACGGCATAGCGCGCACATACGCCTTACCGTTGGCCTTGGCCGGGCTGGCACTTGCGGCCTGGCATTCGGGTCTATACGCCGGCCTCTTGCCCGCGCCTATCGTGCCTTGCACTGAGAATGGCCCATCCTGCACCGGCGAGGCACAGATGATCCTCGGCCTGCCCATCCCCTATCTTTCAGCGGTCGCCTTCGCGGCGATCCTTGTTTGTCTCCTCTTGCCGAAAGGGCACCGCCCATGAACCGCCGCACCCTCCTGATCGGGGCCTCTGCACTCGGGATCGCCGCCTTTGCGGGCGGCGCCATCGTCCTGAACCGTCGTCGTGCGGCCGAGGCAGAGGCTGCGGCTGCCGCCACGCAAACCGAGGATCAGGCACTTTTGGTGCGGGACTATTCCCCCAGCTTCGGCCCCGCCGATGCGCCCGTCACTCTCGTTGAATTCTTTGACCCATCCTGCGAGGCCTGCCGCGCCTACCACCCTGTGGTGCAGGAAATCCGGCGGCAGTTCCCGACCCAGGTCCGCGTCGTGCTCCGCTATACCGTCTTCCATGAAGGCTCGGACGAGGCGGTGCGGATACTCGAAGCCGCGCGGATGCAGGACAAGTTCGAGCCGGTGCTGGACGCGCTTCTGGAACAGCAGCCCGGCTGGGCCGTTCATGGCTCGCCCGAGATGGATGTCGCCTGGGAAATCGCCGGGGCTGCTGGTCTCGATCTGGAGAAGGCCGAAACCGACCAGTTCTTCCCGGGGATCACAGGCATCCTGAACCAGGACGCGGCCGACGTAGAAGCTTTGGCCATCCGCCAGACGCCAACTTTCTTTCTAAACGGCAAGCGGCTGGAAAACTTCAGCGCCGACAGCCTGATCGCCGATGTGCGGTTTGCAGTCGAGAATTCCTGAAGCACTCAGGATCGATTGGCAAAGGCCGCGAACAGGGCGAGAGTTCGTTCGCTCACGTGATGCTCCATGCCCTCGGCATCGCGCTCCGCCGTCTCGGGATCGAGACCCAAACTGATGAGAAAGCGCAGCACGATCTCGTGCCGCCGTCGGCATTCCTTGGCCAATGCGCGGCCTTCCTCTGTCAGAAAGACCGACCGATACTTCGCGCGCGTGATCAGCCCCTCCCGCGCCAGGCGGTCGAGCGTCTTGCTCACCGTCGGCACCTTCACGCCAAGCCGCGCGGCGATGTCCACCGGCCGCGCCTCGCCTTGGTCGTGGATCAGCTCTGCGATCAGTTCGACGTAATCTTCGGCCAGCTCATTACGCCGTGCTTCCCGTACGCCCTGAAACGCTCCGGCGCGCAGGTCCGGAGGCCGGTCATCCGATGTGGCGTGGGGAGCAGGGTCGAACTCTTTCATTACAGCAATCTCGCACGGGACGGATTGACAAGTAAAGGCGCGGGGCAGAATGTTAGCCTTGTCTAACTTTATGTGCCGCGTCTTCTCGGGATCGTGGTCAAGCAAGGAGTTCCGAAAAACCATGTCGACCCAAGCCTGGCGTCGTGAGAGCGAGACACCCTCCCTTTCGGAAGTTTTCCGCACCATCGCGGTCGGCAACGGCGGCACCAGCCGGTTCCGCCGGTTTCTCGCCTTTATCGGTCCCGGCTATCTGGTGGCCGTGGGCTATATGGACCCCGGTAACTGGGCGACCTCACTCGCCGGTGGTGCAGCGTTCGGTTACACTCTGCTGTTCGTCGCGCTTCTGTCGAACATCATGGCGATCCTCTTGCAATCGCTCTGCGCGCGGTTGGCGGTCGCCTCGGGGCGCGACCTGGCGCAGGCCTGCCGCGACGCCTTTCCGAAATGGATGTCGGTCCCGCTCTGGATCTTTGCCGAACTGGCGATCATCGCCACCGACCTGGCCGAAGTGATCGGCACCGCGATCGGCCTGAACCTGCTCTTCGGCATCCCGCTGGAGATCGGCATCTTCATCACCGCCGCCGACGTGTTCCTGATCCTGTGGCTGCAGAACAAGGGGTTCCGCTGGATCGAGGCGCTGATCATTTCGTTGATGGCGCTGATCGCGGCATGTTTCGTTGTCTTGATCGCGCAGGCCGACCCGGTCTGGAGCGAGGTGATCGCCGGGTTCGCGCCCAGTAGCGAGATCGTCAGCAACCCGACGATGCTCTACCTCGCGCTTGGCATCATCGGGGCGACGGTCATGCCGCATAACCTCTACTTGCATTCAGGCATCGTGCAGACTCGGGCCTTCGGGCTTGATCTGCCCGCCAAGCGCGAGGCGCTGCGGCTGGCGACCTGGGACAGCACCATTGCGCTAATGTTCGCGCTGACGATCAATGCCTCGATCCTGATCCTCGCCGCCGCGGCTTTCTACACCGTGGGCGAAAACGATGTGGCCGAGATCGACAAGGCGCATCTGCTGCTGGAACCCTTGCTGGGGTCATCACTGGCGCCGGTCCTGTTCGGGGTGGCGCTCTTGTGCGCGGGGCTGAACTCCACTGTCACCGCCACCATGGCCGGACAGATCGTGATGGAAGGGTTCATTCGGCTGCGCATCGCCCCTTGGGCGCGGCGGCTGATTACCCGGGGCCTTGCCATCATCCCAGCGATCTTCGTGATCCTGCTCTACGGCAGCGGTGGTGTGGGTGAGCTTTTGATCCTGAGTCAGGTGGTGCTGTCATTCCAGCTTCCCTTCGCCATAGTGCCCTTGGTGATGTTCACAGCCAGCCGCGCCAAGATGGGCGAACTGGTCGCACCCCGCTGGCTGACCGGCCTCTGTTGGTTGATTGCGGCCGTGATTATCGTGCTGAACGTGAACCTGCTGTCGACCGTGCTTTTGGGCTGACCCTCAGCCGATCGTTCCCAAAACAGGAAATGTCTCTAGCAACCAGAAAGCAATATCCGTGATCTGCCCGGTCATTACAGCGATACCCATAGCGATCATGACAACGCCCGCTACCCGATGAAGCCAGAGGCTTGCACGACCAAGTCGCCTGATGCGTGCGGCCAGTTCATTCGTAAATGCGGCGAGCAACAGGAACGGAACACCAAGGCCGACCGAGTACACTGTCAAAAGGGCCACGCCATCTGCCCCCGAAGCCGCACTCACCGTCAAGATCGACCCTAAAACTGGCCCAATGCAAGGCGTCCAGCCAAAAGCAAACGCGAGCCCAAGCAAATAGGCGCCAAGAGGGTTTCCGCCTTTTGCATCAAATGTGAATCGCGTGTCACGGAGCAGGATGCCCGGCCGTATAAGCCCGGTCATGACCAATCCAAACACGATGATAAGCGCACCGCCGACAATGCCGAGCTCGTATTTCCATTGCAAAAGCAAGCCACCGAGAAGGCTGGCACCAGCGCCCAAGGAAATAAATACTGTCGAGAAACCCATAACGAAATAAAGGCTCAAGAGCAGGCGATTCAGGCGAGTTTTCATCTGCACGCCACCGTGCGCACTCTGGCCCGGTTGCCCTGCTATGTAGGACACATAACCGGGCGCCAGCGGCAGCACGCACGGGGACAGGAATGACAGAGCCCCTCCCAAAAAGGCCGCGAGGACTCCAACGCCAGAAATTTCAAACACGGGTCCTGCTCTCTTTTCGACAAATGAAATTGACACCATCGCCCGACATTCGACGCGATAAGCCTGAGAGTTCGCTAACACCTCAAGCAACCTGAGCAGCAAGCAGGTTCTTGCCTCCCGCTTCCATGCAGGGCAGGAATCAAGACGATCATGGTACACATTTGAGTGAACCGCGCGCGCAGTTCGCCGACAAGACTTGAACCTCGATCCATAAGTGGGTGTATCCGTGCCGTCAGAGATTGTCGTCCGAACTGCTCTCTGGGGCAAGCATGGGACGACTTTAGCGCTCCATCGCTGGCTTGTTTACTTCCGCACGGTCTGAGGTGGCGTTCAGCCCGAGCAAGGGGAATTTTTATGTTAGGCAGATCGACGCTAATTCTTGTGCGACTTGGGTGCTGCTTAATTGTGGGTGCCTGCTCAGTTCCGGCCAGTCAGTCAATCGACAAGGAAACAGGGTTTCTCAAAGAATTGCCGGAAGGGGTTGGGGCGATTGCCGCACCTTACCAGAATCTTCAGGAAGTGCTTTTGAGGCCAGAGGACGGTTGCTACTGGTACCGCTACGTCGGGCCGGTCGAGACGACAATGCTGCCACTGCGAACCGTCGCGGGGCGCCCAATCTGCACACAGGCTGCTGTTCAATCCGAAGTAACGGGCTGAGCCAATAGTCGCGATACGAACAAACGTCCACTTTCGGTCGAGCGTGTCCATGTTGTAGTGTTGACCATGGAACGCGCGGCCAAGCGGAAGGGTCATGCGGTGGTGACCCTATCGCCTTCTTCAGCTGGATAAAGGTGGGCTGTCACACCAGTTTGGACCTGATCGTAAAGATCATTGATGTGTGGCATTACCATGCGGACGCAACCTGAGCTTGCCCGGCTGCCGATAGACCGCGGGAGTGGGGTTCCATGAATGCGCAAATACGTATCCCTTTCGCCCAGGTAGAGATAAAGTGCGCGTGATCCCAAGGCATTGCCTGGACCCGGTGCCATCCCGTCAGCGAACTTGGCGTAGATCTCTGGTTCCCGCGCAATCATCGACGCGGTTGGTGTCCAGTTGGGCCACTTCGCCTTGCGCCTGATCGTGTAGGTTCCAGGTTCGTAAAGTCCGTCGCGGCCGATGGCGACACCGTAGCGCATAGCTGATCCATCTGGTTGAATATGGTATAAGTACCGGGCGATCGCATCAACATGGATGTCACCGGGAACCAGACCAGTGCGCGCTTGGACGCGCGTCGGCAACAGGCGCGGATGAAGTCCCCAAGGGTTCGTTGTGGTAGGTTCATAGCCAAGTGGTGTCACCTCTGCGTCCCACGCGTCCCACTGGTCTTGAAGATGCGAGCCCGCCACCACTGGAGAGGAAACTAGCGCGGCGGCGCCTACCAAAAATCCGCGTCGATCGACCATCCGCTTCGCTTTCACAATATGAGTGCCTCCCGAATACACCAGAAGGGTTAGTCGTTAACGGCACCGCTTTCTGGTCTCAAGTCCAGTCAAGTCACTGTTACCTCCGCAATACAGCAAGACGAAGACTGTCGCGCTTACTGCCGGACACAAATTTTTCCCAGAACAGACCACCAGCTCTAATGCGCCTTTCGATGTAACACCGCCCTGTGCTTTTCTCGATACATTTGCATCTCATGCGGCCGAAACGCTCTCACTTTCTCACGCAGAACGGTGGGCTAAGGCGGTAAGCTCTGAGCCGGATGCAAAAGGTCTTTTGCCAAGCGGTCCGACAGCTTGCCCCTTGATCGTCAGATCAGCAGCACCTGAGTGCCGACTTGTGCAAGCTCGTAAAGTTCAATGACATGCTCGTTGTAGAGGCCGATGCACCCGTTCGATGATCTGCGACCGATCTTCCGGGTATCATGGGTGCCGTGGATCAAATAGGCAGGCCAGGACAGATACAATCCGCGGACACCAAGCGGGTTGTCCTTGGATCCGCCTTCGACCATCTTCGGCCAGTCCGGGTTGCGCTCGAGCATGGATGCCGTCGGACGCCACGGCGGGTTCACAGCCTTGCGGACAATCTCGGTCCGCCCGAGCCGCGTCAGTTCCTCGGACAGGGGGACGGACGAGGGATAGAGCCGGTAGATCGACTGATCCTCTGACCAGTAATGCAGTGCGCGTGATTTTGTGTCCGCCAGAATTGCACCACCCTTAGTATTCTCAAAATAGTCCCGCCACTGAGGCATCCGGAAGCTGGACACGTTGTTCCGTACGCTGCCGGATACAGGAGCCTGAAACTCGGTCGTGCCGTCCTGCGCCAAGGCTGGTAGGGCCGCAAGACCCGCCATCCCGACTGCTCCGCCCATCAAAGCCCGTCGCCCGATCCGTTCCTCGGCCATGGATCACTCCTTCACCTACGTGTCGGAATGGGCAGTATCGTCCTCTTGCCTCCGGGACAAATCAAAGAGCCGTCAACAGAGCACGGTTTGGGCCGAAAGCGCTACAATCACTGCGCCGTTCTTCTTGCGAGGTTTCTGATGGGCCCATGGAAGTCGACCAACAGGTCTCGACACTCTGACATTGCCGTGATCCGGCAACGCATGCCTTGCATCTCAAGTAGCTAGAGCAATTAGCCCTCGCCACTCAAGACGGGGGCTTTCGCAGGATTGATCACTTCAGACGCTCATCCCTTTTCCGGCGGAAAGCTGCTTCAAGGTCTGCCCGGTTTGGGCGTGGCCCTGGCCGCTGGTGCCGCACTTGTCCTCGCCTTGCCGCCATATTCGATCCTGCCCTTTGCGCTGATCGCCTTCGCTGTGCTGGCAATTATGTTGCATGGCACGCCGTGGCCTGTCGCGTTTCGAATCGGATATCTGTTTGGCTTAGGCCAGTTCGTGCCCGGGCTTTTCTGGATCACCGAAAGTTTTCAGGTCGAGGCAGATCGGTTCGGATGGTTGGCTTTGCCAGCCGTGTTCGGCCTTGCAGCTCTGCTGGCAGTGTTTCCGGCTTTTGCCTGTGCCCTTGCCGCCCGCATGGCGCGCGCCGGATTGCCGCTCTCGCTTTCGCTTGCGACAGGCTGGACCGGCCTTGAATGGCTGCGGGGGCATGTTCTGACGGGGTTTCCTTGGAACCTTGCTGCCTACACGC
This sequence comes from Pseudotabrizicola algicola, assembly GCF_010915705.1. Classification (GTDB taxonomy): domain Bacteria; phylum Pseudomonadota; class Alphaproteobacteria; order Rhodobacterales; family Rhodobacteraceae; genus Pseudotabrizicola; species Pseudotabrizicola algicola. Next base: position 16,162 of record NZ_JAAIKE010000013.1, read on the forward strand.
TGGCCGATTGGTTGCCTCTCGCGCAGATGGCCTCCCTGGTCGGCAGCTATGGGCTGGGGTTCCTCTTGGTGCTTTGTTCAGCACTGGTCGGGCTGGCTTTCCGCGCGCCCGCTCGCAGGTTGCAAGTCATCCGTTTCGCCAGCGCCACCGCAATTGCGGTCACCGTCGCTGGTTTCGGTTTTGCGCGCCTGACCTTGTCCGATCCCCCGTCGGAGCGCGGCACTCAAATCCGCGTCGTGCAACCGAACATCGCGCAAAGCGCCAAGTGGGATGAAGGATCCCGGAAAGCCAACATCCTTCGGCTTCTGGCTCTTTCTGCGCGCCCGGGCGACTACGATATCCTGCTTTGGCCCGAAACCGCATGGCCGGGGTTTCTCGCCGAAGACACTGGGGCCCGTATCATGCTTGGGTGGCTCTTGCCGAAGACCGCCGTATTGTTGGCGGGCAGTCCTGAGCGGGAGGTTACCTCTAACGAAACAGTGTACCGAAACTCTGTGCTCGCCATCGCGCCGGATGGCTCCGTCCTGACGCGCTACGCCAAGCATCACCTTGTGCCCTTTGGTGAATACGTGCCGTGGCGGAGTGTCCTGCCGTTCCAGCGATTGGTCGAATCTTTAGGTGATTTCCTCCCCGGTCCGGGTCCCCGCACCCTTGCATTCGGCCCACATCCCTATGCGGGCATCGCTATCTGCTACGAGATCATCTTTCCCGGGCATGTGGTCGATGATGCCATCCGACCGGACTGGATATTCAATGCAACCAACGACGCCTGGTTCGGCAGCTCGATTGGTCCAAAGCAACATCTGGCTTCAGCCCGGATGCGAGCCATCGAAGAGGGGCTTCCACTCGTGCGGGCCGCAAATACGGGAATCTCGGCGGTGGTCGATGCCTACGGCGAGACACTGGCGATGCTGGACATTGAGACTTCTGGCGTAATCGACATGCGCTTACCGAGATCCCTGCCACCGACCCTCTACGCCCGTCTTGGCGACTGGTCCGCACTTCTCCTTATCCTTGGCTCTTGGGGAGTTTTCGCCTTCTGGGTTTGGCGGAAAAAAACGGTCTTGAAAGGAAGCCAGAAATGATCGGACCAGTTTTCGGGATCGTCGGATTCCTGTGGGGCTACTATCTCGCCCGACAGCGCGGCGGCAAGACGCTGGACCGCCTGCAATATGGCGCAGGCTTCGCCATCGCTTTCGGGCTGTTTGGCACCCTCCTTGGCGTTGCCCTTGCCCGGTTTCTTGGGGCGGCCTGATCGGCGAAACCTCGCCGGTGCTGCACTCCTCACCTTTTTGTCGGTTGAACCTCTAGTTGCTCGAGGTTCTAGACCGCACGCTGTTCTCATCGCCTGGACTGTTCATGCGTCTTCGTTCTCTTCAGATCATCCTTTGGGTCGCCGCGACTGCGGCGGTCGTCGCTTTTGCGGCGGCGCGGTGGTGGCCTGCAACGGAGGACAGCGCAGCTGCAGCATCTGCTTTCACGCCCACCTTCGCACTTGCAGACAGCGAAGGTCGTATCCGTACGACGGACGAATTCCGCGGAAAGTTCCTGTTGGTGTTCTTCGGCTTCACAAGCTGCCCGGATGTCTGCCCCACGACACTCTCCGAAGTTGCACAGGTCATGGATGACCTTGGATCCGAGGCAGGATCGGTGCAGCCGATCTTCATCTCGATCGATCCCGAACGGGACAGACGGCTTGGACTGACTGACTACACCAAGGCGTTCCACCCAGCGATCCTCGGTCTGGCCGGCAGCGAGGCCGAAACACAAGTTGCGGCCGCAAGCTTCAAGATCTTCTACGAGCGGGAGGCCGACACCACTTCGCCGGACGGCTACACGATGGCGCACAGCCCTGGCCTCTATCTGATCGGCCCAGATGGCGCGTGGCTGCGTCAATTCACCTACGGCACTCCGGCGGCCGAAATCCTCTCCGACCTTCAATCGAGACTTTGACCCATGAAACACTTCCTCCTTGCCGCATCTCTGATCGTGTCCGCGCCTGCCGCCATGGCCTGCGAGACCGTGACCATCGGTGATCTGACCGTTGAGCACGCCTGGTCCAAGGCGACGATTGGCGCGGGGCGACCCGGCGTTTTCTATGTGGGGATCACCAACGCTGGATCTGCGGACGATGCGCTGATCGGCATTGCAACGCCTGCAGCCGGTATGCCGATGCTGCACGAGACTGTCGTTCAGGACGGCATCGCATCAATGCCGCATGCGATGTCCATCCCTGTGCCGGCCGGCCAGAGCGTGCAGCTTTCGCCTGGCGGATACCACGGCATGCTGATGGGGCTGACGACAGCCCTGAAGGAAGGGGACAGCTTTCCGGTCACCCTCATCTTTGAAAAGGCCGGAGAGGTCACGATGAATGTCGATGTCCTTTCGTTGCGCGCGGAGGGTCCGGATTGCGCCGACGCAGGGCAATAATCCTCGGCGCTGGAGGTGCCATCGGAGCCGTCGCCTTCATGCTGGGCGTCGGAGCCTATCGCACGCGCAACAGGCCAGCTCTCAGCGAGGTCCTGCCCTTGCCAATCGGCGAGATGTCCTGGGCATTGACCGACCACCGGGGTCAGTCCGTCCGACCCACAGACTGGGCCCGTCGCCCGGTCATGGTGTTCTTCGGCTTCACCTGGTGCCCGGACGTCTGCCCGACCACATTGAGCGACATATCGCTCTGGCTCGAAGAACTGGGTGCCGACGCCGATCGCATGATTGTCGCGTTGATTTCGGTCGATCCGGAACGCGACACGCCCGCTGTCCTTGCGGACTACGTCAGCAGCTTCGACCCACGCATCATCGGGTTGACGGGTCCCGCCGACGAGGTGGCAAAGGCGGCCGCAGATTTTCGCGTAACCTATCGCCGTGTCGACAAGGATGGCGGCGACTACACGATGGACCACACCGCCGGTGTGTTCCTGTTCCACCCCGATGGGCGCTTTGCCAGCATCATCGACTTCCATGAAGACCGGCGCTTCGCCGTTCCCAAAATCCGCCGAACCCTCAGTTGAAAGGTCATTCTGCCAGATGATCCGCTCTGCATTTCTGATCCTTGCTGTCGCATCTCTCGCCCCGCTCCAGGCAGTGGCAGATCCCCCGACCGCGCAATTGCCGATGGCATTCGAAACCACAATCGCCCCCGGTGACACTTTGGACAGTGTCCTTGGACACGCTGGAGTCCCCCCGACGATCCGGGCGGAAGCCGCCCTGGCACTCTCGGGAGTGTATGATCTGACGGACCTGCGACCTGGCCACCGGATCGAATGGACGGCAGCGTCCGGTGATCCGGCATCGCTAACGCGCCTTTCACTGTTCGTGGAAGATGGAGTGGAAATTGCTCTCACCTTCGACGGGCCGATCGCAGCACAACGGCTTGACCCACCAGTTCGTGTGACGGACCGGAGTGAGACCTTAACCCTCGACGGAACCCTTTACGACGCTTTGACGGCCCGGAATGCACCGGAACGCTTTGCGGTTGACCTAACCGCACTTCTTGCGGGTCAGGTTGATTTCAGGCGCGACCTCAAAGGCGCAGAGACCTTCGCGCTGGTCTGGCAGGAAGACCAGCTTCCCGATGGCAGCATCGCGGGAGAGCCGCGCCTGAGTTACGCGCGACTGGAGCTTACAGATCGCGTCCTCGAACTCGTTGCGACCGAAGCCGCCGGCCCGGTCATCGTCTTTGAAGATGGCGAAGCCGTGCAGCGTTCCGCCGCTCCCATCCTTGGTGCCCGCTTGTCGTCCGTCTTCGGCCGCCGGAACCATCCCGTGTTGGGCGGGGTCCGTATGCATACCGGGATCGATTACGCGGCCCCCGTGGGCACTGAAGTCTCGGCGACCGGCGCCGGGCGGGTGACCTTTGCGGGCTCGATCCGCGGCTATGGCATCACGATCGACATCGACCACGGCGGTGGGGTCGTCACGCGATATGCGCATCTCTCTGAGATTGCTGAAGACGTTCGCGTCGGAACGCGGGTCAAGGCGGGCGACGAGATTGGCGCGGTCGGAGCGACCGGGCTCGTGAGCGGCCCGAACCTCCATTACGAAGTGCGTGTCGATGGCCGACCGGTCGACCCGAAAGACCAGGACGCCCTGCCGGAGCAAGAGATTGCTACTGCTGCTGACCTTGATGCACTCGCCACTTGGCGCAGCGAAACCGGCTTCATGCCAGAAACTGATGGGGAACGTGGATGAAAAGGTATCTTATCGGTCGCCGTGAACTCATGCTTGCATCAGCAGCCGTCGCCCTGGCCCCTGCCGCCAGGGCAGAGGAAGAACCACCGATCCATGTCGTCAAAGGGCGCGGTTGCGAGTGCTGCGAGGCATGGGTGGATTACCTGCGCGAACAAGGGTTCAAAGTAACGGACGAGGTGTCGATGGGAACGTTGCTGATCCGCTTCAAGATGGATCAGGGCATTCCGGCAAAGGCCTTTTCCTGCCACACGGGCACCGTTGACGGCTATGCGCTCGAAGGCCATGTCCCGGCTGCCGATATCCGCAGGCTGCTCAACGAGCGTCCTGACGCAGTCGGCCTCGCAGTGCCCGGCATGCCCTACGGCTCCCCCGGCATGGGATCAGAAGACAGTCGAGACGCCTATGACGTCCTGCTGGTTCGCCGGGATGGAAGTCTCGAGATCTTCACCAGTTATCAGGCAGCCTGATCTGTCCATTTCCGAACCCAACGGGCTAGGCAGGGATTTAGCCAAGGGAATGGCGACCGATCAAAGCAGATCCGATATCTGACGGACAGCCTCGTCGCTTCCCCAGTCGAAAGGGCCCTGAAGCCGCCCGATTTCACGCGTCTCGCGGTCGATCAGAAGCGTCGTCGGCAGTCCGATGAAGGCGAGTGCCAGTTGAACCCGCAGCGGCTCCGCCCAGTAAAGCGGTAGGTCTACAAGTCCGACCTCATCATAGAAACGTCGGCCCCTTTCGATCCCGCCTTCGTCGATGCAAAGAGGTAGTATGGCAAAATCCGGGCCTCCAAGCAGCCCTTCCAATCGGTCGAGTGCTGGCATCTCTTCCCGGCAGGGCGGGCACCAAGTCGCCCAGATGTTCAGAAGGATCACACGCCCGGCAAAGTCCCCAAGAACCCTGGTGGTTCCTGCTTCATCCTGGATAGGCGGGGAAAGCACAGGCTGCGGGTCCTTTCGCAGCCGGAAAGGCGGTCGCGCCTCGGCGGGTCCCGCAATGAAGCTCGCTGCGAGACCGGCAAGGAGAGGTCGACGACCCATCTGAACAGACATTGGTTTTCCCTTCGCGGAAGGCCGGACCCGCAGGCAATCTGTGGGTCCGGACCGTCGTCAGGCCGAAACCGCGAACTCAGTCATCATGCCCGTCGAGAGATGCGGCATGTGGTGGCAATGCAGCATCCAGCGCGCCACTTCACCCGCATCCACCGCGACCGTCACCATCCCCATCGGCGGCACATGAACGGTGTCACGAACAGCACCTGCGATCCGATCCTGGCCCACTCCGACCACCTGGAAAGCGTGGCCATGCAGGTGCATGGGATGTGCCATCATTGACATGTTGTGGAACATGATCTCGACACGCTCGCCGGTTTTCGCGCTCACCGGGGAATGTTTGCCCCAGGTCTGCCCGTTGATGGTCCATACGTAGGGCATCATCGAGCCGCCCAGCATCAACATTGGCTGCGACGATGCCGCGCGCTCCGGCAGTGGGGTGAAGGCGCGCAGGGCCGCTTCCTGCGTCAGATCGGCGCTGAAGGCAGGATGGTCGGCGTCGGACATGTCGGCAACCTTCGTCACCGTGGCCCCCGGCGTCGCAAGGACGAGACCCGTCCGTTCTCTTGCACCCTCGCGCAAGGCGAGGACCGGGAAGGCCCCGCCTTCGGCTGGAACATCAATCTCGATGTCAAGCCGCTGGCCCATCGCGATTCCGAAACGGCTGCCAGGAAGGGGCTGCACCGGCTCTCCGTCCACAGCAACCAGCCGCCCGGTCAGTGCGCCGGTGTCGATCCAGAACACCGTCGCGGCGGCCGCGTTGATCACCCGAACAAGGACCTTGCTGCCCTTGTCCACCTGCAGGACTTCGGGGTCGTCCAGCGTCCGGTCATTGGCAAGGTAGGCGTCAAAGTTGTAGTCGTTCAGGTCCATCGCCATGCCGTCCATGCCCGGCATGGCCATCATGTCCCCCTGACCCATCGCGCCCATGTCCATGCCGGCCATGCCGTCCTGACCCATCTGGCTGTGGTCCATCCCGGCCATGGACGCGCCACCCGTAATCTCTGCCAGCACCTCCGCAGGCGACTTGAACGAAAAGTCATGCAGGAACATCGTAACGTCCTGCCGATCGGCAGCGACGTCCTCGGGTCGCCGCACGACCAGGGGTGCGGCCAGCAGCAGCATCTCGTGCTCGGGGATATGAGCATGCATCCAGTGCGTGCCCGGGCGCGCGGCAAAGTCATAGGCGCGGCTTTCGCCCGGTTGCAGCGTGGCCATGGGCATGTCCGGCACGCCGTCCTGCACGTTCGGCGGGATCTGTCCATGCCAATGGATGATGGTCGCCTCAGCCAAGGTATTCGCCAGATCGACGGCAAATGCCTGACCCGGGTCGAGAACCAATCCAGACCGGCCGTTGCCGTCCAATAGCCCCCAGACGGTGGCTGCCTTGCCCCGGACATCGAGCGTCCGGGTCGTCGCCGTCAGCGACATACGGGCTGATTGGGCTCGAGCGCGCGCAGGCAGAATAAGTGAGGCGGCAGTAGCCGCAGAAGCGGCCAGAAAGCCGCGGCGAGAGAGAGCGATCATGCGAATTCTCCTGTATCGCAATGTGAAAAGACTGAAGGCCCCGGCGAACCGGAGCTGTAGGGTCAGATCAGTGTGCGTTTCGGAGGTGGGCCAGGTGGCGGGAGCGCCAGCGATGCGGCCAGCAGGTCATTGTTCAAGTTGATTTCAACCGAACGCGCGATGGCGACGACGCCCGGGCTTGGTGCGGGAAGAGCCGCACCTGCAAAAAGACAATGTTGCTGGCACAGCAGACGTTGTGCATCGTCAATCGGGCTGCCTGCGGATGACATATGCGCCACATGGCCAGCCATCGCCATCATCTGTTCATGGTCTGCCTGAGTCTGTTGCCGACCCTCGGCGAAGGCAAGCATCGGCAGGATCGCCGCCAAAAGATAGGCGGCGAGGATCAATGCACGCATAGGAAACGACGAATGGGTCATGATCTCGACTGTATCAGTGTGGCCTGGTCCCGTCATCTGACAGTTTGGTGTCTGGACCACATGGCCATAGCGTCGACTGCAGCAGAATTGCCGCGTTTTCCCTCGTCTTGACTTGATAGCGCAGAGTTTACTGGCAACCGAACTAGGGTCGAGAAAACATCACTCGTCTGACGAGACACGCCATGAAACGATTGTTCTTCGCCCTTTTCGCAACCCTGTGGCTGTCCGCCTGCGGTGCCGAACCGATCTGGGCGCCAGATGAAGCCGTGGCTAAGGCGCGCTATGAACATGTCGGCCCGACCTCGGTCACGCTCTATACCGTCATGTCGACCCGCAGCGGCGCCGGTGCGCATGCCGGGCTTTTGATCAATGGCTCAGAGCGTGTTCTCTTTGACCCGGCGGGAACTTGGCGACATCCGAAGCTTCCAGAGCGCAACGACGTCCATTTCGGGATCACGCCGAAGATGGTCGACTTCTACATCGACTACCATGCGCGCGAAACTTACGACGTTGTTGAGCAGACAATCATGGTTTCGCCAGAAGTTGCGGACCTGATCATGGCGCGTGCCAAAGTGTACGGCGCGGTGCCCAAGGCGAATTGCACGATTGCAATATCGCGCGTACTTGACGGCGTTCCCGGCTTCGAAAGCCTTCCAATGACCTGGTTTCCGAAACGGATGATGGAAGGTTTCGCAGATCTGCAGGGCGTTCAGACCCGCCGGGTTACGGACGATGACGCAGATGAGAATCACGGCGTCCTTCTGGTGCAGGCCGGGGACACGCGTCTTCGGTAGTTTCTTGGTGATCAGGCCTATTGGGAGCCATACTACGCTCGCCACGCCCGGCCTTTGGCAGTATTTTGCGGTCACACATAGAATGGGGCTTCTGATGATCCTTGCGCGCCGTACTCTTCTTCTTGCCGGACCGGCCATCCTTGCCATGAGCACTGTGCCTTTGCTGGCCGAAGGGGACGAACGGATCCATGTGGTGAAGGACCCTGGCTGCCCCTGTTGCAACGCCTGGATCGGCCACTTGCGCGAAAACGGCTTCAACGTCAGCTTTGAAGAGCGCAGTGTCGAAGATCTCGCGACCTACAAGCGGGAGCGCGGCATCCCGGAGAACCTGTCGTCCTGCCACACGGCGACCATGGGCGACTACACCATCGAAGGGCACGTTCCAGCAGCGGATATCCGCAGGCTGTTGGCGGAACGCCCCTTGGCGGTAGGACTTTCCGTTCCGGGCATGCCATTCGGCTCACCGGGAATGGGTCCAGAGACAGAGCGTCAGGCTTATGACGTGGTCCTGGTCGGTCAAGACGGAAGCAGTACGGTCTTCACCAGCTATCCGGCGGCGTGAGAACCCCACCCGGTGAGCGCCGCGCCAGACACCACAGGATCATCTTGGCAAGCCGACCTCGGAAGCTTGCCAGGCTTCCAGAAGCTCATCCCGCGGCCCCGCTCCGTCAAGCGGTCTGATCGCGACATCCAACCTGCGCGCCGCGTGGTAGGCTGAGGCGGCCAAAAGACCGGGCTCTTTGCCGTAGGCGAGCCGGTAGCGTGCGATGAAACCGTCCATGCGGTCATCACCATTCCAGCCCTCCGCAAGGAGTGCTTGCAACAGAACGGTGCTCGCACGGCTGTATTTGCTCGCCGCGTCGTCGGCGGAAGGCTTCGGTCCAAGGACGATGATGACATCAGCCGCCTCGTCTGGTGGGCCAGTCAACTCCTGGACCAGACTGGTGGCTTCGGCCGGAAGCGGAAGAACATGCACGTCAACGCCGCCCAGATGCCCGTCGGAGGTTTCGTTTGGGTGCCCGTCCCGCTCGTCGGCAGCCAGCAGGAATCCTCGGACAGCCTCCGCAAGGTCTTGCTCAACATTCTCACCGACGACGAGAATTGCTGCGGTGAACGAATGCGCTGCCGCAATTCCAGACAGAGCGATCCATAGTACCGCCGCGAGGGCCGGGACGGCCGAGATCGTCCTGCGAGCAGGGAAGGCGGTGCAACGGGAGCATTCCGAAGCGACTCGTTTCGAACCACTCATTCTGATGCCCGAACAGAAGCCACGATTTCGGAAAGCTGCGCCTTTTCAACAAAACCCGGCACCAACTGATCGCCCACGACAAAGGACGGCGTCCCGTTGAAACCGAGCGCCTCGGCCAGACGCATCGAGGTTGCAATGTGCTCGTCGATCTCTGGCGCCTGCATGTCTGCCTTGAGTCTGTCCAAGTCCAAGCCGATTTCGCCGGCAACACGCAGCACCGTGTCGGCTTCTACCTTGCCACGCATGCCCATCAGAGCATTGTGGAGCTCAGCATATTTGCCCTGCTTCCGGGATGCGAGCGCGGCGCGTGCGGCAAAGGCAGATCCCTCGCTGAGGATTGGCCATTCGCGCATCACCAACCGGATGTTGCCGTCTTCGGCCAGAAGAGCGTCGACTTCCGGCATGGCGCGCTTGCAGTAGGGGCAGTTGTAGTCAAAGAACTCGACCACCGTGATATCGCCCTCCAGATTGCCGAGAACCGGTGCGTTGGGGTCACGTTCCAATGTGTCGCGCTCGTTGGCCAATACTGCGGTTGCGGCGGCTGCCTGTGCTTCAGCCTGCCGTTCTTCGAGGGCCTGAAGCGCCTCGAGGATCAGTTCGGGGTTTTCGCGCAGGGCTTCGGCCACGAGAGCCTTGATGCGTTCATCCGAGACCTCCTGCGCGAAGGACGGCATGGCGACCTGGAAACAGAAGACACTGGCAAATAGCAGGGATTTCATTCGCATCGGGCGGACCTTTCATTTCGTAAATTCTTTGAGGGTTGATGCTTCCTCAAGTAACTAGAGGGGCAAGTTCAAACTTGGACCGACAGCCTATCGTTCGGGCCAGGCATCATGGCGCGAGCGCCTCGACGGCGCTGCGCTCTGCTTGCGTGGCGCGGATGCCGTCGGGCCAAGTCGATTTGATGTAATCCAGAACAGCTTCGATATCCTCGTCCGTCAGACGGTCGCCGAAAGCCGGCATGCCGGAGCTGAAGGCAACGCCCATTTCGTCAAGGACCGCCTGCCCGCCGCGTTTGATGTAGTCGCGCAGCATGATGTCGCCGTGATGCCAGGTGTGGCCGCTCGCATCATGCGGCGGGGCGGGATAGGTCCCGTCCTCATTCGCCGACCGCCAGTCGGGATGCCCTTCCAGATCGGCGCCGTGGCACGACGCGCATTGCGCCCCATAGATGGCGCGACCTTGTTCGAGATCTGGGCTATTGTGGAAGAACGCGCCTGCTTGCGGCGCGGACAGCAGAAAGATTGCCGCGGGCGCAACAACCGCAGCGCCTCTGAACCTGCCATTTCTTGGCTTGGAGGCCTTCATGTCCGGCTCACGGTGATCGGTGTCACCCCATCCGGCGGGAGAATCCGTTCGGACAGTTGAGCCAGATCCTCCCGAATTCGGGCCCGCTGAGCAGTAGGATAGGCATCTTCGGGCGGCAGGCCGCCGTGTTGGGCAAAGAGCATGATGTCGCGCGCGATCGGTGCCGCCGCCGTTGAGCCGCCGCCGCCATGCTCCACTACAACAGTCACGGCATATCGAGGCGCATCAAAGGGTGCGAAGGCCACGAACAGCCCATGGTCCCGCCTGTTCCATGGGAGTTCGTCCTGCGATCGGACACCGGCTGCGCGCTCGGCCGCTGTGATCGAAAACACCTGGCTCGTTCCGGTCTTCCCGGCCATGGCTTTGGTCACATCCGCGATCCGTGACCCGTATGCGGTGCCGCGCTCGTGGTTCGACACCTCGAACATCCCTTGTCGCACGATCGCAAGCGCTTCTGCCGAAAGTCCAAGTGAGACAGGCGCAGGTTCACCCGGGCTGGCCCCACCAGGCGGGCGCACGAGACGCGGGAGGACTGCCGTTCCTGAGGCAAGGCGCGCGGTCATCGTGGCTAGCTGAATTGGCGAGGTCAACGTGAAGCCCTGGCCAATGGACGCGTTGATCGTGTCGCCAATCAACCAATCCTGACCGTAACGCTCTTGCTTCCAGGCGCGCGAGGGATTGTTGCCGTGAACCATTCCCGACAGCGGAAGGTCGTATTTCTGGCCCAGTCCGAGACGGTCATTCATCGCAAAGATGCCATCGATCCCGATCCGTTGCGCAACTTCGTAGAAGTAGACGTCGCAGGACTGCCGCAACGCACCGACCATGTCGACCCGCCCATGGCCGCCGCTTTTCCAGCAATGGAACCTGCGACCAGAGATTTCCACGTACCCGTTGCAGGTCACGGTTTCTGCTGGATCCATGACCCCGCTTTCCAGAGCGGCGAGCGCATTCGCCATTTTGATCGTGGACCCCGGCGGATAGGCCCCTTGAACGGTCTTGTCGGCAAGCGGGCGAAACTCGCTGTCGCGCAGTCCGCTGTAGTCCTTTCTTGAGATCCCCCGCACGAAAAGGTTCGGATCGAATGCGGGGGCAGACGTGCAGCCAAGGAGATCACCATTTGTCACATCCATTACGATTGCTGCCGCGCTTTGTCCTTCGAGGCGCACACGCATGAAGTTCTGCAAATGATGATCCAGTGTGATCTGCATGTCCGAGCCGGGGGTCGGCGGATCAAGTGCCAGCTCGCGCATGGTCCTGCCGCCGGCGTTGACCTCCACCCGCTGAGCTCCCGGCTCACCGCGCAGCGCGCGCTCGTGGATCCGCTCAAGCGCCGTCTTGCCGATCTGGTAGTCCGGCGAGCGCAAAAGCGGATCGGGTTCCCCGTCATTGGCTGTGAGATCGCTGTCGCTGACGGGTCCCACATAGCCGACCTGATGGGCAAAGTCTGGCCCGAAGGGATAGACCCGGGACAGGACCATCTCCGGGTGGACACCCGGAAGCGCCGGGGTGTTCAAGGCGATGATTGACAACTCTTCCCAGGTGACCCTGTCCTTCACGGTCACCGGGACAAAGCCCCGAACGCGGTCAAGTTGCTCCCGAATCCGGTCGATAACCTCACCCGTCAGACCAAGAAGCCGCTGCAGTTTCGCAAGGACGCCATCGACGTCCCGGGCCTCCTCCTTCACGAGCGTAATCCGGTAGGTGTGTTCATTGTCCGCGACGATCTTACCCGAGCGGTCGAAGATGCGGCCCCGGTCGGGGCGCACCAGCCGCAAATTGATCCGGTTTTCCTCGGCGAGGAGGTAGTATTCCTCAGCATCGCGTACACCCAGTTGCCACATCCGGAAACCAAGCACGCCGACCACCGAGGTCATCACACCGCCAAGCAACAGCGACCGACGCGTCGTTACCCGTGCGGCCCGGGCAAGATCTCGTTCAGATCGGCGCATGCTTGGCCCTCTCGTCCTGAGACTCCGGTATGCGTCTGCCGCCGATGGTTTTCAGGTAAGCGGCAAGTCGCAGTCCCAGGACCAAGAGAACCAGTCCGACGAACCAATACTGCAGGGGGTTAGGCTCGGGCGTCGCCCGGTGAAAGCTGAGGAAGTGCATGAACAGGAAGTAGGCGACATGCGCTACAGACAGCCACCAAAGCGGCAGGACACCCATCTGCAGGAACTTCCAGCCGGAAACGCCAAGGCGGCGCATTGCGACCTCGCTTGAGGTTGTAGCCAGGAGGATCGCGAGGAGCAAGGCGGCGATCCCGATTGCGTTGGCCAGACCAAAGCCATGCTGAAGCATGACATAACTGAGGAGGTCGGGATGCCATTCGAAGCCGAAGAGGCGCATCAGGTCCCATTCGACCCAGCCGACAAGAATGATTCCAGCATGCGCAAGCGCCAGAAGGCAGCCGTAGATGCCCGCCTCGCGGCGGTAGGGCAGCACCAACACTGCGGGTCTAAGGAGCCGGGCCAATGGACCCAGACCCATCGAAAGCGCAACCAGCACCAGCGAGGCGTCGGCAAGTGCCCGGTTCCAGCGGTGCATCGGACTCCACTCGCCATGGATAGCCGCAAAAATCAGAACCAAGCCAGCAGAGAGGAGGGCCATCAGCCCGTGCCGCAAAAGTACATTCCGGCTCAGCCGTCGGAACATTGGGTCATGGACCGTGACTGTCTTCATTTCACGTCACCCCGGTCAAGGCCCCGCAGTCCCTGCACCTTCCTGTTGCCAGTGCGGACAGCGCGAAACCGGCGCCACGTTGTCAACGCGGCGGTGCCCATGATGACGAGCCCGGCAGTCGCAAGCCACGGCCGGAGCGGATCAAACCAGGCAAGAAGTGCCGGTCCACCGAAGACCAGCATGAGCACCTTGTTGCAGGTTGGGCAGGCGATTCCGAGAAAGCTGGCAAGCCCACCCGTCCCGGAAGCGCGCAAGTTGCACTGAGGGACCCACATCGCCGCTGTCACACCTCCAAGGAAGGCCGTCAGAACGGTCGCGACGAACTCCCAAGGCCCGACTGGAGTCATCCGGACAAAAAGTGGGTTCGCCCATACGGCAGCGACCGTGCCGAGGACCACAAACAGGGTGATGCCAACAGCCAGGCCGCGCAGGTTGCGGCGAAGGCTGTCATCATTCAGAAAAGTTGCCGGACTTGGGTTATCGCGCATCAAACTCGACCTCTGCAAATTCTTCACCAAAGCCCACGCTGACGACCCACCGACCGGCCATCGGCAGCTTCACTTTTGCCCGCCAGACGCCTGCCTCGACCAAAGCTAGCGGCGGAGTGACCCCGTCCATGTGCATAGCGGCCATTGCAAAGTTCACATCTGGCCGCATTCCTGCGGTTTCGATTGCGTCGGCATTGGGCATGAACTGGATTTCGAGGCGAACCTCTTGGTTGCTGAGCGCAAAGACTTGAACGTCAAGTTGTCCATCCGAAAGCCGCTCGGACACAGAGGCTGTTGGGCTGCCATCGGCCGACGTCGTTTCGCGTGGGTCTAGGGTCCAGACTGTCGTCAAGATAAATACGCCGACGAAGGCAAGAACGCCGAGGGCCAGAATGGCGGCGAGAGCTCTAGTTCCCATTTCCCATATCCATTTGTGAATGATCCATTCCGGCCATCGGGGTCTCGACCGGTGCCGGGGCAGCTTCCGGAATTTCTCCGGTGCCCTCGGGATCGAGGAGATAGGTTGCAATCGCTTCGCGGTCCGCATCGGTAAGGAATGAGGTGCCCGCTACTACGACTTCGGCCATACTGCCGCCAAACGCGTCCCCGTTCGGCAGGATTCCGGACTGAAGCGCATAGGCGAGATTGGCTACGGTCCATCCTCTTGCGACAAGCTCATTCGTCAGGATCGCGGGAGCCTTGCTGCCGCCTGGGAGACTATCGTTTCCAGCAAAGCGAGCGCTGTCATCCAGACCTCCTGCCAGGGTCCGGCCCGTATGACAGGCAGCGCAATGTGCAGCCCCCTCGACCAGTTGCCGTCCGCGGTTCCACGGGGAAGATGCGCCCATAAGTGCGTCCGTCTCGGGCGTGTCAAGGTAGGCCGCGCGCCAGAGCTTCAGCCCCGATCTGAAACTGAACGGAAGGCCGACGTCGTGGGGTGGGGCTGCATCGCCAACAGCCGGGACGGTACGGAACGCCTCCCAGAGGTCGGCAATGTCCTGATCGGTAAAAACGCCGTAGAAAGAGTAGGTGAAAACCGGATAGTAGGGGTCTCCGTCGGGCGACACCCCTTGGCGCACGGCCCTGGCGAAATCCTGCACAGTCCATCGCCCGATCCCGGCCTCCCGATGCGGTGTGATGTTCGGTGGCACGAAGGTGCCGAAGGGCGTGTCAAGAGGCGCACCTCCCGCGAGCGCCAGTCCTTTGGCGGCCGAGTTGGTATGACAGGACACGCAGCCACTTGCGCGCGCGAGATAGGCCCCACGTTCGGCATCGCCGGAAGGAAAGCTCGCGGGCTCGACCTCCCCGATCGGCCAAAGTGCCAACACTCCGGCACCTATACCTGCCACGATGGCTGGGAAGACAAAGGAAAGCCGGATCAAACCCCGCATGGTCAGTTCCGGCCCGCACGAAACTGCGCATGACAGGAAGAGCATGTCGCGCTGATCCGGTTGAAGAGGTCGTCCGCCGCCAGTGTCGTCAGATCGAGCTCCAAAATTGTCGGGTCGGATGTCCCTCGTGTCACCGCGATCTTTTCCGAAGCCGCTCCGTATCCCATCAATTCCGCGACCGTGAAGCCCTGCGTTGGTTGCGGTGTTCCGGTCATGTCCATGCCCGAGTGATCCATGCCAGCCATCTCGCCAGCTGGCGAAATCGCGGGCTCGAGGCCGTTCGGGGCAACTTCAGCCAAGGCATCAGCATAGGCCTTCAGCTCTTCGGAGAGGGCCGCGAACTCCTGCCAATCGGCCCAGATTTCTGGCTTGGCATAGGTGACGCCTTCAAGGCTGTTTTCAGGGAAGAGCGACAGCATCGTCCCGCCCGCATGACTTGCAATGACGCTGGCGCCTTCAGACACAATGAAGGTGTCGTAGGGCACGGTGCCCTGCATCATCGGTGCCAATTCTGCGATGGTGTCGCGCATTGCCGTCATTCCGTTCATTCGGTCCAGGACGACGCCCGTCGCCCCCGTATGTGCCAGTGCCACTGCCGCGACGGCGGAAACGGCAAGCGCGATCGCGCCCGTCCATTGAGATTTCATCTGCCTGACTGCCCTTGGTTTTTTGTTGTTGCTCATTGGCTGCGCCCTGCCGGTCAGGCGGTTCGCACCTTGGGATGAATTCTGGAGTCAGGCTGAGAAAGGGTCGAACCTGAGCCAGTCTTTCAAACCGGCTCTTCTGGTCATCGAACAATCGTTCGGCCTGACTGTCAGGTCAGGGTTCGCGGGGGAGGAAGTGTGATGGCCGGGCCGCCAAAACGGCGTTGCGACTGCTCAGCGTCGGGCTGAAGCACAGCCGGAACGGCCTTGGGCTGTATCGATGCCAGAGCATCCGGCAAAACGAACGCTGTGCAAGTGACGCCGGGATGGCAGGCAGGCGTTACCGAAGATTGCTGTTCGGGGGTATCTGCAGCCTCGACGGTGAGGCCGGAATGATGCTCGTTGCCAGACGCTGCTTCAGCAGATTGTCCCAACATCAAGCCCATGACCAGAGCGACAGTCAGAAGCCACATCGACGCGAAACGCAACCACCTGCGTACAAGCAGGTTTTGCGGGAAGGCCAATGGGTATGCTGTCGCTCTCATCTGTTCAGATCAGCTTGACTTTCGTTCCGACCGGCGTGCGGTCGAACACTTCTTCGATGTGCTCGTTGTAAAGCCCGATGCAGCCGTTCGATGAACGGCGACCGATCTTGCGCGTATCGTGGGTACCATGAATCCGGTAGTACTGCCACGAGAGATACAGGGCGCGGGTGCCAAGCGGATTGGTTGGATCGCCTCCTGGCACAAAGGCTGGCCATTCCGGGTTGCGCTCCCGCATCGAGGGTGTCGGAGCCCAGCTCGGGTTTTCCCGCTTCTCGACGACCTCGGTATATCCCCGCCGGGTCAGTTCATCCGACAGCGGAACCGAAGTGGGGTAGAGAAACATCTGACCATCGCTCGTCCAGTGCTGGAGAACCTTGGCTGTGGTGTCAGAGATGATAACCCCCACCCCAAGCGAGTCGAAGTGGTTCTGCCACTCATGGGTACGGAACGCCGAGATGTTGTTTCGGACGGGCCCTTGGTTATCCTCGGTTGCGAAGGCTGCCCGACCCGTCAAGAAAGGCGCGGCAAGGGCTCCGGCAACGAAAAGTCGTCGACTGACTCGCATGGTCTGCTCCTCTTTTTTGTAACTTTTGCCGGGTTCCAACGTGGGAAGGTCAAATCGCTTCCCGTCTCACAGTGGTCACAAAGAGGTGAAGCCGTGGCGCTTTCGCCGATTTTTGTTGGGAAATTCTCTGCTCACTTCGATGTGAACACCACTCCCATACACCAAGAGCGCTATTCTGCGCCTATGCGTAAGTTTGCGAACATCTTGTGCGGTTTGTGCTTGCTCGTCGCCCTTCTATGGGCGGCGCTTCCTGATCACGCATCCCACGGCGCGCATGCAGATCATGCTCAAACCGCAGCTGTGGACCAGGACGCCTTTTGCAGCGACGGATCAGGCCATGCCTCCTGCCAGCTTGTCGCAACTGCCACCTTGTCATTTTTCGAGGTGGCACCGTCTGCCAAGTCAGAGCAATTCGTGATCACGCCGGTCTCGGCTTCGAGCCGAGCCTTTGCCCCCCGACGCCCACCTCCGCGAACCTTCTTCTGAGTGAACCCTCGTCCTTCACGTTCCCCTCAGGAGTTCGCATGATTTTCCGTCGATCCTTTCTCACCGGCGCAGCCGCCGCAACCCTGTCGATGCCAACTGTCCTTCGCGCCCATACCGAAGAACCCTTTGTCCTGGCCGACGAATTTCAACCTCGTGAGGTCCGAGTCCGAGAGCAACATGCCCCCGGTCAGATCCTGGTCTTCCCGCGAAGTTTCTTTCTCTATTATGTTTTCGATTCCGAGCGGGCCGTCAGGTACGGTGTTGGCGTCGGCAAGGCCGGTCTGGCATTCAAGGGATCGGCAATCGTCGAACGAAAGGCCGAATGGCCGTCATGGCGCCCGACAAACGACATGATCCGCCGGAATCCCGATCGCTATGCCCAATTCGCCGATGGGGTGCCGGGCGGACCGGGCAACCCACTGGGCGCCCGAGCCCTCTACCTTTACCGCGACGGGCGCGACACCTACTACCGGATTCACGGCACGACAGAGCCCTGGTCGATTGGACAATCTGTGTCGAACGGCTGCATCAGGATGCTGAACGAACATGTGATCCAACTCTACGAGCAGGTACCCGTCGGAACACCGGTGACAGTCCTGTGACGATTCGGCGTCGTGATCTCTTTGTAGTGGGGGGCATCATTGCCGTGATCTATGGACTGCGGGCCTTGCCTTGGGACCGGCTTGGCGGACGCGGACTTTCCTATGTCGACATCGAGGGTGTGCCGCCATTTCGTCGACTGGAGCTGGCCGGTCAGACCTCCACGGCAAACATCGCACTTGTCGGTCTCGATGGGCCACTACCTGAAGCGGGAGCACGCAGGGCGCGCATGGAGACCCTGCGCACCGACCCATGCCCGGCCTTATTTGGGAACAGCGCCTCCAATTCTGAGGTTCCCATCGCCTACTTCAGCGAGTTTCGTTGTCCGTTCTGCCGTGCTCTCGAGCGAGATCTTGAAAGCCTACTGGCCGAGGACCCAACTGCATTCCGGCTCGTGCAACACGAACTTCCGATCTTCGGGCCGCCGTCTGAGCTGGCCGCCCGGGCATCCGTTGCCGCCGCACGTCAGGGCAAGCAACAGGAGCTTCGCCGCCGCTTCATGCGGACACCGATGGTTGCCGAAGAGGCCTCGGTACGTCGTGTTGCGGAGTCCCTTGATCTGGATGTCGAGCAGCTCTTAATCGACATGTCCTCCGCCGGGGTCCAGGCCGAACTCGACCGAACACGCGCACTTGCCGATCTCTTCGGGTTCATCGGCACCCCAGGTCTGGTGATCGGACGGACCGTGCTCAGCGGTGCGGTTCCCCTTTCCCTTCTCCGACAGATTGCGGAAGAAGAGAAGGCCGAACCATTTCCGGCCTGTTGATGCGATGAACACACCAACTCATATGCTGATCGGGGCCGCTGTCTTTGCGCGGCCCGTCGTGCCGTCCACTCTGGTAGCGGCCATACTGGGCGGGCTCGCTCCTGATGTTCCGATGTTTGCGTTGGTCCTATTTTCGACACGCCTGGTCGGAATTCCGCAGCATGAAGTTTTTGGAGACCTCTTCTACTCGCACTCATGGCAGGCCGTCTTTGCCGTTGATCACAGCTTTTTCGTCTGGGGCCTGCTTCTTGCTCTTGGACACTGGCGACGTCACCTCATTCTCACCGCCTTTGCAGGGGCCGGCTTTTTGCACGCGGCCACCGACTTCATCACCCATCATGACGATGCTCGCCGCCAATTCTGGCCCGTGTCGGACTGGGTATTCCGCAGTCCGGTCAGCTACTGGGACCCGAACTATTACGGCGGTATCATCGGCGTGGTGGAACTAGGGCTGGTTCTGTTCGCCACTGCCTTTCTCTGCTGGCGGCACCGAAAACTTTGGCAGCGCGTCGTGATCGTCATTTTGGCCGCTCTGATCGTCGTACCCGTGATAGTTACAGGCGGCTTCCACGGACTTCACGGCATGGGCTGAAAGAGCGCACCGCAACATGCTCCGGATTCTCGCTCCGTAAGGCTTGCATTGTCAATCGGGATTGATCGCGCCCCCTCTGAGCTTTTCGAAAGGGCCGCTTGGTCTTGCTAGGCGCTCAATGTTCCCTTAGCTCGATCTGTATCGCCGCAGGAGTTGTGCATTGATCGCTACAATAATGGTCGATGCCGACATGAATACGGCGCCGACTGCAGGTGTCATGAGGAAGCCGGTGCCGAACGTGATGCCAGCAGCCATTGGAATGGCAAATGCGTTGTATCCGGTCGCCCAGATCAGGTTCTGCACCATTTTCGAATACGTCGCTCGGGACAGGCCAAGAATGGCCTCCACATCCCGTGGGTCAGACCGCACCAGGACCACGTCGGCGGATTCCACGGCGACATCCGTGCCCGCACCAATGGCAATTCCAAGATCGGCTTCGACGAGCGCCGGCGCGTCGTTCACCCCGTCTCCAACCATTGCGACCTTCAGACCCCTGGCGCGAAGTTCTTTCACGCGGGCCGCTTTCTGCTCCGGGAGAACCTGTGCGAAATATTCAGCGAGGCCGAGTTCTGCAGCGACCGATTTCGCGACCCCCTCCGCGTCTCCCGTCATCATGATGGACCTGACACCCCTTGCCTTGAGACGCGCGACGACATCACGCGATTGCGTGCGCACGATGTCTGCCAAAGCCAGCAACGCATAGGGCTGGCCGCCCACCTCCAGCACCACGACGGTCTTGCCGGCCGCCTCCAGCAGGGCGAGTCGGGGGTCGGTTACAGGTCTGTCCTGCCGCAGGAGATGACTGGGGCTGACAATCGCGATTTCCTGCCCTTCAACGCGCGCCGTTACGCCAGCACCAGTGATGCTCTGCAATCCTTCCGGGGCCGGAAATCCGATGCCACGGGTTTTCGCGGCGGCGACGACTCCCATGGCGATCGGATGCTGCGACTGGCTTTCAACCGATGCCGCAAGGCGCAAGGCGGTTGTCTCGTCGCCATCTTGCAGCAAAACCAGATCGCTGACGCCGAACCTGCCCTCGGTCAGTGTGCCTGTCTTGTCAAAGACCACGGCATTCAGATCCCGCGCACGCTCGAAGGCCGCACGGTCGCGAATCAGCAGTCCGTTGCGCGCTGCCAGCGATGTCGAGACGGCCACGACGAGCGGCACGGCAAGGCCAAGCGCATGCGGGCAGGCGATGACCATGACCGTCACCATCCGCTCAAGCGCAAAAGTGGCCCCCGCCCCGACCGCATACCAGTAGCCGAACGATCCGAGGCCGACGGTGATGGCAATCCAAGTCAGGACAGTCGCTGCGCGCGAAGCCAGATCCTGTGTGCGCGAGCGGCTGTCCTGCGCCACTTTCACCATGGCGATGACCTGTGACAGGTAGGTCGCCTCGCCCGTCGCCTTCACCTCGATGGTAACAGCACCTTCGCCATTTACCGCACCGCCGATGACAACCTCGCCCGCAGACCGCGTGACAGGTTTCGATTCCCCGGTCAGCATGGCCTCGTTGAAGGATGATGTGCCTTCGATGATCGTTCCATCGACCGGCACTTTGGCGCCGGGGCGGATCACGACCCGGTCGCCGGCGATCAGGGCCGCGACGGGCACGTCCTCCGTTCCACCGTCCGCGGTGACCCGCAGTGCGGTATCGGGCAGCAGGCGTACCAGTTCCTCCAAAGCGCGAGAAGCGCCGAGGACGGACCTCATCTCAAGCCAATGTCCCAAAAGCATGATCGTGACGAGCGTGGCCAGTTCCCAATAGAACGGCTCTCCGCCGGGCAGTCCCAGCGTGACGGCAGCCGAGTAGAAATAGGCTGTCGAGATGGCAAGCGCGACCAGCGTCATCATGCCCGGACGACCACTGCGGATTTCTGGAAGCGCCCCTTTCAGGAAAGGCCAGCCGCCCCAGAAATAGATGATCGAAGACAGGGCCAGCGCGACCCACTCTTCGCCGGCAAACAGGGGTGCCATCCCCTGCCCCGTGAAGTTCCGCACCATCGGCGACAGCACCAAGACCGGGACGGTCAGGACGAGGCATACCCAGAACCGGCGGCGGAAATCGGCCACCATGTCGCCGTGTCCTGCGTGGGCACTACCCCCCTGTGGCGCATGCCCCATCGAGGTGTGATCAACTGAGGGCTTGGCACCATGACCCATCCCGGCATGGTCCATTCCGGCGTTCGGCGGGTGGTTGTCCGGTTTCTGCGCGCTGTTGGCCATCGAACCGAACTCCTTTGCGTCCCGGATTAACAGGCGGCGCGGCCGATCCCGACCGCGCCGCTCAAGGTCATCCCGGGCTTACATGCCCTTGGTGGCGAGAAAGGCCTTGAGCGTAGCGATCTCGGATTCCTGCGCCGCAATGATCGCCTCCGCC
The DNA here is from genome assembly GCF_010915705.1 of Pseudotabrizicola algicola. GTDB lineage: Bacteria > Pseudomonadota > Alphaproteobacteria > Rhodobacterales > Rhodobacteraceae > Pseudotabrizicola > Pseudotabrizicola algicola. The sequence goes on from NZ_JAAIKE010000013.1 coordinate 37,838, forward strand.
AGCTTGCGCATTTCGGGGTCCTTGCCGAATTCAAGCTGGATCTTCGCCATGTCAATGGCGGCCTGATGGTGAGGAATCATGCCCCGGGCGAAATCGATATCCGGGTCGCCGGTATAGGGCACCATCATGTCGGCCATCATCTTGTCCATCGCGGCAGCGTTGGCGACGGTAGCCGGGTCATTGGCGAGTTCCGGGGGTATCAGGGTCGCATGGCTCATCATGCCCATATCCCCCATGCCCATGCCACCCATGTTGGAGTGGTCCATGCCCTCCATGGTTTGCTGGGCGAATGCGATTCCGCTGACAACAGCAACTGCAGCAATAGACAGCGCGAGAGTACGTTTGTTCATTCAGATTTTCCTTCGATGATTATGCTTTGTCAGGCAGGCGCGTAGCCGACCTCGGTCAGCGCAGCGACCAACCGATCGCGAGAAGCCGCTGATTTCACTTCGACCTTGTGCGAGGCCGGATCTGCGGTCACCTCAGCGGAGGGGTCCACCGACTGGATCGCCTTGGTGACGCTGCGCGCGCAGCCGCCGCAGGTCATGTTTTCGATGTGGAACTGCATGAGTGTCTCCTTTGGACAGTCGCCTCATGCACTTTGATATGGGCCTTCCCACCGTTGTAAGGTCAAGAGAACAATTCCGTGATCATACAAATTGAAATCAGGGCTTGACCTTACCATCATGGGAAGCCCTATCTCAGTCAGCGGAGTAACTCGCCACCGGAGTGCCGCGATGAACATACAAGCCCCTCAACACGCCACTGCAGACCTTGGCAGGATCGTGATCGACGTCGAGGGCATGACCTGCGCATCTTGTGTCGGGCGCGTTGAACGCGCACTGCAGGCTGTCCCCGGGGTAAAAACTGCAGCCGTCAACCTCGCGACGGAACGGGCAGAAATCATCGGACCGGACCTAGACCGGTCGGCTCTGGTCAAGGCAATCGAGGACGCGGGCTATGATGTGCCAACGCGTCCCGTCGATATCGTCATCGAGGGGATGACCTGCGCCTCCTGCGTGGCACGGGTAGAGCGGGCGTTGAAGACGGTGCCCGGTGTGACCGCAGCCAATGTCAATCTGGCCACGGAACGCGCCACGGTCACCGGAACGGCGGACCTTGCCTCCCTGATCGGCGTCATCGCGGATGCGGGTTACGAGGCGCGAGCAGCGGCCGAAACCGCCATCATGTCGGAAGAGTCCGCGGCGAGGAAAACGGGCGAGGAAGCCGCATTGAGGCGCGATGTGCTTTTTGCTGCGGCTCTGACGCTGCCGGTGTTTGTCCTCGAGATGGGATCGCATCTGTTCATGTGGGTCCACATGGCGGTGATGAACAGCATTGGCATGCAGAACAACTGGTACATTCAGTTCGCCTTGACGACCGTGGTCCTCCTTGGTCCTGGCCTCAGGTTTTACCGCAAGGGGTTTCCGGCCTTGGCGCGTCTGGCTCCTGACATGAACAGCCTGGTCGCGGTCGGAACGTTGGCTGCCTTCGGTTATTCCCTCGTGGCAACCTTTGCCCCCGGAATCCTGCCCCCAGGCACCCAAAATGTCTATTACGAGGCGGCGGCAGTCATCGTCACATTGATCCTCCTTGGTCGTCTACTTGAAGCTCGCGCCAAAGGCCGGACCTCAGAGGCGATCAAGCGGCTGGTCGGACTTCAGGCCAAGACCGCCCGTGTTCTTCGCAATGGCGGCCTTGTCGAAGTGCCGGTCGCCGAAGTCCGCCCGGGCGATGTCGTTGAAGTCCGCCCTGGCGAGCGGGTGCCGGTCGACGGCGAGGTCACGACGGGCGCCAGCTGGATCGACGAAAGCATGATCTCGGGCGAGCCCGTGCCGGTCGAGAAGGCACAGGGCAGCACCGTGACCGGTGGCACAGTAAACCAGACCGGTGCGTTCAGTTTCCGGGCGACGGCGGTGGGCGAGGCCACGATGCTGGCGCAGATCATCCGCATGGTCGAAGCCGCGCAAGGCGGCAAGCTGCCGATCCAGGCGCTGGTCGACCGCGTGACGATGTGGTTCGTTCCCGTCGTCATGGCGCTTGCCGTGCTGACCTTCGCCGTCTGGCTGATCTTCGGGCCTGATCCGGCCCTGACCTTTGGCCTGGTCAACGCCGTCGCCGTCCTCATCATTGCCTGTCCCTGCGCCATGGGTCTGGCCACGCCAACGTCGATCATGGTCGGCACCGGGCGTGGTGCCGAGATGGGCGTGCTCTTCCGCAAGGGCGAGGCCCTGCAGGCCTTGCAGAGCGTCAAGGTGGTCGCGTTGGACAAGACCGGTACCCTGACCGAGGGCAAGCCGCGCCTGACCGACATGGCGCTGGCACCGGGCTTCGACCGCGCCGCAGTGCTGGCCGTGGTGGCGGCTGTCGAAGCGAAGTCCGAGCATCCGATCGCCCGCGCCATTGTCGCGGCGGCCGAAGCCGAGGGCCTGATCCTTCCTGAGGTCACTGCCTTCGATTCCGTCACCGGTTTCGGTGTCATGGCGGCGGCGGGCGGACAGCGGGTCGACGTCGGCGCCGACCGCTACATGGTCAAGCTCGGCCTCGATGTCTCCGGCTTCGGCGACACTGCGACCCGGCTCGGCGACGAGGGCAAGTCACCGCTCTATGCCGCGATCGACGGCAAACTTGCTGCAATCATCGCCGTTGCGGACCCGATCAAGGAAACCACGCCGCAGGCGATCCAGGCATTGCACCGGCTGGGGCTGAAGGTTGCCATGATCACCGGCGACAATGGCCGCACGGCGAACGCCATCGCCCGCCAGCTTGGCATCGACGAAGTGGTGGCCGAGGTGCTGCCCGACGGCAAAGTCGCTGCGGTGAAACGTCTGAAGGCACTGGGCGCGCTGGCCTATGTCGGCGACGGGATCAACGATGCGCCCGCCCTGGCCGAAGCGGATGTGGGCCTTGCCGTCGGAACCGGCACCGACATTGCCATCGAAGCGGCGGACGTCGTACTTATGTCGGGCAGGCTGACTGCCGTCTCGGATGCCATCGCACTTTCCAAGGCCACGATGCGAAACATCCGCCAGAACCTGTTCTGGGCCTTCATCTACAACGCCATGCTGATCCCGGTTGCCGCAGGCGCACTCTGGCCCGCCTTCGGTATCCTGCTGTCGCCGATCTTTGCCGCCGCTGCGATGGCGCTGTCGTCGGTCTTCGTTCTTGGCAATGCGCTGCGACTGCGGCGCTTTGCACCTTCAATCGCCGCGTAAGGAGGCCCTGAGATGAACATCGGTGAAGCTTCAAAATCTTCGGGCGTTTCCGCCAAGATGATTCGCTACTATGAGTCGATCGGGCTCATCCCGGAAGCAGGAAGGACGGTAGCAGGATATCGCGTCTACACGATGACCGATGTTCAGCTACTGCGCTTCATCCGAAGGGCGCGGGACTTGGGTTTTTCCGTCGAGAAGATCGAAGAGTTGCTGGCGCTCTGGCAGGATCGTTCGCGGCAGAGTGCCGATGTGAAACAGATTGCCCTTCAGCAGATCGCCGGTCTTGAAGTTCGAATTCGTGAAATGCAGGCAATGATGGACACGCTTCGTCATCTGGCAGATGCGTGCTGCGGCGATCACCGCCCGGACTGTCCGATCCTTGCCGACCTCGTGAATGGCCCCGATCATGGCAGCGGAGCGCGCGAGGAAGATCAACAATCCGCGCCCCGCTCCGGCAAGGCTGCCGGACTTCAAGCGCATTGACATTCTGCGGCGTGCGCATGATCGTGATTTTGTTTGGTGTTCATGGGATGCAGAAGCCCCGAACTCAATCGGGAATGAGGAAGGGCGGGCCCAGTTGCGGCGCCCGATACCTGAGCCGCCCCCGCGACTGTATGCGGTAGTGGCCCTTGGATATGCCACTGGGCAACTGCCCGGGAAGGCGAAGGGTTGCAGTGACCGTGAGCCAGGAGACCGGCCAGACAGGAGACTTAACCCCAATCCCGTCGGGTGTGATGAGCGGAGAGACATCATGTCTGCCACCACTCTTTCCACCGCGTCCGTACAGCACGCAGGTCTGGTTCGGCCCATCCTGACCAGTGCTGTCCTTGGTGTGTTTCTCATCTTTGCGGCAGGTTTCGCCTCTTCAGATGCGCTGCATGCCGCAACACATGATACCCGCCACGCCACCGGCTTTCCCTGCCACTGACAGATCGGGTTAGCTGACATGACGAAGTCCCTGCTGTCCGGCGGGGTGATTGCTGGTGCCGTTACGGGCCTCGCGGTTGCCTTTTTGCAGTTTTTTCTGATCCAGCCACTTATCATCGAAGCCGAGCGATACGAGACCGGCGAACTTGTCCTGATGGGGGTGGCGCAAGATGACCCCTCGGGATCGAGTGGCGATCCTGTCCTGCCTGCGCACAATACCGACGACGCTGACGAAGAGGTTGGTATCGTCGTGCGAAACGGCCTGACGGTCCTGACTTTGGTCTTGACCTGGTCAGGCTTTGGCCTGGTCGCGGGAGCTGCTCTTGCGACACACCGTGCCCTGTGGGGTCCACACAGCATTTCTGTGCCCGCGCTCGCCCTTTCCGGCTTCGCTGCATTCGCCCTGTCACCTAGCTTGGGACTGCCACCGGAGTTGCCAGGCATGCAGGCCGCTGATCTGTCGGACAGGCAAATCTGGTGGGTCATGACGGCGGCGGCGACGGTGGCGGGGCTTTTCTTCTTAAGCGGGGTCAAGTCCCGGCTAGGGCGTCTCGCAGGGCTTGCTCTGATGGTGGCCCCCCACCTTCTCGGGGCACCGCAGCCACCCGCTTCCGTCCCGGTCATTCCTCCGGATCTGGCCGCGCTCTACAGTGCCCAGGTACTCGGTCTGAGCCTGATCGGCTGGCTTGCTCTCGCATCCCTTCTCTTCCGATTGATGCCGGAAGACGGGCGAGAGCAACCTATTGTGGTCGCAGAAGCTGTTGACACCCGTTGAAAGAGCAGTCGGAATGTCCCACGCGATCCGTTTTGGCGGTGATCCGATCATCGCCCTTCACATCTTGAACCGCACGATGACGTCGAGGAGAACTTTTTCGGGTGGCTGACGCCCGACGCCTGTGCAGAGCTGTCAGTCCGTAGCGCGCCACATCCGATACCGTCCCTGCCCCGTTACCTCGCGGATCAAACCCCGCTCCTCCATCTAGGCGAGGTTGCGCTGGACGCCGGCGCGGCTGGCAACGGTCAGCACCTCGGCCATAGGGGCTGAGGCGAGAGGCCATTGAGTCAGCATGGCGCGCAAGGTCGGGGGGGTTCTGCCCGAGAGCGGAGCCTTCGCGGTTTCTGCCCGCTCTGACCATTCCTCAGTATCGTCGAGGTGCCGCATCGCTGTAAGGCATTCCATCTCCAGTCCCTCGAGTTAGAGCCAACGGCAGCAGACCGAACGCAACGGCCCCCGCTGGAGCCGTTGCGATGTCCAACTGTCTAGGGGGCTTTCATTTCTGCATAGTCCCCGGCAGTCCGCAAACTCATAGTCACTGGGGCGTCGGTGCGGTTGCGCCAGAACCAGCCATGATTCCCAGTGAACGCGGCAGTCAGTTCGCCGGCTTGTTCAGGCACGCCGCGCCCGGTGTCGTAGCTGATCTTCTGTCCGCTTCCGTCGCCATGGGTGTCATAGTTCACGACAGCGCCGTTTGCGGTCCATTCGAAGCGTGCGGTCTGGCCTTCCTGCATGACCAGCTTCACCTCGATGCCTTCGCCAGGGGCCAGCGTATAGTTCACCTGGTCACGCCATTCCGACGTGATCGCTTCGGCAACCGCCGCTTCGACGGCTGGCTCAATCGCGGCTGCTTCGGCCGCAGGCACTGGGTTTGCCTCCGTATCTTCGACCGCCGGGGCACTCTCAGGCACAGATTCTGTCGCAACGGGTTCCGGTGCGGGTTGCGGTTCCGGTTCCACGACGACCAGCTCCTCTGCTGGCGCACTTTCGAAGGCGGGCGCGGGAAGGTCGATCGCTGGCGCGCCGATGATAGCCCCAATGGCCAACAATTGCGCTTCCATCCGGTCCAACCGAGCCGTCACGGCGGGGTCAAGTGTGATGACCGGTGCTGCGGCCGCTGCAGCATCGTCGGCCGCCGCTTCGTCGAAGAGCTGCTGCTTGATCTGACCCATTTCAGTCAACCCAAGCATGCCTCCCAGACCAGTCGCGTCAACGCCGTATTCTGCCGGCAGGTAGAAGATCGTCAGGACGGCCAGGGCAGCGGCCCCCGAGATGACGGTCGACCGGATCAGTCCGCCTGACGTCGCCTCGACGCCTCGGACGTGTCCGGCCTGATCGTGCATAGAAGTCTGCGGCCCAGGCGCACGCTCTGCACGAAGAGGAGTTTGTGCTGCACGACCGATATCAAAACGTTGTTGCATTTCAGTTTTCTCCTCTCATGCCATCGCCAGCCCGATGAGCTGGAAGCCCATCAGATAGAAGCCAAGGCCCATCATGATCACGTTCACAGTGTAGGCTTGCCGCCCGAAGGCCGGCATCGCGCGCCAGCGGTTCATAAACACCAGGATTGCTGCAAGGGCGGTCAGCTGACCGATCTCGACTCCCACATTGAAGGCGAGAAGGTTGACCAGCAGGCCATCCGGCGAAATGTCGTAGTCTAGGATTTTCGACGACAGACCAAAGCCGTGCAAGAAGCCGAAAATCAGCGTTGCCGCCTTTGTATTCGGTTGCACTCCGAACCATCGCTGGAACGCGCCTAAGTTATCGAGCGCTTTGTAAACGACCGAAAACCCGATGATTGCGTCGATGATGTAGCTGTTGATCCCGAAGTTGAACCAGACACCGGCAAGCATCGTTGTTGAGTGGCCGATGGCAAACAGGGTGACGTAGATTCCGATTTCCTTCATCCCGTAAAGGAAGAAGATCACGCCAAAGAGGAAGAGTATGTGGTCATATCCTGTTACCATGTGCTTGGCGCCAAGGTAAAGGAACGGGATGATCTGCGGTCCGGTGATTTCCTGAATATAGCCTTTGTCGCCAAGTGTGACGGCGTGGGCGAGTGCCGCTTCTGCCCAAAGAAGCGTTATTGCGATTGTGGCAAGCAGGACCATGACCCTTAACGGGCCGTGATCCGCAAACCACGAGGTTTGCGTCCTATGACTCATGGTTGTTTCCTTGAAGAGGTGTCTCGAAAGGTTGACGCCGCAAACGGCGGCAGGTCAGACGTCGAGACGCGGGGGCCTTCGTGGCCCACCCCGGTCAAGTCCAGATGCGAAAGATGCTTCGATGTACAGGTCGTCGGCCTCTTCGTCCGGGATCGGATGTTCAGCCCGCGGGATCACTGCGAAGCTTTGATGCTCATGGTCCGTTGCATCATGGGAAGCGGACCCGTCGCCACTGAAGTCGTGTGAGTGACCATGAGCGAGATCCTCGGCCGCAGCTGCCACTGCCTCGGCATAGGCACCCGGGCCATGAGTCGTGATTGTGAACAGCGGCGCGATGAGCAAGGCGCAGATAACAGCAACGGACCAGAAAACTCTGGCCCAGACTGGTCTTGTTCCCAATTGCGCACTTTTGCCCGACACGCCTGCTCGCCTATTGACGTTTTTTCCCTCTCCCGAGGTTTCCAAATCCTTACAGCAACATAGACAACGCATCAAGGCGACCGCTGCAAATTGAGCATCTGGGGTCGGTGAAAGCCTCATGGCCTGAAGTCGACCCTTGCAATGTGAGTTGGTCGGCCCTAGTGGTATCCCCTCCAGGGGGATAGGATCATGACGAGCGACGCACACACCCACACCGGTCATCCCGAAATCATCAAGCGCTTGCGCCGCGCCGACGGGCATTTGCGCTCCGTGATCCAGATGCTCGAACAGGATAGACCCTGTCTCGACATCGCCCAGCAGCTTCTCGCTGTAGAGAAAGCCATCGTTCAGGCCAAGAAGGCGCTCATCCACGATCACATCGACCATTGCCTCGATGCGATCGCAGAGCCGTTGGCCAAAGGCGACCGGGCGCAGATCGACGAGTTCAAGTTGATCGCCAAGTACCTGTGAAAGGGACACCACATGAAATCGTTATTGTCTTGGCTCGGATATGGGGACGGCGACCACGTTCTTGGTGGCCACGGACACGGCCATTCCGGGGGGCATGACCATGGGAGCGGGGGGCATGGTCACACGCACGGTGTGATCGACCCGACCATCGCCACCACGAGCCGCGGTATCTGGGCGATAAAATGGTCGTTCGTGCTCCTGGCATTGACCGCGGCGGCACAGATGATCGTGGTCCTAATCTCGGGCTCGGTCGCCCTGCTTGCCGATACGATTCACAATATCGGGGATGCGGTCACCGCGATTCCGCTCTGGATCGCCTTCATGCTGGCGCGCCGCAAGCCTTCGCGCACCTTTACCTACGGCCTGGGCCGGGTCGAGGATCTTGCCGGGCTGTTCATCGTGGCGATCATTCTCTTTTCGGCCATCGTCGCGGGCTACCAATCGATCTTGCGCCTCATTGACCCGCAACCCATCACGCATCTTGGCTGGGTCTTGGCTGCCGGTGTCATCGGGTTTTTCGGCAACGAGGCGGTCGCCATTTTTCGCATCCGCGTAGGGCGCGAAATCAATTCGGCCGCCCTGATCGCCGATGGCTATCATGCCCGCACCGACGGCTTTACCAGCCTCGCCGTCGTTCTGGGAGCCCTCGGTGTCTGGATGGGATTTCCGCTGGCCGATCCGATTGTTGGATTGGTGATCACGGCAGCCATCTTCATGATTGTCTGGCAATCCGCACGGGCCGTGCTGACCCGCATGCTGGATGGCGTTGAGCCGGACATCCTGAACGAAATCGATCACGTCGCCGAGCATGTCGCAGGGGTGCAGCGTGTTCATGCGGTTCAGGCGCGCTGGCTGGGCCACCGGCTGCACGCAGAAATGTCCGTCCAGATCGATGAGACATTGCCCCTGGCTAACGCGTTGCGGATCGTTGATCACATGCGGACGGAACTCTTCGCACATCTGCCGGTCCTGTCGCAGGTCTCGATCCGGATCGAAGCGCCAGCTCATGACAGCACCGGTCATGCTGCCGCGCCGCACCATTCTGACGCACATTCGCACCACCATGCGCCAGAACCGTTCCGGTTCGAAACCGGGCTTGCTGCGGGTCTGGTAGAGATTGTGGATACGCCAGGTGGTGAAAGAATGCGCCTAACGCTGGCGCGGCACGTCGAGGGACTATCGGCAAAGGTGGTGATTGATCGCCCCGATGGCCCGGAAGTTCTGGAGCTTATGCCGAACATGGACAACCACCACAGCTTGACCAGCCATGCCGTGCCTGCCGAGCCACATGAGTTCAACGCAACGCTCGTGTTGACCGCGAGTAACACATCCGAAACCCTTCCGTTCCGCATGGTGGAGCCGGACGGGCATCACCATTGAAAGCCACACATGCTTGGAACATTGAAAAACCCGACCTTTCGCCACCTCTTTGCCGCACAGATCGTGGCGTTGGTGGGCACAGGTCTTGCGACCGTGGCACTTGGTCTTCTGGCTTGGAAGCTCGCAGGTGACAACGCGGGTGCCGTGCTCGGCACCGCCCTGGCCATTAAGATGGTGGCCTATGTCACGCTGGCCCCGGTAGCGGCCGCCATCGCCGAACGCTTGCCGCGCCGGGCCTTTCTGGTGGCACTGGACCTGATCCGCGCGGGCGTCATCGCCTGCCTGCCTTTCGTTGACCAGGTCTGGCAGATTTATGTGCTGATCTTTTTCCTCCAAGCCGCCTCGGCTGGATTCACGCCTGCCTTCCAGGCGGTGATCCCGGATGTCTTGAAGGATGAAGACGACTATACCAACGCTCTTTCGCTGCTACGTCTGGCCGAGGATCTGGAACAACTCGCCTCGCCCATGATCGCGGCGCTTCTCCTGACCGTGGTCAGTTTTCCGGTGCTGTTCGCCGGCACCGTGGTGGGCTTTGTCGCCTCTGCCCTTTTGGTGGTCACAGCGCGCTTGCCGGGTCGGGCGCAAGTCGAACCCGGTCATTTCTGGGCCGATGTGACCAAGGGCATCCGCATCTACACCCGAACGCCGCGCCTGCGCGGTCTGATGGTGATGGAGGCAGCCGTCGCTGCCGCCGGTGCGATGGTCTATGTGAACACCGTGGTTCTGGTGCAGGCCCGGCTGGGTTTGGGCGAGGAATCCGTGGCGCTGGCCTTCGCGGGTTTTGGCGCGGGGTCGATGCTGGCGGCGTTCCTTCTGCCCCGCATCCTTGACCGGCTGGCGGACCGCCCGGTGATGATCGGAGGCGCCGCCCTGATGGTCGCGGGTGTGGCGCTGGTGCCTCTGGTGGGCAGCCTTCCCGTGCTGATCGCGCTTTGGGCGGTTATAGGCTTTGGCTTTTCGCTGACGCAGACGCCCATTGGCCGCATCATCAACCGTTCCGCGCGCGAAGCTGACCGGGGCGCTGTGTTTGCCGCGCAGTTCGCGCTGTCGCATGCCTGTTGGCTGGTGACCTATCCGCTGGCGGGCTGGATCGGCGCAGGGGCGGGGCTGACGGCTGCGGCCCTCGTTCTTGCCGGGATCGGCTCGCTAGGGCTTGTGGCCGTGTTGCGCATCTGGCCGACGCAGGACGCCAGTGAAATGGCGCACGACCACCCGGACCTGCCACCTGATCACCCGCATCTGGCCGAACATGGGCCCCATCACGCTCATACCTTCGTAATCGACGATCTGCACCGCCGCTGGCCACGCGCGGCCTGATCATGATCGAGCTTGGTGGTTTGTTTCTGGCAGCCTTTGCCGCCGCCACGCTGATCCCTGCACAGTCCGAGGGGGTGCTGGTTGCTTTGATCCTTTCAGCGAACCAACCGGTCTGGCTGCTTCTGTTGGTTGCAACTGTCGGCAACGTGCTCGGCTCTGCTGTGAACTGGGCGATGGGTAGGTTTCTTATCCGCTTTGCCGGCCGCCGCTGGTTTCCAGCATCCGTAACGCAGATCGATAAGGCCACAGGCTGGTATGCGCGTTGGGGACATTGGAGCTTGTTGGCCTCGTGGGTTCCCGTGATCGGCGATCCCTTAACCCTTGTCGCGGGCGTGCTGCGCGAACCATTCGGGCGATTCTTGCTGATAGTTGCCTTGGCCAAAGGCGGTCGGTATCTGGCGCTTGCGTGGATCACACACGGCCTAGCAAGCTGACGGGATCAGGACGAAGGTCCAAATCTAGCTGTCAGATCAAAGGAGTCACCACGGAATACCTGCTTGGCAATCGTCAAGGTTTCGTCACCGCGCCACGTCCTCCTCTCTACCAATAGACAGGGCATGCCGATGCTGATCTCAAGGCAGCGGGCCGTCAGCGGATCGGCGGCGATTGCTGCAATCCGATGTTCGGCTTCTGTCCAGGGCACATGTCCCAGCAACCAAGGTCCGGGCGGTTCGGTTCGAAAATCCGCCTCTGCTGCACCGGGCACAGCATCGAGAAAGATGTGCCGGTCCTCGATAAGAACGGGACTGTCATCTGCGTGATGGATAGAGCGGACGAAGCGGCTTTGGCCCAAATGATGTCCTTCGGACCCCAAATGCACGCAGCAGGGCGGGCGCAGTTCATCGAGGACGGCTTGATAGCCATAGCGGGCCCCGCGCGCCTCGATGTTGGCGCGAATGTCTGGGATCGTCAGCACACCTGCGTGCATCTTTGGCCGGGCGACGCTGGTGCCCGCGCGGCGATTGCGGATGATCAGTCCTGTTGCTGCAAGTGAGGCCATCGCCTTGTTCACCGTCATCCGTGAACAGCTATAGCGGGCCATCATTTCCGTTTCCGTCGGAAGACGATCGCCCGGCTTTAACTCGCCAGACAGGATGCGTGCCTCCACCTCGGCCCGAATACGGGCGTGCAAGGTTGCCGGACGTGTATCGGGTGCGTGGTCGTGCATGCGTCAGATCATGGCATGAATGTTTGCGTCGGCAAGGTGGCAGGCCGCAGCTCCACCATGCTGCACGGCCCGAAGGGCAGGCTCCGTTTCGCGGCAGCGTGGTTCGACCACCGGGCAGCGCGTTGAGAACCGACACCCAGGCGGCGGATTGCGCGGGCTGGGTGGGTCGCCCGCCAGCAGGATGCGCGGACGTGTCGCCTCGATCCGCGGATCGGGCGAGGGAACGGCGGATAGAAGCGCCTGACTGTAGGGATGGGCGGGGTCGGCGAAGAGAGCCTTCGCAACCCCTTCCTCGGCGACGCGACCCAGATACATGACGGTAACGGCCGAACAAACCTCGCGGACGATGGCCAGGTCGTGGGCGACGATGACGATGGTCAGGCCAAGCTGTGCCTGGAGCCGGGCGAAGAGGTTGACGATCTGCGCTCGGACGGACACGTCCAGCGCCGACAGTGGCTCGTCGCAGATCAGGACCTGTGGCGATAGCGCCAGCGCCCGGGCAATAGACACGCGCTGCCGCTGCCCACCTGATAGCGAGCGCGGCAAACGGTCCAGAACCGTTGCCGGCAAGGCCACGAGGTCGAGGAGTTCAGCGACACGCGCCCGGCGGGCTTTCGCATCGCCGACGCTGTGGATCTGCAGAGGTTCCTCCAAGGTTTGGCCGACAGTCTGGCGGCGGCTCATGCTGCCGAGCGGGTCCTGGAAGATGAACTGCACGGCGCGAGCAAAGCCCTTGCGGTCGGATCGCGCCCAGTCGGAACGGTCGCGGCCTAGGATCTGCACTTGCCCCTCAGTGGCACTTTGCAGCCCGATCAGCGCGCGTGCGAGCGTGGTCTTGCCGCAACCGCTTTCGCCGACGATGCCGTGGAACGCACCTTGCGCGACGGTCAGATCAACGCCATCGACCGCGCGGACGAGGCCTGCAGCGGTCTGGAAGTGGACCTTGAGGCCCTTGGCGACGATGGCATCAGTCATGGGTCACAATCCCCTCGGCAGCCATGACAACGGGACAGGCGACGCGATGTGGCACCGGGCCTGCGCCCACCTTGACCAGCGGTGGGCGGTGGGTTCGGCACTGGGGCTGGACCAGTTCGCAGCGGTCGGCAAAGCGGCAACCGGGTTCCAGCTGCGCTTGGTTGGGCGGAATGCCGGGGATTTCCTTCGTGCCCGTCGCGTTGTTGCTGCGGAAGTCGGGGACCGAGGCGAGAAGGCCGCGGGTGTACGGATGCACGGGTGCAGTCAGCACGTCGATGGCGCTGCCCTCCTCGGCCACCTGGCCTGCATAAAGCACAGCCACGCGGTCGGCGAGCACCGACACTGCGCCAATGTCATGGGTGATCAGAATCACTGCGATGCCGTCTTCCTTCTGGATCTGGCGGATCAGGGCAAGAATCTGCGCCTGCACCGTGGCATCCAATGCCGTGGTCGGCTCATCTGCGATCAGCACGCGGGGGCGGGCGGCGAGCGCAAGGGCAATCATCGCGCGTTGCAGCATCCCGCCGGACAGTTCGTGCGGGTAGCGATCATAGCGGTCTTCCGGGTCAGGGATGCCGGAACGTGCCAGCAGCGAGACGGCTTCCTTCTTCGCCTCCTCCGCCGACAGTCCTGCAAAGCGGCGGGCCTGCTCGGCCAACTGCGGGCCGATCTTGAGCATCGGGTTCAGGGCTGACATCGGGTCTTGAAAGATCACGCCAAAGAAACCGCCGCGCAGCCGGCTGAGGTCGGTGGGCGACATGGAAAGAATGTCCTTCCCGTCCGCCCGTGCAGTTCCGCGCAGGTCGACTGCAACGCCTTCAGGCAGGAGTCCCAACGGCCCCAGGGTCATCACCGTCTTGCCCGAGCCGCTCTCACCGACAATCGCCAGTGTCTCTCCCGGAGCCACATAAAACCCCGCCCCATCCACGGCGCGGACCGACACTGTCGGTGTGTAAAGGTCGATCACCAGCCCTTCGACCTCGTAGATCGGCCCATTCTGGCTATGCCGGCTCATGCCTCCACCTCTTTCCGGGCAGCTTCTTCGGCAGCGCGGGCGGCCTTCTTGCGGGCAAGGAAGCGTCCTCGCACAGCGCGGGGCACCTTCTGCAGGGCGAAGGCCTCACCCAGCAGGTTGAAGCTGACGACAACGGCGGTCAGCGCCAAGCCCGGTATGATCACCAGCGCCGGGTTCTCTTCGATATAGGACATGCCATCGACCAGCATCTGGCCCCACTCGGGCGTGGGCGGAGCGACGCCAAGACCCAGGAACGAGAGCGTGGCAATTGCCAGCACCAGCGCACCCGCATCGGCGCTGGCATAGACCACAACCAGCCCCAGAACATGCGGCAGGATGTGGCGCGTGAAGATCCAGATATGCGACGCCCCCATCACGCGGGCAGCCTCGATATAGGGCTGCTGAAGTTCGGCTACCACGACCGCACGACTCATGCGGGCGTAGTTCGCCCACCAAGCCAGCGTCAGGGCGACTATCATCTTCCAGTAGTCGCTCATCCAACTGAAATTCTCGCCCGCGAACACGCCCATCAGCGCAAGGGCGATGACCAGCGACGGCAGCGCCAGTGCGATATCGATGACCGAGATCAGCACCAGTTCCGTCTTGCCGCCGACATACCCGGCAAAGGACCCGATCACGACGCCAATCGCCAGCGCCGCCATCAGAACGAAGGCCATCGCCACAAGCGAGGTGCGCGCGCCGCCGATGATGCGGCTGAACATGTCGCGGCCAAGATAGTCGGTGCCCAGCCAGTGCGCGCCGGATGGCCCCTGCAGAAGCGCGCCGTAGTCCTGCGCGGCGGGGTCATGGGTCATGATCCAGGGCGAGAAGATGCCGATCAGGACGAAGATGACTGCGGGGGCAAGGATCGCCCAGGGCCAGTTTTTCATGCTTTTCTCGGTCTCCGCAGACGGGGATCGGCGAGCATCGCTAGAAGGTCGACGAGCAAATTGATCGAGACAAAGAACACCACGAACAGCGTCAGGATCGCCTGCATCCCGATGAAATCCCGAAACCGGATCGCCTCGATGAAGAAGGCGCCGACGCCGTTCAGGCCGAACACCCGCTCGACCACAATCGCGCCGATGATCATCAGCGTGAACTGCGCGCCGAAGGTGGTCATGTAGGGGATAGCGATGTTTGGCAGAGCTTCACGCAGCAAGACCGCGCTGCGGGTCAGGCCCTTGGCAAAACCCGTGGTGGCGAAGGGGCGCGACATGGTGTCTTGCATATTCACGCGCACGACGCGCGCCAACACCGAAGCCGGGAAGAGCGCGATGGTGATCCAGGGCAGCAGCCAGGAGGTCAGGCCGGCTACACCGAAGGTCGGCACCATCCCGAGCCAGACCGAGAACACGATCACCAGCATAGCCGCAAAAAAGAAGTTCGGGGTCGAGGCCCCGACCAGCGCCAACCCGTGCAGCACCCGGTCAACAATGCCGCCGTTCGACGCAGCCCCGGCGATGCCCATCGCCAAGGACAAAACCAGCGCCAGAACCCCACCGCCCGCCAACAGCGCGAGCGTCATCGGAATACGCTCGGCGAATTCCTCGGCCATCGGCTTGCCAGTTCGCAGACTGACTCCGAAATCCCCGGTCAAGGCATCCCCTAGCCAGCGCGCATAGCGCACAGGCAGGGGATCGTTCAGGCCGAGATCATCGGCGATCTTGGCGATCATCTCGCCATCTGCGCCCGCACCCGCTGCCCGTTCAGCGATCAGGGCTGCCACGTTTCCGGGGGCGGCTGTAACCAGCCAAAAGGTCAGCGCCGTCGCCGCCAGCATCAGAAGGAGGGCAAGCCCCACCCGCCGCATGAACATGCGTTGCATCGAAGTCGCCCTCCTTGGGTCAGGTCAACCCAGCGTGATGCCTTTGAACGGCAGGTCATAGTCCGTGGCCGGCAGGGTGAAACCTTTCACCCGCGGGTTCACGGCCCACAGCCGCTGCGTCACCACCAGCGGGCAGGCCGCCGTGTTGTCTCGCAACCAATCGTAGACCGCCTGCATCGCGCCTTCGCGGGCATCACCGCCGGTCTCCAGCGCGGTCGCCACCAGTGCATCCAGATCGGGGTGAACATAGATCTTGCCATCCGGCCCGGTGTCCGACGCGGTTACGAAGGACGCTCCAAGCGAACCATGCGGATCGTAAGGCGCGCCGTAGGTGGCGAAGAAGGTCAGGTCATAGTCGAAGTTCGGGCGACGCTCGTGCATTGTGGCGTTGTCGACCGTCTCGATGTTGGTCTTGACGCCCACCTCCATCAACATGCCCTGGATCATCTCGGCAATGCGGCGAGACCCCGGGAAGGATTCCTCCGAAACGAGGAAAGCGATCTCCAGCGCCGCCCCGTCCTTTGTCCAGCCCGAAGCGTCACCCGTCCAGCCGCCTGCCGTCAGCGCGGCCTGCGCAGCGGCCACATCGCGCGCCGGGACTGGAGTGCGCGCTCCAGCAGTCGGCACCGTGGTCGGGAAGATGTCTGCGGTCGGGTCCGCATAGCCTTCGAATAGAACGGTCGCCACGGCAGCACGGTCAATGCCGAGGAAGATCGCATCACGCACGGCCTTGTCCTGCATCATCGGCGACTTTGGCGAAAAGCCGAGGATCGTCGTCGCCGTGCCCGGCTCGGCCACGATGGTCATGCCTTCGCCCTCCAGCGCCTTGGCGCGGCGCGGCGACAGGGCCGCGACCCAGTCGCCGCCGATCACGTCCAGCTCGCCAGCGCGCAGCGCGTTGGCGCGAGCCAGTTCGTCCGGCACCACTTTCAGTTCCATCCGGCCAAAGGCGGGCTTTTCGCCCCAGTAGGCGTCGTTGCGCACAAGAACCGTCTCGGTAGAGGAGTAGCTCTCCACGATCCACGGCCCAGTGCCAATCGGCTGGCCCGCCGCCGCCTTTGGCGACAGGAAGCGGACCGGGCGCACGATTGTGAGTTCCAAAAGTGCCGCCGGAACTGGACGCTTCAGCTTGACGGTGATCTTGTTCGGCGCGTCGATGGTGATGTTGTCATAGGCATCAGCAATCCCGATCCACGAGAAATCAGCCACTCCCATCCAACGTTTCAGGTTCCATTCGGCTGCAGTTGCATCAAACGGGGTGCCATCCGTGAAGCTGACACCCTCGCGAAGATCAAAGCTGATTGACAACCCATCCTCCGCAATCTTCCAGGCCGTCGCCAGACCCGGCTCCAGCGCGCCGCCGGGGCCATAATGGATCAGCGCGTCGAATACGGCAGAGTAAGAGGAGAGCGTCGAGACGTTCTGCAACAGGTCAAGATCGCCCGTCTCGCCCGCGATGGCGACGCGCAGCGTGTCGGCATGGCCATCGGCAAACGCGATCCGGGGTAGGAAGGTAAGAAAGGACAGCCCTGCCGTTGTGGCAAGGAATGAGCGGCGATCGAGTTTGAGCATGGCTTACCCCTGTTGGTTGGCTTTTGGTGAAGCCTAGCAGGGCGATCAATAATGTATAGATAAAAAAGCTGGGCAAAGTTCATGTGAGCATAGCCAGAGCCAAGGCCGCCAAATAAACCGGCATCAGCCTGTGATTGCCGCGCACTACAGCACGAAAACAACAGTTTCTGATTGCTTGACGACCAAACCAAGGAGAAAGACACCAGTCTGTTCAACAGTGTACGGCACGCCACATCCGAAAGCGACCCTGCCCAGTCACCTCGCGGATGAGACCCCGCGCTTCCATCCATATGAGGTTGCGCTGGACAGCGGCTCGGCTTGCACCCGTCAGCGCTGCGGCCATTGGGGCTGAAACGAAGGTCCACTCGACCAGCACCGCGCGCAGCGCCGGTGGGGTCTTCCCCGAAAGCGGCGCCATCTCGACCTCTGCCCGGGAAGCCCAGGCCTCGATATCGTCCATGTGCCGCATCGCGGTCAGGCATGCCGATTCCATGCCGTCAAGCCACCGCGCCAGACGGTCAGCTGGTGGACCACCCGCTCGTAACCCCGCTGCCCCGCCCATGGCCAGAGGCGCAAAGACTGCCCCCCTCCCTTCGCTGGCGGCAATCCGCGCCGCCGTGACCGCCGCTTCTATCCAGTCGCCATGTTGCCCAAGGCCCGCCAAGTTCCACAGGTGAAAGCCCAAGCAGGCGCGCGTGATCGGGTGCAGATCGTTGGCTTGCAACATGAGATCGAGCCAACCGCCCGCGCGATCTGCGAAGGGCTCAGCCTCATCCGCCAAGTTCTCGGGGTCACGACGGTCGACGAAGGCGGCCAGGTCCACTTCAGGCCTTGGCCCGCCCGTCAGCCGCCGCACCGCCCATCCAGCACGTGCCATCGCGGCAGTGTCGTCTTGAACTCCAGACAGGCGCATGGAAATCCAGAGCGCCAGCCGATCCGACCCGATGCGATCGCCTACGAACCAGCTAAGGTCAGCCGCCTCGATCAAGGCGAGCCTGTGCCGCCAGCCCTCCGGCCCGCGCTTCAGCCGCTCGTCCAGCGCACCGAGACGACCCGCGACGCGGGCGAGCCGTGCTGCGCAGCCCGCCTCGGCCCTCTGCCATCCGTAGAGAACCGCGGTCTCGCGGGGTTCTGCACGTGGCTCGGGCGGCAGATCGACGGGCTCCTCCTCGATCGGACCGGGCAAGAACCACTGTCGCTTTTCCTTCACGATTTCACTGCGTGGTTTTCACATGATTTCCGCAAGGTACCTCCGGAAGTGGCGCGGGTTTCTGCTTTGCGATTTCAATTTCATTATGGACTTCAATAGGTTTTGA
>NZ_JAAIKE010000014.1 GCF_010915705.1 Pseudotabrizicola algicola
CGCCAAACCTAATAAGAGACAAAACTCTCAATACGATAACAAAAACCCGATCGAAATTAATCGCCCTCGGGAATGGCGCGGGGTGGAGCAGCCCGGTAGCTCGTCAGGCTCATAACCTGAAGGTCACAGGTTCAAATCCTGTCCCCGCAACCAAAAAATTACATCATATCAAATACTTGTAACCCGGCGGAAACGTCGGGCTTTCGCTTGCGCGTTTTACCTCAACGCCACCTCAACGTTTGATGAGGCCCCCTTGGAAGAGGGTGTCATCACGCCGGTTTGCAGGCTGGTTCCAGCAATGTCCAAATGTCCGTCGTGACTTCGGCGAAAGATTTGCCGTCCAGCGCGGTCCCGTCGGAATAGGCACGTCACTGGGTCATCTTGTCCGGGTCAGCTGTGAACTCTGCCGACAAGCCGACTGGGCAGGTCGCCGGAACCAATGTATTTCTGCGCTCAAAGGTTCCCAGGATCGCATCGGCGAGATCCTTCATGTCAATCCCGACTGCCTTCGGCAGCGCCCAGAGGTCGTAGAAATCCTTCATCCGGCTATTGGCAATGCCCAGCGCAACGATTGGCTGAAACCCCTCGGCGCTCCGCACATCGCCTTGCGAGACTGTTCCCCTTTTGCCTCAGAAACATTCAGTCTGACATCAATCGTCGACTTGGCCTCCGCAGGTCCGCACTGGAAGTTAATGCAGAAAATTAACTATTTTCGTGGATCAGGAATGGGAGACGGTATGAGCATGCTTCATCTGCAAAGAGGTCGCATGGTGCAGACCGTCGGCATGAGCCTTGGCGCGGCTGTTACGCTCTCCTGCATGGGAGCAACCGCCTTTGCACAAGTCCTCGAGTGCGATAGCGCGGCACCGGTCGGGACAGAGGCATATGAAATCTGTGATCTTGGCACGTTGGACACCGGAACCCGCAGCGCGGCATCGGGCGTCAGTGCTGACGGGACTGTTGTGATCGGCAGCGCCAACACCAATGACGGCATGCGCCCGTTCCGCTGGACCCAAAGTGGCGGTATGCAAAACCTTGGAGTGCTCTACGACGACTACACCACGGCAAGAGGTGTCAATGCGGATGGTACTGTCGTGGTGGGTACCAGCGGAAATCGCGCATTTCGATGGGTTGACGGTGTGGGAATGTCAGACATTGGCACTCTTGCCGGCGGAAACACCACGGCGAATGCTGTCAGTCCGGATGGATCTGTCGTTGTTGGATACAGCACCGTTTCGGATCTCCAGCTTGCTTATCGCTGGACCGAAACGTCGATGGAAAGCCTTATCACCGGAACCCACAGCGAAGCCTTCGGCGTCAATTCTGACGGTACCGTCATCGTGGGGCATTACTACACCGGGTGGTGGGTCGCATTTCGCTGGGTCGAAGGCAGCGGGATGCAGTCTTTGGGAAGCCTCGGTGGGTATGTCCGCAGTCGCGCGAATGCGGTGACCCCGGATGGTTCCATCGTTGTGGGTTCCGCTGCCACGGCCGATGATTCAACGCATGCCTTTCGCTGGATCGCGAATGGCACTGCCGGAGTTTCCAGCAACCCCCAGATGGAAGACCTCGGCACGTTTGAAGGCGGAAGCTACAGCGACGCCACGGCTGTGAATGCCGATGGCTCTGTCGTGGTGGGATATTCCGACGATGGCGCATCAGGCTGGGCATTCCGGTGGGTGGAAGGCGTGGGCATGCAGAACCTTGGTGGATTGACCGGAGCATCCTACAGCATTGCCAACGGCGTAAGTGCCGACGGGTCCATCGTGGTGGGGGAGAGTGCAAGCTACGGAGAAGATCACTATGATATGGGAACAAGCAGAGCTTTCATCTGGCGCGAGGCGGGCGACGACGGCACCATGGAAGACATTGCCAACCTCACCGCCTCTGTCCCGATCCTTGGCAATGACAGTGCCGTCGCACAAGCCGAACAGCAGTTTGCGCTGGGTCAGACCATGGAGCAGCAGGCTTTTGTGCAATCCGGTCAGATGGTCATGTCTGCTCAGACCAATATCCAGCACACCGGGCGCAACCCGACGACGGTTGGCGCGCGCAATTCTTCGGTTGGCGCGATCAGCTTCGGGCGCGGGATCAGTGACACAGTCACACTGGGCGCAACCCTCAGCCTGAGCGGCACCAGCCTGAAAAACAACGCCTTCGACATGGATACGGATCTGGGCGCAGCCCTGTGGGGTCAGTACAGCGCAGGTGGTGCCGCGCGCACGGGCCTGCAGTTCAGCGGTGCAATCGGCTATATGACATCCGAGGGTGAAATCGCCCGCGGCCGACTGCTGACGGATGTGCTTTTGGCGACGGGCTCGTCAACAGTCGAAACCCGGGCCGTAAAGGCCAGCATAGGACACGGGCTTGAGCACGGTGATTGGCTGATCACATCGCAGATTGGCATCGCGCATTATGACACCCGCCGCGAGGCCTATGCCGAAACGGGTGCCAGCTTCAACGCCAGCTATGACGAGATGCGCAGCAGTCGGACCGTGGCGACGTTGGGCGTGACGGGAGCGTTTGACGTGAGCGAGCGTGGGCGACTGGCGATCGGAGTGGGCGTCGACCAGGAACTGAACCCGGAACGCCCTCGCCTGACCGGGACATCCGACATTCCCGGGCTGGCGACTTTCGACATTGGTGGCACCTTCAGCCCAAACCGCACCCGCGGTTTTGCGACCGTTGACTACACCCATGACTTTGAGAACGGGTCAAGTGTGACGGGAAATCTGCGGGTCGGCGACGCTGTCTATGGAACGACGCGTTCAGTGGGCGTTGGGGTCTCCTACAGCATGCAATTCTGACCGTCGCAATGCTCTCGGCTCCGGCCCTCATAATTGAGGGCCGGAGGTAATATACAGAGGGACAGACCACACTTTGGGTGTTCACTCTGGCTCCGAGTCTCGGTGACGCTGGATAGAATGTGGTGGCAACGTCAGGGGGCCTCGGACGAATGAGGAGAAGCGGTCGATCTGCCTGCAGACGACTGCGTCGGCCATGTCGGTTGTCTAGGTTGCTCAGCGCAACGCGGTCAACGCGAACATGGTGTTCAAGTCGCTGTGGTATACACGCTATGCGCCTAGCCGTGAGGGAGCCTGCCGATGTTTCCATCTTCTTGGCGATCTAGATTGTCGATCAGCACCTGAACACCATCATGCCGCCGGTGCTGCTTGAAATCGCGGCGGATTGGGCAGATCAGCACTGCCCGCTTGAGCCGACCAGTGTCAGTTTTGAACGCGCAACGTCCGCCGCTGCATCTGCACCGCTTCTGAGGACGTCGAAGATCGAGGCCCCGCTGGTGGCGGCCAGGCGGGTCGCTTCTACATAGGCGTGGCGCAGTTCGGTTGCGAAGTTCATCTTGGAAATGCCGATTTCGACTGCCTGCCGCAGCACGTCATCCGCAAGTCCCGACCCGCCATGCAAAACCAGAGGCGGCATATTCGCGGCCCGAAGTTTGGCAATTAGCTTGAAGTCGATCTTCGGAGCCGCTTTGTAGAACCCGTGTGCAGTTCCCACCGCGACAGCAAGCGCATCGGGTCTGACAGCGGCAACGTACTGCTGCACGGTGTCGAATGAGACAGAAAAAACCTGATTCTCACCGACGCTAAGACCATCTTCGACCCCTGCGATCCGGCCAAGCTCTGCTTCCACACCGGCACCAATCTGGCGACACAGATCCATAACCATGCGTGTCGCCGAAATGTTGTCGATCATAGGATGCGAAGAAGCATCGATCATGATGCCCGTAAACCCGAGCGCAAGCGCCCGGTCAATCTGGGGGAGGCTTTCGGAGTGATCAAGGTGCAGACAGACCGGCACTGTTACGTGCCGGGCCAGTTGAAGAATCCCGGCCGCAACGGCTTCCATTCGGCCAACCCGGTCCACGCCCTGACCGATGGCAAGGATGACCGGGGACCGCATATCCTGCGCCGCGATCAGGACCGCCTGGGCAATCTCGATCGTGTCGACATTGAACTGCGCGACGGCATAGCCGCGTTCGCGAGCAGCACAAAGCATTGGCGCGAGACTTTGCAACGGCATACGATTATCCTTTTGTGGATGGCGTTTGCGCCATCAGTCCATGTGTAATCCACCGTTCATGTCAACAATCTCGCCGGTGATGAAACCGCTGTGGGGACCGGCAAGATAGGCGACAAGATGGGCGACCTCTTCAGCTCTGCAAAACCGGCCGACCGGAATTTCCGTCAGAAGCTTGTCCCGTTGCGCCTGCGTCAGCTGCTCGGTCACCATCGGCGTCAGCACATAGCCGGGAGCAATGCCGTTCACGGTCACGCCGAAGGCTGCAGACTCGCGGGCCAGCGAGAAGGTCAGAACGCCAAGGCCACCCTTTGACGCGGCATAGGCCGTGCCTGCCGTTAGGCCCCCTGTCTTAATTCCGAGAGAGCAGATGTTGACGATGCGACCCCAACCGTTGTCTTTCATCCCGCCCAGCACTTGCCGGGACAGGTAAAACGCGCCGTCGAGATTAACCGACATCACGCGTCGCCATTCTTCGGGCGTGGTTTCAACGGCCTTGTTGTTGGACAGGATGCCCGCATTGTTGACCAGGATGCTTACGGGCCCTTCGCGGACCAGAAGGTCTTTGTAAACTGCTTCAACAGCTTCGGAATCAGACACATCAATCCCGACGGCAACCACATGACCGCCGGTATCTTCAACAAGGCTGTCCATCATCTCTGCCCGCAGGTCAGTTGCGATGACACGGTGGCCGTCAGCAACAAGCTGCCGTGTGATTGCCTGTCCCAAGGTGCCGGCCGCTCCGGTCACCATGGCAAGCTGGCGTTTGATCTCATGCATGTCGATCCTCCCAATCAAGCTGAGTGTGTGGCGTATTATGCTACAGGCCTTCGCCCAAAGATGTTGCGGATCATGTCCATCGCGTTACACGCGAAACCGTCGGCATCATCAAAATGATTGCGCCAGATCGCCAGTGCATTTGCGTGGTCATCTGCCAGCCGGCTACGCGCAAAAGCTTCGACCCCGACAAGACCATCATAACCGGCAGCGACCAGCGGCGCAGACATGGCTGCAAGGTCAAGCGACCCTTGATCGAGCCGCCCGCGATGGCTTTGATCCAGCTCGAAATACCCTAGGCGCGGCAAAGCGCGCAGCACCGCGGATGGTACGTCTGCCTCCTCGATCGACATGTGAAATGTATCAAGGTGAAGATGCAGGTTAGCGTGACCGGCATCTGCCAGATAGGTCAGGCCGCTTTCAACGGTGTTCAGCAGTGCGGTTTCATATCGGTTCACAAGTTCAATGCACAGCCGGATACCAGATGTTTCGGCAATCTCGGCCACATGATGCAGTGTGTCTGCGCTGCGCTGGATTGTGTCGTCCGACACCGGACCGGCTGCGCGGCCAAGCGGCCCATAGAGTATGCCATTGATTTGGGTCATTCCGCAGTCACGGGCCAGAGCGACGGCCAGTTCCAGATGATCTCTGCCACGCGCGCGCGCGTCGGCATCGGGCGAGCCCGGGTCTGAATGCGGCGGGACGCCGGCTGTCCCGATTGCGCCGAGCCCTGCTGCTTGGAACGCGGCGGCGACTTGCGACGGTATGATCCTCGCGGGGTCGCGCAATGGCAGCGCCACACAGTCAAAGCCTGCCGAAGCCGCGCCGCGCAGAGTCCGGCCCAGCACCTCGGGCTTTGGGTCCGTTGACCAGATCGCCGCGTGAATTGCTGTTCGGACCTTCATCATCCTCGAAACCATCTACAATTTCTATAATCCTAGATCTTGCAAAATGTAACCGGTTACGCAAGTGATAGATCTTCAACGCCCTGCTTCGGAGGAGTTTAGCGATGACTGTCACGATGAAAACGTTCGGCCGGGACCTCACACCGCCCGGAAGCAGAGGCACTGATCTGATCTGCATCGGGCGGGGCATCGCTGACCTCTATGCCGATCAGCTTGGTGGCAGGCTTGAGGATGCGGTTTCATTTTCTGCCTATGTCGGAGGAAGTGCGCTGAACATCTGTGTCGGCGTCGCTCGGCTTGGCCTCAACGCAGCAATGGTCCTTCGGCTGGGCGATGATCACATGGGTCGGCTTGTGCGTGAGACTATGGAGCGCAACGGCGTTGCCACAAAAGGGGTCATTGTAGATCCTGTTGCGCCAACGCCGCTGTGCATTCTGGGTGTCCGCGACCGCGAAACCTTTCCGCGCGATTTGTTCACCAACGGTGGGGCCTATCTGAACCTGACGGCTGAAGATCTTGACCGCGAAATGTTTCGCGATGCCCGCGCCGTGCTGATCAACGGCTCTTTTTTTGCCAGCGACTCTTTGCGCGGCACGTGCCGTCGGGCCTTGCAGCTTGCGCGCGAGGCGGGCTGCGCGACTGTGCTTGATGTCGACTATCGTCCGGCCTTGTGGGGGTTGGTGGGGCATGGCTCCGGCGAAGCGGCCTTTGTCGAGTCGTCCGTTGTCACTGAGTCGTTTGTCGAGTTTCTGCCGCAGTTCGACCTGATCGTCGGAACCGAGGAAGAGATCGCCATTGCCGGTGGTTCCACCGACAGTCTGGAAGCGGTGCGGCGTATCCGGGCCGTTTCGGATGCGACGGTCGTGTTGAAGCGTGGTCCAGTCGGTTGCGTTGCATTTGACGGACCGGTTCCGGACAGCGTTGACGCAGGCGTTGTAGTTGCGGGTTTCCGGATCGAGGTGATGAACACCGCCGGGGCAGGCGACAGTTTCATGGCCGGCTTTGCCTCTGGCTGGCTGACCGGCCAATCGCTGGAGGAAAGCTGCCGTATCGCCAATGCCTGTGGTGCAATCAATGTGGCCCGCCACGGGTGTTCTGATTCTGCCCCATCGCGTGAAGAGATCGACGTCTTCATAGCCGAAGGAATCACACAGCCAGAGAAGAGCACCCGAATGAGACAATTGCATGCGCAACTCGGCAGGCAGGTGAAGGTGGTTCCAAACAAAATCGGGCACCTTTCTGAGACAGCGTTTACAGACTCTGTTGGCGCGGCGCGGAAAGCAGTGGCGGAGGGGCGGTTGAATGGGTTGCTGTTTCCGGCCACTGATAGTTTCGCAGAGCTTGCGGAACTGACCGGCACATCCCTTTGGATTGCGCGCAGGCTTACAGTGGACAGCAGCCTTCGGGGTGGCATTCAGGCGATGTCTGCACTGCGCCGTTGGCCAAGAGAGCATATTTTGTGGGCCGCAGCGGCAACCACAGCAGAGGTGGAGATGCTGGCGGCTTTGGCAGAAGCGGCCGTAGAAACCCGGCACGAGATCCTCGCCGACATATCGGACGCCAGCGATCCGCGTGCTGTTGCACTGGCCATCCTTGAAGCAGACCTTTGCCCAGAATGGTGGATGGTGAACGCAGCCGATCGGGCTCTGGTTGAGCTGATCAATGGCCAGCCGATCGCGCCGCGCGGGATTCTGCAAAGATCGGATGTTGGTCCGGTCTGATCTGCTTAGGGTCGCGGCCGTGGCGGTGCCGTCGAATCCCTTACAACCAGATCGAAGTCCAGCAATGTGGCTTGGGGAAACTCGCTGCCGTTCAACTGCGCGACCAGAACCTCGGCTGCGAGTTCAGCCATTTTGCCCCAAGGCACACGGACCGTTGTTAGGGCAGGGGAGAGATGGCGCGCCCATTCCAGATCATCGAAGCCCGTTACAGAGATATCTTCGGGCACGCGCAGCCCCAGGGACTGGAGTTCCAGCAAAGCACCGAAGGCCTGCACGTCATTGTGGCACATGATCGCCGTGGCATCGGGCGTCCGGTTCAGCAGGTCCCGGCAGGCCTGGCGGGAGGCCGACATTTCGTAGGCGCAGATCCGGATCTGCTCATCTGGCAGCGGAAGGCCAGCGCTTTTCATGGCGTTTCTGATGCCTTCTAGCCGCAGTCGCGCACGGTCGCTTTCTACGACGTCGCCGCTGATGACACAGATCTTCAGGTGACCAATGCTGATCAGGTATTTCGCGATCCGCGACATCGCCTCGGCATTGTTGAAACCGACATTGGGATGTGGGGAAGTCGCGTTAAAAACACTTGTGTTTACGTAGGCAATGTCGCGCGATTGCAGCAGCCGGTAAACTTCGGCGCGATGATCGGCTCCGATCAGCATGATGCCGTCGACGCCGGTCCGGACAAGTTGCTGGATTTTCTCCGCTTCGATGTCGCGGTTGAAACCTGCCAGTGCCACAAGCAGGTTGTAACCAAGGCCGGCGGCCCGCTGCTGCAGACTTTCAACCTGCGTTGCGAAAATCGAATTCTGGATCGTGGGTATCACGATGCCAATGTTGCGAGACCGTTGCGAAGACAGCGCCCGCGCTGCGTTGTGCGGGATATAGGCAAGGGCATTAGCCGCCTCGGTAACCTTGCGCCGGATGGTTTCGCTGACCGATTTGGGCGCGTTGAAAGCCCGTGAAACGGTCGCTGTCGAAACCCCAGCTCTTTCGGCAACATCGCGGATCCCTATTGAGCCCGATCCCTTTCGTAGCCTTGTGGATCGCCGCTCTTCACTTGGTTCGTTATCCATCGCGAACCTCAACCCCTGCGTCTGATCGGCCCTTTGAACTATATCTTCTGCACGGATAACGCGACAGCAGGTTTATGCACCTTGCCCTAATTTCACCGAATCCGTCCCCATGTCTTGACAGTGAATGTAATCGGTTACAAACTCAATGACGGAGCAGGGAGGGCGCAGGCCAGCCTTGGGGGAGGCGAAGCTGATGGAGAGAGATTTTCCAAAATTTGGTGTGGAAACCGCAATTGCGGCTGTCCTCCTGACAATTCTGATGGTCATGATGACCGCGCAGGTTGTCCTGCGTTTTGGCTTTGGAACCTCGATCACCTGGCTTGAAGAGGTGATCCGGATCGTGTTTGTCTGGGCGGTATATGCCAGCGTTCTGGTGGCGTCTATTGAAGACAAGCACATCCGGGTCGCGCTGCACATCACTTTTTTGCCTCACAGATTGCAGCTTGTCGTCCTGGGAATCGCAGATCTTTGCTGGATCGGTTTCAACGCCGTCGTGATCTACGGTGCCTGCATTTATTCAATGTCGCTCTGGCAGTACCCGTACCGCCTTCCGACAACGGGCATTAACCTGATCTGGGCCTTTGCGATCATACCTGTCGCGTTCTTCATTCTCTCTGTTCGTATTTTGGTGAATATCCGCCGCCGCGCGCGCGGAGAGCTGGATATGACCGACGCACAGGCGGAGATGTGATCTGAAATGAGCCCTAGCCTCATCATTCTCATCGCATTTGTCGGTTCGATCTTGATCGGGATGCCCGTCGCCGGGGCGCTTGGAATGGCGGCACTGGCCGCATTGCTGGCTGCAGGACTGCCGCTCGAATATCTGGCCCAAAACGCGTTCAGCGCCATCGATTCTTTCACCCTGATCGCGATCCCGATGTTCATTCTGGCTGGCACGCTGATGGAGCGGGGGCGGCTGACTCATGATCTAGTTGCCCTGTCCCGAAGCATCGTGGGCGATGCGCCTGGGGGCCTCGGCACGGTCACCATTCTTGCTTGTTCACTGTTTGCGGCGATCACCGGATCGGGGCCTGCGACAACTGCCGCTATCGGGTCGATCATGATTCCGGCAATGATGCGTGACGGCTACAGCAAGGGATTTGCCGGCGGTCTTACGGCAAGTGCGGGCGGGCTGGGGGTTGTCATTCCGCCCTCCATCCCGATGATCATTTACGGCATCACGGCGGAAACCTCGATCACAGGGCTGTTCGTTGCAGGCATCATCCCAGGTATCCTGCTTGCCATCGTGCTGTATGGAACTTCGAAGTTCATCTGCAAGCGCAATGGATTTGGTTCGGCAAAAATACAGGGAAACCGCGGTCAGGAAATCCGGGCCGCACTGGCCAAGGCGCGCTGGGCGCTTTTTGCACCGGTTGTGATCCTCGGCGGGATCTACACCGGTACCTTTACCGTCACCGAAGCATCGGTTGCCGGGGCCCTCTATGCCATATTCGTCGGCGTCGCCATCAACCGGGCGCTGACCTGGCGTGGCTTCTACGAATGTCTCCTACAGACCGCAAAGATCTCGGGCACCGTGCTGATTATCCTGTCCACGGGACTTGTTTTTGGTCGTCTGATGGCCATCCACCAGATTCCGCAGGATGTGTCTGCCTTTCTGGTAGAAAACATCGCGAACGGCACATTGATGATTCTGCTCATCGCACTGCTGCTTTTGTTCATCGGTATGTGGATGGAGACCATAACGCAGATTGTGATCCTAACGCCCCTGCTGCTGCCGGTCGCGATGGAAGCTGGTCTGCATCCGATCCAGTTCGGCGTGATGTTCGTGATCGCTTGCGAGGTCGGTTATCAAACACCACCGCTCGGGGTGAATCTTTTTGTGGCAGGGGAGATAGCGAAGGCGCGGCTTGAAGACGTGTCCAAAGGTGCCTTGCCGTTCGTCATTGCTGAAAGCGCGGTGATGCTGCTTGTGGCTTTCGTGCCCGCCGTCACGCTCTGGCTGCCCTCGCTGTTTGGCTATGTTCGGTTATAGAGGAGGAGGTAACTATGTTCATCAAGGCTGGTGCACTTGCCCTGACACTGGGGTCGCTTGCGACGTCTGTGCTGGCGCAAGACTTTACAATCCGTTTGTCGCATGGCGACAACGAATCCAATCCGACACACATCACCGCAATGACATTTGCGGAAAAGGTCGCGGAGTATTCCGGCGGGCGGGTCGCGGTGCAGATCTTCCCGTCCAACCAGCTTGGCAGCGAAGAGGAAGTCGTTCGCGCTGTGCGCAACAACACCATTCAGGCACAGATCCCGGCGATGGCCAATGTCCATCCCGTTTCTCCGTCTGTTGGTGTTTTCCTCTTGCCCTACCTGTTTACGAACAGTGAAGAGGCACATGCCGGGCTGGATGCGATCCTCCCTGCAATCAACGAGCGCACCACGGAAGAGGCGGGTATCCGCTTTCTCGGAATCCTTGAAAAAGGCTTCCGCGTCATGACCAACTCGGTCCGGCCTGTCGAAACGCTTGAAGATCTAAAAGGTCTGAAAATCCGGGTGTCTCCGAATGAAATCGTGATCAAGACCTTTCAGGCATGGGGCATCGAGCCGGTGCCGATGGGCTGGGGCGAGGTCTTCACAGCGCTTCAGCAGCGGGTCATCGACGGTCAGGAAAATCCCTATACCACGGCCCAGACGTCTAAGTTTTACGAGATCCAGAGCTACATCACTGAAATTCACTACATGATCTGGACCGGGCCGCTGCTGATCAGCGAGCAGTTCTACCAGTCGCTGCCTGCCGATCTGCAGGACGCCGTTTCTCGGGCCGGCCAAGAGGCGGTCGTGGCAGGTCGCGCTGCGAATGCGGCGCAGACCGAAGAGGCCATGAAATTCCTTTCCGAGAACGGAATGACTCTTTCGGGCGCACCCAAGGACGAAGAAAAATGGAGTGATGCGGCGCGCGGCATCTGGCCATCACTCTATGGCGTAGTGGGCGGCGAAGAATGGGCCAACGAAGCTATCGCAATCTTTGAAGAGGCCAAGACCAACTGATACGGGATTGATTTTATCTCAAGGGCAGGGCGTCGCAAGGCTCCCTGCCAATTTCGTACATTAAACGATCAAGTTCAGCAGCCACTGTACGCTGTACATCATCGCGAGAAAACTTCAGCGGCAGGTCAGGCCGCGTTTGCATGTAAGGTAGTCTCGCTACTTTGGAGCTATGAGTTGCCTGCTGTCGACCTTCCAACTATGATAGCCGAAGCTATTCAGGTCGAACGGGATCGAAGATAATGAGTGGAAACATAGCAACTTTGGGTGTGGTTGCAGCTGAGGTCTTATCGGACCTTCGGGCGCTGGGCTTCACTGATTATGAAGCAAAAGTTTACATTCAGCTGCTGCGACAAAGCCCCGCGACTGCTTACGAGGTTTCCAAGAATGCCGGCGTTCCACGTCCCAATACCTATAACGCTCTGGAAAGCTTGGCACAGCGTGGTGTCGTGTTGCCCGTAAGCGAAGCACCAGCGCGCTATGTGGCGGCCCCGCCGGATCAAATATTGAACGAGTTGACGCGGCGAACCAGTGCTATTTGTGATCGCGTGTCTGCTAGATTGGCAGCGATGGTTTGGACGGTGGACGATCAGTATGTCTGGACCCTGTCAGGCGAAGATCAGGTGCACGCCAAGATCGACGCTTTGATTGATGGGACCGAGCACAGTCTGATGGTCAAAGCCGCATCTGACATTCTTTTCCGACACAAACCTGCACTTCAACGCGCCGGTAACCGAGGTGTCGAGATGCTCATCGTGTTGTTTGGTCCGGACGCCGAGGAGTTCAGGTTCGGTCCTGCCTGCAAGGTTTACATCCACGAAGGCAATGGGGTGCGGATGGGCAAGACTGACAATCTTTTCACCATTGCCACCGATCACAATGAAATGGTTACGGCAACGATCCAGAAGGAAGTTGTCGCCGTTCACACCCGAAACGGCCCAATCGTGACGATGGCAGAGTCTCTGATCCGTCATGATTTCTACATGGCAGAAATATTTGCGCGGTTTGGGGACCAAATCGACGATGCTTTCGGTCCCTATCTACGCGATCTTCGGCTGGCTTGTTTTACCGAGGAGCAGGCTGAAAGCTTCAAGAAAAAAACCGGTCTGGCGTAACGCGGGGGCGGTTTGGGGTCAGCCCCCGCCCCCGCTCCAGATCATGTCATCCGACTGGCAAGCCGCTTCTCAAGATGGGCGACGATGGCAAGCGCTCCTGCCATGGCGGGTATCTCGTCAAAGACCGGGATGCCAAGAACCCGCGCCTTTTCCCGGTAGATCCGCCGCTTTTCTTCCAACTCGGGCGAACCGTCTGCTCGCAGTGCCAATGCGAAATGGGCGACCCCCGGGAATTTGCGCAACCTGTCTTCAATGACCGCAAACAGATTGGCAATCGGATCGACACTTCCCCTGCCAACAAAAGCCGCGAGATTGAGGTGCATCGCCACCGCATCAGGCGCGGCGCCCGCGAGAACGTGATCTAGGATTTCACCGGCGATCCAGCCGTCCTTTTCCTGAAGCGTCCGAACGGGTGTGTCTATCGGGTTCAGGACGCTGGTTCCGGGCGGCAGGCCCATCGCTTCGAGCGGAGCCAGAACGTCTGCCGAGAAGGGCGCGACTGTCAGGCCGTTCGCAGCAAACACATCGGTCCCCAGAACACTTGATCCTCCGCCATTCCCGAAAAGAACGACATCACGCGTCGGTTTGTCGGGGCGCAATTCAAACGATTGCAGCACCAGAAGGGCATCGATGAATTCATCGACGGTCGTCACCAAGGCCACGGGCAACTGTGCCGCCAGTGCATCCCAGGCCCGATCATCGCCAGCAAGAGCCCCTGTGTGCGACGCAGCCGCTGCACGGCCCAACGCGCTGCGCCCGCCTTTCAGGATCACGACCGGTTTTGGAGCTGGATGGTTGCGCAACAGGTCGAAAAACGCCCGGCCTTCACGCACATCTTCAATGTAAAGGCCCACCGCTTTGGTTTGGGGATCAGCAAAGTAGTAGTTCACCAGTTCATGGGGCGTCACGTCAGCACTATTGCCGATCGTGACAAGCCCTGAGAAGCGCAGGCCACGCCACTGACCACGTTTGATGATGTCAGTCGACAGACCGCCGGACTGCGAGACAATGCCGATGTGGCCTACATCGCGCGGTGCGCCCACCGGAAAGGTCAGACCGCCACGGGGCGAATAGGTGCCCAGACAATTTGGGCCCAGCACGCGCACATCCGCGGCAGCGGCCTTGCGCACCAGATCTTCCTGCAGTGCGCGCCCTTCCTCCATCTCGCCGAAACCCGATGAGATGACCTGGGCGATTTTCAGTCGCCCCGCGGCATTGGCGATCACGTCCGGAATCCGCGTCGCCCCGATGGCGATGTAGGCATAATCCACCGGCTCCGGGGCTTCGGAAATTGTCGGATAGGCTGTCAGCCCTTCGATTTCCGTGGCTGATGGATGGATCGGATAGATCTGGCCGCTATAGCCAAAATCCTTGAGCCGCCGGATAAACGTGTTCGCGATTGCGACATCCTTGGTCGACGCGCCCAGAACAGCGATGGTCTTCGGCTCGAACAGTGGCAGGAATTCAAGCAACGGATCGCGTGCGTTTTGAGCAGACGCAGCGAGTTTTGCGTCCGAAAGAATGAACCGTGCATCTGCCGCGACGGCACCTTTGGCCGACACGATGACAGGATTGAGGTCCAGTTCAGCAATGTCGTCGGCCAGTGTCGTCAACAGCCCCTTCGCGCCGCCGATTGCCACCATTGCGTCCAGCAATGCGCCTTCGTTCACCGCCGCCTCGCCGCGCGCACCCTGCAGCAGCGAGCGCCCTTTCAACTCAGATAGCATCTCCTGCGCCTGCGTGCGGTCGATGGGGCAAATGCGGAAAGACACGTCCTTGAGCACTTCGACAAAGATACCGCCGAGCCCAACCATGATCATGGGGCCAAACTGCGGGTCACGAAAACCGCCGATGACGACTTCGCGTCCCGGCGGAATCATTTCCTCGACAAGCCATCCGTCCACCTTTGCGGTGGCAATTCCCGGCTTTTGCGACATGGCATTGATCGCGTCTGCCACGGCAGCGCCATCGGCCAGATGCAGGGTCACGCCCCCTGCATCCGATTTGTGCAAAATCTCGGCCGAGACGACCTTGACGACAAAGGGGGCGATCAGACCGGCTGCCCGCTGCCTGCCTTCTTCTGCTGACGTCACCACGACAGAGCGTGGCGTACGGACTCCGAAATGTGAAAGCAATGTCTTTCCGGTGGCTTCGTCAAGTGCCTGCCGACCCTCTGCACGGGCCCGGGCGATGATCTCTGCTGCGCTGATTGACTGGGTGTTCATGGGTATCACCTCAATAGCTCGTGGGCCATGTGCGCATCAGGTGCTGGCCGATGCCGCCAGTGCGCCGTCGCTGCTGCACGTCGAGCATGCGGATCAGATAGGCGCGTGTCTCTTGTGGCTTGATGACGTCATGGGCCGAAAAGATTGTCGCCATATCCCAGATTTCCAGATCCTTCTGAATGTCGGCCAGTGCAGCCTCGAAGCCCTCGTCGCCCGCCTTGAGGTTGTGAACAATCGTCGTCGCAAAGACCGGGTCCATGAAAGAGACCTCGGCCATCGGCCATGCAACGATGGCATCGTTATGCGCGCCACCACCCATGGCAACATAGGCGCGGCCATAGGCCTTGCGGCAAATGACGGTGACTTGTGGAACCGTAGTCATGCAGGTGGCATTCATGAAGTTCATGATGTGGCCGGGCGCACCGCGCCGTTCAGCATCTGTCCCCACCACAAAGCCGGGCGTGTCCATCAACCGAACGATGGGGATGTTGAAACTGTCGCACAGCACCGTGAAATCGATGATCTTGCGGCAAGCCTCGGCAGACAGCGCGCCGCCCCCGACCTGGGGATTGTTCGCAATGACCCCGACAACCTTGCCGTCAAGCCGGGCAAGCGCTACCACAGCCGAGCGACCGAAGCGGGCCTTGAACTCAAAAATGCTGTCTGTATCAAAGATCACGTCCATGACCTTTTTCATCGAATAGACCTGGGTGCGCTTTTCCGGAACGATGTCCAGAATACGCTCCTGATTGTCACCCGACCCTTCGGGAGCCGCTGCAACAGGCGGCAGTTCGCCATTATGTGAGGGCATGTAAGACAGGAAGCGACGGATCGCGGCCATTGCCTCTTCATCCGTGTCGACAAAATGATCGATCAGGCCGGTCTGTTCGGCATGCAGACGCCAGCCGCCGAGTTCCTCGAGATCGACCTTTTCCCCGATCGCCATAGACACGAGGCGGGGGCTGGACACCGACATGATCGAACCCTTGCGCATCACCGCAAAGTCAGAACAGCAGCACAGCCAGGCCGAGGAGCCGAACGAGGTGCCAAGTGCTGCCGCGGCCCAGGGTGTGTCGCGCATACGGCGGAACTGGCTGGTGTCATTCCCCAGCATGGTGCCCATGCCCTTTGACCCCATCGCATCAGGCAGGCGTGCGCCAGTGGATTCGCCAATATGCACAAACGGCATTCCGCGCTCGGTCACGGTGCGGCGGATGTAGCCGATCTTTTTCGAATTAGTTGATCCGGTCGACGCACCCTTGACCGTAAAATCGTTCACCACGACGCCGACATCACGGCCATCAATGCGACCAAAGCCCGTTATCTTGCCATCGCGCGGCGTTTTTCCGGCTTCGGCGTTTGAATAGCTTGAAGCGCCCAACAGGCCCATTTCGAAAAAGCTGCCCTCGTCGACCAGCGCATTCAGACGCTCTTCTGCGTTCAACTGGCCCTGCTCACGGCGCTGGGTCAGCTTTTTTTCCCCGCCCATCGCAGATGCGTCCGCGCGGCGCTTATCCAGTGCTGCAAGAATGTCTTCATGTGCCATCAGTTTCTCCCTTGATGTGTGTAGTCGACCCGCTCGGCGGTCATCTGGTCCAGCTTTGCGCGGTCAAGCCGGGGCCGGTATCCTGCTTCAAGCTCGATCACGCCGTTGGCAAAGGGAAGCGGGGTCTCGAAGAGCCGGTCTTTGGCTTTGATGAAGCCGTTGAACTCCCCGGCGTTGCGGATGGTGGTTCGGGCGACGCAGGCTTCCATCCAGGCATGAACTTCGGACCCGAGCCCGTCGCCCAAGACGGGTTCCATTCCGTTGCGGCGAACCGCGTCGAGACCTTCTTTCAGGCGTCCAAGTCCCCCGAAGCGCTTCAGCTTCAGTTTGCAGTATCCAACGCCAGGGATCGTTCCAGCGCGCTCGATATCGCGCAGGGTGCAGATCGGCTCGTCCAGCATCAGGGGAACGGTCGATGCAGCGGCCACGGCGGCATTTGCATCCCAGTCCTCTGAATCGCAGGGCTGTTCAAAGAGTTCGATACCGGTAGGGTCCAAAGCGGCGGCAAAACGCACGCCCTGATCCTGGCTGTAGGCACGGTTTGCATCTAGACGAAGTGTGGCCAGTCCCTTGCTTGCGGCTTGAATGCATTGCACGCGGGACAGATCAGCCTGAACATCCTTGCCGACCTTAACCTTAAAGGTCCGAAACCCCTGTGCCAGCCAGGTTTCAATTTCTTTCTCGATCTTCGCAGGCTCGGTCTCGTTGATCGGAGTTAGCAAAGGGAGCGAGGCACTTTCAGAAATCTGCAAAAGCGGATCATCAAGTAAACTTTCAAGCGCGGTCACCAGCGCGGTTGAGGCAACCTTGCTGTCCTCAAACGCGGCAAGGGTGCTCGCGATGGCTTCATCTGGCGTCTTTCCGATGGCTTCGCGGATGTGTCGGTCGAGAAAGGCCCAGCCATCCTCGCGCGTCTCGCTGCTGGATCCTGGCGAGATGTGGGCATCAGCGAATGCAGATGTGCCGTCGGAGGCTTCGACTTCGACGAGAAACGGCTCAAACGACTCGAAGGTTCGATAGGACAGGCGGTAAGGGCGGATCAACGGCACCAATAGGCGCCGCAAAGTGATCTTCCGAATCGTTGTCATTTTT
The DNA here is from genome assembly GCF_010915705.1 of Pseudotabrizicola algicola. Taxonomy (GTDB): domain Bacteria; phylum Pseudomonadota; class Alphaproteobacteria; order Rhodobacterales; family Rhodobacteraceae; genus Pseudotabrizicola; species Pseudotabrizicola algicola. The sequence goes on from NZ_JAAIKE010000014.1 coordinate 17,496, forward strand.
TGCTCCGTTCATTCCAGTCTTCCGGGAATTTCCTTGTGTTTCGGGAACCTGACGGGTTGGATTGGCTGCTTGAGGTCTGGAAACACTAAAGAAAAATAGTAGTTGCTTAAGCGACTACGCTTACCTAGTCTTTGCCATGCGGTTGTCGTTAATGCAACAACGATCTGCCGCACGACCAAAGGGAGGAGACATTATGAAGAATTGCAAAACAGCGTTCGCAACCGCTCTGTTGAGCCTTGCGCTACCGGTATCTGCAACAGCTCAGGCTTACCCGGGGGGCGACATCCGGTATGTGCTGCATGTTGAGCCGGGCGGCGCGACAGATGTGATGGCGCGTCGGCTCGCGGAACAACTGCAGAAATCACTGAACGTCAACGTCATCGTCGAAAACCGCTCCGGAGGCAGTGGCGCGCGTCAGATGGCGCAGCTTTCACGGGCGCAGCCTGACGGGTTGACCATCGGATCTGTGACCGCGTCGCATCTGGGAATGTTCCAGCAGTCGGGCCAGTTCAACATCGACTCTGTGGAATGGGCCTGCAACCTGGTGCTGGAGCCTTATCTTCTTGCTGTGCGTGCCGATAGCGGAATTGACTCGCTTGATGATCTGGTGGAGCAGGCCAAAGCCGCGCCGGGATCAGTTTCTGTTGCGGGCTTCGGGGAGGCTTCAGGCGGCCATGTCGCGTGGCTGATGTTTGACGAGGCGGCAGAACTGGAAAAAGGCACCATCAACTGGGTGCCTTACAACAGTGTCGGTGATGCGACGACCGCCACGCTTGGCGGGCACAACACCGTGGCCATTTCCTATATCGGGCTGGTCAAGCAGCATGTAGAAGCCGGAACGATGAAGGTCATCGGCATCATGTCTGATACCCGGTCTTCGATCATGCCGGACGTGCCGACCTATGCCGAAGCCGGATTTGAGGTTGATACGCGCTGGCAGCAGTTCCGTGGCATCATCGTGCCGGAAAACACACCGGTCGAGGCGCAGGAGGCGCTGTGCGCGGTGGTGGACGAGGTGCTGCAGACACCAGAACTGCAGGCCTACATTTCCGAAGCTGACCTTGTCCCAGGTTATATGCCACCGGCGCAGTTCACTGATTTCGTGAAGGCGCAGGAAGAGGCGACGAAAACTTGGCTTACCCGGCTTGGACAAGGGCAGTAGCACCATGGGTCTTTTTGACAAGAAAGGCGCCGGCGTAAAGCCGGCGTCCATACCATCCGGCCCGGATGATCCCGGCGCGTCACCGGACGTAGCGGAGGACGAAATAAGGATACCCGCGGCGCTGTTCGATGGGCTTGTCTGCGGCACCTTGCTTGTCTTGGGGCTGTGGTTTGTTGTCGGGGCGCTAAGACTGCCAACAAGCAATGCAGCCTTTGATCCGGGAACCTTTCCGATGATCACCGGCTCGTTGCTGATTTTGCTATCGGCGATCCAGATCGGGCTCACAGTTTCGAGCAGGGGGGCACGCGGCGATGTGGTTTTCCAGCGACCGGTCTGGCTTGGCATCGGCATGGTTCTAATTGTTGCCTTTCCATTCGCCGTGGAAGCGTTCGGCTACTACATCGTCGCCGTGATTTGGGTGCCGATCTTTGGCGTGGTTGCCGGAATTCGCCGACCTCTTTCTCTTGTTGTCACAACTGCTGTCGTCCTCCTTTTGGCCAAGGGTGTCTTCGAGATGCTTCTGGGCACCCCTTTGCCATGATTGGAACGCACCATGATTGAGAATTTCATTCAGGCGCTAGGCCTTGTCTTTACGATCAAGGTCCTGCTCGCGTTGGTTTCCGGCGTGCTCGTCGGCTACTTCGTCGGCGCGATGCCCGGGCTGACATCTTCCATTGGCATGGCTTTGCTGATCCCGTTTACCTTCGGGATGGAACCCATTCCGGCAATCGTCATGATGGTCACGATCTATATGGCCGCAGACTACTCCGCAGGGATTCCGGCAATTCTTGTCAATGCTCCTGGTCAACCAGCGGCGGCTGTCACTGCCTTTGATGGCTTCCCCATGAGCCAAAGGGGCGAGTCAGGTAAAGCACTAAACCTGTCGATCATGGCCTCCGGTGCGGGTGCCCTAATCAGTGGTCTGCTTCTCGTATTATCGGCTCAGCTGATGGCTTCGGCGGCGCTGGCATTCGGTCCAGCAGAGTATTTCGCACTTGCAGTCGTCGGTCTGTCGCTGATTGGCGTGCTCAGCGCTGGGTCGACGCTCAAGGCCGTCATCGGTCTGATGTTTGGGCTGGTCGTAGTTACCATCGGGATTGATCCGATCCGGGGCTCAGAACGATTTGTTGTCGATTATCTGCTAATTGACGGAATTCCGTTTCTGCCTGCGCTGATTGGACTGTTCGCTCTGTCTGAAGTCTTTGTAATGCTGGAGACTGCAAACCAGAAGATCATGCCGATCAAGCATACACCCTCGGCCTCGGCGTCGTTCCGGGCATTGGCCCCCTACAAGGCCACTGTCGTGCGCTCGTCCCTTATCGGATACTTCGTCGGTGTGGTGCCAGGTGCCGGGGCGTCGATCGCGTCTTTGATCAGCTATGGGGTCGCAAAGAACCTGTCCCCGACGAAAGATACGTTCGGAACCGGAAATCCAGAAGGAATCGTGGCGTCAGAGTCGGCTAACAACGCCGCGGTGTCGGGTGCTCTTGCACCTCTGCTGTCGCTGGGAATCCCAGGCTCGGCCAGTGCCGCAGTGCTGATAGGGGGGTTGACGATCCAGGGTTTGCAGCCGGGTCCGCTACTGTTTACCAATAACCCAGAAATTCCTTACTCGATCTTTGTCGCCCTGTTCGTTGGTCTGCCGATCATGGTTGTGGTGGGCCTTTTCGGAGCTCGGCTGTGGGTCCAGATCACGCGGATTCCTCGACCGATCATCGCAACAATCGTAGCCTCCGTTTCTATGCTTGGTTCCTATGCTGCTGCTAACCACACTTTCGAGATGATGGTCACCGCCATTTTTGGCGTGATCGGCTACGTTTTGCGGCGGTGCGATATCCACCCGGCACCCATCGTGCTGGCGCTAGTGCTGGGCGACATGTTGGAAGCAAACCTGCGACGGGCAATGATCACTGCAAACGACAACTTCCTGACCGTCCTGAGCCAACCTATTACGGCTGTGCTGATCGCACTTGCGGTCCTGGTTCTGGTCTCACCCATGCTGGGTCGCCGTGCGGCAAAGTGACTGACATGAAAGGTCTCGGAAACTTGTTTCTCGCCGTCACAGTCGCGGCGGCGGGCGGTGCTCTGGCACATCTTGCTGATCTGCCTCTTGCCTGGCTGGTCGGGGCTGCGATTGCAACGGCGATTTACACTCTGGCCATTGCACCTGTCTTTGTTCCGCGGCCTGCCTACCGGCTTGCCCAACTGGTGGTGGGCACCTCGGTCGGCCTGACGGTCAGTGCCGACATTGCGCAGCGCATTGGCTGGCATCTGGTGGTGATCCCCATCGGTGCATGCATTTCCATCGCCATCGGCATGCTGCTGACGGGTCCGTTGTCGCGTCTGGGCGCGGTAGACAGGGTAACAGCGCACTTCTCGATGATCCCAGCCGGGATTTCGGAAATGGCGGATTTGTCGGGCAAACACGGGGCCGATGTGGGGGCGGTGGCGACCTTTCACGCCATGCGCGTGATGCTGGTGGTCTTCTTGCTGCCGCCACTGATTTTTGCGCTGGACGGCGGGGCCAGGCTTTCGGCCGACCCCGATCAAGGCGCGTGGACCGTCTCCTTGGCTGTCGGACTGGCTTGCGCGCTTTTGGCTGGCTGGGGTGGGTCGCGTCTGGGTCTTCCCTCGGCTTGGTTTCTAGGTCCGATGGCAAGCGTTGCGGTGCTTTCGGGTGCGGGACTGGTCGCAGCCTCGGAACCGCAAGGTCTGCTTGCTGTTGCACAGGTCGCGCTCGGCCTCAGTCTCGGAGCGCGCCTGAAGCGCGAGACAGTGCGTCGCCTGCCGCGTGCCTTGACCGCCGGGGCGGCGCTGATGCTGGTTCACGCGGCGCTTATGGCTGGTCTCGCGGTCGGCCTTGCAATTTTGGCGGGAGCAGAGCCGGTGACCCTTGTGCTGGGACTTGCAACCGGGGGATCGGCTGAGATGGTTCTTACCGCCCGCGCCGTGGGCGCGGATGCCGCCATCGTGGCTGCCTATCAGCTGACACGTGGCCTGCTGGGCAACGCATTTGCCGAAAGGCTGCACGAGAACGCGAATGGCACTACTGCGGTCCTTAAAGAGAGGAAACGTCGTGACGACGATCATTGACCATCCACGCCTGCAACCACTGCGTTTGGCGCTGCCCCGCCTTGCGCCGGGGGTTGCCGTTGCGTTTACCGTCGCCGCTGCTGCCACTTTTTTAGCCGACCATTATGGCGCACCGGTCATGCTGTTTGCACTGCTGTTGGGCATGGCGCTTCACTTTCTGTCTGCGGACGAGAAATGCATGCCTGGCATCGACTTTACCGCCAAGAAACTGCTGCGCTGGGGCATTGCGTTGCTGGGCGCGCGTATCACCTTTACCCAGATTTCCAGCCTTGGTGCTGGCCCGATCGCACTGGTCCTGATCTGCCTCGTGGCAACCATCGGGTTTGGCCTGCTGATTGCCCGGCTGTTGGGGCGGCGATGGACATTCGGCGTGCTGACAGGGGGGGCAGTGGCCATCTGCGGCGCATCGGCAGCCCTCGCCATTTCTGCGGTTTTGCCCAAAGACCCTGATCACGAGCAAAACACGCTGTTCACTGTAATCGCTGTGACATCACTGTCCACCATTGCCATGATCCTCTATCCGATGATTTTCACGGCACTGGGATTTGACACCGAACAGGTCGGCGTTCTGCTTGGGGCGACCATACATGATGTCGCACAGGTCGTCGGTGCTGGCTATGCGGTCTCCGACGAAACCGGCGACATCGCAACCTATGTGAAACTTCTGAGGGTCGCCATGCTTCCAGTGGTTGTGGTGCTGCTGGCGGTTCTTGCAACCCGCAGTGGACGCGCTGACGGCAGCTCTGTGCCTTGGCCTTTGTTTACGGTGGCTTTCGTCGCGATCCTGTTTGCCAACAGCTTTGGCCTGATCCCGACGGGTGTCGCAACATTCATGGTCGACACGTCACGTTGGTTTCTGGTCGCGGCAATTGCAGCGCTGGGCATCAAGACCTCGCTTCAGGCGATGTTTGCCCTGGGGCCCGTGAACCTTGCCGTTGTGGTGGGCGAGACGGTGTTTCTTGCCGTGCTGGCCGTGCTCATTCTTCTTCTTGTCTGAAAGGATTCCTGATGCCATTCCGCCCACGTCGCAGCGCCCTCTACATGCCCGGTTCCAACCCTCGCGCTTTGGAGAAAGCGCGGAGTTTGCCTGCGGATGTGGTGATCCTTGATTTGGAGGACTCGGTCGCACCTGATGAAAAGGCAAAGGCGCGTGACAGCGTTCTGCGTGCCGTCGCCGAAGGGGGCTTTGGCACGCGCGAGGTGGTCGTGCGAGTCAACGGGCTTGATACGCCATGGGGCAAGGAAGATCTTGCAGCCTTCGTCGGAACACAGGCAGACGCCGTTCTGGTGCCCAAGGTCTCATCGCGTGCCGATGTTGTGGCCGTGCAGGCCGGACTTGGGGCAGGGCGTTCGATGGCGATCTGGGCCATGATGGAAACGCCGCAGGCCATTCTGGCCGCCGCCGAAATCGCTTCGGCACGGGCCGAGGTGCCCGGATTTGCCGCCATGGTGATGGGCACCAATGATCTGGCCAAAGAGACGCGCGCCACGCTCTTGCCGGGTCGCAGGGCGTTTCAGCCCTGGCTTGCCACTTGTCTAATTGCCGCGCGCAGCAGCGGGCTGGACATCATTGATGGCGTTTTCAACGATCTGGAGGATGCCGCGGGCTTTGAGGCCGAATGTCGGCAGGGCAGGGAGATGGGGTTCGACGGCAAAACCCTCATTCATCCCCGCCAAATCGAGCCTTGCAACCAGGTGTTTTCGCCGGGCCCGGATGAACTGGCCTGGGCCGAACGCATCGCGCATCTGTTCGACCTGCCAGAAAACCAGAGCCTTGGCGTCGTGCGTCTGGAGGGGCGCATGGTCGAGCGTCTGCACGCAGAAATGGCGCAGCGAATGTTGGCCACTGTGACGCGAGGGTGAAAAAGATGGTAGATTGCGCGAACCCCCGGTATCTCAGGCCGCTGGCCGGCACCAATCTGACTTACCTCAGCCTGACTGCGGCAGAACCGGATGTTGGGCCACTGTCAGCGCTGCCCAGATCGTTGAAAGTTCTGGCCGAAGACATTCTGTGGCGTTTGCCGCTCTCGCAGGCGCGGGCGGAAATTGCGGCGCTTCGGGGCGAAGGGCCCGCCCAGGGCATCAGTTTTGCTCCGGGTCGCGCGTTGCTTCAAGATTTTCTGGGTGTGGCCCTGATGACCGATCTGGCGTCAATCCGCGATGCCATTGCGGCAGAAGGCGGGGATCCCCGCAGCCTCGATCCGGTGATCCCGGTCGATTTTGTGGTCGACCATTCCCTTGCGGTCCAGTTCAGCGGCACCGCAGCCGCGCTGTCGCTGAACCGTCAGACCGAAATGGACCGCAACCGCGAGCGTTTTGCCTTTATCAAATGGTGCCAGACCGCCTTTGACAACTTTCGTGTCATCCCTCCGGGCCGGGGGATCATGCATCAGGTCAATCTGGAATGGCTTAGTCCGGTTGTGCGGGTCTGCGCCGGTGTGGCCCGTCCCGATACCATGATCGGCACTGACAGCCATACAACCATGGTCAATGCGCTTGGTGTGCTGGGCTGGGGCGTTGGAGGGATCGAGGCCGAGGCTGCCATGCTGGGACTGCCGCTGGAGCTTTCGCCGCCAAGGGTTGTCGGGGTGCGGCTGATCGGAGACATGCGTCCGGGCACGACCTCGACCGACTTGGTGCTTCATGTCACACAGATGCTGCGCAGCTTGGGCGTCGTCGGCTCCTTTGTCGAATTTCATGGCGAAGGGGTGACACAGCTTCCGCTTGCAGATCGGGCGACGATTGCCAATATGTCGCCTGAATACGGCGCGACCTGCACGTTCTTTCCCATCGATGAAGCAACGATTGACTATCTGCGCATGACGGGGCGGGAGGAGCCGCATCTGGCCCGCATCGAGGCCTATGCCAAGGCCCAAGGTCTTTGGGCGAATGGTCAGCCGGTCTACAGCTCCGACTATGTGTTTGACCTCTCGACGGTAGAGCCCTGCATGGCTGGGCCCGAGCGTCCCGAGCAGCGCGTGACGCTTGCACAAGTGCCCGCATCGTTTGATAAGCGCATGCTCAAACTTGACATCGCAGGCACTGCCGGGCCGGACAGCGGCCACGGTGCCGTGGCCATTGCAGCCATCACCAGCTGCACCAATACGGCCAATCCCGCCCTGATGATCACTGCCGGTCTCCTTGCGCGGAACGCGGTCAGGCAGGGCTTGACCCCGGCACCTTGGGTAAAGACATCGCTTGCCCCGGGGTCGCGCGTTGTGACGGATTATCTTGATTCAGCTGGTCTGACACCGTTTCTTGATGCTCTGGGCTTTCAGACCGTCGGCTATGGCTGCACGACCTGCAACGGCAATTCCGGGCCGCTTTTGCCTGAAATGGCAAGGCGGATCGACGGCGAGGGATTGGCAACGGTTGCCGTTCTGTCGGGCAATCGCAACTTCGAGGGGCGCATCCATCCGGCGATCAAGGCTGCCTATCTTGCATCGCCACCCTTGGTCATTGCGGCGGCGCTGGCGGGAAATGTATCGATCAACCTTGCCGAAAGCCCGCTGGGGCATTCGCCGCAGGGGGTGCCGGTCTATCTGCGCGACCTTTGGCCTGATCCGGCCGAGGTGGCAGCGCTTGTGGATGGCCACGTCACTGCAACCACGTTCCGGCATTCGTATGACACCGGCATGGAGACGACCGATGCCTGGGAAAGCCTGACGGCACCGGACGGAGATCGATTTCCCTGGGACCCGGGTAGCCTGTTCATTCAGCCTTCTGCCTTTGCCATGCTGCCCCCTGCGTTTGAAGCTGGCGCAAAGCTGGACGGCCTGCGCGCGCTCTTGTCCCTGAAGGATGGGATCACCACGGACCACATCTCGCCCAATGCGGCGATCCGGCCCGACAGTCCAGCCGGACGGTGGCTAACCGAGCGTGGCACTTCGGTGCAAAAGCTTGGCAACTATGGTCTGCGGCGCGGCATCCCGGAGGTCTGTGCGCGGGGCATGTTCGACAACCCGCTGCTGGAGAACGAATTTATGGGCGGTCAACGCGGAAATTTTGCGCGCTTGGGGTCTGACGTCGCAAGCGTCTGGGACGTTGCTCAGCGCCACGCAGAATCCGGCACCGGCTTGGTCATTATGGCGGGCCGCAACTATGGCGCTGGCTCGTCACGCGACTGGGCGGCCAAAGGACTGCGGCTGTTGGGTGTGGTCGCCGTGTTGGCGGAAAGCTTTGAGCGCATCCACCGGTCCAATCTGATTGGTATGGGCGTGCTGCCTCTGACCTTTGTCGATGGCACGAGCCGACGCGATCTGGGGGTGTCGGGCGACGAGGTGCTGACCATCGATATTCCAAGGGGCGGTCTTTCACCTGGTGCCTTGCTGGCGGTGGAGACCGGCGGTTTGCGGTTCCCCCTGCGTCTACAAGCTCATTCACCGACCGAAGTGGCACTTCTGAACGAAGGCGGCCTGTTGCCGATGATCCGCAAGCAGTTTGTGAAGAACGCGGGACCCAACACCGTTGCCTGAGCTTGCGATTAGCCGGACGCCGCATTGCGGCGGGTCAATGGTCTGGCGAACAGGGGGTACAGGCGAGCCCGTCGTTCTTTTGCATGGGGGTGCCGGATCGTGGACCCACTGGGTCCGCAATATGGGCACGCTTGCCCGGCATCATCACGTGTTGGTACCTGACATGCCTGGCTTTGGCGGCTCTGATCGGGTCGGCCTGAAAGACAACATCGACCCATTGGCCTGGGCGCTGATCCAGGGAATTGAACGCCTGATCGGACATCAGCCGTTTCATCTGGTTGGCTTTTCCTTTGGCGGGCTTGTGGCCGCGCGCATCGCGGCACTTGCCAAAGATCGTGTGCGTCGATTGATCCTTGTGGGGGCGAGTGGTTTTGGCCTGCCAACCTCTCTGCGTCTTTCGCTGCAAAGCTGGCGAGGGCTTTCCGAGGCTGATCAGGCTGCGGCTCATGCACACAATCTGCGTGTCCTGATGTTGACTGGAAAGATCACTGTAAAAACCATCCGTCTGCAGGCTGCCAATGCACAACTAGCGCGCCTCAACAGCCGACCTTGGTCGAACCAGCCAATCTTGCGCGATACTCTGGCTGACCTAAAGATGCCGCTTGGTGCCATCTGGGGGACCAGCGACGCCATCTTAAACTCCGACCTTGAGTACCGCATCAATATCTTGCGTCGATGTGATCCTGCCTGCCCCGTCGCGCTCATCAAAGGGGCAGGCCACTGGGTGGCCTATGATGCACCAATCAGGTTTACTAAGGCGCTTCTGCCGATGCTCACCTCACCTTTTCCACCAGTGACCAGACCTGCGGTAAGATCATCACTGCAATAGCGATCTTGACCAAGTCTCCGGCGACGAAGGGAATGAGGCCAAGCGAAATTGCTTGTGTCAGGCCCACATGAACGGCCAGCCACCCGACACCGAGCGTGTAGATGAGAATGGTTCCAACACCCACGGCGGCCAGCGTGCCAAGAGCACTGCGGTGCCAGTCACGGTCAGCAAGAATGCCCACAATTACAGCGGCAGCGAGGAACCCGAACAGATAACCTGCCGTGGGACTGATGAGAAAGGCAATGCCGCCGCCGCCCGCGAAGACCGGCATGCCAACAGCGCCCTGTAGCAGGTAAGCGACCAGCGTGGCAGCGGCCAAGCGCGCACCAAAACTGAGCGCAATCAACAAAACGGCCAAGGTTTGTAGGGTCATTGGCACAGGCCACATTGGCACCTGAATGCGGGCCGACAGTGCAATCACCGCTGTTCCGACTAGCACGAGTGCTATTTGTCGCAACAGGCCCATCGTCCCTTGTTGTGGAGTCCAGAGTTTATCAGCGATTGAAGATTGGGTTGTCACGATGCGATCTCCTCTTCTGCCGCACTCAGCAGGTCAATTCTGTGCTCGTCGATGAAACTTGTGTACACGTCACCCGTGACAAAGCTTTCATTTTCCAGACAGGCGATCAGGAAGGTGCGGTTGGTTTGCAACCCCTGCACCGACATCTCACGCAACGCTTTTGCGGCGTTGGTCCGGGCTTCATGGCGGGTCGCCCCATGTACAATTATCTTCGCAATCATGGGGTCGTAAAATGGCGTGACGCTGTCACCTTGACGATACCCGCTGTCGATGCGCAAACCTGGAATATCAGCGGGAAGACTGAAGACCGATAGGGTGCCGGGGGATGGCATAAAATGCTTGGCTGGGTTTTCTGCATAGAGTCGGCACTCTACAGCGTGGCCCTGACAACCGATGTCGGCTTGCGGCACGCCGTGCAGTGCCCCGGATGCAAAGCGCAACTGCATCGAGACCAGATCTTGCCCCGTCACCATTTCGGTCACCGGATGTTCGACCTGGATCCGTGTGTTCATCTCTAGAAAGAAGAATTCGAAACTTGCGGCATCCACGATGAATTCTATAGTGCCAGCCCCGCTGTAGGCGGTGTGACGGCACAGGGCGACCGCTGCTGCCGTCATGCGCGCACGCACAGAATCCGGCAATCCGGGGGCAGGGCTTTCCTCTATAACCTTTTGAAAGCGCCGTTGCAGCGAGCAGTCGCGTTCGTAAAGATGAACAGCACCGGCAGCACCAAAGCCAAAGACCTGAATTTCGATATGCCGGGCTTTTGGCACAAATCGCTCCAGAAACACCGAGCCGTCACCAAACGCCTTGCCCGCCATTGATTGCGTTGCAGCCACGGTTTCCAGCAGCTTTGCCGGATCATCCACCCTTCGCATGCCGATGCCGCCGCCACCCGCCGCAGCCTTGACAAGGAGGGGATAGCCAACCTCGGCTCCGGCAGCTTCAACGCCTTCGGTTTCACCTGGAAGGAACCGGCCGGAACCCGGCACGATCGGGACACCGGCCGCCTTGGCCAGATCCCGGGCGCGCTGCTTGTCACCCATCGCGCGGATGGACTCTGGCGTCGGACCCACCCAAGTAAGTCCGGCAGCAATGACGGCCTCGGCGAAATCGGCGTTCTCTGCAAGAAAACCGTACCCGGGGTGAATTGCATCTGCGCCGGATTGCCGAGCTGCATCCAGCACCTTGGACACGTCCAGATAGCTTTCACGCGCGGCAGCAGGGCCGATGGCCAGTGCTTCTTCCGCGTCGGCGACATGCGCTGCGTTCGCGTCGGCTTCGGAATAGACGGCCACGGTGGCAATTCCAAGATCGCGGGCAGAGCGGAAGATACGACGCGCGATCTCGCCCCGGTTGGCAACAAGGAGCTTTTTCATGTCACGCCTCGATGCGGGCAACGACAGTGCCTTCGGTGACTGTTGCGCCTTCCTCAGCAAGGATTTCGACGAGAACGCCATCTTCGGTCGCGGAAACGGGGATCTCCATCTTCATCGACTCGAGAATCATGATCGTATCGCCCTCGGCAAGTTTCTGGCCAACCTGTGCTTCGATCTTCCAAATATTGCCTGTGATCTCGGTCTTTATGTTGATGATGGTCATTTCGTACTCCTCTGCAATCGCCTGCCTATCGTCGCATCATAGGCAACGAATTTAGTAGTTGCAATAACAACAACGAATATGTCAAGCATCAGGCGTAGATGAGGGAGATGCACCAATGGATATCGACAATCTGATGCCTTGGCTGGGGCGCACCGAAAGACGAGATGCCTTCGTAGATGCCTGGCCGGTTGAAGGCTTGCAGGCATTGCTCGACCAGTCGGGTCCCTGCGTCCCCGGCAGTGAGGCACCACTGCTGTCGCAGTGGCTGTATTTCGGACCAACGGTTGATCAATCGCGGATCGATGTTGATGGCCACCCCAAGCGGGGAAGATTTTTGCCGCCCGTAGAATTGCCACGCCGCATGTGGGCGGCCAGTGACATTCAGTTTCACGCGCCTTTGCTGATCGGGAAGGACGTGACCAAGACCGCAGAAATCGCGGATATTTCATTGAAGCAGGGCGAAAGCGGCGCATTGGTTTTCGTAAAGGTTGCAAACCGGTACGAGAGCGGCGGAACACTTTTGCTGGAAGAAAACCAGACCCTGGTTTACAGGGACCACCCGCCCGCCAACTCGGCTGCGCCCGCCAGCAAGCAGGCCCCAAAGACACCGGCCTGGACGGTTTGTCATCGACCGGATGAAACTATGGTGTTCCGCTATTCGGCTGTCACCTTCAATGCGCACCGCATTCATTACGACCGCGCCTATGCGACCGGCGTGGAAGGCTACGCCGGTGTGATCGTGCAGGGTCAGTTGCTTGCGACATTGATGCTGGAGGCCTGCAAAGCCAACGCTGGTCCCAAGATCCGTCGATTCAGCTTTCGGGGGGTTCAACCCGTTTTTACCGGCGAAACAGTGTTTGCAGAGGGCCGGGAAAAAGAAGGTGGATGTGATTTATGGATACGCGACGAGATCGGTGTTTTACGAATGAGCGGCACTGCAGAGCTTGACCATTGACAGGGGGCGGGGCGCAAATGCAGATCCATAGCGGTCTTTTCACATCCGAAAGTGTGTCCGCCGGACATCCGGACAAGATTTGTGACCAGATATCAGATGCCATTTTGGATACTTGTCTGGCCCAAGACCCTGGCTCGCGCGTTGCGATGGAAACGGCGATCAAGGGTGATCTCCTTTGCCTTATAGGTGAGTTAACCACCCTTGCGGAGTTTGACTTCGAAGCGGTTGCCCGCGATGTCCTGCGGGATATTGGCCATACAGATGGGCGGTGGGGAGTCGATACTGACCGCATCCGCATTGTAAGGCAGATAAGTCACCAGTCACCCGAAATCAGCAGTGGTGTAAGCCAGGACGACACGGGTGCAGGCGATCAAGGCATCATGTTCGGTTTTGCCTGTACCGATACGCCTGAATACATGCCCCTTCCGATTCAACTTTCACACCAACTTATGCGTCAACACCACGCTCTACGCAGAACTCCTGTCGGAATGCTTCTTGGACCGGATGCCAAGTCTCAGGTGACTGTACGTTACAAGGGCGGACGCCCGCAGCATGTCTCCCACGTCGTTATTTCTTCCCAGCACTCACCGGACCTCGCAATCGAGGATTTGCGCGAAATGCTGCGCGAGGAAATTGCTCGTCCGGCTCTTGGCGGTTGGATTACAGATGAAACAGTATTCCACCTCAACCCGGCCGGCACATTTCATGTCGGCGGGCCACAGTCTGACGCCGGGCTGACTGGGCGCAAGATTATCGTGGATACTTATGGGGGTTACGCCCGTCATGGCGGCGGGGCATTTTCAGGAAAAGATGCAACGAAAGTTGATCGATCAGGAGCCTACGCGGCGCGTCAGCTGGCCAAGGATGTTGTTGCCCGAGGATGGGCGCAGGACTGCGAAGTTCGTGTCGCATATGCAATCGGAGTGGCTGAACCTATCGAGATCTCATTCAATGTTGAACGTGGCGTTTTCCCGGCCGATCTTTACCGGGAGTGCGGCGTCAATCTTCCGGAACTGATGCGTCCGCGCCGGATAATTGACCGGCTGGGTTTGACTCGCCCGTGCTTTCGTAAGACTGCGTCCTTTGGACATTTTGGCCAAGCAGGTTTTTCGTGGGAGGAGGGCCTGGCTGCATGATCCCGTGAAAACTCGCTTCCGGCCAAATTAATAATAATGCAGCTTCGAAATTCTGAGCGCCTCCCCGAAATCTCGACAGTGACGGAAGCTACGATCCTACGTCTGCGGGTCAAGCATGAGGAGAACAGGACATGTTGAAGCGCAGGAACCACGATGCAGCCTTTTTTGCGCGGGTAGCGTTGGAGGCCGTGACGGGAGAGCGCACCATGTCGGACATGGCCCCGCGTATGGCGTGCATCCGACGATGATCCATCAACGGAAACGGCCGCTGCTGGAGAGTGCCGCAGGCATCTTCGAGCGCGGCGGCAAGGCGGCAGTAAGTGCAAGCCCGATTAGACCGTGACAGTGTATTTCCACGAGAGCATGTTGTCGATCTGGCTCTGCTTGTTCCCTTGGGCGATGGCGGTGAGCGTTGGTGACAGCCATGCGTGGTGATCGACGCCCTTCATTTTGTAGGTCTCGATCAGCGACGCGATGACGGCCCAGTTGTCGGCTCCGGCGTCATGTCCGGCGAAGAGGGCGTTCTAACGGTTCAGGACAACGGGACAGATGGTGCGTTCAACGGTGTTGTTATCGGGCATGTTGCCCGCGGCGCCCCAGGATCGGCAAGCAATTCCCGCCCTGTCATGGTAGGGTTGATTTGTCGGCACAGGAGCGTCGGAGGGCGAAGAAGCGGGCATGCCGTTTTGACTATGAGCTGTGAGCTCGCGTTGTTATCTGGCCGCCCCTGCGAATAGGTCCGCCTGATCTCAGGCGGTGTAATCTGCAAAAGAATCTGGTGCTATACCGAGTCTTACAAGCACATTAGCAGCAGGTTTACGCCGACTCTCTATCGCCTTCGAAGCTTCAACCGCGGCACGGCACAGTGCAACAAAGTTCACCAGACCTCTGAGTGCGCCGCTGCTTTTGTGAACAAACGACGGTGTTTTGAGGAGAAGCGTGGCCATAGGGCCTCCTGATTTTGGCAATTCCGTACGGTACCAAGTTAGTCGCTTACTCGGCCTGCTGCAATGCAGCGAAGCGGTCTTCCTGTCATGCGTGAAGCGCATAGCTCAGGCGAAAGGCAACTGCGCGTCTCGCATCGATCAGTGGAGCTTGACCTTGCCGGAGTGGCAGGTCGGCGCATAATTCATCCATTTGATTGGTTGTAGCAGGGAGGCAACTTGCGCGTCTCGAGCATGGTGGCCGCCATGACGAAACTCACAGAAATACAGACAACTACACTCAGCGCCGCGGCCCTGCGCCTCGATAATGCCCTGCCACTGCCAAGGGGGGTGGCCGGGTAGCGTCCACGGACGTGGTGTAGGGCGAGGTGGCCATCGAGGTGTATGAACGAGGTGGAGTTTCGACGCTTCAAACACGCATCACACGGAGACCCCGATGACCAAGACCAACATGGACCTGTCCGAGCTCTTGTCCAAGCACGATCAAGGCGACCTGCTACGCAGCATCTGGAAAGGCTTTGGACTCGGACTGGCGGGCGCTTCGTGCGACCGATGCCGTCTCCAGATGGCACGCCAAACTCCTGCAAGCTTTGGCTTCCGCTAGGTGGATTCCGAAGTGGGTGGATTCCGCGTGGTGGATTCTCTGGATTCCGCAAAAGAATCCAGCACGCTCAGGTCGTGATTTCATAAGTTAATGATATTAGGTGATTTTCGGGCCTGGATCCCGCGAGGTGGATTCCAGGTGGATTCCCCGGTGAAAGTGCTTGTCGCTAGCGAAATGCTGCGCTGCGCCCCCCCGCATACATTCGGGGCCGGGGAGGAACCATGCCAAGGGGGGGCAGAAGCGAAAGTCAGATGAAGGACTTCCTTTGAGCTACCATCTTCGATGGCAGGGTCCGCCGCAAAAGGGCGGCAAGGTCGTGCTGGGCTGGCTTAGCAGTTGAGCGCATAGCAAGCTTAGCGACTTTGGACTTAAAAATGCACACGTAAAAAAAATATAGTGATTATAATCATATAGTTAGAAATTTTTGCTTGGTTTTGGCCCCGGCGAAGGGGTTGTGGCGCCTTGCGGAGTGACCTACCTACCTTGTGAAGCAATAGAATTTCACAGGAGTGGTCGATGTCATTCGAATATTATCCGCAATCCCTTGGGGATCTGAGAGGCGTTCTCGCTGCGCATGGTGTCAGTGAAGCGTTGATCAAGCCACTCAGCAAGAACCACAACGACAAGAACCAAGTCTACTCTGGGTCAGACTTCCGCCCGCTGTATCCCTTGTTCGATTTGGAATTCCGACTTCGTGGCTCGTCTTCCAGTCAAAAGAAGGGCGCACGGACTGAAGGGCAGGCAATCCAAGAGGCCGTGTTCAAGAGTTTCAGCTGGCTGCGGCAGGATGGAGGTGAGGTCGCTGCACGCGGTGTTCGGATGATCATTTATGCGCAGTATCCGGAAACCCGGCTCAGCGGATTCCAGACCTCCGAGAATACGATGCCCGCTGCAATGTCAGTGGAGTTCACAAAAAAGCATCCTGAAATTCCCCGTTACCTTGTTCTTGGGCGCCGCGGCGGTGGTGAAGCACTGGCCGTAATGGTCGCTGATCCAGGCGCAGCCTTTTGCGATGAGGTCTCAAATCTACCAGCTGCCCCTGGCTCCCGTGTCTGGAAGCACCTGCGCCTTCGTCAGACCGCCGACGTACGACTTCAGGCATTGCTGGCAGGCGCTGTCGGTAAGTTGCTTCCGGGCTGTCGACTCGACGCGATGGGAATGACCTTGCCGTTCAACGGAACACAGGTCTGCGGATATACGCTAGAGCATGCGCTCGGCATCAACCCGAACAGCAATTCACATGGGGACTTCGAGGGAATTGAACTAAAGACCCATACTCAGAACAAAGTCACGCTCTTTACACCTGAGCCAGATATGGGTGCCTATTCGGATGACTTCACCCACTTCATGACTACGTTTGGCTATCAGGACAATGATGGCAACTGGCGACTGACGGGCATTCATAGGGTTGGTGTCCGTTGCCCGAAAAGCGGTCTGACACTCCAAATCATGAACCATGAACGCGGCAAGTCGCTTGCGGCCAGCGCTGATCAGGACGTCCATCTGGCCCTGATCGATGATTTTGGCACGCTGGCTGCTGGCTGGAGCCTCGAGCGGATCCTGAACTGCTGGACCGCCAAGCACAACGAGGCAGTTTATATTCCGGCAGTAAAAAAAGACTGCAAAGACCCGGCGCTCCTTGGCATCGGGTACAAATACGATGTTAAGTTCTCTGAAAGCATCATGTGGTGTCGGGAAACTTCGGCCGAGCAACTTTTCGAAGCGCTGTACAACGGAACGCTATTCTTGGACCCTGCGCCAAAATATTGTCCAGGGCGACTGCATTTGAACAAGCGGCGCTCGCAGTGGCGCGTCAATGACATCCACTCGGCTGCCAAGGAGATTTACAATGATGTTCGGTTCATCACACTGAATGGAGGATGACCTTGTCGAGGTCACCGCCACCGCCCTGAAACCAAAAATGTGCGTTCCTCGGGTCGAGGATGGCAGCAACCATATGGTCCAGCAGCTTTTCGATCTCCTGCCGCTTCGGGCCTTTCACAGCACATTCCCAGATTGTGCCGATGCGCCAGCCGAGGGCTACAAGAGCTTCTCGGTTCCTTTGATCGCGGAACACGGTGCCGCCGATCTTAGCTTGCCAGAACTCGGCCCGTGTTTTTGGCCAGTGAAACATAGAACAGTCGTGGCCGTGCCAGAAGCAACCATTTACGAAAATCACAACGTGATGGCGGGGAAGAACCATATCTGGCTTGCCGGGCAACTGACTGTCATGCAGCCTAAATCTGAGGCCGCTAGCGTGAAGCCCGCGCCGGATCATCATTTCCGGCTTCGTGTCACCGCTCTTGATGGCGGCCATATTCCGGCTGCGGGTTTCGCTGTTGTGGACGTCAGCCAACCCGAAGAGCCACCTGCCGATTGTCCCGCTCTATGACTGCTTCAATATGCGGCTTCATGATACGGGCGACTTCGGCAAAAACGGGGACTGCGACAGAGTTGCCGAACTGCCTGTACGCCTGCGTGTCCGAAACCGGGATTCGGAAGTCATCTCCGTAACCCATTAACCGTGCACACTCGCGCGGAGTAAGTCGGCGGGGATTCTTTCCAAGCCCTCGACTGACCAAGATCTCGGAACCATCCTTGAAATAGCGCGCCGACAGCGTGCGTGAGATGCTGTCACCGTTGACGAGGCCAAATCCGAAGCCATTGCCTTTTGCGCGGTGCTTGGCCGCATAGTCCTGTAAATATTGCCAAAGCTTGTCCGTGAGAGTGAATTTTTCGTTCACAAGCGCGTCAGGTCCAAGCGTATAGTGGCCCTCGGGTGCCTCGGAGCCGTCGGCTGGGTGCAAGATGTTACGCATTTTCTGATGGCCATAAGCCGGAAGATGCAGGTCGTCCCACGAAAAAGCGGTCTTCTCTCTGAAGCCAACCATTACGATCCGCTCCCTATGTTGCGGGACAAAGTGGGCCGCGTCGATGATCATCGTGTGCAGGCTGTAGCCCAGTTCTTCGGAAAGCTTGCGTCGAATAACCTCGAAAGTCCGACCACGGTCGTGGCTCTTAAGGTTCTTAACATTTTCCAAAAGAAACGCGGCCGGTCGGTGAGCCTTCAAGATGCGCAGAACATCGAAGAAAAGGGTTCCTTGGGTTTCGTCTTGGAAACCGTGCAGTCTGCCCAGCGCGTTCTTCTTGGAAACCCCGGCTATCGAGAATGGCTGGCAAGGAAACCCTGCAACAAGAACATCATGCTCGGGAATATCCTCCGCCTTAATCTCGGTGATGTCACCGGCGATGGGCCGGTTGTCCGGGTAGTTGGCCAAGTAGGTCTGTTGGGCAAACCTATCCCATTCAGAAGTGAATACGCACCGGCCATCTGCGCTTTCCATTGCCCTCCGAAGGCCTCCAATTCCGGCGAAGAGGTCGACGAAGGTGAATGTACCGGATCCAGTATCACCGGAGCGGCGGGCGGCAACCTTCATGCGTAAGAGCTCCATCACGGAGTCCCTAGGTGCCTCTTCCCCCCGTTTGAAGCGGTATATATGACCCTCCGAGTAGCCCAACGCCTTTGCGGCTTCTTGCACAGTGTAACCTGCCTTGATCAGCAGTTCGGAAAACTCGGTCATGGACGCCCTCTTCTGGGAATTTTTCTGACACCATGCGTCTAAGCATCCCTAAACGCAAGAACAGAATAAAAACAACGAAGCGCCATCACCGCTTGATCCATGGCTGCGACTTCGGCATTGCCGTCGTCATCTCGACTTCCCTAAGCATCCCGCCCTCTGCCAGCCCGTCTCGCACCCAGCTCAGCGCCAACCACCAATCCTCATAGCGTCGCCGGGCGGATGCGATCTGCTCCGGATGTGGCCGCCAGGTGATGGGGCATGCCAGCACCTCGACCGTCCGCAACTTGCCGCGCGTCTTCACTCGCTCGGTGCCGACTACGATGGTGGCCGCGCGTTCGCCGTGCTGGTTTCGCTTGGTCTCGACCGGCACGCAGCGTGGCACGGCGCCGGGCATCCAGTCCGGGGTCATGCCAGCACGCGCGAGTTCGGCCAACTGGATCGCCATGCGGATGCCGCCGAGACTGTCGGGCAAGCCTGCGACTGTGGCGGCGATCACCTCGGCGTCCGGATGGGAGCACCTGCCCATCTTGTGCTTGCCACCGTCGACCTTGCAGCCAAGAGCGGCGCGTTGCAGCAGGACGTATTCAAGGCCGAAGCCGAAGCCTTCCTCAGCTATTTCGTCTGGCAGCGGCAATTCAAGCTGCGCTTGCTCAACGCGGAATGCCCATTCCAGTGCCGCCTGCACGCCATGCGCGCGTTTCACTCGCGTTCCGCCCGTTCGGCAGATTTGTCGCTGCAGGGTCATCGCACGCCCCGCAATCGGAGCCGTTCGGGCGTGACCAAGCCGCGCACCAGCATCAAATCACGAATGCTGTTGTTGATCGCGCTGACAGGCAGGTAGCCGTCCGCGTTGACCATCTTGGCGTAGAACGCCGCCTTCTCGTCGTCGCTGAGCCGAGGAGTTTCTTCGCGTTTCCGCCGCCGTTTGGCCTTTTGGCCCTTGGCGGTTGCGATGGCCGTCTGCGAGTCGCGCTGGGCGGCACGTTCCATAAACCGGTCGAGGGCTTTGGGGCCATCGGGCGGGTTCGGATGATCGGCCCGGGTCTCGATGGCGACCTCGATGATCCGCTTCCGCGACAACCCGATATCGTCAATCCAACGGCGAACGTGGGTTCTGGCTGGCCAGCCCTGCCACCAAGCGGGCAGGGTGGCGTTGGCGGCGAAGCCCAGCGCTGTAAGCAGTTCAGCGAAGAACCGATCAAAATCGGCCTCGCGCGTGCCTGCGTCCTCCTCCTCCTTTACTGGTTTACGTAGTGGTTCTCTTACAAGGTTGGTGTCCGGATTCCGGACACGGCTTTGGGCATTTTCCGGACACGGGTCAGGGCAAAAACCGTACACGGGTTCTTGCGGATTGCCGTGTGCGATTTCCGGACACGGCTCGGGCAGATCAGCAGGGATGCTGCCTTTTTCAGGTGCAGTTTCAGCATCATGGCCGAAAAGTAAAAACCCGTGTCCGGTTTCCGGACATGGCTCGGGATCATGTGGTGCAAAGCCTTCCTCAAACCCCAGGATGTAGCGTGTCGGCAGCTGGCGCTTGGTGACGGGATCGATGCGCGGTACCCGGCGCAGCAGATGTTCCGCCTCCAGCCGGTCGAGATGTTCGTTCAGGGTGGAGCGGCTGATCTCGCAATCATGGGCCAGCCGGTCCTGTGAAGGAAAGCAACCGAAGTCGGGGTTGAAGCGGTCGCAGAGGTGCCAGAGCACGATCTTGGTCGTCGGCTTTAGCCCGCGCCGCTGGATCGCCCAGTTGGTGGCATCATGGCTCATGGTGCGGCCCTCCGCATGGGGCGCTGCGCGCGGCTGGTGAAGCCATTGTCGGCCAGCGCGCCCAGCGCATCGTCGACTGACCGGACCAGCGCCCAGCCAAAACCCTGCGAACAGACGGTGTCGCGGAAGACCTCCTGCGATTTGCGCAATCGGCCGGTTTCGCTTTTGACCTCAAGGAACAGCACGCGGCCGCCGGAGATCACGATCAGGTCGGCAAACCCGGCATGGACACCCATGCCGACCAGGATCGCCTGACGCTTTGCACCGCGGGGCCCGGCCTCGGTCACCTCGTTGACGCAGTGATGGACGATGGCGTCGCGGGGCAGGGCGAAGCGCAAGGCCTGCACGATTGCGCGCTGGGCATCGGCCTCGGGTGTGCTGCGCCGGTTCATGCCGCACCACCTTTCGGAAAAACTGCCGCCGCGATGGCATGCAAGGGGCGCCGGTCCAGCAGGCGCAGCATTTCGATCGCATCACCGCATTCGCGTGCATCGTCGGTCTGGCCGACAACGACACGTGCCGCGAGGATCACCAAGGATTCCGGATGCTTTGTGGTATCAGCCAGGACGCCGCGCGCCTCGGTCAGGCGGTCGTGCATCCAGTCGCCGGTGGCCGAGGTCGGGACAACGGGCGGGCGGGACAGGAGCTGTTTCATTTCCGCCCCCGCTGTGTCCGGGCCGGGCGGGTTTGTTCCTGCGCGCTGATCCAGTCCTGGACCGAGGTGCGCCGGTAGAGCACCTTGCGGCCGATCCTCGTGCAGGGCGGGCCGAGCTGGCGGGCCTCCCAGCGGGCGAGGGTGTCGCATGCAAGGCCGAGTTCACCGGCCAGCTGCTCGCGGCTGATCCAGTCAGCCAGTAGGTTTAGGGGTTGGTCCTGCGGTGCAGGGGCTGTGGTCTGCATTACGGTCTCCCATCCAGATCCCGGCAGAGGCCGGAGACGGGGCGAGGGAAGCAGACGGTAAGGACCGGAACCTAGGCAGAGACCGGAATTGGGACGCGGCGGGCAATTCCGGTCCTTGTTTCATTGGGATTTGAGCGAAAAATCGGAATGCGAATCGGAAAGGCCGTCCAGCGCCATTCCGCCATTTCCGGTTGCCAACACCAGATCGATCCCGCTGCTCCATGCAGGAAGCGATGCAGTTCGGATTTCAACGGCGATCATTGCGCTACACCGGGCGGCGCGGGACAGGACGCGCGTGCCGGTGTCAGGGCAGTGAAGGGAAATCGCTGCGACGGTGGGCCTCGACGAGGATGCGCAGTTCCGGCGGGGCGATCACATCGACCACATCACCCCATTGATAGAGGTGCCAGGCCATCTCCAGCCAGCCCCCGGCGGTGAACCGAACGGTCAGGCTGCCGTCGGCCTCGTCCTGAACCTGCTGATCGGGGTGAAAGCCGAAGGTCCGTGCGACATCGGCGGCTGCGGGGGCAAACCGCCACTCCACCGGTCCGTACTCATCGTCGGAATGGAACGACCCGAAGGCCTTGGCGGCGTGCCTGCCAAGATCAAAGCCGGGATCCCGCACGAAGGAGTCCTGCAGGAGGCTGGCGCGGCTGATCCGGTCCAGCCGGAAATGCCGATACTTGCCGCCGTTGTCGATCTCGCGGGCGATCAGATAGCCGCGCATGCCGAAGAGAACGCCGTAGGGCTCGACCGCCCGCGACCGTGGCGCGGCATCCTGCGCACCGGCATAATCGATCTGCATCGTGAACGGGCCTTTCAGCGCGTTGTCGATCGCGCCAAGGACAAGCGCCGAATACTGCGCGCGGGGCCCAGGACGGCAGGCATGACCTCGGGCCTCCAGCACCGCCTCGGCATCCACCTCGGCGCGGCGGGCAAAGGTCGGGGGCATCGTGGCAAGCAAACGGTTGCGCAGGGAGGTCAGCGCAGCAACCTCAGTGGTTGCACCATCACGCTCGGCGCGACGGATCCCCATTTCCAGCGCTGACAATTCGCTGTCGCGAATGCCCTGCAGGTGCAGCAGGCGGCTGTCGGGCAGTTGCCACCACTTGCGCCGTTCCTTGTCGGTGCGGGTCTGCACCATCGGAAACGCCTCCTCCAGCGCCCGTGACATGCGCTGGGCTGTGCGGAGGGTCACGCCGAAGGTGTCCACGATCTGGACCAGGCTGATGCCGCCCGGCCTGGCGGCCGCCTCTTCGGCCAAACGCATGATGTCGAGGGCCTTGCCCAGACGTTTGTTGTCCATCTTCCATCCCTGACCGAACCTGACAGGGACGTTAACGACAATTCGCTTCAAAAGCGATTGGCTGGCTATGGTCAGCTCAAGCCGATTCCACCTGTGCGTGTTTCCGATCACCGGGGTGTTTTTCACCCGGATCTCCAGACATGGCTGTTTGAAGACACCTTGAGACGTGTTCCTGGACAGCGGGCCTGCTGGCAAGCTGCTGTTCGGCAACGCGATCCCTGCCATGCCCGGTGCTGACCCGGGTGTCGCTGAATGAAGTAAGGACGCACGACCCATGAGCCTGCCGCCGAGAGCCTTCTATTCCTTGAATGAGACATCCGCCCGTTGGGGTTGTGCAGCTGCCGACCTGGCCGGATGGGCCGCAACCGACCATCTGACACTGGTCACCAGCATCGCTTCGGTGATCTGCGGCAAGCAGCCGGTGGCGGGCATTGTGGTGGTCAGCGCCGCCGACATGATGCGGATGTTCCGCCGTCATGGCCCGAGCGACGAGGAATGCCGGATCTATCGCATCCGGCCGCAGGGCAGCGCAGAGTGGCAATACATCACGGAACCGACGGATGGCGTGGTCATCAAGATCACCGATCTGATGCTGCTGGCCGAGGAGGTGCAGAAGTTCGAGGACGAGCGCGACCTGCTGCGGCGCCCCGCCGGGTCAGCGGGTTCTGCGCCGCGCTACGATTGGGAGGGCATGACCATCATGCTGTTTCGCCGCATCAACGATCAAGGTGTGCCCGCAACGCAGGCCGAACTGATCGCGGAGGTGCAGGATTGGTTTGCCCAGAACTCGCCCAACGGTGAAATCCCCGAGGAAAGCACGACGCGGAAGAAGGTCGCGCCGATTTGGCGGGCGCTGCGAGAACGGGAGTGATTGACACCGATCCTGCCGTTCAGGCGCTTTTCTGTTCCTGATCGGCATCGTGCACCAGCTGGGGCCGGGGCCGGAAGATGCTGGCAACAGCATTGACCCCGTCGCGCAGCGGCGAGTCCATCAGGTGCGCATAGCGTTGGGTCGTTTGCATCTGCGTGTGACCCAGCAGCTTGCCGATCATTTCCAGCGAGGCCCCGCCGCTGACCA
The DNA here is from genome assembly GCF_010915705.1 of Pseudotabrizicola algicola. Classification (GTDB taxonomy): domain Bacteria; phylum Pseudomonadota; class Alphaproteobacteria; order Rhodobacterales; family Rhodobacteraceae; genus Pseudotabrizicola; species Pseudotabrizicola algicola. The sequence continues at coordinate 41,448 of NZ_JAAIKE010000014.1, forward strand.
GTAGCGATGCAAAGGTGTGGCGCAGATCGTGGATCCGGACATCGGGCAGTTTCGCCTCGCTCTGGATCCCGATCCAGAACCGGCGGATTTCCTTGACCGGCTGGCCGGGCGTGTCGCCGGGGAAGAGCCACGGATTGCCGCGTGGCACCAGCAGGGCGCGCTGGCGCACGATGGCCGCCACATCGCCCGAAATCGGGATGCGGTGGATCTTGCGCTGCTTGGTGGTCGCCGCCGGTTTTGACCAGCTGCCTAGGTCGAGATTGAACTGTTCAAACCGTGCCTGTCGCACCTCGCCCGACCGCGCGCCGGTCAGCATGCAGAGCCGGATGATCCCGGCCGCGCGCTGGTCCTTGGCGGCATCCAGCGCCTTGGCCAGCCGCCCGATTTCCTCGGGCGTCAGGAAACGTTCGCGTTCGTTCTCGATCCGACGGCGGAACCCGCTGGCCGGATTGTCCGGTCGCATGCCCCAGCCGATGGCCAGCGTGAACATCTTGCGCAGCACCTCACCCACTCGGTTGGCGCGCACCGGCGTGGGCTTCGGCCCCTGCAGCTTGCGGGCCCGGTTATTCGGTTTGGCCTTCGAGGGGCGAGCCCGGCCTGCAGCGATCTTGGTCAGCAGCTTTTCGACATCGGCCTTGGTGATCTCGGTAACCAGCTTCTTGCCCCAGTCGGGCGCCACCAGCTTGTGCATGATGGTGTGCTGGTCGGCGGCATTGCGGGCTGCGAGGTGCGGGGTATGTTCAGCCAGATAGCGCGCTATTATGTCGTTGACCCGCGGGGCCTCGCGCGACGTCTCGCGCAGGCTGAGAGGATCGATCCCTTCATCAATGTCGCGTCGCAGTTCCTTGGCCCGTTCCCGCGCGGCGACCGTGTTCCACTCCGGCCAGCGCCCGATCGTCATCCGCCTCTGTCGCCCAGCGATCCGGTAGTCCAGCGTGAAGGCCCGGTTGCCCGAGGGGTAGATGGTGATCGAGAACCCGCGCACATCGGTGTCGAAAATCTGGTAATCCCGCCCCAGGTTCTCAGCCTCTCGGACGGTTTTCTCATTCAGTTTCAGCCTGTTGACCATGGATCTATCCCCATCTGCTCGTCCGACATGAGGCGTGGATTCGCGCCCTTATCAAGCAAAGCATGGCGACAGGACCGGAATGCAGGCGGTGACCGGAATTGATTAGGATACAAGCTTTCCGCATCTTGGTTGCAGGTGGTCTTTGTGAGCAGTATGATTTCGACACTATGCTCAAGATATGTGGAGGCCTTTGCTTTCAAAGAGCTTGAGGAAGCCAACACCCCTGTACAACGAGCAAGGTCGCCCGCCAAATAGCTGAGGAAAGGCGAAGATTGTTTTGGACACCACAGTGAGCATGGAAGAACTGGAAGAATATGCGCGTACCCTCGAAGCGAGCGGGGACTATCGTGTTTTGCGACGGCTTACCCAACGAAAGTCGATCGAAATACCTGATGAAGTAGTAACGCGCAGAGGCCTCTTTGTTGACGTTGAAACAACGGGGTTGGATCCATCTAAACATGAAATTATAGAACTTGCTATGGTGCCGTTCAGCTATGGATTAGACGGCAAGATTTATTCATTGGGTGAACCTTTCCAAAAAATGCGGCAGCCATTGAGGGCAATTCCGGCAGAAATTACTGCGATCACCGGCATTGACGATTCAATGGTAGCGGGCGCAAAAATTGATCCACAAGAAGTTGCTGCATTCGCCGCCGGTTCTGTATTGATAATAGCTCATAATGCCGAATTTGATCGGCGTTTCCTCGAGCGCTTTTCCGACGTCTTTGCCTCGGTCGCTTGGGCATGCTCGATGACCCAGATAGATTGGATCGGTGAGGGTTATCAGGGCTTTAAGCTAAGTTATCTCGCAAACGACGCTGGTTTCTTCTATGAACGACACAGGGCTACTAGCGACTGTCTTGCTGCGATTGAACTCTTGGCTCGACCATTGGCTCGCAGCGGGCGTCTGGCTTTGACTGAGCTCTTGGAACGGGCCAGGCGCCCTACTTGGCGTGTTTGGGCAGAAAGTGCGCCATTCGACACTAAAGACTTACTGAAGGCGCGAAGCTATCGTTGGAATGCAGATGCAAATGGCAGGCCTCGTGCATGGTACATCGACGTTCTTGAGGCCGAGCTTGAAACGGAGTTGGAATTTTTGAAGAATGAAGTCTTCCGTCGGGATGTAAATATCCCCAAAAGCCGGATCGATGCCTACAATAGGTTCTCCGAACGAGTGTAGCTGTGGATGCCATAGAGGTTGCGCTTCAAGATTAAATTCACCCTCAGTGTGAAAGAGTTAAGAAGTAAAGCTGATGAATAAAAGCAGTCACCTCGATGAGTGGAATATGATTATGAAAGTTTGGGGAAAATGCACATAAGTCGACTAGCAATTGATAATTTTCGTTGCATTCGTGCACTCGATATCGAACTTTCGCCGACTTCAGTTATCATCGGCGAAAACAACGCTGGAAAGACTGCAGTTCTTGATGCTGTCAAAATTGCCCTAAGCCGTAAGTGGGGAAGGTCAGGGCAGACAGGTTTCAATGAGTATGACTTTCCATTTGGTGCGGCGCAGGAAGGCACAGACGGTGATATTCGAATCCGACTGTGGTTCTCCGAGTCACAGCGAAATGAATGGCATCAGCCCATGGTGGATGATTTAATTGAGATAATACGTACTGATCCACACTCCGGCACGCACTCGATTTGTATGCAAGTGACGTGTTCCTTCGAGAGTGTCACCAACTCGGTTGAGCCTGTTTGGCATTTCCTGAACGATGCGGATCAACCGTTTGCCGGCGCCGGCGCAAGAAACCAAAATTTATCGCGTTTCTTTGACTATGTACCATGCTTCTCGATGGCTGCAATGCGCGATGCTGGGGTTGAATTTGGTGGCCGATCGCGGTTTTGGGGAACCCTGCTCAAGAGTATAGAGGTGGATAAGGACAAGGCGGCAAGTCTTGAAGAACGGTTTTCTCAGCTTAACGGCGAGCTCTTAGCTGCTGATCCTAAACTTGAGGCAATAAAGGATGCGTTGAAGGCGATCAGCACGGTGATTGCAAACGGAGCGGCGGGCGATGTCGACATTCGTGCAATCCCGGTCAATCTATGGGAGATAATCAGTCGGAGCGAGGTGGTCATTCAAGGGCAGACCCAAGATCCTTGGCTGCCAATTGGAAAACATGGGCACGGTGTCCAAAGTTTGGCCATTATTTTCTTATTCAGGGCTTTTGTAGAGAATGCATTAGGTGGAGCTTTGCCAGAAGAGGCGGAACCAATTCTGACTTTGGAGGAACCCGAGGCTCACCTACATCCTCAAGCGTGTCGGTCCCTCTGGTTGGCCATAAATGCTCTGCCTGGACAGAAGTTTGTAACAACTCACTCACCATTTTTTGTTCAGAATGTGCCATTCAAGGACATCATTGTCCTGCGACGAGGCACCAGTGGTCCTGTCGCGGCGTCACTTCCGCGAAACTTCAAAGCCGTTGTGCCGTACAACGCACTGTTAGAGGCTGCAATCGCTAAAATTGGGCCGAGTATCAGTTGGAATCCGACATCCGGATGCATCGTCTGCACACAGACTATCTCTGATGCTCAGTTTCGTGATCTTTTAATGTGCTATACGGGCGCAGACAGAGGCCCGCACCATGCTGAGATTAAAGCTATGCGCGATCGCAGCAGGAGCTTCATCGGAAATGAAGAAATCAGCAAGCTGGAAAGTTGGGCAAAGCGGATCCGTGGGGAGATATTTTTTGCAAACAAGTGGCTATTATGTGAGGGCCAGGCTGAATATGCAATCTTGTCAGCAGTTGCAGACAAGCTCGGCTGTCCTCTTGACGCTCACGGAATCTCTGTGATCGACTATCAGAACAACGGCAGTCCAGGTGCGTTTGCAGCTTTGGCTCGGGTATTAGATTATCCGTGGGCTATGATCTGTGACGGTGACAATGGTGGCAACGATCACATCGCTCAACTTAGGTCACACCATTTTTCTGACGCTGAGATAGCCGATCGCGTCACCCAACTACCGAAGGATTTTGACCTCGAAAGGCTGATCGTTACATGCGCCCTAAGGCCTTGCTTGCTGGCAGCGGCTCGCGAGCTGGATCCGCAGGTGGTGGACAGTGATGAAGCTCTGCTTGCACTTGCCTATGCTCGAAAGGAAGAGATCGCTGTGCGGATAAGTGCCCAAATCCGGCTAACGGCGTCTGTTGGAGACATCCCAGCAGAGTTTCGAGCCATTTTTGTCAGAATAGGAGCTTGCGAATGAGATCGGATCGAGACCAGGAATCACTACTGCTTGCCCTTACTGACGTTCAACGCGAAGCTGCCCTGTGGAACGAGGGCGCGATGATGCTGCTCGCAGGGCCTGGGTCTGGTAAAACACGTGTACTTACAGCTCGGATTGCTCGGCTGTTCAAGGCAGAGCCAAGCGCGAAGTGGAGGATACTTGCACTTACATTCACGACGCGCGCGGCTGATGAGATGCGCCAGAGAGTGGAGGAACTTGTTCCTGAATGTGTCGAACGCATGTTTGCGGGAACCTTCCATTCCTTTGCCTGCGAGGTGCTTCGTCAGAGTGGCTCGCATGTCGGAGTGAGGACTGACTTTAAGATCTATTCAAGTCTCGAAGATCGCTTGCTCCTTCTTTCCGAGGCGCTGATGCGCGCCGATCTGGATATAGGTGAACCATTAGATCGGGCTCTGCCAGTACTTGACGGTTTGAGGGATCGACTTGCTGGGCCTGATGACTGCTTGCGCTACTTTTCAGATGAGAACCGGGGCAAGCGTTTTGCTTCGGCCTACGACGCCTACATGCGTCACTTGCAGGCTGAGAATGCTTTGGACTTTCCTGCGATTATATACATGGCCTATAGGCTTTTCACCAGTTTCCCTGTGATTGCAGATCGCTACAGAAGAACTTACCGTTTCACAAGTTTGGATGAGTTTCAGGACACAAATCATGCCCAGTATTCGTTCGTGCGAGCCTTTACAGGAAATGACTATAAGAACCTGTTTGTTGTCGCTGACGACGATCAGGTGATTTACCAATGGAATGGTGCGAGCCCACAACGGCTACAACAATTTGTGACGGATTATGACCCGTCTATTCTCCAGATGCCAACCAACTTTCGCTGTCCTTCGGATGTTGTGTTGATGGCTAATGGATTAGTTTCGCACAACTTGTTGCGAACTCCAGGCAAGAATCCGCTCGTTGCTGGAAAGGCAGAAGCCCATGACATCGAAAGTGTGCGTCTCCTGCGATTTGAGTCAGACGATGAGGAGGCGGCAGGGGTCGCTGCGGATCTAGCACAAAAACGTGTTCAGAATGCCGGGGACGTCGCGATCATCGCGCGCACAAAGAACTTGCTTGTCAAAGTCCAAGGCGAACTCGCCGTCCTCGGCATTGCTTCACAGATTTCCCAACGAAGAGACTCGTTTGCGAGTGTCCCGTATCAATGGCTACATTGCTGCCTTAAGATTGCAAATCGGCGGACCGATCCACGAGAATTCGCTGCCTTTGTAGAGGCTGGGAACGTACTATTGGACTTGAAACTTGAAGCTGATGATTTGGTCGAGCTGGCGCGATCAGCCCATGGAGATTTCTTGAGAGCGTGGGCGAGCGAGGCGCAACCTTTGTCGGCGTTCGCAAAAAAAGCAGTGGACATTCTGCGCACCGAGCTTGTCGATCGGAATGATTTTCGGAAGTTTGTCAGAGGCCTTACAGAACTCTTTGCACAACCCGAGTGGACGCTAGTCGAAACGCAGCCTTCATTTGAAGAAGACCAGAGAGCTTGGCGGGATCTCTTCACAGAGATTTCTGGACAGGTCGGGCGGCTTGCGCCACTGGATACGTTCTTGCAGGAGTTGGATCTGCGTTCCAAAGAACCGCCAATGAAAACGGGAGTGGTCCCCCTTCTCACAATTCATGGCTCAAAGGGAAATGAGTTTCCACATGTCTATTTGATGGGTCTCGCAGAAGATGTTCTTCCATCCTTCCAGAGCAAGAAGGCAGGCGACCGATCGCCCCAAATGGAGGAGGAACGTCGCAATTGCTTCGTTGCAATCACGCGATGTAAAGATACCCTCACGCTCTCTTATGCTAGAGTATACAACGGTTGGGCTAAGGCGCCGTCGCGCTTCCTACGGGAGATGGCTATCATGTGAGTGTGGCAAATGTGGATTGTCTATCCGCTCGTCACCTCAACGCCACCTCAACCCACGTATGCAGTTTTGCCCCGCTCCAACCCGCGACAATCCGTCGAAACTCCATCAATGCCAACGAACGGCATCCAACTTATCTCGTGATTTCAAGGGGATGGCGTCTAAGTTTATGAATCTACGCGATTATTGATTTATGGGTCCATAGGCTCATAACCTGAAGGCCGCAGGTTCAAATCCTGCCCCCGCAACCAAATCATCCCGGAATATTACAAAGGCTTAGGCCAAAATAGAGCGCCCCAAGGGGCGCTTTTGGCGTTACAAGACCCGTGGAAGCACTGTGGAAGCAAGAGGGCGCAAAGTCATTCATACCGCTTCGTCAAACGGTGCCTGTGATGACCGGACGCTTTCATTGTGGCTCGATCGGGATCATCGCATCGATACCGGCCGCGATTCCGCTCCAAAAAGCGAACTGTGTAACGTCGATCGCGACAACATCCAGCACCGCCCGCTCTTCGGTCATGAACACGAACTCGGTAACCCTTCGCGGCGGGCAGCCCCTTGAGGCCGGGCAGACAAGCGCGAGTCGCTTGCAGCAGTAGCGACTGCAAGCACTCATCACTCCAGCATGGTGGCCGACCGAAAGGCGAGGCTTGACGGCGTGACCTTGGGCGGGTTGGCGGGACAGATGAAGGGCGAGCGCCTTTTCCATGCACAAGTCGACCACTACCAACCCCTAGACTCTCGTTTTGAATGTGGGAGGACCGCGGGAGGTTGATAAAATCGATTTTATTTATCTCGCGATGCATCTCTTTTCCGTCCTGTCGCAACAACCGCGATGGTTGATATGGCGGCGATCAGTCCAACTTGGGGTGTAGGAGTGCTGAGTTGAGGTGCAAGTCGAGACTACCTCAGGCCGATGCGAAATCCTTTAGCTGCCACGGGCGGTGCTTGTAATAATCAGATAGAAAACATTCTTTTTTCAGGGTCTGCGGCCCTCGCGGCGCCAGTCAGTGCTTTCGGATCGTCGGCTTTCGCGAGCCCTCGCCGTCAGAATGCGCCTTGAAGTTCCGGTCGAGACCTCGCTCGCCACCCTTGTTGCGGTCATTGTCTCGCTCAGGCCATGATCATGATGGACAAGACCTTCCCAAATGTGTCAAATCGATTTGAGTAATAGGAGGAAAACGTGGCAACCATCTATGACGTCGCACGTGCTGCGGGGGTTGCCCCCTCGACCGTGTCGCGCCACATCAATGGCCACTCTGTGCGCCAGAGCGAAGCGATCGAACGTGCCATTGGTACGCTGGGCTTTCGTGCCAGCGCCAGCGCACGCAATCTGCGCAAGGGCAACACGCAGGTCATCGCGATGATCGTGCCCGATATCCAGAATCCCTATTACGCCGCTACCGTGGCTGGGGCCGAAGAAATCGGTCGCCAGAACGGGCTGCGCATGGTTCTGTGCAACACCGACGAAGACATCGATCTGGAAGATGATGTGCTGCGCGACATTGCCGGGCGCGTCGATGGCGCGATCCTTGTGCCCGCGTCCGAACGTTCCAGTACCTCCCTCTTTGATGCGCCCAATGCGATCCCGCTGGTGCTGATGGACCGCGAAACGCTAGGCAAGCGGCGCTTTGACACGGTCACCATCGAAAACCATCGCGGCGGGGTGCTGGCGGCGCAGCATCTGCTGGATCTGGGCCACCGCGATGTGGCCATCATCACCGGCCCCGTGACCGCATCACAATCGCGCGCCCGCGAAACCGGGTTTCTGGAAGTGTTCGCAAATGCTGATATCCAGGTGCCCGACCGCTTTATCGTGCGCGGCGATTTCCGCGAAGCAGGCGGCTATCAGGCGGCGCTGGACATTCTCAGCGCCCGCCGGCGCCCGAGCGCGCTGTTTGTCGTCAACAACATGATGTCGATGGGTGCCCTGCGCGCGATCAATGATCTCCGCCTGCGCCTTCCGCATGATCTGTCGCTGGTCTGCTTTGACCAGCTGCCTTGCGAAGGCGTCATCTCGCCCCGGCTTACGACGATCCGCCGCCCGATGGAAGAACAGGGCGCGATGGCCATGCGGCTGATGCTGACACGCCTGCGCGCCGAAGCAGATGACGACCGCGATCACGAACCCCGCACCCTGACGCTGCCCGTGGAACTGGTGCTGGGGGCGTCGACCGCGCGGGCTGGGCAGGGGGCTGCGCCCGTGACACTTGTAGAAGACGACAGATAAGGAAGACGACCGATGTCCAAGCGCCTGCTGCTTACCGGAGAGACCTGGATCAGCTACGGGGTTCACCTGAAAGGGTTCAGCTCTTACACCACTGGCGGATACGAGGAGGGGCAGA
>NZ_JAAIKE010000015.1 GCF_010915705.1 Pseudotabrizicola algicola
CGCCCGGACCCCCGACCCCCAGACGCACCAGCCCCTCCCCGATAAAGACCGTCACCATCCAGAAATGCTTCAGTCGCAGCCGTTTGCGAATTCTTCATGTCAATGTCCAAACAAATGCTCAAAATATCCGTGACGCCTGTCGCAAGTCAGAAAGAACCGGTGCGCCGCCGATCCCTCGCGGGCAAGAAGCCCGGCCTGTCGTTACCGCCAGCGCCGGCCATATCGCGGCCCTGCCCCTTCACCTGCGGCAAAACGCCGGGGCGATGGGGTTGCGCAGCGATGGCCTGCCGCACAGCATACCCGCCCTGCCCTTTGCCACGCCTGGGCTGCACAAGCGCCAAACCCGGCGAAACGAACGACGCCAGATGGGCGCCTGGCAAAACAGCGGCACGCAAGCCGATGAAATCAATCACACTCGAAAAAAAGGTCTTGGCAAACATGGAACCCCCTTGGCCTGGGACACCATTCAAAAACTGGCATATCGCTACCCGATGGCTCCATGAATGTCACTGCCCAAATCTTCGGCAAGCCCCGATCGGCAGGCCGCGCGGCCATTTGTCCCGTTTCGTCGCAATTTATGTAATATCTGCGCTGCCCGCCCGCTTTTCGGGCGAAATCACAACGCTGCCAAGCGGGTAGCCCCGGAAACAGAGCCGCGCCGGCCTGTGCCTGATGCCGATATGCGCGCGGCCGCAGGGACAACAGGGTCAGGGCGCTGCTTTCAGAATCAGTCCAGACATTGAAACGGAGCGAAATGGACCTCGCCCCGGGGCAACGAGGTCTCGGGATCGGTGGCATCATCGGTGATAAGATGATCGATCTCTTCCGGCCTGCATATGGCCACGCGACTTTCCTTGCCGATCTTCTCTGCATGGCAAAGCATCACGCAACGCTTTGAGCAGACGATCATTTTCCGCGCCACCTCCGCCTCATGCAGCGCGTAGTTCGTGGCGCCACGCGTCGAATGATAGGCAACCGGCGAAATCACGGCAAAATCTGCCAAAAAGCGGTCAACTTCCGAAAGCGTCAATTCGCCATAGGTCGCCGGCACTTCTGCATGTGGCTTGCCCCCAAGCAGCAGCACTTCCAGATTTGGATGCGGGGCCACCATCTGCGCAATCTCTATGGAGTTGGTGATCAGCCGCAGATCGCGGTGGTGCAAAATCTCTTGGGCAAAGGCGAGGGTTGTGGTGCCCGCGTCTATGAAGAGGGTCGAGCCTGCCGGTATCAGCCCCGCCGCAAGCCGGCCGATCGCCATCTTGGCGCCCGCATGTGTCTTGAGACGATCCGCAAATGCAGGCTCGGGCAGAATTTTCCGATCCGAAAGCACCGCACCGCCGTGGACGCGCTTCAGATTGCCCTGCTCTTCGAGATCCAGAAAGTCCCGCCGTATTGTCTCGCTCGAGACCTCCAGCAGGGCCGCGAGTTCATTGGTGGTTACCTTGCCATCCCGGGAGAGACGATCGAGAATTTTCGAATGCCGCTCGTGCGACCACATCCTGCGCGCTCCCCTGATTCCGGAGACGACTGCTAGCGGTAAAAATCCACAAATTCCACCCCGAATGTGGATTTGAGTCCGTTTGCAAGAATGCGCGCGCAAAAATGCGCCCTGATCTTGCCTATTTTTTTGGCAATTTATGGATTATCGTGTCTTTAGGCCATTTTTGTGTGGATTTGTGTGTAATCGCGCGTCAGCCTGAACACACGCGCTCCCTGCGATGCAATCCTCGCCCCCCACCAGAGAGGTCCTTATGCTGAACTTGCAACTTGCTCTGGATTTCGCGAATCGCGCCGCGGACGGTGCAGGAGAGATTGCACGCGCCCACTTCCGGAAGTCGATCGAAGTGGAGCACAAAAGCGATGACAGCCCTGTCACCGTCGCCGACCGGACCATCGAACGGTTCCTGCGCGACCGGATCGAACAGGTCTACCCCGATCATGGAATCCTCGGGGAAGAACATGGCGACCTGAATCTCGACAGGGAATTCATCTGGGTGGTCGACCCCATCGACGGCACCAAGAGTTTTGTCACCGGGCATCCGATGTTCGGGGGGCTTATCGCCCTGCTCAAGAACGGGGAGCCGCAGCTTGGGCAGATCGACATGCCCGCAATGGGCGAGCGTTGGTGCGGCATCAAGGGCAAGCCCACAACCCTGAACAGGGTGCCGGTCAGGACGAGCGGCTGCAAGGATTTGGCGGAATCCTACGCCTATACCACCGACCCCATGCTGTTTTCAGGGAGCGCCCAGCCGGTGCTGGACATGCTGCGTGACAGGGTCAGGCTGCTGCGCTTCGGGGGGGACTGCTACAACTACGCGCTCTTGGCTTCGGGCTACTGCGATCTGGTGCTGGAAACCGGGCTGCAACCCTATGACTACCTGCCTGTCGTCCAGATCATCCGTGGCGCGGGAGGCGTCATCTCTGACTGGCACGGGCATGACCTTGGTATCGACTCCCGCGGGGATGTCCTTGCCTCTGCAACCCCCGAATTGCACGCGCAGATGCTCAAGGAGCTTGAGCGGCTGCACGTGACTGAAGCGGCATGAAGACCGCGTCTCTACCGTGAACAAACAGCCCGCTGCGGGCCCCATCAGGAGAGTGTGACAATGGACCGAAGAAAATTCCTCCGCTACGGCATGAGCGCTGGCGCAACCATGGCCGCGATGCGCCTGAATCCTGACTTCTTTTTCAGTTCTGCCTTTGCGCAAGAAGCGCGGCCGCTGACCATCCTGTCGGCGGAGAACATCACCGGGAACTGGGACCCGATGGCGCATACCACGCTGTCGCAGTTCAACATCGAAGGCTTCATCATGGGCTTCCTGACAAGATCGCCGATGATGCCCGACAACCCGGACGAGGTGGTTTACGAGCTGGCCACGTCGATCACCCAGCTGGAGCCGTTCAAGCTGGAGATCAAGCTGCGGGAAGGCGTCACCTTCCATGATGGCGAGCCGTTCTCGGCCAAGGATGTGAAGGCAACCTTCGAATATGGCGCACAGCCCGAGCGGGCGCGGCAGGTTTATCCGGGATTTGCAGACACGTTCGAGGTGACGACGCCTGACGATTACACAGTGATCGTGGACACGACCAAGGGCGGATACGGCGCAGGGATGTTTGTCTTCCTCGCATCCTATCTGCCGATCATGTCGGCCAAGGATATTGCAGGAGGCCCGAATGGCCCGCTGTCGCAGCGGCTGAACGGAACCGGACCGTTCCGGTTCAAGGAACAGGCCGGAAATGATACGGTGATGACCGCATTCGAGGGCTATTTCCGTGGCGCGCCCAAAGTGCCGGGCGTCAATTTCAGCTTTGTCGGCGACTCGACCACACGGATGCTGTCCTTGCTGAGCGGGCAGGCGGATGTGATCGAACGGTTGGAGCCGGAGCAGGTCACCACGCTGGAGAGCGAAGCGGGAATTGTGCTGAACCGCGCGGTTTCGGTGGAAAACAAGTATCTGTGGTTCCGCTGCTCGAAACCACCGTTCGACAATCCTCTGGTGCGCAAGGCCGTGTGTCATGCCATTGACCGCAGTGTCATCATGGAGGTCATGGGCACCGCAGGCGAGCCATCCTCGAACTTTGTCTCGCCGATCAAGTTTGGCTACATCGATCTGGAAAACTACCCGGAATACGACCCCGAAGAATGCCAGCGCTTGCTGGCAGAGGCGGGGTATCCGGGCGGTCAGGGTCTGCCGCAACTGGAATACATCACCTCGACCGGGTTCTATCCCAAAACCAAGGAATATGGCGAGGTAATCACCGCGATGTTGCAGGAACAGGGCTTCCCCGTCACCCTGAACGTGATGGAAGTCGCGGCATGGAACGAGCGGCTGTATGATCGCCCCGGTGGCGGACCGGGCCACATGATCGACTGCGGCTGGACCAGCGCCTCGCCCGAGCCTGATCTGGTGCTGCGCACGCATTTCCATTCGACGTCGAAGCGGATTTGCGGGATCGAGGACCCCGAGATCGACGCGGCGCTGGATGAAGAACGCGATGCACCCTCGATCGAGGCGCGCCGGACCAGCCTGCAGACCAACCTGATGCCGATGCTGGCAGAAAAGGTTCCGGCCTACAGCCTGTTCACCTCTGTGTTGATGCACGGGGTTCGTGCCGACGTCAAAGACCTGTTCATCTACCCGGACGGCACGATGGACGCCGCCAGCGCGATGCGCGGCTAAGGCCAGTTGCCGGCCCCCCTCGCCTTGCGGGGGCCGGCTCTTCTTCGACAGGCTGACCGGAGAACCCCATGTTCATCGCCAGATTCCTTGCCAGACGGTTGCTTCAGGGGGCGCTGATCGTGTTCCTTGTCTCGGCTGTCATCTTTACCCTGCTCCGCGTGGTGCCGGGCGATCCTGTGCGCCTGATGGCAGGCGGCATGGCACCGGAGGCGCTGATCGAACAAATTGCCGAAGAGATGGGCCTGCGCGACCCGATTTACCAGCAATTCGGTCGCTATGTCTGGGGCATCGTGCAAGGTGACCTTGGCCAGAGCTTCGTGCGCCCTGCGAGCGGCGCGGCGGTGGGAGGCGCCAGTTTCGACGACAGCACGCGCAGCGAGCGGGCCGAGGTCTGGGATCTGATCGCGCAGACCGCACCGATGACGGTGCAACTCGCGCTGCTTTCGATGCTGTTTGCCCTGATCATCGCGGTGCCGATCGGGGTCTGGGGCGGGCTGAGGCCGGGGCGGTTTCCCGACAAGCTGGCGCTCTACCTGTCGTCGGTCTTTGTCAGCCTGCCGAATTTCTGGCTCGGGATCGTGCTGGCCCTGCTGCTTTCGGTAAAGCTCAAGCTGCTTCCGGCCATCGGCTACGGCGGATTTGCCTATACCATCCTGCCCGCAATCGTGCTGGCCATCGAGATTGCGCCCTTCATCATCCGCACGCTGACCGTTTCGGTGGCCGGGGTGATGCGCGAGAATTTCATCGACATTGCGGCGGTGCGCGGGCTGACGCGCAACCAGATCATCTTTCGTCATGCCTTGCGCAATTCGTCGGTGCCGCTGCTGAACCTGCTGGGCGTGCAGTTCTCCATGCTGCTGGGCGGCGTCTTGGTGATCGAGTTCATCTTCGACTATCCGGGCCTCGGGCTGCTGACGATCAACGCAGTCATGCAGCGTGATTTTCCCCTGATCCAGGGCATCGCCATCGTCACCGCCGCAGCCTTTGTGCTGATCAACATCATCGTTGATCTGTGCGCAACGGCAATCGACCCAAGATTGGAATACTGATGAGCATACAGGAGATGACATCTGACCTGCCGGCGCCCCGCAAGGACCGCAAGATTGCCGCGCGGATCTGGTCGCAGGCCTATGCCGCCACCGAGTTCAAGATCGGGCTGGCCGTCTTTTCGGCTCTGGTGGTTGCAGCGATTTTCTATCCGATGTTTTCGGGGATCGATCCCACGAAAATGGCGATCTCGTCCAAGCTGCTGCCACCCGTGTTCATGGGCGAAGGATGGTCATGGGCCCGCCCGCTTGGCACCGACCAGCTGGGGCGCGACATGCTTTCGCGGTCTTTGGTCGGCCTGCGCTATTCCTTGCTGATCGGCGTCTCGACGACCGTGCTGATGGTGGCGGTCGGGGCGATGATGGGCCTGTTCTCGGGCTATTTCGGTGGCAAGGTCGACACGGTTCTGATGCGACTGACCGATGCGCAACTGGCCATTCCGATGATCATTCTGGCCATCACCATTCTGGGCGTGTCGCGCCCCACGATCCCGGCGATCATTCTGGTGCTGGGGCTGTCGGGCTGGCCGATCTATGCGCGGGTCATGCGGTCGAGCGTGATGTCGGAGCGCAAGAAGGAATTCGTGCGCGGTGCCATGGTGCTGGGCGCAACCGACTGGCGGATCATGTTCACGCTGATCCTGCCGCTGGTTCTGCCGCCGATTGCCTTTGTGGCGGTGCTTGATATCGCGCGGATGATGATCTTTGAATCCGTGCTCGGCTTTCTGGGGCTGGGCGTGCAGCCGCCCACCCCGACCTTTGGCAATATCATCGCAGACGGGCGCAAATACCTTTTGAACGCGTGGTGGATTGCCACGATGCCGGGGGTTTTCCTTGTTCTGACCCTGACATCCATCAACCTGATGGGGTCTTCGCTGGAACGGGCGCGCAACAGCATTTACGCAGGTGCATGAGATGAGCACAGATCCATCATCCCCGGGCGCGGCCCTGTTGTCGGTGCGCAACCTGACGGTGGTCGCGCAGAGTGAAGGCGTCCGCCGGACCATCCTGGACGACATCAGCTTTGATCTGAAACCCCGTCAGATCTTGTCAGTGATCGGCGAAAGCGGCTCGGGCAAGACGGTGCTGGCGCGGGCGCTGGTTGGCTGGATGGCCCCGCAGTTGAAAATCACGGGCGGAGAAATCCTGTTCAAAGGGCGTGATCTGATCCGGGACAGGGCCTATGCCAGCAGGCTTGCCGGGCGCGAGATCGCCTATATCGGCGGCAACCCCGCAGGCGCACTGGACCCGACGATGACGGTTGGCGCGCAACTGGTGGAAAAGCTGCGCGCGGTGCGGCCCGACATTTCCGCCAAGGATGCGCAGGACAAGGCCATCCGTCTGCTGGAGGCGGTCAAGATTCCCTCGGCGGCGAGCCGTTTTCACGAATACCCGTTCCAGTATTCGGGCGGGATGATGCAGCGGGCGATGATCGTGGACGCGCTGATCTCGGACCCTGCCCTGCTGATCGCCGACAACATCACCCAGCCTCTGGATGTGACGGTGGCGGCGCAGATCCTGAAACTGATGCGCGAGTTGAACGAGAAGTTCTCGACTGCGATCCTGTTCATCTGCTCGTCTCTGCCTGTCGCCTGCGATGCGGGCGATGAGGTGATGGTGCTGCACGCGGGCGAAGTGGTGGAACGCCAGACCTCTGCCGATCTGGTTTCACAGCCGCAGCACGGTTACACCCGCGCGCTGATCGCCGAACTGCCGACGCTGTGGGCCAACGGCAAGGACGGGCGCGACGAGCGCCAAGATCGCAACCGGCAGGCGCTCATGTCTGTGCGCGGCGTCGCGAAATTCTATGAAACGCGCGGCAAGGCTGGCAAAGCCGTGGTGCAGGCGGTGCGCAATGTCGAATTCGACGTCTTTCCCGGCGATAATTTCGGCATCGTGGGCGAGTCTGGCTGCGGCAAATCCTCGCTTATGCGCTTGCTGACGGGGCTGGAACGTCCCGATGCCGGGTCGATCATCTTTGAAGGCGAGGATGTGGGCACCGCCAGCCCTGCGCGCCTGCGCCAGTTGCGCAGACGGTTTCAGCTTGTGCTGCAAGATCCGTTCGGATCGCTGCCGCCGCAGTCGTCCATCGGCGACATTGTCGAGGAACCGCTGAAGATTCATGGCATCGGCACCAAAAAGGAACGCCATGACCGCGCGCGTGCCGCATTGAACGAGGTGGGGCTTGGAGACAGGCTTTACGACCAGTTGCCAACCGGATTGTCCGCAGGACAGCGCCAGCGGTTGCAGGTGGCGCGGGCCATGGTGCTGGAGCCGCGCCTTCTGATCATGGATGAAACCCTGTCGGCGCTGGACCAGACCGAACAGGGCAAGCTGTTGGACCTGTTCGGCCGCCTGCAGGCGCAGCACGGATTCACCTATATCTTCATCTCGCATGACCTGACGATGGTGCGGCAGGTGTGTTCGCGCATTGCCGTGATGTATCTGGGCGAGACGGTCGAGGTGGCCCCGAACGAGCGGATGTTCTTTGATCCGGGCCATCCCTATACCCGCGCGCTGCTGTCGGCGGCCCCCACGCTGGAGGAGCGGCGCTATCGCCCCGAGGACTGCCTTTTGGAAGGCGAGCCGCCCTCGCCCATCGACCTGCCGCCGGGGTGCGCCTTTGCCGGCCGCTGCCCGCATGCCTTCGACCGCTGCCAGCGCGAAAATCCGGCGCTGGTCAGCCGGGCCGACCAGGCCTTGGCCGCCTGTTTTCTGGTGAACGCCGCCTCAACCGCGAAAGCCCCTGCCGATGCCTGATACCACGACCCTTGCGCAAATCGACGCGCCCTTGTTTGACCGGCTTATGGAGAAGGTGTCCGAATTCGGCAGCACCGGTGACGGCGGCGTGGACAGACCGGCGCTGACTGATGCGCACAAGGCCGCGCGCGACTGGCTTTGCGCAGAGTTCCGGCAGCGCGGTTATAGCGTGCTGACCGATTCCGTCGGCAATCTGTTCGGGCGGCTTGATCTGGCGGGGGATGACGCGCCGCTGGTTATGGTCGGATCACATCTGGACAGCCAACCGAAGGGCGGGCGGTTTGACGGGGCATACGGAGTGATCGCCGGGCTCGTCGCCATCGAAAGCTGGCGCGCCCATTGCGCCCGAAACCGCATAACACCGCGCTGCAACTACGTGGTGGCGGATTGGATGAACGAGGAAGGCGCACGGTTTCAACCCTCGCTTCTGGGCTCGTCGGTCTTTACCGGCGCCTTGGACCGCGAATTTGCCCTCTCGCGTAAAGACCGCGATGGCGTGTCTGTCGAGGCGGAACTGATCCGCACCGGATACATGGGCGGCGATGACGCGCCGCGCCCCGATTGCTATATCGAGGTGCATATCGAAGGCGACAGCCACATGGAACGCAGCGGGGCAAAGATTGCGCCCTTCGTCCGCCATTGGGGCGCGATTAAGTTGCGCATCGAGGTCGAGGGCAAGCAAAACCACACCGGCCCGACCCCGATGGAAGACCGGCAGGATGCGCTTCTGGGGGCCGCCTATATCATTGCCAAGGTGCGCGAGCTTGCGGATCAGTCAAAGGACACGCTCTACACCTCGGTTGCGAGGGTCGATGTCACGCCCAATTCGCCGAATGTGGTGCCGGGCAAGGCGGTGCTGTTTGCCGAGTTGCGCGCGCCTGAACCGGCCACGCTGAGCGCGGCTGAGGCAGCTTTGCGCGCCGCCCTGCCCGAACTTGCGCGGCGCGCCTTTGTGACTGCCGAGGTGGTGGGCACCGATATCCGCCCCGCCGGAAAGTTTGACGCCCGGCTGGTCGCATTGGCCGAGCAAGCCGCTGACCGGTTCGCCCTGCCACGGATGCGACTGGATACGATTGCGGGCCATGACGCGGTTGCGCTGAACGCGGTTCTGCCCAGCCTTGTGCTCGCCGTGCCGTCGGTCAACGGTGTGATACACCGCAATGACGAATACACATCGCCCGAAGACCTGAAAGCGGGGGCGGGGGTGGTGCTGGATATGATCCGCCGGATCGATCAGGCTGGCGGGTGCCTTGACACAGCAGCGGAGGCAAAATGACAGGACTTGTGACAGATGCCATGATGGCCGAAGCCGTCACCGCCGCAGGGTTTGCGATGGCCGACGTCGTCGCAGACGGACCGGCTGCCCTCGCCTCGCCAAGCTACAAGGCGCTGGAAAGCCGCTCCGTGCTCACCGCGGATGCATTCATCAAACGCATGCACCCCGAAATGCGTGGCACCTTCAACCTTGGGGCCGCTTTTCAGGCCGCGCGCGACGCATCTTCTGCCGGAGTCGGACCAAAGGTTTTCTGGTCAGACGAGGGCCTTGCCGCAATTGCGATGGACCGCCTGGGCCAGGGGTGGATCACCGCGCGGCAGAATGATCTGCAAAGCGATGCGGTCATGACCTCTGCCGTCAAGGCCCTGAAAAAACTGCATGCGGGACCTGTCCTCGACCACAGGTTCGATCCCTTCGCCGAAATCGATCACCTTATCGCCACCTACAGGGCCGACGGGCTGGCGCTGCCTGACAATATCGGCTGGCTGCGCAGCCTTGTCTGGATGGCAAAGGGCCTGTCGGACAGCGCAGAACTTCGGCCTTGCCGCAATGACGGATCATCGTCCAACCTGATGATCGGCCCTGAGGGTCAGGTCATGCTGGTGGATTTTGATCGCGCGGGCATGAACGACCCGCTCTATGATCTGGGCTGTCTGCTCGCAGAGCGCACTGACCATGAAATCGAAATGCGCCCTGCCTTCGAAGCCTATGTCGGGCATTTCGACGAGGTGGCCTTTGCACGCGCGCGCCTGTGGTCGCATGTGGGCGACATGCTGCACGCGCTTTGGTCTGGCCTGATGGCGCATAAATCCGAACGCAGAGCGGTGGAGTGGATCAAATACGGCGAATGGCGGTTGCTGCGCCTGACGATGGCCTTGCAGCACCCCTTGTTCGAGGAACGGGTTCGCCTGACAGCAAAGGGGGCAGCATGACCATGAAACCCTTGGGCAGCGCCCAGAATGCGATGGAGGAAACCATCGAAGCCGCGATCCGTGAAGCGCCGTTGTTCAAGGGCGGCCAGAGTATGGTTTACGGCATGGTCTCGGGCGGGATCTCCAACGAAAACTGGCGGGTGCGCGACACGGCCGGCCCCGGCGACTGGTTCGTCAAGGTTCCCGGTGCGGGAACCGAGATGTTCATAGACCGCGCAACAGCGCTGGACGCCTCGCGCAAGGCGGCGGCGGCGGGTCTGGGGCCGAAGGTGCATGACGATCTGGCGGGGCGCGGAATCGAGATCAATGATTTCCTTAAGGACAGACGCCCCTCCAATCACAGTGATTTCCGCGATCTGGACATGTGCAAGGCGGCAATGGGCGCCTATCGCATCATGCACGGGTTGCCGCCGCTGGATCTGACCAAGACAATCTTCGACATGATCGACGAACATCTGGCGCAGATCAAAGATCTTGGCGCGCCGATGTACAAGGATGCCGAGTGGCTGCGCATCAACACTGACCTTGCGCGCGACGCCATGCATGCCTCGGGCCTCGATCTCGTCACCTCGTTCAACGATCCGATGCCGGGCAATTTCATGATCGGCAATGACGGGTCCATCATGCTCATCGATTATGAATATGCGTCGATGAATGACCGTTGCTACGATCTGGGCATCTGGTTTGGCGAGATGTTCTTCAAGCCGGAACGCGAGCTTGAGTTGATCGAAGACTATTTTGGGAGCGTGAGACCCGAAATCGTTTCACGCATCACGGTGCACAAGGCGCTTGCAGACGTGAAGTGGTGTCTGTGGTCAATGGTGCAACTCAAGGTGTCGCGCCTCGACTTCGATTTCCACAAGTATGGCATGTGGAAAAAAATGCGGGCGCGGTCGATTTTCGGTCACCCCGACTGGTCGCTTCACCTGGCCAGACTTTAGCCCGGTCTGTCGGGTTTCAAACGTCCTGATGGTCTGACCGCAGGACGATCGGTCGGGGATGCAGGCATGGTCTTGCGTGGAGCGGGTCGGTGATGACCCAGACGTGGCAGCGGCGCGCAGGGTGCTTGCGCGGCGCTGCGGCTTTTTGCAGAGCGAGGTGCGGTCTGCGTCAGTTGACCGGACGACCATCTTTGCCGAAGCGGTGCAGATGGGCGGGGATGGGGCGGAGCGAGAGGCGGGTGCCCGTTGCCAGCCCGAGTTTGCCCGGTTGCCGCACGATCAACGGCTCTGCCGCGCCGATCTCGACAAAGAGGTAATGATCGGACCCGGGGTCTTCGGCATGGACCACCTGCCCCGTCCATTCGCCGGTTCCCTCGGCCACGATTTCCAGATGTTCGGAGCGGATGCCGATGACATGGCAGCCGTGCTTGGCGGCAAAGGCCCCTTCGAGGAAGTTCATCTTGGGCGAGCCGATGAAACCGGCCACGAACAGCGAATTGGGACGCTCATAGAGTTCGGCGGGGGTGCCCACCTGCTCGACCATGCCATCGCGCAGCACGCAGATGCGGTCGGCCAGCGTCATCGCCTCGACCTGATCATGGGTGACGTAGATCATCGTCACATCCTTCATGTCGTGGTGCAGTTTGGCGATCTCGAGGCGCGTCGCGACACGCAGCGCCGCATCGAGGTTTGACAGCGGCTCGTCGAACAGAAAGACGCGCGGATCGCGGGTGATGGCGCGCCCGATGGCGCCGCGCTGGCGCATGGCGCGGCAGGTGCGGACCGGACGGGCGGCAGCGGTGGCGGGGCCGGATCTGCGCCGGACCCCGCAGCCTCGGGCCTAGTTCCAGGCGTCGCCCTTCAGGTCGGACAGATCGGCTTCGAGGTCTTCCAGCGCGACGGTCGCGGTTTTGTTGCCCGACAGCACATCATGCGCCGCCGACCAGAACTTGGCCGAAACCTCGTTATAGGCGCCAAGTGTCGGGGCCGAGGGGCGCGGAACCGCTTGCAGGAACACGTCTTTCCAGCGCGGGATGATCGGCTGCGCCGCCGCGATATCGGCATCGTCATAAAGCGCGACAATCGTCGGCAGGTTCGACTCCGTCAAAGCGCGCTGCTTCTGCGCCTCTGGCCCCGAGAGATAGAGCGCAAGGCTGATCGCCGCCTCTTGCTGATCGCCATACTTCGAGACGGCGATGTTCCAGCCGCCCAGCGTGGCAGCCGAGCTGTCATTTCCGCCGCCTGTGGGCAGCGTGGTGACATCGAACAGGCCCTTCACGGCAGAGTCGTCCCCGTTGCCCAGCGTGTAGGCATAGGGCCAGTTGCGCATGAACACGGCATTTCCGGTTTGCCACAGACCGCGCGCCTCTTCCTCCTGATAGGCCAGCACGCCTTCGGGGCTGATGGTGCCGACCCATGACTTCGCCGTCTCGAGCGCGGCCACGGCCTTTTCGTTGTTGATCGAAATGCTGCCGTCTGCCTCGACGATCTGCCTGCCGCCAGAGGATTTGACCCATTCGAGCGCATTGCAGGTCAGACCCTCATAGGCATTGCCCTGCCAGACAAAGCCCCAGATCTGGCTGTTGCCTGCCGCGCGTTCGGCGTCTTGCACGGTCTTGGCCGCCACGGCGAGCTCTTCCCGGGTGGTCGGAACCGCGACGCCATGCTTTTCAAGCAGGTCCTTGCGGTAACAGAGCGCGGGCGCATCGGTGAAGATCGACCTTTCCAGACAGTGCGGTGACAGCGATCCACCGCGCGCCGGGCGATTTTCCCGGCGGGCGCGCCGGTGATGTGCTGGTTGTGGGCTTTACTGTGTGCGGCATCCCCTGCATCGGGTTGAACGGCGGACCGGCATTTCCGCAGAGCGCGGCCTTTTCGATCCAGATCGCCACCGACAGCCAGGAGGAGACCGACCGCTACTGGAATGCCATCGTGGGCAATGGCGGACGCGAAAGCGATTGTGGCTGGTGCACGGACCGCTGGGGCGTCAACTGGCAGATCACGCCGCGCACCCTGACCGAGGCGATGGCGAAAGGCGGCGAGGAGGCCGCCCGCGCCTTTGCCGCGATGATGACGATGCAGAAGATCGACCACGCCGCGATTGACGCCGCCCGCCGTGGCTAGGCACCCGCCCCCTTTCAGGCAGCGGCACTTGCCGCAGTTGGCGGCGGCGCAGAGGTTTGCGGGCGCGGGCGGAGGGCGCTGATCGGGGTGGCCCCGATGGCCCCCCTTGTTTGTTATCCGGCAGGTCGACCCCATCGCTGCGGACAATCTTTGATCGCCCCTGCCCTTTTGATGCCGGACGGCAGCGTGCGCGCCTACCAGCGCAGGAACCGGTGGCCCAGCCATGCGCCGACAAGAGCGACCATCCCGATGGCAAGCCCATACCATGTGCCGAAAAACAGCGGGGAATCCTCGGTGCAGTGCAGCGCATAGCCAGATGCGACACCGGCAGACACCGCGACACCGGCCAGCGCGCCTGTCAGCACGGGACGGGTGGACGCGGCGCGGCGCAGCAAAAGGATACCCGCCACCAGTGGCACCAGCGAAAGCGCGGTGATCGATGTCAGGCAGGCCAGCGCGGTCTGGCCCAGCACCTCGGCGCGCAGCGCGCCCTCGGCCCCCGCAAGGCGCAAAAGCGCCATCGCCAGCACGGCCCCAAGCGGCAGCGCCAGCGGCCACAGGGTCAGCCCCGTTCCGGGCCGCGAGGCGCGCAAAACCAGCCAAAGCGCCAAGGCGCACAGGACGGCAGGCAACAGCGATTTGGCCTGCACCCCCAGATCCTGCCACGCCGCGCCAAGGTCGGGCCGCAGCCCGAACACCACCAGAAAGGCCGCAAGCCCGCCCGCCGCAAGACCGAACATCGCCCCTGCCGGAACGACGGGGTTGAACGGCGCGGGCGCGGGCGCGGCAGCCAGCGCGCGGATCAGATCGTCGGTGCTTTGCCTGTCGCTCATTTCATCATCCTTTCGGCAAGCACGGTCAATTGCCGCATGGCCCGGTGCAGCGCCACGCGCGCAGCTCCGGCGGTCATGCCCACCGCCTTGCCCGCTTCGGCCGCGGTCTTTCCATCCAGCGCCACCGCCCGGACCAGCCGCGCCGAGCGCGCGTCGATCAGGCCGAGCATGGTCTCTGCATCGCGGTCCGACAAGGGGGCCGCCGCCGCCTCTTCGGGCAGCACTTCGGCGAAATCCTCTATGGGCAGCGTGACGAAGGCCCCGCGCCGCCGGAAGGCATCGACGACCTTGTAGCGCGCCACCGCGTAAAGCCACGGCCTGACAGGAGACCCGCGCCGCCATGTCTGGCGCTTGAGATGGATGGCCAGCAGCACCTCTTGCAGGACATCCTCGTGCTGGTCGGGCGGCAGGCCCACCCCCCTGCGCCGGATCACCGCGCGCAGCGTGGGCGTGACGGCCAGCAGAAAGCGCGCAAAGGCAGGACCATCGCCCTCATTGGCGCGGGCCAGCAAGACCTCCCACGGCTCCTCCTGCGGCACAGGGTCCTCCTTGGCCAGATGCGCGAGCCTAGCAGAGGCGGCGCGCGGCGCGCAATCGCCCGGCACCGTAAGGCTGACGGCCCCGAGCGCAGGCGCGTAGACGAAAGGAAGGTTCATTTAACGCCCCGTCCCGTGACTTGCGCCGTGACCTGCCGCGCGATCCGGCCCGCCTTCCAGACCCGCCAGAAAGTCGAGCGACCAGCGCCCCGGCCCGCGGGCGAGCACCGCCAGCAGCGGCGCGGCCCAAAGCCCATGCGTGACCCACGCCCCGGGGTAGACAAACACCTGAATGACCGCCGTCATCGCCAGCAGGCCCAGCGCCGAAAGCCGCGTGCAAAGGCCGAGGATAAGCAGGACAGGCAGCAGATGCTCGGCCACGCTTGCCATGACCGCCGCGATCTCTGGTGGGATCAGCGGCAAGGCATATTCATGTTCGAACAGAAACCACGTCGACTCCTTGATCGCAAATCCCTCGACCTTGGTGCGCCCCGACTGCCAGAACACCAGCGCCGGAAACACCCGCAGCATCAGCGCGACGGGGGCATCGGGAATTGCCGAGAACGCCGTAACAAGCCTTGTGAACATCTGGCCTTACTCCCTTGCCTCTGTGATCGCGCCCGACTGCATGAGCGATACAAGGAGCGGCTGCGGCTCATGCCCCGCTTGCCGCTGCTGCGCCATGTCTGCCGCACGGGTCAGTGTCGCGCCCGCCATCAGCGCATGCAGCAACGCGGCATCGCCGGGGCCAAGCGCGCGCACCGGAACCTGAAAGGCCGGATCGCGCAGGATCAGCGCCGTCTGGGGGCCAGACTCCAGCGGCGCGGGCTGCGCTCCGGGCTGGTTCCGCATCCAGATCGACACCGCCGGATAGGCGCAGTCCAGCAGATGCACCGAAGGATGCAGCCCCAGCCGGACCCGATCCGGATCAGCGCCGGCAAGCGCGCGCGGATCGACGGGCGGCGCATCGGCGGCATGAAAGGCGCGCCCCCGCGCATATTCGATGCGGGCGACATCCCCCAGATAGGGATAGGCTGCAAGTGGCGGGAAATGTTCCAGAAAGGCGGCAAAGCTCGCGCCCCATTCGGCCAAGACGGGCGACCTCGGGCGGCTCGTTTCCAGATAGGCCCGCGCCAGCGCGGCAAAGAACGAAGCGCCCACCAGTTGCCGGATCACCGGAAAGCGGGAGCCCAGCGCCTCGGACAGGCTGACCGCCCCGTTGTTGCGATAGACCGCAAAGCGGCGGGCCGCCTCGGCGGCATCCTGTGCCAGAACACCCGCCGGCAACGGCCCCCCGCGCAAGGCTGCTTCAAATGCGGCGACAAATTCAGGATGCGCGGGCAAGGCCAGCCCCCCTGCCCGCCGCCAGAACCTGCCCCGCCCGCGCGGCCTCGGCGGCAAGGACGGGCCAGGCGGGCAGGTCATTGTCCCATTCCACCAGCGTCGGCCTTGGCCCCGCCTTGGCGATCACCTCGGCGAACAGGGCCCAGACCGGATCTGCCACCGCGCGCCCGTGGCTGTCGATCAGCAAGGGCCCCGAGGGCAGATGCTCTGTCTCATGCCCGCCCAGATGGATCTCTGTCACCCTGTCCAGCGGAAAATCCGCCAGCCATGCGCGCGCGTCCGTCCGGTGATTGGTGCAAGAGACGAACACATTGTTCACATCGAGCAAAAGCCCGCAGCCGGTCCGCGCCGACACCTCGGCCAGAAAGGCCGTCTCGGGGATCGTCGATTGTGAAAAGCACAGGTAGGTCGCCGGATTTTCCAGTGCCATCCGCAGGCCAAGCGCTTCTTGCACCTGATCGACATGGTCGCAGACCAGCCGCAGCGTTTCCTCTGTGTAGGGCAAGGGCAGCAGATCGTTCAGGAACTCTGCACCGTGGCTGGACCACGCCAGATGTTCGGAAAAGCTTTCGGGTTGATACCGCGCGCACAGACGGCGCAGGCGCGCAAGATGATCCGCGTCAAGCCGCCCCGGCCCGCCGATGGACAGCCCGACCCCGTGGATCGACAAGGGATGATCGGCGCGCAGTGCGGCAAGCTGTGCATGGGGCAGGCCGCCCGCCCCCATGTAGTTCTCGGCATGAACCTCGAAAAATCCGATCCCCGCCGCATCGGCGCGGATGGCGGCGAAATGATCGGGCTTGAAGCCGACACCGGGCAGATCAGGCAAACAGGCGGTTGGCATGGCACATCCATTGCAATGACGGGCGGCGCGCGGAAACTCTGTTGCCTCCGCGCGCCGCCGCGGGTGGGATCAGGCCGCCGGCAGGTCGCGCGTCAGCGCTTCGAGCGATCCACCGCGCGCCATGCCATCGGCGGCGGCGGGCAGTTCCATTGTCAGGCAAGTGCCAGCCGGAACCAGTTTCCACGCATTGCCCTGATAATCGACCTTGGAGGTTCCGGCGCAGGTGGTGCCGGGGCCGGCGGCGCAATCGTTCTGCCCGGCCAGTGCCACGCCAAAGCACTTTTCCATATCCTGAGCCATCACGGGCGTGCTGGCCATCGCACCCAAGGCGCAGGCCATCGAAGCCCCCAGAACAAAGCGGGACGTTTTCGCAGTCATCTCAATCTCCCTGTCTCGGCGAAAGGCCCTTTGCCCTTCTCCAAGCAGTTCGCAGGCAGCAGGGCGGGCGTTACGGCACTCTCGCTTTCGTGATGGCAGAACCATGATGCGCCCCGTTCGGCGCTTTTGCCGGACGTTCCATAATGCTTGGCCCGTCGTTTCCGGATGCCGTCACGGCGCGGGCAGGTCGCAACGCCAGCGACCGCAGCGCTTGCCCCCTGTGACAAAGAGTGCCTTCGCGTCCTGTCGCAAGATGCCTTGGCCTTGCGTCAGTCCCCGAGCATCGAAAGAAGCCCGTTGCAGCGATCCGGCCAGTCCGGCGACCGGACGTCCGCCCACATCATGCCGGCTGATCTTGCTGCATCAATGCCTTGATCACTGTCTTCAAGCACAAGGCAGCCGGAAGGTGGCGCGCCCAGACGCGCAGCGGCGGCCAGATAAAGGTCAGGGGCGGGCTTCGGGCGCTGGGCGTCCTCTACCGTCACGATGCAGTCGAACAGGACGGAGAGCCGCGTTTCAGCCAGGACTGCCCGCGCGATGCTGCCTTCGCTGTTGATCACCACCGCCATAGGCAGCCGCCCGAATGCGCGGCGCGCAAGCCCGGCGACCAACGGGTTTTCGCGCACGTGACCTGTCAGATCTACCGTCAGCGCGACGCTGTCCTCGACAAGGCGGTCCATGTCGAAGCGGGCCGAAGCCTCGGCAGCGAAGCGCCGGAAAAGGTCGCGTCGCCCGAGGCCCGTAAAGGACATATACCAGTCGCGCGGCATCTGGTGACCTTGCCGTGCAACAGCCAGAGAGATGGCCTTGTAATGCAGGTCCGCCGTCAGAACGAGCGTTCCGTCACAGTCGAAGAGGAGGGCCGCAGGCAACGGATGCATTCCAGTGTCAGAGGCCGTGGCGGGCAATGGTCGCATTCTCGATCCTTGACTTGAAGAGTTCGACCATCGTGCGTGACAGAAGGTCTTGGGTGAGAGGTTTCGCCAGCGTTGCGATCCGCCCGGGAAAGCGGGCCGAAAGGGGTTGCACATTTGGCAGGTGCCCCGATACGACGATGGCCCTTGCATCTGGCCAGCGCGTAAGCGCCGCATCTGCCAGACGCCAGCCTTCTATCTGGCCGTGCAGCGTCAGGTCCGTGACGATCAGGCCGACCGGTTCGGCAAGGTGGCGCAGGGCTGATGTCCTGTCTTCGGCAACCAGCAAGCGATCCGTTGCGGGGGCAAGCAGCGCGAGGGAGGTGTTCCGGTCGGACGGATCATCCTCGACCAGCAGAACGGTGCCGAGCCGTGGCAGCATTGATGCTTTCGCTTGCTGCAACGGCAGCACAAGCCGGACAATGGTTCCCTTCGCAGGGGTGGAGACGATGTCGATATCGCCACCGGACTGGCGGATGAACCCATATACCATGGCAAGACCAAGCCCCGTGCCGGTGCCGTCGGCGCGGGCGGTGAAGAAGGGTTCCATCGCATGGGCTAGCACTTCGGGGGTCATGCCGGTGCCGGTGTCGGCAACCTCGATCCGGGCAAGGTCGCGTTCGCGGCGGACCGACAAGGTGATGCGGCCTGCGCCTTCGATGGCCTGGCCGGCGTTGAGGCAGAGGTTCAGGATCGCGCTTTCCAGCTGGCCCGGATCGACCAGCACCGGCAACTGCCCGGGGCAGCAGTCGATCACCAGCTCCACCTCGTCGCGCAGGGCGAAGCCGACCAGATCGGCGATGCCATCAACAAGGGTTGGCAGGTCCACGCTGTCCGGTTCCAGATGCTGGCGCCGCGCAAAGGCCAGCAGCCGCCCGGTCAGAGGTGTTCCAAGGTCCACCGCAGAAGCGATGGTCTGGCGCAAGGGGGCCTGCCGGTCAGGCGGGGCGCTGTCCATCAGGTGCAGGCAACCCGAGATTGTCGACAGGATATTGTCGAAGTCATGCGCCACCTCTCCCGAGACCTTGCCCAAAGCTTCGATCCGCTGGATCTGGCGCAACCGGTCCTCCATCTGCCGCCGTTCGGTCGCGTCCGAGACAAGCACGACCGCGCCGCCCCCCGGCAGAGGACTTTCGCGCAGCTCGGCTTGGGGACCGGACGGCAGCGACAGGCAGCCGGGTGCTTCGCCCGCCTGCCAGCCGGCTTCGGCGATCACCTCGGCCAGACGGGGCCGTCCCGCCAGACGGGCGGGATCGATGCGCAGGAAGGGCGCAAGTCGCTGGTTATGGGCGACGATCTGGCCCTGATCGGAGAGGATCGCGACGCCGTCGCTGATCCCGGCCATCATGTTTTCGTAAAGCGCGGTCCGCTGCGCCATCTGCCGGTGGGACCGGTCCAGCCTCAGGGCATTGGCGCGAAAGGCAGCATCACCCTTGGCGCCAATTATGCCACCACGCTGCGTCGGGTAATCCTGCCGCTGATGGGGCCAGCCATTCTGGCGGCACTCACCTATGCCTTCGTGCGTGCCATCACCTCGGTTTCCGCCGTTATCTTCCTGGTTTCGGCGCGCCACAACATGGCGACCAGCTTCATCGTCGGCCGGGTGGAAAACGGCGAGTTCGGCATCGCCATCGCCTATGCCACGGTGCTGATCTTCACCATGCTGGCCGCCATCCTTGCCCTGCAACTGATTATCGGTCGCCGCAAACTGCGCCGCACCGATCGTATCGAAACCCACTGAGAAAGGGTGCCCATGAAAGGCTCCGTCCGTTCTCAAAACGTCACTAAAAAGTTCGGTGAAGTGGTGGCGCTCAAGCCCCTGTCGCTGGACATCGCCCCCGGCACGCTGGTCACCCTGCTGGGGCCGTCGGGCTGCGGCAAGACCACGACGCTGCGTCTGATCGCAGGGCTGGAAAGCGCCAGCGAGGGGCGCATCCTGATCGGGGGCGAGGATGTGACGCATCTGTCGGCCACCTATCGCCGCGTCTCGATGGTGTTCCAGTCCTACGCCCTCTTTCCGCACATGACGGTGGCAGAGAACGTAGGCTACGGCCTGTCGGTCAAGGGCATGCCGAGGGCCGAAGTCAAGGCACGCGCCGAGGCGGGGCTTGAAACGGTGGGTCTGAAGGGCTTTGGCACGCGGCTGCCCTCGGAACTGTCGGGCGGGCAGCAACAGCGGGTGGCAGTGGCCCGCGCGATCGTGCTGGAGCCCGAAGTGCTGCTTCTGGATGAGCCGCTGTCGAACCTTGACGCAAAACTCCGCCGCCACGTGCGCGAGGAGATCCGCCAGATCCAGCAACGCCTCGGCCTCACGGCGGTCTATGTCACCCATGACCAGGAAGAGGCGATGGCAGTCTCGGACCGCATCATCGTGATGAAGAATGCCGAGGTTGCGCAGGAAGGCACCCCGCATGACCTTTACGACCGGCCGGCAAACGCCTTCATCGCGGATTTCATCGGAGACGCGAACCTGATTGACTTGGAAGTCACCCAATCGGGCGCCGAGACCGAAATCGTGTTGCAGGGCCGTCGGCTGCGCCTTCCGCTGCAAAGCGCAGCGATCGGCCCCGCCAAACTGGTTCTGCGGCCGCACCATGTTCGCCTGTCGCACGATCCGGCACCCCAGCGGTTTGCTGCCGAAGTGACCTATGCTGCTTGGCTGGGCAATTCCGTGCAGTATACGCTCAGCAGCGATGGCGGCCCGATCTTCGCCATTGCCCCGCCGCAGCCGTTGCCCTTCCGGCAGGGCGACAACGTGCAGCTTGGCTTTGCCCCCGAGGATGTGCGGCTGGTGCCGGCCTGAGCCGGCGCGCCGAAATGGGGGGAGCGGAAACCATAAACCGCAACCTTCGCCGCATTGCCGTCAGGCTGTCGCAGGCGAGGGGCAGGACATGAAGACGGGGCTACCCGCAAAAATCGGATAGTGACGGGGTCTACGATCCGTAAACTGATGCGGTGGATGCCCCCACGCCGACGGCATCACTCATGCCATCATGGTTCCATCGGATGCATGTAAAAAAGGCATAAGAGTGCACACCCCTTAAAAAAACCCGATTTTTCACCATTAAGGCGTTGAAATCATTGTATGATTTTAGGGGCGACCGCGCAGGACCTTATAAGCACGCACACTTGGAAGCATAAACGTGCACACCCCGGGCCGGCAAGCAAAAAGGCCCGCACGAGGCGGGCCTTACGACAGAAAATCGCGGGGGTTATCGGTGCTGCCTTTGCCGAGCTTGCGCTTCGTTTCCCGCAGGCCAAGCTTTGCGACCATGATTTCAGTCGGCGTCAATTTGGCCTCGATCTGGGCCTTAATCGTTGCCGGAGATGGAACCTGCAGCAGCGGAAGCTCGTTCCGGCCGCAAAATTCGTTGATACCCTTGATCTCGTCTTCGACCGCTTTGTGCACGTCAGCAATGCGGCCGTCGGTCAAGTTCAGAAAGTTTTCCGGGGTGTTGCGATCGATGATTTCGCGGACATCAATAGACACCCTGTCTACCCGGTTTCCCTTTAGGTGCGTCCGGGGGATCAGGGCATCTCGTGGATCCTGTGTTGGATCGAGGCCTTTGAAGACATTGTAGTATTCCATCAGGGTGCGACCCTGATAGAGGAACAACCGCTTGCTAAATCCGCCGCGCGCCGGTTTTGTTAAGACAGTCTCGCCCAAGCCTTTCGATGTATGCTCTGCAATGAACTTACGAGCCTCGGGCTTGTCAGCGCCACGAATGGACAAGCGAAACAACTCTTTGCCGGGCTCTTGGCGCCGCTGCTCCTCATAGGCCTTCATCGCCAGACAAAACGCGACATGGAAATCGGCCATTTTCCGAGCATCTTCGCTCAACGCCTCGCAAGACTCGAAGCCATCGAGCCGAACAGTCGTAGCGGGCTGGGCATCCAAACGTGGCGCGATCAACTTTGCGCCCGGCAGATTGAGCTGCGCAACAAGCTCCCCATAGCCCAGGAAAGAGGTGAAATCGTCGCCGACACCCTGGATGTAGTAGCCACGATCATCTTGACCGGTGACAATGACATTTCGACGCGAAACCGACACGATCGTGCCGGGAGCCAAATTATAGCGCGGTTGGAAAGTCATGCTGCCGCCTTAACCCGCGAATTTTCCCAGAGGAGGTTGTCGAGGTTTGCCTTCAAATATCCCTTGGCCACCAAGCGATGGCACGCTGCAAACATCCGCTTCTGGGGCATCTGAGCCAACGCAAACAGGTCTTTCATAAAATAGAAGGACCGACCGGAGCGAACGACGTCGAGAAGATGTTCATCCGCCTCGTCATCGGGATTGAAGATGAAGTAATGCATCAATGCGAGGTTGCGGCACCGCTGGCGGCTGAAGTCGTCGCCATTGACGACAATCATGTCGTTAGCCACTTTTTTTGGCAGGGCCATCTTGATCGCGTCAAGTTCCCGCTGCGTTGCAGTCTTTGACAGGCTGTGTCCATTCCGGACGTAGATCAGACGGCGATAGCCGCTGCGGAAGGTCACCATCAGATCAAAGGTGTGAGTGCGATTTTCTCCATTCGGTCCTTTGAATTTGACCTGCAGGGGCTGAAAGTGAAGGTCAAAGGTTTTCGGTGAGATCAGGATCTGCAAAGCAGTGCCCGCCTCCGGCTCACTTTCAGCAATACCGACTTTCAGCTTCCACTCGTTAGCAGCGGTCCGATAGGGCAGAAAAATCTTGTGAGAGACAGACGAGCGGCTGCTGGGATTGCGCACGCCGTCAAAAGGCAGAACGCCATGAATGTCCCCAAGTTTCAGCGCGCTCGCTTTCGGCAGCTTCGGAGGTGCGTAGTTCCAGCTGTCATGGTCGAAGACCATGTCGTCGATGATATATTCAGACTGCTTCTTGGGCTTGGGCATCTGGTGGCCTCACGGTGTCCGAAGTCCCGGCCGGCATTGGCCGGGACCATTCTCCTGGCCGCGTGGAAGCAGGGCCCAAAAGGACCTCGAGCATTCACTGCGGCGGACGCTCGCCCGATCTGTTGGCGCAGATGGAGCAAGTCGTCTGATCAAGAAGGAGGACAGGAAACCTTGCCTTGAGACGCAGACTCTGCTACCCATGGCATGATTGCGGGAGGTTCCTATCTGCCTTCCTTGAAGCACCTGATCCGTTGGCGCGGATCGGGTGTTTTACTTTTGGGGATATCCCCGGGTTGTTCATGCCCTGCGGACACACAGCAAACCCACACTGTCAATGCGCGACGCTTGGTAATTGCCCCGCTATTCTGGGGCGCCATCGGCATTCGCAGAGCGCTATGCGGCCACTGGGTGGCAGGAAATTGGTTCTATTCCGTCAGTCTGTCCTTTCATGTGAAATCCCGTTTGGTCAGCAAACGAGGTCGGCGGTAGCAAGCGAAGGCGCGGCGATCAAGGATAAAGTTTTACCCAAGTCACTGATAAAAAACACATCTTTGGATTTTCGCACAACGCCCGTTACCTCCCACTATGGCCGTTTCCCCTTCCCCGGTCGTGGTTTGCAACGGACGGACCTCCCTGAGCCACGACTTCTTCGCAAAATCCACGGCGGCGCCGACGTCCACGAAACATGCATCTTTCTTTCTGCTGCCAGCAGGCATGGAGTATCATAGCGCCAAAGCACTGGCGGTTTTGGCAGGTTTGCAATGTGACGATTCGCAGAAGGTTCAGTCTTTTGGGGGCGCTATCAGCTTTGCGAGATCCACCAAAAGCTCCTTGGGAATTTGACTTATGGCGCGGTCGCGGCGTTTGCTGCGCTTTTCCTTGGGGCCCAAAAACGAAACATTATAGAAAACGCTGCCTGACCCACCTTCGGACGGCGCGACCCGGGCCCTGATGCCGGCTGCCGGCCGCGTGGGAAAGATATCGACTTCCAAAAACTCGAGCAGCGGATCATCTGGACCAGCAAGTTTCTCAAGGATGGCCGCGAACGTATCGTCAAACTTGGCGGCAAGCGGCAACCGCTGAAGCAACTGGTTCACCTCGATGGCCGCAAAGGCCCCTCCGTTCGAGGTCAATAGCTGGCTGGCCGTAAGATCAACAGATCCTTGCCCAAGCATGAAACCAATGTCTGGATCGACTTTCCAGACCTCTGCGCCAATCAGGTCGAGATCACCGAGCGCCCCCATCACATGGGGTGTCTCTTTTGGACCGATGCCGCAAATCAGTGGAATGGCGTGATACGTCAGATCCTTTGCGGTGATCTGTGCAGCACCTGCACCCCGGGGAGACTTGTCACGCAGGCCATGGTCAAGCAAGCGCAGGCCGATGTTCTTGACCGCCGCGACCGGGACCTCGAACTCTTCCGCCAGGTAGATGTGCGCTTCGCCAATGGTGGCCATGATCTGCTCTCCGACTATGGCCTTAGTGTTAAATTTTTTCGCAAACTGAGTCAACCCGTTAAGTTTGCGCAAAACCTATCGACAATGAAAAAACGCACCAAGCTCGGTATTGAAGGACTATCGCAGCATCGCTTGCCAAATACAAAATATCTTAAATATTTGAAATAAAACAATATTTCACCGACCCGCCTTCGGAACAGAGCCTGCCCTGGGCTTCCAGCTTGTCAGCCAGACTGTCCTCGCAGAACTTGGCATAGATGGTCAACGATGCCCGTCGCATGGAGTGCTTGACGCGTTACATGCCATATTCGAGCTTTGGGAAGTATTCCTTAAACGATGCATCGCGCGCTGCATCGATGAACCCTCTGACTACTTCGACGGGCGACGGCGCATGATTTTCAGTGACCTCAAGAATAGCTGCTAGAATGATATTCAGTTGCGCGATCCGATGATCCAGCTTTCCCTTAAGCTCTACCGGCACCATGTCAGCGGCTGCTAGGCCTTCAAAATTTCGTATCACGCCGGGAGTGGTGTCAAGCCAGTTCTGCATCTCGGCATGACGACGACCATATTCTTCAACAAGGCTAATCAGATGAATGGCACCGGATTCCAAGTCCTCGATTTGCCCAACCACCTCAAAGTCCTTCTTGGTGAAAAGGAACGAATACTCAGTCGACTTAAGGCGCTCTGGTTCAACAAATTTTCCTGGGATCGCACCCACCATCTGAGAGGGATCCGTTACCCTGAGACCGATCGCATTGACGTTGGCAACGCCCTCATCAATCGCATTTTTGACCGCATAGATGATGTTTGCGTAACGCGAAATCTTGGAAAACGTGGCTAGCGCCATGGCGGCATCAGCCTTCATGGCGTCAACGTTGCGCTGGTTGCGCTCTGCCCGGATAGTGAGCCACAAGATCAGGAGCGCGACAGCAGCAGAGCCGATGGTGGCAAGACCAGCGGCAAGGACTTCAACCCAAGGGAGGCCTTCATCGGCCTTTTCAACAGGGATGATGAACAGGGAAACACGGCCATTGAGCTCAGTTAGCAATCCGATGAAGCCGTCCAACATCCATCAACCCCTTGAAACCACGGTTAGTCGAACTTCATTTGTGCCGTCCATTGGACGCCGCCCGAAGTAGATGGCGACACGGCTAAATCACCCTCAGTAACGGCATGTCGCAAAAATGCCGCTACTGGTGAGTGAAACGCTAGATCAATCTTCGAACGCTTTGCTCAAATTGCACCGGATCACTTGAAAGATCGATCGTCTTGAACTGCATCTGATGCCCCTGAATTATCACCAGCTCATCTATCGATCCGCCCGTTTGGGGATGCAGCAACATGCCCGACGTAGTCAGGCTGGCGGGGTCATCAAGACGCTCCTGACTGCGCAGGTAGGCATAAAGCTGGTAGATGTAATTGCTCTTGAGAATCTGATCTCGGTAGGCCGAAGCCGCAAAAATCGCAGTAAATTTCGTGTCGATCACGATGCGTCGCCCCGTGGCAGGGTGTCGAAGGTCGATATCGGTCTGCATTCCCGGCAGGATAGCCGCAATTCCGGGAGACGCAGCTTCGATCTGCCAAGCAAGGCGCTTGCCCTGTGTCACGTTCCAACCCTGAGGTTGCAGCTCAAGGCGCAGGGCGTTTCCGATAGCCCGCTCAAACAGGCGCCGAACGAGGTGTTCGGTGCTGTCAGGCAGAGCACCAGAAACAAAGCCAGCCTCTTCTGTCGGGATGATCGTGTCGAACACCATCCGGGACAGCGCCACCATAAAGCGATCAGCGGTCTCGTTCCTGCCAATCTGATCGTTTGCGAGTTCAGCCCAAGACGGGCGCGCACCGACAACCCCAAGTCTCGTGAAATCTCCGGCCAGTTGCCGGCACCGATGCGCCACCAGTTCATCCGAAACCCGGCTGGCGAGCCGTTCCAAGGCAGCCCTGACCAATCTGTTTCGCGCCGTGTCCATCGTATGCTCTTCGAAGCGACAGGCGATGCGGCCGCGGTCCATCAATTGACGCGCCGTCGTTTCCAGCATGTCGATCCGACCGCGCACCCTTGAAAGGGTAGCTACTTTCGGGCGGTATCCACGAGAAAGGTTTCGGCGAAGGCGCTCTTCAACGACTTGCCCCAAGAGCCGCGCAACCAGCTCAGGAAGGTCGCGTGCAGCTTCGACCTGATGGTCAAAACGCCCTTTGAATTGCACCAGATCGGCCGCGTAAAGGAACAACAGCCAGACATTTCGCAAGGGGATCGCTGTAGCCATTACAGGCCTGCACGAAGTGCCTGCGCCGCTTGCCTTGCTCGGTCTGGAGCATCAAACCAGTATTCCTGCAGCAGCGGTTCGATCTCGGTGTCGATGACTTCTGCAAACCATGCCCTGGGGTCTGGGATGTCGTCATCGCTCGGCGTGACATAGGAATGGCCAACGCGAAACTGTGGTCCAAGGCTCGGTCTTCCGCGATGGTGTCGTTCAGCGCCTGCATCCGATCACGGATCAAGGCCGTCACGTCATCTGAGAAATTCCTGTCACGGCACCAATCCTGCCAAGCCTGATTGAGCAAGGGTTCAAGCGTTACGAAGGCAAATCTGCGGCGCAGGGCAAGATCCACAAGTGCGAGGGACCGATCCGCGATGTTCATCGTGCCGATGATATGCAGGTTATCGGGCACGTGGATTTTCTCGCCCGGGATCTTGCGATAGGCCAGCTCCATCGCATCCGCCCGGCTGCGCTTGGTATTCTCCAAGAGCGTCAACATCTCCCCGAACACCTGCGCTGGATTGCCCCGGTTGATTTCCTCAATGATCAGGACGTGCGGCAAGTCGGGCTGGGCGCGCGCGGCCTCAACCACTTGCAGGAAAATGCCGTCGGTCAACGTCAACCCTGTGCTGGAAGGGCGGTAGCCCCGCACAAAATCCTCGTAAGAGAGTGACGGGTGAAACTGGACGGAGCGCAGTTGATCCGGCAAGGGCGATTTGCGCCCGATTAAGGCTTTCGCCAATCGCTTGGCCAGCCATGTTTTTCCCGTTCCCGGCGGCCCCTGCAGGATCAGGTTTTTCTTGGATGACAGGCGATCCACAAGACCGGATAGGGTATCACGACCGAGAAACCCGCCCTCGTTGATGATGTCATCCACCGTGTAGGGCAGGATTTCCGGCACAGGGATATTGTCGTCTTCTGCGGCGTCCTCAGCTTCACTTGCGCTCAAAGGGTCGATCTCAGGGGCAAAACGCTCTGCCCAATAGGAATGGCCCAAGAAATAGCCGTAATCCTGTTCGGCGCCGTCGAAGGTAAACGCTACCAGCTTCCTTGCCATGTCATCATCTTCTACTCGGGCACGGGCAACGGTTGTGCGGTAGGTGTAGAAATACCAGTCTTTTGGTGGATCAAGCTCTTGCCAGTCCACCTCGACTGTCAGCCCATCACCGCGGTTGGCGGTGATGGTGCCAATGGCTTTGATACGCATCACGCTGGCGGCACGGCCGTGGTTTTCGAACGGCACCTCGTTTTTCCGGGTGAACGACGCTTTGATGGCAATCCGGTCGCCGGCCTTCATCTGCCTGACGAGCTTTGAGAATTTGTCCTCGTAGCCGTTTTCCCAGATGCCCTCTTTCAAAAACCGATCGGTCTGATCCCCATTTGACCATGATGCGCCGACAAACCAGTGGTTCACCCCTTCAGGCGCGATGTCATCCTTGGGAGCAACCTGTTCGTCTTCGTCGCCAGCAAAATTGACCCGGGCTGTCTTGAAGATTTCGGCGGCCCACTCTGGCGACAGCTCCGCCTTCCACCCCCGATCAGACAGCCCCCAAACACCACGGCTGGGCGAGGTCATGATACCTGCCGTGAACAGATAAGATCGGGCGAAATGGACCCTGTTCTCGAACTTCGATCCACCGTTCTTGTTGGCGAGAGCCAGAAAATCTGCAGAGATCTGGTGCCGCTTGATCAGTTCATCGAAGATTTGGCGCGGTCGAGCCTGGCCACCGAGGTCGCGCATAATCTCGACCACAGGCACGAAGTAGCTGACAAACTGAGGGACCCCCTCGATTTTCTGCTCATGCAGTCCCATGGCTACCCCCCAAGCTTATCGCATATGGGCAGACTGGCATCTTTATCCTTGATGGCCAAGGGCTTGTATTTCAGATACAACTGGCGTTGTTGCAGAACGCTTGCCTGAGGCATAACAGCTTCTTTCCCCGTCTGGATCAAGCCAAGCGGACGATCTTGGCGGTGCCGAGTGCGTTTAAGCGGTTGATGAGGGCGACGCGGATCTGGATTTCGGCGGTCTGGCTGTCGGGGTGCCTTGCGGCGATGCGCTCACCAAAGGCTTTCAGGCACCGCATTTTGGCCTCGATCCGGCTTCGGGCATGGTATCCGGTCCTGCGCTTCCAGAACGACCTGCCGTAGTGTCGGGTGGCACGCAGGTTTTCGTTTCTGGCGACTGCGGCTGGGCAGCCGTCATTCCAAGGTCGGCCGTTCTTGCGGATCGGGATGATCGGGGTGGCCTGCCGGTGGATGTCAGCCCATACTGGCCATCCGACATGATTGTAGAAATCGGCGGGTTTGAGCCTCCAGTGTCGAACTTATTGATTGAAGCGATGTGAAAGAAATATCGCCCCTCTTGACCATATCGCGCTGCGTCACCACTATATCTGGTATGTCCATGGTCGCCATGGCGTCCGACGTGAAGCTGGACCTGTCCATGCGGATCGTGCGCCACGGAGACCTCGCCAAGGTGGCTGTTGCCGCTGAGGTGTCTGTCGTAGCGGCCATGCCGTGCGCAGAGGATGGGCTGGGCCTGACCGTTGGCTTTGAAGCTGTGAATGCTCCGTCTTCCGACGGCCTCCAAGCAGCAGATAAGCATTCAAAACGGCGGGCGCGGCCGGGGCGAAACGCGCTTGACGTCACTAAAAACCTGCTAAGGTGGAAGGTGGAGAAATGTGTGAACTTGCCCCGAAAAACCGGCTCGCCTGGGCTGGATTACCGGTGCGCGCGGAGTTTTGATCGCGCTCGCCGCAGCGTCCATGGTCGCCATGGCGTCCGACGTGAAGCTGGACCTGTCCATGCGGATCGTGCGCCACGGAGACCTCGCCAAGGTGGCTGTTGCCGCTGAGGTGTCTGTCGTAGCGGCCATGCCGTGCGCAGAGGATGGGTGTTCGTCAACGGTCGGGATTGTATGAGCGGAGGACCCGAGCGAAGAACATGGCGAAAACATTATTCGAAGAAGTCAGAAGTGAGCAAAACATCTTCTCAGCTTGGCGACACGTGAAGCGGAGCGCTTTAAGCTCGGGGAACGCCGATATTCGCGGAAAAGCCGCCGAGTTCGAGCATGTGCACCAACGCCACCTTAAGCGCATTATTGATCAGCTGCGCACTGGCAAGCTCTCCTTCGATCCTGTCGAGGGCGTCTTGAAAGACAAACGTAAGCGCCTTGCAGCAGGTAAAGACCCACGACCCATTGCAATATCAAGCATCCAGAACCGTGTTGTGCAGCGAGCAATCCTACAGGTTCTACAACCAAGGCAGGCGCGTGACCTGCGCGACCCGGACACACGATATGAGACGATTCGCGACAACAGGCTGGGTCGTATCAATGACGTCAACCGATCTAAGTATGGCGTTGGAGGACTAATCTACCCTCATGGCGGCGTTCGCCCTGCCATAGAGCTAATCATGGCAGCAATCGACAGCGGGGCGAAATTCTATTTCCAGTCCGACATCCGGGCCTTCTTCACTAAGATCCCAACAGACAAGGTGGTTGACTTCATTCGGCGAGAAACCGAGGACGACGCATTCGTTGACCTGTTTGCCAAGGCTCTTGAAGTTCACTTGGGAAATGAAAATGAGCTTGTTGGCTACACGCATCTATTTCCGAAGGGCGGAATTGGCGTTGCGCAGGGGTCCTCTCTTTCGGCCTTCGCAGGAAATGTGTTGCTTTTCGACATGGACCAACACTTGAACACCATGGGCGTGACAGCGGTGAGATACATCGATGACATTCTCATGGTCGGCGCAGACCTTGCATCTATCGACGCCGCCAAAGCATATGCTGAGAAAACCCTAACCGACTTTGGTTTCGGTCTCTATACGCCGGCAGACGGCCCCGAAAAGGCATCACAAGGCGAGTGCAGCAAATCCATCAACTTCCTTGGCTGCACACTACAGCCCAAGCGGTGTGTCCCCAGTGCGAAATCTATCGACAACATGAAGGAAACCGTCCGAGAGACGCTTTCCGCTTCCAAGGCTGCGATCAAGGACGCGCTCATCAAGGGAACATCTCTAAACTTCAAGCATTCACATGGAGCCACTTTAGATTCTTTGGGAAGACGCATCCATGGATGGCAAAATTCCTTCGCCTTCTGCAATCAACGTCAACCCTTCGAGCACCTCGACGACTACGTTGCGCATCAGATCGCAGACTACCACGCCGTTATAATTCGGCACCTTGGGAAGGTAGATCATCGGATCAAGGCGATGATACTTGGCGTGCCTTCAACAGCAGATATGTTCGACCACACGCGCAAAAAAGCTGCCAAACAATCATGTTGAGGCTGCTGCAGGCTCGTAAGCTTTCTGAGCTATGCGGTCGTTAAAGGGGCGTAGCGAGCGACAACTCACCACCCAAACCGCTGCCGCTCGTAAGTCAAACCGAGGCCCGTGCGCGATCTCCGAATGCCC
Source organism: Pseudotabrizicola algicola (assembly GCF_010915705.1). Lineage (GTDB taxonomy): Bacteria > Pseudomonadota > Alphaproteobacteria > Rhodobacterales > Rhodobacteraceae > Pseudotabrizicola > Pseudotabrizicola algicola. The sequence goes on from NZ_JAAIKE010000015.1 coordinate 31,122, forward strand.
AGCAGGCACCCCATCAACATCACTGCACCCACGGCCGCTCCTCCAGTCCTTCCCCCCGCTCCAACGCCCGGATCACATCCCGCAGACTCAATCGCCGCCCCAACACTTTGGGCGCACGATCAAGGACCTCAAGGATCGCCTCCACCCCGAGATCTGACAGTTCCATCTTCTGGCCTTGCGCCTTTGCAAATGCGCTCAACTGCACCGGCGTAATATCCGGCAACTGGATCAGCTGGCACCGGCTTCGCACAGTCTCCGGCACTTTATGAACGTCGTTTGCGGTCATGACCCAGACGATGTGGGACATGTCGAACCGCAGGCGGAAGTAGGGGCATTCCCATTCGGCCGAGGTCGCTGGCTCGATCAGCGACAAAAGGGCGTCGGCAAAGGAAAACCCTGTGCCGTTCGTTGATGTGCCGCGCTTGGCCTTGCAGAGCTCGTCCACGATGATGACTGGGTTTGCAATCCGCCTGCCGAGAATGAGGTCCAGCGGCCGCCCGGCGAGAGCCGTGCCCCATCCGCGATCCAAACCGCATAGCGCGAAACCCGCGCCGCCCTTTGAGGCATCAATGTCCGCGGTCGGCACGGACAGAAACTTGGCCAGCTTTCGTGCCCAGACCGACTTTCCGATCCCCGGCGGGCCGTTCAGGATCACTGGCCGCATGCGGATGGCTTCACCGCGACGGGCCGCGCGCCGCAGGGCGTGCCAGGCATATTCCGTGGCGGGGCCCATCCATGGCATGTCGGCATGCAGTTCGGCCGCAACCTCATCCGCCCAATGCTCGGTTTTCACCATTGCTAGATCAACGCCCTGCAACACAGTCGTAATGCGCGCCAGCTCATCCTTTTTCAGATGAGAGACGCCGGCATAAGCCGCCTGCCGATCTGCCAGCAGACCCGCCCGGCGTTTGACCTTCTTTGTATCGTCATAGGTGATGGGCGTGCCCTTCACCATCGGCTCGGAGTCATCTTCATCCTCCCATTCCGCGCGGGCAGGCTGTCTGGGCAGATCACGCAAGCGGCGCAGGGTGGCCATAAGGCGCGCTTCGATTTTGGTGGCATCTTGAAAAGGGGGCACGTCGACGAATTTGATCCGCGTCATCGGTGAGGTTCCATATCCGGCATGTCTGGCTGGGACGGGTCAGGCTTGGCTTTGGCCAAGCGAACGGACCCGGTCCCGGTGGGAGACTGGTCAGTCAGCCCGTATGCGGCGGATATGAAGATGCGCGGTCATGTTCCTTGGCTATTCTGGACCGACCAGACCGGTCAAGCCCCCCTTTCGAGGGGGCAGCGAGCATCTACGCCGGATCCTTCATATCTAGGCAGAGACGGAAGCTGCGGGTATCACTGACAAAAATGTTGAGACGTTTCTCATGAAGACCACGGATTTGCTGCCCGTAAAGATGCCTCGTCCGGCCCATCGGGAAACGGTCTTCTCGTTCCTGTCGCGTTGCGCGGCCACATGGCAGACAACCACCCGTCAGTTCGCCTACGACATCGGCACATCGCTGAAGTTTATCGCGATGCAGAACGAAGTGACGCTCCGTCTGTTCGCAGAGCGGACCAAACTCTCACCCGAAGACCTCGCTGAACTCATGTCCTGGACCGGGGAGAAGATCGGCAATGTGAGGATGCGCTTTCGCGAGGAGGTTTTCGTGTCTCGTGCACTGCGCAACCCGGATGTGCAGGGCTGCCCGATGTGTCTGCGCGAGGATATTGCAGCAGCCGATACGTCCCCGACAGCGGTCATGGTGATGCGGGGGAATTGGCTGATGCGAGATGCTGTGCTTTGCATCCGGCATGGCCACCCTTTGGTAACGCTCTGGTCCGCAGTCAAGGTCGACGCCCGATATGATATCGGCGCGAATCTGGAGGCGATCATGCTAGACCTGCAAGCTGGTGCCTTCGACCGCCCTCGGCAGGAGCCGTCACCCTATGACCTGTGGCTGGATCGGCGGCTGGAGGATGGAACGGACTCGACGGCCCTCAAGGACCACGGGCTGTTTGCTGCCACCACCTTCTGTCGATACCTCGGGATGGCCCGTCTTGGCGTAGACATAGGTCCGGATAAGGAGCGTGCGGGGGCGTTTCTCGCAGCCGGGTTTGAGATTGCGGCGCAGGGTGCATCCGCAATCCGGTCCGAGTTTGATCGGCTGGCCGCGCGGGCAACCGAACCAAAGCAAGGGGCAAAAACTGCCTTTGGCGAACTCTACAGCGCCCTTGGCCAGCTCTATACCGATGACCCCGGTTTCACGGCCTTCCGGATCATTCTTCGAGACTGCATTCTGGACCACTGGCCCTATGCCCCGGGCGAGCTGCTTCTGGGAGAACCGGTTCTTGTGCGGCGCAAGCATTCCGTCAGTTCCGCTGCTGAAGAGATCGGGATCGGGCAAAAATTGGTCCGGCAGTTTCTAATCGAAGCCGGCGCGGTCCAGCAGTATGACCCACGGCCAGACGCGCGGCTGATCTTTGACGCCGAACAGAACAAGGCTCTGCTCGCCGAGATCCCGACCTTGGTCGGCCCCATCGCGATGCAAGACGCAATGGGCGCCACCAAGATGGAATTGATCGCGTTGGAGGAAGAGGGGCTGCTTGCTCCACGAACCCGGATCCCTTCCGTCAAGAACGTCTGGCGGATCGCCGATGGTGAGGCACTCGTGGCAAAGCTGCTGGCGCGGGCCGCGAGGGTTGCGGCCGACGACCCGTCTTGGGAAACGCTCCTTTTGGCGCGCAAGCGGACAGGTATCGGCCTTGCAAAGATGGTGCACGCCATTGATGCCGGTTCCCTCGATGTTGGCGCAAGGCAAGGCGTTGCGGGGTTCCATGGCATCGTGGTGCGATTGGAACAGCTCGCGCCCTTGATTGCAGCCAAAGAAGCGCCGGACCCGACAGAGGGCGGCAAGTTGCAAAGCGCCGCGGCCTTTGGCCGGTCCATAGGACTGCGGGATAACCGCAGCTTTGCGGCGCTGATGGATGCGGGTCATGTCCCGGCGAAAGCGCGCCTCCACCCCGGCACCAAGCGGATGCAATACTGGATGGACGAGGCCGACATTGCCGCCTTCACCGCCCGCTTTGCCACGCCATCCATGTTGATTGCAGAGACAGGATTGCACCGAAACACGATCTAGAGCATGCTGGACGCTGCCCGAGTCGAACCGTTTGCGCCGAACGGAAAGGACTTCGGGGCGGTCTTCCTGCGGTCTGACCTCGCCAAAGTGCCGCAGTTTTCGTCGGCCGCCCTCATTTCAGGGCCAAAACCGGGGAAAAACGGCTGAATCCCGCCCCGAATGGGCCTGAATAAAATACATAATAATTTCAATTACTTGATACTCAACGGACAGGCAGGATAAGGGGGTGTGCTATTCAAAAGTGCCATTTCGTGCACTCTTATGCTTCTTTGGCAACACGCAAGGAAATGGCGATCGCGGAAGGACTCGAACCCTCGACCCGCTGCTTAGAAGGCAGCTGCTCTATCCAGCTGAGCTACGCGACCGTTGTCTTCTATGTGCGCGAAATGCGCGGATTAGACAAGATGCCAGTGGGCCGGCCCCCGCCGCAAAGGGAATCAGAGCAGGCTGCGGGTCATGAAGACCGAATTGGGGTCCTCGACATAGCCTTCAAAGGGTGGACATTCGACAAAGCCCGCATTGGCGTAAAGCGCGCGCGCCGCCACAAAGGTGGGCTGCACCCCGGTTTCGAGCGACAGGCGCGTGAACCCTTCGGCACGGGCGGCATCGACAAGATGTTCCAGCATCCGGCGCGACAGGCCCCTGCCCCGCATCTCGGCCAGCACATGCATCGACTTGATCTCGGCATGGCTGTCATCGATGCGCTTGAAGGCCCCCATGCCAATCGGCTCTCCCTCTTCGCGCATCACGAAAAACCAGATCCCCGCCCCGGCAAGCTGGCTCGCATCCATCATATGGATGCTTTCGGGCGGGGTATCGGCATGCATGTCGGCGGTGTGACGCTGCATCAGCAGCGAAAGGTCTGGGCCAAGCGGCGATTCCAGCGCGATGGTGGGGATCATGGGGACACTCGGTTCTGTAACACCGCCTACAGAGACCGAATTTTCCAGCACAATCAATACGCCATCTGTGCCATGCGCCGATTTGCAGGCCACCTGCGGCAAATCTCAGCCCGCGCGGGCCAGATCTTCCAGCAAACGGGCCACGGCCTCGGCCCCCGGATCGTTATGGCCGCTCAGCTTGTCGGCAGACAGATAGCTGGACCGGCCCGCCTTGGCCCGCGTCATCGCGGCCGTGCCGTCGGCCCCCTGCCGCGCTGCCAGAGCCGCCGCCGCCACGCCCTGCGGCAAGGCGGCCAGCGCCGGAGCCAGCGCATCGATCATGGTGCGGTCGCCCGGTCTGGCCCCGCCCACCTGCTGCACGCGCTCCAGTCCGGCGGCCAGCGCCCCCACCCAGTTGCGCCCCCCCGCCGCCGCATCCCCTGCCGCCGTGAAGAAGATCGCCAGCAGAACGCCCGACGATCCGCCCATCGTCTGGCTCAACTCTGCGCCGATGGCACGGAAAAGCTGCGTCGTATCGGCCAGCGGCATCCGGTCGAGCCCTGCGGCCAGCGCCCGCGCCGCACCCGCCAGCGTCGTTCCGGTGTCGCCGTCGCCCGATTTGGCATCCAGCGCGTTCAGATCATCCTCGGCGGCGACCAGCGCGGCACAGCAGCGCGCGATCAGCGCCGCCCGCGCCGGATGCGCCGAAGGTTCGGGGCGGATCGGCGTCAGCCCGTCCGGCAAGGGGCGCAGCCCCACCTCGCCAAAGCGCCGCAGCCCCGGCCATGCCGCAGGGGCGGCGGGGGCGGCCAGCGCCTGTTCCTGCTCTGGCGTCACCGGCAGGAGCGATACCGAAAACCCGTGCATATCGAGCGAGGTCATCAAGGGCGCCGGACCGATGATCCACTTCACCCGCGCGCCCAGCGCCGAGCGGCCCAGTTCTTCGGCCAGCACACTCATCTCGAGCGGAGTGGTGCCGCCCAGATTGTTGAGCAAGGCGACATGGTCGCTTGACCCGATATGCGGCAGCAGCCGGTCCACCACCATGCCCATCGCCGCCCGCGCGCCGGTGAAATCCACCTGCTCCACCCCGGCCTCGCCGTGGATGCCCAGCCCGAGTTCGGCCTGCCCGATGCCGATCCGGTCCTCGCGCGGATTCCCCGGCACGGTGCAGGTGTCAAGCGACATGCCGATCGACACCGCCCCGCGGATCACCGCCTGCGCCGCCGCCGCGACGCTGGCCAGATCGGCCCCCGCCTCGGCCATCGCGCCGGCAATCTTGTGCACGAACAAGGTGCCAGCCACCCCGCGCGCCTGCGGCAGATCGGGCAAGGCGATGTCATCATCCACGATCACCATTTCCACCTTCAGCCCGAAGGCGCGGGCGCGCTCTGCCGCAAGACCGAAGTTGAGCCGGTCGCCCGTGTAATTCTTGACGATCAACAGGCACCCCGCCTTGCCCGTCACCGCCAGAATGCCTGCCAGCACCGCATCCACCGACGGGCTGGCGAACACATCGCCGCAGACCGCCGCCGCCAGCATCCCCTGCCCGACAAAGCCGGCATGGCTGGGTTCGTGGCCCGATCCGCCTCCCGAAACCAGTGCCACCTTGGAGCGGTCCCAATCGGCCCGCACCACCACCTTGATGTGCGGAAAGCCGTCCAGCCGCGCCAAGGCCCCGCCCGAGGCGCGCACCGCCCCGTCAATCGCCTCGGTGATCAGGCTATCTTTGGAATTCATGAACTGTTTCATGGGGCTGCTCCTCAGATCCGGTTGCCGTGCGCATCGAACCACAGCGGGTTCTGCGGACGGATGGCAATGCTCTCCCCCGCCGCAAGCGGCGTGTGGGGGTCTGTCAGGGTCACGATCTCGTGCGGGCCAAAGGCCAGATGCAGACGGGTCTGGTCGCCCAGCCGCTCCACCCGCCGCACCGTGGCGGATTGCCCCTCGCCGATCACGATGTGCTCGGGGCGCAGCCCCATCTGCGCCGCTGCTGCGGGCGCGCCGGGGCCGAAACTTCCTGCCGGCAACAGCGTGATGCGCGGCTGGCCCAGCCGGCTGGCCACATAGGTGCTGACCGGGTCCTCGTAGATCTCACGCGGGGTGCCGAACTGCACCAGCCGCCCCTGATCCAGCACCCCCACATGCGTGGCCATCGTCATCGCCTCGATCTGGTCATGCGTCACATAAAGGAAGGTCGCGCCCAGATCGGCATGGATGCGCTTCAACTCCACCCGCAGATCGGCCCGCAGCTTGGCATCGAGACTGCTGAGCGGCTCATCCATCAGGTAAATCCGCGGCTGGCGCACCAATGCGCGGCCGATCGAAACCCGCTGCATCTCGCCGCCCGAAAGCGCCGTGGCCTTGTTGTTCAGCTTATGCTCGATGCGCAGTGACCGGGCCACTGCCTGCACCCGCGCCGCAATCTCGGCCTCGGGCAGACGCAGCATCGGGCTGCGCAGCGGAAAGGCCAGATTGTCGCGCACCGAAAGATGCGGATAGAGCGAATATTGCTGGAACACCATCGCCACATCGCGCTGCGCGGGCGTGTCGCGCAGCACCGATTGCCCGTCGATGGTGATATCCCCGTGCTCGGGCCGTTCCAGCCCCGCGATCAGGCGCAAGGTGGTGGTCTTGCCCGCGCCGGTCGGCCCCAGCAAAACCACGAATGCCCCGTCCGGAATGGTCATCGACACATCCTGCAACGCCTGCGTGGCCCCGTAAGACATGCCGACCCCGTGCAGCCCCACCTCAGCCATGATGCACCGCCGCATTTGCCGCCGTGCGCAGCGCCCGCCCCGTCGCCGCATCGAAGAGCGACAGCGTGCCGGACCGGAAGGACAGCCCCACCGTCTCGCCGCTGCGCACCCCCTGCCCTGATGGCACCCGCGCCTTGACCGTGCCATGCGGACAATCCAGCGTGATGATCTGCGAAGTCCCGAGGTATTCGCTGGCCAGAATGCGCCCGCGATAGGGGGCGGCGTCCGACAGCGTCACATGTTCGGGCCGCACCCCCAGCACCAGATCGCGCGGCCCCGTCGCCACCTGCACCTCGGGCGTTGCGATGCTGACCTCGCCCAGACGCACCGCGCTGTCTCCCGCCGCCAGCGCCCCCTGAAAGCGCAGGAAGTTCATGGACGGGCTGCCGATGAAATCTGCCACAAAAAGCGTTGCCGGATGGTCATAGATATCCTGCGGCGTGCCGAACTGCTCGACCACACCGTGATTCATCACCACGATCTTGTCCCCCATCTGCATCGCCTCCAGCTGGTCATGCGTGACATAAACCGTGGTCGCCCCCATCCGGTCATGCAGGGCGCGCAATTCCTCGGCCATATGCTCGCGAAACTCGGCATCAAGCGCGCCCAAGGGTTCGTCCATCATGAAGGCCTTGGGGCGGCGCACGATGGCGCGTGCAAGCGCCACCCGCTGGCGATCCCCGCCCGACAGGCCGCCCACCGGCTTGTCCAGAATGTCGGTGATGCCCAGAATGCGCGCCACCTCGGCCACCTTGGCCTGCACCTCGGCGCGAGCAACCCCCTGGCTCACCAGGGGATAGCTGATGTTGCGCCGCACGTTCATATGCGGGTAAAGCGCGAACATCTGGAACACCATCGCGATGTCGCGCCGCGAGGCGGGCAGTTGCGACACGTCCTCGCCGTCGATCAGGATCTCGCCGCCGCTGGGCAGTTCCAGCCCGGCAATCATGCGCAGCGTCGTGGTCTTGCCGCAGCCCGACGGCCCCAGCAGCATGAAGAACTCGCCATCCCGAATGGTGAAGGACGATCCCTCCACCGCCGTGAAGGCCCCGAATTCCTTGCGCAGATTGCGGATCACGATCTCGGCCAAGGCTCTACTCCGGGAAATGGCTGACGATGATGAACATCACGGTGCCGACCAGCGTCACGATGAAACTGTAGCTGAAGGCCCACAGGAAAAAGGGCTGCATCAGCATCACCACCCCCAGCCCGATCAGCACGGTGGAAAGGTTCTCCCACGGCGCGCGACGAAAGCGGGCGAGTCCCCTGAAAAAGTTACTCATGCCGATGCCTCATTTTCTGTCTCAAAATACGCAGCGGCGCGACGGGTGCCGACGGGCAGGTTTCGCAGGAAGCTCGGGTCATTTGCGCACCGCGCCGAAGGTGATGCCGCGCAAGAGGTGTTTGCGCAGAAGGATGGTGAAGATCATCACCGGCAGCAGGAACAGCGTGGCGCCGGCTGCGACGGCGGGCCAGTCCTGTCCGCCCACGCCGATGATGGTGGGGATGAAGGGTGGCGCGGTCTGGGCGTTGCCGCTGGTCAGCAGCACGGCGAAGGCATATTCGTTCCACGCAAAGATCAGGCAGAAGATCGCGGTGCTGGCGATGCCCGTCGCCGCCTGTGGCAGCACCACCTTGCGGAAGGCCTGAAAGCGCGTGTAACCGTCGATCAGCGCCGCTTCTTCATATTCGCGCGGGATCTCGTCGATGAAGCCCTTCAGGAGCCAGACCGCAAGGCTGATGTTCACCGCCGTATAGAGCAGGATCATGCCCAGATGCGTGTCCGAGAGGCCAAGCTCACGATACATCAGGTAGATCGGGATCGCCACGGCGATGGGGGGCATCATGCGGGTGGAGAGGATGAAGAACAGAAGGTCATCCTTGAGCGGCACCCGGAAGCGCGAGAAGGCATAGGCCGCGAGCGTGCCGAGGAAGATCGACAGGAAGGTCGAGCCAAAGCCGATGATGACCGAGTTCATGAAGCGCTCGCCAAAGCGCGAGGGTCCGGCGATCACGGTGCCGCTTTGCCGCACGATCTTGTCATACCATGTCTCGGGCGGCGGCAGGGCCGCGAATTGCTCGGCCCCGATGCGGGTGCGGGTGGTGAACAGGTTCACATAGCCTTCGAGGCTGGGCTCGAACAGCACCTTGGGCGGATAGCTGATGCTGTCGGGCCCGGATTTGAAGCCGGTGGAGAGGATCCACAGCAGCGGCAGCAGGGTGATGACCGCATAGCCCACCACCAGCAGGGCGGCGACCGATTTTGACAGGCGCGACGGTTCGGTGACGGAATAGGCGCTCATCTTTCCTTCACCTTGTTCAGGGCTTTGACATAGATCGACGCAAGGCCGAAGACGGTGACGAAGAGAATGATCGCATAGGCGCTGGAATAGCCGGTGCGCCACTTTTCAAACGCCTCGCGCTTGAGGTCGATCGAGGCCAGCAGCGTCTCGTTCCCCGGCCCGCCGCCTGTCAGCAGCACCACCATGTCGAACATCTTGAAATTCTCGATGCCGCGGAACAGCACGGCCAGCATCAGGAAGGGCAGCACCATCGGCACCGTCAGGGTCCAGAACTGCCGCCATTTGCTGGCGCGGTCCACCTCTGCCGCCTCATAAATGTAATCGGGGATCGAGCGCAGACCGGCGAGGCAGATCAGCATCACGAAGGGCGTCCACATCCATGTGTCGACGATGATGATCGACCATTTCGCCAGCCCCCCCGGCCCCAGCATGGAAAACGAGCTGGCAGGCGTGCCAGTGACCAGTTCCACCACATAGTTGAACAGGCCGATCTGCGGCTGGTAGAGGAAGGTCCAGAAGTTGCCCACCACCGCCGGAGACAGCATCATCGGCAGCACGATCAGCGTGGTAAGCAGGTCATTGCCCTTGAACTTGCGGTTGATGAGCCAGGCCAGCGTAAAGCCGAGCAGGACCTGCAAGGTGATGGTCCAGATCAGGAAATGCGCCGTGGTCTGCATGTTGGACCAGATGCCCTCGCTGGTCAGGATGCGCTCGTAATTGCGCAGGCCCACCCATTCCACCTCGCGCGCCGGACGGTTGGCAGCGTAATTGGTGAAGGACAGCCGCACCGTCCAGATCAGCGGAAAGATGTTGATCGCCAGCAAGAGAAACAGGGTCGGCGTCACGAACAGCCATGCGATGGCGCGGTCAGACAATCCGCGCACACGGCGTGCCAGCTTTGGCGGCGTGGCACGGGCCATTCGGTCGATCGGCGTAACGGTCATGGGAACGGTCCTGCAAGGACAAGGGGGGTGGGTGCGCCGGAACCCCGGCGCACCCGAAGGGCAGCCTACAGCTTGCCTTCGTCCTCGAACACTTCGGTCCAGTCGGCGATCAGGCCATCAAGCGCCTCTTGCGCGGTGCCCTGATCGGCCACGACGTAATTGTGCAGCCGGTCCTGCATCGCCAGCAACAGCGAGGCATAGGCCGGCTCCTGCCAGAAGTCGTAGACATTCTCCATCGCGGCAAGGAAATCGGCGGCGAAGGGGGCGCTGTCCTTGAAGCCGGGGTCGTTCAGCACGGCAAGATGGCAGGAATAGCCGCCCATCGACCACCATTTCTTCTGCACATCGGGCTGGGCGAACCATTTGATGTATTGCAGCGCGCCGTCGATGTTGTCGGAATAGCTGACCACCGAAATCCCCTGCCCGCCAAGGGTCGATGCGGGCTGGTTCTGCCCCGGGTTCACGAAGAAGTCGATCTTGTCCCCGCCGACATTCGGATCGGCGGCAAGGCCGGGGAAGAAGGCGAACCAGTTCATCGCCATCGCCACCTGACCGGATTTGAACGCATCCAGCGACTGTTCCATATAGGCGTTGTCATAGCCGGGCGGCGTCGCGGTCTTGTAGAGTTCCTTGTAGAACTCCAGCGCCTCGACCGCTTGGGGCGAGTTCACCGCGCCTTCCATGTCATAGCTGCCGGGGGTGTTTTCATACTTGAAGCCCCAGGCATAGAGCGCGCCGGTGGCCCCCATCGTGATGCCTTCGGACCCGCGCTCGGTGAAGATCGAGGCACCGTAGACGGTCTGCCCGTCGATCTCGCGGCCCTGGAAGAATTGCGCGATCTGCAGCAGTTCCTTCTGGCTTTGCGGCTCGCGCAGGTCGGCGCCGGTGGCTTCCTTGTAGGCGGCCTTGATGTCGTCACGCTCGAACCAGTCCTTGCGGTAGAACCAGCCGTTCGCGTCCCCCATCGCGGGCAGCGCGTAATAGTTCGGCTCTCCCTTCGGCCAGGTCGAATAGGCGTAGACCGTGGCGGGGGCGAAATCATCCATGCTGATCGATTCAGCGGCGAAGAAATCGTTCAGCTTGATGTAATGCTCGTTCTCCGCGCCGCCGCCGATCCATTGGCTGTCGCCGATCAGCAGGTCGCACAACTGCCCGCCCGAGTTGAGTTCGTTCAGCATCCGGTCCGCGAAGTTGGGCCACGGGATGAACTCGAACTTCATCTTGATGCCGGACTGCGCCTCGAAATCCTTGGACAGTTCGACAAGCGCGTTGGCCGGGTCCCATGCGGCCCAGCACAAGGTCAGTTCATTGGATTGGGCCGAGGCGACGCTTGCGGACAACACAGCGCCGACCGCGGTCGCGGTCAAAAGTCTTGCCTTCATTGGTGTTTCCTCCCTGAGTGCAAACGCGCAAGGGCGCCCCTCCTCTGGCCGCCATTGTGATTGCTGGCCTGACGATAGGGCCGGAAATCGGACCTGTCCATCACTTTTGAGGTACGCACATCATTGCTGCTTTTGCGCGATCCCAAACCGCTTTGACGCAACGTAAAGCGGTGGTTTCAGGGGCTCGGAGGCAGATTTTCGCGCAAGATGATTTCCAGCCGCAGCCGTTCCTGCGATTCGTTTATCGGTTGCTGGTCGGCCTTGGCCTGCAAAACCCGCAGCGTGCTCCGTGCGATATGGCCCACGTTTTGCGCAATCACCGCATCCATCCACCCCGCCCGCAAGGCGGCGGTGGTATGGGGAGTCAGCTCGTGCCCGATGGTGACGACGCGGCCCAGCAGCCCCAGTTCCGACAGGACCTGCGCCAACGCGCGATGCCCGCTGCCCAGAAGGTAGATGCCCCCCACCGGCCCGCTGCTTTCCAGCGAAAGCCGCATCACCTGCCGCAGCGTTTCCGGCGCGCCGTGGGTTTCCAGCGTCTGCCCGACCTCGATGCCGGGAAAATCGCGCAGCATCACCGCATCAAAGCCGCGCCGCCGCTCGATGCTGTCACGCAGCAGCATGGATTGCGCAATCACCATCACACGGGGGGTTTTTGCCCCCAGAAACCGCCCCATCAGCATGGCGGCGGTGCGCCCCGCCGCGTGGCTGTCGATGCCGACGAAATGCGCAGGCGCCGAATTGGGCAGATCCGACACCATCGCCACCACCGGCACGCCCGCCGCCTGCAAGGCGCGCAGCGCGTCGCGCAGCACCGGCGTTTCCGGCGCCATCAGCGCCACGCCCGAAATGCCCCCCGCCGCCAGATCGGCCAGCAGCGCGGCCAGCGCATGCATGTCCGACGCCGGATAGCGGTGCAGATCGACCCGCATCCGCGCCGAGGTCGCCAGCGCCGCCGCCTCTTCCAGCGCATCCTGCAAGGTCTGCACGAACTGGCTTTCGGTATCGGGAAGCAGAATCGCCACCCGCGTCGTGCGCCCGCGCGCCAGATTGGCCGCCGCCATGTCGCGCACATAGCCCAGACGCGCCACCGCCTCTGTCACCGCCGCGATGGTCTTGGCCCGCACACCGGGGCGCGCATTCAATACCCTGTCCACCGTGGCAAGGCTGACCCCGGCTTCGCGCGCAATATCTGTGACTGTTGGCCTGCCCATTTCTCAGGCATAGCGCCAAAATCTGAGGTACGTCAATCAGCCGCGCCGCGCGAACCGCCGCTCACGCGGGGGGCAGGATCAGGATGGCACGGAAATCGTTGACATTGGTCAGCGTCGGCCCCGTCACCACCTGGCCGTTCACTGCCGCGAAAAAGCTGTGCGCGTCGTTGCGGGCAAGGGCCGCCTCCGCATCTACCCCCGCCGCCGTGGCGCGGGCAAGGATATCAGGCCCGATCAGCGCGCCCGCAACCTCGGCCGCGCCATCCACCCCGTCGGTATCGCAGGCAATCGCATGGATGCCGGACGCGCCCCGCAAGGCCAGGGCCAGCGCCAGGGAGAATTCGGCATTCGGCCCGCCGATCCCGTCTCCGCGCCGTGTCACCGTCAACTCCCCGCCCGACAGCAGCAGCACCGGCGCATCCCCCGCGCGCAGGCCAGCGCCGATGCGCAGCGCCTTTTGCGCCTGCGCTTCCGCCACCTCGCGCGCCTCGCCTTCCAGCGCATCGCCCAGCATCTGCACCTCGCATCCCGCCGCGCGCGCGATCTCTGCGGCGGCGTTCAGCGACTGGACCGGCGCCGCATAGATCCGGTTGGCCACCCGCGCCAATCGCGCATCGTCCGGCGGCACCACGCCCGACCCCGCCCGCAGGCTGGCCAGCACAGAATCCGGCACCGGAATCTGCCATTGATCCAGCACCGCCAGCGCATCCGCCGGGGTGCTGGCATCCCCCACCGTGGGGCCGGAACCGATGAAGGCCGGATCATCCCCCGGCACGTCGGAAATCATCAGCACCAGCATCTGCGCCGGATGGGCCGCAGCGGCGAGTTGGCCGCCCTTGACGCGGCTCAGGTGCTTGCGCACCGTGTTCATCCGGTCAATCGGCGCGCCCGAGGCCAGAAGTGCCGCATTCACCGCCTGCTTTTCGGCGAGCGTCACCCCCTCGCGCGGGGCCACCAGCAGCGCCGATGCCCCGCCCGAAATCAGCGCGAGCACGAAATCCCCCTCGCCCAGCCCTTCGAGCAGGGTCAGCATCCGCGCCGTGGCCGCCAGTCCCGCCGCATCCGGCACCGGATGGGCGGCCTCCACAATCTCGATCCCCCGGCAGGGGCGGCCATAGCCGTAACGGGTCAGGACCAAGCCCTCGCAGGGGCCCCACTCCGCCTCCACGGCTTCGGCCATGCGGGCGCTCGCCTTGCCCGCGCCCACCACCACCACGCGGCCCGAGGGGCGCGGCGGCAGGTGCCCCGCCAGAGAGCGCATCGGGTCGGCCACTTCAACCGCACGGTCGAACAGGCTGCGCAGCAGCAGGGCGGGATCGGCAATCATCTTGTATCCTCGGCTTGGGTGCCCGTCTGTATAGGGCCAGACTTGCCGCCCGATCAATGCTTTGCGCGGCCTAACAGCGCAGGCGGCCCCGCATTTCGCCGCTGTCCCCCCGCAGGCTCGACTCCACCAGACGGCAGCCCGTCACCTCGGGGATCAGGGCGATCATGGTGGCGCGGATGGCCTGATGCTCCCCCCGCCGCGCATAGCCAAGGCGGATCACCTCCACCGCATCGCCCTTCCGGTAGAGCGTATACTGCCGCCCCTCCCGCAGCACATCATGGCGCTCTGCCCCGAAGAACTGCGGCGCGGGCTGTGCCCCGCAGGCGGCAAGGAAAAGAAGGAACGGCACCAGCATACGCATCCGCCGATCTTGGCAGTGAGATGGTTAAAACTTGGTAAAGATGCCCCGCCCCTCGCGGCGGCGCTTTGCACCGGAGGGAACCTGCGCGCCCGCAAGACGTTAGCCTTTGCCGATCAAACACATTGAAAGGAAAAGCCAATGTCCCTGCGCCCCGCCCTTCTCGCCCTGCTCGCCGCCGTCACCCTCAGCGCCTGCGGCACCGTTGCCGGCGCGGGCCGCGACCTGCAGGTCGCCGGTGCCACGATCACCCAAGAGGCACAGGCCGCCGCGCGCAACTGACGTGCGCTACGGAGTGTAAATCGGGGCATAGTTGCTGCCAAGACGCAAGATTATCCAGTAAAATCAATGCCTGAACTTATCATGGGTGCAAAGGTTTTCACTATTCGGGGCAAAGGTTTGACGGGTGCCTGAGAATATGAAAAGGGCCCGCGAATGCGGGCCCTGTGCGGCAGTCGAAACGTTCAGCGATGGAAGTGGGCTACACATGGCCCCCTTCGCCGGACACCCTTTTTCGCAAAGCCAAAACTTCTGGCACCAGAACCTTGAGTCCTCGCGCGACCTGAAAGCTGCAATCTTTCCTGACAACACCGCAGCGATCAGTTCATCCGTTGTCCCGCCATAGCGTTGGCAGGCTTCAGCAATCGAAAGTGACTGATTGCGCTGCGCATCATCCAGAAGTGGCATGGCACCGATTGTGGCAAGGAAATCGTCCAGAACCCTTTTTGCGAAAATGACGCCCCGCACGGCGCCGGGGGCATCAGCCGGGATGACGGTCGGAAGAATGCCGGTGTTGTAAAGGGTCAGGCTTTGGTTCGGCGTGCCGCCGATGTAGTGCGAGACTTGCGCCAACGGGACGGCGACTTCGTAATCTGTTACCAGTTGCTCCACATCCTTGACAGGAAAGACGAGGCGGCCACTTTCGGCATCTGTCGCACCTTGCGGCATCAATCCCAGTTTTTGCATAAGCCGAGACATCCGGCGGCGATCTACCTTCAGGGGGTAATCCTCCCCATGGTTAAGGGGATGCGGAAGTAGAATTTTCTCGGCAGGATGAACGAGGAGATTCCGATGAAGAAGAGCCGTTTCACCGAAGCCCAGATCATGGGCGTGCTGCGCCAGGC
>NZ_JAAIKE010000016.1 GCF_010915705.1 Pseudotabrizicola algicola
CGACTTCAATCGCGAGGGCCTGGGGATCGAGGTCGATTTTTCGCTGCCCGCCGAACGGGTCGTCCGCTCCCTGAACCTGTCGTCGGGGAAACGGTCCACTGGACCGTTTCCTGATCCTCCTCCCGAATGGCGCGGGAAGCCCTTGGCGATCAGGGTCGACAACGGCCCCGAATATGTCAGTTCAACGCTGACGATCTGGGCTGAGAAGCAGGGCAACGCCCTGACCTACATCCAGAACGCCCTGACCTACATCCAGCCCGGCAAGCCGCAGCAGAACGCTTATGTCGAGCGCTACAACCGCGTTCGCCATTGGGCTCGAACCAATGGCGCCTTCAATGGCTCACTCCGGCACGAATGGCTGGACCTCTACATCTTTGAAACCATCGAGGAGGTGCAGCAGATCGCCACCGAATGGCTGTGGACGTACAACAACGAACGCCCCAACATGGGCATCGGCGGCGTCACACCCGCCATGAAGCTGAAAATGGCCGCGTGGGTTCTACGGTCGCGCCCCGTTAAAACGGGGAGGATTACCTCTCCTCGTTCATCCTGCCGAGAAAATTCTACTTCCGCATCCCCTTAACCATGGGGAGGATTACCCCTTTCGGCTGCGCAACTTGAGTCCTATGCTCTCACAAGCACACTAGATCCCCGCGTCAACTGGTGGGAAAACATGTATATCGGTCAACGTGAGCTCCACTTTCACCCATTGCGAAAGAACTCGCTCTTTTCAGCAATGATCTGTGAGGATTTGGCACGCAGTGACCCATGTCATGAGGTACTGAGAAGCATCGCGCCAAATCTGGTGTTTGTACTTCTCCTTGACGGCGCTCAGATCCCCGGACGATGGTCCGCCAGGTACGCGTCTTCGTTGAGTGACGACCCTGGTTCTTCGGTCCTGACGCTGACAGCTTTTGGAATGGTGGATCGATCAAACAAAACACGGATGCATCCCCATCAGGAAGCTGTAGCATTCTTCTCCAGTGCTTTTGGACAGACACCTATTCACTTGCCATACAAGGACGGCGCCCGAGGCGTCCTCATAAGCCTTGTTTCTCAGGCAGACCCTAGACAACAAACGATCGACGGAAGGGTCTCTGACACATCGCGCGCTTGGCGGTTGGCCAGCACCCAACCGGTAAAACCGCTAGCACCCGTGGAACGAAAGAAAGCGCCCTCGATTAAGCCGAGACCAAAGTTAGCCAACCGCAGACCTCACGACATAACAAAGCTAAGATGATTATCATGCTGAAAGTCGGGCAACCTCAGGCTTAGCAGTCTACGCAAACACGGAATTGCTTATCAAGAAGCTCGACCGCCCAATGCACGAAGACACGCTTGAATGCTGTCGTCTTGGTCAAGCCGATGGCTCCGTGATACCGGGCGTAGGGAAGCGTCTGCAGCGCCGCACGCTAGAGCGGCGAGTGCGCTAGGTTGGGATGGCCGTCTGGAAGGACGCGGCACTCGATCATGGCGCGATGCTGCCACGGCAGAATCCCCAACGCGATAATGAAAAAGCCCCCGCTTTTCAGGGGGGACTCGTCAAACGTTGAGGTGGCGTTGAGGTAAAACGCGAGTGTCTATACACAAGTGTTTTTGTCGGATTATAACCATTTGGAAAGGTTAGATTTTTTGGTTGCGGGGGCAGGATTTGAACCTGCGGCCTTCAGGTTATGAGTCGTGTCGAACGAACCATGAACAATCACTCGGAACCGCGAGTTCTTGCGCAGTTTCCGACACTTCGCGATCCCGGCAAAGCGGCCCGGCTTCGCACGATCTGTCGGAATTGCGCAGCGACTTTCGGCCTTGTGCTTCCACAATGCTTCCAAGGGGCCGAAACCTGATTTTCCGGTAGCACGACCATCAGGCCTTGGTCAGCGACCAGAAGCCGAACTTCCTGCCATGCTCCTCCTTGAGCCGGGCGACGTAGGCGTCGTGCGTCTCGAATGCACCGAAGTCGGGGATTTCCCGCGCGAGCCGGGCGCAGGAGACCAGGTGCTCGGCGGCGTAGCGGTACCGCTTCGCGCGCGACCTGGTGAGCGTGAAGTCGATCATCGCGCGGAGCACCAGCGTCGCGGCCAGCGGATGACGCTCTGACAGGGCCTCCGCCGCGGGGGCGAGATACTCGTAGTGATCCCCGTCGATCTCGTCGTGCCGGGCCACCAGGAGTTCGGCCGCGCGATCCAGAGCCGGCCAGTCGAGGAAAAACTGCAACGAGGCGAGAAGGCTTGGATACGCCATGGCATGCGCCATCGCCCGCTCCTCGGCTTCGATGTCGTCGAAGTCGGGTAGCCGCTTCAGATAGGCCCGCAGGTAGCTGTCCGAGAGCGTGCGCTCGAAACAGTCCCACCGAAACGCCTGCGCCTCCTCGCCACGACCCAGCGCCTCAAGCGTTTGCAGGCGAATATCCTGCCACGCCAGTGGAACCCGCATCCCGTCGCCGAGCTCCGCGCGCTCGAGGAACCCCAACGCCTCGCCTGCCCTGCCGACTGCCAGCAGACGCTGCGCAATCTCGGCCGCGATCTGCGGCACCTTGCGGGTCTTCGGATCATACTGAGCGATGAAGCCGTCGACGTCGCCCTGCGCATCCGCGATGTCCTTGAACGCCATGGCGACCGTGCTCGCGCGCTCACGCGCCCGCATCTCGTGCTCGTAGGTGGTGCCGCCCGGACCCCAGCCTACCGCCTTCCATTGATCCTTCGGCGGAACCGGCACAGGCGAGCGGCCGAGTTCTTCGGCCATCGATTTCAGGGCCGCCAGCCCCTCGTCGCCAAGCGCAGGCGCCATTATGGCGATCAAGCCGTCATACTGGCCATAGCCGTTGTCCTGCAGCGCATCGAGGACAGTGTCGGCGAGCGCCTGCGAATCCGGCCGGACCTTCCCCGCGAGATGGCCCAGATCGGCGCAGGCCTGGCGGAAGATGCCAATGACGGTGCCGCTGGAGTCGTCGCAACGCTCGAACACCGGCGTGGCCAGCGCCATGAACCGCCACATGAGCGCCAGCGCCTCGTCCGGATCGGCCGGCGCGATCTGCTCGACGATGGCGCGCCGCTGCGTTTCGAGATCCGTGACCAGCACCTTGCGGTTCTTCCAGGTAATGAAGCTGCGGGCACGGGCGATGCTGGTCAATCGCTTGGTGATCTCCCGCGCGGCCTCCCTCGGGCTCTGGGCCCCGGCCAGCGCAAGCCGCAGCTTGCGCTTGGCCGCCGCGTTCCCGGTGCTGACCTCGATCAGAAGTTCCGCAAGGCGCTCTGCGCCCAGCGCCTCGAGGTTCTTGGCATTGAGGGTGGTCTTGGAAGCCATCGGGATCGCCAGTTTCTTTTCCCCGAGCCTATCAGCCGTCCGCGGGGTCTGGAACCTGCGTTCTGATTCGCGCGGCCCGTCGATTCCCCGCTCCACCGCGCTGAAACGCCTTGCGTGGAAATGCGCGCCACTTCCTTTTTATTAGCTATTTCAATGTGTTAGTTGACTGTCGCTGGCACTTCAGCACTGTGGAATGGAGGAAGCACCACCGAAGGTCGCCATGCCCAAGCTCACCAAACGCATCGTCGACGCCGCCGAGGCTCAACCCGCCGAGTATTTCGTCTGGGACAGCGACATCCCTGGCTTCGGGCTGAGGGTGCTGCCGAGCGGGCGCAAGGGGTACGTTGTCCAGTACCGCGCCGGACGCCGGTCCCGGCGGATCAGCCTCGGGCCCAGCACGGTGCTCACCTGCGAGCAGGCACGCAACCGCGCCATCGCGATCGTTGCCGCCGCGCGCAATGGTGCGGACCCCGCTGCCGAGCGGGACGCGGGGCGCAAGGCGATCACGGTGAAGGAGCTGGCGGAGCGGTTCGACAAGGAACACATCGCGATCCGCGTGAAGGCGAGCACGGCCAAGGAGTATCGCCGGAACCTCGAACGCTTCATCCTGCCCGCGATCGGGCAACTCACGGTCACGGGCATCACCCGGGCAGACGTGGCGAAGTTCCATCACGACATGCGCCACATCCCCTATCAAGCCAACCGCTGCCTCGAGGTGGTCTCGAAGATGTTCAGCCTCGCCGAGATGTGGGGGCTGCGTCCGGACGGCACCAACCCGCGAAAGCACATCCGGAAGTACCCCGAGGAGAAGCGTGAGCGCTTCCTCAGTGCGGCAGAGCTGCGTCGGATCGGCGAGGTGCTGCGCGAGATGGAGGCAGAGGGGATCGAGCTGCCCTCCGCCATCCTCGCCGCCCGCCTTCTGATCCTGACCGGATGTCGGTTGAACGAGATCATGACGCTGAAATGGGCATACATCGACCTGGCCGAGCGCGTTCTGCGACTGCCGGACTCCAAATCTGGCGCCAAGGTCGTCCATCTAGGCCAGCCCGCCGTCGACCTGCTCCGTGACGCCCAGCGCCTTGATGGCAACCCGTGGGTCATCACCGGCACCCTGCCGGGCAAGCCGCTGAGCGATCTGCAGCCCTTCTGGCAGCGCGTCCGCGCCCGTGCCGGCGTCAAGGACGTCCGCATCCACGACCTGCGTCACACCTTCGCGTCCACGGCCGTCGCGTCGGGTCAGGGCCTGCCGATGATCGGCAAGCTTCTCGGCCACACGCAGGTTCAGACCACGGCGCGTTATGCCCATCTCGCCGCCGAGCCGGTGCGGATGGCGGCGGATGCGGTGGCTCAGAACCTCAGGCAATCCTTGGGATAATCGCACCGAACTAGCGGGCACCCGCTCGATTGAGCGCCACCGTTCAGCCAGACCTCGAGCACTGCGGAACCGGCACCTATATGCTTGAAATGCAGTAGGGCTGCCTACAGCGCATTTTTCTCGTTGACAGCACGCCTGCGCGCACCTACCTTCTGTAGAGAATCTTACAGAGGATTTTCGATGCGCCTCGCTGACGCCTGCACCATACACACTGGCTACACGGCTCGCGGCAGACTGGAGCCGGCGGCGGCCGGGGGCGTACTGGCAATTCAGTTGCGGGACATATCGCCCGAGGGCATCGTCGATCCCGAGCGGCTCACCCGCGTCCAGCTAGACGGCCTTGCCGAGCGGTACTTTGTCCGCACCGGCGACGTGGTGTTCCGCTCGCGCGGTGAACGAAACACAGCCTCCGCCCTGGACGAACGCCTGCAGGAACCCGCCCTTGCGGTGCTCCCGCTGATGGTGCTGCGCCCGAAGCGTGAGGTGGTGACGCCGGAGTATCTGGCGTGGGCCATAAACCAGCCTCCCGCCCAGCGCCATTTCGACAGCGCGGCACGCGGCACCAACATTCGAATGATCCCGCGATCCAGCCTCGACGATCTCGAACTCGATGTCCCGGACATAGAAACTCAAGGAAAGATCGTCGTGGTCGATGCGCTGGCCGAGCGGGAGCGGGAGCTCACCCAACTCGCCGCCGACACACGCAGAAAGATGATCAGCCTGCTCCTCGTCGAACGAACGAACAGCATGCGCCCCAAGACGAGGCAGGAAAGGACGTCCAAATGACCGACCAACTCACTCAGCAGCAGGTCAACCAGACGGCCTGGGCCGCATGCGACACCTTCCGGGGCGTCGTCGATGCCGGACAGTACAAGGACTACATCCTGGTGATGTTGTTCCTCAAATACATCTCTGACCACTGGAACGATCACCTCGAAACCTATCGCAAACAGTATGGCGGGGATGAAACCCGGATCCGCCGCAGGCTGGAGCGCGAGCGCTTCGTCCTTCCCGAAGGCGCCAGCTTCTACGACCTCTACGAGGCGCGGAACGAGCCCAACATCGGCGAACGGATCAACATCGCGCTTGAGCGGATCGAGGATGCCAACCGCGCCAAACTCGAAGGCGTGTTCAGGAACATCGACTTCAACTCCGAAGCCAACCTCGGGCGCGTCAAGGACCGCAACCGGCGCCTCAAGAACGTTCTGGAGGATTTTGCCAAGCCCGCGCTCGACCTGCGCCCCAGCCGCGTGACCGAGGACATCATCGGCGAGTGCTACATCTACCTGATCTCGCGCTTTGCCTCCGACGCGGGCAAGAAGGCTGGCGAGTTCTACACGCCCTCCGCTGTCTCCCGCCTGCTGGCGAAGCTGGCCGCGCCCAAGCCGGGCGACACGATCTGCGACCCTGCCTGCGGGTCCGGGTCGCTGCTGATCCGTGCAGCCGAGGAAGTCGGGTCCGAGAACTTCGCCCTCTACGGCCAGGAAGTGAACGGCGCGACATGGGCGCTGGCGCGGATGAACATGTTCCTTCACGCCAAAGACGCCGCGCGCATCGAGTGGTGCGACACGCTCAACAGCCCCGCACTGGTCGAGGGCGACCACCTGATGAAGTTCGACGTGGTCGTGGCCAACCCCCCTTTCAGCCTCGACAAGTGGGGCGCGGAGAACGCGGACACCGACCAGTTCAAGCGCTACTGGCGAGGCATCCCGCCGAAGTCCAAGGGCGACTACGGCTTCATCACCCACATGATCGAAATCGCCAAGCGCCAGAGCGGCCGGGTGGCCGTCATCGTTCCGCATGGCGTGCTGTTCAGGGGTGGGGCCGAGGGGCGTATCCGCCAGGCGCTAATCGAGGAGAACCTGCTCGACGCGGTGGTGGGCCTGCCCGCAAACCTCTTCACGACCACGGGCATTCCGGTGGCCATCCTGGTGTTCGACCGCTCCCGCGAACAGGGCGGCGCGAACGAGGACCGGCGCGATGTGCTGTTCATCGATGCGAGCAAGGAGTTCACGCCGGGCAAGACCCAGAACGTGATGGATGAGGCCCACATCGCCAGGGTGCTGGAAACCTATGCTTCGCGGGCGGAGACCCCGAAATACTCCCACCTCGCCAGCCCCGAGGAGCTCGCCGAGAACGACTTCAACCTCAACATCCCCCGCTACGTCGACACCTTCGAGGCAGAGGAGGAAATCGACGTCGCCGCCCTGCAGAAGCAGATCAACACCATCGAGGCCGAGCTGGCTGAGGTGCGCGGGAAGATGGCTGGCTACCTGAAGGAGCTAGGCGTCGATGTTTGAGGGTCATGCCCGCCGGTCGATCGGAGCCCTGTGCGACTTCTTCAATGGCAACGGGTTTCGCCCCCCTGACTGGCGTCCGTCAGGGTTGCCGATCATCCGGATCCAGAACCTGAACGGATCGCAGAACTTCAACTACTTCGATGGGGAGCCGAAGCCCAAATGGATTGTCGAGCCAGGTGATCTGCTCTTCGCCTGGGCAGGGGTCAAGGGCGTCTCCTTCGGCCCCACCATCTGGCCTGGACCTCGGGGAGTGCTGAACCAGCACATTTTTCGGATCGTGCCCAAGAAGGGCGTAGACAAATACTGGCTCTATCTGGCGTTGCAGGTCGCTACACGCCGGATCGAGTCCAATGCGCACGGGTTCAAATCATCCCTTGTGCATGTTCAGAAGGACGATATCACCAACCAGGTCGTCGACCTTCCCCCGCTCCCGGAACAGCGAAAGATCGCCGAAATCCTTCGGACATGGGAAGAGGCCATCGAGAAGCTGCAGGCGCTGCGGGCGGCGAACCTTAAACGTCGAATCTGGATGCGCACTCATCTGTTCACGGGGCGCACGAGGCTGCCTGGTTATTCAGGTGATTGGCGTGAGGTGACGCTTGGCGAGGTGTTGACCGAACACGGGCTGCGAGGCACTGGCGCGGAGGAGGTTTTTTCGGTCTCGGTCCACAAGGGCCTTGTCAATCAGATCGAGCACCTCGGCCGGTCCTTCGCTGCAGCCGAAACCAGCCATTACAACCGCGTCCTGCCTGGCGACATCGTTTACACCAAGAGCCCGACCGGAGACTTCCCGCTCGGCATCATCAAGCAGAGCAAGATCTCGGAACAGGTGATTGTCTCGCCTCTCTACGGTGTGTTCAGTCCCGCAACGCGCGCGCTCGGCGCTATCCTCGATGCCCTGTTCGAGTCCCCGCTTGCCGTGCGCAACTACCTGCACCCGCTGGTCCAAAAGGGCGCCAAGAACACCATTGCGATCACCAATCGCCGCTTCCTCGAAGGCAAGTTGCGCCTGCCAATGGATCATGCCGAGCAATCCGCCCTCGTCGAGATGGTGGAAGTATCGCAGGCCGAGTTCACCGCCATCGAGGCGAAAATCGAAGCCCTCTCCCGCCAGAAGCGCGGCCTAATGCAGAAGCTGCTGACGGGCGAATGGAGGGTCAGCCCATGAAGTTCATCTACATCGACGAAAGCGGTGGCCGTGATCAGGGCGATGCCTTCGTCATGGCGGGGCTGATGGTCGACGCCTACAAGCTGCGCAAGAAGACCGAAGATTTCGACCGGCGGCTGGAGGCCCTCTTCGCGCTCCATCCCGGCAATCGCGCGGACTTCAAGACCAGCCGGTTCATCAACGGCAAGGGTGGTTGGCGGGAGGTTGATGCGGCAGAGCGCAAGGCTTTCCTCAAGACGGTCTGCGAGTTGGCAGTCGAGAATGGCGGCAAGGTCTTCGGGTATGGTCTTTCCTATGCGGCCTTCGATGCGGCCGCCGCCGCAGGCCATGCCCAGCCCTTCGGTTCGAACTACTGGCTGGCGTCAGCCATGTATACGGCGTGCCTCGTTCAGAAGAGGATGCAAGGCGTCAAGAACAGCAAGGGCCTCACCGTCGTCATCATGGACGACAACAAGAGCGAGATGCCGAAGCTGTCGGACGGGCTGTATCAGGGCGATACCTGGTTCGATGGCCTCTATCAGGCGCAGGGGAAGAAGCGCGGGAAGACCGTCTGGCTGGAGCGCAGCAAAAAGGATCGGTTCGACCACATCATCAACACCGCCTTCGCGATCAAGTCCGACCATTCCTCGATGGTGCAGGTGGCTGACGCCATCTCCTACGTCTATCGGCGGCATCTGGAGCTGCAGACCGTCGCGGAAGCGTGGGCTGGCGAGAAGGCTTACTACGCCGAGCTTGTGGCCATTCTGGAACCCGCGCGCGAGACGCTCGGCCGCTGCCCGGACGCTCCCTGTGTGAAGTTCTACAAGGCGGCGAAGCATCCGGAGTGGAAGCCATGACCTTCGACGCCGCCGAAAAGCACCAGTCCCAGATCCCTGCCCTGCAGCTCCTGGTGGCGCTGGGGTTCACGCCGCTGTCCCAGGTCGAGGCTGTGCGCCAGCGTGGCGGCCGCCTGCGCAATGTGGTGCTCGACGACGTTCTTGCGGACCAGCTTCTGCGGATCAACAGCTTCACCCATCGCGGCCGGGAGTATCCCTTCGACCTCGAGGATGCGCACGAAGCCATCCGGCGGCTCAAGCCCACACCTGACCGGCAGAAGGGCCTGCGCGGGACCAACCAGGACATCTACGACACCCTCGTACTCGGGACGACCATCACCAAGACGATCCAGGGAGACTCGAAGTCCTATTCGTTCCGCTACGTCGATTGGGCGCGGCCTGCCAACAACGTCTATCACGTCACGGCCGAAGTCTCGGTCGAACGGACGGCCAGCACCCAGACCAAGCGATGCGACATCGTCGCCTACGTGAACGGCATCCCGTTCCTCGTGATCGAGAACAAGCGGCCGACCGAGAGCCTGAAGAAGGCCCGCAGCCAGTTGATCGGCTATCAGAACGAAGACAACATCCCGCAGCTGTTCCACTTCGCGCAAATTCTCATGGTGATGAACCGTGTCGAGGCGCGCTACGCCACCGTGGGCACGCCGCCGCAGTTCTGGCAGACGTGGCGGGACGAGGAAGACAGGGACGAGATCATCGATCCGCTTGCCAATCGGCCGCTCACCGAGGCGGAGGCCGACGCGGTCTTCTCTGGCGACTTCGCCTTCGCTCGCGCCCATTTCGAAGCCCTAGCCGCCGAAGGTGCGCGCGCGATCACGGCGCAGGACCGCGCAATCCATGCGATGTGTCGGCCGGAACGTTTGCTGGACCTGATCCGTCGTTTCACGGTTTTCGATGGCGGCGCACGCAAGGTCGCGCGCCACCAGCAGTTCTTCGGGATCCGCAAGGCTGTCGAACGCGTCCGCCAGTTCAATCTAGACGGCCGCCGCAAGGGTGGCGTGATCTGGCACACTCAAGGGTCGGGCAAGTCGCTGACCATGGTGATGCTGGGGCGCTCTCTCGCGCTCGACAAGGCCGTCCCCAATCCGCGCATTCTGATCGTCACCGACCGCGACGATCTCGACAAGCAGATCAAGGACACGTTCAAGTCCTGCGAACTGGAACCCGTGAGGGCATCCAGCGGCGCCCATCTGATCGAGCTGATCCGAAACCGGACACCGCTTGTGACGACTATCATCAACAAGTTCGATACGGCCGCCAAAGCTGCAGAAGATGTCGACGAGGATGCCAACGTGTTCGTCCTGGTCGACGAAAGCCATCGCTCGCAAACCGGCCGCTATGGCGGCCACAGCCAGTTCGCCACGCGAATGCGCAGGCTGCTACCGAAGGCCTGCTATCTCGGCTTCACCGGAACGCCGCTCCTGAAGAAGGAGAAGAATACGCTCTCGACCTTCGGCGGCCTGATCCACAAATACGCGATCGACGAGGCTGTCGCCGACGGGGCCGTTGTGCCGCTCCTCTATGAGGGACGGCTTGTCGAGCAGCAGGTCAATGGCGGCGTGATCGACAAGTGGTTCGACAAGATCAGCGAGGGCTTGACCCCGAGCCAGAAGGCCGACCTGAAGCGCAAGTTTTCCCGTATGGACGCGCTCTCAAAGACGGGCCAGGCGATCCGGGCGAAAGCTTTCGATATCTCGGAGCACTTCCGCCAGCACTGGCAAGGCACGGGATTCAAGGCGCAGCTTGTGGCGCCGTCCAAGGCAGCGGCCGTCCGCTTCAAGGAGGTGCTCGACGAGATCGGGCACGTCACCAGCGAAATCGTCATCTCGCCGCCCGATGACAACGAGGGCAACGAGGAGGTCGACAAGGAATCGAAGGACCTAGTGCGCGGGTTCTGGGCGCGGATGATGGCCCGGTACAAGACCGAGGACGAATACACCCGCCAGATCATCGATGCATTCAAGGGCTCGGGCGATCCGGAGATCCTCATCGTCGTGTCAAAGTTGCTGACCGGGTTCGATGCCCCGCGCAATACCGTGCTCTATGTGTGCAAGTCGCTGCGCGAACATAACCTGCTTCAGGCGATCGCCCGCGTGAACCGGCTCTACGAGGACGGCGCGACCGAGAAACAGTTCGGCTTCATCATCGACTACGAGGGGCTGCTCGGAGAACTCGACACGGCGCTGACGACCTACAGCGCCTTCGAGGGCTTCGACGCCGCCGATCTCGCCGGCACGGTCCACGATGTCCGCGAGGAGATCCGGAAGCTGCCCCAGCTGCACGATCAGCTCTGGGATCTGTTCAAGCCGATCAAGAACAAGAAGGACATGGAGCAATTCGAACAGTTCCTGGCCGATGAGGCGATCCGGCAGGAGTTCTATGAACGACTGAAGGCGTTCAGCCGCTGCCTCCACATCTCGCTGTCGTCGGACAAGTTCTTCGACGTCTTCGACGAGGCGAAGATCGACGCCATGAAGAAGGACTGGAAGCAGTTCTCCGAGCTGCGGCGCTCGGTCCAGCTTCGCTACCAGGAGACCGTCGACGTCAAGGAGTTCGAGCCGAAGATCCAGAAGCTGCTGGACGACCATGTGGTTGCCATGCCGGCCGAGACGATCATCGAGATGGTCAACATCAACGACCCGGACGCGCTGAAAGCGGTCGTGGAGGAGACTGGCGTCTCCGAAGCCTCGAGGGCGGACCGGATCGCCAGTGCGACGCGCCGGACCATCACGGAAAAGATGGAGGAGGATCCGACCTTCTACCGCAGTTTCTCGGAACTGCTGGAGGAAACCATCCGCGACTATCGGGCCAAACGGATTTCCGAGCGCGATTACCTCAAGAACGTAGTCGATCTGGCCAGCAAGGTCGCGCGCAAGGACCGGGGGCGCGAGGTGCCGGATGCGATCAAGGGCAACGACGATGGGCAGGCGTTCTTCGGGGTCCTTGAAGGCGTGCTCGCGACCGACGACGGTAAACCGATCGCGGCAGATGAGGTTGCCGCCATTGCGCTCACGATCATCGACATCATCAAGTCCCATCACATCGTCGACGTCTGGTCCAACGACATCGCTCAGAACAAGATGCGCAACGCCATCGACGATTACTTCTTTGATGTCCTTCGCGATGAGCGCGGCATCGAGCTGACGGTCGAGGTGATGGACGATCTTGAACTCAAGATCATGGACCTGGCCCGGGCGCGGTTTCCTGGATGAAGATGGAACGACACAGCGTCCGACATGGTGAACACCGGATCGATTTCTCCATCGTGCGCCGTGACCGGACGACTCTGGAAATCGCCGTAGAGCCCGATGCTTCGGTTGTGGTCGCTGCTCCACAGGATGCTCAGCTGGCGGCTATCGAGGAGAAAGTGCGCAAGCGCGCCGCATGGATCCGGCGCCAGCAGCGGTATTTCGTCCAGTTCCTGCCGCGCACCCCGGATCGCCAGTATGTCGCGGGCGAAACCCATCTGTACCTCGGACGCCAGTATCGACTGAAAGTAGTGCCCCACGTTCAGACAACGGTAAAGCTCGTGCGCGGCTTTATCGTGGTCCAAACGCATAGGCCCGAGCGGGCCGAGATGACACGCGAGCTTGTCGAGGCCTGGTATCGAAAGCGCGCTCATGTAAAATTCGTCGAGCGACTTGAAGTGAATCTACTACGCTTCCCAGTGCCCAACGACTTTCGACCCAAGGGCTTGATCGTCCGTCAACTGCGACAACGTTGGGGCTCAATGTCGTCGGCATCTCGCCTCCTGCTTAATCGCCGGCTAATCGAGGCACCGATTGACGCGATTGACTACGTCATCACGCACGAACTCTGCCACATCGCGGTGCCGCACCACGGTCCCGAGTTCTTCGAGCTTTTGGAGCGCGTGCTGCCTGACTGGGAAAAGCGCAAGCACCGCCTCGAACAAAAGATGGCGTAGTGATCTCACCAACGCGCCTTCGCCCACCCGACAGCGCTAGGCGTATTTGACGAACAGTTCTTCCTCTAGGCCAAGCTCCGAAAGCGCCAGCTTCAGCCGGTCGAACTTTCCCTTATTGTCGATGTTTCCCTCGATGAAATATCCGTCCGCAACCTGAATGGCCTGCCGGAGAAAACCGGGGTCCGAGCTCAGCTGGACGCGCTCACCCAGCCTCGTGCCATGGAACGCCTCGGGCTGGAGTACAAGGAGCTGCTCGAACACCTCGGCATACAGCCTTGCAACCTGGGTCACCTCCAAGCGGCTGCCGAAGAACACGGCGTACTCAAGGCGCTTGTGGCGCGGCTCCTCGGCGTCGAAGATGTTCACTTCGTCGGTGTCGGCATCGGCAGCAACGCCAACGCTAGGTGCTGGCCAGACCTCCAGAAAGCGCTGCGCGATACGGTCCGCTCGCGCCTCGACCTGCTCCACTCCCCACCGTTCAAGTCCCTGCAGGTCGCGGTTCAGCCACAAGCGACTGAACCGATACCCCTGCTCGCCCCCGTTCTCGTTCATGTCCCGATTGTCAAGGAAGGTCTTGTTCCCGAGACGCCCATTGTTTCCGGACAACGTGAGGTTCCCCACCGTGTTCAGGTACTTCTCGCCCAGCAGGGCATACTCATCCGAGGCAAGCGCACTGCGCCAGCCTGGCTCCGGATTCTGCGGGAAGATGTGCTCGACCGTGATGCCCGGCATCGTGACGTCCACAGGCTCGCGGTTGTTGTGGTTCTCGAGCCGGTCGAAGAAATAGGTCCGGGTGCGGCTCTTGGTGCTGTACATGTCCTTGTCCTTGAGCATTGCAAGGACTTCGGCATCGCGCGGGAAGCGTTGGGTGCCGCTACGCTGCATCAGGGAGCGCTCGATCGACGCAAGATAGTCCCCGTGCTCGACACGGTCGTAGAGGCTCATGAAGATCTTGTTCAGCGCGTTCGTCGGCAGGCTCAGAATGAACCGGCGCCAGACGTAGCTCTGCACCAGTCGGAGGACCGAGGCGAACTCGTCGCGCGAGATGGCCCCGGCCACAAAGTCTCGGTAGACGGGCATCAGGAACGGATACGCGACGTTGATTTCCAGCGTCCGGATATAGTTCAGCTCACGGCTGATCACCGTGTCTTTCTCGAGCTGCGGGTTCAGGAGCCGCGCATAGACGTTGGAGAGCTCGCGCAGTTCCTCCAGCGCCTCCATCAGTTCCGGTGAGTTCGGGAGCGGATAGCGCTCCTTGAACTTCTCGTAGACCGCGCCCTTGTTCGGGATGTCTTTCTGCTTCAACGTCAGAAAGTCGCGGATGAAATCCGAAACTCGGCTGTCGTTGACGTCCAGGTTTCGCGCGTTGGCCTCGATCGGCTCCCAGAATTTCCGAAAGACCCGTTCCTGCTCCTTCCGCGGCAGCCCCATCAAGATGTAGTTACGAATCAAATCGGCCTGGGAAAGTTCCAGACCTGTCGAGTTCAGGCTCTCGAAGATGCGCTGGGGGTTGTCCTTTCCACGCTCCAGCGCGATGTCGACGAAGATCAGCTTCGTAAGCCCCTTTTGCACGATGTCGAAATTGGCTTCGTCGATGCGGCTCTCGAAGAAGCGGAAATTCTCGACCAGCCGTGAGTATCCACTGACCTTCACGGCCTCTTTAGGGTCCATGATCTGTGCGAGCGCAACCTTGTTGTTGTCGGTTGGCTTCAACTTCAGCTTCTCGGCATCCTCGGCGAACTCGTTGATCAGGAACGTCTTGTAGATACGCTGGGCTTGCTGCTCCCGTCCGGCGGCGATGGCATGTCGATACAGGGCGATGAAGATCAGGGTCAGCGTGGTAAGCCGCTGCTGCCCGTCGATGATCGTCAGCTCCCGAAGACCGGAGACTGTGTAGACATCGTCATGCACGTACACGATGCTGCCGATGAAGTGACCGGAAAGGCTGTCGTCCGCGCCTACGCTGAGGATGTCATTGAACAGCTGCTGACACTGAACCCGCGTCCAATCGTAGTTGCGCTGGTAGACAGGGATGGCGAATGCCGTCTCGCTGCTGGCCAGAAAGCGGTCGACGCGGGTCTCGGCAGCCTTCATGCAAGTTCTCCGAATTGCTCGTGATTATCCGTAACTACGTCAGACGCCCGGTCATGTCATCAGACTTGACCTTCTGCGCGCATTGACTGCGGCGCCGGTGCATGCCGCCAAATCGTATGGTGGGGCACCCGCCACCCTCACATCGCTTGATCGGCTGTCGCTACTGGACCTCGAACCAGCGAATGGCAGTCTGCAGGAGATGGTCGTAATCGCTCGCCGTGGCCTCAGCCATGAATGTCGTGATTTCTTCCTCCGAGAGTCCGGCTTCGCGCGCGGCTTGGCAGCAGCGACCAAGAACCACGAAGGCGTTACCGTCGTGGCCGGTGAGCATGACAATGATGTCTGGGTGCTTCGGGGTCATTTCTCACAGCTCCTCGGCGTGTTCAACGCGACATCAGGCGTGGCCTGCGGGCGTAGTCCAGTTGTTCGTCAGTGGGTTGCGGAGAGTAAGCGCGTTGACCCACTGATCGACGCGGGCGTCTCGACAGCCCCGGCTGGCCGCTCAATAGTCGGTCTCCACGTAGACGCCGCTGCAGTCATAGGCGACGGCGGCGGCGGTGCTGCCGGTGTTCATGTAGTTGCGGGGGCTCAGAAGCTGGGTGGCGGCGGGGAGGTTCGCGGTGATCTCGACCTCGGCGATGGCGCCGGAGACTTCCTCGACGACCCGGACCCAGACGGAAGTCGCGTTGGGGGCGGCGTAGAGGAAGAGCGTCAGGACGTTTGTGGGCGCATCGACGGGGAAGCTGGCGCCGAGATTGATCAGCGTGGGCGCGCCGGATCCGGAGTTGTGGACGATCTGCCAGTTGGCATGTGTGCCGCGCTGGAAGCCGATGCCGATGGCGTTGACGACGGCAGAGAGCGCGAGCGTCGTGGCCAGCGCGGCGGTGGACCCCATCAGCCCGAAGAACCCCATGCCGGTGGGCTGCAGCGTGGTGAGCGAGAGCCGGTTCACATAGGTGAAGCCGCCCAAGCCTTCGGCATTGCCGCGCCAGCAGACCCAGCCGGCGGAGCGTTCCTCGGCCGCGGCATCTACCGTGGCGGCGCTGGTCATCCGCCAGCGGCGCATGGAGGTCGAGAGGTTGGTGGTGGCGAGGCCGGGCGTGGAGGCGGTGCCGACGCCCGTCCGCGGCATGCCGATCGCGTTGATTGTGGTGCCGGAGGACGGGGCCCAGTAGGCGATCCGGTTCACCCCGAAATGCGGCTGCAGCGGGAAGAGCCGCCCCGAGGGGCGCATGACCTCAAGCCAGGCTGACCCCGCCCGGTCACGGGCATAGAGATGGATGCGGCCTGCAGGCGGCGGATCGGGCGGCGTCGCGCGTCCGGGCAGGACCATGGGCTCGGGGAGTTCCACCCGGCCGCTGGCGCGGTCGATGCGGATCGCGTCGTAGTAGGCCGATCCGTCCGGGCTGACCTTGAAGCTGAAGTCGTCGTTGCCCAGAAGCCCGATCAGGGCGCGCGCCGAGAAGCCGGTCTTGAAGGCGAAGGCGGCATCGTCGCCGGGGGCGTTCTTGTTGAAGGTCGCCTCGATGCCGTTGCCAGCGTGGTTGAACAGCATCGCGGGCGTGTTGATCGAGAAGCGGTTGAAGGCGTCGGCCGTGGCCCAGCCGAGGCCCAGCGTTTGCGCGGTCAGGTTCGCCTGGGGCATGCCGACCTGCGAGACGCTGTTGGCGAAGGTGACCGTGGGCGTGTTGATCACGGTAGTGCCGCCCGCGCCTGCGGTGGCCGAGCCGATGTTGACGACCGTGTTCGACCCGGACGCGCCGCCAGTGCCGATGTTCACGGTCTTGGTGGTGCCGTTGGTGGTGGCGCCGGTGCCGACGCCATAGGTGGCGGTGCCGGTCGATGTGCCGAGGGTCGCCGTTCCCCCTGAGGCGGTCAGCGTGCCGGAGAAGGTCTTATTGCCGCTGAATGTCTGGGTGCCCGCGAGGATCGCCAACTCGCTCGAGGTGTTGGGCAGCGTGTAGGTTCGGGTCTGGCCGGTGGAGATCGAGGCCAGCGAGAACACGGCCTTCCTGGTCGGATCGGCGTCGTTGACGAGACTGAAGACGCTGTCGGGCACATCGCGCGGCTCGCCCACGCTGGCCCAGCTGGAGCCGGACCAGACGAGGAAGGCAGCCTCATCCGCGACCCAGACCAGCCAGCCGGGGCGCGGAACGAGCCGGATCCACGCGCCGTCGACCCGGAAGGCCACGTTCAGATCCCAGCCCGCCCAGAGCCCGGTCGCGCCCGAAGCCACGAGATGGCGGTCGCCATCGGCTGGGCTCGCGGGCGGCGCGGTGCGGGTGCGGTCGAGGACGGCCAGCTGCACCATGGCGTCGAGCAGCCGCAGCGCCTCATTGTGGGTGACATGCTTCTGCGCCTGCGCGGCCATGAGATACGGCAGGCCGAGATGGGTGGTGGTGTCGGACATCGGGTTTCCTGTGGGAGCGGATCAGAACTGCAGCGTGACGCTGGCTGGAGCGCCGCGCCCGAGGCGGGCGGATAGTTGGAAGATGCGGAGGGCGAGCGTGTCACCGGGCGCGAGCGGCGCGCCCCAGTCGATCGTCTGCTGGGCGGCTGTGTAGAGAACGGAGGTCGTGCCGCTGCTCAGAACGCGCTTCACGGATGCACCGTCGTGGATCTCGATCTCATAACCCTCAAGTTCCTCGCCCACCGGCACCTCGACCTGTTCCCAGGCATCGGCTTCGAGCGCGCGGGAGCGCCGGGTCCAGCGGATGGTGAGATCGCCGGGCGCGCGCGCTTGCCGCCAGGGCTGCGCGACATGGACCGGCGCGAAGGGGCGCAGTCCGGTGCCCGCGGGCGTAAAGGGCTGCGCCACATAGGTCTCGTCCGAGGGCGGCCGCGTTGCCGGGCCCACGCGCCAGTTCCACGGCAGGCCGATGTCACCGAGCGCGATGGGCAGAAGGGCGAGCGTGCTGTCGAGGACAACAACGCGCGCCCCGGCGGGAGCCGGATTGCCCATCGCGCCTTCGGTGCCGCGCTGACCACGCAGGAGGCGGGTCAGCCGGTAGCGACCCGGCGCGATCAGCTCGGCCGCGCCTGCTTGGACGATCTCCCAGACCCCGGGCGCACTCTCGACAGCCAGCGCATTGGCCCCGCCGAACAGGGCCAGATCGGTGACGCTTTCGAGCGAGCCGGTGAAAAGGTCGAGCGTCAGGGCATTGCCGAGATCGAAGCGCGAGACCGGGCCAAGCCAGAAGTCGAAGACCAGCACCCCCATCCGCGCCCGGGCGGGCACGGTGGTCAGCAGTTCGAACCCGTCGCTGCCGGGGCTGCGGAAGACCGCCAGCTCCCCCGGCCAGGGGCGCGCATGGGCGGCGAGGAAGGGCCTGTGCGCGGGCTGGTCCTCGGTCAGCTGCGGCAGGTCGAGGAAGGCGACGTCCGGCGCGGCCAGCACCAGCGGGCGCGCGAGCGTGGCGGGGCGCAGATCGCCGGGCGGCAGGTCGTAGGCGGCACGGTCCTGGCGGATCGCCTCGATGCCCCGCGCCTCGGCATCGGCAGTGGAGAGCAGGCGGAAATCGAGACTGCGCCCGTCGTGGACAAGCCGGATCACGTCGGCCGGGTCCAGTGCCAGGCGTGAGGGTGGCAGGCGGAAGCTTGCGGTCTCGCGGCCGATCCAGGCCTCCATCAGCGCGCGCCGGCAGCGGCGCTCGGCCTCCTCGGGCGCCACCGCCATGGGGAAGGCTTCCGAGGCGATGCGGCTCGCGGAGACGGTGATCCGCTGCGCCTCGACCTGTGCGGCATCGTAATCCTCGTCGGCCCGTGCCAGCTGCCACTTCAGCGCCTGGGGCAGTTCGGTCTCCTGCGCGCGGGTCAGTTCCAACCCCTCGGCGCGCGGATCGGGGGTGGCGACCAGGTCGTCGGCGCCCAGTTCCGCAACAGCCGCGCGGCCGCGCATGCCGAAGCGGATCACCCCGCCGCTCTCCACCGCATCGAAGCCGAAGTGCCGCGCCAGCGTGGTGATCGAGGCGCGGGGACTTTCCAGCGCGCCGATGACATAGCCCTCGACCGCGCCCCAGAGGCCGGAGACGTCGATGCGTTGGGCGGGCAACCCGGCGCGCAGGCAGAGGTGGCGAACCAGCGCGGCGAGCGACACCGCCCCCAGCCGCCCGGTCAGCCAATGACCGAGCCGCCAGTTCGGGCCATCGGTCCAGACGCCGGTCAGCGCGGGGAAGAAGGGATAGGGCCGCGCGTCCCAGGTCCAGGCGGCGCATTCGGGCACATGCACCATCGGGCCGCCGTAGATGGAGGACAGCGGGTTGTTCGCGGCCTCGCCCCACCAGAGATAAGTCGCCTCGAGATAGGCCCGCTGGATCGCGTCGTCGCGCCAGCCGCGCGAGAAGTGCGGCGTGAAGCTCTCGGACGACTTCGGGTCGAAGAAGACGTTCGGCTGGTTGGTGCCCCGGTCGATGGCAGGGCAGCCGAGTTCCGTGAACCAGACGGGCTTCGACTGCGGCACCCATGCGGTGGGCGTCGCGCTCTCGATCCCACCCGGGCGGTTTAAATGCGGCTCGGACCACCAGGCGCGCAGATCCTTGTAGCGGAAGACCCACGGCTTGCCGACGGCGCCATCGGTGATGAGCGTGCGCAGCTGCGCCGAGCGATCGGCCTCCGAGGCATAGAACCAGTCGAAGCCCTCGCCGCCCGCGATATTGGCCTGCAGGTAGCCCCGGTCATGGATCGCGGGCCAGCCTGCGAGGGCATCGGCATGGTCGAAGCCATCCCGCCAGTCCGAGAGCGGCATGTAGTTGTCGATGCCGATGAAGTCGGTGTTGGCGTCGGCCCAGAGCGGGTCGAGATGGAACAACACGTCGCCACTTCCATCGCCCGGTTGATGCCCGAAATATTCCGACCAGTCGGCGGCGTAGCTGATCTTCGTGCCAGCCCCGAGGATCTGCCGCACGGCGGCGGCGAGATCGCGGAAGGCCTGCACGGCTGGATAGGCGGACGCGCCCGAGCGGATCGTGGTCAGCCCGCGCATCTCCGAGCCGATCAGGAAGGCGTCGACGCCCCCGGCCGCTTTGCAGAGATGGGCGTAGTGCAGGATCATGCGGCGCAGGCCCCAGTCTCCGGCCGGGCCGGTCCAGCCGACGGTCTCACCCGAGACGACGAAGTTCGCGGGGGTTGCGCTGCCGAAGAAGCTCGCGACCTGCGTTGTCGCCGTGCCGGTCTTGTCCACGCTGCCCGTGAACCCGGCCGCGGGAGAGCAGGTGATCCGCCCGCGCCAGGGAAACACCGGCTGGCCGGTCTCGGCGGCGTTGTCGCTGTAGGGGTTGGGCAGCGTATTGCCGGGCGGGACATCCATCAGGATGAAGGGATAGAAGGTCACGCGCAGGCCGCGCGCCTTCATCTCCTGGATCGCCTGCACCACGGCAAAGTCTGAGGGTGTGCCGCCGTAGACCGGGCGGTCCTCGCTGTCGCGGCTGACCAGACGGGCGGCAGAGCGGCCGACGCCGTTCACCGACCAGACCCGCGGGGTCGTGGCTTTCGCCGCCACCTCGACGCCCGGCCTGATCTGGCAGTTGCCCGCGCGCAGGTCGGTGCCGAACCAGGCAACGACGAGGCTGACGCTCTCCACCGCAGGCGCCATGGCCTGCAGCCGGTCGAGGGCGACGACGATGTCCGTCGTGTCGGGCAGCGCGTTCAGGTTCTCGGCGGTGGTGGTGCCGCCGCTGGTGCCGCCGAAGGCACCGCCCGTGGTCTTGCGGATCGCCTGTGTCGCATAGGTGAACTCGCCCGAGGCCGGGATCATGGTCACTGCGCGCGTCAGCCCCTCGGCCGTGTCGGGATCGGCCAGCGGGCGGAACACCTCGAAGGAGAGCTGCGGGATCCGGTTCCCGAACTCCGCCAGCGGCAGTTCCTCGAAGACGACATAAGCCGTGCCGCGATAGGCGGGCGTATTGGCCGCGCCCATCTTCGCCGTGATGAACGGGTCCGGCGCCTGCGCCTCGTCGCCCGGATACCAGCGCATCGTGATGCCGCTAAGATCGAGCGGCTTGCCGTCGGCCCAGATGCGCCCGATCCCCGTGATCGGGCCTTCGCACAGGGCAACGGCGAAGCTGGCGTAGTAGAGATACTCGGTCGTGCGGACCTTCCCGCCGCCACCACCCTTGCCGCCGCCGCGCTGGGTCGTGGTCTTCGTCTCCTCGCGGAAATCCGTGGCCCAGACGATGTTGCCGCCGATGCGCATGCGGCCGTAGAGGCGCGGGATCACGGCGCCCTCGGTCGAGGAGGTGATGCGCAGGCTTTCCAGCCGCGCGCCCTCGATGCGCTGGGTGGGGGCGAGGGAGGAGATGATCCAGCTGTCGATGACCGAACCCACGGTCGAGCCGATCAGCCCGCCGATGGCGGCACCGGAGAGGCCGAGGATCGCGCCGCCGAAGCCCATGCCGATGCTGGAGCCGACGACGCCGAGAACGAGGGTGGCCATGGCTGCGATCAGTCTCCGGCGGGGAACAGGAAGGCGAAGGCGATGCGCCGGCG
Organism: Pseudotabrizicola algicola; assembly: GCF_010915705.1. Taxonomy (GTDB): domain Bacteria; phylum Pseudomonadota; class Alphaproteobacteria; order Rhodobacterales; family Rhodobacteraceae; genus Pseudotabrizicola; species Pseudotabrizicola algicola. The sequence goes on from NZ_JAAIKE010000016.1 coordinate 21,485, forward strand.
CCAGGATGGAGTGAGCGGTTCTTCGATCACCCCGAGCCGCTCATAGGCATGCAGGAAGGTTCCGGGCCCGGTCAGGATGCCGACATGCTTGGCGATGGCGCGGCTATCCATGCGGAACAAGACCAGCGCGCCGGGCCCGGCCTCTGCGGGCGGCATTTCGATCATCACGGCGCGCGCGCCCTCGGCCAGAACCTCACGCGGCCCGATCTCGCCCCAGTCCCGGCTGTAGGGCGGGATCGGAAAGGGCTCCGGCCCGACCACCTCGCGCCAGACGCCACGCGCAAGCCCGAGACAGTCGCAGCCGACGCCCTTGAGGCTCGCCTGGTCGTGGTAGGGCGTGCCCAGCCAGGCGCAGGCGATGGTGATGACAAGCGCCGGATCGGCGGCGGCGCGCGGCGCTGTCACAGCACCGCCCCGTCATGCCCGCCGTCGCGCGAGGCGTAGCGCAGGATCGTGTCCTGCCCCGGAATGTGCGGGAAGCCCCGGAAATTGGTGACATTGCCGAACTTCGCGCTGCAGGTGGCGACGCGCTTGTCGCAGCCCGCCCGCGCGATGAAGCTGTCGCCCTCACCGATAGGGCGCACCGGTGCTTCCAGCAGCGTCAGGACGGCCAGCCCATCGACCAGATCATGCGCAAGCACCTCGGCCCGCCGTCCCGCATTGGCGCCGGAGGTCCATTCAACCGTGCCATGCGCGAACCAGCCCGCCGCGAAGGCGCCGAACCCCGAGGCCGTGAACGCCCGGTCGCGCAGTAGGTCCGTGACCGCGCCCGTGCCCCGGAACGCCGCCGCCTCGAGGTTCACGCCGCAGCGGCCATCGCCCAGCGCGGCGTCGCAGCCCGCCTGAAACGTCCGCCCGACCGTCTGACCCAGCACATGCGAAAGGCTCCGGACCTCAGCCACGAAGGCCACCCGGCCGCGCCGGACCTGGCCGATGGCGCCCCGGCGCAGCAGCACGCGCTGGCCGGGATCGGCCCAGTTCACCCGCCAGAGCTCGACCTCGGCATTGTCCCAGCGACCGTCGAGAATGTCGGTCTCGGTGATGCGGTCCGACGACAGAACCCCTTCGGCATCCTGCGCATCGACCGAGAGATCGGAGCCCGCCCGCACCTCGGAGGCGGTGAACCCGCTCTCGGGCTCGAAGTCGGTCCCCTCGAAGGTCAGCGTCCGGTCGTGGTCTGTGAAGCCGAAGGCCACGCCATCGGCGCGTGTGATCCGCCAGCACCAGGCCAGCGTCGTGGTCCCATCGTCGAGATGCGCCTGCAGGGCGGGAGGAAGGGTCTTCATGGCCCATCCTCCCGCGACGCTGCCACGCAAAGCGCGACGACGGTGACGCCGATGACCCCGCCGAGGGTCATGCCGATAAGGAACTCAATCACGACCGTGGAACCCACGCTCGAGCCGGTCGCGCAGACCGATCAGGCCAAGGCCGAGCGCGATCAGCGCCGCAGGAGAGGCGTCGCCGGAGCCCGAGAGCAGCGTGACCAGCCGGGCGAGCTCGGCGGGCGGGCCGCTCGCGGGCAGCGCCAGATTGGCGGTGCCGGTGGCAACGGCCATGAGGCCGGCCCACCAGGTCAGGGATCGGGGACGGATGTAGTGCATGGGTCAGACCCTCCGGGTGAGGTTGGCGAAGACAGCGGCCAGCCGGGCAAGCCAGCTGGCCGGGGGTTCGGGATGTCGCGGCATGACGGGTGCCAGTGGCGCGGGCTGCGGGCGCATGAAGGCCAGCGCTTCGGTCTCGGTCAGCCGCCGGATGGGCCGCGAGAAGTCGACCCGACCGTTGCGGTCGACCGACCAGACGGGGATCGACCCGCCCGGATAGCGGCCGTGGCGGAAGAGATCGCGCTCGGACTCGCGGCGGGGGATGATCGAGGCGGGCCTGCGCCAGTTGAGGAAAGCCTCGGCCGCCGCCGCACGGTCGCCCGCGTTGAGGTGCCGGGTCAGCGCGGCCTTGGCGATGCCGCCGGTGTTGTAGTGGAAGCTCACCAGCGCGTCGAACTCGTGCGGGGCGAGCGGGACTTTCACGGCGCGGCGCACCTCGGCCTCGTAGGCGGCGAGGTCCGACCGGAACAGCCCGAAGGCCTCGCGGATCCCGGCTTGCGTGTCGGCGGGCATGCCGCGGGGCATGCTTGCGGGGTCCGGCGGCCCGGCCTCGGCGGTGTGACCGATGCCGAAGGTCCAGACGTTTTTCACGTCGAGATAGGGTCCGGGCACAATGCCCTCGTGGCGGATCAGCGCCAGCTGGCCGCGATCCGTGGTCCTGGTCGTCGTCTGCATGGGGTCACCTCAGGAGCGAGAGGAGGAGGATCAGCCCCGCGACGACGAGGCCGACGCGGAGGCGATGGGCGAACTGGCGCCCGGGGCTGGGGCTGTCGCAGCGGATCAGGCGCGCGAGACGCAGGAGCTCAGGCATCGTCCTTGCCCCCCTTGCCCCGCAGGCGGGCGAGCGCGACCTCGATGAAGGCCGGGCCGAAGACGCCGACGAGATAGGCGGCGGAGCCTGCCGCCCCGCCCGCCGCCACCGTCTCGGGCGGCAGGTCGAGCCAGCGGGCGACGATGGCCATGGAGAGACTGCCCATCCCGGCCGCAATGATCCCGCCGAGGAGGATGTGCCGGATCGCGTCACGCAGGCGCATGCGGGTGGTCAGTGCGTTGGTCGCGCCGCCAAGCGCGCCCCAGGCGGCGAGGATGACCGCGGCGGACGTCAGGACATCGCGCAGCACCCCGAGAATGAAGCTGCCGCTGTCGTTCATCGGCGGATCTCCAGGAGCGGGATGGAGGCGATCGAGCCGAGGCGCTCGAGGTCGAGCGTCACGTCGAGCGTGTCGGTGTCGAAGCGGACGGGGGTGTCGAACTCGAAGCCCGCGGTGACGGGGACGCCCGCGCCGGGGGCCGAGCCGAAGGTGACGAGGCCGGTCATGGTGTCGACCGACCAGCCCGAGAGCTGCTCGGTCCCGCCGAGTGCCACGCGGACGGTGCTCGCGACGGGCTTGGCGATGGCGCGCGTCCAGGACTGCGGGCCGGAGGCGTAGCGCTTCGCCAGCGGGAATGTCGTGCGGACGCCATTGCCAGTGCCGAGCGGCTGATCCAGCGGCGAGGCCGTGCCCGAGGGCAGGCAGGACTTGTGGTCGCCCCAGTCCTTGAAGCGGAAGCCGTGGAGCCTGCCATTGCGCGCCTCGAAGAACGCGACCACTGCTGCGAGATCGTCGGCGCGGCGGATGCCATAGGCGACGTCGTAGCGGCGACGCGAGTTCGCCCAGCTGGCGTTACGCTCCTCGTCGCCCGAGGCCAGCTCGACCACCTGCGTGCGCCGCTCGGGCCCGCCGCGCGCGCCACGGCTGATCGCGTCCGGAAACCGGACTTCGTGAAACGCCATGCTAGGGATCCTCAGAGACCGCGGCGGCCCATCGACACCGCGCGGGCGATGTCGGCGGCGACTTGCGTCCGCGATTGCCGGAAGCTCTCCGCGTCGCGGGTCATGATTGTGACGTTGACGGAGGGCGCGGTGCCGCGCCCGCCATATCCCGCAGCCTCGCGGCGCGAGAGCACCCGCTCGCCGCGCTGCAGGATCGCGGGCACCTCGTCGGGTTTCAGTCCGACCCAGCCGCCGGAGTGCATCCGCGGCGCGCCCGCGAAGGCCAGTGCCGGGACCATCCGGCCGGGACCGGGAGCGCCCACCGTGCCGCCCGCATGCAGGACCGAGGCAAACATGCCCCCGGCGCCGCCGAGCACGCCCGAGAGCAGCCCCGCCAGCGGGCCGAGGATGAAGCGCCGCGCGGCGAGCCGGGCCAGATCGGCGATCATCGAGGTCACCAGATCGCGGAAGTCGAACTTGCCCTTGCGCACGAAGTCAGCGACCGCGTTCTCGGCCGCGCCGAACGCTCCCACGAGCGCCTGGCCGATATCCGCGCCGATCTCGCGCGCTCTTGCGGCATAGTCGGCGAGCGCGGCGGTGACCGCCTGCCATCCGGTGACGGCGTCCTCGGCGCCGGTGGCGGTGTCCGCCCCTGCCTGCCGCCCAGCGGCGCCCGCGCGGCCTGCCGAGGTCTCCGCCTCGTCCAGCGCCTCGGCAACGCGCCGGGCCCCGGCGGCAGCGGCATCGAGTGCGCCTTCGGTTTCCTCGCCCGACCCGCGCACGGCCTCGACCAGCGCGGTGACGGCCTCGCGCACCCCGTCGAAGGCTCCCGCGCGGGTGTCCGCTGCCCGCTGGCGGAACCGCTCGGCCATAGTGCCCGCGTTGCTGGCGGCATGATCCAGCATCGAGGCCCAGGACTGCGCGCCGAACCAGTCGATCTGGAAATCCGCGCCGATCCGGTCGGCCACGGCATTGAAGGTCGGCCCGATCATCCCGAGGAAGTCGGCCCATTTCCCCGCAAGGAAAGCCATCAGGCGGGTCCAGATGCCCTCGATATCCGCGCGCAGAGCCCGGAAGTCGTCGACCAGCGAGCCCATGGTCGTCTTGATGCCGTCCCAGACCGCGCGGGCGACATTGCCCATCAGCTCCAGCGCATTGCCGAAACCCCCGGCGCCCGTGACAAGGCGGGAAAATTGATACACCAGTTCCCCTGCGCCGACGATCAGCGCCCCGATGCCAGTGCGGATCAGCGCGCCGCGCAGGACCACGAGCGCAGTGGCTAGCCCGCGCACCGACAGCGCCGCAGCCGCCAGCCCCGCGACCCAGCGCCCGGCCATCAGGGCGGCGAATGTGCCCGCGATGCTGACAAGTCGGCCAAGGTTGTCGAAGAGCATGCGGATCGCGATGCCGAGCGGCCCGGTGGTGCGCGCCACCGCCGCCATGGCATCGGCGACAGCCTCCAGCGCGGGCGCGGCGGCAACGGCCAGCTGGTTCGACAGCCCGCGCCAGATCAGGCCGAGGCGCGAGATGGCGTCGTTGGTCCGCTCGATCTGGCGCGCGTCCTGTTCGCTGACGACGACGCCGAAATCCCGCACATCCTGTGTCGCCTGACGCAGCGTGGCGGTATCGATCCGTGTGAACACGAGCGCCGCACGGTCGCCGAAGAGCTGCGAGGCGATGGCCGCGCGCTCTGCCTCGGGCACGAAGTCCGCCAGCCGGTCCTGGATCAGCGCGATCCGCTGGTCGAGCGGCAGGGCCTGCAGTTCTCCCGCCGACAGCCGCAGGCGGCGAAGGGCTTCCGTCGCAGGTCCGGCCCCGGCGGCGGCCTGGCTCAGCCGCCGCGTCAGCTGCATCGCCGCCTGTTCGACCTGGCCCATGGACACGCCCGCCAGATCGCCCGCGCGTTCGAGCACCTGGATGCTCTCGACTGTCGTATCCAGCGAGGCCGCGAGCTTGGCCTGCGCATCCACGACGGACAGCCCCGAGCGGATCATCGCCGTGGCCGCCGCCGCAAGCGCCCCGGCTGCCGCCGCCGCCGCGATCCGCGCGCGCCGCGCGAAAGCGGCGAGCCGGGTGTTGGCCAGCTCCATCTCGCGCGACAGTCGACCGAAGCCGCGCGCACCCGCTTCGCCGACACCTTCCAGTTCGGCACGCACCTGCCGACCGCCCACCGCCGCAAGGCGGACGCTGACACGCTTTTCCGTCATTGGGGTCGCCTCGTGGAGGGGTCAGCCGCGCTCGGCGGCAAGGGTTTCGTTGGTCTTGCGCACCATCACGGCCTCGATGGGCGGCAGGAACTCGGCCATGGCCAAAGGCGGGACACCCAGCGCGCGGCCGAGGCTGAGCGCCGCGCCCATGTCCCAGCCGATCACCGCGCCGGGGAGGATTCGCAGCTGGCCGCCGAGGCGCTGCGCGAGGTCCCAGACCTGTGTGCCCTCAAGGGAGAGCGGCCGGTTCAGCCCTGCCGGGCAGTCCGGGCAGGCTTGCGGACACGCCGCGCAGTAGCTTTCGCCCCCGCCGTAGGACCACTCGGCGAGGGCGCAGAGGCGTTTTTTTCCTGTTCCAGCAGCAGGCCCTTCGCCACATAGGCCGCCTGGAAGGCCTCGAAGGCGGGCCAGATTTCGAGGAGCGCGTCGATCCCCTCGGGCGTCACGCTGACCGGGTTGCCCTCGGCATCGCCGATGCCTTCCCACTCGAGCACCGCGCGCCGCGCCACGGCCTTGGCCATGGCGAGCGCCAGTTCCTCGGTCGTGGCCTCGGGCGGCATGGCCTCGACCACTGGGTCGGCCCGGGCCGAGACCATCAGCGCGGTGGTCAGCGGGCGCAGCTTCAGCCGCACCCCGGGCAGCAGGTCGAGCCAGCGCGGCGCATTCGTCAGGTCCAGCGTCAGCATCAGTACGTCTCCCTCTCGTTCACCAGCGTCACCGTGCACATCCGCCCCAGCACCGGATCGACCGCCGCCTGCCAGTCGAAGGTGGCCTGGATGCCCTGCGGGCCGGGCACCTCGATGCGCGGGCGCGGCAGGTAGACGGCGTGGATCGTGAAGGTCAGGCTCTCGCCCGAGGGCAGCGTCCAGCCGAGTTCGATCTCGCAGGCGTCTCCGGCGATGGCTTGGTTGGCCAGCACCTGATCGGCGAAGCGCACCTCCATCCGGCCCGTGAGTGCGGCCATGCCGGGGTCGGCGCCGTCGATGCGACCATCGGCGCGGATGGTCTCGATCCGGTCGAGGTTGTTGGCATAGGTCACCTCGGCGGTGACGAGATTGCCGAGCGCCGTGCCGTTCCGGGTGACCATGCCGTTGAAATGGCCGAAGCGCAGCAGGTCGAGTGCCGCCGGTGTGGCCGCCCCGGTAGTCGCGGCCAGCGCCTCGCCCTGCGCGACCAGCCGGGCGGTGGCGGTCAGCAGCCCCGCGCGCTGCATCTGGAACGAGAGCTGGTCGACCACGCAGCCCGCATACATGGCGAACCGCGGCACCTCGGGCATGGCGACCTCGATGGCCATCGAGGGCAGCACCCAGCCGCCCGAGCGGAACTCGTGGCTATAGGGCCCGGGCGCGGTGCCGGTGGTTGTCGGCGCCCCGAACGCTCCTTTCAGCCAGAAGCCGAAGGCATTGGCGTCGATCGGCACGACCATGTCGCCATCCGCCGTCAGCGCGTCCTTGATCGGCGCCAGCGGATCGCGGCCATAGCCGAGCAGCTCGGAGTTCAGGAGCGGCTGCTCGGCCCCCAGCGTGGTGCTGGCAAACGGCATCCGCGTGTAGCCGCTGGCCGGCGGCGTGCCATAGGTCGTCTCGAACGCAAGCGCCATCAGCGCCCGCGCCCCCTGGGCTCGTGCCATGGTATTCTCCTCGGGTTGTCGGGGTCAGGCCAGCGGGTCGGCCGTGGAATAATGCAGAACCACCGGGATCACGGCGGCCTTCAGGCTGGCCGCGCCCTCGACGGGCAGATCGACCGGGCGCGGAGCTTCCGCCTCGACCCAGTCGCAAAGCCCGCCCAGCGTGCGGTCGGCTGCGAGCGCCGTGCCGATGCTGGCGGTCAGCGTGTCGAAGGCGGCGTCACGGGCGATGCCCTGCACGATAGCCTCGATCTCGGCGCGATGCTGGTAGTGGTAGGTGAGCGGCGATAATGTCACCTCGGGTTCACCCGGCTCGCCATCCCGCAGGACCAGCAGGCCAACGGCCGGCACGCGCTCAGGCAGCACCTCGCCGCGCAGGGCGGTCGCGGGCAGCGCCGAGAGCCGCGCGTGCAGCGCGGCGAGGATTGTCTCGCGGAAGGTGGGCATGCCGAACCTGTTATAATTCGCTATGTTGCGAGCGCTGATCCGAGCCAGAATCGGAGATATTCATGGGCCGACAATGGCGGAACCGATAATGACCGAATTTCAACCAGAGCCGCGTCCTTCAGCGGAAATCTTTGCAGACTTGCGTAGCCTTGCGACCTCAGACGGAGCAATACACGGTATTTCAGAGATCATCTTCCGCGACTGGGTCTATACGATCGACACGCAAGAGCGAACCGTCGTCGATGATCCGGAACACCGTTGGTCGACTTCCCGCCTAAACAAGCCGGAATTGATGCTCCTGCTGGGATTGGCAGTCCAGTCTGAGTCTGATCGAACACATACTGTGCTCGGCTACGCCTCGATCTTCATGTCGGAGGCTGACCGGCTTCTTCGGGAGCTTCACGACCGCGTCATGATCGACGTCAAATCTGCGCTGCCCGCAAACTTGCTTGAGGTTGAGAACCCCCTTGATGTTGTCGGTCCGATGGCCCGCGAAGCCATTTATTACGCTGCAGAAAGTTTCTATCTCCATCAGTTCCCACCGTTTATCCGTCAAAGATACCGGCGCGACGGCGACTGGCTTCTGCGAAGTAAGGGTATCTCTATCCTCCCGATGATCGAAATCGCCCGGTTCATCTCGGACCGGATCAACCGACAGATGTCAGTGGTCGGTCACCTCCGTAAGTCGGGCACCGCCCTGAATAGCGGTGACCTGACCAACAGCCTAATGATCCCGCTCGCGGACATTCGACGAAAGTTCAAAGGCAAGGCGGACGCGTTCGACCGACTGTTCGCGATCAATGTGACCGCGACCAACCTCGGCTTCACGGATCCGTTTGCGATCAACGAGGCCATGATCTGTCCGATCGTTCGGATCGGCGATTTCCTCTACGTTCCTAATCAGTACCGGCTCTTCGAAACGCTCTATGAGAGCCCCTTCTACTGGATGTTGCGGGATGAGAACTACATGGAAATCGCGAAGGCTAACCGCGGCACTTTTCTTGAGGCTACCGCGGCGCAAATCCTTCGATCCGTGTTCGGGTCGGAGAACGTCCATGAGAACGTGACCCTCTACAGTGGGACGAAGGACAAGGCGGGTGAGATCGACATCCTCGTCACGTACGGAGAGTTCGTGCTGGTCGTCCAAGCGAAGTCCAAGCGGATCACCATGCAGGCTCGGGCGGGTGACAAGGCCGCATTGCGCCGGGATTTCCGTGACGCTATCCAGGCCCCCTACGGCCAGGCGCTGACGTGCGCACGGTTGATTAGAATGGGTGCCACTTGCGTTCGGTCTGACGGAACCAAGATCGAAGTGCGCCGTGTGAACCGGTTGTTCCCGATGGTGGTCCTGAGTGACCACTTTCCCGCGGTAACCATGCTGGCCCGTAGCCTTCTAGAACGCGAGAAGGAGATTGCGCCTGTCATCTGGGATCTTGGAGTTTTGGACTGTGCCGCCCGGCTCTTTCCGAACCCGATCGACATGATCTTCTACCTGAAGAGCCGCTCTGATCTGTACGACCAAGTCATGTCGGAAAGCGAGCACTGCTTCATAGGCTTCCACCTGACGCACAAGTTGGCCCTGCCAGATGAGTTCCACGGTCTGGCCATCGACCGGGATTACGCGCAGCCGGTCGACGACTTCATGATGCCCTTCGATGTGGGGGTGGAGGGTATCCGCCCGAAAGGGATCTTGGAGCGCATCGATATACCGATTGTCACCGATCTCCTGAGGGAGCTGAGATCCAAGGGGCCAGAAATCGCCGCGGTGGTGGTCGATCTCTACGACTTCTCGAGTGAGATGCTTCGCGACATGGCGGCGCATATCACCCAACTTCGAAAAGAGGTAGCCGCAGGAAAGGCACTTAAGGCATTTTCGATCCCAACCACGGCCGGAGGCCTGACTTACGTTGTAGTTGACCATTTGAGCGAGAAATCACGCGCAGCAGCGAGCAGCATTGGCAGGAAGCACAAGTACGACACCAAAAGCTCGCACTGGTACGTGATCGTCGATTGTATCCAGACCGGCAACCCTATCGACGAGCTCGGATGCCTCGTTTGGGAATGGCAACAGGATCACGAGGAGCAACGACTTGCAGATCAGGTATCAGGTTTGTTTAGATCGAGTCGCTCTGTCATTCAGGTGGGTGATGCATCAAAGGCTTTAGCGGACAAGGCAAAAGATGCTTCCACTTGAGTCTCCTCGCGGATCGATAGCAACCCTCAGCCAAACCGAAGATCAGAAGAGCGTTGATGATCGAGGGCACCCGCTGTTCCATTGCCGGTGGTAATTGACGCGCGATTACCTAACCCAAACCACAATCGCTTAACGCATTCGCGCCTCCACCCACTTCGCAACGATCAGCCCCGGCACGGCGTCATGCGCCCGCGCCGCATCTCGCGCCAGGTCGAGCCGCTTCGGCAGCTTGACCTGCGGCACAAGCAGGAAGATCGGCACCGTGGTCGCGCCCCGACCGGTTTTCGCCCGTGACGCCACGGCGCGGCCCTTCGTGTTCAGCCGTCCTTCTGCGACAAGCAGGCTCGGCCCCGCTCGGCGATAGACGAAGCGCAGGCGCAGCCCCGAGCGGCGCTCCCACTCGCCGGGGGTGATCCGCCCCCCGCGCAGGGATTTGCCTGCGGCGGGAAGCGGGATCGCGAGCCAAAAGCCGTTCTTGGAGCGGATCAGCGGGCCAGTGTCGTGGGCACCGATGATGACCGGGGCCTTCGACCAGACCAGCGCCGCAGCGCTGAGGCTCGGTTTGCCCTTCGGGAACTGCTCGGACCGGATGGTGCGGGCGAGCCGGGCCCCGAGGCCCGCGCCAGTGATCTGCGCGCGCCAGGCGTCCTTTAGGCCGGTCCCGGCCTCGCGGATCGCGGCTGAGACGGCGCGCTCGCCCGCCGCGACTTCGGCCGCCATCATCGCGACGATGTCGGGATCGATGTCGAGCTTCAGTTTCACGCGGGCCTCAGATCCACGGTCCAGACCAGCCGCTCGCGGTCGCGGACGGGCTCGCCCTGGATGAGGAAAGCGTCGCCGTCGATCTCGACCCGGTCGCCTGCACGCGGATTCGCCACCTCGCTCACGCGCAGGTCGATCTGCGTGGTCTCGGTCCAGAGCCGGGCATCGCCGAAGTCGGTGATCGCATCTGCACGCCGGGCGACAATGCGCACCAGTTGTGGCGCGCCGCCCTCGGCAACATAGACCGCGTCCCGCCCGATGTTCGGATCGGCGAAGAGCAAATCGACAGTGGATGCAAAGACATTCATGGCTATGCTGTCCCCATGACACTTGTTTCCATTTCCCAGAGCCCCGCTCGCAGCCGTGCGCTTGTTGCCCTCAGAAACGCACTGATCCGTCAGCGCCCTGACGGGTCGATCGACGACAACGGCTATGCCTCAGATTTCCGGGGAAACCTGCTTCCGATAGTCCTGCCGGAGGACTTCGAGGCCGATCTCAGTGCGGGCGACGGAAACGAGCTTCAGAGCAAGTTCCGAGCGGCGCATTCCTCGTCAGCCCTTGCCGTGAACTGCTTTGCGCCGTTCCGTCGTCGCATTGGTGACTTGGTCATGTCAGACAGTGCGGCCTTCGATCACCTCCAGTTTGAGCGGAAATGCCCCACAGGTCTGCGCGGCGGGCGTTCCCCGAACCTCGACGTTCTGCTTTCAGGCCCAACTGAAGTGGTGGGGATCGAGTCCAAGCTGACCGAGTACCTTGTCAGACACCGCGCCGCCTTCTCGCCTGCCTACGCCCAGCAAATCCGCGACGACCGCCGCGATCATGGGTATTTTCGCGAGATGCTCCGCCTCAATGACGCGCCGGACAGCTATGTCTGGCTCGATGCGGCCCAGCTCATCAAGCATGCCTTCGGTCTGGCGCACACGTTCCGCGACCGCCCCACCACGCTCCTCTATCTGTTCTGGGAACCGCAGAACCCGGATGAATGCCCCGAGTTTGCGGCACATCGCGCCGAGATCGCGGCCTTCGCCGAACGGGTCTCGGGCGCAGGCCCGAGTTTCGTCGCCATGAGCTATCCGGAGCTCTGGAAAACCTGGGCGCTGACCGGGCCGGAATGGTTGACGAAACACCTCGCGGAACTCCAAGCTCGGTATTTCGTCACCATCTAGGCCCGCTCAGAACGCGCCGTTCAACCGCACCCGGCCGATGGTGTCGCCCGCGCCGCTGGCCACAGCCTCGGTCGCCACGCCGATGAGGGTGTTGTCGGTCGCGACGGTGGTGCAGCGCTTGTTGGTGTCGTCCCAGTAGACCTTGGCGCCGACGGTCCAGGCCTGGGAGCCGACCTTGGTGATGTCGAACACGCCGACGAGCGCGGTCTCGACGGGTTCGCCGAGGGCAGCGGTGCCGGAAGCGACGCCGAAGATGGAGCCGACGAGCAGGCCCTCTCCGGAGGCGACGGCATAGGGCGCGGTCAGGGTGATGGTGTTGCCGGGCTGGACGTAGTTTTTCATGGACGTGATCCTTGTGGAAAGACGAAGGGCGGCCCGTCGGGACCGCCCGCATGTCAGGGTTCAGCATGGGATGCGGATTACGCGCCCGGGTTCTTGTAGAGGCCGCGCCAGTCGATGGCCTTGGCGCCGAAGTCGAGGCGGCACTTGATCTCGACGCCGTCGACGTCGAAGCCGTTGCGGGTCTCGATGTAGGCGCCCTGCTGACCCTCGAGGTAGGCGTACTCGATGGTGTCGATCTGGTTGGGCGAGGCCGCCAGATACCAGGCGGTGGCGCTGGCGGCGTCGAGGCGCGGCTCGCTGATCGGCGACAGCGTGCGGATCGACTGCGGGACGACCTTGGCGCTGTCGGCGGGGACGAGGTTCTGGGCCACCAGCTGTTCGGCCTTCAGTTCAAGGGCTGCGGGGACGATCAGGAAGGCGGGGCGGATGTTCAGCACCGTCTTCTTGTCGAGACCCGTCTGCAGCGCCATCGCCGCCCGCGCCGCGCCGACACTCGCCACATCCAGCGCGGCACCAGTGCCGGCGAGGTTCTTGTGCGTGGTGTGGAACAGCGCGTTGCCGTCAGCCATCGCCGGGTTGGCGGTGATGATGCCCCAGACCACGTCACTTTCCAGCTGGGCGATGGAGTTGCCGTACATGGCCGGGATCCGGGTGAAGGCGTCGAGATCGTCGTTGATCAGCACCTGCCGGGTG
>NZ_JAAIKE010000017.1 GCF_010915705.1 Pseudotabrizicola algicola
ACTCAAGGACTGGCCGCGGGTCGCCACCCGATACGACCGTTGTCCGCAGACTTTCTTCTCCGCCGTGGCACTCGCCGCGACGGTCATGTTCTGGCTGTAATCCAGAACGAGTCCTGACCATAGCGTCACCATCTGCGACTCCTCGAGAAACTTCGATACTTTTCTGGCCGATGTCGGCACAGGACCAAGGACTACATGCCGGAGAATTGTCGGTGGATAACGGTCCGCGCACGTGATCCTGAGCGACCAGCATCGGCAATCCTTCGCGGGCAGAGCCCGACACCGCCGGCGGTGCGTCGGTCGAGTTCCAACTCGAGCCTCGTTAGCCAAGTTGCTGACGGCCCGGGCCCCGAAATCAAAGCCGATTGGCGGGGCGATGCAATTGGATCTGCAGATGCCGCTCGAGCATAGGCCCGCGCACGCGGCGCCACTCCCGGTGCATGCCGAACCGGGGAACGGGACACTCTGTGGGGTCAAGGCGCGGGAAGTCGGGGCGTAATTCTGATTGGAGCTGATCTGCGGACTTCATCCGGGCCAAAGGCGATTGCCGCGCACAAAGGCCGTGGAAGTGACGGCTTTCGGCAGAGGAATGTCACCCTCACAGGTTATGCATCAGGGGTCGTCCAGAAATGGCGGAGCATGGTACTTCCTGCAAAGGCCGATGGGCGGACGGCCGGCGTTCGCGCGGTCGTCTTTTGTGGTCTGCTTTGCCGGCGGCGCTATTCCACTTCACCCCGTCGTCCCGGAATACGGCCGGGGCGGGGGCGGAACACAGGGAGGTAGAGATCAAAGCGAACCGCACCGGCACGCACGCCAAAGCCTATGCCAATTGCGATACCGGTCGCTGCCAGTCTGGAAAGGCCCAGGCCGTCGGCAACAAGAAGTGCGATCGAACCGAATGCGGCAGCGGTGACATAGATATCCCGGCGAAGAAGGATCGAGGGTTCCTGTCCGAGGAGATCGCGCAGGATACCTCCGACTGCGGCAGTGATGACCCCCATGCCGACAGCGACAAGCGGACCGGTGCCCATGTCCAGAGCCTTTGCCGTGCCCACAGTGGTCACAAGCGCCATTCCAAACGCGTCAAGATACAGAAGGATACGGTAGCGAGACGCGACAAGATGCGCCGAAAAATGCACAATCGCAGCCGCTGCAAGGCAGAGCGCCAGAGGGGTTGCATCCACCACCCAGAACACCGGCGCACCCAGCAGCAGGTCGCGCACGGTTCCCCCGCCCACACCCGTCACCACGCCAAGCCAGAGGAAGCCGACGATATCCATCTGCTTGCGCGACGCGACCAGCGCACCGGTGATCGCGAAGACGACCGCCGATGCAAGATCCAGCACGCGGAGAAAATCCGCGGCCTGTGTGATGACGTCAGACATGCGTCACAAGCCAGAGCGAAATGGCCGGAAACGCCACCAACAGACCCAGTCGGACCAGATCGACTGCGATGAAGGGCACCAGTCCGCGAAAGATCCGCAAGACCGGCACATGGGGCAGCACCGCCTTCAGCACAAAGACGTTCATCCCCACCGGCGGCGTGATCAGCGCGATTTCTGTCACCACCACGACGATGATGCCGAACCAGACCAGATCGAAGCCCTGCGCTGAGACGACGGGTGCAAACAGCGGCACGAAGATCAGGATGATTGCCATCGAGTCCAGCACGCAGCCCAGCACAAGGCAGATCAGGATAATCGCAAGGATCAGCCAATACCCCGTCAGCCCCATCCCTTCGACCAGCCCAAGGATGCCAACCGAAAGCCCCGACATCGTCAGCAGTTTCGACAGCATCATCGCCCCGAACAGCACGACGTAAAGAGAGATCGAGGTATAGGCGGTTTCAAGGATCACCGTCCGCAGCATCTTCAACGTCAGGCGGCCATGCAGGAACCCCACCAGAACCGCCATGCCCGCTCCGATCCCGGCCGCTTCGGTCGCTGTGAAAAGGTCGGCGTAAAGGCCGCCGATAATCAGGCCGAACAGGAACAGGAAGGGCCATATCCCGCGCAATGACGCGATCCGGTCGCGCCAGCTGCTGGATTCGCCTTTCGGGGCCTGGTCGGGGCTGCGCCACGCAACCCAAACGACCGCCAACATGTAAAGCGCGAGGCCCAGCAGGCCGGGAAGGACGCCTGCAACAAACAGGTCACCGATGTTCGTCTGCGTGATGATGCCATAGATCACAAGGATGATCGACGGCGGGATCAGGATACCCAGCGTGCCGCCCGCCGCGATGGTGGCAGCGGCAAGCCCGTCGGAATAGCCATAGCGGCGCATGCTGGGATAGGCGACCTTGGCCATCGTGGCCGCGGTGGCATAACTTGACCCGCAGACCGCGCCAAAGCCGGCGCAAGTGACCATCGTCGCCAGCGACAATCCGCCCCGCACCGACCCCAGATAGGCATTGGCCGAGCGGAACAGATCCTGCGCAATGCCGGTGCGCGAGATGATGTTGCCCATCAGGATGAACATCGGCACGACGGCCAGATCGTAGGACAGCACCGCCTCGGACACGGTCATGGGGAAGAGGGTCAAGGCCGTGGTTGAGCTGGTGATGTAGGTCAGCCCGGCAAGCGAGACAGTCATCAGCGCAATGCCAAGTGGCACGCGCAGAAAGGCCAGCAGGATGACTGCGGCCATGCAAGTGAATCCGACGATCACAGCAGTTCCTCCTGGTCATGGGCGTTGGAAATCGGGGGCGCAAAGGCGGTGTAAAGCGCGGCAAGGGCAGTCAACGCGGCGCAGGCGGCCATCCAGCCGTAAAGCGGCGCGCGGGGGATGTTCAGACCCTGGCTTACCTCGGAAAAGGTTGCGGCGTTCATGGCCTTTCCCAGCAGGGTCCAGGCCATCACGGCAAAGACCATTGCGGTCACGAGGGTCGTCATCTTCAACCACCATGCAAAGCGAGGATGCAGCAGGCACTTGTCGAACAGATCGACCTTCAGGTGCATGGCGGCCAGCGTCACCAGCGGCAGGCCGGTAAAGACCAGAAGCCCCATCAGATGTTCGGTCAGGTCATGCGCGCCGAAAATGGGCGTGCCGAACAGGCGGCGACCAATCACATCGGCAAAGGTCAGGGCGACCATGGCCGACATCAGGCAGACGAGGACGGTTTCCACCGTGCGCCGTATCATGTGTGCGAATTGCATGTTGTGGTCCCTCCCAAGACCCGGCGAACAGGCCCGGCGCGGTGCGCCGGGCCTTTGGCGTCATTTCGCGCTGAGTTCGGCATATGCGGCGAGGTAGTCGGCACGCATCGCGGCGGGGTCTGCGACGCCCGCAGCGGTGGCGGCAACGGTCCAGTCGGCGATCATCTTGTCCGAAACGGCGGTGATCGCGGCCATCAGATCGGCCGAGGGTTCGTTGAACGCGTGCCCGCCTTCGGTGAACAGCGCCATCGCCTTTTCATGCTGGGCGTTGAACTGCTGGCCCCAAAGCCGCGACAGCGCCTCGCCCGAGACGGCGGCGATGGCGGTGCGGTCCGCTTCATCGAGGCTTTGCCACTTGGCCTCGTTCATCACAATGAAAAAGCTGCTGTCATAAAGACCGTCCGGCACGATCGTGTGCTGCTTGAGTGATTCTTCCAGACGGAAGTTCATCACGGATTCCACCGAATGCAGCGAAGCGTCGATCACGCCGCCTTCCAGCAGCTCATAGGCCTTGGTGGCAGGGGCCGCGACGGGAACAGCCCCCAGCGATTCCATGATCCGGGCCTGGATGGGCCCGCCGATGCGCACCTTCTGGTTGGCCATGTCCTCGGGCGTGATCACAGGCTTCGATCCGTGATGGATCTGCCCGCCACCGAACAGCCCGACACCCAGCATTTCCACCCCGTCGAAGGCGGGATTGTCGGCAAGATGCGCTTCAAAGGTGCGCCACAAGGCGACAGAAGAGGCCTCGGCATCCGTGCCGACAAAGGGAAACTCGGCGAACCACAGCGCGGCGAAGCGTTCGGGTTCATAGGTGAAATTGCCCCAGGTGATGTCGGCAACGCCGGTGCGGGCCAGTTCGAAATGCTGCGGCGGGGAACCCAGCGGCGCGGGCATGATGTTGAGTGTCACGCGGCCTTCGGTCGCCTTGGCCACGCTATCGGCATAGGGCAGCAGAATGTCGGTGTAGATGAAATGGGTCTGCGGCACCCAGCTTGAGACGGTCAGGACGGTTTCGGCCTGTGCGGCACCGAGGCCAAAGCCAAGTCCCAAGGTTGCGGCGGTCAGTGTTGTTTTCAGATTCATCGCGAGTTCCTCCCTAGAATGTGCGATTGAGTGCGTTGGTCAGCCGATGGGCGGTTGCCCGGCGGCGGAAAGTGCGAGTTCGACGAGAATGGCGGCGCCGACCGGAATGATGCCCGTGTCAAAGCGGTAGTCGGGGTGGTGGCAGTAGGCCCCGTCCTGACCGACGAAAATGTAGGCGCCGGGCAGGTGCTGGCGGAACAGGGCAAAGTCTTCGGACGCCATGACTGGACGCGGGTTCGCAATCAGCCGGTCGGCTCCCAAGGTGCGGATCATTGTCTCCCGCACGATGGCCGCGCAGCCGGGGTCATTCATCAAGACCGGCACCTTCGCGGTGATCTTCACGGCGACAGGCGTGCCAAAGGCAAGCGTGGTGCTCTGGCCTGCGGCTTTCAAAAGGTCATGCACCTCGGCGCGCGCCTTTTCGGAATGGCTGCGCAGTGACCCTGCGATCCGGACGGTGTCGGGCAGAACATTCGGTGCGTGGCCGCCTTCGATCTGGCCAAAGGACAAGACAGCACTGTCGCGCGAGTCTGTCCTGCGGGTCAGAAGTTGTTGGCACAGCACAAGGAAATGGGCAGCAGCGAGGATGGCGTCTTGCCCGGTGTGCGGGGCAGACCCATGCGTGCCCTGCGCCGTCAGGGTGACGCGGATTTCATCAGATGACGCAAGCGCAGCGCCTTCGGCCACACCCGCCGACCCTGTGGGCAGGCCTGGGATGTTGTGCAGCGCAAAGATTGCCGACAGTGGCACCAAGTCCAAGAGCCCGTCAGCGATCATGGCTGCGGCACCCGTCAGCAGTTCCTCGGCGGGCTGGAAAACGAAGGCCACATTGACCGACAGATCGGGCTGTGCGGCAAGATAGGCCGCCGCTGTCAGCAGGGTGGCCATGTGGCCGTCGTGGCCACAGCCGTGATAGCGCGGCCCTTCGGTGGTCTGCACCGTGCCATCGGCAGGCCCGGCCATCGGCAAGGCATCCAACTCGGCACGCAGCCCGATAAAGGGTGCTGTCCGATCTGTCCGCGCGCCGCGCAGCAGCCCGACCAGACCCGTGCCACCAAGGCCCGCGATCACTTCAAGCCCGAGCCCGCGCAGAACAGACGCCACATAGGCCGCCGTCCGATGTTCCGAAAACCCGGTTTCCGGCATGGCATGCAGGGTCTGGAACCACTCGAGGCCCTGCGCCTGATGCGTATTGTACCACTGCCGAAAAGGGATGGTCATTTTGTTGCGCTCACAAATAGTCTTGTGATGCAACTATTAGCGACTGTGCAATCCAAACAAGGTATCAGGCCATACCCGGAGCACCTGTTCCGGCACCGAACACGTCCGTCAGGACCTGCCGGTGCAGGGAAGATTTAGGGTTTTGGGCCTGCCTGCGCCGCCGGATACTCTTCCAGGGCGCGTTTATAGTCGTCAGACCGAACCCATTGGCCAAGCCGTTCAATTTGTTCAAACAACCGCTGGCGATCTTCGGGTGGAAAGGGGCCCAACAACAGCCCTTCAAGAGCATCGGACACCGCTCTGCCACGCTCGCGCAGGGCTTTGCCGGCATCGCTGGTGGAGAGATGGAATTTTCGCGCATCGGTATCGGATGAGGTGCGCACAAGCAGACCGTCGCCAATCAGCTTTTGCAGGATCCGCGATGTCAGGCTGCGCTCGAGGCCGCTTTTGTCCCAGACATCGACAAAGGTGATGCCCGGATTGTCATCAACGATTCGAAGCACGCGAACCTCGCGGATCGAGTAGCCAAGCTCGCGCAAGAATATCGCGTCATTTCCGGCGATGGCCTCGTTGGCGATGATTTCCAGAAGGTATGTCAATCGTTTGCTGGAATAAGCGGTGTTGGGCATCGGGTCCATCCATGAGCGCTGTGTCAGGGCGCGCCACTGTAAGACACCATCTTGCGTCTGATAGTATTCCTGTGCAATAGTTGCTAGATAAGATTATCTTGCTGCGCAACAGGATTGCCGATGCTCCAGCCTTTGCCAACCCGCACATCGACAGGTGCCAGCCTCGGCAGCAGCCCGATGCTGCGCGGGGCGATGGTGGATGGGCAGTTTGGGTATCGCACAAGACCGCATCGGTATTGGACCAAAGACGCCCGCCAGTGCCATCTTCAGGTCATCGCAAGACCCGAAGAAAAGGCCAATGCCGTGACCAAGATTGATCGTATCGAAGCCATCATCGTCGATGTTCCCACGGTGCGGGGACATGTGCTGTCGATGACCACGATGTTGACCCAGTCGGTCGTGCTTGTGCGCATCCGCTTTTCCGACGGGTCCGAGGGTCTGGGCGAGGGTGCCTCTATCGGCGGGCTGTCTTACGGGCCGGAAAGCGTGGAAAGCGTCAAGCTGGCGATTGATACCTATATCGCCCCCGCCCTGATCGGGATGGATGCCGACGGGATCGCCGCGGCAAGTGCCCATATGGAAAAGGCGGTGAAGGGCAATCCGATTGCCCGCGCCGCCGTGGAATGTGCGCTGTGGGATGGGCTTGGTCGCCGAACTGGCCTGTCGGTGGCGCAACTGTTCGGCGGCCGCGTGCATGACCGCCTGCCCGTGGCCTGGACCTTGGCCAGCGGCAACAGCCAGACCGACATTGACGAGGCGGAGCGGATGCTGGACGCCCGCCGCCACCGCGACTTCAAGCTGAAGATCGGCAAGCGCGGCGTCAAACAGGACATTGCCCATGTCGCCGCCATCGCCGCAGCCGTCGGCGACCGTGGCACGATCCGCGTGGATGTGAACCAAGCCTGGAGCCTGACCGAAGCCCGCTACGGCGCGCGTGGCCTGCAAGAGATTGGCTGCATCCTGATCGAACAGCCTGTTTCGCGGGATAAGCTGACCGCGTTAAAATCGCTGACCGACGGGTATGAGATCGCCATCATGGCCGATGAGGTGCTGCAAGGCCCCGCCGACGCGATGCGCGTCGCCGCCAACCGCTCGGCCGATGTGTTTGCGGTGAAGGTCTGCCAGTCGGGCGGTCTGAAACCGGCCTCGGACGTGGTCGCCATTGCCCGCGCAGCGGGGATCGACCTTTACGGGGGCACCATGCTGGAATCGGGCCTTGGCACCGCCGCCGCGATCCAGCTTTTTGCCACCGTGCCGGAGTGGCAGTTCGGGACCGAGATGTTCGGGCCGCTGCTGCTCAAGGACGAAATTCTGGCCACCCCGCTGGAATACAAGGATTTCTCGGTGACCGTGCCGCAGGGCCCGGGCATCGGGGTCAGCCTCGACGATGACAAGGTGAGCTTCTACCGCCGCGACCGGACGGTCACGGTGAAGGCCATCGCGGGCGAATAACACCCCTTCGGAGGGAGGGTCACAACGCTGAACCCCGATTCAGCGAACCGGAGAGATTTGCCCATAGGGCACCTAAGGGAGGATACGATGTTTACCGACGCAGCACTCGACGAAATCAGCCGCCGCCTTGACGGCATCGTGCAGGACAAGCCCGAAGAGGGCATCTTCCGCGCCCGCCGTGATATGTTCACTGACGCCGAGCTGTTCGAGCTTGAGATGAAGCATATCTGGGAAGGCAACTGGATTTACCTCGCCCACGAATCCCAGATCCCCAACGTCAACGACACCTTCACCACCCATATCGGCCGCCAGCCGATCATGATCACCCGCGACAAGACCGGCACGCTGCACGCGCTGATCAACGCCTGCTCGCACCGGGGCGCGATGCTGTGCCGGCACAAGCGGCAGAACAAGGCCACCTTCACCTGCCCGTTCCACGGCTGGACCTTCAACAACACCGGCAAGCTTCTGAAGGTGAAGGACCCCGAGGGCGCGGGCTACCCCGAGCAGTTCAACAAGAACGGCAGCCATGACCTGAAGCGCGTGGCGCGGTTCGAGTCCTATCGCGGCTTCCTGTTCGGATCGCTAAACCCCGACGTGCAGTCGCTGTCCGATTACCTGGGCGAGGCAAAGGTGATGATCGACATGGTCGCCGACCAGTCCGACGAGGGGCTGGAGGTGCTGCGCGGCTCCTCGACCTATACCTACCAGGGCAACTGGAAGCTGCAGGCCGAAAACGGCGCGGACGGCTACCACGTCTCGGCCGTGCACTGGAACTACGTCGCCACCACCAGCCACCGCGCCGATGAGGGCAAGGACGAGGTGAAGTCGGTCGACGCCTCGAAATGGAACAAGCAAAAGGGCGGGTTCTATTCCTTCGACAACGGCCATCTGGTGCTGTGGACGAAATGGGCCGACCCGTCGAACCGCCCGCTTGCGCCGCGCCGTGACGAGTTGGTGACGAAGTACGGCGAGGCCAAGGCCGATTGGATGATCGGCTATCTGCGCAACCTCTGCCTTTACCCCAACCTCTTCCTGATGGACCAGTTCTCCAGCCAGCTTCGTGTGTTCCGGCCCATCTCGGTCGACAAGACCGAAGTCACGATCTACTGCATCGCGCCGAAGGGCGAAGCCCAAGAAGCCCGCACCCGCCGCATCCGCCAGTACGAGGATTTCTTCAACGCCTCCGGCATGGCGACGCCGGACGATCTGGAAGAGTTCCGCGCCACCCAGATGGGATATGCCGCAGCCCCCACCGCGCAGTGGAACGACCTGACGCGCGGGGCCACGCAGTGGATCACCGGGGCGGACGAAGAAGCGGAACGCATCGGGATGAAGCCGATCCTGTCTGGCGCGCGGACCGAAGATGAGGGTCTGTTCGTCATCCAGCACACGCAATGGACCGAACGCATGGCCGCCGCCGTCGAGGCAGAGCGCGCCGCACTTGCAACAAAGATCGCAGCGGAGTGAAACCGATGAACGCCGTGACCGACACCCAGCTTTCCTATGACGCGCTCTGCGCCTTCCTCTATGCCGAGGCCCGTGCGCTGGACGACCGCCGCTTTGACGACTGGATCCA
Source organism: Pseudotabrizicola algicola (assembly GCF_010915705.1). Taxonomy (GTDB): domain Bacteria; phylum Pseudomonadota; class Alphaproteobacteria; order Rhodobacterales; family Rhodobacteraceae; genus Pseudotabrizicola; species Pseudotabrizicola algicola. Next base: position 9,123 of record NZ_JAAIKE010000017.1, read on the forward strand.
GTTCTACCATCCTGACTGCCCGTTCTGGATGCCCGCGTGGGATGATTACGACACCCTGACCGAAGACCCGATGAACGAGATGAGCCTGATCTACTACCCCAACCGGGGCGGGATCGAGGACAGGGTTTTCCGCATCAAGACCGACCGTTCCAGCGCGACCTCGCTGCCGGAACCGCGCACGGGGCACAACATCACCAATGTGGAAATCCTGTCGCGCGAAGGGACCAAGACCCACATCCGCTTCAACTGGATGACGCACAACTACCGCTATGGGGTGACGGATACCTATTGGGGCACGTCCTTCTACACGGTCGATGTCGCCTCTGGCGCCCCGCTGATCACCTCTAAGAAGGTGATCCTGAAGAACGACCGCATCCATCACGTGATCGACGTCTACCACATCTGACGCAACCGGACGCCGTCCCGCAACGGCACCCCGGCGCGGCCCCTGAGGAGGAGGCCAGCCGGGGAGAGGAGGAGCCATGACCTACAAGATCGCCCTGAACTTCGAAGACGGCGTCACCCGCATCATCGATTGCGATGCCGACGAAAAGGTATCTGACGCCGCCTTCCGGCAAAAGATCAACGTGCCGATGGATTGCCGCGACGGGGTGTGCGGCACTTGCAAGTGCAAGGCCGAGCGGGGCGCGTATGAGCTTGGCTTTTATCTTGAAGATGCGATGACCGAGGAAGAGGCCGCCGCAGGCATGGTGCTGACCTGCCAGATGATGCCGAAATCCGATTGCGTGATCGCCATCCCCGCCTCATCGGTGGCCTGCAAGACCGGCGCGCAAACGGTGCAAGCCACGGTAGCCGGGGTCGAGGCGCTGTCGGATACATCCTACCGGCTGCGGGTGAAACTGGCGGCAGGCATGGGCTTTTTGCCCGGCCAATATGTCAACGTGCAGGTGCCCGGCACCACCCAGACGCGCGCCTATTCCTTCTCGAGCCACCCGCAGGCCGATGAGGCATCCTTCCTGATCCGCAACATTCCCGGCGGGCTGATGTCGGGCTATCTCGCCCGCGCGCAGGTTGGCGACGCGATGGCGCTGACCGGCCCGATGGGCGCGTTCTATCTGCGCCCCGTCACGCGGCCGCAGGTGTTTCTGGCCGGCGGCACCGGCCTTGCGCCCTTCCTGTCCATGCTGGAGCTGATCGCAACGACAGGCACGGACCAGCCGATCCGTCTGGTCTATGCAGTCACCAAACTGGCTGATCTGGTGGAGATGGACCGCCTCAATGCGTTGGCAGCACAGATCCCGTCCTTGACGATCACCACCATTGTCGCCGACCCCGAGGCCGATCATCCGCTGAAGGGCTATGCCACCAACCACCTGACCGCCGCCGACCTGTGGGACGGTGCCGCCGATGTCTACCTTTGTGGCCCGCCCCCGATGGTCGAGGCAGTGCGCAGCCACATGGCCAGCCTTGGCGTCACGCCCGCCTCGTTCCTGTTTGAAAAGTTCAACCCTTCGGAAACCAAGGCGGCGGCGTGATGCGGTTCAAGGACAAGGTTTTTGCCATCACCGGGGCCGCGCAGGGCATTGGCCGGCGCGTGGCCGAGCGTGCGGCGCAGGAGGGCGCGTTGATCGCCGTGATCGACCGCTCGCCCATCGGCGCAGAGGTGGCGGCGGCGATCACGGGGGTGGGCGGGCAGGGCGTTTACCTGTCGGCTGATCTGGAAACCTACGCCGGTGCCGAAAGCGCGATGGCAGGCGCAATCGCGGCCTTTGGCCGGATCGATGTGCTGGTCAACAATGTGGGCGGCACGATCTGGGCCAAGCCGTTCGAGCACTACGAGGCCGCCCAGATCGATGCCGAAGTGCGGCGGTCGCTGTTCCCGACGCTCTACTCCTGCCATGCGGTGCTGCCGCATATGCTGGCTGTCTCCAAGGGCGTGATCGTCAACGTCAGTTCGATCGCCACGCGCAGCCTGAACCGCGTTCCTTACGCGGCGGCCAAGGGCGGGGTGAATGCGATCACGGCCAGCCTGGCTTGGGAACTGGCCGAACGCGGCATCCGCGTGGTCGCCACCGCACCCGGCGGCACCGAAGCCCCGCCCCGCGCGGTGCCGCGCAACCCGGGCGAACAAACGGCAGAAGAGAAGGTCTGGTATCAACAGATCGTCGATCAGACGATCCAGTCCAGCCTGATGCACCGCTACGGAACCTTGGATGAGCAGGCGGGGGTGATCCTCTTCCTCGCATCCGACGACGCCTCTTACCTGACCGGGGTCACGATCCCGGTGGGTGGGGGCGATCTGGGCTGACGCCCATCACATCAGGCGCCGGGGAGAGGCGCCTCAACGGGAGAGAGACAATGAAAAAGACCCTCAAGGCAGCCCTTGCCGGGCTTGCCATCAGCACCGCCATGTCCACCGCCGCGATGGCCGAGGATATCAAGGTCGGAATTCTGCTGCCCTATTCCGGCGTCTTTGCCGCACTGGCGCAGGACATCGACGATGCTTTCGTGCTTGGCCTTGAAACCTTTGGCCCCGAGGCGGGCGTGACGTTTGATCTGGTCCGCGAAGACACCGAGGTGAAGCCACCTGTCGGGCTGGCGAAAACCAAGAAGCTGATCCTGCAGGACGAGGTGGATGTTCTGATAGGCGTGGTGTCCTCGGGCGTTCTGGGCGCGATCCGTGATACGGTTGATGGCGCGGGCGTGCCGCTGATCGTGGCCAACGCAGGCAATGACGAGGCGACGGGCGAGGCGTGCAGCCCCTTCATCACTCGGATTTCCTTTTCCAACCAGCAGGTCAACCGGCCGATGGGCAAATGGATGGTCGATCAGGGCGTGAAGAAGGTGTTCACCATTGCCCCCGATTACGCCGCAGGCCGCCAGATGATCGACGCCTTTACCGCCGCCTTTACCGCGGCGGGTGGCGAGGTTGTCGGTCAGGAATGGCCACCCTTCCAGAAAACCCAGGATTTCGGTCCGTTCCTTGCCAATGCAAAGGCCAGCGGCGCGGATGCGGTCTATGTGTTCTTCGCGGGCGGCGAGGCGATTTCCTTCGTCAAGCAATATGACAGCTTTGGCATGAAGGCCGACCTGCCGCTCTATGGGTCGGGCTTTCTGACCTCGTCGCTTTATGTGAATGCCCAAGGGCCAGCGGCCGAGGGTGTGATCACGGCCCTTCACTATGTGCCCACCCTTGATAACCCGGAAAACGCGGCCTTGGTCGCGGCGTTCAAGGCCAAGACCGGACGCATCCCGTCGGAATACGCGGTTCACGGCTATGACAGCGCCCGCGCCCTGGTCGAGGCAGTGAAGGCCGGCGCGACCGACCGCGCCAGCCTGGCCGCAGCCCTACCGAAGGTCAGCTTCACCGGCCCGCGTGGCGAGCTGCGCATTGATCCAGCCACCAACAACATCGTCCAGCCGATCCATGTCTATGAAACCGTCGCAGGGGCGGATGGGCTGACGCAAAAGGTTCTGGCCACCCTTCCGGCCGAAGCTGATCCGGTGAACGGCTGCGTCATGCCTGCCGCTGTCAACTGATGCAACCGGGGGCCGCGCATCGGCCCCCACCAGCCCGGAGGGTTCACCATGACCGCAGACCTCGGCTTTTGGGTGTTGCAGACGCTGAATGCGCTTCAACTCTCGATGCTTCTGTTTCTACTTTCTGTTGGCCTGACCGTGATCTTCGGGCTGATGCATTTCGTAAATCTTGCGCATGGGTCGCTTTATGCCTTTGGCGCCTATATGGCCGCTTCGCTTGCGGGCGTGCTGGGCTATTGGGGCGGGTTCCTGCTGGCGCCGCTGGCGGTCGCCGCCTTGGGCGCGGTGCTGTACTTTACCCTGATCCGATCGCAACGGCGGGCGGGTCCTATGGCGCAGGTCCTGATCACCTTCGGTCTGATCTTTGTGGCCGTGGACGCAACCCGGTTGATCTGGGGTGATTTGCCGATCGGCATCGCGGTGCCTGCGGTCTTCGAGGGGCAACTGGCGCTGCTGGGCGTCACATACCCGATCTACCGGCTGTTCATCATCGCACTGGGTCTGGCGGTTCTGGCCGTGCTGACGTTGGTGCTGACCCGCACGCAGGTGGGTGCGATGATCCGCGCCGGGGTGGACAATGACCAGATGGCCGCCTGCCTTGGCATCAATGTGGAACGCATGTTCTTCCTCGTCTTCGTGGTGGGCTGCGCGCTGGCCGGTCTGGCCGGGGCGGTCGCGGCACCCGTGCTGTCGGTCACGCCCGACATGGGGCTGCAAATCCTGATCCCAACGCTGATCGTCATCGTGATCGGCGGGCTTGGCAGCCTGAAGGGCGCTGTCGCCGGTTCGCTGATATTCGGCTTTGTCCAGACCTTTGGCGCGGTGCTGCTGCCGACGTTCAATTCTGTCCTCATCTACGCGCTTCTTGCGGCGGTTCTTGTGATCCGTCCCGAGGGCCTTTTGCCCGCGAAAGGGTGATCCGATGTTCGCACATACTCCCCTGCGTCTGACCACCCTGACTCTTCTGGCCATCGGGTCGCTGGCCTATGCCTTTGTCGCAGGCTTTTTCGGGTTGGAGATTCTGGCCGAGATTGCCATCCTTGCCATTCTTGTGATCGCCCTTGATCTGGTGGCGGGCTTTGGCGGCATGGTGTCCTTGTGCCACGGCGCGCTTATGGGTGTGGGGGCCTATGCCTTTACCGTCGCCGCGAATGAGGCCGGGCTTGGCGCCTTTCCTGCCATGATGCTTGCGGTTGCCTTGTCGGCGGCGCTGGCCTTTGTCATCGGCGCGATCTGTGCGCGCAGCATCGGCATCTATTTCATCATGGCGACGCTGGCCTTCGGGCAGATGGCCTACAGCTTTGTGTTCCAGTCGCCGTTGTTTGGCGGCGATGACGGGCTTTCGGGTGCGCCACGCCCTGACCTGACCGCCATCGGCATTGACCTGACCGACAGCCGCGCCTTTGCCATCTATGCCATCGCGATGGTCGCGCTGACCTATCTGGTGGCAGCGGCCACCCTGCGGTCAGGCCTTGGGCGGAGCCTCGTGGGCTTGCACCATAATGAAAAGCGCCTGCGCGCCTTGGGCCTTACCGTGTGGCGGGCGAAGGCCACTGCCTTTGCCATCTCTGGCGCTTTGGCGGGGCTGGCGGGCTGCCTTGCCGCGCAGCACACGCAGTACATCTCGCCTGGCCTTTTGTCCTGGACCGTTTCCGGCGAGGCGCTGGTGGTGGTGATCCTGGGCGGGCTTGGCACGCTGGTGGGGCCGATCGTGGGGGCGGTGCTGTTCGTGGTGCTGAAACACGAGATTTCCGCCATCACCCCCTACTGGCACGCCATCGTTGGCCTGATCCTCATCGCCGTGGTGATGAGCCGCGCAAATGGCGTCTTTGGCTTTGTCGAAGCGCGCATGGCGGCGCGCAAATCGAAACCCGTTTTGCAAAAGGCCAACGCAGATGCTTGAAACGCGCACCCTGACCAAATCCTTCGGCCCGATCCATGTGACCAAGGGCGTCAGCCTGCGGCTGGAAAAGGGCGAACGCCGCGTGATCCTTGGCCCCAACGGGGCAGGAAAAACCACGCTGTTCAATCAGTTGGTGGGCGAGTTGACGCCTGACAGCGGAACGATCCTCCTTGACGGGGCCGATGTCACCTCGCTGCGCGTCGCGGACCGCGCCCGTCTGGGCCTGAGCCGCAGCTATCAGAAGAACACACTGTTCGATGGGCTGACCATCGGCGAAAACCTTGGCCTTGCCGCAGCCGTGGCGCTGGGCAAGGGGCAGGGCCTGTGGCGTGACCCGCTGCAAAGCGCCGAGGTCAGAGAGACGGTGCGGGAAGTGGCCGCGCAGGTAGACCTTGCAGCCTTTCTTGACATGTCCGTCAAGGCGGTCAGCTATGGCATCCGGCGCCAGCTGGAGGTGGGGATTGCGCTTGCCACGCGGCCCAAGGTGATCCTGATGGACGAACCCACCAGCGGCGTGGGGCCAGAGATGTCCAAGGGCTTTCATCGCCTGCTCAAGGCGTTGCCGCGCGATCTGACCGTTCTGATCATCGAACATGACATGGATCTGGCCTTTGACGTGGCCGACACCATCACCGTGCTGAACTATGGCGAAGTGGTCTTTGACGGCCTGCCGGAGGCAGCGCGTCAAAGCCAGATGTTGAAGGACATTTATCTGGGGGCTTGGGAAGATGCTTGATCTGACAGATGTTTCTTCGGGCTATGGTGAGACGCAGGTGTTGCATGGCCTGAGCCTGCGGGCCGCACCGGGGCGCGTGCTAGCCATTCTTGGCCGCAATGGTGCCGGCAAATCTACCACGCTGAAAACCATCATGGGCCTGTTGCCCGCAAAGGGGGGATCGGTCAGCTTTGGCGGGCGCAAGATCAGTGGCATGACACCCTTTGACATCGCCAAACTCGGCATAGCATATGTGCCCGAAACCCGCGACATCTTCCGCTCGCTGACGGTGCGCGAGAACCTCGATCTTGCGGCGCGTCGCTTTCCTTGCCCGAACGGCGGGTGGACGATCGACCGCGTGATCGAATTGTTTCCGCGCCTTGGCGAGCGTCTGCAAAACGGTGGTGACCAACTCTCGGGCGGCGAGGCGCAGATGCTTGCCATCGCGCGCGGCCTGCTGATGAACCCGCGCCTGTTGATCCTGGACGAGCCGACCGAAGGGCTGGCTCCGATCATCGTCAGGCTGATCCATGACAAGCTGGCCGAGCTGAAGCATCAGGGCCTGTCGATGGTGCTGGTGGAACAGAATTTCGGCTTTGCCACGTCTTTGGCCGATGATGTGGTGCTGGTGTCGCGCGGTCAGGTCGTCTGGCAAGGCACGTCTGCCGCAATCCGCGCCGATACCGACCTTCAGCACCGCTGGCTGGGGGTGTAAAGAAAGATGGGTATTTCAGCCAAGATGAATGGGCTGGCTGTTCATCTTGGTCCGAATGCTCATCTTTTTCGCGCTGCGATCTGACGGACCCGGTCAGAACGTCTTGCGCGCGACCTTTTGTGCGATGGCCACAAAGTTGCGCACATGGACGCCTTGTTCGTCCAGCCGGTGATTGACCGAAACCCCGGTCTTGGCGAGCGGATTGGTGATCTCGTGAAACCGCACGCCTGTGCGCTGCACCGAGCCCACCGATTGCGGCACGATGGCCACGCCTTCGCCCACCGAGACCAGCGCAATGGCGGTCTGGAAGTCCATTGTAAACACGCGCCGCGTCATCTCGATGCCCAGACTCGCGCAGGTGTTCAGCACGAAGTCGGCAAAGGATGGGCGGGGAAATTCAGGATAGAGAACAAAGGCCTCGCCCGATAACTGGCGCAGATCAACCGCCCCTTTGGGCAGATCCAGCGTATCGGGGGCCGCCAGAACCAAGGGCTCGTCCCCCAGCTTGCGCGTGGTGATCTCGGCATCGTCCAGCGCGGGACGGGCGATGGCGATGTCGATCTCGCGCCGGATCAGGCTGCGGTGCAGTTGGGCGTTGTTCATCGGGATCAGCGACAGGTTCACCTCGGGGTAAGCCGCCCGAAAGCTTTTGAGCACGGTGGGCAAGATGCCATAGGTGGCCGATCCCACGAAGCCAACGCGCAAGCGCCCCTCTGCGCCCTGACCGATCCGCCGCACCTCCAGCTTGATGTCATTGAATTCGGCCAGCATGGCGGTGCCACGGGCATACAAACGCTCGCCCGCCTGTGTCATGGTGATGGCATTGCGGCCGCGGTTGAACAGCAGGGCGCCCAGATCATCCTCGATCTGCTTGATCTGACGGCTGAGCGGTGGCTGCGCCATGCCAAGCCGTTCGGCGGCACGGCCAAAATGCAGCTCCTCGGCCAAGGCGATAAAGTATTCGAGCTGTTTGATGTTCATGGCCGGGCCTCCCCTCACTTTGATTTTGGTATCCTGCGCGCCCTCTGACCCCAAGAGAAAAAGCCGCACCCCTGAAAGGGGATGCGGCAAGGTCCGACAGGGAGAAGAAAAAGCTTACTCGGCAGCCAGTGCGCTTGCAGCCGCCTCGGCCTTCAGCGTGAAGTCGAAGCGCAGGTAAAGGTCGGTCCCGTGTTCCGGCTTTGCAGGAACGAAGTCGCCCACAAGGCTGTCTTTCACCGCGAAGACCGAGTCATTGTCCAGCCATTTGGACGAGCGGTCATAGATCTGGCTGACCAGCGTGCGGTAGCCCTCTTTGGCGACGATGAAGTGCAGATGGCCGGGGCGGTTCGGGTGGTGGCCCATGTAGCGCAGCAACTCGCCCGCGGTCTCGTCAGCCGGGATCGGGTAGGGCACGGGGCGCAGGGCGCGCAGAGCGAAGTAGCCGTTCTCGTCCGTCTCGAACCGGCCGCGCAGGTTATAGTCTGGCTGATCGTGGTCGTGGTTTTCGTAAAGTCCGTTTGGCGCATCTTCCCAGATGTCCAGTGTGACACCGGCAAGAGGATTGCCCGAAGTGTCCTTGACATAGCCTTCCATGAACACGGTTTCTTCGTTGTCGAAATGCTTTTGCGCGGTGGATGCCCCATGCGGCAGCACGGGCGGGTTTTCGCGGTAGAACGGACCCAGCACGGTGGATTCCGATTCTGTGCCGGTGACCGGGTTGGTCAGCATGTCGCACAGCACTTCGACGCCCAGAATGTCGCCCAGGAGGATGAATTCCTGCCGCTTGTCATCACAGATCGCCCCGGCGCGGCCCAAGAACATGCAGGCTTCGATGAATTCGGAATGTGTCAGCGTCACGTCCTTGCAGAAGCCGTGCAGATGCTTGATCGCGGCCGTCATGATTTCGCGCTGACGGGGTGTGATCTCGCCGTTCTGGCCAAGTGATCCGATGACCACATCGGTGACGTTGTCGATGGTGACTTTGCTCATGGTGTCCCTCCTCCGGGCAAGCTGATGATCGTGTCGCGGGCCGGCCTGTTGGCCTCTCCCTCCCGCTGATGGGCCGACTATTCACACCAACTGCCCCCACGCCAATGACCACCGGGGTATGGCCCGATACCCCAGCCGCCATTCGCTGGCCTTGCAGGGCAAAGGGTATCGCAGGATACCCTGAAGGTCATTGCAGCAATGCGGTGTTGCGCGCTTTTTCAGGGTCAGCGCCCCGTCCGGGGCAGGATCATATCCCCGACCGGGGCAAGGAGGACACCGACATGCGCGCCACATTGGCCCAGATGCAGCAAAGGCTGCACGACACCCCGCATCTTCTTCGTCTTGGGCGGCTGTTCAGCGAAACGGTGCTGCTGGAAGTGGACGGGGCCGAATTCTACCTGACCTTCCGCGATGGTCGCCTTGAGACAATCGTCGAAGGCCCCAGCCGCAAGACGCCGTGGCGCTTTGCCTTGCGCACCGACGCCGACGCCTTGGCGCAATTCTGGCAGCCCGTCCCGAAACCGGGCTTCCACGACATCTTCGGTCTGGTGAAAATCGGACGCGGAAGGATCGACGGCGACATTCTGGCGTTGGTCAAGAACCTGCGCTTTTTCAAGGAATTTATGGGCCTCGCCCGCGCTGAAGCCAGCATGGAGGAACTGGTATGAGCTTTGAACCCATCACCGGCCGCTATCTGAACATCAGCGTGCAGGGCCGCCGCCAGCGCATCTATGTCGAAATCGCAGGGCAGGGGACACCGGTCTTGTGCCTGCACACCGCCGGAGCCGATACACGGCAATGGCGGCACATCCTGAACGATGCAGAGCTGACTTCCGCACACCAGTTTTTCGCCTTTGACATGCCCTGGCACGGAAAATCCCTGCCGCCAGAGGGGTTCCAGACCGAAGAATATCTGCTGACCACCGACGCCTATATGGAAACGGTTCTGGCCGTCTCGCGCGCTCTCGGGCTTGATCGCCCGATCCTTGCGGGCTGTTCCATGGGCGGGCGGATCGCGCTGCAACTGGCGGCGCTGCATGGCGATGCCTTCAGCGGCTTTATCGCCATCGAGGCGTCGGATTTCCAGCCCGCGTGGTATGATATCGACTGGTTCCACCGCCCCGATGCCCATGGCGGCGAAATGGGGGCGGCGCTGGTTTCGGCCAACATCAGCCCCCATGCGCCGCAGGCCGAACGCTGGAACACGCTGTGGATGTTCATGCAATCCGGCCCCGGCGTGTTTCGCGGCGACCTGTCGTTCTACACCCGCGATGACAGCCTGATCGGGCGCTTGGCCCAGATTGACACCGTCCGCACACCGGTGCACCTGTTGGTGGGCGCTTACGATCTGACCTGCACGCCCGAGGATGCCAAGCGCACCGCCGCAGCCATTCCGGGGGCCACCTGCACGGTGATGGAGGACCTGGGCCATTTCCCCATGTCCGAACATCCCGCAGGGTTCCGCCCGTTCTTCGCAGATGCGCTCACCCGTATGAAGGTGCCCGCCGATGTGTGATCGCTGCGAAACCTGCAAAGGGCCGGATTGCCCCAAACTTGCTGCCCTGTTGCCACCCGCACCGCCGAGGAAATCATGACAGACCCCTGCATCATCTGCGTTGCCATCACAGGGTCCTTGCCGCGCAAGGCCGACAACCCGGCCGTGCCGATCACCCTGTCCGAACAGATCGAGAGCACGCAAGAAGCATTCGAGGCGGGGGCCACCATTGCCCATTGCCATGTGCGCAACGAAGATGAGACGCCCTCGTCCGACCCTGAGAAGTTCGCCGCCCTGAAAGAGGGGCTGGAAAAGCACTGCCCCGGGATGATTGTGCAACTGTCCACCGGCGGCCGGTCCGGTGCGGGGCGGGCGCGCGGTGGCATGCTGACCTTGCGCCCCGATATGGCCAGCCTGTCGGTCGGGTCGAACAATTTCCCGACGCGGGTCTATGAAAACCCGCCAGACCTTGTGGATTGGCTGGCATCCGAGATGAAAACCCACGGCGTCAAGCCCGAGATCGAGGCTTTCGATCTGTCCCACATCCTCAAGGCGCATCAGATGTGGAAAGACGGCCAGATCACCGACCGGCCCTATGTGCAATTCGTGATGGGCGTCAAAAACGCCATGCCCGCCGACCGCGAGGTGTTCGACTATTACATCCGCACCGTGCATCGCCTGTTCGGGGAAGATGCACCGTGGTGCGCGGCGGGGATCGGTCCGAACCAGATTGTGCTGAACGACTGGGCGGTGTCATCAGGCGGTCACGCCCGGACCGGGTTGGAAGACAACGTCCGGCTGGACAAGTCCACACTGGCCCCGTCGAACGCCGCCCTTGTGCGGCGCGTGGTGGACCTCTGCGGCAAATACGACCGCCCCGTCGCCACCGCGACGCAGGCACGGGAGATTCTTGGGTTGAGGGCTGCCGCATGAACAAGGTCTATCCGAATGCGGCAGCGGCGCTTGATGGGGTGCTGTTTGATGGCATGCTCATCGCCAGCGGGGGGTTTGGCCTCTGCGGCATCCCCGAACTCCTGATCGCCGCGATCCGCGACGCGGGCACCAAGGATCTCACCGTCGCCTCCAATAACGCGGGCGTTGACGGGTTCGGCCTTGGGGTCCTGCTGGAAACCCGGCAGGTCAGGAAGATGATCTCCTCCTACGTGGGCGAGAACGCCGAATTCATGCGCCAGTATCTGAGCGGCGAGCTGGAGCTGGAATTCAACCCCCAGGGCACGCTGGCCGAA
>NZ_JAAIKE010000018.1 GCF_010915705.1 Pseudotabrizicola algicola
GCCCAAAAGAACCCGCGACGGCACAAGCCCGTCGTTATGCGGAGCGGATTGTCGAAAATCCCTCGCGTTTACAGCGTGATGACCTGACCGCTCCGCATAATCCGTCGCTCGGCATAACACGCCCCGTCCCCCTGACTCCAGAAACCCGAAAACCAGATGCAGGGCTTTTCGCGGGTGCCACCCCCCATCAGCCGAACGGGCCGGGTCTTGAGGCTGACCCCGAGGATGTCGCAAATGCGCTCGAAGTCTTCGTAGACCGCGTCCCACCAATCGTCATGGGGACCGAGTTCGCGATACCAACTGCGAGCCTTTTCCTTGGCGGCATCGGACAGTTCCGGGAACAGATAGACCGTGGTGCAGATCACCTCAGGCATCGAAGTCCTCCCCTCGCAGCGCGGCCTCAAGCCATTCATGGGTGCTGGTCCAGCCGATGGACTTCCGCGCACCAAGATCGATGACATGCGCGCCACCGCCAAAGGCGTCCAATCGGGGCCGGGAACAGGTGTACGCGACTTCGAAACCCCAGAGGCCAGTGAGGTCGATCTCTTCCGCCAGCCGCAGCACGAAGCGGATGACGCCTTCGATATCGCCTTGCCCGTCATCGTCATGGAACCAGAGGATCGAGCCGCCGGGACCGTCCTGCTGTGTCATGGCGAAGCCCGCATATTCCGGATCGTCGGCGCCCTCCTCGTCGAGATGCAGGCGGGCCAATAGACCAAGCGCCGCGGTAGCTTTTTCCGGGGAACCCACGTCAAGGACGCAGGAAAAGTGGGTGAAATAGTCGGCCATATTGCCTCCAGAAATGAAAAGGCCCGGACAGAAGGCCGGGCTTGTTGGAACTTGGATGGTCGGTTGAAGCAGCCCGGATCACTGGCAGGCGACATGCGCCAGGGCCTGCGCTTCGGCATGGGCCTGCAAGAGCTCACGATAATAGCGCTTGCGCGCCGCGCGCCAGCTGCGGACGGCCAGCGTGTCGGGATGCAGACGAGAGATGGCAGTGCGCAGCATTGCGAGCGGCGTGATCCCGGGAGAGACGCCGAGATTGAGGTAGGCCCGGCTCATGTCAGCGCACCTCCAGGACCGGCGGCGCCAGATGCGGATCGACCAGTGCCTCGATCTTCTCGGTGCGGCCCATCCAGGGTTCTGGCCGGATGGCCTTGACCCAGTCGGTGAAGCTCGGAATGAAACCCAGATCCTCGCGGACGTGCTGTTCGCCCACCCATCGGGTCGGGATCACACGGCCGGTGGAGAGGGTGATCGTCGGCCCGAAAACGGTCTCGGAAAGCCACACTCCTGCCGAATGATGAAACATGGCTCGGTGGCGAAAGTCCGCAGAATGGGCTTTTGAGGAGTCGATTATGTGGACAGCATGCCGACGGTGGCGTTTTGCCCTATGCTGGCTGCCACGACCCGCAAAATCACCGAGGCGCAGATGTTTAAACTGAGAAGCGCCGACGGTGGCGCGACCATTCTTGTGACAGATATGGACGGCAACGCAGTCGACCCGATATGCAGTTTTGTCGGCTATCTGGGGGCGAAGGCGTATTCGCCGAACACTGCCCTCGCCTATGCACGCGACCTCATTCATCTCTGGACCTTTCTCTCAACCCAAGGAATTCACTGGACCTCCTTCTCCCCCGAACTCTCGGCCGCATTCCTCGAGTACCTCCGGTCGGTAAACGCCAACCGCAAGCGCCGGGATACTTCGATCAGACTGGTAGTGAGCGAGGGGGCTGCCGTTCGGCAGGGCCTTTCAGCCGCCACGATCAATCGCATCCTCGTGGCGGTCGACGCCTTCTATCGCTGGGCGATTTTCACTGGAGCGTTCAGCGGGGCAAACCCGATCGCGAAGAAGCAAGATCAAACGTCTTGGCGGGTGAGCGACAGGCATAGGCCGTTTCTGACTGGGGTTTCACGGCAGAGGTCTGAGGTCAGAGAATTGCGCCTGAAGACCATGCAGCGGCTTCCAAGACCGATGAATCAGCAACAGGTCGAAGGTTTATTGGCCGCCACACGCAATCTCCGCGATCGCAGCCTGGTATTGCTGATGCTGAACGGAGGCCTGCGCCCCGGAGAAGTTCTCGGGTTGCATCTCGCCGATATAGGCTACGGGCGCAGACGCATCTTTGTGCGCTGCCGCGATGATCATCCAAAGGGCGCACGATCGAAGTCCCGCGTCGAGCGCGTAGTCGATTTGCATGATGGCGAGACACTGGAAACCCTGAGCACATACGTCATGCACGAACGACCGGGTGATGCTGACGTTCCTTTCGTGTTCCTGGTCGGCGGCACAGGCGTAAACCGTCAAGAACCGCTGTCTTATTCTGCGCTGGCGCGACTTTTTGCTCGCGCATGTGATCGCGCCGAGATCAGAGAGCCGTGGATGACCCCGCACGCCCTTCGCCACACCCATGCGACGCGCATGTGGGAGGCAGGGATGCGAGAACTGACATTACAGAAGCGATTGGGTCATGCCTCGCCGGAATCGACCAGAATTTACACAAGGGTTTCCGACGCCGTGGTGGTCGCAGAGTATCGACACGCCTTAGGGCTGGACCGTCCTTCGCAAACAACGGACGGAGAGGCTCTGTGACCCATGTATCGTCAAAATCGGCCGTCGACCGCCCTGTCATATTTGAGCACGCAGACGAAGCTGACTATGCGGCATTTCTGGCGCGCATCCCGATGGCTGAAAGTTTTCGCCGCAAGCGGTTGATATACCGATCCATGTTCATTGAGAGTTGGCCGGATATCAGGGATTGGTTCGCTGCCCCCCTGCCGATCAGAATTGGCTGCCTAAATGGTGACAAGCAGGCCCATCCGACCTATCCGGTCAGCTTTCGGGCACGCAGCTATCTCTATTACGCAGCCATGACCGACCGAATCCGGTTGGACTACGATTTCCTGTTCGCAGTCGGAAACATGCGCGTGGCGGAGACGATGGAGCCATTGAACGCCTATGAAGGGCTCGACGCACTGGTCGCGGACAGTGCGAAGATTGGCTATTCCGCAACCGGCGTGCAAGCAGCGCTCCGTGTGGTTTTGCCACGTCTTGCGATGCACACGGGTGTCCGCTCTTTTGGCAATCTTCGCCAACATCACCTTGACGAAATGATCGCAGGTGTCGACGCCTTCGCCGCACGGCACGACACTCATATCTTCCGAAACGAGAAAGAAGACTTCCCGGCAGGCTTTCAGCGCAGCTGGCGGGTCAAAACTCGCGTTCTGCAGCTGCTCCTCTTCCAAAACGGGAACGATGTCATCCGGCCTCAGATTATCCAGGACAAACGCAAGCCGATCGCTTCGCCGAGGCCAGACCTGCAGGAATTGGCAAACCGCTGGCTTGAGAGGAAGCGGGTCAGTCTTGCTCGCCCGACGGTAGATCACATGGCTGTTTCGATGAGGCATTTTGTGACTTACTTGTCTACGCGACAGCCCAGCATTTTGAACTTTGCTGACATCAATCCGGAGCTTTTCAACGACTACCTTCGCCACCTTCAGTTCGACATTGCACCACGAACCGGCGCGCCGCTGTCCATAAATGCTCGTCGAGCAAGGGCGGGCACAGTTGCCAAGTTCCTGTCTGATGGCGCAGCATGGGATTGGCCCAATTTTCCGACCCGACCCATTCTTGATCCGAACGATCTGCCGAAGTTGGCACATCGCGTGCCAAGGTTTATTCCCGAGGACCAGCTGTCGCGCCTTATGGCGCAGCTGCCGAGCCTCGAGTGTGAGTTTCAGAAGGCGGCGCTGCTGATCGCCCGCTGGTCTGGCGCACGGCGGGGAGAGGTCATTCGACTCCGCTTGGACTGCCTGGATCAGTATCCCGACGGGACCTTCAGACTGCGGATACCCGCTGGAAAGACTATGCGGGAACGCCTTGTGCCTTTGCATGACGACGCCGCAACGGTATTGCGCGAAGTCATCCAGCGTCGGCTCGAAGCCAACGACCGCCCGATCCGGGATGACAAGACCGGCGACTTGGTTCGTTATGTCTTCTTTCGCCGCAGCGGGCGGATGTCGGCAGACTATTTGCTGCAATACCCCCTCAATCAGATGTGCAGACTCGCCGGACTGGTCGATCAAGATGGAAAGCCGACAGTTACCAGCCATCGGTTTCGTCATACTGTGGGCACGCAACTCGCCGAACGGGGTGCCAAGTTGCACACGATCATGAGCGTCTTGGGGCATCAGACGCCGCACATGTCCATGGTCTACGCACGGATCAGCGACGCCGAAGTCCTACGTGACTATCGTAGTGTGCTTGGCCCCGGTGAAATGATCGCTGGTCCCGGTGCCGAAGCAATACGCGCGGGAAAATTATCGTGCTCGGCAATCGACTGGCTGAAATCAAACTTTATCAAGACAGAACTGGAACTTGGCCACTGTCTACGCCTACCCTCTGAGGGGCCATGTGAATGTGACCTCTATCTCAGCTGCGCAAAATTCGTGACCAGCAAAGCTTACGCTGGCAGGCTTCGAGATAGACGGAAGCTCGAACTGACACTTGCGACAGATGCCAGAGAACGGGGCTGGCAGCGCGAGATCGAACGGCACATCGGTATTGCGGCGCGCATAGAGCGCCTATTGGTGGATCTGGATGAACCGACTGAACCGTGAGTTCAGCAGCGTCTCCGCGATAGACCACAGGAACCTCCCCGCCGTCCGCACCGCCAGCGCTTTGATCCGCGCGGAGCGGACGGCGGGGCCCCTCCTATGGACTATCGCTACCCGACAGGTCGAGAAAAGCCTTGCCTGTCCAGATAACATCTAACCAAGCATGGACGGGCAGGTAATCGTCGACGGTGCCGCCCCATTTTTTCACCGAAGACAGGGCGTGGTGATACGGATGTGCCATCACTGCCCCCTCAGAAGTCATGGGTGTAGAGTTCGGACGACGTGAACCGTTCGTTGAACTCCAAATGGATGCAGCGGGCGGTGGCATCGAAACAGAACTCGCCATAGGCGCCGTCGTTGTTCTCCCAGCCGCCATGGGTGTCGCTGAGAAAGTCATAGGCCAGTTGCTCGACGACATCCTCAAGCGAAAGCTGCCGCATCTCGACCTCCGGGTTGTCCCAGGTGATGGCGGCATAGGCGATTTCCACGGCCGGGAACTCGACCGCCTTTTCACCGGCCCAGGCGGCGATGCTTTCGATCTGGCCGCTGTCACCTTCACCATCGAAGGTCACGGTGACATGGGTGATCCCGGCGGTCGTCAGACCGTCGAAAAGCCGGTCCTTGTTGCCGGGGCGGAGTGCGTCGATGCGCACCTGCCGCTCGGCTTGGGCCGCGAAGATTGCGGCGAGGTCGATGGTGGAAGGCGGCATCGGGGCCGCGAGGGTCGGTTCAACTTGGGTCATGGGGTTCTCCGGACATGGGGGAAGGGTCGGAGCCAGCCGGGCGATCTCTTTCACCCGGCAAAGCTCGCAAGACCCCCCTGCCCTCCTCTGCCTCTTTGACGTCACGCTGCGATCTGCAGGGCGCGGGCGGTAAAAGCGCGCCACAGCGGATCGACAAGGCGCGCATCCAGAAGATCGGCGCGGTGCCGCAAACTTTGCGCCAGATCGGGCTCGCTCCAGTCCCCGGCGCGACCCGCCTGCGCGCGAAGCTGACTTGCTTCGCTGACGACGGCGCGCGCCTCGGCAGCGCTCATCACCGGATGGCACCAGGCGACAGCACCTGCCGAGGCCAGCCCGGCCAGAACCAGCCGTTCGTCGCTGTCCAGGATGGCGAGGATCAGCGGAGCCGCAGTCTCGGGCAGGTTGTCGGCCATGAAGATCGCGCCCTGCATGGCGTCGAGCAGGCTGGCGAAGCGGGCGAGGCCCACGGCACGCGCCTCGCCCGACAGGAGCGCGCCTAGGTTGGTGTTGGCCCGGGTCAGGACGAAGGGCAGAGCCGGGTCAAAGGCAGGGGCGCCGAGATACGGCGGTTGGCCAAAGGGCAGGCAAGAGACACCATTGGGCGCGACGTGATCGAACATGAGGAATATCTCTGACGGTGCGGGAAGCCGCTCTCCCCGCCTCAACCGTCGACGACCAAACCGCCGCCCTCCTCCTCTAAGGTGGGCGGCGGAGGGTATAGACGCGGGAACCAGCCAGCACCGTCGGGTGCACCTATGGGTGTCACATCTTGCCAAGCCCGCGCAGGGAGACTTCGTGGCCCGCACCGACGATGATGTGGTCGTGCAGCGTCAGGCCCAGAAACCGGCAGCCCTTCTGGACTTCCTTCGTCATGGCAAGATCGGCCTCTGACGGGGTCGGATCGCCGGAAGGGTGGTTGTGCACCAGGATCAGAGCGCTGGCGCCGAGGATCAAAGCCCGCTTGATCACCTCGCGCGGATAGACCGGCACATGGTCAACCGTGCCGACACCCATCCGCTCATCAGAGATCAGCCGATTCTTGCGGTCGAGATAAAGGACGTGGAAACGCTCGACATCCCCGCGCACGCTGAAGGAGCAATAGTCCACCACCGCAGCCCATGAGGTCAGGACCGGGTTACGGCTGATATGGCGGAAGAGGATTTCCCGGGCGGCCGCGATGGCGGCTTCTTCCTCTGCATTCAGTTCAGATCGGAAACCCCGGTCTTGGGTGAAGGAGGCGGGCTGTTCAGAAAATTGGGTCATGGAGGTTTCGCGCCTTGGGCTGAGACAAAGACCACCCGGCATCACTCGGATGGCGGGTGGCTTTGCCGGGAAGAGGAAAGGGAATGGCGATCGGTCGCGGAGCAGGGGAAGAAGAGCCCCCTGCCCCGTCAGGGGTCACCCAGCCCGGTCGAGAAGCTTCTTGGCACGCCCCTCCATGTCGAGCCGCGCATCCTGCTGGGTCTTGTCGCGGGCCAGTCGGGTGATGCCTTGGACAAAATCGAAGATGCTCTCGGGCGGGCGGTGCTCTTCGATCAGCACCTTCTCGATGATCTTGGTCGCCTCAGTCTTGGAGAAGCCGCGCTTCCTGAGGAAGTCGTCGCGCTCCTCATCCGTCCGCGCAACGATCTGTTGCCGCGCGGCCTTGATGCCGTTCACGAAGCCCTGCGGAGAGGAATTGGCGAACCGCGTCAGCGCCGGTGCCGCCTCATGGGCAAAGCGGGAGGCGGCATACTTCGAGTGGCGGATGGTGATCTCCTGGAAATCTTCGACGCCCCATAAGTTCCTGTTTTGACACACCGCACGGAGATAGAAGCTCGCGATTCCAAGGGTTTTCGCGCCGACTTCGGAGTTCCAGCAGTAAAATCCCCGGAAGTAGAGGTCCGGCGAGCCATCGGCCAACCGCCCCGCCTCTATCGGGTTGTGGTCATCGACCAGGAACAGGAACACATCCCGGTCCGAGGCATAGAGCGTGGTCGTATCGCGGCTGATCTCGACATCTGGGTTGTAAACCCCGGTTGACCAGTCGAGGACGCCCGGCACCTTCCAGCGCGTGTCCCCTGTGCCATTACCCGCGATGCGCTGCACCGCCTCGACGAGTTCATGGTCATGAATCCGGCCATAATCGGGGCCGGTCACGGCGCGCAGCTCGGTGCGGCCATCCTCAGTTTCATAGGTCTTCACCTGCTCGGCGCGGTGATTGGCGAGTCCGTATTGCAGGTTGATCCCAGCCAGCGGCGCCGGCAGTTGTCGCAGGTAGGAGGCCGGAGCGCCGACAATGCTGGCAAGCTGGCCGAACGCCCAGTGCGTGGGCGCGACCGGCTCCTGCGCTCTCGGCAGCATCAGGTGCAGCCGTTCGGGGTTGTCGCGCGCCGCCTCGACGCGGATGTCAGCGGTCTGCACCACCCGGCTCCGGCTGCGCTCGGAGCGGCCTTTCACGCTGGCCCAGAGATCGTCGAGCGACAGATACCGCTCGTCATCGGGCCGGTTGAACCATTCGGACGACACCCGCCCGTTCCGCTCACCCCGGCCGACATCGACCTTCCAGCCCCCCTTGCCCGCCCGAACCGGATCCAGAACTTCCTGAACGCCCATGCGTCAAACTCCGCGACGGGCGCCCGGGAGCCGCTCTCCCAGACCCTCAACCCGTCATCGGAAAACCAGCCCAACTCGAACTCTCGGTCCCAGCCGGACAAGTGGCCCGGACGATCTCCGTTTGGGCAACAAACCCGCAGGCGTATGGAGCATGGCCGGGGCTTGCACCTTCGCCCATGAATACCCAGTTCGACAAAATCGGACGGCTTTTCGAAGGCAAATTGATGATCGACACATTGACCAAGTTCTTTGAAAGCTACCCGCAGAGCTTCCTCGACACGAACGGCCCCTTCCGGGATGGGATCTCCCCGGAACTGATGGCGCGGATGCTGGAGTTTCGCGACAGGCAGCTGCATGTGCTGTCCTATGCACAGCACTATCGGATCGACCAGGAAACGGTGCAAATGTTGACCGACCTTGCCTACGGGACGAAGCCTGCTGGCCGCGAGGAAATCTACCGGGAGGCCCAGTTCCCGTTTCCGGCACTCCTTGTCGAGTGCCCGGACCCGACCGGTGAAGGCTCCTACGTTGCCCTGACGACGGTGGTGGACGACTGCATGTACACGCAGCGCATGATCGTTACCGCCAACGGGATCGTCCCTAGTCTCCTGGTTCTGAAATCCTCGGGCCTGAAAGGCGAATTGATCTTTACCCCGACCTATGAAGCGGCGCTGTTGGGACCGAAGCACCCAAATGGTGAGGCGGCCCTAAAAAGCGAAAGCGAGGTCTGCAGCCACTTCGTGGCGGTCGTGGCCACAATGTGTTCGATGCTGAAATACAAAGGCATGATCGAAACCGAGGACGTTCAGGCGATCAGTCGCCCTGAGCGGCGGCGCGCTGAAAAGGCAGGGAAACCGCTTCCCGACACGCTTGTTACCCGTGTTCGGCTGGGTTCCGCAGGTCGGATCCAGCTGAAGGCAGCGCAAGTAGAGCGAGATCCGGAAGACCCTTTGGGAAAGCGGCGTGCACACTGGGTAGCGGGGCATTACATGCGGCACATGGCCAGGCCCGAGAAGGTGTTTCGCATGCCGCATATCCGTGGCGCGGGTCCCGTGGTTCCGCAAACGCGCCGAGTTCAATTGCCGGAGGTCGGAGATCAGCTGGCGACAAAGGAGCGACTTTCGACCATGGGTGACGCCGGAGAATGAAACCGATCGAAGCGAGGCAGTTGCAGACCGTGGAACTCAGATATCCGATCAACCTGATGGGGGCAGAGGACGGCGCCGAGAACGGCGATGTCGTGACCCGCGACGCTGAATTTCTTGGAACATGGTTCTTTGACAAGAACGAAGCCGAGGAGACTGGCACGTTTCATTTCATCGCAGACGGTGAAGCGGAACCGAAGTTCTCCGAGGGCGTCCCATTTCTGACCAGCGGAATGCTCACCGGCTTGGCGATGAGCAAGCTTTGCCGCTCCATACGAGATTGGCACGAAGGGCAATCGTAGTTTGCCTCTTGGTGTCATTCGCGGTTGGCGGAGCCCGACGGGTTTCCCCGCCGGGCCCTTTCGGGTGGACCCCGTTCCTCAGAACGGGATCTCGTCGTCGCGGTCGACCAGCTCGGGGCTTTCACCCTCGGCCGATTTCGGGCGGCTCAGGAAGTCGACCTTCTCGGCGATGATCTCGCAGCCGTAGCGGTCGACACCGGCTGCGTCGGTCCAATTGGTGTAGTGGATGCGCCCGTGGACGAGGACCTTCATGCCCTTTTCGCAGTGCTCTGCGACAGTCTTGCCGAGACCGTTGAAGCAGGTGATGCGGTGCCATTCGGTGTCCATGACCCGGTAGCCGTTCTCGTCGCGCATCACGCGACCTTCCGAGAGGCGCGGCCGCGAGGTGGCCAGGGTGAAGTTGGTGATCTTTGTGCCGCTTTGGGTCGAGCGCACTTCGGGCTTCTGACCGATGTTGCCGGCGAGGATGACGATGTTCTGCATGGTAAGCTCCTGTGTTTTCTGTCCCTGGGACCGTCCCTTCGACAAGACCCGGAAAAAGCCTGTCGGCTGAGGCGTGCACGGGAGACGGAACGTCGACCGGAAACCTCCAGAGGGCCGGGGTGGAGCGGGCAGCCCTGAAAGGGCAACACGGCCCGGACTGACGCGGGGTTGCGCGCCAGAGGCCGAACAGGCTTAGGGGATTGTCAGTCGAAGGGATGGCACCGGGGATAGAGGCGACCTGGGGCTCTCGCAGAACTCGGCCTTCCTGGCCACGGCAAAGGGGTTGAAGCCCTTTCGAGAGCACAGACCCGGCGGTTCAAGCCAACCTCATCCCCCTGCCCTACCGCGGTAACCTTCGTGGGAGTTGCGATTTTGCGACCTGACGGTTATCCCGAATGCATCATTCAGGACTCGAGGGCCCAATGGCTGGTTTCAATCTCGAGGCGATGTCGCTCAAGGAACTGCGGCAATTGCAGAAGGACCTCGCCAAGGCGATTTCCACCTATGAGGACCGTCACAAGGCCCAAGCCCGTACCAAGCTGGAAGCCATCGCCAAAGAGATGGGCTACTCCCTCGCCGACCTTATTGGGGTCGAGGGGAAAACCACCCGTGCGCCAGCCGTGGCGAAGTATCGTCACCCTGACAATGCGGCTCTCACCTGGTCTGGCCGCGGCCGGAAACCGCAGTGGTTCGCGGATCACATCAATGGGGGCAAAGACCCGCGCGAGCTCGCGGTCTAAGAACAGCGAAGTGGGAACGGCCAATTCGCCGGCGGCAGTCAGCTGATCGCAACTTCCCAGGAGCAGCGGTAATCGCCCATTTCGCTTGCCGACCGTCGTCGGCTCATTCTGCCGGTCGGCCCGGGATGGCAGACAAGCGAAAGGCCCGGATCGGAGCCTTCGCTCCGCCTCCGAGCCTCAGAAGAAACCGTGGGCATCATGCCCACGGGTCGACCTCAGCGACCACTTGAACCTCGTCGCCGTCGATTTCATCGGCGGGGACGGCGCCGAAGGTTCCATCCCCTGCCTGGAAGACGACGATCGAGACCATGAGCGTGGCGGCGAGGGAAGCGGCGAAAGCGTGAGCATCTTTGCGGGACATCTGTTTGGCTCCTGTCTTGGAGGCGGGGGACCATCCCCCGCGCGACAGGACCCCGCAGGCCCGAAGACTGGCTGACATCACCGGGTGCGTTCGGCTCGTCCGAATCCACCCGGCGGCACGGGCTCCCCCCGTAGTCCGACCCCTTGCGGGTTGATCTCGAAGACAGGATTCGGGGCAAGGAAGGGGATGGCGAGCGGGGGATGGTGCCCTGACGACTGGAGCTTGTTGTCCCGCTGAGTTGCTCTATCGCCAGCCTCCCGGCCATGCTCATGGTTGAAGACCTCCGTCTTTGGGGGATGGATCCTTCGGCGCCCCGCGACATCGCGGGACGAGGGTGCGGTCGGTGAGAGGCGCGCCCGTCGACAGGCCCCTCACGCCATGTCAGGGCTCAAGCGGCCAGGTCCGCGCCCCCTGCCCTATCGCCGTCTTCGGCACCGACGATTTCAAGCCGCGCGTTGCGATAACCTTCCCGCGCGATCCAGAGCTCCGCTGCGGCGACGGACTCCGCCAGATGCAGCAGTTCGGTGTTCCCGCCGAAGTCCAGAAGCACGCGCACCTGGCCGGGCTTCGGTTCCTCGGCCACCTCGAAGATCAGACGGCTATCCGCCGAATGACTGCGCATGATGGTGACCAGGATCACCCCGTCCGAGGAGAAATTCCCCTCATGGAGCGTGAAGGAGGCCGGAGCGGTCCAGGTCGGATAGACCCTGGGCGGTTCCTTCTTCACGAGACGACCGACGCCGTTCGAGCGCTCCCAGGCCGCGAGCTTCTTGGTGAAACGTGCCGGCGGCTTGGGACTGCCGTCGGTATAGCGGATAAGCGCCCCGAGGGGGGCTGAGTCGATGATGGTCGTTGCAGACATGATTCCTCATCCTGAATGCGAGATTTCGCATTCATCATATTGATATTGCTGTATTTTGTTGAGATGAGGGCGGGCTTCCCCGCCCTCGGGTGGCTCAGATCACTCCGCAGCCATCATCGACGCAGCGGTCTCCGGCAGATCGGCCGTCAGGAAAGCCGGGAGATAGACATCTTCGGGTTCGCCCGCGTCCTCCCCCTGCCCTTCTGCGATCTCCTCGCCGTCGCCGGCCGCCAGATCAGCGCGACGCAGGACCTCGGGCAACCACCCGCTGCCCTTGAGGAGCCGCTCGGCTTCGGTCGCCATCTCGCCCTTCTTCAGGTGATCGAGAAGCTGCGCGGTCCCCTCCCCCTTCGCCTCGCGCACGGCCTCGAGGATGCGGGCCTTGGGCACGCGGTTGAGGTAGCCATCGACCGTAGGCTCCCAACCCGCTTCGACCATGTCGAGATCGACCGCACGCGCCACCAGATCGGCATGGGCCATGCGGCGGGTCAGACCGCTGGCAGAAATGCCCGCCCCATAGGGGTTCACCTTCTCATGGAGCGCGTTGATGCCAAAGCTGACGCAATGCGCCAGCAACGCCTGACGGCTGCCCTCGTCGAGAACGGACAGATAGTCCCAGAGGGCAGCATCATCGCCGAGCGGCAGATCGGCCTCCCAGGCCGCGTGGCGTTCGTCGACGAGCTTCGCCACGACGCTGTCTTTCAGATCGGGTGCCTGCGCGGACATGTAGACGTGGCGCACCGTGGCCTCGAGACAGCTGCCTGAGGCGGAGGAGGTGTGGAAGGTATCCGTCACCAGCTTCAGGAGCAGGAGCGTCAGCGCCACGTCTGGCGACCGCCCGATGGCCTCGCGCAAAGCCAAGGTCCGGTGAGCCGTCAGTTCCATGACCAGCCGCTCGGGCAACGGCTTCAGCGCTCCGTCGTCGTCCTCCTCGGACGGGTCCGCACCGATCGGCTGACCACCCGAGGTGATGATGGTGCCGCCAGCGGGCGTCGCCGATGGTTTCCAACTGGAACCGCCGACATCACCCCCCTGCCCCATGGCATCCACACCATCACCATCCTGGACCGCGGTCTCCTCATGCGGCTCGTCTTCGGGCCGGACATAGCCGCGATAGATCGCAAGACTGCCGTCCCGATCCAGCGTGACGAAGACGCCCGCACGCCCGACCTCGACCGGGTCATAGATCAGCGGCCGCTGCTCAAGCGCTTCCATCGCCAATTCAAGCTGCCCGAGCCGGGCATCGATCTCCTCAGGGTATTCATCCTGACC
Organism: Pseudotabrizicola algicola; assembly: GCF_010915705.1. GTDB lineage: Bacteria > Pseudomonadota > Alphaproteobacteria > Rhodobacterales > Rhodobacteraceae > Pseudotabrizicola > Pseudotabrizicola algicola. The sequence continues at coordinate 13,121 of NZ_JAAIKE010000018.1, forward strand.
GGCGTATTCCTCCTCCAGCGCGCGGTACTCAGCGAGGAGCACAGCGTGGGCCGCGCTTTCTTCGTCGGTCATCGGGGCAGGATCACCGGCCAGACGCCGCAGACCATGGCTGTAGCCATAGGGCAGGTCCGTCGCCACCTCGATCCACTTCCAGCCCTCGGAGGCCAGAGCCTCGGCTTCTGCCTGAAGCTTCTTAGCCACCAACCGGCCGAGCAGTGCAGGGTCCTCCAGCCAGCCTCCGTCATCTCCCTGGAACAGGTCGCGCAGCACAACGCCACCTGCCGCCTCATATGCATCGACGCCGACGAAGACCGCACGACGGTCCGAGGCCCGGACCGAGGCGTCAGTCAGCATGCGCCGGATCGCGTAAGGCTCCTTGTTCCAGGAGTTCTTCACCGCATCCCAGACCTGTTCTTGACGCGCATGGTCGGGGTTCACCGTGAAGGCCATGAGCTGTTCCAGCGTCATGCCATCCTCGGCATAGACCTCGAGGAGGGCAGGGGCCACGGAAGCGAGCTTCAGGCGCTGCTTGACGATCTGCGGCGTGACAAAGAAGGCCGCGGCGATCGCTTCCTCGCCCTGACCCTTCTCGCGAAGAGCATGAAATGCGCGGAACTGGTCGAGCGGGTGCAAAGCCACACGCTGCATGTTCTCGGCCAGCGAGTCGTCCTCGGCCAGAATGTCGGACGCGGCATCCCGCACGATGCAGGGGATCGGGGCGGTTTTCGCCAGTCGCTTCTGCTTCACCAGCAGCGACAGCGCCTGGAAGCGGCGACCGCCAGCGGGGATCTCGAACGTGCCTGTCTCGACGCCGTCGGCATCGCGAACAGCCCGCACATTCAAGCTCTGCAGCAGGCCGCGGCGGGCGATGTCCTCGGCCAGTTCTTCGACCGAGACGCCCGCCTTGATGCGCCGCACATTGGACTGGCTCAGCACGAGCTGGTCGAAGGGGATGTCCCGCGAGGGGGACAGGGTGATTTTCTGGGCTGCTTTCGCCATCAGATATTCTCCACGACGGGCGCCGGAAGCCACTCTCCCGATCTCACTTCCCGTCACCCCTCAAACCCCCAACCTTTACCTCTTCGAAGCTGGCTCCATGTTTACCGGGGTATACGTGGATCAAGAGGGGGTCATGTTTACCCGGGTATACATCAAGCAATGGTTATACGACGCGCTGACGGAGCGCTGCAGTTTGTGAGGGAGCGGAACATACGGACGAAGTCGACGCCTTCACTGGCGGCCTGATTGGCCAGTGCTTGTAGATAAGCCCTCGGCTGCCGAATTCTGTCGAACGCCTCAATAATACCAAGAATGGCGAGTGCTGAGCCAAGCGCGCCCATCGCTTTTCGTGCAGACTCTACGTCCGTTTTCGCTAGTCCAACCGCCGGAGCAAGGGTGTCGGACAATCGAACGACATCGCCCCAATCCTTTGCAGCTACGGAAGCGAAGGATGCTGCATTCTTGGCCAGGGCCATGCATTCAGACACTGTGATATCGTTGGTTTGTCCCATAACAGTGCTTCCTGGATCGCTGGATCGACTGGCTGTGCTTACTTTCTCAGGCGCAACTTCAGATTCATATTTTTCTTTTTTTGATTTCTGAATGTGCCGGTCATTTTGTCTGTCGCTGACGGTCACTGCATCTGCAACGGACGATTGCTCAGCGCCTGTCTGAGGAAGGTTTTCCTGTAGTTCCTGAATGAGACCGGCCAGTTGGTCCGAAGACAATGAGCGACGCAGTGAGCGGCACGCAAGGTCGTGCAGTGCTGGCTGAATGGTCTCAGCCCTGTGGTAAAGAATGTCCCTGATCACTGACCGGAGCGCTTTGCACCGAATTTCTTCTCGGGAGCATTCTTCTGCTAGTGCGATGAGGTGAGAGCGGATGGCGAACAACGGCGCGAGGTCGATGCCGTAGGTTAGTTTGGATTCGGCACACTCATCCTGTACCCGATATCGCTTTCCGTTCGGGCTCGACTTTCGAGCCAGCAATCCGTTTGCCTTCAGATTGGTGAGGCGGCGCCTTAGTGTGCGCTCGTCGATCCCGTCACAGCGCTCGATCAACGCCCTGTTGGAGGCAAAGACAACAAGTGAGTTTGGGTCGGCCGACTGGGGCACGAACGACAGAAGACCTCGCAGAACCGCAATGTCGCGGTCTCTCAGGCCAAGAGGTTTGCGGCAACGGCGTACCAAATCCAGAAGCGACCAGCGCGCGTCTTCCGTCTTAACCGGCGTCACATTGCTGCGGTCGGTCAGATATGAGGAATTGGTGCGCCGAACGTGCCGCTGCACGGGCGAAGACATGACATGTTCCATGTTGAATCGGGCGGAACGCTCGGGTCAGCCGAGTGAAGACCTTGCAACCCTACCTATCGGTGTCCGTTCTTCTCCAGAAAAAGGATAAAAGATATCGGATCACCGCGAAGCGATGTTGCGTGCGATTCGGGCCTGCGCTAGTCTGCTCGTGCTAGAAGATGAGCATTCTCAGGGTTGGCGCCCTGTGTTTTGCGCGGGCCTTCCGGGTGGTTTCCATTCGGGAGGCCTATCCTTTTCCGACACTGCTCCTCTGCTGTTGTCGTTGCATTCCCTCAGCCCTTCTTCTTGGACTGACTGAGAAATTCTTCATGCAGGCGTGAGAAGACGTCATCCGCATTTGAATGCAGCCACGCCGCGAAATCCCTGTGTTGCGCCGATGGCCGGAAGCCCAATGCCCCTTTAGTAAGGGCGACCTCTCCCAGAGCGGACCCATCTTGCGCCATCAGCATGAAGGGCGTTGTGCCCCTCTGTTGGCGTTTCTCCTTAGGGGTATCCGTCTTTGGAAGAGCTTTCACCCAGGCTGCAAATCGCTCGTCTGAGCTGGAACCTTCAGGGAAGGGGGCAGGGTGGACGGAAAGAACGTCGATCTTCTTCTCAAGCACCACAACGGCGAGTTCGTACCAGCGTTTCCATCCGATCGACGGCGCCGCACCGATGCGTTCCAGCACTTGTCTCGGAAATGCCTCGCGCACCTTGCGCATGTGCGACGTATGGCTGCGGTTCACGTTTAGCGCGTCCTGAACCACGCGCGCATCGTAGCCCGCCTCCTCCAGATCGCCTGCAAACAAGGCTTTCTCGATGAAAGATGGGTCTTTACGAAGGTTGTTTTCCTGGCCTTGCGCCAGGACCGCCTCTTCGTCGGAAAGGGTGCGGATCAGGGCTTTGACCGGCGTTCCTAGGCCACGGATTGCGGCAAGCCTGCGCCGCCCGTAGACCACCTGATACCGACCGCTCAGTTTCGGGTGCGGCCGCAACAGGATCGGAACCTGCTGGCCGTGTTTGGAAATGCTTTCGCGCAGGTCGGCGATGTCGTCGTCTAGCGCTCCGATGCGATCCTTTAACCCGGTGTCTTCAATCAGCTCAGGATCGATGTCCTGCACTGATCGAGACCCGACACTGCGCAGATCGTTGCGGATGGCTGCGATCGGCCCAGCACTTTGAAATACTTCTGGCATCTTGGCGGTCGGGCGGGGCAGGGGTGCCTTGGCATCTTCTTCCGACCGAGAGGCAGGAGTGATGCCTTCGAACATGTTCTTCCTGGCCATCTCAGCCGCGCCCCCATGCTCTGTGGATGTCTTGTTCCAGCTCCCGCGCGACAGCGTTGATCGATTCCATCGCGCGGTCATAAGTGTTGCGGTTCATGCTGCCGCGACCGACCTCGAACAAGGTCTGATGCGTGAGGCCTGCGTCCGAGACAGCCGTGGACTTCAGGAACGTCTCGGTCATCACGCGTTTGCCAAAGTTGGCGCGGAGCAATCCGGCAACCTGCGCTTGCGGTCCGTCCGAAGGTTCGAAGCGAGAGACCAGGTAGCGGAGAAAGTCGTAGTCCAAAGTCATTCCTGCGTCCCTGATCGTATCGAGCAAGGATGAGGTCATGGTCAGAAACTGGGCCAAGGATGCCACGTCGATAAAGTTCGGCACCACTGGAATGATGATCGAAGACGAGGCCACAAGAGCCGAGAGCGTCAAGAACCCAAGCTGTGGAGGGCAATCGATGAACACCAGATCATAGTTGGCTTCGACCGAGAGGATTGCTTCGCGAAGCCGCAGGTAAAAGGGCGGCTCGGAGCCACGTCGAAGGGCATAGGGGGTCTCGGTCTCGTACTCCGACAGAATCAGGCCGCCAGCGGCTATGTCCAGACCGTGGAAGTAGGTTTTCCGCACCACCTCGCTCATCGGCACAGGGTTCTCATACCGGATGGCATCATAGATCGTGCCTTGATGCGTGAAGTCGATTTCAGGCCGCAAACCGGTCATCGACGAAAGCGACGCCTGCGGGTCCATGTCGATCACCAGCACCCGGTAGCCGTGCAGGGCATACCATTGGCTGAGATAGGCCGCTGTCGTCGTCTTCGCCGACCCGCCCTTGAACGACACGCAAGAGATTATCTGAAGCGGCTCTGATCCGACCCGCCCACGCAGATAAAGCGAAGGGTCGCGGGTGGTTCGCGCCAGAGCCAAACGGATCTGCGCAAGGTCGTCGGCCGAGTACAGTTTCCTTCCACGCTCATCGAGCGGGACGTCGGGGATCTTGTCCTCCGCGTGGAGTTTGCGCAGGTGACCAGGCGCGAGCCCGAGAAATTCGGCCGCTTCTGTCGATGAAAAGCTTCTCAAGTACTTCCTGGCGTCGGGCGCAAAATTGCGCTCCAGATGCATCCGGATCGACTCATGCAGTGTGGATGCGTCGCTCTGGAGCTCTGCAAAAACACGCTCTTCGGTCATACTGCCCTCATCTAGATCGTGGTGCGGTTTACCCACACTCACTGAGCCCCTTGGAGCCACATTTTCTTTGTAGCGCAGAAAACCGCAATTCTCGCCATTTCCCGCTACGACAATGAATGCGTCATGTCTGACAGTGGTGCAAGAAAATTCTACAGCTCGTAGCTGATGCTGACGGATGAGCGGGCACGTCGTCAGCCTTACTGACCGTCATGACATTGAAAAACATGAACTTCTACCAGCTCAGGCAGAGTTTACGCTTGCTACATGTTGTGGTGCTGTCGCCAGTACTGCCTTCTAAGGATGAGCGCACTTTCGAATCGTCAAGGCAACAGCCCCAGCTTCTCCGCCCGTTCCAGCAGCATCTTCACCGAAGAAGGCTGCCAGTTTGTCCGCCCGCGAGGCGTGCGCTCGCGCATTGCTTCCAGTCGGGTGCAGATCGCCTGAAGCGTGATGTCGGGGTCCGCTCCCTTAATGGCGGCGACGATGGCGGGCAGGCGGTCGTCGGTTTCGCGGCGGCCGGCGCGGTCCAGTACCGTCGGCGGTAGGAAGCCGTCCCGAACATAGGCGTTGACCGCGCGCAGAAGCCGACTTTGCGTCCATTGGCGCTCGCGGGGCAAGGGGCCGTTGACGATGCGCACTACGTCTTCCCAGGCCAGGTCCGGGCGCAGGCGGCGAACATGGGGAACCCAGTCCTGCGCCGTCTCGTTCAGGCGTGCCATGTAGCCGTCCTGCCGCGCCAGCCGGACCTTGCGCAGCGCCGCCGGATCACGGGCGCGCAGGCCCGGGTTACCGCCGACCCTGCCTTTGGTCCGTGCGCTGGCCAGTCCGGCCTTGGTGCGTTCGCGGATCAGGGCGCGCTCGAACTCAGCGGCGGCGCCCAGGACCTGGAGAGTGAATTTGCCCTGCGGGGAGGACGTGTCGATCGGGTCCATGAGCGAGCGGAAGAAGGCGCCCTTGGCTTCCAGCCGCTCGATCACCTCCAGCAGATGCGAGAGGGATCGCGCGAGACGGTCGATCCGCACGACGACCAGCGTGTCGCCCTTGGCGATGCGTTCCAACACCCGCGCAAGCACCGGTCGCGCACGATTGCCGCCCGAGGCCTGCTCCTCGTGGATCTCGACGCAGCCCGCAGATTTCAGGGCCTGCGACTGGGGCAGGGGGGTCTGATCCTCGGTCGAGACGCGCGCGTAGCCGATCAGGGGCATCAAAACAGGCCGTTTGCAATTTCACATATCACGAATAAACGACCGTTTGTAAACGGATGCAAGGGCGCTCTCGACGGCCGAGGTCCGCGAAATGCCCCTGGTTTCCTCAGGCTGTGTCGCGTTTGGTTCCTGATTTCAATTGAAGCGGTTACCTGAAACCTGAGCGGTCTGGTTGGAGCTTGGCATTTCAGCAAAGGCTCGACGGAAGGGCAGGGGGCTTACAGGCCTGCGGCCTTG
>NZ_JAAIKE010000019.1 GCF_010915705.1 Pseudotabrizicola algicola
ACTCAAGGACTGGCCGCGGGTCGCCACCCGATACGACCGTTGTCCGCAGACTTTCTTCTCCGCCGTGGCACTCGCCGCGACGGTCATGTTCTGGCTGTAATCCAGAACGAGTCCTGACCATAGGCTTTTCGAGGCAGGGAGCTGACGAGGTGCGAGGTCTCCGAGCGGCATTTCCCTCACAGGCGACGTCGCCGATACGGCATTGTCGGCGATATGCGGCGGTCTGCGGCACCTGCAAAACCCTATTCCCGGTCCTATCAGCCATGGATGGAACTACGAGACCAAGGCACCGGATTTGGTCAAGCCGCCCTTTCGCCCTGAACCCAGACGCCGCGCGTGGTAACTGCCGTACCGACCCGTGCCACGCGGATTACATCGGCCCGCGCGCCGGTTTTCAGTTGGCCACGGCTGTCCAGTCCGGCGGCTTCGGCGGGAGCAGCGGTCACTGTGGCAATGCCGCGGGCAAGGTCACCCCATAAGTCGCCCAGCCGCAGCGCTGCGGACAGAAGAGATGATGGCACATAATCCGATGACACGATGTCCAGAAGATCGGCCTTTGCCAAGTCCTCTGCCGCGACATTGCCGGAATGGCTGCCGCCCCGGATCAGGTTCGGCGCACCCATCATCACCTTGATCCCAAATTCGCGGCAGGCTTGTGCGGCTTCGAGCGTGGTCGGAAATTCGGCGAAATGTGCGCCATGTTCGGCCGAGCGAGTGACGTGGTCTGCTTCGGTGTCGTCATGGCTCGCCAGAACCGCGCCATATCGGCGGGCGGCGGCAACGGCGGCGGCCTCATGCTCGGCGCCGTTGCGCTCCTTAAGGGCAAGTTGGGCGGCAACATGGGCATCCCAGTCGGCGTCCGAGATGCCGTGCTTGCCGATGTAGTAGTCCTTCAGCTTCGACAGGTCGCGGAACTGCCGGGCGCCGGGCGTGTGGTCCATCAGGCTGACGATGCCGATCCGGTCGGCGGGGCCGAACTTGTCCAGTTCCTCCACCAGCGTTTCAGAGCAGACCTCGGCGCGCAGATGCAGGAAATGGCTGATCCGCAGCGCGCCTTCGGCCCGCAGGCCAAGAATTTCATCCGCCAGAGCGCGGGCATATTCGCCGTAGTTGGCCTTGGCGTTTGACACGACCGACCCCACACGCAGCGCGTCGAAGACCGTGGTGATGCCGACGCTGGCAAGCTCGGCGTCATGGGCGATGATGGCCGCGGCATGGGGCCAGTCAACCTTGGGGCGCGGCTCGATGTGTCGTTCAAGGTTGTCAGTGTGAAGCTCGATCAGGCCGGGCATGACCAGATCGCCCGCGCAATCGATCGACCCCTTGGGCAGGTTGCTGCCTTCCGCGATGTCACTGATGCGACCATCCAGCATCCGCAACTGCCCGCGCAGGGTGCCGCTTGGTAGGACAAGGGTGGCATTAGCAAGGATCGTCTCGGTCGTCATGTTTGTCTCGCTTGGATTTTGGCCCGATGGGGGATGGCGTCTGGTGCCGTGGACCTGTCACACTGATGTGACAGAGCCCCGCTAGGCAGCCCCGCATGGAGCAGATGAAACGCTTTGCCGTCTACTACGCCCCGCGCCCCGGCGCCTTTGCCGCACGCGCGAATGAATGGCTGGGATGGGACCCTAATACGGGCCACGCGTTGCCGCATGCAGTGGTGCCGGGCATCGACGATCCCGCCGCCATCACGGTGGACCCGCGCCGCTATGGGTTTCATGGCACGATCCGCGCGCCCTTCCGGTTGGATGCGGGCGTGACACCCGAGGAGGCCGCCGCAACGGTTGCCGATCTGGCCGGGCGCCGGGCGCCGGTCTCCTGCGAGGCCTTGGCACTGGAGAACCTGCACGGCTTCCTTGCTCTGACGCCCACGGGCTGTGAGGCTGCACTGCTGGAACTGGGCGCAGCGGTGGTCAGAGCCACAAACCCGCTGCGCGCAGCGCTGACGCCCGCCGAGATCGCCCGCCGTCGCCCGGAAACACTGTCCTCCCGCCAGCGGGTCCTGATGGAGACCTGGGGCTATCCTTTTGTGATGGAGGAATTCCGCTTTCACCTGACGCTGACCGATCGCCTGACCGATCGCGCCCCGGCCATGGCGGCGCTGGCGGCGCATTTCGCGCCCGTTCTGCCCCGCCCCTTCGTGATCGAGGACCTCTGCCTCTTCGGCGAGGATGCGGGCGGCCGGTTCCACCTGTTGCACCGCTATGCCCTGACCGGCTGAAGTGCCGCCAGAAACCGGCTAATGCCGGTCTCCAGCGCGCCATCGTTGATGACAGTCGTGGCGCTAATCCCCCCGGGCAGTGCAAAGCCTGCCCGGTTCAGCCGTTCCCGGATGTCGGCGGCTTCCTCACGTCCCCGTGCGGCCAGCCGGTTGGCCAGCACGGCATCCGGCGCGGTGACAAGGATCACCCGCAACCCCGGAAGGACCAAAACTGCCTCGGGCAGGGCGGCGCGACTGCCGTTGAAGATCACGTCGCCCGGTCCGGCAAACTGGGCCTTGGGGATGCCGTAGTGCAGGCCGTGCGCCTGCCAGTGCAGGGCAAATTCGCCCCGGTCCCGGCGGAGAAGGAAGTCCGGGACCGAGACGCCCTCAAAATCCTCGCCCCCCGCTTCGGACGGGCGGGTGATGACGCGGCGGACAAGGCGCAGGTCCCGCCGGACGGCGAGCGCTCCGGCGATCAACGTATCCTTCCCTGCGCCTGAAGGGCCGACAACAGCGAAGATCATGCCGCGACTTTCGGGGTAAAGCCGGTCACATCCACCAATCGATCGCAAACGCGGGCGCGGGCGGATTCGTCATGGAAGATGCCCAGCAACGCCGCGCCGCGTGCCTTTGCTTCCTCGATCAGGGTCAGCACGACCTCGCGGTTCGCCGCATCAAGGCTCGCGGTCGGTTCGTCGAGGAGGAGCGCAGGAAAGGTATGGGCAAAGCCTCGCGCGATGTTCACGCGCTGCTGTTCGCCGCCCGAAAAGGTGGTGGGCGACAGGGCCCAAAGCCGTTCGGGGATGTTGAGGCGCTGTAAGAGATGGGCTGCGCGGTCGCGGGCCTCATCGCTCGGGGTGCCAAGCGCCAGAAGCGGCTCAGCCACGATGTCCAGGGTGGGGACGCGGGGCACGACACGGAGGAACTGGCTGACATAGCCCAGCGTCTTGCGCCGCAGACGGATGATCTCGCGCGGGGCGGCGCTTGCGACGTCGAGATCCCCGACAATCAGGCTTCCACCCGCGGCAAGGTAATTGCCATAGACCATCCGCATCAGCGTGGATTTCCCTGCGCCGGACTGGCCGGTCAGGCCGACGCATTCGCCTGGTGCGACAGTCAGCGAAGCGCCACACATGACCGGGATCACCGCGCCGCCCTGATTGTGCAGGGTAAAGGACTTTGATAGGTTATCGATACGGATCATAGGGTTACACCTGAAGCACAGAAGAGACGAGCAGTTGCGTATAGGCGTGCTGCGGATCGTCCAGCACCTGATCGGTCAGGCCCTGTTCCACCACCCGGCCCGATTTCATCACCATCAGCCGATGCGCAAGCAGCCTGACCACGGCAAGGTCATGGGTCACGATGATGACTGACAGGCCAAGGTCGCGGACCAGGCCGCGCAGCAGGTCCAGAAGCCGGGCCTGCACCGAAACATCAAGGCCGCCCGTCGGTTCGTCCATGAAGACAAGGCGCGGCGCTGTGACCAGATTGCGGGCAATCTGCAGACGTTGCTGCATGCCCCCGGAAAATGCGCTGGGGCGGTCGTCAATCCGGTCAGCGGCGATTTCCACCCGCCCGAGCCAATCGGCCGCCTTGCCGCGGATCTGCCCATAATGCCGTGCGCCAACGGCCATCAGCCGGTCGCCCACGTTTCCGCCCGCGCTGACGCCCATCCGCAACCCGTCGCGGGGGTTCTGGTGGACATAGGCCCAGTCGGTGCGCGAGAGGAGGCGGCGTTCAGTCTCGCTCATCGCCAGCACGTCACGCCCGTCAAAGGCAATATGGCCAAGGTCGGGGCGCTGGTGCCCGGCAAGACAGGACAGCAACGTGGATTTCCCCGACCCGCTTTCCCCGACGATCCCCAGAACCTCGCCCGGATAAAGCTCAAAGGACACATCCGCGCAGCCGATACGGGGACCGTAGCGCTTGGTCAGGCCTTCAACCTTGAGGATCGGCCGATCCAAAGCGACGATCTTTTCCTGCAGCGTCATTTCGCGCCCTCCGCCTGACCCACCCCAAGTCGCCCGACCTTGCCCTGCGCCTGTCGACTGGCGCAGAAATCGGTGTCGGAGCAGACAAACATCCGCCCACCTCGGTCATCGGTGATGACTTCGTCCAGATAGCTTTGCCGTGCGCCGCAAAGGTCGCAGTCGTGCGGGGCTTTGCTGGAAGCGAAGGGGTAATCGTCGAAGTCCAGGCTGACGACGTCCGTGAAGGGCGGCAGGGCATAGATGCGCTGCTCACGCCCCGCGCCGAACAACTGGATGGCAGGGCTCTGGCCGAGCTTGGGATTATCGAACTTCGGAATCGGCGAAGGGTCCATGACATACCGCCCCTCGACCTTGACCGGATAGGCGTAGGATGTCGCTATCTGGCCGTGGCGGGCGATGTCCTCATACAGCTTCACATGCATCAGCCCGTATTCCTCAAGCTCGTGCATCTTCCGCGTCTCGGTTTCGCGCGGTTCCAGAAAGCGCAGGGGTTCGGGGATCGGGACCTGATAGACAAGGATCTGGCCCTCGGTCAGCGGCGTTTCCGGGATGCGGTGGCGGGTCTGGATCAGGGTTGCCTCTTGTGTGCGTTCGGTCGTGGCAACCTGCGCCGTGCGGGCAAAAAACTTGCGGATCGAGACGGCGTTGGTGGTGTCATCCGCGCCTTGGTCGATGACCTTGAGCCGGTCTTCCGGCACAAGGCAGGCCGCCGTAACCTGCACCCCGCCGGTGCCCCAGCCGTAAGGCATCGGCATTTCGCGACTGGCGAAGGGAACCTGATACCCTGGCACGGCAAGGCTCTTGAGGATGGCCCGGCGAATCATGCGCTTGGTCTGTTCGTCGAGATAGGCGAAGTTATAGGCTTGGGCGTCGTGGGACATGGTCATTCCGCGGCCTCCTGCTGCTGTGCCTGCGCTTGTGCTTCCGCCCGCAAGCGGCGCACCAGTTCCAGTTCGGCCTGAAAGTCGACGTAATGCGGCAGCTTGATGTGTTCGAGAAACCCGGTCGCCTGGATGTTGTCGCAGTGATAGAGGACAAACTCCTCATCCTGCGCCGGAGCGCCGGTGAAGTCCTCGCCCAACTCCTGCCAGCGCAGGCTGCGGTCCACGAGGCTCATGGCGATGGACTTGCGTTCGGACTGGCCGAAGACCAGCCCATAGCCCCGCGTGAATTGCGGTGGTTCGGTCTTGGAGCCCTTGAACTGGTTGACCGTCTCGCATTCGGTCAGTTCCACCTCGCCGACCTCGACCGCAAAGCCGAGCTCGGGGATGTCGACCTCGACCGCGACCCGGCCAATGCGCAATTCGCCGACGAAAGCATGGGTGCGCCCATAGCCGCGCTGGGTGGAATAGGCGAGCGACAGGATGAAGCCCTCATCCCCCCGGGTGATCCCTTGCAGGCGTAGCGCGCGGTCGGCAGGCAGTTCCAGCGGTTCGCGGGTCAAGTCGGGGGGCGTGGTGTCGGTCGCGGGGTCCGTCTCGATCAGCCCGTCGCGGTCGAGAAAAGTGGTGACATGGGGCACATGGGGGGGCGCATCGTCACCTTCTGCTCCTGCTTGCGTGGACGGCAGGGCTGCGGCAAACGGGGCCTCTCCTTCGGCCATCAGGGCAAAGTCCAGAAGGCGGTGGGTGTAGTCAAAAGTGGGGCCCAGCACCTGACCGCCGGGAAGATCCTTGAACGTGGCCGAGATGCGACGGTCCATCGCCATCGCCCCGGTATCGACCGGGTTCGATAGGGCAAAGCGCGGCAGGGTGGTGCGATAGGCGCGGATCAGGAACACCGCCTCGATCAGGTCACCCCGCGCCTGCTTGATCGCAAGGGCGGCAAGGTCTGGATCGTAAAGCGAGCCTTCTGCCATGACCCGGTTCACGGCCAACTTCATCTGTTCGCGTATCTGGGGGATGGTCAGTTCGGGGATCGAAAGGTCCCCGCGGCGTTCCTCGGCCAGCCATTGGTGGGCATTTTCGATGGCGCGTTCGCCACCCTTGACGGCAACATACATCAGACAGCCTCCACGCGGGTAGATCGGGGCAGGGCGGCAATGCGGTCGCCGCAGGTGAAGATCGTGTCGAACCCGAGCGGGAACAGCGCTCGGTTGGCCTGAAAGGCCGCCGTTTCCGGCAGATTCAGCCATGTGGCGGTTTCGATCCCCGGTCCCGTCAGGGCGGGACCGTGGTTGGTCAGGCGATCCATCTCGACGATCAGCGTGGCCGAGCGGTCTGGATAGTCGGGCAGGCCGATGCGGAAGCGGTTGACGGGAGCCAGGTCTTCCCAGCGGCCAAGCGCGAGGGCGGCCTCTTGCGGACCGACAAGCGGCGCGCCGATGTGAAAGGCGAGCCAGTCGCGCACTTCGGGCCGGTCACTGGTGCCTGCCAGATGCAGGGGCGTCGTCCCGTCGCACAGGGTGAGCAAGGCGACACCGGCAGCAACCGAAAGCGGCGCGGGCGGCTGCGCGCCGGTGACGGCGTGAATCGTGCCGGGGCGCGCCATCGCCTCGAGCAGGGCGCGGAAGGCCCGCGCCGACTGGATCGGCGCATCGGCAAAGCCGCCGGAAAGCGTGTGGGCGCTCATGCGTCTTCCCCGCGGACCATTGTGAAGAAATCGACCTTGGTGGCGGCCGCCTTTGCGGCACGGGCAGTGCGGGCGCGGTCGGCCTCGGCGCTCAGGGGCATCAGCACCGCCGTCTGCAGGTCCGCCGCTGCATCGGTCTGCATCAGCGCATCCGCAACGGCCGCGCGGCGCGCATGGGCCTTGTCGCGCCCCTGCACCCAGGCATGTCCGACCGTGCCGCAATCCATACGGACGGAACAGCGGGTCATCGTCATCTCACCCAGATTGAAGGCCCCGCCGCTGGCCCCGATGCGGCCCCGCACCATCACCGCCCCGGTTTCAGGGCTGCGCAGCAGGACATGCGGCGGCAGGTCGGGCATCAGGGCTGCCAGCCGTTCTGGCGGCGCCTTGGCCAGCAGGGACATCCACCCCTTCCGCGCCGTGGTCTGGTCTTTCATCATGGCATCCTCGACATCTTGGCAGGTTGTCGGATATACTATACAACTAGACAAATCATACCGGACAAAGCCGAGGGCTCCAACCGGAGAGTTGTGAAATTTTCATGACGGGAGAGACATATGCCGCGCGAAGCCCTCTGGTCGGCGATTGCCGCTACCCTGCGCGCCGAGATTGCCGACGGGGCTTATGCGCCCGGCGCGCGCCTGCCGACCGAGGCCGAGCTATCCGCGCGTTTCGGGGTGAACCGTCACACCCTGCGGCGGGCGCTGGCCGATCTGGCCCAGGCGGGGGTGATCGTGTCGCGCCGGGGCTCTGGCGTGTTCGTGGCCGCTCGCCCGACCGATTACCGGCTGGGGCGGCGGGTGCGGTTTCACCAGACTGTCAGCGACAGCGGGCGCACGCCGTCGCGCCGGATCACGCGGCTTGAAACGCGCCCCGCACAGTCGGTAGAGGCGACGGCGCTGGAAATTGCCCCCGGCGCATTGGTGCATGTGGTGGAGGGTGTATCGCTTGCCGACGGGATGCCGCTGGGGGCGTTCCGGTCGGTCTTTGCCGCCGCGCGCTTTCCAGAACTGCTGACGGCGATGGAGGGGCAATCTTCGGTCACCGCCGCCCTGCGGTCCTGCGGGCTGATGGATTACACGCGGCGCGACACACGGCTGACGGCAAAGCTGGCCGATCCGGTGCTGGCGCTGGCCCTGCAGGTCAAGCCCGGCGCCCCCGTCCTGCGCTCGGTGGCGCTGAACATCGATGCGGCGGGGGTGCCGGTGGAATTCGGAACGACATGGTTTGCCGGAGACCGGGTGACGCTGACCGTCAGCCCCGATCAGCCCTGATATTTCTCGAGGAAGGCTTCGGCGGTCAGGGCGCGGAAATCTGCCAGCGCGGTGCGCAGCGCCTCATGGGGCCAGTCCCACCACGCCAAGGCCATCAGCCGCTCGGCCACGGCGGGCAGGAAACGGGCGCGCAGCGGCTGGGCCGGGATGCCCGCCATGATCATGTAGGGCGGAACGTCCTTGGTGACCACCGCACCCGAGGCGATCACCGCTCCTGGGCCGATGGTCACCTCGGGCTTAACGATCACGCCGTGTCCCAGCCATGTGTCGGGGCCGATCACGGTGCGGCGGCTGGCGCGTCGAGCCATGAACTCGGCGTCGTCGGGAACATCGTCCCAGTAGTAGGACGAGCGATAAAGGAAATGGTGCAGGCTGGCATTTCCCATCGGATGATCGGTCGGCCCGATCCGGGTGAGCGCAGCGATATTGGCGAATTTGCCGACGGTGGTATTGGCAATGTCCGACAGCCGGTCGCAATAGGCGTAATCCTGAAATGTCGAATTCAGGATTCGGCTGCCCTCGCCCACCTCGCAATAGGCCCCGAAGGTGGAGTTGACGATCTTGCAGCCGGGATGGACGAAGGGTTGGTCGGGCGACAGCTTCGGCATCATGCGCCCCGGATCAGCTTGCGCCGCAGCCAGCCCGACAGGCTGTCCATCAGCATGACCATGAGAACGATGAGGACCATGTAATAGGCTACCTCTTCCCAATCCTTCTGCGTGATGATCGCCTGCGTCAGCAAGAGACCGATGCCACCGCCGACAATTGCACCGATCACGGTGGCGCTACGGGTATTGGATTCGAGGTAATAGAGCACCTGGGCCAGCAGGATCGGCATCACCTGCGGGATCACACCGAAACGAGCGCGCTGCATGGCGTTGGCCCCGGTGGAGCGCACGCCCTCGACCTGCTTTTCATCGATGTTTTCCAGCGCCTCTGAAAAGGTCTTTCCGAAGCTGCCGGTGTCGGTGATTGCAATCGCGATGGCGCCGGTCATCGGGCCGGGTCCGAAGGCGCGCGACAGGATGATGGTCCAGATCAGGCCGTCCACCCCCCGGATGAAATCGAACACCCGGCGGGCCGCCCCTCGGAAGATGCCAAGCGGCATGAAGTTCCGCGCGGCGACGAAGGACAGCGGCAGGGCGATCAGGGCGGCGGTCATGGTGCCGAGAAAGGCCATCAGGATCGTCTCGAAGATCGCCCAGGCCACATCACCATGCCGCCACATCCGGTTGGTCCAGAACTCATGCGCCATATAGGCAAGGTTGGCGCGCGCCGGGTCGATCCGGTCGCCTGTCAGGGCAAGGGCGGCAAGCTCAGGGGCGGTCTTGCCATAGAAGGGGCTGTCTAGGGTGAAGAACCAAAGCTCCCAACCGGCGTGGTAGCGGAAGGTCTCGACCTTGGACCGGGTATAGGTGAAGCGCCCCGCCGATGTGGTAACACCCACCCGATTTTCGGCCACGGCGATCCAGTCGGGCAATGGTTCGGGCGCCGTGACGACCGGCCGATCCCCCTGCGGGCGGATGTCGATGGTGCCATAGCCCGGCACGACATAGCGCGCGCCGGCGTCGTCATAGGTGACAACATGGCCCCGCCCGAGGTCGATGGTGGTGACGCCCTCTACCACCGTGACCCAGTCGGGCAACATGCCCTCGGGATAAGTGCCCTTGTTCTCGCCCTCGATGGCGACGGTAAGCTTGCCGCTGCGGTTGTCGCGGGTGACATGCGTCTTGTGCGACCAGAAGTCCGACAGAAGGATCGCCGCATTGTCAAAGCGGGCGCGGTTCACAAGGCCCGCGATGTCAAAACTGATCGCGGCATAGATCAGATAGGCGATGATCGCTGCCGGGATGGCAAAGGCCATCCGGCGCTTGCGGTCAAAGCGGCGGGTGACGGTCTCGGCAAGGCCGGGGGCGAGCGTTGCGGTCATCGGCAAACTTTCAGACTGGTGGCCCCCCTCGCCCTTCGTCAGCCCAGAGGGGCGGCGTGCGGTGCAAGGCAGCGGGCCAGGTGCAGGGATCAGGCGGGGCGGCTCGTCGTCGGGCAGGAGATCGAAAGGAACCGGGCGGGGACGCGGCGCATGTCAGCCGTCCTTTACCATCTTGTGTCGGTAATGGTCCGAGATGCGGTCGATGGCCACGATGGCGAGGAACAGCAGCAGGAAAATCGCCACCACCTGATCATAGCGGCCCTGCCCCCATTGCATCGCAAGCTTCAGATCATGGCCGATGCCGCCTTCGCCGACAAAACCGAGGATGGCGGAGGCACGGACGTTGATCTCGAACCGCAGCAGCGCGTAGGACAGCCAGTTGGGGGCCACCTGCGGGATCACCCCCAGCCACATGCGCTGCGACCAGTTTGCACCGACCGAGGCCAGCCCCTCGACCGGCTTCAGGTCGGCATTCTCGGCGACTTCGGAGAAAAGCTTGCCCAGAGCGCCGCCGGTGTGCAGCGCGATGGCGATGACGGCAGGCACCGGGCCACCACCAAGAATGTAGATCAGCACCAGCGCAATGACGATCTCGGGGATCGCACGCAGCGCATCCATGGTGCGGCGGAAGACGGGGATCAGCCGTGGCCAGCGCGCAAGGCCACGCGTGGCGAGGAGCGACAGCGACATTGCGGCGACCGCCCCGATCAGGGTGGCGACAGCGGCGATGTTCAGCGTCTCGATCAGGGCCGGCAGGTGGTGCCAGACCAGCCCCGGCAGGTTCGCGCGCTTTGCCCAGGCTTCGGCAAAGACCTCGGACGGGAAGTCAAAGACCTGATGCAGCCCGCCCCAGAAGCCGCCTGCGTTGCGGTCATCGGCCAGCATCCAGCCCGACGACATGAGCGCAATGAAGATGACCAGCAAAAGCCCGCCATACATCCGCTTGCGGCGCACCATCTCCAGATAGGCTTCGCGATTGTCGGCAAGGTTCGGGCGCCGTCCGCGCTCTGGCCCGAAGGCTACATCCACCATCCTGTCCCCCGAAACGAAAGGCCGGACCCCCGATGGGGGCCCGGTCGGTTCTTGTGAGCTCAGCTGCCCTGCTGCAGCTTGCGGGCGGCGATGATGCCCAGATAGTCTTCGTGGGTGACCGGCACGAAGTCCTGCGCCTCACCGGCCGCGACGGCATAGGCGCAATCGGGATCGGTTTCCCACATGGTGTCGAGCAGCGCGAACATCTTGTCCTTGGCATCCTGCGGCAGGGTCTTGCGGGCGACCATCGGGCCTTCGGGGATCAGCTTGGAGCGCCAGATTTCAACCAGCGTGGTCATATCGACAAGACCCGAGTCGGCGGCCTTGCGGAAGGCACCCGAGTTGAAGCCGTCTTCCCAGTTGCCCAGACCGTCGGCCCAGGACACGGCGGCGTCGAAGTCGCCGTTCGCCACGCCAACGATCGACTGTTCATGGCCACCCGACATTTTCACCTCGGCGAAGTAGTCGTCCAGCTTGCCGTAGGTTTCCTGAAGCTCGGCACCGGGAACCAGATAGCCCGACGTGGAGTTGGGATCGGCAAAGGCAAAGACCTTGCCCTTGGCCTCTTCGATTGAGGTGATGCCGGAATCGGCGCGGGCGAAGCCGATGGCGTAGTAGCCGGTGGAGCCATCGTTGTTCTGCTTGGTCAGCATCACTTCCACGGCTTCGGGGTTGGTCAGGTAGATTTTGGCATAGGCCGAGGCCCCCAGCCAGGCGAAATCGAGCGAGCCGCCCAGCAGGCCCTGGATGACGCCGTCATAATCGGCGGGGGTGAAGAGTTTGGTCGGAACGCCAAGCTCGGCCTCCACCTTGGCGCGGAAGCACTCGAGGTTGGTCATCCGGTCCTGGGCGTTCTCGCCGCCGAGGATACCGATGTTGAAGCCGGTCAGGTCCTGAGCGGCGGCCGATGTCGCCAGAAGGGCGGTCAGGGCAGTGGCAGTCAGCAGCTTTTGCATGGGGGCTCCATGAGGTTGTGGCCAGATCGGCCAGTGATTACGTCGGGGGTCACGACAGCATCAGGTCCGCGTAGGTCCTGTCGGCTGCGGTGTCGGTGGGCATCGAGGTCGAGGTTGCGGCCTCGTTGAAAGAGGCATCGGCGCCGTAGATGTCGCGTGCGACGCCGGTCGAAAGCTGCTCGGGCCTGCCGTCAAAGACGATGCGGCCATCGCGCATGCCGATCACCCGGTCGCAATAGCGCCGCGCGGTATCGAGCGTGTGGAGATTGGCAATGACCATGCGCCCGTCTTCCACGTTGATGCGCTTGAGCGTGTCCATCACCACCTGCGCATTCATCGGGTCGAGCGAGGCGATGGGTTCATCTGCCAGGATGATCTTCGGGTCCTGCATGAGCGCACGGGCAATCGCCACACGCTGCTGCTGCCCCCCCGACAGCGCCTCGGCGCGTTTCGGGGCCTGCTCCGCAATTCCCAGCCGGTCGAGAATGTCGAGTGCGCGCAGGATATCGGCGCGGGGCCACAGGTTGAACATGGTCTGCAGGGTCGAGCGGCGGTTGAGGATGCCGTGCAGCACGTTCGAGGCCACGTCCATGCGCGGCACGAGGTTGAACTGCTGGAAGATCATCGCGCATTGCGACTGCCATTCCCGCGCCTGCGCCCCCTTCAGGGCCAGCACGTTGCGGCCGTCCACCCGGATTTCCCCTGCGCTTGCATCGATCAGCCGATTCATCAGCCGCAGGAAGGTGGATTTTCCGGCCCCCGAGCGTCCGATGATGCCGACAAAGGCCGGGCCATCGATGCGGAAGCTGACAGTATCGACTGCGGCCTTCTGGCCAAACATCCGCGTCACGCCCTGCACTTCGAGCATCGATCACCTCCGGTTTCCTGCCTTTCGCCAATTAGCGGTGGCATGTGACAACAGCCCGAAACAGGTGTGAAACTTGCGTGACGGGGGCGGCTACCAGCGGATGTGATTCGGCCAGATGTAACATTCGTCGGGATCGCTCAAAGCTGGGCTGGCCAGCGCCATGGTGCGGCGGCGCAACTCGCGTGCGACCTGATCGCGGTCCAGCGCCAGCAGGTCCTCGGCCGGGATGGGCGGACCAAGGGTCATCTGCACCGAGCGGCCTATCTGGCGGCGCGTTTCGTGGAAGATCAGCGCCACCCGCAACGGGTAGGAAAGATGGCTGGCAAACTGGAACAGGCGCGAATTTTGCCCCGCCAAATGTACCGGCAGTACCGTCGTTCCCGGCACCGTGGCGAGCCGCCCGACAAAGGAATGCCACGGCGAATCCACCGCGCTGCCACGTAGGGGACGGTTGGCCGTGGCTACCCCACCAGCCGGGAAAATGACCACCACCTGTCCACGCGCCAACAGGTCAATCGCCTGCCTCCGGCTTTCCGCTGTCAGACGCCGGCCCTGTGGCGTGCCGGAGAAATCGATCGGCAGGAGATGGGGATCTATCTCTGGGACACGGCAAAGAAGGCTGTTGGTCAGGATGCGGACATTGCCACGCAAGACCAAGCCCAGATGACCCAGTGCCAGCCCGTCGACAATCCCGAAAGGATGGTTTGCCACAATCAGAAGCCCGCCCGTTGCAGGAATCTGGAGGAGGGAGGTCCCCGCAAATTCGGCTCGCAGGCGCAAGATGCGCAGGGCGGCCTCGAATACGCTTTCAAACGGACGTTTCCCTGCCATGGACCAGTCCAGATAGCGCTGGCGCAACTGCGGTTGGCCCGACATCCATTCCACCGCCCGGATGAGGCCGCGGCGAAAGGCGGATTGGCCAGGGTGGGAATAGGTGAAATCCACCGGACATGGCAGCGGATCGAGGTCGAAGGTCCGGCTGTCGCTTAGCATCCGCGATCTCCGTCTTGGGATCAGGTTGTATATTCGGGGGTGCGCTCGGCTGGCAGCGCGGAATAGCCACCGCGCCCGGACACCCATGTGCGCAGAGGCGCCGGCGCATGGCCTTGGGGCCAGTCCAGCAGCACAAGGTCGGCCCGCTGGCCCGGCGCGATGCGGCCACGGTCAGTCAGCCCCATCGCACGGGCGGGGTTGACCGAGACCAGCCGCCAAAGTTCAGCCAGGGGGGCCACCCGATCTGCATGAAGCCGCACCATGGCGCCCAGAATGGCGGGGTAGTAGTAATCGGACGCAAGAATGTCACACAGTCCGCGCGCGATCATCTGCGCGGCACCGGGGCTGCCCAGATGGCTGCCGCCGCGCATCGCGTTCGGCGCGCCAAGAACAATTGGGTCGCCCGCGGCATGCGCGGCAAGGAACACCCGTTCATGCATCGGAAACTCGGCGACCTTGGCGCCAAGGCGGCGATAGAAGCTGCGGGTTTCCACCTGACTGTCGTCATGGCTGAGCATCGGCGCGCCATGTGCACGGGCCAGCGCGGCGATGCGTTCGATATGGGAAGGAACCTCCGGCCGCCGCGCCCAGACCCGGGCAATCAGCGCCACGAAATCGGCCGTGGTCATATGCGAGCGTTTCGCCCGTTCGCCCATCTTGTCGAGGAAGCCATTTGCGGAAAGGTCGGTGACCGGATATTCCGCGACATGGTCGAAGGGCCGATCATGGACCGCGATTTCCGGGTGTAGCAGGGCCGCCGTTGTATGGTCATTAAATGCGAGCGCAGGACGGTCGGGGCCGGCTAGGACATGGGCGATCAGGGGTTCGGCCTCGAGGCAGAAGGTTTCCCAGCGTAGCTGGATGAGGTTGTCGGCGGTCAGCCGGTGACGCAAGCCCTCCAGCGCGCGGACGACCTGCCAGCCGGTTTCCACCGAACGCAGGCCGGGCTCCCACGAGAGGGTCAGGGCGTGATAGGCCGTGGCGATGCCGTTCGCCGCAAGTTGGCGGTCGGTTTCCAGAAGCGCGGCTTCTGTCCCCACCATGACGCCCGGGCGCGGCATCAATTGGTGCTCGAAGGCGTCGCCGTGGATGTCCACAAAGGCCGGGGCAAGGATGCGGCCCTTGCCGGGAATGACGCTCGCTCCGTCGCGCGCGACATCGATGCCGGTGATCCGGCCGCCCTCGATGCGGACCGAGCCCGTCGTCACCCGATCCTCAAGGATCAGCACGGCGCCATCTATCAGTTCCGCGCTCATGCCAGCCGCTCCGCCAGAAGGTGCCAGTGCCAAGATCCGGGCTTTTCATGAGGACGATCAAAGAGGGTCATCGTCTCGAACCCCCACAAGAGCGACACAAGCTCTTGCGCGGTGCAGAAGTAGTGCGGATGAACCTTGTCGCCGAAGCCTTCGAAGACCCAGGTATTGCGGCTGATCTCGCGCCCCTTTGCCTTGGCCTGTTCCACCGGCAGGCGGCGGGCAGACAGCATGGTGGCCATGAAGCTGCCGCCAGGGCGGAGGACGCGGGCAACCTCGGCCAGGGTCCGTCGGACGATGGTCTCGTCGCCGTGGTAGATCACATTCCAAGCCAACACATGGTCAAAGCTTCCGCTCTCGAAGGGAAGATCGGTCATCGCACCGATGCAGGCGTCGATCGTCAGGCCCTGAGTGAAAGCGGAGGCCGAAATGGCGGCCACGGCAGCCTCGGCGGCATCCAGTGCGGTCACCTGATGGCCGGCGCGGGCAAATGCCAGCGCATGGCGTCCGATGCCTGCCCCAAGGTCGAGCACCCGCGACCTTGGCGCAAGCGTTGCCATATGATCGGTCACCCAAGGTTCAGGCTGCGCCCAAGGACTGCTGCCATCGGCCTTCTGCCATTCGGCATTCCAGTAAAGATAGGCGGTATCTGTGGTCATCATGGTCATATCAGTTTCCTGCGGATCCAGCCCGAGCCCTGCTCGACGGCGATGACAAGAGCGAGCATCAGAAGGATGATCGCCAGCGCCTCGTCATAGTTGAAAAGGTCGAAGGCGACCTTGAGGTCGACCCCGATGCCGCCCGCTCCGACAAGGCCAAGAGCGGCCGAACCGCGCACGGATTTTTTCCAGCGCGAACAGCGAGGTGGCCGTGAAGGACGGCAGACAGGCCGGAAAGACCGATGACACGATCACCCCCAGCCGACTGGCCCCGATGGCACGCAGCGCATCCTGCGGGCCGGGGTCGGTTTCCTCCATCGCCTCGGCGAAGAAGCGGCCGGCGAAGCCGATCTTGTCAACCATGATTGCCATGACGCCCGCGGCAGGGCCCAGACCCACCACTATAATGAAGATGATCGCCCAGACGAGGTCCGGCACCGTGCGGAACAGCGCAATGACCGCGCGGGCGATGCTCCGCACCACGGGATGTGGCGACAGCCGGTCAGTGGCGAGGATCGCGAAAGGGACCGCGAAGATCAGGCCCAGAAAGCAGCCTGCCACGGCCATTTGCAGCGTTTCCAGCAGCTTCCACGAGATCGGCTCTATCCGCGAGAAATCCGGCGGGACCATCTGGGTGAAAAGGCCCGAAGGAGCGAAAAGCCGGGTGATCCCCCGCACCAGCTTGTCGGCGCTTGGGGCGGTTGCGGCCACGGACGAGACGACCAGCGCCAGCACGACCAGAAGGACCACATAGGATGGCAAGCCGAGGTGGCGGAAGCGGGGCAGGGGAAGAGTGGCGTCGGTCATGCGGCACCCTCATGATCGAAAAACCGGCGCAGCGCGGCGGCATTCGCCTGAACCGTCGGCAGGTCGAGCGCGATGCGGCCATTGGCAAGACCAAGGATGCGGTCGGAATAGGCCAGCGTGTGTTCCAGCCGATGCGAGATGACCAAGAGCGACAACCCGTCCTGCCGGACCAGACCCAAGAGAAGCTCCATCACCTCTTGCCCGGTCTGGGGGTCAAGGCTGGCGTCGGGTTCGTCAGCCAAAATGAAGGCCGGGCGCTGCATCAGCATGCGCGCTATGGCGACGCGCTGCTGCTGGCCGCCCGAGATGCTATCGACGCGGGCGCTTGCGCGGTCGGCCAAACCCACCCGATCAAGGCAGGCCATGGCCTCGGCACGGACCTCGGCGGGGGCAAGCGACTGGAACCACGCCCTTGGGCCCGACATCCGCGCCTGCACGCCGTGAATGACATTGGAGAGCGCCGACAGACGCGGCACAAGGTTGTGGCGCTGCCAGACGATCCCCACCTGTGCGCGAAACCGGCGCAAGTCACGCGGGCGAAGGCTGACAACATCCTGCCCCAGCATGGCGATGCGGCCCGAGGTCGGCTCGACCAGCCGCACAAGGCAGCGCAGCAGGGTGGACTTGCCAGACCCGTTCGCGCCGATCAGCGCGGTGGATTGACCGGGGGACAGGGTGAAATCCAGCCCCTGAAGAATTTCACGGTCAGAAAAGCTTTTGCGAAGTCCGGCAACCGCAAGGACCGGCTCCACCAAGGTGGAACCGGCCAAGGCCCGGGAGGGAACGACGGGCGCGTTCATCGTGCCGTCACTGGCCGACGAATTCGGTGAACTCGGTTATGCCGAGGTTTTCGTACATCTTCCGCACCACGTCATAGTCGGCATCGGTCACGCTGGCATTGAAGGCCCCGCCCATGTATTTCGCGTTCTCCTCGGTTGAGGTGACAGCGGCCAGCAGTGCTTCGCTGTTTTCGGCAAAGGTCTTGCGGACGATTTCGACCACTTCAGGCGAAACCTTGGACGAAGCCAGCAGGATGTCGTCCGGCAGTTGGTCGCCCTTGACCAGCACGCGGAACTTCTGGTCCGGGAACTTCTTGGTGATGCTGTCGATATGGGTGCGGTTCAGGCCGATCCCGCCGATGTCACCGGCGATCAGCGCCTCGACCGCGACGTTACGGTTCAGGAACACGGGTTCGTAATCCACCGCATAGGTCAGCCCTGCCTTGGCCAGCAAGTCTACGGGGCCAAGATGCTGCGAGGTCGACCCGATCTCGCCGAAAGAAATCTTCTGACCCTTGACATCCTCGGCCGTCCTGATCGGGCTTTCGTCCAGCACGACGACGGTCGAGTAGTAATCCGGGCGCTTGAAGGTCACGACAGGCTGGGCATCAAGCCGGGCGTTGAAAACCACATATTCAGCAGGGCCGGTCAGCACAAAATCCACCTGATCGGCGGCCATCGCTTCGACTGCCACAGTGCGGCCCGAGACGGGGAAGAATTCGACCTTCAAGCCCGAAGCTGTCTCGAAAGCCTCCTTGAACGGACCCATCTCGCGCTGTAGCGACTCAAGCCCGTCGATATCTGTGACGGCAAAACGAATAGCCCCATCGGCGATGGCCTGCGAAGCGACAAGAAGCCCGCTGGCAAGCAGGCCGGAAAGGAGAAGCAGTTTCATATCGGGCATCCGGTGTTGTGTCAGGATGTGTTCAGCCTATCGCTGCATTACGACGCCCCGACTAAGCGCAGATCACAGAAATATGATGGATATCCTAGATTACAGGTGCCCATGCGCAGGGTGCCGCAACCACGTACCGATTTTCACCCAAGACTGATGAGGGGTAATCCTCCCCATGGTTAAGGGGATGCGGAAGTAGAATTTTCTCGGCAGGATGAACGAGGAGATTCCGATGAAGAAGAGCCGTTTCACCGAAGCCCAGATCATGGGCGTGCTGCGCCAGGC
>NZ_JAAIKE010000002.1 GCF_010915705.1 Pseudotabrizicola algicola
GCCTGGCGCAGCACGCCCATGATCTGGGCTTCGGTGAAACGGCTCTTCTTCATCGGAATCTCCTCGTTCATCCTGCCGAGAAAATTCTACTTCCGCATCCCCTTAACCATGGGGAGGATTACCGGTGGATGTCGACAGGTGAAGGCGCATCTTCACCGCCTCTGTCCCTCTCCCCGTCCGAAAGGGCCGCGCCAATCGCCGGCCCGAAACGGTCCCTGGACCGCACACCGGGGAGCCTTCCGGGAAAGGGCCGATTTGGCACGAGAAATTCCTCTCCGCGGGCCACCGATTCGGCACCGCCGCGAGACGACCCGAGGTCTGCAACTATCGTCAAAGTTGGAACAATCTCAATTGTGGCAAACTAAAGGCGACAAAGTGGCCGCAATACGCAACCCTAAATTGTAAAACACAGTAACTTTCTGAATTTGATGGACTGTCCCATCCGTTTTATAGACATCTATCCTAAAGATATGTCGTTTGGTCGATAGGATTGTGAGCCTATGGTGCGTGCCACCTCTCTGTTCTTTAACCAGTTTGTTGTGTCGCTTGTTCTTTGCGCAGGTGCTGCGCATGCCCAAACCATACCTGCAAAAATCGACCGCGATCTGGAAAACCAGATCGACTTCCGTGTTACGGATTTTGGCGTTTGCCTTGAGCAGCATACCTGCACTGTCGGCGGTGTCACGCTTTCTGCCTTCCGGCAGACCGCGTCTGGCGAGGCCGCCCCTGCCACGCTTTACTGGGACCCGATTGACGGCATTGGTATTCTTGGCGGCGGCCAGAATGACGAAATCGACTTTGACGAAACCCTGGTCGTGAAGTTTGACCGCAATGTCGATGTTTCCGGCATCTGGCTGAGCGACCTGTTCGAGGCGGAAGCGCAGCGCTATGGCGCGAGGCCGACAGCAGGTTCCGACGGAGAAGTCGCCCAAGTCGATTTGCGGCGTTCAGGTGCTTCGCAAGCGCAAGTTATTGTGAATGCAGAAGAAGAGCTTCCCGCGCGGATGTTCAATACCTCCGTCGCGCCATCGGTGTTTTCCGGCAGGGGCGATCTGCTCAAGCGGGTGGTGGTCAGCGAAGAGAGCGTGGTTTCTCTGGTCTCGGCAGAGGGCACCAGAAATCTTGGCAACATGACCGGCGGCACAGGATTGGAAGACGCCGACAAACGCGAGTTGTTTGCTGGCCTGCCCACGGTCGAGATCGACACAGGCCGTTTGCTTTCCCTGATTGACGGTGTGGTTTTGTTGCCCGCCGGCGAAGAAAACGCAGGCCGCGTGGCAAATCTGGTAAAAGGCGGCACGTCGCTTTCCAATTTGTACAGTGCCGGCAAAACTTTCAGGGCAAGCTCTGATGTTTCAAATGGCGAAGTGGCAAATTATTTCGAAACAGCCATTTCAACGGATGAAATTGTTTTCTCGGCTCCGTTCAGCACAAGCAACGAGTTTTCGGTTGCGGGCATCATGGTGCTGAAATGAAGTTCAAACAATTTATGTTCTTCAAGAAACTGGTCATGGGATCGCTGATCGCCTCGCGCGCGGCGGCGTCAGGCATGCCTGTGCCTGCGCCAGTTCCTCATGAAGAAACCGGCTGGACAAACGCACGCCGCGAGGTCGAGGCCATTTACGTCAGCGCCACGATTGCGCCACTGCCGCCCTTCGTCGCCATGGAAAACAGGCGGCTGCCGCTGGCTGAAGCCGTGATTGAATCCTATACCCGCACCCCGAGTTCCGACTGGTTTGCGGTCGATAGCCATTGGGCCGCATTTCTGGCTGCATCGGGAAGTGCTGCCGATATGGCAGTTTTTCTGGAAGCCAGATCCCGCATAGCCACATCTGCCTTTGACGGCGCGGCGCCCGCGACGCGCGAGCAGTATATCGACCAGTGGCTCGTCAAGACGTCTGCCTGTTATGATGACGGCGGCGGCAACTGTGGCGTGGGTGTCGGTCTTGGCGGCGGGAACGGCACCGGCAACGAAGGGGGCGGTGTCGGCCCTGGAACAACCGAGCCTCCGGGCGGTGGCCCGCCGTCTAATACACCTCCGGGCGGCGGCCCTCCTGCCGATGGTCCCCCATCAGGGCCGCCCTCAGGTGGTCCTCCGGGTGGCGGTCCTCCCGGTGGTGGTCCTCCCGGTGGTGGTCCGCCTTCAGGCGGCCCTCCGGGTGGTCCGCCAGGCAAGGCATAAACCTTGGTCAGGTCGGCGGCATGAGCGACGTCGGCCTGTTCCGCCCGTTTGTCTTGTCGACTGGGTCAGCGAAACACGACGTTAAACTGTTGGCCCATGCGTTGGCTCAGAGACGATTCGCCTCTTCCCGTCGCAACGAGACAGGCAAGCCCGCTCGGCGTTTCGACCAACATCGTCCATCGCCCGGTTTTCTCGGACGCATACACCAATACGGAGTGGTTTTCACGGGCTTGGCCGGTGTAGGCAAGACGCTCGCCGAACTTGGACCCAAGCCGCGCCTGAACGACACTGCTTTCTGCGCATGTTGCTGCAACTGACTGACCCGCAAATGCGACTTGTGCCACAGCGACCGCAGCTAAAACGACTGCTTTCATGTTTACCTCATTTCAGCCAGGTGAGCCTCTCGACGGTCTCCATCCTAACCAATCCCAAACGCAGTTTCCCGAGAGCAGACGGATGTCATGCCCTGACATTGGTCTGTGTGACCGGAAAATGGGGCAGAGATGCGACCGACCCGCGCCCAAACGATGGTTAAACGCGATGAATTATGGTGTGCCGCGAGACCAGATCAGCCGCCCGTCCGACAGGGCCCGCAGTTGTGCGATGCCAAACCGCGGCGCTATCGACTGCACGACCGCGACCGGATCGCCCCCTGCCAGGGGCAGGCAGCAAAACCCGTAACGTGCAAGCAACGGGATCGGTACCATCGTTTCGCAAAGGAACACGGGGCGCAGAAAGGGACGGAAATTATGCTCGGTCATGAAGTCGAGCAATTGCGCCCCCAACCTTGAAGCGGCTCGTCACCGATCAGGATCGCCGCCGTCACCAGATCAGCCTGTCTGACATCTTGCGCGATCAGACCAAGCGGCGGGGGCAGCGCGGCGACCCCCGCGGGCGGATTGGCGCGAAGGATCGGGGGCGGCGGCACCTGCGTGCGGAGCGGTCTTTTGCCAAAGGCAACATTCGCCTCGAACGCCAAGCCGGAGAGGATTTCGTCGAGCATTGCGCGGAATTCGTGTTGGACGAGCCGCGCCTCCTTGCGCCCCTCGTCTTCGGAATGGTCCGGCCAGAACGGTTTCTGCACGCTCACTCTCCGCCTGACGGTGACAGAAGGAACCGCGCCGCCTCGGCCGCCCCGTTTTCGATCCGTGGCCGGTGCGTAAAGACCGCCCCCGCGTTCACCGCGTCAAAAAACCTGTCCAGCACCGGTTTGGTTTGCAAGCGTGCCTCGGGTGAAAGCCAGTCTGCCCAGCCGTTTTCAAACGCGAACCTTGCCCTTTCGCTTTGATTGTCGAGTCTTTGATGGGCCATCGGCACAAACAAAAGCGGAAACTCGGTGCGCAAGACAAGTTCGTGAAAGCTGTTGTAACCCACCGCCGAGATCGCGCCATCAAACGCCTGAAGAAACCGGCCCAAGGGATAGATGCTGCGCAAGTCATCCTGCACGAGATGGGGACTTGGCACGCGGGCCAGTGGCGAGCGGACCCATATCAGCCGCACCTTAGCACGCGCCGCAGCCTCTGCGATCTGACGCGGCAGCCCCCCCAGCAAATCAAAGGCATCGCCGCCCAAGCTGACAAGACAGGTTTTTCGACGGCTGAACCGGCCAAGACGCAAAGCCCGCCGCGCCTCTGCCTTGCCCAAGGCTTCATTGCCGATGGCAAACGTGATGGGCGGGGTTGTTCTGGTTATCGACAGGCCTTGCGTCCTAGGGTCGACCTGCGCCGTCGGCCCTGTGTCCCATTCCTGTGCCAGATCCCCCGGCACGACGACAGCGGTGGCGTATTGCGCGCCGCCAAGCGGCAGCGGATTTGCCAGCGGGTTCCACATGCCGCGTCGCACCCACATGATATCCGGCGCAGCGCACAAGGGATCACGCACGGCTTCGATCAGGGTCATGTCGATGATGCTGCCATCGACGACAACTGCTTTCGGCTTCAGGCGGCGCAGGGTCTGGACAAGGTCCGACACTTCCCAACAGTGCCAGTCTTCGACCCGACAGCCCAGATGTTTCGGGGTATGACGTACATGGACGAAATAGCCCGCCGCCTGAATGATGGCGGCACCTTGCGAATAGCACCAGAACTCGATGCGCGATCCGGCCTGCATCGACAATTCGTCGGCAATCGCAAGCATCCGGGTCAGATGACCCAGACCGACCCCGTTTGGCACGACAATCAGAAAGGCATTCTCGCCGATGGCCCCCGTGGTGGCGCCGGTTTCATTGCACCGCTGGCAGCAATCGTAAAGGTCATCGCTCTGGACAGAGGAAAGATCGAACCGCACCGTCCTGCGCAGCCGTGACCAGTTCCACGCATCGATATCGATCGCCGCCGTGTCCGAGCAGATCGTGCCTTCCCTTTCGTTCACACGCACCGTTCTGCGCGCATCGGCAACCGGTGCGCCCTTCGAAGGGAGAACAGCGACTGGCCTGCGCAGACGCGTGGCAAAAGTTTGCGCTGCCTGTTCGGTCAGGGCCAACAATTCGACGGGCACTTCGGGCGAGGCCTGCAGAACTGCCGCCAGCAATTGCAGGCCCCTCTCCCATTCCTCCTTTTGCATCAAAGCGTCTTGGCGCCGCAACAGAATCTGGACGCGGCCCGTGGCAGGCGGATCAAAGGCACGGCTGAGAAAGGCTGTCTGGCTGGTAAAAAACCGGTCTTCCGTGCCGTTCGCCGCGTCATCTTCAAGCAGGATGCACAGCCCCGGCTCTGCCGAAATCAGATCATCGCAAATGACTGCCGTCATCCGGTCTTCGGGTTCCGACAGCAGGCTGACAACACGCGAAGGGTCTGGAGCGGGCATCAAACCAGAACCTGCGCGTGGTCGATCCGGTAGAGCTTCAAAGTCTCGTCTGCCAGTTTGGTCACGTCATACTTGTTGCGAACAGCCAGAACATTTGCCTCTTGCTGCGACCAGTCCAGACCGGAAATCCAGTCCTCGATCAGCGTCGCCGCCGTTTCCGGATCGGCATCGACGGGCAAGATGAGGTTACCGGGCATAAGCGCTTCCTTCACACCTCCGACATCGCAAGCCGCGACGGCAAGACCACAGCACTGCGCCTCTATGACGACGTTGGGGGTGCCTTCGACCCGCGACATCAGAAGCAAGATATCTGCATCCCCATAGATCGCCCCGGCAGACGAGAGATTTCCGGCAACGACAAGATCATGAAGACCGAGTTCGCCTTTGAGCGCTTCGATCTCGCTCAGGAACGGGCCGCTTCCGACAATCTTTGGCTGCACCTTTATCCTGCCACGGGCGCGCAGGCGCGCAACAGTCCGCATCCAAAGCTCGGGTCGCTTGTTGGCGGCCAGACGGAATACGCCCACGATCCGGACCGGCCTTTCGCCGCGCCCCGCCGGTTCGGTTCGCAACAGCGGAAAGGCCTTGGTGTCGATGGCATTGTGCAGGACGCTCAGCGTGCCCTCTGGCAGGTCAAGCCATGCCTGATAGTCGCGCACCCCGGCTTCAGAGTTTGCCGCCATCTGGACCGACGCGGCCTTGCACAGCATCCGGTAAATGCCGCGGTAACTTTCCCCATCCGCCAAAAGGCGCCGATTGGGCTGCATATTGCGGGCGGTCAGGATTATCCTTGGCGTTCCCGCCATTATTCCGGCCAGCCCCGCGGCTATGGACGACCGGTCCTGCCAGCCGTGAATGACCGATGGGCGCTCCTTCAGGCAAAGGCCGAGAAGCGGCAACAGATCGGCACGCAACCTGCGCGGCATCAGCGCCAGAAGCCTGCGATAATCGGGGGGCAAATCCGGAGCAGAGGCGTTCTGGCTTTGCAGGTTGACAATGGTGACCCCTAAATCCTCCAGCGCCACCCGAAAATGCCCATGCCCGAGTTCGTCCGCTGAGGAGAACAGCGCCACGATCAGGCGATCGGGATCAAGACCCGCCCCCAAGAGCGATTTCACCAGCAGCACGAACTGGCGTTCCGCCCCACCGGCGGCAAGGGTCGCATTTACCAGCAGTATCTTGCCATCCGCCGCTGCCTTGTTGTCCTGTGTGCGGGCCATATCGGACAGGGCCGGCAGCAAAACATGCGGACTTGTGATCCTGGCCGCTTTGGCCGGATTTCTCAGGTCCAGATCGGACAAGCCCAAAAGCGGTCTTGCCTGCTGCATCAACTCTATAGCGGCTGCGTTGAACACCAGCCCTTGTGTGGTCAGCCATGCTGCAAGCCCGATATGCCCGGAATCCAGCAGCATGGTCATGATCTGCGCCCATGTCTCGGGCGTGTGGCGGCCCCGTTCGGCGGGCGCGGCTGCCGCGATGATCAAATCGCGGACGGCCCGGGATTGCAGCGCCGTTTGCAAGACCTCGATACGCGTCAACAGATCAACGCTTTCATCCGCAGTCTTCGGCCACATAAGGCCGGCAGCAGAACTGGCGGCGTCTTCGAACAGCTCGAATCTGGCTTGCAGTTGCATCACCTTCATTCGGGCCAGAGTGCTTTGGCCCGGATGGTCCTGCATGATACGGGTCCAATGCCCAATCGCCTTGGCCCAATTCCGGGTCCGCTCTTCGATCCGCGCCTGACGTGTCAAAACCCTGAGGTCTTCGGGAAAGCGGTTTGCCAGCCTCTCGATCAGGCTCGACGCTTCATCAAGACGATCGAGCGCGCGCAGGGTGTCGACCCGCAAAAGCGCCAGATCAGGCTCGTCATCGGCAGCATCGAAGAGGTCGAGCGCGACACGCGGGTTCTCCTCGATCCATGCCCTGACCAGCGCCTGTTTGGCGGCATTGTTGGTCGGCCGATCCCCGAACTGGGCCGTAAGCAGCCGGATCGCCGCGCCCGCCATCCCCTGCTTCACCAATCGGTTTGCGTGGGTTATCGCCAGATCGCCATGCAGATGCTCTGCCTTCATCAGAATGGTGCAGGCAAGGGCGGCTGTTTCGGCATCGCCTTGACGGAGGCACGCGCGCGCCAGAACTTCCCAGTCGCCGGGGCTTTCGTCCGCCGAGATGTTCCACTCCAGCAGGGCGTCCAATGCCTGCCGCGTGCGCCTTGCCAGACACAGTTCCAGTATCCGAGAGCGAACTTGTGCCGCCGAAGGAGTTCGCATACCGTCGCCCAACAAAACACCCTACGGAAGCCTTGTTGGAAAATGACGCAAAACGGAAAAAGCCGCAAGCCGTTCAACATTTTGCGTGTCGATGACATACCTTCGATGGTCGGCAAGAGTGATGTGGCGGTGATTGAACGGCATCTTGATCTGTTGCCAGCAAACGCGGTCATTTTGGAGTTCGGACCGTGGCTGGGCGGCGTGACGGCGCGTCTGGCGCGCCACGGTTCGGTGCATGTAGTCGACAATTTCATCTGGACGGCTCAACACGCAAAGCGCATCGAAAACCTTCTTGTTGCAGGTGCCTCGTTCAAAGAGGTGTTCTCGGAAAATCTGGCCGCTCTGGGGTGCTCGGCGACCATTCATGAGATGGATTTCGAAGACTTCAACTGGCCGGGGCCGATCATCGATTGCTGCATGATCGATGCGCCAAAAACTCCGGAACTGGCACTGACGATTTTCAAGGCAATTGCGGGCTGGACAACGCCGGCCACGCTTATCCTGTTCAAGAATGCGCTGAACCCTGCTTATCCGGCGCTCGTGGAACTGATGGGCAAACTTGTGGCTGGCAACGTATTGGTTGAAAGCACTTTGCCTGCCCCTGCCTCTTGCAACACATTGGCCTGCTATGCCGGTCCGGAGTTTGCCAAGGCTGAAGAGATTGCCAAGACAGCAACACCGGAAACCGCGACGCGCAGCGACAGGGCATTTCAAGTCGTTCAACTTGCCAAACTGCTAGGTGAAAGCAATTGGACGGGCGCTTACGAATTGCTGTCCAATATGGAACCCAGCACCGCGGCGCAGACCGTCTGGCCTTCCATTGTGAAGCAGTTGAACAAACGTGTCCTCGCGGACCCGAACTTCGCGACCTTTGCCGATATGTTCGATTTCCACCATTCCAGCGCTGGCATGCAGCCCGGCGCAATCAGCCTGTCGCGGAGCCATTCCCATCTGCTTCGGGCCTATTGGACGAACAACGCAGGCAAACCTTGGCGGGGACGCAGCTTTCACCCCGCGCTGCTTCAGGCAGCCTTCGACTACGGCTATATCGGCTGGCCCTCTAAGGTTCAGGCCATTGTGCGTGGAAAGGACATTCTGGATATCGGCTGTGGCCCCGGTCTGCACGGTCTGGGCTATCTGGCCGCCGGGGCAAACAGTTACCTTGGTGCGGACCCGATTGTTAAGCTGGACAAAGACCACGTCAAAAATCTGGCGCGCAAAACCAAAGAGCCATTCGGGTGGTCCCCTCGCGAGATCGCGACGCTGGTCGAGCCTTGGCGCGTGACACCGGAGCTGATCCAGACGCTGCCGGCCGACCGCGCTTTTGATGTCGCGACCCTGCACAATGTCACCGAACATCTGATCCACATCGAGGATGTCTTCCGCGAAATCGCTTTGCGCCTAAGGCCGGGCGGCATAATTCTGTATAACCACCATAATTTTTACACGTGGAACGGGCATCACCTTCCTCCAAAGACTGTGGCCGCCATCGTTCCGGGCGATGCAGAGCAGATGAAATACACCGACTGGGCCCACATCGCCTACAGGCCGGAACCGGACCATTACATTGCCCGTGGCCTGAACCGGATAAAACTGGACGACCTTCTGGCATTGACCTCGAAATACTTCGATATCCAGAGCAGCGAGGAAATCCTTGCGCGCCCCGAAAACGGCTCCACCAGACTGACGGACGATATTCGCCGCCGTTATCCTGATCTGACCGATCGCGACTTTCTGACCCAAAACCTTCTTGTAACGGCGAGCGTAAAGCTGTGATGGACGCCGCCAAAGAACCATGCCTCATGGTGGCCGATGCGGCCCATCACCATTGGTTGAAGTATTGGCAAGACCCGATTTTGCCCTTCGAAGACGTGACGGTGGAGCGGCTGGCACAAGCGCCTGTTGTCGCCCTCGCGCCCGGCGCGACGGACTATCTCGAAACCTGCAAGCTCATTCTGGACTGGAAGCGGAACGGGCTTTTGCCCCGCACGCGCCTGCTGATCGTGACTTACAAGGGGCGCAAGATCTGGTCCAAAGAGAATGACGCATTGGTCGAGCGGTGGGTGGTTCACTCCCGATCCGAATTCAATCAGATACAAAGTGACCGGCTTGCATTCATTCCGCTCGGCCTTGCGAAAGCGGCCCGTGGAAATGACGAGGGTTACATTTTTGTCGGCGGGCGGAAGATGCGCGATTTCGAACCGGCCTTGCAGGCTGTGGTCGAAACCGGGCTGCCATGTATCGCCATTTCCGACCGGCTGCCCGAAACGCATTTCCCGGGGATCGATGCGCGCCGCGAAATGGTGCCAAGGCGGGAATACGGGACCATTCTTTCCCATAGCCGCATCGTTCTTGTCCCGCTGGTGCAAAGCCCGATCTCTCACGGTCACATGGATGTTGTCAGTGCCATCCGGATCGGAAAGCCCGTCGTCGTGACGGCTGGCGCATCCTGCGATGATTATGTCGATCATGATCGCTCGGGGCAGCTGGTGCCTGAAAACACCGTTTCGGCATGGGTCAAATGCGTGACAAAGGCTTGGGAGAATGCCGAAGCCTATTCGGCTGCCGCCTTGGCAAAAGCGCCGGAGTTTTCGGCCGAACGCTATGTCAGCAATGTGCGCGATCTCGTGCGGTCTGTCCTGTAGGCCAAGCCTGAGCGAGACGCGCGCACAGGGCAGATTTTCGTTGCACGGCCTGCCTGCTGGGCAAATACTCAAATTCTACCTTCGGCTGGCCGGTCTCTCTGGCTCGCGCACGGGGCGGAGAGCAAAATGCGTAAAAGGTGGTCATCGTCCAGAATCGTCGCCGCCATTGCGGTCTGGCTCGCTTTGGTTCCGGCAGTTTGCGCCCAGACGGACAGCGGAAGCGCTCGGGCAATCGAGGCCCTCGAAACCCCCAAGGCGGTTGCGCAGCGGCTTTCCGAGATTCAGCGCAAATTCGCCGCCTCGGATGGCGTGGACGCAGCCGAGATCGCCGAACTTCAGGCGCTTGCGGATGCCGGATATCCAAGAGCCGCTTTCCTTGCGGGAGAGACTTACCGGCTTGGCATCGGCACCCTTCCCGACCATGCAAGGGCCATTTCATATTTCGAGCGCGCTCTTGAGGCGGGGGAAAGGGGCGCAGCCGAAAGGCTTGCGATGATCTACAAGGATGCCGGATCAGACTCGCATGATCCGGCCAAATCCGTCGAGTATTACCAAATCGCCGCAGCCGATGGTTCGCGTTCGGCAAGGCTGGCGCTGGCCGATGCCTATGCGGCGGGCTTTGGCACCGAGGTGGACGCGGCCGAAGCCGACGCCTTGTATGCCCGGCTGATGGACGAGGGCGATGCCCGGGCGGCGGTAAGACTGGGGACACTCCGGCTTTCGCTTGATAATACGGCAGGCGCGGCCGAGGCATGGAGATTTGCCGCTGATGCCGGTCGCACCGAAGTGCTCATGCGCCTTGGCCGGCTGCTGCGCGACCGGCTGGAGAGCGGCCCCGAAGCGCGGCAGGTCTTTCTGCTTGCGGCAGCGGCCCAGATCGCCGGTGCCGAGGATGCCTTGCTGCGCGGCGATCTTGACGGCGCGTTTGGACCTGCGTCGGATGGCGCAAGGGCGGCCGTCTGGCTTGAGAACGAGGCCGATCTTCGCGCCACCCTCGCGACCGCCCGCAAGCTCAGGGATGGCGGTTCTGTCACCGTCACGGGGATATCGGTTCTGCGAGGATTGATGCGTCACCAGTCACAGGGCAGCACGGATGCCGCCGATATGCTGCATTCGCTCTATGCAAGGAACACATTCGCCCTCGATCCCGAGGCCGATGATGCCCTGAAAAATGCAGTGGCGGCCGTGGCGCAGGATGCGGAAATGCCTGCCGCAGAGCGCCGCAAACTCGCTATAAGCGCGCAGCGCCGCGGACATTATGACATTGCCGTTCAGGCGCTGGAAACTGCGGCAAAAGCGGGCGACGGTGCCGCGCGAACCCAGCTTGCCCTCTGGCATCTGCGCGGGCAGATCGGTCTTCTGTCTGACCCGGGCTTAGGGCTTTCTCTGTTGCCGTCGGATGCCGGTCAGATGGACGCAGAGTCGGCAGTTTTGCTTGCCTCGGCCTTTACCGATCCGACCGTCCGGGGTGCCACCGATGTCTCGACCTTGCTGTCGGTGCTGGACCGTACGGCCAGAGAAGGGAGCAGCACAGCAGCCCTCTTGCATCTCAGGGTGCTACGTCTGGCCAATGTTACCGACGCCGCGCGCCTGTCCGAAGCCTTCCTGCGCAGCTTGCCGGACGAGATGGCGACGGATGACGTCATGCTGGAGTATCTCATCTTGCGCGGCGCCAATGCCAGAAGCGAGCGCGCATGGCGGGAGGTTGCGGTTCAAGGGGCCGAGCTTCCGGGCGCCCAGTTCGCGCGTCTCCTCTCTACCCTTCGCGGCGCAAATGCAAATGTGCTGATCTACACCTTGCAGAAAAGGCTGGAAAACGAAGGCTACAAGACGCCCGTCAACGGCTACCTGACCCCCGCCACCGTGCGCGCGATCCTCGAGTTTTGCCAAAGAAACGGCGTGCTGGCGTCCTGCAAGAAAGGCCCGCTCCGCGCATCAGGCATCCGCGCCATCAGCACGGTCTTCGCCAAGGAGCCTTAGCCTGGCGGACCAGAGGGTGTTCGATCCCACGAGGACCAGATCATCGACATTCTAAAGGAGCACAAGGCCGGAGCTTCCGTGCCCGAGCCGCGCCGCAAGCACGGCGTCAGCGATGCGACGGTCTACAAGTGGAAGGGAAATCACCGCGCTATGGCGGGGCGGATCGCAAGATGATGCGCCACAAGTCGCAGCCTGCGCCCGACACGGCGCTGCGCAGTCGGTTGCAGGATCTGCCCAGGGCCCGATCAGTGTTTTGGCAGTCTGTTTCGGTGGCTGTGGCGAGATGCCTTCTGAGTCCTCCTCTCAGGCGGCGAGGCGTTGGGTGGGGTAGTCCGTCGGTGTCATGGTCTGGAATACGCTGCTAAACCCTGCGCTCGTCAAGCCAAGGGTCCTTGGATGCGGCCCAAAACAAAGGTGCCGCCCCTCTCGGGACGGCACTTTGGGCATCTAGCGATTTCAATGGCTTAGCCAATCGTAGCAAAGTTATCCTTGGCGAGTGGCGAACAAAACCGTCAAAGTGGCTCTCTTATGGTTGGTTCTACAACACAACAACCACACCTAACGCCTTAACCGCACTTGGAGTAGCCACAGCTGGCGCAGGTCATGCAGCCTTCGACCATGCGCATGTCGAAGCCGCCGCAGCTGGAGCAGGTTTTGCCGCGGGGGGCGCCGATGGCGACGACTTCGGCTTGCGGGTCGGTCTTCAGGCCCATGCCTTCGCCCTCGATGAAGCCGATCTCGATCAGGTGGCGCTCGATCACACCGCCGATGGCAGCAAGGATCGAGGGAATGTATTTCCCCTCCATCCAGGCCCCGCCGCGAGGATCGAACACGGCCTTGAGCTCTTCGACCACGAAAGAGATGTCCCCACCCCGGCGAAACACGGCCGAGATCATCCGGGTCAGCGCCACCGTCCAGGCGAAATGCTCCATGTTCTTGGAGTTGATGAACACCTCGAACGGACGACGGTGGCCCGAGATGATGATGTCATTCACCGTGATGTAAAGCGCGTGTTCCGATCCGGGCCATTTCAGCTTGTAGGTCGCCCCCTCGAGCGCCGCAGGGCGGTCCAGCGGTTCGGACAGGTAAATCACCTCGCCATCCTGCTGGGCGCTTGCGGGGGCCTCTGACGGGGTCTTGTCGGTGGCTTCCGACACGGACAGCACCGATCCGGTCACATCATTGGGACGGTAGGTGGTGCAGCCTTTGCACCCCTGATCCCACGCCGCCATGTAGACCTCTTTGAAATCCTCGAAGCTGATGTCTTCGGGGCAGTTGATGGTTTTGGAAATGCTGGAATCGACCCATTTCTGTGCGGCGGCCTGCATCCGGACATGATCGAGCGGCGGCAGGGTCTGGGCGTTCACGAAGTGATCGGGCAGCGGTGCATCGCCCATCTTCTCGCGCCACAGGCGCACGGCGTAATCCACCACCTCTTCCTCGGTGCGCGAGCCGTCCTTTTGCAGCACTTTGCGGGTGTAAGCATAGGCAAAGACCGGTTCGATCCCCGACGAGACATTGCCTGCGTAAAGGCTGATGGTCCCGGTGGGGGCAATCGAGGTCAGCAGGGCATTGCGGATGCCGTGCTGGCGGATGGCGTCTTTCACATCGGCATCCATATGGGCGAGCGAGCCGGAGGCGAGGTATTTCTCGGCATCAAACAGGGGGAAAGCCCCCTTTTCGCGCGCCAGATCGACAGAGGCGAGATAGGAGGCGCGGGCGATGGCGTGCATCCATGTCTCGGTCAGCGCGGCGGCCTCTTCGCTGCCATAGCGCGCGCCGATCATCAGCAGGGCGTCGGCAAGGCCCGTCACCCCGAGCCCGATCCGGCGCTTCGCCTGTGCCTCTGCCTCTTGCTGCGGCAGCGGGAAGCGGCTGGCGTCGACCACATTGTCCATCATCCGCACGGCGGTGCGCACCAGATCGTCCAGCGCCTCGAGGTCAAGCGCGGCGTCATCAGCGAATGGGTTCCGGATCAGCGCCGCCATGTTGATGCTGCCCAGCAGACAGGCGCCATAGGGCGGCAGCGGCTGTTCTCCGCAGGGGTTGGTGGCCGCGATGGTTTCGCAGTAGCTCAGGTTGTTCATCGCGTTGATACGGTCGATGAAAATCACCCCCGGTTCGGCGAAATCGAAGGTGTTGCGCATGATCTTGTTCCACAGATCGCGCGCCTGAACGGTCTTGTAGACCTTGTTTTCAAACACCAGTTCCCACGGGCCATCCGCCTTTACCGCCGCCATGAACGGGTCTGTCACCAGCACCGACAGGTTGAACATCCGCAGACGGGCGGGGTCTTTCTTGGCCTCGATGAACTGTTCGATGTCGGGGTGGTCACAGCGCATGGTGGCCATCATCGCGCCGCGGCGGGAGCCTGCCGACATGATGGTGCGGCACATGGCATCCCAGACATCCATGAAGGACAAGGGGCCCGAGGCATCGGCGGCGACGCCCTTCACCTCGGCGCCGCGGGGGCGGATGGTGCTGAAGTCATAACCGATGCCGCCACCCTGCTGCATGGTCAGCGCGGCCTCTTTCAGCCCGTCGAAGATGCCGCCCATATTGTCGGGAATGGTGCCCATGACAAAGCAGTTGAACAAGGTCACCGAGCGCCCGGTGCCCGCGCCCGCGGTGATGCGCCCAGCGGGCAGGTATTTGAAATCCTCCAGCGCGGCATAGAACTTGGCCTCCCAATGGGCGGAGTCCTTTTCCACGGCGGCCATCGCGCGGGCGATCCGGCGCCATGTGTCTTCGACCGTTCCGTCAACCGCCGAGCCGTCCTGAGCCTTGAGCCGGTATTTCATGTCCCAGATCTGTTCGGCAATGGGCGCAGCGAATCGGGACATGGGGACAGCCTTGTATTTGTGGGGATTACGGAGGAACGCACAAAATACGCCCCCAAACCGTCGGGGTCAACGGCTTGCCGTTGCCCGCAAGCGCCCTATGCTGTGCCGCCTTAGCCCAAGGAATCGTTCCGGTGTCCGAACACGTCCACATGCTCAAACTCTGTGTCGGTGCCGAAAGCATCGAGGATTTGCTGGACTGGCAGCGCAGTCAGCGCGCCCGCTGGCCAAAGGGATGCGCGGTGCATGTCACCCGCATGTGGCCCAAGCGCGCGGACGAGATTTTGGCGGGCGGCTCGCTCTACTGGGTGATAAAGGGCGTCATTCTGGCGCGTCAAACAGTGGTCGGTCTGGACCAGATCACCGGCGAGGACGGGATTTCGCGCTGCGCCATCGTGCTGGATGCCGAGGTGACGCGCACCCAAGCGGTGCCGCGCCGTCCGTTTCAGGGCTGGCGCTATCTGGATGCAAAGGACGCCCCGCCAGACCTGCTGCCCGGACGGGAAGCCGAGGAGGCCCTGCCGCCGGGGCTGGCAGAGGCGATGGCAGAGTTCGGGTTGCGCTGACCGCAGGACAGGCGCGGGACGGCCAGACGCAAGGCCGCCCCGACCGAACGCGCAAAGGCCTGTCGAACCGCTTGATCGGCGCGGCAAATCGGGCCATCGTCCCGCCATGCACGGTGCCTGCCCATTGCCCGGCAGCGGGGCACGGCCTGTGCCAGTTGTGCGGCAGCCTGTTCACAGGACGATAGGATGAAAGCCAGTTCCCTTGCTCTGATTGCAGCTTTGTTCCCGTTCTCGGCGCTGTGTCAGGATGCGGGGGGCGGCACGCCTGCACTCATCGACGCAAGCGCGCCCGAAACGGTCGCCGGCGCGATGCGGCGGCTCGGATACCGTGCCGAGCTGACAACCGATGCCGGTGGCGATCCCCAGATCAGATCGGCGGCGGGGGGCGTCAACTTCTCGGTGTTTTTCTATGGCTGCACAGACGGCAAAGCCTGCCGCTCCATCCAGTTTTCGGCGGGCTTCGATACCGAAAACGGCCTCGACCCGTCGGTCGCCAACGATTGGAACAGACTCAACCGCTATGGAAAGGTGTTTCTGGACGATGAGGGCGACCCCATCGTCGAACAGGATATCACCTTGGTCGGCGGCATGAACGAGGCGATGTTCGCCGAAAATCTGCGCGTTTGGGAAAGGGTCGTTTCCGATCTCAAAGACCATATCGACTGGTAGGGGGGCCGACGGCCCGCCCTAGACTTCTTCCACCATCACCACGCCCTGCATGGCCTTGATCGCGCCCTTGATCTGCGGCGTGATCGGATAGGCCTGCGGCAGCGTCAGGTCGATCTCGCGCCCTTGCGCATCGGGCACGCACAGGGTGATCTGCGCGCGGTGGCGCCCCTCGACGCGCGACAGAAGCGCGGCGAGCGATGGCACCGCCTCGACGCGGTTCAGGTGGATGCGCAGGTCTTGCGCGCCAGCTTCGGCGGCCACGGCGTCAATCGGCTGCACGGCATTGGCCAGCAGTTTGACCCCGTCGCCATCGGGGTCGACCTTGACCGTCAGCACCACATTCTTCCCCGGTTCCAGAAAATCGCGCGCCGCTTCCAGCACATCGGAAAACACCGTGACCTCGTAAAGCCCGGTCGGGTCCGACAGTTGCACGAAGGCAAAGCGGTTGCCCTTGGCGGATTTGCGCTCTTGCTTGGATGCGACCGACCCCGCCAGCTTGGCAATCAGAGGCCCGCGCTGCGCCATCTGCGTGATCTCGGCCAGCGTCTTGACGTCCTTGCGCCGCAGCGGCCCCATGTAATCATCCAGCGGATGACCCGAGAGATAGAAGCCAACCGCCTGATGTTCATGGCCCAGACGTTCCACCGGCTGCCAGTCATCGCGGAAGGGCAGACGCGGTTCGGGAATGTCGGCCCCCGACTCGCCGAACAGCGACACCTGATTGCTGGCCTTCGCATCATGGATCGCGGCGGAATAGGCCACAAGCGCGTCAAGCGCTTCAAAGACGCGCGCACGGTTGACATCCAGCTGGTCGAACGCGCCCGACCGCGCAAGCATTTCCAAGGGCCGCTTGCCGACGCGCTTCAGATCGACGCGGCGGGCAAAATCAAACAGCGACACAAAGGGCCGCTCTGCCCCCGCCCCCGCACGGCGCGCCTCGACGATCAGTTTCATCGCCTCGACACCGACATTCTTGAGCGCGCCCAGCGCATAGATCAGTTGGCCATCGCGCACCGTAAAGGTGGCAAGGCTGCGGTTGACGCAAGGGGCGACCAAGCCGATGCCCAGCTTGTCCACCTCGCGCTTGTAGACGGCCAGCTTGTCGGTCAGGTGGATATCGCAGTTCATCACCCCGGCCATGAACTCCACCGGGTAATTAGCCTTGAGATAGGCCGTCTGGTAGCTGACCACCGCATAGGCGGCGGCATGGGATTTGTTGAACCCGTAATTGGCGAACTTTTCCAGCAGATCGAACACCTCGCCTGCTTTCTTGGCGTCGATCCCGTGGGTCTTCTTCGCACCTTCGATGAACTTGGGCCGTTCCTTGGCCATTTCCTCGGCAATCTTCTTGCCCATCGCGCGGCGCAACAGGTCGGCCCCGCCAAGGGAATAGCCGCCCATGACCTGCGCGATCTGCATCACCTGTTCCTGATAGACGATGATGCCTTGGGTCTCTTTCAGGATCGGGTCAATCGTCGGGTGCAGCGATTCAATCTCGCGCAGGCCGTTCTTCACCTCGCAGTAGACCGGAATGTTCTCCATCGGGCCGGGGCGGTAAAGCGCCACCAGCGCCACGATGTCCTCGATGCAGGTGGGTTTCATCCGGCGCAGCGCATCCATCATGCCGCTGGATTCGACCTGAAACACCGCGACGGTTTTCGCGGCGGCGTAAAGCTCATAGGTGGGCTTGTCATCGAGCGGAATCAGGTTGATGTCGAACGACACCCCCCGCAGCGCCAGAAGGTCCATCGCGTTCTGGATGACGGTCAGGGTCTTCAGACCCAGAAAGTCGAATTTCACCAGCCCCGCCGCTTCCACCCATTTCATGTTGAACTGCGTCGCGGGCATGTCGGACCGCGGGTCCTGATAGAGCGGCACCAGTTCATCCAGCGGGCGATCGCCGATCACCACCCCGGCAGCATGGGTCGAGGCGTTGCGGTAAAGCCCTTCGATCTGCTGGGCGTATTCCAGCAACCGGCCCACCACCTCTTCCTTCGCGGCCTCGCGCAGACGCGGCTCGTCGGCCAGTGCCTTGGTGATGCTGACGGGCTTCACGCCTTCCACCGGAATCATCTTCGACAGACGGTCCACCTGCCCGTAAGACAGTTGCAGCACCCGCCCCACATCGCGCACCGCCGCCTTGGACAAAAGCGCACCGAAGGTGATGATCTGCCCCACCTTCTCGCGGCCATACCGTTCTTGCACATAACGGATCACCTCTTCGCGGCGGTCCATGCAGAAGTCGATGTCGAAGTCGGGCATCGACACACGTTCGGGGTTCAGGAAGCGTTCGAACAGCAGCGCATAGCGCAGCGGGTCCAGATCGGTGATCGTCAGCGCATAGGCGACCAGCGAACCGGCCCCCGACCCCCGGCCCGGACCGACAGGAATGTTGTGATCCTTGGCCCATTTGATGAAATCGGCCACGATCAGGAAATAGCCGGGAAAGCCCATCTTTTCGATGATGTCGAGCTCGAAATCCAGCCGCGCCTGATACTCCTCCGGCGTGACCGCATGCGGGATGATCGCCAGCCGGGCCTGCAAGCCCTCATTGGCCTGCCGTCGCAGTTCCTGCACCTCGTCATCGGCGAACTTGGGCAGGATCGGCTTGCGCTTGAAGGCGGCAAAGGCACAACGGCGGGCGATTTCCACCGTGTTCTCCAGCGCCTCGGGCAGATCGGCGAACAGCGCGCACATCTCGGATTCGGATTTGAAGTAATGCTGCGGCGTCAGGCGACGGCGCGGCTGGCTCTGGTCGACATAGGCCCCTTCGGCAATGCAGATGAGCGCGTCATGCGCCTCGTACATCTCGGCCTTGGGGAAATAGACATCATTGGTTGCCACCAGCGGCAGGCCCATCTCGTAAGCCAGTTCGATATGGCCCCGCTCGGACCCCGCCTCGGCCGGCGGCAGTTTGCCGCCCTCGCCGGGATGGCGCTGCAATTCGACGTAGAGCCGCTGCGGAAAGGCGGCTGCCAGACGCTCCAGAATGGTCCGCGCCTTGGCCACCTGCCCCGCTTGCAGGAAACGCCCCAAGGGCCCGTCCGGCCCGCCCGTCAGGCAGATCAGCCCTGCCGAATGGCGGTCCAGATCATCCAGCGTCACATGCGGCAACTGCCCGTCCCCGCGCAGATACAGGCAGGAGTTGAGCTTCATCAGATTCATGTAACCCGCCTCGGATTGTGCCAGCAGCACAATCGGCGCGGGCGGGCGGGGCTTCTCGCCGGGTTGGGCCGCGTCATGCAGCAAACTGACCTGACAGCCGACAATCGGCTGCACCCCCGCCCCCTGCGCCGTCACCGAAAACTCGAGCGCGGCAAACATGTTGTTGCTATCGGTGACGGCTATGGCGGGCATCTCGGCCGCCACCGCCAATTTGATCAAGGACTTGACCGGAACCGCCCCTTCCAGCAAGGAATGTTCGGTATGGACCCTGAGGTGAATGAATCGCGGTGCTTTTGACATATCCGCAGCCTATCGAAGCATCCGGCTCGGGGAAAGGGTGCCTCATTCTTCGGCAAATCGTGATGGTGCTTCAAATTAAGGCAGGGATATTTGTCTTGCCTTGTGGCACATCGCCTTGCTTGATGATCTGACAGGGACAAAGGGGGGCATGCCCGTTTTACGCCGCATCGGGCGGGCATGCAAAAACCCTCGAACGGGGAGAAGGCGGCGGACGAAAACATATGTCGCAGATTGCGTTTCACCTGAACGGAGCGCCCATCCGCGTGTCTGATGAGGCGCCCACGCGGACGCTTCTCGACTGGCTTCGCGAAACCCGCGGCCTGACCGGAACCAAAGAAGGCTGCAACG
This sequence comes from Pseudotabrizicola algicola, assembly GCF_010915705.1. Lineage (GTDB taxonomy): Bacteria > Pseudomonadota > Alphaproteobacteria > Rhodobacterales > Rhodobacteraceae > Pseudotabrizicola > Pseudotabrizicola algicola. The sequence goes on from NZ_JAAIKE010000002.1 coordinate 19,771, forward strand.
AAGGCGATTGCGGGGCCTGCACCGTCATGGTCACGGACGCCACCGGCAGCCGCGCCCTGAACGCCTGCATCCTGTTCCTGCCGCAACTTGACGGCAAGGCGGTGCGCACGGTCGAAGGCATCGCAGGGCCGCAGGGCCAGACACATCCGGTGCAACAGGCGATGATCGACCATCACGGCTCGCAATGCGGATTTTGCACGCCGGGGTTCATCGTCTCGATGGCAACCGCGCATCTGAACGGGGCCAGCGACCATGACGACCAGCTTGCCGGCAACCTGTGCCGCTGCACCGGTTATGCGCCGATCATCCGCGCCGCCAAGGCCGCCGAAACCGCGCCCGTGCCAGAGTGGATGACCACTGACCGCGATATCATCCGTTCCTCCGCCGGGCAGGGTCAGTCCCCCGCCCGAGGCGAGGCCGAGCCCGCCCCGCGTTTCGTCCAGCCGCGCAGCAGCGACGAACTGGCGCAGTGGTATCTTGCTAATCCCGAGGGGACGCTGATTGCCGGAGCAACCGATGTCGGCCTGTGGGTGACCAAGCAGTTGCGCAACCTTGCGCCCGTGGCCTTCCTCTCCGGCATCACCGACCTGCAACAGATCGAGGATCAGGGAGACAGGTTGCGCATCGGGGCGGGGGTCACCATTGCCGCCCTGCGCGCGGCGCTTGGCCCGCGCTTTCCCTCGCTGGGTGAGCTTTTGCGGCGCTATTCCAGCGAACAGGTGCGCAATGCCGCCACCATCGGCGGCAATATCGCGAATGGCTCGCCGATTGGCGATGGCCCGCCCGCGCTGATCGCGCTTGGCGCGCGCCTGCATCTGCGTCGGGGCGATGTCCGGCGCGAAATGGCGCTCGAGGATTTCTTCCTCGAATACCGCAAGCAGGACCGCCAGCCCGGCGAATTCGTCGAGGCGGTGACGATCCCGGCCAAGGCTCCTGCCTTGCGCTGCTACAAGCTTTCCAAGCGCTTCGATCAGGATATCTCGGCGGTCTGCGGCTGCTTCAACCTGACCGTGGCGGATGGCGTGGTCACCGAGGCCCGTATCGCCTTCGGCGGCATGGCCGGAACGCCCAAGCGGGCGGCGGCAGTCGAGGCGGCGCTGCTGGGCCAGCCCCTGACGCTGGACGTGGCGGAAAAGGCGGCGGCGCGGATGGCCGAAGATTTCACCCCGCTTTCCGACATGCGGGCCAGCGCGGCCTATCGGCTGGCGACGGCGCAAAACATGCTGCACCGCTATGTTCACGATCTGAACGGCACCAAGGTTTCGGTGCTGGAGGTGCGGGCATGAGCATGGGAAAACCCCTGCCGCATGACGCGGCACCGCTGCATGTGACCGGACAGGCGCGCTATGTCGATGACATTCCCCTGCCCGCCAACGCGCTGCATCTGGCCTTCGGCCTCTCGACCATCGCGCACGGGCGCATCACCGCGCTTGATCTGTCGGCGGTGCGTGCGGCCCCCGGCGTCGTCGCGGTCTTCGGACCCGAAGATTTTGACGAGATGCCCGATTGCAGCCCCTCGGCGCATGACGAGCCGCTGCTTTCCACCGGCGAGGTGTTCTACCTTGGCATGCCGATCTTTCTTGTCGCCGCCGAAAGCCATCTGGCGGCGCGCAAGGCGGCGCGTCTGGCCAAGGTCGGTTACGAAACCCTGCCGGCCCTCCTGACGGTGGACGATGCCCTGGCGGCGCAAAGCCGCTTTGAAGATGGCCCCGTCCTCTGGCAGAAGGGCGACGCCCCCCGCGCCATCACCGGGGCGGCGCATGTGGTCGAGGGCCAGCTCGAGGTGGGCGGGCAAGAGCACTTCTATCTCGAAGGTCAGGTCGCGGCCTGTCTGCCGCTGGAAGGGGGAGAGCTTCTGGTTCATTCCTCGACCCAGCATCCCAGCGAGATACAGCACAAGGTCGCCCATGCCCTGCATCTGCCGATGAGCGCGGTGCGGGTCGAGGTGCGGCGTATGGGCGGCGGTTTTGGCGGTAAGGAAAGCCAGGGCAACGCGCTCGCCATCGCCTGCGCGGTTGTCGCCACCCGCACGGGGCGTCCGGCCAAGATGCGCTATGACCGCGACGATGACATGATGATCACCGGAAAGCGGCATGATCTGCGCATCCTTTACCGCGCGGGCTTTGACGACAACGGGCAGATCACGGGGGTGGAGTTCACCCATCTGTTCCGCTGCGGCTGGGCGCAAGATCTGTCCCTGCCGGTGGCAGACCGCGCGATGCTCCATTCCGACAACTGCTATCACCTGCCGCATATCCGCATCGAAAGCCATCGGCTGAAGACCCACACCCAGAGCGCGACCGCTTTCCGTGGATTCGGCGGGCCGCAGGGAATGGTCGGCATCGAACGTGTGATGGATCATATCGCCCATGCCTTGGGCCGCGATCCTCTGGAAGTGCGGCGCGCGAACTTCTACCACGCGGCGAACACCGAGGCGGCCCCTGCCCCCCCCGTCGGCCAGATCACGCCCGAGGCGCCCCCCGCCGATGACTCGGTAGATCTGACGTCGCGCGGCGCCACGGCCATGCAGCCGCGGGGAACCGTGCCGGCACGCGCCGCCACCGCGCAGACGACGCCCTATTTCATGCCGGTCGAGGATTTCATCGGGCATGAACTGGTGGCGGCGCTGGTCGCGTCGTCCGATTACGCGGCGCGCCGCCGCGCGATTGCCGAATGGAACCAAGCCAGCCCGATCCTCAAGCGCGGCATCGCGCTAACGCCAGTGAAGTTTGGAATATCCTTCACGCTGACCCATCTCAATCAGGCGGGGGCCTTGGTGCATGTGTATCAGGACGGCTCCATCCACCTGAACCACGGCGGCACCGAAATGGGGCAAGGCCTGTTCCAGAAGGTCGCGCAGGTGGCCGCCGGGGTGTTCGGCGTCGATCCGGCGCGCGTCAAGATCACCGCGACCGATACCGCAAAGGTGCCCAATACCAGTGCCACCGCCGCAAGCTCGGGCTCTGACCTGAACGGCATGGCTGCGCAGGCGGCCTGTATCATCATCCGTGACCGCATGGCCGAATTCATCGCCGCCAAGCATCAGGTAAAGCCGGAGACCGTGTGCTTTGCCGACGGGCTGGTGCGGGTGGCGGGCGAAGCCTACGAATTCGCGCGCGTGGCGATGTGGGCTTACCTTGCGCGGGTCAGCCTGTCTTCCACAGGGTTCTATGCCACGCCAAAGCTGCAATGGGACCGCAAGGCCGGCAAGGGCCGCCCCTTCCTCTATTTCGCCTATGGCGCGGCTGTGACCGAGGTGGTCATCGACACGCTGACCGGAGAGAACCGCATCTTGCGCGCAGACCTGCTGCATGACACCGGCAACAGCCTGAACACCGCGCTCGACATCGGACAGATAGAAGGGGCCTATGTGCAAGGCGCGGGCTGGCTGACCACGGAAGAACTGGTGTGGGATGCCAAGGGGCGTCTGGCGACCCATGCCCCCAGCACCTACAAGATTCCCGCCTGTTCCGACCGCCCTTCGGTGTTCAACGTGGCGCTTTGGGGAAAACCCAACCGCGAAGACACGGTGGGCCGGTCCAAGGCGGTGGGCGAGCCGCCGTTCATGCTGGGGATCTCGGCCTTTTATGCCCTTTCAGATGCGATTGCGGCCTGCGGACCGGGCTATCCCGCGCTGGATGCGCCCGCAACGGCCGAGCGCGTGCTGGCGGCGGTAAACCGGGTGCGCGGCCATGTTTGATCTGGACGCTCTGGCGGCAGCGGTGGCCGCGCATGGCAGGGTCGCGCGCGTGGTGATCGCCGCGCATGACGGGTCATCCCCGCGCGAGGCGGGGGCGGCCATGCTGGTCTGGCCTGCGTCGCAATCGGGCACCATCGGCGGCGGCGCGCTGGAATACGAGGCGGCAGCCGAGGCGCGGGCCATGCTGTCTCGCGGCGGCCGGACGGTGCGTCGGGTGCCGCTCGGCCCGGCCTTGGGCCAGTGCTGCGGGGGGGCCGTCACCTTGCTGACCGAGGTTTTCGATGCGGGCAGCCTGCCCGTGCCAGAGGCAGGGGTGGTCGCGCGCAGCATTGACGGCACCGCGATGCCTCTGTCGGTCAAACGGATACTCGACAGGGCGCGGGCGCAGGGGGCGATGCCGGCGCCGCAGATGGTGCAAGGCTGGTTCGTGGAGCCTGCCGCGCCCGTGGCCCGTGATCTCTGGGTCTGGGGCGCGGGCCATGTGGGGCGCGCTCTGGTGTCGGTGCTTGCCCCGCTGCCGGACCTGCGGATCACCTGGATCGATGTGGCCGCAGAACGGTTTCCCGAGGATGTTCCGGCATCCGTCACCGCCCTGCCCTGCGCCGATCCGGCGCGGCTGGTGGCCCTCGCGCCCAAGGATGCAGAGCATCTGGTGCTGACCTACAGTCACACGCTCGACCTTGAGCTGTGCCACAGGCTGCTTGCCCACGGTTTTGCCCGCGCGGGGCTGATCGGGTCGGCGACCAAATGGGCGCGGTTCCGGTCGCGTCTGGCAGCGCTTGGCCACTCCGCCGCCGCGATTGCGCGCATCGACTGCCCGATCGGCACCCCCGCCAACGGCAAGCACCCGCAGGCCATTGCCATCGGCGTTGCGCAAGCCGTGCTTTTGCCCATGCCGCAGTCTTCCTTGAAGGAGAACACCCAATGACCCGGCCAGACCTGTTACGTGTCGAGGGGGTGACAAAGACCTATCCGGGGGTCGTTGCCAATTCAGACGTGTCTTTCGCGATCTCGCAAGGTGAAATCCACGCGCTGCTGGGCGAGAACGGCGCGGGCAAATCCACGCTGGTCAAGATGATCTACGGGCTGGTCAAACCGGACCAGGGGCGCATGACCCTGCGCGGCGCCTCCTATGCCCCGGTCGAGCCGCGCGCGGCGCGGGCCAGCGGCGTGGCGATGGTGTTCCAGCACTTCAGCCTGTTCGAGGCGCTGAACGTGGCCGAGAACGTCGCCTTGGGCATGGAAAACCCGCCGCCGATGAAAGAACTGGCGAGCCGCATCCGCGCGGTCAGCCAGGAATATGGGCTTCCGCTCGATCCTGCGCGCATGGTGGGCGATCTGTCGGCGGGCGAGCGCCAGCGGGTCGAGATCATCCGCTGTCTTTTGCAGGACCCCAAGCTGCTCATCATGGACGAGCCGACCAGCGTGCTCACCCCGCAAGAGGTGGACATCCTGTTCAAGACGCTGCGCCAGCTGGCGGCAGAAGGCACGGCGATTTTGTATATCAGCCACAAGCTGGAAGAAATCCGCGCCCTGTGTGACGAGGCGACGATCCTGCGGCGCGGCAAGGTGGTGGCCACCTGCACCCCGCGCGAGCGGTCGGCGCGGGAGATGGCCGAACTGATGGTCGGCGCAACCCTGACCCCTCCGGCCCGCGCGGGCGGCAACAAGGGGGTCGTGGCGCTCGAGGTGGCGGACCTGTCGGTGGCCTCGCCAATTCCCTTTGGAACATCACTCAAGAATGTCTCGTTCCGCGTGGCCAAGGGCGAGGTTCTGGGCATCGCGGGCGTGGCGGGCAACGGTCAGGACGAATTGCTTCTGGCCCTGTCCGGCGAGGTGAAGGCGGCGCGGGATGCCGTGCGCATCGACGGCGCGGGCATCGGCGACACCGATCCGACCACGCGGCGCAAACTTGGGCTGGTGGCCGCGCCCGAAGAACGGCTTGGCCATGCGGCAGCGCCCGACATGAGCCTTGTCGAGAATGCGCTGCTGTCCGGGGCGGTGCGCCAAAACCTGACCCGCAACGGCTTTATCGACTGGCCCGCGACCGAGCGTTTTGCCGCCGCCATCGTCGCCGATTTCGACGTGCGCACCCCCGGCACGCAGGTCGCCGCGCGCGCCCTGTCGGGCGGCAATCTGCAGAAATTCGTGGTCGGGCGCGAATTGAGCCAGAGCCCTTCGGTGATTGTCATCAATCAGCCGACATGGGGGGTCGATGCAGCCGCTGCGGCCAGCATCCGGCAGGCCATTCTGGACCGCGCCGCGGGCGGGGCGGCGGTGGTGGTGATCTCGCAGGATCTGGACGAGCTGCTCGAGATCGCCGACAGCTTTGCCGCGCTGAATGAAGGGCGGCTGACCACGCCGCGGCCGGTGGCCGGTCTGACGGTGGATGAAATCGGCCTGATGATGGGTGGCGCCCACGGGATGGAGGTGGCGCATCATGGCCATTGACGCAAAAGGTTGCCCCGCCATCCCTGTAACCAGTGTTGAACAGATGAAGGGGCCAAAAGCATGATCCGGCTCGAAAAACGACCCTCGCCAAGCCGGTTCTGGCAAGGGGCTACCCCCGTGCTGGCGGTGGTGCTGACCATGATCGCGGGCGGGCTGATGTTCGCAGCCCTTGGCAAGAACCCCTTCGATGCCATTCGCACGATCTTCTGGGACCCGCTGTTCCATCCGCAATTTGCCAGCTATTCGCGCCCGCAATTGCTGGTCAAGGCCGCGCCGCTGATCCTGATCGCGATTGGCCTGTCCCTCGGCTTTCGCGCCGGGATCTGGAATATCGGGGCCGAGGGACAATACATCATGGGCGCGCTGCTGGGGGCTGGCGTGGGGCTGGCGTTCTATCCGGCGGATCTGTGGTTCATCTTTCCCCTGATGGTGGTGGCAGGCGCCTTCGGCGGTTGGGTCTGGGCGATGATCCCCGCCATCTTGCGCACCCGCTTCAACACCAATGAAATCCTTGTCAGCCTGCTGATGGTCTACATCGCCGAAAACATCCTGTCGTCGATGTCGCTGGGCCTGCTGCGAAATCCCGAAGGCGGGGGCTTTCCGGGCAGCCGCAACCTGAGCCAGTATCCGGCGGCATCCAATCCCGAAATGATCGCAGGCACCGGCATGCATTGGGGGGTGATCGCGGCGCTGATGGCGGTGATCGCGGCCTATGTCCTGCTGCAGCGCCATATCCTTGGCTTTCACATCAAGCTGGCCGGTCAGGCGCCGCGCGCCGCGCGATACGCAGGCGTGAACCCCACGGGTCTTGTCCTGCTGTGCATGGGCATTTCGGGCGCGCTTGCCGGTCTTGCGGGCCTCTTCGAGGTGGCAGGCCCTGCCGGCCGCATCAGCATCGATTTCAACGTAGGCTACGGCTTTACCGCGATCATCGTCGCCTTCCTCGGGCGGCTGAACCCGATCGGGATTCTTCTGGCGGGGCTCTTGATGGCGCTGACCTATATCGGCGGCGAGCTTGCGCAATTCATGCTTGGCCTGCCCGCCGCTGCCATTCAGGCCTTTCAGGGGATGCTCCTGTTCTTCCTGCTGGCGGTCGATCTGCTGAGCAATTACCGCATTCGTCTGGGCTACAAGAAGGAGGCGATCTGATGATCGGGGGCATTGATCCTGCGCTGCTGATATCCGCGCTGATGGTGGCCTCGGTGCCGATCCTGCTGGCGGCCATCGGCGAGTTGGTGGTGGAACGCGCCGGGGTGCTGAACCTTGGTGTCGAAGGCATGATGATCATGGGGGCGGTCTGCGGCTTCATCATGGCCGTGCAGACAGGCAGCGCCCTGCTGGGGTTTGTGGGCGGGGCCTTGGGCGGCGCGGCGCTGTCGCTGATCTTTGCCCTGCTGACGCAGGTTCTGCTGGCCAATCAGGTGGCCTCGGGCCTTGCGCTGACTCTGTTCGGGTTGGGCCTGTCCTCGCTGATCGGGCAGAGTTTTGTCGGCATCCGCCCGCCCTCGACCGGCACCGTTCCCTTTGGCCCACTGGCGGATATTCCGTTTCTGGGCCGGGTGCTTTTCCGACATGACTGGGTCGTTTACGCCTCTGTCGCCCTGGTCGCGGCAACGTGGTGGATGCTGAAGGCAACCCGCATGGGCCTGATCCTGCGGGCGGTTGGCGAAAGCCATGATGCCGCCCATGCCTTGGGTTACAAGGTGCGCAAGATCCGCGTGCTGGCAATCCTGTTCGGCGGGGCGATGGCAGGCTTGGGCGGCGCTTATGTCAGCCTCGTGCGGGTGCCGCAATGGACCGATGGCATCACCGCCGGCGCGGGCTGGATCGCGCTTGCGATCGTCGTCTTTGCCTCATGGCGGCCTTGGCGCGCACTGGTCGGCGCCTATCTTTTTGGCGGGATCACGGTGCTTCAGCTTAATTTGCAGGCGGCAGGTGCGCGAATTCCGGTCGAATACTTGTCGATGTCGCCGTATCTGATAACGATCATCGTGTTGGTCATCATGTCATCGGGCCGCGGCAAGGCCAGTCTGAATGCTCCGGCGAGTCTGGGGAAGAATTTTCACGCCTCGCGTTGAGGCTCAATCAAACCAGGGCTGGTCAACGGCCCTCATCAGGGAGACGACTATGAAACGCAGAACACTTCTGGCCACAGCCGCGCTCGGGCTTGGTCTTGCCTTCGGCGGCAGCGCAAGTGCGCAGGGGATGGACAAGGTCAAGGCCTGCTTTGTCTATGTGGGGCCGATCGGTGATCTGGGCTGGACCTACCAGCACCACCAAGGCGCGCTGGAACTGGTGGAAACCTATGGCGACAAGGTGGAAATCGCGTTTCAGGAAAACGTGCCCGAAGGTGCGGATGCCGAGCGTGTGCTGACCCAGATGGCGCTTTCGGGCTGCAACATCATCTTCACCACCTCTTTCGGCTATATGGACCCGACCAACACGGTCGCGGCCAAGTTCCCCGACATCAAGTTCGAGCATGCCACCGGCTACAAGCGCGAGCATCCGAATGTGTCCACCTATAACGCGCGCTTCTACGAAGGCCGCGCGATTCAGGGCCACATCGCGGGCAAGATGACCAAGACCAACAAGATCGGCTACATCGGCTCCTTCCCGATCCCCGAGGTGGTGATGGGCATCAACAGCTATTACCTGCACGCCAAGAAGGTGAACCCCGATGTCGAGTTGTCGGTGGTCTGGGCCTTCACATGGTTCGATCCGGCGAAAGAGGCCGACTCGGCAAAGGCGCTGATCGATCAGGGCGTCGACGTGATCGCCAGCCACACCGACTCGACCGCACCCTTGGCCGAGGCTGCCAAGACGAATGGCGCCGTGATCGGCTTCGGTCAGGCGTCCGACATGGCGGATTACAAGCCAAGCCCGCGCGTGTCCTCGATCATCGACAACTGGGCGCCCTATTACGTCAAACGCGTCGGCCAGTTGCTGGATGGCACCTATGAGCAAGTCGACAGCTGGGCCGGTATTCCGGAAGGCGAGGTCGAGATCGGCGAGATCACCGACGCGGTTCCGGCTGACGTGAAGGCCGAGGCCGAAGCGATGCGCGATGCGATTGCGGCGGGCACCTATCATCCCTTCACCGGACCGATCAACAAGCAGGACGGCTCTGTCTGGCTGGCCGAAGGCGCGGTTGCTCCCGACGGCGATCTGCTGGGCATGAACTTCTATGTCGAAGGCATCTCGGGCGATATCCCGAAGTGATCTTCTGATCTGCCAAACGAAAGGCCCGCGCCACGCGCGGGCCTTTTGCGTTGGAACAGGGCGGCCTGTCTTGCAGAACACGCCGCCGCGTGATCCTTGTCTTGCAACGGCAAATCAAGGCGGGGATGCAGGATGCAGGCGGATGTGGCGATCATCGGGGGCGGTATTGCCGGCGTTTCACTGGCAGCGCGCCTTGCCCCCCATGCCTCGGTGATCCTGCTCGAAGCCGAGGCCAGCCTTGCGCATCATGCCTCCAGCCGGTCCGCCGCGCTGTTCGAACCGCGTTACGGCAGTCCGGCGGTTGTAGAGCTTTCCCTTGCCTCCGAGACCTTCTTTCAGACCACGCCGGGCATCTTGTCGCCGCGCGGCCTGATGATGGTGGGCGGCGCAGGTGACGAGGCGGCCTTTGCCAGCGAGTCTGCGCCAATGGCGCTGGACCCGATCTCGCTGGCCGAGGCGCAGGCCATGGTGCCGATCCTGAACCTTGACCGCATCACGCAGGCCGCCTGGTCATCTCAGGCCTGGGACATTGACACTGACCTGTTGTTGCAAGGGTTCGCCCGCGAAGCACGAGCGGCGGGGGCCACAGTGCTGACGCGCGCAGCGGTCAGCGCGATCCGCCGCGACGGGGCAATCTGGCACCTGAACACCGCGCAGGGGCCGGTCAGCGCGGGGATCATCGTCAATGCCGCCGGAGCATGGGTCGATCAGATCGCCGCTCTGGCGGGGGTGGTGCCGCTGGGGTTCACCCCCTATCGGCGATCGATGGCGCGCATTCCTGCGCCGGCGGGGCACGACACGTCCCGCTGGCCGATGATCTTTGGCGCGGGAGAGGCATGGTATGCCAAACCTGACGCCGGTGCGCTGATCGTCTCTCCGGCCGAGGAAGACGCGGCAGAGCCCCATGACGCATGGGCCGATGACATGGTGCTTGCCGAAGGTCTGGCGCGGTATGAGTCGATGGTGACCGAACCCGTGACCCGTCTGTTGTCAAGCTGGGCCGGTCTGCGCACCTTTGCCCCCGACCGTTCGCTGGTGATCGGGGCCGACAAGCGGGAGCCAACCTTCTTCTGGCTGGCAGGACAGGGAGGCCAAGGCTTTCAGTCTTGCCCCGCCGCCAGCACGCTCGCCGCCGACCTGATCCTTGGCCGCAGGCCAGACTTGCCCCCGGCACTGGTGCAAGCCCTGTCTCCGGCGCGCCTCGAGTAACATTCACACTACTGAATGTAACTTGACCCAGATCAAGGTCGCCCGTTCTGCGGCGTGGCATGCCTCGCGCATAGGCCGGAAAGGACTGCAGCATGACCTATCGAAGCAAGATCACCGCGATGCGCAGCGAGTTGCGCAGCATGAACAAACTGATCCCGCAAACCACCGCCGCCTTTGCCGACTTGTCAAAGACGGTAAAGGACAGCGGGCCGCTTGCGGTGAAAGAAAAGGAATACGTCGCGCTTGCCATCGCGATCACCCAGCGCTGCGAGCCGTGCATCACCTTTCATGTCGAGGCGCTGATGAAAGCCGGCGCCAGCCGCGACGAGCTTGGCGGCGTTCTGGAAATGTGCATCCAGATGGGCGGCGGTCCGGCACTGATGTATGCCGCCCACGCGCTAGCCTGCTGGGACGAACTGGCCGCCCCCGCCTGAACCGGCGGAGCCCCGCCGAAAGGCTGCGGCAAGAGCGCCGCAAACGGGTGACAGGGGAAGCGTTTTGCGGCACGGTCCGGACATGACCGACAAGCCTTTCCCCCTCCTTTCCCGCGCCTTGCCGCTTTGCCTGATGCTCGGGCTCGCCGCCTGCGGCAGCCCCGCCCCGCAAGGCCGTGCCCCCTTGCCAAACGCTGCTGCGACCAGCCTGCCGATGGGCGTTGTCACTGCTCCCAATTTTGGCGACCGCAAGCCGCATCCGTGGGACGGGCGCGCTCCCTCGGCCTATGCCGTGCATGGCACCGACACCTCGCGCTATCAGCCGCCGGTGGATTGGGCCCTGGCGCGGGCAAACGGGGTGAACTTCACCTTTGTGAAAGCCACGGAAGGGGCGGATGATACCGATCCGATGTTCCGGCAACATTGGGATGGTGCGCGGGCGGCGGGAGTGGCCACGGGGGCCTATCATTTCTGGTATCATTGCGCGACAGGTCGGGCTCAGGCGCAAAACTACATCCGGCAGGTACCGCGCGCCACAGGGGCCTTGCCGCCGGTGCTCGATCTGGAATGGACCCCGTTTTCGCCGACCTGCACCCGCCGCCCGCCGCAGGCAGAGCTTCTGGCCGAGGCACAGACCTTTATCGACATGGTCGCGCGGCATTACGGGCAGATGCCGATCGTCTACGTCAGCCCCGATATCTTCAAGGATCGCGAACTCTGGCGCTTGCGTGGGGTCGAATTCTGGCTGCGGTCGGTGGCAGGTCACCCGTCACAGGTCTATCCCGGCACCCGCTGGACCTTCTGGCAGTATTCCGGAACCGGACAAATTCCGGGCAAGCCGGGAGATGGCGATCTGAATGTCTTTGCAGGCTCGCCGGCAGAGTGGCGCGCGTGGCTCGCGCGGCGCACCCGATAGGCCCCAGGCGTGGTCAGGGCCGGGGCCATGCGCCCCGGCCACCGCTTCACCCGTCGATGCGGATGCGTGCGTTCGTCGGATCGAACGGGCTGTCTTCCACAACCACCGCATCCCATTCCTGCCGCAACATCTTGACCTTGAGCTTGGTGCCGACCTCGGCCAGTTCCGGGCGCACATAGCCCATGCCGATCTGCTTGCCAAAGGCCACCGAATAGCCGCCCGAGGTCAGCCGCCCGACCTTCTCGCCGTTCAGCAAGATCGCTTCCTTGCCCCAAGGATCGGCATCCGCCGGTCCGTCGATCAGCAGGGTGCAGCATTTGGACCGGATGCCGGTGGCCAGCATCGCCTCTTTGCCCTGAAAATCCTTGCTCAGATCGACAAAGCGGTCCAGCGCGGCCTCGAGCGGGGTGGCGTCGCGGCCCAGTTCATTGCCAAAGGCGCGATAGGATTTTTCCTGACGCAGCCAGTTCTGCGCCCGTGCGCCCACCAGTTTCATGCCATGCTTTTCGCCTGCCTTGAGCAAAAGCTCCCACAGGTGACGCTGCATCTCGATGGGATGGTGCAACTCCCAGCCAAGTTCGCCCGTATAGGCCACACGGATGGCGCGCACAGGCACCATGCCAAGCTCGATGTTGCGCATCGACAGCCACGGGAAACGCTTGTTGGAAAGCACGGTTTCAGGGTTCGCGTCTTTGACGATCTCTTGCAGGATCTTGCGGGCGTTGGGGCCGGCCAGTGCAAAGACGCCCCATTGTGTTGTCACGTCGTGGATGTCGATATGGCCGAACTCCGGCGCCTTGTCCTCGGCGCATTTGCGCAGGAAATCGCCGTCATAATCTGTCCACGCCCCCGCCGAGACGCAGTAATACTCATCCTGCGCCAGCCGCACGATGGTGTATTCGGTGCGCGTTGTGCCGTTGGGGGTCAGCGCATAGGTCAGGTTGATGCGGCCCACGGCAGGCAGCTTGTTGCAGGTCAGCCAGTCGAGGAACTTGGTTGCACCCGGACCACGGACCAGATGCTTGGTAAAGGCGGTCGCGTCGATCAGACCGGCAGTCTCGCGGATGGCTTTTGCCTCTTCCACGGCATACTGCCACCACCCCCCGCGCCGGAAGCTGCGGGTGTTGTGGTCAAAATCCTCGGGCGCATCCTTCGGCCCGTAATAGATCGGGCGCTCCCAGCCGTTCACCTGCCCGAACTGCGCGCCAAGCGCCTTCTGCCGGTCATAGACCGGTGCCGTGCGCAGGGGGCGGCAGGCTTCGCGTTCTTCATCGGGGTGGTGCAGGATGAAGACATGCTCGTAGCATTCCTCGTTCTTGCGCGCCGCATACTCCGTCGTCATCCACTGGCCATAACGGCGCGGGTCGAGGGAGGCCATATCGATCTCGGCCTCGCCCTGCGTCATCATCTGCGCAAGGTAATAGCCCGTGCCACCCGCCGCGGTGATGCCAAAGCTGAAGCCTTCGGCGATCCACATGTTGCGCAGTCCCGGAACGGGACCGACCAGCGGGTTGCCATCGGGCGTATAGCAGATCGGGCCGTTGAAATCATCCTTGAGGCCGACGGTTTCCGAGGACGGCAGGCGATGGATCATCGACATGTATTCGCCTTCGATCCGTTCCAGATCCAGCGGGAACAGGTCTGCGCGGAACGATTCCGGCACGTCATAGAGGAAGCGGGCGGGTGCGTTGCGCTCATAAGGGCCAAGGATCCAGCCGCCACGCTCTTCGCGCACATACCATTTGGCATCGGCGTCGCGCAGGACAGGGTGCTCGGGGTTGCCGGCCTTGCGCCATGCGACCAGCGCCGGATCGGGTTCGGTGACGATATACTGGTGCTCGACCGGAATGGCCGGAATCTTCACGCCCAAGAGACGCGCGGTGCGCTGCGCATGGTTGCCCGTTGCCGTCACCACATGCTCGGCACGAATCTCGAAGGTTTCATCCGAGGCAACAAGATTGCCGCCCTGTTCCACCATCCGCGCGCAGGTGACGATCCATTCCGAGCCCGTCCAGCGGTACCCGTTAACCTGAATCTTCCGCTCGATCGTCGCACCCAGCTGGCGCGCGCCCTTGGCCATAGCCTGCGTCACGTCGGCCGGATTGATGTAACCGTCCTGCGGATGATACAGCGCGCCGACAAGGTCTTCGGTGCGCAGAAGCGGCCAGCGGTCCTTCATTTCCTTGGGCGTCAGGAATTCATGATAGACTCCGGCGGTTTCGGCCACCGAGGAATAGAGCATGTATTCGTCCATCCGCTCTTGCCGCTGCGCCATCCGCAGGTTGCCCACCACAGCAAAACCTGCGTTCAGGCCGGTTTCGGCCTCCAGCGACTTGTAGAAATCGACCGAGTATTTGTGGATATGCGTGGTCGCATAGCTCATGTTGAACAGCGGCAGCAGCCCTGCCGCGTGCCATGTCGAACCGGCGGTCAGCTCGTCACGCTCCACCAGCATCGTATCCCACCCCGCCTTTGCCAGATGGTAGGCGATCCCGTTTCCGACGGCTCCGCCACCGACAACAAGGGCTTTGACATGCGTTTTCATTGGCGCTCTCCGGGATTGGCGTTTGTGCCATAAATGCCTGATCGGCACGAAGGCGGACAATATCCCCCGACCTTTGGCAGACGAAAACGACATCGGCGGCGGTATTGGAGGCGACAGCGCAGCGCAGGGGGTGCGGGCCTGTGATCCCAGCACGAAGGCTGCACGCAAGCCACGGCAAAAGGCGGCCCGAACCTTGGCTGCGCGCCCTGCGATGCGGGCGTAATTTCGCGCGTATTAAACTGGCGTTGCGGCAAAAAGTTCCGCCTCCGGTTGAAAACAAAAACACCCCCATTTTTGGAACGTAAGTCGATGCGGGGGGTTTGTTGTTCATACCGACGGCAGAGTGAGACGGAAGATTTCGCCCTCCCCCTGCTGTCTTCGCAAGAACAGGAGACGACCATGAAAAAGCTTTTTGGAACTTCCGCACTGGTTATGGCTCTGGCGATGCCCGCATTCGCTCAGGACGCCACCGCTCCGATGCCCGCAGATGGCAACATGGCCACCACGCAGGACACCATGGCACAGGGCAACATGGCGATGAACTCGCCGTATCTGGCAGGCATCGAGCGCGGCGTGCGCGCCTCTGACTTCATCGGCAAGCGTGTGTATGTGACCGAGCAGGACACCTCGACGATGTCGGTTGATGCCATCGCCGTTGCAGACACCGAATGGGACGATGCCGGTGAAATCTCCGACCTCATCATTTCGCTGAGCGGTGACGCAGAGGCAGTGCTGGTCGATTTCGGCGGCTTCCTCGGGATCGGTGAGAAAACCGTGGCCCTGTCGATGGCAAATCTGGTGATGGTGCCGGATTCGAACAGCCCCGATGACTATTTCATCGTGTTCCACGGCACCAAGGCCGAGCTGGAAGGCGCTCCGGAATTCGACGAGAACATGGTCTTCGAAGCCACCGCCACCAACACCGGCGTGAACAACACCACCGGCATGGCTGCCGATGGCACCGCACCTGTGGCCCCCGCCACGGACGGCATGGCGGCAACCGCTCCGGCGGATGGCGCGGCGACCACTGCTCCGGCTGACGGCACCGTTGGCACCACCGGCGGCGTGGTTGCAGACGGCACCATGACCGATGGCGCAATGACCAACAACGCCGAAATGGCCGATCTGTCCACCATGACGGAGACCGACCTGATCGGTAAGCGTGTGGTTGGCGTCAACGACGAAGACATCGGTGAAGTCAGCGCAGTGGCGATCGGTGCCAATGGCGCCATCGAAGGCGCGATTGTCGACGTCGGCGGCTTCCTCGGGATCGGTGAAAAGCGCGTGGCGCTTGGTTCCGACGCTCTGACCACCGTGCGCAATGCCGATGGCACCGTCGACCACTTCCGCGTGTCGATGACCCAAGACCAGCTGGAAACGCTGCCCGAATATCAGGGCTGATCTCTGGCAGTTTACGCGATGCGTAAGGAACGGGGTGGCGCAAGCCACCCCGTTTTTCATGCGCGCGGACGCGACAAGGCGGCGGTCACCGCGAAAATGCCCGCAGCGATCACAATGATGGACGGACCGGCGGGCGTGTCTTGCCAGAGCGACAGGTAAAGCCCGCCCAAGGCCGACACCGCCCCGATGCCGATGGCAAAAACCGCCATCGCTTCCGGCGTGCGGGACAGACTGCGCGCGGCGGCCGCAGGGATAATCAACATCGCCGCAATCAGCAGCGCCCCGACAACCTTGATCGCGACCGCAACCACGATGGCCAGGGCAACCGTCAGCGCCAGACGCTCCCGATCCGGGTTCAGGCCGCTGGCATGGGCAAGATCTTCGTTCAGCGTCGCGGTCAAGAGCGCCTGCCAGCGCCATGCCAGCAGGCCCAGAACCACGATCGCCCCGCCCCAGACAAAGGCCAGATCGCCCCGGCTGACCGCAAGGATATCGCCGAACAACCACGCCGACAGATCGGTGCGCACCCCCGGCACGAAAGACACCGCCACCAGACCGAAGGCCAGCGCCGAATGGGCCAGCACCCCCAGAGTGGTGTCCATCGCCCAGCCCTTTGCGGCCAAGGTAGCAACGGTCACCGCCATCGCCAGAGCCACAACCATGATGCCAAATCCGATCGGCAGATCACTGGCCAAGGCCAAAGCCACCCCCAGAATTGCGGCATGTGCCGTAGCATCGCCAAAATAGGCCATGCGCCGCCAGACCACGAAAGACCCCAAAGGCCCCGTGGCCAGCGACAGGCCCACACCCGCCAAGGCGGCGCGGGTCAGAAAATCATCAAGCATGGCTATGGTCATGAGCATGGGAGTGGGGATGGGCATGCGCGTGGTCATGGCCGTGGTCATGGTCATGCACATGCTGATAAAGCGCGAGCGCGCCCTTGGTGCCAAGGCCGAACAGGGCACGATACTCTGGTGCCGAAGACACCACATGCGGGGTGCCTTCGCAGCAGACATGGCCGTTGAGACAGACCACACGGTCACTCGCGGCCATCACCACATGCAGATCATGGCTGACCATCAGCACCGCCACACCGCTTTGCGCCCGCACATCCTCGATCAACTGGTAGAAACCCGCCTCGCCCGGCTGATCCAGCCCCTGTGTCGGCTCGTCCAGCACCAGAAGCTGCGGGTCGGACAGCAGGGCGCGCGCCAGCAGCACACGCTGCAACTGGCCGCCCGAAAGGCTCGACATCTGCATCTGTGCCACAGCGGGAACCCCGACACGGGCAAGCGCCTGACTGGCGGCGGCATCGCTCACGCGCACCGGCAAGGACAGGAAGCGCCGCACCGTCATCGGCAGGCTGCGATCCAGCGCCAGCCGCTGCGGCACATAGCCGATGCGCAGACCCGGCGCGCGCTGCACCCTGCCCTGCGCGGCTGGCACGATGCCAAGCAGCGCGCGCAGCAGCGTCGATTTGCCCGACCCGTTCGGGCCGACGATGGTGACGATCTCGCCGGGTTGCACGGCGATGGACACGTCATGCAGCACCTCGCTGCCGCCAAAGCGCACGCACAGGTGATCGGCCGCGATCAGCGTCATGGCGCGGCATCCCGGCAGGCGGGACAAAGACCCAGAGCCTCGATGTTCGAGCGTTCAATCACGAACCCCACGGCGTCGGCAGCGCGATCAAGCGCAGCCCGCACCGTGGCTGCCGGCGCTTCGGCAACCGTGTCGCAGGATTTGCAGATCAGGAAGGCAGGCGCATGTGGCTCGCCGGGATGCATGCAGGCGGCAAAGGCGTTCAGGCGGCGGATGCGATGCGCAAACCCCTGCTCGACCAGAAACTCCAGCGCCCGATAGGCCACCGGCGGCTGGTTGCCGAACCCGTCTGCCGCCAGTCGCTGCAGCACGTCATAGGCCCCCATCGCCTTGTGGTTCTCCAGCAGGATCTCCAGCACGCGGCGGCGCACCGGAGTCATCCGCGCACCCGAACCTGCCGCCAGCGCATCGGCGCGCGCCAGCACGTCGGCGGCACAATGGGCGTGGTCATGACGGGCAAAGGCCAGATCGGGCGCGGCGCAGCCGGGGCACTCGCCCGCCGTGTCGCCGTCCCGATGCGGATCGCCGGGCGCGTGGTCATGCGGCATAGCAGCCTCCTCATGGGTTGACCAGTTATGATATAACATACATAAGGCCAGCAGAGACGTTCAGAAAGGCCCATACGATGCGTTATATCATATCCTTCCTTTTGGCCAGCACCGCCCTGCCCGCCCTTGCCGAGGTGCCGCGCGTCGTCACCGATGTTCCGCCTGTCCACGCCATCGCGGCGCAGGTCATGGGCGATCTGGGGCAGCCGGAACTTCTGCTCGACCGTGGGGCCAATGCCCACAGCTACCAGATGCGCCCCAGTCAGGCCGCAAGTCTTGCCGATGCCGGACTGGTGATCTGGATCGGGCCGGAACTGACCCCGTGGATGGAGCGCGCCCTGAACGGGCTGTCACCCGATGTGCCGCGCCTTGCGCTGCTGGCGTCAGAGGGCACCTTCCGGCAGAACTACGGCGAGACCGGCGGACACGACCATGCGCACGAAGCCGAAGGCCATGACCACGGCCATGCCGAGGAAAAGGCCGCAGGGAAACACGAAGGGCATGACCACGCGGAACACGACCACGATCATGCGCAGGAGGCAAAGGCGGAGGATCATGGCCATGATCATGACCACGCCGGTCACGATCATGCAGAGCACGATCATGCAGGTCACGACCACGCCGGTCACGATCATGCAGATCATGGCGACCACGCGCACAGCGGGTTGGACCCGCATGCATGGCTGGACCCGGCGAATGCCAAGGTCTGGGTGGGCGCCATTGCCGCCGAATTGGCGCGGCTGGACCCCGAGAATGCCGCCACCTATCAGGCAAACGCCGCCGCCGCGCAGGCACGCATAGACGCGCTGGATGCAGAGCTTTCCGCGCTGCTGACCCCCGTCGCGGGCCAGCCCTTTGTGGTCTACCATGATGCCTATGGCTATTTTGCCAGCCATTACGGGCTGAACGTCGCGGGCACGGTGGCCCTTGGCGATGCAAGCTCACCCGGCGCGGCACGGCTTCGCGAATTGTCGCAAACCGTCGCTGCCGAAGACGGGCTTTGCCTCTTCCCCGAGGCGCAGCACGACCCCGCGCTTGTGGTGCAGATGGCCGATGGCACCACTGCCCGCATCGGCGCGGCACTTGACCCCGAAGGCAGCACCATCGAACCCGGCCCCGATGCCTATGATGCGTTGATGCGCGCGCTTGCCACCAACATCGTAGCCTGCCTCGAAGGCTGACGCCCGCCGCATGTGGCGCAAAAGGGCCGGTGCTGCACCGGCCCTTTTTGCTTGCCGCGGCCTAGCCTTCGATGCCGCCAAGACCCGCCGCGCGGAACCAGCGGATAATCGCAAGACGTTCCTCGGGCTCCATATAGCTCAGGTTGCCGGGCGGCATCGCATGGCTGACGCCCGCCTGAAGGTAGATGCGCCGCGCCTCATGCGCGATCTGCGCCTCGGTTTCCAGCACCACGCCCTTGGGCGGCCAGACCATGCCTTCCCAGTTCGGCTCGGCGGCATGGCACATGCTGCACCGCCCCTGCACGATGCCGACCACCTCATCGAAACCGGCAGCCGAGGCATGGCGCAAGGCCGCGCCCGACAGTGCGGCTTCGGGCTCCGGCACGGTGCGCAGCGGTGCGGTCGACAGCCACGCGATCACCAGAAACAGGATGGCGGTCAGCCCCCATGTCCAGTGCGGGTTCCCCTTGCGGGCGTGCTTGGTGTTGAACCAATGACGGATCGTCACCCCCATCAGGAACACGAGGCTGGCGATGATCCAGTTATATTGCGTCGCGAAAACCAGCGGGTAATGGTTCGACAGCATCAGGAACAGCACCGGCAGCGTCAGGTAATTGTTATGCGTGCTGCGCTGCTTGGCGATCTTGCCGTATTTGGCATCCGGTGTGCGCCCCGCCTTCAGGTCGGCCACCACGATCCGCTGGTTCGGCATGATGATCATGAACACATTCGCGCTCATGATGGTGGCGGTGAAGGCCCCCAGATGCAGCAGGGCGGCACGGCCCGAAAACACCTGCGTGTAGAACCACGACATCCCCACCAGCACCGCGAACAGCGCCACCATCAGCACGGTCTGATCGGCATTCACGAACACACGGCACAGGGTGTTGTAGGCCAGCCAGCCAAAGGCAAGCGAGGCCAGGGAAATCGCCACCGCCTGCCACACGGCCAGATCCATCACCTGCGGATCAATCAGGAACATCTCGGCGCCAAGGTAATAGACCAGCACCAGCATGGCGAAACCCGAAAGCCACGTCGCATAGCTCTCCCATTTGAACCATGTCAGGTGCTCGGGCATCATCGCGGGGGCAACCAGATATTTCTGGATGTGATAGAAGCCGCCGCCATGCACCTGCCACTCCTCGCCATGCGCCAGCGGTGGCAGGCTCGGGGTCTTGCGCAGGCCAAGGTCAAGCGCCACGAAATAGAACGAGGACCCGATCCATGCGATGGCCGTGATCACATGCAACCAGCGCACGCCAATCTCGACCCATTCCCACATCACCGCCAGATCATACATCGCGCGCTCCCCTGATTGCCTTTGCGAAACGCTATACCGGCGGGGTATCTTCTGTTAATCCAAAGAAATGCCGGATCACTTTCAAATCCTGCGATATAATGGGATGCGCCCAGATGTCCTACGTCAACACCATCCGCATGTTTGTCCGTGTCTATGAATTGGGCAGCATGAGTGGCGCGGCCCGCGACCAGCGCACTTCTCCGGCGGTTGCTTCGGCGCGAATCTCGGAACTGGAAAAGCATCTGGGCGTGCGCCTCTTCAACCGCACCACGCGCAGCCTGCAACCCACCGAGAATGGCCGCATCTTTTACGAAGGCGCGGTGCGAATACTCGAGGCGATCGAGGACGCCGAGGCGGCGGTGATGGATGTCACCCAGAATCCGCGCGGCACCATATTCGTTGCCGCGCCCCTCGGCATCGGGCGGCGCTTCATCGCGCCGCATGTTCCGGCCTTCAAAGACCTTTACCCGCTGATCGATGTGCGCCTGCGCCTGTCTGACCGGGGGGTCGATGTTGTCAGCGAAGGCATCGACGTGGCCTTTCACCTCGGGATTCTGGACGACAGCACGCTCAAGGTGCGGCTGATCGCCGACTGCCAGCGGGTGCTTTGCGCGGCCCCGGATTACATAGCACGGCGCGGCATGCCCGAGGACGGGGCAGCGCTTGTGCGCGACCGGCACGATTGCCTGAACCTGCGCTATCCGGGGGCGAAAGAGTTCCAGTGGACCCTGACCACCCCCGATGGCCCGCGACGGTTCGAAATCACCGGTCCCTATGAGTCGGATGATGGCGATGTGCTGACGCATTGGGCGCTCAGCGGGCGGGGCATCGTGATGAAACCGCAGTTCGAGGTTGCCGAGCATCTGCGCTCGGGCGCGCTGGTACCGGTGGCGGTCGCCACCCCGCCGCTTGCGGTGCAGCTGTCCAGCCTCAGCCAGCACCGGCGGCTCAAAGACCCGAAGGTGCGGCTGTTCACCGATTACATGGCCGCGCGGATGAAGGACGAACTGCGCCGCGCCATCGACGGCTGACACAGACGCAAGACGCCCGCGCCGGGTGGCGCGGGCGTCTCATGTGGGTCGGGCCGCTTACTGGATCTGCTGGCCGTTCACAAAGATCGAGCCGCCCTCGCGCGCTTCGATCTTGGAGGTCAGCACATCATCGCCCGCAGGCTGGCCGAACATGGCCATCATCATGCGCGCGCCCATCGCGTCTTCCTCGGTCATCACGCCCAGTTTGATCAGCGCGTCAATCACCTTGTTGCCCCCTTCGAGGCGCACATCGGCGGTGCCGACGGGCAGCGGCGGGCCCCCCATAGCCACCATCGAATTGTCAAAGGTGAAGGCCCCGCTTCCCGTCGCCGCGGCGCCCAAAGCCTTGATCGCCAGCGTGCGGATGTCGAGCGACTGCAATTCCGGCATGGTGGCAGGCGGCGTGCCGGTTTCACCCGCCGCCATCAGGTCCAGCATGTCGATCTTTGCCTTGCCGCCAAGGTCCAGCGCGACATCCAGCGGGCCACGCTCCAGCACGGCGGACGGATCAACCATGCCCCACGCAGCCTCGTCGAACTCCAGATTTTCCAGCTTCAGCTCAAATCCGTAATCGCCAGCCTCATCCCCGGTCACCGTGGGCAAGCCGAGGCCCAGCACAAACGCGCCAGACGTGGCATTGACGGGCATAGGCAGCATCGGCGGGCGCAGGGAAAACTCCATCCCCTCGACGCTGGTCGACATCGCAACTTCCTCGGCATTCGCCGTCAGCGTCGTCACCCCGGGCTCGGTGGTGAAGACGACACTCAGGGGCATCGCTGCATTGTTTTCAACCATCTCCCCCTTGGAGACGCCCTGCGACGCTTCGAAGTCAAGGCCAAGGCCGGCACGCACTGCCGCGATGAAGCCTGCACTGTCCTGCAAGGCGGTCAGGTCGATCCCGTCCGGCAGCGTGATTTCCCCGCTCAGGACCAGATCGGCGGTCTCGCTGATCTGGGTGCTGTCGACCCCGATCGCCGGATCGACCTGCTTGATGTCATAGGCCAACCGCTCGGCCGACATGTCCACGCCCAGCGCGTCGAGACCCCGTGTATAGCGCCCGCCGACCGAGATCAGATCGAAAGTGCCTGCAAAGCTGCTGGCGCCGTCATCAATGTTCACAACCGCTTTCAGACTGTCCGCATCGATGCCATAGCCCAGACCACCCGCATCCTCGAAGGCGCTGACCGACAGTTCCTCATGGCTGATGACCACATTCGCCGGTCCGGTGTTCAGCAGCTTGATCTCGCCGGGGAAGAACGCCACGCTGCCGTCTTCCTGCTCGACAATGGCAAGCTCCGAAATCGTGGCAACCGCCGCCGCGCCGGTCGGCGCGATGCTGACCCCGTTCAGCGTCAACTCGCGGTCCCCCGGCACTTCGGTGGCGACGGTGATCGTCATGCCGCCCGCTGTCGCCGCAGCCTGCAAATCGGCCCAGACCTGATCGACCGTCAGGGCCGCATGGGCGGTGCCGCACATCAAGAACGCCATGACCGGCGCCGTCATCAATACCTTGGTCCTGAACATCTCATTCTCCCGGAAAGGCGTTTTACTTGTCGCAAGACAAAACCGCTTTCTCGGCAGAAGCGCAAGACAAGGTTTGCGGCAGCGTTGCCCCGAGCGGGTCAACTGCCCCGATAGGTCGAATAGGCGAAGGGAGAGATCAGCAACGGCACATGATAGTGCTGCGCGGCATCGGGCACCCCGAAACGGATGGGAATTTCGTTCAAAAACAACACATCACCAGATGCCTGCCCCGTCGCCCGCAGATAATCCCCCGCGAAGAACAGCAGCTCATACGTTCCGGCCTGCAGCGCATCACCGGCCAGAAGCGGGGCATCGGTGCGGCCATCACTGTTGGTCACAACCTCGGCAATCTTCTCGTGGGTGTCCCCGCTGACCCGATAAAGCCGGATTTTCACCCCTGCCGCCGGTTTGCCAAGTGCCGTGTCCAGCACATGCGTCGAAAGCCGCCCCATCGCCCACTCCTTGATCTGTTCTGCCTCTTATCACAGCACGAAAGCGCGTCCGATGCGACCATGTCATCACCGGATATGTCTTTCACGAATTTCTTGAAAAAATCCCGCATATTTCCGGCCTATCTTGCGGCAACGCTTGAAAGTGAGGGTTCGCAGGTGAACAGATACCCCCGAGATTTTCGCGGCCACGGCCCCGATGCCCCCGATGCAAAATGGCCCGGTGGCGCAAGGATCGCCATTTCTGTCGTGCTCAACTATGAAGAAGGCGGCGAGAACAACCTGTTGCACGGGGATGCCCAGTCCGAGGCCTTTCTGTCCGATATCGCCGGAGCCGCCCCCTGGCCGGGCATGCGGCACTGGAACATGGAATCGATCTATGACTATGGCGCGCGTGCCGGTTTCTGGCGCCTGCACCGCCTGTTCACCGAACGCGACATTCCCGTGACCATCTACGGCGTCACCTCTGCACTTGCCCGCAACCCCGAACAGGTGGCGGCCATGAAGGCGGCAGGCTGGGAGATCGCCAGCCACGGGCTGAAATGGGTCGACCACCGAGATATGCCAGAGGCCGAGGAAGCCGCCCAGATCGGGGAATCGTTCCGCCTGCACACCGAAGTGGTCGGCAGCCCGCCGCAGGGCTGGTATACCGGACGCTGCAGCATGAACACGGTGCGGCTGACCGCGCAGACGCATCGCCTTGCGTGGATTTCGGACACCTATGACGATGATCTGCCCTATTGGCTGGAAGTCGGCGACCATGACCAGCTGGTCATCCCCTATACCCTCGAAGCCAATGACATGCGCTTTGCCACCGCGCCGGGCTACATCACCGGAGAGCAGTTCTTCCAGTATCTCAAGGACAGCTTCGACACGCTCTATGCCGAAGGTCAGGCAGGCGCGGCCAAGATGTTCTCGATCGGCCTGCATTGCCGCCTGATCGGTCGTCCGGGCAAGATCGCGGGGCTGAAACGCTTTCTCGACTATGCGCAGGGGCATGAGGGCGTCTGGTTCCCCCGCCGCATCGACATTGCCGAACATTGGGCCAAGACCCATCCGCATCAGCGGCGCGAACGGCCCAGCCAGATGGACCGCGACCGCTTTGTCGCGCGCTTCGGCAGCATCTTCGAACACTCGCCGTGGATCGCCGAGCGCGCGCATTCGCTTGAACTCGGGCCAGCCCATGACAGCGCGGCGGGGCTGCACAACGCCCTTGCCCGCATGTTCCGCAGCGCCAGCCCCGCCGAACGACTGGGCGTGCTGCAGGCCCATCCCGATCTGGCAGGCAAACTCGCCGCCGCCAAACGGCTGACCCCCGAGTCCACCGCCGAACAATCCAGCGCCGCGCTGGATGCGCTCACCGACGACGAGCGGGCGCAGTTCGAACGCCTGAACGCGACCTATGTCGCCAAGCACGGCTTCCCCTTCATCATCGCCGTGCGGGACAACACCAAGGCCAGCATCCTTGCCGCCTTCGAAGCCCGCATCGGCAACGACACCGAAACCGAATTCGCCACCGCCTGCGCACAAGTGGAACGCATCGCCGAACTGCGGCTGAAAGACCTTTTGCCATGACCCAGTATTACGCCCCCACCGGCGGCCTGCCGCCGCAGACAAACCTGATGACCCAGCGCGCGGTTTTCACCAACGCCTATGCCTTCATCCCGCGCGGTTGCTTTTCCGATATCGTGACCAGCGCCCTGCCCGGTTGGCGCGACACCCGGCTCTGGCTGATCGCGCGGCCCATGTCGGGCTTTTCGGAAACCTTCAGCCAATATGTCATGGAGGTCGCACCCGGCGGCGGCTCCGACAGGCCCGACCCCGAGAACGGGGCCGAACACTGGCTGTTCTTCACCCAAGGGCTCGCGACCCTGACCCTTGACGGCACCGGTCACGAGATGGAAGCGGGCAGCTATGCCTATATCCCTGCCGGCACCCGCTGGACACTGCTCGCCGAAGGCGGCACGCCCGCGCGCTTCCACTGGTTGCGCAAGCTTTACGAACCGGCCCCCGGCCTCGACCGTCCCGATCCCATCCTCATCAACGAGCGGGATGTGCCGCTCAGCCTGATGCCCGACACCAATGGCGCTTGGGGAACCACGCGCTTTGCCGACCCCGCCGATCTGCGCCACGATGCCCATGTGAACATCGTCACCTTCCAGCCCGGCGGCACCATCCCGTTCGAGGAAACCCATGTGATGGAGCACGGGCTTTATGTGCTTCAGGGCAAGGCCGTCTACAAACTCAATCAGGACTGGGTCGAGGTGGAGGCGGGCGATTTCATGTGGCTGCGCGCCTATTGCCCGCAGGCCTGCTATGCCGCCGGCCCCGGCCCCTTCCGCTATCTGCTCTACAAGGACGTGAACCGGCACGCCAAACTGCGCGGCCCGGGCGGCTTTGGCGCGCTGCGCTGATCCCCGATCCGTTCCTGACGACCCCGAAGGGGGGCCGGGAGGCAAAGCCCCCGGCCCGCCGCAAGCCACAGGTGCCACAGATGCCGCAGATCATTGCCCAGCCCCTTACCGCCACCGCCTTCGCGCCCTTTGGCGATGTGCTGGAGGCCAGCGGCGATTTCCGTCTTATCAATGCAGGGCTTTGCCAGCGCCACCATGACCGCGCAAAGCTCGATTTCGGCCCCGATGGCCGGGCCGGAGTGTCGATCTTCAAGGCGGTTCCCCGCAGCCTGCCCTATGCCTTCGACCTGATCGAGCGCCACCCAGACGGCAGCCAGGCCTTTGTGCCGATGACGGCAGACCCGTTTCTGGTGATCGTCTCGCAGGGGCCGGAGGCGACGCCGCTCGCCTTTCTGACCGATGGCAGCCAAGGCATCAACCTTCATCGCGGCGTCTGGCACGGGGTGCTGACCCCGCTCCACGCCCCCGGCCTGTTTGCGGTGGTAGACCGGATCGGTCCCACCGCCAATCTGGAGGAACACCGCTACAGCGAAAGCTGGACGGTTCTCGCACCCTGAGGAGGGGGCGCAGCTAACCCCTCTGCATCCGGGCAGCGCAGAGGGTGAAAAAGATGCCCGAGGGAGAGGACCACACCATGACAAGTTCCGCTTTGGGAACCGCGCAGCAGATGCGCGACCCCGACTACATGCCGCCGCTCGGGCGGGCCGTTCCGCTGGGGATCCAGCATGTGCTGGCGATGTTCGTCTCGAACGTCACCCCCGCGATCATTGTCTGCGGCGCGGCCGGTATCGGCTTTGGCTCGGACCAGGGCGCGCTCGGCTTTCCGGACATGACCTACATGATCCAGATGTCGATGCTGTTCGCAGGCATCGCCACCCTGTTCCAGTCCATCGGCATGGGGCCGGTCGGCGCGCGTCTGCCCATCGTGCAGGGAACCTCTTTCGCCTTTGTGCCGATCATGATTCCCGCCGTTGCGGGGCTTGGCGCGGCAGGCCTAGGCGGGCTGATGACGGGCGTCATGATTGGCGGTCTGTTCCATTTCTGCCTTGGCTTCGTGATCGGCCGCATCCGTTATGCCCTGCCGCCGCTCGTCACCGGCCTGATCGTGCTGATGATCGGTCTGGCTCTGGTCAAGGTCGGCATCCAGTATGCGGCAGGCGGCGTTCCCGCGATGGAAGCCGGCATGCGCGCCATTGCCGAGGCCAAGGCCAATGGCACCCCCGTCGACTGGAGCACGATCCGCTTCGGCAGCTTTGCGCAATGGGCACCGGCGCTGGTCGTGATCCTTGTCACGCTGTCGATCAAGTTCTTTGTCCGGGGCTTCCTTGCGGTGGCGGCGGTGCTGGTCGGGATCATCGCCGGTTACATCGTGGCCCTGATGCTGGGTCAGGTCAGCTTTGTCGCCGTCGAGCGTGCAGGCCTCTTCGCCCTGCCCAACCCCTTCCGCTGGGGCTTCGAATTCAACGCGGCCATCGTCATCGGCATGTGCTTCATGGCAATCATTTCGGCCATTGAAACCGTCGGCGATGTCTCGGGCATCACCAAGGGCGGTGCCGGACGCGAGGCCACCGACAAGGAAATCGAGGGCGCGACCTTTGCCGATGGTGCAGGCACCGCGATTGCCGGAGTATTCGGCGGCCTGCCCAACACCTCTTTCAGCCAGAATGTCGGCCTCATCGCCATGACGGGGCTCATGAGCCGCCATGTCGTTACCATCGGCGCGATCTTCCTTATCATCTGCGGCCTCGTCCCCAAGATCGGGGCGGCCATCAACACGGTGCCGATCAACGTGCTGGGCGGCGGTGTTGTCGTCATGTTCGGCATGGTCTGCGCCGCAGGGGTCAACATGCTGTCGGAAGTGAAGTGGAACCGCCGCAACATGGTGATCTTCGCCACCGCCCTGTCGGTCAGCCTTGGCCTGCAACAGGTGCCAGAGGCGCTGCAGCACATGGGCCAGACGGCGCAAATCCTGCTGACATCGGGCCTCCTGCCAGCCGCCGCCATCGCCATCGGGCTGAATCTCCTGCTGCCCGAAGAAGCCGGCGAATAATAGCGCCAGACGCCAAGGCCGGGGTAGCCCGGCCTTGGCATCGCGCCGCGACCGGCCCGTCAGGTCTTGCGCAACATCCGCCGCAAAATCTTGCCGCTCGCGGATTTCGGCACCGCCTCTATGAATTCAACCCGCGACGGCACCTTGTAGGTAGCCAGATGTCCGCGCAGAAACGCGATGATCTGCTGCGCCCGCGCCTCGTCCTTCACCCCGTCCTGCGATACGACAAAGGCCACCGGCACCTCGCCCGCCGCCTCGTCCGCCTCACCGATCACGGCGGCATCCAGCACACCGGGGCAGGTTTGCAGCACGGCTTCAACCTCGGCAGGGGCGACCTGAAAGCCCTTGACCTTGATCAGCTCCTTCAGGCGGTCCCGTATGAAAAGCTGGCCATCAGCATCAAAAGCCGCGATATCGCCGGTATGCAGCCAGCCTTCGGCATCGATCGTGCGCGCGGTTGCCTCGGGGTTGTTCAGATAACCCTGCATCACCTGTGGCCCCCTGATGCACAGCTCCCCCTCTTCCCCGATGGGCAGCGCCTTGCCTGTCTGCGGGTCCACCACCTTGCATTGCGTGTTCGGCACCGTGATGCCGACCGCCCCGGGCTTGGCATGTTCTTCATTCGAGAAATGCGAGATCGGGCTCAACTCCGTCATGCCATAGCCCTGAATGGTGCGGGCGTTCAGCCGCCCCGCACAGGCATCCGACAATTCGGCCCCCAGCGGCGCCGCCGCCGAAACAAGGATCTCAAGGCTGGAAACATCATAGTCGGCAACCATCGGATGCTTGGCCATCGCCAGCACCACAGGCGGCACCGCCATCACCATCCGCACCTTGTGCCGCTGCACATGGCCCAGAAAGCCCGCCAGATCGAAGCGCGGCATCGTCACCAGCGCCGCCCCCGCCACCAGATGCATGTTCATCAGCACATTCATGCCATAGATGTGAAAAAACGGCAGGAAGGCCACCGTCACCTCGGCCGGAACCACGCGGATCACGGCGCGCGCCTGATCGACATTCACCACCAGATTGCGATGGCTCAGCATCACGCCCTTGGGCAGGCCGGTGGTGCCGCTGGAATAGGGCAGCACCACGATGTGACGCTCCAGATCGACGGGCACCTGCGCCGTCAGTGGCGCGCTCATCAGATCGTCCAGCGCGGCATGCCCTTCTGCCCCGCCGATCACCACGACCTGCCGCACCCCCGTGCCCTCGGCCCCGGCAAGCGCCTGCGGCAGGAAATCGGCAATGGTGACAAGCAGGGACGCACCCGCATCGGTAAGCTGATGGCGGATCTCTGGCGCGGTATAGGTGGGGTTCAGGGTGGTGATGGTGCCACCCGCATAGGCCACGGCGTGAAACACCACCGCATATTCGGGCATGTTGGGCGCCATCAGCGCCACCACCTGCCCCGCGCCAAAGCCCCGCTCGGTCAACCCTCCCGCAAGGCTGCGCACCTGCGCCATCAGCGCCGCCCCGGTCAGGCTGCGCCCGCTCGGCCCGTCGATCAGCACGACACGGTCCGGCGCATCGGCCAGGCCTTCAAACAGGCAATCGGTGATCGAGATGTCACGCACCGGCACATCGGCCAGCGGGCTGGTAATCAGGGTCATCGCGCGCTCCTCCTCCTGTTCAGCGTAGTGTGGCGCCCCCGTCGGTCAATCCGCCAAAGGTCGCGGATGCCGCGCGCTAGAGCTTATGGTCATATGTCACCCAGACCGTGCGCTGCGCCATCTGGTCATACAGGCCGCGCGCGCGGTAATTGTTCTCTGCCGTGATCCAGCGGATCACGCTCCACCCCCGCCGGCGTCCCTCGTCGGCGACGCCCGAAATCAGGGCCGCCGCCGCCCCCGTGCCGCGCGCCTCGGGGCTGACAAACAGATCATCCAGAAATCCGCCCGTGCTCGCGGACAGCGGGCGCGCAAAGGCCCGAAAATGCGCAAGCCCCAGAAGCCGGCCGCCGCTGCTGGCCACCAGAGCTTCCACCTCATGCGCCGGATCGCAGATCCATCCCCAGACGCGCGCCCGCATCTCGTCGGTCTGTGTCACCTGATAAAACGCGGCATAGCCCGCATAGAGCGCGCACCAAGCCTCGAAATCCGCTGCCTCCGGTCGCCTGATCTCCATGATATCCCTCCATATCCGGCACGCTAGCACGCGCCATTTCCAAAAGTCGCCGACAAAAGATGACAAAGCACTGTCATTTTTTCCTGACAGTTCTATCCTGCCCCCAGCGCAGGAGACAGCATGTTCGACCAGACCCGCCCCGGCCCGCAGACCCCCGCCCTCCCCGGCGCGCCGCGGGCCGGGCTCTGCACCGATTGCGGCGTGTCCCGTCTGGGCGACGGCCGCGCCTGCGGGCGCGCCTGCCAGTTCATCGCGCCCGATTATCCGGCGCTGGAGCGCCGCACGCATGGCCGTACCGCCAACCCCGACAATGACGAAGCCTTCTTCGGCGTCACTCAGACCATGCTGCGCGCCCGCCTGAAAGAGCCCGCCCCCGGCGCGCAGTGGACCGGCATCACGACCACCCTCGCGGCGACATTGCTCGAACACGGGCTGGTCGATGCCGTGCTCACCGTGGTCCCCGACCCGCAAGACCGCTGGAAACCGCTGCCCGCGCTCATCACCGACCCCGCCGATCTGGCACAGGCGCGCGGCATGCGCATGGGCTGGGCGCCCACCTTGGCCCTCCTGGAACCAGTCCGCGCCGCAGGCCACAGGCGCCTTGCGATGATCGGCATCCCCTGCCAGACCTATGCCCTGCGCGCACTCGAGGTGGAGCTGGGGCTCGAGGCGCTCTACATCATCGGCACGCCCTGCTCGGACAACACCAGCACCGCCAATTTCCACCGGTTCCTCGACCTGCTCGACGAGGCACCGGGGGCCATCAGCTATCTGGAATTTCGCGCCGACTTCCGCGTCGAGTTGCGCTTTGACGATGGCCGCAAACCGCGGCTCATTCCGTTCTTGCAACTGCCCATCAGCAAGCTTCCCGCCGATTTCTTTCCGATGACCTGCAAAACCTGCGTCGACTACACAAACAGACTGGCCGACATCACCGTCGGCTACATGGGCGGCAGCGGCGATCAGTGGATCATCGCCCGCAATCCGCGCGGGGCGACCCTGCTCTCCCTTGTCGCCGACCGCCTGCACACCGCCCCGCCCGCGTCCTCGGGCCGACGCGAAGCGGCCGTCAGGGGCTTCGCCGCCAACACCGCCCGCGCCGCAGGCGGCCTGCCGCTGCGCCGCATGCCCGATCTGCTCCGCCCGCTCGTCGGCCTCCTGCAACGCTACTTTGGCCCCAAGGGCCTCGAATTCGCGCGCGCCCGCGTGGAAATGAAGGCGATCGAGACCATCCTTCACCTGCGCAGGACCCACCCCGCCCGGCTCAAGAACATGGTTCCGGCCCATGTCTGGGCGCTTGCAGCCCGCTACGGGCTGACCCCGGCGCCAGATGAAAAGCCGCGGCGCAAGCCCTGAGGGGGATGCGCTCCGCGCGGGCGTATCCAGGAAGGTGCAAATGCAATTTGCTGCTTTTCAAATACTCCGGGGGTTTGGGGGCAGAGCCCCCATGCGCGGGTCACCCCATGCGCAGCGCGACATCCAGCATGCGGTTGGAAAAGCCCCATTCATTGTCATACCAGCCGAACACCCGAAGCAGGCCGCCTGCTGTCACCCTCGTCTCGGGCGTGGCCATCACGATGCTTTCCGGACGCGCGCGCAGGTCGGTCGAAACCAGCGGGCGGTCGGTCACGCCGATCACCCCGCCTGCCGCATGAAAGGCGGCGTTGACGGCGGCGACGGTCACCGGACGCGCGGTCATCACCGACAGATCGACACAAGACACGCTCGCCACCGGTACCCGCACCGCCGAGCCTTCGATCCGCCCCGCCATTTGCGGCAAGACCAGATCAAGCAGGCGCGAGGCGCTTGTGGTGGTCGGCACCATCGACAGCGCCGCGGCACGGCTGCGTGCGTAATCCGCCGCGGGTGCATCCACCGTCGGCTGGCTGCCGGTATAGCAATGGATCGTGGTCATCGACCCGGTCACCACGCCCCATTCCCGCTCGATCAGGCGGGCCAGCGGGGCCAGCGCATTGGTGGTGCAAGAAGCATTCGAGACGATCTTCTGATCCGCCAGCGCCTCGTCATTGGCCCCAAGCACAACGGTGACCTCCGCCGCGCCTGACGGGCCGGAAATCAACACCCGCCGCGCCCCCGCCCGCAAGCCACGCGCGGCCACCTCGGGGTGGTCGGCCCTCCCGGTGCATTCCATCACCACATCGACGCCCGCAAGATCAAGCACCGACAGGTCCGGCGTGCGGAACAGCGGAATGGCCTTGCCGTTGACGACAAGTGACCCGCCCTCCAGCTGCACGCTGCCGCGCCACGGGCCGAAAACGCTGTCGAACTCGAAGAGATGCGCGCACATCTCGGGGGCGGCGATATCATTGATCCCCACCACCTCCAGCCCCGGCCATGCGGCCCCGTCCGAAGCCCAAGCACGCAGAACCGAGCGGCCGATCCGGCCAAAGCCATTGATGAAAACCCGCATGATGTCCCCCATGGATCCGCCGCAGGTTCAGCACGCGCCCGCGCCCCGCGCAAGCGCCGCTTTGTCACCCGAACAAGCTTTCCCGGCTAAAGGGCAACGCTGATCCCCTCGCCACGCTCCTGCGCGCGCCGCACCGCCATCGCCGCCACCGCCAGATCCTGAAGTCCGACGCCGGTTCCGTCAAACAGCGTGATCTCCTCGGCCGTCTTGCGGCCCGGATGCGCGCCGGTCAGCACATCCCCCAAGGGCGTGATTGCCTCCGGCCCGAGCAGGCCCGCAGCCACCGCGTGCTGCGCCTCTCCGATAGAGACGGATTGCGCCACCTCGTCGGTAAAGACCGCAGCCCGCCCCAGGAGCGCGGGCTCGACCTCCTGCTTGCCCTTGGTATCGGTGCCCATGCAGGCCAGATGGGTGCCCGCCGACACATGCGCATCCAGCAGACTGGCCGCCGGAGACGATGTGATTGTCACGATCACATCGGCCTCGCGCATCCGCTCCAGCGGGACAGCCTCGAACGGCAAGCCAAGCTCTGCCGCCACAGCGCCCAGCCGGTCCAGCATCTCGGGGTGCAGGTTCCACGCGATCACCCGCTCGAACGACCGCACCCGAGCGGCCGCCCGCAGCTGGAACCCTGCCTGATGGCCCGCCCCGACCATGCCCAGAACGCGGGCATCGGCACGCGCCAGCCGGTCGATGGAAATCGCACTGGCCGCCGCCGTGCGCAGCGCCGTCAGCAGACCGCCCCCGACCATGGCCGTCGGCTGTCCGGTCTCGGGATCGAACAGGAACACCGTGGACTGGTGGTTGATGATGCCCTTGGCCGCATTGCCGGGAAAGTAACCGCCCGCCTTCACGCCCAGTTGCCCGCCAGACCGGTCCAGCCCCGATTTGAAACCGTATTGCCGCCCCTCGCCCAGCGCCTCGCGCACGACCGGAAAGTTATAGGCATCGCCCCGCGACATCGCGGCAAAGGTGGCCTCGACAGCGGCAAAGGCATCCTCGGGCGACACCAGCCCGCCAATCAGGCTTTCAGGAACGATCAGCATGGTCGCACCCGCGTCATGACATTTGCCATACGCGCGCCAGACCTGCGCCAGACGTAAATCCTATGTGCGATTCCCATCTCAATACGCCTTGCCGCGCGCGCTGACCGGCCAGACAACCTCGACCTTGCCGTTCCGCACCCCGACATACCAGTCATGCACGTTGCAGGTCGGGTCACAGTGGCCCGGCACCAACCGCAGCTTGTCGTTGACCTTCAGCACGCCGCCAAGGTCTTCGACCACCCCATGCTCGTCACTGCATTTGACATACTTCACATCCGTCCGGCCAAAGATC
The DNA here is from genome assembly GCF_010915705.1 of Pseudotabrizicola algicola. Taxonomy (GTDB): domain Bacteria; phylum Pseudomonadota; class Alphaproteobacteria; order Rhodobacterales; family Rhodobacteraceae; genus Pseudotabrizicola; species Pseudotabrizicola algicola. The sequence continues at coordinate 53,641 of NZ_JAAIKE010000002.1, forward strand.
ACCGGCAGGCCCGAATCCACCGATTGCGCCTTGAGGCCCGCATCCACAATCGCCTTGTCGGCCTTGGCATGGCTCATCACCGATGTCAGGATGAACAGCGCGTTTTCCCATTCGCCCTGATCGATCCGGCGACCGTCCTTGTCGAGGATACGGCCATAGTCGGCATCCATGAAGGCATAGCTGCCGCACTGCAACTCGTTGTAAACGCCCGAATTGCTCTCGAAGTAATAGCTGCCGGTGCCGCCGCCGCCGACGATGTCGCAGGCAATCCCTTCGGCTTTCAGCGTATCGACGGCATCCTTGACCTGCGCCACCGCGAGGTCGATCTTTGCCTTGCGGTCGTCATAGGAATCCATGTGCTGCATCGCGCCCTGATAGGCCTGGATGCCGGCAAACTTCAGCCCCTCGGCCGCTTCGATCGCCTTGGCCAGGGCCACCACTTCCGGCGTGGTCTTGACGCCGCAGCGCCCCGCGCCGCAATCGATCTCGACCAGACATTCGATCTGCGTGCCGTGCCGGACCGCCGCCGCCGACAGATCGGCCACGTTGTCCATCATGTCGACGCAGCAAATGGTGCGCGCCCCAAGCTTCGGCATGCGGGCCAGGCGGTCGATCTTGGCCAAATCCCGCACCTGGTTGCTCACCAGCACATCCTTGATCCCCCCGCGCGCAAAGACCTCGGCCTCCGAAACCTTCTGGCAGCACACGCCCACCGAACCGCCCAACTGCTCCTGCAGCTTGGCCACATCCACCGATTTGTGCATCTTTCCATGCACCCGGTGGCGCATGCCATGCGCGCGGGCATAGTCGCCCATCTTCTTGATGTTGCGCTCCAGCGCATCAAGGTCCAGCACAAGGCAGGGCGTCTGGATATCCGCCTCGTCCATCCCCGGCAGCGCGGGGATGTCGTATCCCACTTCCAGCCCTTCGAAATCTGCGTGCTTGTTCATGGCGTTACCCTTTCATCCAAGGCAAAGTGTCCAGATCGACGTTTCCTCCGGTTATGATGACGCCGACGCGCCTCCCCCGGAAAACGTCCTTGTTTTTCAGAATGGTGGCAAGCGGCACGGCGCAGCTCGGCTCCATCACGATCTTCATCCGCTTCCATGTCAGCTTCATCGCCTCGACAATCTCCTCCTCCGTGGCGGTGAAGATGTCGGCGACATGGTTCGAGACGAAATGCCATGTCAGGTCCTTCAGCGGCACCTTCAGCCCGTCCGCCACCGTCTCGGGCGCGTCGTCGGCAATGATCCGGCCCGCCTTGAAACTGCGATAGGCATCGTCGGCATTCTTCGGCTCGGCGGCATAGACATCGACCCCCGGCGCAATCGCACTCATGGTGAGGCAGGTGCCAGAGATCATCCCGCCGCCGCCAATCGGTGCGATCACCGCATCAAGCCCCTCGACCTGCTCCAGCAATTCGCGTGAGCAGGTGGCCTGCCCCGCCACCACGCGCGGATCGTTATAGGGGTGCACAAACTCGCCCCCCGTCTGCGCCTGCACCTGCGCGAACACCGCCTCGCGGCTGCTGGTCGAGGGCTCGCATTCGGTGATCACCCCGCCATAGCCCCTCACGGCATCCTTCTTGGCCTGCGGCGCTGTGCGCGGCATCACCACATTGCAGGGTATCCCGCGACGCCCCGCCGCATAGGACAGGCTCAGCGCATGGTTGCCGCTCGAATGGGTGCAGACGCCAAGTGCCGCCTGTGCCTCGCTCAACCCGAAAACCGCATTGCAGGCCCCGCGCACCTTGAACGCGCCCGCCTTCTGGAAGTTCTCGCATTTGAAGAACAACTCCGCCCCGACCAGTTCGTTGAAATAGCTCGAGGTCAGCACCGGCGTGCGGTGGATATGCGGACGGATGCGCTCATGCGCGGCCAGTACGTCGTCGAAGGTCGGCACATACATCGGGGTCAGATCCTTCATGTTCATCTGTTCCTAAATATCCTCGGGGGGTCCGGGGGGCAGACAGCCCCCCGGCCTTTCCGCCTCATTCCGCCGCAAGGGCGAGCGTTCCGGCCGAGCCGCGGTAATATTCCTGCGCCGCCGCAACACCCGACCCGAGACGCACCGGCCAGCCCAGATCGGCCATGCACATCTCGGCGGTTGCAAGACCTGCCAGCACCATCACATCGTTCAGCATCCCCAGATGTCCGATACGAAAAACCTTGCCCGCGACCTCGCCCAGCCCGACGCCAAAGGCCATGCCGTATTTGTCTGCGGCCAGCTTCACCAGATCGGTGCCGTTACAGCCCTCGGGCACCAACACGGCGGTTACGGTGTCAGAGTATAGCTCGGGCGAGGCGGCGCAGGGCCGCATGCCCCATGCCGCCACTGCGCGCCGCACCCCTTCGGCAAGCCGGTGGTGTCGGGCATAGACCGCGTCAAGCCCTTCCTCCTCGAGCATCTCGACAGACCGCGCCAAACCCGCGATCAGGCCGACGGCAGGGGTATAGGGATATCCGCCCGCGGCATAGCTTTTCAGCATGTCGCGGAAGTCAAAGAAGGTGCGCGGCAGGGTGGCGCTCTCCATCGCGGCGAGGGCCTTGGGGCTGACGCCAAGGATGGCGAGGCCCGCAGGGAGCATGAACCCCTTCTGGCTGCCCGCGACGGCGATATCGACGCCCCAGGCTGTCATCTCGAAGGGCATCGAGCCGATCGAGGACACGCCGTCCACCATCAGCATCGCCCCGTGCCCTGCCGCATCTATCGCGCGGCGGAGGGCGGCGATATCAGAGCGCACGCCGGTGGCGGTCTCGTTGTGGGTGGCAAGGACGGCCTTGATGGTGCCGCCGGTGTCGGCCTTCAGGGCGGCCTCTATCCTGTCGATGGGGGCGCCCTGACCCCAGGGCGTCTCGATGATCTGGACGTTCAGGCCGTGGCGCTGGCACAGGTCGATCCAGCGGTGGCTGAACATGCCGAAGCGGGCGGCCAGCACGGTGTCTCCGAGGGAGAGGGTGTTGGTGATCGCGGCCTCCCAGCCCCCCGTTCCGGTAGAGGGCAGCACGATCACCTCGCCCTCCTCCATTTTCAGGACCCGCCGCACCCCGGCCACCGCAGGCTTGAACATCCGGGCGAAGGCGGGCGAGCGGTGGTCGAGCGTGGGGATGTCGCAGGCCTTGCGGATGGCCTCGGGGATATTCGTCGGGCCGGGGATGAAGACGGGGTTCTGGGAATACATGGCGGCTCCTCCAAGCGCTGATGACAAGACGTTAACCTGTGTAACGCAGGGGGACAATTTTTTCGAAAAGGTTTTTCATTTCATTGAAAACGTGATATTTCCGATAAAATCCAGTCACTAAGCCTTTTTCACGAATTGCAGGAGATGTGTGGGATGGCAAATTCTTTGCGGCCGCGCGGACGGCCCAAGGCGTTTCACGACAAGACCGACCAGAACACGGTGCAGGCGCTGGACCGCGGGCTTGCGCTGCTGGAGCAGGTCGCGGCGCGGCCGGGCCTGTCGCTTTCGGAACTGGCGGCGCAAAGCGGCGAGGCGGTGGCGACCGTATTCCGCGCGCTGGTCACGCTGCAAAAGCATGACATGGTGGAGGCCGAGGACGGCGGGCAGGTCTGGCACATCGGGCCGGGGGCGTTCCGGGTGGGCAACGCGTTTCTGCGCCGCACCAAGGTGGTGGAGCGGGCGCGGCAACCGATGGATGCGCTGATGCGCGACACCGGCGAGACGGCCAATCTGGGGATCGAGGCGGCGGACGAGGTGCTGTTCCTGAGTCAGGTGGAAACGCATGAGGCGATCCGCGCCTTCTTTCCGCCCGGCACCAAGGCCCCGATGCATGTGTCAGGCATCGGCAAGGCCCTGCTGGCGTGGTACTCCGACATGCGGGTGGAGCGTATCCTGCGCGCCAAGGGGCTGGAGCGGTCCACCCCTGCCACCCATGTGACGCCAGAGGCGCTGCGGGCCGATCTGGCGCAGATCCGGGCGCGCGGCTTTGCCATCGACGATCAGGAACGGGCCACGGGGATGCGCTGCATCGCCGCACCGATCTTCAACAGCCACGGCGAGCCGGTGGCAGGGCTTTCGGTTTCCGGCCCCGCGTTTCGCATCGCGCTGGAGGATGCCGGGCGGATAGGCGCGCTGGTGCGGGCGGCGGCGGACCGTGTGACAGAGGCGACGGGCGGCGCGCAACCCTGAGCGGCGGGGTGTTGGCGCGGCTCGGGCCTGCGCGGCGCGCGCATCGCTTCCTGCGGGCGCTCTTCGCGATGGACGTATGGACGCCTGCGCGGCGCGCGCATCGGTTGGTTCGGCGCTCTTCGTGGCGGGCCTCTGCGCGCCTGCGCGGCGTGCTCATCGCTCCCTGCGGGCGCTCTTCGCTGTGGCCCTTTGCGCGCACGGGTCGGGCGACCGAAGAGCGCCCGCAGGGAGCGATGAGGGTCAGGCGAACTTGTTGTCGCGGGGGAAGCCGCGCGGGGCCATCTTGCCTGCGCCCGCGCGCGGGCCGAGCCATTCGGTCAGGTCGGGTTCATGGCGGGTGCGCCCGGCCGGGTCTTTCCACGACAGGCCATCGGCAAGGGTGAAGGTGATGGCATCGGACAGGCCGCCATCCTTATACTTTTGGAGCCGCACGCCCTTGCCGCGCGCCATCTCCGGCAGTTCGGACAGGGGGAACACCAGAACCTTGCGATTTTCGCCCACCACGGCCACATGGTCGCCGCGTGCCACCGTGACCACGGCGGTGGTCACCCCGTCGCGCACCGTCAGCACCTGTTTGCCCGCGCGGGTCTGGGCCAGCACCTCTTCGCCCGGCACGATGAAGCCATCGCCCGCAGAGGAGGCGACCAGCAGCTTTTCCCCCGGCTTGAACACGGCAAGCGAGACGATTTCGGCGTCATTGGGCAGGTCGACCATCAGGCGCACGGGCTCGCCCATGCCGCGCCCGCCGGGCAGGTTGGCCCCGATCAGCGTGTAGAAGCGGCCATTGGCAGCGACCAGCAGGATCTTGTCGGTGGTTTCGGCATGGAAGGCAAAGCGCGGCCCGTCGCCATCCTTGTATTTCTGTTCGGCGGTCAGGTCGACATGGCCCTTCATCGCCCGGATCCAGCCCATTTTCGAGCAGATGACGGTGATCGGCTCGCGTTCGATCATCGCCTCGAACGGCACATCCTCGATCACGCCCGCGTCGGCAAAGGCGGTGCGGCGGTCGCCCAGCCTGGTGCCCTTGCCGAATTGCTTGCGGACGGCTTCCAACTCGACGCCGATCTGTTTCCACTGCAGGCGGTCGCTTTCCAGGAGGTCCACCAGCCCCGCGCGTTCCAGCGTCAGGGCATCGCGTTCGGCGATCAGTTCCATTTCCTCGAGCTTGCGCAAGGAGCGCAGGCGCATGTTGAGGATGGCTTCGGCCTGCACCTCGGTGAGTTCGCCCTCGCCCTCGGGGGGGGAGCGGTAATCCTTTTCCGAGGTGGCGCGGGTGTGGGATTTGCCCCAGCTTTCGCGCATCAGCGCGGATTTCGGGTCGGCATCATAGCGGATGATGTCGATGACGCGGTCGAGGTTCAGGAAGGTGATGATGAAGCCTTCGAGAATCTCGAGCCTATGGTCGATCTTTTCCATCCGGTGCAGGCTGCGGCGGCGCAGCACATCGCGGCGGTGGTCGAGGAAGGCGCGCAGCACTTCCTTTAGGCTGCACACCTTTGGCACCTTGCCGTCGATCAGCACGTTCATGTTCAGGCTGAAGCGGGTTTCAAGATCGGAGTTCTTGAACAGGGTGCCCATCAGCACCTCGGGCTCGACTGTCTTGGCGCGGGGTTCGAGCACGATGCGGATGTCTTCGGCAGATTCGTCACGCACATCGGCCAGAAGCGGGATCTTCTTGGTCTGGATCAGTTCGGCCAGCTTTTCGATGAGCTTGGACTTGGCGACCTGATAGGGGATTTCGGTGACGACGATCTGCCATGTGCCGCGGCCGAGGTCTTCGACCTGCCATTTGGCGCGGGTGCGGAAGGAGCCGCGGCCTGTCTCATACGCCTCGAGGATCACGTCGCGCGGTTCCACCATGATGCCGCCGGTGGGGAAATCGGGGCCGGGGATCAGATCGACCAGTTCCGCCGTGGTGATCTGGGGGTTGCGCAGCATGGCGTGGCAGCCCTGGATCAGCTCATCAAGGTTGTGCGGCGGGATGTTGGTGGCCATGCCGACCGCGATGCCGCTGGAGCCGTTGGCCAAGAGGTTCGGGAAGGCGGCGGGCATGACGACAGGCTCTTCCAGCGTGCCGTCGTAGTTCGGGCGGAAGTCGACCGCGTTCTCGGCCAGCCCTTCCATCAGGGTTTCGGCGATGGCGGTCAGCCGCGCCTCGGTATAGCGGGAGGCGGCCGGATTGTCGCCGTCGATGTTGCCGAAGTTGCCCTGGCCGTCGACCAGCGGGTAGCGCACGTTGAAATCCTGCGCCAGACGCGCCATCGCGTCATAGATCGCGGCATCGCCGTGGGGGTGGTAGTTGCCCATGACATCGCCGGAGATCTTGGCGGATTTGCGGAAGGCGCTGGTGGCCGACAGGCGCAACTCGCGCATGGCATAGAGGATGCGGCGGTGCACGGGTTTGAGCCCGTCGCGCGCATCGGGGAGCGCGCGGTGCATGATGGTCGAGAGCGCATAGGTCAGATACCGCTCGCCAATGGCGCGGCTGAGGGGTTCGGAGACTTCGACAGGCTCTATCTTGGGGGGGGCGGCTTTATCTGACATGGATGTGGTGTAATGCGCGTCAGGGTTTGGGTCCAGACCGAAATTCATCGGCTGCCCGAGGGGGAATTGCGGAACTTTTTTCTACTTTTCCGAGTTGGAATCCATGATAATCCCTTGCGGGTAATGGTAAATCAGGTGTCCAAATGATCCGTATGCTCTTGCTGCTCTGCGCTGGAATCTACGTCACGCTTCAGGTGGGGGGGCAGGATCGCGGGCAGCTGCGGTTCGGCCTTATGGAAGCGCCGGACAAACCTGCGCCTTTCACACCGGTTGATGCCGCGGTCACGACGAGCGTGGCGGCAGCGCCCGCGCCGGTGGCCGCCGAGGCGGCGGTGATGCCGGTGGTGTTCGCACCGGCACAGGCGGCGGCGGTGACGCCCGTGGTGGCCGAGGCGGCGGAGGCGAGGCTGCAACCCGAACCGGCGGTGCAGAGGGTGCAGGCGGAAGTGCCGGTTGCGGCGCAGGCCGATAGCGGGGCGGCGGTGATGTATGTCACCGGACGGTCGGTCAATGTGCGCTCGGGCCCTTCGACCCGCAATGCCGTGGTGGGCCGCCTGACGCGCGGCGAGGCGGTGACCGTGGTTTCGGATGACGGCAATGGCTGGGCGCGGGTGCGGATCGAGGGCGATGGCATCGACGGGTTCATGGCGACATCTTTTCTGGCGGAGTCGCCCTGACGCGCGGCCAAGGCCTTTTCTGATTTGCCAGTGCGCGTTTGGTTGACAGCGCGCGTCTGAAAGATGCGCGGGTGACAGGTGGCGCATGCGCCGCGGGGCGGATGCGTGGGCTTGCGAGCCTGCGGTGCGGGTGCTGCCTTTGACCCGCCCTCTGAAGGGGCCGCGCAACAATCTGGCACCTTGGCGGTTATCCCTGTTGCAGTGACCGGAGGACGCGAAGATGGCGGCGCGCGCGAATTGGAAAGGCACGTTGAAGATCGGGGAATTGTCTTGCCCCGTCGCGCTTTATACGGCGGCGTCCACATCGGACCGGATTGCCTTTCACACCATCAACCGCGCCACCGGAAACCGCGTGCGGCGCGAGTTTGTCGATGCCGAAACCGGAAAACCCGTCGACCGCGAGCATCAGGTCAAGGGGTATGAGGTGACGGAGGGCGAGCACATCCTTCTGGACCCCGAGGACATTGCGGCGGCGGTGCCGGACAGTGACAAGATGCTGTCGGTCGAGGCGTTTTTGCCCTGCGGCGCGGTGGATGATGTCTATTTCGACAAGCCTTATTATCTGGCCCCGTCGGACAAGACCGCCAGCGAGGCCTTCGGCCTGATCCGCGCGGGGCTGGAGGCCAAGAAGGTGGCGGCGATTGCCCGCACGGTGCTGTTCCGGCGGTTGCGCACGGTGCTGATCCGCGCGCACGGGGCAGGACTGGTCGCCACGACGCTGAACTTTGACTATGAGGTGCGCGCAGCCGAGGCCGCATTCAAGGACATTCCTGCCCCCAAGGTCGCGGGCGAGATGCTCGACCTCGCGCGGCACATCATCAAGACAAAGATGGGCACTTTTGACCCTGCCAGCTTCGAGGACCGTTACGAGGATGCCTTGCAAGAGCTTGTGCGCGCCAAGATGGAAGGGCGCAAGATTGCACCGCGCAAGCAGAAAGCGCCCGAGAAGGTTGTCGACCTGATGGAGGCGCTGCGCGCGAGCGCGGGGGTGGACAGCAAGGAAAAATCGCCCGCAAAACCGCGCGCCAAGGCTGGCACCAAGTCTGCCGCCAAGTCTTCCACCGGAAAACCCGCCACCAAGGCCCCGCCCAAGCGCAAGGCGGGCTGAGCCATGACGCTGAAGGAATACAACAGCAAACGTGATTTTGCCGCCACGCCAGAGCCGAAGGGGGCCAAGGCGCGCAAGAGCGGCAGCCAGTTCGTGATCCAGAAACATGATGCCCGCCGCCTGCATTATGATTTGCGGCTGGAAATGGCGGGGGTGCTGCGCAGTTGGGCGGTGACGCGCGGTCCAAGCCTGATTGCGGGCGAGAAGCGGCTGGCGGTGCATGTGGAAGATCACCCGCTTGGCTATGGCAGTTTCGAAGGCACGATTCCCAAAGGGGAATACGGGGCCGGAACGGTGTTGCTGTGGGATCGGGGGGATTGGTCGCCCATCGGTGATGCGGCCAAGGGCTATGCCAAGGGGCATCTGGAGTTCGAGCTTGCGGGCGAAAAGCTGCGCGGGCGTTGGCACCTGATCCGCATGCAGGGCAAGCCTGCCGAAAAGCGGGAGAACTGGCTGCTGATTAAGGCAGATGATGCCGAGGCCCGCGGCAAGGACGAGGCCGATATTCTGGAGCAACTGCCGCTTTCGGTCGCGTCGGGGCGCGATCTTGCCGAGATTGCGGCGGGGGCGGCGGTGAAGGAGCGGGCGGCGAAGGATGCTGCCGCCAAAGATGCGCCGCGCCGCAAGGGCCGCGCCAAGGCCAAGCCCGCCGATGCCGATGAGGCGGAAGCCGCTGAGCCTGATCTGACCAAGGGGGCCAAGGCCGCGCCCTTGCCGGAGTTCGTCCCGCCGATGCTGGCGACGCTGGCCCCCGCCGCGCCGAAGGGCGCGCGCTGGCTGCACGAGATCAAGTTTGACGGCTATCGCCTGCAGGCGCGGATCGAGGCGGGGAGCGTCACGCTTTTGACGCGCAGCGGGCTGGACTGGACCGCGCGCTTTGGCGCGGCAGTGCCTGCGGCGCTGCGGGATTTGGCGCTGCGCTCGGCGCTGATGGATGGCGAGCTGGTTGTCGAGGGCGGAGACGGGGCCTCGGATTTCTCGGCCTTGCAGGCCGATCTGAGTGCGGGGCGCGATGACCGCTTTGTGTTTTATGCCTTTGACCTGCTGCATCTGGACGGACATGATCTGCGCCCCTTGCCGCTGCTGGAGCGCAAGGAGAGGTTGGAACATGTGCTGGCCGCTGCGCAGGGCCCGCTCCGCTATAGCAGCCATTTCGAGGAAAGCGGAGCCACGGTGCTGCGCCATGCCTGCCGCCTGAGCCTTGAAGGCATCGTGTCGAAACTTGCCGACTCGCCCTATCGTTCGGGGCGGGGAAAGTCGTGGATCAAATCGAAATGCTCGGCGCGGCAAGAGTTTGTGATTGGCGGCTATGTGCCGTCGAGCGCGGCGAAGGGGGCCATCGGCTCGTTGGTGCTGGGGGTTCATGATGGCGGGCAGCTTGTGCCTGTGGGGCGTGTCGGCACTGGGTTTTCGGCGGCGGTGGCGCGGGAGTTGTTCACGCGGCTGGAGGCGATGCGCCGTGACGACAGCCCCTTTGACAAACCGCTGACGGCAGAGCAGGCGCGGCAGGTGCGCCATGTGCGGCCCGAACTGGTGGCCGAGGTGGAGTTCCGCGCATGGACCGCCGACGGCCATTTGCGCCATGCCTCTTTTCGCGGCCTGCGGGAGGACAAGCCCGCCGACGAGGTGCGGCGCGAGGGCGAGGTGGCGGAGGCGGCTCCCAAGCCGCCCGCTCCGGCGCGGGTCAAGCTGACGCATCCCGACCGGATCTATTGGCCGGAGGCGGGAATCACCAAGGAGGGGCTGGCCGATTACTACAGCCAGGTCTGGCGCAAGATGGCGCCGTTTGTCGTCAACCGTCCGCTGGCGCTGTTGCGCTGCCCCGAGGGGATCGGCGGGCAGCGGTTCTTCCAGAAGCACATCTGGAAGGGGGCGAGCCGCCATATCCGTCAGGTGGAGGACCCCAAGGGCAAGGACGCGCTGATCTGCATCGACAGTCTGGACGGGATGATCGGGCTGGTGCAGTCGGCGGCTCTGGAGATCCACCCGTGGGGCAGCACGCTGGAGGACTGGGAGCGGCCCGACATGATCACGATGGATCTGGACCCGGATGACGGGGTGGACTGGGCGCGGGTGATTGCGGCGGCAGAGGAAGTGCGCGCGCGGCTGGAGGCGGCGGGGCTGGCGGCCTTCGTGAAAACCTCGGGCGGCAAGGGGCTGCATGTGGTGGCGCCGCTGGTGCCCGAAGCGGCTTGGCCTGCGGTGAAGGCCTTCGCCAAGGGGATGGCGCAGTCGATGGCGGCGGACAGTCCGGGCGATTATGTGGCGAGCCTTGCCAAGGCCAAGCGCAAGGGCAAGATCCTGATAGACTATTTGCGCAACCAGCGCGGGGCGACGGCGGTGGCGGCCTATTCCACCCGCGCGCGGCCGGGGGCGGCGGTTTCGGCTCCGCTCGCATGGGAAGAGCTTGGCCCCGAGGTGGGGCCGACGCGGTTCACGCTGGCGAATCTGCCCGCACGGCTGGCGGCGATGGAGCAAGACCCGTGGGAGGGCTTTCGCAAGGCGGCGCGGCCCCTGCGGGGGTGATCACTTGCCGGAAGACTTGCCTGATGTCTCTGCGGCGAGGCTGCGTTTGAGCGCATCCATGATGCTGACGACATTCGACGGCTCGGCGGGGGCGGCCTTGGGCTTTGCGGGGCGCTTGCGGCCTTTCTTCTTGGCCGCGATCAGGTCAAGCAGGCGGTCCTGCACGGGATCGCTGGCCATCTCGGGCGACCAGTCCTGCTTGCGCTCGTCGATCAGGCGCTTGACAAGGGTCATCAGCTTGGCCTCAGGCTTCTGGGCGTCGATCTTGTCGAAGTAATCGGCCTCGTCCCGCACCTCGTTGCCATAGCGCAGGGTCCAGACCACGATGCCCTTGCCGCGCGGCTCCAGCATCACCGCGCGTTCGCGGCGATAGAGCACCAGCCGCGCGATGCCGACGGTGCCGGTATCGGCCATCGCGGCGCGTATGACGGAAAACGCCTCCTCGCCGACGCGGTCCCCGGGCGAGAGGTAATGCGGGGTGTCATACCAGATCCAGCCGATGCTGTCGGCGGGGACGAACATGTCGATGTCGATGGTGCGGGTGCTTTCGAGGGCGACCTCGGAGATTTCATCCTCTTCGAGCAGGACGTAGTCATCCTCGCCCCGCGCATAGCCCTTGGCCTTGTCCTCGTCGCGCAGGGGTTTGCCGGTGACGGCGTCGATGTAGCGGCTGACGACGCGGTTGCCGGTGACGGCATTCATCGTGTGGAAGCGCAGCTTTTCCGCCTCGGTGGTGGCGGGCGTCATCGTCACCGGACAGTTCACCAGCGAGAGCTTGAGATAGCCTTTCCAGAAGGGACGCGGGGCCATGCCGTGCGCTCAGCAATCGTTGCTTTTGTCGATCTGGCCGGGGCGGGAGCGATCCTCGCACATGGCGCTGTCCGGATTGCGCCCGCCGGGAACGGAGGGTTTATCCGTGCCCTGTGCGGCGGCGTGGCGGCGCAGTCCCTCGGGGCTGACGCGCTTTTGCTCGGGCGTCGGGGCCTCTGCCGCAGCGAAGCCTTTCGCCTGCCCTTTCGCGGGGGTGGTCGGGGCAGCGGGCGATGCGGGGGCAGCGGGCGATGCGGACGGGGCGGCTTTGGGATCTTGGGTCATGGCGGTTCCCTTCTTGACAGAAGGTCAACCCCGAAACCGCCGCATTGTTCCGCCCCCCCCTGCCCTACCGCCTGCGCCTTAGCCGGATCGGGCGGCAGGCCCTTCGCGCCAAAGCGGCAAGGTCAGTTGGTGACCCAGCCCAGCAGGCGCGAGAGCCAAGGCCGGGGCCGGATGCGGATGGTCAGGCCGCCCGTGCCACGATCGCCCAACTCGAACCGCTTGGGCGGCGGCGCGCCTGCCTCGGCGGCGGGACGTTCGACCTGAAGGCGGGCTTGCAGCAGACCTTCCAGAATTTCGCCCGACAGGGCGGCGGGCGGTTCCCAGACCTCGGCGGCGAGTTCGGCGCGGATGGCGTCGAGATCGGGAGCGTAACCGCGCGCCGCAGCAAAGGGTGCAGAGGTGGCGGCGAAAGCCTCAACCAGCGCCAATCGCTCTGCCGGAGACAGCGCCGAGCGCGGATCGGGCCGCGGAGGATGCGTGGCGAAAAAGCCGCGCAGCACCAGCATGCGCTGTTCTTCGGAGGTGAGCATGCTGTTGAGCAGCCGCGCCGCCGCCACCTGTTCCCGGTCTGGCGTGGCATAGCCGTGGCTTGCGGGCAGATCGGGACGGTCTGCGGCAAGCGTTTCGAGCCCTGCGGCGCCCATGAAACAGGCCCAATGGCCCGCACCGCGCCGCGCCGCCTCGTGGTCGAGCAAGATGACGGGGCGGTTGGAAAACGCCTCGAAGGGCGCGAAAAGGGCCGGATAATCGGTGAGCGCCGCAGCATAATCGACCAGAAACTCGGGCAGGCTGCGCGCGCCGCGCCGCTGGCCGTTGCACACCAATTCGCGGTAGAACATTTCCGCCCAATGATCGGGGCGGCGCGCAAAGGCCACGACCTGACAGGTTTCGAACTCGGACAGTCGGTGGAACAGGGCGGACAGCAGCGCCTCGCGGTCATCGGTGATGGGGGCAAGCATGTTTTCGCAGGACAGGATGACTGTCCTGGCCTTGGAGTCCGCGATTTCGCGTGCGAGGTCCTGCCAGATTTCGCCGTCGCGGTTGCGCGCGGCGACCAGCAGGCCGAGATGGCCCGGAAAGCCGCCCTGACGCACGGCGAAAAAATCATCGCCTGCCAGTCCGGTTTTGGGAAACAGCGCGCCCGCCGCCCGCAAGCGGCCCTGCCGCGCCATCAGACCGCGTTGCAGATAGGTGGAGCCGGTCTTGTGCATGCCGATGTGCAAGACCAGATGCCGCCCGCGCGTGCCCGACAAGACGGCAGGCGCGGCGACGCTGGCCCGGCACCCGTCGATGGTGGCAACCGCGCCGGGGATATTGCCGTCGCGCAACTGGCGGTGGATGTCGAAAAAATCCTGCCGCCGCACGGTCATCTTGCGGGTCTGCATCCCCACACGCGACACGAGTTTGAGCACGGGATCATCGAAGATCTGCTGGCCGAAGCGGTCTTCTCCGAGCAGGGCGGTGATGCGCTGGCCCAGATCGGCGTAATCGGGGTCATCGCCGCGCGCGATGAGCGGCAGCACGTCCATATCCCAGATCAGGCGCGACAGGGTGTTGAACACCTCGCGCCGCAGGAAGCGCTGCGGCATATCGGGCGCGGCCGCATGGGCGCGCATGTGCGCCATGCATTTTTCCAGCAGTTGCACCTGAAGGCGGTGGATCGCCAGATCAGGTTTTGTGACGGAAATCGAGCCTGCCCGCCGCCGCCAGACCCGCACGGGCTTGCCCAGACAGGCGATCCGTTCTGCGGCGGTAACGGTGTGCAGCACGAAGAGCCGGTCCTCGAACTTGACCTGCGCTTCATCGAACAGAAGATCGCGCGCGATCAGGAAATCGCGCCGGTAGATCGACGACCACGACGAGGTGATGAACTGCGCCTGTTCCACCCCCTTCAGCCCTGCGCCGGTTTTCTGGCTGGAAAACAGGATCCTGTCGCGCGGCAGCAGGGTCAGTGCCGGAGACCCCACGGTGCTCAGGCAGCAATTGGCATGGGTGATGTCGGCGCCGGTCTGCTCGGCAAAGGCCAGTTGGGCGGTCAGACCTTCGGCGAGGTAGTAGTCATCGGCATCCAGAAAGGCGATGCGGCGGGCCGTGGTGGCGGCGATGCCGCTGTTGCGCGCCGCCGAAAGGCCGAGATTGACCGGATGGTGCAGCACCCGCACCGATCTGGGCAGGCCCATCCGCTCGAAGGCGGCGGCGTCATATTCGGCGGGGTTGTCGTTGACGACGATGATCTCGGTGTCGGGGATGCCTTGCGCCAGAATGGAGTTCAGCGCGAGCCCGATATAGGCGGTTTCATTGTAAAACGGGACGATGACCGCAAGCCGGGTGTCGGACAAGATGCGCGACCTGCGTCACAAACTCTCGGGGCTGTCAGGAGGGGCTTCATCGGTCGAGGCCGAAAAGGCGGTGCCCAGAAAACCGACGAGGGCAATCAACATCAATGCATATTCCACAGCGTGGCACCCATCACTCAAACACTCTGAAAACTTGAAGAAAATTCGGTCGCGTGTCAATCATGCTGATGCGCGCCGATCAAAATGCCGGACGGCGGGGGGTGATCCTATCCCGAACAAGAAACAATCGGCAGGCTAGAGGCAGGCAGGACCACGGATGCAGAGAGTTGTGCTTATCACCGGCTGTTCGTCGGGAATCGGGCTGGATGCCGCGCGGGGCTTGCGCGCGCGGGGCTGGCGGGTGTTCGCAAGCTGCCGCCAACAGGCCGATTGCGACCGGCTGATCGCGGAAGGATTCGAGAGCCCGCGCTTGGATTATGCCGATGAGGCGAGCCTTGCCAGCGGATTGGCGCAGGTGCTGGAGGCGACAGGGGGCCGGCTGGATGCGCTTTACAACAACGGGGCCTTTGCCTGCCCCGGCGCGGTCGAGGACCTGCCGCGCGGGGCCTTGCGCGAGATTTTCGAGACCAACCTGTTCGGCACGCATGACCTGACGCGCCGCGTGATTCCGGTGATGCGGGCACAAGGGCACGGGCGGATCGTGCAGTGCTCGTCGGTGCTGGGGCTGGTGGGGCTGAAATGGCGCGGGGCCTATGTGGCCAGCAAGTTCGCGCTGGAGGGGCTGACCGACGTGCTGCGGATCGAGATGCGCGGGACCGGGATTTCGGTCAGCCTGATCGAGCCCGGCCCGATCACCAGCCGCATCCGCGCCAATGCGATCCCGCATTTCGAGAAGTGGATCGACTGGGAAGGCTCGGCCCGCGCGGCGGAATATGCGGGTCTGCGCGGACGGCTTTACGAGGACCGGGGGCCGGACCGCTTCGAGCTGCCCCCCGCGCGGGTGACGCAGAAGCTGATCCATGCGCTGGAAAGCCGGCGCCCGCGGGCGCGCTACTATGTGACCACGCCCACCCATCTGATGGGGGTGCTGCGCCGCATCCTGCCGACGCGGGCGCTGGACTGGGTGATTGCCAAGGGGTGACGGGCCTGCGGCAAAAGGCCGCCTCGGGGGGCATCGAGCCCCCGCTCGGCGGCGTTGCCACGCAAGGCGGACACCGCGCCACATGCGCCTGCGGGCCCGCGGCGGGTCCGTGGAACGCTCCGCGGGGAGTATTTTGCAAGCAGCAAGGGCAGGAGGCAGGCCGCCTGTCTTGCAGCTTTTTCGGATACGCCCCGCGCGGAGCGTGCCTTGGAGTGGGCCTTGCACAAGAATCGCCTTCGCTTTTGCGCGATTGCCGCCTAAGTCATGGCGCAGAGGAAGGGGATACCCATGCTGAACGATCCGCTGTTCATTCTGGCTGCCGTGGCGAGTCTCGGGGTTCTGGTCATTCTGATGATCGGGATCGGGGGGTTTGCCAAGGGCGGTGATTTCAACCGCAAGCACGCCAACCGGCTGATGCGCTATCGCATCGCGGCGCAGGCGCTGGCGGTGATCCTGATTGTGGGCTTCGCCTTCCTGCGCAGCAAAGGGGGCTGAGACATGGTTGTTCTGTCAAAAATCTACACCAGGACCGGAGATGCCGGCGAGACGGCGCTTGGCAATGGCGCGCGGGTGGCCAAGCATTCCCTGCGCGTCTCGGCCTATGGCACGGTGGATGAGACGAATGCGACCGTGGGGCTGGCCCGGCAGCATGCGGACGGCGAGATGGATGCGGCCCTTGCGCGCATTTCCAACGACCTGTTCGATCTGGGGGCCGATCTGTGCACGCCCGACATGCACAAGGATGCCGAGTTGACCTATACGCCGCTGCGCATGGTCGAAAGCCAGGTCTTGCGGCTGGAACAGGAGATCGACCTGTGGAATGCGCGTCTGACGCCCTTGCGCAGTTTCATCTTGCCGGGGGGCAGTGCGCTGGCCGCGCAACTGCATCTGTGCCGCACCGTTTGCCGCCGCGCCGAGCGGCTGGTGGTGGAACTTGGCACGCTGGAAGAGGTGAACCCCGAGGCGGTCAAATACCTCAACCGCCTGTCGGACTGGTTCTTTGTGGCGGGGCGCATTGCCAATGACGATGGCCGCGCCGATGTGCTCTGGGTGCCGGGTCTGACCCGCTGATCGGGGGACTACGTGGCGTTCCGGGGGGCTGGCGCGTCGATTTTGCACTGTTGTGACGGGGCAAGACGGGCTAGTTACCAAGGCCAGAGAGCTTGAACCTATGGGAGATATGCGTCGATGAAGGTGCTTGTGCCTGTCAAACGTGTGATCGACTACAACGTGAAAGTGCGCGTGAAAGCGGACGGGAGCGGTGTCGATCTGGCCAATGTGAAAATGTCGATGAACCCGTTCGACGAGATTGCCGTCGAAGAGGCGATCCGGCTGAAGGAAAAGGGTGTGGCGACCGAGGTGGTCGTGGTGTCGATCGGGGTCAAGCAGTCGCAGGAAACGCTGCGCACCGCGCTTGCGATGGGGGCGGACCGCGCCATCCTGATCGAGGCGACCGACAATGTGCAGACCGATATCGAACCGCTGGCCGTGGCCAAGCTGCTGGCTGCCGTGGTGAAGGAAGAGGCCCCCGGGCTGGTGCTGTGCGGCAAGCAGGCGATCGACAACGACATGAATGCCACCGGACAGATGCTGTCGGCGCTGCTGGGCTGGAGCCAGGCCACCTTTGCCAGCGAGCTGGTGATCGAGGGCGACAGCGCCAAGGTGACGCGCGAGGTGGATGGCGGCTTGCAGACGATTTCGGTGAAGCTGCCGACGATTGTCACCGTTGACCTGCGCCTGAACGAGCCGCGCTATGCCAGCCTGCCAAACATCATGAAGGCCAAGGCCAAGCCGCTGGCGAGCAAGACGCCTGCCGATTACGGCGTCGACGTTTCGCCGCGCCTGTCGGTGGTCAAGACGGTTGAACCCGCAGGCCGCAAGGCAGGGATCAAGGTGGGCTCGGTCGACGAGCTGATTGCGAAACTCAAAGACGAAGCGGGGGTGATCTGATGGCTGTTCTGCTTCTGGCCGATGTGAATGACGGGCAGCTTGCGGTTGACGCAGTGGCAAAGACCGTTTCGGCGGTTGCCCCGCTGGGCGAGGTGCATGTTCTGGTTGCCGGGCAAGGTGGCGATGCGGCTGCGGCCGAAGCGGCCAAGCTGGAGGGTGTGGCGAAAGTCCTGTTTGCAGGCGATCACGCCTATTGCCACGGGCTTGCGGAATCGACTGCGGCGCTGATCGTGTCTTTGGCCGGCGGGTATTCCCATATTGCCGGTGCCTCGACCGCGTTTTGCAAGAACGTGATGCCGCGTGTGGCGGCCCTGCTGGATGTGATGGTGCTGTCGGATGTGACGGCGGTGATCGACGCCGACACCTTCGAGCGCCCCATCTATGCCGGAAACGCGATCCAGACGGTGAAATCTTCGGATGCCACCAAGGTGATGACGGTCCGGACCGCGAATTTCTCGGGCGTCGGCATGGGCGGTTCTGCCCCGGTCGAGCCGGTGAGCGGGCCGGTCGAAGCGCTGTCGTCCTGGGTGGAGGACAAGGTGGCCTCGAGCGACCGTCCTGAACTGACGAGCGCGGGCATCGTGGTGTCTGGCGGGCGCGGCGTGGGCTCGGAAGCCGATTTCAAGCTGATCGAAGGTCTGGCGGACAAGCTGGGCGCGGCGGTCGGTGCCAGCCGCGCGGCGGTCGATTCGGGCTATGCGCCGAACGACTGGCAGGTGGGGCAGACCGGCAAGGTCGTGGCGCCCAAGCTGTATGTTGCGGTCGGGATTTCCGGCGCGATCCAGCACCTTGCGGGGATGAAGGACTCCAAGGTGATCGTGGCGATCAACAAGGATGAAGAGGCGCCGATCTTCCAGGTGGCCGATTACGGGCTGGTGGGCGATCTGTTCACGCTGGTGCCGGAACTGACGGAAAAGCTGTAAGACCGCTTGGGTCTGGCAGGCAGCGGGCGCCCGGTTCGGGCGCCCGTTTTACGTTCAGAACAGGCGCAAAAGCTCTGGCCCAAGATGATCGGCGATCTGGCGGTGCACGGCGGGGCCGGGAACGCCCTGCGCGGCCAGAGCATCAAGGGGGGCGAAGGCCATGCCTTGGGTGCCGCACAGGCGGGCGGCGGGCGAGGCCACAACCTCGACATATTGCGCGGCCAAGGGGCGCAGGGCGGCGATCATCTCGGAATCGATGAGGAGCGGATCATGCGAGAGATCGGCGCGGCGACCGGGGGGCGGCGGTGGTGTATTGGCAAGCCAAAGGAGCACCGTCTTGCCGCGCAGGGCGGACAGCAGGGCCTTCATGCGCGACACCCAGGCGGCGCGCAGGTCTTCGGCCAGCACCTCGAACCTGTCGGTCGAGGCGGCGTGCAGGGCCGAGAGCATGTGGCGCGTGAAGCTGAATTCGGTGAAATCCACCTCGGGGAAGAGGCTGCGCAGCGCGCCCGAGGCATGCAGGAAACGGTCATTGCGCCGCGCATGGACCGAGTAGAAGCGGTTGGAGAGATTTTGCGCGCCGACAATCTGCACCACCGCCAGCCGCGCGCGCGCGGCGGTGGACAGAACATCGGGGTCCTTGAGGTAGAGATCGAGCCCCGCATTCACATAGCCCATGTTGACGATGCGCAGACCGGTCGCCGATTCGATGAGCGCCGGATAGGGTTCCGGCACGAACTTTCCATAGGTTTCCGTGCCGCCGAGTGTCACCACATAGGGCCGGTCAAGATCGCGCCGCGGCCCCCGGAACAGCGCCCGCGACATGCCATACCGGCATGGATAATAGTCGAGCGACCCGTCGCCCGGATATTCGTAAGCCATCACACCCACCACAGTTTTCGTCACCCGCGGCCAGACTTGCCGATTCCCGTTACCAAAGGTCTAAACCGCGCATTTGCGGCAAACTGTCTGCACCCGCTGCGGCGGCGGGCGTGCCGCAACGCAGCGCCCTTGCCCCTTCGGAACCCGCCGCATAAGGTTGGCGCGACGGACAAGGAAGGATGATGCTGATGGAAATTTCCAGCGTGGGCGTGGTCGGGGCGGGGCAGATGGGCAATGGCATTGCGCATGTGTTCGCGCTTGCCGGCTATGACGTGATCCTGACCGATGTCAACGAGGCCGCGCTGCGCAATGCCATCGCCACCATCGAGCGCAACATCGAGCGTCAGGTGTCACGCGGCAAGGTCAGCGCGGAGGAAAAGGCCGCCGCGATGGCGCGGATCACCACCACGCTGACGCTGGCCGAGGTGGGGCCCTGCGATCTGATCATCGAGGCGGCGACCGAGCGCGAGACGGTCAAGCAGGCGATCTTCGAGGACCTGCTGCCGCATCTCAAGCCGCATACGATCCTGACCTCGAACACGTCTTCGATCTCTATCACGCGGCTCGCCAGCCGCACCGACCGGCCGGAAAAGTTCATGGGGTTCCACTTCATGAATCCGGTGCCGGTGATGCAGCTGGTGGAGCTGATCCGGGGGATCGCGACCGATCAGGACACATGGGACAAGATGCATGCGGTGGTGCGCAAGCTGGGCAAAACTGCGGCCAGCGCCGAGGACTTTCCGGCCTTCATCGTGAACCGCATCCTGATGCCGATGATCAACGAGGCGGTTTACACGCTGTATGAGGGCGTCGGGTCGGTCCAGTCGATTGACCAGTCGCTGAAACTGGGGGCCAATCATCCGATGGGGCCGCTGGAACTGGCGGATTTCATCGGGCTGGATACCTGCCTTGCGATCATGAACGTGCTGCATGACGGGCTGGCGGATACCAAATACCGCCCCTGCCCGCTGCTGACGAAATATGTCGAGGCCGGATGGCTGGGCCGCAAGACGCAGCGCGGCTTTTACGACTATCGGGGCGACGTGCCGGTGCCGACGCGCTGACCGCCCCGATCTTCGGCGGGAAAACCGTCGGGGTCAGCGCGGCGCGTCGCCGTCCTTCTGCCCGAGGTCGAGCGTGTGCTGGCGCAGCCAGGCAAGGAAGCCACGCGGGTTGCCTTCCCATTTCGCCAGTTCGGATGCAGGGATCGGCGCGCCGATATAGGGGCGCTGCGGTTTGAACAGGGCGCGCTTGATCTCATAGAGCAGCAGGCCCTGCCGCAGCGTATCTGACAGCTTGTTGGCGATCAGGAACATGCGGCTGTTCTGTCCGGTGAAATGCACCGGAACGATGGTCGCGCCCGAGCGCTGGATCATCTTGTGGGTAAAGACGTTCCACTCGGCCTCGACCGCAGGGCCGAAGAAGCCTTCGGACATCGCGACCTTGCCCGCCGGAAACAGGATGATGACGCCGCCGCGCTTGAGATGGTCCATTGTCTGCTGGCGCATCACCAGACCGTCTTCGCGCGCGTTCGCCTCATGCGGGAACGGCACCGGAATCATGAATTCCTCGACCTCAGGGATGCCTGTGAGCAGCGAGCGGGTGAGGATGCGGAAATCGGACCGCACGCGGTTGACGATCTCGGCAAGGATCATCCCGTCGACCAGCCCGTGCGGGTGGTTCGAGACGACCACCACCGGCCCTGTGGCAGGGATATGCGCCACCTCTTCGGGAGGGGTGTCGATGCGGATGCCCATGTGGCGCAGCGCCTTGGGCCAGAAGGGCGAGCCGAAGGGCGCGCCCGAGCGTTCGAACTCACGGATCAGGCGCAGGAGCGTGATCTTGGCGGTCATCCATTCGATGACGCGAATCGTGCCGGCCTTGAACGGGTTGGAAAAGGTGCCCGCGTAGGACAGGCGGCGCATGTCATAGGGGCGATCGATCGGTGGGCGCGGCGCGCTGTCACCGAGACTTGTGTCGATCTGCGGATGTTCTGTCACGATCCGTCGGCCTTTCTGCACCACCTTGTGGCTCAGTATTCTTCTCCGAAGCGGTTGGCCACCAGCGCCGAAAGCGCCTCGGCCAGCGGGCCAGCTTCGGCACCCGTGGTCCGCACCTCAATAGAGGTTCCGCGAGAGGCTGCCAACATCAAAAGACCCATGATCGAGTCGCCCGAGACGGTCATGCCGTCTTTGGTGACCTGCGCCTCGGCGTCATGGGCTTCGACCACTTCGACAAACTTGGCGCTTGCCCGGGCGTGCAGCCCCTTCTCATTGATGATGGACAGGATTTTCTCCGCCAACTTCAAGCACCTCCGCCAAGATCAAGGCTGTTGATGTATTTGCGCCCGGCATCGAGCGCCGCCGCCACGGCCTCGGCCACCGGCACATCGCGCGATTTTGTCAGCTTTATCAGCATCGGCAGATTTGCGCCGTAGATGATGCGACGGTCCGGCCCGCAACAGGCCATCAGCGACAGGTTGGAGGGCGAGCCGCCGAACATGTCAGTGACCACCACCACCCCTGCCCCGCCATCGACCGCATCGGCGGCGCCGCAGATTTCGGCCTGCTTGGCGGCGCGGTCATGATCGTCCTCGATCGAGATGGCGCGCATGCCCGATTGCGGGCCGACCACATGCTCCACCGCGGCGAGATATTCGCGCGCAAGGCCGCCATGTGCCACGATCACGATTCCGATCACCCGCCGCCCATCCTTGTTGCTTGCCCGCCCGAGGCGGCTGGCCCCACGGCTGCACGCCGTTCAAGTTCCCGGTGCCGTTTTGACACCGCCCAGCCCTTCTGTGCAAGGGCATCGGCGATCAATTCCGTGACGGCAACCGATCTGTGTTGCCCTCCGGTGCAGCCAAAAGCGATGCAGACATGCGAACGACCCTCGGCCAAATGGGCAGGAAGTAGAAAGCTGATCAGGTCATTCAGCTTCTGGTAGAATTCGCCAAACCGCTCGTCCTGACGGATGAAGTCCACCACCTGCGAATCGCGACCGTCGAGCGGTTTGAGCGCACGGTCCCAATGCGGGTTGCGCAGGAAGCGGCAATCAAACACCATGTCGACGCCGCGCGGCACACCGCGCTTGTAGCTGAAGCTTTGCACGGAGACGGCAAGCGTCGGCCCCTGCCCCTGCCCGAACCAGCGCGTCACCTCGGCCTTGAGGCCATGCACGGTCAGGTCGGTGGTGTCGATCAGGTGGTCGGCCCGCACCTTGATGGGGGCGAGCAGATCAATCTCGCGCTCGACCCCCTCTTCGGGGCTGTCACTGGGGGCGAGCGGATGGCGGCGCCGGGTTTCACTGTAGCGCTGCACCAGCACGGCGGGCTGGCAGTCGAGATAAAGCACCGTGAGCTGCACCCGCGGGTCGCGCGTCAGCCCGTCGATCAGTTCGATGAGGCTGGAGGCCGCAAAGTCGCGGTTGCGCACGTCAAGGCCAAGCGCAATCGGCTGGGGCGTCGGCGGGCCTTCGATCAGGCGCGGCACGAGCGAGAGCGGCAGGTTGTCGATCACCTCATAGCCGAGGTCTTCCAGCGCGTTGATCGCAGTGGAGCGTCCGGCGCCCGAAGGCCCGGTGACGAGGACCAGTTGGTGATCCTGCCGCTGCAGAGGATCAGTTGTTGCCACGGTGTCCAGCATATTCATCCACGCCGCCCCTGTAAGACATAGTGTCTGAGCGAAGAAGGAAAATGGGCTGACTCGGCCAAAAGCACAAGGGAGAGCGGTTGTCCCAAAAGGGTGATCTGGCGCTGTTCGGGCAGACGTGCGGTTTCGTTGCGGTCGAGATCGACCACAAGCGCGACGGGGGCCTGCGCCAGATGCGGCGCGTTCAGCAGGCCGACGCCGCGCGCCTCGATCAGTCCGGCGAGGGGGGCGGGGCAACTGGCGATCACCTTTTGCCCGTGGAGGGTCAGGATGGTCCGGTCATCGGCCACCAGCACGGCACCGATCGCCATGAGTTGCAACGCAAGCGAGGATTTGCCTCGCCCCGAGGCCCCGGTGATCAGCAGGGCGCGGCCCTCGAAGGCGACCGTGGTGGCATGCAGGATCATCGGCGCCGTCATGGCGCGCGATCAGACCGGAAGGCCCACGATGAACCGCGCCCCCAAGGGATCGGACGTGGCATCCGCATGGGTGGGGCGGATGTTTTCCGCCCAGATCACGCCGCCATGTGCTTCCACGATCTGCTTGGAGATCGACAGCCCGAGGCCGGAGTTGTTGCCGAACTGGCCTTGCGGACGCTCGGAGTAGAAGCGTTTGAACACCTTGGTCAGCGCCTGTTCCGGAATGCCGGGGCCGGTGTCTTCCACCACGACCAGCACGCGGTTGTCGCGCTTGCGGGTCCAGACGCGGACGGCATCGCCATCTTCGCAGAAGGAGACGGCATTTGTGATCAGGTTGACGAAAACCTGCGCCAGACGCGCCTCCAGCCCCGAGATCATGATGGGTTCGGCAGGGAAATCGGTGATGAGTTCCACGCCCTTTTCACCCGCCTGCTGGCCCAGATAATCGCACAGGTTGGTCAGGGTCTTGGTGAGGTTGAACACCTCTTCCTGTTCCTTGACCAGTTCACTGTCGAGCCGCGAGGCGTTGGAAATGTCACTGACCAGCCGGTCGAGGCGGCGCACGTCATGGTCGATCACCTCGAGCAGGCGGGTGCGCTGGTCGTCGCGCTTGGCCAGATGCATCGAGGCCACGGCCGAGCGCAGGCTGGCGAGCGGGTTCTTGATTTCATGTGCCACATCGGCGGCAAACTGTTCGTTGGCGTCGATCCGGTCATAGAGTGCCGCCACCATGCCCCGCACCGCGACGGAAAGGCGGCCGATCTCATCCGGGCGGCCTGCCAGATCGGGAATGCGGATGCGGCCCGCCTGCATCTTGCGGGCGTCGCCGTCATGGCCGATCTCTGCCGCCGCCGCCAGATCGGAGAGCGGATTGGCGATGGTGGAGGCCAGAACGAGGCTGAGCCCGATGGACACCAGCAAGGCCAGCACGAACATCTGCAAGATCTGTTCGCGCTCGTTGCGCACCAGCGCGTCGATCTCTCCTTCGGCGCTGATCAGGGCGACGACGCCCAGAACCTCTCCGGCCCGTTCGATCGGGCTGGCGACCGAAAACAGCGCCCCGCCTTCCGGCCCCTTGCCGAGATTGACGGCGGTTTCCCCGGCGATGGCCTTTTCGAACAGCGCGCGTGCAAGGCTTTCGGGGTCCACACTCGCGCCGCGCCCCCCGCGAGAGGCGAACAGGCGCGACGAGCCTTCCCAGATCGCGTTGAGAAATCCGGTGATGACGGTGGATTTCTCCCCGTCCACAGCGGCGGGCCGGTCCGGTCCGGTGGCGGTGCCCACCACACGGCCATTGCGGTCAAGCACGAAGACGGAGGTTCCCGCGCTAAGGCTCAGGCTGCCGACCGATTGCGCAAAGGCGCTGTCCGGCCCCATGTCAACCACGCCTTCGGCGGGCAGGCGCGCTTCGAATACATCCGAGACAAGCTTGGCTTCGGTGACAAAGGCCTGTTCGCGCTGGACAACCAGACTGTCGCGGAACGGGTTGAGGAACAGCACCCCCGCCACCAGAACCACAAGCGCCATCAGGTTGAAGATGACGATCTTGCGCGCCAGAGGCGAGCTTTTGAGGGCCATCATCCCGCGCTTGCTTCGGGTGTCGCGCAAGGAGGGATCGGCGGCATCCGCAGAGACCCAATCCTCACCCAGAAGCACGTCGGCCCCTTTGGTGCCGCGCGGATCCCTAAGGCCGATCTGGGGCATTGTGGTCATGTTTCGTTGTAGCGATAGCCGATGCCATACAGCGTCTCGATGGCGGAAAACTCGTCATCCACCGAGCGCATTTTCTTGCGCAGCCGCTTGATGTGGCTGTCGATCGTGCGGTCATCGACATAGACCTGGTCGTCATAGGCCACATCCATCAGCTGGTCGCGCGATTTCACAAAGCCCGGACGCTGCGCCAGAGCTTGCAAAAGCATGAATTCGGTGACCGTCAGCGAGACATCCATGCCTTTCCACGACACCGAATGGCGCAGCGGGTCCATCCGCAGATGCCCCCGTTCCATGATCTTCGTCTCTTCGGTGACCGCCACCTCCCCGGTGACGATGGCATCCTGGCGGCGCAGCAGCGCGCGGATGCGTTCGACCAGAAGCCGCTGGCTGAAGGGCTTTTTCACATAATCATCGGCGCCCATGCGCAGGCCGAGCACCTCGTCGATCTCGTCATCCTTGGAGGTCAGGAAGATCACCGGCATCTGGGTTTTCTGACGGATGCGCTGGAGCAGATCCATCCCGTCCATGCGCGGCATCTTGATGTCCAGCACGGCCATATCGGGCATCCGCCGCGTGAAGGCATCATAGGCCGACTGGCCGTCGTTATAGGTTTCGACCTCGAACCCCTCGGCCTCAAGTGTCATTGATACGGACGTCAGGATATTCCTGTCGTCATCAACAAGGGCGATCCTTGCCATGGTGTGAGTTTCCTTGTGACTGCCCGAACTCTTATTTTTGTAGCATGATCCGTTGATCCGGTCACGGAATCAACAGCGAAGTACGAATCACCCCCCTTTCGTCCCTGATCTGGCACGAAAATTGCCAAGGAATGGCTAATTTGCCTCACTTCCGGCAATGGCCGGAAAATGATTGCGCTAAACCCGGAATGGTTGCGCTAACTGCGGCAAAGCCTCCTGTTCCGATGTGACATCCCTATGTTATAGGGCCTGTGTGGTGGCCCGATGGCCCTGGGCGACCACCGGTATGCCATTGGCCCGCATACCGAATTCTGACCGAAAATTCAGCCCGCGCCACGGCGTGGGCAACGGGAGCTTGCAGAATGAACCACGGACGCGTGAACCCCCATCAAACCCTCGACGCCACCGGCATCACAGGTTTGGGCAACGTCTATTACAACCAGATCGAGCCTGCCCTTGTCGAAGCTGCCGTTGCGCGGGGCGAAGGGCGTCTGGGCAAGGGCGGTGCGTTCCTGTGCTCTACCGGCCAGTTTACCGGCCGTTCGCCCAAGGATAAATTCGTCGTCCGCACCGCTTCGGTCGAAAACACCATCTGGTGGGACAACAACGCGCCGATGGCACCCGATGCCTATGCACGGCTGAAGGCCGACATGCTGGCCCACCTTCAGGGGCGCGACATGTTCGTGCAGGACCTCTATGCCGGGGCCGATCCGCTGCACCGTCTGGATGTGCGCGTGGTCACCGAACTGGCCTGGCACGGGCTGTTCATCCGCCACCTGCTGCGCCGCCCCGCGCGCGAGGAACTGGACGGCTTCACGCCGGAATGGACCATCATCAACGTGCCGAGCTTCAAGGCCGATCCGGCCCGTCACGGCTGCCGCACCGAAACGGTGATCGCGCTGAACTTCGACGAAAAGACCGTGCTGATCGCCAACACAGCCTATGCGGGCGAGAACAAGAAATCGGTGTTCACCATCCTGAACTACATTTTGCCCGGCAAGGGTGTGATGGCGATGCATTGCTCGGCCAACCATGCGCTTGGCAATCCGGTGGATGCGGCGGTGTTCTTCGGCCTGTCGGGCACCGGCAAGACGACGCTTTCCGCCGCGCCCGACCGCACGCTGATCGGCGATGACGAACACGGCTGGTCGGATCGCGGCATCTTCAACTTCGAAGGCGGCTGCTACGCCAAGACCATCAACCTCGACCCCAAGGCCGAGCCGGAAATCTACGCCACCACCTCGCGCTTCGGCACCGTGGTGGAGAACATGGTCTATGATCCCGAAACGCTGGAACTGGACTTTTCCGACAATTCGCTGACCGACAACACCCGCTGCGCCTATCCGCTCGATGCCATTTCCAACGCCTCCGACACCGGGCTGGGCGGGCATCCGCGCCATGTGGTGATGCTGACCTGCGATGCCTTCGGTGTGCTGCCGCCCATCGCGCGGCTGTCGCCCGCGCAGGCGATGTATCACTTCCTGTCGGGCTTCACCTCCAAGGTGGCCGGAACCGAGCGGGGGATCACCGAGCCGCAGCCGACCTTCTCGACCTGCTTCGGCGCACCCTTCATGCCGCGCCGCCCCGAGGTCTATGGCAAGCTGCTGCAGGAAAAGATCCTCAAGCAAGGTGCCACCTGCTGGCTGGTCAACACCGGCTGGACCGGCGGGGCCTTCGGCACGGGGCGGCGGATGCCGATCAAGGCCACCCGCGCCCTGCTGACGGCGGCGCTTGATGGCTCGCTGGCGGGCGTCGCGTTCCGCCGCGATCCCAACTTCGGCTTCGATGTTCCCGTCTCGGTCGACGGAGTCGATGCGGCGCTGCTCGATCCGCGCTCCACTTGGGCCGATACCGCGGCCTATGATGCACAGGCCAAGAAACTGGTCGACATGTTCTCGAAGAACTTCGGCCAGTATGTGCCCTACATCGACGATGACATCAAAGCCGCCGCCATCGGCTGACCCGAAGCGGACAAAGCGCCCGTCCGCCCCCGCAGGCGGGCGCTTTGCATTTGCTGCTTTGCAAATACTCCCGCGCGGAGCGCATCTGCCCTAGGCCACCAGCGCCTGCAGCACAAGGTTAAGCCCCGTCACCACCAGAAGCGCCTGTGTCCAGCGCCGGAAGCGGGCCTGTGGCAGACGGTCCTGCAGGCGATAGCCGAGGCCCATGCCGATCTGTGCAGGCACCACAAGCGCCGCAGAAAACAGAAGCGTCTGCACATTGGCAAGGCCGGTGCCCAGATGCGCCGCCAGGAGTGCCACCGCCCCGATCAGGAACACCACGCCCTGCGCGCGGATCGCCTCCAGCTTGGGCGCGTTGATCGACAGCAGGTAGACCAGCAGCGGCGGCCCCCAGATGCCCGAAACGCCGCCATAAAGCCCGCCGATCACCCCCAGCCCCCATTCGGCGCGGGTGCGGTGCTGCAGGCGCAGGGCAAGCGGCACACCCGCCAGTTGCAGCGCGGCAAAGGCGGTAACCGGCACGCCCAGCAGCAGCAGATAGGCGACGCGGGGGATCAGGTCGAAAAGCTGGGCCGAAAGCGCGATGAACACCACCGTGCCGATCAGGAAGCGGCGGTATGTCCACGCGGTCTGCTTTGCCGGGGCAATGCCCTGGCGGAAGGCCTGGCTCAGGTTGGTCACCAACGTCGGCAGGATCAGCCCCGCCAGCGCCAGCTCGGGGGGCAAAAAGGCGGAAAAGGCCGAAATCATGATCAGCGGCATGGCAAAGCCGACCGCACCTTTGACGAAGCCGGCAAAAAGGGTGACAGTAAGGGCCAAGAGCAAGGGGCCGAGGCCCTGACCGGCCGAGACGGCGGAAATCATCGAGTCTATCATGCCCAGTGCATCGCGCGCGGCCGCGGAAATGAAAACCCCGCCCCGCGATCTGGCCCCGAAATCTTGCCGCGCATGCCGCCACCCGCGACCGGCTGCGACACTTTAGGACAGTTGACGCCATTTGTGTTGAAATTAAGTTGCGCTGCACCTGCAAAATGATTAGCTCCAATGCACTCGCAGAATCCAAGGACAGGAATCGCGCCATGGCCCATGACGGACAAACCCTTCCCGCTGCCTCGCCCCTGCTGGCCGGGCTTCTCGACCTGACCGCGCAGGCCCTTCCCGAGGTGGAGGCGCTGCTGCACCGGGGTCGCGAGACGCTGCGGACCTGGGTCAGCGTTTCGGGCAAGGTCTCGGCGGGCGCGATGGAGACGCACCAGCACGCGGCGCATGTGCTGTCTTGGCTTGCCACCTACACCGAGGCGCTGCGGCAGATGCAGGCATGGGCGCTGCGGCTGCAAGCGGATGGCAAATTCGGCGAGACCGAGGCGCTGATCCTTCAGATCGCCTATGCGGAATACCTGAACCAGATTCATGGGGGCATCCCCATGAGCCAGGGAGAGATCGCGCGCTTGCAGGATCTTGACCTCTCCCCGGCACCTTGCGGTGCGGCGGCGCAGACCCTTATGGCCCAAGGGAATACCGCCGCCGCCCGCGCACAGCTTGTGGCGCTGATGCGCGACGGGCGCGCCAATGCGACCTTTGGCGCGACGGGTCTGGACGAAGAGCTGGAGATGATCCGCGACCAGTTCCGCCGCTTTGCCGCCGAGCAGGTGGCGCCCTTTGCGCATGAATGGCACCTCAAAGACGAACTCATCCCGATGTCGGTGATCGACCAGCTGGCGGAAATGGGTGTGTTCGGGCTGACGATCCCCGAGGCATTCGGCGGCTTTGGCCTGTCGAAGGCCAGCATGGTGGTGGTTTCGGAAGAACTGTCGCGCGGCTATATCGGGGTGGGCTCGCTCGGCACCCGCTCGGAGATCGCGGCGGAGCTGATCCTGTGCGGCGGCACGCCGGAACAGAAGGCCCAGTGGCTGCCCAAGCTGGCGAGCGGGGAGATCCTGCCGACGGCGGTCTTTACCGAGCCGAACACCGGGTCGGACCTTGGCGCCTTGCGGACGCGGGCGCGGCGGGACGGCGACGATTGGGTGATCAGCGGCAACAAGACATGGATCACCCATGCGGCGCGCACCCATGTGATGACCGTGCTGGCGCGGTCGGTGGAGGGGACCAGCGATTATCGCGGGCTGTCGATGTTTCTGGCGGAAAAGACCCCCGGCACGGATGAGACGCCCTTTGTCGATCTGGGCCTGTCGGGCGGCGAGATCGAGGTGCTGGGCTATCGCGGCATGAAGGAATACACCGTCAACTTCGACGACTTCCGCGTGAAGGGGGAGAACCTCTTGGGCGGGGTGGAGGGGCAAGGGTTCAAGCAGCTCATGCAGACCTTTGAATCGGCCCGCATCCAGACGGCGGCGCGGGCGATCGGGGTGGCGCAGAACGCGCTGGACGTGGCGATGGGCTATGCCGAGGATCGCAAGCAGTTCGGGAAGGCCCTGATCGAATTCCCGCGCGTGGCGGGCAAGCTGGCGATGATGGCGGTGGAGATCATGGTGACGCGGCAGCTGACCTATTTCAGCGCCTGGCAGAAGGACCATGACAAGCGCTGCGATCTGGAGGCGGGGATGGCCAAGCTGCTGGGCGCGCGGGTTGCCTGGGCGGCGGCGGACAATGCCTTGCAGATCCACGGGGGCAACGGGTTTGCCCTTGAGTATCAGATCAGCCGCATCCTGTGCGATGCCCGCATCCTGAACATTTTCGAGGGGGCGGCAGAGATTCAGGCGCAGGTGATTGCGCGGCGGCTGCTGGACTGACGGGGCGTTGTAACACGCGAGGTCAAGGCAGGAAATCTTTTGATTTCAATGCCTTGACCTTGCGGGATTAACCCGGCCTTAACCTTTGCCCGCGCCTTGTGCCGCAGCAGCGACGCGCGGGATGCCCAGTCTGGGGTGGAGGCGGCCCGAGATGGCCCATGCGGTAAGGAGGCCCGCGCCGGCGGCGGCGAAGATGCCGGGCAAGGGGGCGACCAGCAGCACCAGCCATGCGGCCCCCGGCGTGAGAATCCCCGACACATCGCGGAAGCTGGAGTAGACCGCCGACATCTCGGTGCGCTCGGATGGCTTGACCGCCATCAGGAAGGGCAGGCCCCCGATGATGTCGAGCAGCACCAGAAACACCGCCGCCGCCATGCAGAGGAACACCGTGGCCCAAGGCAGGGGCGAGACGAGCGCCGCCGCGACGAACAGTGCACCGCACATGCCGAAGGCAAAGCGGACAGAGCGGCGCACGCTTGCCGCGCGCGCGTGGCGCAGCATGAGGGGCGAGGCAAACAGGAGCGCGTTGGACAGCGACAGCGCCACGCCGCCCACCTTGTCGCCCAGACCCGCCTCGATGCAAAAGATCGGCAGATAGACCACATAGACCCACCAGCCGCAGGAGCGCATGACCGCGAACAGCCAGCCCGCGATCAGCCGCGGCTGCGCAAAGAAGCGGCCCAGATAGGCAAGCGGGTTGGCGGCAGGCCCCTTGGCGCGGCTGATCTGCTTGCCATTGCCCAGACGCAGCACCCAGAAGGCAATGAGCAGCACCAGCGCACAACTGCCCGCCACGATGAACGGGAGCGGCCCCCAGATGCTGCGCAACCAGACCCCGAGAAGCGGCCCCACGGCCCAAGGTCCGGCAGAGAACACCATCTGCATGGACTGGCTGCGGCCAAGGTTCTGGCGGTCGATGTAATCGAGGATATAGGCGTTGAGGCAGACGAAGGTGGTGGCGGTCGCCATCGCAAGGCAGGTGAGCGCCACCGGCATGAGCCAGCCCGCCCCGATGATCGCCAGCGCCATGCCGATGAGGTAAAGCACACAGCCCAGCGTATACATCCAGCGGCGCGGGATGTGGCGGGTGGCCCAAGGCACCATCAGCCCCCAGAGCATCGAGACGATTCCGGCGACGAAATAGGCCGACGAGGTGGCTTCTGCGCTGCCGAGGGCATCATAGACCGCAAGCGGCATGGCCGAAACGAGGGTGCCGCGCACCGCTGCCTCCAACCCGGCCAGAAGGGCAAAGTTCTCGACCCTCGGGGTCGGGGCATGCTTCAGATGCAGGGGGATGAATTTATTGGCCATATCACTCTCGGTCTTCATTTGCCCAAGAAGCGGGCGCAAGGTCTGGTCCGGCTGCGACATTTTGCGTCGTTTGTGAATCGGGCGCGGATTTGCGCGGGTGAAGCGCGCGCCCTAGCTGCGCGCAAGGCGGGCGAGAAAGCGCGCCCGCGCCTCGGGCAAGGGGTTGGGCCGCCCGATGAGCGTCAGCTCGCGGGTGAGGAAATGGCCGGTGAGCGCGAGGGCCTGCGCCGCCTCGGCCCCCGAGACCGGCCCCTGCCCCAACAGAGCCTGCGGCAGCGGCAGCAGGCGCGGCGCCCATTCGCCCGCCCCCTTGCGCGAGACGGCGCGGCCGGTGCGCGGGCTGACATAGGCAAGGTCTTCGCGGCTGCCCGTGACGGCGCAGCGGCTCAGGTCAAGCCCGAAGCCGATTTCCTCGAGCAGCAGCATTTCCCAGCGTAGATAGTCGCCCAGCCAGTCGGCCCCTGCGGCCATTGCATCCATCAGCGACAGGGTGCGGGTGTAAAGCTGCGGGTGGGGGTCACGTTCGGCCAGACTCATGTGCAACAGCCCGCAGGCGGCGGTGAGGCCCGCGAGCGCCAGCGGGCTTTCCAGCACGGCGGCGCGGGATTGCACGGGTTCGGCAAGGAAAATGCCGATCTGGTCTTCGAGGCGCGCGCGCCATGTCAGATCTAGCTGCGCGCCGGGTTGCAGCAGCGGCGCGCGTTTGCGCGAGGCCCCGCCCCGCACCACGCCCAGATGGCGGCCGTGGCCGCGCGTGAATACCTCTATGATTGCCGAGCCTTCGCCATGCGGGCGCATGGACAGAAGCACCCCGTCTTCGCGCCATTCCATGCGGGAATGTTTGCAGGCGGAGACGGCGGGCCGCAAGAGGGGGGTTGTCGCGGCGGCGGCATGATGCAGATTGAGGGCATGAGACAAGCCTCGCCCCTTTCCCCCCGCCTGAGCGCCGTTGTGATCTTTGTCGTGGCCGCCCTGTCGCTGCGCCTGCAATTCGATGCCAATCTTGCCGCAGGGCGCGGCGATACCGTGGCGCAGGTTTTGTGGGGGATGGCGCGGTTTTTCACCATCCTGACCAATTTCGCGGTGGCTGTGGCGATGGCGCTGGTGGCGATGCGCTGGCGGATTCCGGCGGGGCTTGCCTTTGCCGGAGTGCTGGCGATCGTGATGGTGGGGCTGGTCTATCACGGCTTGCTGGCGCGGCTGGCCAATCCGGTGGGACTGGCGTGGTGGGCCGATATCGGCCTGCATACGGCGGTGCCGCTCATGGTGCTGGCGTGGTGGCTGGCCTATGGTCCGGTGCCGAAGTGGCGGGCGCTGGCGGGCGGCATGGTATGGCCGCTGGTCTATGTGATCTATGTGGCGTTTCGCGGCGTGACAGAGGGGCGCTGGCCCTATCCGTTCCTGAACGTGACGCGGCACGGTTGGGACGGGGTGGCGATCAACTGCGCGGGCATGGTGGTTGCCTTTGCCGCCGTGGGGGCGGTGTTGATCGCGGTGAAGCGGCGCCTAGGCTAGGCCCTCTTCCTCGAGGAGCGTGCGGCCCTCGCGCTGTTCCAGTTCGATCACCCAGAGGTCGGGATCGCGCAAGCCTGCGCGGGACAGGAGGGCATCGACCTCTGGCTCTGGCCCTTCGGTCATCAGCCGCCAGAGGCGGGTGCCGCTGGTCATGTCATAGCCGCGTTCATAGGCGCGCGCGCTGCCATTCAGGAGTGCCACCTTGACGAGCACGGTGCCTGCGGTGGCATCGCCCTTGCGGGTAACATAGGCGGGGATATCGGCAAGACGCAGGCGATTGAGGTAGGCAGAGACCCAGAGGTTCGTCTGCAGCCGGACATCTGCCACTTAGTCGCCGTCCTTGAAGTCGAGCCCCATTTCCGAATAGCGCTCGGGTTCGTCGAGCCAGTTCGGGCGCACCTTGACCTGCAGGAAGAGGTGGACGGTGCGGCCGAGGAATTCCGAAATCTCGGCGCGGGCGGCAGAGCCGATGGATTTGATCGTCTCTCCCCTGTTGCCCAGAACGATGCCCTTGTGGCCGTCGCGCATGACATAGACGATCTGGTCGATGCGGGTGGTGCCGTCGGGCTTGTCCTCCCATTTCTCGGTCTCCACCGTGAGCTGGTAGGGCAGTTCCTCATGCAGGCGCAGGGTGAGCTTTTCGCGCGTCATCTCGGCGGCGATCATGCGCATGGGCAGATCGGCGATCTGGTCTTCGGGATAGAACCACGGACCCTCGGGAAGCTCTCCCGCCAGCCATTCGCGCAGATCCTTGACGCCGTAGCCCTTCTCGGCGCTGATCATGAAGGTTTTGGCGAAGGGATAGGCCTCGTTCAGCTTTTCGGCGAGCGCGAGCAGCATCTCGGATTTCACGCGGTCGATCTTGTTGATGGCCAGCGCCACCGCCTGCCCCTGCGGCATCTCATCGCGCATACGGTCGATGATGGCCTGCACCCCTTCGGTCAGGCCGCGCTGCGCCTCGATCAGGAGGACGATCACATCGGCATCCGATGCGCCGCCCCATGCCGCCTTGACCATCGCACGGTCCAGACGGCGGCGGGGCCGGAACAGGCCGGGGGTGTCGACGAAGACGATCTGCGCCGCCCCCTCCATCGCCACGCCCCGGATGCGCGTGCGGGTGGTCTGCACCTTATGCGTCACGATGGAAACCTTGGCCCCGACCATCCGGTTCAGGAGCGTCGATTTGCCGGCATTGGGTTCGCCGATCAGGGCGACAAAGCCCGCGCGGGTGGGGTTATCCATCAAGACCTCTTTTCGATATCGCGCTTCGTGTAGTGGATCGCAGCCGGAAAGGCCAGCACATCGACAGAATCCGCTTGTCTTGTATCACCAAACGCAGTTGGGTGGCGACCTTCGCGGTGGAGTTGTGTTAATGCGCCTGTTTCGTGTGATTGCCCGGTTGTTTGCGATCTCTCACGCTCCGCCTCGCCCTCCCGTCCCGCAGCCACCCGCTCCGCAGCAAGCGCCAACGCCACATCTCTGGACGAACGGCACCGCAGTGCCGCCGCGTCCGGTGCAGCCCGCGGCGCAGCCGTTACAAGTGAGCGTTCCGTCCGCCCCAGAGGCGGCGCTGGTCGGTCGGTGTTATGTCATCGACGGTGACACAGTCGAAATCAGCGGATTTCGCATCCGACTGGCTGGCATCGACGCACCTGAAATGGACCATCCCTATGGCGCTGCGGCCAAATGGGCTCTGGTAAAGCTCTGCAAGGGCCAAGAGGTGCGCGCGGTATTTGATGGCAGCAAAAGCCACGACCGCACGGTCGCGACATGTCTTCTGCCGGATGGACGGGACCTGTCGGAAGAAATGGTCAAAGCAGGTCTCGCTATCGACTGGCCCAAGTTTTCGGGTGGACGCTACCGGCAGCATGAGCCCGAAGGAATCAGGAAAAAACTGTGGCGCTGCGACGCTCGACAGAGGGGTAAACTTCCGCCGAAAAGCTGGGGCGCCTAAGCCGACCCGCCCTCCTGCTCCAGCCGTGCGAGCAGGGCGCGGGCGGCCTGTTGTTCGGCGATGCGTTTCGATCCGGCGCGGGCGGATTCGCGGGCGCCGTTGTCGAGCGTCACCTCGACCGTGAAGACCGGCTGGTGGTCGGGTCCGGTGCGGCCGGTCTGGGCATAGCTGGGCGGGGTCATGCCGCGGGCCTGCGCCCATTCCTGCAAGGCCGTCTTTGGATCGCGCGCATCCTGCTCGACCGTGCCGATCCGCTCTCCCCAGAGGCGCAGCACCAGCGCGCGCGCGGCGTCAAAGCCCCCGTCGAGATAGACCGCCGCGATCAGCGCCTCCATCGCGTCGCCGAGGAGCGCCTCCTTGCGCCGCCCGCCCGACAGCATCTCGGAGCGCCCCAGCTTGAGCACCTCACCGAGGCCGATGGCGCGGGCGACATCGGCGCAGGTCTCCTTGCGCACCATCGCGTTGAAGCGGGGCGCAAGCTGGCCCTCGCTGGCCTCGGCGTCGGCACCCAGCAGCGCCTCGGCCATCACAAGGCCCAGCACGCGGTCGCCCAGAAACTCCAGCCGCTGGTTGTCGGGCCGGGTCTGCGAGGACAGCGAGGCATGGGTGACCGCGCGCAGAAGCAGTTCGGGCGTGTGGAACTGGTGCCCGATCCGCCCCTCGAGGGCCTTGAGGTCCGCCGAAAGCCTCATTCCACCGCCTTGAAGAAGCGGTCCGAGCGCCATGTCCAGAAATAGAGCATCGAGCGCCCGGCAGACGAGAACATGATGCGGTCGGCGCGGCCGATCAGGTGATCGGCGGGCACAAATCCGACACCGCCCACGGCCTGCACGAAGCGGCTGTCCTGGCTGTTGTCGCGGTTGTCGCCCATGAAGAAGTAATGGCCGGCCGGCACGGTGAAGACATCGGTGTTGTCGCCCGCGCCATTGGTGTCGATGTTCAGCACATCATGGGTGCGCCCGCCCGGCAGCGTCTCGCGCGCGCGCGACTTGGTGCAGATGTCACCCTGCCCCACGGGGCCGTTTTCACAGCGCGGCAACTGGCCCATCGGGCCTTGCTGTTCATAGACCTCGCTGAACTGGCCTGCGGGTTCCTGCGGCACCGCCTCGCCGTTCAGGTAGACCACGCCGCCGCGCATCTGCACGGTGTCGCCCGGCATGCCGATCAGCCGCTTGATGAAATCGGTGCCGTTGACGGGATGGCGGAACACCACCACATCGCCGCGCTCGGGTTCGCTGAACAGGATGCGCCCGTCGAAGGGGCAGGCCGAGAAGGGACAGGAAAACCGGCTGTAGCCATAGGCCATCTTGTTGACGAAAAGGAAATCGCCGATCAGCAGCGTGTCCTTCATGCTGCCCGAGGGAATCCAGAACGGCTGGAAGAACAGCGTGCGGAACAGACCTGCAATCAACAGCGCATAGACCACCGTCTTGATTGTCTCGACGATGCCGCCGTCGGATTTTGCCTTGCTGGCCATGCCATCCCACCCTTGTTGTTCTTCGCGCCGCTACATGCGCCCCCATCCTGCCCGAGTCAAGTTCAGCCGGGTCCGGGCTGGCCGGAGGGCTTGAGCGGGCGCGCCTCGATCACCACAAAGGCCTGCGCCCAGGGGTGATCATCGGTCAGCGTCACATGGATCACCGCCTCATGCCCCGGCGGGGTCATCGCGGCCAGCCGCTCGGCGGCCCAGCCCGTCAGGTGCATGACCGGCTGGCCGGTTTCCAGATTGCTCACCGCCATGTCCTTCCAGGCGATGCCCATGCGCAGGCCGGTGCCCAGTGCCTTGGAACAGGCCTCTTTCGCGGCCCAGCGCTTGGCATAGGTGGCGGCCACGCCATGCGGGCGGCTGGCGGCCTTGCGCTGCTCGCGTTCGGTAAAGACGCGATTGCGGAAACGGTCGCCAAAGCGGGCCAACGTCGCCTCGATCCGCTCGATATTGGCCAGATCGCTGCCGATGCCCAGAATCATCGCCGCCCCTGCATCATGGTGCCAGTCCGGCGAGGCACCGATGGCGCCACTGACGGGAAACCGGGTGTCTGCGCAGGCCTCTGCATCAGACCTGCACCCTGCGGCCCGAGGGGCAGGCCGCCGGTCGCGCGGTGGCAGAGCCGCAAAGAAGCGCCGCGCCCCTGCCCATTGCTGCTTTCCAAATACTCATCTTGCTGCCCCCTGCCCCCTGCGCCGCCGTTACAGGCCGCGCGCGGCATCCATGATCCGGCGCATTTCGGCGATCGCCGGCCCGAGGCCCATGAACACCGCCTCGCCGATCAGGAAATGCCCGATGTTGAGTTCCATCACCTGCGGGATGGCGGCGACGGGGGCCACGTTTTCGAAGGTGAGGCCGTGGCCTGCATGCACCTCGAGCCCGAGGCTGTGCGCCAGCGCGGCGCCCTCGCGCAGGGCGGCAAGCTCGGCCTCGGCCTCGGCCTGCCGGCCTTCGGCGTGCAGGTCGGAATAGAGGCCGGTGTGGAGTTCCACCACGGCGGCGCCGATGCGGGCCGATGCCTCGATCTGGCGGGGATCGTGGCTGATGAACATGCTGACGCGGGCGCCCGCCTCGCGCAGGGGGGTGATGAACCCCTTCAGCCGCGCCTCGTCGCCCGCGACATCGAGCCCGCCTTCGGTGGTGCGCTCCTCGCGGCGTTCCGGCACGAGGCAGACGGCGTGGGGGCGGGTGGCAAGGCAGATCGCCTGCATCTCGTCGGTGGCGCCGCATTCGAAGTTGAGCGGGATGGCGATGCCCGCCTTGATCGCGGCCATGTCGGCGTCACGGATGTGGCGGCGGTCTTCGCGCAGGTGCGCGGTGATGCCATCGGCCCCGGCCTCTTGCGCCAGAAGGGCGGCGCGCAGCGGGTCGGGCCAGGCGCTGCCGCGCGCGTTGCGCAAGGTGGCCACATGGTCGATGTTGATCCCGAGACGGAGTCTGCTGCTGTCTGTCATGGCCATGTCCTTTCAACTCGCCCCAAACCTAGGGCGTCGAGGGGGGCGCGTCATCCCCCTGCTTTGTATCCCGCACAGGGTCCTTTGCGGCCGTCTCGGCTGGCTCTTTGCGCGGCTCTCCGCGCAGCGCCAGCGCGGCCAGCTTTTCGCGCAGCAAAAGCCGCTTGTCGCTGCGTTCCTTGAACTTGGCGACGCGGGCCTTCTGGTAGGCTTCGACCAGCGGGATGGTGATGTAGTAGAAGATCAGGCTGAGCAGGATGCCCGGCCCGAGCGCGCCGATGAAATAGGGCAGGTAGATGTCGGACCAGAACTGCGACAGCCCGTCCCAGTGCATATGCGCGGGGCCGAAGAGGGCAAGGAAGTTGTGCCATAGATCGCCGCCCGCGCGGGCAAAGCCTTCGCCGATCGCCTCGGCGGTCAGCGGCGTGTCGATGCCGAGCATCCAGTGGCCCAGCGTGATCGCCCCCACGGCGAAGAAGGGCGTGGTGATGGGGTTGGAGTTGAAGGTGGCCAGCAGGGCGGCGAGCACATTGCCGCGCATCACCCATGCGAGGCCCCATGCGCCGAGGAATTGCAGGCCCGGCAAGGGGAGGAAGCCGATGAGGCTGCCCGCGAACACCCCGCGCGCGATGCGGTGCGGGCGGTCGGGCAGGCGGCGCATGCGGTGGATCACATAGCGGGTGGCGCGGCGGAATCCGCCGGTGGGATAGAACATCTCCCGTACCCAAGCCAGCCAGCCGCGCCGGTCACGCCTTTTGAAAACCACGTTCTTCCTCGCTTGAGCCGCCGCCACACCGCAAGAGGGCGGTGCGTCTGGCCCGACATGCGCCGCAATACATCAACTGCGTGTCGCTGACACGTCAGAAAATGCCCTGGTCGACCTTGGTGCCGCCCGTGGTGCAGCAGATGGTTTCGCGGCCTTGCCGTGGCAAGGGGGCGATGCCGCCCGAAGGAAGGCCACAGGCGGAGGCGGTGCAGGCTCAGGGGCCACCCGATGCCCCGTCATCGGCCTGATTGCGGCCCCGCAGGCGGGCGGCGGCGCGTTCGCGCAGCGACTCGGCCCGGTCGCGGCGGCGCTTTTGCCGCAGTTTCTGATAGCCGAGGATGATCGGCAGGCTGACGTAATAGCACACCGTGGCCGCCACCAGACCGGGGGCGATTCCCCCCACCAGATAGGGTTTGAACAGACCGTAGTAGAAATGCCGCAACTGGCCCCATTGCGTCGGGCTGTCGGTGAACATGGCGACGAAATTCGTCCAGATCTCGCCGCTGGCATTGGCAAAAGCCGACAGGATCAGGCGCGCCGGAACCGCATCGACGCCGGTGCCAAGAATCCAGTGGCCCAGTTGCACCGAACTGACGGCGATGATCGGAAAGGTGATGGGATTGCCGAAGAAGGTCGCGAAAATGGCGGCGACCATATTGCCGCGCATCAGGAAGGCCATCAGCGCCGAGGCAAAGAAATGCAGCCCGAACAGCGGCGTAAACGAGATGAACACCCCCGCGAAGATGCCGCGTGCGATGCGGTGGGGCGGATCGGGAAGCCGCGTGAGACGGTGCCAGACATAGGTTCCTGCGCGCAGCCAGCCGCCTTGCGGATAGACAATGGCCTTTATCCGCTCTGTCCAAGTCCGTTTGTTGCGGCGACGAAACACCACTGGCCTGCACCCCTTTTCCCCCACAGTGGCGCCACGGCGCGGCTGCGCTATGGCTTGCGGGATTTATCGCGATAACGTGACACCTGCGCCACATCGGTTTCGGCTTCAAGCGCCGTCATCACCATATGCAGATGTTCTACATCGCGTAGGTCTACATCGACAATCAGGCGATAAAAATCGGGTTTGCGATCTGTAAACCGCAAGTCAGAGATATTGGCCCGCTGCTCGCCGATCAAGGTGCAGATGCGGCCCAGCACCCCTGCGTCATTGGCGATGGTCAGTTCCATGGTGACGGTATGCACGGCCGCGTGGCGACCCGAGTGCCATGCCAGATCGACCCAGCGTTCGGTCTGGTCCTCAAACTCTTCCAGCGCGGGGCAGTCGATGGCATGGGCCACCACGCCCTTGCCGCGATAGGTGATGCCGACGATCCGCTCGCCCGGCACAGGCTGGCAGCAGGGCGCGCGGCGGAAGGCCTGATCGTCGGAGAGGCCCAGCACGGGGCGCGAGGCGTCGACCACGTCGAGATCGGCGCGGGCCAGTTCGGGATAGAGCGTTTCGACCACCCGCCGCGCGGTCAGTTCGGCAGAGCCAAGCCGCGCGAGCAGGTCTTGTTCATCATTCAGTGCCAGCATTTTCGCGGCGGTGCGCAGGGCCTTGTCGGTGGCCTTCTTGCCCACATGGTCAAAGGCGGCGCGGGCCAGTTCCTGCCCCAGCTTGATGAAGCGCCCCCGGTCTTCCTCGCGCAGCGACTTGCGGATGGCGGCCTTGGCGCGGCCCGTGGTGACGATATCGATCCAGCTTGCCTGCGGGCGCTGGCCTTCGGCGGTGATGATCTCCACCGACTGGCCGTTCTTGAGCCGGGTCCAGAGCGGCACGCGGATGCCGTCGACCTTGGCCGATACGCAGGAATTGCCGATGCGGGTGTGGATCGAATAGGCGTAATCGAGCGGCGTCGCGCCGCGCGGCAGTTGCACCACATCGCCCTTGGGGGTGAAGCAGAACACCTGATCGGAATACATTTCCAGTTTGACGTGTTCGAGAAACTCGTCGTGATCGCCTTCGTCGAACCGTTCGGTCATCGAGGCGATCCATTTGCCCGGGTCGATGGCAAAGGGGTTCTGGGCGCGCACGCCTTCGCGGTAGGACCAGTGGGCGGCGACCCCCGCCTCGGCCACTTCGTGCATCTCGCGGGTGCGGATCTGCACCTCGACCCGCTTGCCGTCGCGGCCCGACACCGTGGTGTGGATCGAGCGGTAGCCGTTGGATTTGGGCTGGCTGATGTAATCCTTGAACCGCCCCGGCACCGAGCGCCAGCGCTGGTGGATCACGCCAAGGATGGTATAGCACTCGGCCACGCTCGCGCAGATGATGCGGAAGCCGTAGATGTCGGACAGGCGCGAGAAGGCGAGGTCTTTTTCCTGCATCTTGCGCCAGATCGAATAGGGCTTCTTGGCGCGGCCATAGACCGTCGCCTCGATTTCCACCTTTTCGAGTTCGAAGCGGATGTCGGCGGTGATCTTGTGGACCACATCGCCCGCCTCGCGCTGGAGGGTCAGGAAGCGGCGGATGATGGAGTTGCGGGCATCGGGGTTGAGAACCTTGAAGGACAGGTCCTCCAACTCCTCGCGCATCCACTGCATGCCCATACGCCCCGCCAGCGGCGCAT
This sequence comes from Pseudotabrizicola algicola, assembly GCF_010915705.1. GTDB lineage: Bacteria > Pseudomonadota > Alphaproteobacteria > Rhodobacterales > Rhodobacteraceae > Pseudotabrizicola > Pseudotabrizicola algicola. Next base: position 95,172 of record NZ_JAAIKE010000002.1, read on the forward strand.
AGATTTCCATCGTCTCGCGGGCCTTTTGCGCCTGCTTTTCCTGCCGCATGCTCTTGATGGTGCGCATGTTGTGCAGGCGGTCGGCCAGTTTGACCAGAATCACCCGCAGGTCTTTCGACATGGCCATGAACAGCTTGCGGAAGTTTTCCGCCTGCTGGGTTTCGGTGCTGGACAGTTGCAGGTTGGTCAGCTTGGTGACGCCATCGACAAGCTCGGCCACTTCGGTGCCGAACTGGCGTTCGATCTCGGTGTAGGTGGATTTGGTGTCTTCGATGGTGTCGTGCAGCAGGGCCGTCACGATGGTCGCATCATCGAGCCGCTGTTCGGTGAGGATGGCGGCGACGGCGACGGGATGGGTGAAGTAAGGTTCGCCCGATTTGCGGAACTGGCCCTCGTGCATCACCATGCCATAGGCATAGGCGCGGCGGATCAGATCGGCATTGGTGCGCGGATTGTAATTCCGGACAAGGGCGATGAGGTCTTCTACGTCGATCATCATCGCCCCTGAAGCGGGGTCCCCCCCGGTTTAGAGTTCGCCTTGCGCTTCCATCAGGGCGCGGAGCAGCTTTTCTTCGGACATGTCGTCCTGCATCGGGCGGTCGATCTCGCCCGACATCAGAAGTGCCATCTGGTCATCTTCGGGCTCGTCCACCTCGATCTGGGTCTGGTGGCTTTCGATCATGCGTTCGCGCAGCGATTCGGCCGATTGGGTTTCCTCGGCGATCTCGCGCAGCGCGACGACCGGATTCTTGTCATTGTCGCGATCGATGGTAATCGGCGAGCCGGACTGGATTTCGCGCGCCCGGTGGGCGGCGAGCATCACCAGTTCGAACCGGTTCGGAACCTTGTCAACGCAGTCTTCAACCGTCACGCGGGCCATGGACAACTCCAGTAGGGCTTGGGGCATGGAAAGCGTGTGTTTACGCGCGATGCCGGGACTTGACAACCCCAGATTCGGGCGAACGGTCAGGAAAGCGGCTGCACTTCGGCGCGATCGGCAGCGGGAAGGGCGGCCAGCATCTGCGCCACGCTGCGCTGCAACAGGGGATGGACCCAGCCCGGCGCCACATCGGCCAGAGGCACCAGCACGAAGGCGCGGTCCTGCAGGCGGGGATGCGGCAGGATCAGCCGGTCCGGCGCCAGACGCGCCTGATCGGCGGGGGAAAGCGCCTGCCAGCCGCGCTGCGTGGCGACATCGGGCAAGACCTGATCCCCCATCGCCAAAAGGTCGATATCGAGCGTGCGCATGCCCCAGCGGGTGTCGCGCTGCCGCCCGAACCGCGCCTCGACGCTGTGCAGACGCGCCAGCAACCCCTCGGCCCCGAGCGCGGCCGGAACCGTCAGCACGGCAGCGGCGTTCACATAATCAGGACCCGCGCCTTTCGGAAAGCACGGAGTCTTGAACAGACGGCTGAGAGAATTACCATCCAAAGGGACAGTATCAAAACCCGTCTGGAGAAAATCGACGGCGGCGACAATCGTTTGCGCCGGCGTAAAATCGTGAAAGGGCAAGTTTGCGCCAAGCGCAATCAGGGCTTGAATTGTAGGCTGCATGATCGCGTTACGCATTCGTATGTGTGCTTACACTTTCGTATAGAGCGGCTTGCGGCACCAAGATCGGACCTGTTATTTGGACCTTCCTTACCCTTGATCGGGACAACATACCAGATCCGGCAGCCGCTCTGTGACACTGTGTTGATAGGGTTTTTGTGAGGAGTATTTATGTTTTATAAAGACGAACGACTGGCGCTTTTCATTGATGGATCAAATCTTTATGCCGCCGCGCGCGCGCTGGGGTTTGACATCGACTACAAGCTTCTGCGGCAGGAGTTCATGCGGCGCGGCAAGTTGCTGCGCGCCTTTTACTACACGGCCCTGCTGGAAAACGACGAGTATTCGCCGATCCGCCCGCTGGTCGACTGGCTGCATTACAACGGCTACACGATGGTGACGAAGCCGGCAAAGGAATACATGGACAGCCAGGGTCGCCGCAAGGTGAAGGGCAACATGGATATCGAATTGACGGTGGATGCAATGGAACTTGCGCCGCGCGTCGATCATATCGTCCTGTTTTCCGGTGACGGGGATTTTCGCCCTCTGATTGAAAGTCTGCAACGCCAAGGCGTTCGCGTCTCGGTTGTATCAACCATTCGCAGTCAACCACCCATGATTGCCGATGAATTGCGCCGTCAGGCTGACAATTTTATCGAGCTCGATGAATTGCGCGATGTGATCGGACGACCGGCGCGTGATCCTCGTCCGGTGGGCGAACGCGAAGAAACACCTCTGATGGCAAAATAAACGAGACGGGGCGCTATTGGCGCCCCTTTTGTTTTTATCCTGTGACATAGGGCCAATATCCCGGACCCGCTTTTTCAACGCGCGGCGATACAATATCTGCCACGTCCGCCCATGAAAACATGTGCCCACTGGACGCAATGATCCCGCAGGCGCGGCCAAGCGCCGCGCGCGGTGGACGCAGAGGCAAAAGGCGGTTACCTCGGCCCGCATGATCGCAGACATCCTCCTGACCGCCAGCCCCCGCGCCGTCTCCTGTCCCGCGCTCGCGCGATGCTAGGCGGCACTTCCCTCGCCGGACTGTTCGTGGCGGCGTTTCTGGCGGCCACGCCGGTGCCGTTCCAGTCCGAGGTGGTGTTTCTGGCGCTGATGGCGCAGGGGCTGATGCCGGTCTGGCTGCTGGTTCTGGTCGCCTCGACCGGCAATATCCTCGGCTCTTGCGTGACCTATGGCTTCGGGCGGGGCCTTGGCGGCGCACGGGGGGCGCGCTGGCTGGGGCTGACGCCGGAGCGGCGGGCCAAGGCGGAACGCTGGTTCGCGCGCTGGGGCGTGTGGTCGCTTCTGCTCAGCTGGGCGCCGGGGGGCGATTTCATCGTGGCGCTGTCGGGCGCGCTGCGGGTGCCGCTGCCGCTGTTTCTCGCGCTGGTCACGGTGGCCAAGACGCTGCGCTATGCGGCGGTCGGGCTGATCGGTCTGGGCATCTGGGGCTAGGCGGCAGGCGGGGCTCAGGGCGGGCGGGCCGGCAGAAAGCGGGCGCGCGGCTTTCTGGGGGCTGGACCTGCGGGCCGCATGCCCTTACCTCTGGACCAGACCCAGAGCGCATAGGCCCGACATGACCGACCTGCCCCCCCTGCACCTCTATCTTGCCGCGCCGCGCGGTTTTTGCGCCGGGGTGGACCGGGCGATCAAGATCGTGGAACTGGCGCTGCAGAAATGGGGCGCGCCCGTCTATGTGCGCCACGAGATCGTGCACAACAAATTCGTCGTCGACGGGCTGCGCGCGCAGGGCGCGGTCTTTGTCGAGGAACTGGATGAATGCCCGCTGGACCGCCCCGTGGTGTTTTCCGCGCATGGCGTGCCAAAGGCGGTCCCCGCCGAGGCGGCACGGCGCGAGATGATCGCGGTGGATGCCACCTGCCCCCTCGTGACCAAGGTCCATAACGAGGCGGCGCGGCACCACGAGAACGGGCTGCAGATGATCATGATCGGCCATGCGGGCCATCCCGAAACCGTGGGCACGATGGGGCAACTGCCGGAAGGCGAGGTGCTGCTGGTGGAAACCGTGGCCGATGTGGCGGGGCTGGAGGTGCGCGATCCGGCCAAGCTCGCCTTCATCACGCAGACCACGCTGTCGGTGGATGATACGGCGGATATCGCTGCCGCGCTCAAGGCGCGGTTTCCCGCCATCCATGCCCCCGCGCATGAAGACATCTGCTACGCCACCACCAACCGCCAGATGGCGGTCAAGGCGATTGCCCCGCGCATCGATGCGCTGCTGGTGATCGGCGCACCGAATTCGTCCAACTCCAAACGGCTGGTCGAGGTCGGCTCGGCGGCGGGCTGCAACTACTCCCAGTTGATCCAGCGCGCCACCGATATCGACTGGCGCGCGCTGGAGGGCATCCGCGCCGTGGGCATCACGGCGGGGGCAAGCGCGCCCGAGGTGCTGGTGAACGAGGTGATCGACGCCTTCCGCGCCCGCTTTGACACCACGGTGGAACTGGTCGAAACCGCGCAGGAACATGTGGAGTTCAAGGTGCCGCGCATCCTGCGCGAGCCGGCCTGAGCGTGTCTTGCCGGCCCCCTTTGTTTTCACGCCCCCTTTCCCGCCAGCATCGCTCTTTGCCCTTGCTGCTTGCCCAAATACTCCGGGGGAGTCCGCAGGACGGGGGCAGCGCCCCCTCTTGCCCGGGCCGTGACCGGCAGGCAACGCCGCAGCGGAATTCTGTGCGGCGGCTGGACCCGGCTCCGGTTCGGCTTATGACTGGCCATAAGCAAGCAGCGCAGGTGACGTGGTGGAGCCTATTCCAAGAACAGCCCTGATCCTCGGGGTGGCCGGGCTGATCCCCTTTGTCTGGGGCGCGGCAACGGGGCTGTCGGCGGGGCTGGCGGCGTGGGGCGGGCAGTTCATGGGGCCGCTCTTCATCGGGTCTTATATCAGCCTGACCTATGGCACGGTGATCCTGTCCTTCATGTCGGGCGTGCTCTGGGGCTTTGCCACCAAGGCGCAGGGGCCGGAGGCGGCGAGGGGGTATATCCTGTCGGTCGCGCCTGCGCTCTGGGCCTTTTTCATGGTGAACGGGCCTGCGGGGGATGCGGCGGTGAACCTGTTTGCCGGCTTTCTGGGGCTGCTGCTGCTGGACTGGCATTTCTGGAAAATGGGCACAGCGCCCGACTGGTGGCTGCGGCTGCGGATCGGGCTGACGGGGGTTGTGCTGCTGTGCCTGCTGGTTCCCATCACCCGCTAGAGCGCGGTTGACCCGCGCCCGCGCCCGTCCTATCGGGGGGCCGAGCCGCAAGGAGCCGTGATGCCGCAACTCTACGCCTATACCGATGGTGCCTGTTCCGGCAATCCCGGCCCGGGGGGCTGGGGGGTGCTGATGATCGCGCGCGAGGGTGATGCCGTGCTCAAGGAGCGCGAGTTGCAGGGCGGCGAGGCGGAAACCACCAACAACCGGATGGAACTGATGGCGGCGATTTCGGCGCTGGAGGCGCTGTCGCGGCCGTCGGAGCTGATCGTGGTGACCGACAGCGCCTATGTGAAGAACGGGGTCACCACCTGGATTCACAGCTGGAAGCGGCGGGGGTGGAAAACCGCCGACAACAAGCCGGTGAAGAATGTCGAGCTCTGGCAGCGGCTGGAGGCGGCGCAGGCACGGCACAGGGTGGAGTGGCGCTGGATCAAGGGCCATGCGGGGCATGTCGAGAACGAGCGCGCCGATGCGCTGGCCCGCGCCGGAATGGCGCCTTACAAACCGGCCAAGCCATGACGCTTCTGTGGCTGCTGCCGTTTCTGGATTATGCCTCGGTCGCGGTTTTCGCGCTGACGGGGGCGCTGGTCGCCAGCCGGGCGCAGCTTGATGTGGTGGGGTTCATCTTCATTGCCAGCCTGACCGCGACGGGCGGCGGCACCTTGCGCGATGTCATGCTGGACCGCGACCTGTTCTGGATCGTCGATCCGATGATGCTGGGCGTGGCGGCGCTGGCGGCGCTTGTGGTGTTCTTCACCGCGCATCTGCTGGAAAGCCGCTATCGCGCGATCCTGTGGCTGGATGCCTGCGCCTTGGCGGTGGCGGTTCCGGCGGGGGTGGCGGCGGCCACGGCTTCGGGCATGGGCTGGCCTGTCATCCTGATCATGGGGATGGTCACCGGCTGCATGGGCGGCCTGATGCGCGATGTCGTGTGCAACGAAGTGCCGCTCGTGCTCAAGCAGGGGGAGCTTTATGTGACCTGCGCCTTTGCCGGCGGGGTGGCGGCGCTGGGGGCCGAATGGTTTGGCCTTGCGGGTGGTCTGGCGCTGCTGGCCTGTGCGGGGGTGACCTTCACGCTGCGGGCGGGGAGCCTGCTGTTCGGCTGGCGCCTGCCGGTCTATCGCCCGCGCCCGCCCCGGACGCTGCCCCCCAAGCGCTAGGGCTTGCGGCATAGGTGAACAGGTGTTTATGTTTGCGCCATGTCACGCCGGAAACTCATTCCCGACCAGCTTGTCTTTGCAGGCATCCGCGCCCTGCTGACCCGCTCGGGCGAGCGGGCGGCAAGTTTTGGTGCGGTTTCGCGGGAAACGGGGCTGGCCGCGCCGACACTGGTGCAGCGCTATGGCACGCAGGAAGGCATGGTGCGCGCGGCCCTGATGGAAGGCTGGGATACGCTGGAGCGGGCAACCGATGCCGCCGAGGGTGACGCCGACCTCTCGGTCAAGGGCGCGCAGATGCTGCTCAAGGCCCTGTGCGCCGACGAGGGCGACACCGCCGATCTGCCGCTGCTTGTGCGGCATCTGGACGACCCCGAACTGCGGTTGCGGGCAGCGGCGTGGCGCGCGCGGGTGGAGCAGGCGCTGGCGGTGCGGCTGGGCGGCGGGGCCAGGGGGCGCGAGGCGGCGGCGCTGCTGTTTGCCGCATGGCAGGGGCAGCTTTTGTGGCGCTTCGCGGGCGAGCGCGGGTTCAAGCTGAAAGACGCGGTGAAGCGGCTTACCTAGAGATATAGGTTTTCCAGAGCCATGCGAGCAGCATGGCCCCGAGAACCGCGCCGACAAATCCCGCCATCCAGCCGGTGATGGTCAGCAGGAAGCGCAAGGCCAGCCCCCCGATCAGCGCGCCGAACACGCCGATTGCCACCGTGGTCAGCACATCGGTTTCCAGTTTCAGCATGCGGGTCGCCAGAAAACCTGCGGCGGCACCGATGATGATGAGGGCGATGATGGGCATGGGCGGCCTCCGTTCCTGCGGCCAATATGGGGGCCGCTGGCGGCTTTGGCTAGGCCAGTTGCGGCGGCAGGGTCAGGCCCTTGAGCACTTCGGCGGCGGGCATCGGGCGTTTGCCTTCGCGCTGCGCGGTCAGGATTTCCACCGCGCCCGTGCCGCAGGCGATGGTGAAGCCGTGCAGCACCTGACCCGGCGCGCCGGAGCCATCGGCCACGCGCGAGCGCAGGAGTTTCACCCGTTCCCCCCCCACCTGCACCCAAGCGCCGGGGAACGGCGACAGGCCGCGGATGAGGCGGTCTACCGTTTCGGCAGGTTGGCGGAAATCGATGCGGGCCTCGGCCTTGTCGATCTTGGCGGCATAGGTGACGCCCTCATCGGGCTGCGGCTGCGGCGTGAGGCCCGGCAATCGGGCGAGCGCCTGCCCGATCAGCGCGGCCCCCATCGCGGAAAGCCTGTCATGCAGTTCGGCGGTGGTTTCCTGCGGGCCGATCGCGGTTTCCTGACGCAGCAGCACGGGGCCGGTATCGAGCCCTGCCTCCATCTGCATGATGCAGATGCCGGTGTGGCTGTCGCCCGCCATGATGGCGCGGTGGATGGGCGCAGCGCCGCGCCAGCGGGGCAGAAGGCTGGCGTGGATGTTCAGGCAGCCAAGGCGCGGCGCATCCAGCACGGGCTGCGGCAGGATCAGGCCATAGGCGACCACGACGGCGACATCGGCGTTCAGCACGGCGAAATCGGCCTGATCGGCGGGGTCTTTCAGCCGCGCGGGGTGGCGCACGGGCAGGCCGAGCGCGAGGGCGGCCTGATGCACGGGGCTGGGGCGGTCGGCCTTGCCGCGGCCTGCGGGGCGCGGGGGCTGGGTGTAGACGGCGACAATCTCGTGCTCTGCCGCAAGGGCTTGCAGGACGGGAACCGAAAAGTCGGGCGTGCCCATGAAAATGATCTTCATGTCCGTTTGCGCGCCTTTTCCGCCTTGGCGATCAGCATCTTGCGTTTCAGGGGCGAGAGGCGGTCGAAATACATGCGGCCCGCCAGATGGTCGATCTGGTGCTGCACCGAGGTGGCCCAGAGGTTCACGAAATCGCGGTCCTCGATCTGACCCTGTTCGTTCAGATAGCGCACCGTGACCGCGCGTGGGCGCTTGATGACGGCTGAGACGCCCGGCAGGTTCGGGCTGGCCTCTTCATGCTCGCGCAGAACACCGCTGGCGTGCAGGATTTCGGGATTGGCCATCAGGATGGCCTGCCCGCGCTGGTCGGAGCAATCGACGACCGCAAGGCGCAGCGGCACCCCGATTTGCACGGCGGCGAGGCCGTAGCCGGGCATGGCATCCATCACCTCGACCATCTCGGCCCAGAGGGCGCGGATTTCATCGGTTATGGCCGGCACATCGGCGGCGGGGGTGCGCAGCACGGGGTGCGGCCAAGGGATGCAGGCGCGGGTCATGCGGGGGATTGATCCTGATAGGCCGCTTCAGCGCTGGCGCGCTGGTCGGGGGGCAGACGGTCAAAGGTGACGATGCCATCCAGATGGTCATATTCGTGCTGCGCGCAGATGGCGGCAAAGCCGGTGAGGATTTCATCCTGCGGTTGGCCGCGTTCATCGGTCCATGCCATGCGGATTTCGCGGGCGCGAGGGATGTCGGTCAGGATGCCGGGGATCGACAGGCAGCCTTCGGCACCGGTGGCGGTGTCCTCCGACCGCCAGAGGATCTGCGGGTTGATGACGATGCGGGGGGCGGGGGTGCCCTCTTTCCACGCGACATCCATCACGAAGAGCCGTTTCAACACCCCTACCTGCGGGGCGGCCAGACCGCGACCGGGGGCGGCATACATGGTTTCCAGCATATCGGCGGCAAGCTGTGCCACATCCTCGGCCACGGGGGCGCAGGGCGTGGACAGGCGCGCATCGGGCCAGCGCAGGATGGGAAGGATCGCCACCTAGCCCTGCCGCGCGCGTTCGCGTTTAAGCTTTTCCATCTTGCGGGTGATCATCTGGCGCTTGAGCGGACCCAGATAATCGATGAACAGCTTGCCGTTCAGATGGTCGATTTCATGCTGCACGCAGGTGGCCCAGAGGCCGGCGAACTGCTCTTCCTGTTCGGAGCCGTCCAGCCCCTGCCATGCCACCCGCACCTCGGCGGGGCGGCGGACCTCGGCGTATTGATCGGGGATCGAGAGGCACCCCTCCTCATAGCTGGAGAGGTCTTCCGACGCCCAGATGACGCGCGGGTTGACCAAGGCCATCGGGCGCGGCGGGCCGTCCTTTATGCAATCCATCACCAGAATCTGCTGCATGACCCCGATCTGCGGCGCGGCAAGGCCGATGCCGGGCGCGTCATACATCGTCTCGAACATGTCTTCGGCGAGTTTGCGCAAAGCGCCGTCAAAGATCGCCACCGGTTCACAGGGCTTCTTGAGGCGCGGATCGGGATGGATCAGGATGGGGCGGATCATGGCACTGATTTACGGCGCGAGGGGGGTTCGCGCAAGAGGCGGGGCGAGCAGGACTGTCGTTCCGACTTATCGCTATAATTTGGTAATTTATCACGATTATGTCTCAATATTTGGAATGACATTCGTGTTTGATCGATATATAGGGAACAAAAACCCGCACGGAAAAGGCTGAACCATGAATTTCGACGAACATATCCCCCGCCTTGGCACCCATTCGGTGAAATGGGACATGATGGAGCGCCTGTATGGCGTGCCTGCGGACACGGGATTGTCGATGTGGGTGGCCGACATGGACTTCCGCCCGCCCCTTTGCGTGCAGGCGGCGGTGGAGAAGATGGCGGCGCATGGCATCTATGGCTATTACGGCGATGATGCGGGCTATCGCGAGGCGATCCGCTGGTGGATGCAGACGCGGCACGGCTGGGCGCTGGACCCCGACCACATCTTCACCACGCATGGGCTGGTGAACGCGACGGGGCTGGTGCTGGATGCCTATACCGCGCCGGGGGATGGCGTGGTGCTGATGACGCCGGTCTATCACGCCTTTGCCCGCACCATCAAAGCGGCGGGGCGCAAGGTGGTGGAATGCCCGCTGGCGCTGGTGGACGGGCGCTACGAGATGGATTTTGACGCGTGGGACGCGCAGATGACGGGGGCAGAGCGGATGCTGATCCTGTGCTCGCCCCACAATCCGGGCGGGCGGGTGTGGACGCGCGAGGAGCTGCGCGGCGTGGCAGATTTCTGCCTGCGGCATGATCTGGTGCTGGTGTCGGACGAGATCCACCATGATCTGGTGATGCCGGGGCATCGGCATATCGCCATGCCGCTGGCCGCGCCCGATGTGGCGGACCGTCTGGTGATGCTGACCGCAACCACCAAGACCTTCAACATCGCGGGGGCGCATATCGGCAATGTCATCATCGCCGACGAGGGCTTGCGGGCGAAGTTTGCCAACCGGATCATGGCGATGGGCATTTCGGGCAATTCCTTTGGCATGAACATGGCCGAGGCTGCCTATTCCCCCGAAGGCGCGGTCTGGGTGGATGCGCTGGTGGCCTATCTGGATGGCAACCGCCGCCTGTTCGATGCGGGGGTGAAGGAGATTCCGGGCCTGCGGTCGATGCCGCTGGAGGCGACCTATCTGTCCTGGGTGGATTTTTCCGGCACCGGCATGGCCCCGGCCGAGTTCAAGGCACGGGTGGAAAAGGCGGCGCAGATCTGTGCCAACCACGGCGAGACATTCGGCAGCGGTGGGGAAAGCTGTTTGCGGTTCAACATCGCAACGCCGCGCGCGCGGGTGCAAGAGGCGGTAGAGCGGTTGCAATCGGCCTTTGGCGATTTGCAGTAACCCCGACCAGCGATTGCGGCGGGGGCCATGCGTGGCCCCTGCCCTGCCACCGGCCCTTGCCTTGCGTGCCGCCTGCCCTGCGCCGATGGGTCAGGCGCGGGGCAGATAGCCCACGGGCGCGTTTTCATCACGCCAGAAATCGAGCGGAGCCTTGTCCTGCACGGCAGTGGAGCGCTTGAAATCGCAGACCAGATCGCCGTTTTCCATGCGCGAGGCGACGATGAGGCATTGGAAGATATGGTTGGCCCCGTCATAGACATCGACCAGACCGCGCAGGTTCGGAGTCAGGTCGCCATCGAGCACGAAACCGTCATGCCAGAAACGCAGAATGGGATAGACCGCTTCGCCCACCTGGACGCGGAGGCGGGATTTTCGCCGTGCCTCGCGCTTGCGCGCCGCGTCCAGCCCGTCCCTGATGTCCTGTGGCAAGAATTCCAGCACGTTACCCTCCTCGATCCCCCTGAAGTCCAGTCTGCTCCACTATTGGTTAAAATCAAGTCAATCACATGACAGCGGGGCAAGAAGTGTGAAATGCGGCGGTTTTGGCCGTGATTTCCCCTCTTTTTGCGGTGCCGCGCCGGAACCTGCCCCTGTTGCCGCGCGAATCGGCGGTGTAAAACCGTGGCAACACAGCGGCTTGTGCAGGCGGCTGATCGGGGAGACGGAACGCGATGACCTTGGTTCTTGCCATGCTGCTGGACGCGCTGTTCGGAGAGCCGAAGGCGATCTGGGACCGGGTGCCGCATCCGGCGGTGTTGATGGGGCGCGCGGTGGACGCGCTGGACCGCGCGCTGAACGCGGGGACGATGCGGCGCGCGAAGGGCGTGGCCGCCTTGGCGCTGCTGGTCGCGGGGGCCTATGCGCTGGGCTGGCTGATTGCCGCCGTGCCGGATTTTGGCGCGCTGGAGGTCATCGTGGCGGCGATCCTGCTGGCGCAGAAATCGCTGGTCGATCATGTGCGCGCGGTGGCGGATGGCCTGCGCCAGTCGCTGCCTGCCGGGCGGCAGGCGGTGTCGATGATCGTGGGGCGCGACACGGGTGCGATGGAAGAGCCTGCGGTGGCGCGCGCGGCCATCGAGAGCGCGGCGGAGAACCTTTCGGACGGGGTGATCGCGCCCGCCTTCTGGTTTCTGGTCGGCGGGCTGCCCCTGATGCTGGTTTACAAGATCACCAACACCGCCGACAGCATGATCGGCCACCGCACCCCGCGGCATGAGGCCTTCGGCTGGGCCTCGGCACGGTTTGACGATCTGCTGAACCTGATCCCGGCGCGGTTGACGGCGCTGTTGATCGCATTGGCGCATGGCTGGACCAACCCCGCGCCGATCTTGCGCGATGCGCCGCTGCACCGCAGCCCGAACGCGGGCTGGCCGGAGGCGGCGATGGCGGTGGTGCTGGATGTGGCGCTGTCGGGGCCGCGCGCCTATCACGGGGTGATGTCGGATTTTCCCTGGGTCTGGCCGGAGGGGCGGCGCAATGCGGCGGCAAAGGACATAGACGCCGCCTGCCGCGCGCTGTGGCGCGCCTGGGGGCTGATGCTGCTGATCGTGGCCGGGCTGGCGCTGATCTGGCGGTGAGCAATGAGGCGGAGCGGCTGCGCCGCACGGATTTGTCTCGGCTGCGGCCTTGCGGCCTTTGCCTCGGGCCCGGGGGGCGCTGCCCCCGTCCTGCGGACTCCCCCGGAGTATTTGGGAAAGCAGCAAAGTGAGAAGGGTCAGTAGCCTTCACCGGGTTGACGCTGCGCGCGGCGCCAGCGGATCATCTGCGCCACTGCCTCTTCGGCAAGGGCAGCCCAGAGCGGAAGGGCGGCAGCATCATCGGCGCGCACCCGCATGGTGAGACGGGTTTCGCCATTGTGAATGTCGAGCGGTGCCCTCGGGTGGGCCGCGTTCCAGTCGCTGCGCTGGGCCTCGCTGGCGCGCAGGGGCCAGTGCAGGGCAAGCAGCCAGTGGTCGCCCTCCGGGGTCGCGGTGAAATCGGTGGAACTGGCCCAGAGGCGGGCGTGCAGGGTATCGCCCTCGGCCTCGACGGCCAGAAAACCTGCCTGTTGCAAGGCGTCCTTCATGCGACCAGCGCCTCGGCCTTCTTGAGATCGACGCTGACCAACTGGCTGACGCCCTGTTCGGCCATCGTGACGCCGAAGAGCCTGTCCATCCGCGCCATCGTGACCGCATGGTGGGTGATGATCAGGAAGCGGGTGTCGGTGCGGCGGGCCATTTCGTCGAGCAGGTCGCAGAAGCGGGTGACGTTGGCATCATCGAGCGGCGCATCGACCTCATCGAGCACGCAGATCGGGGCGGGGTTGGCGAGGAAGACGCCGAAGATGAGCGCGAGCGCGGTGAGGGTTTGCTCGCCCCCCGAGAGGAGCGAGAGGGTGGCGAGTTTCTTGCCCGGCGGCTGGCACATGATTTCAAGCCCGGCTTCCAGCGGATCATCGGATTCGACGAGCACGAGCCGCGCCTCGCCACCGCCGAAGAGATGGGTGAAGAGGGTCGCGAAGTTCTGGTTGACCTGTTCGAAGGCGGTGAGCAGGCGTTCGCGCCCTTCGCGGTTGAGGCCGGAGATGCCTGCGCGGAGCTTCTTGATCGCCTCTTCCAGATCGGTCTTTTCCTGCAACAGGGTCCCATGTTCTCCCGAGACGGCGGCCATGTCTTCTTCGGCGCGCAGGTTGACCGCGCCGAGCGCCTCGCGCTGGCGCTTGAGGCGCTGCACCTCGACATCCAGGGTTTCGGCGTCGGGCATCTTTTCGGGATCGACGCCGAGGGAGGCCAGCAATTCGGCGGGGGTGCAGCCAGCGTCTTCGGCGATGCGCTCGGCGGCATAGGCGACGGTTTCGCGGGCGGCGTCGTTGCGGGCCTCGGCGCGGGCGCGGGCCTCGCGCGCTTCGCCGTTCAGGCGTTCGGCCTCGCGTTCGGCGAGTTGCGCATCGCGCAGGGCGGCTTCGGCGGTGGCGAGAGCGGCGGCGGCGGTGGCGCGGCGCGCTTCGGCGGTGGCAATGGCGTCGGAGAGTTCCTCGCGCTTGGCGGCGAGTTCTTCGGGAGCGGCGCTGGCCTCTTCGAGTTCTTCCTCGGTTTCGGCGCGGCGTCCGGCGAGTTCGGCGCTGCGTTTTTCGGCGGTTTCCAGACGGTGCCGCCAGCCGGAGAGTTCCTTGGTGGCCTCTTGCCGGCGGCGCACGCGGGCTTCGCCTTCGCGGCGCAGCTCGTCATGCGCCGAGCGGCGGGTGAGCATGGCAAGGCGCGCGGCCTCGACCGCGACCTTGGCAGCTTCGACACGGTTGCGGGCGGCCTCGAGATCGGGGAGTTCGGCGGCGCCGGCCTCGGCCTCCTTGAGGCGGGCGCGGGCGGCCATCGCCTCATCCTCGTAGCGCGCGACGGCGAGGCGGGCCGAGTCGAGCTTGCCGCCGGCGATGGAGGCTTCGGCCTCGGCGCGGGAGGCGGCGCGGTTGGCTTCGGTGACGCGGGTATCGGCGGCGCGGCGGGCGTCGCGGGCCATCTGGTCGGCGCGGGCCAGATCGGCAAGGCGGGCTTGCAGCGCCTCATGCGCGCGCTTGGCCCCTTCGGCGCGGGCGGCGACCTCTTCGAGATCGCGTTTGAGCTGCACGAGGCGGTTGAGCTGTTGCAGGCGGGCGGCGGCGGCGGAGGGCGCATCTTCGGCCGCAGCGCGAAACCCGTCCCAGCGCCAGAGGTCGCCCTCGAGGCTGACGAGGCGCTGGCCGGGACGCAGGAGCGGTTGCAGGCTTGCGCCCTGCGCGCGGTCGACAAGGCCGATCTGGGACAGCCTGCGGCCCAGCACCTCGGGCGCGCCGACGTGGCGGGCGAGTGGCTGCGCGCCTGCCGGCAGGGGGGCTGTGTCGTCATAGCCGGGCAGCAGCGCCCAGCCGGAGCGGGCATCGGCGGCGACTTCGGGCGCGCGCAGATCATCCGACAGCGCCGCGCCCAGCGCCTTTTCATAGCCGGGTTCCACCGTCAGCCGGTCGAGCAACTGATGGCCTGCCTGCGATTCGCGGTCGACCAGACGCGCGAGCGCGGCGACTTCGGCGCGCAGGGCATTCGCCTCCCCCTCGGCCTCGCCGCGGGCGGCGCGGGCGTCGGCCTCACGCGCCTGCACTTCGGCGCGGGCGGTTTCCGCCTGTTCGAGAGCCTCTTCGGCGGCCTCGGCGAGGGCGGCGGCGTCTTCCTGTGCCTCGGTCGCGGCGGCATAGGCCTCGGCGGCGGTGGCGACGGCGGTTTCGGCGGCCTCGACCATGTCGCGGGCGCGGGCGGCTTCGGCTTCGGCGCGGTCCACCGTCGCCCGCGTGTCGGACAGGAGGCGCTGCACCGACTGGTGGCGGGCGGCAAGGCGGGCGCTGTCTTCGGTGGCCTGCGAGAGCAGGGTTTCGCGGTCGGACAGGACGGCCCCAGCCTCGCGCGCGGCCTCGGCGGCCTCGGTCAGACGGGCGTCATGGCCTTCGTGCGCGCGCAAAAGCTGCTCGATTTCCCAGTCGAGCCGGCTGATGGTTTCCACCGCATCCCGGTTCAGGCCCGATTCCCGCTCCATATCGCGGTCAAGCTGGGTGATCCGGCCCCGCAGGGTTTCGATCAGCTGCATGGCGCGGGCTTCCTGATCGCCCAAGGCATCGCGTTGCAACATCAGGCGTTGCAGGATGGCGGCGGCCACCGCCTCCTCCTCGCGCTTTGGCGGCAGGGCATCTTCGCGCGCTTCGCGGGCCTTGGCCGCCGCGCGGCTGGCGGCATCGGCCTTGCCTGCCGCGATCAGCCGCTCGCGCAGATGGGCTTCGGCCTCGGTGCGCGCCAGTTCGGCCTCGCGCCAGCGGCGGAAGAGCAGCATGCCTTCGGAGCGGCGCAGGTCTTCGCCGATTTCGCGGTAGCGGGCGGCCTGACGGGCCTGACGCGTCAGGGTGGCGATCTGCTGCGCCAGCCCTTCGAGCACATCATCGACGCGGAGGAGGTTCTGTTCCGCCCCCGAAAGCTTCAACTCGGCCTCGTGCCGGCGGGCGTAAAGGCCCGAAATGCCGGCGGCCTCTTCGAGAATGCGGCGGCGGGCCTTGGGCTTGGCGTTGATGAGTTCCGAGATCTGCCCCTGCCGCACGAGCGCCGGGGAATGGGAGCCGGTAGAGGCGTCGGCAAACAGCATCTGCACATCGCGCGCGCGCACATCCTTGGCATTGGCCTTGTAGGCCGAGCCTGCATCGCGGGTGATGCGGCGCACGATTTCGATGGTGTCGGCATCGTTGAAGCCGGACGGGGCCAGCCTGTCATGATTGTCGATCACAAGCGAGACTTCGGCGAAATGGCGCGCGCCGCGGGTGGCGGCCCCCGCGAAGATCACATCTTCCATGCCGCCGCCGCGCATGGCGGTGGGGCGGTTTTCGCCCATGACCCAGCGCAGCGCCTCGAGCAGGTTCGACTTGCCGCAGCCATTCGGCCCGACCACGCCTGTCAGCCCCTCATGGATCACCAGATCCGTGGGGTCGACAAAGCTTTTGAAACCGTTGAGCCGAAGCCGGGAAAAGCGCACCTGTGCCTCATGAGTCGCAAGGAGCGGCATGGTCGGGCATCGCGGGGGGCAGAGTCAACCTAGGCCACCCCGCATCTGGCGGGCTGACGCCGGTTATCCCCAAGATGTTGGCCCCTTGCGCGGAAGGCTGCTTTGGCCTCTGCTTGGGAACATGAAAGATGGCCCTTTGCAGATGATCCCCCACCAAGCGCGCGCGCCTTATGACTGGGCCGCCGTCTTGCGGCTGATCCAGACGGAATTTGCCGCGATGGAAGGGCGGATCGACCCGCCTTCGTCGGCGGCGCATCTGACGGTCGAGGCGCTTGCCGCGCAGGCACAAAGCGGTGAAATCTGGGTGACGGGCGCGCCGCCCTTGGCCTGCATGGTGCTGACGGTCAAGCCGGGGGCGCTGTATCTGGGCAAGCTGGCGGTTGCGGCAACGGCGCGGCGGCGCGGTCTTGCACGGGCGCTGGTGGAGACGGCGGCAGAGCGCGCGCGCGGGCTGGGTTTGCCGGTGCTGGAGGTGCAGACACGGGTCGAACTGGTGGAAAACCACGCCACCTTTCGCGCCTTGGGCTTTGCCGAAGTCGCGCGCAGCCGGCATCCGGGCTATGCGCGGGCAACCTCGGTGACCTTTCGGCGCGAGGTCTGACAGGGCGCGGAAGGCCCGCGACATCTTGACCGCCGCCGTGCCGCACCTTGACGGATGGTCTGCGGCCATACATATTCACGTTATGGAATATGTATGAGGTCTGTCATGCCATCCCCCCTTCGCCCCGCCGACCGCTGGTCCCCGCCCTATTTCCTGTCCGCGCTTGGCGCGGGCGGAATCGCGGTGACGTTCTTTCTGTGGCTTTACATGTGGGTTCCCCATCCCGGCCAACCTGTGCCGATCTTCGAGGATGTGGCGCGCGCCTTTGCGGCGGGCCAACCGCTGCAACAGGCGATGATCGTGCTGGCCTATCTGGGCCTCGGGGTCTTTGCCGTTCAGCACTTGCGGCTGATGGTCTGGAACCTGCGCCGCTTTGCCGCCTTCCGCCGCAGCCCGTCCTTTGCCGAGGTGCAGGGCTCGAGCGCCGGAGCGGGGCTGTTTGGCCTGCCGTTGATGCTGGCGATGACGGTGAATGTCAGTTTTTCCGCCAGCCTCGCCTTTGTGCCGGGACTTTGGGGCGTGATCGAGTATCTGTTTCCGCTGGCCTTGGCGGTGTTTGCCCTGCTGGCTGCGATAACGCTGCGGATGATGGGCCAGCATATCGCCCGCCTGTCGGTTGCGGGCCGCTTTGACATGACGCGGGCCGGGTCCTTCCTGCAGGTGCAACCCGCCTTTGCACTCGGGATGATCGGCGTGGGTATGTCGGCCCCTGCGGCCCTGTCCGCCTCGCCCGCTGTGGCGGGTCTGTCGCTGGTGCTGTCCACGTTCATTCTGGTGATCGCGCTGGTCTGGTCGGCGGTGGCGGTGGTCGTCGGCATTCTGGCGATGTTGCGCCACGGGGTGGTGGCAGAGCAGATCCCGACACTGATGAACATCGTGCCGCTGATGGCTGTGCTTGGTATCCTGTCGCTGCGGCAGACGCATGGCATGCATGTGCATTTCGGCCTGCACAACACCGCCGGAGACGATCTGTGGTTCCTGACCGCGCTATTGGCGGTGCAGATCGCCTTTCTTGGCCTTGGCCTGTCGGTCGTGAAGCAGCATGGCTATGTGGCGCGGTTCGTCACCTCGGCCACGCCCTCGCCGGGGGCTTACGGGCTGGTCTGCCCCGGGATCGGCTTTGCGGTGCTGATGCAGTTCTGGATCAACAAGGCGCTGGTGGGCGCGGGTCTGCTGGCCAAATTCGGGGCGGCCTATTGGGCGCTGAGCGCGGTGGTGCTGGCGGTGCAGCTTGCCATGATCCTGCTGGTGCTGGCGTTGAACCGCCGCCATTTCGGCCTGCCGCGAGAGGCGCTGGCGGTTCCCGCCGCATAGGGCCTCGGCTTTCCGTCGGGCGACCAAAGGGCAGCCGCCGTCACGGCTGCCCTTTCCTTTTGCGCCAAAGGTCATAGGCTTGCGCGAGACACAACCCGAGGCTGGCCCCCATGCTGCACGCGCTCATCGCCATTTTGACGTTCCAGCTTCTGGGAGAGACGGCCGTGCGCGCGCTTGCCCTGCCGCTGCCCGGACCGGTGCTGGGCATGATGGGGTTGCTGGCGGCGATGATCGGCTCTGCACGCTTTGCCGCGCTGATCCGCCCGACGGCGCAGGGCATCCTTGCCCATCTGTCGCTTCTTTTCGTGCCGGCGGGCGCCGGGGTCGTCGGCCATCTGGCCACCTTGGGAGGCCAGACGGGCGCGATCCTGCTGGCGGTGGTGCTGTCGACGGTGCTGGCCATCACGGTGGGAGCCCTGACCTTTGCCGCCGTGGCACGGCTGACCGGTTCGCAAGATGACTGATTTCGCCGATATCTGGAGCTATCTGTCGCAAGGCCCGCTGCTGTGGCTGACGGCGACGCTTGCAGCCTATGCGCTGGGGGATGCCTGCTTCCGGTTGGCGGGACGCAGCCCGCTGGTCAACCCTGTGCTGATCGCCGTGGCCGCGCTGGCAGTGCTGCTGCATCTCACGGCGACGCCCTACGCCACCTATTTCGAAGGCGCGCAGTTCGTGCATTTCCTGCTTGGCCCTGCGACGGTGGCGCTGGCGCTGCCGCTGTATGACAGCCTGCCGCGCCTGCGCCGCGCCTTTGCCCCTGCACTGGCGGCGCTGCTGGCGGGTTCGTTCACCGCGGCCCTTTCGGCGCTGGCCATCGCCAAGGCGCTGGGGGTGGAAGGCGTGGTGCTGGCCTCGCTCGCGCCCAAATCCGCGACCGCGCCCGTCGCCATCGGCATCGCCGAGGGTCTTGGCGGATCGCCCACGTTGACGGCGGTTCTGGTGATCCTGACCGGGATCACGGGGGCGGTGGTGGCAACGCCGCTGCTGAACCTTCTGGGCCTGCGCGACTGGAGGGCACGCGGCTTCGCGGTGGGATTGACCAGCCACGGCATCGGCACCGCCCGCGCGCTGCAGGTGCATCCGACGGCAGGGGCCTTTGCAGCGCTTGGCATGGCACTAAATGCCATTGCAACGGCGCTGGTGGCGCCACTGTCTTTGTCCCTGATCCAGCAAGGTTTTCCATGACCCCTTCCCTCCTTGGCCTCTGCGGCGCGCTCCGCGCGGCTTCGACAAACCGTCTTCTGATGCTTGAAGCCATGCGGGCCTTTGGTCCCTGCACCTTTACCGAAGGCAACCTGCGCCTGCCGCTTTACGATGGCGACCTTGAGGCGAGCGGCATCCCGCCCGAGGTGCAGACGCTGGCCGACCAGATCGCCGCCGCCGATGCGGTGGTGATCGCCACGCCCGAGTATAACAAGAACCTCTCCGGCGTGCTGAAGAACGCGCTCGACTGGGTGAGCCGCACCAAGGGCGGGCCGTGGCGGGACAAGCCGGTGGCCATCGTCTCGGCGGCTGCGGGACGCGCGGGCGGGGAGCGGTCGCAATACTCGCTGCGCCACTGCCTCACCCCCTTCCGCCCGCGCCTGCTGCCGGGGCCGGAGGTGTTCATCGCCAATTCCGGCGAGGCGTTTGACGCAGAGGGCCGCCTGAAGGACGCCCGTTCGCAAAAGGGCCTGACAGAATTGATGCAGCTTCTGCGCAGCGAAATCCGCACCTGACATTTTCTGTCTGCAAACATCGCTGGGGAGACATTTGGGCTCGCCATTGGTCCGAGAACCCGGTGGCCGGGGGCAGAGCCCCGGCGGCCGGGTTCAAGTCGGCACGCTCTACAGCGAAGCCTCCACCCTGAACCCGTCGGGCACGCGGTCCTGCCCGTCGAGCACCAGATCGACCATCACCTGCGCCACCTTGGGTGCCATGCCGAAGCCAATCTTGAAGCCCCCGTTGGCCACGAATGCGCCCGGCCGCCCCGGCCATGCCCCCAGCATGGGCGCGCGGCTGCGGGCGCGGGGGCGGATGCCGGCCCAGCGTTCCAGCACCCTTGCGCCCTGCAGGACCGGCACCGCAGCGCGGGCGCGCTCAAGCAGGGCGTCGCATTGGGCATCGACCGATACCGGATCGTCCCATTGGTTCTCCGAGGTGGACCCGATGGCGACCGTGCCGTCCTCATGCGGCACGATGTGCAGACCGTCGACCTGCATCTGCGGCAGGTTGCTCGCGTCATGCGCCAGCAGAACCGCCTGCCCCTTCACCCCCGCCCCGACCTTGCGCCCCAGATCGGCGTTCAGGGCCAGCAGCCCTTCCAGACCCGTCGCCCAGATCACCGGCCCATGTGCTTCGGCCTCGCCCAACAGCACCTCGCCGCCCCGCGCGCGGATCGCCGCCACCAGTGCCGCCGCCGCCCGGCGCGGATGCAACCGGGCCGAGAGCGTGTCATGGATCAGGACCCCCGTCGGGCTGGCCGGTTCCCATGCCGCGCCGGTGGCGGGGATCACCAGCCAGACGGCCTGACCCTGCCAGAGCACCTCGGCCTCGGCCCTGCGCGCCTCGGCACGGCTTATGGCCTCGGCGCTTTCCAGGGGTTGCAGACGGCCCAGCCGCGCGTAGCCGGTGGGCAGGCCGGACGCGCCCGCGACCTCGGCCCAGAAGTGCTCTGCCATCAAGAGGCTTTCAAGCTGGAAGGCCTTCTTCTCGTTCCAGTTTTCCGGCACATGGGGGGCCAGCGCCCCCACGATGCCGCCCGATGAGCCAGCCCCGATGCGTTGCGTTTCGATCAGGCGCACCCGAGCGCCGCGCCGCGCCGCCTCCCATGCGATGGACAGGCCAAAGATGCCGCCCCCCCGGATTGTC
The DNA here is from genome assembly GCF_010915705.1 of Pseudotabrizicola algicola. Classification (GTDB taxonomy): domain Bacteria; phylum Pseudomonadota; class Alphaproteobacteria; order Rhodobacterales; family Rhodobacteraceae; genus Pseudotabrizicola; species Pseudotabrizicola algicola. Next base: position 116,004 of record NZ_JAAIKE010000002.1, read on the forward strand.
AGATCGGGTCTTGTCATTTCCTGCGCCTCATGACCAAGGATGGCCCGGTTGGTCACCCGGTCTGGGACATAAGGCAAATGTCGGAAATCGAACAGGGCGCACAGCAGGGTGCGGACGGTCTGCCCCCCGAAGGTCTGGACTGGCGCGACGGGGTGATCCCGGTATCCCGGCGCTTTGATGACCCGTATTTCTCGCTTCACGACGGGCTGGCGGAAACGCGGCATGTGTTTCTGGCGGGCAATGGTCTGCCCGAAAGGTTGCAAGACGGGTTCCGGATAGCCGAACTGGGCTTTGGCACCGGATTGAACCTCTTGGCGCTGCAACTGGCTTGGGCGGGGACGGGCCGCCCCGGCACGCTGCGGTTCACCAGTTTCGAAGCTTATCCGATGGTGGCCGACGACATCGCCCGCGCCCTGGCGCATTTTCCGCAGGCCGAGGCGGTGGCGGGGCCGTTCCTGTCGGCATGGGCCAGCGGGGCGCGGCGGTTTGACCTGCCGGGGATCGAGGTGGAGGTGATCATCGGCGACGCGCGCGACACGCTGCCCCGATGGGCGGGCATGGCGGATGCGTGGTTTCTGGACGGGTTTTCGCCCGCCAAGAACCCCGAACTCTGGTCACCCGCGATCATGGCGGAGGTGGGCCGCCACACCGCCCCCGGCGGCACTTTCGCGACCTACACCGCTGCGGGGCATGTCCGCCGTGCGCTGACCGATGCGGGGTTCCAAGTAGAGCGCCGCCCGGGGCACGGGCGCAAGCGCCACATGACGGCGGGAGAAAAAACGGCGGGCCGGACATGAGCCGCAACCCGCGCCTTGGCATCTGGCTGATGATCGCGGCAGTCGCGGCCTTCGCCGCGCAGGACGGGTTTTCGCGCTATCTGGCGAGCGAATACAACACGCTGATGGTGGTGATGGTCCGCTACTGGGTGTTCGCGGGCTTTGTCACGCTGCTGGCGCTGCGCCGCCCCGAAGGCGTGCGGGCGGCGGTGGGATCACGGCACATGAAGGTGCATGTGGCGCGGTCCGTGCTCTTGGTGGGCGAGATCTGCGTGATCGTCTGGGGCTATACGCTGATCGGCCTGATCGAGAGCCATGCTGTGTTTGCCATCTGCCCGCTGCTGATCGCCGCCTTCTCGGGGCTGATCCTCGGCGAGCGGATCGTGTGGCAACGCTGGCTTGCCATTGGCGCGGGGATGCTGGGGGTGGTGGTGATCCTGCGGCCGGGGATGGGGGTGTTCACGCCTGCCGCGCTGCTGCCCTTGGCCTCGGCGGTGATGTTCGCGCTCTATTCCATCCTGACGCGGCTGACGACACGGGACGAGCCGACCTTTCCGTCCTTTTTCTGGCCTGCCGTGATCGGGGCGGGGTTCATGACGGTGGCGGGCCTGCCGAACTGGCAGGCGGTGGCCCCGGCAGATATGCCGCTGCTGGCGATCTATGCGGGCATCTCGATCTTTTCGCATTGGCTGCTGCTCAAGTGTTATGAGCAGATCGAGGCGGCGCGGGTGCAGCCCTATGCCTATCTGCAGATCGTGTTTGTCACCCTGATCGGGTTGACGGTTTACGGGGAAACGCTCAGCCCGCTGGTGGCCTTGGGCACGGGAATGATCATTGCGGCGGGGCTTTATGCGCTATCGCTGGAACGGGTGGCAAAGACATGAGCGCGGTGCAAAACACAAAGCTGGGCATCTGGCTGATGATCTTCACCACGCTGGTTTTTGCCGTTCAGGACGGGCTGTCGCGCCATCTGGCGGGAAGCTACAACGTCTGGATGGTGGTGATGCTGCGCTACTGGTTTTTCGCGGCCTTTGTCATCGCGCTTGTATCACGCGCGCCGGGGGGCATCCGCGCGGCGGTGCGGGCACGGATGCCCAAGGTGCAGATCTTGCGCGGCGTGCTCTTGGCGCTGGAAATCTGCGTGATGGTGCTTGGCTTTGTGGCCTTGGGGCTGGTCGAAAGCCATGCGGTGTTCGCGACCTATCCGCTGCTGATCGCCGCGCTGTCAGGCCCCATCCTGGGCGAGAGCGTGGGCTGGCGGCGGTGGCTGGCCATCGGCGTGGGCTTTGTCGGGGTGCTGGTGATCCTGCAACCGGGGTTTGGCGTCTTCCGGATCGAGGCGCTGATCCCGCTGGCGGCGGCGACCATGTTCGCGCTTTACGGGCTGCTGACCCGCTATGTCGCGCGCGAGGATGCCGCGATGGTGTCTTTCTTCTGGACCGGAACCACGGGGGCGGTGGTGATGACCGCCGTCGGCATCTGGCATTGGGAGCCGATGAGCGCGCCTGACATGGGGTGGATGGCGCTGCTCTGCTGCACCGCCGCGCTGTCGCACTGGTGCCTGATCCGCGCCTATGAGGTGGCCGAGGCCTCGGCGATCCAGCCGCTGGCCTATCTGCAACTGCCCTTTGCCGCGATGATCGGGCTGTTCGTCTTTGGCGAAAGCCTGCGGGTGAATGTGGCGATCGGGGCGGGCATCGTGGTGGCGGCGGGGCTGTTCACCCTGTGGCGGCAGCATGTGAAAAGCCGCCGCGAGGCCTGAGCCGTGCCGCTGCCCGAGGCGGTGGACGCCTCCGGCGGGAGTATTTTGGAAAGCAGCAAGAGCTTGGGCGGTCAGCCCCTGAGCTCGCCCGTCACATTGACCGGACCGGGAGTGCCGCGCAGTTTGGCACGGTAGAGGATGACGCCTTCGATCACCCGCATCACATAGGTGCGGGTTTCGGTGAAGGGGATCGACTCCACCCAGTCGATCACATCGACATCGGGGCGGCGCGGATCACCGTATTCGGTGATCCAGCGGCGCGGTCGGCCGGGGCCTGCGTTATAGCCTGAAGCCACCAGCGCAATGGAGGGGCCGAATTCATCGATCAACTGCCGCAGATAGGCGCTGCCGAGTTGGGCGTTATAGCCCGGATCGCGGGTCAGGCGCGCCTCGTCATAGGGGAGCGAGAGTTTGGTCGCCATCATCTTGGCGGTGCCGGGCAAAAGCTGCATCAGGCCGCGCGCATCGGCGCCGGAGCGGGCGGCGGGTTCGAATTCGCTTTCGCGCCGCGCGATGGCAAGGGCAAAGGCACGGCTGACGTGCAGGCCGTCTGGCACCAGATCGGTGACCGGATAATAGGCGCGCGGCAGGATCACGCTGCGCTCGGCCGCGTGTTTGCCGACCAGAACCGCGATATGCGGCTCGTTCAGGGCCAAGGCCATATCGCCGAGTTGATCGAGGCCAGTGGCATCGAGGCTTTCGGCAAGGTGAATCCAGAAGCGTTTGGCAAGGGTGCGATCGCCGGCGCGCAAGGCCAGAAGCGCCGCCTGATGCACCGAAGAGCGCGTCCATGCCGCCTGCCGCCAATCGGCGAGGCGCGGCGCGTTGACGAGGCTGGCATCGAGCTGGAGGCCCAGTTTTTCGGCCGCGAGCAGACCGTAATAGGCGGTCTGGTGGCGGGCGGCGGCGCGGTAGGCGGTCTGGGCTGCGTCACGCGCGCCTGCCGCCTCATGCGCGCGGCCCTGCCAGTAGAGCGCGCGGGACAGCGAGATCGGAGTGGCCACCCCGGCCTCGAGATGGCGGAAATGCGCGAGGGCGCGGGCGGGATCGTTGAGGCGGCGCAGCGCGACGAAGCCTGCCAGAAACTCGAGATCGGCGTAGCTGCCGCCCGAGGTCAGATGATGGGCGGAAGCGACGCGATAGGCCTCGGCGGGGCGGTTCTGGCGCATCAGCCAGCGGGTGAGCACGGCGCGGCGCGCGGCCCATGCCTGCGGATCTCCCAAGGCAGCGGCTGAGGCGCTGCGTTCGAGGATCAGCGGCAGGGCCTCGTCATACATGTCGCGTTTCATGCGCCAGATGAAGCGGTCATAGGCAAGGCCCGCATCGCCGGCGCGCGAATTCGGCACCGCGTTGATGAGCGCGTTGACGCCATCAACCCCCGTTTGCAGGCCGATGCGGGCCTTGGCCAGCGCCTGCCAGTCGGGCGAGAGGCGCGGCATCAGCCGCTGCGCCTCGGTGCGGCGTTCCTGCCAGAGCAGGCGGTCCATCCGCAACTCATGCACCAGCGCCACCGATTGCGGAGCGAGGGAGAGCAGGGCCTGTTCGTCCTCGGCCCCGAGGACCAGTTCGGACCATGCCTGCATGGCGCGGTCTTCGGCCAGATCCTGCCGCCCCAGCGCCTGCAGCGCGCGCACGAGGGCCACCGCCCCTTCGCCCGTCTGGGGCGCGCGGGTGCCGAAATAGGCGACGACCCGCTCGGGGGTGGTCGAGCGGGCGACAGCGGTTTCGCCCTTCTGGCGCAGGAAGGGCAGGCCCGGCCAGTCGGGGCGGCGGGCGAGAAAGGCTTCGTATTCGCCCAAGGTGCCGTCGCCCGCGCGCAGCTTGGTCCAGGCGACGATATCGCGGGCAAGGTCATGCGGGGCGGCGGCTGTGGCCGCGTCCCAATCCTTGGCGGCCATACGGCTCAACACTTGCCGCATCGCCTGTGTTTCATCGGCGCGCGCCGGCGAAAGCGGCGTCAGCGCAAGGGTGAAGGAGGCCAAGAGGCCGAAGAGGATGGTTTTTCTTGTTCTGCTCATGCGGCGGAGTCTGCCCCAAGGCAAAAGGGCCGACAACCCACGATCCTGTCAAGTGAGGGGGCGCCGCGGGGCAAAAATGCTGCGCTTGGCATTCGGCTGCGCCGCGGGTAATCAAGGCGTGTTTTTCAGCCAAAGCGACTCGAACACCCCGTCGCTGCAACAGGAGTCTGCGTGCCATGATCAAAGGGTCCATTCCCGCCTTGGTTACGCCGTTCAAGAACGGCGAACTCGATCTGGATACGCTCAAAAAGCTGGTCGACTGGCAGATCGCGGAGGGCTCGCACGGGCTGGTTCCGGTTGGCACGACGGGCGAAAGCCCGACACTGAGCCACGAAGAGCATGAAGCGGTGATCGAGGCGGTGGTGAAGTTCTCGGCCGGCCGTGTGCCGGTGATTGCCGGGGCCGGATCGAACAACACGGTGGAAGGCATCCGCCTGATCCAGCATGCGGAGCGGGTCGGCGCGGATGCGGCGCTGGTGGTGACCCCCTATTACAACAAGCCGACGCAGGCGGGGTTGATCGCGCATTACACCGCCCTGCACGACTGCTGCACGCTGCCGATCATCATCTACAACATTCCGGGGCGTTCGGTGGTGGACATGTCGCCCGAGACGATGGGCGTGCTGGCCAAGCTGCCACGGATTGTCGGGGTGAAGGATGCCACCGGCAAGATCGAGCGGGTGTCAATGCAGCGCGAGAGCTGCGGCAAGGGGTTCATCCAGCTGTCGGGCGAGGATGCCACGGCGCTTGGCTTCAACGCCCATGGCGGCACGGGGTGCATTTCGGTCACGGCCAACGTGGCGCCGCGCCTGTGTGCCGAGTTCCAGAATGCAACGCTGGCGGGGGATTACCGCACGGCGCTGCAGATTCAGGACCGGCTGATGCCGCTGCATGAGGCGATCTTTATCGAACCGGGTCTGGCGGGGGCGAAATACGGTCTGTCGCTGCTGGGGCGCTGCTCGGACGAGGTGCGTCTGCCGCTGGTGGGGCTGACGGATGGCACCAAGGAGCGGATCAAGGCGGCAATGCGCCATGCGGGCCTGCTGAACTGAGGCTGCTGCCTGCGCTCGCTGAGAGCAAGCGCATCATTTTACTTTAGGAAAGATGAAGGCGGGGGCGCGGTCGATGCGCCCCCGCCGCATCTTGACGCCCCCTTGGCACAGGCGCACAGAGGCGGGACGACGAGACGCGGGGCGACGATGTTTCAGAATGAGAACCTGCGCGGCGCGGCCTTCATGATCCTGTCGATGGCGGGGTTTGCGGTCGAGGATGTGTTCCTGAAGGCGGCCGCGCAGCGGATGCCGATGGGACAGGCGGCGCTGATCGTCGGGCTGGTGGGCATGGCGGTGTTTGCGCTGATGGCGCGGCGACAGGGAGAGCCTGCGTTTCATCCGGCGCTGCGCTCGCGCGGGCTGGCGATCCGGTCGGGGTTCGAGGTGGGCGGGCGGCTGTTCTATGCGCTGGCCATCGCGCTGACGCCGCTTTCGACCACATCGGCCATATTGCAGGCCACGCCTCTGGTGGTCGTGGGCGGGGCGGCCGTGTTTTTCGGAGAGCGGGTCGGCTGGCGGCGGTGGCTGGCGGTCGGCCTCGGTTTTCTGGGCGTTATCATCATCTTGCGGCCCGGATTTGACGGGTTTTCGGCGCTGTCGCTGCTCGCGGTTCTGGGGATGCTGGGCTTTGCCGGACGTGATCTGGCAACGCGGGCGGCGCCGCGCGTGATGTCGAACCGCCAACTGGGGGTGGCAGGCTTTGCGATGCTGTCGCTGGCGGGGGCGATCATGCTGGGCTGGACGGGGGGTGCGGTCTGGCCTGACGCGCGCGGATTGGGCTTGCTGGCGGGCACGGCGGTGTTTGCGGTGCTGGGGTATCACGCACTCACCTCGGCGATGCGGACGGGCGAGATCGGCTTTGTCACCCCGTTCCGCTATGTGCGGCTGGTCTTTGCGATGGCCCTTGCAATGGCGGTGTTTGGCGAGCGGCCTGATCTGGCAACGCTGGTCGGATCGGCACTGATCGTAAGCTCAGGAATTTACGCACTTATCCGGGGAAACCGGATGGGCGCGGCACCGGCGCGGCTGCCCTGAGCGACCATCGGGGCGCGGGGCCATCTGGACTCGGGCTTTGGCTGTGCTTATGTGGGCGGTATGGCCAAGATATCTGATCCGAACTCCAAGCTGATTGCCGAAAACCGCCGGGCGCGGTTCGATTACCATATCGAATCCGATCTGGAGGCGGGCATCATGTTGCAGGGCTCCGAGGTCAAGTCGCTGCGCAAGGGCGGGTCGAACATCGGCGACAGCTATGCCAGCGTGGAAGGTGGCGAGTTGTGGCTGATCAACGGCTATATCGCGCCCTATACCCAGTCGAACCACTGGGACAGCCATGATGAGCGCCGCCGCCGCAAGCTGTTGGTTTCAAAGCGGGAACTGTCACGCCTTTGGAACGCCACGGCGCGCGAGGGCATGACGATCGTGCCGATCAAGATGTATTTCAACGACCGCGGCATCGTCAAAATCAAGCTGGGCGTGGCCAAGGGCAAAAAGCTTGCCGACAAGCGCGAGACCAGCGCCAAGCGTGACTGGGACCGCCAGAAAGCGCGCATCATGAAGGAAAGCCGCCGCGACTGAGCGCGGGGCCGCGGGCCGCTTGCGCAAGGTCTGGCGGGCGTCGGGCCTGCGTATGGCAAGTGTATGGCTGACGTCATGACGTGTGTGCGCCCGTTGCGGCGCGGAATTTTCCTGAACGTCCGGTGTCTGACGCAGCGGCGCGGGATCACGGCGGGCGGGTGCAGCGGCCAAACCGGCAGGCGCGAGGCCGCCGCCGACCCGAACGGCGACCGGCGGCTGACTTGGGGCCGATCAATCCTCCGGCGGAAGCAGGTGGGGGTTCCAGACGATTTCCCACAGGTGCCCGTCAGGATCGCGGAAGTACCCCGCATGGCCACCCCAGAAGGTGTCTTGCGCGGGTTTGACGATCTGGGCACCGGCCTGCGCTGCGGCCTCCATGACTTCGGCGACCTCTTCCCGCCGCGCGACGTTGTGCCCGATGGTGAAAGCGGTCGGGCAGACCGGTTGCAGCGGCAATCCGGTATCATGGGCGATGTCGGCCTGCGCCCAGAGCGCAAGCTTCAGCCCGCCGGAAAGGTCGAAGAACGCCACGGCGCCATGTTCGAACTCTTGCCCGATGATGCCCTTGGTCGGCAGGCCGAGGCCATCACGGTAGAAGGCCAGCGCGCGCCCGAGGTCGCTTACGCCAAGAGTGAGAACGGTAATTTGCGGTTTCATGTCATGCCCTTTCAACGAGGCACCTGCACCAAGCGGGCACCTTGACGTCTTGGGCCGCTGCCTTGCAACGGAAGGACCCGCAAGGGGTGCGGGGGCCGGGCCAACCGTCCCGAGCCTAACCTGTTTCAGACAGGCCGAGGGTAAGGCGGGCGTTTCGGGCGGTCAAGGGAGGCGTCATGCGCCGAGGGGGGCGCCCAACTGTGGTTGAAGGGGCAACGGTGATTGTCTGTGCGCGGTGGCTGCGTGACGCGGGGTTTTGCCACGGCTGGACGCTGTTTCGTGCCGCCTCGCGGGAAACCTATCGCAGGTCTGCCGGATCGGGGTGCCGGAAGACCAGGGGCGGCGGGACTTTCGCCGGAGCCTCGGCCCCCGGATCGAGCGCGCAGCGGAGCCTTTGCGCCAGACGGATCGACTCCGCGTTGTCGGGGTGGATGTAGCTGACAGCCGTAGACCACCCGAGACTGTCATACACATGGGCGCGGGTTGCGGCAGAGGCCTCGAAGGCGAAGCCCTGCCCGCCCTCGGCCGCGTCCCAGATGCACCAGCCGAGTTCCCGTTCGGGACGCCCCGCCGGGAAATGGGGGCCAAAGCCGCCGACGATGCCGCCCGTATCCTTGCGGGTGGCGACGAAGGTTCCGAAGCCCCTGATCTCCCAATGCCCGAGCATGGCAGCGAAGATGGCGAAGGCCTAAGTTTCCGTGGTGTCGGCCCCGCCCCCCGCATATCTGGAGCGTTCGGAGCAGTAGAAGGCACGGGCTGCTGCGAAGTCATCGGGCCGCGGGCGGCGCAGGACCTTGTGGGGATGGCTTGCCGCTCCATAGGGGCCCATTGCAGGATCGTCCCACATTTCGCGTCGGACATGCAATGCCATGTGCAGGGTGCGGGCGGCACGGCGTTTTCGGGGGCCTTGCCCTGTGGACTGCGCCTGCGCCCTTGCCCTTTGTGCCCCTGCCGATATATGCGGGGGCTGAGCCGCGCGGAGCCTGACGCATGACAAGCCTTGTGACACCCTCCCCCATTGACGATCCGAAGACGCTGGTGTCGACCGACTGGCTGGCCGCACACCTGAAAGACCCGGACTTGCGGGTGCTGGATGCGTCGTGGTTCATGCCGGATGCGGGGCGCGACGCAAAGGCGGAATATGCCGCTGCCCATATTCCCGGCGCGCGGTTTTTCGACATCGACGAGATCAGCGACCAGCGCTCCGCGCTGCCGCACATGGCGCCGCCCGTGGAGAAGTTCATGAGCCGGATGCGCGCGATGGGGGTGGGCGACGGGCATCAGGTGGTGGTCTATGACGGGGCGGGGCTGTTTTCGGCGGCGCGCGTCTGGTGGACCTTCCGGCTGATGGGCAAGATGGATGTGGCCGTGCTGGACGGCGGTTTTCCCAAATGGCAGGCCGAGGGCCGCGAGGTGGAGGACATGCCCCCCGTGGTGCGCGACCGGCACATGACCGTCAGCCGCCAGAACCAGCTGGTCAAGGATGTGACGCAGGTGGCCCATGCCGCCAAGCTGGCGCAGGCCGAGATCATCGACGCCCGCGCCGCTGCCCGCTTCAAGGGCGAGGTGGCCGAGCCGCGCGCCGGCCTGCGGTCGGGCCATATTCCGGGGTCGAAGAACGTGCCCTTTGCCACGCTGCTGAACGGCGATGGCACCATGAAGCCCCCTGCCGAACTGCGGGCGGTGTTCGAGGCGGCAGGGGTGGACCTGTCGAAGCCTGCGATCACCTCTTGCGGGTCTGGCGTGACCGCCGCGATCCTGAGCCTTGCGCTGGAACGCATCGGCCACCGGAACCACGCGCTCTATGACGGATCATGGTCCGAATGGGGTGCCTATGATGATCTTGCCGTCGCCAAAGGATAGGCCAATGCTGGAAGTGCTGAACCCGCAACCGCAGGACAAGATCCTGCAACTGATCGCCATGTTTCGCGACGACCCGCGCGACACCAAGATCGATCTTGGTGTGGGCGTCTACAAGGATGCCAACGGGCTGACGCCGGTGATGCGGGCAGTCAAGGCGGCGGAAAAGCAGGTGTGGGAGAGCCAGACCACCAAGAGCTATACCGGGCTTGCCGGAGAGCCTGCCTATAACGCCGCGATGGTCGGGATGATCTTGGGCGAGGGTTACGCCGAGCGCGCGGCATCGGTGGCGACGCCGGGCGGCACCGGGGCGATCCGTCAGGCGCTGGAGTTGATCAAGATGGCCGCGCCGGGGGCAACGGTCTGGCTGTCGAACCCGACATGGCCGAACCATCCGTCGATCATCAAGTATCTGGGCATGAAGATGGCGGAGTATCGCTATTTCGACGCCGAGACGCGCGGCGTCGATTTTGCAGGCGTGCTGGAGGATCTGGGCCGGGTGGCGGCGGGTGATGTCGTGCTGCTGCACGGCTGCTGCCACAACCCGACGGGGGCGAACCTGACCGCCGATCAATGGGCGCAGGTGGCCGATGTGCTGGAAGCGCGCGGCGCGGTGCCCTTCATCGACCTTGCCTATCAGGGCTTCGGTGACGGGCTGGAGGAAGATGCCGCCGCCACGCGGATGATTGCGGCACGTTTCCCCGAGGTGCTGATCGCGGCGTCCTGTTCCAAGAACTTCGGGATTTACCGCGAGCGGACGGGGGTGCTGATCGCGCTGACCGACCCTGCGCGGCGGGCGGTGGTGCAGGGCAACCTGAATTTCCTGAATCGCCAGAACTACAGCTTCCCGCCCGATCACGGCGCGCGGCTGGTGACGGCGATTCTGGAGGATGACGCGCTGCGGGCCGACTGGAAGGCCGAGCTGGAGGAGGTGCGGCAGAGCATGCTGGGCCTGCGCCAGACGCTGGCCGAGGAGTTGCGCCGCGCCACCAATTCGGACCGTTTCGACTTCGTGGCGCATCATCGCGGCATGTTCAGCCGTCTGGGCCTGACCGAGGCGCAGGTGGTGACGCTGCGCGAGGATCACGGCATCTACATGGTGGGCGACAGCCGGATCAACATCGCGGGGCTGAACGCCCGCACGGTGCCGATTCTGGCGGCGGCGATCGCGAAAGTCGCGGGCTGACAGATCCGGCAGGACTTACGGAAGAACCCGCGCTCTGGCGCGGGTTTTTTCATGGGATCGCGCCAGCAAAAAGGCCCGAACCTTGCGGTTCGGGCCAGACGTCAGACTGACCGGGAGGAGGAGGCGTCAGCCCTTGGTGAAGTCGGGGTAAGCCTCGAGGCCGAGTTCTGCCTTGTCGAGACCCATGATCTCGTCTTCCTGGCTCGGGCGCAGGCCCATCGTGGCCTTGAGGATGACCCAGACGATGATCGAGGCGACGAACATGAAGATGCCGATGGCCGCAAAGCCGATGAACTGGGTCACAAAGCTGGTGCCGTCGGTGTAGAACGGAACCGCCATGGTGCCCCAGAAGCCCGCCACGAGGTGAACCGGGATGGCGCCGACCACGTCGTCGATCTTGAACTTGTCGAGCAGCGGCACGACGACCAGAACGATCACGCCACCGATGCCGCCGATCCAGACCGCGCCGAAGAGCGACGGGTCGAGCGGGCCTGCGGTGATGGAGACGAGGCCAGCCAGGGCGCCGTTGAGCACCATCGTCAGGTCGACCTTTTTGTACATCACCTGCGACAGGATCATCGCCACCACGGCACCCGAGGCCGCTGCCATGTTGGTATTGGCGAAGATGATCGAGACGGCATTGGCATCGGCCTCGGTGCCAAGGGCAAGCTGCGAGGCGCCGTTGAAGCCGAACCAGCCCAGCCACAGGACAAAGGTGCCCAAGGTGGCCAGTGCGAGGTTGGAGCCCGGCATCGGGTTCACGCGGCCTTCCTTGGTGTATTTGCCCAGACGCGGCCCGAGGATGATGGCCCCGGCCAGAGCGGCGAAACCACCTGCGGCGTGAACGAGGGTGGAGCCTGCGAAGTCGGAGAAGCCTGCTTCGGACAGCCAGCCGCCGCCCCACTGCCACGATGCCTCGATCGGGTAGAGGAACCCGGTCAGCACGACGGTGAAGATCAGGAAGGGCCAGAGCTTGATGCGCTCGGCCAGCGTGCCGGACACGATGGATGCGGTGGTGGCGCAGAACATCAGCTGGAAGAAGAAGTCGGAGCCAGCCGAATAGCCGGTGGCAATGTCGGGATCGCCGCCGATGGACTTGGCCGAGAAGAGCTGGCCGACATAGCCGGTCACGGTCCAAGCATCACCCGGATACATCAGGTTGTAGCCGACGATCCAGTACATCAGCGAGGCGATGGAAAAGAGCGCGATGTTCTTGGTCAGCTGCATGGTCACGTTCTTGGAGCGGACCAGACCTGCCTCGAGCATGGCAAAGCCTGCGGCCATCCAGAACACCAGAAAGCCGCCGATCAGGAACAGCAAGGTGTTGAAGATAAAGGCGTTGTCGACAACGGCTGCCGGTGCTGCCTCGGCCACGGCTTCGGTGGCGGTTGCCGTCGCATCCTGCGCCCAGACGGGCAGGCTGGCAAAGAGCGACGCGCCCAGCGTCGCAAGACCAGCAAGTTTTAGCGGAGTGTTCATCTTTTGCGTTTCCCCTGTCCCCAACGCGTCAGAGCGCATCGTCATTGATTTCGCCGGTGCGCACGCGCACGGCATGCTGGACATCCAGCACGAAAATCTTGCCGTCCCCGATCTTGTCGGTTTTTGCCGTGCTGCGGATCGTTTCGACAACCGCATCTGCCAGACTGTCGGTGACCACGATTTCCAGCCGCACCTTCGGCACGAAGTTCACGGCATATTCCGCACCACGGTAAATCTCGGTGTGGCCGGACTGGCTGCCGAAACCCTTGATTTCGGTGACCATCATGCCGCGCACGCCGATGGTGGTCAGCGCTTCGCGCACCTCCTCGAGCTTGAACGGCTTGATTGCTGCGATGATTAGTTTCACGTCCTTCCCCTTCTTTCTGTGGGGCCCGGGGTTGGGCCCTTGGAGCTAACAAGTCGCTTTTCGACGGGTCAGAACAAGAAACCGACGGCGGAACTCCGCCCGATTTCATGCACGGTTGCACAATTTTTATACTTATTGGGCGGTTTGATTAATTTATAGGCAAACTAGGTATCCGAATCGTGATGTGCCGCTCTCCACATCCGGTCGTATTCGGGCTAGAGTCGCGCAAAAGAAGACGTGTTTTACGGTTGGGCAGGCAATGGCAACATCGGGCAACGGGCGGGGAAAACTCACGGCTGACAGGCGGTATGGCGCGCCTGCCACCGCCTCGAAGGCAGCGTCTGGCGGCGGGCGCCCGCCGCGCAAGCCTGCGCCGCGCAAGCCGCGTCGGCAGCATGGGTTGATCGTCGGCCTGATCGTGGGGCTCTGGCGTCTGATCTGGCGGGTGATCTGGGGCATCACATGGCGCGTGACCGCCGTGGTCGCCATGGTGCTTGGCCTGACGGTGTTCTATTTCTACAGCCAGTTGCCGCCGGTGACAGAGTTGCTGGACGGGCGCGCGCGCGGGTCCGTCACCATGCTGGACCGCGACGGTCAGGTCTTTGCGTGGCGCGGGGAAACCTTTGGCGGCCAGATCACCGCCGAAAACGTCTCGCGCGATCTGCACAACGCGGTGATCGCCACCGAGGACCGCCGCTTTTACCAGCATTTCGGGATCAGCCCGCGCGGCATCGCCGGGGCCATCCGCATCAACCTGAGCCAGGGGCGCGGGCCGCTGTCGGGCAACGGCGGGTCGACCATCACGCAGCAGGTGGCCAAGCTCTTGTGCCTCGGGGTGCCTTACAACCCGTCGGAATGGAAGTCCGAGGCCGAGTATGAACAGGACTGCCGGGGCGGCGGTGTCTGGCGCAAGATCAAGGAGATTCCCTATGCGATGGCGATGGAGGTCAAGTATTCCAAGTCGGAAATCCTGACCATCTATCTGAACCGCGCCTATATGGGTGCGGGCGCGCGCGGGTTCGAGGCGGCGGCGCAGCGCTATTTCGGCAAGTCGGCCAATCAGGTCGGCCCGGCGGAATCGGCCATGCTGGCGGGGCTTCTGACCGCGCCCTCGCGCTTTGCCCCGACCAACAACCTGACCCGTTCGCAGGAGCGGGCGGCGGTGGTGATCGGGCTGATGGAAGAACAGGGCTATCTGACCAAGGCGCAGGCCGACGAGGCGCGCGCCAACCCGGCGCGGCTGTCGCCTGCCGCCGAGGCGCGTTCTGGCGGGGCCTTTGCCGATTGGGTGATGGAATCGACCCCGCGCTTTTTGTCCTCGGCCACGACCGAGGATGTCATCATCCGCACCACGCTGGACCAGCGCCTGCAGAAGGCGGCGGAGGAGGCGGTGGCCTTTGTCTTCGACACCAAGGTGAAAGAAGGCTCGAAGGCGCAGGCGGCGGTGGTCGTCATGTCGGCGGACGGGGCGGTGCGCGCGATGGTGGGCGGGCGGCAGGCGGCGGCGGCGGGCAGTTTCAACCGCGCCACGCAGGCCAAGCGGCAGACCGGATCGAGCTTCAAGCCCTTTGCCTATGCGGCGGCGATGGATCTGGGCTTTACGCCGGCGGATTATGTGGAAGACACGCCGCTGACGATCAACATTCCCGGATCGGGGGCGTGGACGCCGAAGAACTACGACAACCAGTTCAAGGGCATGATCACCCTGAGCCAAGCCTTGGCCGAGAGCCGCAACATTCCGGCGGTGCGGGTGTCGGAAGCGGTGGGGCGCGATGCGGTGCGGCGGGTGGCGAACGGGTTCGGCATCGTCTCGGCTTTGGCGGATGGTCCGGCGCTGGCCTTGGGCGCGTCGGAATCGTCGCTGCTCGAGATGTCGGGGGCCTATGCGGGCATCCTGAACGGCGGGTCTTCGGTCACGCCCTACGGGCTGGTGGAATTGCGCCTGCAGGGGGAGGAAGACGTGCTGATGGGCGCCTCGGGCGGGGTTGGCCAGCGGGTCATCAGCGAGGAGGCGGCGGCCTATCTGACCTATATGATGAGCCGGGTGATCGAGAACGGCACCGGCACGCGGGCAAAGATCCCCGGCTGGCAGGCGGCGGGCAAGACCGGCACGACGCAGGCGGCGCGGGATGCGTGGTTTCTGGGCTTCACCGCCGATTATGTCGCCGGGGTCTGGATGGGGAATGACGACAACAGCCCGCTGACGGGCGTGACGGGCGGGGGCCTGCCGGCGGAGATCTGGCGCGAGGTGATGGTGCGGGTGCATCAGGGGTTGCAGCCGCAGCCGCTGCCCATGCTGATCCCCGAGCCGAAGCTGCCGCCGGGGGGCTATGCCTCGTCGCCCAGCGTGATGGCCGACGGGCAGTCGCCTTCGGCGGCGCCGCGGCAGGAATATGTGCCGCCGCCCGCCGAGATGCCGACGCAGGACATCATCATCTATGACGGGCCGGTGCCTGACACATGGGTGAACGAGGGGCCGGTGGAGGGTGATCTGGCCGAGCAGATCCTGCGGGATGTGCTGGGGGGCTTCGGGAACTGAGCCGAGCCTCGGGCCGCCTGTAACACAGGGGGAAAGAGGCGCCGTGCCTTTGGAATCAAGGGGTTGGCCTGCGGGATTTACGGGCTGTTAACCCGCTTTGTTCTGCCCTGTCCGTTCCTGCCGCCCGCGCGGGCGCGACTGGACGGGGTGAGGCGCGGCGCGATGATAGGCGTCGCACCCCGACCTGCCGCCACCCGCGCGGCACTGGACCGCCGATCACGGGTCCGCCCCTGCCCTGCCCCCGCTGCCCCCAAAAGCCGCGAAACCGCTGCGCAGCGCGGGAGGTGCGGGCTGGCCGGCGGGCGCGGTTGTTGGCATGGTGGGGGCCGGTCTTTGAGGAAAGGTGGTTGCGATGGTGATGGCGCTGACCCTGTTGCTGGTTCCCTGCCTGCTGGCGGCAACCGCGCTGATCCATTACGAGGCGTTGCGCCTGACGGGCGAATGGGTGCCGCGCCTGCGGATCAGGCCGCGCCAGCGCATCCTGTTCGTGATCGCGGCCTGTCTTGTCGCGCATCTGCTGGAGGTCGGGCTTTATGCAGGTGTGTTCGCGGGGTTGTCGCAAATGCCGGCCTTCGGAACGATCGAGGGCGAGTTTGCGGGAACGCTGACCGATTTTCTGTATTTCTCGCTGACCAATTACACCACGCTGGGCATCGGCGAGATTTATCCGATGGGGGCGCTGCGGCTGATCGTGGGGCTGGAGGCGCTGAATGGTCTTTTGCTGATAAGCTGGTCGGCGTCGTTCTGCTATCTGAACATGCAGGCCGACTGGCACCCCGAGCAGAACGACGTGACCTGACACAGCAAAACGCCGCCCCTGCGGGAGCGGCGTTGGCAAGCGCGTGAGATTGCCCGATCAGGCGCGCTTCATATCCTCGATCAGGCCGTTGATGTCGCCGCGACGGCGGTCGAGCATGGCGCCGATTTCGGTGCGCTCGCTGGCGAGCATGTTCACGCCTTCGATGATGATGTTGAAGAACAGGTCCTTGCCCGAGCGGTCGGACACATGCCAGCGCACATCGAACGGAGCCTGACCGCGCAGTCTGGCGACCGAGATCACCTCGAAATAGCTTTTGACGGCGCGGGCGCCCGTCACCTCGATCTGGCCGCCGATGAATTCGCGGAAGCGCGCGCCGTATTTGCGGGCCATATAGCCCTGATAGGCGGTGGTGAAGGCCGCAAGCTGCGCCGCCGAGGCCCCGCGCGCGGCAGGGCCGAGCGCCGAGCGGGCGATGGTCGGCACATCGGCGTAGCGGCTGAAGATGCGTTCGAAATCGCCATACATCGCCGCAGCGGATTTGCCCGAATTGATCGTGGTGTTCACATCGGCCACCGCGCGGCCCACCAGCGCGCTGGCCTGATCGACGGTAAGCGCAGCAGCAGACAAGGGCATGGCCAGCGCAGCGGCACCGCCCACCAGACCGATGCCGAAGCCGCGCCGTGTGAAGATCAATCTGTCATTCGCCATAGATATCCTCATACGGGTCTTCGAAGGCAGCGTCGGCGGCTTCGCCAGCGGTCTGCCCCAGTTGGAAACGGCGGTTTTGCAGATAGAGCAGGCGCGCCTGCGCATAGCTGTCCGCACTCTCATATAGGACAGAGTCGACCGTTTCGGAATAGCGCGAGCGTTCACCAACGCTTGATACCACCTTGGCGACCGGCACGATGTTGCTTTCCGGCTTGGGCAGGACATAGCGCATCGGGTTCAGGCCGATGTCGACGATGCGGCCGACCATGTCACGCTCGGTCGAGGGGCCGAGCAGGGGGAGTTCCACATAATTGCCCTCGCCCACGCCCCAGACATGCAGGGTTTCGCCGAAATCGGTCGTCTTGCCGTGCAGGCCGATGGCCGAGGCCGGATCGAACAGGCCGCCGATGCCGACGGTGGTGTTGAGCGCAAAGCGCAGGGTGTTTTCCAGCGCGAACTGCGGGCGGCCTTGCAGCAGGGTGTTGACCACCGCACCCGGCACGTCGAGGTTCTGCGCGAAGTTGGTGACGCCCTGCATCACCGGGCCGGGACGCGCGCCGGGGGTGCCGGAGCGGAAGGTGTTGGCCACGGGGCGCAGGATGGCGCGGTCGACGCTGCGGTTGAACTCGTGAATCTCGCGGTTGTTGGCTTCGAGCGGATCGGAGAAGCCGGTGGGCGCGGGCTTTTGCGCGCAGGCGGCCAGAAGGGCGGCGGCGGCGGCAAGGCATAGGGCTGCGCGGGCCTTGGGCAAAACGGTGAGGGACGTCATGGGGTTATGGGCCATTAGCTGCGCCCGCGCGGGGCTTTGTCATTTCGTCATCGGGTTTTGATATAGGCCGCAAGACGGGATTACAACGCAAGCAAGCGTGCTTGGCGCGCTTTGGGCAGGAATGTGATCTTGCGGGCGCGGGCTTTGTGTCTTGCGACAATGAGGGCGGGCGGGGCGGGGGGCGGGCGAATCCTGCCGGCTGGCCTTGCCGCCGGAAGGCCGTACCGTTAGCGTGGCGCGAAACGAACGGAGGATGTGATGTCGAAGATCGAAAGCCGCCTTGCCGAACTGGGTGTGACGCTGCCCGATGCCCCTGCACCGGCGGCAAATTATGTGCCTTGGGTCATCACCGGCAATCAGGTGTTTGTCTCGGGCCAGATCAGCCAGAACGCGGACGGGTTCATCAAGGGCAAGCTGGGTGCCGAACTGGGCATCGAAGAAGGGGCTGCGGCGGCGCGGGCCTGTGCGATTTCGCTGCTGGCGCAGGTGAAGGCGGCCACGGGCGGCGAGATTGACCGTGTGGTGCGTCTGGTCAAGCTGGTGGGGTTCGTCAATTCCACCCCCGATTTCGTGGACCAGCCCAAGGTGATCAACGGCGCGTCCGATTTCATGGTGGCCGCCCTTGGCGATGCGGGGCGGCATGCGCGCTCGGCGGTGTCGGCGGCGTCCTTGCCCTTCGGCGTGGCGGTAGAGATCGAGGCGGTGTTCGAAATTGCCTGAGATCACGCGCCCTGCCCTGCCTGCAGCCTTTTTGCGCCTGCCGGTGACGCACCGCGCCTTGCATGACAAGGCCGCGGGGCGGATCGAGAACAGCCCCGCCGCGATCCGCGCGGCGGTGGCGGCGGGATATGCGATCGAGGTGGATGTGCAACTGTCGTCGGATGGCCGCGCGATGGTGTTCCATGACGAGGTGCTGGACCGGCTGACCGCAGAGCGCGGGCCGGTGGCGGCGCGCACGGCGGCAGAGCTTGGCCAGATCGGGCTGACGGGGGGGGCCGATACGATCCCCACGCTGGAGGCGGTGCTGGGGATGATCGCGGGGCGGGTGCCGCTGCTGATCGAGATCAAGGACCAGACCGGCGAGATGGGCGAGACCGACGGGCGGCTGGAAGAGGCGGTCGCGCGGGCGCTGGTCGGCTATGGCGGCGATGTGGCGGTGATGTCGTTCAACCCGCATGCGGTGGCGCGGATGGCGCAGCTTGCGCCGGAGGTGGCGCGGGGGCTGACCACATCGAGCTATGATCCGGACGACTGGGCGCCGCTGCCGGAAGCGCGCTGCGCGCAGTTGCGCGAGATACCGGATTTTGACCGGGTGGGGGCGTCCTTCATCAGCCATCAGGGCGATGACCTGACCCGTCCGCGGGTGCTGGAGTTGCGGGCAAGCGGGGTGCCGGTGCTGTGCTGGACGATCCGGTCGCCGCAACAGGAGGCACTGGCGCGGCAGATTGCGGCGAATGTGACCTTCGAGGGCTATCTGAGCGCGATCCCGGCTTGAAAATGCCAGGACGCGGCCCAGTCTTTGCGGGCGCGGCCCCCTGCGGGGCCGCTTGAGCGGACAGCGAACCTGCGGAGCCATGACCGAGATCACCCTGCACCAGAGCCTGACCGAGATCGACGCCGCCGCATGGGATGCGGTGGCAGCGCCCGAACAGGCGACGGGGCGGCCGTTGGACCCGTTCACCACCCACCGTTTCCTGAGCGCGCTGGAGGCATCCGGCTCCACCGGCACCGGCACGGGGTGGACCGCGCATCCCTTGGTGCTGCGCGAGGCGGGGCGCGTGGTGGCGGCGGTGCCGATGTATGCCAAGGGCCATTCGCAGGGCGAGTATATCTTTGACCACGGCTGGGCGCAGGCCTATGAGCGGGCGGGCGGGCGCTATTACCCCAAGTTGCAGGTGGCGGTGCCGTTCACGCCGGCGACGGGGCGGCGGTTTCTGGGCGACGCCGCGCAGCGCGAGGTGATGCTGACGGCGGCGATTTCGGTGGCGGCGCGGAACCGGCTTTCGTCGCTGCATGTCACCTTTTGCACGGCCGAGGAGGCCGAGGCGCTGGCAGGGGTGGAGGGGGTGCTGCACCGTGTCACCCAGCAATTCCATTGGGAAAACAACGGCTACACCTGTTTTGACGACTTTCTGGCCCAGCTTTCCAGCCGCAAGCGCAAGATGATCCGCAAGGAGCGCGAGACGGCGCGGGCGGCGGGGCTGACCATCCGCGCGCTGACGGGCGATGCGATAGAACCCGCACATTGGGATGCGTTCTGGCAGTTCTATCAGGATACCGGCGCGCGCAAATGGGGCACGCCCTATCTGACGCGCAAGGCGTTCTCGCAGTTCCATGACACGATGCGCGACGATATTTTGCTGGTGATGGCCTTTGACGGCGCGCGGCCCGTTGCGGGGGCGCTGAACTTCATCGGGCGCGAGACGCTGTTCGGCCGCTATTGGGGCTGTATCGAGGATCACCCCTGCCTGCATTTCGAACTGTGCTATTATCAGGCGATCGATTGGGCGATTGCGAACGGGCTTGCCCGCGTGGAGGCGGGTGCGCAGGGTGAGCACAAGCTGGCGCGCGGCTATCTGCCGACCCCTGTGCATTCGCTGCACTGGCTTGCCGATGCGGGCTTTCGCGATGCGGTGGCCCGCTATCTGCGCGAGGAACGCGCGGCGGTGGACGAGGAGATTGAAGTGCTGACGCAATACGGCCCCTTCCGCCGGGTGCGGTCCGAGGACTGACAGAGCGGCGCGGGGCGGGATATCAGGAGAGGATCATGGACAGCCTGACATTTTACACCAACCCGATGTCGCGCGGCAGGATTGTGCGCTGGATGCTGGAGGAAGTGGGCCAGCCCTACGAGACAGTCGTGCTGGACTATGGCCGCGCGATGAAATCGCCCGATTATCTGGCGATCAACCCGATGGGCAAGGTGCCTGCGGTGGTGCATGGCGCGCGTGTGGTGACGGAATGTGCCGCGATCTGCACCTATCTGGCCGATGCCTTTCCGCAAGCGGGGTTGATGCCCGAGGATCGGGCCGCGTTTTACCGCTGGATGTTCTTTGCGGCGGGGCCGATGGAGCAGGCGATCGTGAACACGTCTTTCGGCTGGAAACCCGGCACCCCGCAAGAGGCGGGGCGCACGGGATATGGCAGTCTGGACAGCGTGATCGGCGCGATTTCCGCGCATGTGGCGCAAAGCCCCTTCATGGCCGGAGACCGGTTTTCCGCGGCGGATGTCTATGTGGGAAGCCAGATCGGCTGGGGTCTGCAATTCGGGTCTATCCCGCGCAACGAGGCCCTGACCGCCTATTGGGACCGGATCAAGACGCGGCCTGCTGCGGCGCGGGCCAACGCGCTCGACGATGCGCTGAGCAACAAGGACAAGCCGGCATGACAGAGAGGCCAAAGCTGGACCGTGCCGACCTGCTGCCGCTGTTCGGCACCGGCTGGAAGATGGAGGCGCAGGCGGATGCGCTGGAAAAGACGTTCCTGTTCAAGGATTTCAAGCAGGCCTTTGCCTTCATGACGCGGGTGGCCGAGGAGGCCGAGGCGCTGAACCATCACCCCGAATGGTTCAATGTCTATCGCACCGTCAAGGTGCGGCTGACCACGCATGACGCGGGCGGGCTGACCACGCTGGATGCCGAGCTTGCGCGGCGGATGGACAAGGCCGCAGGGTATTGAGCGCAGGGCCCCACCCCCGGGCGGGGGCGGGGCCGGGGGATGCTCAGATGGCGGCCAGAAGCGACTCGCCGCCCGAGATTTCGCAGGTGCCGGGCGCTTCTTCGAGGTGAAGCTGCTTGATGACCCCGTCTTCGGCGTAGAGCGCGTAGCGCTTGGAGCGGGCGTGCAGGCCTGCGGGGGGCGCGGTGAAATCGAGGCCCATCGCCTTGGTGAAGCTGCTGTCGGCATCGGCGAGCATGGTCAGGCCCGCAGCATTGGCGCCGGTCGACTCGCCCCAGGCCTTCATCACGAAGGGATCGTTGACCGAGACGCAGATGATTTCATCGACGCCCTTGGCGGTGAACTGGTCCTTGGTGCGGATGAAGCTGGGAACATGGGCCGAATGGCAGGTCGGGGTGAAGGCCCCCGGCACGGCAAACAGCACGACCTTGCGCCCCTTGGTCAGGGCCTGCAGCGAGACCTGTTCCGGCCCCTTTTCGCCCAGTTTGATCAGGGTCGCCTCTGGCAGCGTGTCGCCCGTGGAAATCGTCATGGATATGTCCCTCTCGCGTTGCGTTCCGACTGCCGCAA
Organism: Pseudotabrizicola algicola; assembly: GCF_010915705.1. Classification (GTDB taxonomy): domain Bacteria; phylum Pseudomonadota; class Alphaproteobacteria; order Rhodobacterales; family Rhodobacteraceae; genus Pseudotabrizicola; species Pseudotabrizicola algicola. The sequence goes on from NZ_JAAIKE010000002.1 coordinate 137,763, forward strand.
GTTATAGGGTCCGCCCCGTTGGGCGACCAGAGGAATATGGCGATGCGGGTGGTGATCATCGGGGCGGGACAGGCGGGTGCGGCGCTGGCTGCCAAGCTGCGCGGGCTGGGGCATGACGGGCCGCTGACGCTGATCGGCGATGAGGCCGCGCCGCCCTATCAGCGCCCGCCGCTGTCGAAGGCCTATCTGATGGGCGAGATGGAGGCCGAGCGGCTGTGGCTGCGCGGGCCGGAGTTCTGGGCCGAACAGCGGGTGGAGATGCGGCTGGGCGCGCCGGTGACGGGGTTGGATACGGGCGCGCAGGTGGTGCGCGTGGGCGGCGAGGCGGTGCCCTATGACGCGCTGGCGCTGACCACGGGGGCCGCGCCGCGCCGCTTGCCGGATGCCATGGGCGGCGGTCTGGACGGGGTTTACACCGTCCGCACGCTGGCCGATGTCGATGCGATGCGGCCCGAGTTCGTGGCGGGCCGCCGCGTGGTGATCGTGGGCGGCGGCTATATCGGGCTGGAGGCGGCGGCGGTGGCGTCGAAGCTGGGGCTGGAGGTCACGGTGCTGGAGGCGGCCCCGCGCATCCTGCAGCGCGTGGCCAGCCCCGAGACGGCGGCGCATATCCGCGCCCTGCACGCGCGCCACGGGGTGACGGTGCTGGAGGGCACCGCGCTGGACCGGCTGCGGGGCGGGCCGCGCGTCACGGCGGCGGTTCTGGCCGACGGGCGCGAGATCGCGGCGGATTTCGTGATCGTGGGCGTGGGGGTGACGCCCAACACCGCGCTGGCGGCGATGGCGGGGATCGACATCGACAACGGCATCGCCACCGACACCTATGGCCGCACCTCTGCGGCGGGGGTCTGGGCGGCGGGCGATTGCGCGTCGTTCCCGTGGCAGGGCGGGCGGCTGCGGCTGGAATCGGTGGGCAATGCCATCGATCAGGCCGAGGTGGTGGCGGCCAACATGCTGGGCGCGGCGGTGGCCTATGAGGCGCGGCCGTGGTTCTGGTCGGATCAGTATGACTGCAAGCTGCAGATCGCCGGGCTGAACACCGGCTATGACAGAGTGGTGACCCGTGCCGGCGAGGGCGGCGCGGTGTCGTTCTGGTATTACCGCGGGGCAGAGCTTCTGGCGCTGGACGCGATGAGCGACCCGCGCGCCTATATGGTGGGCAAGCGGCTGATCGAGGCGGGGAAATCGCCCGACGCGGCGCTGGTGGCCGACCCTGCCACCGATCTCAAGGCGCTGTTGCGATGAGGATCATCGGCGGGCGGGCGCGGGGGCTGCATCTGGCGCCGCTGGGGGCGGGCGATGCCGCGGCGCATCTGCGCCCGACGCCTGACCGTGTGCGCGAGTCGATCTTCAACCTGCTCATCAACGGGGGGCATGACGCGCCGGTGCAGGGCGCGCGGGTGCTTGACCTGTTCGCCGGAACCGGGGCTCTGGGGCTGGAGGCGCTGTCGCGCGGGGCCGCCCATGCCAGCTTTGTCGAAGAGGGCAAGACGGCGCTGGCGCTGCTCAGACGCAACATCGCCCTGATGCGGGCGGAGGGCGAGACGCAAGTGCTGCGCCGCGATGCGACCCGGCCCGGCGCGCAGGGGGGCGCGGGATTCGATCTGGTGTTCCTTGATCCGCCCTATGGCAAGGGCTTGGGCGAAAAGGCCATTGCCGCCTGCCATGCGGGCGGCTGGTTCGCCCCCGGCGCGATGATCGTCTGGGAAGAGGGCAGCGCCCCCCTGCCCCCGCCGGGACTGGACCTTGTCGACCAGCGCCGCTATGGCGACACGCATGTGACCCTGCTCAGGATGCCCCGATGACCCCCAAGGCCGTGATCTTCGACTGTGACGGCGTGGTGGTCGACAGCGAACCGATGACCTTCGAGCTGCTGGCCGATGATTTCGCGCAGCACGGGTTGCACCTGCCGGTCACGGTGATCGCCCGAGATTTCATCGGCGGCACCATGGCCGATGTCGCCGCCCGCGCCCGCGCAGCGGGGGCCGATCTGCCCGACGACTGGGTCGACCGCTTCTATCACCGGCTCTACGCCCGTCTGGCGCAGGGCACCCCGCTGATCCCCGGCATCCTGACGGTGCTCGACGCGCTCGATGGGGCGGGCATCCCCTATGCGATGGGCTCGAACGGCTCGGACGAGAAGATGCAGATCACGCTGGGCCAGCACCCCGGCCTGCTGGCGCGCTTTCGCGGCCATCTCTATTCGGGCCAGACGCTGGGTGCGCCCAAACCCGCGCCCGACCTTTACCTGCATGCCGCCGCGCGCCTCGGCGTCGCCCCCTCCGGCTGCATCGTGATCGAGGACAGCCCCACCGGCGCACGCGCGGCCCATGCGGCGGGGATGCGCTGCATGGGCTATGCTGCCCATACCCCGCCCGAGCGGCTGGCGGCGGTGGGGGCGGTCCCGTTCTTCGACATGGCCGCCCTGCCCGGCCTGATCGGCCTGCACTGACCGGCCCCTTTTTCCGTCCTCAAATATCCCCCGCGCGGAGCGCAGGCCCGAGCGGGTTGCGGCCTTGCCGCAGACGCGAGACAAAAACAGCGCGCGCGTCAGCGCGCACCATTTGCTTCACGCGCTAATCCGCCGTGCGCAGCACCTGGGCGGGGCGGGCGGCCAGCGGGCGCAGGGCGAAGGCAAGGCCCGCCACCAGCGTGGCGATCACCCCGCCAATGATGATGGCAAGGGCCGAGACGGGCTCGAACCGGTAGGCGCTTTCCATCACGAAATGCATCACCGCCCAGCCCGCGAGCCCCCCCGCGACAATCGCCACTCCGCCCGCCGCCGCGCCCATCAACCCTGCGCGCAAGGCAAAGCTGGCAAGGATGCGGCCCCGCGTCGCGCCCAGTGTCTTCAGCACCGCCGCTTCATAGACCCGCGCCCGCTCGCCCGCCGCCGCCGCGCCGATCAGCACGACAAAGCCGGTCAGCAGCGTCGCCGCCGCCGCCCATGCGGTGGCGGTGGCAATCGCGCCCAGCGCCTCGGTCACGCGGTCGATGGCATCCTTGACGCGCACGGCGGTGATGTTGGGATAGGCGCGCGACAGATCGCGCAGGATCGCCGCCTCGGCCTCTGTCTCGGCATAGACGGTGGCGATATGCGTATGCGGCGCGCCCGCCAGTGCCGAGGGGTTCAGCGTCATCACAAAGCCCATGCCGCCGGTCGAGAAATCGACATTGCGGAAGCTGGTGATGGTTGCGGTGATGTCGCGCCCCAGAATGTTGATGGTGACGGTATCGCCCAGCACCAGCCCGATCTCGGCGGCGGATTCGGCCGAAAAGCTGACCTGCGGCGCGCCGTCATAGTCGGCGGGCCACCATTCGCCTGCGGTGATGGTGGTGGTTTCCGAGGGTGTGGCCGCATAGGTCACGCCGCGATCGCCGCGCACCACCCAATGCTCGCCCGCCACCTCGCGCGCGGGGCGGCCGTTGATCTGCGTCACCACCCCGCGCAGCATCGGCGCGGTTTCCACCCGGCTGACCGCCGGATCATTGTTCACGCGGTCCAGAAAGCCCTCGATCTGGTCGGGCTGGATGTCGACGAAGAAGTAGGAGGGCGCGCGGTCGGGCAGGTCCTGCGCGATGGCAAGGCGCAGGTTGGCCTCGATCTGGCCCACGGCGGCCAGCACCGACAGGCCAAGGCCGAGTGACAGCACCACGCTGGTGGCCTCGGCGCGCGGCCCGCCGATGGCGGCCAGCGCAAGGCGCAAGGCGACCCGCCCCCGCGCAAGGGCGGAGCGTGCCAGCCGGCTTGCCGCACGGCGCAAGAGCCATGCCGCCCCCGCCAGCACCGCCAGCGCGCCGGCGATGCCTGCGGCAGAGCCGAGCGCCAGTTGCCACACGCCCGAGAACCAGACCGCCCCGCCGACCAAGAGCGCGAGCAGCCCGCCCACGCCCAGCGCCGCGGGCCAGCCGGCCCAGCCTTCACGCCCCGCCCCGCGATAGAGCGCCGCCGCCCGCAGGTTGCGGGTGCGGGCCAGCGGCCAGAGCGTGAAGACAAAGGCGGTGGTCAGCCCGTAGAAGGCGGCCTCCAGCAGCGGCAGCGGATAGGGCCGGAAGATCACCGGCAGCGGCAGCGAGGCCGAGATCACCGGCGCAAGCAGCATCGGGATCAGCGTGCCGAGCGTCAGCCCGATGGCAACGCCAAGGCCCGCCAGCACCGCGATCTGCATGAGGTAGATGCGAAAGATGGTCCGGCTTTCCGCGCCCAACGTCTTCAGCGTGGCGATGGTCGACACCTTGCCATCGAGATAGGCGCGCACGGCAGAGGACACGCCGACCCCGCCCACCGCCAGACCGGCCAGCCCCACGAGGATGAGGAAAGACCCCATCCGGTCGACAAAACGTTCCACCCCCGGTGTCGCGCGGCGGCTGTCCTGCCAGCGCATGCCCTTGTCGGTGAACAGCGCCTCGGTCTCGCGGCGCAGCGTGGCCAGATCGGTGCCCTCGGGCAGGGTCATGCGGTATTCGGTTTCATAGAGCGAGCCCGGCCCGATCAGCCCCGACTCCGCCAGATCGGCGGTCAGCACCATCGTGCGCGGGCCGAGGGTAAAGCCCTGCGCCGCGCTGTCTGGCTCGCGCAGAAGCACCGCGCCAAGGTGGAACTCCTGCACGCCCAGACGGAAGGTGTCGCCAAGGGCAAGCCCCAGCCGGTCGACCAGCACCCTGTCCATCACCGCGCCGGGCAGGCCGTTTGCGGGGGCCAGCGCCGCCGCCAGCGGCATGTCGGGTTCCAGCACCACCTCTCCCAGCAGGGGATAGGCGGCGTCGACCGCCTTGATCTGCGTGAGCGCGGTTTCCTCGTCGCGCGTCGCCATCGAGCGGAAATCCACCACCTCGGAGACGGCGGTGGCGATGCCCTCCATATAGGCGCGCTCGGTCGCGTCGGCGAAGCGGTAGGTGAATTCCATCTGGGCATCGCCGCCCAGAAGCACCGCGCCCTGATCGCGCAGGCCCGCCTCGATGGCGGCGCGCACCATGCCGACCGAGGCGATTGCCATCACCCCCAACGCAAGGCAGGCCAGAAAGATGCGAAATCCGCGCAGGCCGCCGCGCAATTCGCGCCGCGCCAGACGCCAAGCCAAGGACCAGCCTGCCAGCCCGGTCATTCTGCCGCCGCCTTCATGCGGCTTTCGCCCGAGATGCGGCCATCGGCCAGCCGCACCACGCGGTCACAGCGTTCGGCCAGCTCGGGCGCGTGGGTCACCAGCACCAGCGTGGCGCCGTGGCGGTCGCGCAGGCCAAAGAGCATGTCCATGATCGCGGCGCCGTTGACGCCGTCCAGATTGCCGGTCGGCTCGTCCGCCAGCAGGATCGCCGGACGGGGCGCGGCGGCGCGGGCAAGGGCCACGCGCTGCTGCTCGCCGCCCGACAGTTGCTTGGGATAATGGTCGAGCCGCGCGCCAAGACCCACGCTGCGCAATTCCTCGGCGGCGCGGTCGAAGGCATCGGCCACACCGGCCAGTTCCAGCGGCACGGCGACGTTTTCCAGCGCGGTCATTGTCGGGATCAGGTGGAAAGACTGGAACACCACCCCCATATTCCCCCTGCGAAAGCGCGCGAGGGCATCCTCGTCAAGGGCGGTCAGATCCGACCCCAGCGCCAGAACAGACCCGGATGTGGCGCGCTCCAGCCCGCCCATCAGCATAAGGAGCGATGATTTGCCAGACCCGGACGGACCGATCAGCCCCAGCGTCTCGCCTTGCGCGACGTCGAGCGTGATGCCCTTCAGAATCTCGACCGGCCCGGCATTGCCTGCCAGTGTCAGCGTCGCATCCTTCAACGCCAGAACGGTCTGACCCATGATGTTTTCCTCTATACTGTCCCCGGTTGCATATGGCGCATTGCGCGCAATCCGCAACCTGAGCTTCACGCTGGCGTTACCGTTTTCCGTCGCAAGCGCCGCATATGCCGAACCCGTGACCGTTTTCGCGCTCGGCGACAGCCTGACGGCAGGTTACGGATTGCCCGAGGCCGAGGGGCTGGTGCCGCAACTCAACGCATGGCTGGCCGAGCGGGGGGCCGAGGTGACGGTGCTGAACGGCGGGGTGTCGGGCGATACCTCGGCGGGGGGTCTGTCGCGTCTGGGCTGGAGCCTGACGCCCGAGGTGGATGCGCTGATCGTGACGCTGGGCGGCAATGACCTGCTGCGCGGGCTGCAACCCTCGGTCACCCGCAACAACATCGAGGCGATCCTGCAAGAGGCGCAGAGCCGCGACCTTCCGGTGCTGCTGATCGGGATGGAGGCTCCGGGCAATTTCGGCCCCGCCTACAAGACCGCCTTCGACCAGCTTTACGTGGAGCTTGCGGCGCAATACGACGCGCTGCTGATCGAGAGCTATTTCCGGCTGATCGATCCGGCGGCGACCGACCCCGGCCAGCTGTCGCCATTCATGCAGGCCGACGGCATCCACCCCAATGCCCAGGGCGTGCAGCGCGCGGTGGAAAACCTTGGCCCGCGCATCCTCGAACTGGTCGCGCAGATCGACTGACGGGGTATTGCTGCTTTCCAAATACTCCCGCGCGGAGCGCATTCCACACCGGCGGCGGGTGCAACATTGTATCCGGCACAGGACGGGGCTTGATGCAGGCGCGGGGAAGGGTCATTCCTGCGCTGCCCGCTTTGTCCGCCCGCCCCGAGTGTGATGCATGACCCTGATCGCCGATCTGACCGACCTGCTTGGCCCGGCCCATGTGCTGACGGGCGGGGATTGCGCCCGTCTGGCGCAGGACTGGACAGGGGCCTATCACGGCGCGCCCCTGGCGGTGGCGCGGCCTGCCAGCACCGACGAGGTGGCGGCCTGCCTGCGGCTGGCGGCGCGGCACGGGGTGCCAGTGGTGCCGGTGTCGGGCAACACTGGGCTGGTGGGCGGCACCTATACCGAAGGCGGGTTGCTGGTGAGCCTCGAGCGGATGAACCGCATCCGCGCGCTGAACCCGCAGACCCGCACGGCCACGGTGGAGGCGGGGGTGATCCTGTCGACGCTGCATGACGCGGCGGCGGAACAGGGGCTGTATTTCCCGCTGTGGTTCGGCGCGCGGGGGTCGGCGATGATCGGCGGGGTGCTGTCGACCAATGCGGGCGGGTCGAACGTGCTGCGCTATGGATCGACGCGCGGGCTGTGTCTGGGGCTGGAGGTGGTTCTGGCCGACGGGCGGGTGCTGAACCTGATGAGCGCCTTGCACAAGGACAATTCGGGCTATGCCTTGCGCGATCTGTTCATCGGGGCCGAAGGCACGCTGGGCATCATCACGGCGGCGGTGATGAAGCTGGTGCCTGCCCCGCGCGCCCATGCCACCGCCACGCTGGCGCTGCGCGATCTGCGCGCGGCTCCGGTGCTGCTGAACCGTCTGCAAGAGGCGTCGGGCGGGTTGGTGGAGGCGTTCGAGTTCATGCCCGCCAGCTATACGCGCCGTCTGGCCGAGGTGCGGCCCGATCTCGGCCAGCCCTTTGACGACATTCCCGAGGTGACCATTCTGGCAGAGCTGGCCGCCACCGCCCCGCTGTTCTGCACGCCGCGCGCGGATGGCACGGTGCCCTTGACCGAGGTGCTGGAAACCACGGTGGCCGCGCTGATGGAGGAGGGGCTGATCGTCGATGCCATCGTCGCGCAGAGCGAGGCCCAGCGGCGCGCGATGTGGGCGCGGCGCGAGGCGGCGGCCGAGATCACCTTTGCCAAGCGGCCCTTTGTCGATACCGATATCGCGGTGCCGCTGGACCGCGCGGCGGATTTTCTGGAGGCGATCCACGCGCGGCTGGCCGCCGTGCCACAGGCGCATGAGCCGCTGACCGTCGCGCATCTGGGCGATGGCAATCTGCACTTCACTGTCTTTCCGGTCGACGGGTCCAAGGCGGAATATGACCGGGTGATCACGCTGATCGAGGATGTGGTGGCCGGGCTTGGCGGCAGCTTTTCGGCCGAGCATGGCGTGGGCCTGTCCAAGCGCGCCTCGATGGCGCGGCGCAAGGATGCGGTGGCGCTGGATGTGATGCGCGCGCTGAAGGCGGCGCTGGACCCGGCAGGCCGGATGAACCCCGGCAAGGTCTTGCCCGGGCATGGGGGAGCCGCATCGTGACCGCGCTGCAGACGGTTTTCGCAACACCGGTGTTCCGGATGCTGGCGGGGGTGATCGGCCTTCTGGGGCTGATCAATGCCTCGCTTTATCCCTACCAGTCACTGATCGGGATCGAGGTTCTGGGCCTGTCGGAGCCGCTGTTTGCGCTGGTGCTGGTGCTGGCCTCGGCGGTGGCGGTAACGACCTCGGTCTTGCTGGGCATCCTGTCGGACCGGTGGGCGAACCGGCGGGGGCTGGCGCTGGTCACGGCGCTGATCGGGGTGCTGGGGGCGGCGCTGATGGTGTTTGCGCCCGGCAAGGCCAGCTTTGTGCTGACCAATGGCATCCTGCTGCCCGTCGCCTCGTCGATCTTCGGGCAGGCCTTTGCGCTGAACCGTCTGGCGACGCAGGATTTCCCGACGCAGCGCGAGGGGATTCAGGCGACGGTGCGGGCGGCGATGTCTGTCACCTTTCTGGTGATGCTGGTGTTCTGGACCGTGGCCTTTGGCGCGGGGGCCGATGTGATGTGGACCTATGCCACCGGGGGCGCGGCCAGTCTGGCGCTGCTGGTGCTGATCTGGGCCTATTGGCCGCGTGACGGGCAGACGCACTGGCAGGACCAGCCCTCGGGCCTGCGGCTGGGCGCGGCGCTGGCGCAACTGGCGCGGCCCGAGGTGGCGCTGCGGCTGCTGTGTCTGGGCGCCGTCACTTCGTCGGGGGTGCTTTACATGATCCTTGCCGCGCTGGTGTTTTCGGAAACGGCGGGGCGCGATGCGGCGGATACCGCGCTCTATGTCGGCATGGTGGCCGGGTGGGAGGTGCCGTTCATGCTGCTGCTGCCGCGCTACCTGTCGCATATCCCGCGCCCGACGCTGATCCTGTGGGGGACCGTGCTTTATGTCAGCCATCTGGTCGCGCTGCCGTTTCTGGCGGATTCCGTCTGGATCTGGGCGATGACCCTGCCGGCGGGTCTGGGCGGGGTGGCGATGCTGATCCTGCCGATTTCCTATTATCAGGACCTGATGGTGGGGCGGCCCGGCACGGCAGCGTCGATGCTGGCCTTGCAGAAGCTGGTTGCCGATGTGATGGCGGCCCTGGCCTTCAGCGCGGGGGTGGCGATCGGCGGCTATGCGCTGACCGCCGTGCTGGGCAGCACCATTGCCATTCTGGGCGCGCTGGGGCTGTGGCTGGCCGACCGTGGCCGCGTCACCGTGGGCGCGTGAGCCCGCGCAGATAGGCCAGCGTGGGCGGAATGGCCTGCACATCGCGCGAGGGTTTGACAAGCCGCAGCGCGCCGCGCGCCAGCAGCGACAGCGGGGCCAGCAACCGCACCAGCCGCGCGAGCGCGGGCCACAGCCCCCCGGGTGCCTCTTGGCGGTAGGCGGCAAGGGCGGCATCCAGCTCTGGCCCTGCGGCCTTGCCATAATCGGCGGCGAACCAGCTGTGGGTGAAGATGACCACATCGAGTGCGCGCATCATGGCCCCGCGCCTGCGGTTGCGGAAGCGTTCGAGGTCGATCAGCCGCACCTGTCCGCCCGACCAGCAGAAATCGCGCAAGGCGGGGCGGCCGTGCGAGAAGCCCGCGCGATGCAGCCCCGCCAAGGCGCGGCCCGCAGCGGCAAAGGCCGCCATACGGTCGGCGGCGGGGTGATCTGGCGTGGCCAGCAGGCTGGCAAGCGTGGGGCCAAGATCGGGGAGCAGCAGGTAATCGGGGCCTTCGGCGATCACCTCTGGCACCGGAACGCCCTTGGCATGGAGAAGATGCAGCGCCTCGCGCTCGGCCACGAAGGCGCTTTGGCCGCTGCCCTTTTGCAGCCGCATGCGGCCGGTGGCCTGTTCCACCCGCTTCAGCCAGACCCGCCCGCCGTCTGGCAGGGACAGGGGCCGTATCCGCTGGGCCGGTTGCGCAAGGGCTGTGCGCAGGGCCGTGGCGACGGGCTTGGGCAAGGGGGGCAGGTTCGCGTCTATCATCCGCGCAATGTAACAGCGGGATGACAAAAGCGTAAGGTGCCCACGTCTTTGTGAGCCGGTGTGTTGCGATGCTGCGCGCCCTAGCGCCAGCTGAAGAAGTCGGCGGGGGCCTTGGAGAGGAGTTCTTCGGCCAGATCGATGCCGAGGGCGGCGGCATCGGTGGCCGGACCGGTGCGGCTGCCGCTGATGGCGTCTGAGCCGTCGGGGCGCAGGATTTCGCCGCGCAGGTGCAGGGTGTCGCCCTCCAACGTCGCCAGCCCCGCGATGGGGGTTTCGCAGGACCCGTCGAGCCGCGCGAGCATGGCGCGTTCGGCGCTCAGGCGCAGGCCGGTGGGGGTGTCGTGGATCGCGGCCAGAAGGGCGGCGGTGTTGGCATCATCGAGCCGCCGTTCCACCCCGATGGCACCTTGCGCCACGGCGGGCAGCATCTCGTCCGTCTCGATCGCCGAGCGGGCCATATGGGCCATGCCGAGGCGGTTCAGCCCCGCCATCGCGAGGAAGGTGGCGACCGCGACGCCGTCTTGCAGCTTTTTCATGCGGGTCTGCACGTTGCCGCGAAACTCGACCAGTTGCAGGTCGGGACGTTTGAGCCGCAGTTGCGCGCGGCGGCGCAGCGAGGAGGAGCCGACGACCGCGCCCTGCGGCAGATCGGCCAGCCGCGCCACGCCGGGGGAGACAAAGGCATCGCGCACATCTTCGCGCGGCAGGTAGCAGTCGAGGATCAGTCCGGCGGGCTGGATCGTCGGCATGTCCTTCATCGAATGGACGGCGATGTCGATGCCGCCGTCGAGCAGGGCCTCTTCGATCTCGCGCGTGAACAGGCCCTTGCCGCCGATGTCTTTCAGCGCCTTGTCGAGAATCTGGTCGCCCGTCACCTTGATGACGCAGATTTCGAACGCCTCTTCGGGCAGATCGAAAGCCACCATCAGGCTGCGCCGCACCTCATGCGCCTGCCAGAGCGCGAGGGGCGAGCCACGGGTGCCGATCTTGAGGGGTTGGGCGGGTGTGGGCAGATTTTGCATCATGAGTTCCGGCATACAACTGTCAGCTTCGCCTGACAACTCTTGACAACGCAAGGCGCAGAGCGGACGCATGGGACAAAGGAGCCCAGAATGACCGAAAAGACCATCCTTCGCGCGCTGAAAGGCGAAATTCTTCCCACGCCGCCGATCTGGATGATGCGGCAGGCGGGCCGTTACCTTCCCGAGTATCGCGCGACGCGGGCGCAGGCGGGTGACTTTTTGTCGCTGTGCTACACCCCCGATCTGGCCGCCGAGGTGACCTTGCAGCCGATCCGGCGTTACGGGTTTGATGCGGCGATCCTGTTTGCCGACATCCTGCTGCTGCCGCAGGCGCTGGGGCCGAAGCTGTGGTTTGTCGAGGGCGAAGGCCCGCGGATGGAGACCACGACGACGATGGCGCAGGTGCAGGCGCTGCGGCCGATCGGGGCGATCCATGACACGCTGTCGCCGGTCTACGAGACGGTGAAGATCCTGTCGCGGGAATTGCCGAAGGAAACCACGCTGATCGGCTTTGCCGGTGCGCCGTGGACGGTGGCCACCTACATGATCGCGGGGCGCGGGTCGAAAGACCAGGGCGCGGCCCATGCGCTGAAGGCGGCGGACCGCGAGACGTTCGTGGCGCTGATCGACATCATCACCGAGGCGACGGTGCTGTATCTGTCGGAACAGGTGAAGGCCGGTGCCGAGGTGGTGAAGCTGTTCGACAGCTGGGCGGGCAGCCTGAAGGGCGAAGATTTCACCGATTTCGCGCTGAAACCTGCGGCACGGATCATTGCGGCGCTGCGGGAGTTGCACCCCGGACTGCCGGTGATTGCCTTCCCGCGCGAGGCGGGAGAGGGCTACATCGGCTTTGGCAAGGCGGTGGGCGCGGATTGCGTGGCGATCGACAATTCGGTGACCCCCGAATGGGCGGCCGAGCATGTGCAGCCGGGGGGCTGTGTGCAGGGCAACCTGTCGCCGGTGCATATGGTGACGGGCGGCGAGGATCTGGTGCGCGAGACGCGGCGGGTGGTCGATGCCTTCCGCAAGGGGCCGCATATCTTCAACCTCGGCCACGGGATCACGCCCGATGCGGACCCTGCTAATGTGCAGTTGATGATCGACACGGTGCGCGGCGCCTGATGTCTGCGGCAGAGGGCGGGGAGACCCCCGCCCCTGCCCTTCAACCCGCGAAGACCGGCCCCATCATGTCGCGCAGGGCATCCAGCGCGATGTCGGCATCTTCGGTCTGCGGGCCGATGCGGATGGCGATGGTCGCGGCCCAGCCGAACTGCGCCACCTGATCGGGGCGGATGGTGACGGTCAGGCCCCTGGCGTCCTGCACGATGCTTTGAACGGCATCCTCGGCCCCGAAATCTTCGTCATTCACCCCGAACCAGACCGGCCCGCCCGCGAGTGGCTGGCGGAACAGGGCGTAGGGTTCATCCTCTTCTTCGCCTTGGGCAAAGCCGATGAACAGCATGCCCTCTTCGTCATCCTCGACAACCGAGGCATAGGCGGCGTGGATGGTGATGTCGGCGGTCATCGGGTCAGGTCCATTTGGCGATGGGCGGCAGGCTCATCAGCACGGCGTTGGCGTCATGGCCGGTTTCCAGCCCGAACTTGGTGCCGCGGTCATAGACGAGGTTGTATTCGGCATAGAGGCCGCGGTGGATCAGTTGCGCCTCGCGGTCGGCCTCGGTGAAGGGGGTGGCGACGCGGCGTTCGGTCAGCGGCACGAAGGCGGGCAGGAAGGCAGAGCCGACGGCTTGGGTGAAGGCGAAATCGGCTTCCCATGAATCGGAGGTGGTGCCGCCGGTGTTCAGGTCATCATAGAAGATGCCGCCGACGCCGCGCGCGCGGCCCCGGTGGGGGACGAAGAAATACTCGTCGGCCCATGCCTTGAAGCGCGGGTAATAGGCGGGGTCATGCGCATCGCAGGCCCTTTGCATCTCGGCGTGGAAATGCGCTGTGTCTTCGGCGTATTCGAGCGCGGGGTTCAGGTCGGCCCCGCCCCCGAACCACCATGCGTGGGGGGTCCAGAACATGCGGGTGTTCATGTGCACGGCGGGGCAATGCGGGTTGACCATATGGGCGACGAGGCTGATGCCGGAGGCCCAGAAGCGCGGGTCGCGGTCCATGCCCGGCACACCGCGCGCGGCCATCGCCTTTTGCGCCCGCTCGCCCAGCGTGCCGTGGACTTCCGAGACGTTGACGCCGACCTTCTCGAACACGCGGCCGCCGCGCATCACGCTCATCAGGCCGCCGCCGCCATCGGCGCGGGTGGTAGGGGTCACTTCGAACCGGCCGGGGGTGCCGGTGCCGTGGTTGTCTTCAAGCGCCTCGAATGAGGCCACGATTCTGTCGCGCAAGGTGCGGAACCAGCTTGCCGCGCGGGTCTTTCGCGCCTCATACGGATCAGACATGGATTTTCCCCCAAGATATGTCGGCCCTGCCTAGCAAAAGCCACGACGCGCGCCAACATGGCATTTGCCGGCCGAAGGGCGTAGAGTGGCGGCGAGGCCATATCGGAGGGTGCCATGCGCCGCAGTCTTGTTCTTTTGGTGCTGCTTGCCGCCTGCGGCACGCCGCAAGAGCGGTGCATCGCGCGCGAGACGCGGGATGTGCGGGTGCTGGACCGGCTGATCGCGGAGAGCGAGGGCAATCTGGCGCGCGGCTATGCGCTGGAGGAGGTGGTGACCTATCGGGACCGTTGGGTGCAATGCCCCGCCGCGCCCGCCCCTGCCCCCGCCGAGGGGGAGCCAGCGCCGGAACCGGCCCCGCCGACGTTCTGCTGGGACGAGGTGCGGGAGACAGAGACACGGCCCAAGGCGATCGACCTGCGGGCAGAGGCGCAGAAACTGGCGTCGATGCAGGACAAGCGGGCGGCGCTGCTGCGCGCGGCGGGTCCGGCGATTGCCCAGTGCAAGGCGCAGTTTCCCGAATAGCGCCGCGCGGATCAGAAGGCGGGGATGCCCACGCGGTCCAAGAGGCCGCGCCCGCCATCGAGGTTCAGCACCTGCCCCGTCATGAAGCCCGAGGCGTCGGAGGCGAGGAACTGCATCACCTCGGCCAGTTCATCCGGCGAGGCGATCCGGCCCAAGGGGGTGCCATCGACGATGGCATCGCGGGCATCGGGGGCATCCTTGAGCGCGGCCTTGAGGCTTGCGCTCATCACCGAGCCGATGGCGACGGCGTTGACGCGGATGCCTTTGGGAGCCAGAGCCACCGCGAGCGAGCGGGTCATCTGGTCAACCGCGGCGGAGGCGATGGAATACCCCAGAAGGCCGGGCTGGGTGCGATGCGCGGCGATGGAGGAGATGTTGATGATGGCCCCGATCGGACCTTCCGTCTCGCCCGATTTCTCGGCCTGCGCGATCATGCGCTTGGCGGTCATCTGCGACAGGCGCAGGCTGGTCATCATGTTTTCCTGCCAGAGCATGTCGACCGCATCTTCCTCGGGATTGAGCGGATCGGACACCGCCATGCGGCGGCTGGCGTTCACGAGGATATCCACCCTGTCAAAAGCGTCGATGGTGGCCGAGAGCAGGTTGGCGATGGTCAGCTTTTCGCGCAGATCGCCGGTGAACATGCGCACCGAGCCTTCGGCGCGCGCCTCGGCCCCCAGTTCCGCCTCGAGGCTGGTTTCGTCGATGTCGACGAACATCACATTCGCGCCCTTGGCCTGAAAATGGCGGGCGACGGCAAGGCCGATGCCTTTGGCCGCGCCGGTGACGATAGCGGTCTTGCCGGAGATCGAGAGGGACATGCGAGCCTCGGGAGTTGGGACAGGGGTTAGCGCGCCCGGACGGGGTGGCTGGCGCGGGTCAGCCGGAAAGCGGAATCGCCGCCGATCTCTTCCACCTGACGGAACAGGGTGGTGAGGGGCTGATGATAGGGCAAATGGCGGTTGGCGACCAGCCAAAGCGTGCCATCGGGGACCAGCATCGACGCGGCGGCCCGCAAAAACGCCACGCCCAGCGCCGGATCGGCGTCGCGGCCTGCGTGGAAGGGCGGGTTCATCACCACCGAATGGGCCGGGCGCAGCGGCTTGAAGCTGCGCGCATCGGCCCAGTGGAAGCGGGCGCGGGCATCTTCGATATTGACCTTGGCGCAGTCGAGCGCGTCCTGTTCCGCCTCGACCACATCGAGCTCGGCCACCGAGGCGCGGGCGAGGATGGCGCGCGACAGGAAGCCCCAGCCGGCGCCAAGGTCGATCACGCGGGAGCCGAGTTTTTCGGGCAGGGCCTGCGCCAGCAGGGCCGAGCCACGGTCCGGGCCATCGGCGGAAAACACGCCGGGCACGGTCTGGAAGCCCCCTTCGATCAGTTGGGGCCTGGCATCCCAGCCCGAAAGGTCGGCCCCGGCCTGCAACACGAAAATCTTGCCATGCGCCTTGGAGATCGGGCCAGCCAGCGCCAACCCCATCGCGCGGCAGTCTTTCATGATGCTGTCGATGCCATCGGTTTTCTGGCCGTCGACCGCAACGGGACCGCCCGGCACCACCTCGACCATCGCGCGAGAGATCAGGGCGCGGGCCGCCTCGCGCGAGCGGGGAAGGCAGACGACGGCGGCGGCATAGGGCGGGCCTTCGGCGGCCTGATAGCCACGGGCGGCGAACCATTCGGCATCGGGGCGGAAGCCGGTGGCGACACAGACGCGGGCGATGGAAATGCTGGACAGGTCATCGCCTTCGCGGGGGCGATAGATGACGACCGGGCCTTCGGGCGGCAAGACGAAGGTGCCGCTTTCAAGCGCGAGATCAAGGCGTGCAGAGCGCATAATCAGGGCGGAACAGGCGCGGGGCCTATTCCTTCTCCATCGTGCATTGCAGGGGGTGCTGGTGGCGGCGGGCGAAATCCATCACGTGCGCCACCTTGGTTTCCGCCACCTCATGCGAGAACACGCCCACCACGGCGAGGCCCTTCTTGTGGACGGTGAGCATGATTTCGAACGCCTGCGCATGGTTGAGGCCGAAGAAGCGTTCCAGCACATGCACGACGAATTCCATCGGCGTGTAATCGTCATTGAGCAGCATCACCTTGTACATCGGCGGGCGCTGCGTGCGGGACTTGGTCTTGGTGAGCAGCCCCGCATCATTGCCCGGCCCATCGGTCTTGTCCGACATGGAAAGGGGAAAGTGATTCACGAGCGGTGCCTCATGCCAAGGGATTCGGAAGTTCCGAGTTCTGGGCGCAATATAAAGCTTTTTGGCCGTGGGGAAAGGGTATCGCCCACAGCATTGCGACAAAGCGGTAAAGCGGGCATGAAGAAGGCCGCATGGAGACGGCGATGACCCTGAGCACGATCGGTTTTGATGCAGATGATACCTTGTGGCAGAACGAGGCGTTTTTCAGGCTGACGCAGGCGCAGTTCGTGGCGCTTCTGGCCGATTATGCGGAGCAGGATCATCTGGAGGACCGCCTGCTCGCGGCAGAGCGGCGCAATCTGGGGCATTACGGGTTCGGCGTGAAAGGCTTCGTGCTGTCGATGATCGAGACGGCCATCGAGGTGACCGAGGGGCGCGTGCCTGCGTCTGTCATCAGCGAACTGATGGCGGCGGGGCGCGAGATGCTGCGCCACCCGATCGAGTTGCTGCCCCATGCGCGGGAGGCGGTCGAGGCGCTGGCGGCCGACCACCGGGTGCTGCTGATCACCAAGGGCGATCTGCTGGATCAGGAGCGCAAGCTGGCGCAATCGGGTCTGGGCGATCTGTTTGACGGGGTGGAGATCGTTTCGGACAAGACGGCAAAGGTTTATGCGGCGATCTTCGCGCGCCACGGCACCGCGCCCGAGCAGGCGATGATGGTGGGCAATTCGCTCAAATCCGATGTGCTGCCGGTGCTGGATGTGGGCGGCTGGGGCGTGCATGTGCCGCACGGGCTGACATGGGCGTTGGAACATGCCGATCCGCCACAGGGTCACGCACGGTTTTACCAACTGGCCGATCTGGGGGGCCTGCCCGATCTGGTGGGTGAGTTGTTGCGCACCCACAACAGATAGAGAGGCTGCGCAAGGGATCGCCTGAATTGCCACAACATGAGCGGAAAGCGCAAAGCCATTGAATTTCCGGGGTTTTGCGAAATGGCCGGCTGTGCTAGCGTTCTTGCAAATCACGCCCCACAAAAACCGGGGCGGGCCGAGGCAGAGCAAGGAACGACATCATGACAACGCTTCTGGGGCGTCATGCCCGCAATTTCGTTTGTCTGGTGGCAATGATCGTGGTGGCGGCCTGTTCGTCCCCGCAGCCGTCAGGTGCAGCCCCCTATGCAGCCATCGTGCAGGACGCCCGCACGGGCGAGGTGTTGCACGCCGAAAACGCCGATACGCGGCTGCATCCGGCCTCGCTGACCAAAATGCTGACTCTGTATATCACCTTCGAGGAAATCCAGCGCGGGCGGCTGACGCTGGATACGCTGGTGACGGTGACGCCGAGTGCGGCGGCCAAGCCCCCGTCACGGCTGGGGCTGAAACCGGGGCAGAAGATCGCGGTGCGCTACCTGATCCGCGCGGCGGCGATTCGGTCGGCCAATGACGCGGCATCGGCGCTTGGGGATCACATCGGCGGATCGGAAGAAGGCTTTGCGCGGCGGATGGATGCCACCGCGAAGGCCCTCGGGATGCGCAATTCGACATTCAAGAACGCCAACGGGCTGACCGCGAATGGCCATCTGTCGACCGCACGCGACATGAACACGCTGGGGCGGCGGTTGTTCTACGATTTCCCGCAGTATTACAACATCTTCTCGCGCCGCACGGCGGATGCGGGACTGATGCAGGTGAACAACACCAACACCCGCTTTCTGGATGCCTACAAGGGCGCTGACGGGATCAAGACCGGCTTTACCAATGCGGCGGGGTTCAACCTGACCGCCTCGGCAGAGCGGGGGAATGTGCGGCTGGTCGCCACCGTGTTCGGCGGGGCCTCGACTCCTGCGCGCAACGCCAAGATGGCGCAATTGCTGGACCTTGGCTTTAAGCGCGCGCCGTCGAATGCGCCGACGCAGGTGCCGCCCGCCCCGAATTATTCGGCGGATGTCGAGGCGGTGCTGATGGCCGAGGCCGATCCGCTGCCCGAAGTCGCGAATGGCGCGGGCAAGACCATCCGCCTGCAGACGGCGGTGGCACGCTCGCCGCGTCCGGTGACGCGCCCCGATGCGGGCAAGGTGGCCGCCGCCGAAGTGGCCGTGGCCGCCATCGAGGACAGCATCGCGGCGGCCTTGGCCGAGGCGATGGGCGAGCCCCCTGCCCCCGGCACGCTGGATGCGCAGGCGGTGGCGATGGCCAGTGCCGCTCCGGCGACCGAGCCGGCGGCGAGCCTGCCTGCGGTGAGCGCGCCGCCCCCCGCAAGGCCGGAAGCCATTGCCGAGGCTGCGCCCGAAGCCGTTGCGCCAGAGCCGGTGATGATGGCGGCGGCCGTGGCCGCGCCAGAACCCGGAACGCTGGATGCGCAGGCGCTTGCCTTGACCGGAGAACCGACGCTTGACGCGCAGGCCGAGCAGTTTGCCGCGCTGCCCGCCGATGAGTTGCTGGTGACAGACCCGATGCAGGTCGCCGCCGTGATGGCCCCCGCAGAGCCCGCCGCGCCAAAGCGCAATGCGCCGATCTTTGACCGTGTGGCCGAGGCCCCCGCCGCGCAGGCGGTGGAGGAGCCGGTGGTGATCCGGCTGTCGACATCGAGCGCGCGGCACTGGGGAATCAATCTGGGCCAGTTCAGCAGCCGGTCCGAGGCGGAGCGTCTGCTGCTCAAGACCCAGCTTGCCGAAAGCGCGACGCTGAACGAAGGCTTGCGCAAGGTCGTGCAGCGGGGCGGCGGGTTTGAGGCAAACTTCATGGGGCTGACGCAGGATCAGGCCGATCTTGCCTGCCGCCGTTTGCAGGCGCGGGCCGTGCAATGCTTTGCGATGGGGCCATGATGATGACCGGCTATGTCTTTTCCCCCCCTGCCCCGGCCAGCGTGGCGATTGCAGAGAGCGCGCTGCGCTTTCCGGTGCGGCGCATCTTCTGCGTGGGGCGCAACTATGCCGAACACGCGCGCGAGATGGGGCATGATCCGCAGGCGGAGCCGCCGTTCTTCTTCACCAAGCCCGCAGATGCGGTGGTGGCCAGCGGCAGCACGATTGCCTATCCGCCCGCCACAGCCGATTTCCACCACGAGGCGGAACTGGTGGTGGCGCTGGGACAAGGCGGGTTCATGGTGCCGGAAGACGAGGCGCAGAGCCTGATCTGGGGCCATGCGGCGGGAAATGACCTGACGCGGCGCGACATGCAGGCCGAGGCCAAGGCGGCGCGGCGGCCCTGGGACATGTCGAAGGGATTTGACCGCTCGGCGGTGCTGGGGGCCTTGCGGCCCGGCCCTGTTGCGGCGGATGCGGTGATCCGCTGCACAGTCGACGGCGCTGTGCGGCAGGAGGCGCGGCTTTCCGACATGATCTGGCCGGTGAATGCGGTGATTGCCTATCTGTCGCGGCTGGTCGAACTGGCGCCGGGCGATCTGATCATGACCGGCACGCCCGCGGGCGTGGGCCCGCTGGAGCGGGGGCAGGTCTGCACCGTCACCATTGACGGGCTGGACCCTGCGGTGGTGACGATCAGCTAACGCGGTCTGGCGTCGGTCTTAGGTTTGTCGTCATAATCCTTGGTCAGGATGCGGTTCGCGTCGCCTTCGGGGTCGTCGAACTGCTTGGTGCGCATCGCCCAGAAGAAGGCGGCGAGGCCGAGCCCCCCGAGGACGAGCGAGACCGGGATCAGGATGCCGAGGATTTCCATTACTTGAGCCTCAGCGCGTTGAGCGAGACGGTGATCGACGAGAGCGACATTGCCAGTGCCGCCGCAAGCGGGGTGGCGAGGCCGACCAGAGCCAGCGGCACCGCGACCACGTTATACCATGCCGAGATGGCAAAGTTCTCGCGGATGCGCTTGGTAGACTGGCCTGCGATGCGGGCGGCATCGGCGATGGGCGACATGTCCTTGCCCAGAAGCACGATATCGGAGGCCACCCGCGCGGCATCAAGCGCCGAGGCGGGGGAGATCGACACATGGGCCGAGGCGAGCGCGGCGGTGTCATTCAGCCCGTCGCCCACCATCAGAACCTTGCGTCCTGCGGCGGTGAGCTGCGCCACGGTCTGCGCCTTTTCGGCCGGAAGCGCGCCTGCCGTCCAGTCGGTGATGCCCAGACGGTCGGCAAGGTGACGCACGGCGCCGGGGGCGTCGCCCGAAATCAGCTTGATGGTCTTGCCCTGTGCCTTCAGCGCGCTGACAGCCGCTTCGGCACCGGGGCGCAGGCGGTCGGCGAAGGTGAAGGCGCGCGGGGTGCCGGAGCCGGTGCAGAGGTAGGTGGCGGTCACGTCCAGCCCCTGCCCGCCGCACCATTCGGCGCGGCCAAGGCGCACGCGGTTGCCTTTCCAGATGCCCTCTATCCCGTAGCCGGGCACTTCGCGGATGTCTTCCACCCGTTCGGGGCGCAGGCCCGCGCTGCGCGCCGCCTCGGCCAGCGCGGTGGCGAGCGGGTGCGACGAGGCGCTGGCAAGGGCAAAGGCGACCTCTGCCGCGTGGCGGGGGTGGTCGGCCATGTTGGTGGGTTCGGGCGCGCCCATCGTCAGGGTGCCGGTCTTGTCGAAGACCACGGTATCGACCTCGGCCAGCCGTTCCAGCGCGGTGCCCTGCTTGATGAGCAGGCCCTTGCGGAACAGCCGCCCGCTGGCGGAGGTGACCACGGCAGGCACGGCAAGGCCCAGCGCGCAGGGGCAGGTGATGATGAGGACGGCGGCGGAGATGTTGACGGCATAGCGCAGATCGCCGCCGGTCTTCCACATCCAGAAGCCGAAGGCCGCGAAGGAGAGGATGTGGACGAGCGGCGAATAGAGCGCCGCCGCGCGTTCGGCGAGGCTGGTGTATTTCGTGCGGGCGGATTCGGCCACGGCGACCAGATCGGCCATGCGGTGCAGGCTGCTGTCCTTGCCCGCTGCGGTGGTGCGCAGGGTGAGAGGGCCGGTCAGGTTCACCTCGCCCGCAGAGACGACGGTGCCGACGCCGGCGTAGACGGGCAGCGATTCGCCGGTCAGGAGCGAGCGGTCGAGTTCCGATGTGCCTTCGGTCACGACGCCATCGACCGGCATCCGGCCACCGGGGCGGACGCGGACAAGATCGCCGACCTGCACTTCGGTGATGCCGACGATGCTTTCCACGCCGTCGCGCAACACGGTGGCGCGTGGGACTTCCAGCGCGGCCAGTTCCTCGGCGGCAGAGCGCGCAACGGCGCGGGTCCGGTGGTCAAGATAGCGGCCCAGCAACAGGAAGAAGGTGAGCATCACGGCGGCATCGAAATAGGCGTGATGGCCCGACATCCATGTCTCGAACAGCGAGATGGAGGAGGCGAGGATCAGGGCAAGGCTGATCGGCACGTCCATGCCAAGGCGGCCTGCGCGCAAGGACCGCCATGCGGATTTGAAGAAGGGCTGGCCGGAGAACACGACCGTGGGCAGCGCGATCACGGCGGAAATCCAGTGGAAGAGGTCGCGCGTGGCATCCTGCGCGCCCGACCAGACGGCGACCGACAGGAGCATGATGTTCATCATGGAAAAGAACGCGACACCCAGCCGCATCAGCAGGTCGCGGCCCTGACGGTCGGTTTCGGTGCTGGACAGAAGGCCGGGGTCAAGCTCGTGCGCCTCGTATCCCGCGCGGGCGGCGGCGGCGATCAGCGTGTCGGCGGTGACCGAGGGGGCGGCCTCGACGCTGAGACGGCGCAGGGTCAGGTTCAGGCGGGCCGAGGTGACGCCGGGGACGGCGGCCATCGCCTGTTCCAGTGTCGAGATGCAGAGCGCGCAATGCGCGAGCGGCACCGACAGCATCAGGCGCGCGGACTTTGGAGCGGCCATCTGGGCCATGCACTCGGCCGAAGGTGCCGCAACGCAGGCCGGACAGGCCGACAGGTTGGCGGGCAGCGGTTCGGACGGATCGAAGGGACCGGCGGCCAGCGTCATGGCCTAGCCCTCGACCAGAATGCCGACGCGCTGCGCGAACAGCGTGCCATCGGCAGAGCGGGCCTCGACGCGCAGCATCCACCTGCCGGGCGCGAGGTCGAGCGGCGCGGTCCAGAGCCCGGCGGCGGGGGTGAACTCGGGGCGCTGGTCATCCTTGGCCTCGGTGGTGCGGCCCACCAGAACCGACAGTTCAGAGAGCGTGGCGGGATTGCCGCGCGCATCGGTGAAGGCGAGATAGAGGCGGTTTTCGGCAGCGTCGTAATCGGGAGTCATCGTCCAGCCCAAGGCGCGCTGCGCCGCGCGGTTGGTGTCGAAATGCTGGCTGGCAACGTAGGAGTTCTGCACCTCCAGCCCCGGAAAGGTGCTGACCGCCTTGTAGGCCATCAGGAAATTGACCGCGATGATCACGCCGAAAAAGCTGAACATGGTGATGGCCATTTTGCGGCCCGTGAATTCCGACATCATTCTTCCTTTCCGTTGAACACGGTATCATGGTGGACCCGGTTCGTCGTGCCGCGTTCTTCGAACCACATGCGGATGGGCGTGCGGTCTTGGGTTGCGGGGGCAGAGCCGCGCGGGGCGTTCAGATAGACGCGCTGCGACAGGGTTTCATTGGCGTTGACGGTGACCGAGGGGCCGGAGAGGCCTTCGAGTTCCAGCGACAGGCCGGTTTCGAAGGGCACCGAGAGGGTGAACACGGTGTCGGTGCCCTGCTTGTTGCGCAGGCGCACGTCATAGGCGTTGCGGATGGTGCCGTCAGAGAGCGTCACGAAGGTGGGGTTGCGCACCGGAGTCACGTTCACCTCGATCGGAGAGCGCAGGAACAGCGCGACGATCAGGCCGATCCCGACGCCGGACCACAGGAGCGTGTAGAGGATGGTGCGCGGGCGGAAGACGTGTTTCCATACCGACTTCGGCGGCACGCCCGCGCGCTCGGCGGTTTCGTCGGTCAGCGCGAGATAGCCGATCAGGTCGCGCGGGCGGCCGATCTTGTCCATCGTGTCATTGCAGGCATCGATGCACAGGCCGCAGGTGATGCAGGCCAGTTGCTGGCCGTCGCGGATGTCGATGCCCATCGGGCAGACGTTGACGCAGGCCATGCAGTCGATGCAGTCGCCCTGCCCCGCAGCAATCTCGCCCTTTTGCAACTTGCCGCGCGGCTCTCCGCGCCAGTCGCGGTAGGCGATGGTCAGGGTGTCTTCATCCATCATCGCGGCCTGAATGCGGGGCCACGGGCAGGCGTAGATGCAGATCTGCTCGCGGGCAAAGCCGCCGAAGGCAAAGGTGGTGGCGGTCAGGATCAGCACGGTAAGATAGGCGATGGCACTGGCCTGTCCGGTAAACAGGTCCACCAGAAGCGTGGGCGCGTCGGTGAAATAGAACACCCATGCGCCGCCGGTGGCCATCGCGATCAGGAACCAGGCGGACCATTTCACGGCGCGTTTGCGGATCTTCTCGCCGTTCCACTTCTGGCGGTGCAGGCGGATGCGCGCGTTGCGGTCGCCCTCGACCCAGCGTTCGACAAGGATGAAGAGATCGGTCCAGACGGTTTGCGGGCAGGCATAACCGCACCAGACCCGCCCCGCCGCCGAGGTGAACAGGAACAGGCCAAGGCCCGCCATCACCAGTAGGCCCGCGACGAAGTAGAATTCGTGCGGCCAGATCTCGATCATGAAGAAGAAGAAGCGCCGATGGGCGAGGTCGAGCAGGACGGCCTGATCTGGCAGGTTCGGCCCGCGGTCCCATCTGATCCACGGGGTGACGTAGTAGATGCCCAGCATCAGCGCCATCAGCCACCATTTCAGATTGCGGAACTTGCCATAGACGCGGCGGGGAAAAATCGGTTCTCGCGCGGCGTAGAGGCTGGGGGGCTCGGTGGCGTCTGGGGTGCTCACGAAGGAATCCGATCTTGGCTGTTCAATGCCTTGCTATGCCCACACCTTCGGCGCGACATTGACCTGTATCAAAAATGCGTGGCGCAGATGCAGGTTTCGATGTGGCAGATCGGCGCGGGACCATGCTGGCGGGGCCGGAAGGCAGGCGGGGCAAAACAGCACCCGGTGGCCCGGGTGCTGCTGGTGTCTTGCGGGGGCCGCACGGAGCCGGCGCAGCCCTGCGGCGAACCTTACTGGCCGCCGCCGCGGCTGTGCACATAGAGGGACACGGCGCGGATTTCATCCTCGGTCAGCTTGTCATTCCAGCCCGGCATGACGCCGAAGCGGGCGTTGACGACCGTGTAGGTGATCGCCTCGCGCGAGCCACCGTAAAGCCAGATCGCATCGGCAAGGTTGGGCGCGCCCTGGTTGATATCGCCCGAGCCGTCTTCCATGTGGCAGGCGGCGCAGTTGTCGAGATAGACCGCCTCGCCCACCGAGGCGAGCGTTGCGTCATGGTCCTGACCCGACATCTTCAGCACATATTCCACCACCTCGGCGATCTGCGGACGCTCGAGGATGCCATCGGCGCCAAAGGCGGGCATCTGCGACCAGCGCGCCTCGGGGTGGGTGGTGTTGCGGATGCCGTGAGTGATGGTGGTCTGGATGTTCTCGATATCGCCGCCCCAAAGCCAGTCATCATCGAGCAGGCTGGGATAGCCCTTGCCCGCGATGCCGTTTGCCCCCGAACCGTGACAGGTGGTGCAATTGGTGCGGAACACGGCGGCCCCGGCGTTCTGGGCAAAGGACATGAGTTCGGCATCTTGCGAGACCGTGGTCATGTCGGCCTGGACCAGACGCGCCTTTATGGGGCCGTTGGCATCGTCGAAACGCTTGATTTCGGCCACCACATCGGCGCGGGTCGATGCCCCGAGCAGCCCCGGCGTGGCCCCCGAGATCAGCGGCCATGCCGGATAGGCGATGGTGTAGCCGATGCCCCAGACGATGGTGGCGTAGAACACCCAGACCCACCAGCGCGGCATCGGGTTATCATATTCCTCGATCCCATCCCAGACGTGGCCGGTGGTCTTCACCTCGGCCGGTTTTTGCGTAACCTTCTTGGCGCACATGGTGTCACGCCTCCTTCACGTTGGATTTCGGCTCATCCGCCGGGGCGGGTTTCCGATCGTTGCGGAAAATCGAGTTCGCGACCTCGTCATGGACGCCGCGGCTGCCGGGCCGGAAGGCCCAGACCACGACGCCGAGGAAGATCAGGAACAGCGACAAGAGCGCCCAACTGTCGGCGAACTGGCGCAGAAAGCTGTAGGTTTCCATGGCTCCCCTCCTAGCGGCTGGCGTCTGGCGTGAAGGTCGAGAAATCGACCATCGTGCCAAGGACTTGCATGTAGGCGATCAGCGCATCGGCTTCGGTCAGCTGCGGCTGGCCGTCGAAGTTGCGCACGTTCACGTCGGCCCCGTTCGGCACTGCCGCCGCGCCATAGCGCGATTGCAGACCCGAGGAGTCGCCGTCGGGGTTCGCCTGTGCCAGAAAATCGGCGCGGGCGTTGGCGATCATGTCGCTGGTATAGGGCACGCCCACCATCGCATGGGTTTTGACCACGTTTTCAATGTATCTGCCGTCGATCACGCGGTTGAACAGGAAGCCGTAGGGCGGCATCACCGATTCCGGCACGACCGATTTGGCATCCATGAAGTGATCCTGGTGCCATTCGTCGGAATAGCGCCCGCCCACCCGTGCCAGATCCGGCCCGGTGCGTTTGGAGCCCCACTGGAACGGATGGTCATACATCGATTCCGCCGCAAGGCTGTAATGGCCATAGCGTTCCACCTCGTCCCGCATCGGGCGGATCATCTGGCTGTGGCAGCCATAGCAGCCTTCGCGGATGTAGATGTCGCGCCCGGTGAGTTCCAGCGGCGTATAGGGGCGCACGCCTTCGACCTTTTCGATGGTGTTCTCGAGGTAAAAGAGCGGCACGATCTGCACCAGACCGCCGATGGACACAACCAGAAGGCTGAGCACCATCAGCAGCGTGGCATGGGTTTCGATTGCCTTGTGTTTGTCAAGAAAAGCCATTGTCCTGCCCCCTTATCATTCAGCAGGAACAGCCGCGTGTGTCGTCACCCGACTGGGCAGCGCACGCACGGTCATCCACAGGTTGTAGCACATGATGACCGACCCGGCGAGGAACAGCAGCCCCCCCAGCATACGGACAACATACATCGGGTATTTGGCGGCCACTGTGTCGGCGAAGGCGTTCACGAGGTAGCCGTTGGCATCGACTTCGCGCCACATCAGGCCTTCCATGATGCCCGACACCCACATGGCCGAGGCGTAGAGCACGATGCCGATGGTGGCGAGCCAGAAGTGCCATGACACCAGCGTCAGGCTGTAGAGCCGCTCGCGGTTCCACAGGCGCGGCACAAGGAAGTAGAGCGCGCCGAAGGTGATCATGCCGTTCCAGCCCAGAGCGCCGGAGTGGACGTGACCGATGGTCCAGTCGGTATAGTGTGACAGCGAGTTCACCGCCTTGATCGACATCATCGGGCCTTCGAAGGTCGACATGCCGTAAAAGCCGATGGACACCACCATCATGCGGATGACCGGATCGGTGCGCAGCTTGTCCCATGCGCCCGAGAGCGTCATCAGGCCGTTGATCATGCCGCCCCAGCTTGGCATCCACAGGATGATGGAGAACACCATGCCAAGGGTCGAGGCCCAGTCGGGCAGCGCCGTGTAGTGCAGGTGGTGCGGACCGGCCCAGATATAGAGGAAGATCAGCGCCCAGAAGTGGATGATCGACAGCTTGTAGCTGTAGACCGGGCGTTCTGCCTGCTTGGGCACGAAATAATACATCATGCCGAGAAAGCCCGCCGTCAGGAAGAAGCCCACCGCGTTATGGCCATACCACCACTGGATCATCGCATCCTGCACGCCTGCGGTGACCTGCACCGATTGCGAGCTGAAGACCGAGACCGGAATGGCCATGTTGTTCACAAGGTGCAGCATGGCGATGGTGATGATCATGGCCAGCAGGAACCAGTTGGCCACATAGATGTGGGGTTCCTTGCGCTTCATCAGCGTGCCGGCAAAGACCGCAAGGAAGGCGACCCAGACCACGGTGATCAGGATGTCGACATACCAGACGGGTTCCGCATATTCCTTGGACTGTGTGCCGCCGAGGATATAGCCGGTGGCGGCCAGAACGATGACAAGCTGCCATCCCCAGAACACGAACCAGCCAAGATTGCCGCCCCAGAGCCGCACCGCGCTGGTGCGCTGCACGATATAGAAGGACGACATGATCAGCGCGTTACCGCCAAAGGCGAAGATCACCGCGCTTGTGTGCAGCGGGCGCAGGCGGCCGAAGTTGCCGATGCCCTGCAACGCCTCGAAGTTGAGCCAGGGCCAGGCAAGCTGGCTGGCGATGACGACGCCGACCAGAAAGCCGACGACGCCCCAGAAGGCTGTGGCGATGACGCCTGCGCGCACCACCCCATCCATGTATTCGTTCTGGTTGACTGTTTTCACCTCGTCCATGCCGCGGAGCACCACCAGAAAGGTGATGCCTGCCGCCAGCATGACGATGATTGCATTGACCTGATAGGCCAGATCCCAGGCGTAGTTGGAGGCAATCGCCGCCGCCAGGGCGATGAGGCCCAATACGACCAGTTTAAGATAATCCCACATTCCGCGTCCCTTCGTCATTGGCTGGATCTGGCCCCTTATTGATTCGGGGAACTGTCCACGCACTTTGCGACACATGTGCTTGTGTGCGAGCGGGGGCGGTGCGGCCTTGATCCATATCAAGCAACCCTGTTCTTGCGGATGATAAAGGTCAATGCGACGTCATCACTCAGGGTTGAGCATGGGGACGCACGGAAACCAGCCACAGGAGTCCATTTCCATGACCTATAAATCGATCTTTACCGCTGCCACCCAAGCTGCGCAGGTGCCGCTGACCGTTGCGGCGGCGGCGAAACTCTGTGCGCAGAACGATGCGCATCTGGATGTGCTGGCCTTGGGCGTCGATCGCACGCAGGTGGGCTATTCCTATATCGGCTCGGGTGCGGTGCTGATGCAGGTCGCGCAAGACCGCGCCGAAGAGGATGCACGCCTGCTGGAAAAGGCGGTGCGCGCTGCCGTTCTGGCGGAGGCGCCGGGCCTGCGCGTGGGGATCGAGGCGGCGGTGACCCAGTTCGGGGCGCTGACCGATCTGGTGGCGCAGCGCGCGCGCTTTGCCGATCTGGTTGTGCTGCCCCGCCCCTATGGCAAAGAACAGGGGCCCGAGGCCGAAGCCGTGATCGAGGCTGCGCTGTTCGAAGGCTGCGCTCCGGTTCTGGTCTTGCCCGAAAGCGGATTGTCCAGCGCATCGCCCACGCGCGTCGTGGTGGCGTGGAACCAGAGCCGTGAGGCAATGGCGGCGGTGCGCGCGGCGCTGCCGATGCTGAAGCAGGCCGATCAGGTGACGATCACCGTGATTGACCCGCCGGTGCACGGGCCGGAACGGTCAGACCCCGGCGGGATGCTGTGCCAGATGCTGGTGCGCCACGGGGTGCGTGCCGAGGTGACGGTGCTGGCCCGCACCCTGCCGCGCGTGTCGGATGTGCTGCAACGCCACCTGCGCGACGTCAGCGCCGATCTGCTGGTGATGGGGGCCTATGGCCATTCGCGCTTTCGCGAGGCGATCTTGGGCGGCGCGACGCGCAACATGCTGGAAGGCGCTGACGTGCCGGTTCTTATGGCCCGCTAACAAAGGGGGGGGCTGGGGGCGATCAGCCTTCGGCCTCGGCCCCGGGCAGGTTCGGGTCTGTCTCGCAGCGTGACAGTGGCAGCGCCTTCATCTTCCTGACGAGCAGCACCTCTCCCTCTGCAGCGTCACCGAACCGGCCCGTCACGCAGGCACAGCCATAGCCGTAATAGCCGTTTGTGCGCACCCAGTTGGAGTCGTCAAAGGCGAAGGACGATTCGGAAAGGTCCAGCCAGCCCGGCACTTCGGGCGCGCCTTGCATCGACATATACCAGGTGGCGTCGCGGTCGGTCAGCCAGTGGTTGCCCGGCGTGGGGTTGGCATACCAGCCGCAGCGCATCACGTCCTTGGCAAGCGCCGCCTGCGCAGGCACCATCAGAGCCAAGGCCAAAGCCCCGATCTTAAACGAGAAAGCCGCCGTCACTGTCATCTCCGGTCTCATCCATCAGCGCGTCGAAAGACGGTATCGTGACATGGCGTTTGCCGTCCAGCCTGATAATGCCGTCGCGTTTCAGCGCGCTCATCTGGCGGCTGACGGTTTCCAGCGTCAGGCCAAGGTAATCGGCCATTTCCTCGCGCGTGAGCGGCAGATCAAAGGTGATGGAGCCAAGATTGGCGCGCGGCTCTTTCAGACTGGCATCGCGGCGGGCGATGATCGCCAGAAGCGACGCGATCTTTTCGCGCGCGGTCTTGCGGCCCAGAAGCAGCATCCATTCGCGTGCTGCATCGAGTTCGTCGAGCGTCATTTCCAGCAGCCGCTGCGCGATATGGGGCGTGCTGGCCATCAGCTCCTCGAACGGTTTACGGCGGAAGCAGCACATCACGAGGTCGGTGGTCGCGGTCACGTCATAGGCCGCGGAGGAGCGCCCGGGACGGCCCACGAAATCTGATGGCAGCAAGAGGCCGACCATCTGGCGGCGGCCATCTTCCATCGTCTGTGTGAGCGTCGCAATGCCGGTAACGACCGAGGCCACGAAATCCATCTTGTCGCCCGACCAGATCACGGTCTGGCCCGCCTCGTAGCTGCGGTAGTATTTGATCTGTTCCAGCTGCTCCAGTTCATCAGCTTCGCATCGGGCGCAGACCGCGCGGTGGCGGATGGGGCAGGCACCACAGTCTTGGCTGGGTGATCGGATGTCGCGGTGAATGGACATGGCGACCCTTTCCTGGAGTTGATCTGCATCAAGGCGGTTCTGGCTGTGCCCCGTCAGGATAGGGGAATGACACATGATCCGCAACTTGCCCGCTTGGGTCTCTTTGATGCGCGCGTGCCGCGCTATACCAGCTATCCCACGGCCCCGCATTTTGGCGGGACAGTGGACGCGGCCATATTTACCCGCTGGGTCGAGGAGATACCAGAAGGGGCGGCGATCTCGCTGTATCTGCATGTGCCCTTCTGTCGGCGGCTGTGCTGGTTCTGCGCCTGCCGCACGCAAGGCACGCAAAGCGACGGGCCGGTGGTGGCCTATGCGCGCACCCTGCTGTCAGAGATCGGGATGCTGCGCCGCCATCTGCCGCGCGGGGTCACCCTGTCGCGCCTGCATTGGGGCGGCGGCACGCCCACCCTGCTGCCCGCGCCCGAGATGGAGCGGCTGGCGGCGGCGGTGTTCGAGGCGGTGCCGCTGGGGGATGGGGCCGAATTCTCGGTCGAGATCGACCCGAACGAGATTGACGCCGCGCGGCTTGATGCGCTGGTGTCGGCGGGGATGAACCGCGCCTCGATCGGGGTGCAGGATTTTGACCCGCTGATTCAGGCCACCATCGGGCGCGAGCAAAGCTACGAGCTGACACGGCAGGTGGCCGACATGATCCGCGCGCGCGGTGTCGGCAGCCTGAATGCCGATATCCTGTATGGCCTGCCGCACCAGACCACGGCGCGGATCTCGGATTCGGTGCAGAAGCTGCTGACGCTGTCACCCGACCGCGTGGCGCTTTATGGCTATGCCCATGTGCCGTGGATGAGCCGGCGGCAGCAGATGATCCCGTCCGATGCGATGCCGACGCCGGAAGAACGGCTGCGGCTGTTCGAGACGGCGGCAGAACTGTTCCGCTGGGATGGCTATGTCGATGTGGGGATCGACCATTTCGCGCGCCCCGCCGATGGCATGGCCAAGGCACTGGCGGCAGGAACGCTGCGGCGCAACTTTCAGGGCTATACCGACGACACGGCGCCGGTGTTGATCGGCCTTGGCGCATCGTCGATCAGCCGGTTTCCGCAAGGGTTTGCGCAGAATGTCAGCGGCACCTCGGATTACACCAAGGCGGTGCGTGACGGTGTGTTTTCCACCCATCGCGGGCATGTGTTCGCGGGCGAAGACCGGATGCGGGCACGGATCATCGAGGCGCTGATGTGCGATTTCCACGTCAGCCGCGCCGAGATCCTGCGGGATTTCGCGGTCACGCCCGAACGGCTGGACGGCCTGCTGCGGAACGCGGCAGAGGCGTTTGACGGCATGGTGGACCTGACGGCGGAGGGGCTGTCGATTCCGCCGCGGGGGCGGCCCCTGACGCGGATGGTGGCACGGGTCTTTGATGCCTATGACCAGACGAAGGCCAAGCATTCCGCGGCGGTCTGACCGTCCGGCCCTTACATTGCGCGGGTCCTGCCCCTAGGTTTACCGGCAGGAGATACCGCCATGCATCATTTTTCGCTTCTCGATCTTTCGCCCGTCCCCGAAGGCAGCAGCACCGCGCAAGCCTTGGCCAATACGGTGGAACTGGCCCAGCTGGCCGAGGCGTCGGGCTATCACCGCTTCTGGCTGGCCGAACATCACAACATGCCGGGGATTGCCTCGGCTGCGACGCCGATTGTGATCGGGCATGTCGCGGGGGCCACGAAGACCATCCGGCTGGGCGCGGGCGGGATCATGCTGCCCAACCATTCCCCCTTGGTCGTGGCCGAGCAGTTCGGAACGCTAGAGACGCTGTATCCGGGCCGGATCGATCTGGGCCTGGGCCGCGCGCCCGGCACCGACATGGCGACAGCGCGTGCGCTGCGCCGCCATATGGCCCCCGAGGACAGCTTCCCGCAGGATGTGGTGGAACTGATCGGCTATTTCGACGCAGCCCCTGAGGAGGCCGCCGTGCGCGCCATTCCGGGGGAAGGCACGCAGGTTCCGGTGTGGATTCTGGGCAGCAGCCTTTATGGTGCGCAATTGGCGGCCTATCTGGGCCTGCCCTATGCCTTTGCGTCGCATTTCGCGCCCGCGATGCTGGAGGATGCCTTGGCCACCTATCGCGCCACTTTCCGCCCGTCACGCTTTCTGGCGCGGCCCTATGCGATGATGGCGGCAGGGGTTTGCGCCGCCGAGACGGACGCCGAGGCGCAGGTGCTGCGCACGTCGCAGATGCTGGCCTTTGCGCGGCTGCGCACGGGCAAGCCCGGCAAGCTGCCGCGTCCGGTGACCGATATCGACGCGCATATCCCGCCGCAGGTGCGGGCGGGGGTGGATGCGGCGCTGTCGGTGGCAGCGGTGGGGTCGCGCGCGACGATCCGGCGCGAATTGTCTGCGATGATCGACCGCTACCAGCCGGACGAGCTGATGGTGACGGGCATGATCCATGACCACAGCGCAAGGCTGCGGTCCTTCGCCATCGCGGCCGAGGTGCTGGGCGAGCTTTCGCAGGCCAAGGCCGCCTAGGCCTGCGGGCCGAAGCTTTCCACGAAATCGACCATGCGCGGCAGGCAGATGCCGCGCAGGTCATAGTCACGTTGCGCCGTGGCGCGGGCGGCGGCGCGCAAGGGGGCGTAGCGGTCGGGATCGGCCAGCGCGGCCGTCAGCGTCTGCGACCAAGCGGCGATGTCGAAGAAATCCACCAGCAGGCCGTTTTCGCCATGCCGCAACACCTCGGCCACCGGTGCGGTGTCGGAGCCGACCACCAGACAGCCCGCCGCCATCGCCTCCAGCATCGACCATGACAGCACGAAGGGATAGGTCAGGTAGGCATGGGCGCGGCTGATCTGCATGATCGAGACGAAGACCGGATAGGGCACCTTGCCCATGAAATGCACCCGGTCCATCGGCAGGCGATCCTGCACCTCTGACAGGATCAGATCTTTCCAGCCCTTCGCGCCCTTGGGGGGCGCGCCATAGCTGACCTCGTCGCCGCCGACGATCACCGCATGGGCATCGGGGCGGGCGCGCAGCACATCGGGCAGCGCGCGCATGAAGGTGTGATAACCGCGATAGGGTTCCAGATTGCGGTTCACGAAGGTCAGAACCTCATCACCCGCGCGCAGAATGCGGCCATCCGGCAGGGTCAGGCTTGCCTGCGGGTTGGGGCGCATCACGCTGCAATCGACGCCATCATGGATGACGCGGATCATCGGGCGCAGGGCCTCGGGGTAGGTGCTGGCCTGCCATGCGGTGGGGGCAAGGGCCGCATCGGCATGCAGAAGCGCTTGGCCCAGATGGGCGGCGCGACCTTGGGTGATCATCACCTGATCGAGGCCATAGGGCGCGAATTCGCGGTCAAAGCCCACATCGGCCCCGACGCCGCGATAGTAGAACTCGGCATAGACGATCAGTTTCGCCTGCGGCCATATTTCCTTGAGGAACAGGGTTTCGCCCCAGCCGGAATGGCCGAAGATGACATCGGGATGATAGCCCTCGGTATCGCGCAGGCGCGCGCAGGCGCGGGCAACGGTGACGCCGCGATCCGACATCTGGGTATAGTTGCGGCCCAGACGGGTCTGCGCGGGGTCGACGGTGCCTGCATCATGCTTGTAGCGCAGGGTTTTCACGCTGGACTGGCGGTTGTTCTTGGCATCGGTCATCGCCAGAACATCATGCCCGCGCCGCGCCAGTTCCGGGGCCAGATGCAGGAACTGGCCGGGGAAGTTCTGGTGCAGGAACAGGATCTTCACGGCTTGGCCTCTGCCCTTGCCGCGGCCATGTCGCCAAAAGCGGCGAGCATGAGCGCGCGGGTGTAGTCGGAGGCGGGGGCATCGAAGACAGCGCGGGCATCGCCCTGTTCCACCACATCGCCCGCCTTCATCACCATCACCTGATGCGACAGGGCGCGGACGACGCGCAGATCGTGGCTGATGAAGATATAGGCCAGCCCCCATTTGCGCTGCAACTCGCGCAAGAGCCCGACGATCTGCACTTGCACCGTCATGTCCAGCGCCGAGGTGGGTTCATCGAGCACCACCAGTTTCGGGCGCAGGATCATGGCGCGGGCGATGGCGATACGCTGGCGCTGCCCGCCAGAAAACTCGTGCGGGTAGCGCGACATGGTGGCGGGGTCGAGGCCCACCTCGGTCATGATGGCGGCGACCTTCTCGCGCGATTGCGCGGGCGTGTCGGTGCCGTGCAGCGCCAGACCTTCGGCGATGATCTGCTCGGCGGTCATGCGGGGAGACAGGCTGCCGAAGGGGTCCTGGAACACCACCTGCATATCGCGCCGCACGGGGCGCAGGGCGCGGCCCGACAGGTCCGATATGTCGCGCCCCAGAACCACGATCGGCCCTGTCGAGGGCACCAGCCGCAGGATGGCCAGTGCCAGCGTGGTCTTGCCGGACCCGCTTTCGCCCACGATCCCCAGCGTTTCGCCCGCGCGCACCGTCAGGGTGGCGTCATTGACCGCCTTCACATGGCCCACCGTCTTGCGCAGGAAGCCTGCGGTGATCGGGAACCAGACGCGCAGCGATTGCGCGCGCACCACTTCGGGCGCATCGGCGGGCACCGGACCGGGCAGGCCCTTCGGCTCGGCCGCGAGCAGTTTGCGGGTGTAGGGATGCTGGGGGTTGGCGAAGATTTCGGCGGTCGGGCCCTGTTCCACGATCTCGCCGCCCTGCATCACGCAAACGCGGTCGGCGATGCGGCGCACGATGCCGAGGTCATGGGTGATGAACAGCAGGGACAGGCCTTCGGAGCGTTTCAGATCGGCCAGAAGGTCGAGGATCTGCGCCTGAATGGTCACGTCGAGCGCGGTGGTGGGTTCATCGGCGATGAGCAGTTCGGGGCCGTTGGCCAGTGCCATCGCGATCATCACCCGCTGGCGCTGGCCGCCGGACAGCTGGTGCGGATAGGCCCCGAGGCGGCTTTCGGCATCGCGGATGCCGACCTTTTGCAGCAGGTCAAGGATGCGCGCGCGGGCCGCCTGCCCCACCAGCCCCTGATGCAGCGCAAGGCTTTCGCCCAACTGCCGTTCGATGGTGTGCAGCGGGTTGAGGCTGGTCATCGGTTCCTGAAAGATGAAACTGATGTCATTGCCGCGCACCCTGCGCAGATCGCGTTCGGACGCGCCGACCATCTGGCTGCCCTGATAGGTGACAGAACCTTCGACGATGGCGTTGTCCCCGAGCAGTCCCACGGTGGACAGGGCGGTCACCGATTTGCCGGACCCCGACTCGCCCACCAGCGCCACGGTTTCTCCCTTGCCCACGGTAAAGGACACGCCGCGCACTGCCTGCACCAGACGGCCATCTTGCCGGAAGCTGATTTTCAGGTCCTCGACTGCAAGCACGCTCATTGAAAGGTCTTTCGCGGATCAAAGGCGTCACGGATGCCTTCGAAGATAAAGACCAGCAAGGACAGCATTATGGCAAAGGTGAAAAACGCGGTGAAGGCAAGCCACGGGGCTTGCAGGTTCTGCTTGGCCTGCTGCGTCATCTCGCCCAAGGACGGGGACGAAGAGGGCAGGCCAAAGCCCAGAAAATCGAGCGCGGTGAGCGCGCCGATGGTGCCGGTGATGATGAAGGGCAGCATGGTCAGCGTGGCGACCATCGCATTGGGCAGCACATGGCGGAACATGATGACGACATCGGGCACCCCCAGCGCACGGGCGGCGCGGACATATTCGAAATTGCGCGCGCGCAGGAATTCGGCGCGCACCACGCCGACAAGCGCCGTCCAGCCGAACAGGACCATCAGGCCGACCAGTATCCAGAAGTTCATGGTGAAGATCGCGGCCACGATGATGATGACGTAAAGCGAGGGCGTCGCCCCCCATATCTCGATGATGCGCTGGAAGATCAGGTCGGTCAGACCGCCGAAATAGCCCTGCACCGCGCCCGCGGCGATGCCGATGATGCTGGTCAGCACGGTGACGATCAGCGCGAAACTGACCGAGAGACGAAAACCGTAGATGACGCGGGCCAGCACGTCGCGGGCGGTGTCATCGGTGCCAAGCCAGTGCTGGGCGTCGGGGGCCGAAGGCGCGGCCTTGCCGATGTCGTTGATGGTGCTGAAGCTGTAGGGCACGAGGGGCCAGATGATGCGCCCCTGTTCGATCGGCTCTCCCGCGGCTGTGCCTTGAGCCTTGGCCTCGGCCAGAATGGCGGCGGGGTCATCCCAGCAGGCTTCGGAGCCGGCGGCGATGATGAGGCATTGCACCTCGATGTCCTTGTATTTCGCCTCGGTGCGGAAGTCGCCCCCGAAGGCGGTTTCGGGATAGAAGCGCAGGAAAGGCGCGTGCCATTCGCCACGAAACTGCACGAGAAGCGGTTTGTCGTTGGCGACGAGTTCGGCGCAGAGCGAGATGCCGTAAAGGATGGAGAACAGGATCAGCGACCAGTAGGCGCGGCGGTTGGCCCTGAAGTTGCGCCAGCGGCGTTGGTTGAGCGGGGAGAGCGCCATGTCAGCCCCTCCTCTCGAAATCGATACGCGGGTCGACCCAGACATACATCAGGTCAGACAGGATGCCGACGACAAGCCCGATCAGGCCAAAGAAGAACAGCGTGCCGAAGATGACGGGATAATCGCGTTCCACCGCCGCGCGGAAACCGAGTTGACCAAGCCCGTCCAGACTGAAGATCGTTTCGATGATGAGGCTGGAGCCGAAGAACACCGACAGGAACAGCGCCGGAAAGCCCGCGATCACGATCAGCATGGCATTGCGGAACACATGGCCGTAAAGCACGCGGTTTTCCGGCAGGCCCTTGGCGCGGGCGGTCATCACATATTGCTTTTTGATCTCGTCGAGAAAGCTGTTCTTGGTCAGCAGGGTCAGCGTGGCAAAGCTGGAAATGGTGGAGGCGATCACCGGCAGTGTGATGTGCCAGAGGTAATCGAGCACCTTTCCCATCATCGACAACTGGTCGAAATTGTCCGAGGTGAGGCCGCGCAGCGGGAACCAGCGGAAATAGCTGCCCCCCGCGAACAGCACCAGAAGCAGGATGGCAAAGAGAAAGCCCGGAATGGCATAGGCCGCGATGATGACCCCGCTAGTCCATGTGTCAAAGCGCGATCCGTCGCGCACCGCCTTGCGGATGCCGAGCGGGATCGAGATGGCATAGGCGATGAGGGTGGACCACAGGCCCAGCGTGATCGAGACGGGCAGCTTTTCCCAGACCAGTTCCAGCACGCCGATGGAGCGGAAATGGCTTTGGCCGAAATCGAACTGGATGTAATTGCCCATCATGATGAAGAACCTCTCCCACGCGGGGATGGGTTCTTTCACACATTCGGTGGCGCGCGCCGAGGGCCTGCCCGTAAAGCCCGGCTCGCAGACAAAGCGGGCAAAGCCGAACTGCACTTCAAGCTCGGCCAGAAAGGCGGGATCAAGCCCTTGTGCGCCGACATAGCCGGATTCGTTCCCCTGCTGGGGAATGCCGGCATCGCCCGCGCCGCTGATGGCCTGAATGGAATCGCCCCCACCATCGATGCGGGCGAGCACCTGTTCGATCGGGCCACCCGGCACGAATTGGGTCAGCGCGAAGTTGATGATCATGATCCCGACCAGCGTCGGGATGATCAGGAAAATCCGCCGAAGGATATAGGCGCCCATATGGCCAGCCTGCCTGTCTTGGTCTTGTTATCGCAGGACACGCGCAGCGCGCAGCGCTTCTGCCTTTTCGGCGTTGTACCACCAGAAATCCAGTTCGCCCAGAGCATAGGGCGGCAGGGTCTCGGGATGCTCGTACATGTTGTAATAGGCGATGGTATGGGTGTTCTTGTACCACTGTGGCACCCAGAACCGTTCTGCCCGCAACACACGGTCGAGCGCCTGCGTCGCGACCGTCAGATCGTCGAGCGAGGCCGAAGCCATCACGGTTTCGATCAGCCGGTCCACGGCGGGGCTTTTGAGGCCCATCACGTTGAAGGCCGAGACATCGGCGGTTTCGGAGCCGTAGAACTGCTTGAGTTCCGAGCCGGAGATATAACCCGAACGCGCGTTGCCGGTGATCATGTCGAAATCATAGGACGGCGGGCGGGTGCGCGATTCCATCTGGGCATTGTCGACGCGGGTCATGCGGGCATCGATGCCCAGCGCCTTGAGGTTCTCGACATAGGGGTTCATCACGCGGTCAAAGGTCGGGCTGTCGTTCAGCATCTCGACAGACAGCACCTGTCCGGCGGCGTTGCGGCGCATGCCGTCGCTGCCCACGGTCCAGCCCGCCTCGTCCAGCAGGGCGCTGGCGCGGCGCAGATTGTTCCGGTCAAGCTGACGGTCCCCCGAAGCGGGGGCCATCACTGCCTCGTCGGTCAGGATGCTGGCGGGCAACAGGCCCTCGTCGACAAGGGGTTGCAACAGGGCCAGTTCTCCGGGGCCGGGGGTGCCGGTCGCCTCGAGCCAGCTGTTTTCCCAGACGGAATGGACACGGGCGTAAAGATCATAGAACAGCGTGGCATTCGACCATTCGAAGTTGAACATCAGCCCGATGGCTTCGCGCACGCGCGGGTCCTGGAACTTTTCGCGGCGCATGTTGAACAGGAAGGCCTGACCGCTGGCCTTGGCACCGTTGGGAAGCTCTGTCTTGATGATGTGGCCGTTCGCCACCTCGGGGAAGTCGAAACCCGTGGCCCATTTGATGCTGCTGGCCTCGTTGCGGAAGGTGTAGTTGCCCGCCTTGAACCCTTCGAAGGCGGCGTCGTAATCGGCGTAATATTCGATGCGGATGGAATCGAAATTCGCCCGCCCCTTGTTCATCGGCAGGTCCTTGCCCCAGTAATCGGGGTTGCGCACCCATGTGACGGATTTGCCCACATCGACACGCCCCGGCATGTAGGGGCCGCTGCCCAGCATCGGGGTCATGCTGGATTCCTCGAGATCAAGGTTGTTCGCCTCGTAATGCGCCTTCGAGATCACCGGCAGGCCGCCCATGTCGGCGGGCAGGTCGCGGAAGGGGAAGCCTTCCTTGAAGCTGAACTTGATGCGGTGCGGGTCCAGCACCTCGACGCTTTCGACCTGAGTCGCCAGCACGGTGCGAAAATCGGTCAGACCCTTGGCCAGAAAGGTTTCATAGCTGAACAGCACGTCTTCGGCCGTCAGCGGCGAGCCATCGGCAAAGGTCACTTCGGGGCGCAGGTTGAAGATCACCCAGGACCGGTCTTCGGGGTATTCCAGCGTGGTGCAAAGCAGGCAATAGGCGGCGCCGATTTCGTCGGCGGTGCCGACAAGGATGGATTCGTAAGGGGCCGAGGACAGGCCCGCCGCCCTGCCCTTGACCGAATAGGGGTTCATGCTGTCAAAGCCGCCGAAGGCCCAGATAGAGATTTCGCCACCCTTCGGCGCATCGGGGTTCACATAGGGCAGATGGAGAAAATCGGCCGGCAGTTGCAATTCGCCGAAGGTCGAGATGCCATGCGAGGTGATCACGGTTTCCTGCGCCAGAGCCGGACCGCCCGCCATCAGTGCCGCGCCCAGCACCGCAATCTTGCCATATGCTTTCGCCATTCGACCTTCCCCTATGTGATCTTGCCGCTTTGATGCGGCTTTCCATCATTTAGGGAAGTAGAGCGCAGTTTGTCGATGTCTCAAGTTGCGTTTGCGTGATCTTGGCAAGAAAGCAAAAGGGCCGCCCGAACCGGACGGCCCCTGCACAGATTTTCTGCCTGCCGGCGCGGCAGATCAGTTGGTGGTGCCGAGATAGGCGATCAGGTTTGCCCGTTCGTCGCTGCGGGGCAGACCGGCGAAGGCCATCTTGGTGCCGGGTGCATAGCCGCGCGGGTTTTGCAGGAAGGCATAGAGGTTTTCCGGCGTC
This sequence comes from Pseudotabrizicola algicola, assembly GCF_010915705.1. Lineage (GTDB taxonomy): Bacteria > Pseudomonadota > Alphaproteobacteria > Rhodobacterales > Rhodobacteraceae > Pseudotabrizicola > Pseudotabrizicola algicola. Next base: position 177,345 of record NZ_JAAIKE010000002.1, read on the forward strand.
CACGTCTCGCCAGCCATGCCGACCAGCGCGGGCGAATAGGCATAGCCGGCGCTTGCAGCCTTGGCCTTGTCGACGATCCCGTTCAGGTGCGGGCCGACGCCATCGGTGCCGTCAAGCTTGTGGCAGGCGCGGCACTTGGCGAAAACGGCTTCGCCTGCGCCGGCATCGGCAGCAGCGAAAATCGCCTCGAAGTCCGGGGCTTCGGCCACTTCGGCCGGGGCTTCGGATGCGCCGGTGTCGATCACATAGGCTTGCTCGTGTCCCTCACCGTGGCCGCCGCCGGTCGTGTAGAGGGCGCTGGCCGCCCAACCGCCCAGCAAAAACACCAGAAGCGAGCCGCAGACCGCCCCCAACACCTTGGTCATCGTCATCGTGTCGAACATGTCGCGCTTTCCCTTGGCATTCCGATTTGAGGGCTTCTAACCGCTTCCCTATACAGGTTTCAAGGTGTAGGTGCGCGACCTATTGCCCCTTTTTATCACGTGGAGGCCCCAGCATGTCCGGCAAGATCGCATTTCAGGGCGAACTCGGGGCCTATTCGCATCAGGCCTGCCAGCAGGCGCGTCCAGATATGGAGGTGGTTCCCTGCACCACCTTCGAGGATGTGGTCGAGATGACCCGCTCGGGCGCGGTCGATCTGGGGATGCTTGCCGTCGAGAATTCGACCTATGGCCGGGTGGCCGATGTCCACAGCCTTTTGCCGAAATCGGGGCTGCACATCGTGGACGAAGCCTTTGTGCGGGTGCATGTCAACCTGCTCGGGGTGCCGGGGGCGCGGCTGGAGGAGGTGACCGAGGCGCATGGCCATGTGGTCATCCTGCCGCAATGCGCACAGTTCCTGCGCAGCCACGGGATCACGGGGCGCGTCAGTTCCGACAATGCCCGCGCCGCGCGCGAGGTGGCCGAGGCCAAGGACAAGACCCGTGCGGCGCTTGCGAGCGAACTGGCCGCGCAGATCTACGGGCTTGACGTTCTGGCGCGCCATATCGAGGACCAGAAGAACAACACCACCCGTTTTCTGGTGATGAGCCGCACCGCCGACCACAGCCGCCGCGCGCCGCAGATGATCACCACCTTCACCTTCCGGGTGCGCAACATTCCGGCGGCGCTCTACAAGGCACTGGGCGGCTTTGCCACCAATGGCGTGAACATGACCAAGCTGGAAAGCTATATGGTGGGCGGCAGTTTCATGGCGACCGAATTCTATGCCGACATCGAAGGCCATCCCGAGGATGCCAATGTGGCCTTGGCTCTCGAGGAACTGGCCTATTTCACCGACAAGGTTACGGTGATCGGCGTCTATCCGTCCGACCGCACGCGCGGCTAGGACAGGCGCGCCTTCGGGCGGGTGGCAACCCTAGCGGCGGCGGCTGGAGGCGAAGCGGGTTTCCAGATCGACCGAGAGGCTCTGCAGGCGCTTGTCCAGCTTGGTCTGCACCCGGCCCTTGGCCAGTTTCATCGATTGCAGGAACAGGCGCGCCGCGATGTTCAGCGGACGCACATGGGCAAAGAGCACCATGCGCGTGCGCTTGGGGGCAAGCGAGACAAGCTCGATCGACATATCGCCCTCCACCATGCGGCCCTTGCCCGCAAAGACGAGCTTGGCATCAGGCTCCATTGCCGTCAGGCGGATATCGACCGCGCGTTCCTTGCCACGGAAACGGAAGATGACATGCCAGCCCATGCCGATGCCGGGCGCGCGCAATTTGTCGGTGCGGCTGACATCCGCGCCCCGCCGCATCGCGGCGCGTTCCCATGCCTCAAAATCCGAAAGGGCCGCGAACACAAAGTCGATCGGCGCTTCGATATCGGTGCGTGATGAAAGCTGCATCTGTTGTCCCTGCCCGGCGTTTGCTGTTTGTGGCCATGCCCCTTGGCGCAACCGAAGGGCTGTGGCCGCCCCTTTTCTGTGAAACTGGCGTCAATCCAGCCGGTCTGCAAGCCAGTTGTGTATCAGGAAATGCGCAATCGCACCCTGTCGTGCGGGCTTTATCCGGGGATGAGCGCCCGACATGACCGCAACCATCTCTTCGCGACTGACCCACAGGGCATGTTCCAGCTCGGCGGGGTCCAGCGTGATGCTGTCGCTCAGCGCTTCGGCGGCACAGCCCAGCATCAGGCTGGCAGGAAAGGGCCAGGGCTGGCTGGAAAGATAGCGCACCGCCCCGAGCCGCACGCCCGCCTCTTCCCAGACTTCGCGCCGCACGGCCGCCTCGACCGTTTCTCCGGGTTCGACAAAGCCCGCAAGGCAGGAATACATGCCTTCGGGCCAACCGGGGCTGCGCCCCAAAAGGGCGCGGTTGCCCTGTGTGACCAGCATGATGACCACAGGGTCGGTGCGCGGGAAATGATGCGCCCCGCAGGCAGGGCAGGCGCGTTGCCAGCCGGCCATCGTCGGCCTCGACGCCGCGCCGCACACCGCGCAGAACCCGTGGCTGCGATGCCATTGCAGCACGGCCTTGGCAGTCGCCGCCAGTTCCGCCTCACGCGGGGAGAGCCGCAGCATCACGGCGCGCAATTCGGCAAAGACCAGATCACGGGGAAGGCCGGGATGGTGCTGCTCGCTCTGGTCAAGAAACCCCGCCTGCACCGCCTCGGCCCCGGCCTCTGGCACCCAGTCGGAGATATCGACGGCAAAGCAGGGGTGATCCTCGTCAAAGCCGAGGAAAACCGGTGGCCTGCCATGATGGAGCGCCACGGAGTCGGACGGCAGCCAGCCAAGGCCCTCTCCGCCCCGTGTGAGCGGTTTGCCGCGCCAGACGGCGAGCACGCGCCCCCGCGCCAGCAACGCGGCCTGCGCCGCCGCATCGCCGCGCAATTCGGCTGCGCGGTTCAGGCCGGAGCCGCCGAATGTCACCGTTTCTGCCAGCCGCATTGCTGCCCCCAAAGCCCAAACCGTTCCGGCGCCTGCCGCGCAACCCCTGATCGCATGCCGGACGGGCAGGCGTAAACCGCGCGCAGCCGGACAGGATGAAATTACAACTGAAAGAAGAAATACATGGAACTATTCCATTTTTAATTGCAATGCAGGCGGCTTTCTTCCCAAGTTATCCCACAGCGCTTTGCGGTGCCGGATTGTCCCGATGATGTTATGGTTGCGTGTGACGTATGACGGCAGAGTTACGATGGGCCCGGCCCGAGACAGCACAGGACGGGGCCGGGGCGGGTGCGAGGGTCCGGTTGCGGGTGCTGGCCACCAGTGATCTGCACATGCATCTTTCCGGCTATGATTACCACGCCGATGCGCCTTGTGTGCAAAAGGGCCTGTGCCTGACCGCGACCCTTGTCCGTCGGGCGCGCGAGGAGGTTGCGGGAACGATCCTGCTCGACAACGGCGATTTTCTGCACGGCAGTCCGCTGGGTGATTATGTGGCGGCGCGGCAGGACGGCGGGCCGCATCCGATGATGCAGGCCATGGCGCATCTGGGCTATGATGCCGTCAATCTTGGCAATCATGAATTCTCGATGGGAATCCCGCTTTTGGCCGCCGCTCTGGCCGAGGCGCGGTTTCCGGTTCTATCGGCCAACACCTGCCCGCGCGACGGCAGCGCGCTCGGGCCTCTGATCGCGCCTTGGGCTTTGATCGAGCGCGATTTGCCCGATCAGCACGGGCAGGCACAGCGGGTGCGGCTGGGGGTGATCGGGGTGCTGCCGCCAGACACCGCCCTGTGGGATCGGCAGGCCATCGGCGGCGAGGTGCAGATGCAACCGATGGCGCAAACCGTGGCCCAGCAGGTTCCGCGCCTGCGGGCCGCGGGGGCCGATGTGGTGGTGGTGCTGGCCCATTGCGGTATCGGCAGCGCGCAAGCTGGCAGCGGGCCAGATGCGGCGGGAACACAAGACGCGGGCCTGCAAGATGCCGGACAACAGATCGCGGCGATTGACGGGGTGGATGCCGTCATTCTGGGCCACCGCCATATGGTGTTTCCCGCCGCCAGCCTTGCCCCTTCGCCCGAGGTTGATCCGGTCGGCGGCACCTTGCACGGCAAACCTGCGGTGATGCCGGGCTTTTTCGGCTCGCATCTGGGGGTGATCGACATCGATCTGATCCGCGCCGCAGGGGCATGGCGCGTGCGCAGCCACAAGGCCGAAGCGCGGGCGATTGCCAGCCGCGACGGCGAGGGCCGGCCGTTGGGTCTGGTCGCGCCGGATGATGGCCTGACCCGCCTGATCCAGCCCGCGCACGAGGCCGTCCGCCTCTGGGCGCGCCGCCCCGTTGGCCGCACCCCGCAGGCGATTCACAGCTATTTCGCCATGATCACCGATTGCCCTTCGGTCCAGATCGTCAATCAGGCGCAGGCGCAATATGTGGCCGCCCGTCTGGACGGGGGGCCGCTGGCGCATCTGCCGGTGCTGTCGGCAACCGCCCCCTTCAAGGCTGGCGGCTTTGGCGGGCCCGAGAATTACACGCTCATCCCGGCGGGGGATATCCTGCTGCGGCATGCCGCCGATCTCTACATCCACCCCAATACCATCATGGCGCTTCTGGTCACCGGGGCAGAGCTGCGCCGCTGGCTGGAATACTCGGCGCGCGGGTATCGGCAGATTGTTCCGGGGGGTGCGGATCAACCCCTGCTCGGGCCGGACCTGCCCTGCTTTGTCTATGACACCATCAGCGGCCTGACCTATGAGGTGGACCTGTCGCAGCCCCCGCACGGGCAGGGCGGCCAGCGCATCCGCAACCTGTGCTGGCAAGGACAGCCGCTTGATCCGGCGCAGCAATTCGTGCTGGCGACCAACAGTTTTCGCGGCTCCGGCAATGGCGGCTTTTCTCCGGCAGAGCCGGCGCGCGTGGTGCTGGAAGAGCAGACCGCCAACCGCGACATCCTGATTGCCCATATCGGACGCGCCCTGAATGGCGCGGCCGCGCCAGAACGCGGCGCGCCGGCGTGGCGGTTCAGCCCCCTGCCCGGAACGTCGGTGACCTTTGACACAAGCCCGCTGGCGGCGGCCTGTCTTGCGGATGCGCCGCATCTGGCCCTGACACCGCTTGCGCGCACCGAGGAGGGCTTTTTGCGGCTGCGGCTGGACCTTTGAGGCGCGCATCGTGCCGCGCGGGCGGCCGGGCCTTTTGTATCGGGGTGCGATCTGCTATCGACCGGCACAACTGGCGCGTGTCGCCCAAAGCAAAGGACCGGCCCCTTGTTTGATGCGGTATTCTTCGATCTGGACGGAACGCTGGTCGACAGCGAGCGTTTGACCATGCAGACCGGTGCCGCCGCCTTTGCCGAGCAAGGTCATACCGATGTGGAGGACCTGCTGCACAGCCTTGTCGGGATTGACCAGGCCACATCGGCCAGCCTGATCCTGTCACGGTTCCCGCAGCTTGATCTGGACCGGCTGAACACGACATGGCACGCCTCTTTCCTTGCGGCGCAGGCGGTGGACCTGCTGCTCAAGCCGGGGGCCTTTGACATTGTGCACGGGCTGCGCGACCGCCATGCGCTTGCGCTGGTCACTTCCTCGCGCCGTGATCCGGCAGAGGTGCGGCTGGTGCAGGCAGGGCTGCGGCCCGCCTTTCGCGCCGTCATCACCCGCGATGACGTGACCGCTCCCAAACCACATCCGGAGCCCTATCTGCTGGCCGCCACGCGGCTGGGGGTAGACCCGGCGCGCTGTCTGGTTTTCGAAGACAGCGAGCCCGGCGCACAGGCGGCCTTTGCCGCAGGCATGACGGTGGTGCAGGTGCCGGACATCATCCCTGCCTCGGGACAGTTCGCGCACCATGTCGCCAAGAGCCTCACCGACGGCGCCCGCTGGGCAGGCATCTGGACCTGAGGGCAAGGAGCGCCGCACGCGCTTGGGGGCTTGCAAATGCCGCGCCCCTGCCCTATCTGCACCCTTGAGAGGTTGGCGCGGGCGAGCGCCTCGCCAACCCGGTCAGGTCCGGAAGGAAGCAGCCGTAACGAGCCCCGCTTGGGTCGTTGTCCAGCCTCTCACCCTTTCCCTCTTTGCCTGTGATGGACTGCGCCTTTTCCAAAGGGCCTGTCCTCTTGCGCGGGGCGCGGGGCTGTTTGGCCCCTGCCCCGCACGGGGTTAGCGCGCGGGCTGGCCCTGCGCCTTGCCTGCAAACCACTGGCGCAAAAACACCCCTGCCAGAATGGCAACCCCGATCGAGGTCGAGACGAGTTCGGGCGCGATCATCAGCAGCGCCGCGACGGGCAGCAGCACCCGTTCGATCTTCAGCAGGGGCCGCAGCATCCAGTTCGTGATGGCCGCCGACAGTGCCACGATGCCCAGCACCGCGCCGGTGAAGGCCAGCGCAAAACTCGCCCAAGTGAAATCCGCCGTGACCAGCAGAAGCGACGGGGAAAACACGAACATGAAAGGCACCAGCGCCTTGCCCATCGACAGGCGGAAGGCGGTGTTCCCCGCCTTGAAGGCATTGGCTCCGGCGATCCCCGATGCGGCATAGGCCGCCATCGCCACGGGCGGCGTCACATCGGCAAGCACCCCGAAGTAGAACACGAAGAAATGCGCGACCAAGGGCTCGACATCCATCATCGCCAGCACCGGTGCCGCCACGGCGACCATGATGATGTAATTGGCCGTGGTCGGAATGCCGCAGCCCATCAGGATGCAGACCACCGCCGTCATCATCAGGGTGAACAGCAGCGCGAGCGAGGGCATGGTGATGATCTCGAACGGCAGGAAGGACAGGGCCGCATGGGTGCTTTCCGCCCAGCCCTGCGCCAGACTGGTCAGCATGAAGGCGATCTTGAAGCCGATGCCGGTCAGTGTCACCACCCCGATGACCACACCGACCAAGGCCGCTGCCGCCGTCACCGCAAGCGAGCTTTTGGCCCCCGCCACAAAGCCCTCGATGATACCGGCGGCAAAGTCGCGCGCGCCTTGGACAAGCCCTGCCGCCATCACCCGCTGGATGGCATAGACCGCCATGCAGGCAGTGATCGCCCAGAACGCAGCGAGAAAGGGCGTGCGGCCCGACATCAGCATCCAGACCAGCAGGACCAGAGGCAGGACCGAAAGCCAGCCTTCGCGCAGCACCTTGAGGGCGTTGGGGAGTTCTTCCTTGCGCAGGCCGCGGATGCCCAGCCGCTTTGCCTCGAGGTGAACCTGCACAAGAACACCAAAAAAGTGCATGAAGGCGGGCACGATGGCCGCGATCAGGATGGTGCGCAGCGGGATGCCCAGATATTCGACCATCAGGAAGGCCACCGCCCCCATCACCGGCGGGGTGATCTGACCGCCGGTGGATGAGGCCGCCTCGACCGCCGCCGCGAAATGGCGCTGGAAGCCGATCTTGATCATGGTGGGAATGGTCAGCGCGCCGGTTGTCACCGTATTGGCGATGGACGAGCCGGAGATGGAGCCCAGCAGCGCCGAGGACACCACAGACACCTTGGCAGGTCCGCCGGAAAAGCGCCCGGTCAGCGCTGTAGCCAGATTGATGAACAACTGGCCCAGCCCGATGCGCTGCGCCATCACGCCGAACAGCACGAAATGGAACACATAGGTGGCAATCACCCCGAGCGCGGTGCCGTAGACACCTTGCGATGACAGGTAGAGGTGGTTGACGATGCCCGACCAATCCGCGCCCGGATGCACGAAGATGCCCGGCATCGAGCGCCCGAAATAGGCATAGCCGATGAACAGAAGCGCGATCACCGGCAAGGGCCAGCCCATCGAGCGGCGCACCGCCTCGAGCAGGGTGACCAGAAGGATCGTTCCCATGATCACATCGATGGGCAGCGGGTTGCCGATGCGGAAGGCAAGCTGGTCATAGACCCAAGGCACATAAAGCGCACTCACCAGCGCGCCGAAGGCCAGCACCCAGTCCAGCACGGGCAGGCCCAGAATGACGAAGCCAGTGGTCTTGTGGCGCGCCGAGGACACCACGGCAAAGCTGAGGAAAATCAGGAACAGCGACACGCCCATATGGATGCCCCGGTGCGTGGTCGCACGCGGGATGCCATATCCGGCCGTGTAGTAATGATAGACCGCAAGGGCAAAGAGGATCACCCCCGCCAGCACGGCCACCGGCCGGGTGACGGTCCTGAAGCGCGCCTCGGGATCGAATTCCTCTTCGATCGCGGCCAGTTCGGCTTGGGAAAGCGTGCGGTTGCCCTCGGTCATCCTGTTGTCCTTGAAGCGGGAGAAAACGAAAGGGGCGCGAACCCGACAAGACCGCGCCCCACAGTCAGATCATGCAGGCCGGATCACTCGATCGCGCCGACTTCACGGTAAAAACGCTCGGCGCCCGGATGGAACGGAATGCCTGCACCCTGCACCGCGTTTTCAAGGGTGATGAACTTGCCCTTGGCATGGCCGTTGCCGAACAGTTTCTGCGTGGTTTCGTTGAACATCGCTTGCGTGATGCCATAGACCAGTTCTTCGGACAGGTCCGCCGATGTGACCATCTGCGCGCCTACCGACAGGGTCGGCACTTCGGCATCCTGCCCGCGATAGGTTCCGGCAGGCAGCACGTCATTGGCAAAGAAGCTGTATTCGGCGCGCAATGCGTCGACTTCAGGGCCGGTGATCGGCACCATCACCACATCATGCTGGCTGGAAAGTTCCGCGATTGCCCCGGCCGGATAGCCGCCGACGAAGAAGAAGGCATCCATCGCGCCATCGCGCATCCGGTCGGAGGCCTGATCGGGCTTGAGGTATTCGGGGGTGATGTCGGCTTCGGTCAGGCCAAAGGCTTCGAGGATGATCTTGGCATCCACCAGCGTGCCCGAGCCGGGTTCGTCAAGCGACACGCGCTTGCCGCGCAGGTCGGCCACCGAGGTGATGCCCGAGGCGGCACTTGCCACCAGATGGATGCTTTCGGGGTAGAGGTTGGCGATCAGCCGCAGCTTTTCCACCGCCGGCTGGCCTTCCCAGATGCCGGTGCCGGTTTGCGCCCAATAGGCCACGTCGGACTGGCTGAAGCCCGCTTCCAGCGTGCCGCCGTTGATCGAGTTCACGTTGCCGACCGAGCCGTTGGAGGCGACCGCGGTTGCGATCAGACCGGGCACGCCGCAAGAGCCGCCCGCGTCACAGGCACGCGAACCGGGGGGATTGGAAATGGCGTTCGCGATCAGCCCGCCAATCGGGTAATAGGTGCCGGCGGTGCCGCCGGTGCCGATGCGGAAAAACTGCATGTCTTGGGCGACCGCCCCTTGGGTCAACATCCCTACCGCAAAGAAGGCCCCCGCAAGGGACCGGAAAGAAAAGAGTTTCATGCGTAGTGCCTCCAAAAATCATTCAGGTCGGTATCGCCCCAAGCAGGCAATCCGATGAGCAATAAGCGAGGATCCGCGCGAGGTCTACCTCTGACTTCTCGTCTGGGTTGCGTCGCACGGGCTCGGTGCAGCATGGCAAATGGGTCTTCGCGCGCTGTGTCAGACCCTGCCCGCGCCGCGCTTGACCCAAGCTCTGGCCGTCAGCGCGCGGGCGTGGCGGGGGCCGTGCGGACCGCGTGCGAGGGGCGCGGCTATTGATGGTGAAAGCGGAATGGCTATATAGAACCAAGCCGAGGAGAGCATGATGCAAGACGATCAACGCCACAGAAAGCCTGCGATGCTGAACGGATTGCGGCAGCGTTGCCCGAATTGCGGCGAAGGACACCTCTTCACCAGCTACCTCAAGGTTGCCCCCGCCTGCGCGGTGTGCGGGCAAAGCTTTGCACCGCAGCGGGCAGATGATGGCCCGGCCTATTTCACCATCCTCATCATGTGCCACATCGCCGGCTTCATGCTGCATTTCATGATCGTTTACAGCGAATTGGGCCCTTGGGCCACGGCGCTGCTGATCGGCGGGATCGTGCTTGCGGGCAGTCTTCTCATGCTGCCGCGTATCAAGGGCATCATGATTGGCTGGCAATGGGCTGACCGTCTGCACGGGTTCTGACGTGGCGCGCAGCGGCGGGCCTACCTCGGGCGTGGAAACCTGCTAGGCTTGCAGGCTCTGACCCAAGCCGAGACAGGACAAGATGAGCCGCGAAGACCAGCCACCCGAAGGCAGCCCCACCATCCGCACCATAGCGATGCCCGCCGATACCAACCCGTCGGGCGATATCTTCGGCGGCTGGCTGATGAGCCAGATGGACCTTGCCGCAGGGAGTGTGGCGGCGCTGACCTCGGGCGGGCGCAGCGCCACGGTGGCCGTGGATGCGATGATCTTTCACCGCCCCGTCAAGGTGGGGGACGAGGTCTCGCTCTATGCCACGCTGGTCCGGCAGGGCCGCACCTCGATGACGATCCATGTCGATGCATGGCGCCGCCCGCGCGCGGTTGCCCGGAGCGAAAAGGTGACCGAGGCGAATTTCACCTTTGTCGCCTTGGATGCCGAAGGCCGCCCCGTGCCGATCGGCACGCCCGCTGGCGCCGATCGGGCCTGACCCGGACTGCCCCCGCCTGTCATGGACAGGCCGTTTGCACCGCCCGCGCCAATGCGCTTTAAATTGCACCAGCTTTAACCCGCCACCGCCTCGCGGGGCCCCTTGAGGAAAGAAGACAACGCGCATGCGCAATTTCCAGCTTCCCGGCCGCTCTCCGGCCCGCGCCACCGAGGCGATGGCCGCCACCTCGCACCCGTTGTCGACGCTGGCCGCGCTGGAAATCTTGCGGGCAGGCGGCAATGCGGTGGATGCCGCCATCTGCGCCGCAGCGGTGCAGGGTGTGGTGGAGCCGCAGTCCACCGGCATCGGGGGCGATTGCTTTGTGCTGATGTGCCTTGCGGGTCAGGAACCGGTGATCGCGCTGAACGGATCGGGCCGCGCACCGGCGGGCGCGACGATTGACGCCTATCGCGGCATGGGGCTGGAGGCGGTGCCGACCTATGGCCCGCATGCGGTGACGATCCCCGGCGCGGTCGATGCGTGGTGCCGCCTGTCCGCCGATCACGGGCGGCTGGGGCTGGCTGCCGTGCTGGCCCCGGCCATCCATTACGCCGAGAATGGCTATGTGGTGCAGGACAGGGTGGCGCATGACTGGGCCGAGACTGCCGCCCGTCTGGCGCAGGATGAAGGGTCGGCGGCGATCTTCCTGCCCGATGGGCGCGCGCCCAAGGCAGGCGAGGTGCATCGCCAGCCCGCGCTTGGCCAAACCCTGCGCCGGATTGCCGAACAGGGCCGCGCCGGATTTTACGAGGGGCCGGTGGCCGAGGCATTGGTGGCGCGCCTGCAAGCGCTTGGCGGCGTGCATCAGTTGGCCGATTTCGCCGCCACATGCGCCGACTATGTGACGCCGGTTGCGGCCCCCTATCGCGGCTACATGATCCACCAGATGCCGCCGAACAATCAGGGTCTGACCGCGCTCTTGATGCTCAACATCCTGTCGGGCTTCGCGCTGTCGGACCTTGCCCCGCTTGGGGCCGAGCGTCTGCATCTGGAGATCGAGGCGGGACGCTTGGCCTACCGCGACCGCAACGACTGCCTTGGCGATCTGCCGCCCGACGATGCCACCATCGCCGCCCTGTTGTCCCCCGCGCGCGCCGAGCGGTTGCGCACGGCCCTGCGCGCCGACCGCGCGATGACCGGCCTGCCCGATCCGGGTCTGGCCAAGACAGACACGGTGTATATCTCGATCGTCGATGCAGATCGCAACGCGGTCAGCTTCATCAATTCAACCTATCACGCCTTTGGCAGCGGCATCACCTGCGCGCAAACGGGCGTGGTGCTGCAAAACCGGGGCGCAAGTTTCAAGCTGGACGCAGGCCACCCCAACGCGCTCGCCCCCGGCAAGCGGCCGATGCACACGATCATGCCGGGGATGGTCACGAAAGACGGGCGCGCGATCATGCCGTTCGGCGTGATGGGCGGAGACTACCAACCCTTTGGCCATGCGCATCTGCTCGGCAATCTGCTCGATCACGGGATGGATGTGCAGGAGGCGCTGGACTGCGCCCGTGTATTCTACCGGAATGGCGAGGTGCAGGCCGAACACGGCGTGCCGCTGGACAGCATCGCGGGGTTGCAGGCGCGCGGCCACAAGGTTTCGGTCGCGACGGAACCGCATGGCGGCGGGCAGGCGATCTGGATCGACTGGGAAGCCGGCACGCTGACCGGCGGATCAGACCCGCGCAAGGACGGGCTGGCACTGGGGTATTGACCGGGCATCGCGGCTGGTGTTGAGCCAGTGGAGCAGGAACACAGGACTTCGACGATGACGACTTCTTTCCCCGGCGGGGCCACGCTGGCCGAGGCGCAGGCCTTTCTGGACCGCTACCCCGATGTGCAGGCCATCGACATCATCCTGACCGATTGCCACGGGATCGGGCGGGGCAAGACCATTCGGCGGCATGAACTGGAAAGCCTGTTTGCCTCGGGCAGGGGCCTGCCTGCGTCGATGTTCGCGCAGGATGTGGCGGGCGATGATGTGGAGGGCACCGGGCTGGTGCTGGAGGATGGCGGCGGCGACCTGCGCTGCTGGCCGCTTGCGGGAACGCTGGGCTTTCTGCCCGCCACCGGACGGGGGCTGGTGTTGATCAGCATGTTCAACCCCGACGGCAGCGGCTTTGCGGCCGAGCCCCGGCATGCGCTTTTGCGGCAGGTGAAGCGGGCGGAAGCGCTGGGGTTTGCGCCGATGGGCGCGCTGGAGGTGGAGTTCTATCTGGTCGACCGCGAGCGGGACGGGAACGGACGCATGCAGCCCGCCCGCTATCCGCTGACGGGGCGGCGGTCGGGCAACACCAACACGATGTCGGTGGATGAGCTGGACGAGATGTCGCCCTTCTTTGACGCGGTGTATGAAGGGGCGGCGGCGCTGGATCTGCCGCTGGAGGCGCTGATCTCGGAATATGCCTGCGGGCAGTATGAGCTGACCATCCGCTACCGCGACCTCATGCGGGCGGCGGATGATGTGATCCTGGCCAAGCGGCTGCTGCGCAGCACGGCGCGGCGGTTCGGGATGGAGGCGTGCTTCATGGCCAAGCCGTTCGGGCAGATGGCGGGGTCGGGGATGCACCTGCACCTGTCACTGGCGGATGAGGGCGGCGCGAACCTGTTTGCGGACCCGGCGGAGGGCGCGCTGTCGCCGCTGATGCTACAGGCGATCGGGGGGGTGCGCGGGACCATCGGGGAGACGATGGCGGTGCTGGCGCCCTTCCAGAACTCGTGGCGGCGCTTTGCCAGCGTGAACTACTCGCCGGGGAATGACGCTTGGGGGGTGGAGAACCGGACGGTGGCCTTGCGGGTGCCGTCGGGCAGCGGGAAGGCGCGGCACTTCGAGCATCGGGTGGCGGGGGTGGACGCCAACCCCTACCTCGTCGCGGCGGTCACCCTCGGGGGGGCGCTGGACGGGATCGGGGCGGGGGCCGATCCGGGGCCGGCCACGCTGGGGAATGCCTATGAGAACGCCCCCGCCCACTCCCTGCCGAGGGACTGGCTGGGCGCGATCGAACGGCTGGAGGGGTCGGATTTTGCCCGCCGGGTGCTGGGCGAGCCGCTGCACCGGGGGTTCGTGGCCATCAAGAAGGCCGAGTATATGAGGATGGCGCTGGAGGTCAGCGAGGCCGAATGGGCGCTGTATGGCTTTTCGGTGTGAGAGGCGCGAACCCTGTGTTACACGCCATAAAACACAATGAAATCAAACATTTGACCCTGACGCCTTAACTCAATCTTAACCCTTTCCCCCGCAAGGGGCGAGGGTGTTGCCCGAGGCCCGCCCAAGGGCTATGACAGGAAATCCGAAACGCATGAGGCCCGCCATGACCGCTGCCCGCAAACCCGTTGTGCTGTGTATCCTCGACGGTTGGGGCATCGGCCCTGTGCGGGAATGGGATGCACCCGCGCTGGCCCATACACCCCATTTCGATGCGCTGATGGCAACCTGCCCGCACAGCACGCTGACGACCTTTGGCCCCGATGTCGGCCTGCCGACCGGCCAGATGGGCAATTCCGAGGTGGGCCACACAAACATCGGCGCGGGCCGTGTGGTGGCGATGGACCTTGGCGCGATCGATCTGGCGGTCGAGGATGGCAGCTTTGCCGCCAACCCTGCCCTGCTGGATTTTGCCAAGGCGATCAGGGCCAAGGGCGGGACCGCGCATCTGATGGGCGTTGTCTCTGACGGCGGGGTACACGGGCATATCAGCCATGTGCTGGCCGCCTGCCGCGCGCTGACCGCGCTGGGTGTGCCGGTGGCGCTGCATGCGATAACCGACGGGCGCGACGTGCCGCCGTCGTCCGCCGCAGGCTTCATGGCGCAGCTGGTGGCGGGCCTGCCCGAAGGCGCGAGGGTTGCCACGGTCAGCGGGCGCTACTGGGCGATGGACCGCGACAACCGCTGGGAGCGGGTGGCGCGCGCCTATGAGGCGATGGTCTTTGCCAAGGGCGAAGCCGCCCCCGATGCAGAGGCCGCAGTGGCGCAATGCTATGCAAAGGGCGAGACCGACGAGTTTCTGGCCCCCACGGTGATTGGGGGCTATGCCGGAGCGCGGGACGGGGATGGCATCTTCTGCCTGAACTTCCGCGCCGACCGCGCGCGAGAGATTCTGGCGGCGATGGGCCAGCCGGGGTTTGACGGCTTTGCCGTGGGTGCGCGGCCTGTCTGGTCGGCCATGCTGGGCATGGTGGAATATTCCGACGCGCATAACGGTTACATGGCGACCGCCTTTCCCAAGCGGGTGATCGTGAATTGCCTTGGCGAATGGGTGGCGAAGCATGGCAAGACCCAGTTCCGGCTGGCCGAAACCGAAAAATACCCGCATGTCACATTCTTCCTGAACGGCGGGCGCGAGGTGCCGTTCGATGGCGAGGCGCGGTTCATGCCGCTGTCGCCCAAGGTGGCGACCTATGACCTGCAACCCGAGATGAGCGAGCCGGAGGTGGCGCTGCAACTGGAGGCGGCGATCGAGGCGGGCTATGACCTGATCGTGGTGAACTTCGCCAACCCCGACATGGTGGGCCACACGGGGGTGCTGGAGGCCGCGATCAAGGCCTGCGAGGCGGTGGATGATGGCCTTGGCCGCGCCATCGCGGCGGTGCGCGCGCGGGGCGGGGCCATGATCGTGACCGCCGACCACGGCAATTGCGAACAGATGTGGGACCCCGAGACCAATGGACCGCACACGGCGCACACCCTGAACCCGGTTCCCGTGATCGTGATGGGTGCGCCGGAAGGTGCAGGCTTGCGCGACGGGGGCCGATTGGCCGATCTTGCGCCGACGGTGCTGGCGCTGATGGGGCTGCCGCAACCGCCCGAAATGACCGGAGCCAGCCTGTTGACATGATCCGCGCCGCCGCCCTTGCCCTGATGCTGATGAGCCATGCGGCCCTTGCGCAGGGTGTGGCGGAACAGGCGGCGACCGCATCGGCAAACTTGCAGGCGGCGGTGGCCGATCTGGAGGCGGCCAAATCCTCGCGCGAGCGGGTGGCAGCGCTGACGCGCACGATCCGCGCCTATGAGCAGGGGCTGGCGGCGCTGCGCGAGGCGTTGCGGCAGGCGCATCTGCGCGAGACGACCTTGCAGATGCAGTTCCGCGCCAAGCGCGACCGCGTGGCGCAGCTTGTGGGGGTGCTGAGCCAGCTCGAAAGCCGCCCCGGCCCCTTGCTGCTGCTGCATCCGGCGGGGCCGCTTGGCACCGTGCGGTCGGGCATGATGCTGGCGGATGTGACGCCGGCCCTGCAGGCCGAGGCCGAGACGCTGAACGCGGAACTGGCGGAACTGCGCGATTTGCGGGCGCTGCAGCAGGCGGCGGGAGAGACGCTGCTGGCGGGGCTCGATGTGGCGCAGGAGGCGCGCACGGCGCTGTCACAGGCGATTTCGGACCGCACCGAATTGCCGCGCCGCTTTACCGAAGACCCCGAAACGCTGCGCGGGCTTTTGGAAAGCGCCGATACGCTGGAGGCCTTTGCGTCGGGCCTTGCGCTGGATGCGCGCGAGGGCAGCAGCTTTCCCGATGCCAAGGGGCGCTTGCCGCTGCCGGTGCTGGGCACGCTGCTGCGCCGGTCGATGGAATCGGATGCGGTGGGGGTGCGCCGCCCCGGTCTGACGCTGGCCACGCGGGCGCGGGCGCTGGTGACGTCGCCCTGGCCCGCAACAATCCGTTACCTCGGGCCCTTGCTGGACTACGGAAATGTGATCGTTCTGGAGCCCGGCGGGGGCTATCTGTTGATCCTAGCCGGGCTGGAGACGGTTTATGGTCAGGTCGGTGAAGTTGTGGCGGGTGGCGCGGCCCTTGGCCTGATGGGCGGCGGCGATCCGGGGGTTGCCGATTTTCTGGCAACGGCGCAAGAAGGCGGTGGCGTGCAGGGCACACAAACGCTTTATATGGAGCTCAGGCAAGGGGCGGACCCGGTCGATCCGGCCGAATGGTTCACGGCATTGAGGGAATAGGACGAGGCGATGAGGAAATTCGTGATGGCCGCCATCGGTGGCACCGTGGCCGGGGTCGTGCTGACGACGCAGCTGGCCGCCCCGCTGATTGCGCAGGAAAACAGCCGCAATGCCAATGTCTATGAACAGCTGGACCTGTTCGGCGACATATTCGAGCGGGTGCGCGCGCAATATGTCGAGGAAGTCGACAGCAAGCAGCTGATCGAGGCGGCGATCAACGGGATGCTGACCTCGCTCGACCCGCATTCGAACTATCTGGCGCCGAAGGATTTCGACGACATGCAGGTGCAGACCCGCGGCGAGTTCGGGGGCCTTGGCATCGAGGTGACGCAGGAAGAGGGCTATGTGAAGGTCGTCTCGCCCATCGACGACACCCCTGCCGACGAGGCGGGGATCGAGGCGGGGGATTTCATCACCCATGTGAACGGGGAATCGGTGCTGGGCCTGACGCTGGATGCGGCGGTGGACCTGATGCGCGGCCCGGTCGGGTCCGAGATCATCATCACCGTGGTGCGCAAGGATGTGGCCGAACCGTTCGACGTGTCGATCATCCGCGACACCATCAAGCTGACGGCGGTGCGCAGCCGCGTGGTGGGCGACACCGTGGTGCTGCGGGTGACCACCTTCAACGACCAGACCTATTCCGGCCTCGAGGAGAACCTGAAGAAGTCGGTCGAGGAACTGGGCGGGATGGAGAATGTGAACGGCTTCGTCATCGACCTGCGCAACAACCCCGGCGGTTTGCTGACGCAGGCGATCCGGGTGTCGGACGCCTTCCTCGACAAGGGCGAGATCGTGTCGACCCGTGGCCGCGAGGCGCGCGACAGCGAGCGGATCAACGCGCAACTGGGCGATCTGGCGGAAGGCAAGCCGATCGTGGTGCTGATCAACGGCGGCTCGGCCTCGGCCTCGGAAATCGTGGCGGGCGCGCTGCAGGATCACCGCCGCGCCATCGTGGTCGGCACCAAGAGCTTCGGCAAGGGCTCGGTGCAGACCGTGATCCCGCTGCGCGGCGAAGGCGCGATGCGGCTCACCACGGCGCGCTATTACACGCCCTCGGGCCGCTCGATCCAGGCGCTGGGCGTGATGCCCGACATCGTGGTGAACCAGCCCCGCCGCGACCCCACCGCCACCACCACCCCCGAGGCCGAAACCAGCGCCGCCCGCCGCCCCACCTCGGAAGCGGACCTGCGCGGGAACCTCTCGAACGACTCCATGTCCGAGGATGAGCGCAAGCTTCTGGAAGAAGAACGCGCCCGCACCGAGGAAACCGCCAAGCTGCGCGACGAGGATTACCAGCTCGCCTATGCTGTCGACATCCTGCGCGGCCTGCAAGCCGTGGCCCAGTAAGCCCTGACGCAGCAAGACCCGGCCGGGGGGCATCCGCCCCCCGCGCCCCACCGAATGGCGGACCCCATGCCCATCGACCCCGCAACCCTGCCCTATCGCCCCTGCGTCGGGGTGGTCCTGATCAACGCCGACGGCCGGATCTGGACCGGCCAACGCCTCGACTCCCCCTCCCCTGCCTGGCAGATGCCGCAAGGCGGCATCGACTCGGACGAATCCCCGCGCGAGGCCGCCCTGCGGGAACTCTGGGAAGAAACCGGCGTGACCGCCGACAAGGTCGAGATCCTCGACAGCACCCCCGACTGGCTGACCTATGACCTGCCGCCAGACCTTCTGGGCAAGGTCTGGAAAGGCAAGTTCCGCGGCCAGAAGCAGAAATGGTTCCTGTGCCGCTTTCTGGGATCGGACGCAGATATCAGCATCGACCGCCCGCATCCCGAGTTCGCCGCATGGAAATGGATCGGCGCGTCCGAGATGTGCGCGGCCATCGTCCCCTTCAAGCGCCAGGTCTATGACCAGGTGGTCGACAGGTTCCGTCCCCATCTGGCGGTCTGAAACACCCCGGCGTCACGTGGACGGAGGCGTTGCTTTTTTGAGTATTTGGAAAGCAGCAATTCGACAGGCAGCGCGCCCCGGCCATCGGCACCGGTCCAGTGCGCAGGAAGAGCTTTCCACGTGACCGGGGCGACTTGCTGCTTGCGGTCATCGGGACTCCTCCCTGTACCGCCCTTCCGGTATAGCGCCTTAACCTTAACGGGGCATTAAGCGCAGCCTGCGATTGCTGCTTCCAAAATACTCCCGCCGGAGGCTCCCACGATGCCTCCCGGGCAGCGCGCGGGCTGCGGGCATGCGCGGTGACGTATCCCGTGGCAACGCCGTCGCGGGTGGCTCGATGCCACCCGCGACGGCCCCTGCGCTCCGGTTACAGGCTTTGCCCCGTCAGCAGGCGCGGCAGATCGCCGGTCAAGCCCGCGGCCTGCCGGATGAAACCGCGGCGCAGACCCGGCAAGGCGGCTACCGCGCCCATGCCCAGATCGCGGGCGAGGCGCAGCGCGGGGTTGTCGTTGGAGAACAGCCGGTTCACGCCATCCATGCCCAGCGCCAGCGTGGTCGAATCGAACCTGCGCCAGCGCTGGTAGCGTTCCAGCACATCCGCTGCGCCGATGTCTTCGCCGCGGCGGCTGGCGTCGACCAGCACTTCGGCGAGGGCCGCCACGTCGCGCAGGCCGAGGTTCAGGCCTTGGCCTGCGATCGGGTGGACACCGTGGGCGGCGTCGCCCACCAGCGCCACGCGGGGCGCGACAAAGCTCTGCGCGAGGCTGAGCGACAGCGGATAGGTGAAGCGCGCGCCGGCCAGTGCGATCTCGCCCAGAAAGCTGCCGAAGCGGGGGCGCAGGACCTGCAGATAATCGGCATCATCCAGCGCCTGGATGGCGGCGGCGGCGGTGTCTGTCTCGCTCCACACGATCGAGGAGTGGTGGCCGCCGGGCAGCGGCAAGATGGCGAGGGGACCTGCAGGCATGAAGAATTGCTGCGCGATGCCCTGATGGTGCCCTTCATGCCGCACGGCGGTCACGAGCGCGGTCTGCCCGTAGCCCCAGCCCACACGGCGGATGCCGGCCCGCGCGGCGGTGCCCGAGCCGCGCCCGTCACAGCCGATCAGCAGGCGGGCGGTCAGGGTCCTGCCCGAAGCGAGCGAGACGGTGACGCCCTGCGGGCCCGTCTCCTGCGCGACGACGGTTTCGCCCGACAGCAGGGTCAGGCCGGGGGTGGCCTGCATCGCGTTCAGAAAGGCGCGGTAGAGGTGGCGGTCTTCCAGCATGAAGCCCATCGGGCCTTCCTCGATCTCGGCCGACTCGAAGTGCAGGAAGAACGGCGCGGCCCCCTGCCCTGCCGTGCCGTCCGACGCCTTGATCTGCAGGATCGGCTGCACCTGACCCGCCACGGCGGGCCAGAGGCCGATGGCGGTCAGCAACCGTTTTGACGCGATAGCAAGCGCGTAGCTGCGTCCGTCGAACCCCGTTTCGGCCCGCGCGGGGGCGGGGCGGGCGTCGATCACAGTGACGCTCAGCCCGCTTTGCGCGAGGGCAAGTGCCAGTGCCGGGCCGTTCAATCCCCCCCCGGCAATCAGGATGTCGCTGTCATATGTCATGGCGGGGACTATGGGGCAAAGATCGGAATTGTCCATGCGCTGCCTTGCCGCTAGCGTGATTGCAAATCAGGGGCAGGCGTTTGCATGGCAAAGACTTGGGCGAACATGACGGCGGCGGAGCTGGGGGCCGAGATCGGCCGGGGCCGGATCAATCCGGTCGAGTTGTGCGAGATGCAGCTCGATGCCATCGACCGCCACCCGATGCGGGACCGCATCTATGCCCGGGTGATGCCCAACCGCAGCCGGGCCGAGGCGATGGCGGCGGCGGCGCGCGCCAAGGCGGGGTTGCGGCGCGGTGTGCTCGACGGGGTACCGGTCAGCTGGAAGGACCTGTTCGACACCGCCGGACGGCAGACCGAGGCGGGGTCTGCCCTGCTGGCCGGGCGGGTGCCGCTGGCGGATGCCGAGGTGTTGCGGGCGGCGACCCTGCAGGGGCTGGTCTGTCTGGGCAAGACCCATATGTCGGAGCTGGCGTTTTCCGGTTTGGGGCTGAACCCGGTGACGGCGACGCCGCCCTGCATCAACGACGAGTCGGCGGTGGCCGGGGGGTCATCCTCGGGCGCGGCGGCTTCGGTCGCCTATGGGCTGGCTCCGGCGGCGATCGGGTCTGACACCGGCGGGTCGGTGCGGATCCCGGCGGCGTGGAATGATCTGGTGGGGTTGAAGACCACGCATGGGCGGCTGTCCCTGCGCGGGGTGGTGCCCTTGTGCGAGCAGTTCGATACCGTGGGGCCGCTGGCCCATACGGTGGAGGATTGCGCGCTGCTGCTGGCGGCGCTGGAGGGCGGGCGCGCCGCCGATCTGGGCGGGGCCGGTCTCGGCGGGGCAGGTCTGGGCGGCGCGCGGCTGCTGGTGCTGGAGACGGTGGCGCTGGACGATCTGCGCGACCGGCCTGCACGCGGGTTCGACGATGCGCTGGCGCGGCTGGCGCGGGCGGGGGCGCGGATCGAGCGCGGGGTGGTGCCGGAGGTGGCCGAGGCGATGGCGCTGACGGCGGTGCTGTTCACCTCGGAAGCCTATGGCATCTGGGGCAAGGTCATCGAGGCAGCGCCGCAGAAGATGTTTCCGCGCATTCTGGAGCGGTTCCGCGCGGGGGCGGGGTTTGCGGCGGCGGATTATGTCGCGGCGTGGCGGCGGTTGCGCGAATTGCGGGCGGTCTGGGCGCAGGCGGTGGCGGGTTACGATGCGGTGCTGGTGCCGACCGCGCCGATCCTGCCGCCCGATGCCGCGCGGCTGCTGGACGATGATGCCTATTACGTCACCGAGAACCTGCTGGCGCTGCGCAACACGCGGATCGGCAACCTGATGGGGGGCTGCGCGCTGACCTTGCCGACCTCGGAGCCGTCCTGCGGGATCAGCCTGATGGCGGGGCCGATGCAGGAGGAACGGCTGCTGCGGCTGGGGGCGGCGGCGGAACGGGCGCTGCGCTAGCGGGGCGCGCGCGCCCATCGGGGGGGCGCGGGCGAAAAAGACACAATCTGTTGTGGCTAACCCCGTGTGAGCGCGCCTTTTTCTGGACCGCGCGGGTATGAGGGGTTATCCTGACCGTCAAACGGGGCGCTACGACCCCGAACAAGAGGCAGACATGGCGTTTCCAGAGCGGTTCTCGAACCTGCCGGATTATGCGTTTCCGCGGCTGCGGAAGCTACTCGACACGCATGCGCCCGGTGGGCCTGTCATTCACATGACCATCGGAGAGCCGCGGCATCCGATGCCTGCCTTCGTCGGGCCGATTCTGGCGCAGAGCCTTGAAGGCTTTGGCGTTTATCCGCCCAATGACGGCACGCCCGAGCTGCTGGCCGCCATCGCGGACTGGGTGCAGGGGCGCTATGGTGTGGCGCTGTCGCCCGAGCGGATCATGGCGCTGAACGGCACGCGGGAGGGGTTGTTCAACGCCGCCGTCGCGCTGTCGGCCGAGACAAAGCGGGGCAAGCGCCCCGTCATCCTGATGCCGAACCCGTTCTATCAGGTCTATGCCGTGGCGGCGCTGACGGTGGGGGCGGAGCCGGTCTATGTGCCGGCCACCGCCGAGACGGGGTTTCTGCCCGATTATGAGGGTCTGCCCGCCGAGGTGCTGGACCGTGTGACAGTGGCTTATCTCTGCTCTCCGGCCAATCCGCAGGGGGTCGTGGCCCCCGCAGATTATCTGGCGCGGCTGATGGCGCTGGCGGAACGCCATGATTTCCGCATTTTTGCCGATGAGTGCTATTCCGAGATCTGGCGCGATGCGCCGCCCCCCGGAGCGCTTGCGGTGGCCGAGGCGCATGGCGTGGACCCCGAGCGGGTGGCGGTGTTCCATTCGCTGTCGAAACGGTCGAACCTGCCGGGGCTGCGGTCGGGCTTTGTGGCGACGGGGCCGCAAAGCATGGCGCGCATCCGGCAGTTGCGGTCCTTTGCCGGAGCGCCGTTGCCGCTGCCCATCCAGCGCGTCTCGGAAGCCGCATGGCGCGACGAGGCGCATGTGGCGGAGAGCCTTGCCCTCTATCAGGCCAAGTTCCGCATGGCCGACGAGGTCTTTGCCGGACGCCGCAACCGCGTTTCGCCCGAGGGCGGGTTCTTTCTGTGGCTGCCGGTGCCGGAAGGCGATGGCGAGGCTGCGGCGCTGAAGCTGTGGCGCGAAACGGGGGTGCGGGTCTTGCCCGGCGCCTACCTGTCGCGCGATGCGGGCGGCGAGAACCCCGGCAAGGGCCATATCAGGGTGGCACTGGTCGCCCCACAGACAGAATTGCAGCACGGGCTGACCCGCCTTCGTGACTGCCTCTACGATTGAGGACAGGTAAGGTCATGGCATCCATCAACATGCGTCAACGCGACCCGCTTCTGGATCAGGACACCGCTGCCATGCTGGAGCGCCGCGGGCGCGAGCTGGTGGGGCTGGCCCTGCTGCTGGTGGCGGTCCTGTTCGCGGCGATGCTGTGGACCTATTCGCCGGAAGATCCGGGCTGGATGGTGGCGACCGACGAGCCTGCCGCCAACATGCTGGGCCGTTTCGGGGCGGCGGTCGCCTCGACCCTGATGATCATCGGGGGCAAAGGCGCGTGGATGGTGCCGCTTATTCTGGCGGTGTGGGGGGCGCGGTTTGTCAGCCATCGCGGGGCCGAGCGCGCCATGGGGCGCATCGTTTTCGCGGTGATCGCGGTGGCCCTTGCCTCGGTCTTTTGCGCGACGCTGGTGCCGGGGTCTGACTGGCCGCATTCCTTCGGCCTTGGCGGTCTGTTCGGCGATACCATCCTTGGCACCCTGCTGGGCGTGGCCCCTGTCAGCGCGGGCGTGGGGCTGAGCCTGTTTTCGCTGGTGCTGGGCGGGCTTTTGCTGGTCATGGGCCTGTGGGTGACGGGCTTCACGCTGCTGGAGCTTTCGGTGATCGGGCGTTTTCTGGCGATGGGCACCATCTTTGCCTATGGTGCGGCGCTGAACATGGCCGGACGTGGCACCTCGCGCGCGGCACATGCGCTGGCCGAGCGGCGGGCGGTGCGGGCCGAGGCGGTGGCGCAGCGGGGCGCCATGCGCACGCAAGACTGGGCAGGCAGCGAGGAACAGGGCGGCGCGCAGGGTTGGGGCGGGCCGCAGGGCTGGGGGCAAGAGGCCGCCGCACCGGCGCAGAAGGCCCCGCAAGGCGCCGCTGCGCGTGCGGGTGGCCCCAAGCCGATTGCGCCGATGGCGACCCGCAGCGCCGCGATCCACCGCCAGCCGGAGCCGGCCCCCGCGCCCGAGCCTGCACCGGCGAACAGCGAATGGGGGCGTCCCTCGGCGCTGCGCAGCACCTTGCGCGCCGATCCGCGCTATCCCGAACCGATGGCCGAGGCCGCCCATTACGCCCCCCCGCGCGAGCGGGCCGGATTGCTGGCGCGGATGCCGCAACTGATGCGCCGCGCCGAGCCGGAGCCGGAACTGGTGGAGCCGGTGCTGCCGGAGTTTCCCGAGGACATGGCCCCGAACGATGACCGGATCAAGGCGCGGATTTCCGATGCGATCCGTTCGCGCATGCGCCACCCCGGTCCGGTGCTGAACCCCGTGACCACCGCCGTCCATGCCCGCCGCGAGCCGCCGGTTGCGCGGAGCCTGACCCAGCGTCTGCGCGGGCCGCAGCCGCTGATCGCCGATACGCGGCGCGGGGCAACGCCGCCACCCGTCACCGCCGGGGGCCTGCCCGCCGAGCCGCCGCTGACCGCCGCCCATATGGCGCAGATGGCGGTGCCACCCGCGCCGCTGCGCGCCGTTCCTGCCGCGGTTTCGGCAGCCGTTTCCGGTGCGGCTCCGGCTGCGGCGACGGCTGCGGCGACGGCTGCGCGCGGGATTGGCCTGCCCCCTGCCCCGCCGCTGCCGCGCACCTATCAGCCCGATGCCGAGCCGCGGGACTGGGAGGAGGATGCCAATATCTTCACCCCCGATCTGCCGCCCGTGCCGCCCTATGCCGACGAGGCCAGCGATGACTGGCAGCCGGATGACAATTACGAGCCGGATTACGACCCGTTCCCCGTTCGCGCGCCCGTGCATGCGCCCCTGCGCTCTGCCGGCCATGCGCAGGCGTATTCGGATGGTTATTCCGACGGCTATTCCGATGACGAGGCGGGCGGCTTTGCCCCCGTTGCCCCGCCCGTGATGTCACAGGGGGCGGCCCATGCCGCGCCTTCGGCAGCGCCGCGCCTTGCCCCGCATATTCCGCTGACCGAAGTGCGCAAGCCGGTAGTGCAGCATGTGGTGAAAAAGCCCGTGCCGCCGTCGCGGCAGGCCATCGCCGAAAGCCAGCCGCGGATGCGTTTTGACGAGCGGGTGGCGGCCCCCTACGAGTTGCCGCCGCTGTCGCTGCTGTCGAGCCCCTCCTCGGTCGAGCGCTTCACGCTGTCGGACGAGGCGCTGGAAGAAAACGCGCGGATGCTGGAATCGGTCTTGGATGATTACGGCGTGAAGGGCGAGATCGTGAGCGTGCGCCCCGGCCCTGTGGTCACGATGTATGAACTTGAACCCGCGCCGGGCCTGAAGGCCTCGCGGGTGATCGGGCTGGCCGATGACATCGCGCGCAGCATGTCGGCGCTGTCGGCCCGTGTCTCGACCGTGCCGGGCCGCAGCGTGATCGGGATTGAACTGCCCAATGCCACCCGCGAAAAGGTGGTGCTGCGCGAGATCATCGCGGCGCGCGATTTCGGCGATTCGAACATGCGGCTGCCGCTGGCACTGGGCAAGGACATTGGCGGCGATGCGATTGTCGCGAACCTTGCCAAGATGCCCCACCTGCTGATCGCCGGAACCACGGGGTCGGGGAAGTCGGTGGCGATCAACACGATGATCCTGTCGCTTCTCTACAAGCTGACGCCGGAAGAATGCCGGTTGATCATGATCGACCCGAAGATGCTGGAACTGTCGGTCTATGACGGGATTCCGCACCTGCTCTCGCCCGTGGTGACCGACCCGAAGAAGGCGGTCGTCGCCCTGAAATGGGTGGTGGGCGAGATGGAGGAACGCTATCGCAAGATGTCCAAGATGGGCGTGCGCAACATCGAGGGCTACAATGGCCGCGTGCGCGAGGCGCTGGCCAAGGGCGAGATGTTCAAGCGCACCATCCAGACCGGATTTGACGAGGATACCGGCGAGCCGGTGTTCGAGACGGAAGAATTCGCGCCGGTCGCCCTGCCCTATATCGTGGTGATCGTCGACGAGATGGCCGACCTGATGATGGTGGCGGGCAAGGAGATTGAAGCCTGCATCCAGCGCCTTGCGCAGATGGCGCGGGCGTCGGGCATCCACCTGATCATGGCGACGCAGCGGCCCTCGGTCGATGTGATCACCGGCACGATCAAGGCGAACTTCCCCACCCGGATTTCCTTCCAGGTGACCAGCAAAATCGACAGCCGCACCATTCTGGGCGAGCAGGGGGCCGAGCAGCTTTTGGGCATGGGCGACATGCTCTATATGGGCAATGGCGCCAAGATCACCCGTATCCACGGCCCGTTTGTGAGCGACGAGGAGGTCGAGGAGATCGTCAACCACCTCAAGAGCTTTGGCCCGCCCGTCTATATGTCGGGCGTGGTGGAAGGGCCGGACGAGGACTCGGCGAGCGACATCGACGTGGTGCTGGGCCTGTCGAGCGGTGAAGGCGGCGATGACGCGCTTTACGATCAGGCGGTGGCGATTGTCGCCAAGGACCGCAAATGCTCGACCAGCTATATCCAGCGCAAACTGGGGATCGGCTATAACAAGGCCGCGAAACTGGTGGAGCAGATGGAAGAACAGGGCGTCGTCACAGCGGCCAACCATGTGGGCAAGCGCGAGATTCTGGTGCCGGAAACCTGACGCGGCAGCCAGAGGCGAGACGAAAACGCGCCCCGCTTCGGGCGCGTTTTTTATTGCTCAGCGGACAGCGTTGAGTTCGGCATCTTGCAAGCTGCAGTCGCGGATCACATCCGCGCCGCAGCGGCGGGGTTGCAGATCGCGGGTCAGGCAGAGGCGCACTTCCTGAATCATGCCCGCGCGGCAGGTCACGGTGATCTGGTCGCGCGCAAGGCCGGGGTTGCTTTCCACAAACGCGTCCTCGACCACCGAAGCGGGCAGCTTCATGTCCTTGGTGATGCGCGAGAACACCGGCGGCACCGTCACCGCGCCAAAGGCCTTGCGGGCCAGTGCGTAATAGTCGCGCGCGGAAAGGCCGGAGCAGCGCCCGTGTTTCTTCCACTGGTAGAAGGCAGAGCCCGCGCCGCCGAACACATCGGCCACCGCCGCCGTATCGCCGCGCGACGGGTCTGCCGCGCCCGTGCGGCAATAGCTGGGCCAGCCGGTTTCAAACTGCGGCCAGAGCCCGTGCAGCACGAAGGGCACCCCGCTGCCCCGGTCACATTGCGGATCGCGGCGCGCGTCGCCTTCCAGCGCGCACCAGTTGGCCGACCATGACAGCGCCATCACATAATAGTCAAAATCGCCCGCCCGCTCGCCTTCGGCGCGCGCGGCCCCCGCAAAGGCGCAGATCGCCGCCAGCACAGGCCAGAGCTTTCGCATTTACACTTCCCCTTCCGGTCAAAACCGCCTATATCGGCCTAGAATTCCCGACATCGTGGAAATCGCAGGCAAAGCGCCTGCAGCCGTTTTCCCGGCACGGGAGAGATTTGTAAAGGAGTTGGGCATGAACAAGCCGCTTATGGCAAAGGCCACCGCCGTCTGGCTCGTGGACAATACCACCCTGTCGTTCAAGCAGGTCGCGGATTTCTGCGGCATGCACGAGCTTGAGGTGCAGGGCATCGCCGATGGCGACGTCGCCCCCGGCGTCAAGGGGTTTGACCCGGTGGCCAACAACCAGTTGGACGCGATCGAGATCGAGAAGGGCCAGAAGGACCCGCTCTACAAGCTCAAGCTCAAGTTCAACGCGGCGGCCGTGGGCGAGGAAAAGCGGCGCGGCCCGCGCTATACCCCCCTGTCCAAGCGTCAGGACCGCCCTGCCGCGATCCTGTGGCTGGTGAAGTTCCACCCCGAATTGTCGGATGGCGCGATCGGCAAGCTGGTGGGCACCACCAAGCCGACCATTCAGGCGATCCGCGAGCGCACGCACTGGAACATCAACAACATCACCCCGGTGGACCCGGTGGCGCTTGGCCTGTGCAAGCAGTCCGAGCTTGACGTGGCGGTGCAGGCCGCCGTGCGCCGCCGTGCCGCCGAAGGCATCGTGATGAGCGATGACGAGCGGCGCAAACTGGTGTCGACCGAGCAATCGCTGGGCATGCCGGAAGAGCCGAAGATCCCCTCGGGGCTGGAAATGTTCGCCCGTCCGGAGAAAGAGGAAAAGCCCGCAGATTTCTCGGATGCGGACAGCTTTTTCAACCTGCCGCAGCATGATGATGATGACGAGGATGACGAGGACCAGCGCCGCTGAGGCCCGTTGCCGATCAGAACCCGGCGGAAGGCACCCTTTGGGGTGCCTTTTGCTTTGGTGCGGAAGGCGGCGGCGCTTTGGCAGGCAGCGTTTCGGCCCAGTGGCGCACTTCGGGCAGGCGGGGGCGCGCGACGGGGACGCTGATGCCGCTGGTCAGCAGGAGTTGCGCGCCGGGCTTGTCAGCGCGAAAGGCGGCGACGGCGCTGGCTGCGACCCAGTAGCTGCGATGCACCCGCAGCCCGAGACCGGGGGGCAGCACCGACTCAGCATCGGCGATGCGCCCGCGCAGCAGATGGCGCGTGCCATCCTTGAGCAGGATGGCGACGTAATGCTCTTCCGCCTCGATCAGTTGCAGGCTTGCGGTGGGAAAGCAGCGCCCGAACAGGGTCACGGTTGCGGGCAGGTCGGGCGCGGCGGGCAGGACGGGGGCCGCCGAAGGCAGCGTGCCCGCCTCGGAGGCGATGAACTCGACCAGCATGTCCTGCGCCGGACGGCCCCGCAGATCGGCCATGATACGCGGGATGATATAGGTGGACTGGATGGTTTCGCCGAGGTAGCAGAACACAAGGTTGAAGCCCGTCACCAGCAGCATGTCCTTGAAACTGGGCATGTCTGCGCCCAGCAGCAGCGCCATCAGCAGGCCGCACAGCGTGGCACCAAGGCCCGACAGGCCCACGGTGAACAGGCTGTAGGCCTTCCAGTTCAGCCGGTGGCACAACCAGAGCGAGAAATACAGAAGCGCGCTGAAGCTGCCGAAGCAGGCGGCGTAGAAGATGGTCAGCCGCAGGGCGGTGAAGTTGAGCAGATGGTCATAGGGGCCGATCAGAACGATGACCAAGGCCATCATCAACATCATGCCCACAAAGTAGGGGTGGCGAAATTGCGTCTGCAATTCACGCCACGTGAGTTGCAAGCGTCTGCCGTTCAAGTAAACAACCTGCATTTCGCACCAATCGTTTTGGCAAGCCGATAATGGCCCCGGTAATCTCCAGTCTCGGGTCGGGGGCTTTTGGCCTGAAGGTTGTAAGCCCGTTGCCGAGTGCTTGTGTGAACGTACCGACCCGGCCTTTTCTTAGCCCCCTCCTCCCTTGCAGGTTGTCGAAAACTTTAGTTCTGTCCAGTGCCAAGCACGGACCTGCGCCAATTTGACTAGACCTTACGGCGCGCGCGCAACGCCGCACCGATGGTGCCGTCATCGAGATAGTCGAGCTCGCCCCCGATGGGCACGCCTTGCGCAAGCGAGCTGATCTGCACATCGAGCGGGGCCAGCGTATCGGCGATGTAATGCGCGGTGGTCTGGCCGTCGACGGTGGCATTCAGCGCAAGGATCACCTCGGTGATGCCTTCGGCGCGCACCCGTTCCACCAGATCGGGAATGCGCAGCGTGTCCGGCCCGATGGCATCGAGCGCAGACAGCGTGCCGCCCAGAACGTGATAGCGCCCCTTGAACGCCCCGCCACGTTCCATCGCCCAGAGATCGGCGATGGATTCCACCACGCAGATCTCACCGGTGGCGCGGCGGGGATCGTCACAGATCGGGCAGAGGTCGGTGGTGCCGATGTTGCCGCAGATCCGGCAATCCTGCGCGGTCAGCGCCACGGTGGCCATCGCCTGCGCCAAGGGGGCCATCACGCTATCGCGGCGCTTGAGCAGGTGCAGCGCCGCACGCCGGGCCGAGCGCGGCCCAAGCCCCGGCAGCCGCGCCATCAGCGCGATCAGGGCCTCGATCTCGCGCGGGGGGCCCGACATGGGTCAGAACGGCAGCTTCATGCCGGCGGGCAGGCCCAGACCTTCGGTCAGCTTGGCCAGTTCCGCCTGACTGCGTTGCGCCGCCTTTGACTGCGCATCCTTGATTGCGGCAAGGATCAGGTCTTCCACCACTTCCTTTTCCGAGGCGACAAAGATCGAGGGGTCGATCTCCAGCCCCGTCAACTCGCCCTTGGCGGTGGCACGCGCCCGCACCAGCCCCGCGCCCGATTCGCCGATCACCACGATGCGCGACAGGTCTTCCTGCATCTCGGCCATCTTGGCCTGCATTTCCTGCGCCTTCTTCATCATCCCGGCCATGTCGCCTAGACCGCCCAAACCTTTCAGCATCCTGTCATCCTCTCAATTGTCCTCGAACGGGTCCCATTCGTCTTCGACCTCGGGCAGCGCCTCGGCGGCGGCGGCCTGCACCAGATCTTCCGCCGTGCGGATCTCGGCGATCTTCGCGCCCGGAAAGGCCAGCATCACCGCCTGCACCAGCGGGGTCTGCAGCACCTCGGCCTCGGTCTGCAGGCGGTCGGCGTCGCGGGCCTCGGCAATCGTGGGCTGGCCGCCGCCCGACACCACCGAGACGCCCCAGCGCTGGCCGGTAAAGGCCTGCAACCGCTGCCCCAGCCGCGCCGCCAGATCGGCACTGGCACGCGGCGAGGGTTCGAATTCGATACGGCCGGGGGCATAGCGGACCAGCCGCACACCCTCCTCGACCTCGTAGAGCAGCTTCATGTCGCGCCGCTCGCGGATCAGGGCGACCACCTGATCGAAGCTGGTGTAGACCACCTGCTCGGCGGCCAGCGCCATCGCCTGCCCCGCGCCGTTCATCATCGGCCCCCGCATCGGGGCCGAGGGCGCGCGCACCGCCCCATGCACACTGGCGCCCCCCGCCGGCGCGCCGCCCGGCATCGGGCCGGGCGCGTTCTGCAAGCGCCGGACCAGCGATTCGGGGTCGGGCAGATCGGCCACATGCGTCAGCCGGATGATCGCCATTTCCGCCGCCATCATCGCATTGGGGGCAAGCCCCACCTCCTCGATGGCCTTGAGCAGCATCTGCCACATCCGGCTCAAGGACCGCATCGGCAGGCGCTGCGCCATGTCGAGGCCGCGCGCCCGTTCATCGGGCGGCGTCGTGGGGTCTTCCGCCGCCTCGGGGGTGATCTTGATGACGCTGACCCAATGGGTTATCTCGGCCAGATCGCGCAGGATCGCCATCGGATCGGCCCCGTCGGCATATTGGCCCGCCACCTCGGTCAGCGCCGCCGCCGCCTCGCCCTTCATGATCAGGTCGAACAGGTCGAGCACGCGCCCGCGGTCGGCCAGCCCCAGCATGGCACGCACCTGCAGCGCGGTCGTCTCCCCCGCGCCGTGGGCAATCGCCTGATCCATCAGGCTCATGGCATCGCGGACCGAGCCTTCGGCGGCCCGCGTGATCAGCGCCAGCGCATCGGGGGCAAGCTGCGCGCCTTCCAGCGCGGCCACCTTCGACAGATGCGCCATCATCACCTCGGGTTCAATCCGCTTGAGGTCGAACCGCTGGCAGCGCGACAGCACGGTGACAGGCACCTTGCGGATCTCGGTGGTGGCGAAGATGAATTTCACATGGGCCGGAGGTTCTTCCAGCGTTTTCAGCAGCGCGTTGAAGGCGCTGGTCGACAGCATGTGCACTTCGTCGATGATGTAGATCTTGTAGCGCGCGCTGGCGGCGCGGTAATGCACCGAATCGATGATCTCGCGGATGTCGCCCACCCCGGTGCGGCTGGCGGCGTCCATCTCCATCACATCCACATGCCGACCTTCGGCAATGGCGCGGCAGGGTTCGCACTGGCCGCAAGGTTCGGTCGTCGGGCCGCCGCTGCCATCGGGGCCGACGCAGTTCAGCCCCTTGGCGATGATGCGCGCGGTGGTGGTCTTGCCCACCCCCCGCACGCCGGTCATCACGAAGGCATGGGCAATGCGGTCGGCGGCAAAGGCGTTTTTCAGCGTGCGCACCATCGCCTCTTGCCCGATCAGATCGGCAAAGGTGGCGGGGCGGTATTTGCGCGCCAGAACCTGATAGGATTTCTCGGGGCTGTCAGACATACTGCCTTCCGGGGTTGCACTGGCCCCAACCTAGGCGCTGCCGCGCCCCGCGTCCACCCGAAGGCCCGATGATGACCCTCGAGATTGCAGAAATTCCCGCCCTGGGCGGCACCCTCGCGCTCTGCCCGATGCCGGGTCGGCAGGGCGATTATGCGGGCGATCTGGCCACGCTGCTCGCATGGCGGCCCGCGCTGGTGCTGACGATGACCTCAAGGCTGGAACTGGCCAGCAAAGGGGCGGGCAGCATGCCCGCCGATCTTGCCGCCGCAGGGGTGGCCTGGCGGCACCTGCCGGTGCCGGATTTCGGCACACCCCGCGCCGACACCGCCGCCCTCTGGCCCCAGATCTCGTCCGAGGCGCGCGCGCTGCTGGCCGATGGCGGTCGCGTGCTGGCGCATTGCATGGGGGGCTGCGGCCGGTCCGGCATGGCGGTGCTGCGCCTCCTGGTAGACGGCGGCGAAGACCCTGAAACCGCCCTGCCGCGCCTGCGCGCCGCGCGCCGCTGCGCGGTGGAAACCAAGGCGCAACAGCGTTGGGCCAGCGCGCGCTAAGCCTTTTCATCTGTTCTTAAATATCCCCGCCGGAGGCTCCCGCACCTTCAGCCCGAGCCTCACGCCCGATGGTAAGGTGCGCCCGCAAGGATCGAGGCCGCGCGATACAGCTGTTCGCTCAGCATCACCCGCACCAGCATATGCGGCCAGACCATCTTGCCAAAGCTGACCGAGGCATCGGCCCGCGCGCGCAGGGCCGGATCGATGCCATCCGCGCCGCCGATCACAAAGGCCACATCCTGCCGCCCGTCATCGCGCCAGCGCGCCAGCATCGCGGCAAACTCGGGGCTGCTCACAAGTGCGCCGCGTTCGTCCAGCGTGACCATCACCGCGCCCGCCGGCACGGCGCGCGCCAGCAGTTCGGCCTCGGTCGCCATGCCGCCGCCGCGCCGGTCCTCGACCTCATGCTCGCTCAGCGGGCCCAGCGACAGCGCCCGCCCCGTGCGGTCAAAGCGGGTGGTGTAATCGTCGATCAGCACGCGTTCCGGGCCGCTGCGCAGCCGGCCCACGGCGCAGAGATGCACCCGCATACGGTCAGACGACCGACCCGCGCAGGGCATCGCCCGAGGGCAGCCACATCTTTTCCAGCTGGTAGAAATCGCGCACTTCGGGGCGGAAGACATGGACGATCACATCGCCGCTGTCGATCAGCACCCAGTCACCGGTTTCCTTGCCTTCCATCTTGCAGACGAGGCCGAAGCCCTGCTTGATGCGGTCGGCCAGCTTTTCGGCAATCGCCGCGACCTGACGCGATGACCGGCCCGAGCAGATCACCATGTAATCGGCCACGTCCGACCGGCCGCGCAGGTCGATCTGCACGATCTGTTCGGCCTTGTCGTCATCGACCGAGGCCAGAACCGCCTCCAGCAGCTGTTCGGCGGTATAGTCCGGGGCGCTTGCGCGGTTGGCCCGGGGTCCGACCGGCAGCCCGGTCGCAGGATCTGAGTGAGACAGGACAACGTCCTCCATCTGACGCGCCGATCCATCCCCGGCGCCGGGACCTGCTCAGGGTAGCACCCTTGGGGGGCAACCTCAACAAAGCGGGCAAGCCGGGGGGCATAGCGCCGAATGGCCGCGCGCGCAAGTCGGGATGGCGCGCGGGGGCCAAGAGAACCTTGCCTGACGCGGCGTTTGGGCGTATCAAGCGCGCCATGAGCGGGTTCATCTATTTCAACATCACCGACCATGCGCGGCTTCCGGCCCGCTTTTTCGGCATGACCCGCACCGTGCTTGCGCGCCTTTGACGCTGGCCGCGCGCGCCCCGCAGGCGGGCGCTGATCCCTGCCCCTTTCTCCAAGCCATCCCAAGATAAGGTGAGAGCCATGACCGCTCCGCGTACGCTTTACGATAAAATCTGGGACGATCACGTCGTCCATCAGGCCGAAGACGGCACCTGCCTGCTCTACATCGACCGCCATCTGGTGCATGAGGTCACCAGCCCGCAAGCCTTTGAAGGGCTGCGGATGACGGGCCGCAAGGTGCGCGCGCCGGAAAAGACCATCGCCGTGCCCGACCACAACGTGCCCACCACGCTCGACCGTGCCAATGCCGCGACCATGACGGAAGACAGCCGCGTCCAGGTGGCAGCGCTTGACAAGAACGCGCGCGATTTCGGCATCAACTACTATCCGGTCTCCGATGTGCGGCAAGGCATCGTGCATATCGTCGGCCCCGAACAGGGCTGGACCCTGCCCGGCATGACGGTGGTCTGCGGCGATTCGCATACCGCGACGCATGGCGCCTTCGGCAGCCTCGCGCATGGCATCGGCACCTCCGAGGTCGAACATGTGCTGGCGACGCAGACGCTGATCCAGCGCAAGGGCAAGAACATGAAGGTGGAAATCACCGGCTCCCTGCGCCCCGGCGTCACCGCCAAGGACATCACCCTGTCGGTGATCGGTGCCACCGGCACCGCAGGCGGCACTGGCTATGTCATCGAATATTGCGGTCAGGCGATCCGCGAGTTGTCGATGGAAGGCCGGATGACCGTCTGCAACATGGCGATCGAGGGCGGCGCCCGCGCGGGGCTGATCGCGCCGGATGAAAAAACCTTTGCCTATTGCATGGGCCGCCCGCACGCGCCCAAGGGTGCCAAATGGGAGGCCGCGGTCGCCTATTGGAAGACCCTGTTCTCGGATGAGGGCGCGCATTGGGACAAGGTGGTCACCCTGCGCGGCGAGGATATCGCCCCCGTCGTCACCTGGGGCACCAGCCCCGAGGACGTGCTGCCGATCACCGGCACCGTGCCTGCGCCGACCGACTTCACCGGCGGCAAGGTCGATGCGGCGGCGCGCAGCCTTGACTACATGGGCCTGACGCCCGGCATGAAGCTGACCGACATCGCCATCGACACCGTGTTCATCGGCTCCTGCACCAATGGCCGGATCGAAGACCTGCGCGCGGCGGCCGAAATCCTCAAGGGCCGCAAGATCAAGGTCAAACGCGCAATGGTGGTGCCCGGCTCGGGCCTCGTGCGCGCACAGGCCGAAGAAGAGGGCCTCGCGCAGATCTTCATCGACGCGGGCTTCGAATGGCGGCTTGCGGGCTGCTCGATGTGCCTTGCGATGAACCCCGACCAGTTGCAACCGGGCGAGCGCTGCGCCGCGACCTCGAACCGCAACTTCGAAGGCCGTCAAGGCCGCGGCGGGCGCACGCATCTGATGTCGCCTGCGATGGCGGCAGCGGCAGCGATCACCGGCCATCTGACCGATGTGCGCGAACTGATGACCGAAACCGCCTGATCGGGACGCTCATCCGCCCTTGCGGGCGTCTTCGCTGCACGCGAGGAGCGACCGCAAGGGAGGGACGAGCACCCGCCGTGCAAAGGACAAACCCATGGATAAATTCACCACCCTGACCGGCATTGCGGCGCCCATGCCATTGGTCAACATCGACACCGACATGATCATCCCCAAGCAGTTCCTGAAGACGATCCAGCGTTCGGGCCTTGGCAAGAACCTGTTCGACGAGATGCGCTACACCCAGGACGGGCAGGAAATCCCTGATTTCGTGCTGAACCAGCCCGCCTATCGCAGCGCCGAGATCATCATCGCGGGCGACAATTTCGGCTGCGGCTCGTCGCGCGAACATGCACCCTGGGCGCTTCTCGACTTCGGCATCCGCTGCGTCATCTCGACCAGCTTTGCCGACATCTTCTACAACAACTGCTTCAAGAACGGCATCCTGCCCATCGTGATGCCGCAAGAGGTGGTCGATGTGCTGATGGCCGACGCCCGCAAGGGGGCCAATGCCCGCATGACGGTGGATCTGGCGGCGCAGACCGTTACCACCTCGGACGGACAGAGCTTTGGCTTCGAGGTGGACAGCCACCGCAAGCACTGCCTGATGAACGGTCTGGACGATATCGGCCTCACGCTGGAGAAGGCTGCCGCAATTGACAGCTTCGAAGCCAAGGCCGCAACGCTGCGCCCTTGGGCCTGAAAAACCTGCAACCACAACATCTTGGGCCGCCCTACCGGGCGGCCAATTTTTTTTCGCTCTCTTGATGCAATCCTGCGACACATTGGCCGTATATGTGCCGTAATAATTGATCACACCGGGACACAGCATTGCGGGCTGGAGCGAAAGAAGGCACAAATTGGGCAGGATTGAGGCAACCCGCCACAAATGGTGGGAGAACTTCGGAACAAGGTCCCGGCGAAGCATCGGGTCCGACCGGGTGGAAGGTAGCAAAGCTGTGGTCTCGCGTTTCTCGGGGGCATTTGTCAGGGCTGTTCTGGTCATGGGGGTGGTTGTCACGCCCTCCGTGCTGATGTCGGGCGTCTCGGTCGACGCGCGGCAGATGGCTGCGCTGGTCGCCCTGTTTGCCGGGCTGCTGACCTTTGTCGAATACAACACCGATGCCCCCAGCCTGATCGAGTTCCGTGACGCCCCGCCCTTCAACCGCGTGCGGCTCGGCATGCTGTTTGCCACCGTCTTTTGCCTCTCTGTCGTGGAAAGCGGGCGCGAGAATGCGACCAGCCTGTCCGAACTGGTGCAGGCCGTCGGGCATCTGGTGGGGCGCTCGATGGATTTTCCCTATTCTCCGGTGCGTCTGGCCAAGCTGATGCTGGCCGAGACGGCCACTCCGGCGCAGGTGATGGCGGTGCGCGATGCGGCGGGCATTGCCTATCTGACCTCGCTCGTCTCGCTGTCGGTCTTCGTGATCCTGCTCAAGGCCGGAAGCTGGCCGCTGCGGGACCGCGTGTTCAACGTCTGGGTCAACCTGCCCACCTTTGACCCGACCGCAGGCGATCTGGTCGAGCGGCTGGAGCGGGACGGGCGCATCAACATCGCGCTTGGCTTCCTCATTCCCTTCATCATTCCCTTTGTCGTCAGCCTGTCCTCCTCGGGGATCAATCCTGACAGCATGACTTCCTCGCAAACCCTGATCTGGACGATGACAGCATGGGCCTTTCTGCCTGCCAGCCTGTTCATGCGCGGCATTGCGCTGGGGCGGATCGCCGAGATGGTGCGCGACATCCGCCGCGCCCAGGGCGCGCGCGACAGCGTGGCCACCTCGCGGGCCTCGCGGGTGTTCTGATCGCCCTTGCCGCGCCCTGCGGGGCCGACGGGTTGCGGCTTGCCTATTGGAATACGGACCTGAACCGCGCCGGACCGGGGCTGTTGCTGCGCGACCTGCGGCTGGGGCGTGCCGATGATCTGCGCGTCGCCGCCCGGACGATTGCCGCCTTGCAGGCCGATGTGCTGGTGATCTCGGGCTTCGATTACGATGCGGGCGGGCTGGCCCTTGCGGCGCTGAACGCAGCCCTGCCGCAGCCCTATGACCATCTGCGGCCCTTGCGGCCCAATACCGGGATTGCCAGCGGCTTTGACCTTGACGGCAACGGGCGCAGCGACGAGGCGCGGGATGCCATCGGCTTTGGCCGCTTTCCGGGGGAAGGGGGCATGGCGATCCTGTCGCGCCTGCCGCTGGATGCGGCGGCCAGCGTGGATCATTCGGGGCTGTTGTGGCGCGATCTGCCGGGGGCCGCCCTGCCGCCGCTGCCCGAAGGCGCGGCAGAGATGTTGCGGCTGTCGACGACGGGGCATCACGATACGGCGGTGGTGCTGCCCGATGGCCGCCGCCTGCATCTGCTGACATGGCACGCCACGCCCCCCGCCTTTGACGGGGAGCGCAACATCAGGCGCAACCACGATGAGGCGGCGTTCTGGCTGCATCTGCTGGACAGCCCGCAGGCCCCGCAAGCGCCCTTTGTCCTGATCGGTCAGGCCAATGTGGACCCGGACAAGGGCAATGGCGACCCTGCCGCGCTGCGGGCGCTTTTGGCCGATACGCGGCTTCAGGATGTGCTGGCGGGCGATACGGTGGATTATGGCGGCGCGCTGGGGGTGCTGCGGGTGTCCTACATCCTGCCCTCGGCAAGCATCACCGTGACCGGCGCGGGCCATGCGCCGCAGCCCGAAGGCGCGCGGCACCATCCGATCTGGATGGAAATCAGCCCCTGAGCCCCCTGCTTTCCCCAAGGACCGCTTGACCCTGTGCGGCCCATTGGCTACGCCGCTGCCAACCCAAAGACAGGAGCCTTTGCGATGGCCAACCCTTCCCTTCTTATCCTCGCCGGTGACGGCATCGGCCCTGAAGTCATGGCCGAAGTGAAGAAAATCATCGGCTGGATGGGCGCCAAGCGCGGCGTCACCTTCGATGTCACCGAAGATCTGGTCGGCGGCTGCGCCTATGACAAACATGGCGTGCCGCTGCATGACGACACGATGGCCAAGGCGCAAGAGGTGGATGCCGTTCTGCTGGGCGCCGTGGGCGGGCCGCAATATGACAACCTCGATTTCAGCGTGAAGCCCGAGCGCGGGCTGCTGCGC
Source organism: Pseudotabrizicola algicola (assembly GCF_010915705.1). Classification (GTDB taxonomy): domain Bacteria; phylum Pseudomonadota; class Alphaproteobacteria; order Rhodobacterales; family Rhodobacteraceae; genus Pseudotabrizicola; species Pseudotabrizicola algicola. The sequence goes on from NZ_JAAIKE010000002.1 coordinate 215,217, forward strand.
CTGCGCAAGGAGATGGACCTGTTTTCCAACCTGCGCCCCGCGCAGTGCTTTGACGCGCTGGCCGACTTCTCGTCGCTGAAGAAGGATGTGGTGGCGGGCCTCGACATCGTGATCGTGCGCGAGCTGACCAGCGGCGTCTATTTCGGCGAGCCGCGCGGCATCTTCACCGAAGGCAACGAGCGGGTGGGCATCAACACCCAGCGCTACACCGAATCGGAAATCGCACGCGTCGCACGCTCGGCCTTCGAGCTGGCGCGCAAGCGCGGCAACAAGGTCTGCTCGATGGAGAAGGCCAATGTGATGGAATCGGGCATCCTGTGGCGCGATGTGGTGCAGGAAATCCATGACAAGGAATACCCCGATGTCGCCCTGTCGCACATGTATGCCGACAATGGCGCGATGCAGCTTGTGCGCTGGCCCAAGCAGTTCGATGTGATCGTCACCGACAACCTGTTCGGCGATGTGCTGTCCGATTGCGCCGCGATGCTGACCGGATCGTTGGGCATGCTGCCCTCGGCCAGCCTCGGCGCGCCGATGGCGAACGGCCGCCCCAAGGCGCTGTACGAGCCGGTGCATGGCTCTGCCCCCGATATCGCGGGCACGGGCAAGGCGAACCCGATCGCCTGCATCCTGTCGTTCGCGATGGCGCTGCGCTATTCCTTCGACATGGGCGAGGATGCCACGCGGGTGGAAAAGGCGGTCGAGAAGGTGCTGGCCGATGGTCTGCGCACCGCCGATCTGATGGGGCCCGAGGGTGGCACCCCGATCAGCACCGCCGCGATGGGCGATGCGATTGTGGCGGCGCTGGACGCCAGCCTCTGAACCCGTCGGCAAGATGTTGCACAAAGGCCCGCACACCGGCGGGCCTTTGTCACTTCCGCCTCGGGGGGCGTTGAGCCTGCCAGCGGTTTCTGCGCATAGTGTTTGCGCAAACAGGGTGGCGCAGTGCCCCTGTCGGCCGGAGGACCCCATGGGACATAACCTTAAAGGAGCGCTTTACGCGCTGCTCGCCTTTGCGATCTATGCAACCCATGACGTGGTGATCAAGTTTCTGGGCGAAAGCTATAACTCGTTCCAGATCATCTTCTTTTCGGGGCTTCTGGGCTTTCCGCTCATCACTTTCATGCTGATGAGCGACCGCACCGACGGCAACCTCATTCCGCGCCATCCGTGGTGGTCGCTGCTGCGCTCGCTGACCGCGGTGTCCACGGGGGCAGCGGGGTTCTACGCCTTTACCGTGCTGCCGCTGGCGCAGACCTATGCGATCCTGTTCGCGATGCCGCTGCTGATCACCGTGCTGGCGATCCCCATGCTGGGCGAGAAGGTGGGGCTGCGCCGCGGAATCGCGGTGGTGGTCGGTTTGCTGGGCGTGCTGATCGTGCTGCGGCCAGGGTCGGCGGAATTGTCCTGGGGGCATCTGGCGGCGCTGTCGGCGGCGCTGACAGGCTCTCTCACCTCGGTGATCGTGCGCAAGATCGGGGGCGAGGAGCGTTCGGCGGTGCTGATGCTGTATCCGATGGTCGCGACCTTCCTGCTGACAGGGGCGGCGATGCCCTTTGTCTATGTGCCGATGCCGCTCGAGCATCTGGCGCTGACGGGGGTCATCGCGCTGATGGCCTTTGTGGCGGCGATGCTGTCGATCGCCGCCTATCGCACGGCGCCCGCCATCATCGTGGCGCCGATGCAGTATTCGCAGATCATCTGGGCGGTGATCTACGGGGCGTTGCTGTTCGACGAACAGGCCGATGCCTATACGCTGGTCGGCACCGGCGTGATCATCGCGTCGGGCATCTACATCGTGATGCGCGAAGGCACCGGCAGCGTGTCGAAGAACAGCCCCGTGCTGTCGAACAAATCGCGCCCCGAAACCGGTTTGATGCCCCGCATCAGCCTGCTTTTGAAACGCGGCGAGCGACGGCGGAGCGAGTAAGCGCGCGAGGCCTCTTGCAAAGTGCAAACGACGGGTTTATGGCCTGTCCCACGGTCGGAGCGTAGCGCAGTCTGGTAGCGCACCTGCTTCGGGAGCAGGGGGTCGGAGGTTCGAATCCTCTCGCTCCGACCAAATTTTCCCGCCCTTGATACAGATGTCTCGCGCCCTGTGCGCGCCTTGCGCCGGCTGCTTGCGCGGCCGGTCAGGTTTCGACCTTCAGCACGATCTTGCCGGTGTGGCCCGAGCTTTCCATGCGGGCATGGGCCTGTGCGGCCTGTTCCAGCGGGTATTCGCTGTCCATCACCGGAGCGAAGTGGCCTGCCGCGATCATCGGCCAGACATGCGTTTCCACCTCGCGCGCGATGCGTGCCTTGGCAGCATCGGATTGCGGGCGCAGGGTGGAGCCGGTGATCGTCAGGCGGCGGACCATCAGTTCGGAGAAGTTCAGTTCCACCTTGGGGCCTTGCAGGAAGGCGATCTGCACAAGGCGGCCATCATCGGCCAGCGTGCCGATGTTGCGCGGCAGGTAAGGACCGCCCACCATGTCGAGGATCAGGTCGGCGCCGCCCAGTGCCTTGACCTCGGCCGCCCAATCCTCGGTCCTGTAGTTGAAGGCACGCTCGGCCCCCAGAGCTTCGCAGGCGCGGGCCTTGTCATCGCTGCCCGCAGTGGTGAAAACGCGCGCGCCGAGGCTGCGGGCGATCTGGATGGCGGTGGTGCCGATGCCCGAAGCGCCGCCATGCACGAGGAACCGCTCTCCCCCGCGCAAGCCGCCGCGCATCACCACATTGGACCAGACGGTGAAGCAGGTTTCGGGCAGGCAGGCAGCCTCTTTCAACCCCATGCCGGCAGGGACGGGCAGCGCATGGGCTTCGTGGGTGGTGACATATTCGGCATAGCCGCCGCCCGGCAGCAGGGCGCAGACCTTGTCGCCGATCTGCCAGCGGCTGACGTTGGGGCCGATCTCCACCACGGTGCCCGACGCCTCCAGCCCCGGCAGCGGCGAGGCGCTGGCGGGCGGGGCGTAGCGTCCGGCACGTTGCAAGGCATCGGGGCGGTTCACCCCGGCATAGGCAACGCGGATGACGATCTGGCCATGCCCCGGCACCGGCACCGGATAGGTGGCGGGTTTGAGCACCTCCGGCCCGCCGGGTTCAGAGATTTCGATGGCGCGCATGGTGTGGGACAGGGTCATGTCAGGTCTTTCAATCGGGGCGTTTCAGCGGAAACGGTCCGCCATCTTGCCGGGCAGATCGTCGGGCGTCTCGGGCCTGCGGATCTTTTCCATGAGTTTCATCGGCCCGGCAAGCACGGCCTTGGCCAGCGCATTCTCGCGCACCGCGGCCTTGGCCTTTTCGATGCGCATCACATCCTCGATCCGGCGGTCGAGGAAATCCCAAGTGGCCTGATGGCCGGGGCTGTCATCGCCCAGCCAGAACAGCACGGTGGCGGAATAGACCGCCGACAGGGTGGCGCGTTTGGTGTACCAGTTGATGTCGCGGCTGGTGTCGCCCAGCGCCGACCAGATGGCATCGGCGGTGCCCCAGATCGCCCGCGCCCCGTCGGCGGCATGGATCGGCAGGGCAAAGAGCGTGGTGCCACGGCGCACGGCCTCTTTGTCCTCGACCAGTTCCAGCCGCAGGCGCACGGCGTTGGTGATGCGGTCGCGGTAGCGCAGGGCGGCCAGATCGGTGGCAGCCAGCCGTTCGCGCATCAGCGCATCGCCGCGCCGGTGATAGGCCAGCGCCAGATCGACCCCGCCGCGCGGGAACAGCGCACGCGCCAAGGCCGGATTGACCCCCGAATCGGTGATGGCAGCGCGCAGGGTGGTTTCGGACCAGCCGTCGAACGGCACATGCATCAGGGCTGCATCCAGCACCATATCCTCGGGGGCGGGCTTTGCTTCGGTCGTCATGTCGTCATCCTTCCGTCATGGCGGTGGACAGGGGCTATCGGGTTTGTTATAGCGCGCCCTGCCTGCACAAACAGTGCAACTCTAACCTAGGAAGGTGGTGACAACCACATGCAGGTCAGCGTCCGTGACAACAACGTTGAGCAAGCGCTCCGCGCCCTCAAGAAAAAGCTCCAGCGCGAAGGCGTGTTCCGCGAAATGAAGCTCAAGCAGCATTTCGAGAAACCCTCCGTCAAGAAAGCGCGCGAGCAAGCCGAAGCCGTTCGCCGTGCGCGCAAGCTTGCGCGCAAGAAGGCATTGCGCGAAGGCGGCGTTTAAGTCGTTCTGGAATGCTGGGCGGTGGCTGTAGGCCGCTGCCCCACGATCAACCCCCGTCCGCAAGGCCGGGGGTTTTTCCTTGCGCGGGCATCTAGACCGCGATGGCGGTGGTCTTGACCACGGTGCGCAGCGCGAAGGACGACTGCATCTGCCGCACGCCCGGCAGGCGCGACAGGAACTGGCGGTGGATGCGGGCGAAATCCTCGGTGTCTTCGGCCATGATCTTCAGCAGGTAATCCGCCGTGCCTGCCATCAGGTGACATTCGAGCAGGTCCGGCAGGCGGGCCACCTCGCGCTCGAAGGCGTCAAGCAGGTCTTCGGCCTGGCTTTGCAGGGTGATCTCGACAAACACCGTCGTCAGCCGCCCGATCTTGCGGGTGTCGAGCAGGGCGACATAGCCGGCGATATAGCCCTCTTGCTCCAGCCTTTGCGTGCGGCGGTGACAGGCCGAGGGAGACAGGTTCACCCGTTCGGAGAGGTCCGCATTGGTGATGCGGCCATCGCGTTGCAGCACGTTCAGGATGCGGCGGTCGGTTGCGTCAAGGTCCATGATGGTGGTGGTTTCTTTCGTAAATGGGCCGTTACACGAGGTATTCTACGCAAGATCACGCCCTCTGTCGCTGAAAATTCAAAGAAGTGACGGACAATCGGCGCGAGACTGGAGGGCATAAACCAATAACCAACAGGGTCGAGAACATGAAAATCGGTTGCCCAAAGGAAATCAAACCGCAGGAGTTTCGCGTCGGCATGACGCCCGATGCGGTGCGCGATGCGGTGGCACATGGCCATTCGGTGCTGGTAGAGACCGGCGCGGGGATGGGCGCAGGCTTTACCGACGCCGATTATACGGCAGCGGGCGCGCAGATTGCGCCGGATGCGGAAAGTGTCTTTGCCGACAGCGGCATGATCGTGAAGGTCAAGGAACCGCAGGCGGTGGAACGCAAGCGCCTGCGCGAGGGGCAGGTGCTGTTCACCTATCTGCACCTTGCGCCAGACCCCGAGCAGACGCGCGATCTGCTCGACTCGGGCGTCACCGCGATTGCCTATGAAACCGTGACCGACCGCGCGGGCGGCCTGCCTCTGCTGGCGCCGATGTCGGAAGTGGCGGGGCGTCTGGCCCCGCAGGTCGGCGCGTGGACGCTGCAAAAGGCCAACGGCGGGCGCGGCGTGCTGCTGGGCGGCGTGCCGGGGGTGCTGCCTGCCAAGGTCGTCGTCATCGGCGGCGGCGTGGTGGGCACCCATGCGGCGCGGGTGGCCGCAGGCATGGGCGCGGATGTGGTGGTGCTGGACCGCTCGCTCAACCGCTTGCGCTATCTGGATGATGTATTCGCGGGCGTGTTCCGCAACGCCTATGCCAGCGGGGCCGCCACGGCGGCAGCGGTGGCCGAGGCCGATCTGGTGATCGGGGCGGTGCTGATTCCCGGTGCGGCGGCCCCAAAGCTGGTCAGCCGGGCGCAACTGGCCACGATGAAGCCGGGTGCGGCGATCGTGGATGTTGCGATCGATCAGGGCGGCTGCTTTGAGACCAGCCGCGCCACCACGCATCAGGACCCGATCTACGAGGTGGATGGCATCATGCATTACTGCGTGGCCAACATGCCGGGGGCGGTCGCCCGCACCTCGACGCTGGCCTTGGGCAATGCCACCCTGCCCTTCCTGCTGGCGCTGGCCGACAAGGGCTGGAAAGCCGCCTGCGCCGATGACCCGCACCTCAAGGCGGGGCTGAACACCCATGCCGGAAAGCTGACCTATGCCGCGGTGGGCGAGGCTCTGGGGCTGGACTGGATCAGCGCGGACGCGGCACTGGCCCTGTGAACGCGAAAGGCCCCCGCGCAGGCGGGGGCCTTTGTCCTTGGCGGCGGCGCGCGGCGTTCAGCGCGCCTGCAGCGCGTCACGGATTTCCTTGAGCAGGTCAAGCTCGGTCGGGCCAGCCGGAACGGCGGCAGCCTCTTCGGCCTTTTGCTTGCGCACGACCTGATCTTTCAGGCGGTTCACCGCCTTGACCAGCAGGAACACGACCCATGCGATGATCATGAAATTGATCACGGCGGTGATGAAGGCCCCATAGGCAAACACCGGCACACCGGCTTCACGCGCGGCAGCCAGCGACACCGGATTGGTGCCGGAGAGGTCGATGTAGAGGTTCGAGAAATCGACGCCACCGGTGATAAGACCGATGATCGGGTTGATCAGGTCTGACACCAGCGAGTTGACGATGGCGGTGAAGGCCGCCCCGATGATGATGCCGACGGCAAGATCGACCACATTGCCTTTGGCGATAAACGCCTTGAATTCATTAATCATGTCCCACACTTCCCTCTGAAGGCCCATTTTTGACGGTTTGCCCGTTGCTTGCCCGTTGTCCGCGCCGCAGGGCGCGGGGCGGTTATGCCACAGCCACGGCGCGATGCGCAGGGGGAATTTTCGCGCGGGAATGTCTTTATGAGCGCCGCGCAGCGGCTGCGCGGGCCTTTGGCACCCCTGTCAGGGCAGCGCCCGCACCATCGTGACCGCCCGCGAAAAGCCGAACACATGGCGCAGCAGGCCGAGTGTTTCGCTGCGCCAAGGGGCAAAGCCCAGGCGTTCGTAAAGCGCGCGGGCGCGGATGTTGGTGTCGATCACCTCCAGCCGGATCGCGCCATAGCCGCGCCTGCGTGCCTCGTCCATCAGGGCCGAGACGAGCGCGCTGCCGATGCCCTGCCCGCGCTGGTCGCGCGCAACGCACAGCCCGTCGATCAGGAAACGGTCATTGTCGATATCGCTTTGCAGCAGCCGCAGCAGCGCGCCGCGCCATGCCGCGCCCCAGTATCCGTAGACGCGGCGCAGGTCTTCGCTCGCGCCTCCGGCAAAGCTGCCCTGCGGGGATTTGAAGCCGGCAATGCCCAGCAGCCGGCCTTCGTCGGACAGGGCGCAGATGCAGTGATCCGCCCGCAGCACCCGCAGCAGAAAGGCATGGGCGCGCGGGGCAGGCCCCATCACGCGGCCCAGTTTGCCGCCAAAGGCCTGCCAATACAGATCGGCGGCCTGCGGCCGGAGGTGATCGGGAAGGCCAAAGCAGATCTGCACCCCGTTTGTCCCTTTTCACGCGCGCCCAAAATGCCTAAGCCTAGCGCGACGCCCGGTAAAGGCCAAAGCTATGACCCCCATCAGATCGCCCTTCCTGCGCGGCTGCGCCGCATCAGCCCCGTTTGTCATCGTGGTGGTGCCCTTCGCGCTTTTGTTCGGGGTGGTGGCGACAGAGGCGGGGTTGAACCTGTTGCAGGTGATGCTGTTCTCGCTCAGCGTCTTTGCGGGCGCCTCGCAATTCGCCGCCGTGCAACTGATGCAGGATCAGGCGCCGGTGCTGGTGGTGCTGGCCACCTCGCTGGCGGTGAACCTGCGGATGGTGATGTATTCGGTGGCGATGACGCCGCATCTGGGCGGCGCGCGGTTCGGCACGCGGGCCCTGATGGCGTATTTTCTGGTCGACCAGAGCTTTGCCGCAAGCCAGATGGAGTTCGAGCGCAGGCCCGATCAGCCCTTGGCCGACAAGGTGGCGTTCTTCTTCGGCACCGTCGCGCCCATCGCGCCGCTGTGGTTCGCGGCCTCTTTCGCCGGTGCCGTGGTGGGAGAGGCGATTCCCCCCGAATATGCGCTGGATTTCGCGGTGCCGATCACCTTTCTGGCGATCTGCGCGCCGATGCTGCGCAGTATCCCGCATGTGGTGGCGGCGGCGGTGTCGATCATCGCGGCGCTGCTGTTTGCGGGCCTGCCCTATGGCACCGGCCTTTTGCTCGCGGCGGTGCTGGCGATGGCGGCGGGGGCCGGAGCCGAGGTGGCGCTGACAGGGAAAGGGCAGGCAGGCCATGAAGATTGATCCGCTGACCTTCTGGATCGTGCTGCCGGTGCTGGCGATCGGCACCTATGTGATCCGGCTGTCCTTTCTGGGGGTCCTCGGCAACCGCCCGCTGCCCGAGGGGTTGCGCCGCGCGCTGCGCTATACGGCCGTGGCGATCCTGCCGGGGCTGGTGGCCCCGGCCGTGCTGTGGCCTGCAGCAACGGGCGGGCAGACAGACCCCGCGCGGCTGGCGGCGGCGCTGGTCACGCTGGCGGTTGGCATTGCCACCCGCAGCGTGATCGGGGCCATCCTTGCGGGCGGGGTCACGCTTTATGCGGTGCTTTGGCTCTAGTCACTGCAACGCCGGATCGCCGACCTGCACCATAAGGACGCCGTGGTTGTTGTCGGCATCGGTATCGGTGATGGTGCGGGTGGCCACGCCGGGCAGCTTGCCGAACGCTTCCATGAACTTGGCCGGATACCATGTCGAGGGTAGCGATTCAAAGCCCGGCACCTCGCGCAGGATGGCCGAGATCGACCGCGTGCATTGCGCCTTTGGCACCGCGCCATAGGCTTTCGCCCGCTGCGCCACCAGTTCGGCCACACCGGGCGAGACGATGATGGTCTGCTCGACCACATCGAATGTCTCGCGCGCATGATAGTCGATGTAGAAGTTCACCATCTTTGGTGTCATGCCGAAATGCACATCGTTCCGTTCCGGCAGGAACGGGTGATACCATGTGCCTGCCGGATCGAACATGATGCGTTCGGACCCGTTGATGAGCAGGCCCGAATGCGCGCCAGAGCCATCGCGGGTGGCCAGCACCGTGTAAAGCGTGATCGACGCGGGGCCGTCGTGCACATAGCGCGCCCGCGCCACCTCTTCGTCGGTGGCCCATTTGGGCTCTGCCCCGCAGGCGGCAAGCGTCAGCGTCGCCAGAAGGGCGAGGATCAGGCGAACCATGTGCATGCGCGGTGTCAGGCGTTCACGAGGGCGAGGAAAATCAGGATGCCGATGCTGATGCCGGCGCCCCAGCTCACCATGCGGATGAACCCTGCAAAGGTCTTTTCCTGCGCCTTGATGTCCATGCTGCCATGCTTGTGTTCGGCCATGTCGTAACGTCCTCTGATTGGTCTTTTTCCCGCTGATAAACGATTCACCGCGCCCTGTCACGGGGATGCGCGCGTGTGCGCGCGAGGGGCGGCGGGTCAGGCCGAGCCGTCGCCGGAATCGCCCCCTGTCCAGCCCGAGGGCAGGTGAAAGCCGATCCGGCGCGGCGGTTCCGCCGGACGCCGCTTTGGCACCGCGCGCAGGATTACGTTCAACTGGCTGACGTGCTGGATCAACTGGGTTTTCTGGCCATCCTCGTCGATGCCGTAGAAGGTCAGGATGTCAGGCTCGTAGAACCCGAGACCCTCGATCTGCAAGATCCCGGCTTCCGATCCGGTAAACCCGAGCGCGACCTCATGCGCGTTATCAAGCTGCGCCTCAAAGTTGCGCAGGTAAAGGATCACCCTTTCATAGGCCCATTCCGCCGCGCTCTTGGCTTGCGGGGGTGAGGGTGGCAGGGTTTCCACCTGCGCCGCCTTGGTCTTTTTCATCCGTCACACCCTTTGCCACAGCCATGCGCCATCCGGCGAAAGGTCGCGCGAAACGCGGCCCAGATGCAAGAGGTGGTTCAGATGGGCCACCGCCTCGACCAGCGCCATGCCATGCGCGGGGCCGCTGATCTCGCGCTTGAACAGCGGCAGGAAACAGTCGGCGGCGCTGCGCGGTTCGGCCAGATGGTCGTGCAAACGGTCAAGCGCCCCGATGTGGTTGTCGATCATCTGCACCAGCCGCAGCGGCAGGCCGGTGAAGGGCAGCTTGTGGCCGGGCAGCACGAGCTGGCTGTCGCGGGCAAGGGGCTGGAAGCGGCGGCAACTGTCCAGCCATTCGGCCAGCGGATCGCCCTCCGGCTCGGTCGGATAGACGCCGATATTGGCGGAAATACCGGGCAAAAGCTGATCGCCGCCAAGGATCAGGTCGCCCGCCCAGAAGGTCGCATGGTCTGGCGCATGGCCGGAGCCAAAGCGGATGGTCCAGTCGCGCCCGCCCATGCGAATCGTGCCGCCCTCGTGCAGGACGGTAAAGCCGAGCGGCATCGGCGCCACCACGTCGCAGAAATTGAAGGGGCGGCTGGCGGCGCGTTCGGCAAGTTCCGCTGCGGACAATCCGGCGCGCCGATAGAAAAGCTGCGCCTCGGGCGGGGGGACGGGCTGTTCGTCCAGCACCAGCATGCGCGCATAAAGCCACGCGGTGCGCGGCATCAGAAGTTCTGCCCCCTGCGCCTGAAACCAGCCCGCAAGGCCCACATGGTCGGGGTGGTGATGGGTGACGATGACACGGGCCACCGGACGGCCCGCCAAGGGGCCAGCCAGCAGCCGCCCCCAGATCGCACGGCTGCGCCTCGTGTCCATACCGGTGTCGATCAGCGTCCAGCCAGTCCCGTCATCCAGCGCGTAGACGTTCACATGATCGAGCGTCATCGGCAGCGGAAGGCGCATCCACAGGATGCCGGGGGCCACCTCGGTGGCGCAGCCCTCGGCGGGCGGTTCGGGAAACGGATGCCGGATGCCCGATGCGCCCGCCGCGGTCATGCCGCCAGATCTTCGGGCGAGAGCGCGTAAAGATCGCCCGCGCCTTCACGCATCTGCGCCAGCAGCCCCGTGTATTCGGGCAAGAGCCGTTTCACCGCCACCCGCGCCAGCGCACTGCGCGGGCCGGTGCCGCCATCGGCCAGCGCGGATTTCAGGTGGAAATGCCCGCCCAGAACCAGCGCAAAGGCGCGCAGATAGGGCACCGCACCGGCAAAACGGTCGGTCAGGTCTTGCGCCAGCAACGCTTCGGTCGCCTCGCGCAGCGATTCGCAGGCCTGCCAGACATCTTCGGCCAGATCGGGCAGGCTGGCGCGGGCGGTCTGCGCCCCCATCTCGATCTCGCGCAAAAGCCGGAAGGCGGCCTCGCCATTGTCCATCATCTTGCGCGCCACAAGGTCCATCGCCTGAATGCCGTTCGTGCCTTCGTAAATCGGGGTGATGCGGGCGTCACGCAGGAATTGCGCGGCGCCAGTTTCCTCGATGAAGCCCATGCCGCCGTGAACCTGCACCCCTTCCGAGGCGACGGCAACCCCGACATCGGTGCCATATGCCTTGGCAATCGGGGTCAGGAAGGCGGCGCGGGCCTTCCACCCGGCCTCGCCGGTGGCCTGCGCCATGTCGATGGCGACCGCGCAGGACAGGCCGATGGCGCGGGCGGAATAGACCTGCGCCTTCATCGTCGCCAGCATCCGGCGCACATCGGCATGGCCGATGATGGCGGGGATTTCGGGGCTGGCGGTGCGGCCCTGCACGCGCGTCATCGCGTAATCGAGCGCCTGCTGGTAGGCCGCTTCGGCGACGCCCACGCCTTGCATGCCCACACCCAGACGGGCGTTGTTCATCATGGTGAACATCGCCGCCATGCCCTTGTGCGCAGCGCCCACCAGCCAGCCCTTGGCCCCGTCAAACTGCATCACGCAGGTCGGGCTGCCGTGGATGCCCAGCTTGTGTTCAAGGCTGACGACCGAAAGGCTGTTGCGCGGGCCAGGGTTTCCATCTGCATCGGGCAGGAACTTCGGCACCAGAAACAGGCTGATGCCCGCCGTGCCGGGCGCGCCATCGGGCAGGCGGGCCAGCACCAGATGGATGGTATTGGCCTGAAAATCCGAATCCCCCCATGTGATGTAGATCTTCTGCCCGCTGATCGCATAGCTGCCATCGCCGTTCGGTTCCGCCTTGGACCGCAGCGCGCCGACGTCAGACCCGGCCTGCGGCTCTGTCAGGTTCATGGTGCCGTTCCATTCGCCCGAGATCAGCTTGGGCAGATAGGTGGCTTTCAGATCATCGCTGGCGTGATGTTCCAGCGCCTCGATCTGGCCTTGCGTCAAGAGCGGGTTCAGTTGCAGCGACAGGCAGGCCCCCGAGAACATCTCGTTCACCGCGCTGGCCAGCGTCAGCGGCAGGCCCATGCCGCCATGCGCGGCCCCTGCCCCGATGGCCACCCAGCCGCCCTCGGCAATCGCCCGATACGCCTCGGCAAACCCCGGAGAGGTGCGCACCACCCCGTTTTCCAGCCGTGCCGGCACCTTGTCACCGGCGCGGTTCACCGGGGCCAGCACCTCTGCCGCCAGACGCCCCGCCTCGGTCAGCACGGCATCCACCGTTTCCGGCGTGGCTTCGGCAAAACGGTCGGTGGCGGCGACCTGAGTAAAGCCGACAACATGGTCGAGCAGGAAACGCAGATCGGACAGGGGGGCGCGATAGGGCATCAAAACCTCGGTTCAGGGCGGGTTGCCTTGGCAAAGGCAACGGTCCGGCGTATGGGCGTAGGCCATAGGTTAGCCAAGGGGGCCGACCTCTCAAGCCATACGCTGCGTCACATGAGCCCGATCACCCAAGACCTGTCACCCACGGAAGACGGCATTGCCAGGGCGGCGGCGCTCTTGCGGGTGGGCGGACTGGTGGCGATGCCGACCGAAACCGTCTACGGGCTGGCGGGCGATGCGATGAACGGGGCGGCGGTGGCGCGCATTTTTGCCGCCAAGGCGCGGCCCGCCTTCAACCCGCTGATCGCCCATGTCACCGGGCCGGAGATGGCCGAGCGGCTGGCGGTGTTCGATGACCGCGCGCGGGCAGTGGCGGCGGCCTTCTGGCCCGGCGCGCTGACGCTGGTCTTGCCGCTGCGCGAAGGGTCGGGCCTGTCGCCCTTGGTGACCGCCGGCCTGCCGACGGTGGCTATCCGATGCCCCGCGCATCCTGTGGCGCAGGCGCTGATCGGGGCCTTTGGCGGGCCGCTGGCCGCGCCTTCGGCCAACCCCTCGGGCCGTGTCTCGCCCACGCGGGCCGAACATGTGCGCCAAGGTCTGGGCGGGCGGATCGATGCGATCCTCGATGGCGGCCCCTGCGCGGTGGGGGTGGAATCCACCATTCTGGGGCTGGAGGGCGCGCCCCTGCTTTTGCGCCCCGGCGGCGTTCCGCTGGAGGCGCTGGAGGCGATGCTGGGGCCGATCGGCAGCGGGGGCGATGCGCATAAACCCAACGCCCCCGGCCAGTTGGCCAGCCATTACGCGCCCGAGGCGGGGGTGCGGCTGAACGTCACCGCCCCTGCGGCGGGTGAGGTCTGGGTCGGTTTCGGCCCCGATTGCGTGGGTGCCGCACTGTCGCTGTCGCCGAAGGGCGATCTGATCGAGGCGGGGGCGGCGCTGTTCCAGACCCTGCGCGATGCCGATGTTCTGGCCGGAGCGGGCGGGCGCATCGCCTTTGCGCCAGTGCCGGAAACGGGGCTTGGCCGCGCGATCAATGACCGCCTGCGCCGCGCTGCAGCCCCGCGCGACTAGTCGAACACACCCATCACCCGCCCGAACAGCATGAAGGCGCGGGCGGTGCGGGTATCGGCCAGTTCGGAAATCTCGGCATCGGTCGCGTTCTTCTCGAACTGCTGGAACATGCGGTCGAAGGTGCGCAGGAAATGGTGGCCCGCGTCGCGGAACACCGGGTCTTCGCGCATCCGCCCCGCTGTCAGCGCCAGCGAGGACCGATCCCGCACCCCGCCAATCGCCGCAATGCCGCGCCCGCGCTCCCCTGCCGCAAAGCGCCGCCACAGCTCGGGGCGGGCGCGGTCGGGGCGCAGGTCGTCCATGTAGATGCCTTCCTGACTCATCAGGGTCAGCACATCCTGCGCCGCGCGGATCAGCTTGGCGACATCACGATCTTCCAGCGCCAGCCGCAGCGCGCGAAAGCCTTCGCGGTCATCGGGGTTTTCAGGGAATTGCAGCGCGCGGATGAAATCGGCCACCGAAAGGGGCGGGCGCAGCGATTCGGCAGGGGTGCCAAGCGCAAGGCCCGGCTGTTCCTCGGCAGGCGCGGGGGCGGGCGGAGCCACGAGCGCCGCCTTGCGGTCGGCCGAAGGCTGCGTCAGCCCGGCATCGCGGCGCGAGGTGAAGGTGGCCAGCGCGGTTTCGGTCTGCCGCGCGATATCATCCAGCTTTTTCTCGACCGAGGGGCGCAGGCCCGCCGTCCCGTTGCGCTGCGCGTTCACATAGGCGGTGCGCATCGCATCGACCGTCGCCTGCAACCGCGCCGCCTCTGCCCGCAACACCCGGACAGAGCGCAGCGTGGTGACGGCGGCCCAGATCAGCGCGAGCGGCAGGAACACCACCAGCAGCGTCATCACCAGACCCGGCACGCCGCTGCCTTCGGGGGCGTTCATCACATAGATCACCACCGCCACCACCCAGACCACCGCCAGCCCTGCGGCCACGGTTTCGGTCACGGTAAAGCGTGGCTCTTCCGGGCGGGCGTTCAGCGCGAAGTCGATGGGCTTGTCGTCAGGTTCGGGCATGGGTGCCTCGTTGCGCTCCGGGGATCAGACGTAACGAATGCTTACCACTTCGTAGCTGCGGTCACCGCCGGGGGTTTTCACCTCGACGCTGTCGCCTTCCTCCTTGCCGATCAGCGCGCGCGCCAAGGGCGAGCGGATGTTCAGCAGGCCGCGCTCGATATCGGCCTCTGTCTCGCCGACGATCTGGTATTTGCGTTCCTCGTCGGTGTCTTCGTCGACCAGAACCACCGTCGCGCCGAACTTGATCGAGCCGGACAGTTTGGTCGGGTCGATCACCTCGGCCAGCGAGAGGATGCCTTCCAGCTCCTTGATGCGCCCTTCGATGAAGGACTGCTTTTCGCGGGCGGAATGGTATTCGGCATTTTCCGACAGATCGCCGTGTTCGCGGGCTTCGGCGATGGCACGGATCACAGCAGGGCGTTCCACCGATTTGAGGGTTTTCAGCTCTTCATCCAGAGCATCGAAGCCGCCACGGGTCATCGGGATCTTTTCCATCGTCCATCTTCCACGAAAAGGGAGGCCACGGCCCCTGTGGGGGGCCATGGCCCGTCACTATATGAAGATCACCCAAACGGAAGGCGGCACGAATTGCAAGGGGGGATGGCGCTTTGTGTGGGCAGCTTGTCGCTCAGGCACCACCACCCGCGCTGCGGGGGCGCTACGCCGTCAAGACATAAAGTTGCGGCGACGCTGCATTGCGGCAATGTGATGTTGCGTTATGGTTGACCGTGTCCCTGCCATCGGGCAATGACGAGGCCAGCAAAATCAAGCGATCAGAACGGGCCGCGCCCGTCAGCGGAGACGAAAGATGAGCCAGATAACACGCGAAAAGATGGAATATGACGTCGTCATCGTCGGCGCGGGTCCGGCTGGCCTGTCGGCGGCGATCCGGCTCAAGCAACTGGATGCCGATCTGTCGGTCGTGGTGCTGGAAAAGGGCTCGGAAGTGGGCGCGCATATCCTGTCGGGGGCGGTGCTGGACCCGTCGGGCCTCGATGCGCTGCTGCCCGACTGGCGCAGCATGGGTGCGCCGATCAAGACGCTGGTGCAGGAAGACAATTTCTACATGCTCGGGCCTGCGGGGCAGATCCGCATCCCCAACTTCCCGATGCCGCCGCTGATGAACAACCACGGCAACTACATCGTGTCGATGGCCAATGTCTGCCGCTGGATGGCGGGCGTGGCCGAGGGGCTGGGCGTCGAGATCTTCCCCGGCATGTCGTGCAGCGAGCTGGTGTTTGACGGCGACCGCGTGGCCGGTGTGGTGGCGGGCGAATTCGGGCGCGATCCGGCAACCGGGGAACCCGGGGCGGGCTATGAGCCGGGCATGGAGCTCTTGGGCAAATACGTGTTCCTGTCCGAAGGCGTGCGCGGCAGCCTCGCCAAGCAGGTGATCGACCGCTACCAGCTGTCCAAAGGCCATTGCCCGCAGAAATACGGCCTTGGCATGAAAGAGATCTGGGAGATCGACCCCGCCAAGCACAAGCTTGGCACGGTGACGCATACGATGGGCTGGCCGCTGGGCAAGAACGCGGGCGGCGGGTCTTTCATCTATCATCTGGAAAACAATCAGGTTTATGTGGGTTTCGTGGTGCACCTGAACTACGAGAACCCGCATCTTTACCCCTATATGGAGTTCCAGCGTTTCAAGCATCATCCGATGGTGGCCGACCTGCTGGCGGGCGGCAAACGGGTGGCTTACGGCGCGCGGGCGATTTCCGAAGGCGGCTGGCAGTCGATGCCCAAGATGGTGGCCCCCGGTGTGGCCCTGCTGGGCTGCTCGGTGGGCATGGTCAACGTGCCGCGCATCAAGGGCAACCACAATGCCATGCTGTCGGGCAAGGCCGCAGCCGAGGCGGCGCATGCCGCGATCAAGGCCGGGCGTCAGGGCGACGAGCTGGCCGCCTATGAGTCCGAGGTGCGCGGCGGCGCGATTGGCCGCGATCTGAAGAAGGTGCGCAACGTCAAGCCCTTGTGGTCGAAATACGGCCTCGTCGCCAGCCTGATGGGCGGCGGTCTGGACATGTGGACCAACACGCTCGGCTTTTCGCTGTTCGGCACGCTCAAGCATGGCAAATCCGACGCCGCCGCCACCGGACTGGCCAAGGATTTCGCGCCGATCGACTATCCCAAGCCAGATGGCAAGCTGTCCTTCGACCGTCTGACCAACGTGGCCTACAGCTTTACCAACCATGACGAGGCGCAGCCTGCGCATCTGAAGCTGAAAGACCCGTCGATCCCGATCGCGGTGAACCTGCCGAAATATGCCGAACCTGCGCAGCGCTATTGCCCGGCGGGGGTCTACGAGGTGGTGGCCGAAGAGGGCAAGGACCCGCGCTTTGTCATCAACTTCCAGAACTGCGTGCACTGCAAGACCTGCGACATCAAGGACCCGTCGCAGAACATCGTCTGGACCACGCCGCAAGGTGCGGGCGGGCCGAACTATCCGAACATGTGAGGCGGCATGAACGGGCCGGGGCGCGAAGACATTCTGGTGTTTATCGAGCGCCGGACCGGGCGGCGGCTGACGACGGCAGAGCAGGCCGATGTGCTGCCGGCGCTCGATCTGGACGGCGCGGCGGCAGATGCGTTCCTCGACGCATTCGCCGCCGAATTCCGGGTGGACCTGACGGGGCTGGAGCCGCGCTTCCATTCCCGCGACGAGGCAAGGGTGCGCCGCCCCGGCTGGCCCTTTGCGCCGCCGCTGCTGTTCGGGGTGCGCCTGCCGCTTTCGGTCACCACTTTGGCACAGGCGGCGCAGACCGGACGCTGGCCGCTGGTCTATCCGGCGCTGACGGTGGCACCGTCGCGGCAATGGCTCAACGCGCCTCTCCTGCTCATCGGGCTGCCCCTGCTGGCGGCGGCTGCGGTGGCGGTGGTGCGTTTTCTCTGACATTTGCGCGATCATAGCGACAGACCGTCCCCTGCCATTGCCAGCGCTGCGGGCGGCGGCTAGCTTTGCGGTATCTTTCCTATGAAAAGTGACCAGATGACCCACCCCCTGCCGCCCCGCCTGACTGCCCTAGTGCTGGCGGGCCTGATGTCGCTCCATCCGGCCACATTGCCCGCGCAGACCGATCCGGCCCCGCAGACCGCGACCGCACCGGGCGATGCCGGGGCCTATCTTGCGGCGCGCTCGGCAGCGGCGCAAAGCAACTTCCGCGAAGGGGCCTTCTGGTTCGCGCGCGCGCTGGAGTCGACCCCCGACAATCCGGGCCTGCTCGAGGGGGCGGTGCTGTCTTTCATCGGGACCGGAGATTTCCCGAAGGCTGCGGAGGCCGCCGCGCGCCTGACCGGGCAAGGGGGGCGAAGCATCGGGGCCAGCATTGCCCTGATGGTGCGCGATGTGCAGGCCGAAAACTATGATGCCCTGCTGGCCGTGCCGGAAAGCCGCAAGATCGGCAATCTTTTGGATGATCTGGTCCTTGCATGGGCCGAGTTCGGCAAGGGTCGCATGTCGGAAACCGTGGCGGCCTTCGATGCGATTGCCGCCACCGAAGGGCTGAAGGCCTTCGGCCTCTATCACAAGGCGCTGGCGCTGGCGGCGGTGGGCGATTTCGAAGGGGCCGATGACATTCTGTCGGGCCGCGCCGAGGGGCCGCTGGTGGTGAACCGTCGCGGCGTCATCGCCCACGCGCAGATCCTGAGCCAGCTTGAAAAGTTCGACGAGGCGCTTGCCCTGCTGGACCGGGGCTTCGGCTCGGACCCTGACCCCGAGATTTCGGCACTGCGCGCAGCGCTGGAGGCCGACCCGCCCTTGGCCTTTGACGTGGTGCAAAATGCCAAGGACGGCATCGCCGAGGTGTTCTTTACCGTCGCCGTGGCGCTGAACGGCGAGGCCGAAGATGGCTACACGCTGCTCTATTCCCGCGCCGCGCTCGACCTGAAACCGAACCACGCCGAGGCGCTGCTGCTGTCTGCGGGGCTGCTGGAACAGTTGCGCCAATATGATCTCGCGGGCGAAACCTACGCGCTCTTGCCCGCCGACCACCCCAGCTTTCACGCCGCCGAGATCGGGCGCAGCGCCACGCTGATGGCGCAAGGCCAGACCGATGCCGCGCTCGAGGCGCTCAGGGCGCTGACCCAAAGCCACCCTGACCTTCTGATGGTGCGCATGGCCTATGGGGACACCCTGCGCCGCGTCGAGCGGTTCGAGGAAGCCGCCGCCGCCTATGACGCCGCAGTGGCCTTGGTGGACGTGCCGGCCGAGCGGCATTGGGGCCTGTTCTACGCCCGCGCCGTGGCCTTCGAACGGTCAAACCAATGGGACAAGGCCGAGGCCGATTTCCGCAAGGCGCTGGAACTGAACCCCGACCAGCCGCAGGTGCTGAACTATCTGGGCTACAGCTTTGTCGACCGTGGCGAAAACCTTGAAGAGGCGCTGGAGATGATCGAGCGCGCGGTCGCGGCACGGCCCGATGCGGGCTATATCATCGACAGTCTGGCATGGGCCTATTTCCGCCTTGGCCGCTATGAGGACGCGCTGCCGCAGATGGAACGCGCCAGCCTGCTGGAACCCGTCGATCCGGTGGTGACCGACCATCTGGGCGATGTGTATTGGGCCGTCGGGCGGCAGCTCGAGGCCCGCTTCCAATGGCGCCGCGCCCTGTCCTTCGACCCCGAGGAAAAGGACGCCGTGCGCATCCGCCGCAAGCTGGAAATCGGTCTGGATGCGGTTCTGGCCGAAGAAGGCGCCCCGCCCCTGACTGCGGTGCCGAATGGCAACTGAGCCTGGCGCGGACTGCACCGAATTCGCCCCTGCAAAGATCAACCTGACCCTGCATGTCACGGGGCAGCGCGCCGATGGCTATCACCTGCTCGATTCGCTGGTGGTGTTCGCCGATGTGGGCGACCAGATCACGGTGCGCGCCGCCGACAGCCTGCGGCTGGAGATCAGCGGCCCGCAGGCGGCGGCGCTGCCGCCCAGCGACGACAATCTTGTGCTGCGCGCGGCACGGCTGATGGGGGTGCCTGCGGCGATCACGCTGGAAAAGCGGCTTCCGGTGGCCTCGGGCATCGGGGGCGGCTCTGCCGATGCCGCCGCTGCGCTGCGCGCGCTGGCGCGCCTGTCGGCTCGCCCGCTGCCCACCGAGGCCGAGGTGCTGACACTGGGCGCCGATGTTCCGGTGTGCCTCAAGGGCAGACCCGTGCGCATGCAGGGCGTGGGCGAGGTGCTGACCCCGGTGCCGGACATGCCAAAGGCGTGGCTGGTGCTGGCCAATCCGGGTGTGGCGGTGGCCACACCGGCGGTGTTCCGCGGACTGTCCCGCAAGGACAATCCGCCGATGCCCGCCGCCCTGCCCGCCTTGCGCACCGCCGAGGCGCTTGCGGCATTTCTGCACGGCCAGCGCAATGACATGGAGGCCGCCGCCCTTGCGCTGGCCCCCCCCATCGGCACCACGACGGCGGCACTGGGCGCGCAGACGGGTTGCCTACTGGCGCGGATGTCAGGGTCGGGCGCGACCTGCTTCGGCCTCTTTGCCGATGCGGCATCGGCCCAGACTGCCGCGCGGGCGCTTCAATCCGCCCAGCCGGGCTGGTGGGTGGCGGCGGCGCGGCTGCTCAGCTGATCCGCTCGACCACATAATCGGCCAGATCGGCCAGCATGTCGCGCAACTCATGCGCGGGCAGCGGGTCCAGCGCGGCACGCGCCTTGCGCGCCCAGGCCAGCGCATCCTGCCGCGCCGCCTCCATCGCGCCATGCCGGTCCATCAGCGCGCGGGCATGGTCCAGATCGCCCTCGCGCTGGTCGCCCTTTTCGATCACGCGCTGCCAGAACGCATGTTCCTCGGCCGAGGCTTTCGCCACCGCCTTGATGACCGGCAGCGTCAGCTTGCGTTCGCGGAAATCGTCGCCGGTGTTCTTGCCGATCACCGCATCGGTGCCGCCATAATCGAGCAGGTCATCCACGATCTGGAAGGCAATCCCCAGCGCATCGCCATAGTCGTAAAGCGCCTGCACCTGCGCCTGCCCCGCCCCCGCGATCACGCCGCCCACCTCGGTGGCCGCCGAAAACAGCGCCGCCGTCTTGCCGCGCACGACCTTGAGGTAAACCGCCTCGTCCGTGCGCAGATCCTGTGCGGCGGTCAGTTGCAGAACCTCGCCTTCGGCAATCACCGCCGAGGCATTGGACAGGATGGCCAGCACCCGCATGTTGCCGGTTTCGGTCATCAACTGGAAGCTGCGGGCAAAGAGGTAATCGCCTACCAGCACGCTCGACTTGTTGTCCCACAGCAGGTTGGCCGTCGGCCGCCCGCGCCGCTGGCGGCTTTCGTCTACCACATCGTCATGCAGCAGCGTGGCGGTGTGGATGAATTCCACCGTCGCGGCCAGATGCACATGGAACGGGCCGCCATAGCCACACATCCGCGCCGCTGCCAGCGTCAGGATGGGCCGCAGGCGCTTGCCGCCCGCCTCGATCAGATGCGCGGTCACTTCCGGGATTCGCGGCGCATGTTCGCTGGCCATACGGGCGCGGATCAGCTGGTTCACCGCTTCCATATCGCCCGCAAGCCACTCCGTCAGCCGTTCCTGCGGCTTTTTCGGGGACGGTCCTGCTGCGATCTGATCCAAACTCATCCCCTGTCTGCTCCACTCTCGCCTTTCCGTGGAAAAGGCCATAAATCTGGACCCATGAAAGAGCTCCTCCGCACCACAGATGTTACGGTGATCGCCTATGCGCAAGCCCTGCTTCAGGGCGAGGGTATAGCGACCTTTGAAATGGACGTCCACATGAGCATCCTTGACGGAAGCCTTGGAATATTGCCGCGCCGCCTGATGGTGCGCGATCAGGATCTTTTTCTGGCGCGCAGCGTCCTGCGCGACAATGACATAGACCTTGGCCAATAGCGCGACAGAGCCGCAATGTTCGACGATGCCGATCTGACAGATGACAAGTTTCTGTGCGGCAAGCTGACCTTGCTGCAACCCGCCAAAGGCTATCGCGCCGCGACAGACCCTGTGCTGCTGGCCGCCGCCTGCCCCGCGCGGGCGGGGGAACGGGTGCTCGACATCGGCTGCGGCGCCGGGGCGGCCAGCCTGTGCCTTGCGGTGCGGGTGCCTGCGGTGCGGCTCTGGGGGCTGGAAGTGCAGGCCGGATACGCCGACCTTGCCCGCCGCAATGCCGCCCGCAACGGCATAGAGTTGCAGGTGCATGACGGCGATCTGGCGCAGATGCCCGCCGCGCTGCGCATGGATTTCGACCATGTCATCATGAACCCGCCCTATTACCCGCCCACGGGCACCCGCTCCCCCGTGCCCGAACGCGCGCGGGCGATGCAGGTAGACCTGCCGCTGTCAGACTGGGTGCAGGCAGGGGCGCGCCGTCTTGCCCCCGGTGGCTGGCTGACGCTGATCTGCGGGGCCGATGGCCTGCCTGCGGTTCTGGCGGGGGCGGGCAAGCTCGGGTCCATTTCTGTCCTGCCGCTGGCCCCCCGCGTTGACCGCGCCGCGCCGCGCATCATCGTGCAGGCGCGCAAGGGCGGGCGCGGCCCGTTCCGCCTGCTGGCCCCGCTGGTGCTGCACGCAGGGCCAGCCCATGACGGCGACCGCGAGAATTACACGCCAGAGGCGAGTGCGGTTTTGCGCGATGGCGGCGAGCTTTTGGCGCGATTTCGCTGATTTTGCGGCAAAGCCTGTGACCTTTCTGTCGATTTTGGGCGACACGACTCGGGTCTTGTGGTGCAATCGTCATATTGGAACCGATTACAGGAGGGTTAAGATGACCGTTGCTTCGCACCTGCAGGAACTGCGCCGCAAGCATGAGCACCTCTCGGAACAGGTGGAGCGTGAGCAGCGCAGTCCGGCAACGGATGCTCTGAAAATCGCGGATATGAAAAAGCAGAAAATGAAATTGAAAGAGGAAATCACCCGCCTGATGCAGGCGTGATCTCAGGTTGATTTTGCCTTGGCGGCGCTGGCGCGCGCTGCCAAGGCAGCACCGCCCGCGATCAGCACAGCCGCCACACCGATGACGGGGGTTGCGGGCGTGATTCCGGCGGCAATCAGCGCCAGCGTCGACAACAAGGGCGCAGCATAAGAGGCGACACCCAGAAGCTGGATGTCGCCTTTTTTCATCCCGATGTCCCATGTGAAAAACGCCGCCCCCACCGGGCCAAGCCCCAAGGCCAGCACCGCCAGCCAGCCCAGGGCCCCGTCAGGCCAGACCGTCTGTTCCAGCGCCAGATGTGCCACCAGCGACAGCACCGCCGTCGCAAGGCAGAACACGGTGACCGTTTCGGTCGGCACCTCGCCCAAGCGGCGCGATACCACCGAATAGGCCGCCCATGTGATCGCGCAGGCAAAGCCCAAAAGCAGGCCGGGGGCCGAGGCGCCACCCGGATCGACCCCGCCCCGCAGCACGATCAGCGCCGCCCCGCCAAAGGCGATCAGCGCGCCGACGATATGCAGCGGGCGCAACCGCTCGCCGGGAAGCAGGCCGGAAAACAGCACGATGAACAGCGGCCACAGATAGGCGATCAGCCCTGTCTCGGCAGTAGGCGCGATGCGAAAGGCGGTGAAATAGAGGAAATGATAACCGAACAGCCCCAGCGTGCCGAAGGCATAGACCTTCCACGGAACGCCCCGCAGCACACCGAACCCCCGCCGCGCTGTCCAGATCAGGCCGATCCCGCCCCCGATGCCAAAGCACAGCGCATTGAGCAGAAAAGGCGGCACCGGAGCCGAGCCGATGGTGAAAAGCGCCAACAGCGCCCACATCAGAATGGCGGAAAACCCGATGGCCGTGGCCCGTCCTGTCGTCACGATGCTGCCTCTGTCCGATGCTTTTCCCCGCCGACCTGATGCCAGCGGCAGGCCAAGGTCAAGCCCCGCGCTTGCAGTTTGCGGGCAGCGGCAATGCAGAAAACGCATGGACTCTTTTGTTGCAAACACCTGTCGCAACAGGCATTTTTCAGGGCAGGGAGGACAGATCCAAAAGGAAATGTCCGATGTCGGAACAAAGCGTAAAGATTGACCACGATGCCATCATGCGTGAAGCGCGCCAGTTGCGTGCGCAGGCGATGGCAGACCTGATGCATAGCATCATCAGCTTTTTCCGCCGCAAGCCTGCTTTGCGCGGCGTGGCAAAAGCCTGACAGAACAGGGCCGCCCCGATCGGGACGGCCCTTTCTTTTTTCGCGCCGGATCAGACGAAGAACTGGCCGCCATTCGCGCTGATCGTGGCACCGGTGATGAAGCCCGCTTCCTCGGCGGCCAGAAAGACCACGCAGCGCGCGATTTCCTCGGGCTCGCCCAGACGCCCCACGGGGATTTGCGGGATGATGCGCTCGTTCAGCACCTTCTCGTCAATCGCGCGCACCATTTCGGTGCCGATATAGCCCGGGCAGATCGCGTTCACGGTGATGCCCGCGCGTGCGCCTTCTTGCGCCAGCGCCTTGGTAAAGCCCAGATCGCCCGATTTCGCGGCGGAGTAGTTGGCCTGCCCCGCCTGCCCTTTCTGCCCGTTGATCGACGAGATGTTGATGACGCGGCCAAACTTGCGGTCACGCATCCCCGACCACAGCGGATGGGTCATGTTGAACAGCCCTGTCAGGTTGGTGTCGATCACCTCTTTCCACTGGGCGGGGGTCATCTTGTGGAACATGGCGTCGCGCGTGATGCCTGCATTGTTCACCAGCACGTCGACCGGGCCCAGATCGGCCTCCACCTGCTTGATGCCTTCGGCGCAGGCGTCATAGTCGGCAACCGACCACTTGTAGGTCTTGATCCCGGTTTCGGCGGTGAACTTGGCCGCAGCCTCGTCATTGCCGGCGTAATTGGCGGCAACAGTATAGCCAGCGGCCTTGAGCGCTACGGAAATCGCCGCGCCAATCCCGCGCGACCCCCCCGTAACCAATGCAACACGCGCCATGGTATCCTCCTTATCTGGCATTTCTTGAAATATACGTATCGTCAACACGATGGGCGCGCAAGATTATTGCGCGCCCATTTTGCAATCGCAGCAATAAAACCGATCAGCGCTCAAGGCACATGGCAACGCCCATGCCGCCGCCGATGCACAGCGTGGCAAGGCCCTTCTTGGCATCGCGCCGCGCCATTTCATGCAGCAGCGTGTTCAGGATGCGGCAGCCCGAGGCCCCGATCGGGTGGCCGATGGCAATCGCGCCGCCGTTGACGTTCACGATCTCGGGGTTCCAGCCCATGTCCTTGTTCACGGCACAGGCCTGTGCGGCAAAGGCCTCGTTCGCCTCGACCAGATCGAGGTCGCCCACCGACCAGCCCGCCTTTTGCAGCGCCTTGCGCGAGGCGTGGATCGGCCCCACACCCATGATCGACGGATCAAGCCCGGCGGTCGCATAGGAGGCGATGCGCGCAATCACGGTCAGCCCGCGCTTGGCAGCCTCTTCCTCGGTCATCAGCAGCACCGCCGCCGCCCCGTCGTTCAGGCCCGAGGCATTGCCCGCCGTGACAGTGCCATCCTTGGTGAAGGCGGGGCGCAGTTTGGCCATGCTGTCCAGCGTCGCGCCGTGGCGGATGTATTCGTCCTGATCCACCACGATGTCGCCCTTGCGGGTCTTGACGGTGTAGCCGATGATCTCGTCCTTGAACTTGCCCGCCTTTTGCGCGGCTTCGGCCTTGTTCTGGCTGGCCAGCGCGAATTCGTCCTGCATGTCGCGCGAAATCTGCCACTGGTTGGCAACATTCTCGGCGGTCTGGCCCATGTGATAGCCGTTGAAGGCATCCCAAAGCCCGTCGCGGATCATGCTGTCGATGAAGTTCAGATCGCCCATCTTCTGCCCCGCCCGCAGATGCGCGACATGGGGGGCAAGGCTCATGTTTTCCTGACCGCCGGCGACCACGATGCGCGCATCGCCCAGTTGCACATGCTGCGCGCCCAAGGCCACCGCCCGCAGGCCCGACCCGCAGACCTGGTTGAGCGACCATGCGCTCGCCTCTTTCGCAAGACCGGCCTTGATATGGGCCTGCCGCGCCGGATTCTGGCCCTGACCCGCGGTCAGCACCTGCCCCAGAATGGTTTCTTCCACCTCGGCCTTGTCGATGCCCGCGCGTTCGATCACGCCCGCGATCACGGCGGCCCCCAGATCATGCGCCGGCACATTGGCAAAAGCGCCGTTGAAGCTGCCAACCGCGGTGCGCCCTGCAGCAACGATTACGACATTGGTCATGTGATCTTTCTCCCTTGGCCAAGGCGGCAGCGGGCCTTCCCCTGCCTTCTCTTTTGACCTAAGCCGCTGTGCCGCAAAGCGCAAGATTCTTGCGTCACCAATCTGACCCTGCGTCAAGATATCCGCCGTCAGGCCGTGCGGCGCGCGGCAGCCCCGCTGAAATCGGGCTGAAGCGTGGGCGCGCCGAACAGATAGCCCTGCTGGCAATCCACGCCCAGCGCCTGCAGATAGGTGGCATCGGCCAGCGTTTCGACCGATTCCGCGACACACAGCATGTCAAACTGCCGCCCGATCGCCAGAAGCGCCGCCGTCAGCACCTGATTGTCGGGGTCGGCATGGATGTTGCGGATGAACTGCCCGTCAATCTTCAGGATGTCGAAGGAGAAATCCTTGAAATAGCGGATGGCGGTATAGCCCGCCCCGAAATCGTCCAGCGCAAAGGCTACCCCGTCGGCCTGCAGATCCCGCATGAAGGCGACCACCAGTTCCGGCACCAGCATGGCCGAGCTTTCGGTGACCTCGAGGATCAGCCGCTCTCCCAGTCCGGCATGTTTGCGCAGGGCATTGCGCAGGATCGACAGCCATTTGGGGTAGCCGATGGACCGTGCCGACATGTTCACCGACAGCCGCACCTGCGGCTCGCGCACCAGCGTGGCCAGCGTCATCGTCAGCGCGGCGCAGTCGATTTCGCGGCCAATGTCCTGCGCCTCGACCGCGCCCATGAAATCGCGCGCCGGAATCGTGCGCCCCGTCGGGTCCAGCACCCGCATCAGCCCTTCGTGAAAGGCGATGCGGCCCGTATCGGCCGACAGCACAACCGGCTGATAGGCCAGCCGCAAGCGGCCCGTGCGCAGCGCCTCGCGCACCATCGCGATGGTCTGCCGATCATTTTGCGACACCGCATAGACAAGGGGGCTGGCCATCGTCGGCGGCACCTCCTCTGGCGGGAACCCGTCTTGCGCCATACCGCACCCCCTTCGCTTCCTACCGGCCGAAGATGCCGCCAGCGGGGTAAAGCTTGCGTAAAGTTTCGCATTTTGTTCCAATTGTCGCCAATCGGCCCGCCATGCGCGGGCCTGCGGCGACAACGGGGGCGGGACATGGACGGCGGGGCACAAACGCGCTGCGGCTGGTGCGGCACGGAACAGATTTACGTGGATTACCATGATCATGAATGGGGCGTGCCCGAACGCGATGGCCGCGCCCTGTGGGAAAAGCTGATCCTCGATGGCTTTCAGGCCGGACTGAGCTGGATCACGATCCTGAAAAAGCGTGACAATTTCCGGCAGGCCTTCGCAGGCTTCCGCCCCGAGATCATTGCCCATTGGGGCGAAGAGGATGTCGCCCGCCTGCTGGCAAACCCCGGAATCGTGCGCCATCGCGGCAAGATCGAAGGCACCATCCGCGCGGCGCAATCCTATCTGCGCATCGAACAGCGCGAAGGATTTGCGCCTTTCATCTGGGGGTTTCAGGACGGCAAGGTGCAGCAGAACCACTGGCAAAGCCTGTCGCAGGTGCCCGCCCAGACCGCCACCTCTCAGGCCATGTCCAAGGCGCTCAAGGCCGAGGGGTTCAGCTTTTGCGGCCCCACCATCGTCTATGCCTTCATGCAGGCGACGGGCATGGTGAACGATCATCTGGTCACCTGCCCCTGCCACGCCAGACTGGCCAAGGGCTGACACCCCGCCCCACTTGCGCCCGCCCGCCAAGCCGTTATTGCTTGCCCGGTCCCGGAGATCGCGATGGCCATAGAACTGACCTCTCTTGCCGATGTGCTGGCCTTGCGCTTCGATGACATCATCGACGTGCGGGCGCCCGCCGAATATGCCGATGACCACCTGCCCGGCGCCATCTCGCTCCCCGTGCTCGACGATGCCGAACGCGCCCGCGTCGGCACGCTCTACAAACAGGTCTCGCCCTTCGATGCGCGCAAGCTGGGCGCGGCGCTGGTGGCACGGAACGCCGCCGCGCATCTGATGGGGCCGCTCGCAGACCGCCCCGGCGGATGGCAACCGCTGGTCTATTGCTGGCGCGGCGGCCAGCGGTCAGGCTCTTTCGCCACCATCCTGTCGCAGATCGGCTGGCGGGTGCAGACGCTCGCCGGTGGCTACAAAAGCTGGCGCAAGCTGGTGGTCACCGCCCTGCAGGACACGCCCTTTCCCTGCCCCGTCATCGTGCTCGACGGCAACACCGGCACCGCCAAGACCGAGGTGCTGGCCCATCTGCCCGCCTGCGGGGTGCAGGTGCTCGATCTCGAGGCGCTGGCACAGCATCGCGGCTCGGTGTTCGGCGCAACCGGACCGCAGCCTTCGCAGCGCAGCTTCGAAGGGCGGCTGGCGCTGGCCATCGCACGGCTCGATCCGGCCCGCCCTGTGGTGATCGAGGCGGAAAGCTCCCGCATCGGCCGCCTCAGCCTGCCCCCCAGCCTGTGGCGCGCCATGCAGGGCGCCCCGCGCCTTGCGCTCGACGCCCCGCTTGACGCGCGCGCCCGCTATCTGGCCCGCACCTATGCCGATATCGCCGCCGATCCGCAGCGGCTCGCACAGGTGCTCGACTGGCTCAAGCCCTCGCACCCCGCCGAGGTGATCACTGACTGGCACCGGCTTGCCGCCACCGGCCAGTTCACCGACCTGGCCAGCGGGCTGATGCAGCGCCATTACGATCCGCGCTACGCCAAGCACCGCGCCCGCAGCGCCCCGCCGCTGGCCGAGATCGCCACGACCAGCCTCGATCCCGAGGCGCTGCCCGATCTCGCGCGGCGCATTGCCGAGGCGCTGCCGCGGCGCTGACCTCCCGCGTCTTGCACGCTTTCCAACTGCTCCCGCGCGGAGCGCCCGACGACAGCCCCGCGCGTTCAGACCAGCCGGATCCGCGCCGGCCCCGCCACGACGCGGCCGATCCGCACCGCCGGCTCGCCCGCCGCCGCCAGCGCGGCCAGCGTGGCCTCCGCATCGGCCTCGGGCAGGCAGGCCAGCAGGCCACCGCAGGTCTGCGGGTCAAACAGCAGATCCCGCCTCGGCCCCGTCCCGCCCTCCACCTGCCAGTCCAGCGCCGCGCGGTTCTCGGGCGCAAGGCTGGAGGCGACGCCCTGCGCCGCCAGCCCCTCGGCCCCCGGCAAGACGGGCAGCGCGGCAAGGGACAGGTCCGCGCCAAGCCCCGACGGCTCCAGCATCTCCCAAAGATGCCCCGCCAGCCCGAAGCCGGTGACATCCGTCATCGCCCGCGCCTTGCCGCGCAGGATCGCCGCCGCGGTCCCGAGGGGCCGCGCCATGCTCTCGATGCAGCTTGCCCAGACCTCTCCCAGCATCGGCCCACCGCGGGCCGCCCGCACCCGCGCCATTTCGGCGGCCAGAACCACACCGTTGCCCAAGGGCTTGGTCAGCACGATCACATCGCCGGGCTGTGCCCCGCCCTTGTGCAGCGCCGCACCTTCCAGAACGCCCGTCACCGTAAACCCCAGCGTCAGTTCGTCCCCCACCGATGAATGGCCCCCCACCACATCGGCCCCGGCAGCGCGGAACACGTCGGCGGCGGCGCGCATCACCTCGGCCAGCATATCGGCCTGAAGGGTCTCGGACAGGCGCGGCAGGGTGATCTGCGCCAGCGCCGCCTGCGGCTCTGCCCCCATCGCCCAGATGTCGCCCAGCGCATGCACCGCCGCCAGCCGCGCCATCAGCGCCGGATCGCTGACAAAGGCGCGCAGATGATCGGTGGTGATCACCTGCTGCTGCCCGCCCAGCCGCAAGAGCGCCGCATCATCGCCGCGCCCCGACAGCACATCGGCCCGCCGTGGCGCGGGCAGGTCCGCCAGCGCCGCGCCCAAGGCCCCCGCCCCCACCTTTGCCCCGCAGCCGCCACACATCGGCTTGTCGCCCAAAGCCTCGGGCAAGCCTTTGGCGTGAACCTTCGGCAACGCGGGGCGCGGCATCTCGGGATAATCCGAGAACTTCGCCATGAACTTCGCGTCGATCCGGTCCTTGACCCGCCACAGCCACGCGCCGCCCGTGCGCAGCCCGAACTTGTCGGCCACCGCGCGCCTGTCACCCATCGACACCAGCTTCAGGTAATCGCGCTGCGGCGCATAGTGGCGCATGACCCCGCCCGAGACGGCGGCGCGCAGATTGTGCCGCAGCACAGGGGCCTGCCGCACCGCGAAAACGCCGGCCTTGGGGCGGGGGGCGTGGCGCATATGGGCGCAGTCACCCGCCGCGAAAATCGACGGGTCCGAGCTTTGCAGCGTCGACCCCACCGCGACAAAGCCCGCCGCCAGATCCAGCCCCGTCCCTGCCAGCCAGTCCTGCGGGCGCGCCCCCGCCACCGACAGCGTGAACGACGACGCCAGCCGCCGCCCGTCCTCCAGCACCACCGCATCGGCCAGCACCTCGGCCGGGCTGGCCTGCAGGATCAGCGTCACGCCCGCCGCCTCCAGCGCCGCCAGCAGGCTGCGCCGCGCCCCCGCCGAGACACCCTGCAACGGCTCTGCCCCCCGGTCCAGCAGCGTGATGCGCGGGGTCTTGCCCGCCGCGCGCAGCCGATGCGCCGAGGCCATTGCGAGTTCCACCCCGCCCACGCCCGCCCCGATGATGACCAAGGCGGGGTCTTGCGCGCAGGTGGCCACAAAGCTCTCCCAGCGTGCGGCATAGGCCCCGAGGGGCTTGGCCGAAACCCCGTGCTCGGCATAGCCCGGCACTTCGGGCAGATCAGAGGCGATCCCGATATCGAGCGAGGCCACATCATAGCGCAGCCGCCGCCCCGAGTGCAGCACCACCTCCCGCGCGCTGCGGTCGATCGCGCAGGCACGGTCCAGCACCAGCCGCGCCCCCGCAAACCGCGCCAGGCGCACCAGATCGATCATCATCTCCTCGCGGCTGTAATGCCCCGCAATCGCCCCCGGCAACATGCCGGTATACGGGGCGACAGGGCCGGGGTTGACCAGCGTGATCCGCGCGCCCGCCAGCGGGTCCATCGCCCAGCCGCGCAGCACCAGCGCATGCGCATGCCCGCCGCCGATCAGCACGATATCGCGGGTCAGGGGAAGCGGCGGCAAGGGCATCATGACAGGGCACACTTTCTGTTGCGGTCTGCCCGACCCTACGCGCAGCCAGCCGCAAGCGCGAGGGGGGGGGCAGAGGGGACTGCGGGGGGCGGACCATCTGCCGCGCAAATCGGCGCGCTTGGCGGCAGGGTGCCGCAGCAGCGGCAATCGGCTTGCCGCGCCACGCCCTGCCGCCATACTCTGCCCCGCATGGATGTGCGCTCGAAACTTACCGTCAGCCAGACCCAGCGTCTGCACCTCAGCACAGGCTTGCAGGCGGCGCTCCAGGTGCTGCGCGCCGATGCGGCGGGCCTGACGCAATATCTCGAAGAACAGGCCGCCGAGACACCCGCGCTGACCCTGCAACCTGTCTTGCCACCGGCGGGCGAATGGCTTCCCCGCTGGACGGGTGTTCTGCCCCACAGCGGCCCCGACGAACTGGCCGCGCTGGCGGCGCACGGGCCAAGCCTGATCGCCCATGTTCTGGCCGCGATTCCCGATCTGGTCAGCACCCCGTCCGAACGCGACATCGCAATGGCGCTGGCCGATGCACTGGAACCCTCGGGCTGGCTGGGCCGCCCGCTGGCGGACATTGCCGCCGAACTTGAAGTGAGCGAAAGCGCGGTGGAAGCGGTGCTCGTGCGCCTCCAGCGCATCGACCCGCCCGGCCTTTTCGCCCGCAATCTCGCCGAATGCCTGCGCCTGCAAGCGCAAGAGGCCGAGGTGCTGGATCCGGTGCTGGACCAGATGCTGGGCAGGCTCGATCTGGTGGCTTCGGGCGATTGGGCGGCGCTCTCGCGGCTATCGGGCGCGCCCGAGGCGCTGCTGCACCACCATTTCCGCGTGATCCGCAGCTTCAATCCCAAACCGGGGGCCAGCTTTGCCGCCATCGCCAGCCCGCAGCGCGAACCAGACCTGATCGCGCGCGAGGGAGAAGCGGGGTGGCTCGTCTCGCTCAACAAATCCTCGCTGCCCGCGCTCGCCATCGACCCCGAGGCCGAAGGGGCCCCCCGCGCGCGGGAGGTGATGCGCCTGATCGAGACGCGCAACACCACCCTTCTCGCGGTGGCCCGCGCGATCCTGACGCATCAGCAGGCGGCGCTGGCCCAAGGCCCCTCGGCGCTGCGTCCGCTCACCATGCAGACCATCGCCGACACGCTTGGCCTGCACAAATCGACCATCAGCCGCGTGGTTGCCGGAACCTCTGTCGATACCCCGCATGGCACATGGTGGCTGCGCCGCCTGTTCTCGCCCGACATGGGGGCCGATACCGCCGCCGCCGCCCTGCGCACCCGACTCGCGCGGCTCATCGCCGAGGAAGATGCCGCGCAGCCGCTGTCAGACGCGGCGCTGGCCGATGCGCTTTGCACCGAGGGCGCTGCGCTCTCGCGGCGGACGGTCGCGAAATACCGCGCCGACCTGCGCATCCCCCCCGCCCATCGCCGGCGGAAATCCTAGCGCCGCTTGCGCACCAGCTTGCGTTTCAGCTTGCCCTCGCGCGCCGCCGCCTGCCCCGGCTTGCGCGGGTTGAACCGCCCCTTGCGCGGCGCAGCGCGCGGCATCGCGCCCCCCTCGATCTCCAGCAGGTCAAGCGTGATGCCCCCCGTGACCGGAATCGCCTCGGCCAGCCGCACCGTCACCCGCTGGCCGATGCCGATGGTCATGCCGGTGTCGGCGCCGGTCAGCGTCTGGCTGTCCTGATCGAAATGGAAGAACTCGCGCCCGATGCTGCGCACCGGGATCAACCCGTCAGCCCCGGTTTCATCCAGCTTGACGAACAGCCCGAACCGCTGCACCCCCGAAATCCGTCCGGTGAACTCTGCCCCGACCCGCTCGGCCAGATAGGCGGCCAGATAGCGGTCGGTGGTGTCGCGCTCGGCCGCCATGCTGCGCCGTTCGCTGTCGGAAATCAGCTTCGCCGTCTCGTCCAGCGTCTCGATATCCTGCGCCGAAAGCCCGTCCTTGCCCCAGCCATGCCCGGCAATCAGCGCGCGGTGCACGATCAGGTCGGAATAGCGCCGGATGGGGCTGGTGAAATGCGCGTAATTCTTCAACGCCAGACCGAAGTGGCCGAAGTTCTGCGGGAAGTAATAGGCCTGCGTCATGCTGCGCAGGGTGGTGATGTTCAGCAATTCGTCAAACTCGGTGCCCTGCGCCGCCGCCAGCAGCGTGTTCAGGTGCCGCGTCTGCAGCACCTGCCCCTTGGCCAGCACAAAGCCCGAGGCTTCGGCCACCTCGCGCAGCGCGTCCAGCTTTTCGGGCGTCGGCTCCTCATGCACGCGGAACAGCAAGGGCCGCTTCAGCCGCACCAGTTCTTCCGCCGCCGCCACATTGGCAAGGATCATGAACTCCTCGATCAGCCGGTGCGCGTCGAACCGCTCCTTGAACGAGACCGAGGTGACCTCGCCCGCCTCCGACAGTTCGATCCGCCGCTCCGGCAGGTCCAGATCCAGCGGCTGGCGCAGCGCGCGGGCGTGCTTTGTCGCGGCATAGGCCGCATAAAGCGGGCGCAGCACGCCCTCCAGCAGCGGCGCGGTCACAGCGTCGGGGTTGCCATCCACCGCCGCCTGCACCTGCTCATAGCTCAGGCTGGCGACCGACCGCATCATGCCGCGCACGAAACGGTGGCTGATCTTGGCCCCCTGCGCATCCAGCCGCATCCGCACCGCAATACAGGCGCGGTCCACATGCTGGTGCAGGGAACACAGATCGCCCGACAGCACATCGGGCAACATCGGCACCACCCTGTCGGGGAAATAGGTGGAATTGCCGCGCTTGCGCGCCTCGCGGTCCAAGGCAGAGCCGGGGCGCACATAATAGGCCACATCGGCAATCGCGACCCAGACGACAAAGCCGCCCGGATTGCCGGGCTCGGTGTCATGCTCGGCGTAGACCGCGTCATCGCGGTCGCGCGCATCGGCAGGGTCGATGGTGCACAGCGGCAGGTCGCGCAGATCGGTGCGCCCCTCCAGCGGCGCAGGCTGCGCACGGTCGGCCTCGGCAATCACCGCATCGGGAAACTGGTCGGGGATGCCATGCTGGTGAATGGCGATCAGGCTGACGGCCTTTGGCCCGCTCGGGTCGCCCAGCACCGCCGTCACCCGCGCCTGCGGCAGACCCATGTTGCGCCGCCCCACCGCCTCGCCTTCGACCAGCTCGCCATCCTTGGCACCCAAAGTCATGTCGCGACCGACGCGCCATTCCTTGTCCTGCCCCTTGTCGATCGGCACGATCCGACCGCCCTCGGCCCCCGCGCGGAACACGCCCAGAACCCGCAAGGGGTTGGTGCCGATATGGCGGATCAGCCGCGCCTCATACTGGTATTCGCCCACATCCACGGGCGACAGCCGCGCCAGAATGCGCTCGCCCGCCGCAAGGGCCGGATCGCCCTTCTTCGGCACGAACAGGATGCGCGGGGCCTCGCCCTCGCCAGTCCATTCCATCGGGCGGGCAAAGACATCGCCCTGCGCATCCGGTCCGGTGATCACCAGAATAGAGACGGGCGGCAAGCCTTCGGGGTCGCGATAGCTGCGGCCCTTCTTGGCAATCGCCCCCGTCTCGGCCAATTCGCCAAGGATGCGCTTCAACTCGATCCGCGCCGCCCCCTTGATGCCAAAGGCCTTGGCGATGTCGCGCTTGGCCGAAAGGCCGGGGTTATCGGTGATCCATTGCAGGATCTGCTCTTTGCTGGGCATCTGTTCCATGACACCAGCCCTAGCACGCCCGGCAGGCGCAAGAAAGCCGCCTGCCGCTTGCAGCTTTCCCAAATGCGCCCGCGCGCTACCAGCGGGTCAGCGCGGCCTCGTCCTCGTCCTTGGCCGCAACCCAGGATGCCCCGTCCGGCCCAAGCTCCTTCTTCCAGAACGGCGCGCGGGACTTGAGGTAATCCATCAGGAACTCGGCGGCGGCAAAGGCATCGGCGCGGTGCGGCGCGGCGGTGGCGACCATCATGATCATCTCTCCCCCCGCCAGCCGCCCGTAACGGTGGATCACCAGCGCATCCACCAGCGCCCAGCGCGCCACGGCCTGCTCCATGATCGCGGCGATGGCGCGCTCGGTCATGCCGGGGTAATGCTCGATCTCCATCGCCGAAAGGCTGCCGCCATTGTCGCGCACGATGCCGGTGAAGGTCACCACCGCCCCCGCGCCCGCCGCCCCCTTGGCAAAGGCCAGCGACTCGGCCCCCAGATCGAAGGGCGCGTCCTGAACCGACAGGCGCATCTCAGCCCCCCGTCATCGGCGGGAAGAACGCAATCTCGCGCACCCCGGCCAAAGGCGCGTCAAAACTGCCAAGCTCCTGATCCAGCGCCACCCGCAGGCTGGCCAGATCGGCAAAGGCCATCGCATAGCGCTCCTCGCGCGCGACCAGTTCGGCAACCAGATCGGCGACCGTCGCGGCCTCGGTCTGCACCGTCTCGCGCGGCAGGCCGATCCGCTCGCGCACCCATGCGAAATAAAGCACCTCGAGCTTCACGGCTTTTCATCCTTGAGATAAGGCAGCGATTTGCGGAAATAATCCCATCCGGTCATCAGCGTCAGCACAGCCGCCACCCAGATCAGCGCCAGACCCACCAGCGTTGCCACCGAAGAACAGCCCCGCGCGCCGCAAGACCGCAGCGGGTCCGCCAGCCCCTGCGAGACGAGCGAGGCGTATTGTTCGGCCGTCATGCCGCGCCGCGCGATCCCCTCCAGATGCTCCAGCCCGGTGCCAAGGAACAGCACCGCAATCGCGATCATCTGCGCCGTGGTCTTCCACTTGGCCAGCTTGGTCACCTTGAGCAAGCCCGCCTTGGCCCCCAGAAACTCGCGCAGGCCCGACACAAAGACCTCGCGGAACAGGATCAGGGTGACAGGCAGGATCAGCCACGGGTTCATCCCCGAATAGCCGGTGATGATGACCAGAGCGATCACCACCATCGCCTTGTCGGCAATCGGGTCCAGCATGGCCCCGAACTTCGATTCCTGCTGCCAGCGCCGTGCGATATAGCCGTCGAACCAGTCGGTGATCGCGGCCACGATGAACAGCGTCAGCGCGAACCAGTCCGCCCAGGGCCGATGGAAATACAGGAACATGATCGCGACGCCGGGCGCCGCAATCAGGCGCATCACCGTCAGGATATTGGGCAGCGTCCATCTCATGCCCGATGCTTAACGCAATATTCGCGCCAGAGGAAAGCGGATTTGCTCAGAAGGGCGGCGGGGCGGTAAAGCTGACCAGCTCACCGCTGGCCGGGTGGTGCAGCCGCAAGGTCTCGGAATGCAGCATAAGCCGATCCGCCGCCCGCGCCGCGCCGCTGGCATAGATCTGATCCCCGATGATCGGATGGCCCAGCGCCAGCATATGCACCCGCAACTGGTGGCTGCGCCCCGTCAGCGGCGACAGGCGCACCCGCGTCTCTGTCTCGCTGCGCCCGATCACCTCCCAATCAGTCTGCGCGGGGCGACCGCTTTCGTGGTCCACCATCTGGCGCGGGCGGTTCGGCCAGTCGCTGCCCAAGGGCAGGTCCACATGGCCGCGCTCCTCTGCCATCACGCCCCAGACCCGCGCCACATAGGTCTTTTTCGCCCGCCGCTTCTCGAATTCCTGCCCCAGAAAGGCCTGCGCCTGTTTCGTGCGGGCAAAGATCATCACGCCCGAGGTGTCGCAATCCAGCCGGTGCACCACCAGCGCATCCCAATATTCCGCCATCAGGCGCGAGATCAGGCAATCCTGCCGCCCCTCCAGCTTGCCCGGAACGCTCAGCAATCCGGCGGGCTTGTCCACCACCAGAATCTGCGCATCCTCGTGCAGCACCGACAAGGGCACATCCGGCGGATCATAGCTGAAATCGGGGATCAGGCTGGGCGCGTGATCGGGCACCTTGCGCCGCGTCATCGGATCGTGTGGCCCGCCGCGCGCAGGCACTCTGCCAGATGGCGGATATGGGCCGGCCCCACCTCGCAGCACCCGCCCACGATCGTGGCCCCCATCTCGACCCACCCCATCGCAAAGGCGGCATATTTCTCCGGCGTCAGGTCATGGCGGTGGGTCAGTTCCGCCACCGTCGGCGCATCCTTCAGGAAGTTGCCGGAAATATGGGTGAACCCGTTGGCATAGGCACCAAACGGCAGCCCCAGTGTCCTGATCCCCGCCAGCGCATCGCCCATCGCCTCGGGCACCGAGCAATTGGCCAGCACCGCCGCCACCGGATATCGCGCGACAAGCGCGGCAAGCTCCGTCACCGCCTCGCCCGAGCGCAACTTGCCCCCGTCATGGTCATCGACCGACACCGACAGCCAGACCGGCCGCCCCGCCGCCTGCGCGCCCGCCACCGCGCCCTCGGCCTGTTCGACACTCGCCATCGTCTCGCACAGGATCACATCCACATGCGGGCCGAGGATCCGGGCGATCTCGGCATATTTCGGCGCGGCGACCGCCACCGGTTCTGTCACCTCGGGCCGATAGGTGGCCACCAGCGGCCCCATCGAGCCTGCAATCATCCCGCCCCCGTGCGCGCCGCGCGCCTCATGCGCCTCGGCCAGCGCGCGCAGGTGCAGCGCGTGAAACAGATGGTCCAGATCGAACCGCACCAAGCGGTCATGGTGGATGGCATAGGTGTTGGTGGTGGCCACCGAAGCCCCGGCGGCAAAGTAATCGGCATGGATCGCCGTCACCATGCCCGGATGGTCGATCATCACCCGCGTGGCCCAGAGCGGCGTCGGCACATCGCCCGAGCGCGCCACCAGTTCCTGTCCCATGCCGCCGTCCAGAAGGGTGATCTGTGCCATCGTTCCGTCCTTTCAGGCCGCGTCGCGGAACACATCCGCAAGCAGCGCGGTAAAGAATGCCTCATCCTCGGCGGTAAAGGCCGCAGGTGTGTTGCTGTCCAGATCGAGCACGCCCAGCAAGGTGCCCGCCCCGTTCCAGACCGGCAGCACCAGTTCCGACCGGGTGCTGGAGGAACAGGCGATATGGTCGGGAAAGGCCTCGACATCGGGCACGTTCAACACCTGCCCCGTGCGCGCGACCGCCCCGCAAACTCCGCGCGAGAACGGAATCACAAGGCAGCCATGCCCGCCCTGATACGGCCCGATCTTCAACAGTTCCGGCGCGACCACGCGGTAGAACCCTGTCCAGTCGCTGAGCGGGTGGTGATGATGCACCTCGCAGGCCACTGTGGCCATCAGCGCCACCGCGTCAGTTTCGCCCTGCGTCAGCGACAGGATGGCGCTGCGCAATGTCTCATAATCGGGGGTCATTTCCGCTATCCCAAATCTTGTGGTCCGGCGGGCCGCCTCGGCGCGCCTCTCCCCCTGCCCCTAGCACACCGGCTTGCACCGCGCCAAGCAGGCAGTCGGGCGCGTCAGGGGCTCGGCGGCCACGCGGCACGGCGGCGGCGGGCTCCAACGCTCTCGAAACCAGACCATACATGGGGAAAGCAGCGGCATAAAGAACCTCGACGCCACGGACTGGGTGGGGGCGTTTCCCGCAGCGCCGAGGGAAGCTTTATGCAGCTACCCTTCTACTATCGGCAGACCAGACGCCGGTTTTAGGGGGAAAGTTGGGCGCTTTCGCGTCAATTTTGAAAAGCGCGAAACAATCGCGCCTTCAATGCGGATACTGTTGAGCCGAGATGCGGAACGACAGGAAGTTACGCTCCCCCTCGCGGCGATAGTTCAGATCCTCGGACAGGGCGCGAATCAAATGCCAGCCAAAGCCGCCCTCGGGCAAATCCCCTTCGGCAGGCAGGGCGGGAGCCTCGCCTTCGGGCAGACCGCCCCCCGGCAGCGGCAATCCGGCATCCATGATCCGGCAGGTCAGACCGCCGGGCGAGACGTCAATCGTCACCTCGATCTCGCCGGGGGCCTGCGCATAGGCATGTTCCACAATGTTGTTCAGCGCCTCTGCCAGCACGATCTGGGCGGTGTCGCGCGCATCTGCCGTCATCGCCCCGGCAAGCAACCGTTCGAACAGGGCGCACAGCGCCTGCCGCACCGCCAGAGGGTCCGACGGGATGACAATGCGGGTGCGCCGCCGCGCCATATCACAGGGCATGCTGCGTGCCAGCCGCGATATCGGACAAGGCGGGGCGGATGGTGAACACCGTATCCATCCGCGTCAGCCGGAACACCTTTTCCACCGCCGGTGTGAGCCCCGCAAGTTCCAGCGGCCGCTCGGGCCCCAGCGCCTTGCGCACCGCCACCACGGCGCCAAGGCCGGAACTGTCGATAAAGGTCACCTGCGACAGATCGAGCAGCACACGCCCCCCCTCTGCCGTCACAAGATCACGCATCCGATCCTTGAAATCTATCGCCCCTGCCGCGTCGATCCGCGCCTCGCGGACATGGACGATCATCAGGTCAGGGGTTTGGGTGCAGTCCAGTTGCATGCTTGCCCTCCGCTTGCTGCGGCAAGGCTAGCCCCCAAAGGTTACCGATCGGTCAATGCGCAAACGTCAGTTCAACTGGAACTGGAGCGGATAGCGCCCGTCCTCGAAATCGCCGAACAGATCGCTCAGGTCCGGATGGCCGACAGGCTCGCCGGTTTCGTCGGGAACGAGGTTCTGCTCCGACACATAGGCGACGTAATAACTTTGGTCATTCTCGGCCAACAGATGATAGAACGGCTGGTCTTTCGACGGGCGGCTCTCTTCGGGAATGTTCTCATACCATTCGTCGGTATTGGAAAACATCGCATCCACATCGAAAACAACACCGCGAAACGGGTGCTTGCGATGGCGCAAAACCTGACCAAGATGATATTTTGGCGTTAATCTCAGCATAGCTTGCGTCCCCTTGTCAGGATTATTAATCCCGATGACGGTGCCTTGTCCACCTGACAGGCGGCGATACAGGGAAACAAACTGTGGTCCTTATCCTCACAGTGCTGGAAATCGTGGCCCCCGTGGGGCTCTTGGGGCTCATCGGCTATCTGTGGGTGCGCACCGGCCATGAATACCGGATGGAGTTCATCACACGCCTGTCGATGACGCTCTCGGTGCCGGCGCTGATCTTCACCGCGCTGATGCAGGCCGAACTGGACCCGCAGGCGCTGACCTCGGTCACTCTGGCCGCCATCGCCGCCTATGGCGCGCTTACGCTGATCCTCTGGGGCGTGGTCAAACTGCTGCGGCTGGAGCGGCGCACCTATCTTGCGCCGCTGATCTTCGGCAACACCGGCAACGTGGGCCTTCCCCTCGCGCTCTTTGCCTTTGGCGAGGCGGGCCTGGGCTATGCCGTCGTCATCTTCGCGGTGATGATGGTCTGGAGCTTTACCTTCGGCATCTGGCTCGTCTCGGGCGGCGGCTCTGTCACGCGCGTGGTCAGGGAACCGGCGATGCTGGCCACGCTTCTGGGCGCGCTGTTCCTGTGGCAAGGGTGGCAAACCCCGGTCTGGCTGACGAATTCGCTCACGCTGCTGGGCCAGATCGCCATTCCGATGATGCTCATCACCCTTGGCGTCGCGGTCGCGCGGCTCACCCCCGGCAGGCTGGGGCAGGCGCTCTGGCTGTCGCTGATGCGCGGCGGGCTCACCGTCGCGGTGGCCGTGGCGGTGGGGCGGTTCTTCGCGCTCGACCCGGTGGGCTTTGCCGTGCTTGTCGTGCAGGTCAGCACCCCCGTTGCCGTCACCTCCTACATGCTGGCCGAGAAATACGGGGCCGATGCCGATGCCGTCGCGGGACTTGTCATCGCGTCAACCCTGCTCGCGGTCATCACTTTACCGCTCACTCTCGGTTTTCTGATCTAGACCCCGCGCATGCCCCATTTCCCCCGCACGGCTTTTGCCCTATGATTTGCCGCAATAAAGATAAACGTGCGAGGGGCAGATGAGCAGACTTCTCCGCGCGTCGATACTGTTGCTGTTGCTGGCTGCCTGTGGCGGCGGAAGCAGTCAATTCTCGGCGCCCCGTGACCTGGAAAACGCTTGCGCCATCGTGCGAGAGCGTCCGCAATACCTGAACGCGATGCGCGCCACCGAACGCAAGTGGGGCATCCCCATCCATGTCCAGATGGCCACCATCCATCAGGAATCGAAATTCATCGGCAATGCCCAGACCCCGCACAGATTTGCGCTCGGGGTCATTCCGATGGGGCGGCAATCCTCGGCCTATGGCTATTCGCAGGCGCTCGACGGCACCTGGGAGGAGTACCAGAAAGAGCAGAACCGCCGCAGCGCGCGCCGCGACCGTATTGCCGATGCCACCGATTTCATGGGCTGGTATATGGACCAGAGCGAGAAACGGCTTGGCATCTCCAAGGCCGACGCCCGCAACCAGTATCTTGCCTATCACGAAGGCCGCACCGGCTATGCCCGCCAAAGCTATCTGGCAAAGCCCTGGCTGGTCGATGTGGCAGGCCGTGTGCAGCGCCGGTCCGAGATGTATGCCCTGCAACTGGCAAGCTGCGGGCGGCGCTGATCCGCCCGCAAAGCCGCAGCAACCCCGCCGTTACCGCGAGCGTTTGGCGGTTTCGGCGGTGATGTCGAAGTAGGAAGCCGGCATCGACCCGCCCTTTATCATCTCGCCCAGAACGACCGTGGTCTTGTTGCCCACATCATCGGTGATGATCCACTGGCGCAGCTCCACCGGATTGGCGGTGAACACCAGTTCGATCGTGCCATAGGCCGGATTTTCAGGGTCTTGCGCGATCACGCGGGTGGTGTTTTCCACCTCGCGGTGGCCCACCACCATGCGCGCGCGGCCCAGATCGACATTGGCCGCAAGGATCAGGTTCAAGGGCGTGCGGCGCAGCGGATATTGCTCGGGCGGCTGGTTCGACTTCGCGTCGAAGATCGCCACCTGACTGCCGCCCGCCATCACAAGGCTGCGGTCGGGCGGCGCGTATTCAAAGCGGATTCGCCCCGGACGCCGGATGAACAGCTTGCCGGTGGCGATGGTGCCATCGGCATTGATCTGGGTGAAATCGGCCTGCACGGTCGTCAGGCTGTTCAGATAGGCGGACAGATCGGCCAGCGGAATCCGCGCGGCAAAAGCCGGGGCGCCAAGCGCGAAAAGGGCGAGCGGGGCCAATATGGCGGTTCTACGGTTCATGGCCTTCATATAATCGTCCCTTTTCACTCTTGCATCCGTTCCCCGTCCAGATTGCGGGCTTTTGCCGATCCTGTGATGGGGCGTGTTCCGTGGTGAAACAAACGCAAGGTCCTAGGACGGGTTCCCCGCACGGGCGATGTAATCGGCGGTCATCAGGTCCAGATGCGCGCCGCCGCCGTTCTTGGCAATGGTGATCTCGCTGTCAGACCTGCGGCTGTAGGAGGCCGGATCATCATAGAAATCGGCGATCACATCCGCCTCGGATATGGCGCCGCTGCCGATCGGCTCGATCAGCTCGCCGATATGGCCCAGGGTGGTGGCGCGGCTGTCCACAAACACGCGCGCCCGCGCCATCGCCTCGTCATCCACCTCGCGCATGGCGGGGGTATAGGCCCCGATCAGGTCAAGGTGCTGCCCCGGCTGCAACCATGCGCCGCGGATCAGCGGCTCGCGCGCCATCGTCGCCGTGCAGATGATGTCGGCCGCGCGCACCGCCGCCTCCAGATCCTCGGCCACCGGCAGGCCCATCGCCTCGGCCGTGGCCCGATTGCGGCTCCATACGGTGAACTCGGGCTCTGCAAAGGCGCTGGAATAGGCGCTGACCATCGAGCGCGCCACATTCCCCGCCCCCACCAGCAAAATGCGCCGCGCATCCTTGCGCGCCAGCCGCTTGGCCGACAGCAGGCTGTCTCCGGCGGTTTTCCACTTCGTCACCAGATGAAAATCGACCAGCGCGGTCAGAACCCCCGTCTTGTCATCATACAGCGTCACCGCGCCATTGATCGTGGGCGCCTGCCGCGCGGCGTTGCCCGGAAACACGGTCGCCACCTTCACCAGCTGGCCCAAGCCATCGATCCACGCCGCACGGTTCAGCAGCGTATCATCGCCCCGATACAGAACCATGTCGCGGATTTCGGCCCGTGGCCGCCGGTGCCCCGCCTCAAGGGCAGCGGTCAACCCCGCCCATGTCAGCCGCGCCTCTGCCTCCGGCCCGATGATCTGCACTGTCATAGCCCCGCCTCCTTTTCGGTCAGCAATCCCTCGGCCACCAGCCGCGCCGCCCACCCCTGCCAATCCGTGAACAGATGCACCCGCCAGCCGCGCACCGCCGCCGCCTCGATATTCTCGGCGCGGTCATCGGCAAACAGCAGCCGGTCCGGCGCAATTCCGGTTTCCGCCTCAAGCTGGCGGTAAATCTCGGGATCGGGCTTGATCACGCCCATGTGGCCCGAGACGAAAGCGCGGTCAAACTCGTGCAGAAATTCGTAATGCGTCAGCGCATGGGCAAAGGTGTCGATGCCGAAATTGGTCAGCGCCAGCACCGGCACCCCCTTGGCCCGCAGCGCCCGCAGCAGCGCCACCGACCCGTCAATGCGCGGCGCGGCCATCTCGATCCAGTTGTGATACCAGCACAGGATATCCTCGGCCCAGACCGGATGCGCCGCCGCATGCGCCTCGACCGTGGCCCGAAACGGCGCGCCCGCATCTACGGCGGCATTCATCGCCTCGATGCCCGTCTCGGCAAACAACTGCCGCCGCCGCGCCTCGCCCAGCCTCCGGTCATAAAACCCCTCCGGGTTCCAGTGCAGCAGCACATTCCCGATGTCAAAAACCACCGCTTCCGGTCGCGTCATCCCGTCCCCCTGTTGCCTGCCGCGATGAAACGCGCAGCCCCGCGCAAGTTCAACCCCCCAGCATTCCTCAACCCCCGGCCTGCGCCTTCGCCGCCCGCACCACCCTGTCCATCACATCCAGAAACCGCGAGCGGTCCGCCTTGGAAAACGGCCGCCCGCCCCCCTGCCGGAACGGATCGGCGCTGCGCAGGTCCTGCATCAGATCGCGCGTCGCCAGCGCCATGCCGATATTGGCCGCGCCCAACTCCTCGCCATTGTGCTTGATGACCCGCGCCCCCGCTGCCACGCATTTTGCCGCCAAGGGAATATCGCCCGTCACAACCACATCCCCCGGCCCGCAGGCCTCGGCGATCCACTTGTCGGCCTCGTCGGGGCCGCTCGCCACAAACACGCTCTCCACCAGCGGATTGGCCGAAGGCCGGATGCCCCCGTTCGAGACCAGAAGCATCTTCACCCCGTGCCGCGTGGCCACACGCTCGGCCTCGGCCTTCACAGGGCAGGCATCGGCATCGATGAACACCCGCGTCATGCACCCTCCCCCCGCAGCCGTGTCGCGTCCGTCCCGGCGCTCCGCGCGACAAG
This sequence comes from Pseudotabrizicola algicola, assembly GCF_010915705.1. Classification (GTDB taxonomy): domain Bacteria; phylum Pseudomonadota; class Alphaproteobacteria; order Rhodobacterales; family Rhodobacteraceae; genus Pseudotabrizicola; species Pseudotabrizicola algicola. Next base: position 259,043 of record NZ_JAAIKE010000002.1, read on the forward strand.
CGCCCGCAAGGAAGCGCGGAGCCCCCGCTCACCCATAAAGCGCCTTGGCGTGAAAGCCGATATGGTCTTCCATGAAGGTCGACACAAAGAAATAGCTGTGGTCATAGCCCTTCTGCATCCGCAGCGTCCCCCCCTGCCGCCGCGCCGCCATCGCCTCGGCCAGGGCCTCGGGCTTCAGATGATCGAGGAACTGGTCCGAGGTGCCCTGATCGATCAGCATCGGCCCGTCAAAGCCGCGCTTCCTCATCAGCAGCGTCGAGTCATGCGCCGCCCAGGCCGACTCATCCCGCCCCAGATAGGCCGCAAACTGCTTGCGCCCCCAGTCACCCGCCGTCGGATGGCAGATCGGCGCAAAGGCCGACACCGACTTGAACCGCCCCGGAAAGCTCATCGCGATGGTCAGGGCCCCATGCCCCCCCATCGAATGCCCGGTGATCGCCTGCGCCTCCTCGGCCAGCGGAAAGGCGCTGAACAAAAGACGCGGCAATTCCTCGGTCACATAATCCCACATGCGGAAATGCGGCGCCCAGGGCGCCTGCGTGGCATTCACATAGAACCCCGCCCCCTGCCCCAGATCATAAGCGGCATCATCCGCCACCCCTTGCCCGCGCGGCGAGGTGTCGGGAAACACCACACCCACCCCCGCCTCGGCGGCCCAGCGCTGCGCGTTCGACTTCACCATCGCATTCTCATGCGTGCAGGTCAGCCCCGACAGGAACCAGACCAGCGGCACCGGCCCATCCTCGGCCCCTTCGGGCAGGAACAGGCCAAAGGTCATCTCGCCGCCGGTCGCGGCCGATGCATGCGCATAAACGCCCTGAACCCCGCCAAAGGCCCTGTTTTCCGATACCGTCTTCATCCGTTTCCTCCATTCACCAGGGCAATCACCGCCGTCACCGTCAGCACGCTTGCCGCCGTGGACAGAAGGATCGCCGTCGAAACCCGTTGCGGCGCCACACCGAAATGCGCCGCCAGAATATACACATTGCCCGCCACCGGCAGGGCGGCGGCGGCGATCATCACCCCCGCCGCATAGCGTTCCACCGGGAAAATCACCAGAGCCGCCACCGCCACCGCCGCCGGATGCAGCACCAGCTTGGCCGCCGCGAGCCAGACCGCCACCTGCACCCGTTCGGCACTGCGCCCCGCCAGCGACGCCCCGATCGCAAACAGCGCCCCCGGCGTCGCCGCCGCCCCCAGCGTGGTCATGAACTCGTTCACCGGCACGGGCAGCGCCCATCCCGTCGCGCCCCAGGCCAGCCCCAGCACGATCGACACGATCATCGGGTTCCTGAGCAGCCCGAGGCCCAGCACCCGAAAGATGCCAAGGCTCATGCGCCCCTCGCGCCGCGCGGTGATCACCAGCGTGATGACCGAGGAGAACACGATCAGATCGACCGCCAGCACCAGCAGGACCGGCCCCGCCGCCGCCGCCCCCAGCAGCAGGACCAGCATCGGCACCCCCAGAAAGCCGACATTGCCGATCACCGCACATTGCGCCTCGACTGCCGCCTCCTCCACCGACACGCCCCGCCACAGCGCCACCACGGTCGCCAGCAGATAGACCACGACCGAGGCCGACAGATAGGCAAAGACAAAGGTCCAGTTCAAAATCTCGCCGAGGGACAGATTGGCGGCAAAGCCGAACAGCATGGCCGACAGCGCGAAATAGAACACGAACTTCGTCAGCGCCGCGGTCGCCTCCGCCCCGAAAAACCGCGTGCGCCCTGCCAGATAGCCCAGCCCGATCAGCGCAAAAAACGGCAGGGTCTTCAGAAGGATCGGCAGCATCGGCTCACTTTCGCGCTTTGCCCCGCAGGGTTTCAGAAAGCGCCGGACACCGCAACCCGCTGCCCATTTTCCGTCGCGCAAATATCCTGGGGGGAGTCGCGCCCCTGCGCGGCGGGGGGCTTCGCCCCCCTCTTCACAAACAACCGGGGCGAAGCCCCGCGCGGAGGGTCCGCGGCGCAAGCCGCGCCCCGACAGATCGCGCGCGGGCGGCACGCCCGCTCCGCAAGATCACCCCGCGTCAGGTCAGCCCATCGTCTCCAGACAATGCCGCCGGAACGCCCGCTTCAGCATGTCCAGCTCCTGCCGCAAAAGGTCCACCTCGGCGCGCATGTCATCCTCCATCGCCACGCCGGTGATGATGGTGAAATGCGCCAGCGTCTGGTCGCTGCCCGCCTCGCGGATCAGAAAGGTCTGCACCCCGTCCGACAGCACCTCGGCCGGGATCGGCACCCGCACCGCCCAGACCCCGGGCCGGTCTGGCACCGGCTCCACCGTCACGCCGGACAAGGGACGCTCCAGATGCAGCACCACAAGCTCCGGCCGCGCCTCTCCGGCGTTCAGCACCCCTTCCCAGACCCCGGCCCGGATGCGCGTCTTGGTCAGCCGCTTCTCGATCATCTCTTCCTCACAGTTCCGCGCGCCTACAACTCGGCGCGGGGCCGACGCCCGAAGGTCACATCCCGCAGGATGATCTGGTTCATCTCCGGCCCCTCGAAAATCAGGTCCACCCAAAGGCGCTCCACCCGCTTTTCATTGACCTTGGTATAGGCCAGATCGAATTCCACCATCACCTCCTCGTCCCCCAGAGGCAATTCGCGCACGATCTGCTCCACATTCGGGCCATGCTTGATGTTCAGCCGCGCAAAGATTTCCAGCGGCTTTTCCATCTCCACGATCACATCCAGCCGGATCAGGTGCCGCAGCTTCAGCCCCGCCGCCGCCTCCGGCGGCAGGTCCAGCACAAGGCTCAGGAAAGACCCGTCAAAGCGGAACACATCCATGCGAAAGCCAAAGGGCGCAAGGTCGGACTGGCGCGTGTTGCGGATCTGGCGCACCGTCAATTCGCTGTGGCGGCAGTCATGAAACACCGTCGCCCCCTCGCAGACCAGCGCCCGCCCCGGCAGCGAGGACGCCCCCGGCACCGGAATAGGCCCGCGCCAGAGCATGGGCCGCCAAGACCAGTCGGTGCCCAAAGGCCGCCGCATCGCGTTCGAGCCGATCACCGGCAGCGCCAGCCGGTGCTCGGCCTCGTGGATCACGCGGTCGAGTTGCCGGCGGATCGACCGCGCCCGCCCCCGCAATCCGCTCAGCGTGTCAAGGTCCAGCGTCGCCGCCCGCTCGGCCAACGCCCCCCAGCGCCGCTGCACCCGCCGATGCAACACCCGATCCAGAAACGCGTCCAACCTGCCTGCCATATGCTTTTCCGACACTCGCCCCGCGGTGAATCCCGCTCCGATTGTTTACGGCGCGGAAACGATTCCCTTTATTGCCGGAAAAAACTTAAGGTTCCACACACTTTACAAGCGAATGGCACGCGCGCGGCCTCATCGGTTGGCACGGCGCAGCGCTTTGACCGTATCTTCCACCAGTTTCCGGCTTGCCGCCTCGTCCAGTTCGGGCCCCGAGACCTTGATGCTCACCGTGCGCCCGCCCAGCGCCGTCATCCCGCGCCAGTAAACGCCCTCGCCCCGGTCCGCGACCCGGAACAGGAACAGATCGCCCACGCTGCGCGCCGAGGTCACCGTCACATCCGCCGCCCGCCCGCGGCGGCTCAGCGATTTGCGCCCCGCCTCCGAGGCGAAAAAGGCCGCCATCTCGGCCCCGCCCGCCGCCATCGCCGCCGCACTGCCGCCCCGCCCGAAGGTCACAAAGATCAGCGCGGGCGGTGCCTCGGCCTGATCGGTGCAGCGCCCCAGCAAAAGGCTCGCCGCGCCGTCCGCCTGCCGCAGCGTGGCTGGGTCGGGGCAATAGCCCGCAGGCCCCTGCACCGTAATCTCCTGCCCGCGCAAGACCACGGTCTTGGGCAAGGTCTCGCCAAAGGCGATCAGGGGCTGGCCCAAGGCCAGCCCCGTCAGCATCATCGCCAGCAGTCGGTGCTTACTGGTCCATATAGACATGGCTCTCCGCCTTGCCCCCCGGATGCGTCACCGCCCCCCAGCGCGCGCCGCCCACCAGCTTGGCGAACTTGTGCACCGCGCCCGAGGTATATTGCGTCTTGCGCGGGCCTTTCCATTCGGCCTTGCGCTTGGCCATCTCCTCGTCCGACACGTTCACCGACAATTCGCCGGTCAGCGCGTTCAGCGTGATGATGTCGCCGTTCTGCAGCAGCGCGATCGGCCCGCCATGCGCGGCCTCCGGTCCCACATGCCCCACGCAGAACCCGCGCGTCGCACCGCTGAAGCGGCCATCGGTGATCAGCGCCACCTTCTTGCCCATGCCCTGCCCCGACAGGGCGGCGGTGGTCGACAGCATCTCGCGCATCCCCGGCCCACCGGCGGGGCCTTCATTGCGGATGACGATGACCTCGCCTTCCTTGTATTCGCGCTTCTTCACCGCCTCGAACGCGTCTTCCTCGCATTCGAACACCCGCGCGGGGCCGCTGAACACCTGCTCGGCCTCGCTCATGCCCGCCACCTTCACGATGGCCCCGTCCGGCGCAAGGTTGCCGCGCAGCGCGACCACGCCGCCCGTCTTGGTGATGGGCGAGCCAATGTGATAGATCACCCTGCCATCCGCCTCGCCGCGGATCTCGTCCAGCGACTCGCCCAGCGTCTTGCCCGAGGCGGTCATGCAGTCGAGGTGCAGCAGACCTTCCTTGGCCAGTTCCTTCATCACCACGGCCACGCCGCCCACCTCGTGCAGGTCCTTGGCCACATATTTGCCGCCCGGACGCAGGTCGACGAAATAGGGCGTGTCCTTCATGCAGGCCGCCACGTCGAACAGGTCAAAGTCGATCCCCGCCTCATGCGCCATCGCGGGCAGGTGCAGCGCCGCATTGGTCGACCCGCCGGTGCAGCCCACGACCCGCGCCGCGTTCTCCAGCGATTTCCGCGTCACGATATCGCGCGCGCGGATGTTCTTCTCGATCAGGTTCATCACCGCCACGCCCGAAGCCTCGCCATACTGGTCGCGGCTTTCATAAGGCGCAGGCGCGCTAGAGGAATTGAGCAGCGCCAGACCGATGGCTTCCGACACGCAGGCCATCGTGTTCGCCGTATACTGCGCGCCGCAGGCCCCGCTCGACGGGCAGGCCACCCGCTCCATGATCTCGAGCTCGGCATCGGAAAGGTTGCCCGCCTGATGCTTGCCCACCGCCTCGAACATATCCTGCACGGTGATGTCCTTGCCCTGATACCGGCCCGGCAGGATCGACCCGCCATAGATGAACACGCTCGGCACGTTCAGGCGGATCATCGCCATCATCATCCCCGGCAAGCTCTTGTCGCAGCCGGCAAGCCCCACCAGCGCGTCATAGCAATGGCCGCGCATCGTCAGTTCCACCGTGTCGGCAATCGCATCGCGGCTGGCGAGCGACGACCGCATCCCCTCATGCCCCATCGCGATCCCGTCGGTGACGGTGATGGTGGTGAACTCGCGCGGGGTGCCGCCGCCCTTCTTGACGCCATGCTTGACGATCTGCGCCTGACGGTTCAGCGCGATGTTGCAGGGTGCCGCCTCGTTCCAGCAGGTCGCCACGCCCACCCAAGGCTGGTGGATTTCTTCCTCGGTGATCCCCATGGCATAGAAATACGACCGGTGCGGCGCGCGCGCCGGGCCTTCGGTCACATGACGGCTTGGAAGTTTCGATTTGTCGAAACGCTGGTTCGTGGACATGGGCATCCTCCCGCAAAATCTGGCTGGCAATGGGATAATCGGCGAAACCACCGGGGGCAAGCGGCGAAAGCAGCGCCCCGCAAGGGATTCGCCGTGCCATGCCATCCATAGGGCGCGGTTCGCCCACCTTCCGCGCGGCCCACGGCGCAATGCCCCGCCCCGTCACAAGCCCGGACGCGCAAGGGGCTTTCCTCTGCCGCAGGCTTGGCTACTGTGCAGCGCCATGACACCGCAGCGCATCCACGCCATCGACCTCGCCCGCACCCTCGCCCTTCTGGCGATGGCGGGCTATCACTTCACCTTCGACCTGATGCTCTTTGGCCACCTGCCCCCCGGCTTCGTCTTTCAGGGACCGTGGCCGCTGATCGCGCGCAGCATTGCCGCCAGCTTCCTGTTCCTTGCCGGAGTCTCCCTGTGGCTCGCCCACGGGCAGCGCATCCGCTGGCCTGCCTTCTGGCGACGCTTTGCCGTGCTGGTGGCGGCGGCGGCGCTTGTGACCACCGTCACCTATTTCGGCATGGGCTTCCAGTTCATCCGCTGGGGCATCCTGCATGCCATTGCGGCGGGCAGCCTGATCGGTCTGGCCTTCCTGCGCGCGCCGGTCCTGCTCACGCTGGCCGTGGCCGCCCTCGTGTTCACCGCGCCGCATCTGGCGCGGTTCGAGATGTTCAACGCGCCCTATTGGATCTGGCTCGGCCTCTCCACCGAAATCCCGCCGATGATGGATTACGAACCCCTGCTGCCCTGGCTTTGCCCCGTGCTGCTAGGGCTGGCCACCGCCAAACTCATGACCCGCGCCGACGGGTGGAGCGTGCTGCGCCGCTGGCAACCGGGCCGCCTTGGCCATGCGCTGCTTTGGCCCGGTCGGCACAGCCTTGCCGTCTATCTCGTGCACCAGCCCGTGCTGTTCGGCGCGCTTTATCTCTTCACCCGCTACCTCTAAGGCCCGCCATGACCCAGATCCCCGACCAGCCCGACCTTTACGCCGCCCTGCGCGCCAGCGGCGTTGCGCCCGCGGAATTGCCGGCGCTGATCGCGGCAAGCCCGCCCGCCGTGGCCGCCCGTCTGCGTGCGGGCGATCCCGGCCTGCTCTGCGCCATTTTGCGCGCGGGTCAGGGCCTGCCCCCCGTCGCCGCCGCCCCCGCCCTGATCGCCCATCTGCGCGGGCAAGACTTCGCCCCGCTGTTCCGCCCCGATGTCGCCACCAGCCCCACCCTCGCCCTGCTGACCAATGGCGAACACCCCGACATGCCGCCGTTTTCCGACCGCGCCTTCGACGCATGGTTCGCCGCCAAGGGCATCCCCTACGGCATCGGCACCTATGGCGAGGATCGGTCCGTCTACCGCACCGCGCAATTCGCCGATGCGCTCAGCCCCGAACGCCGCACCCGCCATCTGGGAATAGATGTCTTTGCCCCCGCAGGCACTCCGGTTCATGCACCGCTGGCGGGGCGCGTGCTGCACCTGACCTACAACGCAGACCCGCTCGACTATGGCCATACTCTGATCTTGCAACATGAAGGCCCCGAGGCGCCCTTCTTCACCCTCTACGGCCACCTTGGCGCCACGCTGCCCCACCTCTTGCAACCGGGGGCCGAGGTGGCGGCGGGCCAGCACATCGCCGACCTTGGCGACTGGCCCGAAAATGGCGGCTGGGCCCCGCATCTGCATTTCCAGATCATGACCGACATGCTGGGCCAGACCGGCGGCAACTTCTATGGCGTCGGCCACAGCAGCCTGTGGGATGTCTGGCAGGCCATCTGCCCCGACCCCAACCTGATCCTGCGCCTGCCCGAAAGCGCCTTCACCCTGCCGTGACAGGCGCTTTGGCCTGCCGCACCAACGTCATGACCTTTGCCATACGCAAGCCAGACGCGCGCCAGACACAAAGCCGACGCCGCGCCCGATTGCATTTCGCGCCCCGTGCCTCTATCTGAAAGCAAAGACCGGCACCCGAAAGGCCCGCCCGCATGAACTGGATTTCGAACTACGTCCGCCCGAAAATCAACTCGCTCTTCTCGCGTCGGGAAGTGCCGGAAAACCTTTGGACGAAGTGCAGCGAATGCGGCACCATGCTGTTCCACCGGGAACTGGCCGAGAACCTGAACGTCTGCTCGAATTGCGACCATCACATGGCGATCAGCCCGCGGGATCGGTTCAAGTCCTTGTTTGACACGGGTATTTTTACCGAAGTGAAGGTGCCCGAACCCGTCGTGGACCCGCTCCACTTCAAGGACCAGAAGAAGTATCCCGACCGTCTGAAGGCCGCCCAGAAAACGACGGGCGAGAAAGAGGCGATGCTGGTCGCCGAAGGCGAGATGGGCCGCACGCCGGTGGTGGCCGTGGCGCAAGACTTCAGCTTCATGGCAGGCTCGATGGGCATGTATGTCGGCAACGCCATCCTTGCGGCGGCCGAACGCGCGGTAAAGCTCAAACGCCCCCTCATCCTCTTCTCCGCCGCCGGCGGCGCCCGCATGCAGGAAGGCATCCTGTCGCTCATGCAGATGCCGCGAACAACCGTTGCAGTTCAAATGCTTAAAGAGGCGCGGCTGCCCTATATCGTGGTGCTGACACACCCCACGACAGGGGGGGTTACCGCCTCTTACGCCATGCTGGGCGACGTGCAGATCTCCGAACCGAATGCGCTGATCTGCTTTGCCGGACCGCGCGTGATCGAGCAGACCATCCGCGAAAAGCTGCCCGAAGGCTTCCAGCGCGCCGAATACCTGCTGGATCACGGGATGCTCGACCGCGTCACGCATCGCAAGGAATTGCGGGACGAACTGATCACGATCCTCCGGATGCTGATGGGTCAAACCCCTGCAATCAAAGGCGATTTGCCCGCCCCCGCGCCGGCAGCGGCCCCCGCCACACCGCCCGCAGGCTGATCTTGACCACAGGTTCCGACGCCATCCTCGAACGGATGATGACCTTGCACCCCAAGGTCATCGACCTCACCCTCGACCGCATGCACCGCCTGCTCGCCGCCTTGGGCAACCCCGAGCGCAGGCTGCCTCCGGTCGTCCATATCGCGGGCACCAACGGCAAGGGCAGCACCCAGGCGATGATCCGCGCGGGGCTCGAGGCTTCGGGCGCGACCGTCCACGCCTATACTTCGCCGCATCTGGCACGCTTTCACGAACGCATCCGCCTTGCGGGCGAGTTGATCAGCGAACCCGCGCTGACCGCGCTTCTGGATGAATGTGTGCAGGCCAACGGCCCGGACTCCATCACCTTTTTCGAAATCACGACTGCCGCCGCGCTGCTGGCCTTTGCCCGTACGCCCGCCGATTTCACGCTGCTCGAGGTGGGTCTGGGCGGGCGTCTCGACGCAACCAACGTGGTCGACTCCCCCGCCATCACCATCATCACCCCCGTCAGCCTCGACCATCAGCAGTTTCTGGGCGAAACCCTGCCCGAGATCGCGGGCGAGAAAGCGGGAATCATAAAGCGCGGCATTCCGGTGGTCGTCGGCCCGCAAGCGCCCGAAGGGCTGGCCGTGATCGAGGCGAAGGCCGCCCGCATGGGCGCGCCCGTCCTTGCCTACGGCCAGCACTGGCATGTGGCGGAAGACCGGGGCCGGCTGATCTTTCAGGACGAGTCCGGCCTCTTGGACTTGCCGCTGCCCAACCTGCCCGGCCCGCACCAGATCCAGAACGCAGGCGCAGCCATCGCCGCCCTGCGCGCGCTTGGCCGCGACGAGGCCGCCTGCGAGGCCGCCGTCACCCGCGCCTTCTGGCCCGCCCGCATGCAGCGCCTGCGCCAGGGCCCGCTGGTGGACATGGCCCCGCAGGTGGAACTCTGGCTCGACGGGGGCCACAACCCTGCAGGGGGCGAGGCGATTGCCGCCACGCTGTCGCGCATGCATAAGCGGCCCACCTATCTGATCTGCGGCATGCTCAACACCAAGGATGTCACCGGCTACATGCGCCCCTTGGCGGCCCATGCGGCACGGCTTTACGCCGTCTCCATCCCCGGTGAAAAGAACACCCTGCCCGCCGAAACCACGCGCGATGCCGCCCTCTCGGTGGGTCTGCCTGCCGAGGCGGCAGGCTCTGTGGCCGATGCGCTGGCCGCGATTTCGGTCAGCGATCCCGCAGCGCGGGTGCTGATCTGCGGCTCGCTCTACCTTGCCGGAGCAATCTTGCGCGAAAACGGCTAGGCGCGCGCGCCGTAGCGGGCCATGAACATCTCGACCGCGCCGCGCACCGACCGCCGGACACTCTCGGCCGTGACCTGATGATCCATGCGGAACACCAGTTTCTCCATCAGCGCTGCCTTGCACAGATGGATGAACTGCTCTGCCGCCAGATCGAGATCGTCAATCTGCAACGCCCCCGCCTGCACCAGAAGATGCAGGTGATGCACCAGCCGGTCATGCACCAGCCCCGGCCCGTTGCGGTAAAAATCGCGCGCAAGTTCGGGAAAGCGCGCGCCCTCGCCGATGATCAGCCGACAGGCGTTCTGCCCGAAGTCTGACAGAAGGAACCCCGCGATCCGCTCCCCGGCAAGGGTCAGCATCGCCTCGACCGTCATCGACGGATCAATCTCGGCCTCGGCCTCCTGCGTCTGGCGCAGACATTCCTGCGCGCAGATTTCCTTGAAAAGCAACTGCTTGTCAGGGAAATAGGCATAAAGCGTCGCCTTGCTGACGCCGGCCTCGCGCGCGATATCGTCAACCGAGGCCCCGTCGAACCCGTCACGCAAAAAGATCGTGCGAGCGCCTTCCAGCACCTGATCGAACTTGCGCCCCCGGCGCACCACCTGCTCTGCGGCTGTTGTCATGGTCCCCCCGTTTCACCGACCATAGGTCAGGAACCCGAAGAGGGGCAAGCGGTGCGCTGGCCCGCGTGTCTTATTTGCAAGGCGCGCTGACGGTCCCCGGTGCGTCCTCACAGCCCTTGGTCGACGTGCTGGTCTGGTCACCCTGCGGCCAGACCAGATGGGGCAGATTCACCGAAAACCCGCCGGCCATCGCCGGAACAGCGGTAAGCGCCACAGCAATGGCAAGGACAAGCACACGCATCGAAATCTCCTGATTCTGAACTGATCGGTTCAGAATATATGAACCGCTTGGTTCACTAAATCAATCTAAAAATATACTGAACAGTTTAGTATCTAATCCGGCCTTGATGTCGCTCGGAGATTGCCCCGCACACGCACGGCAAACGACCTTTTCCACCTGCCAGCAGATCAGCGGCAGAGGGCACGCGGCAAAGATGGAAAGACGGCATGACAGGACGCGCAGGGCGGCCGCGCAGGGGGCTTTTCCCCCTCACCCCCGGAGGATTTGGAAAAGGTGTAAATCAGCCGCCCAGATGGCTTTCCCCGCGGGCTGCGGCAAGGTCCATCTGCCGCTGGCGCTCGCGGAAGCGGGCACGGTCGGCGGGGCTGTATTCCTCGACACATGCGGCGCAGCACACGCCTTTTTCATAGGCCGGATGCTGTCGTCCCTCGGGCGTGACAGGGCGGCGGCAGGCACCGCAGCTTTCATTCGCGCCGGGCACCAGCCCATGCCCGACCGACACGCGGCCATCAAAGACATAGCATTCGCCCTGCCACAGGCTCTGCTCTTCCGGCACGTCTTCAAGATATTTCAGGATGCCGCCCTTGAGGTGGAACACATCCTCCACCCCTTGGGAAATCAGGTAATTGGTCGATTTCTCGCAGCGGATGCCGCCCGTGCAGAACATCGCGATCCGCTTGTTGTGAAAGCGGTCGCGGTTTTCCTGCCACCACTTCGGAAAATCGCGGAAACTGCGGGTTGCCGGATCGACCGCCCCCGCAAAGGTGCCGATGGCGACCTCGTAATCATTGCGCGTGTCGATCACCGCGACACTGGGTTGCCGGATCAGATCATTCCATTCGGCGGGCGTCACATAATGGCCGACCCTTGCCTTGGGGTCCACGTCCGGCACGCCCATCGTGACGATCTCGCGCTTGAGGCGCACCTTCATGCGGCCAAAGGGCATGGTCTGGGCCGAGCTTTCCTTCCATTCCAGATCGGCGCAGCCAGGCAACGCGCGAATATGGGCAAGCACCGCATCGATCCCTTCGCGCTTGCCAGCAATGGTGCCGTTGATCCCCTCTTGCGCGAGCAAAAGCGAGCCGCGCACCCCTTGCGCCGCGCAGACCTCTGCCAGCGGCCCGCGCAGGGCGGCGGGATCGGGAAAGCGGGTGAAATGATAGAGCGCGGCAATGGTCAGCATGGGCGCGGCATAAGACAAGCGCGCCTCCGGATCAAGCGGCGGAGTGTCCGATGTGATTGACAGCGCGCGGGCAATCCCTAGGACTAGGGGAGCAACAAAGCGGAGGCCCCGATGCGCCCGGCACATGAAGCCCTGATCGTGATCGATGTTCAGAACGACTTCTGCCCCGGCGGTGCCTTGGCGGTGGCCGGGGGTGACATGATCGTGCCGGGCATAAATGCCTTGATGGCCGAGTTCGGGGCCGTCATCCTGACGCAGGACTGGCATCCGGCCAACCATGCCTCTTTTGCCCAGAACCATCCCGGCGCGGCCCCGTTCAGCCTGACAGAGATGCCCTATGGCCCGCAGGTGCTCTGGCCCACCCATTGCGTGATCGGCAGCACGGGGGCGGCCTTTCACCCGGCGCTGGACACCGCCCGTGCCGATCTGGTCTTGCGCAAGGGCTTTCGCCCCGCCATCGACAGCTATTCGGCGTTTTTCGAGAATGACCACCGCACGCCGACCGGCCTGCATGGCTATCTGCAGGACCGCGGCATCCGGCAACTGGTGCTGAGCGGGCTGGCGACCGATTATTGCGTCGCCTATTCCGCCCTTGATGCGGCACGGCTGGGTTACGCTGTCGAGGTGCGGATGGACCTGTGCCGCGCGATCGATCTGGAGGGCAGCCTTGCCACCATGCGCGCCCGGATGACCGACGCGGGCATCACGCTGCGGGATTGAAAAGCGTCAGCGCAACTGGACAGCGGCCCCTGCAGTTGATTTAACGGCCAAAACGCCGTTCAGGAGCCGAAAAGATGGTCGACATCGCAACCCGTGTCTACAATCACAAGTGGAAGGTAGACACGATTGTCCGCTCGCTGATCGATACCGATTTCTACAAGCTCTTGATGTGCCAGTCGGTGTTTCGCAACCGGCCCGACACCACCGTGACCTTCAGCCTGATCAACCGCACCAAAAGCATCCGGCTTGCCGATCTGATCGACGAAGGGGAACTGCGCGAACAACTCGACCATATCCGCACCCTGCGCCTGTCGCGCGGTGAAAGCACGTTCCTGCGCGGCAATACCTTTTACGGCAAGCGCCAGATGTTCCGCCCCGATTTCATGGAATGGTTCGAAGGGCTGCAGCTGCCCCCCTATCATCTGGAAAAGCACGACGGACAGTATGAACTGACCTTCGAGGGCAAATGGCCCGAGGTGATGATGTGGGAAATCCCCGCGCTGGCCGTTCTGATGGAACTGCGCTCGCGCGCGGTGCTGCGGGCGATGGGGCGGTTTGAACTGCAGGTGCTTTACGCCCGCGCCATGACGAAGCTCTGGGAAAAGATCGAAACGCTGCGCCAGATCGACGGGCTCAAGCTGGCCGATTTCGGCACCCGCCGTCGCCATTCCTTCCTCTGGCAGGACTGGGCGGTGCAGGCCCTGATCGAGGGGATGGAGGGCAAGTTTATCGGCACCTCGAACTGCCTGATTGCCATGCGGCGCGAGGTCGAGGCAATCGGCACCAACGCCCACGAACTGCCGATGGTCTATTCCGCCCTTGCCAATTCCGATGCCGAACTGGCGCAGGCGCCCTATCAGGTGCTCGCCGACTGGCACGAGGAACATGACGGCAACCTGCGCATCATCCTGCCCGACACCTATGGCACCGAAGGTTTTCTGGCCCGCGCGCCCGAATGGCTCGCCAAGTGGACGGGCATCCGCATCGACTCCGGCGATCCGGCGACGGGGGCGGAAACCGCCATCCGCTGGTGGAAGGCGCGCGGCGAGGACCCGCAGGACAAGCTGGTGATCTTCTCCGACGGGCTGGATGTGGCCAAGATCGCCGAATTGCACGCCCAGTTCGCGGGGCGGGTCAAGGTATCTTTCGGCTGGGGCACCATGCTGACCAACGATTTTCGCGGCCTTGCTCCCAATGACGGGCTGGCTCCGTTCAGCCTTGTCTGCAAGGCGATTTCCGCCAATGGCCGCCCCACCGTCAAGCTGTCGGACAATCCGAACAAGGCGATGGGTCCGGCCGACGAGATTGCACGCTACAAGCGGGTGTTCCACGTGGGCGAGCAGGCCGCGATGGATGTGGTAGTCTGACGCGGGGCGCGCTCAGGACATTGCGCGCAGCGCAAGGAAGATCAGCGCAGACAGCATCGCCGCCATCGGCACCGTAATGACCCAAGCCGCACCAATCGTCAGGAAATGCGCCCGCCGCACCAGCTTGCGGCGGCCCCGCTCTGCCGGATCCACGGGCTTGCCCTTTTCGATCCCCAGCCGCCGCGCTTTGCGCTCGGCATCCCATTCGCGGTAGAAGCCCACGCCGAACACCGCACCCACCGCGATATGCGTCGAACTCACCGGAAGGCCCAAGGCGCTGGCCACGATCACCGTGATCGCTGCCGACAGCGCCACGCAATAGGCGCGCATCGGGTTCAGCTTGGTAATCTCGCCGCCCACCATGCGAATGAGCTTGGGCCCGAACAGAACCAGGCCAAAGGAAATGCCCGCCGCGCCGATGATCATCACCCATAGCGGAATGGTGACCCGTGATCCGGTCGCCCCTTCCTGCACCGCATGGGCAATCGCCGCCAAAGGCCCGACCGCATTGGCCACATCATTGGCCCCATGCGCGAAGGAAAGCAGCGCCGCCGACACGACCAGAGGCAGCGCAAACAGCTTCTTGAGTGATTTTTTGCGGTTCTCCAGCCCCTCGGACTGCCGCCGGACCAAAGGCCGCGCCGCCAGCGTCACCGCAACGCCGATGACAAGCCCAAGCGCAAGACCGCCCGTCAGCGAAATCTCGATCACACGGCGCAAGCCCTTGACCGCAAGATAGGCCGAAAACGCCCCCGCCATCACGCCGATCAGCACTGGAACCCAGCGCCGCGCCGCCGTGATCTTGTCAGGCACATCGTTGATGTAAGCCTTGATGAAGGCCAGAAACAGCGCAGCGATAAGCCCCCCCAGCACGGGCGAGATCACCCAGCTGGCCGCGATCTGGCCCATCGTCGGCCAGTTCACCGCGCCGAACCCTGCCGCAGTGATGCCCGCGCCCATCACCCCGCCCACGATGGAATGGGTGGTCGACACCGGCGCACCCACCCAGGTTGCGAGGTTCAGCCACAGCGCCGCCGCCAAGAGCGCCGCCATCATCGCCCAGACAAAGGTATCAGGGTCCGCGACGGCCTCGGGCGAGACAATGCCGCCGGAAATGGTCGACACCACATCGCCGCCCGCAATCAGCGCCCCCGCCGTTTCGAACACGGCAGCGATGACCAGCGCGCCGCCCATGCTCAGCGCATTCGCGCCGACCGCCGGCCCCATGTTGTTGGCAACGTCATTCGCGCCAATATTCAGCGCCATGTAGGCCCCGAAAGCCGCCGCCGTCACCAGAATGACGGTCGCGGATGATCCACCCGAAAGCACGATGGCCGCAATCGCGCAGACAAGGATGAACAGCACCCCGAGGCTGATCGCGATCATCGGGCGACTGACAAAGATCAGCGCCTGCTCCAACTGAACGATGCGCCCCAGATCCTTGTCCAGTGTCTTCCACTGGTTCTGTGGCGGGCTCGGCCTGTCTGTCATGTCATGCGCCTGTGATCTGGGTGTTACGCCCGTGTTACCTGCGCGCTGACTATCCGTTCACAATCATGCTGACAACCGATTCCCCTCAAGCCATGCAGGCATTGGCGAACATCACCGCACGCGCGATATGCCGTGCATGCACCGGATCATCCGGCGGCAGCCGGGGCGCCGCCCAGCCGACCGAAGCCAGGGTCCGCGCGAGTGTGAAGGCATCCACCTCGGCCGGATCGGACAGCCCGTAGCCTTCACACAGCGCCGCCCGCAACTCGGCATATCCCGGCTCGTAGAGGTTCTGCGAAAGAACGGTGCCCAGATCATACAGCCGGTAGCCAAAACCGGAATCATCAAAGTCAATCAGTGAAAGTGAACTCCCGTTCACAAGAATATTCTCGCGCAGCACATCGGCATGGATCAACCCCGTCGCCCCCTGATGCCGCGCCAGCCGTCCGGCGAGCCAAAGCCGTGCCTCGGCCAACAGACCGGCCTCCACAGGCCCCAACGCCGGATGCTCCCAGAACCGCCCCCAGAAAGGGGCCTCGCCCACCAGCCCGTCATGATCCCAGCGCGGACGCTCGAACCAGCCGGGCAAGGCCAGAGCATCTGTCACAGCGTGAACCTGCGCCAGCAAACGCCCCAAGGCGAAAAGCTGCGCCGCCTGCGCCGCCACCGGACCTTGTAGAGGCACACCGGCCTCTCCCAAAGGCGCGCCCTCCACCCAGTCCACCACCGAGGCAAGACGGCCCGAGGGCAGCACCGCCAGCGGCTCGCCCTCTGCCAGCGCCACAGCCGCAGGCACCGGCAAACCTGCGTCGGCCAATGCCGCGCACCACCACAACTCAGATCGGATCGCCGCCGCCGACTGATACCCGCGCCGATGCAGGCGCAGCGCGCCGCGCCGTCCCCCGGGCAGGGCAAGCTCGTAAACCTCGTTCTCGCGCAGGCGCAGCGCCCGCACGATCCTGCCGCCCCATAGGCCCGCTGCGAT
Organism: Pseudotabrizicola algicola; assembly: GCF_010915705.1. GTDB lineage: Bacteria > Pseudomonadota > Alphaproteobacteria > Rhodobacterales > Rhodobacteraceae > Pseudotabrizicola > Pseudotabrizicola algicola. The sequence goes on from NZ_JAAIKE010000002.1 coordinate 275,440, forward strand.
CTCGGCCTCGCTCATGCCGCGTCCAGCGCCGCCTGCAGCGCATCGGCCAACAGATCTGCCTCAGCCTGCCCGAACACCATCGGCGGACGGATCTTCAGCGTCGCACCGCCCCGACCGATCCGGTTCAGCAAGAACCCGCGCGCCACCATGTCCTCCACCAGATCGGCGGCGAAATCGCCCGCCCCGTCACCCCCGAACTCCACGCCAAAGAACATGCCAACGCCCCGCACATTCTCAATCCGCCCGTGCCGCAGCGCACCCAACCGCTCCAGCAGATTGGCCGAGGTCGCCGCCCCCCGCGCCTGCAACCCCTCGTCCTCGATCACGTCCAGCGTTGCCAGACAGGCCGCCGCCGACACCGGATTGCCGCCAAAAGTGTTGAAATAGCCAAAGGCCTCGCGAAATGCGGCCATGACCTCGGGCCGCGCCAGACAGGCCGCGACCGGATGGCCATTCGCCATCGGCTTGCCGATGGTCACCACATCGGGCGCAAAGCCCAGCCAGTCATGCCCCCAGAAATGGCTGCCCACCCGGCCAAAGCCCGGCTGCACCTCGTCGCAGAGGATAAGCCCGCCCGCGCGGCGCACCACCTCTACCGCAAGGTCCAGAAACCCCGGCGCAATCGCAGGCAACCCCTCATTGGCAAACACCGGGCACAGCATCAGCCCGGAAAAGCCAAAGCCCGCCGCCTCCAGATCGGCAATCGCCGCCGCCACATGCGCGGCAAAGGCGGCAGGCTGCGCCTCGGCACTGCCGCCCAAAGGCGCCAGCGTCTCGGGCGACGGCACCAGACGCACATGCGGCGCGCGCCCTCCGATCGGTGGCCGCCGCGTGGAAAGCTGGCTCACCGCCGCCGTATTGCCGTGATAGGTCGCATCCGTCGCAATGATCCCCGTCTTGCCCGTCACCGCCTGTGCCATGCGCAGGGCCAGATCATTTGCTTCCGATCCGGTGCACACCATGATCGCCTGCCGCACATCATGCCCCAGCGTCGCCACCAGCCGCTCGATGTAATCTAGCACCAGATCATGATGATAGCGCGTGTGGGTGTTCAGCACCGCCGCCTGCCGCGCAATCGCCTCCACCACACGCGGATGGCAATGCCCCACATGGGCGACGTTGTTATAGCAATCGACATAGCGCTTGCCCGCCTTGTCCCACAACCATACCCCCTGCCCGCGCACGATATGCACCGGCCTGCGGTAGAAGGTCGGCACATTCGGCCCCATCAGCCGCGCGCGCCTTGCCTCGAGGCTCTCAGTCATCCTCGCCCTCCACACGGCCCCGTCCGGCCTTGACCTCGCCGCGCACCGACTTGGCCTTCAGCCGCCGCAAGGTGCTGCCATAGGTGGGCTTGGTCGCGACCCGCCGCTTGGGCGCCACCAGCGCCGCGCGCACCATCTCCACCAGCCGCTCCCGCGCCAGCTCGCGGTTGCGAGTCTGGCTCCGCGTCTCCTCGGCCCGGATCACGATGGCCCCGTCCAGCGTCCAGCGCCGCCCGGCCAGCTTCTTCAGCCGCGCCTTGACGGGGGCAGGCAGATGCGGCGACCGCTCCGCCTCAAAGCGCAACTCCACCGCCGTCTCCACCTTGTTCACATTCTGCCCGCCCGGCCCTTGCGAGCGGGTAAAGCTTTCCGTCAGCTCCCATTCGGCCAGCGACACCGTGTCTGAAATCCTCAACATGCCCACACCATAGCAAAGGCCCGCCCTGACGAAAGCCCTGCCGCTTTTCCGTCCTCAAATATCCCCGCGCGGAGCGCAAACCCGAGGCGGCGCGCAGGCGCCAACGAGACAAAAAGAATGCGCGCATCGCGCGCGCTATCTGTAAACCGCCGGTCCGGCAGGGGGCCACAAAAGAGAAAGGATCGCCGGTTTGCGGCGATCCTTTCCGAGTTCAAGGAGATGGGCCAGTTAGGTAACCTGTCCCAATCACGGGTTCGTTCACTAAGGGGTTGCCCCTAGAAAACACCCCCCATGACTGTCCCGACACGTCTCTCCAATATCACTCTAGACACTGGATCACCTCCTTTCAAATGGTTGCCGATAGGGGTAGCCTGACACAGATTTGGTGGCTGTCAAATCCTTTTACGCAATCCGTGCGCTCAATTTTCCGACAATTAACCGGAATGGCAAAAGTGCCACCAAAGCGAGCAAAAGCTTTACACCCCAATCCGCCACCGCCAGAGACACCCACAAAGGCGCTGCCGGACCGAGCCCCAGAAGCGGCAAAACCTCGTTGGCCCAGGCCACGTCATTGCCCGGTTCCAGCCCCGACAGCGCGCCGGAAAACGCGATGGTGAAGAATAGCGCCGTATCGACGGATGACCCGATCAGTGTCGACACCAAGGGCGCGCGCCACCATGCCCCGGCGCGAAAGCGGTCGAACACGGCCACATCCAAGAGTTGCGCCGTCAGGAAGGCCACCCCCGACCCGATGGCGATCCGCCATGTCACCAGCGGGCCGAACTCGCCCATGATCTGCGAGCCGATCAGCGAACAGGCCACCCCCACGGCAAAGCCCGTGAAAACAACCCGCCGCGCGGCCTGCGCGCCATAAAGCCGGTTGGTCAGGTCGGTCACCAGAAAGGCGATGGGATAGGTAAAGGCGCCCCATGTCAGCCATTGGCCGAACAGAAACTGCACCAGGATATTTGAGGCCACGACAGTCGCGGCCATGGCAAGAATGCCGGGCAGAAGTTTTTGCATCATGTGATCCGTTTTTTATGCAAGGTCGCGGAGACTTGCCCCCCGTTGCGATGGGGACGCGCCGCCCTAATGCAGCGCGGCCCGGCTGTCAATCATGCAGCCGGTATTCCACAATTTCGGTGCGCATGAAGGCCAGGAAGTTGTCATCCGAAATCATCGTCAGGCGAATGGCCCCGCCCGCATCGCGCCACACCGCCAGCCCCTCCAGATTGCCGTGCTGGCCGGTCGGAGTCTGCAGGTGCAGCCGCCGGTCGCTCAGCGCCTTGGCCCCCACCTTGAAAGACCGCACCCGGCTCGCAAATCCGGTAATGCCGTGAAACGCCCGTTCCAGCACATAAAGCCGCCCATCCGGCCCGAAATCTGCCGAAACCGGAAGAAACACACCCTCCCGCGGCAGGTCAAAGGGCTGCGTCCATTTCCCGTCGGCATAACGCCAGATCGGAAAATCCACCCCGCCCGCATTTCCCGGCTGTCCCGTCAGCAGGCGGATGCGCTTCGATCCCGGCAACTCCTCCGGCATGGTGTATAGCGCGCCCTTGGCGTCAATCGCCAATGCCTCCAGAGCGGCATTGCGCGGAAAGCTGGCAAAGGCCTCGGGCGTCGGCAGGTTTTCGGCCACCCCGTTGATATCGCGATAGCGCAGAACCCGCGCCACCCCTTCGAACGAGACATACACCGTACCATCGGCCGCCACCGCGATGCCTTCGCTGTCGTTGCGCCCTGCCGCCAGCGGAGCGTTCTTGTTTGATTTCAACCGTTTCACCGGACCGGATTCCACCGCCACGATGGTGCCGTCCGGGCCGCGCCGCAACCGCCCCTCCACGAAACTGCCGCGATCCGTCAGCGCGATGAAGCGCGAGCCGTCTGCCGACAGGTCAATCGCCGAAAACCCGCCGAAAGCGGTATCGGGCATCGTCCAGCGGAAAGCGCCGAGAAACCCCGGCGGCGGGTTCGGGCTGGCGCTTCCTTGCAGCCCGAAGGCAACCACCAGCGCCGTCGCGATTACCGCGAGGCGAGAACGTCTTGGCATTGTTTGGGCAAATCCGCCATTGTGAATTGACGCGGATGGCGTGCGCGCGGCACGTCAGGGTCCACGGGTTTCTTGGTCGTGCTCTTGGGCGGGTTCAGATAATCGGTCACCCACCACGTCAGCGTCTCGTCACAGCCATTGCCGCCCTTCGACAACTCGGCCACGGTCGGCTTCTGCGTCTCGCACAGGCGCGCGCCCTTGGGGCATTTCAGCCGCACATGGAAATGCGTGTCATGCCCCGCGACAGGGCGTATCTTCTGCAGCCAGGGCGTATCGGCGCGCGTGGCGGTCTTGCACATTTCGATCTTCACCGCCGCCGCCACGAAAATCCGGTCCACCCGAGGGTCCAGTGCCGCCGCGCGCATGATGGCGTGGTGCCGCGCCGTCCAGTTCCGCGTCACCGATTTCTGGTCCGCCGACCGCACCGGAATCGACGAGATATTCTCGCGCTCGCGCCGCGTCAGGTTCAACCGCTCGGGCGGCAATTGCCAGATGTCGGCGTCCAGCCCGATCTGGTGGCTGGCATGACCACTGGTCATCGGGCCACCGCGCGGCTGGCTGATATCGCCGATGTAAAGACCCGCCCAGCCGATCTGCTGCGCCGTCCGGCTCAGGTCCACCAGAAAGTTGATCATCTCGGGGTGGCCAAAGTTCCGCCCGCGCGACAGCCGCATGGCCTGCCAGCTTGGCCCGCTTTCCGGCAATTCCACCAGACCCGCCGCGCAACCCTTGGCATAAGACCCCACCGGCATCGGCTTTTGCTGGCTTGGCGACGCATGGGCGCCAAACAACTGATTGGCCAGTTGCTGCGCCTCGGCAGCTCCCGCAAACAGGGCAGGCGCGCACAGGGCTGCGGCCAGCATCAGGGGTCGGATCATGCGGGTTCTCCCTCTGGTTTCACCCAGAATAGCAAAATCAACCCGATCAGGAAGAGCACGATCAACGGGGTCACGCCAAGTTGTTGGCTTCCCGTTACATCCGTCACCACCCCGATCGACAGCGGCGCGATGAACGACGTCGCCTTGCCGGCGAGCGCGTAGAGGCCAAAGGCTTCCGTCATCCGCCCCGGCTCCGCCTGCCGCACCATCATCGTGCGGCTGGACGATTGCAGCGATCCGCCGCCCGCCCCGATCAGCGCGCCAAGGATATAGAATGCCACATCCGGCAGCCTGCTGTCCGGCCCGACCGGCACCCCGAACACCGACTCTCGACTCACAAAGACCACCGCCACCGCCACCAGCGTCAGCACAACCACATTCAGGATGATGACCGGCTTCGGTCCCATCCGGCTGTCCATCTTGCCGCCCAGCCACGCAAAGATTGCCCCGGTCAGCGCGGCCAGAATGCCGAAAATCCCCACATTGGTGACAGACCAGTCCAGCACCCCCGCCGCATAGATGCCGCCGAACACATACATGCCGTTCAGTGCATCGCGGTAGAACATCGACGATCCCAGATAGGCAAACAGGCTGCGCTGCCGTGGCAGGCGCGCCAGCGTCTGCTTCAACTCCGGCCAAGCCGCACGCGCCGCCTGCCCGATCGGCAAGGCATCCGCTTTGCGCGGTTCTTTCACCCACAGGAAAAACGGGATCATGAACACCGCATACCAGACCGCAACCAGCGGCCCGACAGAGCGGGTGCCTTCCCGCGTTTCGGGGTCCAGCCCGAAGATCGGCGGAATCCCGAGCAAGGTGCGCCCCGAGGCCCCCTCGGCCAGCAGCAACAGCATGATGATCAGGGCGACAATGCCGCCCATGTAGCCAAAGGCCCATCCATTGCCCGAAACCCGCCCCAGATCGGCGCGCGGGCAAAGGTCCGGCAGCATCGCATTGGTGAATGTGGTGGCAAATTCCATCCCGATCAGGCCGAGACAGAAGAACAGCATCACCCACCAGACATTGAAATCCGCCGGAGCCGAATACCACAGCCCCCAGGCCCCGATGACGTAAAGCGCCGAAAACAGCCAGATGAACGCCATCCGCCCGCCAGACTTGTCCGCAACCGCCCCCAAAAGCGGCGACAGGACGGCAATCACCAACCCCGCCGTGCCGACGCCATAGCCCCAGATCGCCTGCGCCGCGCTGCCATCGCCGATGACCGAAACCACGTAGGGGCCGAAAATGAAGGTCAAAAGCAGCGTGTTATAGGGCTGGCTGGCCCAGTCAAAGAAATACCAGCCCCAGATGCGCTTGCTTGCCGCTGTCATTCCGGTCCCCCGACAGGCCTTGCTGGCCCTTTGCCGGATCAAAGCCCGAAAACCCGCCCGCGCGCAAGACGCGCCCGCCGGCAAACACGCCTTACTGCATCGGCGGCCAAGGCCGCTCGGCATCCGCGGCGATCCACGCGGTCACCCAATCGGGCAGCGCCGGACTTTCGGGCGAAAGGCCGAAGGCCCGCGCCATATCGGCAGGCGGCACGATTCCCGCCTTGCCACGCTCGCCCGCACCCGTCACCGCCGAGCGGATCAGGATATGCGAGGTGCATTCGCCACGCCGCCACATCGACTGCTCGATATACAGGAACCGGGCATCCCAGCCGATGATCCGCGTGCGCATCTCCAGCCGGTGAAACATCTTCACCCGTTTGCGATAGCGTGTCGAATTGCCCGCCACCGCAAGGCCCCAGCCCCGCGCCTTCAGCACCTTGTGCAGCCCCATGCGCTGCCCCAGCGGTATCCGCCCCAGATCATACAGGGTCAGCGTCCTCCCGTTGTTCAACTCCATCCACGGGTCAATGTCCCACGGCCAGCAGACGTGGTGGCTCACATGGGTGTCAAACAGCCCCAGCTTGGGAGACTTGCGGAACTTGAACACTTCCTTGAACATTCGGGCATAGGGGTACATGCGCAGCCACTCCGGTTTGACCGCCCTCCCCTGCCCCGCCCTTCCCCGAACGTCAAGCAAGACGCGGCGGAAGGCGGTTGCCCTTTACAGGCCCCGTTGATACCACTGACACAACACTTTGTGCCGCGCCACGGCTCCACCACATTCACGGCTTCAGGAGGCCCGCCCATGACCTCGCTTCTGCAAATCCTGCTTTTGATCATCAGCATCGTGCAATGGATCATCATTGCCCATATCATCATGAGCTGGCTGATCAATTTTCAGGTGCTCAACCTGCGCCAGCCGCTTGTGGCCCAGATCTGGGACGGGCTGAACCGTCTGGTGGAACCCGTGTATTCCCGCGTCCGCGCCTTCCTGCCCAACATGGGGGGGCTTGATCTGGCCCCGCTGGTGGTGCTGATCGGCATCTACGCCCTGCGGATCATCCTGATCAACAACGCCGCCGCCTTCTATTAAGGTCGCCGCCCCCATGCGCGACCCGCACCAGCTTTTGCAGGAAATCTTCGGCTTTCCCGGCTTCCGTCCGGGACAGGAAGAGATTGTGCAGGCCGTGCTCGCGGGTCGCAATACGCTCGCCATCATGCCCACGGGCGGCGGCAAGTCGCTCTGCTTCCAGCTGCCCGCGCTCTGCCGCTCCGGCGTCACCGTGGTGATCTCGCCGCTGATCGCGCTGATGCGCGATCAGGTCCGCGCGCTGCGGGCGGCGGGGGTCGAGGCGGGGGCGCTCACCTCGGGCAACACCGATCAGGAAACCGAAGATGTCTTTGCCGCCATAGACGATGGCCGGCTGAAACTGCTTTACATGGCCCCCGAGCGGCTTGCCTCTGGCGGGGCAGTGTCCCTCCTGCGGCGGGCCAATGTCACCCTCATCGCCGTGGATGAGGCGCATTGCGTGTCGCAATGGGGCCATGACTTCCGCCCCGATTACCTGCGCATCGGCGAATTGCGCCGCGCGCTCAATGTCCCGCTTGCCGCTTTCACCGCCACCGCCGACGAAGAAACCCGCGCCGAGATTGTCACCCGCCTGTTCGATGGCACCCAGCCGGAAACCTTCCTGCGCGGCTTTGACCGCCCGAACATCCACCTTGCCTTTGCGGTGAAAGACAAGCCGCGCGAGCAGATCCTGCGCTTTGCCGCCGCGCGCAAGGGCCAGTCCGGCATCGTCTACACCGCGTCGCGCGCCCGCACCGAGGTGCTCGCGCAGGCCCTGCGCGAGGCGGGCCACTCCGCCTGCCACTATCACGGCGGGATGGAGGCCGAGGAGCGCCGCCGCGTCGAAATCCGCTTCCAGCAAGAGGACGGGCTGATCGTGGTGGCCACCATCGCCTTCGGCATGGGCATCGACAAACCCGATATCCGCTGGGTCGCCCACGCCGACCTGCCCAAAAGCATCGAAGGCTATTATCAGGAAATCGGCCGCGCGGGCCGCGATGGGGCGGCGGCGGAAACCCTCACCCTCTACGGCCCCGACGATATCCGCCTGCGCCGCACCCAGATTGACGAAGGTGCCGCCCCGCCCGACCGCAAGGCCGCCGATCACGGCCGTCTGAACGCCCTGCTCGGTCTGGCCGAGGCGACAGCCTGCCGCCGTCAGGTGCTCCTTGGCTACTTCGGCGAGGCGTCCACCCCTTGCGGCAACTGCGATCTCTGCGACCGCCCGGTCGAGGTGTTCGACGCCACCGACTCCGTGCGCAAGGCGCTGTCGGCCATCCTGCGCACCGGCGAATGGTTCGGCGCGGGCCACCTGATCGACATTCTCACCGGCAACGCCACCACCAAGGTGCGCGAAAAGGGGCATGACCAACTGCCCACCTTCGCCGTGGGGCGCGACATGACCAAACCGGCATGGGGCGCGGTGTTCCGCCAGATGATGGGCCGCGACCTTGTCCGCCCCGACCCCGACCGCTTTGGCGCCCTGCGGATGACCGATGCCGCCCGCCCGATCCTGCGCGGCGAGACGAGCATTTCCCTGCGCCGCGACACCATCACCTCTGCCATTCCCCGCGTGGCGGTGAAAACCCTCGTCTCCGAGGAAGACGCGCCGCTGCTTTCGGCGCTGAAGGCCAAGCGCCGCGCGCTGGCCGAGGCGCAGGGCGTGCCTGCCTACGTCGTCTTTCCCGACCGCACGCTGATCGAAATGGCCGAACGCAAACCGGCCACGCTCGATGATATGGCGGGCGTCACCGGCGTTGGCGCGAAAAAGCTGGAAAGCTATGGCGCGGCATTCCTTGCGGTCATCAACGGCGCGGCAGAGCCGCTGCACCCCGCCCGCCAGCGGCTTGTCGGCCGCCCCTCCGGCCCGATCTATGACCGGCTGGCCGAGGTGCAGCTGTCCCTTCTGCGCGGAGAGGACGGCACCGGCAAACCGCTCAGCCTGTCACCCGGCACCCTGCGCCGCATCGCCGAGGCGCGGCCTTCCACGCTGTCAGACCTTGACCGCGTGGGCGATCTTGGCCCCGCCAAGATCGAACGCTTCGGCACCGCCTTTCTGGAGGTTCTGCGCGAAGGCTGACCCATAGGGGTGGACATGGCAGCACCACACCATATCTTGTCGGCCCAAAGAAAGGGCCTGCCATGCTGACTGTAATCTCCCCCGCCAAAAAGCTGAACGAGGTGCCACAGGCCCTTCCCGACGGCCATCAGATGACGGAGCCGGAATTCGCGGCAGAGGCGCTGGAACTGGCAACCCTTGCCCGCGATCTGTCGGTCGATCAGCTGCGCAAGCTCAGCCACATCTCCGAACCGCTTGCCCGCCTGAACCGCGACCGTTTCGCCGCCTTCAGCGCCACGCCCGCCCCCGGAACCATCTACCCCGCCGTGCAATGCTTTGCGGGCGATACCTATCAGGGGCTCGAGGTGCGCACGATGCCCGCCCCGGCGCTGGACTGGGCCGCGGGGCATCTGCGCATCCTGTCGGGGCTTTACGGCCTCTTGCGCCCGTTTGATGCGATTCAGGCCTACCGCCTTGAAATGGGCAGCCGTCTGGCAAACCCGCGCGGGGCCGATCTTTACGCCTTCTGGGGCACCCGCATCGCGCAATCGCTCAACGCCCTCGCCGCCGAGCAAAAGGCCAAGGCCTTGATCAACTGCGCCTCGATCGAGTATTTCGGCGCGGTGGACCGCGCGATGCTGCGCCTGCCGGTCGTCACCCCTGTCTTTCTGGAAGAGCGTGACGGGCAGGCCAAGACCGTCAGCTTCTGGGCCAAGCGGGCGCGCGGCGCGATGGCGCGCTTCATCTGCGAACACCGGCTCATCAACCCTGACGACCTGCGCGGCTTCACCGCCGGCGGCTACAGCCACCGCGCCGATCTGTCGGGCGACGGGCAGATGGTGTTCCTGCGCAGCGCCGCCGCCCAAGAGGCAGCCTAGGCCGCCTCGCCCAAAGGGCGCGCCTCATCGGGGCAGTATTCGACCATCACCTCGAGGATCGCCGATTTGCGCAGCGGTTTGGTCAGATACTTGTCCAGCCCCGCTGCCAGAATTGCCCCGCTGTCCCCCTCCATCGCATGGGCGGTCAGCGCGACGATCGGCACGCGGCTCCGGCCCTCTTCCATCAGCCGGATCGCGCGCGCCGCCTCGCGGCCATCCATCTCGGGCATGGAAATATCCATGAAGATCAGATCGGGCTTCCAGCTCTGAAACTGCTCCACCGCTTCAAGCCCGTTGCTGGCAAAGCGCAAGTCTATGTCCATATCCTTGACCATTTTGGCAAAAACCAGCTGGTTGGTGCGGTTGTCCTCGGCCGCCAGAACGCGCATCTTGCGCCGGCCGCTGGGGGGCGGGGGCGCGGCGGGGGGCAACACCTGCACCGAAAGCTCTTGCAGATGCCGGTAAAGCTCCGAGCGCAGGAGCGGCTTTTGCAAGATCGCCGTCAGCCCCGCCTCTCCCGAGGCGCGCGCGACGACGGGGTTTGACGACAGCATCACAACCGGCATTGCATGCCCCACCGCCCGGATGTGCCGCGCCAGCGTCAGCCCGTCCATCTCGGGCATGTCATGATCGGTCAGCACCACATCAAAGCGGGCATCGGCCGCAAGCAGGGCCAGTGCCTCCGCGCCCGAGCGGCAGAGCGTGACAGCAATGCCGTGCGGCGTCAGTTGCCGCTCCAGAATGGTGCGGTTGATGAACTGGTCATCTACCACCAGCGCCCGCCGCAATGTGATCGGCAACCGCGCCGCAGGGGCGGCTTCCGAAACCGGCAGGCAGACGCGGAACCCGAAACAGGCACCCTTGCCCAATTCGCTGTCCACCCAGACCGAGCCGTCCATCTTCTCGATCAGCCGCCGCGTGATCGCAAGGCCAAGGCCGGTGCCTTCGAACTTGCGGTTCTGCTGGTCGTCCACCTGATTGAACTCGCCGAAGATATGCTCGAGATTGGCCGCCGAAATCCCGATGCCCGTGTCCTCGACCGTCACATGCAGGTTCTGGGCGCCTTCCGCGCCTTCGGGTCCGACCACCCGCACCAGAACATGGCCCTGATCGGTGAACTTCACCGCATTGCCCATCAGATTGGTCAGCACCTGCCGGATACGCCCCGGATCGCCCACAAAGCGCGTGGGCAGGAACATGTCATAATCGATGATCAGGTCGATCCCCTTGGCCCGTGCGCGCGGCTGCAAGAGCATCGCCACCTCATGGATGGTGCGCTCCAGATCGAAGGGTTCGGGGTGCAGCGTCAGCCGCTCCGCCTCGATCTTGGAGTAATCCAGTATGTCATTGATGATGACCAAAAGCGCCTCGCCCGAAGAGCGGATGGTCTCGGCAAACAGGCGCTGTTCCTCGGTAAGGGCGGTATCGCACAGCAATTCGGCCATGCCCACGACGCCATTCATCGGCGTGCGGATCTCGTGGCTCATGTTCGCCAGAAAGGCCGATTTGGCCCGGTTCGCCGCCTCGGCCTGCGCACGGGCGGCCTCCAGCGCGGCCTGCTGCTCTTTCCAGTCGGTGATATCCACGCGCAGACCGACCCGCCCGCCATCGGGCGTGCTCTGCTCCAGCACCCGCAGCCACCGCCCGTTGGAAATCTTCTGCTCGTGGATCGACGACGGCGCGCGGTGCAGAGCCATGCGCTCCGACATCCATTCCGCCTCGCGCCCGACCGCTTCGGCATATTTGCCATGCGCCAGACCGTTGCGCAGAATATCCTCGAACGTCACACCGGGGCGCAGGATGCCCGCGCTTTCGGGGTGGATGTCCCGATACTGTTGATTGCAGGTCAAAAGCCTGTCCTCCCTGTCAAAAAGCACAAATCCATCCGGGATCGCCTCGATCGCGGCCCAGATCCGCATCTGTTCGGTGATGTCGATCGCCAGAGTCACCAGATCGCCATCGCGCGCCCGCCGGTCCATCAGGCGCAGGTAATTGCCATTGGCCATCTGCACGACGACAGGCTCGATCACCTCGGCGTCCAGCCGCGACAGCATGCGCGCCACCCAGTCAGAGGCCGCCTCGCCTTCCAGCCGCACCAGCCCGTCTGCGGCAGCCGCGTGCAGCACGCTGCCATAGGTCACGCCGGGGGCCACGCTCAGCCCCGGAAAGGCCGCCAGATAGGCGCGATTCGCGGCCACCATCTGCAGGCCGGAATCGAAGACGGCAAAGCCATCACGAATCGTATCGATCGAATCCCACAGCCGCCGTTCGGCCATCACCGCAACCGTATGCGCCTGCTCCAGCGCGGTCACAAAGCGCGCGTTCTGGCCCTTCAGCGCCTCGGCCTCCGATTGCGCCTCGCGCACGACAGAGCGTTGCACCACGATCTCATCGGACAGCAGCCGCGCATGCATGGCCAGCTTTTCATTGGCGGCAAAAAGCTCACGGCTTTTCTGTTCCAGCAAACGTTCGGCCGCCAGTCGGGCGCGCCGTTCCTTTGCCAGTTTCTCCGTCATGTCCATGCCGACCCGTCCCATGTCCCGCCATTCTGCGCAGGACCCAAGACCGGACCATAATCGCAACAGAATGAACGGGGCCTTAACATGACAAATCGTGACAGCGGTCGCGCGACGCTTGCATGGTGTGACCCGCCGCCGCATCATGCGCCCCAGTCAAGCGGGGGGCATCTCATGCGGTTTTTCGGTTCGGTTCTCGTGGCCAGTCTGGCCTTTGCCTTGCCCGGTTTCGCGCAGGACAGCGCCTTGGTGCCACCCAAGCGGGCGGTGCTCTCGCAAGATGTCGACCTGCCGGGCGGCGATATCGCGCAGCTTTTCGACACCACCCTCGAAGCCTGCGAGCGCGCCTGCCTCAGCACGGCGCAATGCACCGCCTTCACCTTCAACACGCGCAATGGCTCCTGCTTTCCCAAGGCCGGGCCGGGCGCGGCCAGCCCCTATCTGGGGGCGATCTCGGCGCAGATCCTTCCCGCCGCCACCGGCGCGGAAGACCGTGCCAGAACCCGCCTTCCCGACCTGCGCTTTCTGTCCGACGACGATACGCGCAACGCCCGCGCACAGGCCGATTCCCTTGGCCGCAGCCATCCGGCCAATGACATCGCCGCCGCCAGCCATGCGCAGGCCGCCGCCGAGGCCGAGGCCCGCAATGACCTGCCCGCCGCCCTCCGCTCGGCGGGCGCCGCGCTCGTCCAGACCGACACGCCCGAGGCATGGCTCGAATACGCCCGCCTCTCGCTGATGGCGGGCAGGCGCGACAGCTCCGGCCAGCCCGCCCTGCGCGAACAGGCGCTGCAGGCCAGCATCAACGCCTATCTGCGCGCCGAAAGCGCGCCCCTGCGGCACAGCATCCTTGTCATCATGGCCGAGGCGCTCGAAACGCTGGCACGGGGCCGTGAAATGGTGGGCGCGCTGCGTCTGGCCCAGTCGCTGCAACCGCGTGATGACACCGCCGCCGCGCTGGAAGAGGCCATTGGCAAATACGGCTTCCGCATCACCGATCATGACGTGCAGGCCGATTCCCTGCGCCCGCGCATCTGCGCCAGCTTCTCGGAAGATCTGGTCAAGGCGGGGGTGGATTACGAAACCTTCGTCCAGCTGCCGCAACCCGGCCTGACCGTCACCTCCGACGGCTATCGCCAGCTCTGCGTCGAAGGGCTGGCGCATGGCGCGCGCTATACGCTGACCTTCCGCGAAGGGCTGCCCGCTGCCGACGGGCAGGAACTGGCGAAATCGGTCGCCATCACCGCCTATGTGCGCGACCGCGCCGCCGGAGTGCGCTTTCCGGGCCGCGCCTATGTGCTGCCCAAGGGTGAAGGGGCCGCCATCCCGGTGGAAACCGTCAACACCGACACGCTTGACCTGACGCTGTTCCGCGTGACCGACCGCAACCTCCTCCGCGCCTTCCAGAACGGCTATTTCAGCCAGCCGATTGCCAACTGGCAGGAAGGCTATTTCGACGGCGAAATCGGCGCGCAGATCTGGCAGGGCAGCGCCACAGTCGGGCTGGAGGTGAACCGCGACGTCACCACCCGCCTGCCCTTGGCAGATGCGCTGCGTGGTCAGCCTGCGGGCGTCTACGCGCTCAAGGCCGCGGTTCCCGGTGTCGACCCCTATGTCATTCCCGCGGGTTGGCAGTGGTTTGTCGTCTCCGACCTCGGGCTGACCACGATGTCGGGGGTCGATGGCCTGCATGTGTTCGTGCGCAGCCTTGGCTCGGCGCAGGCCCTGTCCGGCGCCACGGTAGACCTTCTGTCCACCGCCAATGAGGTGCTTGGCACCGCGACCACCGATGCAATGGGCTATGCCCGCTTTGATGCGGGCCTGACGCGCGGCACCGGCGGGGCCGCCCCCGCGCTGGTCGTGGCGCGCAATGGCGAAGATGACCTTGCCTTCCTGTCGCTGACCGATCCCGAATTCGACCTGTCGGATCGCGGCGTCGAAGGCCGCCCCGCCGCCCCGCCGGTGGATGTCTTCCTGACCACCGATCGCGGGGCCTACAGGGCGGGTGAAACCGTCTATGCCACCGCCCTTGCCCGCGACGGGGCCGCCGCCGCCGTGCCGGGCCTGCCGCTCACCGCGCGGCTCAAGCGCCCCGATGGCGTCGAATATTCCCGTGCCTTGGTCGAAGATTCCGGCGCGGGCGGCCATGTCTTTGCCCTGCCCATCGCAGGCACCGCCCCGCGCGGCGTCTGGCGGCTCGAAGTGCTGGCCGACCCCGCCGCCGAACCCCTCACCAGCCGCACCTTTCTGGTCGAGGATTTCCTGCCCGAGCGCATCGATTTTGACCTGACGCTGAACGAACCCGAACTGCGGCTGGGCGATATCCCCACGATCACCGTCAACGCCCGCTATCTCTTCGGTGCCCCCGGCGCCGATCTGGCAATCGAAGGGGAAGTGCTCTTGCGCGCCGCCTCGCAGATCGAGGGCTTTGCAGGCTATGTCTTTGGCCCGCATGACGAACCCTTTGGCGCGCGCATGGAAACCTTTGGCGGCGACCGCACCGATGCCGCCGGTCTTGCCCTGATCTCCCCGCTGCTGCCCGAGGCCGAGGCCCCCAGGCAACCGCTGGAGGCGCGCTTCACCGTCCGCGTCGCCGAAGGCTCGGGCCGTCCCGTGGAACGCCAGCTGACCAAACTGCTGACCCCGACCACCCCGATGATCGGCGTCCGCCCGATGTTCGAAGATGTGGTCGCCGAAGGCACCGAGGCGCGCTTCAACCTGATCGGCCTTGGCGCCAATGGCAAATCCGCCGCGATGGATGTCGACTGGCAGATCACCCGGATCGAGACGAATTACCAATGGTATCAAAGCTATGGCGCGTGGAACTGGGAACCCGTCATCACCCGCACCATTGCCGCCGAAGGCACGGCGCAACTTGGCCCGCAAGCGGTGGAAATCGCCGCGCCCGTGCAATGGGGCGAATATGAACTGCGGGTGACCTCCGCCACCGGCGCGGTCACCTCTACCACCTTCTACGCGGGCTGGTATGCCCCCGCCGATGTGTCCTCGACACCAGACACGCTGGACCTCTCGCTCGACAAACCGGCCTACAAATCCGGCGACACCGCCACCTTGCGCATCGTGCCGCGTGCCGCTGGCACCGCGCTTGTCACCGTGCTGTCGAACCGCCTGATCGCCATGCAGGCGGTCGAGGTGAGCGAGGGTGAAAACCTCATCTCCCTGCCCGTCACCGATGACTGGGGCGCGGGCGTCTATGTCACCGCGTCCGTCCTGCGCCCGATGGATGTCGCCGCAGGCCGCAACCCCGCCCGCGCGCTGGGTCTGGCCCATGCGGCCGTCGACCCCGGCGCACGCAAGCTCGACGTGACGGTGGAAACCGTGATCGAGGCCACTCCCCGCGCCCCGCTCGACGTGGCGATCAATGTCGCAAACCTTGCGCCCGGCGAGCCCGCATGGGTCACCATCGCGGCGGTGGATCAGGGCATCCTGAACCTCACCGCCTTCACCCCGCCCGATCCTTCGGCGCATTACTTCGGCCAGCGCAAGCTGGGGGTCGGCATCCGCGATGTCTATGGCCGCCTGATCGACGGGCTGAACGGCGCGCAAGGCACCGTCCGCTCCGGCGGTGACGCGGGCGCGCAGGCCCGCCTGCAAGCCCCGCCCCCCACCGAAGAACTCGTCGCCTATTTCACCGGCCCCGTGCAAGTCGATGCCGATGGCTACGCCCGCACCACCTTCACCCTGCCCTCCTTCAACGGCAGCGTGAAGATCATGGCCGTGGCATGGTCAGCCAAGGCCGTGGGTCAGGCCAATGCCGATGTGCTGGTGCGCGACCCCGTCGTCGTCACCGCCAGCCTGCCCCGCTTCATGGCCCCCGGCGACTCCAGCCGGATGCTCTTGGAAATCGTCCACGCCACCGGCCCCTCGGGTCGCATGGGCCTTGATGTGACCGCCAGCGGCCTCACCCTCGGCGCGGTCCCCTCGGGCTTTGACCTTGGCGATCAGGCGAAAACCGTCTTTGCCATCCCCGTCACGGCGGGCGAGGCAGGCCTTCACACCCTCACCGTCAACCTCACCACGCCCGACGGCAAGCAACTGGTGAAAACCCTCACCCTCCCCGTGCAGGCCAACGACCCCGAGGTCGCGCGCACCACCCGCCTTACGCTTGCCCAAGGCCAGACGCTTGCCCTCGATGACACCATCTTCGCGGGCCTGTCGCTGGCATCGGCCAAGGCCAGCATGGCCATCGGCCCCCTCGCGCAGATGGACGCGCCCGGCCTGCTGGCCGCGCTCGACCGTTACCCCTATGGCTGCACCGAGCAGATCACCTCCAAGGCCCTGCCGCTCCTCTACTTCGATCAGGTCGCGCAGGCGATGGACCTGCAAGGCGCGGACAACATCCGCGCGCGCATCGAACAGGCGGTGGCCGAAATCCTGACGAACCAGGGCGCCGATGGCAGCTTTGGCCTCTGGTCCCCCGGCGGTGGTGATCTCTGGCTCACCGCCTTTGTCACCGATTTCCTCAGCCGCGCCCGCGCGCAAGGCCATGCCGTGCCCGACCAGGCCTTCCGCGCCGCGCTCGATTCCCTGCGCAATCAGGTGAATTACGCCCCCGACTTCGACGCCAATTCCAACGGCGGCGGCGAGGCGCTGGCCTATGCGCTCATGGTGCTGGCCCGCGAAGGGGCCGCCGCCATCGGCGATCTGCGCTATTATGCCGACGTCAAGGGCGATGCCTTTGCCACCGCCCTCGCGCAGGCGCAACTGGGCGCGGCGCTTGCCAGCTATGGCGACCAACCCCGTGCCGATGCCATGTTCCGCCGCGCAGGCGCCCGCCTGCTCGAACTCGGCCGCAGCGAAACCGAACAGAGCCTCCGCACCGATTACGGCACCAACTTCCGCGACGCCGCCGCCATCCTGACGCTGGCGGTGGATGCAGGCACCGAAGCCATCAACCGTGACGCGCTGATCCAGCGAATCTCGGGCAACACCGCCCCCCTCTCCACCCAAGAGGCCACATGGGCGCTGATGGCCACCAGCGCCCTGATCGACCGCCCCGGCCTTGACGGCATCACCCTGAACGGCACGCCCGCCACCGGCGCGCTGGTCAAGGTGCTGACCGCGGGCAGCGGCCCCGTCACCGTGCAAAACAGCGGGGCCGAGACGATCCTCACCCTCACCGCCTATGGCACGCCCACCGAACCCGAACCCGCAGGCGGCAACGGCTATGCCATCACGCGCAGCTACTACACGCTGGAAGGCGAGCCCGCCACGCTCGACAGCGTCCGCACCGGCGACCGTCTGGTTACCGTGCTGGAGGTGACGCCCTTCGGCACCGGCGAGGCACGGCTGATGGTGGCCGACCCCCTGCCCGCCGGTTTCGAGATCGACAACCCCAACCTCATCACGGGCGGGGCGATTACCAACCTCGAATGGCTGAACCTTGAGTCAGAGGTGGCGCATAGCGAGTTCCGGCAAGACCGTTTCCTCACCGCCATCGACCGCACGAATGCCGATGCCTTCCGGCTGGCCTATATCGTCCGCGCCATCTCTCCGGGCGACTTCCACCACCCCGCCGCCTCGGTCGAAGACATGTATCGGCCGTCCTTCCGCGCCCGTTCGGAAACAGGCCGCGTCACGATTGCCGAGTGATGCGCGCCCGCATCGCCTTTGCCCTTGCCGCGGGCCTGTTCCTCACCGGACTGGCCCGCGACAGCTTTGACGACTGGGTGAAGGCCACCACCCTGCCGCCGCTCGCCCTCGACACCTCGACCGAGGTGGCCGACCGTGATGGCACGCTCCTGCGCGCCTATACCGTGGCCGATGGCCGCTGGCGCATGGCGGTAGACCTTTCGCAGGTCGATGAAGACTACCGCGCCATGCTCATCGCCTATGAGGACAAGCGGTTCTACGACCACGCGGGGGTCGATCTGCGCGCGATGGCCCGCGCGGTGGTGCAGGCCCTGCGCAACGGCCGCGTCATCTCGGGCGGCTCCACCCTCACCATGCAGGTGGCGCGCCTGCTGGAAGACTCCGGCACCGGCGCGATGGGCGGCAAGCTGCGCCAGATGCGCGTCGCTTGGGCGCTGGAGCGGCGGCTGGGCAAGGATCAGATCCTGCAACTCTACATGCACCTCGCCCCCTTCGGCGGCAATCTCGAGGGCGTGCGCGCCGCCTCCTTCGCCTATTTCGGCAAGGAACCCCGCCGCCTGACGCCCGCGCAGGCCGCGCTCTTGGTCGCCATCCCGCAAGCGCCAGAATCGCGCCGCCCTGACCGCGCCCATGCCCGCGCCGTGGCCGCGCGCGAACGGGTGCTGGCCCGCGCCCTGCGCGATGGCATCCTGCCGCCCGATCAGGCCCAAGGCGCGCTGACCG
This sequence comes from Pseudotabrizicola algicola, assembly GCF_010915705.1. GTDB lineage: Bacteria > Pseudomonadota > Alphaproteobacteria > Rhodobacterales > Rhodobacteraceae > Pseudotabrizicola > Pseudotabrizicola algicola. The sequence goes on from NZ_JAAIKE010000002.1 coordinate 294,240, forward strand.
AACCCGTGCCACACGCCCGTCTGCCCTTCCCCGCGCTCGCCCCCCATCTCGCCGACCGCGCCCGCAGCGAGAACCCGACCGCGCGGCACCACCAACTGACGCTCAGGGCCAGCCTGCAACGCAGCCTCGAATCCCTCGCCCGCGACGTGATCGCCACCCAAGGCGAGCGGGTGCAGATCGCCATCGTCGCCGCCGACCACCGCTCGGGCGAAATCCTTGCCTCGGTCGGCTCCGCCGCCTTTGCCGCCGACCAGCGTGCGGGCTTCGTCGACATGACCACCGCCCTGCGCAGCCCCGGTTCCACCCTGAAACCGCTGATCTATGGCCTCGCCTTCGACCAAGGCCTCGCCCATCCCGAAACGCTGATCGAGGACCGCCCGCAGCGCTTTGGCACCTATGCCCCGCAGAACTTCGACCGCCAGTTTCGCGGCACCGTCCGGGTGCGCGACGCGTTGCAACTCTCGCTGAACCTGCCAGTGGTGCAACTGCTCGATGCGATGGGGCCGCCCCGCCTGCTGGCCGCCTTTGACAAGGCCGCCATCCGCGCCGTCATCCCCGGCGGCCAACCCGGCCTTGCCATCGGTTTGGGCGGCATCGGCATCAGCCTCACCGATATGGTGCAGCTTTACGCCGCCATCGCGCGGGGCGGCGTGGCCCTGCCGCTGACATGGCACAAGGACGGCACCCGCGCCGAAGGCCAGCGCCTGCTCTCCGCCCCCGCCGCATGGCAGATCGGTGATATCCTCGAGGGCCTCGCCCCGCCCCCCGGCGCGCCCGCCAACCGGCTCGCCTACAAGACCGGCACCAGCTATGGCCACCGCGACACATGGGCCATCGGCTATGACGGGCGGCATGTGGTGGGCGTCTGGCTGGGCCGCGCCGATGGCACGCCCGTGCCGGGTGCCTTCGGGGCCGACATTGCCGCGCCGGTGCTGTTTCAGGCCTTCGCCCGCATCGCGCCCCGGCTGGAGCCGCAGCCGCCCGCGCCGCCTGCCACGCTTCTGGTGTCCAACACACAGCTGCCGCAACCGCTGCAACGCTTCCGCCCGCGCGATACGCTCACCGCCGATGCCAATGCCCCCGGCATCGCCTTCCCGCCCGACGGGGCCGAGGTGGAGCTTCTGGATGGGGCGCTGCTGGTCAAGGTCGCGGGCGGCACCGCGCCCTTCACATGGCTGGCCGATGGCGTGCCGGTCGTGGTGCAGGACCGCGCCCGCAGCGCGCTCCTGACCCTGCCCGGCACCGGATTTGTCAGCCTGTCGGTGATCGACGCAGAGGGCCGCTCGGCCCGCGCAAAGGTGCGCCTGCGCTAGACCCGCTCGATGGCCAGCGCGATACCCTGTCCGCCACCGATGCACATGGTGATCAAGGCCGTGCGCGCGCCCGTGCGCTCCAGTTCGTGCAGCGCCTTCACCACAAGGATCGTCCCCGTCGCTCCCACCGGATGGCCCAGCGCAATCGCGCCGCCGTTCGGGTTCACCCGCGACGGATCAAGCCCAAGCTCACGGTTCACCGCAATCGCCTGCGCGGCAAAGGCTTCGTTCGACTCCACCAGATCGAAATCGGCAGGCTTCATCCCCAGCTTGGCACACAGCGCCTCGACCGCAGGCACGGGGCCGATGCCCATCACCTTGGGGTCGACCCCCGCATGGGCATAGCCCATCACCCGCGCCCGCGCCGTCGCCCCCGACGGCACACCGCGCGACAAGACCAGCGCCGCAGCGCCATCATTGATGCCGCTGGCATTGCCCGCCGTCACCGTGCCGTCTTTCTGGAACACCGGCTTCAACCCCGACAGGGCGTCGAGCGAGGTCGCCTTGGGATGCTCGTCCACCGCAAACTGCACCGGTCCCTTGCGCGTCTCGACCGTGATCGGGGTGATCTGCGCCGCGAACAGCCCCGCCTCGATGGCGCGCGCCGCCCGCTTCTGGCTTTCCAGCGCAAAGGCATCCTGCGCCGCGCGGCTGATGCCGAACTGCGCCGCGACGTTCTCCGCCGTCACTCCCATATGGCCGGTGCCAAAGGGGCAGGTCAGCGCGCCCGTCATCATGTCCAGCGCGCGGGTATCCCCCATCTTCTGGCCAAAGCGCGCGGCGGGCAGGATGTAGGGCGACCGGCTCATGCTTTCCGCGCCGCCCGCGATCGCCACCGCGCAATCCCCCAGCATCAGCGCCTGCACCGCCGACACCACCGCCTGCGCGCCCGACCCGCACAACCGGTTGACATTCATCGCAGGCACGGTTTCCGGCACACCGGCCTGCATCGCGGCCACCCGGCTCAGATACATGTCGCGCGGCTCTGTGTTGATGACATGGCCCATCACCACATGGCCCACCTGCGCGCCCGCAACCCCCGCCTGCGCCAGCGCCGCCGTCATCACCTGCGCCGCCACCTCGATCGGCGGCACCGCCGCGAGGGAACCGCCGAAACCGCCAATCGCAGAGCGGGTGGCAGACAGAATGAAAACATCATGCGAGTCGCTGGGCATAAGAACCTCCTGAAATTCAGGCAATCCTAACGACTTTCCACATCGCGGGGAAAGTCCGACGCAACGTCGATTGACACCGCCCCGCGCCCGCGAGATGGAGAGCGGCCAGCCGCACCCCAAGCCCGAGGACAGAATGTCGAACCCCGCCCGCGCCAGCCTCAGCCTTCTGCTGGTGGGCATCGCCACCTTCATCATGATGGGGGCCGGCCAGTCGCTTTACGGTCCGGCGCTGCCCGCCTTTGGCCGCAACCTTGCGCTCAGCGCGGCGCAGGCAGGATGGCTCGTCTCGGCCCATTGGGTCGGCTGCGCGGTGGGCGTGGCGATGATGTATCGCTGGGGCACCCGCATCTCGCCGCGCCACACGGTCGCGCTGATGGCGGCAGGGGCTGCTGCCATCGCCGCAGGTCTGGGCGTGGCGGCAACCTTTGCGGGCGCGCTCGTCTTCGGCACCGGCTATGGTCTTGCCACCGTGGTATTCAACCCGCGCATCCTGCGCGCCTTCGGCGCGCGCGGCACCGCGATGGTCAGCCTCGTGAACGCCAGCTTCGGCATCGGGGCCATTGCCGCGCCCCTGATCTTCGTCTGGATCGGCTCGCAGCCCACGCTGGCCTATGGTCTTGTCGCGGGCCTTGCGCTGCTGATCTGGCTCGGCGCAGGCCCCGCAGGCAAGGCCGCACCGCCACCCGCGCCGGGCAGCACCGGCCCCTTCCGCCCGATGCTGTCGTTCCAGCTTTTCGCCGTCGCCGGCATCGGGATCGAGGCGACGCTGATCGGCCTCGGCCCCAGCGCCCTGATCGGCGCGGGCCTGCCCGAGGCGACCGCCGCCCAACTGCTCAGCGGCTTCTTCGTGGCCTTCCTCGGCGCGCGGACGCTGCTGATCTTCACCGCCCATCTGGTCGCGCCCTTCCTGCTCTATGTAGGAGCGATGACGGCGGTGGCGGTCATGGCGGCGCTGGCGGCATGGGTCAGCCCCGGCCTGTTCTTCGTGGCGATGGGCCTGCCCGCAGGGCTGTTCTTCCCCGGCTTCTACGTCGCGGCCAGTCTGCGCATGGGGGATGATCCGCGCACCGCGCCCACCATCATCGCCGCAGGTCTGGTCGGCGGCATCACCGCACCCGTGGTGCTGGCCCCGCTGCTTGGCCCGCTCGGCGGCAGCGGATTTTTTGTGGTGATCGCCACCGTCGCGGCGCTTTGCGCCGTGCTGGGTCTGCAGCTCTATCTGCGCTTGCCAGAATTGCGCCGCTAGGCCAGTCTGGCGGTATGGCAAAACCCGCTCCGAAATATGGCCCGACGCGCGGCGAATACCTGATCCGGCTGGCGATCTCGGGTGTGGGTCTGGCAATGCTGGGCGGGTCAATCGCCCTGCAAGGCTGGCCCGAAGGCCCCGGACTGGTCGAGGTGGTGGGTTTCGCGGGCCTGTTCTTCGGCGTCTCGGCCATCGGCGCCCTGCGCGGCCTTCTCCGTTAACCCGCTTGCGGCGGCTGCAAAGGCACGCGTCCCGCAGTGGTCAGGTGAAACACCTCGCCCTCCTCGATCACCACCACCGACAGCGGCCCGCCATAGGCTGCCGAACTGTCGATGTTGACGCGGTTGCCGTAATGCGTCGGCACGTCGATGGCGGTATGCCCATGCACGATCAGTGCCTCGAACGGGCCATCATGGTCGAGAAACCCCGCACGGATCCAGCACAGGTCATCCTCGGACTGGTGTTCGATGGCAATGCCCGGACGCACCCCGGCATGCACGAAGATCACCCCGTTGGCCCTGTGCCAGGCAGGGCGGCTGTTCAGGAACTCCACATCGGCCTGCGGCACCAGACCCCGCGCATCGGCATGGACCTTCTCTATCGGACGATCCCCCGCACTGCGCACCCCGTATGAGCGCAGCGTCTCGGCTCCGCCGATCTTGGGGTGCAGCCAGCTCAGATCCGCGCGCAGGCAGGGATCACGCAAGGCAGGATCGGCCATGAAGGTCGTGAACAGACGGTCGTGATTGCTGCGCAGGACCACCCAGTCCTGCCCCGCCTCGATACCGCAGCGAAGGTACTCCACCACAGCGGCACTGGCCGGACCACGGTCGACCAGATCGCCCACATGCACCACCTGCCCTGCGCCATGACGGGCCATGTCATCGGCGATCAGATCATGCACGCCGCGCAGAAGATCGAAATGGCCGTGAATGTCGCCGATGGCATAGGTCTGCATGGTCGGGCCTTTCGACTGCGGAAAGCCCGGGGGCGCTGCCCCCGGACCCCCGGGATATTTAGGAACAGATGAAAGGGCAAGCCGCGCCTTTCGCTGCTCTTCGGGTCAGGCGCCTTCGAACACCAGCGGTTTGACTTGCAGGAACATGCCGGTGTTGTTCAGCGTCTCCACCACCTTGGGGTTGATCGGCTGGTCAAGGTAGAGGAGCGCGATGGCATCCTGCCCGATGGCCGAGCGGCCAAGGGTGAAGTTGGCGATGTTGACGCCGTTCTTGCCCAGCGTCATGCCCAGCAGGCCGATGATGCCCGGCACGTCCTCGTTGGTGGTGTAGAGCATGTGCTCGCCCACCTCGGCGTCGATGTTGATGCCCTTGATCTGGATGAAGCGCGGCTTGCCATCCGAGAAGCAGGTGCCGGCGATGGAGCGCTCGCGCTTTTCCGTGACCATCGTCACCTTGATGTAGGCATCGAACACGCCGGATTTGTCCTGACGTGTGGTGGAGACCTGGATGCCGCGTTCCTTGGCCACGATGGGGGCGGAGACGAGGTTCACATCGGGGTTCTGCGCCTTCATCACGCCCGCGATGGCGGCGCAGTTCAGCGCGGCAAGGTTCATCTGGGTGACCGAACCGTCATAGAGGATGTTGATGGCCTTGATCGGCTCATCCGTCATCTGCCCGATGAAGGCCCCCAGATGGCCGGCAAGCTTGATCCACGGGCCCATCACGGCGGCCTCTTCGGCGGTGACGGAGGGCATGTTCAGCGCGTTCGACACAGCGCCCGTCAGCAGATAATCGGACATCTGCTCGGCCACCTGCAGCGCCACGTTCTCCTGCGCTTCGGTGGTCGAGGCGCCCAGATGCGGGGTGACGACCACGTTGGGCAGGTTGAACAGCGGCGAGTCCACCGCCGGTTCCACCTCGAACACATCGAGCGCCGCGCCCGCGACATGGCCGGATTTCAGCGCATCGGCCAGTGCTGCCTCGTCGATCAGGCCGCCGCGCGCACAGTTGATGATGCGCACGCCCTTCTTGGTCTTGGCAAGGTTCTCGCGGCTCAGGATGTTGCGGGTCTTGTCGGTCAGCGGCACATGCATGGTGATGAAATCGGCGCGGGCCAGCAATTCGTCCAGCTCCACCTTGGTGACACCCAGCTGCACCGCCCGCTCTTCCGACAGGAAGGGATCATAGGCCACCACCTTCATGTGCAGGCCAAGGGCGCGGTCGCAGACGATGCCGCCGATGTTTCCCGCACCGATCACGCCCAGCGTCTTGTTGAACAGCTCCACCCCCATGAAGCGGGACTTTTCCCATTTGCCGGCATGGGTCGAGGCGCTGGCCTCGGGCAATTGCCGCGCCACCGCGAACATCATCGCGATGGTATGCTCGGCCGTGGTGATCGAATTGCCGAAGGGCGTGTTCATCACGATGATGCCCTTCTTGGACGCCGCCGGAATATCGACATTGTCGACGCCGATTCCGGCGCGACCGATCACCTTCAGGCGGGTTGCCGCAGCCAGCAGCTTTTCGGTGGCCTTGGTGGCCGAGCGGATCGCCAGACCGTCATACTGGTCGATCACCGCCAGCAGCGCATCCTTGTCCTTGCCAAGCTTGGGCATGTAGTCGACGTCAATGCCGCGATCGCGGAAGATCTGGACAGCGGTTTCGGAGAGTTCGTCGGAAACGAGAACCTTGGGGGCCATGAGGATATCCTTGGAAAATCTGTGGGGAAGGCTTCGTCGCTCCCTCCGGGCGCTTCTCAGCGAAGAGCGCCCGAAGGGAGCGATGAGCAAAGGGTCAGGGTCAGGCCGCTTGCGCTTGCGCCGCGATCTCGGCCTCGAAGGCATGGGCGATCCACGGCATCAGCGCGGCCACGTCCGAGGTTTCCACCGTCGATCCGCACCAGATGCGCAGGCCCGCCGGCGCATCGCGATAAGCGCCGATGTCATAGGCGACGCCCGCCTTTTCCAGCCGTTTGGCAACCGCCTTGGCAAAAGACTCGCCATCGACGATCCGCGCATCGGCGAACTTGAGGCACACGCTGGTGGTCGAGGCAATCTCGGGCGTCTCGGCCAGATTCTGCAGCCACGGGTTTGCCGCGCAGAAATCCCAGACAACCTGCGCATTGGCCTTGGCCCGCGCCACCAGCCCTTGCAGCCCGCCCACCGACTTGGCCCATTTCAGCGCGACCAGATAATCCTCCACCGCCATCATCGACGGGGTGTTGATCGTCTCGCCGGTGAAAATCCCCTCGATCAGCTTGCCCTTGGCGGTCAGGCGGAAGATCTTCGGCAGCGGCCATGCGGGGGTATAGGTTTCAAGCCGTTCTACCGCCCGCGGGCTCAGGATCAGCACGCCATGCGCGCCCTCGCCGCCCAGCACCTTCTGCCAGGAGAAGGTCACCACATCCAGCTTGGCCCAGTCCATCTCCATCGCAAAGGCGGCAGAGGTCGCATCGCAAATGGTCAGGCCCTTGCGGTCGGCCGGAATGGCCCCGGCATCGGGCAGGCGGCAGCCGCTGGTGGTGCCGTTCCAGGTGAACACCACGTCGCTGTCGAAATCGACGGTCGAGAAATCCACGATCTGCCCGTAGGGCGCTTTCTTGACCTTGGCATCCAGCTTCAGCTGCTTGACCACATCGGTCACCCAGCCTTCGCCAAAGCTTTCCCAGGCCAGCATTTCCACCGGGCGCGCACCCAGAAGCGACCACATCGCCATCTCGACCGCGCCGGTGTCGGAACCGGGGACGATGCCGATGCGGTAATCGGCAGGCACGCCGAGAATCTCGCGGGTCAGGTCGATCGCCTCTTTCAGCTTGGCCTTGCCGACGGCGGCACGGTGCGAGCGGCCCAGAGGCGCGTCAGCAAGCATATCGAGCGAAAAACCGGGGATCTTGGCACAGGGGCCGGAAGAAAAGCGCGGGTTTGCCGGGCGCGCAGCCGGGGCGATCAGATCAGCCATGGTATCCTCACAGATAAATGCCCTTCGTTGGGGAAGGGTGTCCCACTGACGCGCATACAGGGCGGCACACTCTGGCACAAGGGGGAAAATCGTCGTAAAGCGGCGCATCGGCGCGCGAAAGCGACGCGCCGCCTGCCAAAGGATCGTCCATGTTCATCGCCACCCTCCTGACCAATCCCGAAACCCCGGTGCTGGACCGCGCCACGGTGGAATCCCTGCGCAATGCCTGGGGCGGGGGCGATGCGCATTGGCTCGATCCGGGCGTCGCCGCCGAATTCCCGCTCGAATCCCTGCCCGCGAATCTCTGGGAGGTCTGGGCCGGCCTGCAACCCCTGCGGGTCGATCTGGCGGTGCAACCTGCCGCCAACCGCCGCAAACGCCTGCTCATCGCCGATATGGACAGCACGATGATCCAGCAGGAATGCATCGACGAGCTGGCCGACGAGGCGGGGGTGGGCGCCTATGTGGCGGGCATCACTGCGCGGGCGATGAATGGCGAGCTGGATTTCGAATCCGCCTTGCGCGAAAGGGTGGGCCTGCTGAAAGACCTGCCCGAAGCCACCATCGCCCGCGTGATCCGCGACCGCATCACCCTGATGCCGGGGGGCCGCGCCCTTCTGGCGACCATGCGGGCCAACGGGGCCCATGCGGCGCTGGTGTCGGGCGGCTTCACCGCCTTTACCGCCAGCATCGCGCAAACCCTCGGCTTTGACGAACACCGCGCCAACACGCTTCTGGTGGCGGATGGCAAGCTGACAGGGCAAGTAGCCGAGCCGATCCTTGGCAAGCAGGCCAAGCTTGATGCCCTGCTCGCCATCACCGCCCGCCTCGGCCTGACGCCCGAAGACGCCATTGCGGTTGGCGACGGGGCCAATGATCTTGCCATGCTCAACCGGGCGGGCGCGGGCGTCGCGCTGCACGCCAAACCTGCCGTGGCAGCGCAATGCAGCCTGCGCGTGAACCACGGCGATCTGACCGCGCTGCTCTACCTGCAGGGCTACACGCGCGAGGAGTTTGTGGCATGATGACCCGCCCCGCCACCCCCGCCGATGCGGGCGCGATGGCCGATCTGCTGAACCGCATCATCGCCATCGGCGGCACCACCGCGCATGAAACCCCGAAAAGCGCCGAAACCGTGCGGCGCGATTATATCGACGGGCCAGCCACCCTCACCTGTGTCGTGGCCGAAAGCGGGGGCCGGATCATCGGCTGGCAGGCCGTCGGCTGGCATGGTGCCGAGGCGCATATCGGCAGTTTCGTCGACCCCGACGTGCAGGCCAAAGGCACCGGCGCGCAGATGTTCGCCCTGACCCGAAGCCTCTGCCGCGAGAGGGGCCTCACCGAGATCTTCGCCACCATCCGCGCCGACAACACCCCCGGTCTGGCCTATTACGCCCGCCTCGGCTTTGCCGATATCGGCGCGGAACCGGATTATGCCCTGTCCACCGGACAAGTGGTCGGGCGCATCCACCGCAAGCTCAGCCTGCGCTGAGCAGCAACTCCGCCTCGCCCGCCACAAAGGCAAAGCCGTTCGGCCCCAGCGTCAGCCGCCCCGCCTCCAGATGCGCGGCATGGCAGGGCGCGCCTGCGGCCAACTGCCCCGCCGCCTGCACCACCACCGGACGCGGTGACAGGTTGAACACGCAGGCCAGCCCCTCGCCCCGCGCAAAGCCCAGCACAGGTTCGGGCAGGTTGAAGAACCGCGTCCGCCCAAGCCGCAGGGCCGGCGTCGCGCGCCGGTAGGCCAGCATCTCGCGGTAGAACTCCAGCACCGACCCCGGCACCCCGTCCTGATCCGCCACATTCCGCGCCAGTTGCGGTGCCTTCACCGGCAACCACGGCTTCACCTCGGAAAACCCGCCATGCGCCGAGCGGTCCCAGACCATCGGCGTGCGGCAGCCGTCGCGGCCCTTGTAATCGGGCCAGAAGCGTATCCCCGGCGGGTCGGTCAGTTCTTCGAACAGCACATCGGTTTCGGTCTGCCCCACCTCCTCGCCCTGGTAAAGGCAGACCGAGCCTTCGAAGGACAGCAGAAGCGCCGCAGCCTGCTTTGCCACCGCATCCGCCGCGCCGTGATCGGCCCAGCGCGTCGCGTGGCGGATCACGTCATGGTTGGAAAAGGCCCACATCGGCCAGCCCTCGGGCGCGCCCTGAAAGAAACCTTCGATCTTCTCGCGGAAATGCCCTGCGGTAAACTCCGGCCCCAGCATGTCAAAACTGTAGGCCATGTGCAGCCGCCCCGGCTGGGTATATTCGGCCATGATCGCCACATTGCGCCATGCCGCATCGCCCACCTCGCCCACCATCGTGCGGCCTTCGTATTCATCCGTCAGCGCCCGCAACCGCTCCAGCCAGCCGATGTTCTCGGGGCGCGACTTGGAAAACAGGTGATCCTGCATGTCATAGGGGTTGACGGGCGGGCGGTTGTCACGGCCCGGCATCGGACCGTTGGGCCGCAACTGATCGTCATGGAAATAATAGTTCACCGTATCCAGCCGGAACCCGTCCACCCCCCGCTCCAGCCAGAACCGCAACACCTCCAGCGCCCAATCCTGAACCGCAGGGTTGTGGAAGTTGAAATCCGGCTGGCTCGGCAGAAAGTTGTGCAGGTAGTACTGCCGCCGCCGCGAGTCCCACTCCCACGCAGACCCGCCGAACACCGACAGCCAGTTGTTCGGCGGGCTGCCATCGGGCTTGGCATCGGCCCAGACATACCAGTCGGCGCGCGGGTTATCCCGGCTCATCCGGCTTTCGCGGAAAAACGGGTGCTGATCCGAGGAATGCGAAATCACCTGATCGATGATGACCTTAAGCCCAAGCTCATGCGCCCGCGCCACCATCGCATCAAACCCCGCCAGATCGCCGAACAGCGGGTCCACATCGGTGTAATCCGACACGTCATAGCCCATATCGGCCATCGGGCTTTTGAAGATCGGCGACAGCCAGACCGCATCCACCCCCAAGGCGGCCAGATGCGGCAACCGCGCGGTGATCCCGGCCAGATCGCCGATTCCGTCGCCGTTGGAATCCTGAAAGGACCTCGGATAAACCTGATAGGTCACCGACCCACGCCACCATTCCGCCATTGCCGCACCCCACACGCTTTTCGCCACTCAAACCGTTTTGAATCGGGCCTTCAAGCCGGAATCGGCACAATCGCCCTGTTGCCCGCGCCCGGCATACAGATGTATACCAACCCCATGCGCCAGACCCTGACCCAGATCTACGACGCCCGCATCGCGGCAGGCACCCTGCGGCCCGATCCGGCGCAGCATGCGGTGCTGCCGGAACTGGAATCGCTGCGCATCTGGCTCGAACAGAACGCCACCCGCCGCACCGGCCTGTTTGCGGGGCTCTTCGCCAAACCGCTGACACCGCCTCGCGGCCTCTACCTCTGGGGCGGGGTCGGGCGCGGCAAATCCATGCTGATGGACCTCTTCACCGACGCGACCGAGATCGCCCAGAAACGCCGCGTGCACTTCCACGCCTTCATGCAGGAAGTCCACCACGGCATCCACGCCGCGCGGCAAAGGGGCGTCGAAGACCCCATCGCACCGGTGGCCGAGGCAATCGTCAAAGGCACCCGCCTGCTCGCCTTCGATGAAATGCAGATCACCGACATCACCGACGCGATGATCGTGGGCCGCCTGTTTGAAAAACTGTTTGCCGCAGGGGTGGTCATCGTCACCACCTCCAACCGCGTGCCGGAAGACCTCTATCTCAACGGCCTCAACCGCGCGCTGTTCCTGCCCTTCATCGCCCTTCTGCGCGAAAAGATGATCGTGCATGAACTGGAAAGCCCGAATGACTACCGTCAGCACCGGCTTGCTGGCGCGCAGGTCTATTTCCACCCCGCCGGCAAGGCCCGCGCGCAGATCGATGCCATCTGGGCCGACCTCACCGGCGGCGGCATTGGCCAGCCGCTGAAATTGCCGGTCAACGGCCGCACGGTGGAACTGCCCCGCTTTGCCAACGGCATCGGCCGCGCCACGTTCTGGGAGCTTTGCGCCCGCCCCCTCGGCGCCGCCGATTTCCTCGCCATCGCCGACGCCGTCCGCGTCCTGATCGTCGAGGACATCCCCCAGCTTTCCGCCAGCAATTACAACGAGGCCAAGCGCTTCGTCCTGCTGATCGACGCGCTTTACGAGGCAAAGGTGCGCCTCATCTGCTCGGCGGCAGATGAACCCGAACGCCTCTACACCGAAGGCACCGGCAGCTTCGAATTCGAACGCACCGCCAGCAGGTTGCGGGAAATGCAGGGCGCAGGTTGGGGGCAAGGGTAATTCTGCCTTGCCACCTGCACGCGATCCGTCAAGGGTAGGACAACCCTTCGCGCGCATGGACCCTTCTGCATGAAACCACAAGACAACCGGGCGTGGCTTTTGCTGCTGCCAGCCTCGGCCCTGATGGCCTTTGTCGGACTCGTTCCTCTGGTCACGGTGCTGAATTTTTCCTTCCATGACATCTTCATGCTCGATTCCATGCACTGGGTCGGCGCGGAATGGTATGAAAGCATCATCACCTCGCCCGCCTTCCACGCCAGCCTTGCCCGCAGCCTTCTGTTCTCGGCGCTGGCCTTGGGCGTGCAACTGCCGCTCGGCATCGCGGTGGCGCTGATGCTGCTGCGCGCGGGGCGGCTTGGCCGGCTCATGCTCCTGCTGGTCGCGGTGCCGCTGGTGGTGCCGTGGAACATGATCCCCATCATGTGGCTGTCACTGGTCAACCCCGACACCGGACTGGCGGGGCAGGCGATGCGGGCCCTCGGCATCGCCTTCGATTACAAGTTCACCGCGTGGCACACTTGGGCGCTGCTTGTCGTGATGGACACATGGCACTGGCTGGGTCTGGTGGTGATCCTTGCCTATGCCGGCCTGTCGGGCATCCCCCCCGCCTATCATCAGGCCGCCGCGATCGACGGGGCCTCGCGCTGGCAGCGGTTCCGCTTCATCGAACTGCCCCGCATCATGGGGGCGCTGTTCATCGTCATCCTGCTGCGCTTCGTCGACAGCTTCATGATCTACACCGAGGCATTTGCCATCAACGCAGGCGGTCCGAACGGGGCCACCACCTTCCTTTCCCTCGCCTTGGGAGAGGAGATCAAGGGCTTCAGCTACGGCTCGGCCGCCGCCCATGCGATGGTGTATTTCCTCATCGTCGTCGCCGTGGTGCGCGTCTTTGTCACCGCGACGGACCAGCGCAAACGCAGCGCGGAAAGGGGCATGGCATGATCCGGCGCATCCCGACGGCTCTGGCGCTTGTCGCGCTGGCAGGCTTCATCCTGTTGCCGCTGGCGCAGACCATCCTGCTCAGCTTCACGGCCACCCTGCCGCATGACGGCGTGACAGAGGGCGAGATCAGCCTGATCAACTACCGCAACATCTTTGCCTCGCCCGCGCTGGTCGACTCGCTGCGCAATTCGCTGGTATATGTGCTGCTGAATGTAGCGCTCTGCCTGATCGCGGGCCTGCCCGCCGCCTATGCCTTCGCGCGCTACCGCTTTGTCGGCGACCGGCATTTCCTGTTCCTGATGCTGGCCTTCCGCGTCACGCCGCCCGTCGTGCTGTCGCTGCCCATCTTCATCCTCTTCGCCCAGTTCGGGCTGGTGAATTCCCCCGTCGGCATCGCGCTGGTGCATTGCCTGTTCAACCTGCCCATCGCGATCTGGATTCTGGAAAGCTTCATCGCCGCCGTCCCGCGCGAGTTTGACGAGACCGCCTTTCTCGATGGCCACAGCCTGCCCGGCTTTTTCCTGCGCCACCTGATCCCCGCCATCGCCCCCGGCATCGGGGTCGCCGCCTTCTTCTGCTTCGTGTTCTCATGGGTCGAGGTGGTCTTCGCCCGCATCCTCACCGTGACCGATGGCAAACCGATCACCATGGCGATCAACGCGCTCTTCACCTTCCAGACCGACTTCGGGCTGGTGATGGCGATGACCATCTTCTCCCTGCTGCCGGGCCTTGCGATGATCTGGTTCGTGCGCAACCACATCGCCCGCGGCTTCGTCATCAGGACCTGACCTCCGCCCATAGCCCCCGATTGCCGCCACCCGCCGCGCAGATGCAGCCGTCGGCGCTAAACAAAGGCAACGCACCGCCGTTCTAGAAAGCTGACATGCCGCATCGTCAGTTCTTCCAGAAAGGCGCGCGAGGAATGGCCCAAACGACAATAGACCTAAGCGGCGCGCAGCGTGCCGCAGATGCCGCGGCTCTCAGGGCCACGCTCGCCGATGCGCTTGCGGGCGGCGATGTGCAGATCACAACCGCCGGACTGGCCTCCATCGACAGCGCCATCGTGCAGGTTTTGCTCTCCGCCTTCTGCACCGCCCGGAAAACGGAACACATCTTGCAGATAGACACCCCAGAGGCGGGTGCGCTGGCAAACCTTCTGGACCGGCTGGCGCTGCGCACGGTTTTCGGGTCGCCACCGGCCTGACGAATACTGCCCGGTTTCAACGTGCAGGTAGCTTAGGAAAGAAACTTGAATGTCGAAGACAGTGCTTACGATCGATGACTCGCCCTCGATCCGCCGGATGATCGTCATGACCCTCGAAGAAGCAGGGTATAAGGTCATCGAAGCGGTCGATGGCCAGGACGGGCTGAACAAAGCGCTCGCCAATCCCGTCGATGCCGTCATCACCGACCAGAACATGCCCAACCTCGACGGTCTGGGCTTCATCCGCGCCCTGCGCCAGCACCCCAGCGGCAAGGGCGTTCCCATCGTGGTCTTGTCCACCGATTCCGAAGATACGCTCAAGACGCAGGCCCGTGAGGCCGGAGCCTTGGGCTGGATGGTCAAGCCCTTCACCCAAGACAAACTTCTGGCCGTCATCAGGAAAGTGCTGGGCTGATATGTCCGACGAAATGTCCGCCATCTTTCGCGAGGAATTGCGTGACCTGCTGGAAAGCCTTGAAAAGGGCCTTCTGGACCTCAAGTCACGGCCCACCGATATGGGTCTGGTCAATCAGGTCTTTCGGGACCTGCACACCGTCAAGGGCAGCGGGGCCATGTTCGGCTTTACCGATCTGGCCGCCTTCATCCACGAATTTGAAACCGTGTTTGACCGCATCCGCGCCGGTGTGCTGCCCGTCGGGCCGGAAATCCTGCGTCTCGCTCTGGCGGCCAAGGACGAAATTCCGGGTCTGGTCGATAACGAACCGGACCCGGACGGGCGGCGCGATGGCATCCTTGCCGCACTGGTCGGCCTGATGAACCCCGGCCAGCCTCCCGCCGCCTCCGCCGAAGCCGGCGCACAGGCCAACGGCCAAGGCCCTGCGCCCGATCTGCCTGCCGCGCCCTCCGGCCCCTCGCACCTGCGCTTTCGCCTCTCGTCAGGTGCCTTTGCGATGGGGGCGCGCCCCGAAATCCTGCTCGATGAATTGCGCGGCCTTGGCGCGACAGAGATCACCGCCGATCTGACAGAGCTTCCCTCGCTGGATCGTCTCGATGTCGAAGATTGCTGGCTCGGCTGGTCCATGTCGCTGCCTGCCGAGATTTCGGCCCAGCAGCTTGAAGAAGTGTTCATGTTCGTCGATGCCGACTGGTCGCTGGTTCCCGCCGAACCCGCAGCGCCCGCCCCGTCTGGCGACGCCGTGGCAGAGACCGCCGTCACCCTGCACGCACCCCCTGCGGCAGACACCGCCCCGCCCCCCGCCGCCGCAGCGCCCCCCGGCGCCCCCGCGCGCGAAAAGCCCGCCGATGCTGCCGGTGCGACGGTGCGTGTTCCTGCCGAGCGGCTGGATGCGCTGATGGACGCCGTGGGCGAACTGGTGATCCTCGAAGCACGGCTGACCGAACTGGCGCGGGAAAACCGCGATCCGGCGCTCATCACCACCGCCGAACAGATTACCCGTCTGGCCGCAGGCCTGCGCGACGCCACCATGACCATGCGCATGGTGCCGATCCGTTCGCTCGTCGCGCGCTTCCGGCGGCTGGTGCTCGACCTGTCCGACAAACTGGGCAAACCGGTCGAGTTTTCGGTGATCGGCGAAGATACCAAGCTCGACAAGACCGTGATCGAAAAGCTGGCCGATCCGCTGGTGCATATCCTGCGCAATGCCATCGACCACGGTATGGAAACGCAAGAGCAACGCGCGGAAACCGCCAAGGCGCATGTCGGCCTGATCGAGCTTTCCGCCGAACACGCCGGGGCCGAGGTGCTGATCCGCGTGCGTGACGACGGGCGCGGCATGGACCCGGCACGCATCCGGGCCAAGGCCGTGGCGCAGGGCCTGATTTCCGCCGATACCATCCTGACGGAATCGCAGATTTTCGCGCTGGTGTTCGAACCGGGCTTCTCGACCGCCGAAAAGGTCACCGAGCTTTCGGGGCGCGGCGTGGGCATGGATGTGGTGCGCCGCACCATCGAAAGCCTGCGCGGCAGTCTCGAGATCGAATCGAAGATGGGCCACGGCACCACCGTCACCCTGCGCCTGCCGCTGACACTGGCCATCATCGAGGGCCTGCTGATCGAAGTCGCGGGCGAGCGCTACACCCTGCCGATGGCCAGCGTGCAGGAAATCGTCGAGCTGCCCGCCGACAAGGCACAGCCGAAAAAGTCGGGTGATTTTCTCGATATCCGCGGGCGCTTCGTGCCGTTCCTTCGGATGCGCGCCATGTTCGACTGTGCCGGACAGCCCGGACCCGAACAGAACGTGGTGATCGTGATGTCGGGTGAAAACCGTGTCGGCCTCGTGGTGGACCGGATCGTCGGGACCAACCAGACGGTCATCAAGCAGATGTCGAAACTGCACGCCGGTGTGCGGGCGGTTTCGGGGGCCACGATCCTTGGCGACGGCTCGGTGGCGCTCATCCTCGATGTGGCCCATCTCGTCGGCATGGGCCGCAGCCAGCAAGAGCCGCAAGGCCGGGAGGTGGCGGCATGAGACTGCAAGACATCAAACGCGACAGGACCGTCACCGTGGTGACAATGGCACTGGGGGCGCAGACCCTCGCGATCCCTGCGCCTCTCCTGCGCGAAATCCTTGATCCGCTGCCGGTCACGCGGGTGCCGGGCGCCGGCCCGCATGTGCCGGGTGTGGTGAACGTGCGCGGCTCGGTCGTGCCTCTGGCCGACCTCAAGCATGTGCTGTCGATCACCAACGAGGGCCATGACGAGCGTCGCCGCATCCTCGTGCTGGAAATCACCCTCGGCGGCGAAGCGGCAGTCGTCGCCATCTCTGCCGATGCGGTCCACGAGGTCACCACGGTCGAGACGCATCTGATCGAGCCTGTCCCGACCACCGCGCAGGCCTGGCCACCCGATTATCTGACTGGTCTTTACCGGGGCGCCAGCGGCTTCGTGCTGCTGCCCAACCTCGAGATGATCTTCGCAAACCTTGCCAACCAGCTCTGAAGGAGCTTGCCATGAGACTGACAATCAAAGCGAAACTGATCGGCACGCTGACCCTTGTCTTCGTGCTTTGGGGCTTTTCAACCTTCCTGGCCGTGACAAAGCTGGGCGTTGCGAATGAAAACTACAACAACGCGCTGGAGGTGGACGTCGCCCAACTGCTCGAGATCGAGGACATCGTCACGGCGAAGCTGAGTGTCCGTCTGGCGGTTGGACGAGTTCTGATCGGCCTGCCGAACGCCCCGGCCGATCACATTCCCAATCTGCGCAAGGAAATCGAAACCCAGGCCGCGAACGTCGACCGGCTTATCGCAGAGTTGCGTGCAACCGCGTCATCCGACGAGATGACGCGCGCCATCGATACGTTCGAGCAAATCCACAAAGACGCCTACAACCTGAACGGCCGAATTGTGCAGGCCGAACTGGCAGGCCAAGGCGATCTTGCAAACACGCTCTATCACATTGACGGCCAGCGCAGCGCCGAGGCCATCACGACATCCCTGGGCGAAATGCGCCGCATCGTGACGGAACGCGCCCGCGCCAACGAGAACGCGACCGCCGCGCAATATGCAACCTCGCGTCAGGAAATGATCCTGCTCTTCTCGGTCTCGGCGGTCATCGCGCTCATCTCGGTCACCCTGATCCTGATCGGCATCTCGCGCGGGCTCAAGCAGGCCGTAGCGCTGGCGCAACTGGTTGCCGAGGGCGATCTGCGCAAATCGCCCACGCTCAAGGGCAATGACGAAGTCACCGATCTTCTGCGCGCCCAAAACGACATGATCACCAAGCTGCGCGAAGTCGTCGGCGCGGTGAACAGCGCCGCGCGCAACGTGGCCTCTGGCTCGACCCAGATGGCGGCCACATCGGAAGAACTGACGCAGGGCGCCACCCAGCAGGCCGCCTCGACCGAGGAATCTTCGGCAGCCGTCGAACAGATGGCCGCAAACATCAAGCAAAGCTCGGACAACGCCTCGCTGACCGAAACCATCGCGACCAAATCCGCGCAAGACGCCCGCCAGAGCGGCAAGGCCGTGGCCGATGCCGTGCAGGCCATGCAGACCATCGCCGACCGCATCATGATCGTGCAGGAAATCGCACGCCAGACCGACCTTCTGGCGCTCAACGCCGCGGTCGAAGCGGCCCGCGCGGGCGAACATGGCCGCGGCTTTGCCGTGGTGGCCGCCGAAGTGCGCAAACTGGCCGAACGCAGCCAGACCGCAGCGGCTGAAATCTCCTCGCTCTCGGCCTCGACCGTGCGCACGGCGGCAAGCGCGGGCGAAATGCTGCTGGGCCTTGTCCCCGATATCGAGAAGACCTCGGCGCTGGTGACCGAAATCACCGTCGCCTCGCGCGAACTCGCCACCGGCTCGGCACAGATCAGCGTGTCGATCCAGCAGCTTGACAAGGTCACGCAGGAAAACACCTCTGCCGCCGAACAGCTGTCGTCCAGCGCCTCCGAACTGGCCAGCCAGGCCGATGCGCTTGCCGAAGCCATTGGCTTCTTCCGCACCGACGAAGGCATGTCGCAAAAACCGGCAACCCAGCGCAAGGTGTCCCTCGCCTCGCGCGGGGCAGCAAAAGCCAAGGCCCGCCCCGTGGCGGTCGATGGCGGCTTCGACTTCGATCTTGGCGACGCAGCGGACGATCTCGACGCCCGCTTCAGCAGCCGCAGCGCGGCCTGAGGGTGTCCGCCATGAGCGAAAGCGTGGATGTGGTCACCTTCATCGCAGACATGTCGCTGTATGCGGTTCCGGTCAGCCGGGTGCAGGAAATCCTTGACCTGCGTCCGGTGGCGGCGATGCCCAACGCACCCGCCCACCTGATCGGCATCATCGACCTGCGCGGCGCGAACATTCCGGTGGTCGATCTGCGCTGCCTGCTCGGCAGACCCAAAGGCGAGGATACGGCACAAAGCCGCATCCTCGTGGTCTGGGTGTCCTATGGCACGGGCCGCGTGATCCTCGGGATCAAGACCGACCGCGTGATCGAGGTCACCGCGCTGGATGATCCGCAGTTGCGCCCGCTGGAAGAGGCGGAGCTGCTGCGCTGGTCCGGCAGCGCCATCGCCGGAATCGGGCGGCGCAAGGGCGAGGTGGTCAGCGTGCTTGACCTCGACCGCCTCTTTGACCGCATCGAACTGGCAAAGGCCCCCGCCATCGCCGAAGACGCCGAGGCGGTGGCCTGACATGATCGAAGCCGCATCTCCGAAGACCCCGCATCGTGACCGCTTCCGCGAACTGATACGGTCACTCACGGGGATCAGCCTTCCTCCCAGCAAGGTCCAGATGATCGACCAGCGCTTGCGCCGGCGCGTCGTGGCCTTTGGCCTCACCGATACCGAAAGCTATCTTGAACAGTTGCTGGGCGGCAGCCTGCCCGACAACGAACTGCGCACCGTGATCGACCTGATCACCACCAACACCACCAGTTTTTTCCGCGAACCCAATCATTTCGACTTTCTGGTCGAAACCATCGCGCCAAAGGTCGCCGCGCGGGGCCGCCCGGGGCGACCGGCGCGGCTCAAACTGTGGTCGGCCGCCTCGTCCGAAGGGGCCGAGGCCTATACCGCCGCCATGATGCTGGAAGAGGCACGGCGGGGGGGCCACGATTTCGACTTTGCCATCCTCGGCACCGACCTCAGCGAGCGCATGGTCGAACGCGCCAATGCGGCCGTCTATGGCACCGACCAGCTTACCACCGTGCCGCCGGAACTGCTGCGCCGGTATTTCTTGTCCTCGCGTGATCCCGGCCTTGCGGGCAAGGCCCGCGTGGTGCCGGACCTGCGGCGGCGGGTCAAGTTCCGCAACCTCAACCTGATGGACACCAGATATCCGGTCGACCGTGACGTCGACGTGATCTTCCTGCGCAACATCCTGATCTATTTCGACCCCGCCACCAAGGAACAGGTCGTCGATCGCCTGGCAGGGCATCTGCGACCCGGCGGGTATCTGATCGTGGGCCATGCCGAAAGCATGGTCGTGCGGTGCAGCGCCTTGCGGCAGGTCAAGCCGACGATTTTTCAGAAGAACTGACTCATGGCTGTCTTTGTATCCGAACCTGTCAAAGTGCTGATCGTGGACGATTCCGCCTCCGCCCGCGCCATGCTCCGGTGCATTGTCGAAAGCGATCCGGCGCTCGTGGTCATCGGGGCGGCTGCGGATGCGTTTTCCGCCGTAAAGTTGATGAAACTGGAACTTCCCGATGTGATCTTGCTCGATCTGGAATTGCCCGGAATGGATGGCACGACCTTTCTGAAGCGGATCATGGCCCAGCGCCCGATTCCGGTCGTGGTCTGTTCGGGCATGGGCGCGGGCGGCTCCGAACAGACCCTCGCCGCGCTCGAGGCGGGCGCGGTCGATGTGATCCTCAAGCCGAACGCGCGTGACGAACGCGCAAGGGCCGAAGCGCAGGTCAGAATCTGCGACGCCCTTCGCGCGGCCAGCCAGTCGCGCGGGGCGCGGCATGTCAGTGCCAGCGCGGTGCGTGCCCCCGGCACCAAGCTTTCGCCGGACGAGGTGCTGCCGCCGCCGAACCCCTCGCGCCCCGTTCCGGTGACCGAGCCCATCGTCGTCATCGGTGCCTCGACCGGCGGCACCGAGGCGCTGCGGCAGATCCTCGTGGCCCTGCCGCCCGATGCCCCCGCCATCGCCATCGTCCAGCACATGCCCCCCGGCTTTACCGCAGCCTTCGCGCGCCGGATGGACGGGCTGTGCCAGATCCGCGTGACCGAGGCGGTCGATGGCGTGATGATGCGCAAGGGCGAGGCGGTGATCGCACCGGGCGACTACCACATGATCCTGCGGCGCCTGTCCTCCGGCTACCGCGTCAGCATCACCGACGGCCCGCAGGTCAGCCGCCACCGCCCCTCGGTCGATGTGCTGTTCCGCTCCGCCGCGACAGCCGCAGGCCGCAACGCCCTTGGCATCATCCTCACCGGCATGGGCGATGATGGCGCGCTCTGTCTGGGCGAGATGAAGGCAAGCGGCGCGCTGACCGTGGCGCAGGACGAGGCCAGCTCGGTCGTCTACGGCATGCCCCGCGAAGCCGTCCGCATCGGCAGCGCCCTCCAGTCCCTGTCGCTCGACCGGATGGCCGCGGCAATCATGGGCTTTGCCCGCCGTCACAATTCAGGAGTGCAGGCATGACATACGCACCGCCCGTCCGCACCAGACTCGCGTCATGGATCCCGTCCGAAACCCTGACCCACGCGCTCGGCCTGACCGAGACCTGCTTTCTGGAAGCGGGCGACAGTCTGGCCCATGCGGTCAACGCCCTGCACGAAACCCAATCGCTCTTTGCGCGGCTGGAGCAGACCCTCGGCGATGAAACCGGCGCCCATCTCGCCCAGCTCATCGCCAAGAGCTTTGCCAATGTCGACGGCCTGCGCGCCGATTTTGACCGCTTCCTGCACCAGAGCCTCACGCTGCGGCTGGCGGTGCGCAATGTGCGCGCCGAGGTGAACGAGCTTGACCGCGTGGTGCGCACCATCTCCAGCGTCTCGGTCAACGCGCGCATCCTCGGCAATGCCCTGACCCCGCCCAGCCAGCAGGTGAACTCTTTCGTCGAGCGGCTGGCCCAGATGTCCTCCGAGGCGGAAACCATCCTGCGCGAGGTGAAAGGCGCGATGGCCGGCATCGGGCAAGACACCGATATGATGGACGAAACCCTGCAAGAGCTGTCGCAGCACCTGCGCCAGCAGGTCCTGCCCGCCATCGCCCGCTTTGCCACCGTCGCCCAGAAGGTGCAGGACGGCCGCACGGAAATGTCGGAAGTCAGCGCCCGGCTGGCCGCGCAGATGAAGACGATCTTCAACGAGGTTTCGCAACTCATCATCGCGCTGCAGACCGGCGACTCCACCCGCCAGCGGCTGGAACGGGTGAAGGACGTGTTGGGCAATGTGCCTGCCTCGGGGCCTTCCGGTCCGGGCGCCGGCCTTGCCGGGGTGCTCATCCGTCTGGCACGCGCGCTCACCCACTCCGCACGGCAGGACGCGCTGGCCGAGGTCGATCTGTCCATCACCGCGCTCGATGTCGTCCGGCGCAACGCCGATCACGCCATGCAATCGGCGCGGCAGTTCTATTTCTCGCGCGCCGGACGGCGCAGCGACGGAGCAGCGGCTGCGGAAAGCTCGGACGGGCTGGATGACGGGCTCGAACGGGTGCGCCGCCATCTCCTCGCCATGCACAGCCGCGCCGAAGCACTGGGCGGGCGTCTCGATGTCATCATGAAACACGAAGTGCGCATCCGCCAGATCGCCCAGCATATCCGCCTCTCGGGCCTCAATGCGGTGCTGGTCTGCGCCAAACTGGGCGAAGAAGGCCGCTCGCTGCGCGAATTGGCGCAATGGCTGCGCGCGCTGACCGATGAAAGCGATGCCATCGTGCTGCGGCTTCAGGGCCATCTGGCCGAAACCCGCACCCGGACCGACGAGGCCGCGCGCGGCGGCGTGCAGCGGCTCGAAGGCGCGCTGTCGGGCTTTGTCGGCGATGCGGAAAAGCTCAACACGGCGATGACGCTTATCAAGGATACGGTCACCGAAACCGCGCATGGCTTTGACAAGGTCGGCAAGATCCTTCCCGTGTATCTGGGCGTGGCGGGCGAACGGCTGACCAGATTCCGCGCCTCGCTCGATGGTCTTGCCGAATTCACCTCGCGGCTCGACCTTCTCGGCGCGGTGACGGCAGGGCCTTCGACGCCCTTTGCCGAAGGCTCCGAAGAACTGGCAACCCTGTCGCGCCTGCGCTCGCGCTATACCGCGCAACAAGACCGCATGACGCATGATTCCGTGGTCGCGGCCTTCCTTTCGGATGATGGCAGCGCGCAGGCAGACAGGCCCGTCGCGGCCCCCGCCCCGCGTGCCGCCGCCGCCGAAGAGGCGCTTGACGACATCCTGTTCTGACTGCGCCGCCCCAAAGCAGACGCCGCGCAGACGCAGCGCCGCCCCTGACAGGGGGCGCGCTCAATGCGCCGCGATCTTGTCCAGCGCATCCGGCGAGTCATGGATCGCAAGCCGGTCCACGATGGTTCCAGAGGCCGCATTCATGCCGATGATCTCGACCATCGCCCCGCCGCGCCGGAACTTCAGCACCGCCATGTCCAGCGCCTGCACCGAACTGATATCCCAGATATGCGCGCGGCTGACATCGATCACCACGCGGTCCAGCGTCTCGCGGAAATCGAACGCATTCACGAAATCCTCGACCGAGCCATAGAAAAGCTGGCCTTCCACCACATAGCGGCGCGCCCGCCCGTCCGGCGAAAGCGTGGAACTCACACGGAACAGTCGCGCGATCTTGCCCGCAAAAAAGATGCCCGAAAGCAGCACCCCCACCAGCACCCCGATGGCAAGGTTATGCGTCCAGACCACCGTCACCACCGTCGCAAGCATCACGATCGAGGACGAGCGCGGATGAAAGGTCAGGTTCCGTATCGACGACCATGAAAAGGTGCCGATGCTGACCATGATCATGATCGCCACCAAGGCGGGCATCGGAATCTGCGCCACCCAGTCGCCCAGAAAGACCACCAGCACCAGCAGCACCGCCCCTGCCGTAAAGGCCGAAAGCCGCCCCCGCCCGCCGGATTTCACGTTGATCATGCTCTGCCCGATCATCGCACAGCCCGCCATGCCGCCGATGAACCCCGTCGCGGTGTTCGCGATGCCTTGGCCGATACATTCCTGATCGCGGCTCGATTTCGTATCGGTCAGATCGTCCACAAGGCTCTGCGTCATCAGGCTTTCCAGCAAGCCCACCACCGCAATCGCCAGCGAATAGGGCAGGATAATCCAGAGCGTCTCCAGCGTCAGCGGCACATCGGGGATCAGGAACACAGGCAGCGTATCGGGCAGCGCCCCCATGTCGCCCACGGTCCGCACCTCCCATCCGAAAAACATGGTCAGCGCGGTCAGAACGATGATGGTGACCAAGGGCGATGGCACCGCCTTGGTAACTCGCGGAAACAGGTAGATGATGGCAAGGCTCGCCGCCACCAGCACATAGGTCAGCCCGTTCACCGCCCTCGGGTCCAGTTCCGGCAGTTGCGCCATGAAGATCAGGATGGCCAGCGCGTTGACAAATCCGGTCATCACCGATTTCGACACATAGCGCATCACAAAGCCCAGTCGCAGAAGGCCCATGGCAATCTGGATCAAACCGGTCAGCACGGTGGCCGCCAGCAGGTATTGCAGCCCGTGGTCGCGCACCAATGTCACCATCAGAACGGCGGTCGCGGCGGTTGCCGCCGAGATCATCCCCGGCCGGCCGCCGACAAAGGCGATCAGCACCGCGATGGAAAAGCTGGCATAAAGCCCCACCTTGGGGTCAACGCCCGCAATGATGGAAAAGGCAATCGCCTCGGGGATCAGCGCAAGCGCAACGACAAGTCCGGCCAGAAGATCGGCGCGGATATTGCCGAACCACTGCGCGCGGTAGGCTTCAAATGAAATCATGCAAAGGTTTCCTGAACGATCCGGGCCAGACGGGCCGCGCATCGATGTTTGATCTGGGTGCCAGTTCAGGTTGTCCGGCGGATCGGCGGCCGGAAGAGCCACCCGGGGATCGCACCCGGGTCCATGTTCGCTGCGCCATCCGTTACACGGCCCTGCCGGAAAAGCCAAGGCGCAGGCTGCCTGCCACCCGAAAGCCCCGCGCGCCAGTGGCCCCGGCGTCATCGGAGGCTGGCAAAGTGCTCAGGTCAGTGCGCGGGTCCACACCGCCCGCGCCCGCGGCGAACCCTTAACAAAGCGTGAAGCCCACGGGGTTAAGTCATTGAAAGTATTATATTTTGCCAATCATCCCCCCGTGTTACATCATCCCCAGACCTGCCACAAAAGCCGGGCCGCCATCAGGGTCGACGTCACGACCAGCAAGGGCTTGATCAGCCCCGCCCCCACCCGCATCGCCAGCCGCGCCCCGAGGGCCGCCCCCGCCGTCTGCCCCGCCGCCATCCCCAGCCCCACCGCCCACCACGTCGCCCCCGAAAAGACGAAGACCAGCAGCGAGCCGAAGTTGGAGGCGAAGTTCAGAAGCTTGGTATGGGCCGTCGCCTTCAGCACCCCATACCCCGCCAGCAGGATGAAGCCGAGCATGAAGAAACTCCCCGTCCCCGGCCCGAAAAACCCGTCATAGGCCGCGATCAGCGGGACGGCGGTAAAAGTGAACATCCCCGGCCCCATTCGCTGCACCCTGTCCAGATCGGTCAGCCCCGGCTTGAAGGCAAAGAAGAGCGCCACCGCCACCAGCACGACCGGCATGATCACCCGCAAGACCTCGGCCGGGATCAGATGCGCCACCAGAGCGCCCCCCGCCCCCGCCAGCAGGCTGACCAGCGCCATCCCCGCCTGATCCTTCAGCCGCACATGCCCCGCGCGGGCATAGCTGATCATCGCGGTCCCCGACCCGAAGCAGCCCTGCAGCTTGTTGGTCGCCAGTGCCTCCACCGGATTGGCCCCGGCCAGCAGCAGCGCCGGCACCGTGATCAACCCGCCGCCCCCCGCGATAGCATCGACAAACCCCGCGAGGAAGGCGGCGAGGATCAGCAGGGCCACAAGATCGGCGGTCACTTCAAACATTTCGGCCCCACAAGCATTGCGGGGCCGTTCTGATCTGACTGCAAAGCGAAGTAAAGGGCGCTACAGCGCCACCCAATGCACCCCCGCCGCCGGAATGGTCACGCCCGCCCATTCCACCGCGACGGGGTTGTAGTTGAACCAGAACCGGTGCGTGTCGCTGTCACGCCGCCGCAATCCTTCGGGCAGCATTTCCACCTGCAAACCGGCACGCCCGCAGGCGGCGGTCAGGATACGGTCCAGCGCCGTCTCATCCGGCCAGCCCGCCAGATAGTGCAGCCCCCCTGCCCCGATCAGCGCGGCAAAACCATCTTCCGCCCGCTCCAGCACGTCGCCCGAGGTCTCGACCTTCTCGCGCCAGTGCAGCAGATTGCCGCCGCCCACCAAAGGCACCGGGACGTCCGGCGGCAGGCTTTCGACCCGCATCACCGTGGCGTCCAGCCCCGGCAGGTTGGGCGGCAGCGGCACCGGCGTCGCAAATTCCACCGTCTTGGCGTTGCTGCGCGGGCCGATGATGCTCTGCCCCCGATGCGCGGCCAAGGCAGCCAAGAGCGGCTCCGACAGCGTTGCCACCCCCGGCGCAAGCACCAGCGGATAGGCGGACAGGTCGGCGGTATCGGGCGGCAGGATATCCACGTTCAGCCCAAGACGGCGCAGCCCCTTGTAGATGTGGAACACCAGCCGGAAGTAATCGAAATCGCGCCCCTGCGGCTGGGTTTGCCATGCCCATGCCGAGGCATAGTCGAACACCAGACCGACATCGGCCTTGGCAGTGCCTTGATCTGGCAGGCCCGCCAGTTCCTGCACCACCGTCATCGCCTCATCATGGGCCGGTGCCGGCACCGAGTCGGGGCGCAGCAGACCCGCATGCATCTGCTCTTGCGCGAAAGGGGCCTGCCGCCAGCGGAAGTAGCACACCGCCTCGGCCCCGTGCGCAAAGGCCTCCCACGCCCAGAGCCGCGCCATGCCGGGCAGCGGGTCGGGGTTATAGGGCGCCCAGTTCACCGGGCCGGGTTGCTGTTCCATGATCCACCAGCGACCCCGACCGACGGCGCGGTAAAGGTCGTGGTGAAAGGCCTGCAGATCCGGATCACCCTGCCGCAGGAAACGGCGCTTATGCTCGGGCGAGGCTTCGAGGCGATCAGAGAGGAAGCCCAGCGGGTAGCTGTCCCACGACGCGATATCAAGGTCCGCACCCACATCGAAATGGTCAAAATCGGTGATGCGGCCCATGTAGTTATGCGCGATCGGCGCGTCGGAAAACCGCCGGATGATCTCTGTCTGCAGGCGGTTGAAGCTCACGACCTCGTCGCTGGCAAAGCGGCGGAAGGCCATCACATGGGCGGGGTTCGCCTCTGTCACCGTCAGGTTCGGCAGGCCGATATCATCGAAACGGTCATAGTCCATCGACCAGAACACATTCCCCCAAGCGCGGTTCAGCGCGTCGGTGGACTGATAGCGCTGCGCACACCAGTCGCGGAACGCGGCAAGCGCGGCGGGCGAATAGGACAGCACCGTATCGTGGCAGGCGTATTCGTTGTCGGTCTGCCACGCGGCCACATGGGGGTTGCGGCCATAGCGCTCGGCCATCGCCTGCACGATCCGCGCACAGTCCCCCCGATAGCCGCGATGCGAGAAATCGTAATGGCGGCGCGAGCCGAAGCCGCGCGGGCGGCCTTGGGCATCCACCGCCAGCATGTCGGGGTGGCGGTCCAGCATCCAGCGCGGCGGGGTGGCCGTGGGGGTGCCAAGCACCACCTTGAGCCCGTGCCGACCCAGAGTCTCGATCGCGCGGTCCAGCCAATCCCAGTCATAGCGGCCCGGCACCGGCTCCATCCGCGCCCAGGCAAACTCTCCGATACGCACCCATGTCAGGCCGAGCGCTGCCATGCGGGCGGCGTCCTCCTCCCACTGTGCCTCGGGCCAATGTTCAGGGTAATAGCAGACGCCAAGGGTGCGCTTCATGAGAGGGGTCCGGGGTTGGGGGTCAGAGCAGGACGCGCGCTTCGGCACGGCCCGTGAAGGGGGTATCGGCCACAAAGGTCTGGCCGTTGGCGGGGTTTGTATCTGTCAGATCGCGCGCCGCCGAGGTGCAGAACAACTGGCCGAATGCCGCGCCGCCAAAGGCGGGGCAGGTCGTCTGCGGACAGGGGAAATCGTAATGCGCCAGCTTTTCACCCGCGGGCGTGTAACCTTCCACACATCCGCGGCCCCAGAAGGCGATCCACAGATTGCCCGCCGCATCGGTGACAGCCCCGTCGGGATACCAACCCTCCGCGGTGAAATCCAACGCCACCTGCGG
Organism: Pseudotabrizicola algicola; assembly: GCF_010915705.1. Classification (GTDB taxonomy): domain Bacteria; phylum Pseudomonadota; class Alphaproteobacteria; order Rhodobacterales; family Rhodobacteraceae; genus Pseudotabrizicola; species Pseudotabrizicola algicola. The sequence continues at coordinate 322,111 of NZ_JAAIKE010000002.1, forward strand.
CGCGGCACAGGGCCAGCCGTCGGCGTCCAGCGCGACCCGCATCACCTGATGCGTGGGCGTGTCGCTGAAATAGGCGGTGCGGCCATCGGGGGCAAAGCATTGGGCGTTGGTGACGGTGATGCCACCCCACAACTTGCGCAATTCGCCCTTGTAGAAGCGGTAGAACGCCCCCGCGCCCTTGCCTTCGGCCTTGGCCATCGTGCCAATCCAGAAGCCCCCCATCGGGTCGGCGCGGCCATCGTTCGACCTGTTGCCACTGATGTCGGACTCGAGCGCGCAAAGGGTTGTCTCGACCCCGCTGGCAAGACCGAAGCGGAACAGGCGGGTTTCCGAGGCGATCAGCACTTCATCGCGGCTGATCCAACCCGCAGCGCTGACCATTTCGGGAAAGTCCCACTGGCGCGCGGCCGTATGCAAACGGCAGTTCACAATATCGAACCACAGCAATTCACCGCGTTCGGGATGCCAGAGCGGACCTTCCCCCAGGATGCAGGGGGTGGCGTTGAAAATGCTCATGCCGTTGCCTCGTCATATGCGGCCACAATCACGCTGGCGCGGGCGGCAACCTCGGCGGCGCTGAGGCCCGGCGTGTAGAGTGCGGTGCCGATGCCAAAGCCATTCGCGCCCGCCTTTACCCATTCGGCGAAATTGGACGCCCCCGCACCGCCGACGGCATAGACCTGCGTCGCACGCGGCAGGACGGCACGGATGGCCTTCACGCCTTCGGGTCCGATCAGCGACGCGGGAAATATCTTCAGCCCGTCGGCCCCCGCCTTCAGCGCGGCAAAACACTCGGTCGGCGTCATCACCCCCGGCCAGCTGTCCATGCCGCGCGCCTTGGTCGCCGCGATCACCTCGGCATCGCAATTGGGAGACACAATCAGAGTGCCGCCCGCCGCCTGCACCGCCGCCACATCGGCGGGCGTCAGCACGGTTCCGGCGCCAATCTGCGCCCGTCCGGCCGTGGCCTGCGCCATCGCCGCAATAGAGGCCAGCGGGTCCGGTGAGTTCAACGGCACCTCGATGCGGGTGATGCCCGCCGCGACCAGCGCCTCGGCCACGGGAACCGCATCGGGCGGGGTGATGCCGCGCAGAATGGCGATCAGGTTGCGGTGGACCAAGGCAGTTGTCACGCGGTTTTCTCCAACTGGCGGGCAAGGCTGGCAAGCCCCGCAAGCGAACATTCGGTGGCGGGCAAAAGACGCGCTTCAACGCCTTGGGTGCGCAGGGCGCGGGCATAGCTTTTGCACAAGGCATCCGCCCCGATCAGGGTCACGACCTGCCCCAGCCAATAGGGCTTGGCGGCGGCAAGCTCGACACCGATCAACAGGCCCGAAAGCCGCGCCCGCGCCCGCGCGGCAGGCAGATCACCGATCAACCCCTCGGCCCGCAGATTGAACAATTGCGCACCGATCCGGTCAGGCCGCGACAGTGCATCGGCAAGGCCCGCATCAAAGGCGGCATCGTCCCAGCCCTTGCCTGCCATCCCGTGCCGCAAGACCGACTGTTCCGACAACAGCGCAAACAACTCGCCCGTCAGATAGGTCTGAAAGCTGACCACTTCCCCGGCGCTGATCCGCGCCCATTTCGAATGGGTGCCGGGCAGGCACATCACACCGTCAAAGGCCGGGTGCAGCGCCAAGGCTCCGGCAATCTGGGTTTCCTCGCCGCGCATCACATCGGCGGGCTTGGTCTGTTTCAACCCGGGTGCAATATAAACCGCCATCCGCGCATCCTGTACCGGCACGCGCACCAGCCCCGCGCGGTCAAGCGGGGTGCAAGGAACGGTGCGGTAGGGCGCCTCGAACCACCCCTGACGGCTGCCCGCCATGCCGCAGACGATCACCGGCACAACGCCTCCGCCCAGCCAGGGCGAGACAAGCGCCAGCAGCGCCGCTTCGAACTGGTCGCGGGCCAGCCGCCCCATCCCGTCATCAGATCTGGCCTCGGCACGGATGCCATCCGGCCCCATCGCCCAGACCCGCAGGTTGGAGGTGCCCCAATCCACCGCGATCCAGTCTGGCGTCACAGCCGCTCTCCTTCCACCACCCACATCGTTGCGGGCCAAGCCACCGGCAAAAGCAGCCCCTGCCCCATCAACGCGAGCCCCGACAGCACCAGCGGGCCATCCTTCAGCGCATTCGGCCCGCGCGACTGCGGCGGCTTGTCGCCCCCGTTGCGCAGCGTGATACGGTAGCGCGCCGCAGGGTCAAGCCCGGTCAGCCGGAGGGGGCGCGGCAATATCTGCACCGTCTGCGCATTCTGCCCCGCGAACAGCACGAAACGCCCCCCATCGGCCGCCAGTTGCATCTCGGCGGTCACCGTGGGGTCGGAACTGTCAAGCCGCAGGATGGTTCCCGCCATCATCCAGTCACGGTTGGCCTTATACCACGCCGTCACATCGCGCAGAACGCCGGCATCGGCGTCGGAAATCTTGCGCGGGTCCATTTCGAAGCCGAAATGACGCTGCGCCGCGACCCATGCGCGGAAAGAGATGGGCAAGGCGCGGCCCGTGGTATGGCTGTGCAGCGCGCCCACATGGCTGCCCGTCACGCACGAAGGCAGGAACAGCGCCGCATCATGCTGCATCCGCAGGCGTTCTTCGGCATCGATGCAATCCGACAGCCAGACGCGGTGCGTGCGCGCCAGAATCCCCGCATCAATCCGCCCGCCGCCCGAGGCGCAGCTTTCAATCTCCACCCCCGGATGCGCCGCGCGCAAACGGTCGAACAGCGCATAGGCTCCGTGGGTCTGCGCCACATCGACCACCGGCAACAGCCGGTTATGATCCCATTTGATGTAGTCGATGTCATATTCGGACAGGATCGCCGACACCGCATCGAACAAGTAATCGCGCACCTCGGCCCGCGCGAGGTCCAGCACCAACTGGTTGCGCCCTGTCACCTGATCCACCGGCCCGAGCATCCAGTCGGGGTGCGCGCGGTGCAGGTCTGAATCGGGGTTGACCATCTCGGGTTCAAACCACAGGCCAAAGGTCATGCCGAGCGAATGCACATGCGCGATCAGCGGATGCAGGCCATCAGGCCATTTGTTGCGATCAATCGTCCAGTCGCCCAGCGATGTGGTGTCATCATCGCGCCGCCCGAACCAGCCGTCATCCAGCACGAACCGCTCGGCCCCCAAGGCGGCAGCGCGGTCGGCGATTTCCGACAGGTCGGCAAGCGTGTGCTTGAAATAGATTGCCTCCCAGCAGTTGTAATGCACCGGGCGCGGGCGTGCGGGGTTGGGCCATTGCACCACACGGTCACGGGTATCCCGTTGGAAAGCCGCACCAATGCCGTTCAAGCCGCTGGCCGAATGGACAGCTACCAACTCCGCCGATTGAAACCGCCGCCCCGCTTGCGTTTCTGCCCCTTGGGCCGCGCCGAACTGCACTTGACGGCGGCCATCCGGCAATTCCTCGGCCAGCATCCGGTGCCCGCCGGACCATGCATAATGCAGCGCATAGGCCGTGCCTTGCGTATTGGTGCAGCCATATTCCGGCAGGATCACATAAGGCGGATGTTCATGCCCCGACCGGCCGGTGCGCGCTTCGCGCATGCGGATGCCCGGCGTCCACGCCACATGGTTCAAATGAAACTCGCGCACCCAGCGGCCATGCAAGTCGATCATGTAATCCGCCGCCTGCGGCGCGGGCAACACCGGTGCCGCCAGCCATGTGACGCGGATATCTCGCTCTGCCTCCAGCACCGTCTGCAGGGTGAAGACGCCCGTTGGCTGTGCGGTGATGTGGTGCGTCAGCACCATCCCCGCCGCCTCGGAGACCAGCGTCAGCCTCTCGGCGGCCAGATCGGCCCGCGCGAAGCGGAACACAGGATGCAGCGGCGTGCCATCTGCCTCGGCGCAGATCAACCCCGGCTGGCCCGGAAAGGCGCGCCCCGACTCCGGCGTCAGCGTCAGGGCGGGCAGCGCGTCGATCATGCCGCCCGTCAGGTCTTGCCGCGTGCTGGCGGCCAGTTCGGCAAGATCCTCACCATCCGTCAGGCGCGCGCCCCAGTAGATCACTGCGGGCAACCCGCCATCCGAGGTCAGGGCCAGCGTTTGCCCACCCGCATCAAGCCGCCATTGCATCACTTCACCGCCCCAAGCGTCAGCCCGGCAATGAAGTGCCGCTGCATCAGGAAAAACATCAGCACCGGCGGCAAGGCGGCCAGAATGGACCCCGCCGATACCAGATGCCATTGCGCGATCCACTGCCCGTTGAGCGAGGACAGGCCCGCTGTCACCGGCTGGGTCGAGGCATTTGTGGTCAGCACCGTGGCCCAGAAAAAGTCGTTCCAGATGAAGGTGAACACCAGAACCGACAGCGCCGCAATCGCAGGCCGCATCAGCGGGATCACGATGAACCAGAAAATCCGCCATTCCGCCACGCCTTCCACCCGCGCGGCCTCGATCAACTCGAACGGCAGCGACTTGATGAAATTGCGCATGAACAGCGTGCAGAACCCGGTCTGGAATGCGATGTGGAACAGCGCCAGCCCGTACCATGTGTTATACATGCCCAGCGAAAGCGTCAGGTCACGCACCGGCACCATCAGGATCTGGAACGGCACGAAATTGCCCGCGACGAACATGAAGAACAGGATCAGGTTCGACGGAAAGCGGTAGATCGCCAAGGCAAAGCCCGTCAGGCACGACAGGGTGATCGCGCCGATCACCGTGGGGATCGTCACCCAGAACGAATTCAGCATGTACTGCAGCATCGGCGTGTTCTGAAAGACCAGCGCGTAATTCTCGAAGGCAAGCGCCGAGGGCAGGCCAAAATAATTGCCCTGCGCCAGATCGGACGCGGGCCGCACCGAAGTCAGCGCCACACCCAGAAGCGGCAGCAGCCACAGGATCAGCGCGACGGGGACCGCGATTTTGTAAAGCGTCTGGCTAGCGCCGGAAAGCTGGGTGATCGGACGGGGAAACATCGGTCAACGCTCCGTTTCGTCGCGCCACATCTTCCAGATGAAGCCCGAGATGAATAGCATCATGATGGCGAAGAGAACGACGGCAATGGCCGCGCCATAGCCCATACGGTAGCCGTATTCCGACAGCGCCTGTTCATACATGTAGAAGGACAGCACGCGGCTGGACCCGAACGGCCCGCCATTCGTCATGATCGACACAAGGTCAAAGCTGCGCAGCGCGCCGATCACCGTCACCACAACGGCGATAAAGGTCGCGGGGCGCAATTGCGGCAGGATCACATACCACAGCATCTGCCAGCCCTTCGCGCCATCCAGCCGCGCGGCCTCGACCTGATCGGGGGCCACGTTGTTCAGGCCCGTCAGATACAGGATCATCACATAGGCGATCTGCGGCCAAAGCCCGGCGGCAATGATGCCATAGGTCACATAACGGTCATCCGCCAGAATCGCGGTGCCCGATCCGGTCACCCATTCCAGAAGGTTGTAGAACAAGCCGAAATTGGGGGCGTAGAACCACGAAAACATGAGGCCGACCACGACCTGCGAAATCACGAAAGGAAAGAAGAACAGCGACTTGTAGAGCCGCATCCCGCTGATCGTCTGGTTCAGGAAAATCGCGATCATCAATCCCGCAGGGACGGCCAGCATATACAGGACCAGCCAGATCACATTGTTCTTGAGCGAGATATAGAAGGCGTCGTCATCAATCAGTTCGACGTAATTCGCCGTGCCGATCCAGCGCGCGTCGCCCAGACCGTCCCAGTCATAAAAGCTGACCCAGATCGACTGGAAGATCGGAATGATGACATAAAGGAGAAACATGGCCAGACCGGGGGCCATGAACAGCCAAGGCGCAAGCCTGCGCTGGTTTGCTTTCCAAAATGCGGACATGCGGCGCCCTTGATCTACACAAAAGGGGAAAAAGGCCCCGGCGATCCGCCGCCGGGGTCAAGGTCTGGGGCGGCCGCTATGCCGCCGCCCCGATCCGGCGCTTACTTGTAGATTCGCGCGCGGGCTTTCTCCAGCCGGTCAAGGATCGCATCCAGATTTTCCGGCTTCACCATGAATTCCTGGAAGCCTTCCATCCCGACCTTTGCCATTTCCGCCGGAGCGTCACGGTCGAAGAACTGGGCCAGAGCATAGGCGCTCGACAGGGCCTCGAAGCCAGCCGCGAGGAACGGATCATCGGCAGGCACCGACGAGTTCTTGTTGGTCGGCAACTGGCCAACAGCCGTGTTCCACTTGGTCTGGGCTTCGGCACTGGCGACATAGGCGAGGAATTTCTTGGCATCCTCGATGTTCTTCGCGCCCGAAGGAATGTGGATGGTGTCGGTCGGCGCTTCTTCGGCCCGCGGAATGCCGGGAGTGATTTCCGGGAACACCATGAAGCCGAGGTTGTCATTGGTCATGCCACCCTCTTTGAAGGTGCCGACGGCAAAGTTGCCCATGACGTAGTTTGCAGCCTTGCCCTGCACCAAGAGGGCGGCGGCGTCCTGCCAGTCAATCGCGGCATGGTTCTTGGTGGTGTGCGGCAGGATCTTCGCCCATTCCGCAAACACATCCTTCACCTTCTGGTCGGTCCAGTCGATTTTGCCCGCCGTCAGGTCCATATGCCATTCATAGCCATTGGTGCGCAGGCTGAGGTAATCGAAAATCCCCGCGATCGGCCACAGCGCCTTTGACCCGGTGGTTACGCAGTCGATGCCCGCTGCGGTGAACTTCTCGCAGTTCGACACGAACTCGGCCCAGGTGGTCGGCACTTCGACTCCGGCCGCAGCGTATGCGTCCTTGTTGTAGTAGATGCCCCACTGGTAATAGGTGTAGGGAACGCCCCACTGCTTGCCGTCGATCGTCATCGACGCACGGGCCGAAGACAGCGCCTCGTTCAGGCCTTCGCTTTCCCACACATCCGAGACGTCCACGAACTGGCCTGCGGCGACAAACGGTGCCATGCGGTTGCCGGCGTACCAGTTGGCCAGATCGGGCGCATCCGCCGTCAGGAAGTTGCGGATCGCAGTCTTGTAGCCTTCGTGGTCGAAGTTGTTGAGCTGCACGTCGATATCCGGGTTCGCAGCTTCGAAGTCGGCGATCAGCGCCTCCATCGCGGCCAGCGGAATCGGGTCATAATCCGCGTTGTATTTGAGCACACGTTGCTGCGCCGATGCCGCCGTCGTCATCAGCAGCGCCGCCGTCAGCGCCAGAGCGCCCCTTGCAAGATGGACCATGGTTTCCTCCCTTTGGTTCCATTATTTGAAACTTAGTCTTGAATATTGAAAACTATGTCCGCTATTGTTAAGGCTGTCAACAGGAACGCTGCGGGAGGCGCGGATGGGAAGCGAAGGACATGCCGACGGCACGGTCGGCAAGGCGCTTGATGTGCTCGATATGGTGGCGGGCCATGCGAGGCCCGTCCGCTTCTCTGACCTGCTGGAAAATTCGCCCTATCCCAAGGCCACGCTCTACCGGTTTCTGCAGACCCTGACGCATCAGGGGATGCTGTCCTATGACGCAGATCGCGGCACCTATACGCTGGGCGTGCGGCTGGTCAGGCTCGCCCATGCGGCATGGGCGCAAAGCTCGCTCGCGCCGATTGCCCGCCCGTTTATCAGTGACTTGGCAGCCCTGACGGGGGAAACCGTGCATCTGGCGCAGATGGATCAGGGGCAGGTGCTTTACGTCGACAAGCGCAACGCGGCGAAGCCCGTCGAGATGTTCTCGCAAGCCGGCAAAGTCGGCCCCGCCTATTGCACCGGAGTGGGCAAGGCGATGCTGGCCTTCATGTCCGACGAGGCGGTCGAGGCCGCGATTTCGCGCCAGTCCTTCCACCGCTTTACCGACCACACGCTCGACACGCCCGACAAGCTGCGCGCCGAACTGGGGGCGATTCGCAGCCGTGGCTATGCCTTCGACCGCGAAGAGCACGAGCCGGGAATCATCTGCTGTGCCGCGCCGATCCTGACCCGCAACGGGCGGGTTCTGGGCGCGCTCTCGGTCACATCGACAACGGCCCGCACCACACTTGCGGCGCTGGAAGCAGAATCCACACGAATCAGGGAATGCGCGGCGCTGATCGCCGCCGAGGCGGAAAGCTGGCGCTTTCCAGAGCAGGAATAACGGGGAGGAACGGGAATGACAGGTGTTACGCTGAACCGCGTGGTCAAGAGTTATGGTGATGTAAAGGTCATTCATGGCGTCGATCTGGAAGTGAAGGACGGTGAATTCTGCGTCTTTGTCGGCCCGTCGGGCTGCGGCAAATCCACCCTCCTGCGCATGATCGCGGGGCTGGAGGAAACCAGTGATGGCTCCATCCGCATCGGCAGCCGCGATGTCACCCACGCAGATCCGGCCGAGCGTGGGGTGGCGATGGTGTTCCAGACCTATGCTCTCTACCCGCATATGACCGTGGCCGAGAACATGGGCTTTGGCCTGAAAATGACAGGCCATCCCAAGGCCGAGATTGACCGCAAGGTCGCCGAGGCGAGCCGCATCCTGAAACTCGACAACTATCTGACGCGCAAGCCAAAGGCGCTTTCGGGCGGGCAGCGCCAGCGGGTCGCGATTGGCCGCGCCATCGTGCGCGGCCCCGAGGTGTTCCTGTTTGATGAACCCCTGTCCAACCTGGATGCCGAGTTGCGGGTGGAAATGCGGGTGGAAATCGCCCGCCTGCACCGAGAAATCGGGGCGACGATGATCTACGTCACCCACGATCAGGTCGAGGCAATGACACTGGCCGACAAGATCGTCGTGCTGCGCGCGGGACGGGTGGAACAGGTCGGCGCGCCGCTCGACCTGTATCATGACCCCGACAACAAATTCGTCGCCGGTTTCATCGGCAGCCCTGCGATGAACTTTGTGGCGGCCACCGTCGATGGCAGCGGCAGCGTCAACGCCGCTGGGCTGAACGGCCACACCTCCGTGACCATGCGCCTGCCCGAAAATGGCGCGGCGGTGACCCTTGGCCTGCGCCCGCAGCACCTGTCGCTGACCGAAGGCACCAGTCACAAGGTCGAGATGATCGAGGCTTTGGGCGGCGTCAGCTATCTGCACGTCAGCGCGGCCACCGGCGAAAAGCTCATCATCGAATCGCGGGACACGCCGAACGTGCGTCTGGGCGACCGCGTGGGCGTCAGTTTTAATCCTGCCCATGTGATGGCCTTCGACACCAAGACCGAAAAGCGCCTGCGCTGATCGAAACGGGCGGCGCCGTCGGGGCCGCCCCCTTGCGCTAGAACATGTCCAGCAGGCGGCGCAGATACTCCCGCTCCGCCTCCGGGCGCTCTTGGTCGCCCGTGCGACGGCGGATTTCATCCAGCAAGTCCTGCGCGCGGCGATACACGTCCTCACCCTGCAGCATGTTGCGATCCGACCCGATCCGTGCCGAATCGCCCGGCTCGCGGCCCAGCGGGTCACGCTGGCTGTTGGGGTCGGCGCGGCCAAAGGCTTCGCCTTGGGCGGTTCCGTTCTGCTGCTCGCGTTGCTCTTGCGCCAGAGCCTCGCCGAAATCGCGCATGCCCTCGCGCAGGGCTTCCATCGCTTCGGCCTGCCGGTCGAGCGCGCCCGGCAGATCGCCGTTGCGCAGCGCCTCTTCCGCCTCGCGCATGGCGCGGCCCGCACGGTCCATCTGCTGGCGTCCGGCCTCGCCCCGCTCGCTGCCCTCTCCGGGCAGGGGACCACGGCCCAACTGGTTCAAACGGTCGCGCAACTCCTGCTGACGCTGGGCGAGGCCTTCGCCGCCCTGCCCCTCTTGCCCCGGCTCCTGGCCCCGCTGGCCATCCTGCAAATCGCGGAAGGCATCGTCAGACAGGCCTTGCTGGTCGCGCAGCGTCTCACCAAGCTCGCGCATGGCCTGATTGCCCTGCCCTTGGCCCTGACCCTGCCCCTGTCCTTGCCCTTGGGCGACCTGCATGTTTTCCATAAGCTGGCGCAGCATTTCCATCAGCTCTTGCGCCTCGGCCATGCGGCCCTCTTCCATCAGCCGCTGCAATTCGTCGAGCATTTCCTGCAGCTGGTCGCCCGACATGGTCATGCCTTCCATGTTCTGCGACAGTTCACTCTCGGGGTTGCGCTCGGCCTCTTCGGCAAGCTGTTGCATATAGTCGGCAAGCGCCTGCCGCATTTCCTGCATCAGCTGGTCAATCTCTTCCGGGCTGGCGCCGTTGCGGATCGCCTCATCCAGCCGGTCCTGCGCGCGGCGCAGACGTTCCATCGCGCTGGCCAGATCGCCCTCTTCCACCAAAAGCGCAATCTGCCACAACTCTTCGGCAATCTCGTCCCGCTGTTCGGGGGTCAGGCTGACTTTCTGCACATCCAGCTGCCGCATCACGGTGCGCAGGCGCAGATAGGCGCGCTGGTTGCGGATGAATTCTTCGGGCTTGTGCGTCACCGCCTTGAGCACCTGCGCCGAGCGTTCCGCATTCTCGCGCGACCACAGCAGATCACGCCGCATCTCGATCAGCGCGGCGGCCAGCGGGTCAAAGAACCGCTTGCCCGGCAGGATTACGGGCAGTGGCGCCGCCTCGCCCGTTTGTCCTGCGGCATCGGTGGCGGAGAAGGTCATCACCACCGGCAGATTGGCGAACGGATGCTGCGACAGATCGTCAATCAGCGTCTCCGAAAACGCCGCCCGATTGCCCGTGACCGGCATCGGCAGGTCAAGCACCACAGGCTCCCGCGGCTCCGGTGCGGTGGCCAGACCAAAGCGGCGGTCTATGCCGGACAGGTCCAGCGCGATGCTGACCTGCCCCTGCACCACACCATAATCGTCATTGGTCGCAAAGCCTTGGCGGAAGCGGCCATCCGCCTCGCGCCCGATCTCGCCCTCGGGCGTGATCGTCGGCGCGCGGTCGGGTGTTGCGGTAAAGGCCCAGGACCGCCCCCCTGGTCCCTCGATCGTGACGTTGCCGGATGTGTTCAGCACGAAATCACGCGCCACGCTTTGCACATCGCCCGCCGCCACCTCGGCCGCCCCCGATACGGTTTCGGTCAGCGTCAGCGCGCCGACCTCGCCATAGAGCCGGAATTGCATCCGCGTGCCGACCGGCACCTCCAGCGACTCGGCCATGACATCATTCAGATACAGCGTCGGCTTGCCGGTATAGGCAGGGGGCTGCGCCCAACCTTCCCATGTCGGACCCGCCGCAAGCGATCCGCCCGCCCCCGGGGCCAGAGCCGCCACCGATGTGACCCGCCACAAAGACCCGAACATCAGGGCCATCACGAATGCCGTCAGCGCCACATAGCGCAGCGCAAACGGATCACGTGAAGAAAGCCGCAGGTCAGGCTCCACCGCCCGCGCCTGTGCCGCCCGTGCCGCCATACGCGCCTGATGCGCGCGCCACACCGCCAGCGATGCCGGGTCGTCGCCACCAATCGCCTGCACATCGGTCAGCGCGGCAATCGGATGACCCGGCAAACGCGAATCAAGCCGCACCAAAGCCTCTGTCCGGCTCGGGCGGCGAAACTGCCACAGGCCATAGCCGACTGCCGCAAGCGCCGCGCCCGCCGCTACAGCAGCCCCGGCCCAGACGTATTCGATGGCGACATGGTCTTGCACCCCGAAGGCAAGCAACGCAAGAACCGCCAGCACAAGGGTCCAGAGCGGCCAGAACGCCCGCACCCCCCGCTCGGCCCAGAGCCCGAGATGGGTCAGCCGCAGCGGCCACGCGATGCGTTTCATCAGGTCATTTGGGTCGGAAACCGCCATGCCAGCCTTTCCACGGGCCGGACGGGGTGTCACAGCCATGCGGGAATGGTATCGCGCGAAAGGATTTCGTCAAAGGTCGGACGCGCCCTTATGACAGCGAAGTGATCCCCCTTGACCAGAACTTCGGGGATCAGGGGCCGGGTGTTGTATTCCGACGCCATCACCGCCCCGTAAGCCCCCGCACTGCGAAAGGCGATCAGATCGCCCTCGGCCAGTGCAGAGAGCGGGCGCTGCTTGGCAAAGGTATCGCCGGTCTCGCACACGGGGCCGACCACGTCATAGGGCTGCGCCTCCTGCCCCGGCGCGGGTTCCACCACCGGCACGATGTCATGATGCGCGCCATACATCGACGGGCGCACCAGATCATTCATCGCGGCATCCACGATCAGGAAATCGCGGCCCTCGCCCTCTTTCACATAGATCACGGAAGACACCAGAATCCCCGCATTGCCCGAAATCAGGCGGCCGGGTTCAATCTCGATCTCGCAGCCCAGATCGCCCACGGTGCGCTTGATCAGGGCACCGTAATCGGTGGGCAGCGGCGGGGCCTCATTCGACCGCGCATAGGGAATCCCGAGTCCGCCGCCCAGATCAAGCCGCTCGATGCTGTGGCCCTCGCTGCGCAGGCGCCGCGTCAGGTCCGCCACCTTCAGATAGGCCTGCTCAAAGGGTTCCAGCTCGGTCAACTGGCTGCCGATATGCACGTCGATGCCCACCACGCGCAGCCCCTTGAGCGCCGCAGCCTCGGCATAAACCTCGGACGCGCGCGAAATCGGTATCCCGAACTTGTTCTCGCTCTTGCCGGTCGCAATCTTTTCATGCGTGCGGGCATCCACATCGGGGTTCACCCGAATGGTGATCGGTGCCACGACCCCCAAGGAAAGCGCCACCTCGGACAGTGCGCGCATCTCGGGTTCGGATTCCACGTTGAACTGGCGAATCCCCCCCGTGAGAGCCAGCCGCATCTCCTCACGCGTCTTGCCCACGCCGGAAAACACGATGCGCTCTCCCGGCACCCCTGCGGCACGCGCACGGCGATATTCGCCCGCCGATACCACATCCATCCCCGCGCCCAGATCGCCCAGCAGCTTCAGCACGGCCACATTCGACAGCGACTTGATCGCAAAGCACACCAGATGCGGCAGCGGCGAAAGCGCCTCGGTGAACAGATGGTAATGCCGGGTCAGCGTGGCCGCGGAATAGCAGTAAAATGGCGTGCCAACCGTGGCCGCGATATCGGCAATCGCCACATCCTCGGCATGAAGCAGCCCGTTACGATACAAGAAATGGTCCATATGCCCCGCAATCCCGGCTAAACTTCGCGCCTGCATCTACCCGTTGCGGCGCGCGAATTCAAACGGAACCTAGCGCGAGCGCAGGAACAGATAGAGCGGCAGCCCGCAACTGACCCCGATGCAGAAGGTGGCCGGAACCGCCACCAGATTGACCCACGCCTTGCGCTGCACCGTCTCGGCCACCACCCAGACTGTCAGGGCAATCGCCGCGATCGTCAGATCCCATGTCAGGCCGGTGGTCGAGGCATTGACATACCAGGCATCAATCAGCCCCGAAAGCCCGGTGCCGGTTTCGCGCATATAGGTCACGAACCAGTACATCGGATGCACCGCACCCCAGATCGCCAATGCCAGATAAACCATCCGTAGCGCTGTCATCACCTGCCCCTGCTGTTGCCGTGCCGCACAGCTAGCACGCCCGCGCCGGCAGACCAGCGCAGATCAGCGCAGCACGACGCCCATGCGGGCCTCTCCAGTCACGCCCGAAACCGGACGCTCGGGCGCGCCATCGATGCCACAGGCGGCAAGCAGGGCGAGGGCGGTGCAGGCAAGCATCAAGCGGGTCATGCCAGTTTCTCCTTCCAGCGGGCGATTTGCGCACGCACCTGATCGGGCGCGGTGCCGCCATAGGATTGCCGCGAGCGGACGGAATTTTCCACCCCCAGCACGTCGAAAACATCGGCGCGAATGCCCGCGTGAACGCCCTGCATCTGCTCCAGCGTCAAATCGGGCAGATCGCAGCCCGCGCTTTCGGCCAGGGCCACAAGGGTGCCGGTCACATGATGCGCCTCGCGGAAGGGCAGACCCAGTTCGCGCACAAGCCAGTCGGCCAGATCGGTGGCGGTGGAAAACCCGCTGGCGGCGGCCTGTGCCAGCACATCGCGGTTGGCGGTCATATCGCCCACCATCCCCGTCATCGCGGCAAGGCCCAGCATCAGCGTGTCGGCGGCGTCGAACACCTGTTCCTTGTCTTCCTGCATGTCCTTGGAATAGGTCAGCGGCAAGCCCTTCATCACCGTGAACAAGGCCACCGTCGCCCCCAGAATCCGCCCGATCTTGGCGCGCAACAGCTCCGCCGCATCGGGATTCTTCTTCTGCGGCATGATGCTGCTGCCGGTGGTCCACTTGTCCGACAACCGCACAAAGCGGAACTGCGCGCTCGACCAGATCACAAGCTCCTCGGCAAAACGGCTCAGGTGCATGGCGCAGATGCTGCTGGCGGCCAGAAACTCCAGCGCGAAATCGCGGTCGCTCACGGAATCGAGGCTGTTGGCGGTGGGTCGGTCAAACCCCAGCGCCGCCGCAGTCATCTGCCGGTCAATCGGGAACCCCGTCCCCGCCAGCGCCGCCGCCCCCAGCGGGCATTCGTTCATCCGCCGCCGCGCGTCTTCAAAGCGTGAACGGTCGCGGGCGAACATCTCGACATAGGACATCATGTGATGCCCCCATGTCACCGGCTGCGCGGTCTGCAGATGGGTAAAGCCCGGCATCACCCAATCGACCCCCGCCTCTGCCTGCGCGACAAAGGCACGCATCAGAGCCGTCAGTCCGGCAATCGCTGCGTCGCACTGGTCGCGCACCCACAGCCGGAAATCGACCGCCACCTGGTCGTTGCGGCTGCGCGCCGTGTGCAAACGCCCTGCTGGCGCACCGATGATCTCTTTCAGACGGTTCTCCACATTCATGTGGATGTCTTCCAGATCGGTGCGGAACTGGAATTGCCCCGTTTCAATCTCTGACAACACGGTGAGCAGGCCTTCCCCGATGGCCTTTGCATCGCTAGGTGTCACAATACCTGTCGCGGCGAGCATCGCCGCATGGGCGCGCGACCCGGCAATATCCTGCGCGTAAAGCCGTTTGTCGAACCCGATCGAGGCATTGATCGCCGTCATGATCGCGTCCGGCCCTTCGGCGAAACGCCCGCCCCACATCTGGTTGGCGGATTTGGATTCGGCGGGTGCGCTCATGGATGCATCTTTCGGAGGGGTTATGCTGCGGAAATCTCTGGCTGTCCTTTATACGGCCTTGGCGCTTGGTGCAAATCCGGCGGCCGCCGATGTCGCGGCCCTGCGCGACGGCGACATGAAAAAGCTCGCCCTGCATTCCGCTCCGGTTGCCTTGGCAGACGTCGGGCTGCTGGATGCAAATGATGCGCCCGCCTCGATGGCGGATTATCACGGCAAATGGGTCGTGCTGAACTTCTGGGCCACATGGTGCGCGCCCTGCCGGCATGAAATGCCCTCGCTCGACCGGTTGCAGGCAGCCCTGCCCGAAATTGCGGTGGTGCCAGTGGCGACCGGTCGCAACGCGGTGCCGGGCATCCAGAAATTCTATGCCGAGGCCGAAATCGCCAATCTGCCGATCCTGCGCGACCCCAAGTCAGAGCTTGCGCGCTCTGCCAGCGTGATGGGCCTGCCGGTGACACTGATCCTGAACCCGCAGGGGCAAGAGGTGGCGCGGCTGATCGGCGACGCCGAATGGGACAGTGACAGCGCCAAAGCGATCCTGACCGCCCTCGCCGCAGAATAGTCCGCAGCATCGGCGGCAGGCCAAACGCCCCCCGCCCAGCAGATGCCGACCGCAGCAAAGGCGCGCCGGTGACGGGCCGGGCCGCTCCCGCCTGCCGTTCCCGTTCAGCCCACCCAGCCCTGCCCCTCACACGTAGGACCGCACCAGTGCCTGCGCGATCAGGCTCCACCCGTCTGCCACCACGAAGAACGCCAGTTTGAAGGGCAAGGAGACGATGGCGGGTGGCACCATCATCATCCCCATCGACATCAGGACGGCAGCGACCACCAGATCGATGATGAGAAACGGCAGAAACACCAGAAAGCCGATCTGGAACGCCAGCTTGATCTCGCTCAGCATGAAGGCGGGCACCAGCACAGAAAGCGGCGCATCGGGCAAGGCGGCAGGCATCGGATCGGGCCGCAATTCTGCCAGATGGGCAAAGGTCTCCGGATCCAGACGCGCGGCCATGAATTCACGGAACGGGGCCAGCGTGCGCACGATCGCGGGGGCCAGTTCCAGCTCCTCGCGGCTGAGCGGCGCAAGGCCGTTGACCCAGGCTTCGGTAAAGACAGGGTCCATCACATACCATGTCAGAAACAGCGCCAGACTGACGATCAGCATGTTGGGCGGGGCCTGTTGCAGCCCGATCGCCTGACGCAGGATGGACAGAACCGTGACTACAAAGGGAAAACAGGTGACCATCACCGCCAGCCCGGGCGCAAGGCTCAGCACTGTCAGGAGCAGGATCAACTGCACCGACCGCGCCGAAAGCGACGTGCCGTCGCCAAGGTTCAGCGTCACCTCCTGCGCCAGTGCCGGCTCTGCAGCCAGCAGCAGCAAGACCGCCAGACAGACAAGGCGCGACAGGGTTTGCATGGGGTTACAACCCGCCGCGCAGATTGGCGACTTCGATCAGGCGCACCGCCAGTTGCCCGGCCTGTTCGCCTTCCAGCTCCTGCAGCTCCCCTCGCGCGATCAGCCTGTCCCCGATATAGAGCTCCACCGGGTCCTCGACCCGGCGATCAAGGGGCAGCACGGCATCTTGCCCCAGTTTCAGCAAATCACGCACCAGGGGCCGCGCCTTGCCGACAGAAATCGTGATCTCGATCGGGACTTGCGCAAAGGGATTGGCGTCGGTCGGGTCATCCATGACCAGTATCCTTTTCGGAATATTCAAAGAAATCATGCACCGCGCGGGTCAGTTCAGCGACCGCATGGTCAAGATCGACCCGATGCTCCACCTCTCCCAGCCGCAGATAGGCCTGCCCCTCGCCCAAGGTCGGCTCGGCCACGATCACCAGCGGAAGACCCGCAGCCTGTGACAGCAGCCGCTCGACCGCGGGGCGGGCGGCGGGGTTGAGGACAACATGCACCGGCTGATCCACCAGATCATCGATATGCGGCATGATGGTATCGAGAACGACGGGGGCCAGCACCTCGCGCGCCAGCGGGGGCAGCAACTGGGTGCACAGCTGGGTCAGGACCGGCTGCACGGATTTGAGCATATGCGCGCGGGCCTCCTGAAAGGTAAACGCCATTTGCTGCAGGTTATTGGCAAGCTCCGAGCTGATCCGCGCCTGATCGTCCTGCGTGGCCGCCGTCGCATCCTCCCACCCTGCCGCGTATCCTGACTCGTAGGACTGCAGCCGCGCCTCTTCCACCGCGGCGCTGTCCATCACCACGGTCTGCGACCGGCCTTTCGGGGCGGGCGGTTCAAAAACCTCAAGCTTCAGCGTGGGCATCAGCTGCGCTCCTCTTCCTTTTCCATCCAGCTGCGCAAAATCTCGACCGATTCGGTCTGACGCTCATCGATCAGACGGCGCAGCCGCGCGACGGGGTCTTGCGGCGGCTCGCCCAACATGGCGCTGTCATCGAAATTGACCATCGGCATGGCCGGCAGATCGAAGCCGTCGGAAATCTCGCCGGTCAGCGCCGGAGAAAGCGTGCTTTCCATCGGGCCGGGCAGGGCCAAGGCCCCCTCTGCCGGGATAGCCGGGGACACGCCCTCGCGCTGGGTCAGCAGCGGGCGCAGCACAAACAGGCCCAGAACCAGACTGACCAAGGCCAGAACCAGAAGCTGGATGACCGACATCACATCCACCGGACCGAGCTGTGACAAAAGCCCCGCCTCGGCCAGCGCCCCTTCGACCGGAGCGGCTTGAAATTCAAGCGATTTAAGCGTCAGAACGTCGCCGCGCGCCTCATCCAGCCCGGCCGCCGAAGCGACAAGTTCCCGCAGGTCGGCAAGCTCTGCCTCCGACCTTGGTTGCCATGTCCGCGTGCCATCTGCCGCCACCCCCGGCTCTCCGTCGACAAGAACGGCGACCGTCAGGCGGCGGATGGCGCCGGGCTCGCGCAGCACCTCTCGCTGGGTCTGCGACACTTCGAAGTTCACCCGCTCGCGGCTGGTGGAGCTTTGGCTTTCGCCCGTCGCATTGCCCGCCCCGTCGCCATCCGGCAGGTTAGAGGCCACCGTGACCCCGGCCTGCCCTTCCTTGGACGTCTCGTTGCGCTGCTCGCTGTCGGACGAGATGGCGACGCGGGCCTGCGGATCAAATATCCGCTCGGAAATCGCCTCGCGTTCGCGCTGGAGGTCGACCGACACCTCGACCACAGCGCGCCCCGGCCCGACCCGCGCCGCCAGAAGCCGTTCGACATTGCGTTTGATGTCGAGCGCGCGCGCATCGCCGGAGGCAAGGGCCGCAGCATCCGTCTGGCCCGCGATCAGCCCGCCGACAGAATCGATGATCGCCACATCCTCGGGCTTCAGGTTTCCCGTCGCGCTTGCCACCAGATGGCGCAGGGCGGTTGCCTGTTCCGCCGTGAGCGTGCGCCCTGCCGTTGTGACCGTAACACTCGCCGTCAGCATCTGATCGCGCAGAAAGCCGCTTTTGTTTCCCTGGGCGATATGCACCCGGGCGGCCTTGATCTGCGGCATCGCCAGAATGGTGCGCGCAAGCTCCCCCTCTTTGGCGCGCCAATAGGCTGCGTCAAACATCTGCGACGTGGTGCCAAACCCCGACAGACCATCAAGCAGTTCATAACCCGCGCCGCTGCTGGCAGGCAGTCCCTGCCCGGCCAGTTGCATGCGCAGCCCGTCGCGCGCGGCGGTCGGCACATAGATGGATTCGCCACGCACCTCATAGGCAACTCCGGCCTGGTCCAGCGCCGCGATCACTTCCCCCGACGCCCGCGAATCGAGCCCGGCGTAAAGCAGGCTTTGCCCGCCCGACTGACCCATCCGTGCGAGGGCAAGCACCGAAACAAACATGCCAACCGTCGCGGCCACCAGCACAATCCTTTTTGCCAGTGTCAGCCCCTGCCACAAGGAAACCAGATTGTTCACGCCCTGCCTCCGTATCGCAGACACCCGTCTGCCTTGGACCGATCAATGAAGGAGGCGTCTTAACAATCGGTTAGTGACCTTTGATCTATTTTCGTTCTTGCCGAAGAAATGCGAGCGCGTGATGACCCAAGCTGAAACTCCCCCGGATTCCCCGCCGAAGAAGAAAAGCAAACTCCCCCTCGTGATCGGGCTCGTCGGTGCGATCGCGCTGGGCGGCGGCGGGTTTTATGCAACCTATTCAGGCCTGATCCTTGGTTCTCATCCATCGACGGCGGCGGCACATGCCAATCCTTCGCTGCCCGATATCACCTTTGTCGCGGTCGATCCGATCACCATCAGCCTCGGGCCGCAGTCCCGCTCGCGCCACCTGCGATTCGCCTCGCAGCTTGAGGTCGAGAATGTGCATGCCGCCGAGGTGCAGCTGCTGCTGCCGCGCATTTCGGATGTGCTCAACAGCTATCTGCGTGCGGTGGAACTGGCGCAGCTTGAAGACCCGTCCTCGCTGATGCGGCTCAAGGCGCAGATGCTCCGGCGGGTCCAGATCGTCACCGGGCAAGACCGGGTGCGTGATCTGCTGATCTCTGAATTTGTCCTGAACTGAAAGGGAAAGTCATGAATGTTATCGCCGATTTTCTCCTTGCAGCGGGCGCATTTACAACTGCTGTCTACTGTCTGGTGCTGGCCCGCCGGCTCAAGCGGTTTACCACGCTCGAAACCGGGATGGGCGGGGCCATCGCGGTCTTGTCGGCGCAGGTGGATGACATGACCAAGGCGTTGGATCAGGCCCGAAAATCCGCGCAATCCTCCTCCTCGGGGCTTGAGGATCAGGTTCGACGGGCCGAGGCTGCTGCCGCGCGGCTTGATCTCATCCTCGCCTCGCTGCACGACCTTCCGCAGCAGCCGCCGCCGGACGAGGAAATGGCAGAGGATCGCCGCCTGCGATTCGTGCGCCGCCGCCCTGACCGCAGCGGGATGAGGGCGGCAGAATGAACTTTCGTCACATTCTGGCAGGGCGCGGCACGCTTACATTGCTGGCGCTTGTGCTGGCGGCGGCGGGGGCGCTGCGGCTGGGGCATGGAATCGGCAGCGCCATGGCTTTGCAGGCAAGCGAAGACACCCATGCAAGCGCCGAGCCGCTGCAATGCCCCGAACCGCCAGCCGCCCTCGCGCAGGCGCTGCGCGAACGGGACGCCGCCCTGTCGGC
Source organism: Pseudotabrizicola algicola (assembly GCF_010915705.1). GTDB lineage: Bacteria > Pseudomonadota > Alphaproteobacteria > Rhodobacterales > Rhodobacteraceae > Pseudotabrizicola > Pseudotabrizicola algicola. The sequence continues at coordinate 342,107 of NZ_JAAIKE010000002.1, forward strand.
GCGGGAACTTGCCCTGCAAGACCGCCTTGCCGCACTCGCCCTCGCCGATACCGCGCTGACACGGCGGCTTGAAGAGCTGGAGGCGGCAGAAACCAGCCTGCGCAGCACCCTGGCCATCGCGGATGGCGCCGCCGAAAAAGATCTGCAGCGCCTGACCGCGGTTTACGAGGCGATGAAACCCGCCGAAGCCGCTGCGATCTTCGAAACCATGGCGCAGGAATTCGCCGCCGGATTTCTGGGCCGCATGCGGCCCGATGCCGCCGCCGCGATTCTCGCCGGGATGAAGCCCGAGACGGCCTATTCGGTGAGTGTGCTGATCGCGGGCCGCAATGCGCTTGCACCGCGGGAATAGGGTCAGCCTTTCTTTACGCTCGGCTGCGATGGTCGGGCAAAGCAGCAACAGGATGGGAACCGGATGTTTGGGTTCATAGGTATCGGCGTGATCTTCGTGATGGTGTTCGGCGGCTATATGCTGGCGGGCGGCAAGATGGGCATCATCATCAAGGCTTTGCCCTTCGAAATGATGATGATCGGCGGCGCGGCGGTGGGGGCTTTTCTCATCTCGAACGACATCGCGGTGGTCAAACACACTGCCAAGGACATCGGCAAGGTGTTCAAGGGCGCGCATTGGAAGCCTGCCGACTACCGTGATCTGCTCTGCCTTTTGTTCGAACTGATCCGCCTTGCGCGCAGCAACCCTGTGGGGCTCGAGGAACACGTGGAAAACCCCGGCGCATCCACCATTTTTGGCCGCTATCCGAAAATCCAGAAGGACCACGAAGCGGTGGATCTGATCTGTGACACCTTTCGCGCCGCCTCGATGAATTATGACGATCCGCATCAGGTGGAAGAGGTTCTCGACAAGCGGATGGAGGCGACGCAGCACCACGCGCTGCATTCCAGCCACGCGTTGCAGGCCACCGCCGATGCACTGCCCGCGCTCGGCATCGTGGCCGCGGTTCTGGGGGTGATCAAGACGATGGGCTCCATCGACCAGCCCCCTGAAATTCTTGGCAAAATGATCGGCGGCGCCCTGGTGGGGACCTTTCTGGGCGTCTTTCTCGCCTATGGCATCGTCGGCCCCTTCGCCGCCCGCGTCAAAGCCGTTGTGGATGAGGACACACATTTCTACCAGCTCATCCGCGAGGTGCTGATCGCCAATCTGCACAATCACCCGGCCAACATCTGTATCGAAGTCGGGCGCCAGAATACGCCCCATTCCGTCCGCCCCAGCTTCAGCGATCTTGAAGAGGCGCTGCGCGGCCTCAAGCAGGAGGCGGCATGAAGATACTGCTGATCCTGTTTCTGCTGCTCGCCGCACCTGCGGAGGCACAAGGCGTCACGGTGAAAACGGGCGAACATGGGGCCTTCACGCGTATCGTGCTGACCTATCCGGCGGCGGTGGACTGGGTTCTGGGGCGCAGCGATGGCGGCTATGCCCTGCGCATCGCCGGGGCGGCGCGGCCCTATGATCTGTCGGGCGTCTACCGCGTGATCACGCGAGACCGCTTGCGATCCATCTGGGTCGATCCGGTGACGAATGATCTGCAACTCGGCATCGACTGCGCCTGCCACGCCATCCCCTTTGAATTGAGCGCGCGCGTCCTTGTCATCGACATAAAGGATGGCCCGCCGCCGCAGGGGTCCAGCTTCGAACTCGGTCTCGTCAGTGGCGCGCCATTGCCGCCGCTGCAGTCCGGGCAGCCGCTGCGGCCGCGCAAAAGCGCGCGGCGCGACGGGGGGTATGATTGGCTCGGCACAGTTTCCGCCAGTCCCGAGCCTCGGGCGGAGCCAGCGGGGCAGGGACCCGCCGCTCTGGAAACGGCCCTGCGTCTTGATGATTTCCGTGCGATGCTGATTGACGAAATGGGCCGCGGCGCGACGCAAGGCGTTGTGGAGCTTGACCTGCCCCCGCGACCCGTCGCGCCCGAGCCGCCGCCAGAGGCTTCCCCCCCCTCCCAGCCGGAAAACGCCCGCGCGGCGCTCGAAAGCCTGCCGGGAATCGGGGTCCGGTCTGACGGCACCGCGCCGCCCGATGTAATGGTGCAAGGTGGCACCTGTCCCCGCCCTGCCGATCTTGGCGAAAAGGTCTGGACCGGAACGGAGGATGCCGCGGCAGAACTCGCGCTGGCCCGTGCGGCCGTCCTGTCAGAATTTGATGTGCCCGACACTGCCAATCTCTTGCGCGCCGTCGACACCTATCTGCACTTCGGGCTCGGGGCAGAGGCACGGCAACTGCTGGCCAGCTTTCTGCCACCCGGGCAATCCGACCCGCTCAGGCGCGGCATTTCCTATCTGGTGGAGGGGGAAACGCCGCCCGACAACCCGTTCCGCAACATGCAAAGCTGCGATTCTGCCGTTGCCCTCTGGGCGCTGCTGGCCGCCGGAGAGGGCGAGCGTGCCTTCGTCAACGGCGCGGCGGTCAGCCGGAGCTTTCTCGCCCTGCCGCCGATGCTGCGCGCCTTTCTCGGGCCGGAAACCGCACAACGATTGCTCACGGCGGGGGACAGCGCCAATGCCGAAGTGGTCCGCCAGTCGTTTGAACGGGCTGCAGCGGCAGACGATCCGGCAGTCGGGTTGCTCGCGGCGACACAGGCGCTGCAAAAGGGTGATCCGGTCGCGGCAGAGGCGGCCCTGCCCGCAGAAGCGGGTGGCGAGGCTGCCTTGAGCCGCCTGCTCGCCCTGGTGGAGGCGCGCTTTCAGCAGCGAAAAGCCGTTGATGGCACAGACCTTCTGGCGCTCGAGGCCTTTGCCTTCGAACATGGCCAAGGTCCCCTGCGACAGAAACTGGATCGGGCGCTTGCCCATGCCAATGCACTTGGCGGCAATTTTGCGGCGGCCTTCCAGCATGCCGGGGAAACGCCCGCGCTGGCGCATGATGTCTGGATGCTCTTGGCCGAGACGGGGACCGACTCGGCTTTGCTCGGCACTGCGGTCGGGCTTGACCCCGCCCGCCGCACCAGCCTGTCCGGACCTGTCCGCAGCAAAATCGCCGAACGACTGCTGGCGGCGGGATTGCCCAATGCCGCAGCAGACTGGGCAACGGCAGATGACACGGAGGCAGATCTTGCCGCACGCATCGCACTGGCAAACGGCGATGCGCGCCGCGCGCTGCGTCTGCTGGCGGGCAACATGCCGGGGGCGGACCCTGCGCTGTTGGCCGCGTCCTACACCGCTGCCGGGGATCTCGCATCGGCGGCCTCGACCTATCAAGGGGCGGGCGACGCGGCTGCGGCGGCACGGGTGCAGCGCTGGGCCGGAACGTGGCAGCAAAGCCTTGCGGCTGACGCGCCGCCCGATGATCCCTGGGCTGCGGTGGCAGGTCTGGTTGATCCGCCGGCAGAGGCAGAGGCCGCGCCGCCGCTGCGGGCCGGCCTTGCACGGCTGGAGGAAAGCGCCGGCACCCGTCAGGCCATCGCAAACCTGCTCGCGGCAACCCCTGCGCCATGACGGGCGCGCTGGCCCCTCAGCGCCCGGCCGCTTCGCCCAGAGCCGCTACGGTGGAAGACGCAGCAGGCCCGATCTGCGCCACGCACCACTCCAGCACCGCGTCTTCCTCCGGGGGAAGGGCCTGCGCCAGCTCTTGCGCGAACATGTCAAAGCAGGCCCGGTTTTTCTGCGACACACCGGTCAGAACCGGCACCCCGCGGGCAAGCGCTTCGGCAATCACAGGGCGAAAGCCCCTGCCCTCGGCCTCTTGCTTGCCGAACTTGTTCAGGATCATGAGCTGCGGGGGGTCCTGTTCCAGATGCGCCGCAACTCGGCCCACAGCAGTTTCCAGCCCCGTGGCGTCAAGCCGGCATCCGCTGGCATGTCGGCCCAGGTTCTGGCTGATGCGGATCACGCCTGTCTGGCCCAGTACCCGCAGATCCATCAGACAGGGACGGTCCGGCTCGGTTTCCGTGTTGACCTGCACCACCCCGCCCAGCCGGAAGCCCGCCAGCGCCAGCCGCTGCGCCACCCCCGCCAACAGCCTGTCACCCATGCCGCGCTCCGGGGCAGAGATATAGCCCAGCATCTTTTCCCCCCTGCGCCCCCGCGGGGCCGCTTGTGTCTGGCAAGACCTGCTTACATGATGGCGGCACAGCGCGAAAGCGCCAGCGTTTTGCGGGGAAAACATGCAACCGGCCGGGCATCTGGGCGTGATTCTGGCGGGCGGTCAGGCGCGGCGCATGGGCGGCGGCGACAAGGGCCTGCGGCTGCTCCACGGTCAAAGCCTGCTCCAGCGGGTGATCCGGCGACTGCAGCCGCAGGTGCGCGGGATGGCGATCAACGCCAATGGCGACCCCCGGCGGTTTGAGGGCTTCAAGCTGCCGGTCCTGCCTGACCCGATGCCCGGCTTTCCCGGTCCGCTGGCCGGTGTGCTGGCGGCGATGGACTGGGCGGCGGAGCGCGGCGCGCCTGCGGTCGTAACCGTGGCAGCCGACACGCCGTTTTTTCCCGCCGATCTGGTGCAACGGCTGGACCGCGCGGCCGGTGCGGGGGGCTTCAGCCTTGCCGCCACCGGCGGGCATGCGGCCCCCGACTGGCACCCGACCTTCGGCCTCTGGCCCACCGACCTGCGCGACAGCTTGCGCCGCGACCTGCAGGCCGGACAGCGCAAGATGATCGACTGGGCGTTAAGCCACGGGGCCAAGGCCGCGCTGTTCCCCTCGGCGGGCGATCCGTTTTTCAACATCAACACGCCGGACGATCTGGCAAGTGCCGAAGCGCGCCATGATCTTTGACCGCATCGCCATCCTCGACTGGTCCGCCGCCAAAGGGCCAAAGCGCGGCAAGGATTCCATCTGGCTTGCCACCGCGACCGCCGCCGGATGCCGTGCGCAAAACATCCCCACCCGCGCAGAGGCCGAGGCAGCCTTGGCCGACCTTGTCACCGACAGCCTGCAGCGCCGCCAGACCCTGCTGATCGGGGCAGATTTTGCCTTTGGCGCGCCCCGCGGGTTCATCCCGCAACTGACCGGGCAGAAAACCGCATTGTCATGGTGGGCATGGCTGGCAGAGCGCATGACCGACACTGCCGGAAACATCAGCAATTACCGCCAGATCGCGGCGCAGATGAACAGCGTCTTCCCCGAGGGTGGCCCGTTTTGGGGCAATGGAGAGCGGGCCGACACCCCCGGCCTGCCCCGCTTCAAACCGCCGCTGCCGCCGGGTCTGGCCCAGCACCGCGCGACCGATCTGGCCGCGCGCGGCCCCGGTTCGGCGCCCAAGCCCGTGTGGCAGCTTGCGGGCGCGGGGGCGGTCGGCGCGCAGGTGCTGACGGGGTTGCCGATGCTGCACCGCCTGCGCCTGCGCTTCGGAGCCTCCCTATCGGTCTGGCCCTTCGAGACCGCGACGACCCCCGTCGTGCTGGCCGAGGTCTATCCCTCGCTGCTTGCTTCCGCCGTGCGCGAGAAAGCCGCCGCAGGCATGGTGCCAGATGAGGCGCAAGTCATCCTGCTGGCCAGCGCGCTGTTTGCGCTGGCGCCCGCCCGGCGCGCGGCGCTGTTCAGCGTTCCGCAGCCCGATCCGGAAGAGGGGTGGATTCTGGGCGCAGGCCATGCCCGCCTGCTGCAAGAGGCCCTAGGCTGACCCTTTGCGGATCAGAAACACCCGCTGCCCGCCTTCCTCTGCGGCAGAGATCAGCGTGTCGCCCGACTGGCGGCAAAAATGCGGAATATCGACCACCGCAGCGGGGTCTGTCGCCAGCACGCGCAGCACTTGTCCCGGCTGCATCGCCAAAAGCCGCTTGCGCGCCCGCAAGACCGGCAGCGGGCAGAGCAGGCCCGCCGCATCCACCTCTGCGTCCCAGCCTGCGCTCACTCCCAGCCCATCCGCTTGAGATAGCCCTCGATCAACGGCACGTCGCTCGGGTTGTTCAACTCCCAGAACACCGCGCCGGGGGCCGAAACCTCGACCATCTTCACCGGATAGCCGTTCTCGAGGAACCGCAACTGCTCCAGCCCCTCCAGCGCCTCGAGCGGCCCCGGCTCCCAAGCCTGATAGGCGGCCAGCGCAACGGGGCGATAGGCATAGACTCCGACATGGTGAAACACCGGCACCACGCCGTTCACAATGCCGCGCCCGTTGGTAAAGGGGATGACTTCCTTGGAAAAATACAGCGCCCGTCCGGCCCGGTCGGCCACCACCGTGGTCGCCCCCACGCGGCCCGCGCGGCGGTCCATCAGCAGGTTTTCCACCGTTTCGGGGTCACAGCGCAGAAACGGCGTCGCCATCCCGCAGTCGGGGTCGGCGCGCATCGCCTCGATCAGCGCGGTCACAAAATAGGCAGGCGTCAGCGGCGCATCGCCCTGCAGGTTCACCACGATATCGGCGGTGATCCCCGCCGCCGCCACCGCCTCGGCCACGCGTTCGGTGCCGTTGCGGCACTGGTCGGATGTCATGATGACATCGGCCCCGATCCGCCGCGCCTCATCGGCGATGCGCTCGTCATCGGTCGCCACATAGATCGGGATCTGCCCCCCCGACGCCGCCCGCCCCGCCATGACCGACCGTTCGATCAGGCTGCGCGCCACGCCCTTGGCCCCTGTCAACGCCACGAGGGGCTTGCCGGGATAGCGGGTGCTGGCAAAGCGGGCGGGAATGATGATGCAGGCGTCCATGCTCACAGCCCCTTTGCCAGGCGGTCAAAGGCGCAGAGCGTGCCGACCAGCGCCTGCATATCCCGCAGATGAATCATGTTCGGCCCGTCGCTGGGTGCAGTGTCAGGGTCTTCATGCGTTTCGATGAACAGCGCCGAGACACCCACCGCGCAGGCCGCCCGCGCCAGCACCGGCGCAAACTGCCGCTGCCCGCCCGAACTGCCGCCAAGCCCCCCGGGTTGCTGCACCGAGTGGGTGGCATCGAACACGACCGGCCAGCCGGTTTCGGCCATCGTGGGCAGACCCCGGAAATCGGTGACCAGAGTGTTGTAGCCAAAACTCGTGCCACGCTCGCACAGCATGATCCGCCGGTTGCCGGTGCTTTCGACCTTGGCCGCCACGTTCTTCATATCCCAAGGGGCCAGAAACTGCCCCTTCTTGATGTTGATCGCCAATCCCGTCTCTCCGGCGGCCAGCAGCAAATCGGTCTGGCGGCACAGGAAGGCCGGAATCTGCAGCACATCCACCGCCTCTGCCGCAATGGCGCAATGGCCCGGTTCATGCACATCGGTCAGCACCGGCACGCCATATTCGGCCCGGATGTCGGACAGGATGCGCAACCCCATCTCCATCCCCAACCCCCGGTTGGTGGACAGGGACGAACGGTTTGCCTTGTCATAGCTGGCCTTGAAGATGAACTTGGTGCCGGTGGGCGCACAGGCCTCGAGCAGCCCTTCGCAGATCATGCGGGCATGGGCCGCGCTTTCCAACTGGCAGGGGCCGGATATCAGCGCAATCGGCGCGCCCCCGCCAATGGCGATATCGCCCACGGTTACGGTTTGCTGGTCCATCATTCCCTCACATCACGCCAATGCGCAAAAGGTCGTGCAGATGCACGATCCCCACTGGCCGCCCGTCCTCACAGACAAACAACGCCGAAATCTTCGAAGTGTTCACAATCGCCAAAGCCTCGGCGGCCAGCGTCTGCGGCGCCACGGTTTTCGGCTGGCGTGAGGCGATGTCGCCCGCCACCCGGTCCAGCAGGCCCACGATGTTGCGCCGCAAATCGCCATCGGTCACCACGCCGGCCAGCCGCCCCCCGGCATCCACCACGCCGGTGATGCCAAAGCCCCCCGCCGTCATCGCCCGCACCACTTCCTGCATGGGCGCGTCAAGCGGCACCAGCGGCACCGCGTGATGCATCACCTGCCGCACCAGCGTCAGTTGCGCGCCCAGCTTGCCGCCGGGGTGATAGGTGCGGAACTGCTCGGCCTCGAACCGCCGCGCCTCCATCAGCGCCACCGCCAAAGCATCGCCGAGGCCCATCATCAGCGTGGTCGATGTGGTGGGGGCCATGCCGATGGCACAGGCCTCGGGCAGATCGGGAATGGTCAGCCGGTAATCCGCCGCCCGCATCAATGTGCTGGCCGGATCGCGGGAAAACCCGATCAGCGGAATGCCGAACCGCGCGCAATGCCCGATCAGGTCGCGCAATTCGGTCGTCTCGCCGCTGTTCGACAGCAGGATGCAGATGTCATCCGGCGTCACCATGCCAAGGTCGCCGTGGCTGGCCTCGGCCGGATGCACGAACAGGGATGGCGTCCCCGTCGAGGCCAGCGTCGCCGCGATCTTGCGCGCCACATGCCCCGATTTGCCGATCCCCGACAGCACGGCGCGCCCCCGCACCTCCAAAAGCGCCGCCACCGCGCCCGCAAAATCCGCCGGCAGCGCGCCCGCCAGCGTCAGCAGCGCCTCGCCTTCGACGCGCAGCACACGCGCCGCCGCGCGGTCATGCGCCTCTGGCGTCAATGTCGGGGTGGGTTTGGCCATGCGTGCGGGCTCTCCTCGGGTTGCCCTTCCTAGTGCCAGCAAAGGCCCCGCCTGTCCAGAAGCCCGCCTACCGCCGCAGGAACCAACGCGCGCCGATCTGCGCCGCCAGCACCGCCAACGCGATCCGCACCACATGATGCGTGGTCACGTAAATCGCGCTCAGGTTCAGGCTCAGCGCGATCAGGCTCATCTCGGCCAGACCCCCCGGGGCAAAGGCCAGAAACACCGCCGACACCGATTCCCCGACCAGCGCGTGCAGCGCCATCGCAAAGGCATAGGCGAGCGCCATCACCGCCGCGCCGTTCAGCACCGCAAGCGCGCCCGCCCGTCGCAGCATCGCGCCGCTCACCCCGGCAAAACGCGCGCCCAGACCCGTGCCCAGCACCACCTGCGTCAGCGAAATCAGCCAGCCCGGCGGCACCCCCTGCACCCAGCCCGTCACATGCGCCAGCGCCGACAGGATCAGCGGCCCGGTGATGATCCACGCCGGAATCCGGCACAACCGCGCCAGCCAGACGCCAAGCCCGCCGCAGGCCGCCAGCACCAGCACATCGCGCGACGTCAGCGGCGCATCGGCCCCCGTCATCTGCACCCCGGCAGCAGACCCCACCGCATGCCCCGTCACCCCGGCAAAGATCAGCGGCACCGCAATGATGGTCAGGATCAGCCGCAGGAATTGCAGCACCGTCAGCAGGCGCACATCGGCCCCCGCCTCCTCGCCCAGTTGCACGCTTTCGATCAACCCGCCCGGCAGCGCGCTGAAATAGGCGTCCACCCTTGGCAATCCGCCCGTGCGAAAGACAACATAGCCCAGCGCATGTGCCATCGGCACGAAGACCAGAAGGCCCAGCAGACTGCCGCCCCAGCCCAGCGCCTCGCGCGCGACCTCGGGCGTGAACGCGCCGCCGATCGCCACGCCGATCACCGGCACGAAACTCATCCGCAACCGCACCGGCAAAGTGATGCCCCGGCCGAGGGGCCGCCAGCCCATCGCCGCCGTCACCCCCACCGCCAGAAGCGAGCCGAGCAGATAGCCCAACGGCACCTCCAGCGCCGCCGCCACACTCCCGCCGACAGCGCCGATCAGCAGCGTGATGGCCAGCGCCGGCAGGTCGACCTTCATCCCTACCAATGCGGCGGCCTGACATTGGCGGCGGGCGCATCGCCCATCCCCGCCTCGCGCTCCGCCTCACGCTCGACCAGCAGGCCAACCAAGCGCGTCAGACGGTCAATCTCCTTGGCCTGCGCCGCCACCACGTCCGACAGATCGTCAACCGCCCGCAACAGGTGCGCCACCCGCTCTTCGATCCCGTCAACCCGATCCACCATCGCCCCCGTGATTGCCCCGTGAAGGCCAGCGTGCCGCTTGCCGCCATCCCCCCCATCCGTTACAGGAAGCCCGGCAAAGATCGAAGGGCCAACCGCCATGTCCGACGCGAAAATCCGCCGACCCCGCGCAGAAACCCCCAAGGGCTTTCGCGATTATTTCGGTGCCGAGGTGGCCGAGCGCAAAGCCATGCTCGACAAGATCACGGCGGTCTATCACCGCTACGGCTTTGATCCGCTGGAAACCAGCGCGGTAGAAACCGTTGAATCGCTTGGCAAATTCCTCCCCGACGTTGACCGCCCGAATGAAGGCGTGTTCGCGTGGCAGGAAGAAGAGGCCGACTGGCTGGCCCTGCGCTATGACCTCACCGCGCCGCTGGCCCGCGTCGCCGCACAATACCGCAATGATCTGCCCAGCCCCTACCGCCGCTATGCCTTCGGTCCGGTCTGGCGCAACGAAAAGCCGGGTCCGGGGCGATTCCGCCAGTTCTATCAATGCGATGCCGACACCGTTGGCGCGCCCTCGGTTGCCGCCGATGCCGAAATCTGCGCCATGCTGGCCGATGCGCTGGAAGCCGCCGGGATCGAGCGCGGAGACTATGTGGTCAAGGTCAACAACCGCAAGGTGCTCAACGGCGTGATGGAAGTCGCGGGCCTGTCGGGCGACGACAAGGAGGCCGAGCGCGGCATCGTCCTGCGCGCCATCGACAAGATCGACCGTCTGGGCGCCGACGGCGTGCGTGCCCTGCTGGGCGAAGGCCGCAAGGACGCCTCGGGCGACTTCACCAAAGGCGCGGGCCTTTCGGACGCGCAGGCCGAGGTGGTCATGGGCTTCACCTCTGCCAAACGCGACACGGGCCAAGCAACCGTGGCGCGCCTGCGCGAACTCGTCGGCACCTCTGCGCTTGGCCTTGAAGGCGTCGACGAACTCGAACAGATCGCCGCCCTGCTCGCCGCCCAAGGCTATGGCCCCGACCGTATCGTGATCGACCCCGGCGTGGTGCGTGGCCTCGGCTACTACACAGGCCCGGTGTATGAGGCGGAACTCACCTTTGAAATCCTCGACGAAAAGGGCCGCCCGCGCCAGTTCGGCTCTGTCGCAGGCGGGGGCCGCTATGATGACCTTGTGAAGCGCTTCACCGGCCAGTCCGTCCCCGCCACCGGCGTCTCCATCGGGGTGGACCGTCTCTTGGCCGCCCTGCGCGCCAAGGGCCGCATCGGCACCGACACCACCGGCCCCGTCATCGTCACCGTGATGGACCGTGACCGCATGGCCGATTACATGGGCATGGTGGGCGATTTGCGCGCCGCCGGCATCCGCGCCGAAGTCTATCTGGGCAACCCCAAGAACTTCGGCAACCAGTTGAAATACGCCGACAAACGCGGCTCTCCCGTCGCCATCATCCAGGGCGGGAACGAGGCCGCCGCAGGCACCGTCATCCTCAAGGACCTGATCCTTGGCGCGCAGATCGCGCAGAACGCCACGCTCGAGGAATGGAAGGACCGCCCCGCGCAGGTCGAAGTCCCGCGCGCCGAACTGGTCGCCGCCGTGCGCCGGATGCTGGACGCAGGCTGATGCGCAAGACCGGGCTGGAACGCGCCACCTCCGACCGTCTGGCGGCATGGTTCACCGAACAGGGGGCCACGCTGGTCGAGGCCGATATCCTTCTGCCCGCCGAAACCCTGCTCGACCTCTACGGCGAAGACATCCGCGCGCGCGCCTACATGACGCTCGATCCGGTGCAGGGCGAAATGATGCTGCGCCCCGACTTCACCGTGCCGGTAGTGCAGCAACACATGGCAGGCGGGGCCGATCCGGCCATCTACGCCTATTCCGGCCCTGTCTTCCGCAAGCAGGATCACGCGGGCGACCGCCCGTCCGAATACCATCAGGCCGGGATCGAGATCTTCCGCCGCGACCAGCCCGAAGAATCCGACGCCCGCGTCTTTGCCCTGATCGCCGAGGTGCTGGCCGAGCACGGCCTTGCCCTGCGGCCCGTCACCGGCGACATCGGCATCCTCATGGCCGCCGTGCGCGGCCTTGCCACCACCGACCGCCGCAAGGAGGCGCTCTTGCGCCACATCTGGCGGCCACAGCGGTTCCGCGCTTTGCTGGACCGCTTCTCGGGCCGCGCGCCGATGCCTGCCGCGCGGAGGCACCTGCTCGACCGCCTCACGCAAGGCTCTCCGGCCGACCTGATCGCACAGGCCGGCACCTTCACCGGCCTGCGCAGCGAAGCCGAGATCGCCGCCCGCGCCGAGGCGCTGATCCTCGATGCGCAGACGCCGCCGCTCCACGCGCCCGAAGCGGCGCTGCTCTATGATCTTCTGTCGCTGCAAGCGCCCTCGCGCGCCGCACTGGGCCATCTGCGCGGCATCGCCCCCATGCTGCCCGCCATCACCCCTTCGGTGGATCGCTTCGAGGCGCGGCTCGACGCCCTCTCCGCGCATGGCATCGACACGCAGACCCTGCCGTTCGAGGCCAGCCACGGCCGCACCAGCCTTGAATATTACGATGGCTTCGTCTTCAGCTTCCACGCCGAAGACCCCGCCCTGCCCCCCGTGGCCAGCGGCGGGCGCTATGATGCGCTGACCGCCGTTCTGGGTCAGGGCAAATCCATTCCCGCCGTCGGCGGCGTCATCCGCGCCGGTCTTCTCGCCCGCCTGACCGGAGAGCACTCATGATCAAGATCGGCGTGCCGTCCAAGGGGCGGCTGATGGAAAAGACCTTCGACTGGTTCGGCGCGCGCGGCGTCACCCTGCGCCTGTCGGGGGCCGAGCGCGAATATGCCGGGCAGGTGGACGGCATCGACGGGGTGGAACTGGTGCTGCTGTCGGCGGGCGAAATCCCGCGCGAACTGGCGGCAGGCCGCATCCACCTCGGCGTCACCGGTTCCGACCTCGTGCGCGAAAAACTGGCCGACTGGCCCTCGCAGGTGGCCGAACTTGCCCCTCTGGGCTTCGGCCATGCCGATCTTATCATCGCGGTCCCCGTCGCATGGATCGACGTCGACACGGTCGATGATCTTGATGCCGCCGCCGCCGCCTTCCGCCGCACCCACGGCTTCCGGCTGCGCATCGCCACCAAATACCACCGCCTCGTGCGCGATTTCCTGACCACCCACGGCGTTGCCGATTACCAACTGGTCGACAGTCAGGGCGCGACCGAGGGCACCGTCAAGAACCTCACCGCCGAGGCGATTGCCGATATCACCTCCTCGGGCGAGACGCTGCGCGCCAACCATCTCAAGATCCTGTCCGATGCGCTGATCCATTCCAGTCAGGCGGTGCTGTTCCTTTCGCACCGCGCCGACTGGCCCGCCGAGGATCGCGCCGCACTGGCGCAGCTTGCCGATAAGCTGGGGGTGGACCTGCCCGCAACAGCGCCGCAGGTCTGACCCGAGGGGCCTTTGAAACGCCCCTGTCCTGCGCTACCTTCGCCCCGTCCAAGGGAGAGTCGCATGTCCGTCGCCCGCCGCCTTCTGTGCCTCGCCGCCTTGCTGCCGCAGCCTGCACTGGCGCAAGACCTCGCCTCGGGCGAGGCGATCCGCGCTGCGATCGTGGGCAACACCGTGCGCGGCTCGATGGTCGCCTCGGGCGGCTTTACCGAATATTACGCCCCCGACGGCGCCATCCGTGGCCCCGATTACAGCGGGGAATGGTCGATCAAGGGCAACCGCATGTGCTTTGGCTATGACGGCAACCCGTCAAGCTGCTGGGCCGTGCGCGTCAACGGGCGCAACGTGATCTGGGTCGGCGCAGGCGGCGACGAAGGCACCGGCACCATCCTGCCCGGCAATCCCAACAACTACTAGAGAACCGCCGCCAGCCGCGCGCCCTGATCTATCGCGCGCTTGGCATCCAGTTCTGCCGCCACATCGGCCCCGCCGATCACATGCGGGGTGATCCCGGCGGCGACCAGCGCATCGGCCAGCCCCCGTTCCGGCACCTGCCCTGCACAAAGCACCACGTCATCCACCGGCAGAATCTGCTCGGCCCCGTCGCGCTCTATCACCAGCCCCTCGGCGGTGATCGCCTTGTAGCTGACCCCGCCCAGCATCTTCACCCCCTTGGCCGCAAGGGCCGCGCGGTGAATCCAGCCCGTGGTCTTGCCCAGACCCCGCCCCGGCTTTTCCGCCTTGCGCTGCAACAGCCAGACCTCGCGCGCAGGCCCCTCGGGGTGCGGCACGGCCAAGCCGCCCGCCACCTCTGCCGGATCGCCCACGCCCCATTCGCGCCGCCACAGCGCCAGATCCTCGGTCGGGCTTTCGCCGGAATGGACAAGGAATTCCGACACGTCAAAGCCTATGCCGCCCGCGCCGATCACCGCCACGCGGCGCCCCACCGGCGCCCCCGTCAGCACGTCCAGATAGCTCAGCGCCCGCTCCTGCCCCGCAATCGCCGGATCACGCGGCGCCACGCCCGTGGCAATCACCACCGTGTCGAACCCGGCCAGATCGGCCACCGTCGCCTCGGTGCCCAGCCGCAACTCTACCGTCGACCGCTCCAGCATGGTGCCGAACCACGCGATCAGCCCCTTGAACTCTTCCTTGCCCGGCACGCTCGCCGCCAGATGCAACTGCCCGCCGACCCGTTCCGCCCGGTCAAACAGCACCACCCGGTGCCCGCGCTGTGCCGCGACCAGCGCCGTCATCATGCCCGCAGGCCCCGCCCCCACCACCGCCACCCGCTTGGGCGCATCGGTCGGCGCATAGACCAGTTCCGTCTCGTGGCAGGCGCGCGGATTGACCAGACAGCTTGTCAGCCTGCCGCTGAACGTATGGTCGAGGCAAGCCTGATTGCAGGCGATGCAGGGCGCAATCTCGTCCGCCCGCCCCGCCGCCGCCTTGGCGACGAAATCGGCATCGGCAAGAAAGGGCCGCGCCATCGACACCATGTCGGCCTGCCCCGCCGCCAGCACGCCGTCGCCCACCTCGGGGGTGTTGATCCGGTTCGAGGTGATCACCGGAATCCCCACCTCGGGCCGCAACCGCGCCGTCAGCCATGTGAAGGCCGCGCGCGGCACCGATGTGGCAATCGTCGGCACCCGCGCCTCATGCCAGCCGATCCCGGTGTTGAGCATGCTCGCCCCTGCCGCCTCTATCGCGCGCGCAAGCTGCACCACCTCGGCCCATGTCGAGCCGTCGGGGATCAGGTCGATCAGGCTGATCCGGTAGATCAGGATAAAGTTCGGCCCCACCGCCGCGCGCACCCGCGCCACCACCTCGACCGGCAGGCGCATACGGTTCTCATAGCTGCCGCCCCAGTCATCTTCCCGCCGGTTGGTATGGCGCACCAGAAACTGGTTCAGGAAATAGCCTTCCGACCCCATGATCTCCACGCCGTCATAGCCCGCCTCCTGCGCGCGCATGGCGGCTGTCACGATATCGGATATCTGCTTTTCGATGCCCTCCGCATCCAGTTCACGCGGCACGAAGGGCGAGATCGGCGATTTCACCGCTGACGGGGCCACACATTCCTTGCCATAGGCATAGCGCCCCGCATGCAGGATCTGCATGGCAATCAACCCGCCCGCGTCATGCACCGCGTCGGTCACCCGGCGATGGTTGGCAATGTCGGTGTCCGAAAACAACCCGGCGGCCCCCGGAAACACCCCGCCCTCCCGGTTCGGAGCCATGCCGCCCGTCACGATCAGGCCCGCACCACCCGCCGCCCGTGCCGCGTAAAAGGCGGCCACCCGCCCCCAGTCGCCCGTCTCCTCCAGCCCGGTATGCATCGACCCCATCAGCACCCGGTTGCGCAAACGCACATGGCCAAGGTCCAAAGGGGCAAGCAAATGGGGATAAAGGGTCATCATGTCCTCCGGCAGATTGGCGACACAATGGGCGGCAGCGCGCGGCTTGTCACCCGCAACGCGGCGTCACGACACAGGCGCGCCGCCGCGCCCGAGCCTGTCCTCAGCCTCCGGTCAGCCCGTTCAGCGCGCCGGTGGCCCGCTTCATCAGCCCGTCCACCGCCACGCGCAACGAATCAACCGCCGCCACATAGGCTTGCATCGCATCGGCAGCCCCCGGAATCTGCGCGGAAATCTGCGGGGCCATGACATAAACCGCCAGCGCCAGCGCCGCGAGGATCAGCATCAGCGCAAATCCCGTCCGGAACCCCGAAGATTTGCCGACGGGCCTCGGCTTTGCCTCGTCCACCAGACTGGCGGCCATGTCATTGGGCCGCAGGCTCGAATTGATTTCCTCGATATCGGGCAACAGATCGCGCCGCGCGGCAGGGCGCAGCGCCGGATTGGCGCCGCCAACCTCTGCTCCGGGGCGGCGGACTGCCTCGCTGCGCGCCGCTGCGGAAGCCGCCGCGGCAGCAGCGGCAGAGCCGACCACGGGCGAGACGGGCGGCGGAAGGCCAAGATCGCCCTGCATCTCGATCGCATTCGCCTCGGCCCGGCGGGCTGCCAGTTCGCGCTCTGCCTCCTCGCGCAGGATGGCCAGCACATCCTCGTCCAGCTTGCGCTGCACAGGGGCGGCGGCGGCAACGGCGGCGGGGGGCGGCGGGGCCTGCTCGGGCTCCTCCTCCTCGTCGTCAGCATCCGTTTGCGCCACGGCGGCAGGCACAGGGGCCACCGCCTCCGGCTCGCGGTAAAGCTCGTCGCTCAGATCGGCGGCCACAACCTCGCGCTGCTGGAACCACGCATGCCCGCAGTTGGAACATTGTACATCACGACCGGCTTCCGGAATGGCGCCATCATCAACTTCATACTGGGCATCGCAATTCGGACAGATCAGGCGCATCGGGCATACCTTTCCCGGTTCTCCCGGATTTTCAGGCGACACTAGCAACGAACCCGGCCAAGGCCAAGAGTTTGTGGCTGTTTTCGCAACAACACCCGCGCGGTGATGCCCCGCCATCATTGTATCCGGCCCCGCTTTGCGCAATCCTGCCGCCTGTGCCACCGGCAGGCCAAAGGGGCGGATGAGTGATCGCGTTCGAGAATTTGGGTTTCAATTACGGCGGGGGCGAGCTGCTTTCCGATGTCACCCTGCGCCTTGCGCCCGGGTCGTTCCATTTCCTGACGGGGCCATCGGGGGCGGGCAAATCCACCTTCCTCAAGCTCGCCTATGCCGAGTTGCGCCCCACCGCAGGCCGCGTCTCGATCTTTGACCGCGACGCCCGCATGATGACGCGCGACGACGTGGCGCTCTGCCGCCGCCGCATCGGCGTGGTGCATCAGGATTGCCAGTTCCTCGACCATCTGCCGGTGGCCACCAATGTCACCCTTCCGCTCACGGTGGCCAACCGCAAGGGCAACCCGCAAGACCTGACGGCGCTGCTCGACTGGGTGGGTCTGGGCAAGCTGGCCGATGCGCTGCCGCCGCAACTCTCGGGCGGGGAACGTCAGCGCGCCGCCCTTGCCCGCGCCATCATCATGTCGCCCGATGTCATCCTCGCCGATGAACCCACCGGCAACCTCGACTGGGACATGTCGCTGCGCCTGCTGACGCTGCTGGTCGAACTCAGCCGGATGGGCAAGACGATCCTTGTCGCGACCCATGACATGAACCTGATCCGGCAGGCAAAATCGCAACTGGCCGCGCGGGTGCTGCGCATCCAGAACCGGCGCGTGCAACTGGCGGGGGCCGATCTGTGAAACCGAACCATCCCGCGCTTCTGGCCCCCGTGCAACTGGCCCGCAGCCTGTTCGCCCGTGACCGTCAGGCCGACAGGGTGGTGCCGCCCTCGGGCTTCACCGCGCAACTCACGCTGTTCACCGCCGGGGCGATGGCCTTTCTGGCGGTCTTTGCCCTTGCGCTCTCGCTCGCCTCGGGGCGGCTGGCCGACCGCTGGGCCTCGGCCCTCGCGGGCACCGCCACCATCCGCATCTCGGCCCCGCCAGAACAACTCGACACGCAGGTCGCCGCCGTGGTGGCGCTTCTGGCCACCACCCCCGGCGTGGCCTCGTCACGCGTGCTCGATACCGCCGAACAGCGCGCCCTGCTCGAGCCGTGGTTCGGCCCCGACCTGCCGGTCGACGCGCTGCCCCTGCCCCGCCTGATCGAACTCACCGAGGCCAGCCCCGGCTATGACGGGCAGGGCCTGCGCCTGCGCCTTGCCGCCGAGGCCCCCGGCGCGGTGCTTGATGACCACACCCGCTGGCGCCGCCCGATGGCACAGGCGGCCGAGCGGTTGCGCCTTCTGGGCGCGCTCTCGCTGATCCTCATCGCAGGCTCCACCGCCGCGATGATCACGCTGGCCGCCAATGCCGCGCTCTCGGCCAACCTGCCGGTGATCCGCGTCCTGCGGCTGGTGGGGGCGAAAGATGCCTACATCGTGCGCGCCTTTGTCCGCCGCTTCACCCTGCGCGCGCTGACAGGGGCCGCCATCGGCACCCTGATCGCCATGATCGGCGTCGCGCTGCTGCCGCAGGCCGATGACGCCGGGGCCTTTCTGACCGGGCTCGGTTTTCAGGGTTTCGGCTGGCTGTTGCCGCTGCTATTGCCCCCCCTGACCGCGATGGTGGCTTTTGCCGCCACCCGATATGCCGCCTTCCGCACCCTGAAAGGGCTCACCTGATGCTTGCCATCCGCTGGATCATGTCCCTGCTGTTCAACATCCAGATGTATCTGGCAATGGCGGTCATGGCCGTTGTCTTTGCCCCTTGGGCGCTGTTTTCGCGCGAAGGGGCCTTTGCCGCCTGCCATACCTATTGCCGCTGGGTGATCTTCACCGCCCGCCTCATGCTGGGCCTCAAGGTCGAGGTGCGCGGCACGCCCCCCACCGACGAGGTGGTGATCGCCGCCAAACACCAGAGCTTCTTCGACATTCTGGTGATCTTCCACGCCATCCCGCGCGGCAAGTTCATCATGAAGCGCGAACTCATCTACGCCCCCTTCCTCGGCCAATACGCCCAGCGCATCGGCTGCGTCTTCGTCGACCGTGGCAAACGCGGGGCCGCCATCGCCAAGATGAAGGCCGATGTGGCGAAATCCGCCACCGATCCGGGCCAGCTGGTGATCTATCCGCAAGGCACCCGCGTGAACCCCGGCGTGGTCAAACCCTACAAGGTCGGCTCGGGCCTGCTCTACGAACAACTCGGCCAGCCCTGTGTGCCGGTCGCCACCAATATCGGCGTGTTCTGGCCCAAACGCGGGGTCTTGCGCAAACCGGGCACTTGCGTCGTGCATTTCCTGCCGCGCATCGAACCCGGCCTGCCGGTGCCCGTCTTCATGAAGCAACTCGAACAGGCCATCGAAGACACCTCGAATGCCCTGATGGCCGAAGCGGGCTTCACCGCGCCCTGAAACCCGCCGCCCCGGCGCGGAACTTTAACGCGGGGCGCGTGTTGCTGCTCCATGACACTCGACAGCCTTCTTGCCACCTTTCTCAGCGTGCCCCTGATGCTGCCCCTGATCGGCAGCCTGCTGACCGGTGCGCTGATCGGGGCCGAGCGCGAGATGCAGGCAAAGCCCGCCGGCCTGCGCACCCATACGCTGGTCTGCTTCGGCTCTGCCCTGATGATGCTGATCGCCGCCCATCAATCGGCATGGGATGCCGATTTTCAACCCGACACCCAGATCGTCACCGACATGACACGGATGCCGCATGCCATCCTGACCGGCATCGGCTTTCTGGGCGCGGGTGTGATCTTCCGCGAGGGGTTGTCGGTGCAGGGCCTGACCACCGCCGCATCGCTCTGGCTCACCGCCTCGCTCGGCATCGTCTATGGCGCGGGCATGCTGGAGCTGGCCATCATCGGCACCCTGATCGTTCTGGCCGTGCTGGTCATGCTGCGGCTGATGCAGCGCGTGATTCCCGTGCATTCCGCCCTTCGCCTCAACATCCGCGCCCTGCCCGCCTATCGCAGCGCCGATCTTATGGCCCTTCTGGCGCAGCACGGGCTGCGCGCGGGGCCGCTGGCCTTTACCCAGACCCGTGACGATCTGACGCTCAACACCACCGTCACCCTGCCCCGCCAGGGAACCGATCTTGACGCGCTCTGTGCCGCGCTGCGCGCCGATCCGGCGGTGCAGGATATCTCCCTGCTGCCGGTGGACTAGGGCAGCAGATCGGGTCAGGGTCGGCACATCCCGACCACTCGCCCCCGGCTTGCGCGCCCGCTTTGACCGCAACGGCGCGCAGCCCCGCAGCGTGATCGTGGGCACCATCGCCGAGATCTATTCCCAATGCGCCCGCGCCCTGATCCGCTCGGCGCTGTGGACGGGCGGTGACCAGTCGGCGGGCCTGCCAAGCGTGGGAGAGATGATGCGCGAACTCACCCGAGGCGACATCGACGGTGCCGCCTATGATGCCGCGTGGCCCGCCCGCGCTGCCGCTACCCTGTGGTAAGCCTCAGCCGAGCAAACAGTCGCTCACCTGAAAATCCAGCGCCAGCCGCGACTCCGGCCCGTAATCCATGCCCGCCACATTGATGAACAGCGCGCCGCCCTCGGTGCGGATATGCTCGGGCGTCACCGGCAGCGTGGTGAACGCCGGGTCGATGGCAAAACCCTCGAACAGCGCGCACTCCACCTCGAAGCGCAGCACATATCCGTTGAAGGGGGCCTCCCAGAACCAGCCCTCCTCCTCGCCATAGGTGAATTCGATCCGGTTGGCGCTGATGTCCACTTCGACAGGCACCACATCAAGCGCACTGTTCCCGCCCTCGGGCAGCAGCGCGAACTCCACCAGCCCGCCCACGCTCACCGTCCGCCCGCGCGAGACAAAGGCGAGCGTTCCATCGGGGTTCGTGGTCTCGGTGTTCAGCGTCACGATGCGCCCCTCCAGACTGCCGCCCAGAGCAAGACCGGGATGCACCGCCAGCGCCACGCAGCACAGGGCTGCCGCAATTCCCGCGCCGCCACCCTGTCGAGACTGTCTGGGCATCTTTGCCCCCTTTCAGGCCAGCTTCAGCGCGACGATCCCGCCAAGGATCATCAAGATCCCCAGCACGCGCAGCAGATTGACAGGTTCGGCAAACAGCACCACCGCCATGATCGCGGTCCCCAAGGTGCCGATGCCCACCCAAACCGCATAGGCCGTGCCCACCGGCAAATCCTTCATCGCCAGCGACAACAGCCAGAAACTGCCCAGCGCGCCGGCAATCGTCAGCGCGCTCGGCAAAGGCCGCGTGAATCCGTCAGAATACTTCAGACCGATGGCCCAACCGGTTTCCAGCAAACCCGCCAGCGCCACCAGACCCCAAGCGCTCACGCGGCGAGTCCCTTGGACCCCATCTCGATGAACTTCGACCGGCGATCCTTGATCAGCGCCTCGGGCTTCTTGCCCGACAACTCCTTCAGCATCGCCTCGATGCCCTTGCCCACCGCGTCGATGGTCTCCCGCCGCCCGCGCTGCGCGCCGCCCACGGGTTCCTTGATGATCCGGTCGATCACGCCCAGCTTCTGCAGATCCTGCGCGGTCAGCCGCAGGGCCTCGGCAGCCTCGCGCATCTTCTCGGCGTCCTTCCACAGGATGCTGGCGCAGCCCTCGGGCGAGATCACCGAATAGACGCTATGCTCCAGCATCGCGACGCGGTTCGCGGTCGCAAAGGCCACCGCCCCGCCCGATCCGCCCTCGCCGATCACCACCGAGATCAGCGGCACCCCGATCTCGAGGCACTTCTGCGTGGACCGCGCAATCGCCTCGGCCTGCCCGCGCTCTTCCGCGCCCTTGCCGGGGTAGGCACCGGGCGTATCCACCAGCGTGATCACCGGCAGCCGGAACCGATCCGCCATATCCATCAGGCGAATGGCCTTGCGGTAACCCTCGGGCCGCGCCATGCCAAAGTTGCGCTCGATCCGGCTCTTGGTGTCATTGCCCTTTTCATGGCCGATCACCATCACCGGCACATCGTTGAACCGCGCCAGACCGCCCATCACGGCGTGATCGTCGGCAAAGTTCCGGTCCCCCGCCAGCGGGGTGTATTCGGTGAACAGCGAGTCGATGTAATCCTTGCAATGAGGCCGGTCCGGGTGGCGCGCCACCTGACATTTGCGCCACGGCGTCAGATCCTTGTACAGATCGCGCAGCATGGCCTCGGCCTTCTTGTCCAGCGCCTCGGCTTCCTTGGCGATATCCATCTCGGGGTTGGACCGCCCCATCGCCCGCAATTCTTCAGCCTTGCCTTCGATTTCGGCGAGGGGTTTTTCGAACTCAAGGTAATTCATCGGCCACTCCGTGAAGGACAGCGCCTATATGCCCTTGCCCGCAAGGCATTGCAACCGCAGCGCCGCCAATCCCATTCACGCCCGCCAGAAACAGCAGCGCCCCGAACCGCTGGTTCGGGGCGTGCATCCTCCCCAGTTGCCACGCGGGGGCCTCCTCTCCCCTGATGCGTGGCGCGGGTATTCTTTGCAAAGCGCCCTTATTTCAGGCGCTGCGGGCGAAGCATTGACCAGCACACGGCAGCTTGTCAACGATTCAGATGTGACGCTACGTCACCCTGCAATCATTTCGGCCTGCCGCACGACCACCTCGGCCTGCTTGATGCTGGCAATGTCCACCAGACGGCCCTTGTATACCGTGGCCCCCTCGCCGCGCGCCTTCGCGGCCTCCATCGCAGCCAGAATCTCGCGCGCCTCGGTCACCGCTGCCTCGGACGGGGTGAACACCTCGTTGGCCAGCGCCACCTGCTTGGGGTGGATCGCCCATTTGCCCACCATCCCCAGCGTGGCCGACCGCCACGCCTGCGCGCGAAAGCCCTCGTCGTCGGAAAAATCGCCAAACGGCCCGTCCACCGGCAAGATGCCATGCGTGCGGCAGGCCGCCACGATCGCTGCCTGCGCCCAGTGCCACGGGTCCGACCAGTGCTTCACGCCCTCGCGCAGCATGTAGTAGTTTTCCTGCGTGCCGCCGATGCCCGTCGTCTGCATCCCCATGCTGGCCGCGAAATCCGCCGCGCCCAGACTCATCGCCTGCAAGCGCGGGCTGCTCGCCGCAATCTCCTCCACATGCGCGATCCCAGCCGCGCTTTCGATGATGACCTCGAAGCTGATCGGCTTTTTGCGCCCCTTGGCGCGCTCCACCGCCGTCACCAGCGCATCGACCGCATAGACATCCGCCGCGCAGCCCACCTTGGGAATCATGATCTGGTCCAGACGTTCCCCCGCCTGCTCCAGCAGATCGACCACATCGCGATACCAGAACGGCGTGTCGAGCCCGTTGATCCGCACCGACAGGGTCTTGTT
Source organism: Pseudotabrizicola algicola (assembly GCF_010915705.1). Lineage (GTDB taxonomy): Bacteria > Pseudomonadota > Alphaproteobacteria > Rhodobacterales > Rhodobacteraceae > Pseudotabrizicola > Pseudotabrizicola algicola. Next base: position 364,998 of record NZ_JAAIKE010000002.1, read on the forward strand.
TCCCCAGTCCACCGCACCGATCGCCGCGATGATATTGGCCCGCGCCTGATCCTTGTCGGCAGGCGCGACCGAGTCTTCCAGATCGAGGTTGATCACATCCGCCGCCGATGCCGCCATCTTCTCGAACAGCGCCGGACGCGATCCGGGGCCGAACAACTGGCACCGGTTCGGACGGGCGGGCGGGGTGGGTTGGATACGAAAGCTCATCGGGGCCTCGGCAAGTTAATTTCACGACTCTGCACCGCAGCGATAGATTATTGCGCGCCACTCTGCAAGCCCGCCTTTGCAGGTGCAGCATCGGGCCACCTTCCGCACCTGCGACTCCGGCATGCTTGACAGTTCGATGACGAAAGGCGCCATGTCTGCTCCATAACCCGAACAGGACCCTGCCATGGCCACCGCGACCGCTTCACACAGCCCCGTCAATCAGAAGATCCGCATCGCAGCGCTGCGCGTTGCCTTCCTGCTCGCCCTTCCGCTGATCATCTTCTCCAAATCCATCTGGATGGACAGCCACTGGATCTTCGAGGTGATGGAGGTCACAGGCATCGCCCTGATCATCGTGGCGGTGCTCGGGCGGTTCTGGGCCGTGCTCTACATCGGCGCGCGCAAGAACGCGATGGTGATGCAAGACGGGCCCTATTCGATCATGCGACACCCGCTTTACCTGTTTTCCACCATAGGTGTCGCTGGCTTTGGCATGATGCTCGGGTCATTCCTGCTCACCCTCGGGCTTACGGCGCTCATATTCGCGATCCTCTCGATCACCGCCAGCAAGGAAGAAGCGTTCTTGCGCGCAGAATTCGGGCCCGCCTATGATGCCTATGCGGCACGCGTGCCACGCATCCTTCCCAAGCCCTCGTTGTTCCGCACCGAGGCGAACGTCACCTTCAACGTGCGCACCCTGCGCATCAACCTCCAAGATGCCCTTGTGTTTCTGGCCCTGATTCCGCTGGCAGAGGCGTCCGAAATGGTCAAGGACTATGGCCTGATCCCGACCTTCCCCCTGTTCTGAATGATTTCCGTCACCGCCGACAGCTTCCCGCTGGCCCGCACCTTCACCATCTCGCGCGGGTCCAAGACCACGGCGCAGGTGGTCACCGCAACCATCACCCGCAACGGCCATCAGGGCCGGGGCGAGGCTGTGCCCTATGCCCGCTACGGCGAATCCGTCGCCGATGTGATGGCGCAGATCGCCGCCGCGCCGCCGTGGATCACGTCCGGGACTCTGGCGCGCGACATGCCCGCCGGTGCCGCCCGCAACGCACTCGACTGCGCGCTCTGGGACCTTGAGGCCAAGACGGCAGGCAAACGGGTGTGGGACCTCCTCGGCCTGCCCGCCCCGCGCCCCGTGGTCACCGCTTTCACCCTCTCGCTCGACACGCCCGCCGCAATGCGCGCGCAGGCCGCCGAAAATGCGCATCGTCCGGTGCTGAAGATAAAGCTCGGCACACCGGATGACATGCCAAGGCTCGAGGCGGTGCGACAGGGCGCGCCCCGCGCCACCCTCATCATCGACGCAAACGAAGGCTGGACGCCCGAGATCTACGCCGACCTTGCCCCCCGCCTCGTCGCGATGGGGGTCGCGCTGGTCGAACAGCCGCTGCCCGCCGGTGCCGATGACAGCCTCGCCGAAATGGCCCGCCCGCTTCCGGTCTGCGCCGACGAATCCTGCCACGACCGCGCAAGCCTGCCCGCCCTGCGCGGCAAATACGATGTGGTGAACATCAAGCTCGACAAGACAGGCGGCCTTTCCGAGGCGCTCGCCCTCAAGGCCGAGGCGCAGGCGATGGGCTTTGGCATCATGGTCGGCTGCATGGTCGGCAGCAGCCTTGCGATGGCCCCCGCGACGATCCTTGCACAGGGCGCGGCCTTCACAGACCTTGACGGACCGCTCTTGCTGGCCCAAGACCGCGACAACCCGCTGCTGTTCGACGAACACGGCATCCACCCGCCGCATCCGGCCCTTTGGGGATAGCACCATGACCCGCACCGTCTATGTCAACGGCCAGTATCTGCCCGAACACGAAGCCACCGTGTCGATCTTCGACCGCGGCTTCCTGATGGCCGATGGCGTGTATGAGGTCACCTCGGTGCTGGATGGCAAGCTGATCGACTTTGACGGCCACATCAAACGCCTGCACCGCAGCCTGTCCGAACTCGACATGGCCGCGCCCTGCTCCGATGAAGACCTCATCGCCATGCACCGCGAACTGGTCCGGCTCAACAACATCGACCAGGGCATGATCTACCTGCAGGTCACGCGCGGCAACCCCGGTGACCGCAGCTTCGTGTTCCCGCCCGCCGACCTGCCGCCCACCATCGTGGCCTTCACGCAAGACATCCCCAACCTCGCCGATGCCCCCGCCGCAAAAACCGGCTTCCGCGTCATCTCGATCCCCGACCTGCGCTGGTCGCGCCGCGACATCAAGACGGTGCAACTGCTCTACCCGTCGATGGGCAAGATGGCCGCCAAAAAGGCCGGCGTCGATGACAGCTGGTTCGTCGAGGATGGCGCGGTGACCGAAGGCACCTCGAACAACGCCTATATCGTCAAGGGCAACCGCATCATAACGCGACAACTGACCACCGACATCCTGCACGGCATCACCCGCGCCGCCGTCCTGCGCTTCGCCGCCGAGGCACAGTTCGAGGTGGAAGAACGCCCCTTCACCATCGAAGAGGCGCAAGCCGCGGACGAGGCGTTTTCCACCGCCGCCAGCATCTTCGTCATGCCCGTCGTGGAAATCGACGGCAAGCCCGTGGGCAGCGGCAAACCCGGCCCCGTCGCCACCCGCCTGCGCGAGCTTTACCTTGACGAAATGCGCAAGGCCGCCGTGTAACCGGCGGCCCCGCATCCTTGGCTGAAGCGGCCGCCGCTTCAGCCTGCCGACAGCACGATATCCGTCGGCAGAATGGCCGAGGGCGCGACCCCCGCCAGAAACGCCACATCATCGCTGCCGAACCGCACCATGGTGCCGCCCTCCACCGCGACCAGATCGGGCGTGCTGCCCACAGGGCTGCCCGCCAGCGTGATCTCGATCCGGTCCACGCCGGGGGTGAAATCGGTGACGCGCACCGCGCTCCGGTCCCATTCCATGATGATCTCGTCGGTCGCATCGCGCACGTCGTCAAAGTAGTGCAGCGCAAAGGTATCGGCACCATCGCCGCCCGTGCCGATATCGCCATCGCTCAGCGTCAGGCGGTCATTGCCATCGCCGCCGAACAGGCTGTCCGGCCCCGACAGGTCGACGCGCACGCCATCCACCATGACGCTGCCTTCGTCTCCGCTCAGCACATCATCGCCGGCGCCGCCGAACAACTGGTCCGCACTGGCCCCCGAGAACAGCCTGTCAGCCCCTTCGCCGCCATAGACCGTCACGCTGCCATGCTCTGCCACGGTCCTGCCCGCCTGCACGAACCCGTCATAGCGGTCATCGCCATCGCCCATATAGGCCACCACTTCGGCCCCGATGCCGCGCACCTGCAACCAGTCGTTGCCCGCGTTGCCCACCACCGTATCGGCCCCGACCGCCTGTCCGTTGCCATCGGGCCCGGGCGCAGAAGCAGCCGCTGCGCCCAGAAGGAACACATCATCCCCCGGCCCGCCATCGAGCAGGTCATCCCCGGGGCCGCCGTTCAACGTATCATCCCCGATCCCGCCAAAAAGCTGGTCATCCCCCGCGCCCGAAAACATGAAGTCGTTGTCCCCGCCACCGGTCAGCGTATCCGCGCCGCTGCCGGTCTGCATCACGTCATCGCCTGCGCCGCCATCTGCGGTGATCGCCGCCCCCGCCGCACCGGCCTCCAGCGTATCCGCCCCGTTGCCCAGATCGACAAAGGCGGCCCCCTCGGCCCCGGTCATCTGCACCAGATCATTGCCATCGCCGCCCGAAACGGAATCATTGCCCGACTCCGAGACGATCAGATCGGCCCCCTCGTCGCCGTTCAGCTGGTTCAGGCCCGCGCCGCCATAAAGCGTATCATCCCCGAAGCCGCCCGACAGCGTATCATCGCCTTCTCCGCCCGACAGGCTGTCTGCGCCGAGGCCGCCGTCAAGGCTGTCATCCCCCTCGCCGCCGAAAAGGCTGTCAGCCCCACCGCCGCCCAAAAGCGTGTCATTGCCGGAATCGCCCGCCAGACTGTCCTCCCCGAACCCGCCCGAGGCGAAATCATCCCCCGCGCCGCCCAGCATGGTATCGGCTCCGCCCCCGCCAAACAGACGGTCGTCGCCCTCGCCCCCGTCCAGCATGTCGCGGCCGATGCCGCCCATCAGCATGTCATCGCCCGCCTCGCCGTAAAGCGCATCCGCGCCACGGTTGCCAAACAGGCTGTCATCGCCCGCGCCGCCCATAATCGTGTCGCGGCCTTCAAATCCGTTGATCAGGTCATGGCCATCCAGCGCCTCGATCAAGTCGGACCGGTTGGTTCCGGTCAACGCGTCATCCCCAGCGGTCGCCGGTTCACGCGGCTCGGGATCATCGGCAGAATCAGAACCGCCACCCGTGAACAACCCTGCCAGCAAAAGCGCCGGCAAAAGCAAAAACAGTTCCATAAAAAATACCCCCCGTTACCAACACGGCGTCATGCCACAGACCTACTGAGTAACGGTTCCGGTCACGCGCTTGTTAATACCCAAGGGGCAAAAAACGTGCCTGTCAATCTGCCGCGCAGGTCGCGCTGTGATTGTCCACGCCAGCACAGCAATATTGGCAATATTCCCCGATATTTACTGCGAATTGGAAACGCGGCTCACCCTGTGGTTGAGGGGCCGACATTGCGGGCAAAAGCCTCGGTAAAGGCCGCCTGCTTGGCCTCGTCCGCCGGGGTCTGGTTTTGCGCCACCCAGTCCTCATAGGGCATGCCGTAAACGATCTCGCGCGCGGTGGCCTTGTCCATCTCGATGCCGCGCGCATTGGCCGCTTCCTGATACCAGCGGCTCAGGCAGTTGCGGCAAAAACCGGCCATGTTCATCAGGTCGATGTTCTGCACATCGGGCCGCTTTTCCAGCAAATGATGCATCAGCGCGCGGAACGCTGCCGCCTCAAGCTCGATCCGGGTTTGCTCGTCCTGTGTCATGCTGTCCTCCTGCGCCGACAGCATGTCCTATCGGCGCAGGCGCTTCAACCGGCGTCAGGCAGGCTCCACAGTCAGCCAGTTATCCCGCGTGGCCAGAAGTTGCTCTGCATCCTGATTGGACAGCCGCACCACAGGTTGCCCGTCCACCTCGATCAGCGTCGTGAGAGGTCCGAACGGCCGGATGACGATCTGCGCCGTGTCAGGATTGTCGAGGATCAGCGTCAGCGACTCGGTCTGGTGGTCAAAATCGGTGATGATGCTCATCGCGTCATCGGGCCTGTAAGCGATGGCGAATTCATCCGCGCCAAGGCCGCCGCTCAGAAAATCCCCGTCATCCCCGAGCAGCAGGTCATTGCCATCGCCGCCTTCCAGCTGGTCCGGCCCGCGCTCTGCCACATCGCCCGAGGTGACACTGGCCGACACGCGGTTCAACTGCTGCGCGCTGACAGTGTCGGCAAAATTGCGCGAAAGCACGCCGCGCAGGTCTGCGGCAGAGCGCGCCATTTCATCGGCATACCGGTCGAACTCCACTCCCACCAGCGTGTCATCGCCTTCGCCGCCCTGCATGGTATCGCTGCCGCTCGACCCGATCAGCAGGTCATTGCCCGCCCCGCCCGTCACCGTATCATTGCCTGCCCCGCCAACCAGCAGGTCGTTGCCGGTCGCGCCGTCCACACGGTCATTGCCCGCGCCGCCCAGCACCACATCATTGCCCTCGTCGCCGGTCAGGTCGTCATTGCCGCGCTCGCCCGCAATCACGTCATTGCCCTGCAAGCCCTCGATGGTGTCGCGCCCGAGGCCACCCAGCAGAATGTCGTTCAACACCGTGCCCGCCATCTCGTCTGGCGCGGTGGTGCCTGCCTCGACCTCGCCCGCCTCATCCGAAGGCTCGGGCTCCGCCGCGGGCCCGTCGTCGCCACCGCCCGAGCCACCGACAACAAGACCACCGACCAAAAGCAGGGGCAACAAAAGCAGAAATTCCATCAGGACACCTGTGCACAGCAAAAAACGCAAACCGCGCGGCCAGTGCAGCACAAAGGAAAGTTGGGTCAAGCCTTTGTGATCATTTCCCGAAACGGTCAGTCAATCGAGGGATATCCACCAAGATTGTCCTGATTTTGGCGGCAATCAGGCGGGGGCAGACACGGCTGCCAGCGCGGCCGACAGAATCGGTGCCAGCCGCACCGCCCAATCCTGCTGCTCGGCTTCGGTCCCGATCAGGTCATTGCGCACCTCGATCAGCGTATTGTGCCGCCCCGGTATCAGCGCATGGCGGTCGATCGCATCGCCGGGCAGGTGGCCGGCATAGGGTTCGTTGTCGCCCACGCACCAGTCCGGCACCTGCTCCAGACCGGCGATCACCGCGCGCGAAAGCCGCTCGTCCAGATGGCTGTGCAGCACCCCGATGTGCCAGGGCCGCGGCGCGCGCCCCTTCAGGCAGGGCGTGAAGGAATGGATTGCCAGAATGGCCCGCCCCTCCGCCAGCCGCGCCAGCGCCTCGTGATAGGGCCGGTAAAGCCGCTCCAGCCGCGTCTCCACCTCGGCGGGCCCGACATGGCGGTTGGCCGGAATGATCGTGCCGTCATACAGCTTCATCACCAGCGTCGGGTCATCCTCGCCGCGGTTGGGGTCAATCACCAGACGGCTGAAATCGGAACAGATCACCGGACTGTCCAGCGCCGCGCCCAGGGCAATCGCCAGCCCGCGCGCGCCCACGTCATAGGCGATGTGCCGCGCCATGTCCTCGGGCGCGATCCCGAGGCTCCCGCCCAGCCAGTCCGGCACCCGGTTGGTCGCGTGATCGCAGGTCACCAGCCACGGCCCCGCCCGCCCGGCCCCCAGGATTTCAAAGGCCTCGTGCCTGCTTTCCGGGCGTCTCTCTGTCATCTCTGCTTTACCCCACGGTGGTTTTACGGCTTTAGGTCATTTAGCCGGAACGCGCCAGTTGCCCCGCGCGTCCGATTGCTCTATTCCCACCCGTGGCCCACCACGAAGTGAAAACCGAAGAAGGAACAAGGCATGAGACGCCTTCGGAATGTTAAGATCGTGGCCACTCTGGGCCCGGCATCCAACGACTATGAAATGATCCGCGCGCTGTTCGAGGCGGGGGCAGACGTGTTCCGCCTGAACATGAGCCACGGCACGCATGACGACATCCGCGCCCGCCACCAGATCATCCGGCAGGTCGAATCCGACACCGGACGCCCCATCGCCATTCTGGCCGACCTTCAGGGCCCGAAGCTGCGCGTCGGCACATTCGACGCCGATTCCTATGATCTGGCCGATGGCGACAAGTTCCGCCTCGATCTGGACCCGGCCCCCGGCAACGCGACCCGCGTGCAACTCCCGCACCCCGAGATCTTTGCCGCGCTGGAACCGGGCGCCTCGCTTCTGGTCAATGATGGCAAGATCCGTCTGGTGGTCGATGACTGCGGCAAGGACTTTGCCAATTGCACCGTCACCGTCGGCGGCACCATCTCCAACCGCAAGGGCGTGAACGTCCCCGATGTGGTCCTGCCGCTGGCCGCGCTGTCGCAAAAAGACCTCAAGGACCTCGAGTTCGCCTGCGAACTGGGCGTCGACTGGCTGGCGCTTTCCTTCGTGCAGCGCGCCGAAGATGTGCTGCAGGCCAAGGATCTCGCCCGTGGCCGCGCCGCCGTCCTCTCGAAAATCGAGAAACCCGCAGCGGTCAAAGCCTACGAATCCATCCTCGCCGTCTCCGATGGCATCATGGTGGCGCGGGGCGATCTGGGCGTCGAACTGCCGGTCTACTCGGTCCCGCCGATCCAGAAACGCCTCGTCCGCATGGCCCGCGCCGCCGCCAAGCCGGTGATCGTCGCCACGCAGATGCTCGAATCGATGATCGAATCGCCGATGCCGACGCGCGCCGAAGTCTCGGACGTCGCCACCGCCATCTACGAAGGCGCCGATGCCGTCATGCTCTCGGCTGAATCCGCCGCCGGCAAGTTCCCGATCGAAGCGGTCGCCACGATGGACAACGTGGCCAAATCGGTCGAAAGCGACACCACCTACCGTCAGGTGATCGAGGCCAGCCGCACCGTCTCGCGCTCCACCGTGGCCGATGGCATCGTGGCTGCCGCGCGCGAAATCGCCGAATCCACCGACATCAAGGCCATCGCCGTCTTCTCGCAATCGGGCACCACCGTCAGCCTCGTCGCCCGCGAACGGCCCCGCGTACCGATCATCGCGCTCACCCCGCTGATGGGCACCGCCCGCCGCCTCTGCCTCACTTGGGGCACGCATTGCGTCATCACCGAAGAACAGGACCGCTTCAAGGGCGCTGTCATCTCGGCAGTGCGTGCCGCGCGCCAGCACGGTTTCGCCAAGGAAACCGACCAGATCGTGCTGACCGCCGGTGTGCCGTTCAACGTGCAGGGCACAACCAACATCCTGCGCGTCGCGCCTTGCGATGAACGGTTGATTTACAAGGCAGATCCGGAATAATCGCCGGAAGGCAAAGCGGAAGGGGCGGTGATGGACTCTGACCTCATGTTCGTGATCGGGGCCATTCTCATGGCCCTTGCCATCCCCTCCATATTCTCGGCCCTGTCAGACAGCCGCCCCCCTCGGGCGGCTGCCATCATTGTGCTGATCGGCGGCACGCTCATCGTCATCGCCCTCAACCAGAAACCGGGGGGCGTCGCGCTGTCGCAAGTGCCGGATATCTTCTTTCGGGTCATCGGCCGCCTGCTGAACTGACGGCGCCCTGCGCTTTTGCCTTGCGCCTGCGCCCGACCCCGCCTATAGGGGCCACTCTGGAAAGCCTGCGGGGCCGGCCAACTTAGGCATGCCGAGTCGCGCATTTGACGATTGGAGATCGAAATGCCCAAGATGAAGACCAAATCCGCCGCGAAGAAGCGCTTCAGCTTCACCGCCAGCGGTCGTGCAAAGGCTGGCGTCGCCGGCAAGCGTCACGGCATGATCAAGCGTACGACCAAGTTCATTCGCGATGCTTCTGGCACGATGTTGCTGTCCGCTTCGGACACCAAGATCGTCAAGAAGTACATGCCCTACGACCGCTAAGGAGAGACACCCATGGCTCGCGTTAAATCTGGTGTCGTCACGCACGCACGTCACCGCAAGGTCATCAAGAAAGCCGCCGGCTATTACGCCGCCCGCTCGACCAACTTCCGCACCGCCACTCAGGCCGTCGACAAGGCCCAGCAGTATGCGACCCGTGACCGCAAGGTCCGCAAGCGCCAGTTCCGCGCCCTGTGGATCCAGCGGATCAACGCCGCAGTCCGCCTGTTCGACATCGAGATGACCTATTCGCGCCTCATCAACGGCCTGTCCAAGGCTGGCATCGAGGTGGACCGCAAGGTTCTCGCCGATCTCGCCGTTCACGAACCCGAGGCGTTCAACGCCATCGCGGCTCAGGCCAAATCGGCTCTGGCAGCCTGATAGGCGCGCCGATCTGATGCAAAGCCCCGCCCTTTGGCGGGGCTTTTTCATATCTGGCGGACGGCAGGGCTGCCTGCTGCCCCGCGCTCTGGCTGCGGCTTGTGTTTTCTCCCCAACTGCGCGCAGCTATGCTAAACAGCCCTGACCCTTGCCGCCGCCCGCGCAACCACCGGAACCCGCCACCATGACCATCACCCAGGACGACGAGCTTGAATCCCTGCAGGCCATTGGCCGGATCGTGGCCAATACGCTGCAGGCGATGGCGGGGGCGATGGAACCGGGCATGACCACGCAAGAGCTTGACGATATCGGCCGCGCCCATCTGGAACGCGAAGGCGCGGCCTCCGCCCCCGAAACCACCTATGGTTTTCCCGGTGCCACCTGCATCAGCGTGAACGAGGAAATCGCCCACGGCATACCGGGCGGGCGGGTGCTGCGCGCAGGCGATCTGGTCAACATCGATGTCTCCGCCTCCAAGGACGGGTATTTTGCCGATACGGGGGCCAGTTTCGGCCTTGGCGCGGTGCCGGCCGCGCTGCAAAAGCTTTGCCGCGACGGCAGGCGCGCCATGCAGATCGGCATCGAACAGGTCGGGCATGACAAACCGCTGGCGGGCATCGGCAATGCCATCGGCCAGTTCGCAACGGAGCGCGGCTATACGCTGATCCGCAATCTGGCCAGCCACGGCATCGGCCACGCGCTGCACGAAGAACCGACAGAGGTGCCAACATGGCCCAGTCGCGGCGATCGCCGCATCATGCACAAGGGCCTTGTGCTCACGGTAGAGCCGTTCCTCTCCAACGGTGGACGCTGGGCCGAAACGGGGTCCGAAGATGACTGGACGCTCTACAGCCAACCGCCCGCATGGGTCGTGCAATACGAACACACTGTCGTCACCACCGATCGCGGGGCCATCATTGTCACCTTGCCGGGCTGAACCCGGCGCGGCGCGGCCGCGAGCGCGCGGGGGGGCTGCCGCCGCGGCACCGTCGCGCAAATCGTTAACAAATGGTAAATCCCGCAGTGCCAACCTGTTGATTTTACGTCATTCCTCCAGTTGCCCCCCGCGTTACAAAGGCCCCCCGTGCAGTTCCGCTTTCCCGACCAGACCATCACCGTGAACATCCCCGACCAGCCCCGCCTGCTGGCCGAGGTCAGGGCGCGGTTCCGGGCCGGGCAGGGCTTTTCCCTCGCCACGATCAACCTCGACCACCTCGTGAAGCTCAGGGCCTCCGCCAGCTACAGGGCGACCTACGCGGCCCAGGACCTGATCGTGGCCGACGGGAACCCCATCGTCTGGCTGTCCCGCCTCGCCCGCCGCCCCGTCGCCCTCGTCCCCGGCTCCGACCTGCTGCGCCCCCTCCTCCGGCTGGCCGCCGAGGAAGGCATGCCCGTCGCCCTCTACGGCTCCACCCCCGAGGTGCTGGCCAAGGCCGGCGCGCGGCTTCAGGCCGAACTCCCCGCCCTGCGGCTGGCCTGGACGGGCGCGCCCCCGATGGGCTTTGACCCGACCGGCCCCGATGCCGCAGCCGCCCTGCACGCCATGCAGGCCGCCGGGGCGCGGCTCTGTATCGTCTCCCTCTCCGCCCCCCGTCAGGAGGCCTTCGCCGCCTTCGGCCGCACACAGGCCCCCCGGATCGGCTTCTGCGGCTTCGGAGCGGGTCTGGATTTCATCGCGGGCAATCAGCAGCGCGCCCCCCTCTGGATGCGCAGGCTGGCGCTGGAATGGCTGTGGCGCGCCCTGTCCGCACCGCGCCGCCTCCTGCCGCGCTACGCCGCCTGCGCGGCCATCCTGCCCGGTCAGGTCATCGCCGCCCTGCGCCTGCGGCAGGGCTGACGGCTACTTGTACTCGATCAGCCCGGCCTGCCGCCCCAAGACCCGGTTGAGGTGATAGCCCAGAACCCCGCGCGCCTCGGCAAAGCGGCCCACCACCGTCAGCAGTCCCCAGAGCAGACCCTCCCGCCGCGCCAGCCGCACCACCTGCGCCGGATAGGCCAGCGACAAGGTCCAGCCCAGCGGGTGCAGCGCAGCGGCCACCACCACAACCACCGGCCCCGCCACGCCCCACATCAGAGCGCGGCGGGTCTCCAGCACCCAATGCCGCTCTGGTCCCGCGCCGTGCAGGTCCGCGCCCTGCGCAAAGGCATGCCCCGCGCGCACCATCCGCCGCCACCATTGCCCAAAACTCAGCAAGGCAGCGTCATGCAAGGTCATCTCTGCGTCGATCCGCCAGATCGTCCCGCCCGCGCGCCGCAGACGCAGGCACAGTTCCGGCTCCTCCCCGGCAATCAGATCATCGCGGTAGCCTCCGACAGCCATGACCGCGGGATAACGCATCAGGGCGTCGCCCCCGCAAGCCGTTGCCTGACCGACGGGGGTATCCCATTCGCTGTCCGCCATCCGGTTATACGGCGAGGCCTCGGGAAACCGCTCGCGCCGCCGCCCGCAGACGACCACCGCATCCGGATGCCGCGCAAAGGCTGCCAGAGCCGCGCCGATCCAGCTTGGATCGAGCACGCAATCCCCATCGATCAGTTGCACAAATTCTGGCGGGGCCGTGGCCAAGGCAAGCAGGCCCGCATTTCGCGCCCGTGCGGCGGTGAACGGCTTTTCCATGTCAAGCGCCACCACCTCGGCCCCCTCTGCCCGCGCCTTGGCGACCGAGCCATCGGTGGAGCCGCTGTCCACATAGACGATCCGACGCACCCGCCCCTGCAGCGCAGCCAGACAGGCCACCAGACGCGCGCCCTCGTTTCGGCCGATCACCACAGCATCAACGATCACCGACATCTTTGCCAACCTTGCGATTTCCCGTTCCGATCCTAGATTCGAAGCACAGGCTTGACCATGCTTTACGGGCCCCGAGGCACGGGCAAAGCCTTTCATTTCGGAAGATAATCTGCTACCTATAACAACAACTGGACGGGGGTCTGGCAGGTCTGAAAAGTGACGATGCATCTTGGATGTGTTGGTATTTTTGCAGAAGCGCCAAAAATCGTGGCTTGCCAGGTGGCAGGTTTGGGTTTCGGTAGGCAGCCCCCGTGCTGCGCTTTTCAGGAGCGTGCCAGGCAATGGCCCGACACAATAACTTGGCGCTACCTTCGGAAAACATACTGGATATGGGGATTTTGCCGATGGAAGGGGATGGCGGAGCCCCATCGCGGCGTGACCGCGCCGTGACGGTTTCGGTGTTTCGCCCCGGCCGCGCGTCGGAGCGCGACCTTGATCCGCTGAATGTTGACTTGGGGCGCGATATTTTTGCCGACCCCTTTCCCTTGGCGCTTTTCAACGCCGCACGTGTCTGGGAATCGCTGAATGCCATCAGCCTGAATGGCGATCATCTTGCCAGAAACGGTTTGTTTACCAATCCAGATCAAAGCCTTGCGGGCCCCGCTTTTGATATTTTGCGCACCCGGATTGCTCAGGCAATGGCCGAACGGGGATGGCGCCGGATTGGTGTGACCTCGCCCACACATGGATGTGGCAAGTCCTTTACCGCCGCCAATCTGGCAATGGCTTTGGCACGGCGACCGGGCAGCCGGACCGTGCTGCTCGATCTGGATTTGCGCCGCCCCAATCTGCACAGCCTCTTCGGGGTGACGCCAGCGGGCGCGTTGCGCGATTTTCTGGATGGCACGCAACCCATGGAATCCTTGTTCATGCGGGTCGGCCAGACGCTCGCGATCGGCTTCAACGGAGAAGCTGTTCCCGATGCCGGGGACATCCTGCACAGTTCAGACACCACGCAGGCGCTGGATGCGATGGAGGTGCAGCTTGACCCCGAGATCACGGTGATGGACCTGCCGCCCGCTTTGGTGACCGACGATGTGCTGGCCATGAAGGGCAAGGTGGACGCCGTTCTGATCGTCGCAGATGGCACGCAGACCACTGCAAAAGACATCCGGGCCTGCGAGACGCTGTTTGAAAACCGTATTCCCCTGATGGGGGTCGTCTTGAACCGTGCGCAAGATCTGGGTCTTGGGCGTCTGCGCTACGGGCGGGCCTGAAGCATGGGTCCGATCCAGACTGTCGAAGACCTGCTTGGCCTGATCCGCCGCAGATTCTGGCTGATCGCTGCGGTCAGTCTGTTCGGCACCCTGTTTGCCATCTGGTATGCCAAAACGCGTCCGGATGTTTTTGAAACCGCCGCTGTCTTGCAGGTCGAACTGCCGATGGTGACTGACGGCGGGCAGGCACCGGCCATGCCGGTGAATGTGCTGCAACTGCTGACCAGCATCGAACAGCGCCTGACCACCCGCGAAAACCTGATCGCGTTGATCGACCGGCATGGCCTGTTCGCCGATGCGCCTGCCATGTCGATCGAAGACAAGGTGATGGCGATGCGCGAGTCGATCCGGTTTCAAAGCGTGTCCGGCCCCTCCGGAGCCTTGTCGGCGCTGATCATCTCGGCGCGGGCCGGAGAGGCAGAGAATGCCGCCCGCATCGCGAATGACTTGGCGCAAAGCGTGCTCGACATGGGGGCAGAGGGCAAGCGCGCAACGGCCGAGGCAAGTTTCCAGTTCTTCAAGGAACAGGAAAATCGCCTCTGGACCCAGATCACCGCATTGGAAGAGCAGATTGCAAGCTACCGTGAAAGCAATCGCAGTTCGCTTCCCGGCGTGCGCGAGGCGCGGCAGGACCAGATCGCAGAGCTGGAGACTTCGCTTCGGGCACTGGACCAGGAGATCACCGGACTTCGCAGCGAGGAGGCGCAGTTGAACGCGCTTCAGACCCAGCGGGCAACGGATCGGCGGCGGCTGGACGATATAGCGCAGCGGTTGGCTGTTCTGGCGGCGCAGCGCGCGCCTTTGGCGGAACGCAAGGCGGCGCTTGAAGCCACGGTGGGCGATACCGCCGAGGTAGAGCGGGCGCTGTCAGGCTATGAGCGGCAGTTGCGGCAGTTGCAGGACCAGTACACGGTGGTGTCACAGCGGATGGCAGAGGCGGAGACCGCGCAGAGCCTTGCTTCGCGCCGACAGACCGAACGGTTTTCGATGCTGGAGCGGGCGATTACCCCGGATTATCCGCTCGGTTCCGGTGCCAGGAAGATGGCCGTTGTCGGCTTGATCGGCAGCGCTGGTCTGGGGCTGGTGCTGGCCTTCTTGCTGGACCTGATGCATCCGGTTATCCGGACAGCCGCGCAGATGGAGCGAGAGTTGAACCTGCGCCCCGTGGTGTCGATCCCCGAAATCAAGCCGCACAGCCGCAAGCCGCTCGGGCGGCGGGCGATCGCTTCGCTGATCGAGAATGAGGCGGGACGGCTGCCTGCAATAGAGGAGCTCCGCGGCAAACTTGTGCTGGGCGGGGCGCTTTTGGTGGTCTTGACGGCAATCGTCGCGATGTTCTGAAAGTGGCAGGACAGAATGCAAAAGGCCCGCCCTACAGAGGGCGGGCCTTTTTGTTCGGGCTGCATCGGAAAATCAGCACCCGGTCCCGTTCATCACGACGCTGATGGTGCGCCACAGGATGCGCATGTCGGTCGTGAAGGCCAGACCTTCATCATAGACCGTGTCATATTCGGCACGCGCCTGAAAGGTGGTGCGGTTGCGGCCTGCAGTCTGCCAATAGCCGGTGATGCCCGGCCGCAGGTTGTAATAAGCGGTGCCGGGATAAATATCGCGCTGGTCCACCATCATCGGACGCGGTCCGACCAGGCTCATATCCCCCGTCAGCACGTTCCACAGTTGCGGCAGTTCATCCAGCGACGAGCGCCGCAAAAGCTTGCCGAAACGGGTGATGCGTGGATCGTTGCGCAGCTTTTGCGTCGCCGCCCATTCCGCGCGCGCGGCGGGATCACGTTTCAAAACGTCTTGCAGCTGCGCGTCGGCATTGCGCACCATTGACCGCAGTTTCCACATGCGGAACTCTTTGCCGCCCTTGCCGATACGCAACTGGCTGTAGAACGGGTTGCTGCCATCCA
Organism: Pseudotabrizicola algicola; assembly: GCF_010915705.1. Lineage (GTDB taxonomy): Bacteria > Pseudomonadota > Alphaproteobacteria > Rhodobacterales > Rhodobacteraceae > Pseudotabrizicola > Pseudotabrizicola algicola. The sequence continues at coordinate 380,420 of NZ_JAAIKE010000002.1, forward strand.
AGGCAACACCGAGCGCAAGAACGGCAATCACCGGCACCACAACAGGTGCGGCCAGCGTCAACGCGGTGAGGTCAAGCACCCGTTTGAATACATTTCTATATAGCCCGAAAGGCTTTGTCTTCGGGCGCAGGACCAGCCCCGAAAAATCGGGTGGCGGCTTGACAGGTTGCGCTCTGCGGGGCGGAAACTCGGGGAAGGTAAAAGACATTACCCCGGCCCTCCGGTTTCCCGTAGCCCAGCCAGCAACAATGACGATCTGTCACGTCCCTGCCCGAGCGCGGAACCGGTCATCCGGCGCGCCCAGATTGGCAGCAAAACAAAAACCATATTCAGCACTCAGATCAAGCGCCCCCAGTCGTATTTTACCCGTTGTTGAGGACGTTTGACGACAGCCATTGTCTGGCCCGGCGCCCAATTCCGACCATAATTCAGAGGAAATTTTGTCGCATCTTTGACAGGGCTTTGCCGCACTCATCCTATGCGTGTATTGCTCGGAAAGTGATACCGCATAGGCATTCACAATGCGCCGCAATGATTCGCAGCAGCCCTTCTAAAGCGAGCATCACATGGCACACATCGCAGGGAAATCCGGCGTCTGCCCGCGTTGTGAAGTACTTAAAGATTATCGAAAATCTAGAAACAATGCCGCGGAACGGCTCCGGCCGAAACGGCAGGGAACACGCCACGTTTCGCCGTGCGGCTTAAAAACATCGGGCTGTCAAAATCCTTGCATCCCCGCAGCGCAGTCGCGATGCTTGCAGCGGGTGCCCCAGCGGTGCCAAGCCTTGCGGAGCCCTCGTTGAAGATCGCTTATCTGGTGAACACCTATCCGCGCGGTTCGCAGACCTTTATCCGGCGCGAGATCATGGCGCTTGAACGGCTGGGATGGTCCATTCACCGCTTTGCACTGCGATCGGACAGGGCCGCACTGGTGGACCCTGCCGATATCGCCGAAGACGCGCGGACCGAGCATATTCTGCAAATCGGGGCGGGGCGGCTCCTGCTGTCGGCCCTCGGCTGGATGGCGCGCCATCCGACGGGGGCCGCGCGTGCCTTTGCGATGGCTTTGCGCTGCGGGGCGAAAGGGGCGGGCGGCGTTCCCGGAACAGGGGGACGGCTGCGGCATATGGTTTATCTGGCCGAAGCCGCGCATCTGGCGCGACGCTGTCATGCGTTGCGCCTTCCCCATCTGCATGCGCATTTCGGGACCAATTCTGCCACCGTCGCCATGCTTTGCGCCCTTATGGGCGGGCCGGCGTATTCCTTTACCGTTCACGGCCCGGAAGAATTTGACGCGCCGGTTGCGCTTGCCTTGGGCGCCAAGGCGGACCAGGCCTTGTTTACCGTCGCGATTTCAAGCTTCGGACGCAGCCAGCTTTATCGCTGGGCGAGTGTCGACACTTGGCCGCGCCTGCATGTGGTGCATTGTGGGATTGAACCCTGGCGCTTTCCCGAACCGGCCGCCCTGCCCTCTGGCGGGCCTCATCTGGTGGCGATCGGGCGGCTGTCCGAGCAAAAGGGCTTTGCTCTGCTGGTTGAGGCGATCGCCAAGGCCGTCCCCGACCTGCCCGGACTGCACCTGACGCTCGTGGGGGACGGTCCGCTGCGGCCCCAGCTAGAGGAAGCGATGGCGCGGCACGATCTTGGCAGGCATGTCACGCTTGCGGGCTGGCTTGACGAAGGGCGGGTGCGGGACAGTCTGGCCGCAGCGCAGGCGCTGATCGTGCCATCCTTTGCCGAGGGGTTGCCTGTCGTGATCATGGAGGCGATGGCAGCGGGGCGCGCGGTTATTGCCACCACCATCGCCGGTGTGCCGGAACTGGTGACGGCAGAAACCGGATGGCTGGTCCCCGCAGGTGACGCCGAGGCGCTTGCGCAGGCGATCAGGCAGCTTGCCGCGACCCCGCCGGCCCGGCTTGTCCAGATGGGGCAGGCTGCACGCCAGCGTGCGTTTGAACGCCATGACATCGACCGCGAGGCCGAAAAACTGACCGTCCTTTTCGCCAGCAAAGGCAACCCCTGATGTCAGCCCTGTTTCAAATCGCCTGTGCCAGCAATTCCGATGCGATCCTTGCCGCAAATCTTGCCGCCTCGCCCTGCCTTGCAAATGGCGTTCCGTTGCATGTCGAGCGCAATGCACCGTCGGCGGCCATAGCCTATAATCGCGCGCTGGATGCGACGCAGAGCGAGATCGTGGTCTTTGCCCATCATGATGTGTTTTTGCCCAAAGGGTGGGACGCGCTGCTGCACGCGCGGCTTGCCGAACTGACGCGCCATTGCCCCGACTGGGCCTTGGCAGGCGCGTTTGGCATCGGGGCCGATTACCGGCAGTTCGGGCCGGTCTGGACCTCTTCCTTGGGTCAGATCATCGGGCGGGTGCCGTCGCAACCGGAACCGGTGATCAGCTTTGACGAAATGCTGATCGTGCTGCGCCGATCATCCGGCCTGCGGTTCGACGACAGCCAACCGGGGTGGCACATGTATGGCACAGACATCGTCTGCCGCGCCCGCAGCGCGGGCAAGGGAGCCTTTGCCATCGGGCTTCCCTGCATTCACAACGACCGCTTTCACGGGGCGCTTGGCCCCGATTTCACCGAAAGCTATCGCTGGATGCAGGCAAAATGGCCGCAATACCTGCCAATCCAGACCCCCGTGACCAAGATCAGCCGATCTGGTCTGCACCTGATGCGCGAACGCTGGAACATGCGAAAATCGCTTGCCCTGCGCGAGACAGATGCCGTTGACACCGCAGCACCTGCGCCAGATCTTGCGCGGCGCTGCGGGTGGGCCGACCTGACGGCATCGGTGGGTTAAAGCTGGCGAATAGCTTCGGCAACGGCAAGGCCAAGCGCGGCATGCGCTTCGGGTTCGAAGTGAATGCCATCCTGCGGGCTGACCGCGATCACCTCACCCGCATCCAGAAAGCCGATGTCGCGGGTCCGAGCCAAGGCACGGTAGCGTTCGGCCAGACCTTCGCTGCGTGCCGCCGCCCCAAGAAACTCTCCTGCGATCGGCCCCACCTCGACCACGGGCGGCGGGCAGATCAGCAACAGCTTGAAGCCGCCATGCCGTGCCTGCATCTCAAGGCTGAGCGCGATATCGACCAGCCCTGCCACCCCTGCTGTCACCGCCTCGGGCGTTGCAGAGAACCGCGCCTTCACGTCATTGGTGCCGAGCATGATGGTCAGCACATCCACCGGACCATGACTTTGCAACGCGATCTTGAGCCCGTCCTGCCCGTTCATATGCCCGCCCATCACCGGATCGGGGAATTGGGCGGTGCGGCCCGGCAACCCTTCCTCGGCCAGTTCCCAACCCACGCCCAAGGCCCGTGCGCACACCTGCGGCCAGCGAACCCCCGGCCCGAAGCGGTGATACTCCCCCCGAGTTACAATCGGCGGGGTGCCATGTGTGTTGCTGTCGCCAAAGGTCATCAGAAACGGCATCGCATTCTCCCTGTCCTGCGCCACCCAAGGCTAAGGGCAGAAACCGCCGCCGTAAATGCCCCTTCCCCCTTGGCCTTTTCCCGCGCTGTGCGCATATAAGGGGCAGAGTTTCAGCCGGATGAGGGATCAGATGTTCAGCCTTGGTGAAAAGCCAGCCACAGCGCCCAAAAGCAACCTGATCAAGGATACGACAGAGGCCACGTTCATGGCCGATGTGATCGAGGCAAGCCGCGAAGTTCCGGTGATCGTCGACTTCTGGGCGCAGTGGTGCGGCCCTTGCAAAACGCTCGGTCCGGCGCTTGAGGCGGCGGTGATCGCCGAAGGCGGCAAGGTCCGCATGGTCAAGGTCAATGTGGACGAGAACCAGATGATCGCGGGCCAGATGCGGGTGCAGTCTATCCCGACCGTGTTCGCCTTCTGGCAAGGCCAGCCGGTGGATGGCTTCCAAGGTGCTCTGCCGGGGTCCGAGATCAAGAAGTTCATCGACCGCATCAAGGGCCTGGGCGGTGACGGCGGTCTGGCCGAGGCGATCGAGGCAGCCGAGCAGATGCTGGCCGAAGGCGCTGCGGTGGATGCGGCAGAAACCTTTGCGGCCATTCTGGAGGAAGAGGCCGAAAATGCGCCAGCCTATGGCGGTCTGATCCGCAGCCATCTGGCGCTTGGCAATCTGGAACAGGCCGAGGTGCTGGCCGCGAATGCGCCCAAGGCCATCGCCACCTCGAAGGAAGTGGAGGCTGCCCGCGCACAGATCGCATTGGCCAAGCAGGCCGCCAATGCCGGGCCGGAACAGGACCTGCGCAACGCGGTCGAGGCCGATCCGTCCAACCATCAGGCGCGCTTTGACTTTGCCGCCGCCTTGCTTGCCGCAGGCAAGACCGAAGAAGCGGTAGACCAGCTGCTTGAGTTGTTCCGGCGCGACCGCGAGTGGAACGACGGGGCAGCACGGGCGCAACTTTTCACCATCTTTGATGCGCTGCCCGCCAAGGACCCCATCGTGCTCAAGGGCCGCCGCAAGCTCTCGTCGATGATATTTGCCTGATGCCATTTGCGGTCTAGGTAACGGAACATGATCACAGTATCCGACCTGCCCGACACGATCCCGGTCTTTCCGTTGCCCGGCGCCCTTATGCTGCCGCGCGCGCGACTGCCGCTGCACATTTTCGAGCCACGCTATCTGGCGATGGTCGAAGATTGCATGAAAACCAAGACGCGGCTGATCGGTATGATCCAGCCGCGCGAGACGCCGGGCGGGGAAAAGCGGCTTCAGGCCATCGGTTGTGCCGGTAGGCTGACCGGATTTTCCGAGACCGAGGATGGGCGCTACATGATTACCCTCTCGGGCATGTCGCGCTTTCGTATCCGCGAAGAAGTGCAGGGTTTCACCCCCTATCGCCGCTGCTTGGTCGACTGGTCGCCCTTTGGCCGTGACCTGAACCGCGAGGATGAGGCCGATCCGGCCTTTGACCGTTCGGCTTTTCTGGCGCTGCTGGGGCGGTATCTGACCACGCTGAACCTGTCGACAGACTGGGACAGCCTGAAGGAAGCCGAAACGGAGCTTCTGATAAACTCGCTATCCATGCTGTGCCCTTTCTCGCCCGAGGACAAGCAGGCCTTGCTGGAAGCGCCCTCTTTGTCCACCCGGCGCGAAACGCTGGTGACGTTGATTGAATTTGCCTTGCGCGGCGGCGCGAGTGACGAGGTGATGCAGTGACGCCTACCGACGAAATCAGCGGCGCATCGCCAGACGCTCCGGCCCAGTCTGTCGACCCGCGCATGCTCGAAAGTCTGGTCTGTCCGGTGTCACACGCGGTTCTGACATATGACGCGGCCACGCAAGAGCTTGTGTCAAAGGCCGCACGGCTTGCCTTTCCCATACGGGACGGCATCCCTGTCATGCTGCTTTCCGAGGCACGCGCGCTGGACTGAGCAACTGTTTTTGCCGATGACGTTCACGTGATTTGCGGGCAGCCGGCAACAGCTTCACCTTCAAGGTGCATGACCCTGACGTAATTGTTGTGTGTATTCAGCCGGGAGCGAGAAACGATGAAGTTGTTGACCAAAAGCCTGATCGCCGGATGCCTTTTGTTTGCCGGTGTTGCTGTCGCAAAAGAAGGCGTGCAAGACCCCACCGTCAAGGCGCGTATGGATTTGATGGGCAGCATCGGCATGAACGTCAGGGTTCTTGGCGATATGGCCACGGAAAAGGTGGCCTTTGATGCCGCCGCTGCCGCCGCCGCGCAGCAGGCGCTGGTTGCGGCCTCTGCCGATATCGCCGCCAAGTTCGAGCCGCAGGCCACCGACCCTGTGTCAGAGGCCAAGCCCGAAATCTGGTCGAACTGGGATGATTTCGTCGCCAAGGCGCAAGCCCTGAACACTGCGGCCACCAACCTGGGCGCGGCTTCGCTCGACGATGTCAAGGCAGGCATGGGCGCGATTGGCGGCACCTGCCGCGACTGCCATTCCACCTACCGGATGTAGGTCCGCCGCGACCGGTCTTCGGCAAAGGCCCCCGCGACCCGGGGGCCTTTATAACCTTGCTGTGAAAAGTTTAGCCGCAATAGACCCGCGAGATACGCTCCGCACGGTCTATATCGATGTTCAGCCGTTCGGCGCGATAATCCATCGTGACGGCCATATCGGGACGGATCACGCGCGTATCGGTGCCAAAGCGCATCGTCTCCAGCGCCGATGCAGGCTGTCCGACCAGCCCCTGCAACGCGGTCGCGCCACAGCTTGCAAGGTCCGGTCCTTCTGACACCACGGGTTGGCAGGCGGCCAGAAAGGCCACGGCACATCCGGCCAAGGCTGCGTGTTTCATAGCATTCTCCGTTGTTCAGCCACAAAAAAGCTTCAGGATCAGACCTGATCCATTGACTTGGGCATTCAACCTGTCGGGCATCAAGTCCCGTGTCACGGCCTGATCGGGATAAAGCACCCGCAACTGTCCCGGCAGGCGGTAATCCGCCAGTGCGACAAAAGGCTTGCCGTTCAGATGGGCCAGTTGGTCTTTGCCGCAACCCTGAAGACCTTGGTCTACCAGCGCGGATACGGGAAGCATCTGGGGCCCTGATGGTGCGAAAGGCGGGGCGAGACAACCGCAAAGCCCGCCGCACAGGGCAAAGGCACGCACAAGTCGCAAGCGCGAGAAGAGACTGGGTTCTGACACGACAGGCCACTTGTGATACGCGCGAGGGACAGTCATTCCTACTCCTCCGCCCTGCACCCTTGCAAGCCGAGCCATTGAAATTAGCGCGTCTGGGTCTTGCTTTGCCGGGCCGTTTCGCCCAGCCTGCACGCAAATTGAACGAGGAGAAACCCATGCGCACCCGTGCCGCCGTCGCCCTTGCCCCCGGCAAACCGCTGACCGTGATGGAGGTCAATCTGGCCGACCCCAAGGAAGGTGAGGTTCTGGTTGAAATCAAGGCCACGGGCATTTGCCACACGGATGAATTCACGCTTTCGGGCGCTGATCCCGAAGGTCTTTTTCCGGCCATTCTGGGCCATGAAGGGGCGGGCGTGGTCATAGCCGTCGGTCCGGGTGTCAAAAGCCTGAAGGTCGGCGATCATGTCATCCCGCTTTACACGCCCGAATGCCGCGAATGCCCAAGCTGTCTGAGCCAGAAGACCAACCTGTGCACCGCGATCCGCTCGACACAGGGACAGGGCCTGCTGCCCGATGGCACCACGCGTTTCTCGATGCTGGATGGCACGCCGATCCACCACTACATGGGCTGCTCGACCTTTGCCAACCATACCGTCGTGCCGGAAATCGCGCTTGCCAAGGTGCGGGACGATGCTCCGTTCGACAAGATCTGCTACATCGGCTGCGGTGTCACGACAGGCATCGGTGCCGTGCTGAACACTGCCAAGGTGGAAATCGGGGCCAAGGCGGTGGTGTTCGGGCTGGGCGGGATCGGCCTGAACGTCATTCAGGGCCTGAAGATGGCCGGAGCCGATATGATCATCGGTGTCGACCTGAACAACGACAAGAAGGAATGGGGCGAGCGGTTCGGTATGACCCATTTCGTCAATCCGACGGAAATCGAAGGCTCGATTGTCCAGCATATCGTCAACCTCACCAAAACGCCCTTCGATCAGATCGGCGGGGCAGACTACAGTTTTGACTGCACCGGCAATGTGAAGGTAATGCGCGATGCGCTGGAATGCACCCATCGTGGATGGGGCGTGTCGGTGGTCATCGGCGTGGCGCCTGCTGGCGCAGAAATCCAGACCCGTCCTTTCCAGCTTGTCACCGGGCGCGTCTGGAAAGGAACTGCCTTTGGCGGGGCACGGGGACGGACGGACGTTCCGAAAATCGTCGACTGGTATATGGACGGCAAGATCGAGATCGACCCGATGATCACCCATATCCTGAGCCTCGATGACATCAACAAAGGGTTTGACTTGATGCATGAGGGCAAGTCCATCCGGTCCGTCGTCGTTTACTGAGGCGGAACCGGTCAGGGGCAGACCCTTGACGACGCCAAACCCGCCGGGCCGGAATGAAACCTGCAAAAGAAACAGCCAAGGCCATGACCTCGACCCCCGGCTTGCGACAACTTGCGCAGGCCGGGGTGGCAGTAACGCTGCACCCCTATGACTATGATCCGGCCGCCGATGCGGTCGGTTTGGCCGCCGCCCGCGCGCTCGGGCTCGATCCGGGCCTGACGCTCAAGACGCTGATGGTGGAAGTGGATGGCACGCCCGCCTGCTGTGTCATCCCGTCAGACCGCCAGCTTTCCATGAAACGGGTGGCGAGTGCCTTCGGCGGCAAGTCCGCCTCCATGATGCTGCCCGCCAAGGCTGAACGGCTGACAGGCTATCGTGTGGGGGGCATCAGCCCCTTCGGCCAGAAGAAGCCTGTTCCCACCGCGATAGAGGCCAGTGTTTGCGCCGTCGGGCGGGTCTGGATCAACGCAGGCGCGCGGGGATTACTGCTCGGCACGGATCCGCAAGAGGCCCTGCGGGTGCTTGCCGCCCGTCCCGCCGACTTGCTGGCATGATCCGATAGTTCGTGAGGGCCCCGCTCGGAGAGAGGACCACCTCGACGCCAGCCCGGCGCGAGCGCGACCCGTTATCGCCTCGGATGATTCCCTTTGGCCCGAAAATCCACCCGGCGCTTGCGTGCTTTTCCCCTCATGGCAACATAGCCCCTGCATGGAACGCATGGCCCTCGCAAAATCGGGCGCCGTTCCCTTGATGGTTGCAGCGACCTCTCTCGCGGACACATCGCCGAGTTGAATACGATCGCAAAGCCGGGGATGCGGGCCAAATTGCCCTGACGCGCCCCGCAAAGCTGTGCTTTGCTGCAAGGACCGCACTGGCTTTTGCGCGCAAAGAGGTCGGTCGTGACGGTAAGCGAAGAGGAAATGATCGAAACAGCAATCGGCGCCCTGCTGTCACAAAAGCGGGATGCGCGCGTGCTTGTGGGCCAGCTTGTCAGCAGATGGCCCGAGGTGTCGGCGCTGCAGGTGATCTATGTGCTGGCGATGTCTGCAGGCTCGCTTGAACATATGCTGTCCGGACCAGAGGTCGCACTGGCCGCGCAAGAGGCGTGGCGGATGGCAGGGCTGGTCGGGGTCGATCTGCACATGATGGAACATCTGGCCTTACCCCACCAGACAGCAGGAGACCTGCTTGCCTATTGGCTGGCCCATGACGGCTTCTTTTTGCCCCCGCCCGCATGAGCCTTTCCCTTCGCGCCGCAAAATGCGACAAGCGGCAGGGAGTGGAGAAACCGATGGCCGAAACGCGAACCCCCCGTCTTTGTGTCCTGATCGATGCAGACAACGTGCCGGCAAGCTATGCCGAGGCGATCTTCGAGGAGATCGCCGCCTTGGGAGAGGCATCGGTGCGCCGCATCTACGGCGACTGGTCAGCACAGCGTCTGGCAGGTTGGGCGAAGAAAGTGGCGGCGCTTGGCCTTGTCGCCGATCAGCAGTTTTCCAACACCAAGGGCAAGAACGCCTCTGACATCGGCCTTGTCATCGCAGCAATGGATTTCCTGCACTCGGGGTTGTTTGACGGCTTTGTTCTGGTGAGTTCCGACAGCGATTTCACGCGTCTGGCCGCGCGCATCCGCGAACAGGGCCTGGATGTCTACGGCATCGGCGAGAAGAAGACGCCAGAGGCCTTTCGCATGGCCTGCAAGCGCTTTATCTATGTCGAAAACCTGAACGCCCCTGCCGAAGACCCGCCGCGCGCCGCAACCCGCAATGACACGCAGGAAAGCTCTGGCACGGCCAAGCCCGGCACCAAGGAAGCCCCCTCCAAGGCCATTCCGCTGATTGTCGCAGCGATGCGTGCCATCGACCCGGATGGTGAATGGTATACACTCGGGCCGTTGGGACAATTCATCACGCAGGCCAACCCCGATTTTGACACGCGCACCTATGGCGCGCCCAAACTGTCGGATCTTGTGCGTCGGCTGCCCCGGTTCGAGGTGCGGCAAGGTCCGGGTGGCCAGCTGGAATTGCGCGACATTTCCTGATCGCGCACAGTTGCCGTGCAAGGCCGCGCCTTTGCGCCGGCCCATCCATCCCCTATGTTGGCACAAAGAACAGGAGGCCGGTATGGCAGATATTTCTTTGGGGCTGGACACGTTCGGGGATGTCAGCCGTGGCGCGAACGGGCAACTTCTGCCGATGGATCAGGTGCTGCGCGATGTGGTCGAGCAAGCCGTGCTTGCCGACGAAGTTGGCATCGACTTCATCGGCCTTGGCGAACATCACCGCGATGACTTTGCCATTTCCGCGCCAGAGATCGTGCTGGCCACCATTGCCGGACGCACCTCCCGCATTCATCTGGGAACGGCGGTGACAGTGCTGTCATCGGACGATCCGGTGCGTGCGTTTCAGCGGTTTTCGACGCTCAACGCGCTGTCAAATGGCCGCGCCGAGGCAATTCTGGGTCGGGGCTCGTTCAGCGAAAGCTATGCGCTTTTCGGTTATGACATGGCGAATTACGATCAGCTTTTCGAGGAAAAGCTCGATCTTTTCGCGCGGCTCCTGCGCGAGAAGAAGGTCACATGGCAGGGCAAGACGCGCGCGCCATTGAAAAATCAGACTGTCTATCCTCCCTTGGGGCCGAAGGGTCTGACAACATGGGTAGGCGTCGGGGGCAGCCCCGAGTCGGTCGTGCGCGTCGTGCGGCAGGATCTTCAGCTGATGCTTGCGATCATCGGCGGCGATCCCGCGCGCTTTGCGCCTTATGTCGATCTCTATCATCGCGCAGCGGCCTCGATGGACGCCAAGGTGCGCCCGATCGGTGTCCATTCCCCCGGTTTTGTCGCGGCGACTGACGAAGCCGCACGCGAAGGATTGTGGCCGCATTACCGTGACATGTTCGGCCGCATCGGCCGCGAGCGTGGCTGGCCTCCGGTGACCAAAGACAGGTTTCTGGCCGAGGTGGAACATGGCTCCCTCTATGTCGGCAGCCCGGAAACCGTTGCGAAGAAGATCGCAAAGACGATAAAGACGCTGAACATCCAGCGCTTTGATCTGAAATACGCGACCGGCCCGCAGCCCCACGCCGACCTGATGGAGTGCATCCGGCTTTACGGGGAAAGCGTCATCCCGATGGTGCGCGACATCCTCTCGCGCGGGCGTGCGGTGGCCTGACGGCAGCGCCGTGGGGCCAGTCTGGCGCCCTGCCGCCGAGCATCACGGCGATGTAAATGTTGGTGTCGCTACAGCGCCAGGACCATGTCGCGATGTTCTATGCCGGCATCCAGATAGACCGGGCCTTCCGCGACAAACCCGAGGCGTTCATAAAACCCGAGCGCATGGGTTTGCGCGCCGAGCTTGGCGCGCAAGACCCCCGGCTGGCGGCGCAATTCGTCCAGCGCCGCCCGCATCACAGCGGCGCCCAGACCGGTGCCACGCGCAGCGGGCAGCACACACACACGCCCGATTTTGCCCGTCTCGCCCTGCACCAGCAGGCGCGCAGACCCCATCGGCACCCCGTCCACCGTGGCAAGCAGGTGGATCGCCTCTGCATCCTTGTCGTCGAGTTCCTCGGCCTCCGGCACACTCTGCTCCTCGATGAACACAACGCGGCGCAGGTGCAGGCAGGTGCTGATGTCGCGGGTGGGGGCGATATGGATCATGCGAAGTAATCCCGCAGAATGCGGCCATAAATGGCCTTGAGTTGATGGATCTGCGCCACCTCGACCCGTTCATCGACCTGATGCATGGTCTTGCCGACCAGACCGAATTCCACCACCGGACAGTGATCCTTGACAAAGCGCGCGTCCGACGTGCCGCCCGAGGTGGATTCCACCGGAACGCGCCCGGTTTCGGCCTCGACCGCGCGCGCGATCATCGCGGAAAACGCACCGGGCGGGGTCAGAAAGCTTTCGCCCGAGACAGAGACCTTAAGGTCGATCTGCACGCCGGTCGCCTCTGTCACCGCGCGGGCGTGTGCGTGCAGCCAATCGCTCAGGCTGGCGCCACTGTGCAGGTCATTGAAACGGATGTTCACCGTGGCCTGCCCGCGCGCAGGGATCACGTTATTGGCCGGGTTGCCGCAATCGATGGTGGTGATGGCCAAGGTCGAGGCGTCAAAATGCGCGCTGCCTTCATCCAGCGGTTTCTCCTCAAGCCGCGCGAGAAAGCGGACCAGGGCCGACATCGGGTTTTTGGCGCGGTGCGGATAGGCCGAGTGGCCCTGCACACCGGTTGCGGTGATATAGGCCGTCATGCTGCCACGTCGGCCAATCTTCATCATCTCGCCCATCTCGTTCGGGCAGGTCGGCTCGCCGACGAGGCAATGTGTCATGCGTTCGCCCTGCGCCCCCATCCAGTCGAGGAGCGCGCGGGTGCCATCGACGGATGCACCCTCTTCATCGCCCGTTATGGTCACGATCAGCGCACCGTCTGGCGGGAATTGGCGCACGAAATCGACCGCAGCGGCCACAAAGGCTGCAACGCCCGACTTCATGTCGGTGGTGCCGCGCCCATACATCCAGCCATCCACGACCGCAGCCCCGAAAGGATCGTGCGTCCAGGCAGAGGCGTCGCCAACAGGCACCACGTCGGTATGCCCGTTGAAGCCAAAGCTGCGGTTCGCCCCACGCGCACCCCAGCGGGCAAACAGGTTGGCCACCCCGCCCCGGTCTACTCGCGTGCAGGCAAAGCCGGCTTCTGCCAGCACCTCTTCAAGCACGACAAGTGCCCCGCCCTCTGCCGGCGTCACCGAGGGGCAACGCACCAGAGCGGCAGTCAGGGCGACAGGATCGACAGGATTTGACATCTGCAGGCTCCGAAAGGGGACGCCGCAGGCATAGCCACAGATGCCCCGCCCTGCAACTGCCTGTTGCACGTCCGCCACGCTTTGCCCCCGGCAAAATCGGCAGCCGCAACATAACGGCCAAAATAAGGATGACTTGCGTTCAAACTCTGTTAATCCTTCAAAAAACGACAAGTCCCAGAGGCAGGGCAGAGCAGGGTCAACGCACCCGATCCATCCAAAAGCTCCGGCAGGCACCCGCCTGACCGACCGTGATGCTCTGCCTTCTGGCGAGGGAGGCAGTCTTGGCGACAGGCGCAGAACTGAGTTACAATGTCACCGCGAACGCGATGACGATGGCGAATGCGATGTTTGGCAGCGGCGTGACCGTGGTCGGCGCCAGCTATACCGGTCCGCGCGACAGCTCGGCCGTGTTTACTAACGGTCAGCTTGCCCCCGGTGTCCTCGCCTCCTCGACGGGGGTTATCCTGTCGACGGGCGATGTGCGGGATTTCACGCAAAGCAGCGGCGATCCGAACCGCAGCGCCAGCACATCGACCGACACGGCCGGCGTGGACAATAACAGCCAGTTCAACGCGATTGCCGGTGCGCGAACCTTTGACGCGGTCTGGATTGACGTCGATTTCATCCCGACGGGCGATTTTCTGTCGATGCGCTTTGTCTTCAGTTCGGAAGAATACCCCGAATACGTGAACTCCAATTTCAACGACGTGATGGGGGTTTGGATCAATGGCGCCTATGTGCCGGTCAGTATCGGCAACGGCACATCATCGATCAACAACATCAACCCGCTGACCCAGCCAAACCTGTTCGTCAACAATACCGCTGACGCCTTCAACACCGAGATGGATGGCTTTACCGTAACCCTGACCCTGACCATTCCTGTCCGGTCCGGTGTGGTGAACTCGATCCGCATCGGTATCGCCGATACCTCTGACGCGCAGTATGATTCAAATCTCATCATCATGGGCGACAGTCTTCAGACCACACTGGTCGCGCGGGACGATGTCGGAACCATGTTCGCAACCGGTGAAAAGACTTTCAACGTTCTGGCGAATGACATCTATCAAGGCAGCGGCACACTGCGCATCAGCCAGATCAACGGCATCAACGTGGTGGCCGGACAGGTCATTACCCTGCCCTCCGGGCAAAGGGTGCGCCTGAACGCGGACGGCACGATCACTGTGATCGGCAATGGCGATATCGAACAGGTGAACTTCACCTATACCGTCGTGTCGTCACTGGGTGGCCATATCGACACCGGACTTATCAAGATCACCACCATCCCCTGCTTTGTGGCGGGAACCATGATCCTGACCGAGAATGGCGAATGTCCGGTCGAGCGATTGCGGGCAGGCGATATGGTGATGACCAAGGACGACGGGCCACAGCCCCTGCGCTGGATCGGGCGCAGGCTGGTGCCTGCACTTGGCGCGTTGGCCCCCATCGAGATCAGGGCCGGAACCTTTGGCGATCATCGGCGGCTGCTGGTTTCGCCGCAGCACAGAGTCTTGGTGCGCGATGCCGTGGCCGAATTGCTGTTCGGCGAAACGGAAGTGCTGGTTTCGGCCAAGGATCTGGTCAACGGCAAATCCGTGCGGGTGATCGAAGGCGGCGAGGTGGAATATGTCCATCTGTTGTTCGACAAACACCAGATCATTTCCTCCGAAGGGCTTGCCACCGAGAGCTTCCTGCCCGGTCCGCAATCCACCCGCATGTTCGAGGCCGAGATCATCGACGAGATTTGCACGCTGTTCCCCGAGTTGAACCCCAAGACGGGCGACGGCTACAGTCCGGCCGTGCGGCGGACCTTGCGCCCCTTTGAAGCGCAACTCCTGTTCGCCGCCGCCGAAAAGGCTGCCTAGCGCATGACAGACTGGCTTGCCCTTTCAGACATGATCCTGCCGGGGGGCCCGGTTGCGCCTTTGGAGGAAGGGCTGTTCATCTGTGAGGTGGCCCTGCCCTTGGGGGAAGGCACGGTGCTGCTGGAATGGCATCAGGACCAGAACGGCACGCAGCGCAGCTTTTCCATCTTTGCCGATCCGCAGGCGGGTCTGGTGCTGCTGCACCGCAAGGATCAACTGGTGCGGCGGCATATCCTGCCGGGCCCGCTGCCCTTTGGGCTTGGCACGGCGCGGGTCGTCTATGGCTGGAACCGGCGGACGGGGCGCTGGACGCTCAGCTTTGGCCGCATCGGGATGGGCGAGGAATGCATCAGCACCGGCATCGGGCCGATTGCGCTGTCGATGGATGAGCTCTCGGGCCTGTGTCCGCGGGACGGGTCGGCGCTGCGGCATGCCTCGCTTTTGTGGTTCGGGGTGACGCAAGGGGCGCGCCCCCCCGAACGCGCGCCTTGGCTGGGTCTGCGCACCCCGATCGAAACCGCGCGCGGTCCGGTCGCGGCGGGCAGTTTGCGGCCCGGCGATCTGGTCCAGACGAAGGACAACGGATTGCAGCCGGTCTTGCGGGTCAACCGCCTGCGCCTGCCGGGGCGGGGCAGCTTTGCCCCCGTCATCCTGCGCGCGCCCTTTCTGGGACAGGGGAGCGACGTTCTGGTGTCCGCCGATCAGCTGGTCGGGCTGAGCGGGGCGGAGGTGGAGTATATGTTCGGCGAGGAAGAGGTGCTGGTACGGGCCGATGCCCTCGCGAATGGCAGCATCGGGCGCAAGGACGCGCGGCAGGCGGCGGTGGACTGTGTCGCGGTCGACCTTGGCCTGCCGGAACTGCTTCTGGTCGACGGGTTGCGGCTGCTGAGCCACGGGGTCAGGGCCGCGCCGCCACGGACGGTCTTGCTGGCCTTCGAGGCGCAGCAACTGGTCAGCCTGATGGCGCGGCGCAGCCTGTTCGGGGCGGCGTGATCAGTCGTAGAGGGCGGTCATCTGGGCCACGATGACCGAGTTTTCCTCGAGCGCCCGCATCATCAGGGCCTCTTCTTCGGGGTCGATCTCCACCCCGGCTTCTTTCTGCTCGTCAAGGGAGCCGTGGCCTTCCACCTCGAGCACGGCGAGGTCGGCCTGTTTGAGGATGGCCACCGTCTCGCGGACGGCCTCGGCCTCGTCCACGCCGCTGGCGTAGCACATCAGGGCGCCGCCGGTGGCCTTGGGGGGGAGGTCGTCGCCGGGTTTGCGGCCGACCTGGACGAGCAGGGTATAGACCTGCTGGCGGCTGGGCTTGGCGGGCTTTTCATCGCTCATGGGACAGCCTTTCGGGGCGCTGCCCCTGTGTTACAGGCGGGGCGTGTAACACAGGGATCAATTCATGGAATCCTTATATATCAGAACCTTGATACTGCGGGATTCACCATTTCTTAACGTCTCGGCGCGGCCTGTCAGTCGCGCAGCAGCTCGTTGATCGAGGTTTTGCTGCGGGTCTGGGCATCGACCTTTTTCACGATCACGGCGCAGTAAAGGTTGATGCCGTTCTTCGAGGGCATCGAGCCTGCCACCACAACCGACCCCGCCGGCACTTCGCCATACATCACCGCGCCGGTTTCACGGTCGACGATCTTGGTGGATTTGCCGATGAACACGCCCATGCCGAGCACGGAGCCTTCACGCACGATGCAGCCTTCGACCACTTCGGAGCGCGCGCCGATGAAGCAGTTATCCTCGATGATGGTGGGGCCTGCCTGCATCGGTTCCAGCACGCCGCCGATGCCGACGCCGCCCGAGAGGTGGACGTTCTTGCCGATCTGGGCGCAAGAGCCGACGGTGGCCCATGTGTCGACCATCGTGCCTTCGTCGACAAAGGCGCCGAGGTTCACGAAGGAGGGCATCAGCACCACGCCCTTGGCGATATGGGCCGATTTGCGCACGATGCAGTTCGGCACGGCGCGGAAGCCTGCGGCGCGGAATTCGGACTCGCCCCAGCCGTGGAACTTGCTGTCCACCTTGTCCCACCACGACGACCCCTGCGGGCCGCCCGATTGCAGTCCCATGTCTTGCAGGCGGAAGCCCAGAAGCACCGCCTTTTTCGCCCATTGGTTCACATGCCAGTCGCCGCCCTCGCGACGCTCGGCCACGCGCAGGGTGCCTGCGCCAAGCGCGGCGAGCGTGGATTCGACCGCATCGCGGGCCTCGCCCTTGGTGGCGGGGGTCAGGCTGTCGCGGATTTCCCACGCGGCTTCGATGGCGGTTTCCAAGGCGGCGTTCGACATGCTCGACTCCCTAAAGACTATGACAGGGCGGGTCATACGCGGCAGAGCCGCACCGCACAAGCATTTGCCTTATGCATATGAAAAAAGCGGCGCTGGATCACCCGCCGCTGGAATGCGCGCCCCAGAGCGTCGCAGAACGAATTGCGGGCACGGACAGATAGGGAACGGCGCGCCCATTTGCATGAGCGCGCCGCAAAACCATGCCGTTAAACCTGTGCGATCAGTTGCACTGTTCGTTGTTGCAGGGCGTTGTCTCGACCACGGTCTCGGTGGTGGTGCCGGTCACAGTGGTGGAGCTGCCGGTGACAACTTCGGATTTGGTGTCGATCAACTCTTTGAACTCGGTGGTGACGGAATCGCCGACAACAACGATGTCTTCCGGCTGACCTTCAGGCGCTTGGTTCTTGTCCTGCGAACGGCCGGGATCGATGTCATAAACATCGGTCGTTGTGACGTTCGTCTTGGTGGTTTCGGTCACCAGATAAGTCTCGGTGGTTTTGACCGTTTCGGTGCCCACAGTGGTGTAGACATCATAGGTCACAGCGTAGGTGGTCTGAAGGTTGCCCGGCTTGTTTTTGCCTGCACCCACAATTCTGGTGTCAACAACGACACGCCCGGTTTCTTGGGTCGTGGTCGTCGTGGAAACCACAACAGGTTCGCCCGTCGACGTATCGGTCGTGGTGGTGGTGGATGTGGTGGTCACGACGTTCGTCGTGGTGGCCCCGATCTGGTCTTCCGTCCCGTTGCCGCCGCCGGCATTGGACTTGATGCCGTTCTTGCCGGCGTTGAGCGGCTTTGCATACGCAACCGGAGCGACTGCGATAGCCAGCGCTGTTGCGGCGATACCAAGTACCTTGAACATTGTGTGAACCTCCAAAAGGGCGAAACTCGCGTTGCATCCTTTTGTCACAGTTTTGCCATCCTTTCGATAGTCTTGTGCCCAATTGGCCATCCAAAGGATAACTTTTAGCTAAAAATCTTCGCGTTTTACAATCAGAATAGTTTATTAGTATTCGATAAACATTCTTCAGGTTGCATCAGGTTTTACGTCAGTACCGATCACAGCGAATCGTTTTCCCGTCTAAGGGCGTAAGTGCTGGCAAATACACGTTTTTCGCGATAAGTTCGGGTTTTACAGATCAGGAGCAGGATATGAAGGACGAACCCCGCGCGCATCCCTTTCGCGACAGTGTCGAGGATGTGAAGGCCGCCGATCTTTGCCCCGATACGCCACAAACCCGCGCCCCGGCCTATCGCCTGGCCTTCGCCGATGCCGATTTCATGACGCGCGAGGAATTGCGACCGGTGCGGTTGCAACTGGAATTGCTGAAGCCGCAAATGGTGATGGACGAGCGCGGGATTGAATCGACCATCGTCCTTTTTGGCGGCGCGCGGATTCCGCCCACGCCAGAGGCGGGGCGTACGCCCGCGCTGGCGGCATTGTCGGCCTATTACGAGGAGGCGCGGCGGTTTTCGCGGCTGATGACCGAGCGCAGCATGGCCAGTTACGGGCGCGAGAACGTGATCGTGACCGGAGGCGGGCCGGGGGTGATGGAGGCGGGCAATCTGGGCGCGCATGAGGCGGGGGGCCAGTCGATTGGCCTGAACATCGTGCTGCCGCATGAGCAGGCCCCGAATGCCTATGTGACGCCGGACCTGTGTTTCAACTTCCACTACTTTGCCATCCGCAAGATGCATTTCCTGATGCGGGCCAAGGCGATCTGCGTGTTTCCCGGCGGGTTCGGCACGCTGGACGAGATGTTCGAGACGCTGACGCTGATCCAGACCCAGCGGATGAAGCCGATCCCGTTCCTGCTGTTCGGGCGGGCGTTCTGGGAGAAGATCATCAACTGGGAGGCGCTGGCCGAGGCCGGCACCATCAGCCCCGAAGATCTGGCGCTGTTCCGCTTTGTCGAGACGGCGGAGGAGGCGATGGCGGCGATCGACGGCTGGGTGTAGCTGCGCCTGCGTCAGTAGTCGCGTTCGTAGAAGATGCCGATGCCGGTATCGCCCTTGGCCCCGACGCGTCCCTTGAGCGTGACGTTGTCGGTGATGTCGAGGTTGAGGTTGATCTGGCTTTTGCCGTTCTGGTCGACCACGATCTCGGAATAGACATTCTCGGACAGGTATTTGCCTGCCGTGAGCTGGGTGGTGCCCTCGGCGGTGGTCTGCACGTCGAGGTCATCGAGGCCGAAGCCCTGACGCAGGCGGCCCACGATGCCTTCGCCGCCGCGCCCCGCAAGGGTGGCGACCGCATTGGCCAGTTGCAACGCCTGAAGCGCCGAGAGCGATTCAAGGCGGCGACCGAAGAGGAGTTGCGAGAGCACTTCCTCTTGCGGGAGTTGCGGGTTGGAGGTGAAGCGCACCTCGGGCTCGGCAGCGGTGCCTTCGATGATCACGTTGCTGGTGATGCTGTCATTGGTGCTGCTGGCGACGATGTTGAGGATGGCATCGAAATCGCCTTCGAGCGAGAGCGATGCCTCGGTCAGGGTGAGGCGGCGGCCGAGGATGTCGAGGCGGCCACGGATGAGGTTGAAGGCACCCGAGGGGATGATGTTGTCGGTGGTGCCGGTGATGCGCAGGGTGCCGCCCAGTTCGGCATCGAGGCCCCTGCCCCGGATGAAAAGCTGGTTGGGGGCCGAGATTTCGACATCAAGCTCGTAGGGGCGGCGCGGGGTGGAGGGGCCGGTGCCGTTCGGGTCGGCGATGAGGCCCGCGCGGCGGCGGGTTTCGCGCACGGCGGCGGGTTCGCCGACGTGGCGCAGGCCGTCGAGCAGTTCCTGACCGCCAAGGCCGGTGGGGGCGATGCGGATTTCGGTCTGCGGCAGGGCGATGCGGCCCGCAATCAGCGCGCCGCCTGCCAGCGGGCCGGTGATGCGAAGCTGGCCGTTGGCGAGGGTTTCGTAGAGTTGCGGGTCGCGCAGCACGACGCCCGAGAGGGTCAGGCCAAACTCGGCCCGGTAGGGGGCGGTGAGGCTGACGGGGCCGCTGAGCACGGCGCGCCCGCCGCTGGAGACGGCAGCGGTGGTGGTGATCTGCGCCGATCCTCCGGAGAGTGTGGCGCTGGCCTCGATCGCCTGCAGGCCGAAGGGCAGCGTGGGGTCGGCGAAGGTGCCGCCCGCAAGGCCGATGCGCCCCGAAAGCGAGGAAAGTTGCAGCGGGCCGTTGAGCGCGAGGTCCACGCTCAGCGGGCCGGAGACGACGCGATTGCCGAGGAAGGGGTTGGCAAGCCCCGCCTGCGCGCTGCCGCGCAGGGTGAGGTTGGCGCTGCCGAGGTCGGAGGCGATCTGGCCTGCGATGCGGGCGTCGATGCTGCCGGGGCCGGTGCCGGTGAGCGCGAGCGTGTAGGCTCTGCCGGTGTCGACGGCGGTGCCGGACAGGGTGACCGGACCGGGGTATTCGGGCAACAGAAGGCCAAGATTGGCCAGCCGCGCGGTCAGGT
The DNA here is from genome assembly GCF_010915705.1 of Pseudotabrizicola algicola. Classification (GTDB taxonomy): domain Bacteria; phylum Pseudomonadota; class Alphaproteobacteria; order Rhodobacterales; family Rhodobacteraceae; genus Pseudotabrizicola; species Pseudotabrizicola algicola. Next base: position 400,713 of record NZ_JAAIKE010000002.1, read on the forward strand.
CGATCTCGCGTCTTGTGTCTGTCACGCGGCCCGTGGCCTGCGCGGTGAGTTGCGGGTTGGAAAGCGTGAAGCTGTCGACCCTGATCTGGCCCTCCTCGAGCCGCAGGGCGGCAGCGAGTTGCGAGGTGCCAGCAAGGATGCGATCGGCGTCGGTCACACCGACACGCAGGTTGGCAGCCTCGGCATCAAGGGTGAGCGCGGCCGCATCGGCGGTTCCGGCAAAACGGGCATTGGCGCGAAGGCTGCCGCCGTAATCGGGGCGCAGGCGCGACAGGTCTTGCAGCGCGAGTTGCGCGGTGATGTCGCTGCCTGCCGTGGCGAGGGTGCCGGTGGCCGATGCGGTGGCGCCGGGGGCGGTGAGGGTGAACTGCTCGACGATCAGGGAATTGTCGATCAGGTCCGCGCGCAGGGCCAGTTGCGAGGTGCCTGTGAGCAGGCGGTCTGCCTCGGGCTGGCCGATGCGCAGGGCGGTGGCGGTCAGGTCCGTCTCTAGCCGCGCCTGCCCTGTGGTGAGCGGTCCGGTAAGGCGCAGGCTGCCCGCGATGCTGCCGCCGTAATCGGGGCCAAGGCGCGAGAGGTCTGTCATGCCGAGCGTCAGGGTCAGGTCGGCGCTGTCGGAGGTGAGCGTGCCGGAGCCATCGGCGGCAAGGTCGGCGGCGCGGACGGCAAAGCTGCGCAGGACGGTGCCGGTGGTGTCACGGCGGATGTCAACGGCGATGCTGGCCGCGCCGCGCAGCAGGTTGTCGGCCTGCGGGATGTCGACGGTCAGGTCTTGCCCGTCGATGCGCCCTTGCACGTCAAAATCGCCTGCCAGCGGGCTGCCTTGGCCCGAGGCGGTGACCGTGCCGCGCCCCGAAAGAGGACGACCGGCAAGGCCGGACAGCGGCGCGAGATCGGACGCCTCGAGCGTCAGGCGGCCACGGGCGCGGAAGCCTTCGGACAGGCCCGCGATTTCGCCTCCGCCCGAGAGGGTGAGCGGGCCTGCGGCGAGATCGAGCGCGCCGATGCGGGTGACGCCGGTGCCTTCCTGCCAGAACAGCCGCGCGCTGGCGGTCACGCTGTCGCCCAGTGCCTGAGACAAGGCGGGGTCTTGCAGGGCGATGCCGCTGCCGTTCAAGGTGAAGCTGCCGCCGACCACATTGCCTGCGGGCGTGCGCGAGATGCGGCCAGAGCCGCGCAGAGCCAAGGTTTCAAGGCGCGCTTCGGGGGTGACGACGCCTTCGGCCTCGATCACGGCGCGCCACGAGTCGTCGGTTATGGCATTGTAGCCCACATCGAGCCGCGCCGAACGGACCGAAACCCCCGCATCGAAACCGGGGATCAGAACCGGATTGTTGTCCGGATCACGCAGAAAACCGCTGAGCGCGATCACCTCGGGCAGGCCATCGGGGGCGAGGGTGGTCTGCCCGCGCAATTCCACCGAGCGCGCGCGCAGATCGAGCGCCGACAGGTCGAGCCGTCCGGCGGCGCTGCGGGTGCCGGTGACGTTCAGGCTGACAGCATCGCCCAGAAAATCCGCGTATTCGGGGATGAACAGCGGGGCGAGATCGCCCGAGAGATCGGCGTTGAATTGCGTGCCGCCCGCGTCGGTGCCCATCAGGGTGACGGTTCCGGCAAGACGTTCTTCGCCGTCGCTGGACAGGGCAATGGTGGAGGCGAAGCTATCAAGCGGGCCTGCGCCTTCGATATGCAGGGCCACGGCTGGCGCACCGGGCAGATCGAGCAGGGTTGCCGCGATGCCGCCCGCATCTTCGACGGCATCGAGCGTCAGCGTGAGTTGCCGCGTATCATTGGCATAGGCCGCCGAAAGTTCGATGCGGCCATCGGGGCCGGAGTCGGTGCGGTTGATCGAGAGATCCGCCGCGCCGTTTCCATCGGCCAGCGACAGCGAGGCTTCGATGGTGCCTTCGACGGGCTGGCCGAGCAGCGACTCTCCGAGCACCACGCGGTCGGCGGCGATGCGCGAGATTTCGACCGATACGGGAAGATTGGGCAGCGCAAAGCCCGATGCCTCGGGCGTGGGGGCCGTCTGTTCGGACAGGGGCGCGCGGGCGACGATGATTTCGGCGGCGGTCAGTTCGGTGACCGAGAACCGTCCGGCCAGCAGTGACGAGCGCGACCAGTCGAGCACGATGTCATTCAGCGTCAGCCAGATGCCGTCATCATCGGCGATGGTCAGTTGGCTGGCGGTGGCGCGCGAGGACAGCGCGCCCTGAAAGCCGCGCAGCGTGACCTGACGCCCCGCCCCCGACAGGTTGTCTTCGAGAAAGGCGACGATGGTGCCACGGTCGGTGCGTTCCGCCTCGGTCTCGGGTTCGGCCTGCTGGGCGAGGGCGAGCGTGGGGGCGGCGATGAGGGCGAGGGGAAGGAGCCAGCGCATCAGAAGGACTGCCCCAGACCGACGTAGATCTGCACGCCCTTTTCGGTGGTGCTTTTGCGCCCGCCCGCGGGGGCGGCGATATCGAGCCGGATCGGGCCGAAGCCGGTGGCGTAACGCAGGCCAAGACCCGCGCCCGCGTGCCAGTCGCCCGGGCCGTCGAAGAAGCTGCCCACGTCGATGCGGGCGGCATCGACGAAGCCGACCACGCCGATGGTGCGGGTGACGCGGGTGCGCAACTCGAGCGAGCCGCCGAGGAAATGGTTGCCGCCGATCTGGTAGTTGATCGGGCCGCGCAGCACGTTGACGCCGAGCGACTGGAAGGGCTGGCCGCGCACAGTGCCGCCGCCGCCGGAAAAGAACAGATCATCGCGCGGGGTGTCCAGAAGGTCGGCCCCCTTGATGATGCCCGCCTGTGCGCGGGCCGCGATGACAAAGCGGTCATCGCCGCCAAAGCCGCGATAGCCGCGCAGGTCGGCCGTGGCCCGCACACCCGATCCGGTGGTGCCGAAGCCGAGGAAGGGTTTGACCTCGGCCTCTATGTAATAGCCGCGGGTGGCGTCGGCGCGGTCGTTGCGCCGATCCCAGACGGCGCCGACCGGCAGGGACAGGCTGCGGAACTGGAAATCGCGGCCGAAGGTCCGGTTGTCGGAGAACTCGGTGCCGTCGATGATGCTGTAGGCCAGATCGACGCGTCCTGTCAGGCTGTCGGAAAACACATGGGTGAAGCCGATGCCGAAGCGGAAGGAATTCGCGCGGTAATTGGGTTCGTCAAGGCGGTCGAGTTCGGTGACGAGGCGCGCGGTGGTGTCCGGGGTGATGGTGGCGGGACGGTCGATGTTGAGCTTGAGCCCGTAATCGACACCGTTGCCGCTGGCACCGATGTTGCCGATGCGGCCTTCGATGCGCAGGCGTTCGGCGCCGCCCAGAAGGTTGCGGTGCAGCCATGCCGCAGTCAGGTCGAGCCCCTCGAGGCTGGAGACCTCGGCCCCGAAGCTGAGTCGGCGGGGCTTTTCCTCGACCACGGTGATGGTGGTGCCCAGAAGGTCGGGCGGGGTGATGCCCTCGTCCTCGGTGACGGTGGCCGAGGCGAAGGTGCCGGTGCGGCGCAGGCGGTTCTCGGCGCGGGCGACCTCGGCGGGATCGAAGGTTTCGCCCTGCGGGATGCCGGCGATCTTGCGGATGCGGTTTTCACGCGTGCGCTGGTTGCCCACCACATCGACCGGGCCAAAGCGCAGGCGCGGGCCGGGGGTGAGCGTGACGCGGGCCGCAAGGGTGCGGTTCGGGTGATCGGCGACGACATCCTGACCGGAGACGCGGGCCTTGGCATGGCCCTGCGCGCGCCAGCCGTCGACGCCTGCGGTGACCGCCTGCCGCACGAGCCCGCTTTGCGCGGGCTGGCCGGGGGCGAAGTCTTCGGGCAGGTCGGTGCCGGGGGCGAGCGGGGTGACGCTGGTTTGCGAGAAGCGGAATTGCGGACCGGGGTCGACGCGCACCTCGATGCGGGCGACGCGCTGCGGGGCGTCGAGCGGGGCGATATTGGCCGCCTCGCGCCCGTCGAGCAGGACGGAGACGACGGCGGAGTAATGACCCTGCGCGTATAGCGCGCCGACGATGCGGCCATATTCGGCGCGGGCGGCGGCAAGCACCTGATCGGGCTGGTCTTCCTCGTTCGACAGGGCAAGCAGCGCCGAGGCCGCGCGCAGGGCGCTGCCAAGGTCCGCGTCGCCCCCCGCGACGGTGAATTGCACGCGGTCAAGCGCATGGCCGGTCTGGCCGATGGTCAGCCCCGCCGCGAGGCAGAGGGCGAAGGGCAGGCGGGACAGGGCGTGTCTGCGCTGTGTCACTGGAACCTCTTTGGCGATTGTCGCGAGTATCGCAACAGCCGGGGCGATGTGCAATCAACAGCTTGCGTCATGCGCGCGTAGGACCATCAGATTTCGCGTCTTTCCGCCATTATGGCGTATCTGGCGGAAAACCGTTTGTCCTGTGACATTTCTCAGGCAGCTATTGTGCGGCAATCTCGCGTCCGGCCGAGAGTTGGCTTTCACTCACGGCGGCCAGCGCGAGGGCCGCCGCGCCATGCGCCCACATCCGCACCCCCCATGCGTGGATTTCGATGGGCGGGCGGGGGCGGCCGGAATTGACGATGAGATTGTCCATCTCGGCCAGCGTTTCTGCGGCATAGAGATAGTCGTATCGCATTCTTTCGCCCGACAGGATGATGAGCGCGGGATCGAAGAGGTTCACCACATTGGACAGGCCGACGGCCAGATAGCGACCGGCGCGGCGGAAGATGCTGCGCGCGGTGGCATTGCCTGCCTTGGCATGGTCATAGAGGCTTTCAAGGAGGACGGTCATGTTCTGCCCTTCCTTGTGGCCCCAGTTCAGCGCCGTAGTCGCCTCGCGCGCGAGGGCGTAGTCGGCGACATAGGCCTCGAGACAGCCGCGCTGGCCGCAGCGGCAGAGCGCGCCATCGAGTTGCACCTTGGTGTGGCCGAGTTCCAGCCCGACCCGCTGCGCGCCGCGATAGATGCGGTGGTTCATGACAAAGCCCATGCCGACGCCATGTTCGATGGTGACCACGGCGAAGTCGGACAGGCCCCGCCCCGCGCCGAACCAGAGTTCGGCCATCGCGACGAGGTTGGTGTCATTGTCGACCCAGACGGGCAGGCCGACGCGCTGGCTGGTGAGCGCGGCAAGCGCGACATGGCGGGTGTCGAGCAGCGGGGTCCAGAGCACCAGACCTTCGGCATTGTCGATGAAACCGGGAAGGCCCATGCCGATGCCCGACAGATCGGCGCGGGTCAGCCCCGCCTTGGCGCAGACGCGGTCGAGCAGGGTTTCGATGACGGTGAGGAGTTCCGGCACCGTCATCGGGCCATAGCGGCGGGGGATGCTGTCTTCGGCGATCAGTTTTCCCGCAAAATCGACGATGACCGCGGTTTCGCCGCGATCCGAAATCTTCATGCCCACCACGCGATGCGCCGAGGCGCGCACGCCCAGCGCCACGGCAGGGCGGCCGCGCACGGTTTCGCCGTCACGCGGGGGGGCCGCCACCTCTTCGATCAGCCCTGATTCGAGCAGTTCCGACGTGATCGTGGTGACAGAGGCGGGGCTGACGCCGAGATCCTTGGCGACCTGCACACGGGGAATCAGACCTGCTGCGCGGACCCGTTCAAACACCTGCTGGCGCAGCGGGCGCTGCGTATCGGGCAAGGGCGGAATCAGCGGGCCGACACCCCGGCGCCCCTCGCCCGCCTCTTCCGCTGTGTAATGCGTGAGCATTTCTTTGGTGTCCTAACAAATTACCAGCCATATCTTTCATATGGCGCCCGAATATTGCTGCGGAGCAGCATGAAAACGGTCGATCCTTACTCTCCCCTAGATTTCATCACAATTTTTATTTTGACAACTGAAATTAATACAGGCAATTTTTGCCCGTCTCGGCGAATCTGCCGAACCAGCCATACGCTGGCTGCATCCATAGGGAGGATACACATGCGTAACGCAATCGTGCTCGCCGTGATCGCGGCGACGGGATTCTCTTCTGCCGCCTTGGCAGAGGGCAAAAAGATCGGCGTGTCTTGGGGAAGCTTTCAGGAAGAGCGCTGGAAAATCGACGAAGCCGCCGTCAAGGCAGCCCTGGAAGCCGCTGGCAACGAGTATGTTTCGGCTGATGCCGAATCGTCTTCGGCCAAGCAGCTGACCGACATCGAAGCACTGATTGCACAGGGTGTTGACGCCCTGATCATCAACGCTTGGGACAAGGACGCCATCGGGCCGGCCATCGAGGCTGCTGCCAACGAAGGCATTCCGGTTGTGGGCTATGACCGTCTGATCGAAGATGACCGCACCTTCTATCTGACCTTCGACAACGTGGGCGTGGGCCGGATCATCGCGGAAAGCGTGTTCGCCGAAGCGCCGACCGGCAACTATGCCATCGTCAAGGGCGACCCGGGCGACCCGAACACCGGCTTCCTGCTGCAAGGCATGATGTCGGTCATTCAGGGCGCTGTGGATTCGGGCGACATCAAGATCGTCGGCGAAGCGTTCTCGGACGGCTGGAAGCCGGAAAATGCCCAGAAGAACATGGAGCAGATCCTGACCGCCAACAACAACGACGTTGACGCGGTTCTGAGCCAGAACGACGGCATGGCCGGCGGCGTTGTCGCAGCACTGGGCGCGCAGGGCCTGACCGTTCCGGTCGGCGGCCAGGACGGCGACCATGCCGCGATCAACCGTGTGGCACGCGGCACCCAGACCGTTTCGGTCTGGAAGGACGCACGCCAGCTTGGCAAGGCAGCAGGCGAGATCGCCTCGGCTCTGGCCGCCGGTGCATCGCTCGACTCGATCGAGGGTGCGACCAAGTTCTCGGGCGGCGAGAAGGGTGTCGAAATGAACGCCATCCTGCTGGCTCCGACCCCGCTGACCCGTGCGAACCTGAACGTCGCCATCGACGCTGGCCACATCACCAAGGAAGCCGCCTGCGAAGGCGCGATTGCCGGTGTGGTGGGCTGCGAATAAGCCTGTGACGCGGCGCGGCGCCTCCGGGTGCCGCGCCCTTTCTTTTTTGCGGCAGATTGCGGACGCGGCGGCCTGATGGCCCCCCTTTTGCGGCACGCGCTTGGCGCGGCCCCTGTCTCGCGGCTTGCCTTGTCCCCTCAGCGTTGGACGATGCCATGACCAATACTCCCCTATCCGCCCCTCCTGCTGCGCCCGGCCATACGGCTGCGGGCGGCAATCCGGTAAAGCGCTTTCTCTCGGCCACCGAGATCGACACGCGCCTGCTGGGCATGCTGGCCGCCCTGCTGCTGATCTGGGGGGGGTTCCATTTGTACGGTGCCATCGTGAACGGGAATGGCGCCTTCCTGACCCCGCGCAACCTGTGGAACCTGTCGGTGCAGACCTCGAGCATCGGGATCATGGCGACGGGGATGGTGCTGGTCATCATCACGCGCAACATTGACCTGTCGGTGGGATCGCTGATCGGGGTCACGGGCATGACTATGGGGATCCTGCAGGTGGATATCCTGCCGCCGATCCTCGGGCTGGGGCATTGGTCGATCTGGATCATCACCTGTGTGGTGGGGATCAGCCTTGGTGCGCTGATCGGCGCGTTCCATGGCTGGCTGATCGCCTATCGCGGCATCCCGTCCTTTATCGTGACGCTGGGCGGGCTGATGGTCTGGCGCGGCATGGCGTTCATCGCCAATGGCGGCAAGACGATTTCGCCAGTGGACAGCACCTTTGCGCTGCTGGGCGGCGGTCCGGGCGGCAATGTGGGGGCGACGGGAAGCTGGATCGTCGGGCTTCTGGCCTGTGCCGGCGTGATCTGGCTGCTGGTCAACGGGCGGCGGCAGCGCATCAAGCACGAGTTTCCGCTGCGCCCGATGTGGGCCGAGGCGACACTGGGCGCGATCGGCTGCGGCGCGATCCTTGGCGCGGTGGTGCTGATGAACGCCTATCCGCTGCCACGCGGCATCCTGCGCCAGATGAACCTGCCCGATGATGCCTTTGTCTCGCACGGCTTTGCCATTCCGGTGCTGATCATGATCGCCGTTGGGATCGGGATGACCATCCTGATGACCCGCACCCGCTTTGGCCGCTATGTCTTTGCCATCGGCGGCAACCCCGAGGCGGCGGCATTGGCCGGGATCAACACCCGCTGGATGACGCTGAAGATCTTCGCGCTGATGGGCGCGCTGAGCGGGCTGGCGGCGATCATCGCCTCGGCGCGTCTGAACAGCGCCACCAACGCGCTGGGCACCCTTGACGAATTGTATGTGATCGCGGCGGCGGTCATCGGCGGCACCTCGCTGGCTGGCGGTGTCGGCACTATTTACGGGGCCATTCTGGGCGCGCTGGTGATGCAGTCGCTGCAATCGGGGATGGTGCTGATCGGCTTTGATGCTGCGATCCAGCGGATCGTGGTGGGCGTGGTTCTGGTCCTCGCCGTTTATCTTGACAACCTTTACCGCGCCCGCACGAAGTGAGGAGGCAGATATGACCACGAACAAGGGAACACCTCTGGTCGAGATGCGCGACATCTCGATTTCATTCGGCGGGATCAAGGCGGTTGACCATGTCAGCATCGACCTGCATCCGGGCGAGGTTGTGGGCCTGCTGGGCCACAACGGCGCGGGCAAATCCACGCTGATCAAGTGCCTGTCGGGCGCGTATCAGAAGGACTCGGGCGAGATTTACGTGAACGGCCAACGCGCCGAGATCAACAATCCGCGCGACGCCCGCGACTACAACATCGAGACGATCTACCAGACGCTGGCGCTTGCCGACAATCTGGACGCGGCATCGAACCTGTTTCTGGGCCGCGAGCTGGTGACGGCGGCGGGGTTCGTCGATGACGCCCAGATGGAGGCCGAGACGCGCAAGATCATGGCGCGGCTGAACCCCAACTTCCGCAAGTTCAACGTGCCGGTGTCGGCGCTGTCGGGCGGGCAGCGGCAATCGGTGGCGATTGCGCGGGCGGTCTATTTCAACGCCAAGATCCTGATCATGGACGAACCCACGGCGGCGCTTGGCCCGCAGGAAACCCAGATGGTGGCCGAGCTGATCCAGGAGCTGAAGCGGCAGGGCCTCGGCATTTTCCTGATCGAGCATGACATCCATGCCGTGATGGACCTGTGCGACCGCGCGGTGGTGATGAAGAACGGCCAGCGGGTCGGCACGGTGAATGTGAACGAGGTCACCGATGACGACATCCTTGGCATGATCATCATGGGCAAGAAACCGGCAAAGGCCTACTGATGTATATCGGGCTTGATCTGGGCACCTCGGGGCTGAAAGGCATTCTGATGACCGAGGCGCAGGAGGTGGTGGCGGAAGCCACCGCCCCCCTGACCGTGCAGCGCCCGCACGAGGGCTGGAGCGAGCAGGGACCGAACACTTGGATCGCCGCCGCCGAAACCGTGCTGGATGCGCTGTCGGCGCATGGGCTTGGCGCAGTGCGGGGCATCGGCCTTTCGGGCCATATGCACGGGGCGACGCTGCTGGATGCCTCCGATCAGGTCTTGCGGCCCTGCATCCTGTGGAACGACAGCCGCAGCCATGTGGAAGCGGCCGAACTGGACGACGACCCGATGTTCCGCCGCCTGACCGGCAACATCGTCTTTCCCGGCTTCACCGCGCCCAAGCTGATGTGGGTGCAGGCGCATGAGCCTGCGCTGTGGGACAAAGTGGCAAAGGTCTTGCTGCCCAAGGATTACCTGCGCCTGTGGCTGACGGGCGAGGCTGTCAGCGAAATGTCGGATGCGGCGGGGACCGCGTGGCTGGACACCGGCGCGCGGGACTGGTCTGACGATCTGCTGGCGGCGACGGGGCTGACGCGGGGCCACATGCCCGCGCTGGTCGAAGGCTCGGCGGTTTCCGGCACCTTGCGGGCCGGACTGGCCGCGCGCTGGGGCCTGCCTGCGGGCGTGGTGGTGGCGGGCGGCGGCGGCGACAATGCGGCCTCGGGCGTCGGCGTGGGTGTGGTGCGCGCCGGAGAGGCCTTCGTGAGCCTTGGCACCAGCGGCGTGCTCTTTGCCGCGAATGACGGTTACCAGCCTGATCCCGCGACGGCGGTGCATACCTTCTGCCACGCGCTGCCGGACACATGGCATCAGATGGGGGTCATTCTGGCCTGCACCGATGCGCTGAACTGGTTTGCGGGGTTGACGGGCAGCGATGCCGCCAGCCTGACCGGCGATCTGGGGGCGTTGCAGGCCCCCGGCAAGACGCTGTTCCTGCCCTATCTGGGGGGCGAGCGCACGCCGCTGAACTCGGCCTCGGTGCGCGGGGCCTTTGTGGGGCTGGAGCATGCGACCGACCGTGCGGCGGCAACGCGGGCGCTGCTGGAGGGCGTGACCTTTGCTTTCCGCGACTGCCGCGACGCGCTGGCAGCGACCGGCACGCGGCTGGACAGCCTCTTGGCCGTGGGCGGCGGGTCGAAGTCGGACTACTGGCTGCGCGCGATTGCCACGGCGCTGAACTGCCCCGTGCAGGTGCCGGTGGCGGGCGATTTCGGCGGTGCCTTCGGCGCGGCACGTCTGGCGCTGATGGCGGCGACCGGAGCCGGCGCCGAGGTGGCCAGCCTGCCCGCGATTGCACGGGTGATCGAACCGGATGCGGCGTTGAAAGACGCCTTCGACGCGGGCCATGCCCGCCATATTCAAGCACAATCTGCCATCAAGGGCCTGACATGACCGAGTTTTTCAAGAACATCCCCGCCATCAGATACGAAGGCCCGGATGCCACCAGCGAATTTGCCTTCCGCTATTACAACCCCGACGAAGTGATCCTTGGCAAGCGGATGGAAGACCATCTGCGCTTTGCCGTCGCCTATTGGCACAGCTTTGCCTGGCCCGGCGGTGACCCGTTCGGCGGCCAGACCTTTGACCGCCCGTGGTTCGGCGACAGCATGGATCTGGCGCGGCTGAAGGCCGATGTGGCCTTCGAGATGTTCGACATTCTGGGCGTGCCATTCTACTGCTTCCACGATGCCGACATGCGGCCCGAAGGCGCCACCTTTGCCGAGAGCAAGCGCAATCTGGACGCGATGGTGGATTACCTTGGCCAGAAGCAGGCCGACCACAAGACGCAGCTTTTGTGGGGAACCGCCAACATGTTCTCGAACCGCCGCTGGATGAGCGGGGCGGCGACGAACCCCGACCCCGATGTTTACGCCTATGCCGCCGCGACGGTGAAGGCGAACATGGATGCAACGCTTACGCTGGGCGGGCAGAACTATGTGCTGTGGGGCGGGCGTGAAGGCTACGAGACGCTGCTGAACACCGATCTGGCGGCAGAGCGCGCCCATGCGGGGCGGTTCCTGCAGCAGGTGGTGGAATACAAGCACAAGATCGGCTTCAAGGGAGCGATCCTGATCGAGCCGAAGCCGCAGGAGCCGAGCAAGCATCAGTATGATTACGATGTGGCGACGGTTTACGGCTTCCTCAAGGATTTCGGGCTGGAAAAGGAAGTTCAGGTCAATATCGAGCAAGGTCACGCCATTCTGGCGGGTCATTCCTTCGAGCATGAGATCGCGATGGCGGCGAGCCTCGGGATCTTCGGGTCGATCGACATGAACCGGAACGATTACCAGTCGGGCTGGGATACCGACCAGTTCCCGAACAACCATGCCGAGAAGGCGCTGGCCTTCTACGAGATCCTGCGGGCGGGGGGGTATACCACTGGCGGCACCAACTTTGACGCCAAGGTGCGGCGGCAAAGCCTTGATGCCGAAGACCTGATCCTTGCGCATGTCGGCGGGATGGACACCTGCGCGCGGGCGCTGAAATGCGCGGCAGCGATGCTGGAGTCTGACGAGCTGGAGGCCAACCGGCGGGCGCGCTATGCGGGCTGGGAAACCGATGCGGCCAAGGCGATGCTGGAGGGCGGGCTGGAAGCCGCAGCCGCCCGCGTGACCGCCGAAGGGCTGGAGCCGCAGCCGGTGTCTGGCCGTCAGGAGCGGCTGGAGAACCTTTGGAACAAGTATATCTGAGGGGGTGACGATGCACCGGCGCGGGTTCATGCTATTGGGGGGGGCGGCCTTGGCCGCGCCCCTTTTGCCCGCGCAGGCGCGGGCGGGGAGTGATCCTCTGCCGGTTCTGACGAACTGGTACAAGCTGACGCTGCAACTGGTGCGGCACACGGCGACCTATTCGCCGCCCGTCGCCGCGCGCGCCTTTGGCTATCTGGGCGTCACCGGCTATGAGGCGGTGGCGGCCTGTGACGCTGGGCTGACCAGCCTTGCCGGACAGGTGAACGGGCTGACGCCGCTGCCGCGCCCTGCGGCGGGTGCGCATGACGCGGCGGTGGTGTTGCAGGCGGCGCTGTCGGCGGCGGTGGCGCATTTCTTTTCCAACACCGGACCGTCGGGGCAGCGCGCGCTGGCGACGATGACGCGCAAGCTGGACGAGCAGGTGAGCGCGGGACTGTCCGCCGATGTGGTGGCGCGCAGCCGCGATCTGGGTCTGGCGATTGCCGCGCATGTCTGCGGCTGGGCCGATGGCGATGGCGGCGCGGTGATTGCCAACATGGGCTTTCCCGAAACCTATGTGCCCCCCGCCGATCCGGCGGCATGGGTGCCGACGAGCCTTGTGCGGCAACAGCAGGCGCCCTTGTTGCCCGACTGGGGGCGGGTGCGGACCTTTGCGATGCCTGCGGGCGACGCCTGCCGCCTGCCGCCGCCGCCTGCCTATAGCGAAGACCCGTCTTCGGCCTTTTATGCCGAGGCGATGGAGGTTTACACCACCACCACGACGCTGACCCCCGAGCAAAAGCTGATTGCGCGGTTCTGGTCGGATGATCCGATGCTGTCTTCCACCCCGCCGGGGCACTGGATTTTCGTGGCCAATGACCTGATCGCGCGGCGACAGATGCCGCTGGCGGTCGGCGTGGATGTGATGGCGCGGCTGGGCATCGGGATGGCCGATGCCTTTATCGGCTGCTGGCATGAAAAGACGGAATACAACCTGCTGCGCCCGATCACCTATATCCGGCGTGTGATCGACAAGGGCTGGACGCCCCTTCTCAATACGCCACCTTTCCCCGAATATCCTTCGGGCCATTCCACGGTGTCGGGGGCGGCGGCGACGGTGCTGACGGCGGCCTTGGGCGAAAACTACGCTTTTGAGGATTTCACCCATGAACGGGAAGGTCTGCCCGCCCGCGCCTATGGCAGTTTCTGGCAGGCGGCCGAAGAGGCCGGGATTTCACGGCTGTATGGCGGCATCCATTTCCGGTCAGCGATCGAGCAGGGGCTTGCGCAGGGGCGCTGCATCGGGGCCTATGCCGTGGCGCTGAGGACGCTGGCATGAGGCTGGTCTGGATATTGGCGCTGCTGGCGGGACCGGTGGCCGCGCAGGAGGTGCCGCAGTTTGTCGAGGAGACAGACGCGGCGGGTCTGGCGCATCAGTTCACCGGCGAGTGGGAATACATGGTGGGCGGCGGCGTCGCGGCATTCGACTGCAACGGCGATGCCCTGCCCGATCTGGCGCTGTCGGGTGGAACCGCGCCCGCGGCGATGCTGGTGAACCAGAGCGCGGCGGGCGGCACGCTGCGCTTTGCTCCGGCAGAGAGCGGGATCGAGATGGAGGGGGTAACCGGCACCTACCCTATCGACATCGACAGCGACGGCATCACCGATCTGTTGCTGCTGCGCGTGGGGGAAAACGTGCTGATGCGGGGCCTTGGTGATTGCCGCTTTGCCCGCGCGAACGAGGATTGGGGCTTTGACGGTGGCGATGCATGGTCGACCGCCTTTGCCGCGACGTGGGAGCCGGGGGCGGAGTGGCCGACGCTGGCCATCGGAAATTACATCAACCAGCGCGAGGAAGCCTATCCCTGGGGGTCATGCACCGACAACTGGCTGCATCGCCCCGAAGGCACCGGATATGCGCCCCCCCTGCCCCTGACGCCAAGTTTCTGCGCGCTGTCGATGTTGTTCACCGATTGGAACAATTCGGGGCGCAAGGCGCTGCGGGTGTCGAATGACCGCGAGTATTACGAGGGCGGGCAGGAGCAGATGTGGCATCTGGAGCCGGGCCAGCCGCCACGGCTTTACACCGAGGCCGAGGGCTGGAAGCGGTTGCGCATCTGGGGGATGGGGATTGCCAGCACCGATCTGGATGCCGATGGCTATCCCGAGTTTTACCTGACCAGCATGGCCGACAACAAGTTGCAGCGGCTGGTGACCCCCGGCCCCGAGGCGCTGCCCGATTACACCGATGTGGCATGGGCCAAGGGCGTGACCGCGCATCGCCCCTTCATGGGCGAAGACCTGCGCCCCTCGACCGGATGGCATGCGCAATTTGCCGATGTGAACAATGACGGGCGGGCCGATCTGTTTGTCGCCAAGGGCAATGTCTGGGAAATGCCGGATTTCGCGATGGCCGACCCCAACAACCTGTTGCTGCAAGGTGCGGATGGCGTCTTTGCCGAAAGCGCGGACAAGGCGGGTGTGGCCAGCACCCATGCCGCGCGCGGCGGCGCGGTGGTGGACCTGAACGGCGACGGGGCGCTGGACCTTGTGGTGGTCAATCGCAACGGTCCGGCGCAGGTGTGGCGCAATGCGGGGCCGGTGGGCAACTGGCTTGGGGTGGACTTGCGCCAGACGGGGCCCAACCCGACAGCAATCGGCGCTTGGGTGGAAGTGCGGGCGGGCGAGGCCCTGCAACGGCACGAGGTGACCTCGGGCGGGGGGCATGTCAGCGGCATCTGGGGGCCGCAGCATTTCGGCCTTGGTGCGGCGGCGGAGGCCGAGGTGCGGGTGATCTGGCCCGATGGCCAGGTGACGGAGTGGCAGCCGGCGGCGGCGGGCGCGGTGGTGACGATCAGTCGCTGACGGGGGTTTCGGCGGCGGGGGTTTTGGCAAGCTTGGCATCGCCGAACTTGGCTTCGGTCAGTTCGGCATTGACCGCCCCGCCCAGCAGAACCGCCAGCACGCCAAGGTAAAGCCACATCAGAAGCGCGACCACTGCCCCGATGGAGCCGTAGATGCGGTTGTAGCTGTCGAAATTCGCCAGATAGGCGGAAAAGGCAAAGCTGACCGCCGACCATGTGATCGCCGCCACCACCACGCCGACAGAGACGCGCGGCCTGCCGTTGCCCGAAGGCACATTTGGGCCGAAGTGGTAAAGGATCGACAGGCAACTGAGCACCAGCACGAACATCGCGACCCAAGGCAGGACGCCGAGAAACCATTCCTCGGCCGGACCGAAGTCGAAGAGTTGCAGCACCAGCGGCACGAGCACGATGGTGCCCAGCCCGACGATGATGGCGAAGATCAGCGCAAGGGTCAGCGCGATATCGACGACCCAGCCCCAGAGCCAGCCGCGCGGCGTGGCGCGGTTGACAACATCAAGCCCGGTGATCAGCGCCGAGACGCCTGCGCGGGCCGAGTAAAGCGCGATCATCACGGAAACGAAGGTGGCCCAGCCCAGCGTTGCGCGCGGGGTGGAGAGCAGGCCCA
Organism: Pseudotabrizicola algicola; assembly: GCF_010915705.1. Lineage (GTDB taxonomy): Bacteria > Pseudomonadota > Alphaproteobacteria > Rhodobacterales > Rhodobacteraceae > Pseudotabrizicola > Pseudotabrizicola algicola. The sequence goes on from NZ_JAAIKE010000002.1 coordinate 416,063, forward strand.
TCACCTGATCGTGCACCAGAAGCGCGGCATCGGCGGGCAGGAACTGCTCTCCCACCTCGAGGTATTCCTCGATCACCTTGGGGTCGGCCATCAGGCTCCAGATGGCGACGCTGGCGGCAAGGCCGGGAAAGACCGCGAACATGGCATAAAAGGCGACGCCCGCCGCGATCAGGCCGAAATGCCCGTCATTGATGCGGCCCCAGACGGCCCCTGCGAATCCGAAAAGGTCTGTGAGCCGCTGCATCATCCATCCATCCAAAGGGTCTGCTTGCGATAGGGCAACGTGCGCGGGGCGCTTTGGGTTCATCTTGCGCTGGCTGTTTGCCAATGAAAAGATAGCGCCAACAGGAGGATCACCCATGTCATACACCGCCCATCCCGACCGCTACTCGCGCATGACCTATCGCCGCTGCGGGGCTTCGGGGCTGAAGCTGCCAGCGATCAGTCTGGGGCTGTGGCACAATTTCGGACATGACACCCCGCATCAGGTCAAGCGCGACATCTGCCGCACCGCCTTTGACCACGGGATCACGCATTTCGATCTGGCCAACAATTACGGCCCGCCCCCCGGCAGCGCCGAGGAGGCGTTTGGCGAGATCCTGCGGACGGATTTCGCGGGGCATCGGGATGAGCTGATCATCAGCTCCAAGGCCGGATACCACATGTGGAACGGCCCCTATGGTGAATGGGGAAGCCGGAAATACGTGATCGCCTCCTGTGACCAGAGCCTGAAGCGGCTGGGGCTCGACTATGTGGATATCTTCTATTCCCACCGCTTCGACCCCGACACGCCGCTGGAGGAAACCATGGGCGCGCTGGACCAGATCGTGCGGTCGGGCCGCGCGCTCTATGTGGGGATTTCCAGCTATTCCAGCGCCAAGACGCGGGAAGCGGCGGCCATTCTGCGCGATCTGGGCACGCCCTGCGTGATCCACCAGCCGAGCTACAACATCCTGAACCGCTGGGTGGAAAAGGATGGCTTGCGCGAGACGCTGGCCGAACTGGGGATCGGGTCCATCGCCTTTACGCCCTTGGCGCAGGGGATTTTGACGCGCAAATATCTGGGCGGCATTCCAGAGGGCAGCCGCGCCGCACAGGGCAAGAGCCTGAACCCCGGCACCATCACCCCGCGCGCGATCGAGAGCGTGAAGGCGCTCGATGCGATTGCGCAGGCGCGGGGGCAGACCTTGGCGCAGATGGCGATTGCATGGGTCCTGCGCGAGGAGAAGATCACCACCGCGCTGATCGGCGCATCAAGGCCCGAGCAGGTGGTGGATTGCGCTGGGGCCATCGGCAATCTGGACTTCACGCCCGAGGAACTGGCCGAGATCGACCGGGTTTCGGCGGAAGAGGACATCAACCTGTGGGCGCGCTCTTCGGCGGAATAGACGCCGGAACAGGGCCGAAAATACCTAAAACACCCGTCTTTAAGCCCCGGTTTACCGCACCCCTGTAAACCCGGAGACGGGTGTGAAACATGGGTGTGTGATGGCAGGGCAATCAAATGCCGCGCCAGTCATCATCAAGCGGAAGAAGAAGGTCAGCGGCGGCGGCCACCACGGGGGGGCGTGGAAGGTTGCCTATGCCGATTTTGTGACGGCCATGATGGCCTTCTTCATGCTGATGTGGCTGCTGAACGCGACGACGGAACAACAGCGCAAGGGGATTTCGGATTACTTCAGCCCGACCATCCCCATCAACCGGGTGTCGGGCGGCGGCGATGGTGCCTTTGGCGGCGATTCCGTGATGTCGGAAAACACGCTGGCGCAAAATGGCACCGGCGCGTCCGAGACGCGCCCCACGCAAGAGCGGCAGGCGCGGGGTGATTCTGCCGCCGAGGGCGAGGCGCGGGCCGAGGAAGAGGAGCGGCTGGCCGAAGTGCAAAAGGCGCTTCTGGCGCGCAGCGGCGAAAGCATGACGATGGAACGGCTGCTGCGCCATGTCATCACCCGCGTGACCGACGAGGGGCTGGTGATCGAACTCTTCGATCTGGAACAGGCCCCGTTGTTCGAAGCCGATACCGCCCGCCCGACACAAACGCTCAGGGACCTGTCCACCGTGCTGGCCGAGGTGCTGCAGGCCACGCGCAACGATCTGGCGATCGGCGGGCATGTGCGCAGCTATCCCCTGATGATGAAGGAAAATCCGGTCTGGCCGCTTTCGGCCAGCCGTGCGCAGGCGGGCCGCGATCTGCTGCGCGGCGACGGGATTCCCGATGTCCGCTTTGCCCGCGTGACCGGATTTGCCGACCGCAAACCGCTGACACCTGATCCGTCGGTGATCCGCAACAACCGGCTGGAGGTGGTCTTGCTGCGCCGCAACCGCTAGGCGGCTTCGTCAAATTGTCGGTATTAGCGGGCTGTTAATCGCCATGCTGCAGGGTGCGAGGCACATAGAGGCATCGACCTGTAGAAAGGCGGCACAGATGACCATTACTTCCTCGCTGAATGCGGGCGTGGCAGGCTTGAACGCGAATGCAACCCGGCTTGCCACCATTTCCGACAACATCGCCAATTCCTCGACCTTCGGCTACAAACGCGCGACCACCGATTTCGAAAGCATGGTGATCGGCAATTCGCGCGGCGCGGGCAAGTATTCGGCCGGCGGGGTTCGCGCATCGAGCCACCGGCTGATCGACGAACGCGGCGGCATTGTCGGCACGGCAAATGCGCTTGATCTGGCGGTGTCGGGGCGCGGGATGCTGCCGGTGATGCCGTCAGTCAAGCTGTCGGATGACGGGATCGGCACGCAGGCGATGATGATGACCACCACCGGCTCTTTCCGGATGGATGAGGACGGGGTGGTCAAAACCCAGTCGGGGCTGGTTTTGCTCGGCTGGCCCGCGAATGTGAACGGCGACATCCCGACACAGCCGCGCAATTCCATGTCGGGCCTGCGACCGGTGGTGATCGACGCCAACCAAACCGCCGCCGACCCCACCACGCAGGTCAGCCTCGGGGTGAACCTGCCGGCGACCGATACCTACGTCGGCGCGGACGGCACGCCGATTCCCCTGTCGGTGGAGTATTACAGCAACCTTGGCACCACCGAGACGCTGTCCATCAGCTTTACGCCGTCGGTGCCTGTGGCCCCCGCAACGGCCCCGTCGAACGCATGGTCTATGGTGATCCGCGACAGCGCCTCGAACGGGGCGGTCGTGGGGGAATATGCGCTGCAATTTGATGCAACGCGCGGCGCGGGCGGCACGCTTGCCAGCGTGACGGGGGTAACGGGGGGGCCGTATGATGCGGCCACCGGCACCGTCGAGGTGAACGTCGCGGGCGGGCCGATCAACATGGCGCTGGGACGCCCCGGCCTGCCCGGCGGCCTGACCCAGCTGGCCGACAATTTCGTGCCGGCCGCCGTCACCCGCAACGGTGCGCCCACCGGCACGCTGACAGCGGTGGAGGTGGACGAAAACGGCTATATCCTTGCCACCTATGACACCGGATTCATCCGGCGCATCTACCAGATTCCGCTGGTCGATGTGCCCAATGTCAACGGGTTGACCCCGCTGGGGGACCAGACCTTTCAGGTCTCGCCGCAATCGGGCGGGTTCCTTCTTTGGGACGCTGGCGACGGGCCGACGGGCAGCGTGATGGGCTTTGCCCGCGAAGGATCGGCCACCGATGTCGCGGCGGAACTGACCGCCCTGATCACCACGCAGCGCGCCTATTCGTCCAACGCCAAGGTGATCCAGACCGTGGACGAGATGCTGCAGGAAACCACCAATATCAAGCGGTGAGGGTAAAAGATGAGCATTACCACGGCTTTGTCATCCGCCTTCTCCGGGCTGACGGCCACCTCGCGGATGGCCGAGGCCACGGCTGCGAATGTCTCTAACGCCCTGACCGAAGGCTATGCCCGGCGTGAGGTGCAACTGGCGGCCCGCCACCTTGGCAAGACCGGTGCAGGTGTGGCGGTGACCGGAGTTTCGCGGCAGATCAACGGATTGTTGTTGCAAGACCTGCGCCTTGCCTCGGCCAGCCAGGGCGGGCGCGCCGTGACCTCGGATGCGCTGCTGCGTATGGAGCAGGCCTATGGCACCCCCGATCAGGCCGGGTCCATCGCGGCGCGGATCGCCCGGCTGGAGGGCGCGGTGATCGAGGCCGCGGCCCGCCCCGAAACCGATGCGCGGCTCGCTGCGGTGGTGGATGCAGCGCGCAGCCTGACCGACGGGCTTGCGCAGGTGTCAGAGGTGATCGGCACCGAACGCCAGTCGGCGGACCGCCAGATCGGGGTGGAGGTGAAGCGGCTGAACGACTCGCTGGCTGGTGTGGCAGAGTTGAACACGCGGATCAGGGCTTTCGCCAGTGCCGGACGCGATGCGACGGTGCTGATGGACCAGCGGCAGCAGTTGATCGACAAGATTGCCGAAGCCGTGCCGATCCGCGAAATCGCCCGCGAAAATGGCCAGATCGCGCTTTATACGGCGGCTGGCACGGTGCTGCTGGATGGCCGCCCCGCGCAATTCGGCTTCACGCCCACGGGGCTGGTTACCCCCGATATGACGCTGGCGGGCGGTGGCCTGTCCGGCCTGACGCTGAACGGCCAGCCGATCGCCACCGCTCCCGCAGGCGGGCGTCTGGGAGAGGGGCGTCTGACGGCCCTGTTCGATTTGCGCGACAGGATCGCGCCCGAGGCGCAGGCCAATCTGGATGCGCTGGCCCGTGATCTGATCGAACGGGTCACCGACCCGGCCACCGACCCCACACGCGCGGCCACAGCGCCGGGCCTGTTCACCGACCTCGGCCGCAGCTTCGATCCGGCGGAGGAGGCGGGGCTGGCCGGACGCATCCGGCTGAACGGGCTGGTGGTGCCGGAAGAGGGTGGCGCGCTCTGGCGGCTGAGGGAGGGTTTGGGCGCCACCGCGCCCGGTCCGGGCGGCTTTGCCGAACGGCTCGGCGCGCTGGCGGGCGCCCTGTCGGCTGCGCGGGTCCAGAGCTCGGGCACGCTGTCGCCGGGCGCGCGCAGCCTGTCGGGCTTTGCCGCGCAGATCACCTCGGCCCAGACCGTGGCCCGGCTTGGCGCGGAATCGGAAACCGCCTTTGCCGCCGCCCGCAGCGACGCGCTGCGCAGCGAGATGCTGCGTGACGGGGTGGATACCGATCAGGAAATGCAGACGCTGTTGCTGATCGAACAGGCCTATGCGGCCAACGCCAAGGTGTTCAAGGCGGCGGATGACATGATGAAAACATTGCTGGGGATATAGGATGGCACTGATTTCACTGGGTGATCTGGCGCAATCCTTTCTTTTGAAGTCACAGACGGGGCGGCTGAAGGGCGAGGCGGGCCGGATCACGCGCGAACTCGCCTCGGGACAGGTGGCCGATGTGGGCGCGACGCTGTCCGGCGATATGGCGCGGCTGATGTCTGAATCGCGCGCGCGCGTCGTGACGGCGGGGTATCAATCCGCCGCACGCGAAGCCGCCGCACAGGCAGGCGCCACACAGGCGGCGCTGGAACTGATTTCGGGCACCGCGCAGGCAATGGTGTCGCCGTTGCTGGGGGCGTCGCAACTCAACCTGCTGGATCAGATCGGTCTGGCGACAGAAAACGCGCGCGGGCGGCTGGAGACGGTGCTGGCCACCCTGAACACCTCTGTCGGGGGGCGGTCGCTGTTCGCGGGGCAGGCCGTTGACCGCCCCGCGGTGGCAGGGGCCGAGACGATCCTGACCGCGCTGCGCGGCAATCTGGCGGGGGCGAACACCGCCGGAGAGGCGATGGCCCGGATCGAGGCGTGGTTTGACGCGCCCGGCGGCTATGCCGCCACAACCTATCAGGGTGGTGCGGCCCTCGGCGATGTGGCCATCTCGGCCAAGGACCGGGTCTGGCTTGGCGTCACCGCCGAAGACCCTGCGCTGCGCCATGTGCTGGGCGGATTGGCTGCGGCGGCACTGATCACCGACAGCGCCCTTGGCCTGCCCTTGCAGGAGGCAAAGGCGCTGGCGCGTCTCTCGGCCGAAAGGCTTCTGGGCGGGCAGGAAAAGGTGACGACCCTCGCCGCGCGGGTGGGCATCAGCGAAGGCCGGATCGAGGCGGCGCAAAGCCGCAACGCGGCAGACCTGCTGATGCATGAAATGGCGCAGGCGGACCTGATCCGCAGCGATCCGGAACGGCTGGCAATGGAGTTGGAGGCGGTGCAGACCAATCTGGAAACCATGTTCGCGATCACTGCCCGCCTCTCGCGGCTGTCCTTGACGGATTTCCTGCGATGATCGGGCGACTGATGCTGCTGCTGACACTGTTGTGCTGCGGCCCTGCGCTGGCCGATGCGGTGCGGATCAAGGATCTGGTCGAGTTTGACGGCGTGCGCGGCAATGATCTGGTGGGATACGGGCTGGTCGTCGGTCTGAACGGCACCGGGGATGGCATCCGCAATGCCCCCTTTACCGAAGAGATCATGTCAAACCTGCTGGAACGGCTGGGCGTGAACGTGGCCGGAGAAGCGTATCGCCCCAAGAATGTGGCAGCGGTTTTCGTCACCGCCAGCCTGCCCCCCTTTGCGCGGGCGGGCGGGCGGATTGATGTAACCGTCTCGGCCATCGGCGATTCCAAGAGCCTGTTGGGCGGCACGCTGGTGATGACCCCTCTCAACGGGGCCGACGGGCAGATCTATGCGGTGGCGCAAGGCACCATCATCGCAGGCGGGATAGCCGCCGAGGGACAGGCGGCGCGTGTGGTGCAAGGGGTGCCGACGGCGGGGGTCATCCCGTCAGGCGCGCGGGTGGAGCGGGAGATCGATTTTGATTTCACCACGCTGCAATCGGTGCGGCTGGCCCTGCGCAGCCCCGACTTCACCACCGCAGCGCGGATCGAGGCGGTGCTGAACCGCGAATTCGGTCGGCGCATCGCGATGATGCTGGACGCAGGCACGGTGGAGCTGAATGTGGAGGCGGCGGGGATGCGATCCCCCGCGCATGTGATCGGGCGGGTCGAGAACCTGCTGCTGACGCCCGAGACGCGGGCACGGGTGGTTGTCGACCAGCGGTCCGGCACCATCGTGATCGGGCAGGACGTGCGGATCAGCCGGGTCGCGGTGGCACAGGGCAACCTGACGCTGCGGATCGAGGAGGCGCCGATGGTGGTGCAGCCCAACCCCTTTGCCGAAGGCGAGACGATGGTGGTGCCGCGCACCAATGCCAATATCAACCGTGACCCGGGCACCGGCCTGGCAGAGGTTTCGGGCGGCACGTCGCTGTCAGAACTGGTGGCGGGGCTGAATGCGCTGGGTGTCGCCCCGCATGACATGATCGACATTCTGAAAAGCATAAAGGCGGCGGGCGCGCTTCACGCTGATTTTGTGGTCAATTGATGGGCTCCCGCGGTGTCTTGCGGAGATTGTGGGCCGCCCTCTGCGCGCTGTTCGGGGGCGGCACAAGACGCGCCCGCCCGTCAGCCCCAGGTGGGGTGTAAGCGCCCGGCGGGGGAGAGGGTGAAAATCTCGCAGCCCGTGGCGGTGACACCGACCGAATGTTCGAACTGCGCGGAAAGCGATTTGTCGCGGGTGACCGCCGTCCAGTCGTCGGAAAGCACCTTGGTCTCCGGCCGGCCAAGGTTCACCATCGGCTCGATGGTGAAGAACATGCCCTCCTCGAGCACCGGCCCGCTGCCGGGGCGCCCGTAATGCAGCACGTTGGGCGGTGCGTGGAAGACGCGGCCAAGCCCGTGGCCGCAGAAATCGCGCACCACCGACATGCGGTTCGCCTCGACATAGGCCTGAATGGCGTGGCCGATGTCGCCAAAGGTGTTGCCGGGTTTCACGGCGGCGATGCCGCGCATCAGACCTTCATGCGTGACATCGATCAGCCGTTCCGCCTTGCGCGGCAGGGTTCCGGCCACATACATCCGGCTGGTATCGCCGAACCAGCCGTCCACGATCACGGTGACGTCGATGTTGAGGATATCGCCGTCCGCCAGAACCTTGGCCCCCGGGATCCCGTGGCAGACCACATGGTTGACCGAGATGCAGGAGGCGTGCTGATAGCCCTTGTAGCCGATGGTGGCCGAGGTGACCCCGCGCCGGACGATGTCTTCGCGGATGAAGTCGTCAAGCTGCGCCGTGGTGACACCCGGTGTGACAAGAGGGGCGACCGCATCCAGAATCTCGGCCGCGACCCGCCCGGCAGCGCGCATGCCCGCGAAATCGGCGGAGTCATAAATGCGGATTCCGTCTTTGGTGACGCGTCCGTGTGTGTCGTTCATGCCAGAATTCCTTTGCCTGCTGTCTGCATAGGCAAAATAGCCCCGAAAGACCAGAGGGGCAGGAGGCTGCAGCGTCCGGGTCAGGCCGGCGCGCCGCAGGAGGGGGCTTCCATCGCTGCCTCTGTGCGGACCGGAATCCCGCAGAGGGGCATTTGCGTGGATTGAAACCACGCGGGCAAGGTCTATACCCGTGCGAGGCAACTGCGAAGGAGGGGCAGAATGGCAAACCCAACGGCGGCAATGTTGGTGATCGGCGACGAAATCCTCTCGGGGCGGACGCGCGATTCCAACATGCATTATCTGGCGGGCGAATTGACCCGGCACGGGATCCGGCTGATGGAGGCGCGGGTGGTGGCCGATGAGGCACCCGCCATCATCGCGGCGGTCAACACCTTGCGGGCCAGCCATGACCATGTGTTCACCAGTGGCGGGATCGGGCCGACGCATGACGACATCACCGCCGAGGCGATTGCTGCGGCCTTTGGTGTGGGCATCAGCCAGCGGGCGGACGCGCTGGCCTTGCTTGCGGCGCATTACGAACGTGCAGGGCTGGAGTTCAATGCGGCGCGGCGGCAGATGGCGCGCATCCCCGATGGCGCGACGCTGATCGACAACCCCGTAAGCACGGCACCGGGGTTCACGCTGGGCAATGTGCATGTGATGGCAGGGGTTCCGAACATCTTTCAGGCGATGGTGGCCAGCGTGATGCCGACGCTGACCGGAGGCGCTCCCCTGCTGAGCCAGTCGCTGCGCGTCAACCGGGGCGAAGGCGAGGTGGCGGGGCCGTTCGGGGCGCTGGCGGCGGAATATCCGGATCTGAGCATGGGGTCTTACCCGTTTATCCAGAACGGCGCGCATGGCACCAATCTGGTGATCCGCGGGACCGATGCCGCGCGGATCGATGAGGCGATGACGCGTCTGGCGGCCCTGTTCGGATGACGCCGGAGGCGCTGGCCGAAGCGATGGAGCAGACATGGCCCCCCGCGCGGACCTTTGCGCTGGGGCCGTGGTGCATTCGCGACGGCCAAGGCGGCGGCAAGCGGGTTTCGGCGGCCACCGCCGGACCCACGTGGCGGGACGAGGACATTCCGGAGGCCGAGGCGGCGATGGCGGCGCTGGGGCAAGCGCCGTTGTTCGCCATCCGCGAGGGGGATGTCCTGCTGGATCAGGCCTTGCAGGCGCGTGGCTACCGGGTGGTGGACCCGGTGGTGGCCTATGCCGCCCCTTGTGCCGCGCTGGCCGATCCGCCCGCCCCGCCGATGAGCGGCTTTGCGCATTGGCCGCCGCTGGCGATCTGCGCCGAGATCTGGGCAGAGGCCGGGGTCGGTCCGGCACGCCTTGCGGTGATGCACAGGGCGGCAGGTCCGAAATCTGCGGTTCTGGGCCGCACGGGGGACGCACCCTCGGGCGTGGCCTTCGTGGCGATCAGCGGCGATGTGGCGATGTTGCACGCGCTGGAGGTGCGGCCTGCGCGGCGTCGGCAGGGTTCCGCGCACAACATTTTGCGCAGTGCCGCCGCTTGGGCGCAAGAAAACGGGGCGACGCGGCTGGCTTTGGTCGTCACGGTCGCTAACGCGCCTGCCCGCAAGCTCTATGCTTCCCTGGGGATGCAAGTTGTGGGAGGATATCACTATCGGCAGAGATAGGCCCGAAGAGGCGCACGGCAGGTGAAGCAGACCGGAACGACCCTATGCGCAGTGCTTGCGCTCACGCTGCTGGCCGCTGCGGAGCGGGCCGGGGCGATTACGCTGGACATGCCCTTTGCGGCGGTGCCCAGCGCGGGAAAGTCCGAAGCGCTGACCTCTTATGCGCTGCCGATTGCCGCCTTTTCTGACGGGAAAGTCCCGACACGGATGGTCGAGGGGCCGCTGCACCAGACCGCGTGGCGGATCGATGCGGCGGGACTGACGACGCTTGAATTGCTGGCGCCGCTGCGGGCGCAGCTTCTGGCGGCCGGGTTCCGGCCCGTGTTCGAATGCGAGGCGGCAAGCTGCGGCGGGTTCGATTTCCGCTATGGCATCCTGATCTTGCCAGAGCCGGAAATGCATGTCGATCTGGGCGATTACCGTTACTTCGCGGCAGAGCGCGGGGCAGAGGTGGTGAGCCTGATCGTCAGCCGCACGGCGGCAGCGGGGTTTGTGCAGATGATCCATGTCGGCGGCGCGGCTGGAACAGCTCCGCTGCTGAGCGCCTCGACCAAGGCGGCCAATGCGGCGGCGGGCGCAGGCACCGCCCCCGTTGCGGCGACGCCCACGGTGCAACCCGCACCCGACGGGGGCAGGGATGTGACAGGCACCGCTTTGGGAGAGCGGTTGTTGACCGGCGGCGCGGTGGCGCTGGAGGATCTGGTGTTTGCCTCGGGTTCGGCAGCCCTGGTCGAAGGGCAATATGCGTCCTTGCAGGAGTTGGCAGACTGGCTGCGGGAAAATCCGGCGCTGACGGTGGCGTTGGTCGGGCATACCGATGCCTCGGGCGGGCTGGAGGGCAATATCGCCCTGTCGCGCAAGCGGGCCGATGCGGTGCGGCAATATCTGATCCGGCAGGCGGGGATTCCGGCCGCGCAGATTGAGGCGCAGGGCGTCGGCTATCTGTCGCCGCGCGCAAGCAATCTGGACGAGGCGGGACGCGAGAAAAACAGAAGGGTCGAGGTCATGGTGACCTCGACCCAAGTCGCGCCTTGAGGATGGCGGGGGGAAGGCGTTACCAGGCGTCGGGGCCCTTGTCGGCATAACGACGCGCCAGAAAATCGATGAAGGCCCTCACCTTGGGCTGGGTGAAGCGGCCCGGCGGGTAGACGGCATAGATGCCCAGAACTTCGGTCGGCAGACCCGGCAGCGCCTCTTCCACCAGACCGTCCTTCATCGCGTCGGCATAGAGGAAGCTGGGCAGATAGGCGATGCCAAGACCGGAAATCGCAGCGTTCAGAAGCGATTGCCCGTCATTGACCGTCAGCCAGCCCGCCGTGCGGACCTGCCGCTTTTCGCCCGAGGGCGCGGTGATTTTCCACACGTTGCCGTTGGCCTGATTGGAATAGTGCAGCAATTTGTGTTCGTTCAGGTCGTCGATCTTCATCGGACGGCCGTAGCGCTGGAAATAGCTGGGCGATGCGATCATCCGCTTGGTGGTGTCGGTCAGCTTGCGGGCACGCAGGCTGCTGTCTTCCAGATCGCCCACGCGGATGGCCATGTCGAAGCCTTCGCTGATGAGTTCGACATAGCGGTTGTTCAGCACCATGTTCACGGTGATATCGGGGTATTCGAGCAGGAAATCCCCCAGAATGGGCGAAAGCAGGTTCACGCCGAAATCTGTCGCCACCGAAATGCGCAGCAGGCCCGAGGGGGCAGATTGCATGGAGGTGACAAGGGCATCTGCCTCGCCAGCATCGTTGAGAACGCGGCGGGCGCGGTCGTAATAGGCAAGGCCAATTTCCGTGGGCGATACGCGACGTGTCGTGCGGTTCAAAAGCCGCGCCCCCAAGCGCGCCTCCAGAGCCGAGACATGCTTCGAGACGGCAGATTTGGAAATCCCCATCTTCTTGGCAGCGTCGGTAAAGCCGCCCTGGTCTACGACCGTGGCAAAGGCTTCCATTTCAGTCAGTCGGTCCATCACTTTTCCCCAGCTGGCAGCTCTATGGGTTTATCCGCCTGTTAGTGACGCTCAATTCGGGCAGGATCGCGGCGTTGATGCGTTCTATCCGAGGAATTCGGAGGGATCGTTGATGAGGCGGAAACAGGTGGGGGCGGGTGTTTGTTTGCGCGGCGCCCAAGTTTTGTGCAGAGTTTCGGCTTTCGGGAGAGTTTTGGGCGACATCCGCGCGCAAGACGTGCCATACAAGGCGATATCCAGACCCAGGCCGCGCCTGCTGTTATTCAGGGCCAGACCTTACGAGAAGTGACCGAATGTCGATCAAGGCCGCGATCCACCATCTGACCCATTACAAATACGATCGCCCGGTGACGCTGGGGCCGCAGGTCATCCGCCTGCGCCCTGCCCCGCACAGCCGGACGCGGGTGATTTCCCATTCCCTGAAGGTCAGCCCGGGCGGGCATTTCGTGAACCATCAGCAGGACCCGTTCGGCAACTGGCTGGCGCGGTTCGTGTTTCCCGAACCGGTGACAGAGTTCAAGATAGAGGTCGATCTGGTCGCCGACATGACGGTGTACAATCCGTTCGATTTCTTTGTCGAGGAAGCGGCCGAGCATTGGCCGTTCGAATATCCGGCCGATCTGGTCGAGGATCTGGAGATCTACCGCCGCAAGGACGTGGCGGGGCCGCTGTTGCAGGCGTTTCTTGCGTCGGTGCCGAAGGACCGGGTGCGCAGCGTCGATTTCGTGGTGAACCTGAATGCGCGGGTGGCCAATACGCTGCGCTATACCATCCGGATGGAGCCGGGCGTGCAGACGCCCGAGGAGACGCTGGGGCTGCAAAGCGGATCGTGCCGGGATTCGAGCTGGCTTCTGGTTCAGGCGCTGCGGCATTTCGGTTTTGCGGCGCGCTTTGTGTCGGGCTATCTGATCCAGCTGAAACCGGACCTGAAGGCGCTGGACGGGCCTTCGGGGACCGAGGTGGATTTCACCGACCTGCACGCATGGTGCGAGGTCTATCTGCCCGGCGCGGGTTGGGTGGGGCTGGACCCGACCAGCGGGTTGCTGGCGGGCGAGAGCCATATTCCGCTGGCCGCGACGCCCCATTACCGCAACGCCGCGCCGATTTCGGGCATGGCGAGCTTTGCCGAGGTGGACTTCGCCTTTGACATGACGGTGGCGCGGGTGGCCGAGCATCCGCGCATCACCAAGCCGTTCAGCGATGAGGCCTGGGAGGAGTTGAACGCGCTGGGGCAGAAGGTGGATGCCGCGCTGGAGACGGGCGATGTGCGCCTGACGATGGGTGGCGAGCCGACCTTTGTTTCCATTGATGATTTCGAGGCGGACGAGTGGAACACCGCCGCCGTGGGCCCGACCAAGCGGGTGCTGGCCGACAGGCTGATCCGGCGCTTGCGGGATCGCTTCGCGCCGGGGGGGTTCCTGCATTACGGGCAGGGCAAGTGGTATCCGGGGGAGAGCCTGCCGCGCTGGACGTTTTCGCTTTACTGGCGGACCGACGGGCATCCGATCTGGTCGGACCCTGCGCTGATCGCCGAAGAAGGCGCGCAGACGGGGGTGACGACAGCGGATGCGGAACGGCTGCTCCGGCAGATCGCGGATGATCTGGCGCTGGAGCCGGAGTGCATTCTGCCCGCCTATGAAGACCCCGCGCAATGGCTGGTGAAAGAGGCGAACCTGCCCGACAACGTGACGCCCGCCAATTCAAAGCTGAAGGACCCCGAGGAGCGGCACCGTCTGGCCACCGTGTTCAATCGCGGGCTGACCAACCCTTCGGGCTTTGTGCTGCCGGTGCAAAGCTGGCAAAGCCGCGCGTCGGGGCGGCGGTGGCGCACCGAGAAGTGGCGGCTGCGGCGCGGGCATATGTTCCTTGTGCCGGGGGACAGTCCGGTGGGATACCGTTTGCCGCTGGAAAGCCTGCCGTGGCTGCCTGCGTCGCAATACCCCTACATCAATCCGGTGGACCCGACGGTGGAGCGCCCGCCCCTGCCGGTGCCAAACAGCCCGGAAGTGACGGAGTCGCGCCCGCAAGCCTCGGCCAGTTTTACGGCCAGCGGGGCGCAGGGCGCGCAGGTGGAACAGGGATCGCCCGCCTTCGAGGTGGACGGGCATATCCGCACTGCCCTGTCGGTGGAACCGCGCGACGGGCGGCTGTGCGTGTTCATGCCGCCGGTGGTGTCGGTCGAGGATTATCTCGATCTGGTGCGCGCGGCGGAGGCTGCCGCGAAGAAACTGGGGCTTCAGGTGCATATCGAGGGCTATGCGCCGCCGCATGATCCGCGCCTGAACGTGATCCGCGTGGCCCCCGATCCGGGGGTGATCGAGGTGAACGTGCATCCGGCGCAGAACTGGCAGGAGTGCGTGGACATCACGAGCGCGATCTATGAGGAGGCGCGGCTCTGCCGCCTTGGCGCCGACAAGTTCATGATCGACGGCAAGCACGCCGGAACGGGAGGCGGCAACCATGTGGTGGTCGGCGGGGCGACGCCGAATGACAGCCCCTTCCTGCGGCGGCCAGACCTGTTGCGCAGCCTGATCCTGCACTGGAACCGGCACCCGTCGCTGTCTTACCTGTTCTCGGGGCTGTTCATCGGGCCGACATCACAGGCCCCGCGCATCGACGAGGCGCGGCATGATGCGCTCTATGAGATGGAGATCGCGCTGGCGCAGATCCCCGCGCCGGGCGAAGGCACCCCGCCGATGCCGTGGCTGGTGGACCGTTTGCTGCGCAACATGCTGACGGATGTGACGGGCAACACCCATCGCGCCGAGATTTGCATCGACAAGCTGTATTCCCCCGACGGGCCGACGGGGCGTCTGGGTCTGGTCGAGTTCCGCGGGTTCGAGATGCCGCCGGATGCGCGCATGAGCCTGTCGCAGCAATTGCTGATCCGGGCGCTGATCGCGCGGTTCTGGGCCAACCCGGCCAAGGGGGAGCTGACCCGCTGGGGCACGGCCCTGCATGACCGTTTCATGCTGCCGCATCACGTCTGGCAGGATTTCCGCGACGTGCTGGCCGATCTGGCGCAGCACGGGTTTCCGCTGCGCGAGGACTGGTTCAAGGCGCAGGCCGAGTTCCGCTTTCCGTTCTGCGGCGAGGTCGAATACGAGGGCGTGCATCTGGAATTGCGGCAGGCGCTGGAGCCTTGGCATGTGCTGGGCGAGACCGGCGCGATTGGCGGCACGGTGCGCTATACCGACAGTTCGACCGAGCGGCTTCAGGTCAAGCTGCGCGCGCCCGACCCGACCCGTTATCAGGTGCTGTGCAACGGGCGCGTTGCCCCGCTGACGTCGGTGGGTGCGGGCGAAGCGGTGGCGGGTGTGCGCTACAAGGCGTGGCAGCCGTCATCCGCGATGCACCCCGTGCTGCCGGTCGATGCGCCGCTGGCCTTCGACATCTTCGACACATGGTCAGGGCGGCCCTTGGGCGGCTGCGTCTATCATGTGGCGCATCCGGGCGGGCGCAATTACGACACCTTCCCGGTGAACGGCAACGAGGCCGAGGCGCGCCGCCTTGCACGGTTCGAGCCGAACGGGCATCGGCCCGGGCATCATGTGCGCCCGCAGGCCGAGCGCCCGCACCGCGAGTTTCCGCTGACCCTTGACCTGCGGCGGCCGATCGGGCTGTAGTCCGGCGATGGACAGCACCGGGACGGCAAAGGCAGCGACAGGCAGGCCGGGCAAGACGCGGGATCGCGGGTTGTCCGCCTATCGGGCCTTGCCGGGGGTGCCAGACGAGTTGGTGACTGCCGATGGCTCTTTGCGGCCTTTGTGGCAGCCGCTGGTCGCGCATCTGCAATCGCTGTCGGATGATGCCCTGACCCGCGCCACAGGGCGGGCGGACCAGTACCTGCGCGATTCCGGCGTGTTTTATCGCCAATACGGGTCCGGCCAGTCGGTCGAGCGGCCTTGGCCGCTGAGCCATGTGCCGGTGCTGATCCACGAGGCGGATTGGGCCGAGCTGGCCCCCGCGCTGATCCAGCGGGCCGACCTGCTGGAAGCGGTGATGGCCGATCTGTATGGCGAGAACCGGCTGGTGGCCGACGGGCATCTGCCCGCCGCGCTGGTCGCGGGCAATCCGGAATGGCTGCGGCCCTTGGTGGGGGTGCGTCCGGCCTCGGGGCATTTCCTGCATTTTCTGGCCTTTGAAATCGGGCGGGGGCCGGACGGGCGCTGGTGGGTGCTGGCCGACCGCACGCAAGCGCCTTCGGGTGCAGGTTACGCGCTGGAAAACCGCGTGGCGACCGCACGGGCCTATTCCGATGTGTTTGACGCGCTGAACGTGCATCGGCTGGCCGGATTTTTCCGCGATTTCCGCGATGCGCTGCTGGGTCTGCGCGGCGCGCGCGACGGGCGCGTGGCGATCATGACACCGGGGCCTCTGAACGAGACCTATTTCGAGCAGGCGTGGATCGCGCGCTATATGGGCGTGAGCCTTGTCGAGGGAGAGGACCTGACGGTTGCCGACGGGCGGCTGATGGTGCGGACCGTGTCGGGGTTGCGGCCGCTGGATGTGCTGTGGCGGCGGCTGGATGGCAGCTATGCCGACCCGCTGGAACTGGACCCTGCCTCGCGCATCGGCACGCCGGGCATGGTGGCGGCGCTGCGGCAGGGCGGGCTGACCATGGTCAACTCGCTCGGCTCGGGCGTGCTCGAGACGCGGGCGCTGATGGCCTTTTTGCCGAGCCTGTCGCTGCACCTGACAGGCGCGCCGCTGGCGATTCCGAACATCGCCACATGGTGGTGCGGCGGGGCGGCGGAGCGGGCGCAGGTGATGGCGGCGCAGGACCGTCTGGTGCTGTCGGCGGCGCTGGGCACAGGCTTGCCCTTTGACAGGCAGGGTGAAAGCACGGCGGCGGCAACACTGGCCCCCGAGGCGCTGGCCGCGCGGCTTGCGACGCAGGGGGCGGACCTTGTGGCGCAAGAGGCGGTGACACTGTCGACCACGCCCGCGCTGATCGACGGGCAGATCGTGCCGCGCCCGATGAGCCTGCGGGTGTTTCTGGCACGCACCGCCGCAGGGTGGCAGGTGATGCAGGGCGGCTTTGCCCGCATCGGTGCATCACAGGACCCGACCGCGCTGGCCATGCAGCGCGGCGGCAGCGCGGCGGATGTCTGGATCGTCAGCAAGGACGAGGTGCCCGCCGTCAGCATGGTTGCGCCGGCCGAGCCCTATCTGCGCAGCACGCCGGGGGCGCTTCCCGCGCGGGCGGCGGACAACCTGTTCTGGCTGGGCCGCTATGTGGAGCGGACCGAGGGCATCATCCGGCTGCTCCGCGCGCGACACAACCGCTTGGCCGAAGGCGGGCGGGCGGCGCTGCCGCTGCAGAGGCAGATGGATGCGCTGCTGGCGACCTATGATGTGGATGGCGCGGCCGGGCTGTCGCCGGGGTTGCTGACCACGCTGGGCGCGGCGGTGGCCACCGCAGGGCAGGTGCGCGACCGCTTTTCGCCCGATGGCTGGTCGGCGCTGAACGATCTGGACAAGACCGCGCGGCGGATGGCCGGGCAGGTGGAACCGGGTGATGATGCCGCGCGGGCTCTGTCTGCCCTGCTGCGCAAACTGGCGGGGTTCTCGGGGCTGGTGCATGAGAACATGTATCGCTTTTTCGGCTGGCGGTTCCTGTCGATCGGGCGGCAACTCGAACGCGCCCTGGCGATGTGCGGAGCCTTGGCGGTATTTGCCGACGAGAAGGCACCTGTGGGCGGTCTGGACCTGTGCATCGAGCTTGGCGACAGCGTGCTGACGCATCGCCGCCGCTTCAGCGTGGGATCGTCCCGCGAGACCGTGATTGACCTTCTGGCGCTGGACCCGATGAACCCGCGTTCGCTGCGGCACCTCATCGACGGTCTGAGCGCGCAGGTGCAGGCGCTGCCGGGGGCGGCGACACATGGCCAGTTGTCCGAACTGGGCCGCGCGATGCTGCGCACGCAGGTGGAGATTGCGACGGCCACGCCGGAGACGCTGACGACCGAGAGCTTGCAGGCCTTGCGGGGCAATCTGGCGGCGATCTCGGACCTGCTGACCGGAGCCTACTTGCGATGACGCTTTATGCCCTGCGGCAGACGATCCGCTATGACTTCAACCGCCCGACCGGGGCTGGGCGGCAGTTGTTCCGCATTCTGCCCGCCGATATTCCGGGGGTGCAGCGCGTGCGGGACGTGCATTACGACTTTGCCCCCGAGGTGGGCGAGCGCGGCACGTTCCGCGATTTCTTCGGCACCCGCGTGATCGAAGCCGCGATGCCGCCGGGACTGGTCAGTCTGGACCTGACGATGCAGGCGGTGGTGGAACGGGCGGTGGATGACAGCCTGCTGGATCTGTCGCCGCCGCTGGAAGGTCTGGCCGCCGAGGTGGCGGCCTGTCGTGGCGTCGGGCCGGACTCGCCGCATCATTTCACGCAACCCTCGCGCCGGATTGCCGCCGCGCCGCGCATTGCCGATTTTGCCCGCGCCCATGCTGCCGCGGGGTTGACCGTGCGCGGGTTGGTCGAGGCGCTGGGGCGCGCGGTTCATGCGCATATGGCGTTCGATGCCGAGGCCACCCATGTGGACACCGCGCCAGAGGCGGCCTTTGCCCTGCAACGCGGGGTCTGTCAGGATTTCGCGCAGATCATGGTGGGGGGATTGCGCGCGCTGGGGGTGCCTGCGGCCTATGTGGCGGGCTATCTGCGCACCCTGCCGCCACCGGGGCAACCGCGCCTGATCGGCGCGGATGCCATGCATGCCTGGGTGCGGGCCTGGGCGGGGGCGGAAACGGGCTGGATCGATTACGACCCGACCAATGCCTGCTTTGTCCGCAATGACCACATCGACGTGGGTTTTGGACGCGATTATGACGATGTGGCCCCTGTCACGGGCCGGCTGCGGCTGGACGGACACCACTCCGGCAGCCACAGCGTCGATATCGAGGAAATCGCCGCCTAGCGAAGGTCGCCTAGCGCAGATCGGCGGGCAGCAGCGCCTCGGGCAGGTTCTGGTAGCAGACCGGACGCAGCCAGCGGCGGATGGACAGGGTGCCGACCGAGGTGGCGCCAAAGTTGGTGCTAGCCGGATAGGGACCGCCGTGGACCATGCTGTCGGCCACCTCGACGCCCGTCGGGAAGCCGTTGGCAAGGATGCGGCCCGCCTTGCGCTCCAGAACGGGCAGAAGGGTTTGGCCGAGGGCGGTGTCGGCCTCATCCAGATGCAGGGTGCAGGTCAACTGGCCCTGCAGGCTTTCGGCAATCGCCTGCATTTCCGAGGCATCCTTTACCCGCAGGATCAGGCCGAGCGGGCCGAACACCTCTTCTGCCAGCATGTGGTCGGCAAGCCAGTCGGTGCCTGACACCTCGAACAGGTTGGGGGTTGCGGCACGCCCGTCGCAGGTGGTGGCCAGCAGGCTGCGCACCCCGGCGGCTGCGGCGACACGGTCGCGCCCTGCGCGGTAGGCCTCGGCCATGCCATCGGTGAGCATGGTCTGCGCGGCCACGGGTTCAAGCGCGCTGCGGGCGGCGGCGGCGAAGGCATCGGCCTGCGGCCCGTCGATCAGCACGGCGATGCCGGGGTTGGTGCAGAACTGGCCTGCGCCCATCGTCAGGCTGGCGGCCCAGCCCTTGGCGATGGCATCGCCCCGCGCCTCCAGCGCGGCGGGCAGGAGGAACATCGGGTTCACGCTGCCCAGTTCGCCGAAGAAGGGGATCGGGTCGGGGCGTTGGGCGCAGAGGTTGAAAAGCGCGCGCCCTCCGCCGAGCGAGCCGGTGAAGCCGACCGCGCGGATCGCGGGATGCTGCACCAGCGCCTCGCCCACGTCACGCTTGCCGCCTTGCACGAGGCTGAACACGCCCGCAGGCATGTTGCAGGATTTCCGCGCCGCGTCGATGGCTTGCGCCACGATCTCGCCGGTGCCGGGGTGGGCAGAGTGGCCCTTGACCACGACAGGGCATCCGGCGGCGAGGGCGCTTGCGGTGTCGCCCCCCGCCACCGAGAAGGCGAGCGGGAAGTTGGAGGCCCCGAACACCGCGACGGGACCGATGGGGCGCTGCACCATCTTCAGGTCAGGGCGCGGGAGCGGCTGACGGTCTGGCAGGGCGGCATCGTGGCGGCGGTCGAGGTAGCCCCCCGCGCGGATGTGGCTGGCAAAGAGGCGCAACTGGCCGGTGGTGCGCCCGCGCTCGCCCTGCAGGCGGGCGGCGGGCAGGCCGGTTTCCTGCGTGCCGATTTCCGTGATGGCATCGGCGCGGGCCTCGAGCTCGTCGGCGATGGCCTCGAGAAAGCGGGCGCGGTCTTCGCGCGAGGTGGCGGCGAAGGCGGGGAAAGCGGCAGCTGCGGCGGCGCAGGCCTGATCCACCAGCGCGGGCGTGCCGACGGCGAAATCATGGGCAGGGCCGTGGGCCGGGGTGGAGGCGAAGGTGGTCGCCCCGGCGATCCAGTCGCCCGCGATGAGGTGCTTGCCTGTCAGCATGTCGGTCTCCGATTTTTGCGGCGGACCGGGGGGTTTCACACCCCCCGACCCCCCCGTGGGATATTTATGAACAGATGAAGGGGGTCAGAAGTGGAATGCGTCTGTGACGATGCGTTTGCCGAGGGTTAGCGCGTCGGCGACGTGGACCATCGGGGCAAGGTCCACCTCGGACCGGCCTGCGGCGACCAGTTCGGCCATGCGGGCGTAGAGGGCGGGGTATTCATCCATGATGGTGTTTTCACCCTGTGAAGGTTGCCCGCCGATTTCCAGCACATTGCCGCCCATGCGCAGCGCCATCGGGCCTGCGGTGGTATCAAACTCCATGTCCCAGGTCTGGGGGCCGGTTTGCCGCCAGTCGAAATCGGCGGTGACATTGCCCGAGAAGTGCAGGCGCGCGGCGATTGGGGTCTGGCGGTTGGCGGGGAATTCGAGTTCCGCCGATTGCAGATGCACAGGGGCCGGCAGGATTTCGGTGAGGATCGACAGCGCATTGATGCCGGGATCGAAGACACCCATGCCGCCCGGTTCGAACACCCAGTCCTGACCGGGATGCCATTTGCGCACATCCTCGCGCCATGTGATATGGGCGCGGGTGATGGTTTTACCGGCCAGCCATGCCTTGGCGGGCGCGACCGCATGGGCCATGCGGCTGTGCCATGTGGTGTAGAGCGTGACGCCCTGTTCGGCGGCAAGGGCTCGCAGGGCGTGGACTTCCGCCAGTGTGGCACCGGGCGGCTTTTCCAGCATGACGTGGCGACCGGCACGCAGGGCCGCCTGTGCATAGGCAAAGCGCGGCACCGGAGGGATGGCGAGCGAGACGGTGGTGATGTCGGGCCGCGCCTCCAGCATGGTTTCCATGCTGGTGAAGACCTCGACCCCGTCAACCGTGCCAGCGCGGGACACCGTGGCGGCCAGTTGCCAGTCGGGACTGGCGGCAAGGGCGGGGACGTGTTGGTCCACCGCGATCTTGCCGATGCCGACGAGGGCGAGGTTCTGCCGGTCTGCCATCAGTGGGAATCCTTGCCGACGGGCGCACCGCGGCAGCCCTTGAGGAAGGCGAGGTCGGCGCCGGTGTCGGCTCCTTCGACATGCTGCTGGTGCAGCCAGCCGTAGCCCGATTCATAGGTCTGGTGCGTGGGGGTCCATGCAGCCAGACGGGCGGCCAGTTCCTCATCGGAAATGTCGAGGTGCAGGCGGCGGTTCGGAACATCGAGTTCGATGAAATCACCGTTGCGCACCACGGCAAGCGGTCCACCCGCCGCCGCTTCGGGCGAGGTGTGCAGGCAGACGGTCCCATAAGCCGTGCCGGACATGCGCGCGTCAGAGATGCGGACCATGTCGGTGATGCCCTTTTTCAGCACCTTGGGCGGCAGGCCCATGTTGCCCACCTCGGCCATGCCGGGATAGCCCTTCGGCCCGCAATGTTTCAGCACCATGACGCAGGTTTCGTCGATGTCGAGATCGGGGTCGTTGATCTTGGCCTTGTAGTCGTCGATGTCCTCGAACACCACGGCGCGGCCCCTGTGCACCATCAGGTGCGGGCTGGCGGCAGAGGGTTTCAGCACCGAGCCCTTGGGGGCCAGATTGCCCTTGAGCACCACGACGCCGCCCGACTGGGTCAGCGCCTTGTCGGTGGGCAGGATCACGTCTTCGTTGTGGTTGCGCACATCCTTCACCTGATCCCACATCGTCTCGCCCGAGACGGTCAGCGCATCCTTGTGCAACAGCCCCGCCTCGCCGAGACGCTTGATGACGACGGGCAGACCGCCGGCATAGAAGAATTCCTCCATCAGGTATTTGCCCGATGGCATCAGGTTGACGATCGTCGGCACGTCGCGGCCGCAGCGGTCCCAGTCATCGAGAGTCAGGTCGATGCCGACGCGGCCTGCGATGGCGAGGATGTGGATCACGGCATTGGTGCTGCCGCCGATGGCGGCATTGGTGCGGATGGCGTTTTCGAACGCCTCTTTCTTGAGGATATCAGACGGCTTCAGGTCATCCTTGACCATCTGCACGATGCGGCGGCCTGTGAGTTGCGCCATGACGCGGCGGCGGCTGTCGACTGCCGGAATCGCGGCATTGCCCGACAGGGCCATGCCAAGCGCCTCGGCCATCGAGGCCATCGTGCTGGCGGTGCCCATCGTGTTGCACGATCCGGGGCTGCGCGACATGGATGCCTCGGCCTCGGCGAATTCCTCTTGCGTCATCTCGCCCGCTTTCACGGCTTCGGAGAATTTCCACAGATGGGTGCCGGAGCCGACGCGTTCGTTGCGGTAATAGCCGTTCAGCATCGGGCCGCCGGTGACGACGATCGAGGGCAGGTCGGTGGAGGCGGCGGCCATCAGGAGCGAGGGCGTGGTCTTGTCGCAGCCGACCAGCAGCACGCAGCCATCCATCGGCTGGCCGCGCATCGCCTCTTCCACGGCCATGGCGGCGAGGTTGCGGAACATCATCGCGGTGGGGCGGAAGGCGGATTCTGACGCCGAGAACACCGGCACTTCGACCGGGAAGCCGCCAGCCTCGTAGATCCCGTGCTTCACGCGCTGCGCAAGGTCATTCAGATGCGCGTTGCAGGGGGTGAGTTCGGACCATGTGTTGAGGATGCCGATGACGGGACGGCCATCGAACAGGTCATGCGGCAGGCCCTGGTTCTTCATCCAGCCACGGTGATAGATCTGGTCGCGGCCCGTGCCGCCGAACCATTCCTGTGAACGCAGGTGACGGGGCCATTTGGCAGGTTTGAAGGTCATCTCATCCTCACAGGGTATGGACCGATTGCAGCCCGGTGTCGGGGGCAACGGCAAGCGGGTTTGTCAGCGGCAGGCCGAAGGCGGCCACCTCGATTTCAAAGGTATCACCGGGTTCGGGTCGGATACCATCGGCGAATGACAGGGTGGCGGTGCCGAACATATGCACATGCAGATCGCCCGGCTGGCGGAACATGTCATACTTGAAGTGGTGATGTTCCAGATTGGCAAAGCTGTGCGACATGTTCGCCTCGCCCGACAGGAAGGGTTTTTCCCAGATCACCGACCCTGCACGGCGGATGCGGCTGGTGCCGCGCACGTCTTGCGGCAGATCGCCCACAAGGATCTCGGGGCCGATGCTGGCCTGCCGCAGTTTGGAATGGGCGAGGTAAAGGTAGTTGATCCGCTCGGTCACATGATCGGAAAACTCGTTCGCCAGCGCCCAGCCGACACGGCAGGGGGTGCCATCGGCGGCGATCACATAGATGCCCGCAAGTTCCGGCTCTTCCCCGCCATCGAGCGCGAAGCCGGGGGAGGTGAGCGGCGCGCCGGGAGCGACCAGATGCACGCCATTGCCCTTGTAGAACCATTCCGGCTGCACGCCGGGGCCGGAGGCGGGCTTGCCGCCCTCCAGCCCCATGCGGAACATCTTCATGCTGTCGGTGGCATCCTCGGCATTGGCCTTGGTGTGCATGGCGTCACGGGTGGCGGCGCTGCCCAGATGGGTCAGGCCGGTGCCGGTCAGGTGCAGGTGCGCCGGATCGGGGTGGGTGATGGGCGACAGCATCCGCCCCTCGGAGGCGGCGCGCACCAGATCGACCGCTTGGCCAAGGCCGTGGGCCGCGATCACGCTGGCGAGGGAGCGGCCGGAATTGGCGGCCTCGAGCGCGAGCGCATAGGTGCTGGCAGCGCCTTGGACGATGGCGGCCTCTGAGCCTTCACGGGCGACAACGGCGATGCCGGTTTCCGTCTTGATCTGCGACAACAGCATGGCGGCCCTCATTTGTTTTTGTTGTAAACGTCGAAGATGACGGCGGCGAGCAGGACCAGCCCCTTGATGACCTGCTGGTAGTCGATGCCGATGCCAAGGATCGACATGCCGTTGTTCATCACGCCCATGATCAGCGCGCCGACCACGACGCCGATGATCTTGCCCGAGCCGCCCGCCATCGACGCGCCACCGATGAAGACGGCGGCGATCACATCAAGCTCGAACCCGGCGCCCGCCTTGGGGGTGGAGGAGTTGAGGCGCGCGGCCACGATCATGCCTGCCAGAGCCGCCAGAACGCCCATGTTGACGAAGCAGAAGAACACGAGGCGTTCGGTCTTGATGCCGGAAAGCTTGGCCGCTTTCTCGTTGCCGCCGAGCGCGTAGATGCGGCGGCCGCTGGTGGTTTTCTCGGTGAAGAAGGCGTAGATCACCGTCAGCACCGCCAGCACCATGACCACATTGGGCAGGCCGCGGAAGATTGCCAGTTTGTAGCCGACGAAGACCAGCGCGCCGCAGACGATGGCATTACGGATCCAGAACACCACGGCGGGTTCGGGGGTGATGCCGAAAAGCGCGTCCTGCGTGCGTTTGCGCAGGCCGAGATAAACCACGATCAAGGCCACGGCCACCACGATCAGAAGCGCGGTGCCGTTCAGCCGGTCCATCCCCAGAAGCGCCTGATCGGCATCGCCAAAGAGGTCAGGGATGAAGCCGGTGGAGAGGGACTGGAACGAGCGCGGGAAGGGGCCGATGTTCTGGCCGTTGAGCAGCCACAGTGTCAGGCCGCGAAACACCAGCATGCCTGCCAGCGTGACGATGAAGGACGGAATTTTCCAATAGGCCACCCAATATCCCTGCGCCGCGCCGATCAGCGCCCCGACCAGCAGGCAGGCGGGGATCACCGCCAGCACCGGCCAGCCCTGATTGACCGTCAGCACCGCCGCCACCGCCCCGGTGAAGCCCACGACAGAGCCGACCGACAGGTCGATATGGCCCGCCACGATGACCAGCAGCATCCCCAGCGCCATGATGATGACGTAAGAGTTCTGCAGGAACAGGTTGGTGATGTTCTGTGCCGACAGGAAGTCGACGTCGATGGAGGCACGCACGATCACGGTGAAGAAGAACACGATGGCGACCAGCGCCATGATCATTCCGTATTCGCGCAGGTGACTGCCCATGTAACTCTTTTCAGACATTGTATTACGCCGCCTTCCCAGCAGAATTCAGGATCAGGGCCATGATGCGTTCCTGCGATGCCTCATCGCGGGAAAGCTCCCCGACGATCCGGCCTTCGTTCATCACATAGATGCGGTCGCACATGCCCAAGAGCTCGGGCATTTCCGAGCTGATCATCAGGATGCCGCGGCCATCGGCGGCCAGCTGGTTCATGATGTTGTAGATTTCAAACTTCGCCCCCACGTCGATGCCGCGCGTGGGTTCGTCAAGGATAAGAACCTGCGGATCGGTGAACAGCCATTTCGACAGAACCACCTTCTGCTGGTTGCCGCCCGACAGGTTGACCACCTTTTGCTGCACATTGGGGGTGCGGATGTTCATGGCGCGGCGGTAATCCTCGGCCACCTGCGCCTCGCGCCGGGGGTTGAGCACGCCGCGCAGGGCGATGCCCGCAAGGTTGGCGAGGCTGACGTTGCGCAGGATCGGTTCTTCGAGAATGAGGCCGAGCGCCTTGCGGTCTTCGGTCACATAGGCCAGCCCTGCCGCCACCGCCTTTGTCACGCTGGACGTATCCACCGGCTTGCCGCCCATGCGGACGGTGCCGCTGATGTTGCGCCCGTAGCTGTGGCCGAACAGGCTCATCGCCAGTTCGGTGCGCCCTGCCCCCATCAGGCCCGCGATGCCCACGATCTCGCCCTTGCGGACGGTGAAGCCCGCGTTGCGGATCATCTGGCGGTCTTTCTGGTCGGGGTGGAACACGTTCCAGTCAGTGACCTCCAGCAGCGTCTCGCCGGGGTTCGGGGTGCGGGCGGGATAGCGGTGCGCCATGTCGCGGCCCACCATGTCGCGGATGATGCGGTCTTCGGTGATCTCGTCGCGGTTCAGCGTGGAAACGGTGGTGCCGTCGCGGATGATGGTGGTGCGGTCGGCGACACGGCCGATCTCGTTCAGCTTGTGGCTGATGATGATCTGCGTGACCCCTTGCGCCTTCAGCTCCAGCATCAGGTCGAGCAGCTTCTGGCTGTCGTTTTCCTGAAGCGCGGCGGTGGGTTCATCGAGGATGAGCAGGCGCACATCCTTGGCCAGCGCCTTCGCAATCTCGATCAGTTGCTGTTTGCCGACGCCCAGCTTGCCCACAACTGTGGTCGGCGCCTCGTTCAGACCGACCTTTTGCAGAAGCTGGGTGGTTTTCTGGAAGGCCAGCGGCCAGTTGATCACGCCCGCCTTGGCCACCTCGTTGCCCAGAAACAGGTTTTCCGCAATCGACAGCAGCGGCACCAGCGCCAGTTCCTGATGGATGATGATGATGCCCTTGGCCTCGCTGTCGGCGATGGATTTCATCTCGAGCGTCTGGCCGTCATAGACGATCTCGCCGTCATAGCTGCCGTGGGGATAGACCCCTGACAGCACCTTCATCAGTGTGGATTTTCCTGCACCGTTCTCGCCGCAGATCGCGTGGATTTCGCCCGCTTTCACCGACAGGTTCACCTGATCGAGCGCGCGGACGCCGGGGAACAGTTTGCTGATCCCGCGCATTTCCAGAAGCGTTGTCATCTTCCCCTCCCCGGAGAAAACCGGGCCTGTCTGCCGGGAGCGTGGCAGACAGGCCCGGACCTCAGTGCCGATTACTTGAGCTGGTCAGCGGTGTAGTAGCCCGAGCCTACGAGGACTTCTTCGTAGTTCGAGGCATCGACCGAAACCGGCTCCAGCAGGTAGGACGGAACGACCTTGACGCCGTTGTCATAGGTGGTGGTGTCGTTGATTTCCGGCTCGGTGCCGGTCAGCAGCGCCTCGACCATGCCCACGGTCACGCGGGCGAGTTCGCGGGTGTCCTTGAACACGGTCGAATACTGCTCGCCCGCGATCATCGACTTCACCGAGGGGATTTCGGCATCCTGGCCGGTGACGATCGGCATGGCCAGATCGCCCGAACCATAGCCGACGCCCTTCAGCGACGACAGGATACCGATCGACAGGCCGTCATAGGGGGACAGCGCGCCGTGCAGGACCTTGTCGCCGTAGTTGGCCGACAGAAGGTTATCCATGCGGGCCTGTGCGACCGCACCGTCCCAACGCAGGGTGCCGACCACATCCATGCCCATCTGGCCGGAGGGGATGGCGATTTCGCCCGCGTCGATCATCGGCTGCAGGACCGACATCGCACCGTTGTAGAAGAAGAAGGCGTTGTTGTCGTCCGGCGAGCCGCCGAAGAGTTCGACGTTCCACGGCTTCACATCAGGGAAGCGCTCTTTCAGGCCCTTGACCAGCGATTCCGCCTGCTGCACGCCGACCTTGAAGTTATCGAAGGTGGCGTAATAGCTGACATCGCCGCTTTCGCGGATCAGACGGTCATAGGCGATGACCTTGATGCCGCTGGCAGCGGCGTTTTCCAGCGCGTTCGACAGCGTGGTGCCGTCGATGGCGGCGATCACCAGAACGTTCACACCTTTGGTGATCATGTTCTCGATCTGGTTGAGCTGGTTCGGGATATCGTCTTCGGCATATTGCAGGTCGGTGGCATAGCCGGCTTCGGTGAACTGCTTCACCATCGATTCCCCGTCCGAAATCCAGCGGGCCGAGGATTTGGTGGGCATCGAAATGCCGACGGTGCCTTTGTCTTGCGCAAAGGCGGCGGGGCTGCCCAGAAGCGTTGCGGCAACCGCAAGCTTCAGGATGGCGCGTTTTGTGAAGTTCATCAGGTTCTCCTCCCTTGTGCCGCGAAACACGGCAGCGTCGCGGCGGTTTGTCCGTTCCAGAGGCGTCTTGCGCATCTGGACCGCGATCAGGCGGGAGATTGACGCCGCAACACATCAGCGTCAAATGAGATTGCGTGAAGCATATACTGCACAATTGATATGGATCAGACATGTCCCTGCCCCTGCACCATCTGAAGATGACGCATCTGCGCCTGCTCGCGCATCTGGCCGACACGCGGCGGATCACGGCAGCGGCGGACCTGATCGGGGTGTCACAGCCCACGGCGTCACGCCTGATTGTCGAGATCGAGGAGATCCTCGGCCAGCCGATCCACGAACGGTCAGGCCGGGGCGTCGCGCTGACGGTGGTGGGCGAGGCGCTGGCGCGGCGGGCGCGGCGGATATTGACCGAGTTGCAGGAGGCCACGGTCGAGGTGTCGGGTCTTGCCTCGGGTGCGGCGGGGCATTTGCGGCTGGGATCGGTGACCGCGCCTGCGCTGGGGCTGATGCTGCCCGCGCTGCGCACCTTGCGGCTGACGCATCCGAACATCACCGCCGATGTGTCGGTCGCGCAATCGGCGCCGCTGTGTCAGGAGTTGCGGGCGGGGCGGCTTGATCTGGTGCTGGGGCGCCCGTCAGAGCCGCGCGATCAGGAAGAATTCGACGTGCTGCCGCTGGACACCGAGCCTGTGGAACTGCTGGTGCGACAGGGGCATCCGCTGGCAGGGCGGCAGGATATTTCCCTGGCTGATCTGGTGCAGTTCGACTGGGTGATGCCTGCCGAAAGCTCTCCCCTCGGGCGTGCCGTCAACATGGCCTTTCGCGCGCATGACATGCCGCCGCCGCGCCAGACGCTGACCACGGGGTCGTTCCTGCTGACGCTGACGGTGGTGCGCCAGACCAATGCGATTGCCCCCCTCGCCCGCGCGGTGACCGATGTCTTTGCGGGGCCGGATGGGGGCTATGTGATGCTGGACGCGCCCTTGCAGGTCGACGTCGGGCCATACGGGCTGATGACGCGCAAGGGGCAGGCGCGGACGCCTGCGCTGGACCGGCTGATCAACCAGATCCTCGGGCAGTTGCCGCTCAGCTGACGCGCGACAAGAGGGGCTGGCCGCTGAAATGCGCGTCCAGATTGGCGACCGCCAGTTGCGACATGGCCGCGCGCGATTCACGGGTGCCGCTGGCGTGGTGCGGGTAGAGCGTGACATTCGGCAGCGACGTGAGCGCGGGATCGGGGTTGGGTTCGTTCCAGAACACATCCAGCGCGGCATGGCCCAGCGTTCCGTCACGCAGGGCGGCGATCAGCGCGGTTTCATCCACGACCGACCCGCGGCTGACGTTCACCAGCGTGCCTTGCGGGCCAAGCGCGCGCAGCACAGCGGCGTCGATCAGGTTCATGGTGCCCTTGCCGCCCGAGACGATGACGACCAGCACATCGGCCCAGCCCGCCAACGCCAGCAGATCGGGCTGGAACGGACGGTTCACCCCCGGCTTTTCGGTGCGGCTGAAATAGGCCACCTGCATGCCCGAGGCTTCGGCGCGCGGGATGATGGCCTGTCCGATCTTGCCCATGCCGACGATGCCCAGTTTCTTGCCCCGCAGCGAGGATTGCAGCGGGAACATCCCCTGCCGCCCCCAATCGCCCGAGGCGACATAGGCATGCCCCGGCACCATCCCGCGCCGCGCGGCAAGGGTCAGCATCAGCGCGGTGTCGGCCACATCATCGGCCAGCGCGTCCGATGTGTTGGTCAGCGGGATGCCCCGCGCCGTCAGCGCCGCGACATCGATGGTGTCATAGCCCGCAGATCCGCAAGAGACGAGTTGCAGGCCCGGCATCGCCGCGACCATCTCGGCGGTCAGCGGCTCATGTCCGTTGGTGATGACGGCCTGCACCTTCGGCCCGACCTCGGCCAGCAGGGCCGCCTTGCCTGCCGCACCCGCAAGATCATGGCGATGCAGGGTGTAGCGCGCGGCCAGATCATCGAGATAGGGCTGCAGCGGCGGGGCGATTACCAGAAGCTCGGGTTTCATGGGCATATCCTTGCGATTGGGCTGGGGGTCAGGCCGGGCTGCCCCAGGGGCCGTGGTGGGCGTCCTTGCCGTCCAGCCGGTCAAAACCATGCGCGCCAAAGAAGTCACGCTGGCCCTGGATCATGTTGGCGGTGCCGCGCGCCTGACGCATCAGATCGAACCACGCAAGCCCCGCCGACAGGGCGGGCAGCGGCAGGGCCTGAAGCGCGCCATTGGCCACCACGCGGCGCAGGGCGGGCAGGCCCTTGTCGAGCAGCCCGGCGAAGAACGGGGCGAGGATCAGGTTGCGGGCGGGGTCTTCGGCCAGCGCCTGCGCCATGTCGTTCAGCATGGAAGAGCGGATGATGCACCCCGCGCGCCAGACCCGCGCGATGGCGGGCATATCCAGCGCCCAGCCGAATTCCTTGGCCGCTGCCGTCATCATGGCGAAGCCTTGAGCATAGCACAGGATCTTGCCCGCGATCATCGCCTGTTCCAGATCATCGAGCGGCAGGGTGATCTTGGCCTTGGCCGCGCCGAAACGGGCCTGACCTGCGGCGCGTTCGTCGCGGCGGGCAGAGACGTTGCGCGCCATCACGGCGGCCTCGATCACCGGAACTGGCGCCGCCAGATGCTGCGCTTCAACCGCCGTCCAGCGGCCGGTGCCTTTCTGGCCGGCGGCATCCACGATCATGTCGAGGATCGGCCCGCCGCCAATCGGGTCGGCAGCGGCGGCGACCTGCGCGGAAATCTCGATCAGGTAGGATTGCAGCGGGCCTGCGTTCCAGCGGTCGAACACCGGCGCGATGTCGGCAGCGGGCAGCGCCATGCCGTCACGCATCACGCCGTAGACCTCGGAAATCATCTGCATGTCGGCATATTCGATGCCGTTGTGGACGGCCTTGACGAAATGCCCCGCGCCCGATGGCCCCATGTGATCGGCGCAAGGGGTGCCGTCTTCTGCGCGGGCGGCGATGGCTTGCAGCAGCGGTTTCATCTGCGCCCAAGCGGCATCGGGGCCGCCTGCCATGATGGCGGGGCCGTGACGCGCGCCTTCCTCGCCGCCCGACACGCCGATGCCCATGAAGCGGAACGGCAGGTCCGCCCCGTCGCGGCGGTTGGTATCGCGGAAGTTGGCATTGCCCGCGTCGATCACCAGATCATCGGGCCCCAAAAGCGGCGCGAGGGCCGCCATCTGGTCATCGACCGCCTGTCCGGCGGGCACCATCAGGATGATGGCGCGCGGCGGAGTGATGGCCTGCACCAGTGCCTCCAGCGTGTCGGTGGGGGTGATGCGCGCGGCCAGTTCCCCTGCCCCCGCGTGAAAGGCACGGGTGACTGCGGCGGTGCGGTTCCACACGGCAATCGGGAAGCCCTTTTCCGCGATGTTCAGCGCCAAGGCGGCACCCATCGTGCCAAGGCCGATCAGGCCGGTGTGTGTAACAGTCATCTAGAACAGTCCTTTGCAATGCGCAGTCGCAGTTTGGAACGAGACGGCAGACAGGCATGTCGGCCCGCCGCGTCGCGGTGGATACTGCATCTGCGGCGGAATTGCTATCGATAACATGCCAATCGGCCGAAGACAAAAGACGCCGCTTCCGGCGGAAATGCAAGCGGCCCAAGGGCGCGGGCGCACCCTTGGGCCGTCCTGTTCGGCGCGATCAGATGTCTGCGATCACATCCTGGCGCTGGGTGCCGAGACCTTCGATCCCCAGTTCCACCACATCGCCTGCCTTCAGATAGCGCGGCGGTTTCTGCCCCATGCCCACGCCGGGCGGGGTGCCTGTCGAGATCACATCGCCCGGATGCAGCGTCATGAACTGCGACAGATAGCTGACGACATGTGCGACGCCGTAAACCATCGTCTTGGTCGAGCCGTTCTGCATGGTCTGGCCATTGACCTTGAGCCACATCGGCAGCGACTGCGGGTCGGCCACCTCGTCGCGGGTGACAAGCCACGGGCCAAGCTGGCCGTAGTTGTCACAGCTTTTGCCCTTGGTCCATTGCCCCGCGCGTTCGGTCTGGAAGGCGCGCTCGCTGACATCATTGGCCACCGCATAGCCCGCGACATAATCCAGCGCCTCGGCTTCCGAGACGTATTTCGCCTTGGTGCCGATGATGACGGCCAGTTCCACCTCCCAATCGGTTTTCTCGGAGGTGCGGGGGATGATGATAGGGTCGTTCGGGCCGCAGATGGCGCTGGTGGCCTTCATGAAGATGACGGGTTCCGGCGGCACCGCCATGCCGGATTCGGCGGCGTGGTCGGCGTAGTTCAGGCCGATGCAGATGAATTTGCCGGTGCCTGCCACGCAGGGGCCAAGGCGGGTCGCCGCATCCACCACGGGCAGTTTGCCCGCATCGATGCCGCGCAGCGCCGACAGGCCCACATCCGACAGGACCGCGCCCGAGATATCGGGGACGATGCCGGTCAGGTCGCGGATGGTGCCGTCGCTATGCAGCAGGCCGGGGCGTTCGGCACCGGGGGCGCCATGACGGAGGAGTTTCATCTGTCAGATCCTTTCAAGTATTCGACCAGCCGCCGTCGATGACATTGGCCGTGCCAGTGACGAAAGCCGATTCGTCCGAGGCGAGAAATACGACAAGCGCAGCGATATCATCGGCCTGCGCAAGTTTTCCAGAGGGTTGGCGCGCCAGAAACGCCTTGCGTCCGGCCTCGTAATCGCCCGTCGCCGCCATGCGTTCCTGCAGCGATGGCGTATCGACTGTGCCGGGGCAGATGGCGTTGCAGCGGATGCCCTTGGTGATGAAATCGGCGGCGATGGCCTTTGACATGCCGATGACGGCGGCCTTGGTGCTGCCATAGGCAAAGCGGTTGGGGGCTGCGATGACCGACGAGGCGACCGAGGCCATGTTGATGATGGACCCGCCGCCGCCCTCGATCATGGCGGGCAGGAAGGCGCGGCACATGCGAAACATCGCGGTGACGTTCAGATCGAAGCTGAAGGCCCATTGTTCGTCGTCACAGTCGAGGATGGTGCCGTTGGCGACAAAACCCGCGCAGTTGAACAGCACGTCCACCCGGCCCAGGTCCGCCGCCAAGGCGGTGATGGCGGCCGGGTCGCGCACATTCAGCACGCGGGTTTCAAGGCCCTGTCCCGTCAGGTCGGCCAGTGCCGCCGCGTTGATGTCGGTGGCGATCACCCGCGCGCCCTCGCGCGCCATCGCAAGCGCCGAGGCGCGGCCGATGCCCTGCCCCGCCGCTGTGACCAAAGCCGTCTTGCCGTTCAGCCGTCCCATAGGGTTTCCTGTCTGCGTGGTTTCATCCTTGGGCCGCCGCTGCGACCCCGCCCTGCGCCAAGGGTGTTACATCACCGCGCCGATCTGCCAAGGCACGAATTCCGCGCCGCCAAAGCCGAGGGCTTCGGATTTGGTGACCTCGCCGCTGGCAACCTTGATGAACAGCTCGAACATCTCGCGCCCCTTGTCGGCCAGAGAGACCCCACCGTCGATGATGTCACCCGTGTTGAGGTCCATATCCTCTTCCATGTGGCGGAACATTTCGGAATTGGTGGCGACCTTGATACAGGGCACGGGCTTGTAGCCCGACACCGACCCGCGTCCGGTGGTGAACACGATGAGGTTTGCGCCAGATGCGATCTGGCCCGTCACCGAACAGGGGTCATAGCCGGGGCTGTCCATGAAGACGAAGCCCTTCTTGGTGATGGGTTCGGCGAACAGATACACGTCTTGCATCGGGGCGGTGCCGCCCTTGGCGACCGCGCCGAGGGACTTTTCCAGAATGGTCGTCAGCCCGCCGCGTTTGTTGCCGGGGCTGGGGTTGTTGTTCATCTCGCCCTTGTTGCGGGCGGTGTAATCTTCCCACCAGCGGATGCGGTCGATCAGCTTTTGCCCGACCTCGACGCTGACCGCGCGGCGGGTCAACAGGTGTTCGGCCCCGTAGATTTCCGAGGTTTCCGACAGGATCGTGGTGCCGCCATGCTGCACCAGAAGGTCAGAGGCTACGCCCAGCGCAGGGTTGGCGGTGATGCCGGAATAGCCGTCGGACCCGCCGCATTGCATGCCGATGACCAGTTCCGACACCGGGATAGGTTCGCGCGCATAGGCATTGGCGATCTCGGCCATCTCGCGCAGCGCCTCGACCCCGCGCTCCACCGTCTTGCGGGTGCCGCCGACCTGCTGGATGGTCATGTGGCGGAAGTTGTTGTCGGCCCGCATGCGGCCGCGCCCCACCAGATCGGGGATCTGCAGAACCTCGCAGCCCAGACCCACCAGAAGGATGCCGCCAAAGTTCGGGTTCTGCGCATAGCCTTGCAGCGTGCGCATCAGGGTGGCGTAGCCTTCGTCCGACCCCGACATGCCGCAGCCCGAGGCATGGGCGATGGGCACGATGCCATCGACATTGCCCAGCGCCTTGAACCAGTCGGCCTTTTCCGCCTCTTCGGCGATGAAGCGGGCGACGGAGCCCGAGCAGTTCACCGAGGTGAGCACGCCAAGGTAGTTGCGGGTGCCCGCCTTGCCGTCAGGGCGACGAAAACCCATGAAGGTGCGCGCTTGGGTGGCAGGGACCAGTGGACGCGCCTCGGCGGCAAATGCGTAATCCTGCGCGTGGTCGGACATGGCGATGTTGTGCACATGCACATGCGCGCCCGCCGGAATATCCTGCGTCGCGGCCCCGATGATCTGGCCATAGCGGCGGATGTTCTCGCCCGCCGTGATGGCCCGATTGGCAATCTTGTGGCCGCGCGCGACGGGGGTGGTCATCGTCACCCCCAGCGCCTCGGCCCCCGGCAGAAGATCGGTCAGGGCGATGTCGACATTGTCGTCGGGGTTCAGACGGATGCTGATCGGCATTGGGGCCTCAGGTCGTTGGTGCAAGCGTGGACAGCGCGCGGTCGAGATGGGTGTAACCACCGTCGACGAACAGCCATTGGCCGGTGGTATGCCCCGCCTTGGGTGACAGGGCAAAGACGGTGGTGGCGGCCATTTCGGTATCGAGCGTCATGCGCGCCTCCAGCGGAATCCGCGCGGTGATCTCGGCCAGTTTGGCGGCGGGGTCGTCCATCGTGTCCAGCCAGCGGCGGTAGAGCGGGGTCATCACCTCGGCCGGGATCACGGCATTGACGCGCACGCCATCGCCCGCCAGCGCCGCCGCCCATTCCCGCGTCAGCCCCAGTTGCGCGGCCTTGGCAGCGACATAGGCCGAGGTGCCGCCCTGCCCCGTAACGGCGGTTTTGGAACTGATGTTCACAATCGCGCCCTTGGCTGTCTTCAGATCATCCATCAGCAGGTGGACAAGGGTGTAGTAATGGATCAGATTCTGGTCGAGCGAGGCGCGAAACGCCTCTGGCCCCGCATCAAGGCCGACGCCATCATTGGCCCCCGCGTTGTTGACCAGACCATAGACCTGCCCCCAGCCTTTGTGCGTTTCGGCCACGGCGCGGCGGCAGTCATCATCCAGCGACAGATCGGCCTTGATCCAGCCCGCGCGCGGGGATTTCTCGGCCAGTTGCGCGAGGAAGGCATCCTCTGGCGCGCGGCGGGCGTAGATGACGGGAATCGCGCCCTCATCGGCCAGCGCCATGCTGATCGCGGCCCCGATGCCCGACCCGCCGCCCGTCACGACCACAACCTTGTCTTTCAGCCCCAGATCCATCTTTCATTCCTTGCAGATCGGGTGGCCCTGCGCGGTGCAGAGCCACCCTGTTTCAGCCCTGTGTTCAGGGATCAGTCGTACAGGACCGCCGCGATTTCCGGCGCATCCATATTGCTTGCGTCATACCATGCGAAGCCCGAGTCGATGGTTTTCGGCAGGGCTTCGCCCTTGGTCGCGGCAATCGCGGCCTTGACCGTTTCATAGCCCATGCCCACCGGGCTCTGGGTGATCGCGCCTGCCATCAGACCCTCCTTGATGGCAGCTTTCTGGGCTGCACCCGAGTCATAGCCGATGACGACCAAGCCTTGGGTGTTGGTTTCGCGCACGGCATTGATGACGCCCAGCGCCGAACCTTCGTTGGCGCCGAAGATGCCCTTCATGTCGGGATGCGCGGTCAGCATCGCCTTGGTGATCTCGGTCGACATCAACTGGTCACCGCCGCCATACTGGATGTCGACGATCTCGATGTTCGGATAGGCTTCCTTGACGCGGTTCACAAAACCGTCGCGGCGGTCAATGCCGGTGCGCGAGGTCTGGTCGTGGACCACAAGCGCGACCTTGCCCGCGCCGCCGATCAGTTCCGCCATCTTGTCTGCGGCCAGCGCGGCTGCGGCAAGGTTGTTGGTGGTGACGGTGGTCGCCGGAATATCGCTGTCAACGCCGGAGTCGAAGGCGATGACAGGGATGCCGGCGTCTTGCGCCTGACGCAGCAGCGGCGTTGCGGCCTGGCTGTCGAGCGC
Organism: Pseudotabrizicola algicola; assembly: GCF_010915705.1. GTDB lineage: Bacteria > Pseudomonadota > Alphaproteobacteria > Rhodobacterales > Rhodobacteraceae > Pseudotabrizicola > Pseudotabrizicola algicola. Next base: position 452,314 of record NZ_JAAIKE010000002.1, read on the forward strand.
GGCAAAGCCGAGCGCCGCGGGCTTCTTGGCAAGGGCGGCAGCCAGCATATCCATCTGCTTGTCGACCTGTGCTTCGGTGTCTGGGCCTTCGAAGGTGACTTCGACGCCGAATTCGGCAGCGGCCTGATCAGCTCCGGCTTTCACGGCCTGCCAGAACTGGTGCTGGAAGCCCTTGGAGACGAGCGGAATGTAGATCTTGTCCTGCGCGCTGGCGAGGCTTGCCGAAAGCATCAGCGCGGTGGCGGATGCGGCGGCGAGCAGGGTGCGTCTGGTGAACATCGGGTATCCTCCCATGGTGTCGATGTTTGTGGATGCGGGGCGTTCGTCGCCCTCTGGTTGGTGTTCTTAGCTGGCCGCGCGGCGGCGGCGCAGCATATCGGCGTAAACGGCGGCGATGATGATGGCCCCGGTCACAACCGTCTGCCATTCTTGCGCCACGGACATCACGCGCAGGCCGTTCAGCAGCACCGCCATGATGAGCGCACCGATCATGGTGCCGAGGATGGACCCGCGACCACCCGCAAGCGAGGTGCCGCCGATCACCACCGCGGCAATCGCATCGAGTTCATACCCGAGCCCCAGCGCGGGCTGCGCCGAGTTGAGGCGCGAGGCGATGATCAGGCCCGCGATGCCGCAGATGCTGCCCGCCAGAGCGTAGATGGCGATCTTCCACGCGTCGGTGTTGACGCCCGACAGGCGCACCGCCTCTTCGTTGGACCCGAGCGCAAAGCAATAGCGGCCCAGCACGGTGCGGTTCAGCACATAGCCGATCACCAGCGCCAGAATGAACAGGATCAGCACGCCATTGGGGACCGGCACGGCGGGAAACACCTTGCCGATCAGCGATCCGGTGGAGATCTCCGAAAATCCGGGGGTGTCGTTGAAGTAGATCGGCTTGGTGCCGGAAATGATCAGCGACAGGCCCTTGAGGATCAGCATCATGCCCAAGGTGGCGATGAAGGGCGGAATCTTCATCTTGGCCACCAGCGTGCCCGAAATGGTGCCGCAGATCGCCCCCACCGCGATCGCCCCCAGAACGCCCAAGGGCAGCGGCATTCCGGCATTGGTCAGGATCACCCCGGCCATGACCGCACAAAAGGTCATCAACGTGCCGACCGACAGGTCGATGCCCCCTGTGATGATGACCAGCGTTGCGGCAATCGCCAGCACCCCGTTGACCGAGGTGGCCTGCAGGATCGCCAGAATGTTCGAGGTTTGCAGGAAATTCGGCGAGGCCAGCGAGAAGAACACCAGAAGCGCGATCAGGCTGGCGAAGGCCAGCAGCTTTTGCTGCGCGCCAGAGGCGGGTTTGCGGGCCGGTGTGGCGGCGGGAAGGGTTGTCATGCTGTGGCCTCCTCGGGTGCGCTGTGCCGGACGGTGGCCAGTCGCATGATGTCTTCCTGACTTGTGGACGGGCCGCCGGGCAGGATGCCGGTCAACCGGCCTTCGCACATGACGGCAATGCGGTGCGACAGGCGCAGCACCTCGGGCAGTTCGGAACTGATGACGATGATGGCTTTGCCATCTGCGGCGAGCGCCTGCATCAGGCGGTAGATTTCCGCCTTGGCGCCCACATCGATGCCGCGCGTGGGCTCATCGAAGATGAGGATGTCGCAGTCGCGCAGCAGCCATTTGGCGATGACGATCTTTTGCTGGTTGCCGCCCGACAGCAGCCGCACCTCCTGCCGGTCCGACGGTGTGCGGATGGCGAGTTGGGCGATATAATCGCGCGCGGTTTTCTCCAGCGCAGCCTCGTCCAGCACGCCCATCGCGTTGGCAAAACGCTCGAGGCTGGTCATGCCGACATTGGCGCGCACATCCAGACCAAGCGCGAGGCCAAAGTGTTTGCGGTCTTCGGACAGATAGCCGATGCCTGCGGCCACAGCGTCCTTGGGGGTGCGGATGCTGGCGGGCTTGCCATGCACGATGATCTCGCCGCTGTCGCGCGGATCGGCACCAAAGATCGCGCGGGCCACCTCGGTGCGTCCGGCCCCCATCAGCCCCGCAAAGCCGAGGATCTCGCCACGTTTCAGGCTGAACCCCACATCGCGGATGGCGCGGCCCCGGTTCAGACCCCGCACCTCGAGTGCCACCGGCGCCGTGGAGAGGTCGGGAATATCGACATGCACCGCTTCAAGCTCGCGGCCCACCATCATGCTGATGATCGTCTCGATCGGGGTATCGGCGGCATGCACGGTGCCTACATAGGCCCCGTCGCGCATGATGGTCACGCGGTCGGAAATACGGCGGATCTCGTCCATCTTGTGGCTGATATAGACCACGCCCACGCCTTCGGCCTTCAGCCCCCGGATGATGGCAAAAAGCTCGTTCGTCTCTGCCTCGTTCAGCGCGGCGGTGGGTTCGTCCATGATGAGGATACGCGAGCGGAAGGACAGCGCCTTGGCGATTTCCACCATCTGCTGCTTGGCCACCGAAAGCGTGCGCACTTCGGCCTGCGGGTCGATATGCACCTTCATCTGCGCAAAGATCGCGGCGGCGTCGGCGTTCAGCTGCGCCTCGTCCAGACGGCCAAAGCTGCGGCGGGGTTCGCGTCCGATGAAGATGTTCTGCGCGACGGTCAGATCATTCATCAGCGCCAGTTCCTGATGGATGATCCCGATGCCCAGCGCCTGCGCCGCCCGTGGGCCGCTGATGGTGACAGAGGCACCCGACACCTCGACCGTGCCGCCATCGGGCTGGTAGATGCCCGACAGCACCTTCATCAGCGTCGACTTGCCCGCGCCGTTTTCGCCCATAAGCGCATGCACCTCGCCCGGCATAAGGTCAAACTGCGCCGATTTCAGCGCATGGACGCCGGGGAAATGCTTGTCGACTGCAGTCATGCGGACAAGATGGGTCACGCCTGCCCCCCGATTTTCACGACGACCTTGATGAGCGCCTCGCGGTTGGCAACCAGCGCGGGGAAGCGGGCAGGAAGATCGGCCAGCGGCAGGGTTTCCGAGATCAGGCGCGCGGCGTCGACGGTGCCATCGCGCAAGGCTTGCATGACGGCGGCGAAATCTTCGTCAGTGGCGTTGCGACTGCCCATCAGGGTCATTTCGCGCTTGTGGAATTCGGGGTCCGAAAAGGTGATGTCATCCTTGACCACCGACACAAGGCAGTAGGTGCCGCCATGCGCGACATGGGCAAATCCGGCCTGAATGGCGCGGGCGTTTCCGGTGGCGTCAAAAACCACATCAAAACCGTCTGGCGGCAGCAGGTCTTCAACACCATGCAGATCGGCAAAGCCAAAGCCGGCCGCCGCCTGAAGCCGCGCCGCGCTTGCATCGCGCAGATGCACCTTTGCCCCGCGGGCGCGCGCAAACAGCGCCGTGCCAAGGCCGATCGGCCCCGCTCCGGTGACCAAGACCGCATCGCCCCGTTGGGGCGCGGCGCGGCGCACCGCATGCGCGCCGATGGCCAGAAACTCCGTCAGCACCGCCGCGCCTTCGGGCAGGCCGGTGGCGTCGTAAAGATTGCCCGCAGGCACCGCGATACGGGCGCACATGCCGCCGTCGCGGTGGACACCCAGCACGGCAATATCGGTGCAACAGTTGGGCTTGCCCTTGCGACAGGCGATGCAAGTGCCGCAGGACAGATAGGGGTTGATCACCACCGGCCTGCCTTTGGGCCAACCTGCCGCCGTCTGCGCGACATGACCCGAAAGCTCGTGACCGATCACGCGCGGATAGGCCAGAAACGGATGCTTGCCTTCGAAGATGTGAAAGTCGGTGCCGCACAGGCCCACGGCGTCGATATCGACCAGAACCCAGCCTTCGGGCGCGGTCTGCGGCAGCGGGCGCGGCTCCAGCGCAAAGGTGCCGGGCGCAGCGCAGGTGCCACACAGCATGGTCTGGGCGACCGAGCCATCCATGATCCGAAACCCCTCCCAAGGTTGCTGATCGCATCCCCGACTCAGCCGGTGATTTTTATCATTAAAGACACCATGACTTGCCGATTCAGGCTTGCCAACTGTTTTTAATTTTTTAATGCATAGAAACAGGGCGGGCCTTTCCGCCGCTCGGGGAAGGACCGGATGGCACGCACCGACACCCGCTTTCGCCAGTCGCACAACGCCATGCTGGACATGCTTTCGGCAATGGCGGTGGGCGATGGTCTGCCCTCGGAGGTGCAGTTGGCCGCGCGTCTCGGGGTCTCGCGCACCGTAATCCGTTCGGTCATGCAAAAGCTGGGTTCGGATGGCATCATCACGGGCAGCGGCCGCGACAAGCGGATGCTCCGCCGTCCCAATACCAAAGACCGCTTGCCCCTCCGCGAAGACTACATCGGCCGCGACGAGCTTGAGGCGCGGTTTCTGGATTGGGTGCTGCGTTTTGACGTTCCGGCGGGAACCGCGCTGAACATCACGCAACTGGCCCGCCAGTTCATGGTGCCGCCGCATGCCTTGCAGGAGTTTCTGGCCAGTCTGGGGCAATCGGGCCTGATCGAACGGCGGGCACGGGGCGGCTGGCGGCTTTTGGGCTTTACCGCTGATTACGCAGTCGAGTTGTCAGAGTTCCGGCAGGTGCTGGAGTTGAATGCCATCCGTGTCTTTGCCGCACTTCCGGACGACCATCCGGCATGGGCCGCCCTAAGCGCGGTGCGCGACGAGCATCTGGATCTTCTGCATCGCATCGAGCGCGACTTTCACGATTTTTCGCGGCTGGACGGGCGGTTCCATGCTCTGGTGAATTCGGTCGTCCGCAACCGTTTCGTGGCAGAGTTCCAAAAGGTGATCTCGCTGATCTTCCACTACCACTACCAGTGGGACAAGACGATGGAACGCTACCGGAACGAAGCGGCGATCCGCGAGCATCTGACCATCATCAACGCCCTGCAGGCCCGAGACGGCGCCGAGGCCGAGGCGCGGGCGCGGGCGCATCTGGCGACATCGAAGGAAACGCTCCTTTCGTCGATGCGCGGGCATCATCTGGCCTAGCGCGGCTCTAGGGATAGCCGCGCGCCGTGCCGCCGTTTTCGGCCACCCAGTCGCTTGCCCCCTTGGACACCGCCAGATAGACCGCGCGGCCGATCACTTCTCCGGCTGCGGTGTGCAGGCCCGTGAAGGCTACATTGCCCTGATCTGCGGCTATGGCGATGCAGTCGGTGCCGGTGCCGGTCGCCCGCTCGCCCCCCGGCAGGCGCAGCCCGCAATCCAGAACCGCCGCCGTGCGCGCCTGCGCGGCGATGGTCAGGGCCTCGATCTGGGCGGCTTCGGTCAGACCGATATCAATCTGCACCAGCAGGTTGATCGTGCCATAATGGGTAGACCATCCGATACCGTTCACCGCGCGCCGCGAGCCCACCGCCTCGGCATTGCCCAGCCCCACCGTCGCCAGACAGGTGGCGCGCTGTCCCTCTGTCTCGGCCTCGGCCAGCACATAGCGCGCCACATCGCGCGATGTCAGCATGCCGACAGAAGATGTGTGGCCCTGCTGCGCAAGATCGCGCGTGAACCAGTCGGCGACATCCAGATCGGGCGTCAGGTCGGCATCGCGCACCTCGCGCCACACCACGTGCCGCGCGGTCACAAAACCGGGGCGGTGCGGGGCAAAGGACAGGACGCGGCGCGGCGCGCCAAGGTCGGCCACAAGCCAGGGCCGGTGCAGTGAAAGGGTCATCATGGCGCGACCGTATCCATCGGAAAGAACACCGCGCCCGCCGCCGTTTCCGCGCGATAGGCGGTAATGCCGAAGACACGCGCCATAAGGGCATCGGTCAGCACAGCATCCGGTGGCCCGTCCGCAGCGACCCCCCCGGCATGCAGGACGATGATCCGCGTGCAATGACGCGCGGCAAGCCCCAGATCGTGCAACGACACCACCACCGAATGGCCCTCTGCGGCCAGATCGCGGAACACCCGCATGGTGCGGATCTGCTGCGCGGGGTCCAGTCCGGCGGTCGGCTCGTCAGCCATGAGCAGCGGCGTATCCTGTGCCAGCGCGCGCGCGATCAGCACCCGCGCCTGCTCGCCCCCCGAAAGCCCATTGGCGGTGCGCCCGGCAAAGGGGCCAAGCGCCATACGGTCCAGCGCGCGCTGCACGGTCGGGTGATCCGCCGGACGCCCGCGCGCCATTGCGCCAAGGCTGACCAGATGGCGCACGCTGACCGGCCATGCGATCTGCGGCGATTGCGGCAACCACGCGGCCTGCGCGGCCCGCGCCGCGGCAGTCAGGCCCGCCAGCGATGCGGTGCCTTCGGCGGGCATCAGCCCGAGCGCGGCGCGCATCAGCGTGGTCTTGCCCGCCCCGTTCGGGCCGATCAGCCCGACGCATTCCCCCGCGCCGACGGTCAGAGACACATGCGACAGTACGGCGCAAGGCCCGCGCCGCACGGTCAGATTGTCCAGCCGCAGCAGGGTCATGACTGCCCCCGCATGCGCCAGATCAGGTTGAGGAAGACCGGCGCGCCGACCAGCGCCATCAGCACCCCCAGTTTCAGATCGCGCCCCGGCAGCACCATCCGCACCGCGATATCCGCCGCCAGCACCAGCGCCGCACCGCCAAGCGCCGAGGCCAAGAGCAGGCGCGACGGACGCCCGCCCACCAAGGGGCGCAAGAGATGCGGCACCACAAGCCCGACAAAGCCGATGGCCCCCGCCACCGCCGTCGCCGCCCCGACCGAGGCCGCCACCCCGCCCAGCAGGATCAGCCGCAGCCGCGCCAGATCGACCCCCATCGACGCGGCGGCATCTTCACCCAGCGTCAGCGCCTCCAGCCCGCGCCCCGTGCGGGCCAGCGCCAGCCAGCCAAGGGCCATGATCGGCAGCGCCATCAGCACATGGTCAAAGGAGCGGTCGGCCAGCGAGCCCATCATCCAGAACACGATTTCATTGGCCGCAAAGGGGTTGGGCGACAGGTTCAGCACCAGCGAGGTCAGCGCCCCCGTCAGCGCCGAAAGCGCGATGCCCGCGAGGATAAGCGTAAAGGCCCCGCCCCCCGGCCCTGCGAGGAACAAGATAGCCCCGACGCCGACCAGCGCGCCGACCAGCGCGGCCACCGGCAAGGCCAGCGCGAAGCTGGCGGCAAATCCGGTTTGCAGCGCCAGAACCGCGCCCAGCGCCGCCGAGGATGACACCCCGATCAGCCCCGGTTCGGCCAGCGGGTTGCGCAAAAACCCCTGCATCGCCGCGCCTGACAGGCCAAGGCTGACCCCGATCATCACCGCCAATATGGCGCGCGGCAGGCGGATTTCTCGCATGACCATCGTCAGCGGCCCGCCATCATCGCGGAAAAGCGCGGCAAGGCTTTCGCCGGGGCCGACACGGGCCACGCCCGTGACCAGCGACAGCGCGAAAAGGGCGACAACCAGCATGGTCAAAGCGGCGATCAGATGGCGATAGCTCATGGCGCGGACCCGATCCGTGCCCGCACCGCCCGCATGCGGCCAACCGCATCGACCACACCGGGAAGGCCGCAGACCCAGTCACGGTCTTCAAGCGTTTCGCGCCCGCCGGGCAATTGGGCCAGCGCGGGGTGCGAGAGGATTTCTTCGGCGCGCGAATTGCCGGGATAGGTGTCGCCCACCACCACCAGATCGGGCGCGGAAAGGATCAGCGCCTCGAGCGGGACAAAGCCGCCGTGGGTCAGGCCCAGTTCCGCCGCCAGATGCCGGAAGCCGGCGGCGCGGATGATGTCGCCGGACAGGCTGTCCGCGCCGGGGGTGTAGCCGCTGGCGGCATAGGTCGCGGCAACGGGGCCGTGGGCCGGGTCAGGCGCGACCACCTGCGCCAGACCGTCATCAAACCGCGCCAGCATCGCCGCTGCCTCTGCCTCGCGCCCCAAGGCAGCGCCCATATCCACCATGCCCTGCCGCACATCCTCCAGCGAGGACGGTGGAGGGAAAGTGATTACGGGAATCCCCAGCCGCTCCAGCATGGCAACGGTGGCCGTGGCGCTGAAGCTGCCCGCCAGCACAAGATCGGGTTTCAGAAGATAGACCTCTTCCGCCAGGGCGCGGTTGGACGGATAGGCCATTGCCGCATCGACCATGACCGAAGAGCGCGGATCTTGCGCAAGGAAAGACACCGAAACCAACTGGCCGGGGGCGGCAAGCAACATGGCAAGCTGGTCGGTGCAGAGGTTGATCGACACCACCCGCCCGGGGGCCTCAGCCAAAGCAGAAGCCGCAGCCGCCACCCAGAAGGCGGCGCAGGCCAGCCCGCCGATCAGCTTTGGCACCCGTGCGAACATGGAACTTCCTTTGTAAGAACCGGGCGGCCCGCGCCGCCCGGTTCAACTGCCTCAGAACTTGGCCGCCAGTCCGACAAAGACCGACCGCCCGGGCTGGCCGTAATCCTTCACCGTCTGATATTTGGTGTCGAACAGGTTCTCGACCCGCAGATAGGCCGATGTCTTGTCGTTGATGTCGTAATTCACGCTGAGATTGGCGATGGTGTAATCCTTCAGCGCAAGGCGACGGGTGGCCCCGAACGGCGGGATGGACGTGTCGTAATAGTCGTCCTTGATCCCGGCCACATGCTGCACCGTCACCATGCCCGACCATCCGTCGGCCAGCCGCCCTTCGACGCCCAGCACCAGATCATGCCGCGGCACGCGGATGGCGTCGCTCTTGACGCCCGTGCGCGAAACCAGCGTGGCATCGGTAAAGGTGTAGTTTCCGAACACTTCCCAGCCGTTGGCAATCGGTGCCCGCCCTATCAGCTCCAGCCCGCGTGTCCGCGTGGTGCCCGAGGTCTGGTTGTAGCGGCTGCCGACGAAATCGATCTTGTCCTCGATGCGGGTGTCGAACAGCGTCGCCTGCACCGATCCGCCATTCGGCAGCAGATATTCCGCCCCGAGTTCAAAGCTGCGGCTTTCCTCGGGCTTGAGGGTGCGGGTGCCGAAGGGACCGTAAAGTTCATACAGCGACGGCGCGCGGAATCCGGTGCCTGCCACAGCGCGGATCACCCAGTCGCCGGTCGGGCGATAGGCAAGCGCGGCGCGGCCCGAAGTCTGGCCGCCAAACTCGCTGTGCTCGTCCCGCCGCAGCGCCAGCGACAGATCGAGCGCGTCATTCGGTGCGTAAAGCAGTTCGGCCAGCGCCGATGTGGTGCGCGATTTGCCGCGATCGCTGCCCGCGCCAAAGCTTTCCTCGGTGTGGTCGAGACCCCAGTTGAGCGACGCCATGTCATTGGCCTGCCAGCGCCCTTTATAGGCAAGCTGTTCGCGCTCTCCGGTGTAAAGCTGCACCCAGCCCAGAGGATAATCGCGTTCGGTCGTGGTGCGGGCAAAGGACAATTCGTGCTGCGTGCCGACGACATCCAGCGTGGCAAAGGCGCGGATGCCGCGCAGCTTGCCGTTTTCCGTTTCCGCCGTATCGCGATACTGGCTGTCAAACTCGGTAAAGCTGTCGCGGGCAAACCCGTTCAGCCCGATGGTGAGCGCGTCGGTCGCGGCATAAGAGCCGTAGAACGACAAGGTGGTGGCGCGGAATGCGTCATCCTCGGTGCCGTAGGCATAGGCCGAAATGCCGTCCGTCACGCTGCGCGACAGGCTGAAGGCCAGCTCGGCACGATCTGTCTTGACGCCGACCGAGGCGGTGCCGCCAAAGCTGGCGTTCGATCCGGCTTCCAGCGCGACGCGCGCCTCGGTGCCTTCTTCGGTGGCGCGGAAGGTGGTGATGTCGACCACCCCGCCAATCGCCTCGGACCCGAACAGTGCCGATTGCGATCCGCGCAGCACCTCGATCCGCGACAACCCGCCCGAGGTGGTGGAGCCGAAATCATAGGCGCATTGGGTGCCCGACGGATCGGCCACGTCAATGCCGTCGATCCGCACCCCGATGTAGGGCCCCGAAAGCCCGCGCAGCCGCAGCGCGGTTGACGTGCCAAGCCCGCCATTGCGCGACATGCTGACCCCCGGAAGCCGCGACAGAAGCACCGCAGCCGACTGGTTGCCCGCCTGTTGCAGTTCATCCGCCGACACTACATTCACCGTGGCCCCGGTGCGCCCCAGCGGCACGGGTTCGCTCGACGCGATCACGGTGATGGTGTCCAGCGCGATATCGTCGCTGCCTTGCGCCAGTGCCGGAGCGGCAGCCGCCGAAGCGGCCAGCGCAGAAAGAAGTGCCAGTCGAGAGATGCCGTGCATCTTGTCCGTTCCTTGTCCCGAACGGGTCATTGACCCGCAATACGAATTGATCCGGGAAAGCGATCACGCTTCCACAGACGATGAGATTTCGTCACCGCTGCGGAATAACCGCCTCCGTGGCGCGCCCCGCGCCCGGAAAGGGTGATCATCCAAGCAGGTCTCCTGGCTCACGGGTCTTCGCTCGGTCGACCTTCCCGGGTTGCCCCAGTGGTATATGCGACGTCGCTCACCGCTCACAGTTGCGGGGGCAGCCACGGCCAAAGGCAAGGCCTTTCCGTGTTCCCTTTTCATCCGGCTTGCGACCGGAACTTGGATGCGGCGTTTCTATGGAGCGGCGATGCCCAAAGTCAAGGCAGAGATTAGACCCCTGCCACAAAGGTCTTGCAGCCGCGTCGCCGAGGGTTGCAACTTCGGGCGCCAAAGCGGCGCGACTGTGCCAATTTGCACAGTGGCAGGGCGTTTGCCGGGTTTTCAGGGCAAGAGGGTGACAAGAACGGTCGATATAATTGTTTCAGCGGGGTTTCTTGTGAAAAAATTGTCACAAGACGTCGATAGAGCGCTTGTCTGACTCGCTCGCACACCTTTAACCTTCTCCGATAAGCCGCGAATCCATTCCGGTCGGTCGGGCAGCCGGAAATGGGTGACAAGCGGGAACGAAACGATCAACCGGGAGAGACTCTTATGATGACGAAGAAACTGCTTGGGCTGACGACCGGCCTTGCGCTGGTGCTGAGCGCGCCGCTGGCCTCGGCGCAATCTCTGGCCGAAATCGAGGCCGCGGCCAAGGCCGAAGGCATGCTGTCGACCATCGCCCTGCCGCATGACTGGTGCGGCTATGGCGACGTGATCGCCGGGTTCAAGGCGAAGTATCCGGAAATCACCGTGAACGAGTTGAACCCCGACGCAGGCTCGGCTGACGAGATCGAGGCCATCAAGGCCAACAAGGACAACAAGGGCCCGCAGGCCCCCGACGTGATCGACGTCGGTCTGGCCTTTGGCCCGCAAGCCAAGGCCGAAGGTCTGACCCAGCCCTACAAGGTCGCCACCTGGGACGAAATCCCCGATGCGATCAAGGACCCCGAAGGCCATTGGTATGCCGACTACTATGGCGTGATGTCCTTCCTCGTGAACACCGACATCGTCGAGAACGTGCCGCAGGACTGGGCCGATCTGCTCAAGCCGGAATATGCGGGCATGGTGGCACTGGCAGGCGATCCGCGTGCCTCGAACCAGGCGATTCTGGGCGTTCAGGCGGCTGGCCTTTCGACCGGGGCCGCTCCGGGCGAAGCTGCCGGCAAGGCAGGGCTGGAGTTCTTCAAGGCGCTGAACGACGCGGGCAACTTCGTGCCGGTCATCGGCAAGGCCGGCACGCTGGCCCAAGGCACCACCCCGATCGTCATCATGTGGGACTATAACGCACTGGCCGCCCGCGACACGCTGGCCGGCAACCCGCCGGTGGAAGTCGTCGTGCCGAAATCCGGCGTTCTGGCCGGGGTCTATGTGCAGGCGATCAGCGCCTATGCGCCGCAGCCCAACGCCGCCAAGCTGTGGATGGAATACCTCTATTCCGACGAAGGTCAGCTTGGCTGGCTGAAGGGCTACTGCCACCCCGCACGCTTCAACGCGATGGCCGCCGCAGGCAAACTGCCAGCCGACCTGATGGAAGCGCTGCCCCCGGCCGAAGCCTATGAGGCCGCCTACTTCCCGACGCTGGAAGAAGTTGACGCAAACAAGGCCGCTGTTGTCGGTGGCTGGGATGCTGTCGTCGGCGCAAACGTTCAGTAACATCTGAACCCGCCTGCCCGGTTTCGCACCGGGCAGGCACCCGTTTCGGAAAAAGGGGCCGCCAAGTGCCTCGGACCACAGGGGAATGTGATGCCAAAGCAAACAGGGGGCCAGCGCCTTCGCCTGCCGCTTGAATGGTTGGGCATTCTGCCCTTTGTCGTTTTTGCAGTGCTGTTCCTGATCCTGCCCACCATGAAGATCGTGGTCGGTGCGTTCCAGACCCCCGATGGCGGCTTCACCCTGCAAAACCTGCTGGACCTGAACACTCCTTCCATCCGCTCGGCCTATTGGACCTCGATCAAGCTGTCCTTCGTGACCGCGCTTCTGGGCTGTGCCATCGGCTTTGCCATGGCGGCGGCGGTGGTGTTCGGCGGCATGCCCAAGGGCGTGCGCAACCCGCTTGTCACCTTCTCGGGCGTTGCCTCCAACTTCGCGGGCGTGCCGCTGGCTTTTGCCTTCATCGCAACCCTCGGCCCGGTGGGGCTGGTCACGGTCTGGCTGCGGACCGAATTCGGCATCAACCTGCGGGCGATGGGGTTCAACCTTTTGTCCTTCTGGGGCCTCGTCATCACCTATCTGTTCTTCCAGATCCCGCTGATGATCCTCATCATCATTCCGGCGCTCGACGGGCTGAAGCGCGAATGGCGCGAGGCGGCGGCGGTGCTGGGGGCGACGGGCGCGCAATACTGGCGCATGGTGGCGCTGCCAATCCTGTTCCCGTCGCTGCTCGGCACCTTCGCGTTGCTGTTTGCCAATGCCTTCGGCGCGGTCGCCACCGCCTTTGCACTGACGGGGCCGCAGCTTAACATCGTGCCGATCAAGCTGTTCGCGCAAATCCGGGGCGATGTGCTGGGCAACCCGAACCTTGGCTATGCGCTGGCCTTTGGCATGATCGTCATCACCGCGCTGGCCAACTTCCTGTATATCTGGCTGCGCGTGCGCTCTGAAAGGTGGCTGAAATGACCCGCTTTTTCGCATGGGGCACCTTTCTTCTGGGATGCCTGTTCTTTGCCCTTCCCCTGATCGGGATGACAGAGTTCAGCCTGAAGATGCGGCGCGGCGAATATTCCTTCGACGCCTATCGCCGCGTGTTCGAGGACCAGCGCTTCTGGGATACGTTCAGCTATTCGCTGATCCTTGCCGCCGCGACCATCGTCGTTGGCGTGTTGCTTGTGGTGCCGACCGCCTATTGGGTGCGGCTGAAGCTGCCGCAGGCGCGGCCGGTGATCGAATTCATCACCCTTCTGCCGCTGGTGATTCCGGCCATCGTGATCGTGTTCGGCTATATCCGGCTTTACAACACCTCGAGTTTCCTGCCGCTCACCGGCTCGGCCCTTGGCACCGACATCCTGCTGACGATGGGCTATACCACCCTTGCCCTGCCCTACATGTATCGGTCTGTCGATACGGGTCTGCGCACGATTGACGTGGCCACGCTGACCGAGGCCGCGCAAAGCCTTGGCGCAGGCTGGATCACCATATTGTCGCGGATCATCCTGCCCAATGTGATGGTCGCCGTGCTGTCGGGCGCGTTTCTGACGCTTGCCATCGTCCTTGGCGAATTCACCATGGCGGCGCTGCTCAACCGCCCTGCCTTCGGCCCCTTCATGCAGCTTCTGGGTGCCAACCGCGCCTATGAACCGCCCGCACTGGCCGTGATCGCCTTTGCCATCACCTGGGGTTGCATGGGCCTGATGCAGCTTGTCACACGCTTTTCCAAACACGAAAGGGCGAAAGCCTGATGTCCTTCCTGACCCTCACCCATCTTGAGAAGAGCTTTGGCGCGAACCGCGTGGTCAAGGATTTCAACCTGTCGGTGGAAAAGGGCGAGTTCATCTCGCTTCTCGGCCCGTCAGGCTGCGGCAAGACCACGGTTTTGCGCATGGTCGCGGGGTTTGAAACACCCACCGCAGGCGGCATCACGATTGACGGCCGGGATGTAACCTCTCTCAAGGCCAATTCCCGCAATATCGGCATGATGTTTCAGGCCTATGCGCTGTTTCCCAACATGACCGTTGCCGACAACGTGGCCTTCGGGCTGCGGGTGAAAGGCGTGCCGCGTGCCGAGCGCGATGCCCGCGTGGCCGAGATGCTGGCGCTGATCGGCCTGTCGGAAATGGGCGGGCGCTTTCCCTTCCAGCTTTCGGGCGGGCAACAGCAACGCGTGGCGCTGGCGCGCGCGCTGGCGCCGCGCCCCTCGGTGCTGCTGCTTGATGAACCGCTCTCGGCGCTGGATGCCAAGGTGCGGGTGTCCTTGCGCAACCAGATCCGGCAGATCCAGCAGGATCTCGGGATCACCACCATCTTCGTGACCCACGATCAGGAAGAGGCGATGAGCATTTCCGACCGCATCGTGGTGATGAATGGCGGTGTCGCCGATCAAGTCGGCGCGCCGTTTGAAATCTACAACCGCCCCCGCACCAAGTTTGTCGCCAACTTCGTCGGCACGCTCAACACCTTCGAGGTGCGGGTGACAGACCCCGCGACGGGCCGCGTCGCGCTGGCGGGCCAAGACCTGACCCTGCCGGATGCTCCGCTTTCGGCGCGGACGGGCGAGACGCTGACAGTCGCCCTGCGCCCCGAGGCGCTGCGCCTCGGCCGCCTCGCCGATGCCGAGGCTCTGCTGCCCGCAAAGGTCACCGATGTGCATTTCATGGGCTCGGTCATCCGCCTGCGCGCCGATGTGGCCGGAACGGATGTGTCGCTTGACACCTTCAACCGCCCCGATACGCCGCCGCCGACCGTCGGCAGCATGATCGAGGTCAGCCTGTCGGGCCGCGATTTCATTCAGTTGCGAGCGTAAAGTCAGGCAAAGGGCGGGGGGGTTCCCCGCCCTTGCCCGCGTCTCTGCCTTACATGCAGGCGTCAAACAGCGCGCGGGTATTCTCGCGCGTCATCTCAACAGGGTTGCCCCCGCAAGACGGATCTTCCAGCGCCATGTCGGTCAGACGCTCCAGATCCTCTGCCTTGACGCCCATCGCGGTCAGGTTTGCCGGAATGGCCAGCGCCGCACGCAGTTCCATGATCTTGGCGCGGAAGCCGTCAAAGCCGCCCGCAATGCCCAGATAGGCAGCGGCGGCGTTGATACGGTCTTCGATGGCGTGACGGTTGAAGTCGAGCACCATCGGCATGACGACGGCATTAGTGGTGCCGTGGTGGGTGCCATAGACCGCGCCCACAGGGTGCGACAGCGAGTGGATCGCGCCAAGGCCCTTCTGGAACGCAACCGCCCCCATTGCCGCCGCAGACATCATATGCCCGCGCGCCATCAGATTGCCGGGCTCCTGATAGACCACGGGCAGGTTCTCGAACACCAGCCGCATGCCTTCCAGCGCGATGCCCTGACTCATCGGGTGATAGAACGGGCTGCAATAGGCCTCGAGGCAATGGGCCAGCGCATCCATGCCGGTGCCCGCGGTGATGAACTTCGGCATCCCCACCGTCAGCGCCGGATCGCAGAGCGTGACCGCAGGCATCAGTTTGGGGTGGAAGATGATCTTTTTCTTATGGGTTTCGGAATTGGTCAGAACGCCCGCGCGCCCCACTTCCGACCCCGTTCCGGCGGTCGTCGGCACCGCAAGGATCGGCGCGATCTTGTCGGCATCGGCGCGGGTATACCAGTCGTCGATGTCCTCCAGATCCCAGACGCTCAGATCGGCGCGCTGATGCGCCATCAGGGCGATCATCTTGCCAAGGTCCAGCGCCGAGCCGCCGCCAAAGCAGATCACGCCATCATGGCCGCCGGCCAGATAGACCTTGATCCCGTCGGCCATGTTCTTCTCGTTCGGGTTCGGGTCCACATCGGAGAACACCGCGCGGCCAAGGCCGGCAGCTTCCAGCACCGACAGGGCTTCCGCCGTGATCGGCAGGCTGGCCAGCGCCTTGTCGGTCACCAGCAGCGGCTTTTTCAGGCCGATGCTTTTGGCATGATCGGCCAGTTCGGAAATCCGGCCGACACCGAATTTGATTGCGGTCGGATAAGACCAGTTGCGGGAAGGCACGCCATGCGACATGGGGTCAGACTTTCTTGAGGTGATAGGATTTCGGGCGGGTCACCGACAGGAACCCGAGATAGGACAGAGAATTGCCGCGCCCCGTGTTCTTGCAGCCGGTCCAGCACAGCGCGGGGTCGAGATAATCGGCGCGGTTCATGAAAATCGTGCCGGTCTCGATCTGCGCGCCGATGGCGGCGGCGGTGTCATAATCTTCGGTCCAGATGCTGGCGGTCAGGCCGTATTGGCTGTCGTTCATCAGCGCGATGGCCTCGGCGTCGTCCTTCACCTTCATGATGCCGACCACAGGGCCAAAGGATTCCTCGGTCATCACCCGCATCGTGTGATCGACATTCACCAGCACCTGCGGCGCGAGATAAGCCCCGCCATCGTCGGCAGGGAAGTTTGCGGGGTCGATCAGCGGCTTTGCCCCCGCCGCAATCGCCTCGGCCACCTGATCGCGCACCACCTTTGCAAAGCGGGCATGCGCCATCGGCCCCATCGTGCTGTCCGCGTCGAACGGGTTGCCCAGTTTCAGCGCGTTGGTCCATGCCACCGCCTTTTCGACAAATGCATCATAGAGCGATTCGTGCACATAGATCCGCTCGATCCCGCAGCAGCACTGGCCCGCGTTGAACAGCGCGCCATCCATCAGGGTATCCACCGCCGCATCCAGATTGGCATCGGCCCGCACATAGCCGGGGTCCTTGCCGCCCAGTTCCAGCCCGAGCGGCGTGAAGGTGCCAGCCGCCGCCCGTTCGATCGCCTGTCCGCCGCCGACCGATCCGGTAAAGTTGATGAAGTCGAAGGACCGCGCCTTGATCAGCGCCTCCGTGGTGGCGTGATCCAGCACGATGTTCTGGAACACATCTTCCGGCACGCCCGCCGCGTGGAAGGCCTCGGCCAGACGCTCGCCCACCAGAAGGGTCTGGCTTGCATGTTTCAGGATCACCGTGTTGCCCGCGATCAGCGCAGGGACCAGCGTGTTGATCGTGGTCAGGTAAGGGTAGTTCCACGGCGCGATGATGAAGACCACGCCCAACGCCTCGCGCGCGAGATAGCGGCGGAAGGCGTCACTGTCTTCCACCACCTTGCGAGCCAGCGTCTCGGCGGCGATCTCGGACATGTATTCGGTGCGGGCGTTCACACCGCCAAACTCGCCGCCAAAGCGAGTGGGGCGGCCCATCTGCCATGCCAACTCCTCGACGATCACATCCTTCATCTCGTTCAGCCGCGCGACACCGGCCTTGACCAGGGCAATCCGCTCGTCCAGCGGACGCGCCGCCCAAGGCTTTTGCGCCGCGCGCGCCGCCGCAACAGCGGCTTCCGCGGCCCCCTGCGCCAGCGGCATACGCTCGGCATAGACCCGGCCATCGACCGGAGAAATCAGTTGAATCGGCTTCATGTTCCGTCCTCGCAGGGCGGGGCTCACCCCGCCATTCCCTTGCCTCAAAGGCGGGGGTGTCCCCGCCCTACCCCGTTTCGTGTAGGGTGCGTGCTTGCACGCACCGCCTGGTCAGGCCCGCTCGAGCAGGCGCTGCACCTCGAAATCCGTCACCACACGGTCGCTCTCGGCGATCTCCCAGCGGGCCGCATGGGTGTAATGATCGACCACGTCATCGCCAAAGGCCGCGCGCAACATGGCCGAGCCGTTCAACAGGTCCGCCGCCTCGCGCAGGTTATGCGGGATCTCGCGGATGCCCTTGGCCGAATACATGTCGCCCTTCATCTCGGGCTCCAGTTCCATCTTGCCCTCGATGCCCGCCAGACCCGCAGCCAGCAGCGCGGCGCAGGCCAGATAGGGGTTCACGTCACTGCCCGGAATGCGGCATTCGACGCGCACCGCCTTGGTATGCGCACCACACACGCGGAATCCCGCCGTGCGGTTGTCCGCGCTCCACACCGCTTTGGTGGGGGCGAACATGCCGATGGTGAAGCGCTTGTAGCTGTTGACGTAAGGCGCGAGGAAGGCGGTGATTTCCTGCGCATGCGCCAGTTGGCCGGCAAGGAAATGCTTCATCACCTCTGACATGCCGTTGGCGTCGTCATGGTCGTAGAACGCCGCCTTGCCATCCTTGGTCCACAGGCTCTGGTGCACATGCGCCGAAGACCCGGCCTTGCGGTGGTCATACTTCGCCATGAAGGTCACCGACTTGCCCTTGGCATGGGCAATGTCCTTGACCGCCTGTTTCACCACGATGTGGTTGTCGGCGGTGTCCAGCGCGTCGGAATAGCGGTAGTTCACCTCGTGCTGGCCGGCATCGGCCTCGCCCTTGGTGTTTTCCACCGGAATGCCCGCCGCATAGAGCCCGTTGCGCACGTCGCGCATCAGCCCTTCTTCCTTGGTGGTCTGGAAGATGTGGTAATCCTCGTTATAGCCCGAAATCGGCTTGAGCCGCGACAACCCGCCATCGCGCAGGTCCTCATAGGCGTTCTCGAAGATGTAGAACTCCAGTTCCGTCGCCATCATCGGCTCGAAGCCCATGGCACGGGCGCGGGCGACCTGACGTTTCAGAATGGCGCGCGGGCTGACACTGATGTCTTCCTTGCCCGCGTGATCCATCAGATCGGCCAGCACCAGCACCGTGCCGGGCAGCCAGGGCAGAACCCGCATGGTGGCCAGATCGGGCTTCATCATGTAGTCGCCATAGCCTTGTTCCCAGCCGGCGGATTTGTAGCCCGGCACGGTCGTCATCTCCATGTCGACCGCCAGCAGGTAGTTGCAGCAATGGGTTTCCTTATGCCCGCCGTTCAGGAAGAACGCCGCGTGAAAGCGCTTGCCCATCAGGCGGCCCTGCATGTCGACCGCAGCCACCAGCACCGTGTCGATCGTGCCCGCGTCGACCAATTCGCGCAAAGCGTCCAGCGTCAGATTTCCCGGCATGCGTCTTCCCCGTCTGTCCGTTTTTGATCATATTCTTGCAAATGAGGGGGCGCAATGGATGCGCCCCCGAAGCTGTCGCAGTGCAGGGCTCAGCCGTAGCGATACGGACGCCCGGCCTTGTTCTGCACCTCGTTGTATTGCTTGAAGATCTCCACGACCTTGGCCTTCACTTCGGATTCGGCGGCGATCTCGTCCCAGAACTTGACGGCGGCCTCCTCGACAGTGGCCCATTCCTCGTCGGGAATCGTGGTCAGCTGCAGCTTGCCACCGTTCAGGCGCAGATCGGCCTCGCCGGCCCAATACCAGTGCTGGCGGTAGTAATGCGACTGCTCGAAACAGGTGGCCAGCATTTCCTGCAGGTGCGGCGGCAGGGCGTTCCACTTGTCCATGTTGGCAAAGAAATGCCCGATCCACGCGCCCGAGATGTTGTTGGTCAGGAAGTAGTTGGTCACATTCGACCAGCCCACGGTGTAAACCTCGGTGATGCCCGACCATGCGATGCCATCCAACTCGCCGGTCTGCACCGCAACCTCGATGTCTTCCCACGGCAGGGTGACCGGCACCACGCCGAACTGCGTCAGGAAGCGGCCAGCGGTCGGGAAGGTGAAGATGCGCTTGCCCTGCAGATCGGCAAGGCTGTTGATCGGGTCCTTGGTGGCAAAGTGGCACGGGTCCCATGCGCCCGCCGAGATGTGCTTGACGCCCACCTTGGCATATTCCTCTTCCCAGATCTCCTTCAGCCCGTATTTGTTGAACAGGGCCGGCACATCGAGGCTGTAGCGCAGCGCCAGCGGGAAATAGCCGCCGAACACGGTCACCTCGGTGGGAGATGCCATCGAGTCGTCATCCGACTGCACGCAATCGATGGTGCCGCGCTGCATGGCCTGAAACAGCTCTCCGGTCGGGACAAGCTGATCGGCGTAGAACAGTTCAATCTCCATCTGGCCCTGCGCCATCCGGTTGAAGGCATCGACGGCAGGTTTGACGACCTCCTCCCCCAGGGCCGCGCCGGCATAGGTCTGCATACGCCACTTGATCACATCCTGTGCGCGGGTGACGGCGGGTGCTGCCAGCGTGGCGGCTCCGGCGCCCACGGCGAGCGAAGCGCCTTTTGTCAGGAAGGAACGTCTTGATGTCGTCATCTGTGATACCTCTTGTTGGTGGGTGGGCGGGCGCGGTTATGTCCGCGCCTCGATTCAGAACTCAGTTTCGATAGACCAGATGCGGCAGCCACAGGGCGATCTGCGGAAAGGCCATGATCAGCCCCAGCGTGACCACCATCACCCCGACAAAGGGCGTGACCGAGCGGTAGATATCGCCCATGCTAATCTCCTTGGGAGCAAAGGCGCGCATCAAAAACAGGTTATAGCCGAAGGGCGGCGTCAGATAGGCGATCTGGCAGGTAATGGTGTAAAGCACCCCGTACCAGACCAGCACATCCAGACGCGGCATCCCGAAATCGAGCATGGCGACCAATGGCACATAGAGCGGTGCCACGATCACCAGCATGGCGGTATCGTCCAGGAACATGCCCATCAGCAGGAAGGACAGCTGCATCAGGATCAGGATGGTCCACGGCCCCATGTGCAGGCGGTCGACGAACAGCGACTCCACCGCCTTGACCGCGCCCAGGCCGTCAAACACCGCGCCAAAGGACAGCGCGGCAAGGATCACCCACATGAACATGCAGGTGATGCCGAGCGTGTTGCGCGTCGCGGTTTCAAACACGGCTCGCGTGAAGGTGCCCTTGATGACCGCGCCCGTGACCGTGGCCGCCACGCCGATCACACTGCTTTCCACCAGACTGGTCCAGCCATAGATGAAGGGCAGCATCATCGCGCCGAAGATGACGAAGGGCAAAAGCCCCGCGCGCAGACTGCGCAGCTTTTCGGCGCGGGTGATCTGCGCCATCTCTTCCTCTGTCAGCGCGGGGGCCAGCCACGGCTGCCAGCGGCTGCGCAGCAGGATGTAGACGATGAACATCGTCGCCATCAGCAGCCCCGGCACCAGCCCGGCCAGCCAAAGCTCCGACACGGGGGCGCGGGCGATCATCGCATACAGAACCAGCACCACAGAAGGCGGAATCAGGATGCCCAGCGACGATCCGGCCTGAATGACGCCGGTCACCATGCGCTTGTCATAGCCGCGCCGCAAAAGCTCCGGCAGCGCGATGGTGGACCCGATCGCCATGCCCGCCACCGACAGACCGTTCATCGCCGAAATCAGCACCATCAGCAGGATGGTCCCCACCGCCAGACCGCCCCGCACGCGGCCGAACCACAGGTGGAACATGCGATAGAGGTCATCGGCAAGGCGGCTTTCGCTCATCACATAGCCCATGAAGACGAACATCGGCAGCGACAGCAGCGGATACCAGCGCATCAGCTTCATGGTGGCGGAAAAGCCCATCTGCTCGCCGCCCTGCCCCCAAAGGGCAAGCGCGGCAACCACGGCAACAAAGCCGATGATCCCGAACACCCGCTGCCCGGTCATCATCATGAGCAGCATGGTCGAGAACATGAGCGCGGCGATCATCTCGTAGGGCATCAGATGGTTTCCCCGCGGATGGTGGCCACGTCACGGGTCAGCGCGGCCAGCGCCTGCAGCAGCATGAGGAAAAAGCCCACGCACAGGATCACCTTGATCGGCCACAGATAGGGCCGCCACGCGGTCGGGCTGCGTTCGTTGTATTGCAGCGAATACATCGTGCTGTCGATCGCACCCCACAGCATGACGCCCAGATAGAAGATCAGTGCCAGCACGGTGATCGCATCCCACCAGGCCTGCCGCACCGGACTTTGCTTGGCGTAGAACAGGTCCATCCGCACATGGCTGCCCATCTGCATCGCATAGGGTCCGCCCAGCACGAAATAGGCCACCATCACGAATTGCGCCATCTCCAGCGTCCAGAGCGAGGGGGTGAACGCCGCCTTGCTGATGGTGGACCACATCAGGATGCCCATCAGCACGAACAGCAGATACATCGCCATCCGCCCCACGCCGTAATTGAACCTGTCGACCAGCCGCACAAAGCCCTTGGCAATCCTCGGCATCGCTCAGACCTCCGCCACGGCGGCAAGCGCGGATTGCAGCACCGGCGCAAGTCTGTCCGCCATCGCCTCGGCCATCTCGGACGTTGCAATCAGGTCATTGCGGATTTCCAGCATCGCATTCGCCAGACCATAGGGCGTGGCCTGAAGGCGCAGCGTATGCGTGACACCATCGGCGGCGGAATAGGGTTCGTTCAAGGCGCAGGCAAGGTCCGTGCCACGCTGCGCTGCCTCGACAATGGCGCGCGCCAGACGGTCATCGGCATCATGGATCACGCCGAATTCCACGCTGCGCGGGCGGCCATGATAGACCGGCGTGAAAGAATGGATCGTCACCAGCACCGTGACCCGCCCAAGCGCCAGACGCCGCGCAATCTCGGCGTGCAGGGCGTTGTGAAACGGCAGATACAGCGCCTCGGTGCGGTGCAGCCTGTCCTCTGCGCTCAGCCCCTTGTTGCCGGGAATGTCGTGCACCTCAGACCGCTCGGCCATCGCATCGGCGCGGTCCGGCCCGCGGTTCAGATCATAGATCAGGCGGCTTGCGGGGGCATGAACCAAGGCCGCATCCAGACGCCGCGCCAAAGCGCGCGACAGGTCCAGCGCGCCCGGGTCCCATGCCACATGAGCGGCCTGCTGCGCCTCGGTCAGGCCAAGGCTGCCCCACGGCGCGGGAAAGGCGTTGCTCGCGTGTTCGCAGACCAGCAGAATCGCCCCGGCGGCGTCGCGGTTTTCGACATGGGCCGCGAAATCAGACTGGATGGAATGCAGGCTCATCAGTGACTCGGCCCCCTTGTCGCCGCCCCTAGGCTTCCTGATGCACCCTGCCTCTGTCAAGAATTTTTCTTCTGCACAATTTCTGTTACAATAATTTCTGAAATCTAGCAGAGTGGTCGCCACATCCCGCAGCACACGGCATGATGCGGGCAGAAAACGGACAGGAAAGGCATGGAAATGGACCTTCCCCTTGGCGTCGAAGACAAGATGCGCGCAGCCCTGCCCGATCTGACGCGGGCCGAGCGGCAGGTCGCCACCCATATCCTGCGCCATTATCCGGTGGCGGCCTTGGGCTCTATCACCGCGCTGGCGCAGGCCGCCGAAGTCTCTACCCCCACCGTCGTGCGCCTGTGCCAGAAACTGGGCTATCGCGGCTATCCCGATTATCAGGCCGCGCTGCGCGGCGAGGTGGGGGCGATGTTGGAATCGCCGCTCGTCAAACATGACCGCTGGGCCGGGGGCGTGCCCGACACCCATATCCTCAACCGCTTTGCCGATGCGGTGGTCGCCAATCTTCAGGCCACGCTCAGCCAGATCGACCACGCGGTGTTCGATGCGGTGGTCGCCCTGCTGGCCGACCCGTCACGCCGCATCTTTGCGATGGGCGGGCGCATCACCCATGCCCATGCCGATTATCTCGTGTCGCTGATGAAGGTGGTCCGCCCCGAGGTCACGCTGCTTTCCGACATGTCGAACACATGGCCGCCCGCGCTTCTGGATATGAAACCGGGCGATGTGCTGGTCGCCTTCGACATCCGCCGCTATGAAAACTCGGTGCTGCAACTGGTGGAACTGGCGGTGGAACAGGGGGCCGAGGTTGTTGTCATCACCGACCGTTGGGTCAGCCCCGCCGCCGCCCATGCCCGCCACACGCTGACCTGCCATATCGAGGCACCGTCCGCATGGGATTCGACCGTCTCGATCCTCGTGCTGGTCGAAACGCTGCTCGCCTCCGTGCAAAGCAGGACATGGGGCGAAACAGAAGGGCGGATGAAGCGGCTGGAAACCCTTTATGACCGTTCCCGCTTCTTCCGCCGGTATCGCTGACCCCCTGTCACGCGCAAGGCGGCAGGGGATCAACAGGATTTAGGCGGGCGCTTTGTCAGTGGCCCATCGCGGAATGGTCGGCGTGATCGTCAGCGGCATCCGAGGGATCGACGCTGAATTCTATTTCGACCCGGCCCGCACGTTCAAAGATCAGCACCCCCGGCACCATCTGGCCTTCGACCAGCGGTTCGGTCAGGCCCATCAACATGATGTGCAGACCGCCGCGTTCCAGCAGGACCGTCTCTCCGGCGGGGATGTCGATGGCGTCCAGATGCATCATCCGCGCCACGCCATCCGCGCCATGCTCGGTGGTGTGCAGTTCGGCATGTTTGACCGACGGCACTTCGATGCCGATCAGCCGGTCGGCGGTGTCGCCTTCGTTTGAAATGCCCATGAAGCCGCCCGCCGATTTGGCCGAGGCAATCGGGGCAAGGATATGCGGGTGGATGATCTCCAGATCACCGACGGTCACGCCGTGGGCATTGGCACCGGGTGCCAGCATCAGGGCGGCGCAGATCGCCAGCATCGGGCCTTGGACAGCCCGCACAGACAGAAGGGTTCGGAAGGAAGAAAACAGGGTCATGGTTGTAACCTATTGGCAAAGGCACGGCTTCTGCCGGCCGTCAGAGCGTGTGTTGAACGTGAACAGACAGGCTCAGGCCAAAGGTGGCGCGCGCGGGGCGTGGGCGGGATCTGGCCCCGATACCACGGCGCGCGGCGGGGCGGGGCCGAAAACGGCGGCGGCCATGCGCAATTCGGCCGCGCGGGGATGGCTGACATCGGCGGGCACAAGGGCGCTGCCCGCAAGCGTGCAGACAGGGCAAGGATCGTGCAGACCTGACGGATCATCGCCCAGGCTGCCGCACAGATCCGGCAAGGCAAAGCCTGCCGTCAGAAAGCCTTGCAGCGCGGCATCTTGTTGCGAGGGCGTCCGATGGCCAAAGCCGATGATGCCCAAGGCAAGCGCCAGCAGGGCAACCAGCGCCACACGGCGCAACCTTATGATCGGTGACAAGACCATCCGTGCCTTTTGTCGCAGATCGCGCCGCTGTTCAACAGGACAGAGTGTCGCCAACCGCAGAGGATCACGGCCCCGCCGTCACCCGCGCCCGCCAAAGCCGCGCATAGGCTTCCTGCCGCGGGTCGGGCGCGCGGTCTGCGCTGGCCTCTGCCACGGTCTCGGCCCGTTGCAGCAGCATCGCCGCGCCCACCGCCGTGCCGGTGCGCGCCGTCGAAATCAGCGCAGGCCGTCCGGTGGCTGCGCGCAACATGCCGCAAAACCACGGGTTCGCGGCAAAAGGCCCCTCGACAATGCTTGGTCCCTCGGCACCGATGGCCTCCAGACATTCCGCCGTCATCAGCGCAAGATAATAGCCCAAGGCGACCTCTGTCTGCGCATCAGTCTGCGGCGCACTGGTCCAGCGATGCGCACGGCCCTGAAACGGGCCGCTGTCGCTGACCACCGAAGGCAACAGCATAAGCCCCGAGGCTAGCACCTGATCTGAGTCGCCCTCCTTGGCGCTGGCGGGACGACCGGCCTGTATCAGATCATATTCCCGCCCGCCCATGAACCGCGCCGAAGGCACGGCGGACCCGAACGCATTGACATTCACCAGCGTGTCGCGCGACGGGTCAAGCGCCACGGGCCGCCCGCCCACCGCCATCGACACCACCCATGTTCCGGTCGAGATCACGGCAAACGGCGCCTGCCGCCCCAGAAGATGCGGCAACAACGATGCATTGCTGTCGTGCAGACCCACCAGAACCGGCACCGGGCCAAGACCAAGCTCGGCCTGCAACTCTGGGCGCAGGGTGCCAAGCCTGTCACCGGGCGCCCGTGGCGGGGCCATTTTCCCATCCAGCCCAAGCGCCTTGGGCAGGCTGGAAAAATCGCCGCGCGCCGGAGTCCACAAGTCGGTATGGCAGCCCAGCGAGCAGATGTCGCTTGCCACCTGACCGGTCAGCAGATGGCCCCAGAACTGCGGCCACATCACCACATGGCTGATACGGTCGCGCAATCCGGCATCCTCGCGCAGTTGCCAGAACAGTTGCGCGCCAAGGTTCAGGCCAAGCGGCAGCGCCGGACTTCCGGTTTCGGCAAAGGGCGGGCGGATCAGATCATACTGCGCCCGGCACGTCTCCGGCCCCGGATGTTCGTAATCCAGCACCGGCGCGGCAAGGTTTCCCCCTGCATCCAGCAGCGCCGCACAGGCCCCGTGCGTGGTGACGCAGATCGCATCGACCCGATGGCTCGCCGCCAGCGCGCGCAAACCGTCGCGCAGGAAGGCCCATTGCGCGCCGGTGTCGAAATGCGGCCACGGCGGGCCGGGCAGCACCCGGTTTGCCATCGTGCGCACCGCCACCTCGGTCAGGCTGTCCAGATCGACCAAGGCCAGTTTCACATTGGTCTTGCCGATGTCGATGATCGCCGCGTGCTTCATGGCATGTGGAACACGGTCACCAAGGGCTCTGCCACCGGCGCGTTGTCCGGGTGCGTCTCCATCAGATCGGCCATATGCGCCCACCAGCGTTGCATCACCGGATGGGCCGGCAGATCGTCCATCCGGTGGTCATCACGCCGCCACAGCACGCCAAACAGGATGCGGCTTTCGCGGTCCAGATGGATGGAATAATCCTGCACGCCCGCCTCTTTCAGCAAGGCCACCAGTTCCGGCCAGATCTCGTCATGGCGGCGGGTGTATTCCGCCTCTGCCCCCGGATGCAGCCGCATCTTGAACGCATATTTCTGCATCATCTCCTCCGCAGCAGACGGGGCAGCGCGATCACACCGATCAGGAGCACCCCAAGGAAAATGCTCATCACGATTCCCGGCACGTTCAGCAGGCCGAAGCCGAAGGTCACCATCCCCATGATCAGCGCCGCCAGCACCACGCCCGGAATGCTGCCCGACCCGCCAAGGATGCTGACCCCGCCCAGCACCACCATCGTGACCACCTCCAACTCCCATCCCGTCGCAATCGACGGTCGGGTAGAGCCGAGGCGCGAGGTCAGGCAGACGGCGGCAATCCCGCTCATCACGCCCGTCAGGAGGAACAGGATGAACCGCACCCGCGCGACGCGGATGCCGGAAAACTGCGCGGCGGTGGCGTTGTTGCCAATGGCAAAGACCGCGCGGCCAAAACTGGTGCGGTGCAGCAGCAGGTAATAGACCACCGCCATCACCGCGAACAGCGCAAGCTCAAAGCTGATAACCCACCAGACATAGCCCTGCCCGAAGAACTTGAAGCTGGCCGGATAGCCGGTGAAGGCCTTGTCGCCCAGAACGATATAGGCGATGCCGCGGAACAGGCTCATGGTGCCGATGGTCACCACGATGGATGGCAGGCCCATCCCCGCCACCAGCGCCCCGTTGATCACCCCGCAGAGCAGCCCCGTCCCGATCCCCACCAGCACCAGCACGGGCGTATCCGCCCCCGCCGCCATCGCCACCCCCATCGCCGTAGAGGCGAGCGCGATGATGGAGGCGACCGACAGGTCGATATCGCCCGCAATGATCAGCATCGCCATCGCAAAGGCGATCAGCGCCTTTTCGGTGAAGTTGAAGGTGGCGTCCGACAGGTTCCATGCGTTCAGGAAATAGGGCGAGGCAAAGCTGTTGGTGACGAAGACGGCAATCGCCACGGCCACCAGAATTGCCTCCCAACTGCGCAGCGCACGCGCCGCGGGGGATTGCAGCCGGTCGGGCAGGATACGGGGAGAGCGGGTCATCTTGCCTCGGCTGATTTCAGGATGATGCGGCCGGATGCGCGCGATTGGGTGGCATTGAAGGTCACGGCCAGCACGATGGCCGCGCCGGAAATCGCCATCTGCCAGAAGGGCGAGATGCCGACGACCGGCAGGGCATTCTTGATGACGCCAAGGAATAGCGCGCCCAGCACCGCCCCCGTCACCGTGCCCGCCCCGCCGGCAATCGCGATGCCGCCGATCACGCAGGCGGCCACCACATCGAGTTCAAACCCGCCCGCGATATCGACATAGGCCACCGCATAGCGCGCCACCCAGAGATACCCCGCCAGCCCTGCCAGCGCGCCCGAGATCACAAAGGCCGCGAACTGGGTGCGCCCCACGTTGATACCGGCATAGACCGCCGCATGCGGATTGTCGCCCACCGCATAGAACGACCGGCCCAGCGCCGTGCGGGTCAGCACCACGGTGAACAGAACGATCAGCGCAATCGCCATCCAGCTCATCACCGGCAGACCCAGCAACACCGTGCGCGGCAGCGCCTTGAACGCATCGCTCATCTGATGCGCGTTGACCCATTGCCCGCCGGTCATCAGAAAGATCGAACCGCGAAAGATCGTCATCGTGCCCAGCGTCACCACGATGGAGGGGATACCCAGCTTCCACACCAGCACCCCGTTCACCGCACCAAGGACCGCGCCCAGCAGGATCACCCCCGGCAGGATCAGCGCCAGCGGCACGCCCGCGCCGTTCATCAGCGCCGCCACCATCCCGCACAGCGCAAGGTTCGCCGCCACCGAAAGGTCGATGCACTTCGTCAGGATCACGATCATCTGCCCGATGGCCAGAATGATCAGCGGCGAGGTGTCGTTGAACACATTCGCAAGGTTTGCAGGCCGCACAAAGGCCGGAAACCGCGCTGCCACCACGCCGATCAGCACCAGAATGGCCAGCGCCAGCAGCGCCTCGCGGGATCTCAGCAGGCTCATGCCGCCACCGCCAATCCGGCCGCCGCGCGCACCAGCACCTCGGGCGTCATCCGCTCGCCCGTCACCTCATCCACGATCCGGCCCTCGCGCATCACGATCACCCGGTCCGACATGCCAAGCACCTCGGGGATTTCCGAACTGACCATCATCACCGCCAGCCCTTCGGCGGCCAGTTCCGCCATGAATTCATGCACCGCCGCCTTCGACCCGATGTCGATGCCCTTGGTCGGCTCGTCCAGAATGATGACGCGCGGCTTGGTCGCCAGCCATTTGGCGATCACCACCTTTTGCTGGTTGCCCCCCGACAAGAGCCCCACATCCTGATCCAGACTGGCGGCGCGCAGGTCCAGCCGCTGCGTATACTCCCGCGCCAGCCTGAACTCCTCGGCCAGCCGCAAGAAACCTGCCCGCGACGTGCGGGGCAGCGACGGCAGGGTGACATTCTGGAAAATCGGCAGGCCCTTGACCGCGCCCTGCTTGCCGCGATCTTCCGGCACATAGACGATGCCCGCCGCAATCGCCTCGGAGGTGGAGCGGATCACCCGCACCTGATCATCGATCCGCGTCGCGCCCTTCGAAGGCTTGGTGATCCCGAACAGCGCCTGCATCACCTCGGACCGTCCGGCCCCGACAAGACCATAGAACCCCAGAATCTCGCCGCGATGCAGGGTAAAGCCGATGTCGGCAAACTCGGTGGGGTGGCTGTAGCCGGAAACCGTCAGCACCGGCGGGCCGATGTTGCGGGCGCGCTGCGGAAAGATCTGGTCGACCGACCGGCCCACCATCATCTGCACCAGATCGCCCTCGGTCACATCTTCCATCGCGCCTTCGCCGACGAACTGGCCATCGCGGAACACGGTATAGCGGTCGGCAATCCGGAAAATCTCGTCGAACTTGTGGCTGATGAACAAGATCGCCTTGCCCTGCGCCTTCAGCTTTTCGACCAGTTCGTAAAGCTCGTGAATCTCCTTGTGGCTCAGCGCCGCCGTGGGCTCGTCCATGATCACCACCCGCGCATCGATCGACAGCGCCCGCGCGATGGCCACCAGATGTTTCGACGCAATCCCCAGATCGCGCAGCCGCAGATCGGGGTTCAGACTCGCCCCGATCCCCTCCAGCAGCCGCACCGCGCCCTCGCGCATCGCGCGCCGGTCGATCAGTCCGAACCGGGTGCGCGGCGCATGGCCCAGCCAGATGTTCTCGGCCACCGTCATCTCGTCAAACAGCACCGTCTCCTGATGAATCGCCGTCACGCCCGCCGCACTCGCCGCTTGCGCGGTCGGGAACTGCACCTCGGCCCCGCCCATCGTGATGTGCCCCGCGTCGGGCTGGTACACCCCCGTCAGCACCTTCACGATGGTGGATTTGCCTGCGCCATTTTCGCCGATCAGGGCGGTCACCTGCCCTGCATAAAGATCAAGCTGCACCTCGCTCAGCGCCTTGACCCCCGGAAATGACTTGGAAATGCCGCGCAGCGACAGGACGGGATTCATCACGGATTCCTTTGAAGGCAAAGGCCCCGGCCGGGGAAGCAGCCAGCCGGGGCAAGTGACAGATCAGAAGATCGACTTGAACTGCTCGATGTTCGACTTGTCATAGGTGAAGGGGTCAGACATGGCCGCTTCGTTGTTTTCATCCAGCACCGCCGCGCCGATCCGTCCCATCGGGATGGATGCGCCCGGCTCTGCCGTTGCACCCTTGACCAGATTGTAAGACAGCATGGTCGCCGCGTAGCCCAGATCGATCGGGTTCCAGATCGCAAAGCTGATCGTCGCGCCCGATTCCACCGCGCCCGCCATTTCCGAAGGCAGGCCGAGGCCGGTCACGTTGATCTCGCCGATCTTGCCCGCATCGGTCACCGCCTGGCTGGCTGCCAGAATCCCCACCGTGGTCGGCGCGATAATGGCCTTCAGGTTTGGATAGGTCGCCATCAGGCCCTGCGCCTCGCGATAGGACTTGTCGGCCAGATCGTCGCCGTAAACCGTCGCCACAAGGTTCACATTCGGATAGTTCGGCAGCACCTTCTTGGCCTCTTCGATCCAGATGTTCTGGTTGGTCGAGGTCGAGGTGGCCGACAGGATCGCCACATCGCCGGTGCCTTCGATATGGTCGGCCGCCAGCTTGATGATGGTGTTCCCGATCAGCGCACTGGACGACGGGTTCAGGTGCATCTGGCGGCCTTCCTTCGCCACGCCCGAATCCCACGAAATCACCGTGATGCCGCGATCCATCGCGCGTTGCAGCGCCGGGGCCACCGCGTCGGGGTCATTGGCCGAAATCGCAATCGCATCCACGCCTTGCGCGATCAGGGCGTTGATCACCTCGATCTGGCCCTCGGCAGTGGTGCTGGTCGGGCCGGTGTAGATGATTTCCACATCGCCCAGTTCCGCCGCAGCCTCTTCCGCGCCCTTGGCGGCGGCTTCAAAGAAGCCGATGCCCAGCGCCTTGACCACCAGCGCGATCTTTACGTTTTCCGCGGCCGCTGTCTGCGCCATCAGCACGGTGGCAATCGCCGCCGTCGTCAGTGCCTTCTTCAGAATGCCCATGAGTTCCTCCCTTATGAGCCGTTACCCCTCCGCATCAGGCGTCGCCCGCGCGGTCCTCGCTTCTGTCCGCGGCGCCCACCTGCGTCACGATCAGCCTGATATCCGCAGCCTCCAGCATGGCGGCGTCGCGGTCTGTGATGCCGTCATCGGTGATGACGGTATGGATGCGCGACAGTGCGCAGAGCAGCAGGCTCGACCGCGCGGCAAACTTGGTGCTGTCGGCCAGCACCACCAGCTCGTCCGCCTGCCCGATCAGCTTTTGCTCGGCCTGCACCAGCAGCGGATCGCCCTCCATCAACCCCAGCGGACCCAGCCCCCGACAGCCCATGAACATGCGCCGCGCGTAGAAATGGCGGCTGCCATCCTCGTCAAAGGGCGACAGGATGATGTTCTGCTCGCGGTAGATCGCGCCCGCAGGCAGCAGCACGGTGTTCTTGGAATGCTTCAGCAGATGCTCGGCAATCGGAAAGCTGTTGGTGAACACCTGACACCGCTTGGCGGTCAGAGGATGCACCATCTGGAACGTCGTGGTGCCGCCGTTGATGATGATCGCCTCGCCATCCGCGCACAGATCGACCGCCGCCCGCGCAATCGCCCGCTTTTCCGCCAGCCTTATGCCTTCGTTCACGCTGAACGGCCGTGCATTGATGCCCACGAATTGCGGCGGCGCGATGGATTCCGCCCCGCCGCGCACCCGCCGCAGCTTTTTCTGCACATGCAACGTGGCAATGTCCCGCCGGATCGTCGCCTCGGACGATCCGGTCAGCGTGACCAGATCGGCGACCGTCACGACGGGCCGCCCCTCGATCGCGGAAAGTATCACCCTGTGTCGTTCGCTTTCGTGCATCGTGTTCTCCCTGACCCGCAATACTCCACCTGAATCGCTCAGTGTCAATCATTTTCGATCATCATTTATCTTTCTGCACCGCAGAATGATTGGAGTTGATCGTTTATGATTGACAAAAGGCCGCACGCTGGCACATTTGCCGCCATGGGCGAGGAGGATTTCATGACCAGCACCGGAAACCGTCTGCAAAACCTGTGGGATGACACCCGCGCCAGCACGATGAGCGAGTCGGAAAAGCTGCTCTATCGCTCCAACCTTCTGGGCTCGGACAAGCGGGTGACGAATTACGGCGGCGGCAACACCAGCGCCAAGGTGATGGAACGCGACCCGCTGACCGGCCAGATGGTCGAGGTGCTGTGGGTCAAGGGCTCGGGCGGCGATATCGGCTCGATGAAGATGGACGGGTTTTCCACCCTCTACATGGACAAGCTGAACGCCCTGCCCGGCCTTTATCGCGGCTTGGCCCATGAGGATGAAATGGTGGGCTACCTGCCCCATTGCACCTTCGCGCTGAACCCGCGCGCGGCCAGCATCGACACACCGCTCCATGCCTATGTGCCACGCAAACATGTCGACCATGTCCACTCCGACGCCATCATCGCCATCGCCGCCTCGGTCAACTCCAAGGAACTGACGGCCGAGATTTTCGGGTCCGACATCGGCTGGCTGCCGTGGAAGAAACCGGGGTTTGAACTCGGCCTCTGGCTGCAGGCGTTCTGCCGCGACAATCCCCATGCGCGCGGTTGTGTTCTGGAAAGCCACGGGCTGTTCACATGGGCCGATGATGCGAAAGACTGCTACCTGACCACGCTTGACGTGATCAATCAGGCGGCAGACTGGCTGGCGGCGAAATCGGCGGGCAAAGCGGCCTTCGGCGGCCAGACCCGCCCCACCCTGCCCGCCGAGGAACGCCGCGCGGTGGCCGCCCGTCTGATGCCAGTGATCCGCGGGCTGATCTCGCAAGACCGGCACAAGGTCGGGCATTTCGATGACAGCCCCGCCGTGCTCGAATTCCTCGGTTCGGCCATGCTGGAAACGCTGGCCCCGCTGGGCACCTCCTGCCCCGACCATTTCCTGCGCACCAAGATCTGCCCGCTGGTCGTGTCCTTCGATCCCGCCGCGCCCGATCTGGACGCCACCCTTGCCACGCTGGCCCCCGCGGTCGACGCCTATCGCGCGGATTACGCCGCCTATTACGACCGCTGCAAACACGAGAACAGCCCCGCCCTGCGCGACCCCAACGCCGTGGTCTATCTGGTGCCGGGGGTGGGCATGATCACCTTCGCGCTCGACAAGGCCACCGCCCGCATCTCGGGCGAATTCTACGTCAACGCCATCAACGTGATGCGCGGGGCAAGCCTTGTCTCCACCTATCAGGCGCTGCCCGAACAGGAAGCCTTTGACATCGAATACTGGCTGCTGGAGGAGGCAAAGCTGCAACGCCTGCCCAAGCCGAAATCGCTGGCAGGGCGGGTGGCGCTGGTCACGGGCGGCGCAGGCGGCATCGGTGCTGCGACCGCCGAAAGGCTGCTGACCGAAGGCGTCTGCGTGATGCTGGCCGATATCGACGCCGTAGCTTTGGGCGATACCGCCGAAAGCCTGACCAGACGCCACGGCAAGGATGTGGTCCGCACGGTGCAGATGAACGTGACAGACGAGGCGCAGGTAACCGCCGCCTATGCGGCAGCGGCGGTGGAATTCGGCGGCATCGACATACTGGTGTCAAACGCCGGCATCGCCTCGTCCGCGCCGATCGAAGACACCAGCCTCGCCCTGTGGAACAAGAACATGGACATCCTGTCGACCGGCTATTTCCTCGTGTCGCGCGAAGCCTTCCGCCTGATGCGCACCCAAGGCATCGGCGGCTCGGTGGTGTTTGTCGCGTCCAAGAACGGCCTCGCCGCCAGCCCCAACGCAAGCGCCTATTGCACCGCCAAGGCCGCCGAAATCCACCTTGCCCGATGCCTTGCGCTCGAAGGGGCCGAAGCGGGCATCCGCGTGAATGTGGTAAACCCCGACGCCGTGCTGCGCGGCTCGAAAATCTGGTCCGGCGAATGGCTCGACCAGCGCGCCAGCACCTACAAGACCGACAAGGACGGGCTGGAAGAGATGTATCGCCAGCGGTCCCTTCTGAAGCGTTCGGTCCTGCCCGAAGACATCGCCGAGGCGGTGTATTTCCTCGCCTCCGATCTGGCGGCCAAATCCACCGGCAACATCCTGAATGTGGATGCGGGCAACAAGGAAGCGTTCACGCGCTAAGGGGGGCCAGCATGGCACACGCATACGATTCCGCCCGCCAGCAGTTCGCAGACTGGGGCGTCGATACCGAAGCCGCGCTGGCGGCACTGGCGGCCATCCCCATCTCGATGCATTGCTGGCAGGGCGACGACGTAAAGGGGTTCGAGCGCAAGTCCGGCACCGCAGGCGGTGGCATACAGGCCACCGGCAACCATCCGGGCCGCGCCCGCAACGTGGCCGAGTTGCGCGCCGATATGGAATTTGCCTACGCGCAAATCCCCGGCAAGCACCGGCTGAACCTGCACGCCTTCTATATGGATACCGACGAGTCGCCCGACCGCGACGCCATCGAATACCGCCACTTCGCGCCGTGGGTGGAATGGGCGAAGTCCCGGGGCCTTGGCCTTGATTTCAACCCCACCTTCTTTGCCCACCCCAAGGCCGATGACAACCTCACCCTGTCGCACCCCGACGCGGGCATCCGCGATTTCTGGGTCGAGCACGGCAAGCGCAGCCGCGAGATCGCGGCACAGATGGGCGCGGCGCTGGGCAGTCCGGTCGTCAACAACGTCTGGGTGCCCGACGGGTCCAAGGATACGCCGGTGGACCGCATGGCAGCACGGCGGCGGCTGGAGGCCTCTCTCGACGCGATGATGGCCACGCCCCTCCCCAAGACGCAGATGCGCGATGCGGTGGAATCGAAGCTGTTCGGCATCGGGGTCGAATCCTGCACCGTGGGCAGCCATGAATTCTACCTTGGCTATGCCATCCGCAGGGGCATTATCCTTTGCCTCGACATGGGCCATTTCCATCCCACCGAAAACGTGGCCGACAAGCTGTCCTCGGTCGCGCTGTCGGTGGATGAACTCCTCCTGCACGTCTCGCGCCCCGTGCGCTGGGACAGTGACCATGTGGTGCTGCTCAACGATGACCTTCTGGCGATGGCGCAGGAACTGGTCTTTGCCGACCTTCTGGGCCGCACGCATATCGGGCTCGATTTCTTCGACGCCACCATCAGCCGCACCGCTGCCTGGGTCATCGGCACCCGCAACATGCAAAAGGCGCTGCTGCGCGCGCTGCTGCTGCCACAGGCCCGGCTGAAGGCGGCGGAAGAGGCGCTCGATTACACCACCCGCCTGATCCTGACGGAGGAGGCGAAAGACCTGCCCTTCGCCGCCGTGTGGGAGGAATTCTGCGCCCGCGCCGACGTGCCGACAGGGGCCGCCCTATTGGCCCGACTCGCAACCTATCAGACCAGCGTCGCCCAGCGCGGCTGATCTCAGGCGCGGCCCGAAGCCCCGAGTCCGGCAAAGATCGCGCGGGCCGCGTCACAAAGCGGGGCTTCGGTCTCTTGCAGCAGCTGGGTGCGGTCAAACCGCTCCGGGTCACGCGCCACCGCCTGCCGCAGCGCCGCGCCAAAGGCCATGCGCAATTCTGTGCCGATGTTGAACTTGGCAATCCGGCTTTGCGCCGCAAGCATCCTGCGCTGCTCTGCCGGCACGCCCGATCCGCCGTGAATCACCAGCGGCACATGGGTGGCCGTCTCGATCGCCCGCAGCCGTTCCAGATCGAGCCCCTGCCCCGCGCCTTGCTGCAGATGCAGATTGCCCACCGAAACCGCCATCGCATCGACACCGGTTTCATAGGCAAAGCGCGCGGCTTCCTCGGGGTCGGTTCCCGCGGACCCTGCCCCGCCCACATAGCCGACTAAGCCGATCTCCCCCTCGCAGGATGCCCCTGCCGCATGGGCCAGCGTTGCCACCGCCGCGGTCTTGTCGATGTTCTCGGCCAAGGGCAGGGCCGAGCCGTCAAACATCACAGAGGTGAAGCCAAGCTCCAGCGCCGCGCGACATTCCTCCAGCGAGGTGCCATGATCCAGATGGATCACCACCGGCACGCTGGCATGGTCCGCCAGATGCCCCAGCATCGCCGCCAGCACCGGCAGCGGCGTATGCGCGCGGCAGCCCGGCCCGGCCTGCAAGATCACCGGCGCCCGCTCTGCCTCGGCTGCGGCCACATAGGCGCGCATATCCTCCCAGCCAAGACAGACCAGCCCCGGCACGGCATAGCCCCCCTTGACCGCAGGGCGCAGCACATCGCGCAACGTGGCCCGCGTCATTTGAACTTGGCCACCATGTCCATGATCCCCGGAATGGTGCGCAACTGGGCCGCATGGGTGGGCTGGAAATACTGCTTCAGACTGCGCTGGCTCTGCCCGCCCAGAATGGTGAAGTAATACATCTCATACCCCGGCAGCACACAGCAGGGGTGATATCCTTTGTCGATCAGCACGGTCGAGCGGTCCATGATGTGATAGGCCTCCCCCGGCTCGTTATCGACGCGCTGCAACATCTGCAGACCTGACCCGTAATCGGGGCGAAAGCGGAAGTTGTAACATTCGTCATGCCGCGTCTCGTCCGGCAGCCGGTCGGTGTCATGCTTGTGGCTCGGAAACCCCGACCAGCCCCCCGCGCCCACGGTGTAAAGCTCGGACACCAGCAGGCGGCCCACGCGGTCATGATAGGCCGCGCCAAGGATGTGCTTGATCTTGCGATGCGTCTTGGTGTCATCGGACCCGTATTGCACCATGTCGATCTGGTCGGCGCGCACCGCAAAGGGGCGCAGGGTCTCGTGGAACTTCGCCCCCGCGATGAACACCTCGGCCTCGCGAAGCGCGGTGATCCGCGCACCGCTGTCCTGCGGCACATACACCCCCTCGGGTTCGCCATCCCACACATCCGCCCCGCGCTGGCCGATGGCGGCAAAGGTCTCGCCCATCGTCTCCACCGTCACCGTGCCGGTGGCAGGCACCACGCAGGTTTCATATCCCGGCGTGCGATAGTCGAAAACCTCGCCCGCCCGCAGGCGCAGGATGTTGAAATAGACCAGCGGCACCACCGGATCATCCAGATCGACGATCGGGCGGTTCTGGTTGTCATGGGGGGCAATATGCATGGGGCCTCCTTTATGCGGTGGGGCCGGGGTGGCTGGCCAGAAACTCGTCAAGCTCGGCGCGGCTGGGCATCGCGGGGGCGCAGGCCACCCGCGCCACCACCATCGCCGCAGCGGCAGAGCCGCGCAGCACCGCATCCCGCACCGGATGGCCAAGGGAAAGCGCCGCCAGAAACGCCCCCAGAAAACTGTCGCCCGCGCCCGTCGGCTTCAGCGCGCGGGTCGGATAGATGCCGGTGGCAAACTCGCCTTCCGGAGTAAGGGTGATCGCCCCCTTCTCGCCCATCTTGTAGATCACAATCCGCGCGCCCTCGGCACTCAGGCTGCGGGCCTTCTCAAGCCCTTTGCCCGCGCTGCCCGCCATCACGTCAAATTCCAGATCATTGCCCACGATCACATCGGCCAGCGCGGCTGCCCGCGCGCAGGCGACCGAGGCCATCAGCGCCGAAGGCCATGAATAGGGGCGGTAATCAAGGTCCAGCACCACCGGCAGGCCTGCCGCCCGTGCCAGTTCGAAGGCGCGAAAACTGGCCGACCGCGACGGCTCGGCGGCCAGTCCGGTTCCTGTGGCGACAAGCGCGGAATGGGCGGCAAAATCCACCGCCTCGATATCGGCCATGTTCATCGCAAAATCCGCGGCATTGTTGCGATAGATCACCGACTGGCAATCCACCGCCCGCGTTTCCACCAGCGCAAGCGAGGTGCGCGCATCGCCGGATTGCACCTGCACATGCCGCCGGTCGATGCCGTAATCGTCAAGCTGGCGCAGGCAGAACCGCCCCACCGCATCATCCGAAACCCGCGTGACCAGCGCGGCGCGGCAGCCCTGACGCACCAGCGCCACAGCGATATTGGCCGCCGATCCGCCCAAGGCCGTTGTAAACCGGAGCGCCTCTTCGGCGCGGGTGCCGGGGGGGTCGGCGTACAGGTCCATCCCCGCCCGCCCCATCACCAGAAAGCTGCCCCCCGAAAGCCGCGCAAGATCGCCCATCACAGACCCCGCCGCTGCGCCGCGCGGCCAGCCTCCATCTGGGCGTGGCTTGCGCTGACAGTGGCCGAAGTCGACACCTCGGCCGTCCCGATCTCCCACCAGGCGTGGCCTTGCGCCGTCCAGCCGTCATAGGGATCGACCTGCATCACGATCACGCTGGTCCGGTCCGCCGCCTTGGCGCGGGCAAAGGCATCGGCCAGTTCGGCCGGGCTGGCCACGGTTTCCGCCAGCGCCCCCATCGCGCGGGCATGTGCCTCGAAATCCACCGCAAAGGGGGCCGGCACCGTCGGACAATCGGCGATCAGCGTGTTGAATCCGGGCTGTCCGGTGTTGTTCTGCAACTTGTTGATGACCGCAAAACCACCGTTATCCAGCACCAGCACAATCAGCTTCTTGCCCGTCAGCACCGAAGAATAGATGTCGGAGTTCATCAGAAGATAGCTGCCATCGCCGACGAACACGATCGTATCGCGCTCCGGCTCTGCCTCGGCCTGCGCGATCCGCGCGCCCCATCCGCCCGCAATTTCGTATCCCATGCAGGAAAAGCCGAATTCCACATCCACTGTGCCGATGCCCAGCGTGCGCCAGTTGGCGGTGATCTCGGCAGGCAGCCCCCCCGCGGCTGTCACGATCCGGTCACGCGGGTGGCACAGGCCGTTCACCACGCCAATCGCCTGCGCATATGAGTTCGGGCGGTTCCCCGGCGCGACATTGCCCGCCACATAGGCATCCCACGTCCGGCGCTCTGCCTGCGCCTTCTCCAGCCACGCGGCGGGGGCGCGAAAATCGCCAAGCGCCGCGCCCAGACTCTCCAGCCCCAGCCGCGCATCGCCCACCACCGCCAGCGACTGGTGCTTGGCCGCATCCTGCCGCCCGACGTTCAACCCGATCAGCCGCGCCTCCGGCGCAAACACCGACCATGATCCGGTGGTGAAATCCTGCAACCGCGTGCCGACCGCCAGCACCACATCCGCCGCGCCCGCGACCGCATTGGCGCTGTCCGATCCGGTCACACCCAAAGGCCCGATGTTCAGCGGATGGTCGGCCAACAGGTTGGCCCGCCCCGCGATGGTTTCCACCACAGGAATCCCGTGCGCCCCTGCAAAGGCGGTCAGCACCGCCGCCGCCCCCGAATACTGCACCCCGCCGCCCGCGATGATCAGCGGGCGCTGCGCCCCGCGCAGCAGGGCCGCAGCCTCGGCCACCTCCCGTGCATCGGGTGACTGGCGGCGAATCCGGTGCACCCGCCGCTCGAAGAACGCCGCCGGATAGTCATAGGCCCAGCCCTGCACATCCTGCGGCAGGCCGATGAAGGCAGGCCCGCAATCGGCGGGGTCCAGCATCGTCGCCAGCGCGGCGGGCAGCGATTGCATCACCTGCGCCGGATGGGTGATCCGGTCCCAGTAGCGGCTCACAGCCTTGAACGCGTCATTCAGCCCCAGCGCGGGATTGCCGAAATGCTCCAGTTGCTGGAGCACCGGATCGGGCAGGCGGGTCAGGAAGGTATCGCCGCACAGCATCAGTATCGGCAGGCGGTTGGCATGGGCCAGCGCGGCCGCGGTCAGCAGGTTCGCCGTCCCCGGACCGGCGCTGGCGGTGCAGAACATGAAGCGGCGGCGCAGGTGATATTTGGCATAGGCGGCCGCGGCAAAGCCCATGCTCTGCTCGTTCTGCCCGCGATACTGCGGCATTTCCTGATGCACGGCATACAGCGCCTCGCCAAGACAGGGCGCATTGCCGTGGCCGAAGATGCCAAAGCCGCCACCGCACACGCGCTGCTCGGTGCCACCCACCTCGATGTATTGCGCCATCAGCCAGTGCACGATGGCCTGCGCCACGGTCAGCCGGATGTTGCCTTGTGCTGTGCTCATGCCGCCCCCCTTTGCGCGCCCGCACGGGGCTTGCGCGCTGCGCCAAGGCAGGATACATATTTTGCAACCGGTTGCAATACCGGCTGCAAGCGGGGAGGCTTTCAGGTGCCGGACATCGGAATCGGGCTGGTGGGGGGCGGCTATATGGGCAAGGCGCATGCCGTCGCCCTCTCGGCGGTGGGCGCGGTGTTTGACACCCCCCTGCGCCCGCGGCTCGAGGTGATTGCCGCCAGCAGCGCCGAAAGCGCCGAACGCTATCGCCGCGCCTACGGCTTTGCCCGCGCCACGGGTGACTGGCGCGATCTGGTCGCAGACCCCAAGGTGCAGGCGGTGGTCATCGCCTCGCCGCAATCCACCCACCGCGCGATTGCAACCGCCGCCTTTGCCGCCGGAAAGCCCGTGTTCTGCGAAAAGCCGCTGGGCGCGTCGCTTGACGATGCGCAGGCGATGGTGGCGGCGGCTAGGGCATCCGGCCTGCCCAATATGATCGGCTTCAACTATGTGCGCACTCCGGCCACCCAGTTCGTGCGGCGCCTGCTGGCCGAAGGCACCATCGGCACCCCGATCTGGTTCCGCGCCGAACATACCGAAGATTTCCTCGCAGACCCCGCTTTGCCCGCCACATGGCGCACACGGGGCCGCGCCAATGGCTGCATGGGCGATCTGGCCCCGCATCCCGTCAACTGCCTCCTGGCGTTGATGGGCCCCGTGGCCGAGCTTTCGGCCCGCATCGAAACCGTCCACGCCACCCGCACCGGTCCGGACGGGCCGGAACCCGTGACGAATGACGACCAGGCCCAACTGATGCTGCGCTTTGCCTCCGGCGTGATGGGGCATCTTTTCGTCAGCCGCGTCGCGACGGGGCGCAAGATGGGCTACTCCTATGAAATCCACGGCACCAAGGGCGCGATCCGCTTTGATCAGGAAGACCAGAACGCGGTGCACCTCTACCGCGCCGAAGGGCCCGAGGCGACGCGCGGCTTTGCCCGCATCCTGACCGGCCCCGCGCATCCCGATTACGCCGCCTTCTGTCAGGGCCCCGGCCACGGCACCGGCTATCAGGACCAGATCATCATCGAGGCCCGCGATTTCCTGCACGCCATCCACAGCGGCCAGACCCTCTGGCCCAGCTTTGCCGACGGGCTTGCGGTCAGCCAGATCATCGAAACCGCCTTCGCCGCGTCCGAAACAGGGCGCTGGCATCCCGTTCCACAGGCATGAGGTTCCCATGACCATCCGTATCGGCAACGCACCCTGCTCTTGGGGCGTCGAGTTTGCAAACGATCCGCGCAATCCGCCGTGGCGGCAGGTGCTGGCCGATTGCGCGGATGCCGGCTATCGGGGCATCGAACTCGGCCCCATCGGCTACATGCCCGAAGACCCCGCGCTTCTGGGCGAAGCGCTGGCCGAACACGGCCTGACGCTGATCGGCGGGGTGGTCTTCCGCCCCTTCCACGACCCTGCCAGATGGGACGAGGTGCTTGATGCCGCCCACCGCACCTGCCGCGCTCTGGTGGCGCATGGCGCGCGTCATCTGGTGCTGATCGATTCCATCTCGCCCCGCCGCGCCCCCACCGCAGGCCGCGCGCAAGATGCCGAACAGATGGACAGTGCCGAATGGGCCGCCTTCCGCGACCGCATCGCCACCGTCGCCCGCCTCGGCAGCGAAGACTATGGCCTCACCGTCGGCATCCACGCCCATGCGGCGGGCTTCATCGACTTTGAACCGGAGCTGGAGCGTTTGCTGGACGAGGTAGACGAAAGCATCCTGAAAATCTGCTTCGACACCGGCCACCATTCCTACGCGGGCTATGATCCCGTGGCCTTCATGCGCCGCCACATCGACCGCATTTCCTACATGCACTTCAAAGACATAGACCCCGTGGTCAAGGCCCGCGCCATCGCCGCCAGCACCGGTTTCTATGACGCCTGCGGGCAGGGCATCTTCTGCAACCTCGGGCAGGGCGACGTAGACTTTCCCGCCGTCCGGCAGATCCTTCTCGACGCCGGCTTCTCGGGCTGGTGCACCGTCGAACAGGACTGCGACCCGACGCTGGATGTCAGCCCGGCGGATGACGCGCGCAAGAACCGCGACCACCTTTCCTCCATCGGTTTCTGAGGGCATCATGGCAAAACTCAACTGGGGCATGATCGGCGGCGGCGAGGGAAGCCAGATCGGCCCGGCCCACCGCTTGGGCGCTTTGGCCGACGGGCATTTCACCTTGGCCGCAGGCGCGCTGGACCACCGCGCCGACGTGGGGCGCGCCTATGGCCAGCGCCTCGGCATCGCGCCCGACCGCGCCTATGGCGACTGGCAAGAGATGCTGGCGGGCGAACGCAATCGCCCCGACCGCTGCGATCTGGTCACGGTCGCCACCCCCAATGCCACGCATTTCGAGATCACCAAGGCGTTTCTCGAGGCGGGCTTCCACGTGCTGTGCGAAAAGCCGATGACTGTCACGGTCGAAGAGGGCGAAGAGATCGTCCGCATCGCCGCCCGCACCGGCCGGATTTGCGCGGTCAACTACTGTTATTCCGCCTACCCGATGGTGCGTCAGGCCCGCGCGATGGTGCGGGCGGGCGACATAGGCCGCGTGCGCCTTGTTGTCACCAGCTTCAGCCACGGCCACCACGGCGACGCCACCGACGCCGACAACCCGCGCGTCCGCTGGCGCTATGATCCGGCCACGGCGGGCGTGTCGGGACAGTTCGCCGATTGCGGCATCCATGCGCTGCACATGGCCAGCTTCATCTGCGATGACGAGGTGGAACGCCTCTCTG
The DNA here is from genome assembly GCF_010915705.1 of Pseudotabrizicola algicola. Lineage (GTDB taxonomy): Bacteria > Pseudomonadota > Alphaproteobacteria > Rhodobacterales > Rhodobacteraceae > Pseudotabrizicola > Pseudotabrizicola algicola. The sequence goes on from NZ_JAAIKE010000002.1 coordinate 494,857, forward strand.
CCGATTTCGCCTCCACCATCCCCTCGCGCCAGCTCGAGGATGACGCGATGGTCAACTTCCGCATGACACGCGGCACCGTCGGGCGGCTCTGGACCTCATCCGTCGCCATCGGACGGCAACACGGGTTCGATATTCAGGTGTTCGGCGAAACCGGCGGCTTCCGCTGGGCCTCGGAACAGCCCAACCAGCTTGTCTATACCCCGGTCGGCGGGCGCACCCAGATCATCGAGAAGGGCGAGTCGGGGCTATATGACGATGCCAGACGGCTCAGCCGCGTGGCCATCGCCCATCCCGAAGGCTTTCCGCTCGCGGTCGCCAACATCTATTGCGACCTTGCCGATGCCATCCGTGGCACCCCGCGCGATGGCCTGCCCAGCGCCGAAGCGGGCCTGCGCTCGATGGCGGCCGTCCATGCCGCCGTGGCCTCGGCCCGCGCCCAAGGCGCGTGGCTCGACGCCCGCCCCCCGATGCTGCGCTGACTCTCCCTAGCGCAGGGTGCCGCGTTCGATCACGCGACACGGAAACAGCCGCACCTCGGGCGTTCGTCCGGGGTCGGCGATCGTATCGACCACCAGCGTGATCGCGGCCTCGATGATCTGCGCCACCGGCTGATGGATTGTGGTCAGCCCGATGTTCTGCCAGCGCGACATTTCCATGTCGTTCAGCCCGATCAGCCCGATATCGCCCGGCACCGACAGGCCCGCATCCTCGATCGCGCTCAGCGCGCCCACCGCCAGCAGATCGTCACCGCAGAAATAGGCCTCGGCCTGCCCCGCCGCCAACAGGCGCTGCATCTCGGCGCGGCCCGCATCGAAGGTGTAGTCGCTCGCAAAACTGGCGCTGCTCGTCACGCCCGGATGTCCTGCAACGGCAGCCAGAAACCCGGCCATGCGGTCTTGCGTCGATGTCGCACTTTGCGGCCCGCCCAGAAACGCCACACGCCGATAGCCGCGCGCCAGCAACGCCTCGGCGGCCATGCGCCCGCAGGCCACGTTGTCGATGCCCACCACCGACACATCCGGCGCCGCCGAAGGCCGCCCGAAACTGTGAACCACCGGCAGCCCCGCGCTCTTGAAGGCCTCCGCAAAGCTCGCGGGCAGCGTGGAGGAGGCCACGATCACCCCGTCCACCGAATATTGCCGCAACATCCGGACCGAGGCCGCAGGGTCCGAAGCGCCGCTCAGATTCACCAGCAAGGGCCGCAGCCCGCGATCCTGCAAGCCGCGCGTGAACAGGTCGAACACTTCCAGAATCAGCGGGTTGTGAAAGTTGTTGGCGATCAGCCCGATCAACTTGGTGCGCCCTGTCGTCAGGCTCGACGCCAGCGCATTGGGCGCATAGCCCAACTCTGCCGCCGCCTTCTCGACCTTGGCGCGGGTCTTGGCAGAAACCGACGCCCCTTCGGTAAAGGTCCGCGATACCGCCGAGCGCGATACGCCAGCGCGCATCGCCACCTCTTTCAGCGTCACCGCCATCGCGCCCTGTCCCTCCGCTCGCTCTTGCCCCGACTATACCGGCGACGGGCGCAATGGAAACCATTGCTTGCCCGCCCGGCCTTGGCGCCGCCGCCGGCAACGGTCCCGTCATGAAAGGGTGACCTGCCCGACATGCCCCCGTCATCCCCGGTTGTTAGCCAACCCCCCGGCCCCCGCCACGGGCCGCACCCGAGGAATCACATCTTTATTTCGAAGAATCAACATGTTCCATACCGCAACCCCGCACTGGCCCCGCGCAGGCACTTGATGTCGCATCCACAGCCCGATCGCGCGAAATCTGCGCAAGGTTGAAGGCTGCGATGATTTTTCTTGCGTTTTTTACATTTGTGCTAGTGTCGGATTGGGTTTGCACACCTGCGCAATGACAACCGAAACGCCATGCACCGTGCATGACGCCACAAGGAGACGGACCATATGACACACCGCCTTGCCCTACTGGGGGCCACCGCCCTTTCCCTGCTGCCATTCGGCGCTTTTGCGCAGCCCAAGGAATTGGTGCTTTACTGTTCGGTCAACGAAGAATGGTGCCGCGCGCAATCCGAAGCCTTCATGCGCGAAACCGGCATCAATGTGCTGATGACCCGCAAATCCTCGGGCGAGACCTACGCCCAGATCAAGGCCGAGGAAGGCCAGCCGCGCGGCGATGTCTGGTGGGGCGGCACGGGCGATCCGCACCTTCAGGCCGCGCAGGAAGACCTGACCGAAGCCTACGAATCGCCCGTCCTTGCCGAATTGCAGCCTTGGGCGCGCGCACAGGCCGAAACCTCGGGCTTCAAGACGGTGGGTGTCTACGCCGGCGCGCTGGGTTTTGGCTATAACTCCACGATGGTCACCGAGAACCCGCCCGCCTGCTGGGCCGATCTGCTCGACGAACGCTATGCCGATGATATTCAGGTCGCGAACCCGAACTCGTCGGGCACCGCCTATACCATGCTGGCCACGATGGTGCAGCTGATGGGCGAGGATGAGGCCTTTGCCTATCTGGCCAAGCTCCATGCCAACATCAACCAGTATACCAAATCCGGCTCGGCCCCGATCCGCGCCGCCGCCACCGGCGAAAGCGCCATCGGCATCGTGTTCATGCATGACGCCGTGGCCGAAACCGTCTCCGGCGCGCCCATCGTCACCGTCGCGCCCTGCGAGGGCACCGGCTATGAGGTGGGGTCGATGTCGCTCATCAAGGGCGGCCCCAACCCCGAGGCCGCAAAAATCTGGTATGATTGGGCCTTGTCTCCCGCCGCGCAGGAAATCGGCGCCACCGCGAAAAGCTATCAGGTGCCGTCCAACTCTTCGGCAGCAACCCCGCCCGAGGCTCCGAAACTGGCCGACATCAAGCTGATCGACTACGACTTCGCCAAATACGGCTCGTCCGAAACCCGCGCGGCGCTTCTGGCGCGCTGGGATGCCGAAATCGGCGCGCTGCCCAAGTGATGCAGGCGCTGCAAGGCCGGATCGGCCTGTTTTGGTCCGGCCTCCTGATGGCCGCAGTTCTGGCCCTGCCCTGGTATAAGGGCGGGGCCACCCTTGCCTCGGCCCTGTCCGAAGGCGTGGCGGGGCGCGTCTGGCTCCTGCCTCTGGTGGGGGCGGCGCTGGCGCTGGCCCTGCTGTCCGTCGCCACGCGCGACTGGCGGGTGCATCCCGCAGGGGCCGCGCTGGTGGGGGCGGGCCTTGGCTGGCTCCTGCTTCAGGGCTTCGGCATCGGCCTGCGCGGCCCCGTGCTGCCCGGCCTTGGCCTTCTGTTCCCTACGGCGCAAAGCGGCCAACCCGGTTTTGGCTGGGGCGCATGGGTCGCAGGCATCGCGCTCATCGGTGCGCTGGCCGAGGTGCTGGCCGCGCGCGGCTTTTGCCGGGGCGAGCGTTTTGCCGCCTTTTCCATCATCGGCATCGTGGCGGCGCTGTCGCTCTTCGTGTTCTTCCCGATCCTGAAACTGATGTCCGCCGCCTTTGTCGGCCCCGATGGCACGCTGGCGCTGGCCCCTTTCCTGAACCGGATCACCGCGTCCGACCTGTGGTCGGTCGGCTGCCTTACCGGCGCGGGCCGCTGCGGCGTGGTCATCAACAGCCTTGTGCTGGGCATCCTGTCGGCGGCACTGGCCACCGCGCTGGGCCTTGCGCTTGCGCTTCTGGTCGCGCGCACCGATTTCCGCATGAAGCGCCTGCTGCGCGCCATTTCCATCCTGCCGATCATCACCCCGCCCTTCGTGGTCGGCGTCGCCATCATCGTCCTGTTCGGCCGCACCGGCATCGTCACGGTGGAAGTCGCCGAGTGGTTCGGCATCCGCCCCACCCGCTGGATCTACGGCCTGCCCGGCATCCTGCTGGCACAGGTGCTGGCCTTCGCGCCCGTCACCTTTCTCGTGCTGCTTTCCGCGCTCGAGGCGATCAACCCCACGCTGGAAGAGGCATCGACAACGCTGGGCGCAAAGCCCGTCACCACCTTCCGCACCGTCACATGGCCGCTGCTCCGGCCCGCACTGGCGGCGGCCTTCCTGCTCGCCTTCATCGAAAGCCTTGCCGATTTCGGCAATCCCATCGTGCTGGGCGGCAGCTATGACGTGCTGTCGACCAAGATCTTCTTCGCGGTCGTCGGCGCGCAATATGATCTGGGGCAGGCCGCCACGCTGTCGGTGCTGCTGCTCACGCTGACCGTCGCCGCCTTCTGGGTGCAGACGCGCTGGCTGGGCCGCGCCAGCTATGTCACCGTCACCGGCAAATCCGATGCCGGTCTGGTCGCCCCCGTCCCCCCGCTGATCAAATGGGCGGCGGTGGCGGCGGTGGTGCCTTTCGTGGTCTTTACCGTCGGCATCTACGCGATCGTCCTGATCGGCGGCTTCGTCAAGGACATCGGCCGCATGGAAATGGCCCCCACCTTCGGCCATCTGTGGACAGCGTTTTCCTTCGAGATCAACGCCAACGGCCTGCAACTCTTCGGCTCGGCCTGGAACAGCATGATCACCACGCTCTGGGTCTCGGCCCTCTCGGCCCCGCTGACGATGGCGGTCGGCATCCTGACCGCATGGCTGATCGCGCGGCAGGATTTCACCGGCAAGCGCGCCTTCGAATTCGGCACGCTCCTGTCCTTCGCCATCCCCGGCACCGTGGTCGGCGTCAGCTACATCGCCGCCTTCAACGTGCCGCCCATCGACATCACCGGAACGATGGCGATTCTCGTCATCTGCTTCGTGTTCCGCAACCTGCCCGTCGGCATGCGCGCGGGCATCGCGGCCCTCGCGCAGATCGACCGCAGCATGGAAGAAGCCAGCCAGACGATGGGCGCGGGCGGCGGGCGCGTGCTGCGCGATGTGGTGCTGCCGCTGATCCGCCCCGCGATCTTCACCGCGCTGGTCTATTCCTTCGTCACCGCCATGACAGCGGTTTCGGCGGTGATCTTTCTGGTCTCGGCGCGGCACAACATGGCCACCGCCTATATCATGGGCCGGGTCGAGAATGGCGAATACGCGCTCGCCATCGCCTATTCGACGGTGCTGATGCTGGTGATGGTGGCCTGTGTGGCGGCGATGAACTGGGCGGTCGGCAAACGGCGGCTCGGGCGGCGCACCGGCGTCACAGGCACGGCACAACCGGCGGAATGAGGAACGCATGACACAGACAGCCATCGAATTCCGCAGCGTGGTCAAACGCTATGGCGACGCCACCGCCGTGGCGGGCATCGACCTTGCCATCGGCAAGGGGGAACTCGTGACCTTCCTCGGCCCCTCGGGCTGCGGCAAGACCACCTCGCTCCGCCTGATCGCGGGGCTGGAACTGCCGACCGAAGGGCAGGTGTTCATCGCCGGGCGCGACGTCAGCCGCGATCCGGCCTCGGCCCGCAACGTCGGCATGGTGTTCCAGTCCTACGCGCTGTTCCCGCATATCTCGGTCTTGGAAAACGTGGCCTACGGCCCCGTCATCCGTGGCACCCCCAAGGCCGAGGCGCAGGCCCGCGCCCGCGAGATCCTCGAACAGGTCGGGCTGGCCGGGCTGGAATCGCGCCTGCCCGCCGAACTCTCGGGCGGCCAGCAACAGCGCGTCGCGGTGGCCCGCGCCATCGTGCAGCAACCCGATGTGATCCTGTTCGACGAACCCCTGTCCAACGTCGATGCCAAACTGCGCCGCAAGGTGCGCGAGGAAATCCGCAGCCTGCAACGCCGCTTCGGCCTCACCGCCGTCTATGTGACGCACGATCAGGAAGAAGCCCTCGCCGTATCCGACCGCATCGTGGTGATGGACAAGGGCCGCATCGCACAGGTCGGCACCCCGACCGACCTTTACGAACACCCCGCCAACCCCTTCATCGCCGACTTCATCGGGGATGCAAACCTGATCCGCGGCACCGTGGCCCAAGGCCGCTTCACCGCCCCCGGCATGGCCCTGCCCGTTTCCGGCCCCGATGGTCCCGCCACCCTGTCGATCCGCCCCGAGCGCATCACGCTCACACCCGGCGGCCCCGACCGCGTGGTCAGCGCGACCTATCTGGGCAGCCGCATGGAATACACGGTGGCCGCACAGGTCGGCGAGATGCTCGTCTCGCGCCCGATCTTCGAGCCGCGCCTGAAAGCGGGGCAGGACGTCTCGCTGCACATCACCGATACCGACGTCTCGCGCGTCGCCTGAAGGACCATCATGACAGACCCGATCCAACTCCGCTTCGACCTCGCCCGCCAGCTTGCCACCTCGGGCGGGGCGCTGGCCCTGTCGCATTTCCAGAACCGTGACCGGCTGGTGATCGAGGCCAAGGCCAACCCGCATGATATCGTCAGCCGCGCCGACCGCGAGGTGGAAGACCTCATCCGCGCAGGCATCGCCGCCTCCTTCCCGCAAGACGCCATCCTTGGCGAAGAGGGCGGCGCGCAGACGGGCGATAGCGGCTTTCTCTGGGTGATCGACCCGATCGACGGCACCTCGCCCTTCCTTGCAGGCCTGCCGCATTGGTGCGTCATCATCGCGCTGGTGCAGGGCAGCGAAACCGTCGCCGCCGTCACCGCGCACCCGCTGTCGGGCGAGGTGTTCACCGCGATCAAGGGGCGGGGCGCATGGCTCAACGACGCGCCCATGCGCTGCGATCCGGCGCACCGGATCACCAACAGCCTCGTCGCCATCGGGGCCAGCCACCGCACCGATGCCGCCCATGTCGGCGGCGTCATCACGGGGCTGATGCAGGCGGGCGGCATCTTCTACCGCAACGGCTCGGGCGGGCTGATGCTCGCCTCGGTCGCGGCGGGGCGTTTGGGCGGCTATTACGAACCGCACATGAACCCGTGGGATTGCCTCGCAGGCGGGTTGATGATTGTCGAGGCGGGCGGGCGCATCCTGCCCATGCCCACTGATCCCGCAGGCGGCGTCGCGCTCGGCACCGCGCCGGGGGTCTGGGATGACCTGTCGGCCGTGGTGGCCAAGGCCCCGCCCGACCCGCAGGCCCGACGCGCCTAGGCGCGGATGCGCGCGCCCTCGGGGTCATAGGGCGGGCGCAGCATCAGCGTGGCAGGCACCATTTCCCCCGCGATCACCAGCGCATAGCGCCCCGCGCCCAGCCAGTCCGCAGTCACACCCCCCGCATGGCGCACATAGCCGTAACCAAGGCTTTGCCCGACCGTATATCCATAGCCGCCCGAGGTCAGATAACCCACGGCCTCCCCGTCGCGCAGAATGGTTTCCCGCCCGACCAGCACCGCCTCCGGGTCATCCACCGCAAAGCCCACCAACTGCTTGGCCGGCACCTGCCCCGCCACCGCCTCCAGCGCGGCGCGGCCCAGAAACGGCGCATTGCCCTTCATCTTCACCGCCCAGCCCAGTCCGGCCTCGAACGGCGTGTCATTGGGGGTGATGTCCGACGCCCAGGCCCGATAGCCCTTTTCCAGCCGCAGCGATTCCAGCGCCCGATACCCTACCGGGCGCAAATCGGGGTCTGCCGCCATCAGCGCGTCAAACACCGCGCCCAGTTGCGGCAGCGGCACATGCAACTCCCACCCGAGTTCGCCCACATAGGTCACCCGCAGCGCCCTCACCTGCGCGCCCGCAATGTCGATCACGCGCACATGGCCAAAGGGAAAAGCCGCGTTGCCCACATCCGCCGCCGTCACCCGCGCCAGAATGTCCCGCGCGCGCGGCCCCATCAGCGACAGCGTGCCCCATGCCTCCGTCACATCGCGGAACTCGACGCCCTCCCCCGGCAAATGGTCCGCGATCCAGCCGAAATCATGCGTGCGGAATCCGGTGCCGGTGACGATGTAGAACAGATCCCCGGACAGCCGCGCCACCGTCAGATCGGCCTCGATCCCCCCGCGCGTGTTCAGCAGTTGCGTATAGGTCAGCCTCCCCACATCGCGCGCGACACGGTTGGCGCAGATCCACTCCAGCGCCTCTGCCGCCCTGGGGCCGGACAGTTCGAACTTGGCAAAGCTCGACTGGTCGAACACCCCGGCATGGGCGCGCACATGCGCGTGCTCTGCACCCACCGCGCCGAACCAGTTCTGCCGCCCCATCGCGTAAACGTCGCGCGGCGGCACTCCTTCCGGCGCAAACCAGTTCGGCCGCTCCCACCCCAGTTTCGACCCGAACACCGCCCCCCGCGCCTTCAGCCGGTCATAGAGCGGCGACACCAGCAACGGCCGCCCGCTTTCATATTCCTCGTGCGGAAAGGCGATGGTGTAATGCTTGCCATAGGCTTCCAGCGTCCGCGTCGCCACCCAGTCGCGGTCGCGGTGCATTGCCGAAAACCGCCGTATGTCCACCGCCCAGAGGTCCAGCGGAGCCTCGCCGCGCATCACCCATTCGGCCAGAACCCAGCCCGCCCCGCCGCCCGAGGCGATGCCAAAGGCATTGAACCCCGCCCCCACGAACATGTTGGAACACTCCGGCGCGGGGCCAAGGATGAAGTTGCCGTCGGGGGTGAAACTCTCGGCCCCGTTGATCATCTGCTTGACGCCGGTCTGCTCCAGCGCCGGAACCCGTGCGATGGCCTGCTCCAGATGCTGGCCGAAATGGTCATAATCATCGTCGAACAGCCGGAATTCCCAGTTCGGCGGAATATTCCCCGTAACCCAGCCTTGCGGGTTCGGCTCATATCCCCCCATCACCAGCCCGCCGACCTCTTCCTTGAAATAGGTGCGCCGGTCCGGGTCGCGCAGGGTGGGCGCGTCGGGTGACAGGCCCGCAATCGCCTCGGTGATGATATACTGGTGCTTCACCGGATGCAGCGGCACCGTCACGCCCGCCATCGCCCCCACCTGCCGCGCCCACATGCCGCCGCAGTTCACCACCGTGTCGCAGGCGATCACCCCCTGATCGGTCTGCACATGGGTGATGCGCCGCCCGTCCATCACGAACCCCGTCACCGTCACGCCCTCGACAATCCGCGCGCCATGCATCCGCGCGCCCTTGGCAAGGCTCTGGGTGATGTCCGACGGGCTGGCCTGCCCGTCCGTCGGCAGCCAGCTTGCGCCGATCAGGTCCGATGTCTCCATCAGCGGCCACATGCGCCGGACTTCCTCGGGCGAGACCAGATGCATCTCCATCCCGAAACTGCCCGCCGTGGTCGCCAGCCGCTTGTATTCGGTCCAGCGGTCCGGCGTGGTGGCCAGCCGCAGGCAACCCGTCATCTTCCAGCCGGTATCCAGCCCCGTCTCTGCCGCCAGCCCTTTGTAAAGCTCCACCGAATACTTCAGCACCTTGGTGATGCTGGCCGAAGACCGCAACTGCCCCACCAGCCCCGCCGCATGCCATGTGCTGCCGCTGGTGATCTTGCCCTGCTCCAGCAGCAGCACATCGGCCTTGTGGTCGCGCGCCAGATGATAGGCGGTCGAACAGCCGATGATGCCGCCCCCGATGACGATGATCTGGGCATGGGTGGGAAGGGTCATGTCAAAGCGTTCCGTGTGTTTGGGAATAGCGGGAAAGGCTTTCCGCCAGTTTGTCGAAGTTTTCTGCCGCATAGGCGCGGTAATCGGCCCCCGGCGCGGCGAGGTGAAGGTCAGACACCGCCGCCCACAACGCCTCGCGCAGCAGGCTCGCGCATTGCATCGCATCAAAGGCGCGCAGGAACGCGGCATCGGGCGCATGGCCCAGATAGGCCCGCAACAGCGCCTGCCGTTCCCCTGCGGTCATTCCGGCATTAGACGCCACGCCCGCCAGATCGAACATCGCCGTGCCGAAACCCGCATATTCGTAATCGATCAGCCACAGCCGCTGCCCGTCGTCCAGAATATTGGCGGGCAGCAGGTCATGATGGCCAAAGACGATCGGCATCGGCACCTGCACCGCCTCCAGCCGCGCCGAAAGCGCCAGCCAGCGCGGCAGATCGGGCGCAAAAGGGCTGCCCCCCGCCGCGATGGTCCGCGCATAATCGCGGATCACATGAAAGGGCCAGAAGATATGGGCCGTGCCGGAAACATGCTCGGCCATCCCGTCATGGAACCGCCGCAGCAGCGCGCCGGTCCGCTCGGGGGCCGCGCGCACATCGGCTGCCGTCCATGTGCGCGACGGAACATAGGCCACCACGCTGACCCCCTCGGCCGCATATTCCACCGCAGGGCCAAACCCCGCCGCATGGGCCGCCCGCGCGGTTGCCACCTCGCGCGCGCGGTCCACATGGTGAAAGGGGAAATCGCGGCCAAAGCGCGCCACATGCCGCCCCGCCGCATCGGTCACCAGCCAGCTTTCGTTGGAAAGCCCGCCCTCCAGCGGCACCGCCTCCGGCACGCCGCGCCAGCAGGGCAGCGCCATGATCTGCGCCGGCGCGCTCATGCCGTCGCCTCCAGCCCCAGCCGCGCCCGCGCGCGGCGGGCATAGGCATGCAGCAACCGGTCCGCGATGATGGCAATGAAGGCGATGCCCAGCCCCGCCACCAAGCCATTGCCCGGATTGGCCTTTGTCAGCGCGATATAGACATCCTGCCCCAGATCGCGGGTGCCGACCAGCGCGGTGATCACCAGCATCGACAGCGCGAACATGATCGTCTGGTTCAGGCCCAGCAATATCTCGGGCAGCGCCAGCCGCAGGCGGATGCGGGTCAGTATCTGCCACGGCGTGCAGCCCATCGCCCGCCCCGCCTCGATCAGACGCGGGTCCACCGATTGCAGGCCCAGAACCGTGTAACGGATCGCGGGCACCACCGCATAGGCGACCACCGCAATCATCGCGGTGAAATCCCCCACACGGAACAGCATCACGATGGGCATCAGGTAGACAAAGCTCGGCAGCGTCTGCGCCGTGTCGATCACCACCCGCGTCACCGCCCACACCCGCTCCCGTGTCGCCACAACGATGCCGACAGGCACCCCGATGGCCATGGCGATCAGGGTCGAGATGCCGCACAGGTACACCGTGACCATCGCCTTTTCCCATTGCCCCGTCGCGGCGATCAGGAAAGACAGCCCCGCCGTCAGCAGCGCCAGCCGCCAGCCGCCCAGACGCCAGCCCGCCACCCCCAGCAGCGCCACCACCGCCAGCCACGGCAGGCCCAGAAGGAACCGCTTCACCGGCACCAGAAGCCAGACCAGAAAAAAGGTCTTCACCGCCTCCAGCGTGTCAAAGAAGGTCAGGTTGATCCATTGCACCGCCGCCGCCCAGAACGCGCTCGTGGAAAGCCGCGCCGCCTCGGGATAGGTCTGCACCGCCGGAAAGATCAGCCCCAGCGCAAAGCCCGCCCCGATCATCGCCAGACCCGCCACCAGATACGGATGCTGCCAGCCGATGTCGTTTGCCGTGCCGCGCTGCGCCACCGCCTGACTGAGCCGGTCAAGCGCGATGGCCAGCGCCACGATCGCCAGCCCCGCCTCCAGCCCTGCGCCGAAATCCAGCCGGCGCAGCGCGCTCAGCACGTCAAAGCCAAGGCCCCCCGCCCCGATCATCGACGCGATGATGACCATGTTCAGCGACAGCATGATCACCTGATTGACCCCGACCATCAGCGGCGCGCGGGCCGAGGGGACCAGCACCCGCCACAACCGCTGCCGCCCCGTGCAGCCCACCATCCGCGCCAGATCATGCGCCTCCTCCGGCACCCGCGACAGCGCCAGCGTGGTGATCCGCGTCATCGGCGGGGTGGCATAGATCAGCGTCGCAATCACCGCCGCCGTGGGGCCGAAACCGAACAGGATCAGCACCGGCACCAGATAGGCAAAGACCGGCATCGTCTGCATCAGGTCCAGCAGCGGTCGCAAGCCACGCTCGAACCACGCGAACCGCCATGCCAGAATCCCCAAGGCCAGCCCGAAGACCACCCCCAGCGGCACCGCCACCAGCACCGAGGCCAGCGTGACCATCGCGCTCTGCCATTGGCCGAACACGGCAATGAACCCAAAGCACACCACCATCAGCGCCGCCAAGCGCAGTCCGCCCGCCCAATGGCCCAGCAGCGCCATCACCCCGATCACCGCCATCCATGACAGCGGCGGCACATGCTGCACCGTCACCCCGCCCGACTGTTGCTGCACCCCCGTCGCCAGCAGCGCCAGCACCATCCGGTAGGGCGCATCCACCACCGCCGCCACCCCGCGGGTGATGTCGGAAAAGGCCACGGGCCCAAGGCTCGCCTCCTTGACCAGCCAGTTGATCGCGCCGCCGATCCAGGCCGCCGCCGGAATCTGCCATGCCTTGGGGTAATCGAAGGCCAGCGGCAGCGCCGCCCGCCCCCACAGCCACAGTGCCAGCGACAGGGCCAGCGACAGCCACCACAGCCACCGCCCGTCAAACGGGCGCGGGGCAGACAGCAGCAGCGCGCTCATGCCTCGCCCCCCAGCAGCAGGCGGATCACATCCTCGCGCCGCACGGTGCCGATGGCCTGACCATCCCGCGAAACCCCCACCCGCTCGGCCCCCGACAGGAAAGACCGCCCCGCCTCGGCCACCGTGGCGCGGGCGGGCAGGCAGGGCATGTCCGCAGGCACCGGCCCCGGCGTCATCAAGGACGCCAGCCGCACCACCTTGGCGCGCGGCACCGCCCGCGTGAACTCGCGCACGTAGTCGGTGGCCGGGCTCAGCACCAGATCTTCCGGCGTGCCGATCTGCACCACCGCGCCATCCTTCATGATGGCAATACGGTCGGCCAGCCGGATCGCCTCGTCAAAGTCATGCGTGATGAACACGATCGTCTTGTGCAGCCGCGATTGCAGTCGCATGAACTCGTCCTGCAACTCGCGCCGGATCAGCGGGTCCAGCGCAGAAAACGGCTCGTCCAGAAACCAAAGCTCCGGCTCGGCCGCCAAAGACCGCGCGATGCCCACCCGCTGCTGCTGCCCGCCCGACAACTGCCGTGGGTAAGATGCCTCCCGCCCCGTCAGCCCGACAAGGGTGATCATCTCCAGCGCCCGCGCCTCGCGCGCGGCCTGCGCCATGCCCTGCACCTCCAGCGGAAAGGCGACATTGTCCAGCACCGTCATATGCGGCAGCAAGGCAAAATGCTGAAACACCATGCCCATCCTGTGCCGCCGGATCTGCGTCATCTCGGCCTCGGATGCCGCCAGCAGATTCTGCCCGTTGAACAGGATTTCCCCCGCCGTCGGCTCGATCAGCCGCGACAGGCAGCGCACCAGCGTCGACTTGCCCGACCCCGACAGCCCCATGATGACGAAAATCTCGCCGCGCCGCACGCTCAGGTTCACCGCCCGCACCGCAGGCACCAGCCCCATCGCCACCAGCCGCGCGGCATCCTCGCCCGCCGCCTGCATCTGCTCGGCGGCGCGCGCGCCGAACACCTTCCAGACATTGCGGCACACAAGCGTATCGGGCGCGGCGTCCATCGCGGCTTACTTTGCGATCCACGCGCTCCACGTCGGCTCATTGGCGGCGATCCACTCGGCCACCACGGCCTCCACCGTCTTGCCGTTCAGGTCCACCTCGGTAATCATCGCGCCCATCGCGTCATTGTCGATGCTGAAGGCCGAAATCGCCTTGTGCGCGCCGGGCCATTTGTCCTTCAGCCCCGTCCAGCCGACCTTCCAGATATCGCCAAAGGGCTTGCCGCAATCATAGGCGGCATCGGGGTTCCCGCCCCATGCCGGATCGGTATAGCACTCCGCCGTATAGGTCGGGAACTCCACCCATTCCCCCTCATACTTGGCGGGCGCCCAATGCGGCGCATAGATCCACAGCAGAACGGGGGCCTGCCGCTGATAGGCCGATTCCAGCTCGGCAAACAGTGCGGCATCGGTTCCGGCGTGGATCACCTCGAACGGCAGGTCCAGCGCCTCGATCCGTTCCTCGTCAAAGCCGCCCCATGTCACCGGCCCGCCCAGATAGCGCCCCTTCGGCGCGGTTTCCGGCGTGGAAAACGCCTCGGCGCAGGCAGGCTCCTTCAGCGCCTCCCAGTTCGGCAGGCCGGGGCATTTTTCCTTCATATAGGCAGGATACCACCATTCCTCTTTCGCCTGCATCCCCGTGGGGCCAAGCACCTCCACCCCGCCGGTCGCCACGGCGGCATCCATCGCCTCGCGCCCGGTGGTTTCCCAGATTTCCATTGCGACATGCAGATCGCCCGTCTCCAGCCCTGCAAACTGCGCCAGATAATCGGCCTGCACATATTCCACATTATAGTCGCCCTTGCGCAGCACCTCTCCCATCAGCTGCGTGGTAATCAGCTGCCCCGTCCAGTCATGCAGCGTCAGCTTGATCGGGTCGGTCGAATCCTGTGCCATCGCGGTGCTGGCGCAAAGAACGGCGGCGAGGGTAACTGTCAGGCGCATCGGTTTCTCCCTGGTCTGGAACGGGGCCGCACATGGCGCAGCCTGTGTGTCGGGGTCCGGGCGCTTGGGGCGTGACAGCGGCCTGCGCCTTCTGGTCATCGCCTATTTAGCGGGCCTCTCCCCGTCCCCTGTCAACGAAAAATTGGGAGATATGTGGTTTTGCTGACCGTTTGTTTGTCTTTCACTGAATAAACGGGCAAACTATGCGCAAAACCCAAACGCCCTACAGGACGCCGCCCCATGCTCACCCCCCGCCACGGCGCGATTCTCAAACTGCTGGAAGACAAGGGCGCGCTGTCGGTGACGGCGCTGGCCGAAACGCTGGACGTCTCTACCGAAACCCTGCGGCGCGATGTGCGTGCGCTGGCCGATGCCGGGGCGGTGGTGCGCGTGCATGGCGCGGTGGGACTGGCGGGCCAGATGGGCGAGGCCCCGTTCCACCGCCGGATGCGCGAAAACGCGGGGCCAAAGCAGGCCATCGCCCGCGCCCTCGCCGCCCAGATTGCCGATGGCGACTCGCTCATGCTCGACACCGGCACCACCACCAGCTTTGTCGCGCGCGAACTCCTGAACCATCGCCGGCTGACCGTGGTCACCAATTCGTCAGACATCGCCCGCACGCTGGCCACGGTGAACGGTAACCGCGTCTTCATGGCGGGGGGCGAATTGCGCGGCGATTCCGGCGCATCGCTCGGGGCCTCGGCGCTCGGCTTCATCCGCAGCTTTGCCGTGCAGCACGCCATCATCTCTGCCGGAGCGGTCGATGCCAGCGGCGTGATGGATTACGATCTGCAAGAGGCGGAATTCGCCCGCGCCGTGCTGGCCTGCGGCGCGCGGCGCGTGGTGGTGACCGATGCCACCAAGTTCGGGCGGCGCGGCTTCATCCGTGTGTCGGGCTTCGAGGCGCTGGACATGATCCTGACCGATGCCGCCCCGCCCGCCGATGTGGCGGCGGCGCTGTCACAGGCGGGAACGCACGTGCAGCTAGCGGCGGCGCAGCACAACGGCCAGTGACGGTATCGTGCCGGGCTCTCCGGGCATCGAGACATAGGGCGCGGTCGTCTCCATCACCTCGACCCCGGCCATCCCGTGCAGCGCCTCGGCGAACCCGCCGTCCCACAGCGTCATCTTCACCGTCAGCACCAGCGGCCCGCCGCCTTGCGTGATCCGCACCAGCTCGGGCAGCGCCTCGGCCCCCACATGGCCCGTGGTGAACACGCCCGTGGAAATCACGGCGGCAAAGGCCCCGTCTGCAAAGGGCAGCGGCCCGCCCAGCGCCAGTTGATGCAGCCGCGCATAGCGCCCCTTGGCCCGCGCCACCGCCAGCATCCCCGCCGAAAGGTCCAACCCCTCGACCGGCGCAAAACCCAGGATCCCCAGCCAGTCGCCCAAGAGCCCCGTGCCGCAGCCCGCATCCAGCACCGGTCCGGTGCCGCGCGGCGCATGGCGGGCCAGCAGCGCGCAACCGATCGACGGGTGCCGATACCCCGCCGCCGCCATCTCGGCATCATAGCTCGCGGCCCATGCGTCATAGGCCGCCGCCACCTGCTCGGGGGCCTGCGCCTCGTAAACCTTGCCCAAATGACCGTCATGCTGGCCGTGCTGCGGATCGGTGCTCATGCTGGACTCCCCTGCGACTTGGCGGCTAGCTTGGGCCACAGCGCAGGCCAAGGCAACGGGGCAGCACCATGCAAGACGATATCGCGGCCATCATCGCAGATATTCCGGCGCTTGCCGGATGGCAGGGCAAGGCCGAGCGCCTCGGCGGGCTGACGAACCGCGTCTACCGGCTGGGCGATGCCATCCTGCGCGTGCCGGGCGAAGGCACCGCCGATTACATCGACCGCGCTGCCGAGGCCGTGGCCGCCGAGGCCGCAGCCAAGGCCGGCGTCAGCCCTACCGTGCTCTACAACAGCCCCGCCAAAGGTATCATGGTCACCCGTTACATCGACGGCACCACCACCATGACGCCGCAGGCCTTCCGCAGCCGCCCCGGCGCGCCCGCCCGCGCCGCCCACGCCTTGCGCCAACTGCACCACTCGGGCCAGACCTTCCCCACCCGCTTCGAGCTTTTCGCCATGATCGACGACTACCTGCGCCTGCTGTCGGGCAAGGATGTCACCCTGCCACAAGGCTATCACGCCGTGGTGGCAGAGGCGGGGGCGGTGCGCAGCGCCCTCGCCCGCAACCCCGCGCCCCTCGTCCCCTGCCATTGCGATCCCCTGTGCGAGAACTTCCTCGATACCGGCACCCGCATGTGGATCGTCGATTGGGAATATGCCGGCATGAATGATCCGATGTGGGATCTGGGCGATCTTTCGGTCGAGGCAGAGTTTGACGCGGCGCAAGATACCGAACTCCTCGCCGCCTATTTCAACGGCCCCGCCCCGCCGCAAGATGCCGCGCGCATGGTGATCTACAAGGCGATGTGTGATCTGTTGTGGACGCTCTGGGGCCTGATCCAGCTTGCCAACGGCAACCCTGCCGATGACTTTCAGGCCTATGCCGACACCCGCTTTGCCCGCTGCCGCGCGCTGATGGCGACGCCCGATTTCGCCCGCCATCTGGCCACCCTGCAAGCATCATGACCCCCACCGAACTCTGGCTCTCCCGCCTCGTCGCCCACCCCACCGTCAGCGCCGACAGCAACCTGCCCCTGATCGCCGAAGTCGAACAGGCGCTGACCGCCCTCGGCGCCGATTGCACCCGCTTTCCCGACCCCACCGGCCAGAAAGCCGCCCTGCTCGCCCGCCTCGGCCCCGATGCCCCCGGCGGCTTGATGCTGTCGGGCCATGTCGATGTGGTCCCCGCCGCAGGGCAGGACTGGACGGTGCCGCCCTTCCAGATGACCCGCCAAGGCACCCGCCTCTACGGGCGCGGCACCACCGACATGAAGGGCTTTGTCGCCGCCATGCTGGCGCTGGCCCAGCGCGCGCCCAAGCTCACCCGCCCGCTCTGGCTTGCCATTTCCTACGACGAGGAAGTCGGCTGCGTCGGCGTCCGCCCCATGCTCGCCGCGATTGCCGCGCGCAACATCCGCCCCGATCTGGTGGTCGTGGGCGAACCCACCGCCATGCAGCTTGGCCTTGGCCACAAGGGCAAGCTGGCCTTCACCGTCACTGCCACCGGCACCGCCCGCCATTCCTCCGAGGCCCCTCTGGCGCTCAACGCCCTGCATCTGGCCGCCGATTTCATGGCCGGCGTGCGCGCCCTTCAGGATGACATCGCGCGCAGCGGCCCCGCCGAGGACGGCTACTCCATCCCCCACGCCACCCTGCATGTCGGGCGGCTGACCGGCGGCACCGTCGTCAACCTCGTGCCGGACAAGGCCGAACTGCTGATGGAAGCGCGCCTGCTGGCCAGCGACGACGCCGCCGCCCTCACCCTGCGCCTGCACGATCTGGCCGCCGAGATCGTGGCCCCGCACCGCGCCGCCCATCCCTCGGCCAGCCTCACCCTCACCGAAACCGGCAGCTACCCCGGCCTCTCCACGCCCGCTTCCCCCGCCGTCAGCGCCTTCGCCGCCTGCCTGCCCGCCGGCACCAGCGCTTTCAAACTCAGCTACGGCACCGAAGGCGGCCTTTTCGCGCAAAGCCTTGGCGTCCCCGTCGTCATCTGCGGCCCCGGCGACATGGCGCAAGGCCACCGCCCCGACGAATACATCGAAACCAGCCAGCTCGCCGCCTGCGACGCGGCCCTTGATGCCGCGCTCCGGCGGTTTTGCTTGACCAGCGGCAGTGATTAGCCCCAGCCTAAGCAAAGCCAAGGCAAGCCATGCTTTTGCTTTAGCCAAAGCCGCCCCATCCTGCCGCCACAGCCGCACACAGGAAACCGTCATGGCCCACACCCGCCACCGCAAGTTCAACACCAAGGACACCTACCCCGAGCAGAAGCTTGACAATGATCTGGCGCAGGCCGTCGTCGCGCGCGGGCGCATGGTGTTCCTGCGTGGCCAATGCCCGCAAGACCTTGATACCGCGCAGAATATCAACAGCCATGATCCGGTGGAACAGACCCACAAGGTCATGCAGAACATCCGCCAGTTGCTCGAAGAGGTCGGCGGCAGCATGGAGCATCTGTGCAAGGTCGTGGTCTACCTCACCGATGTGCGCCACCGCGAGGCGGTCTATCGCACGATGGGCGAATACATCAAAGGCGTGCATCCCGTCTCGACCGGCGTCGTCGTCACCGCGCTGGCCCGTCCCGAATGGCTGGTGGAAATCGACGGCACCGCCGTGATTCCGGACGAGCCATGACCTTCTCGCTGATCGCCCGCTGCGCGCGCACAGGCCAGTTCGGCATGGTCATCGCCTCCTCCTCGCCCGCCGTGGCGGCGCGCTGCGCCCATGTGCGGGCAGGCGTGGGCGCGGTCGCCAGCCAGAACGTCACCGACCCCGCCCTCGGCCCCCTGCTGCTCGACCATATGCAAGCCGGCCTCTCCGCACCCGAGGCGATGGCGCAGGTCACCGCAGACCGCCCGCATATCGCCTACCGCCAACTCCTCGCCATCGACGCGCAGGGCCGCACCGCCATCCACTCCGGCGCGCAGGTGCTTGGCCTCTGGGGCGAAGCCACCGGCACCGATTGCGCCGCGGGCGGCAACCTGCTCGCCCATACCGGCGTCCCCGCCGCCATGATCGCCGCCTTCGAATCCGCTCAGGGCCCCTTGGGCGAGCGGCTGATGGCTGCCCTTGAATCCGGCCTTGCGGCGGGCGGCGAGGCTGGCCCCGTCCATTCCGCAGGGCTGAAACTGGCGGACCGCCTGCCATGGCCGCTGGCCGATCTGCGCATCGACTGGGCCGACACGCCCATCGCCATGCTGCGCGCCGCATGGGATGTGTATTGCCCCCAGATGCAGGCCTATGTCCAACGCGCCACCGACCCGACGCAAGCGCCCAGCTACGGCGTCCCCGGCGACGAATAGCCATAGCCCGCCATGCCCCTGCGCTTCACCCTTCGCCAACTCGAATACCTCGTCGCGGTGGGCGAGGCGGGGTCTATCGCGGTGGCCGCCGAACGCATCAACGTCTCCTCCCCCTCCATTTCCGCCGCCATCGCCCATCTGGAACAAGAGTTCGGCCTGCAACTCTTTGTCCGCCGCCACGCGCAGGGCCTGTCGCTCACCAGCGCGGGCCGCCAGATGTTTGACCACGCGCGGCAGGTCCTTGCACAGGCGGGCCAGTTGAACGATCTGGCCGCCAGCATCACGCAAACCGTGCAGGGCCCGCTGCACGTCGGCGGGCTCATCACCTTTGCGCAGGTCATCCTGCCGCAACTGCGCCGCAGCTTCACCGACCTGCACCCGCAGGTCGATTTCCACCAGTCCGAAGGCGACCAGCCCGAGCTTTACGACCGCCTGCGCAACGCCCGTCTCGACGCAGCCTTGGGCTATGATCTCGACATCCCCGCCGATCTCGCATTCGTGCCGCTGGCCAGCCTCACGCCCTATGCCGTGCTGCCCGCCAGCCACCCCCTCGCCGCGCAAGCCAGCCTGACCCCGCAGGATCTGGCCCCGCACCCGATGGTGCTGCTCGACCTGCCGCTTTCGGCCGATTACTTCCTGTCCTGCTTTCACGCCGCCGGACTGAAACCCCGCATCGTCGAACGCACCCGTGACATGGGGGTGATGCAAAGCCTTGTGGGCCAAGGCTTCGGCTATTCCATCGCCAACATCCGCCCTTGGTCGGGCCGCTCGCCCGATGGCCAGCCGCTGCGCTTCGTCCCGCTCACGGGCGAGGTGCGTCCGATGCAACTGGGCCTGATCCTGCCCGCAGGCGCGCAATCCTCGCTCACCCTGCGCAGCTTCGTCGCCCATTGCCGCGCACAACTGACACCCGAAAAGGTGCGCAGCCTGCGCCCGGGCATCGACCCCGAAGCTTAGGTCCAGCCTAACCCCGGCTGAAGCAGATCATGGTTTTGCCAAAGCAAGACCCGCCCTACACTCGGCCCATCCCCAGCCGAAAGGTCGCGCCCGATGCCCAGCGAAACCATCCACACCCTTGTCATCGGCGGCGGTCAGGCGGGCATCGCCACCAGCGCCCACCTGTCACAGCACGGCATCCCGCATCTGGTCTTGGAACGCGCCCGCATCGCCGAACGCTGGCGCAGCGCGCGGTGGGATTCGCTCGTCGCCAACGGCCCCGCATGGCATGACCGCTTTCCGGTGATGGAGTTTTCCGGCATCTCCCCCGATGCCTTTCCCGGCAAGGACAGCGTCGCCGATTACTTCGAAACCTTCGCCGCCAAGATCAACGCCCCCATCCGCTGCGGGGTGGAAGTCACCGCCCTGCACCGCACCCCCGCCGGCAAGTTCCGCGCCGAAACCCCGCAGGGCGAGATCACCGCCGATCACGTCGTCGTCGCCACCGGCCCCTTCCAGAAGCCGCTGATCCCGCCGCTGGTCCCGCCGCAGCCCGGCCTGATGCAACTGCACTCCAGCGCCTACAAGAATCCGGACCAACTGCCGCAAGGCGCGGTGCTGGTGGTCGGCGCAGGCTCCTCCGGCGCGCAGATCGCCGAGGAACTCCAGCGCGCGGGCCGTCAGGTCTATCTGTCGATCGGCCCGCATGACCGCCCGCCGCGCCGCTATCGGGGGCAGGATTTCGTCTGGTGGCTGGGCAAGCTTGGCAAATGGGACGCCAAACAGCGCCCCCCCGGCACCGAGCATATCACCATCGCTGTCAGCGGCGCCTATGGCGGCCAGACGATGGATTTCCGCCGTCTCGCCGCGCAAGGCGTGGTCCTGCTCGGCCGCGCCAACGGCTTTGCGGACGGCGAAATCACCTTGAACAACGACCTCGCCCACAACATCGCGCAGGGCGATGCCAACTACCTCTCGGTGCTGGACGAGGCCGATGCCTATGCCGCCGCCCACGGCCTTGACCTGCCGCCCGAACCGCAGGCCCGCGTCTTTGCCCCGCTTCCCGCCTGCGTCACGCAGCCGATCCTCTCGCTCGATCTCGCCGCGCACGGCATCACCACCATCCTCTGGGCCACCGGCTATGCGCCCGATTTCGGCTGGATCAAGATGGAGGCCTGCGACACCACGGGCCGTCCGATCCATGCCGAGGGCATCTCGCCCATCCCCGGCCTCTATTTCGTCGGCCTGCCCTGGCTCTCCTGTCGCGGCTCGGCCTTCATCTGGGGCGCGTGGCGCGACGCCGAACGGCTGGCTGCCCATATCGCCGCCAAAGCCTCCGCCCCTGTCGCCGCCCGATTGCCCGCCCCCGCCTGATCGGCAGGCAGCGCGGCCCAAACCGCCAGCCGCCGCTTGCCCCGCCCCCGAACCTGCCGCATGCTTCCCGCAACCCCAGCCGCCACAGGTGCAAGATGACAACGCACGACACAAGCCTGACCCCGCTGGCCGAACTGCGTGCCAATGTCGCGCAACCCTTTGCCCGCGCCAGCGCCATGCCGAAATCGGTCTACACCTCGCCCGACTTCGCCGCGCTCGAACAGCAGCACATCTTCGCGCGTGAATGGCTTTGTGCAGGCCGCGCCGATGCCCTGCCCAATCCCGGCGATTACCTCACGATGGATATCTCGGGCGAACCCGTCATCATCCTGCGCGACCGTGAAGGCACCCTGCGCGGCCTCTCCAACGTCTGCCGCCACCGGATGAGCACGCTGCTCGAAGGGCGCGGCAACACCCGCGCCATCACCTGCCCCTATCACGCCTGGACCTATAACCTCGACGGCACCTTGCGCGGCGCGCCCGCGATGACGCTCAATGAATCCTTCTGCAAGGATCAGATCGCCCTGCCGCCCATCCGCGTCGAGAACTGGCTCGGCTGGATCATGGTCACGCTCAACCCCGATGCGCCGCCCCCGTCCGACGCCCTGCGCGATGTGCAGAACCTCGTCGGCTATCTCGACATGGAGCATTACGTCGAAGCCTTCCGCGAGGAATTCCACTGGAACACCAACTGGAAGGTGCTGGCCGAGAATTTCATGGAAAGCTACCACCTGCCGGTCTGCCACGCCGACACCATCGGCGGCACGGTGGACCTGCTGAAGATGACCTGCCCCGAAGGCTCGCCCGCCTTCAACTACCATTACATCGTCAAGAATGACTCGCTGCCGCTCACGCTGGCGCATCCGTCCAACACCACGCTGACCGGCGATCAGCGCCGCATCACATGGCTTCTCTCCATCTATCCGGCCCTGCTCATCACCCTCACGCCGGGTTACTTCTGGTATCTCTGCCTGACTCCGGACGGCCCCGGAAAGGTGCGGGTGCTGTTCGGCGGCGGGCTTGCCCCCGACTGGGCCGCCGACCCCGAAGCCCCCGCGCATTTCGCCGCGCTCAAGGCGCTGCTCGATGATGTGAATGTCGAAGACAAGGGCTGTGTGGAACGGGTCTATCGCGGCCTCTGCGCCAGCATGTCGGCCCCCGGCGCACTCAGCCATCTGGAGCGGCCGAACTTCGAATTTGCGACCTATATCGCAAGCAAGATGCCCTGACCGTCTGCCTTGTCCCCAAGGCCCCGCTTCCCTATTCTGGCCGCTGACCAGAACAGGGGCCTTTGTGGACAGCCGCACCACCCATCACGACCGTATCCTCGCCGCCCTGCGCGACAGGATCACCGGCGGCGACTGGCCCCCCGGCTTCCGGTTGCCGTTCGAAACCGACCTTGCCGAGCAACACGGCGTGTCGCGCATGACGATGAACAAGGTGCTGGGCCAACTGACGCGCGAAGGCTACCTTGTCCGCCGCAAGCGGCTCGGCACCTTCGTGGCGCAGCCCGTTGCACAGGCGGCGGTCATGGCCATCCCCGACATTCAGGCCGAGGTCGAGGCGCTCGGCCTGCCGTGGCACTTTGCCCTGACCGCGCGCGATCTGCGCCCGCCCCGCCCCGATGAACTCAAGGCCGCCCGCATCGACAGCGCCGCGCCGGTGCTGGCGCTGACGGGGCTGCATTACGCGGGCGACCAGCCCTTCTGTCTGGAACAGCGGCTCATCAACCCCGCCGCCGCCCCCGACGCGCTGACCGAGGATTTTGCGCAGATCGCCCCCGGCCAATGGCTCTTGCGCGAAATCCCGTGGACATCGGCCGACCACCGCATCCGCGCCATCGCGGCCAGCCCCGCCACCGCCCGCGCGCTGGCACTGGCGACGGGCGAGGCCTGTCTCGAAGTCACCCGCCGCACCGAAAGCGCGGGCCAATGGGTCACGCTGGTGGTGCAAACCTATCCCGGCGCGCGGCACGAACTGGTCAGCCGCTTCACCGCCGACTCGCGCTAAAGCCAGACCGACAGCGCGGGCGCCCCCGTCACGGCGGCGCGCAGCCCCGCATCCACCTGCGCCATCTCCAGCAGATCCAGCCGATCGAGCCCCGCCACCGGCGCCAGCAACAGCGCAAAGCGCGCGGCGGGGTCAAGCGGCCCTGCCCCCACCCGCGCCCGCAGCGGCCGCCGCACCATCACGTTGAAATCCAGCAGCGGCGCATCCACTTCCGCCGCGCAGGCCACATCCCCCGCAAAGGCAAAGGGCTCCAGAGGCGCAAGCGCATGCGCCTGCCCGCCAAGGCGCAGCACCATCCGCCCGCCCTCGATCACCGTCAGCACCCGATCCACCCCCGGAAATTCCGAGAATGGCCCCGATGCCTCCACCCGCGCGGTGCTCAGCCGCAGCGTGAAGTCGTCAAACCCCGCGCCCTCGGGCCAGCAGAGAATCTCTGCCGTGGTGCCGCCGCCGTTCTTCCAAGGGCGAAAGACGCGGGCGCTGGCGGGGTAAACCCCGCTCACAAGATCCCCGGCAGCCGCAGCCCATGCGCCACCGCACAGTCGCGCGCGCTGTCATAGCCCGCATCCGCGTGCCGCATCACGCCGGTTGCGGGGTCGTTCCACAGCACCCGCTCCAGCCGCCGCGCCGCCTCATCGGTGCCATCCGCGACGATCACCACGCCCGAATGCTGCGAAAAGCCCATGCCGACCCCGCCGCCATGATGCAGCGACACCCATGTCGCGCCCCCCGCCACGTTCAGCATGGCGTTCAGCAGCGGCCAGTCGCTCACCGCGTCCGACCCGTCCTTCATCGCCTCCGTCTCGCGGTTCGGGCTCGCCACCGAGCCGGAATCCAGATGATCCCGCCCGATCACCACCGGTGCCTTCAACTCGCCCGACCGCACCATCTCGTTCAGCATCAGCCCCGCGCGGTGCCGGTCCCCCAGCCCGATCCAGCAGATGCGCGCGGGCAGCCCCTGAAACGCAATCCGCTCCCGCGCCATGTCCAGCCAGTTGTGCAGATGCGCATTCTCGGGGAACAGCTTCTTCATCGCCGCGTCGGTCTTGTAGATATCCTCGGGGTCGCCCGACAGCGCCGCCCAGCGGAACGGGCCGATGCCCCGACAGAACAGCGGGCGGATATAGGCCGGCACAAAGCCGGGGAAGGCAAAGGCAGTCTCCAGCCCCTCCTCCTTCGCCACCTGCCGGATGTTGTTGCCGTAATCCAGCGTCGGCACCCCCGCGTTCCAGAACCCCACCATCGCCGCCACATGATCGCGCATAGAGGCGCGGGCCGCCCGTTCCACCGCCGCAGGCTCGCTCTCGCGCTTGGCCTGCCATTCAGCCACGCTCCACCCCTTCGGCAGATAGCCGTTCAGCGGGTCATGCGCAGAGGTCTGGTCGGTCACGATATCGGGCCGCCCGTTCGGCAGCGCCTCCCCCGCCTGCATCCGGCGGTAGATCTCGGGGAACACCTCCGCCGCATTGCCGATCAGCGCCACCGACTTCGCCTCGCCCGCCTTGGTCCACCCCTCGATCAGCGCCAGGGCCTCGTCCAGCGTATGTGCCTTGGCGTCGCAATAACGGGTGCGGATGCGGAAATCGGCCCGCGTCTCGTCACATTCCACCGCAAGGCAACAGGCCCCCGCCATCACCGCCGCCAAGGGCTGCGCACCGCCCATGCCGCCCAGCCCCGCCGTCAGAATCCAGCGCCCGCGCAAAGACCCGCCGTAATGCTGCCGCCCCGCTTCGGCAAAGGTCTCGTAGGTCCCCTGCACGATTCCTTGGGTCCCGATGTAGATCCATGACCCGGCGGTCATCTGGCCATACATCATCAGCCCCTTGCGATCGAGTTCATGGAAATGCGCCCAGGTCGCCCAATGCGGCACAAGGTTGGAGTTGGCGATCAGCACGCGCGGCGCATCCGCATGGGTGCGGAAAATCCCCACCGGCTTGCCCGACTGCACCAGCAGCGTCTCGTCCGCCTCCAGATCACGCAAGGCCGCGCAGATGCGGTCAAAATCCTCCCATGTCCGCGCGGCCCGGCCGATCCCGCCATAGACCACCAGCTCATGCGGGTTTTCCGCCACATCGGGGTGCAGGTTGTTCATCAGCATCCGCAGCGCCGCCTCGGTCAGCCAGCTCTTGCAGGTCATTTCCGTGCCGGTGGCAGGATAGATATCGCGGGTGTTGTGGCGTGTCATGGCTCTCTCCTCAGGCACGGGCCAGACGCGGGGCCAGATCGGCCAGCGTGGCAAGAATTTCGGTCAACGTCCGGCGCAGGTCCGCCGCACGCGCGGTATCCAGCGCAAAGGGCGGCGCTTCGGTTTCCAGATGGCTCTCCTGCGCCAGTTCCATCTGGATCGCATGAACCCCCTCTTGCGGCCGCCCGTAGTGGCGGGTGGTCCAGCCGCCCTTGAACCGCCCGTTCAGCACCCATGTGCGCCCCGACGCCGCCGCCACGCGGCACACCGCCGCCTCCAGCGCGGGCGCACAAGTGACGCCGCCATTGGTGCCGATGTTCAGATCGGGCAGCACACCATCAAACAGCCACGGACAGCGCGACCGGATCGAATGGCAATCATAGACCACCGCCACCCCGTGCCGCGCCCGCACCCGTGCCACCTGCGCAGCCAGCGCCGCGTGATAGGGCCGATGCACCGCCTCCAGCCACCGCGCCACGTCCGCAGGCCCCGGCGGCACCTCCCAGATCGGCACATTGTCGAATGTGGTTTCGGGAATCAGCCCCGTCGTCGCCTGCCCCGGATACAGGCTCGCGCCCGAAGGGTCGCGGTTCAGGTCGATCACATAGCGCGATTGCGTCGCGGTTACCGTGGTCAGGCCGGGAATCAGCCCCGCGTAAAGCTCGTGAATATGCCAGTCCGTATCGCGCAGCACGCGGCCCTCGGCGTTCAGCCGCACCGCCACCTCGGGCGGAACCCCCGTTCCCACATGCGGAAAGGCCAGAATGACCGGCCCGTCGCCCTGCTCCACCAGGGGCTCCATCACGCCACCCAAGGCAGCAGGTCTGCCCCCGCCGCCTCCAGCGCGCCCGATGCCACCAGATCGCCCGCCGCCTCCATGTCACCCCCCATGAAGCGGTCGGCCTCCAGCGCCGGAATCCGCGCCCGCACCGCCGCAATCGCGGCCTGCAACGCGGGCGAGGTTGCCAGCGGCCCGCGCAAGCCCACGCCCTGCGCCGCCACCATCGCCTCCACCCCGATGATCCAGAACAGGTTCTGCGTCATGTCCAGAAGCCGCCGCGCGCCGTGGCAGGCCATCGACACATGGTCCTCCTGATTGGCCGAAGTGGGGGTGCTGTCCACACTGGCCGGATGCGCAAGCATCTTGTTCTCGCTCATCAGGGCGGCAGAGGTGACTTCGGCGATCATCAAACCGGAATTGAGGC
Source organism: Pseudotabrizicola algicola (assembly GCF_010915705.1). Taxonomy (GTDB): domain Bacteria; phylum Pseudomonadota; class Alphaproteobacteria; order Rhodobacterales; family Rhodobacteraceae; genus Pseudotabrizicola; species Pseudotabrizicola algicola. The sequence continues at coordinate 521,666 of NZ_JAAIKE010000002.1, forward strand.
CCGGTTTCGGCGTCAGGAACCCCGGCAGGCCAAAGTTCAGCGCGGGGTCCACCAGCAGAGCAATCCGCCGCTGCGCAATCGCGCCGACCTCCGCCACCGCCAGCGCCACGATATCGGCGGCAAAGGCCACAGGCTCGGCATGGAAGTTCCCGCCCGACACCACCGACCCATCCGACAGCACCAGCGGGTTGTCGGTCGCGGCATTGGCCTCCACCTCCAGCGTGCGGGCCACATTGCGCATGATGTCAAGCGCCGCCCCCGCCACCTGCGGATGGCAGCGGATGCAATAGGGGTCCTGCACCCGCTCGTCCCCCTCCACATGGCTGTCGCGGATCTGGCTGCCCGCCAGCAGCGCGCGCAAGGACGCCGCCACGTCGATCTGCCCCTGATGCCCGCGCAGGGTGTGAATCTCCGCCGCAAAGGGCGCGGTCGATCCCATCGCCGCATCGGTCGACATGGCACCCGTCACGATCGCCGCCCGCAAGGCGCGCTCGGCACGGAACAGCCCCGCCAGCGCCAGCGCGGTAGAAACCTGCGTTCCGTTGATCAGCGCAAGACCCTCCTTGGCGGCCAGCACCACAGGCTCCAGCCCCGCCCGCCGCAGCGCCTCTGCTCCCGTCAGGCGCTCGCCCGCATAAAACGCCTCGCCCTCGCCGATCATCACCGCCGCCATATGCGCCAAGGGGGCCAGATCGCCCGAGGCCCCGACCGACCCCTTTTCGGGGATCACCGGCATCACGCCCTTGGCCAGCATCGCCTCCAGCAGGGTGCTCACCTCTGCCCGCGTGCCGGATGCCCCCCGCCCCAGTGACATCAGTTTCAGCGTCAGGATCAGCCGCACCACCGCGCCATCCAGCGGCGCACCCACGCCGCAACAATGCGACAGGATCAGGTTGCGCTGCAACTGCGCCACATCCCCCGCCGCAATGCGGATGGACGCCAGCTTGCCGAACCCCGTGTTCACCCCGTAGACCGCCGCATCCCCTGCCGCGACCTCGGCAATCCGCGCCGCCGCCCGCGCAATCGCGGGCGCGCATTCCGGCGACAGACGCGGCGCGCCGCCCTGCCAATACAGGGTGCGCAGGGTCGCCAGCGGCACCGCGCCGGGGGTCAGGATCATCTCGGTCATGCGACCTCTCCCTTGAAAATGCGGGCATGGATCGGGTTGAACCCGATCCGCGCCACCAGTTGCGCCGGGGTCTCCACGTCCCACAGCACCATGTCCGCCGACAATCCGGGCGCGATCCGCCCCGTCTCGTTGCCAAGACCCAAGGCCCGCGCGGCATGCGCCGTCACCGCCAGCAGGCACTCCGCCACCGTCATCCGGAACAAGGTCGCGCCCATGTTCATCGTCAGCAAGATCGAGGTCAGCGGCGAGGTGCCGGGGTTGCAATCCGTGGCCAGGGCCATCGGCACCCCCGCCGCGCGGAAGGCCTCCACGGGCGGCAAAACCGTCTCTCGCAAGGCATAAAACGCCCCCGGCAACAGCACCGCGACCGTGCCAGAGGCCGCCATCGCCCGCGCATCCGCCTCGGTCGCATGTTCCAGATGATCCGCCGAGAGCGCCCCATAGCCGCAGGCAAACGCCGTGCCACCCAGATGCGAGAGCTGTTCCGAATGGATCTTCACCGGCAGGCCCAGCGCCCGCGCCCGGTCATACAGCGGGGCCAGTTCTGCGGGCGTAAAGGCGATCCCCTCGCAGAAGGCGTCGACCGCGTCGACCAGCCCTTCGGCCACCGCCGCCTCCAGCCCCGCAATCGCCACCTCGGCGATATAGGCCTCGGCCCGCCCCTCATATTCCGGCGGCAGCGCATGGGCGGCCAGCCACGTCGTCACCACCCGCACCGCCCGCGCGCGGCCCAGCGCCCGCGCCGCGCGCAGCATGTTCAGTTCCGCCTCGATCGACAGCCCGTAGCCCGACTTCACCTCGACGGTGGAGACCCCCTCGCGCAGCAGATGGTCCAGCCGTGGCAGGCTCGCCGCCACCAGATCCTCCACCCCCATCGCCCGCGTCGCGCGCATGCTGGCCCTGATCCCGCCGCCCTCGCGCGCGATCTGCGCATAGGGCACCCCCTCCAGCCGCCGCTCGAACTCGCCCGCGCGGTCGCCGCCGAACACCAGATGCGTGTGGCAATCCACCGGCGCCGGCGTCAGCAACCGCCCGCCGCAATCCACCACCTCAACCCCGGCGCGGGCCAACCCCCGCCCCACCGCCACGATGCGCCCGCCTTCGGTCAGCACTTCAAGCGCGCCGGCCACGGGCGCGCGGTCAATGCCGCCATCGGCTGTCACCACCCGTGCATTGGTCCAAAGCGTGGCTCCCATCGCCCCCCCGATCCGGCACATAAGGCTTCCCCTGCGCGCTCATTAAGTATATACATAATCAAAGCCGCCTGCCTAGCCCCTTTCGGACCGGAGCCTGCAATGACCGTCTTCGCACAAACCGCCCTCCTCCCCGATGGCTGGGCGCGCAATGTCCGCCTCACCCTCCGCGCAGGCCAGATCGCCAGCATCACCGCCGATACCACCCCCCAGCCCGGCGACCACCGCGCCGACATCCTCCTCCCCGGCCTGCCCAACCTGCACAGCCACGCCTTCCAGCGCGGCTTTTCCGGCCTCACCGAACAACGCGGCCCCACGCCCGACAACTTCTGGACATGGCGCGAGATGATGTATCGCTTCGCCCTCGCGCTCTCACCCGACGCCATGCAGGCCATCGCCGCCTTCGCCTATGCCGAAATGCTGGAAGCAGGCTTCACCCGCGTCGGAGAATTCCACTACCTGCACCACGCCCCCGATGGCCGCCCCTATGCCGACCCCGCCGAGATGTCGGCCCGCATCTTCGCCGCCGCCTCCGACACCGGCATCAGCCTCACCCACCTGCCGGTGTTCTACGCCCATGGCGGCTTCGGCCCCAGACCGGCGGGCGAGGGTCAGCGCCGCTTCCTGCACGACGCAGACTCCTTCGCCCGCCTGATCCAGTCCTGCGATGCCCTCGCCCGTCCGCAAGACCGCATCGGCCTTGCGCCCCATTCGCTGCGCGCCGCCACGATGGCGCAGATCACCACACTCGCGCAGGCCTTCCCCAACCGGCCCTTCCACCTGCATATCGCCGAACAGCAGCAAGAGGTGGCCGATTGCCTGTCCTTCACCGGACAGCGCCCGGTGGAACACCTGCTCGCCCACGCCCCCGTGGGGCCAGACTGGTGCCTGATCCACGCCACCCACCTGACCGAGGCCGAAATCCTCGGCATCGCCGCCACCGGCGCCGTCGCGGGCCTCTGCCCGATCACCGAGGCGAACCTGGGTGACGGCATCTTCCCCGCTGCCCAATTCCTTGCCGCAGGCGGGCGCATCGGCCTTGGCACCGACAGCAATGTGCAGATCACCGCGGCGGGCGAGGCGCGGATGCTCGAATATTCCCAGCGCCTCGGCACACGCGGGCGCAATATCTGCGCCGATCATGGGTCGACTGGCGCGCGGCTGTTCCACGCCGCCACCGCGGGCGGCGCGCAGGCGCTTGGCGCAGCCACGCCGCAACTTGCGCCCGGCGCCCCCGCCGATCTGGTGGCCCTGCACGACAGCATGGGGTTCGACATGGCCGATGACCGCCTGATCGACCGCTGGATCTTCGGCACCGACATCACCGTTGCCGATGTCTGGGCAAACGGCGCGCATCTGGTGCAGGCAGGCCGCCACATCCACCGCGACCGCCTGCGCAGCGCCGCCGCCGCCGCCTGCCGCGCGCTGGTCTGACCGCAAGCAAAACGCCCGCAGCACAGCGGCTGCGGGCGTCATCTTCGGGCAAAGCCGCAGGCAAGCTGCGGCGGCGTTACGCCTTGGCGGGCGGCTCCACAGCCACCGTGTCACCTGCCGTGGCTTCGGGCACGGCAGCAGGCCGCTGCCCCGACCCGAGCCGATTCCACTTGCGCGGTCTGGGGGTTGCCGGCTTGCTCAGAAAATCGGCAAGGTCAAAGGGCGTCTTTTGCGGGGAATATCCCATGTGCTGGCTCCTGTCGGTCAAATGCGGTTGAAAACCGGCCGGGACAGAGCCTGCCATGATGCGGCGCGCCATCAGCGCGCCCCGTAGTCCGATATGGGGGCTCGGCACCGGCTCCACCAGTGCCGCCGCCCGACAATCACAGAACCCGAGGGGATCGCCCGAAACTTTCCCCCCGCCCGCCGCGCGCGATCAGAAGTCCAGATTTTCCACGTTCAGCGCGTTTTGCTGGATGAACTCGCGGCGCGGCTCCACCACATCGCCCATCAGCTTGGTGAAAATGTCGTCCGCCTCGGCCAGATCTTCCACCTTCACCTGAAGCAAGGTGCGCGCCTCGGGGTCCAGCGTGGTTTCCCAAAGCTGCTCGGGGTTCATCTCGCCCAATCCCTTGTAGCGTTGCAGGGTCAGGCCCTTCTCGCCCTCGGCCAGAATGGATTTCAGCAAATCGGTCGGCCCGTAAACCACCTGCTCGCGGTCCTTGCGCACCAGTTTCGCCGGATCGCGGAAGGTGTCGCGCGTCTCGCGCGCCACCGCAGACAAGCGCCGCGCCTCACCCGACCGCAGCACCGCGCCATCCAGCGTGCGCAATTCCTCGACCCCGCGCAGGATACGGCTCAGCCGGATGCCGTGGTCTTGCGTGATCCGTCCGGCCCAGCCCTTTTCATACTCCGCCGCGATCATGTTCAGACGGTCTGCCACCGTGCTGGCCACCGCCTGCAAATCGGCATCGGCCTGGCCGGGGTCAAACGCGCCCGCCAGCGCCGCCTGCTCCAGCAGGTTGCGCGGATAGTTGGTCGGGAAGGAGTCGAGCACACGGCGGAACTGCCGCGCGCCGTTGATGACGCGGCGCAAATCCTCGCCCGCCAGTTCCTCGCCGTTGCCAAGGCGCAGAATTGCGCCGTCCAGCCCCATGTCGATCAGGTAATCCTCAAGCCCCGCCTGATCCTTGATGTAGACCTCGGACTTGCCGCGCGCGACCTTATACAGCGGCGGCTGCGCGATATAGAGATACCCGCCCTCGATCAGCTCCGGCATCTGCCGGAAGAAGAAGGTCAGAATCAGCGTGCGGATATGCGCGCCATCCACGTCAGCGTCCGTCATGATGACGACCTTGTGGTAGCGCAGTTTCTTGATGTCGAATTCGTCGCGGCCAATGCCGGTGCCCAGCGCGGTGATCAGCGTGCCGATCTCCTGGCTCGCCAGCATCCGGTCAAACCGCGCCCGCTCCACGTTCAGGATCTTGCCCTTCAGCGGCAGCACCGCCTGGTTAGAGCGCGACCGCCCCTGCTTGGCCGACCCACCGGCCGAGTCACCCTCGACGAGGAAGATTTCAGATTTCGCCGGATCGCGCTCCTGACAATCGGCCAGCTTGCCGGGCAGGCTTGCCACATCCAGCGCCGTCTTGCGCCGCGTCAGCTCCCGCGCTTTGCGCGCCGCCTCGCGCGCCAGCGCCGCCTCGATGATCTTGCCCACGATCACCTTGGCCTGCGCCGGATTTTCCTCGAACCACTCGGCCAGCTTCTCGTTCACCAGATTCTCGACCGCAGGCCGCACTTCGCTGGAAACCAGCTTGTCCTTGGTCTGGCTCGAGAATTTCGGGTCCGGCACCTTCACCGACAGCACGCAGGTCAGCCCCTCGCGCGCATCGTCGCCGGTGAAATCCACCTTCTCCTTCTTGGCGATCCCGCTCGACTGCGCATAGCCGTTGATCGTCCGCGTCAACGCCCCCCGGAAGCCCGCCAGATGCGTGCCCCCGTCGCGCTGCGGGATGTTGTTGGTAAACGGCAGCACCATCTCGTTGTAGCTGTCATTCCACCACATCGCGAGCTCGACCGTCATCCCGTTCCGCTCCCCGATCATGTAGATCGGCTCGGCCATGATGCTGGACTTGGACCGGTCGAGGTATTTCACATACTCCCGCACCCCGCCTTCATAATACAACTCGGTGTGCAGCGGCTCCGCGGGCCGCTCGTCCTCCACGATGATCCGCACGCCCGAGTTCAGGAACGCCAGTTCCCGCAGCCGGTTCTCCAGCGTCTTGAAACTGTAGTCGAGGTTAGAGAACGTCCCGTCCGGGCTGTTGGTCTTGGCGCTCGCCAGAAACCGCACCTCGGTTCCCCGCATCCCCGGCGCCGGCCCGATGGCCCTCACATGCTCCACGCATTCGCCATGCTCGAACCGCGCCCGATACTCCGTCTCGTCGCGCCAGACGGTCAGCTCCAGCCATTCCGACAGCGCGTTGACCACCGACACGCCCACGCCATGCAGCCCCCCCGACACCTTGTAGGCATTGCCGCCCTCATCGGTGTTGTTGAACTTCCCGCCCGCGTGCAGCTGGGTCATGATGACCTCGGCCGCCGAAACGCCCTCCTCGGCGTGGATGTCCACCGGAATCCCGCGCCCGTTGTCCCGCACCGATACGCTGGAATCCGCGTGGATCTTCACCGTCACCGCCGTCGCATGTCCGGCCAGCGCCTCGTCGATCCCGTTGTCCACCACCTCGTAGACCATGTGGTGCAGACCCGACCCGTCATCGGTATCGCCGATATACATGCCAGGGCGCTTGCGAACCGCCTCCAACCCCTTGAGAACCTTGATGGAATCAGCGCCGTATTCGGCGGGTTTGCGGGCAGCTTCGGCCATACGTCTTGAACCCCAAATAATGTCCGCGATTTATACCCGCAGGGGCCGGGAATGTCACCCCTCACCCCCAAGATTTAGCGGTCAGGTAAAGGGAATCACGCAACCCACCGCCATCAGCAGAACCCCCGACACCACATTCAGCCGCCTGAGCGCCGCCGGGCTCTGCAACAGCCGCCGCGCGCGGTCCAGAAACAGCGCCAGCCCCAGATTGCCCAGCATCGGCACCAAGGCCGAAATCGCCAGAATCGCCGCCACATCCCACCCCGACACCCGCCCCAGATCGAAGAACCCCGGCAAAAACCCCATGTAGAACAGAATGGCCTTGGGGTTGCCGATCACCGCCGCCACCCCCACCGAAAACCCGGCCCAGACACCGGGCCGCGTCATCCGGCTGTCCGCCCCCGGCACAGCCGCGGGCTTGCGCAGCAGCAGCGCCCCCATCACGATGAACACCGCCGCCGCCACCCAGCGCATCACCCCCAGCAGATCGCCATAAAGCGACAAGACCCAGGCCAGCCCCAGAATGGCGCAGAGCGGCCAGATCAGATCGCCCAAGGCCACCCCCACCGCCAGGGGCCAGGCCCCCGCCATGCCGCCCGACAGCGCCCGCGCGGTCAGGGCCACCCAGACCGGACCGGGGATCACCCAAAGCCCCGCCATCGCCAGCGCATAAAGCCCCAGCTGGTGCAGCGTCACCGTCATCCCCGCACCTCCGACACGCCGCCATCCTCGGCCACAATCACGCTCTGCCCGCGCCCCGCCAAACCGTCGAACAACCCCGCCTCCGTGCCGGTCATCAGCGCCTGCGCCCCCAGCGCACAGATCTCGTCATACAGCGCCGCCCGCCGCGCCGCGTCCAGATGCGCCGCCACCTCGTCCAGAAGCACCACCGGCGCGCGGCCCAGATCGGCGGCCAGCGCCCGCGCATTCGCAAGGATCAGCGAAATCAGCAGCGCCTTCTGCTCGCCGGTCGAACATTGCGCCGCCGCCACCCCCTTGGCCGCATAGACCGCCGCAAGGTCCACCCGGTGCGGCCCCTGCAAACTGCGCCCCGCCGCCATGTCCCGCGCCCGCCCCGCCGCCAGTTCGGCGGCCAGATCGCCATATTCCCCCTCGGGATGCACCAGCAGCAGATCGGCGCGCGGAAAGGCCGTCTCCGCCCCCTCCTGCGCGCGGGTCAATCGCACCAGCGCCGCCGCGCGGTTGGCGTCGATCACGGCGGCGGCCTCCGCCATCCGCGCCTCCACCGCGCCATACCAGTGGGCATCGCGAACCTGATCCTTCAGCATCCGGTTGCGCTCGCGCATCGCCTTTTCATAGGCCAGCACCGCCTCGCCGTGATCGGGCAGGAAACTCAGGGTGATCCGGTCCAGAAACCGCCGCCGCCCCTCGGCGGCCTCGATCCAAAGCCGGTCCATCGCCGGCACCAGCCACAGCACCCGCAGCACGCGGCCAAGGCTGGCCTGCGTCGCCGCCTTGCCGTCGATCCGCACCACGCGCGGCTCCAGCCCCTCGGCGAAACTCACCACCTCATGCGGCGCGTCCAACCCGTCCACCTCGGCCGAAATCTTCCAGCCGATCGCCCCGGGCCGCCGCGCCAGCTCCTCCGCCGCCGCCCGCCGCAACCCGCGCCCGGGCGACAGCAGCGACACCGCTTCCAGAATATTGGTCTTTCCCGCGCCGTTCGGGCCATGGATGGCCACAGGCCGCCCGTCAAAGGCCAGCCGCGTCAGGCCGTGGCTGCGAAACTGCGACAGCACCAGGGATGTGATCGCAAGGCCAGCCAAACGCTGCCCCTTTCATCTGTTCATAAATATCCCACGGGGGTCCGGGGGTGTGAAACCCCCGGTCCGACGCCGGTCACACGCGCATCGGCATCACGACATAGATCGCGCTGGTGTCATTCCCCTCGCGCATCAGGGTCGGATCGCCCGAGGAATTGAACAGGAACACCGCATTCTCGCGGTCCACCTGGCTCGCGATTTCCAGCAGGTATTTGGCGTTGAACCCGATATCCAGCCGCTCGTCGCTATAGGCCACCGCCAGTTCTTCCTCGGCAGCCCCCGAATCCGGCGCGTTGACCGACAGGATCAGCCGGTCCTCGTCCAAAGACAGCTTCACCGCACGGCTGCGCTCGCTCGACACGGTGGCCACGCGGTCCACCGCCTTGGCAAATTCGCTCGCATCCACTTCCAGCCGGCGGGTGTTCCCGGTCGGAATCACGCGGGTGTAATCGGGGAAGGTGCCGTCGATCACCTTCGATGTCAGGGTGATGGCCGGGGTGGCAAAGCGGATCTTCGTCTCGCTCACCGACACCGCGATCGTTGCCTCGTCATCATCCAGCAGCTTGCGCAATTCGTTCACCGTCTTGCGCGGCACGATCACGCCCGCCATGCCCGTCGCCCCGTCGGGCAGCGCCGCGTCAATCCGCGCCAGCCGGTGGCCATCGGTCGCCACCGCGCGCAGCACGGGGCCCCCCTCACCGGTGGCGACATGCAGGTAGACGCCGTTCAGGTAATAGCGGGTCTCCTCGGTCGAGATGGCGAATTTCGCCTTGTCGAACAACCGGCGCAGCGCGGGCGCGGGGGCCGAGAAGTTCGACGAATATTCCGATGTCGCCATCACCGGAAAATCTTCCTTGGGCAGCGTCGCAAGGCTGAACGAAGAGCGCCCCGCCATGATCGACAGCCGCCCCGAAGACGGGTCCTCGGTCAGGTTGACCAGCGCGCCATCGGGCAGCTTGCGCACGATCTCGTGCAGCATCACCGCCGAAACCGTCGTGGCGCCAGCGCGCTCCACCATGGCGGGGGCGCGGTCCACCACCTCGATATCCAGATCGGTGGCCCGGAAAGACACCTGCGTGCCATCGGCCTCGATCAGCACATTAGCAAGGATCGGAATGGTGTTGCGCCGTTCCACCACGGACTGAGCCTGCGCAAGAGCCTTGAGCAGCGTGCCACGTTCAATCGAAAGCTTCATCATCCATCCCCCTGTCGGGCGTCTAAGGGACGCCGACAATACCCGTTTTGCGCGGGTTCACAAGTGTTTGACCCGACATTGTGGGGCTTTGTGGCCAAGGTCAAGGCCCCGCACCGCCCGCGCGGCGGCCCTTGCGGTCAAGGCGTGAATTTTCTGTTAACCCGAAAATTCAACCCCTTGAAAACAAAGGCGCCGCCCAAGTGTAACACAGGGGGCAGCGCCGCCTCAGCTCTGCAAGAGCCGCTTCAGAAGCTGCACATCATCGGCCAGCTGCCCGTCCGCCGCCATCAGCTCCTCGATCTTGCGGACCCCGTGCATGATGGTGGTGTGGTCCCGCCCGCCAAAACGGCGGCCAATCTCCGGCAGGCTCCGGCTGGTCATCTGCTTGGACAGATACATCGCCACCTGCCGGGGCCGCGCGATCGTTCGCAGCCGCTTGGGCCCGATCATGTCCGACAGGCGGACGTTGTAATGCTCGGCCACCTTCCGCTGGATTTCCTCGATCGTCAGCCGCTTTTCCGACGAGCGCAGGATATCGGACAGACACTCCATCACCAGATCCAGATTGATCTCCCGCCCGACGAGGCTGGCAAAGGCAAAGAGCCGCATCAACGCCCCCTCCAGCACCCGCACATTGGTGGTGATCCGGTGGGCCAGAAACTCCAGCACCCCCGGCGCCATCGTCAGGCCGCGATACTGGTTGGAATAATGCTCCAGCTTGGCCTGCAAGATGCCCAGCCGCAGCTCGTAATCCGTAGGGTGCAGGTCCACCACCAGCCCGCATTGCAGACGCGAGCGGATGCGGTCTTCCAGATCCTTGATCTCCCCCGGCGCGCGGTCCGCAGAGATCACGATCTGCTTGTTCTGATCGACCAGCGCGTTGAAGGTGTGGAAGAACTCCTCCTGCGTGCTGTCCTTGCCGGCGATGAACTGCACGTCATCGACCATCAGCACGTCGACCGAGCGGAACAGCTCCTTGAAGTCCATGATCTGCCGGTCCCGCAGCGCCTGAACAAAGCGATACATGAACTGCTCGGCCGAGAGGTAGAGAACATGCAGGTCAGGGCGGTTGATCTTCAACTCATGCGCGATGGCATGCATAAGGTGCGTCTTGCCGAGCCCGACGCCCCCATAGAGGAACAGCGGGTTGAAGGTCACCGGCCCACCTTCCGCGACACGGCGGGCAGCGGCATGTGCCAATTCGTTCGGCTTGCCCACCACGAAATTGTCGAAGGTGAAGCGCTGCTCCAGTTGCGCGCCCGTCACCTCCTCGGCACCGACCGCACGCGCCCGTGCAGGCTTGGCGGCAGAGCGGGACCCGGATTTCGCAGCAGGCGCACGCGCGGGTGCCGCACCGACCGTGAATTCAACGCGCTCCACCGGCGAGCCGGCCACTGCCAGTTGACCCCGGATATGGTCGGCAAAATTGCGCGAGACCCAATCCCCGAAAAAGGTCGTCGGCACCTCGAAGCTGGCGACCCCGTTCTTCAGGTGCGAGAGGCGCAGCGGTTCGATCCAAGTCGTATAGTTGTTCTGGCCAACCCTCTTGATCAGTTCTTCCCGAACCTGTCCCCACGTGTCGTTCGTCATTCGCTTTGACCTGTTTTTTATTTGCCCGCCACATCCAGTTTCCCGGTCGAGCTTGTTTCGCACACACAACCTGACCCACCCGAAACCCTGACCAGCCCCGCCTACAAAGCATGCGGACGGGCTGATCCAAGACCGGACCAGTCAAGGACACACCAAAGAACAACGACGCCGGCCCATAGAAGCCAGCCCCGCTGATCAACCCTGAGTGCGGAAGTTCCCGCAGACAGCATAACACTTTGATCTAGAACAAAAATTGGCGAATAAGCTGGCAGCAAGATTCGTCATGTTCTGTTCAAGACCGCGTCATGTCCCCCAAGACGACGTGAATCGCATCCGGAAGCTAGCAAGCCGCCAAGGGCCTTCGCAACCGATCTATTCGGTTGACAGAAGAATGATCGGAGCGAATCCGGGGGCTTTGGCAAATCGGCAACGAGTAAGCGGGAAAGCGCCTGAAAACACGCAACTGCCAAGAAAAAAGGGCGCCCTCGGAGGAGGACGCCCTTGACACAAAACTCGGCAGATCGACTCAGACGGCGGGGGCCGACAGAGCCTTTACGCGCGAGGACAGGCGCGAGATCTTGCGCGAAACGGTGTTCTTGTGCAGCACACCCTTGGTCACGCCACGAGCCAGTTCCGGCTGGGCGTTCTTGAGAGCTTCGACAGCGGCTTCGGCGTTACCCGATGCAATGGCCTCTTCGACCTTGCGGACGAAGGTGCGGATGCGCGAGCGACGGGCCTTGTTCACGGCATAGCGCGCCTCGGACTGGCGGGCGCGTTTTTTGGACTGTTCACTGTTTGCCATTGTGGTGGCCTTTCCTGGGTCTGATCAATGCGGTCGCACGAAAGCCCCAAGACCCCACCTTTGAGGAGGGGATGATTCTTGCCTAAGCGGGCCCACGCGCATGTGGGGCGGCGTATAGGATGGTTTGACCCAAAAGAAAACAGGAAAAACCGCTTATTTGTCGCGGAACTGCGGCTGGCGCTTTTCCATGAAGGCCGCCATGCCCTCTTTCTGGTCCTCGGTAGCGAACATTGCATGAAACACGCGACGTTCAAACAGGAGGCCTTCGGCCAGCGAGGTTTCCTGTGCGCGATTCACGCATTCCTTGACGGCCATCGATGAGATCAGCGATTTCTCGACGATCTTCTGCGCGATCTTCATGACTTCGGTCATCAGGTCCTTTGCCGGAAAGACCCGGCTGACCAGCCCGCAACGCTCGGCCTCGGCGGATTCCATGAAGCGTCCGGTCAGGTGCATATCCATCGATTTTGACTTGCCGACAAAACGGGTGAGCCGCTGGGTGCCGCCCATGCCCGCGACGATGCCGAGGTTGATTTCGGGCTGACCGAACTTCGCGGTATCAGACGCGATGATGAAATCCGCCAGCATCGCCAATTCGCACCCGCCCCCCAGGCAATAGCCAGACACGGCGGCGATGATGGGCTTGCGCACCCTAGCGATGATTTCGGCCTCAACCCCGAAGAGGTTGTCGAAATATACGTCCGTGAAGGATTTTTCGGCCATTTCCTTGACATCGGCACCGGCGGCGAAGGCCTTTTCCGACCCCGTCAACACGATGACACGCACGTTGTCATCACGGTCGGCGGCCTGCAGGGCACTTGCCAGTTCCTTCATCAGCTTCGAATTGAGCGCATTCAGCGCGTCTGGACGGTTCAGCCGGATGAGGGAGACATAATCCTCGACCTCGACGATCAGCGTATCATAGGCCATGCGCATGGGCTCCAAGGTTGGCTTTGACGTGACTCCTAACAGCATCTTGCCCGATGGCAAGTCAGCGCTGACAGGAAGGGCAGTAGAAGGATGACCGCCCGGACTGCACGATCCGGCCGATTGTCGCGTCGCATCCGGGGGCGACGCAGGGCTGTCCCTCGCGGCCATAAACCTGAAAACTGTGCTGGAAATAGCCCAATTCTCCATCGGCTTGCCGATAATCGCGCAGGCTGCTGCCCCCCGCCTCTATCGCCTCGGCCAGCACATCGCGGATGATGGGAATAAGACCGGCCACCTGACCATCGGAAAGCGCACCTGCCTTGGTTTGTGGCGCAATGCCCGCGCGGAACAGGGTTTCGCAGACATAGATATTGCCAAGACCGGCAATGATCTGCTGATCGAGCAGTGCCGATTTTATCGGCGTGTTACGCCCCCGCAGTCGCGCTTGCAGATAAGCCTCATCAAACCCGTTGCCCAAAGGCTCTGGGCCGAGCACCGCGAGCAGAAGGTGCGAATCTGCACCCGCAGTCGGCATCAGGTCCATAGCACCAAAGCGGCGGGCATCGTTGAAGATCACCCGCGCGCCGCCCTCCATGTCGAACACGACGTGATCGTGCTTTTGCGGGGCTGGATGGTCATGATGGAAGCTGCCAAAGGTTTGACCTGAAATCAACATTCGGCCCGACATGCCCAAATGGATGAGCAAGGTTTCATCGCTCGAGAGATCGGCGAGAATATACTTGGACCGCCGCCGCAGGGCGTTGACCCGCACGCCGGAAAGGCGCGCCGCCATATTGGCGGGGAAGGGCCAGCGCAAACCGTCCCGGTTCACCGTGGCCTGGGTGATCCGCTGACCCTCCATCACGGGCAAAAGGCCACGACGAACGGTTTCAACCTCGGGCAGTTCGGGCATGGGGGACACTCCTGCACAATCGCGCGTGGCGCCGCCCGGACAGGGTGGCGCATTGCAGCCGCGCGCATGCGCCCTATAAGAAGACTGGCAGGCAATAAAGGGCAAGGCCCATGACCGACGACAAAAACACAACGCATTTCGGTTACCAGACCGTTCCCGAAGGCGAGAAGGCCGGGATGGTGCATGGCGTCTTCACGCGCGTGGCCAGCAAATATGACATCATGAACGATCTGATGTCCGGCGGGGTCCACCGTTTGTGGAAAGATGCCATGATGGATTGGCTTGCCCCGCGGCCCGGCCAGAGGTTGCTGGATGTAGCCGGCGGCACGGGTGACGTTGCGTTCCGTTTTCTCAAGCGGGCCCCCGGTGCCAGTGCCGTGGTCTGCGACATGACCGAATCGATGCTGGTCGCTGGCCGGCAGAGGGCCGAGGCGGACAGCATGGCTGACCGGCTGGATTGGGTTGTCGGCGATGCCATGGCCCTGCCTTTCGCGTCGAACAGCTTTGACGTTTACACGATCAGCTTTGGCATTCGGAACGTCACACGCATTTCCGAGGCATTGTCAGAGGCTTACCGTGTCTTGCGCCCCGGCGGGCGTCTGATGGTGCTGGAATTCAGCCAGATTCCGAACGACCTGATGCAAAAAGCCTATGATCTCTATTCTTTCAACGTGATCCCTGTGATGGGGCAGATCGTTGCAGGGGATCGTGACAGCTATCAGTATCTGGTGGAAAGCATCCGCAAGTTCCCGGATCAGGAAAGCTTTGCGACAATGATCCGGCAGGCCGGGTTCGATCAGGTGCGATACCGCAATCAGACGATGGGAATCGCGGCCCTTCATTCGGGATGGAAGCTCTAAGTGCGTGGCCCCCATAACTTCTGGCGACTTGTCCGCACGCTTGCCACTTTGGAGCGCACGGGTGCGATCGGGGTGGTGCTGGAGGCGTTTCGCGCCCCTCCCCGGTTAAGGTTTGTCGCACGCATTCTGGGATGGCCGTTCAAGCCCTTGGGCTTGCGCGGCGATCCTGCCTTGCCGCCCCTGACTCGGGCGCTGACAGCGCTTGGCCCGGCCTATATCAAGTTCGGCCAGATCCTTTCGACCCGACCCGATGTCGTGGGTGACGAACTGGCGCTGCAGCTGAAGTATCTGCAGGACAAATTGCCACCCTTCTCGATCGATGTCGCAAAGACGATGATCGAGGCAGAATTGCAGATGCCGGTCGATCAGGTGTTCAGCAGCTTTTCCGAGCCGGTGGCTGCGGCATCGATCGCACAGGTGCATAAGGCAACACTGGCAGAAGATGGGCGCGAGGTGGCGGTAAAGGTTCTGCGTCCGGGAATTGAACGCGCCTTCCGCAAGGACATTGATGCCTTTTACTTTGCCGCTCAGGCGATTGAAGTCATCTCTCCTTCTTCGCGCCGCCTGCGCCCCCTCGATGTGATCCGCCACTTTGAGGGCGTGGTGATGGGGGAACTCGATTTTCGGCTCGAATCGAGCGCGGCGGCCGAATTTGCCGCGAATACTGCGGGCGATGCGGGGTTTCAGGTGCCAAAGCCAATCTGGTTCCTGTCCGGCCGCAGCGTGATGACGCTGGATTGGGCGGAAGGAATCAGCCTGAACGATAACGCGTCGATTGATGCGGCAGGGCATGACCGCAAAGTTCTTGGCGCGCGGGTTTTGCAACTGTTCCTGAACCACGCGCTGCGCGATGGCTACTTCCATGCCGACATGCATCAGGGCAACCTGAAGGTTGCGGCAAATGGTGACATCATCGCCTATGATTTCGGGATCATGGGACGGATTGATGAATATACCCGCCGTGTTTATGCCGAAATCCTGTTTGGTTTCATCCGCAAGGATTACCGCCGCGTCGCCGAGGTGCATTTCGAGGCGGGCTATGTGCCGCCCGACCGCGACATAGACGAGTTTGCACGCGCCTTGCGCGCCGTTGGGGAGCCGATTTTCGGCATGGATGCCAGCCGCATCTCGATGGCGCGGCTCTTGGCCTATCTCTTCGAGGTCACAGAGCGTTTCGGGATGGAAACCCGGACCGAGCTTATCCTTCTGCAGCGAACGATGGTGGTTGTGGAAGGCGTGGCGCGCGGTCTGGACCCGCACATTAACATCTGGGAGGTCGCCAAGCCGATTGTCGAAGGTTACATTGCCAAGAACATCGGTCCGCGGGCTGTGTTGCGCGATCTGGCCAAGACGGCGCGCGTTCTGGCGCGGTTTGGCCCCCGCATGCCCCAACTTGTCGAACGGGCGCTGATCGCGCAGGCGGAAGCACCCAAGCAGGTGCAGGCCAGCGAGACGCGCTGGCCGATGTGGACTGCCCTGACAGGGGCGGCGATGCTTGCGCTCGGGCTTTGGGTGGGCACATTGATTTAGCAGGCGACTGATCTTCAAGAGGGCGGCGGTAAAGGCTCTGTCATGGTGCCCGAAGCGCTGTCACCTCTGTTGCTGCCACCTCTATCCCGCCCCGAAGGACAATCTTGACACCCTCTGGCCCGCCGCGCACCTCCTGGATCGGGGCGTAATGCTCGGCCCGTGCGCTGGCCAGCAAGTCTGCGCCGCGGTAGCTTTCGAGGGCGAGGGAATAGTTCCCCACCGGCAGTGGCGCACCCGCCGGATCGCGCCCCGGCCAAAGGTAAAGATCGTTTGACGGAGCCAAATCTTCACGCGCCACCAACCGGCCCTGCGCATCCTTGACGACCAGAACAACCCTGTCGGCAACAGGGTGCGAATTGGTGGAAATCGCAATCGCCTCACCATCCAGATAGACAGGCGCGCCAGACCGGGCCTGCTGCCCCACCCAGCCCGCAAGTTGGGCCATTCCCATAACCCCGAACTGCGTTTGCAAGGATTCCAGAAGCTGATTGGTGCGGACTGCCTGTTCGACGCCGGAAAAAGTTGCAAGCTGAACCGCATAATCCGCCGAATCAATCGGATTCATCGGATCCTGGTTCTGCATCTGAACCGTCAGCATCTTGAGGAAGGTTTCAAAATCGGCACTGGCAAGCGCCGATTTCGGTTGCGTGGCGGATGCAGCCCAGCCAGCGGCCGGGCTTTGTTGGGATTGCAGGATATCCATTCTGAAGTCCTTTCAAAGTCGCAAGTCGAGCCGCCCCGTGGCGACGGAGGCTTGCGAAGGAGGCGAGGGTGGTAATATTTGGGACACGGCGGTTTCGGAAAGCTGATCTGCGCGTGAAAGTGGTGCAGCCGCCCGACCGCCGCGCTGTGACCATTCCCCGAAGCTGAGAGAGGCCTGCGCAAAGCCTGCAAGGCGCAGTTCGGTCAGCAAGTGATCGGCATGGCGACGGAACAAATCCATCGCCTCGGCCCTCTCTGTATAAACAACGACGGTCAACCGCTCGCCATTGGTGGCGAAGTCAAAACGCAACTGGCCGAGTTCTTCGGGACGTAGCATCAGTTCCACGGTGCCATCTGGCCGGGTTGCGACGGATTGCGCGATGACATGCGAGATTTGCGGTGTAAGCGCTTGGCTGGAAACGACCGTTGGCGTTGGCGGAGCAGGGCTGGCTGGCATCGGAACGTCGCGCACCAGAACTGGCGCTTGCGCTTGAGTGTCCATAGGCACTTCACCATTCGGGAACCCATTCCCTTGCCGCTCCGAGGGTGGGGCCGAGGCGCGTTCTGCGCCAGTCAGCAGGGGGCGTGATGCGGCTTGCGCAGGATCTGCGGGCAGCGGACCCACTTTGCTGAAGGGAGCGGGATTGACCTCGGTAAGCAAAGACCGCTCCCCGTCCACCGGGGTCCGTTCCACCTTTTGGGCGACAGGCGAAAACGCGAGAGGCGCCAGGGCCAAAGCAACCGATCTTGGCGGCGGAGTGATCGCTGGTTTGGCCGCATCATCCAATGGGCGCGCAGAGTCCGGAACGAGGGGCGGAGGCGCAGGACGATCATTACCGGACGCATTGGCTGACGGGAGCGACGGTGTGCCTGTCGGCTGAGCTTTCGGCTCCATAACCAGTCCGTTGGGCGCCGGCCTGACAGTGCGAGACGGCGGCAGCAAGATGGCATCGACGGGTGTGTCAGCCAGTTCGGAAGGTATATAAAGTTTTACGAACGGTCGTTCATTTTCATCACGAGACGCAGGACCTGTGAGGTTGGTCACCCTTGCCACACCTTCTGACTGTGGCAAAATCCCGAATATCGCGGCGGATTGTTCCATCGTCTGCTCTACCGATAGCTGCTCGGCGCCGGACATTTGTGGGATGGATGCGAGCGTAGGTCGGGCGGGAGGCGCGGGCAACGGCTGCGCCCCACCGAGTGGAGTTTCCAGTAAGCCAACGCCCTCTATATCCACCTCCGGCGGCGTAAAAGTCTGCGCAATGGTGCTTTGATCATCCACCGCACCTTCCGGCAATGCAGGGCCGGGCGCTTTACCTTCTACCGCGGATGTCACGATGAGGGCTGTGCCGATCTCTGGCGCAGTCGGGACCGTCAGCGCGGCCAAGGATGCTGCAAAAGACCCGGACATATCCTGAACGTCCGTGACCACCGTCGGCTGTGCCACAATAGTGATTGGCAGTAGATTTACCTGCATTCTGCATTCCCGGTTCTGATGACGGCAAGATGCAGATTGCAGTGAATTGCTTACCGACTGTTTACCCACATCGCAGATATTCGGGACAATTCAACTCAAACGGAGTGTCAAATGTTGGTAGACCCGGGGCGGAGCGGAACAGGCTTGTTGATGCCTGATCGCGCGCAACTTCATGAAAAGGCAAAGGAACTGGAAACGGCATTCCTTTCCGAAATGCTCGCCCATACCAGCTTGGGCAAAGCGCCCGAAAGCTTTGGTGGCGGGGTGGGCGAGGATCAGTTTGCCTCATACCTGCGCGCGGCACAGGCCAAACTGATTGTGGACAAGGGCGGTCTGGGACTTGCGCAGACCATATTCGAATCGCTGCTGAAAGCTCAGGAAAAACAGAATGACCGCTAATGCACAAGAAACGCTGCGCCTTGTCCGGCAAGCCGTGATCGCAGGCAATTATCGGGACCTCGTCGATCTGCTGCCAGAGTTGATCAGCCGTGAATACATGCTTTCCGGTGCAGACGCCGAGAGCCTTGCGCGCCTCAGGGATGAGGCCACGCGCACGGCGAACTGCCTGGAAGCAGCCCTGGCTGGCGTGCGTGCCGCACGTCGTCGCACCAGTGAAATCATCGAAGCAAACAAAGGTCTTACCACTTACGACCGTGCCGGCGCGAAGGCTACCGTCCCCTTCGGGGCGCCAAACTCGAGACGCGTCTGAATTGTCTCAAATCATCCGTGTTTGACCCTTCGCAATTCACCGATGATTAGGAGTTGGAGGTTTGTATCGGTCTTGCGCCCCGAGGTCGGGGTGGCGCCGGGGGAAAACCCCTCGGCATCGGCAAGAATGCCCTTCCAGCCGTCGCAAGATGGCAGCTTTGGCCGCGAAAAGCGCGGCATTTGTGAAGGAAACGAACATGTCTTCCATTCTGACCAACAATGGCGCGATGGTTGCCCTCCAGACCATGAAGGCGATCAACAAGAACATGGGCCAGGTCCAGTCCGAGATTTCGACCGGCAAATCCGTTGGCAACGCCAAGGACAACGCGGCGGTCTGGGCCATTTCCAAGATCATGGAGTCGGATGTCAAAGGCTTCAAGGGCATTTCCGATAGCCTCGCCTTGGGCTCTTCGACCGTCGCGGTCGCTCAGAACGCTGCCGAAACGGTGACAAACCTTCTGACATCCATCAAGGGCAAGATCGTCGCCGCGCAAGAGGCCAACGTTGACCGTGCCAAGATCCAGACCGATATTTCGGCGCTGCGTGACCAGATTAACTCGGTGGTGGGCGCAGCCCAGTTCAACGGCCTGAACCTGCTCTCCAACGCCTCGACCACCGCCGGCTCCGGCACGGTCTCGGTGTTGAGCTCGCTCGACCGCAACAGCAGCGGAAGCGTAGCAGCCAGCACGATTGGCGTAACCAAACAAGACCTTGGCACGGGTGCCTCGGCTATCGCGGCCACGGGCGGCACCTTCAACAACGCGGTCGCCACCACCACGCTGAACAACACCACCCGGTCTGCCACGCTTGCGCTTGGTGGCTCGGCGGCGGGCTTTGCTGCGGGCACGGCCTATGCGCTGAACATCTTCGGTACGGATGCTGACAACAGCACCTTCAACCAGGCCACCTTCCGGACGTCGACAGCGGCGGCCGCAACCCAGACCGAAGCTGCCGCCAGCCAGATCCGCTATGTCACCCGTGAGGGGGACACGGCAGCCGATGTGGCAAAGGCCCTGTCCAACGCCTATGCGCGCTTCGCCGCCGAAAACAACCTCTCGCCGGATGCGCTTTCGATCAGCGCGTCTGGCAACGGCCTCTCGATCACCTCGAACTCCACCACGGCGACCGACACCATTCAAGTCAACGTGATGAGCGTGACCGCAAACGCCGGCAACACCATCGGCGGCGGTCTGGAAGCGCTGCGCACCCTGAATGTCAGCACGGAAAGTGGGGCCAAGGGCGCCTTGGCCGCGGTGGAAGGTCTGATCCAAAAAGCGGTCGACTCGGCGGCAACCTTCGGCTCGGTCAGGGGGCGGATCGACACCCAGACGGAGTATGTGAGCAAACTGGTCGACTCGCTCAAATCCGGCATCGGCTCGATGGTCGACGCCAACATGGAAGAGGCATCGGCCCGTCTGCAGGCGCTGCAGGTTCAGCAGCAGTTGGCAACACAATCGCTGTCGATCGCGAACCAAGCACCACAGAGCATTCTGGCACTCTTCCGTTGATGGCCAGGGCCGGGGGGACACCCCGGCCCACCCCTGACCCATGATGATGCAAAGCGAAGGATTCGCCGTGAACGCGCTCATTCACACCAAAACGGGGTATACGCGCCCGGATGCCAGCCTGCGCCCCTTGCGCAGCATCGAATACGAGGCATTGGCCCGCGCCACACAAAAAATGTCGGCCACATGGCAAGGCCGCAGCTCTGATTTTCCGGCCTTGGTTCAGGCCTTGGCCGACAATCTGGCCCTTTGGTCCACCTTGGCGAGCGATGTGGCCTCGCCGGGCAACGCGCTGCCGGCTTCCTTGCGGGCGCAACTGTTCTATCTTTATGAGTTTTCAGAAGTGCATACCCGCCGCATACTGGATGGCGCCGGTTCGGTCGAGGTGCTGATTGATGTGAACACCGCAGTTATGCGCGGTTTGCGCGGACAGGGGGTCACAAAATGACCGGTCTTGTCTTGAAACTCAGCCCTCATGAGAGGGTTCTGATCAACGGCGCAGTTGTTGAGAACGGAGACCGACGGTCACGACTGGCAATCATGACCCCAAATGCCAATATTCTGAGGCTGCGGGATGCGATCCACCCGGAAGAGGTGAACACGCCGGTCAGGCGGGTCTGCTACATCGCGCAGCTTGTGTTGTCCGGCGATGTGTCGGCCAAAGAGGCGCACTTGCAGCTGTTGCGCGGCATCGAGCAGCTGAGCCAGGTTTTGACCGACCCGGACAGCAGGTTACAGCTTTCACTGGCAAGCAAAGCCGTTCTGGAAGAGCAGCATTACCAAACTCTGAAATGTCTTCGCAGCCTTTTGCCACGGGAGGAGCGGCTTTTGGCGGTGAGGCAAGAATGAGTTTCACACCGGTTCTGCCGATTGGAGGATATGCAGGTTGGGCATTCCTCAAACGCACAATGGCGCAGCAAACCGCCACGTTCAATGCGCAACCGTCCGTTCGGAGGGATGAGGCGTATTTTCGCGAGAAGATCGGCAGCATCACCACCGCTGAGCAACTGGTGAATGACCCAAGGTTGCTGCGCGTTGCTCTCGGGGCGTTTGGGCTGGAAGCGGACATCGGGAACAAGTTCTTCATCCGCAAAATTCTTGAAGGCGGCACGCTCAAGACAGACTCGCTCGCCAACAAACTGGCCAATAAGCAATATCAAAAATTCTCCAATGCTTTCGGCTTCGGGAACTTCGCAACCCCGAGCACCAAGCTCTCCGACTTTGCTGACAAGATTCTGGGATCTTACAAGAAGCAGCAATTCGCCGTCGCTGTGGGAACCCAGAACGAAGACATGCGGCTTGCCCTCAATCTGGAGCGGGAACTCCCCGAGCTTGCAAAAACAAGCGCCTCCTCGCTTTCAAAATGGTATACCATCATGGGTAATCCGCCGCTCAGGACCGTGTTTGAGCGCGCCTTTGGGCTTCCTGCGTCATTCGGCGCGATCAATATCGACAAGCAGGCAGAAACTCTTCAGGCGCGAAGCAAAGCATTGCTTGGCTCGGGGGATGTGAATCAATTCATTGACCCCGCGAAAGTCGACAAACTGATAAGACAGTTTCTGGTGCGGTCCGAGATCAGCGAGAGCGCATCCTCGCTCCAAACAGGGCAGATCGCCCTGACCCTCTTGCAGCAAGCCCCGCGGGCGTTTCGGAGGCCCTGATCATCCTTGCAGACAGTCTGCAAGCCGCGCAAAACTCCCTTCAACGCCATTGTCCGGTGCGTCCTCGGCAAGAAAAGCATCTAACGCGGGCCAAAGGCGAATAGCCTGATCCACCAGCGGATCACTTCCCCTCTGGTAGAGACCTGCCTGCACCATCATTTCTGCGCGGTCCCAGGCTGCAAGCAGACTTCTGGTGCGCGCAATAAGGGCATTTTCCACATCACTTGCCGCAGCAGGCAAACTGCGCGAGACGGATCGCAAAAGATCAATGGCAGGAAAGCGGCCCCTTTCAGCAATCTGGCGGTCAAGAATCACATGCCCGTCAAGAACGCCGCGCAATACATCGGCAACAGGCTCTTCCATATCAGAGCCAGCAACCAGAACCGTGAAAACGGCCGTAATATCCCCTTGGGCCAAAGCACCCGGGCCAGCCCGTTCTGCGAGCGCCATGATCGCGTGCTGCAATGACGGGGGATAGCCCCGCAAGCTTGGCGCCTCACCCGCGGCCAAGGCAATTTCGCGATGTGCCTCGGCAAAGCGGGTGATGCTGTCGACGAGCAAGAGCACGTGCAAGCCTTTGTCACGAAAGTGTTCAGCAACAGCCATCGCGGTAAGCGCGCAGCGCCTGCGCAAGAGCGGCGATTTATCCGACGTCGCCGCGACCACGACGGAGCGCTGCATTCCCCGGGGCCCAAGGACTGCTTCAGTAAACTCGCGCAGCTCTCGCCCCCGCTCTCCCACCAGCGCGACCACGACCACGTCTGCGCAAAGTGCGCGCGCGAAGCTGCCAAGCAAGCTCGACTTCCCGACGCCAGAGCCGGAAAACAGCCCGATGCGTTGACCGCGAACGATCGGCAATAGGGTATCAAACGCGGCTTTTCCCGTGCTCAACCGTTCGCCCAGGCGCCGTCTTTGGGCGGGTGGCGGTGGTGGTGCGATCAGGCTGCGAAATGTGCCGCCCGAGAACAACGGCCTGCCGTCAAGCGGTCGCCCGAGCGGGTCAATCACCCGCCCGATCCAGCTGTCATCTGGCGCGATGCGGGCCGGACCAAGCAGCGCGACTTCACCCTCTATGCAAAGGCCGTCCATGTTCTCATCGGGGAGAACCGTCAGACTGTCTGCGCTGATACCAATCACCTCTCCACCCGCTGATGCTTCGCGACCGATCGAGATCCGGTCCCCCAAGGCAGCCGCGTGTTGCAGACCACGGACAGAGATCGTGCCGCCAGAGACGCGCTGTATTCGACCGATCGGCACCGACAAACCAATCTGCGTGATGTGATGGTTCAGTGGGGCAAAAATTGTGGCCACGGGATTCTCCCTTTGTTCGCTGATTACAGTTTCTAAAGGAATCACCCCTAAGAACTGGTGAAGCGGATCGAGGGAGAAGCCCCGATGTTTGAGAAACTTGGACTGACCAGAATGGCACAGGCACTTGCAGCCCACTCCGGCGCGCGGGTTGAAGTGGTGGCACGCAATATTGCCAACGCTGACACGCCGGGGTTTCGCGCAATGGATCTACCCGCCTTTGGCGCGCTTTATGACCAGACCCCGTTTGCTGTAAATTCAACGCGCCCGGGCCACTTTTCGAATGATCGTTCATATATGGCGCGTGCCGTGCCCTCTGGCACCGGCATGGCCCCGAATGGCAACGATGTTTCACTGGACCTGCAAATGATGAAGGCGATCGAGGCCCGCCAGAGCCACGAAATGGCTCTGGCTGTCTATCGCAGCACCTCCGCCATCATTCGTACATCGCTTGGCCGCAACACTTGAAGGTGGCAACATGACAGATCTGATGCAGGCCCTTTCGCTCTCCGCCTCCGGGATGGAGGCGCAGGCCAGACGACTTCGGCATGTCTCTGAAAACATAGCCAATGCCGACACGCCTGGCTATCATCGTAAACTGGTTTCCTTTCAGTCCGAAGTGGAGACGGGGGCAGTTTCGGTTGGCAAGGTCCGGCTGGATCAAACCGCCCTGCCAAAGGTTTATGACCCAAGCCACCCCCTGGCTGACTTGACCGGTCACTATGATGGATCGAACGTCGATCTGGTGATCGAGATTGCTGACGCGCGCGAAGCGCAGCGCAGCTACGAGGCGAACCTCAGGCTCTTCGATCAGGCGCGGCAGATGACGCAAAGCCTGTTCGATCTTATCCGTCGATAGGAGATCCAGAATGGATATCAAAAAGTCCATGGCCGCTCAGGCCTATGCGCAGACCCGTTCGGCAGCGGCCCCCGATCCGCTGCCGAACTCGGCCGAAGAAGGTGTCGCACGCTTCCTCGGGACGTTTTCCGAAACACTTGCACGGGGCGAGGATGTGGCCCGCGCTGCGATGACAGGCGGGGCCGATCCACATGCCTTGGTCGAAGCGCTGGCTTCTTCTCAAACCGCTGTCGACACGGTGATCACGGTGCGCGACCGGGTGGTGGAGGCCTATCAGGAAATCCTGAGGATGCCGGTATGACCAGCGTCATGACAGAAGGAGCCATTTTTGACATCCTTCGTCAGGGCCTTTGGATTGCCGTCATCATTTCTGCCCCTCTGCTCATAGTTGCGCTGGTGGCTGGCGTTGCCGTGGGCCTGTTTCAGGCATTGACCTCTATCCAAGAGATGACCCTGACCTTCGTGCCAAAAGTCGGGGCCATGCTGATCGTGTTTTGGGTGTCGATGAGCTTCATGACCGCCACCCTCGTTACCTTTTTTACCGATGCCATCATCCCGCTGATCGAAGGAGGCTGAATTGGAAACGCCCGGCTATACGACCCTCACCCGGCAATCCGGCCTCACCCGGGAAATGCAGGTGATTGCCAACAACATTGCAAATGCATCAACCACCGGCTTTCGTCGGGAAGGTGTGGTGTTTTCCGAGTATATCGCGCGGCTTGAGGACGAGCCGTCGCTGTCGATGGCCTATGCAAATGCCCGGCAGGTCGATCTTTCCCAAGCGGGGTTGTCGCACACCGGAGGAACGTTTGATCTTGGGCTACAGGGCGAGGGCTTCTTCCTGATCGCCACCCCCGAAGGCGAGCGGTTGACGCGCGCCGGAGCCTTCACCGCCTCTGGCGAAGGGGTGCTGGTGACACAGGACGGCCATGCCGTCTTGGATGCCGGAGGCGCACCGGTGCCGGTTCCATTCGGGGCAAGAACGGTTTCTGTCGCGCCCGATGGCACAATCTCGGCCGACGGTCAGCCGGTGGCCCAGATTGGCGTTTGGCGACCGGTCGATCCGCTGACGCTGCAACACCAGACCGGCACGATGTTCGCAGCGGATGACGTAGAGCCGGTCGAGACTCCCGTCATCCGCCAAGGGTTCCTTGAGGACAGCAACGTGCAACCTGTCTCCGAGATTGCCCGGATGATTGCGGTGCAGCGTGCCTATGAACTGGGCCAGAAATTCCTCGATAACGAAGATCAGCGGCAACGCACCGTTATTCAAACACTTGGTCGATAGGAGGCGCCGATGAAAGCCCTGCAAATTGCCGCAACGGGCATGGCTGCCCAACAGATGCGGGTGGATGTGGTCGCCAATAACCTCGCTAACATGTCGACGACAGGCTATAACGCCCGCCGGGCCGACTTCGCCGACCTGCATTACCAGCAATTGGCGCGTCCCGGCTCCATTGCCGCAAGCGACGGCACAATGCTTCCCACCGGCGTTCAGCTGGGTCTTGGCGTGCGGCCCGCGGCGGTTTCCGTGATCCTGTCCCAGGGCTCACTGACACAGACAGGGGGCGATCTTGATGTTGCGATCGAAGGACAGGGCTATCTCGAGGTGACTTTACCGGGCGGTATTGCCGCCTACACCCGGGACGGCGCTCTGAAACGAACGGGCGAGGGTCTGATCGTCGACTCGCAGGGCAATCAGGTTGCGCCGGGGATCACGATTCCGTCCGACGCGCGTTCACTTGCGATCAATTCCGGAGGCGAGGTTTACGCCTACTTCGCGGATCGGGTCGAACCGGAGCTGCTGGGCGAGCTGGTTCTTGTCGGCTTCACCAATGAAAAGGGTCTGGAGGCGATGGGCTCCAACCTTTTTGCGGAAACCGAAGCGTCCGGCCCTCCGCTGCAGGCAGCCCCCGGCCAGAACGGGCTGGGAACGCTGCGGCAGGGATATCTGGAGGAAAGCTCGGTTGATGCCGTGCGAGAGGTCACGGAATTGATCAAGGCGCAGCGTGGTTATGAATTGAATGCCAAGGTGATCACCGCCGCCGATCAGATGCTGTCGGCAACCACACAGGTGCGGTGATGCGCTGGTTGCTGCTTTGCCTCGTTCCGTTTCCGGCGCTTGCGGATGCAGTGGTTGCCAACCGGGTGATCCGGGCGGGTCAGGTGATCGCAACAGAGGATCTCTCCGTGGTCGAGGCTGTCATCCCGCAAAGCGTAACGGACATCGCTGCGATCATTGGAAAGGAGGCACGGGTTGCCCTTTACCCCGGCCGCCCCATTCGCGCCGAGCAGGTCGGACCGCCCGCGATCGTGCAGCGCAATCAAGTCGTCTCATTGTCATTCGTCTCGGGAACGCTGGCCATCTTCACGGAAGGGCGTGCGCTCGACCGTGGCGGTATTGGCGATGTCATCCCGGTCGTCAATCTCGGGTCACGCAACACGGTTCAGGGGCGGATCATGCCCGATGGCAGTGTCAGCGTGAGCCCATCAGAAGGATAAGGTCAAACCATGCGGGTCGCACTGTGTTCTCTCACATTTTTGGCGGGATGCGCCTCTCTCGATCAGGTGGGCAAAGCCCCTGATTTTACGGCGCTGGAAGGGAGTTACCAGCATCATGCGATGTATTCCAATCCCTTGCCGGAACAGGCCGATCCGTCAGGTGTATCAGATGCCTCCTCGCTCTGGACCGCCGGACAGGCGTCGCTCCTGGGTGACAGGCGCGCAGGGAACAGGGGGGATATTCTGACGGTCGTGATCGAGATCGATGACAGCGCGGAAATCTCGAATTCAAGCGGACGATCCCGCACTGGTAGCCAGTCGATGGGCATGCCGCAACTTTTTGGCATTCCGCAGAGGCTCGATAAAAAGCTCCCGCAAGGGGCGACGATGGCAGAGGCTGTCAAAACCAACTCCGCTTCCACGTTTTCCGGTGAGGGGTCGGTTTCGCGCAACGAAAAGCTGACTTTGCGGGTGGCCGCGACGGTGGTTGAAAAGTTGCCGAACGGGGTTCTGCGTATCGAAGGCCAACAAGAGGTCAGGGTGAACTTTGAACTGCGGGAACTGATCGTGACAGGCTATGTGCGTCCGGCTGACATTTCCCGAACCAATGAGGTCACCTATGACAAGATTGCCGGCGCGCGCATAGCCTATGGCGGCCGCGGGCAGATCTCGGAGGTGCAGCAACCGCGCTACGGCCAGCAGATCACCGATATTCTCTTGCCGTTCTGAGGCGATACAGATGCAAAAGCTCCTCCCGATCATTCTTGTGGTGCTTGGCACAGGCGCCGGGCTTGGTGCCGGCGTGTTCCTGCGCCCGCCTGTAGAGGCTGCCGAGGGTGACACCGAGACAACGACAACCGAGGGTGAGGCCGCAAAACCCGGCGAGCCCATATCAGAGTTTGTCAAGCTGACCAACCAGTTCATCGTTCCGGTGGTCGAGAAGAACCGGATCAGCTCTCTCGTCATTCTGTCCCTGAGCCTCGAGGTCTCGCTCGGCGCCACAGAGCAGGTCTACGCGCAAGAACCAAAGCTGCGTGATGGCTTCCTGCAACTGCTCTTCGATCATGCCAATACTGGTGGCTTCCGCGGATCATTCACGGATGCAGACAATCTTGTCACGCTGCGCGTCGGGCTGAAGGAAGTTGCAAGCAAGGTCATGGGCGACAAGATAAAGAGCGTTCTGATTACGGATATGATCCGCCAGGACAGCTAAGCGTCGCAGGGTGTCGAGAAAGGCCTGGCAACGGCGGCCGCGTTTGGGCGCGGCCACGGAACAGGAAAAGTTGCCGCAGGTCACCCGTGACGGGACTCGTGAGCAGTCAACTGCCGGCGGTTCAAGGTTTCAGGCAAAGCTTGCGTAGGACTTCCGCGCGCCCGAAGGCCCGCTGCGCCTCGGTTTTTGCTTCCATCCAGGCGACCGTCTCCCGCGCCAGCTTCTGGTTGAGCAAGATGCGCCGATTGGTCGTCCAAAGGCCAAACCGATCTGTAACCTGGGCGGCGACCACCGGATCGAGGCCATGTGGTGCGCCGGTTTTGTCAAGCGCCATCAACTGAGCCTCGGTGCGGGTCTTCTGCGCAGACGCCTGCGCCAAGCGCGACAACTCGCGTTCCCGCAAAAGGAGCGTGATCTTTTCCAACCGTCTCAACCGATCTTTGGGAGTCATTGGACGCGCTCCTTGCTGCGTTTTCGCATCTTCTCGGCAAAGCGGATCGCGGCCGCCACAGCGCGATAATGATCCCGTGCAACGGGCTGACCGATATCGACCGTCGCAAAAATCGAGCGAGCCGTTGGTGGATCGGAATGGACAGGAACGCCATGCTCGGCGGCTGTTTCCCGTATCCGGCGCGCGATCTCATCGACGCCCTTGGCGACAACCACGGGTGCCGTCCGCGCCCCGCGCTTCCAGTGCAAGGCAACAGCATAATGGGTCGGGTTCACGATAACCACATTGGCGGTCGCCACATCCACAAGCATCTGGTTCATGGCGATTTCTTGCCCGCGCTGACGCCTTTTTTGCTTGTTGAGGGGATCACCTTCACTGTCCTTCATTTCGTCCATCAGCT
Source organism: Pseudotabrizicola algicola (assembly GCF_010915705.1). Taxonomy (GTDB): domain Bacteria; phylum Pseudomonadota; class Alphaproteobacteria; order Rhodobacterales; family Rhodobacteraceae; genus Pseudotabrizicola; species Pseudotabrizicola algicola. The sequence continues at coordinate 550,699 of NZ_JAAIKE010000002.1, forward strand.
CCTTGCGTGACATGCGGTTGCGCTGCATGTGCAAATGACGCTGCCAGAGAAGATCTGCCCCGCCGATCACGGCGGTTATGAGGATGATGCAGAGCAAAAATTGACCGAGCAAGGCGATCAGATGCACCAGACCTTGACGCGGATCGAGTGTGGCGGTCGCAAGAATGCTGTCGGACTGGCCGTATAACAGCACGGCGAGCGCGATGCTGACGATGGAGAGCTTTGCGAAGTTCTTGGCAAACTCGACCAGACCCTCTGGGCCGAATTTCTTCTTTGCCGTCGCCGAAGGCGAAATCCGCGACAGCATCGGCATAAGGTTGTCAGGGGTAAAGACAAACGCGCGCTGCACCACAACGGCAAGAACAACAGCCACTGCCGGAGCCACAAGGAACAGCGCAAGCGGCATCAGCACAGAGTAGAGCAGGCCGCCCACAAAGCTGCGCGCAGAGGCTGCAGCCAGTCTTGAAATCTCGGGCGCCTGATCGATCAGCACCTTGCCGGCAAAAGCTGCGCCCTGAATGGCCTGCCCCCCGATGGCAACTGCAAGCAGCAGGCCGGCGTAGGCCGCAGCCGCCATCAGTTCGACCGATTTCGGAACGTCGCCGTGCTTTCGCGCATCCGCCAGCTTTTTCTCTGTCGGTTCATGCTCTTTGTCGGCCGCGGCTTGATCTTCGGCTTTCGACATCTTGGCCTACTGGAGCGGTGCAGCGGGTGCTGCGAGGAATGTTTTCAGCATTTGCAACCAGACCGACAGGGCAAGCGGTGCGACCAAGGCGATCAGCATCAGCCCGCCAAGACCGAGCGCCGGGGCGCCAACGAACATGACCATCAGTTGCGGCATGGCGCGGTTGATGACGCCCAAGCCTACGTTGTAAACCAGCGAGGCAATCACAAAGGGCATCGCGATCATGAAGGCGACCGCGAAGGCGCGCGCGATCTGGGCAACGCCCCAGTCTGCCAGAAGCGCGGCCGATGGCCATATCCCCGCAGGCAAAAGATCATAACCGAGCAGAAGATAGTCAATCACGCGCAGGGGAAGGCCCGCGGTAAGCGCAAGCGCAAGGCCCGCCATGACGAGCAGCTTGGCAATCGCCGGCTGCGCCTCCGCTCCGGCGGGAAAAAGCTGTGAGAGCGAGGTGGCATTGGCGGCAATGGCCCCGGCCGTCATCAGCGAGAGGATAAAGAGACGCACCATCAGACCCAGGACGAGCCCTATGGCCACTTCCGGCGCAAAAGCCTCACCCAGAGCGATGCCCGCAAGGTCGGGCTGCACCGCGGGGAAAACAGCGGCAGAAAACATAAGGGTGAGAACCAGCCTGATCCGCGCCGGGACAACCGTTTCACCAAAGGCGGGCAAGGTGGCCATCACCGCGCCGATCCGAAGGAAGAGGAGCGCAGCAGCCTCGGCCTGTTCAGCCGCCTGACTGTGATATGACAGAAGCAGCGACAAAATCTCGTTCATAGCGGAACGAGGCCGACGATGGCAGGGCGCGCTTCAAGCCCGATTTCATCATAGGAGAGAACGGGCGCGGTCAGACCCTTTGCGGCCAAGACAGTCCGCACAAAGCGCCGCCGTAGGGTAGTCGTCACCACTGCGGCGGTTATGCCGCCTTCGGCAGCGCGGTTCACCTTTTCGGCAAGCAAGCCGGACAAGCGCGCGAATTGGTCGGGGGGCAGTGCAATGTCACTCTGGCCCCTCTCGCCCTCAACCTGATAGGATAAAAATGTTTTTTCCCATTCGGGTGCGATCTGGATCAGGGGAATGGTGCCATCTTGGCGCTTGAGCTCGGCCACCAGTTGAAAGCCGATCTTGTGGCGGACGTGTTCGCAAACCGCTTCGGGCGATGACAGGCCCCTGCCTTCGGCAATTGCCTCAAGAATAAGCGGCAGGTTGCGGATAGACACCCTTTCGTCAAGGAGCAGCCGCAAGACGGACAGAAGCAGATCAACCGGCACCTTTTCGGGAATCATCTCATCAAGGAGTTTGCGATTGGCATCGGCCCGCGCGGAGTCGGAGACGGTGACGAATTCGTCCAACAGGCGGCGCAGGCCCCGCAGAGACAAAAGCCTGGCGAGATTTGCGCGGATGACTTCCAGAAGATGGGTTGCCAACACCTCGGGCGGGGAAACCACCGTCAACCCAGCGATCACGGCATCCTCCTGCCGTTCGGGCAATATCCAGCGGGCGGGAGTGCCGTAGACCGGTTCGCTGACATCGATCCCGTCCGGGGCCGGAATGCCTTCATTGAGGAGCATCAGCGAGCGGTCGGGCATAAGCCGATTGGTCACCCGCTCTACCCCTTGAATCTTGATGCGATAGGTGCCGGGAGGCAGCGCCGGTTCATCGGTCAAGCGTATTTCGGGCAAAATCAGCCCGTAACTGGCCGCGATATGGTTGCGCATGTTTCCGATGCGGCCATCCAGTCCGGTGGCCGGGTCCAGCACCATCGCCACAAGGTCAGGCGAAAACTCCAGATGCAGTTCGTCAAAATCGAGGACATCGCCAAGGATACGTTTGCGGACGGGTTCAGCCACAGGAAGGGGGCCAGCGCTGCGGTGCGTATCGCGGCGATGGACCCATACCGCCGTGGCCGCCAGACCAGCCGCGCCCAGGATGAAAGGAATAAAAGGCATACCGGGGACGAGCGCAAAAAGAGCCATCAGCACGGCCACAGTGCCCAACGCGCCCGGATAACGGCCGAGCTGGGCAAAGAACGAAACATCTGCCGCGCCTTTCGCGCCCCCCCGTGCAAGCAAAAGGGCAGCCGCCACCGATATGATGACAGCCGGAATCTGGCTGACCAGCCCATCGCCCACCGTCAGGATCGCATAGGTCTTGAATGCCTGCGCAACCGGCATGTCATGGATGAATATTCCCATGACCAAACCCATGACGATGTTGAGAAGCGTGATGAGAAGCCCGGCAACAGCGTCGCCCTTGACGAATTTCGACGCACCATCAAGTGAGCCGAAAAAGTTTGTCTCGGCCAGTTCACGCTCTCGCCGCTCTTTTGCTTCGGTGTGATCGATCGCTCCGGCAGCCATGTCGGCATCAATTGCCAACTGTCGCCCCGGCATGCCGTCAAGGGCAAAGCGCGCGCCCACTTCGGCCATCCGGCCAGCGCCCTTGGTGATGACCATGAAGTTCACGATCAGCAGCACACAGAAGATGACCAGACCCAACAGCACATTGCCGCCCATGATGAAACTGGCAAACCCCGCGATCACCGCGCCTGCGGCGTCGGTGCCGGTGTGTCCCTCTCCGATGATCAGCTTGGTCGAGGAGACGTTGAGCGAGAGGCGCAACATCAGGGAGGATAGCAGGATGGTCGGAAAGGCGGAGAAATCGAGCGGACGTTCGATGAAAAGGGTTACCGTCAGCATCAGGATGGCGAGCGCGAAAGACAGGGCAAGCCCGATATCGAGCAGCCACGCCGGAACAGGCAGCACCATCATCACGATGACAGCCATGAGCGCCAAGGCAAGGAGGATTGTGGGGCGGAACAACAGGGCGAGCGTGGGCGTGACGGTCATCATGAGCCTACCGGAACAAGGGCACGGCGGGCCGGTCTTGGGCGCTGGCTACCAATGAGCCAAGCCCGCCCGCCCCGACCGGTCGAAGAAGTGGGTAGCGATTGCTGCGCAGGGCCGATCTGGCCGGTTGATCGTCGCTGAATGACGCGGCACGTGGGGTCTGGGGGACCGTTGCGAGCAGGGCCGACACCTTGGCCTGATAGGAAGTGGCGGCCCCGCTTTGCCGGGAGTGGTAGGCGCCGATCGCGGCGTCCCATGATCCGAATTCATCGAACAGCTTCAGCAGAAAGCGCGCTGCGTAGTGGGCATTCTGGTCAGGATCAAACATCGCCTCAAGCGAGGTAAACTCTGCCGCATGCCAACGGATGTTGATCTGAAAGCAGCCGATGTCGATGTTTCGTTGCCCATCCGCCAAGGCGCGCAGAACATGATCTGTTGCATCGCCCAACGAGTCGAAAAATGCACCATCACCCGCTTGATTGACGGTCCAAGGCCACGGTGACAGAACGCCACCCACGTTGCGGCCCGATTCAACCCGTGAAATCGCCAGAAGAATGTCGAGCGGCACGCCGGTTTTTGCGGCCGCATCTGCTGCAGCAACATCGCAAAGCTGCGCTGCGCCTGCCGGCATGCGCGCCCATGCGAGGGGTGGTGACCACGCCTGAAGCAACAGCCAAGAACACAGCCCCCAGCCAAGCAGCAAGACGGGCCTTTGTTGCATGGGATTCACCTATGTGGTTGCAAGCGCCGTTCTGGCGATCTTTCGGACCATACGAAGCGAATCTTTCCAAAACGGAAACGTTTACGGGCCGGAAGCGGGGTTGACCCTGCCTCTGGCCTCGTTACCCTTGCGCGCGATGGTGGATGCAACCCCCAAAAGTGACGGAGCGGACAGATGACCCAACGGCTGCATTTGGTTTTCGGCGGCGAATTGATAGATCCGTCGAAATCGACTTTTGCCAATGTGAACGACATTCATATTGTGGGAATGTTTCCCGATTATGCCTCGGCGCACAAGGCGTGGAAGGCAGAGGCGCAGCGCACGGTGGACAATGCCCATATGCGCTATTTCATCGCACATATTCATCGCCTGCGGGATGAAGAGCAGCCAGCATCGCCCACGGAAGAACTGGGCCGGTAATCGTCCAGACAGATGGTGCATTCGCTTGGCCTGACGCTTTACAATTTGCGTCCCCGGCGCGCGCCGTCCATCGCAACCGTGTGGGCGGAGCGGCCGACTGGCCGGCTGGTCTGGATGCACGCCCCAAGCGTCGAAACGGCGCGTGGCCTTCTGGAACTTGCAAGTCGTCTGATCGATGAAGAAAATGTCTCGGTTTTGATGACCTGTGCGGATGCCTTGCCTGCACGCCAAGGCATTCTCAGGGCGCAGCCGCCCGAGGATCGTCCCGCCGAGGCGCGGGCGTTTCTTGACCATTGGCAACCGGATTTAGCCCTGTTTTCGGATGGCGAATTGCGCCCTGCCGTTTTGCATGCCGCAGAGGAACGCGGGCTGCGTCCGATCATCGTCGACGGACGGGCGCCCTATGTGTTGAAGGATCGCAACGGGTGGTACCCGGGGCTGATGCGGTCTGCTCTGCAGGGGTTCAGCCATGTGCTGACGATGGATGAAGTCGCAGCCCGGGCATTTCGCAAGAACGGGGCGGCGCTGTCGGCGGTCAGTGTGGTCGGTCGCATGGAAGAAGACAGCGCTGCACTGCCATGCCTCGAGGCAGAGCGCGCGGCATTGGCCAAGCTGTTGGCGACAAGGCCGGTCTGGCTTGCCGCCGGTCTGCCCGAGGCAGAGGAAAGCGCCGTGATCGCCGCGCACCGGGCTGCGCAAAGCCTGGCGCATCGCCTATTGCTGATCATTGCCCCGGAAGATCCAGGGCGCGCACCTGCCTTGGCCAAGCGGCTTGCCGACGAGGAGGGGTGGATCGTGGCAGAGCGGGCAGAGGACCAGGAGCCCGACCCCGAGGTCGAGGTGTTCGTGGCCGATGGCATGGCGGAGCTTGGGCTGTGGTATCGGCTTGCCCCGATCACCTTCATGGGCGGAAGTCTGGCGGGGCAAGGGTGCCTGCGCAATCCGATGGAACCGGCGGCGCTTGGTTCGGCGATTCTCTACGGACCGCGTCCGGGTGTGTTTGGCAGCACATTCGGGCGGCTTGGCGCAGCGCGTGCGGCACGCGCGGTGGGGAGTGCCGGAGATCTTGGCGAGGCCCTGTCAGACCTGTTGTCGCCAGACCGTGCGGCCCGACTTGCGCAATCGGCTTGGATCGTGGCTTCGGACGGGGCAGAGGTGACCGAGCGGGTGATGGCAGTGGTCCGCCGTGCCTTGGCAGGAGAGACCTGATGCGCCCGCCCGCGTTCTGGATGAACCCTCGAACGGCACCGGGCCTTGCCGCGCGATTGCTACAGCCCTTGGGGTTCGCCTACGGTGCTGCGACGGCACGCAGGGTCGCACGCACCGGGTATCGCGCGTCGGTTCCGGTCATCTGCATTGGCAATCTGAATGTAGGCGGCACAGGCAAAACACCCGCGACGCTTGCGCTTTTGATGCGGGTTTCCGGCGCTCAGGTTGTATCGCGTGGTTATGGCGGAGCGTTGGCCGGTCCGGTAAGGGTCGACCCGCTGCGGCACAGCGCAGCCGAAGTCGGCGATGAGCCCCTTTTGCTGGCCGCCTTCGCGCCCACCTGGGTGGCAAAGGACCGTGCGGCAGGCGCGCGGGCCGCCGAAGCAGCTGGCGCTAAGCTGATCCTGTTGGACGATGGCTTTCAGAACCCCTCGGTCCATAAGGATCTGTCCTTGATAGTGGTCGATGCGGAGCGCGGCTTTGGCAATGGCCTGTGCCTTCCCGCAGGTCCGTTGCGGGAACCCGTGGCGGCAGGACTGGCACGGGCGCATGCGCTTTTGTCTATCGGTGACCCAGCGGCGCAAGAGCGGTTTCAGCGCGATTGGGGCCACCTGATTGCCCTGCCTCACCTGCGCGGTGTGCTGCGTCCGTTGAAGATGGGCATGGACTGGCAGGGGCAGCGCGTGCTTGCCTTTGCTGGGATAGGGCATCCTGAAAAGTTCTTTGCCACTCTGCGGAGCCAAGGGGCCGAGATTGTGCGGGCCGTGTCCCTCGACGACCATCAGCCCTTGTCAGATACTTTGCTGCGACGACTCGAAGCCGAAGCAGATGGCTTGGGCGCGCAACTGGTGACCACCGAGAAAGATCAGGTCCGCCTGCCTGCGAGTTTCCGGCCCAAGGTCCTGACGCTTGTGGTCCGGTTGGAGGTAGAGGATTGGTCAGCCTTGGATCATGCGATCGCCGGGCTGGCTTGACCCCGGCCTGCCCTCAGCTTTCTGTCTCTGCCTGATGTTCGCCAAGTTTCGGCGCGGGTCGGTACAAGGCAAGCTCTGCACCCGAGAAGCGGAACGGAGAGCGCACCCCCGGCACACCATCCGGCGCAATTTGCATGCCGCGCGCCACGATCTGCGGATCGGCAAACACCTCTTTCAGATCATTGATCGGACCAGCGGGCACGCCTTCTCCTTCGCAGGCAGCCAGAAGATCGGATTTTGACCAAGTGCGTGTTGCCGCTGTCAGGCGGGCTGTCAGGGCATCCCGATTGCGCACGCGGTCCGCGTTGGTCAGGAAGTCAGGGGCGGTCGCCATGTCAGCCAACCCAAGGATCTTGCACAGCCGCTGATATTGGCTGTCATTTCCCGTCGCAAGGATCAGCCAGCCATCCGCGCAATCAAAGACTGCATAGGGGGCCAGATTGGGATGTGCATTGCCCATTTTGGTGGGCGCGGAGCCTGTCGCGAGATAGTTCATCGCCTGATTGGCCATCGTCGCGGCTGCGACATCCATCAACGCCATGTCGATATGCTGGCCAAGGCCTGTGCTGTGCCGTTGATGCAAAGCCGCAAGAATAGCCGTAGCAGCATAGATGCCGGTGAAGATATCGGTCACCGCGACGCCCACCTTCTGGGGCTGGCCTTCAGGAGAGCCGGTCACGCTCATCAGTCCAGCCATGCCCTGAATGATGAAGTCATATCCCGCGCGATGCGCATAGGGCCCGTCCTGGCCAAAGCCAGTGATGGAACAGTAGATCAAGCGGGGGTTCAATCTGTGCAGGCTATCATAATCCAGCCCGTATTTCGCCAGACCGCCCACCTTGAAATTCTCGATCACCACATCGGCATCCGCCACCAGACGGCGCACGGTTTGCTGGCCTTCGGGGGTGCGGAAATCGCATGTGACAGAGCGCTTACCCCGATTTGTCGCGTGGAAATAGGCCGCCGACCTGTCGCCTTCGCGCTCGATGAAGGGCGGCCCCCAGCGACGGGTATCGTCGCCTTCGGGGGCCTCCACCTTGATGACATCCGCTCCGAGATCGGCCAAGGTTTGTCCGGCCCACGGGCCCGCAAGGATGCGCGCCAGTTCAATGACCTTAACCCCGGCCAGCGGAGACGTCATTCCTTTGCAAGCTCTGCGTCGAGAATGACCTTCAGATCGGCATAGGACATGTTCGAATGTTTGGTGCCGTTGATGATAAGTGTCGGGGTGCCCTGCACCTCATACTCCTTCATCACCGTCTCGTAGTGATCCACCATCGCTTGCGCCTTCGCGCCGTCCTGCATGCAGGCATCGAGCTGGGCATCGTCCATGCCCGCGGTGCGCCCGATCTTTTTCAGATTGGCGACGACGACATTCGGATCATCCGAACCGGCCCAGTTCTGGACATCGCGATAAAGCATGTCTTGCACACCGAAGTATTTCATCTCGCCGCCACAGCGGGCCACCATTGCCGCCCACAGGCCATAGCGGTCAAAGTAAACCTCGCGGTAAATGAAGTGGATCTTGCCGGTGTCGATGTAGTCACGCTTCAGGTCCTTGAACACATTGGCGTGGAAATTCGCGCAATGCGGGCAGGTATACGACGCGTATTCGATCAGAGTTACCTTGGCATCGACCGGGCCAAGGGTCATGTCCTTGATCTCGATCGCCTGCGTGTCGGCAGCGGGTGCAGTGTCCTGCGCCATGGCGCTGGAAACGGGGAGCAGCGACTGTCCGGCTTGATCAGACGACATCGACCAGAGGCCGAACCCGCCAGCCATGACAAGGGCCGCAGCGGCCAAGGTTGCTTTCTTTGACATCATTTCTCGCCTTCTGTCGTCTTGCGACGGTTTAAGATGTTTTCGGCCAGGGCTTCAAGGGCCGCACGCAGGCCGGGGTCTTGGATCGGGGCCGCCGTTTCGGTTGCCCGGGCCTTTATCGCAGGGTCGACCGCTGCTGCCGCTTTGGGGGCGGGCGAAAATTCGGCCTGACCTTCGGCAAAACCGATGGGCGCGGTCTGGGTCAGCAAGACCCGCGAAATTGCGTTGTAGCCATAGACCGCGTTGACCTTGGTGCGGATCATCTCTTTTTGCATCTCGATCATCGGGGCCATTGGCCCCGTGGTCAAAAGCGTCAGGGTGCCGCCAAAGCCATCACGCCCATAGCCCACCTTGACAGGCCGCGTGCATTTGGCCAGTTCCTCGCCCACCACATCTGCCCAGTGGGTCAACAGGCGCGCCACGGCAAAACCGCGCGACTCTCCCGCCGCGCGGACAGGGTCTTTCATCAGCCCGAAGGCAGGTTCAAACCCCCGCATCCGGCGTGATGGCTGTTGTGAATGGGTCGCGTTGCGGGCCATCTGGTATCCTGTGACACTCCCGCTATCTTATCGCCTCAGGGCAGCGCCGCCAGAGGCAAGACCGAACAAAGGGCATAAAGATTGCGTGACGCAGAGTTGAGTGCGGCCTTGCTGCATTGGTATGACCGCCACGCAAGGGTGATGCCGTGGCGGGTTTCGCCGCAAGATCGTGCGCGGGGTGTCCGGCCAGACCCTTACCGGATCTGGCTGTCGGAGGTGATGCTGCAGCAGACCACGGTGGCGGCGGTGCGCGATTACTTTCATCGCTTTACCACCCGTTGGCCTACGGTGGCCGATCTGGCTGCCGCGCGTGACGAGGATGTGATGGCGGAATGGGCCGGCCTTGGCTATTACGCCCGCGCGCGCAACCTGCTCAAGGCAGCGCGGGCCGTGGTGGACGCGCATGGCGGTGTGTTTCCGGGGCGTCGGGATGGATTGCTTGGACTGCCGGGCATCGGCCCCTATACCGCAAGCGCCGTCGCCGCCATCGCCTATGACGAGCCGGCAACCGTAGTAGATGGCAATGTCGAGCGGGTGATGGCGCGGCTTTATGCCGTGCAAACCCCGTTGCCCGCAGCCAAGGCAGAGTTGACGGCGCTGGCGGCCGGATTGACCCCGGACCTGCGACCGGGCGATTATGCGCAGGCGGTGATGGACCTTGGCGCCACCATCTGCACCCCGCGCAACCCTGCCTGCGGGCTTTGCCCGTGGAATCATGCCTGCCTCGCCCGCGAGCAGGGATGCCAGACCGAATTGCCACGCAAGATGGCAAAGGCAGAAAAGCCTGTCAGACGCGGCGTGCTCTGGCTTGCCACGCGAGGTGATATGATCTTGCTGGAACGACGGGCAGAGACGGGACTTTTGGGCGGGATGCTGGGCTTTCCGGGTGATGCCTGGGATGGCAGAGGCGGTGACGCCCCGGCGCAGGCAGAATGGCAGGATATTGGCGAGGTGCGCCATACATTCACCCATTTCCACCTGTATCTGACCGTTCTGACAGCGGAATTGCCGGTTGGCGCGGCCGTGACGCGCGGAGAGTTCGTGCCGCGCGACGGCTTTCGGCCTGCCGACCTGCCGACGGTGATGCGCAAAGCCTATGATCAGTGGCGCAACATAGTGCCGCGTTGAAAGACACGATTGCATAGCGCATCATGCGCCCCCAGAGACACAGGCCAACCATGCCAGATCAACCGCGCCAGACCATCGGATTTGCCCAAGCCATGCCGTTCTGGCTCACCTTGGGTCTGGTGCCGCTTGCCCTTGTGGGGGCAACTTTTGGGGGCTGGTATACGGCGCTGGTTCCGGCCTATGCGATCGTGATCTACTCCTCGCTCGATGCCCTGACCGGGCTGAACGAGCGCAATGCCGACCCGGAAACGCCAGAAAGCATGCTGTTCTGGTATCAGCTACTTACGCTTATCTGGGTGCCGCTGCAGATGGTCATCCTCTTTGGCACCATCTGGTACGCCAGCCATACCAGCCATCTTTCGGGGCTGGAACTTGGTGTGCTGTTCTTCGGCATCGGCCTGATCACAGGCACTGTCGGGATCAACTACAGCCACGAGCTGATGCATCAGAAAGACAAGCTGGAGCGTTGGCTTGCGGATATCCTTCTGGCTTCGGTGCTGTATTCCCATTTCCGGTCCGAACACCTGCGGGTGCACCACATCTATGTCGGCACCTGCCGCGATCCGGTTACGGCGCGGTATAACGAAGGCTTCCACCGCTTTTTCCCGCGCGTTCTGCGTCAAAGCCCCGTTTCGGCTTGGCGGGCCGAAGCTGCAATGCTGGCGCGGCGCGGTTTGCCGGTCTGGCATAAAAGCAACCCGTTCTGGCGTTATGCCGCGCTGCAAACCGCAATGCTGGCCTTTGCCTTTGCGCTGGGGGGATGGTTCGGGCTTGGTCTGTTCGTCTATCAGGCGGCCATCGCGATCTGGCAGCTGGAAGCGGTCAATTATGTGGAACATTACGGCCTGACGCGGCGGCATCTGGGCGATGGAAAGTATGAGCATGTGAAGCCGCATCACAGCTGGAACGCGTCGCACACCGCGTCAAACTGGCTGCTCATCAATCTCCAGCGCCATTCGGACCACCATTTCAAACCGGATCGCCGTTTTCCGCTGTTGCAAACATACCGCGAGGACGAGGCCCCGCAACTGCCGCTTGGCTATCCCTTGATGGTGTTCATCGCGATGAACCCGCTTTGGTGGCGGCGGATGATGAACCCGCGTGTGCGGGCTTGGCGCAAGTTCCATTATCCCGACATCACGGACTGGAAGCCCTATAACAAGGCGCTTAATCCGCCGCCGCGCTGAACGCTGACTGTCCAGCACGGCGGCGGTCGATGATCACACGCGCTCCAGCGCAATGGCGATGCCTTGGCCTACACCGATGCACATGGTGGCCAGAGCACGCCGCCCGCCCGTCTGCGCCAGTTGCAGCGCCGCCGTTCCGGTGATGCGCGCTCCCGACATGCCAAGCGGATGGCCAAGCGCAATCGCCCCCCCGTTCGGATTGACGCGCGGATCATCGTCGGCCACGCCAAGCGCGCGCAGGGTGGCGATGCCTTGGGCGGCAAAAGCCTCGTTCAACTCGATCACATCCAGATCGGCCGGGGTCAGCCCCAGACGCGCCAACAGCTTTTGCGATGCAGGCGCCGGACCGATGCCCATGACACGGGGCGGCACCCCCGCCGTCGCCCCGCCCAAGACCCGCGCGATCGGGACCAGACCATATCTTGCGGCCGTTTCGGCATCGGCAAGGATCAGGGCTGCCGCGCCATCATTGACGCCGCTGGCATTGCCGGCCGTGACCGACCCGTTGGCAAACAGCGGCTTGAGCTTTGACAAAGCCTCCAGCGTTGTGGCGCGGGGGTGTTCGTCGCAGTCCACCACCAATGCATCGCCCTTGCGCTGGGGAATGGTAACCGGCGTGATTTCCGCGGCCAGCCTGCCATTGGCCTGTGCCGCCGCCGCCTTGGCCTGCGATGCAAGGGCCATTGCATCCTGCGCCTCACGGCTGATGCCATAGTCGTCGGCAACATTCTGACCGGTCTGCGGCATGGAATCGGTGCCATAGGCGCGGTCCATCGCCGGATTGACGAAGCGCCAGCCGATCGTCGTATCATAGACCGCATTTTCGCGGCTGTAGGCGGTGGTGGCCTTGGGCATGACGAAGGGCGCTCGGCTCATGCTCTCGACGCCCCCCGCGATCATCAACTTCGCCTCGCCCGCAGCAATTGCCCGCGCTGCGACAAGTACCGCATCCATCCCTGAACCGCACAGACGGTTGATGGTGGTTCCGGTGATGCCCACAGGAAGGCCAGCCAGCAGCACAGACATGCGGGCCACGTTGCGGTTGTCCTCTCCGGCCTGATTTGCGCAGCCGAAAACCACGTCATCGACAGCTTCCCAATCCACCGCAGGATTACGCGCCATCAGCGCACGCAAGGGAACCGCCCCCAGATCGTCGGGCCGCACCGTCGCAAGGCTGCCTGCATAGCGCCCGATCGGCGTGCGGATGTAATCGCAGATGAAAACGTCTTTCATGCTTGGCCCTCAGAGTGCTGGAACATCAAGATCGGCTAACGCGCCATCGCAGTGGAGCGTGGCACCCGTCATCGCCTGCAGCTCATCAAAAGACAGCGCAGCCAACTTTTCGCGCAAGACAAAGCGGCCCTCGACGATGTCGATCACGGCAAGACTGGAATAGACCCGCGTCACGCACGCCACCCCCGTAAGCGGCAGCGAGCAGCGTTCCACCAGCTTTGGTTTGCCATCCTTGGTGACATGATCGGTGATGACGGCCACCATCTTGGCCCCATGCACCAAATCCATCGCGCCGCCCACAGCGGGCACGCCGCGCGGGCCGGTGGACCAGTTCGCAAGATCGCCTGTTTCGGCGACTTCATAGGCCCCGAGTATCGCCACATCGAGATGACCGCCACGCACCATCGCAAAACTGTCGGCATGGTGAAAAAAGGCGGTGCCGGGCTTGAGCGTGACTGCCTTTTTGCCCGCGTTGATCAGATCCCAGTCTTCCGAACCCGGCGCAGGCGCCTCGCCGAAACCCAGAATGCCGTTTTCCGTGTGAAAGATCGCCTCTCGCCCCGGCGGTTGAAACTTGGCAACCATCTCGGGAAAGCCGATCCCGAGGTTCACATAGGCGCCGTCCGCGATATCCTGCGCCGCGCGCCATGCCATCTGGGTCGGGGTTAGTTTGGTGGTCATGCTGTGGCCTCCGGATAGACCGCTTTGGCGCGGTTCAGGTCTTCTTCTTGCTGGGGCTGGGGGACTTCCACGACGCCTTGCACAAAGATGCCGGGGGTGATGACAGCCTCGGGGTCAATCACCCCCGGGTCCACGATCTGCGACACTTGCACGATGGTGCGCGCCGCCGCCATGCACATCAGCGGATTGAAGTTTCGCGCGGCCATCCGATAAGTCAGATTGCCCAAGCGGTCGCCCAGATGTGCCTTCACCAAGGCCACATCGGCCTTGAGCCAGCGTTCCCGCACATAAGAGCGCCCTTCAAACACCTCGACAGGTTTGCCCTTGGCCAGATCGGTGCCAAAACTTGTCGGCGTGTAAAATGCGGGTATGCCGGCGCCACCTGCCCGGATACGCTCGGCCAGAGTGCCTTGCGGCACCAGTTCCAGCTCTATCTGACCCGCAAGATAGCGTTCCGTGAAAACCACCGGATCGGCGGAACGGGGGAAAGAGCAGATCAGCTTCCGCACCATGCCCGTTTCAATGAGCGCCGCCAGACCGACATGCCCGTTCCCCGCATTGTTGTTGACCACCGTAAGGTCCTTGGGATGTCCCGTGGCGAGGAAACGGTCAATCAGCGCATGGATCAATTCTATCGGCGCGCCGGAACCGCCAAAGCCTCCGATCATGATGGTCATGCCATCGTGAATGTCCTGAACGGCGGCAGAAAGACTGGGAAGCGTTTTATCCATCGGCAATCTCCTGTGGGTGCAGACCGCAACCCTCATGGGTCTGTGACGCGTATCCCGTAGCGGTATCCCCTCCTTGTCGTCTACCCGATTTGTGCGATATGCTGCATTTGTTGACATATCGCACAAACGAGGGATGTGATGTCGATCACGGAACGCGACATCATGGGCGGGCTTGCCAAGGGCCTCGCCGTGATCGAGACCTTTTCGGCGGCGCGGCCCCGCCAATCCATAGCCGAGGTGGCAGAGGCAAGCGGACTGGACCGGGCGACAGCGCGGCGCTGTCTGCTGACACTGGCGCATCACGGTTATGCAGAGTGGGACGGCAAGTTCTTCACGCTGACGCCGCGCGTCCTGCGGCTTGGCACCGCCTGTCTGGCGACAATGCCCCTGCCCCAGATCGTGCAGCCCGTGCTGGACGATCTGTCAGAGCGCATCGGCCAAAGCACATCGGTCTCGATCCTCGACGGGGCCGAGATCGTCTACATTGCCCGAGCCGCCCAGAAAAAGGTGATGTCGGTCGGCCTGATGCCGGGGTCGCGCCTGCCAGCCTATTGCACCAGCATGGGACGCGTCTTGCTCGCGGCACGCCCGCCTGCCGAGGTTCGCGGCTTGTTGCTGTCTTCCCCCCTTGCACGACGCACGCCCCATACGCGCACCGACCCCGAAGACATCATGGCGGAACTCGCGCATGTCAGGGCGCAGGGGTATGCGATCATCGATCAAGAGGTTGAACTGGGCCTGCGGTCCCTCGCTGTGCCGCTTTATGATGGGCATGGGCGCATGATTGCGGCGCTGAATGTCGGAGTTGCCGCAATTCATGCTGCGCCGGAGCAGTTGGTGGGGCTTTACCTGTCTCAGTTGCAGCGCGTTCAATCCGACCTGCGCCCCCTGCTGCGCGCGTGATCTTGGCCGGGACGATCGACGCAGCCTAAGCACAATAAATCAGCAGAACCCCATCCGCCGACCATATTTTGCGCAGAGAGGCGTCTCTTGCGCGGAGGCAGCGCATTCTGCCGTTGCGTCGCGGCGCGCGGCAAAGGCTTTTCGCCTGAGCGGAGTGGACCATATGGCAAGGCTTTCCATCATCGTTGTCGAGCGGGACCGAGAGCGTGCTTTGCGCATCGTTGACGGGCTGATGGCCTCTGGCGATCATGCCATTACGGTGATTTCCGAAGAAACCGGCCTTGCCCGCAAGATCGCCGAGCAAAAGCCGGATATCGTGCTCATTGATGTGGCCGATCCGTCGCGCGACGTTCTTGAGGAACTTGCCCTTGTGTCGGGCCCCATGGAACGGCCCGTCGCCATGTTCGTCGACAGGTCCGACGAGCAATTGACCAAGGCTGCGATAGAGGCGGGCGTGTCAGCCTATGTCGTGGACGGGTTGAAGCCGGAGCGGATCAAGCCCGTTCTGGACGCGGCTATCGCACGGTTTCATCTCTTTCAGAAAATGCGTGCCGAACTCGCGGCCACCAAAGCGGCGCTCGAGGATCGCAAGATCATCGACCGCGCCAAGGCCATCTTGATGAAAGCGCGGGGGATAGACGAGGAAGCCGCCTATGCGCTGTTGCGCAAAACCGCGATGGATCAAAAGCGGCGCGTTGCCGATATCGCGCAGCAATTGGTGATGGCCGCGGGGCTGCTGACATGAGCCTGCAATCTCTTCGCCTTGGCTATGTGCCGCTGACAGATGCAGCCCCCCTGATTGTCGCGCATGAACTGGGATTTGCCGCCGAAGAAGGGCTGCGTCTCGATCTTGTCCGCGTTCAAAGCTGGGCGCAAAGCCGCGACCTTCTCGGGATGGGCGCCATTGATGCGGCCCATATGCTGGTGCCGCTGCCGATTGCGCAGACGCTTGGCCTAGGTCCGGCCTATCCGCGCTTTGATCTGGTGATGATGCTGTCGGTTGGCGGTCAGGCCATCGCCATCAGTCAGCCCTTGGCGGACGCCATGCGCAGCCAAGGGCATGGCTTTGCCTTTGATGATCCAATTTCGGCGCGAGAGGCGCTGCAGGCGGTTGCGGGCGGCCAGTTGCGCGTCGGCGTGCCGTTCCCGTTTTCCACGCAGTCCGAACTGGTGCGCCGGTGGCTGGATGGCACCCTTCTGGCCCCCGGGGTGACAATCCACACCGTGCCGCCCCCGCTGATGGCCGATGCCTTGGCGGTGGGCGAGGTTGATGCCTTCTGCGTGGGCGAACCTTGGGCCTCTTACGCGGTGGAGAGAGGAGTCGGCACACTTTTGCTGGCAGGGCGCTCGATCTGGGCCTCTCCGCCGGAAAAGGCTCTGGTCCTGACGCGCGATTTTGCAGAATCCCGCCCCGACGAAACCGGACGCCTGATGCGGTCAGTGTGGCGCGCGTGCCGCTGGCTGGACCGCCCCGACAATCGCGGCACTGCGGCGGAAATCCTCTCGCGGCCCGAATACCTCAACCTGCCGCCAGAACTGTCCGAGCGGGGACTTTTGGGGCGGCTGCATGTCAGCGCCTCCGGCGAGGTGCGGCACTTCCCCGGCTTCATCCGTTTTCACGATGGCGCGGTGAACTTTCCGTGGCGCAGCCTTGCTGCCTTGCTTGCACGAAGGATCGCAGCCGCACATGGGCTGGATCTGACGCGCGCCATGCAACAGGCGACCGAGTGCTTCCGGACCGACCTGTATCGGCAGCACCTGCGCGATGCAGGCGCAGATTTGCCCGGAGCCTCGGCGCGCATCGAAGGCGCGATGGCGCATCCGACAGCAGTAGCCTCGGAAAAAGGGCAGATGATTCTGGCCCCCGATGCCTTTTTCAATGGCGAAACCTTTGACCCTTCGTTCGCACAACGCTGAAGAATCAGGCGATGGTCGCATTGGTGGCGCAAATGAAATGCTGCGAGCGCAAAATGAACCCGATGCACTTGACCAAGAAGAGGGTCGTGACGCAGTCTTGAGGAAGAGAAAAAGCAATGGCGCTTTTGATCTGCCTGTTTCCCGCAAAGATGCGGTCCCCCCAAAATGGCAACGCCGCCACCCATCCTGCCTTGTTTCATGGGCGGTGATCGAGGTGGCCTTTTGCCGTTCAGCCCGAGCCCGCCGCACGAATGCCGGCGCGGCCTTTGCCAGAGGACACGCCAAATGACAGTCTCCACGCCCAACCGCCGCCATTTCCTGAAATCCGCAGCCGGTGTCGCCGCGACCATCGCCGGCGCACGCCTTGCCCTGCCCGGTGGGGCCTGGGCTTCAACCGCGACGCCCGAAGTGACAGGCTGCACGCTGGGCTACATCGCCCTGACCGATTCCGCCCCGCTGATCATTGCCCTGGAAAAGGGCTTGTTCGCCAAGCATGGCCTGCCCGACGTAAAGGTGGAAAAGCAGGCGAGCTGGGGCGCGACCCGCGACAACATGGCGCTTGGTGCGGCGGCAGGCGGCATTGATGGCGGCCATATCCTGCGCCCCAAAGTGCATCTTTATTCCACCGGCAAGGTTATGCAGAACAACCAACCGCTGCCGATGTATACGCTCTTGAACCTCAACGAGGATGCGCAGGCGATTTCCGTTTCGCAAGCCTATGCGGAAAGCGGTGTGGGTCTGGACAGTGCGCCGCTGCGCGAGGTTTTCGCCGCAAAACGTGTCGCGGGGGCCGAGATTCCGGTCGCGATGACCTTTCCGGGCGGCACCCATGATCTGTGGATGCGCTATTGGCTGGCCGCAGGCGGGATCGACCCGACCAAGGACGTCGACCTGATCGTGGTGCCCCCGCCGCAGATGGTGGCCAACATGAAGGTCGGCAACATGGAGGCCTTCTGCGTCGGCGAGCCGTGGAACGAACAGCTTGTCAATCAGGGCATCGGATTCACCGCCACGACCACGGGGGAGATCTGGGCAAATCATCCCGAAAAAATCCTGGGCATGCGCGCCGAATGGGTGGACGCCAACCCGAATGCGACCGTCGCGCTGATGATGGCCGTGATGGAGGCGCAGATGTGGTGCGACGATGCCGCCAACAAAGACGAGATGGCCGCGATCATCAGCCGCCGCCAATGGTATAACGTGCCGGTCGCCGATATCGTCACCCGCCTGAAGGGCGAGATCAACTATGGCAACGGGCGGCAGGAGAGCCGGACCGATCTTGCGATGAAGTTCTGGCGGGATGGTGCGACCTCTTATCCGTGGAAGTCGCTGGACGCGTGGTTCATCACCGAAAACAAGCGTTGGGGCACGCTGCCCGGCGATCTGGACACCAAGGCGCTGGTCGACGGCACCAACCGTTCTGACCTGTGGTTGCAGGCGGCAGCCGGGCTGGGGATCGACACCAGCAAGTTCGGCGACAGCCGCGGCGTGGAAACGTTCTTTGACGGCAAGACTTTCGACCCCGCCAATCCGGATGCCTATCTCGACAGCCAGTCGATCAAGGCGATGGTGTAAGGGGGATGGCCATGTCTGTCGTCGCCCTGAAATCCCGCCCGGCGGAATCGCCGAAGCCAGAGGCCAAGGTCATGGCCTTGCCCGCGCCGCCAAAGTCCCGACTTGCGATCCGCCGCATTCTTTCAGACATCGCCGGGCGCGTATTGCCGCCCGCAGTGGTTCTGGTGGTCTTGCTGGCCATATGGCAGGTGGCCTTTTCCGGGCAAACTTCGGGTCTGCCTACCCCCTCAACTGTCTGGACAGAGAGCGCAGACCTTATCCTCGACCCGTTCTATGTCTACGGGACCCAAGACATAGGGCTCGGCTGGCGGGTGCTTACCTCGCTGGAGCGGGTGGCCTACGGCTTTGGCCTCGCCGCCGTGGTGGGGGTGCTGGTGGGGGCGATCCTTGGACAGTCGGCGCTGATGATGCGCGGCTTCGACCCTATCTTTCAGGTCTTGCGCACCGTTCCGCCGCTGGCATGGCTTCCCATCAGCCTCGCCGCCTTCATGGACAGCCGCCCGAGCGCCATTTTCGTGATCTTCATCACGGCGATATGGCCCATCATCATCAACACCGCCGCCGGAGTGCGCGCCATTCCGCAAGACTATCGCAACGTGGCCGCCGTGCTGCGGCTGAACCAGATCGAATTCTTCTGGAAGATCATGGTCCCCTCTGCTGCGCCCTACATCTTCTCGGGCCTGCGCATCGGAGTTGGCCTTTCGTGGCTGGCCATTGTGGCGGCCGAGATGCTGACTGGCGGTGTCGGGATCGGCTTCTTCATCTGGGATGCGTGGAATTCTTCAAGACTGACCGACATCATCGTCGCACTGGTCTATATCGGGATCACCGGCTTTGTGCTGGATCGTCTCGTGGGCTGGATCGGCACCGTCGTTTCACGGGGAACAGCGACATGACTTCAACATCTGCAAAATACCTGCACATCGACCGTGTCTGCAAATCCTTCACCAACGGATCAAAGGTCACCGACGTTCTGTCCGACATCCGCCTGACCATCGACAAGGGCGAATTCGTCTCGATCATCGGCCATTCCGGCTGCGGCAAGTCCACACTTCTGAACCTGATCGCCGGACTTACCGATGTGACCACCGGCGCCCTGAAACTGGAGGGACGCGAGGTGAACGCGCCGGGGCCAGAGCGGGCAGTGGTGTTCCAGAACCACAGTCTACTGCCGTGGCTGACGGTGTATGACAACGTGAAACTGGCGGTGAACAAGGTGTTTTCCGCCACCAAAACCCGCGCAGAGCGGCATGACTGGATCTTGCACAATCTCGATCTGGTGCAGATGACCCATGCCGCCGACAAGCGGCCCGGCGAAATCTCGGGCGGGATGCGGCAGCGTGTGGGCATTGCCCGCGCTTTGTCGATGGAGCCGAAAGTGCTGTTGCTGGACGAACCCTTCGGCGCACTGGATGCGCTGACACGGGCGCATTTGCAGGATGCTGTGATGGATATCCACGCCCGTCTTGGCAATACGATGATCATGATCACGCATGATGTCGATGAGGCGGTCCTGTTGGCCGACCGCATCGTGATGATGACCAACGGTCCGGCGGCTACGATCGGTGAAGTGCTGGATGTCGCCATCCCCCGCCCGCGTGATCGCATCGCACTTGCCAGCCACCCCGATTATGTCCGCGCCCGCGAAGCGGTGCTGCGCTTCCTTTATGAACGTCACCGCTTTGTAGAAGCGGCGGAGTAAACCGACATGAAACAGAAACTTGTGGTGATCGGCGCGGGCATGGCCTCGGGCCGGATGCTGGAGCATTTGTTCGAGGCCGGGGGCAACTTTGACGTGACCCTGTTCAACGCCGAACCGCGGGGCAATTACAACCGCCTGATGCTTTCTCCCGTGCTCTCGGGTGAAAAGACCTACGAACAGATCGTGACGCATGACGCGGACTGGTATGAAGCGCACAGCGTCGATTGCCGTTTTGGCGAGCCGGTGGTGAAGATCGACCGTGAAAACCGCATCGTGTATTCAAATGCCGGTGGTGCGCCCTATGACGCTCTGGTGATTGCAACCGGGTCGGCCCCGTTCATCATTCCGGTCCCCGGAAAGGACCTGCCCGGCGTCTGCACCTACCGCGATCTGGAAGACACCAACGCCATGATCGCCGCATCCGCGCCGGGAACCAAGGCCGTGGTGATCGGCGGCGGGTTGTTGGGGCTGGAAGCCGCAGCAGGCATGGCCGCGCGCGGGGCCGAGGTGACAGTCATTCACCTGATGGGTCATCTGATGGAACGGCAGCTAGACCCGGCTGCGGGGTATCTGCTGCAAAAGGACCTCGAACAGCGTGGCATCAAGGTGCATTGCAAGGGCGCAACCAAGGCCATTCTGGGCGAGGGACGGGTAGAGGCGGTGCTGCTGGAAGACGGCACCGTTTATCCGGCCGATCTGGTGTGTATGGCGGTCGGCATCCGGCCAGAAGTGCGGCTGGCGACAGACGCGCATCTGGAGGTGGGGCGCGGTATCACCGTGGATGACCAGATGCGCACGTCAGACCCGTCGATCTTTGCCTTGGGCGAATGTGTAGAGCACAACGGCCAGCTTTTCGGCCTTGTCGCGCCGCTTTACGATCAGGCCAAGGTGCTTGCGGCAACCCTTCTGGAACAGGAAGCGGCTTTCCAGCCAGTGCAAACCGCAACCAAGCTGAAAGTTACAGGGGTTGATCTGTTCAGCGCCGGTGACTTTGCCGATGCGCTAGGGCGCGAGGATATCGTGTTCCGTGATCCGGGGCGGGGGATTTACAAGCGGCTCGTGCTGGAAGGCAACCAGTTGATGGGCGCGGTGATGTATGGCGATACCGCAGACGGGTCCTGGTTCTTTGACCTGATCAAACAGCGCAAGGATGTTTCCGATCTGCGAGACACCCTGATCTTTGGCCCTGCCTTTTCGGGGGGGGCTTCGGCAAACCCTTTGGCAGCCGTTGCAGCCTTGCCGCCTGAGGCAGAAATCTGCGGCTGCAACGGCGTGTGCAAGGGCAAGATCGTGACCGCCATCGAAGCGGGGGCAACCACCTTGGACGCGGTGCGCAGCACCACCAAGGCAAGCGCCAGTTGCGGCACCTGCACCGGACTGGTCGAGCAGGTCATGGCCCTGACCCTTGGCGACGGCTTTAGCGCCAATGCAAATCCGCCGATGTGCAAATGCACCGACCATACGCATGAGGACGTGCGCCGCCTTATCAAGTCACTGGGGCTGAAATCCATCCCTGCCGTGATGCAGGAACTTGGCTGGCGCACGGTCGGGGGCTGCGCGAGTTGCCGCCCTGCGCTGAACTATTACCTGATCGCCGACTGGCCGACAGAATACCGTGATGATCGCCAGTCGCGTTTTGTGAACGAGCGCAATCACGGCAACATCCAGAAAGACGGCACCTATTCGGTTGTGCCGCGCATGTGGGGAGGCGTGACGACCCCGGCAGAGCTTCGCGCCATCGCCGATGCCGCTGACCGATATGCAGTGCCGATGGTCAAGGTGACCGGCGGCCAGCGGATCGACCTTCTGGGCGTCAAGAAAGAAGACCTGCCCGCGATCTGGGCCGACCTGAACGCCGCCGGCATGGTCAGCGGCCATGCCTATGCCAAGGGTTTGCGCACGGTGAAGACCTGCGTCGGGTCAGAGTTCTGCCGCTTCGGAACGCAAGATAGCACTGGCCTCGGGATCAAGCTGGAGAAGCTGCTTTGGGGATCATGGACCCCGGCAAAGGTCAAACTGGGCGTGTCAGGCTGCCCCAGAAACTGCGCCGAAGCCACCTGCAAGGACATCGGCGTCGTCTGTGTGGACAGCGGATACGAGATCAGCGTCGCAGGGGCTGCAGGCATGGACGTGCGGGAAACAGAATTCCTGTGCAAGGTCACGACAGAAGCCGAGGTGATGGAGGTGATCGCCGCCTTCACCCAGCTTTACCGCGAGAACGCCCGCTATCTGCACCGCATCTACAAATGGGTGGCCAAGGTGAGCCTGGACTGGTGCCGCGCGCAGGTCGAAGACCCTGTCACCCGCCGTGCGCTGTATGATCGGTTCATGCTGTCGCAATCGGTTTATCAGACCGACCCTTGGGCCGAACTTGCCGCAAAACCTGCCGACTGGGCCCCTGTGGCCGATCTGACGCTGAGGGCTGCCGAATGACGCAGTTTATCGACATCGCCGCCCTTGACGACATTCCACGGCAGGGCGCGCGGGTGGTCAAGACGCCGGCTGGCTGCATCGCCATCTTCCGGACCGGCGATGACCAGATTTTCGCGCTTGACGACCGCTGTCCGCATAAGGGCGGCCCCCTTTCGGAAGGGATCGTGCATGGTGCGCAGGTCACCTGTCCGCTGCATGCTTGGGTGTTCGATCTGAATACAGGGCTTGCGCAGGGCGCCGATGAGGGAGAGGTGCGGACCTATGCCGTGCGGCTGGAGGCGGGACGCGTTCTGCTCGATGCCGGGTTTCTGGCCCGCAGGTCTGCGGCATGAACGCCGCCATCCGCACCACCTGTCCGTATTGCGGAGTGGGATGCGGTGTGCTGGCTGCGCCGGACGGGCAAGGCGGCATGACCATTTCCGGTGATGCCGACCACCCTGCCAACCGTGGGCGCCTCTGCGTCAAGGGTGCGGCCTTGGGCGAAACAATTGGCACCAAAGGCCGCCTGACGGCACCGCGCGTGAACGGCGACGAGGTGGCATGGGATAAGGCGCTGGAAATGATCGCCACGCGCTTCACGCAAACCATTGCCGACCACGGCCCGGAGTCAGTGGCGCTCTATGTTTCTGGCCAGTTGCTTACCGAGGATTACTACGTCGCCAACAAGCTGATGAAAGGCTTCATCGGCTCCGCCAACATCGACACCAATTCGCGGCTTTGCATGGCCTCCAGCGTGGCGGGCCATCGCCGCGCCTTCGGGTCTGATACGGTGCCGGGCCTCTATGAGGATCTTGAGCTTGCGGATGTGGTGGTGTTGGTCGGCAGCAACCTTGCGTGGTGCCACCCCGTCCTGCATCAGCGTCTTCTGGCAGCGAAGGCAGCGCGCGGCACCAAGATCATCGTGATCGATCCCCGCCGCACGGCAACCTGCGAAGGGGCGGATCTGCACCTTGCGATCGCGCCGGGTGCCGACGCGCATTTGTTCAACCTGCTGCTGTGCCATCTGGCAGATGAAGATCGTCTGGATCAAGATTTTCTGCCGCATGTCACCGGCCTTGCCGAGGCATTGCAGGCCGCGCGTCAAAGCACAGCGGACAGCACGGGCCTTTCGCCAGACGATCTGCGCCGTTTTCTGGCGCTTTGGTCGGGGCATGAGAGGGTGGTGACGGTCTATTCGCAAGGCATCAACCAATCGGACAGTGGCACCGACAAGGTGAATGCAATCCTGAACTGCCATCTTGCCACGGGCCGGATCGGCCGGCCGGGGACGGGGCCGTTTTCGGTAACAGGGCAGCCTAATGCCATGGGCGGGCGCGAGGTGGGGGGGCTGGCAAATATGCTGGCCTGCCATCTCGATCTGGAAAATCCTGACCATCGCACGGCGGTTCAAACGTTCTGGCGCAGCCCGCGCATGGCAGACAAACCAGGGTTGAAGGCTATTGACCTCTTCCGCGCGGTTGAGGACCGGCGGATAAGGGCGCTTTGGATTTTGCACACCAACCCGGCGGTATCTATGCCCGAGGCCGACCGCGTGGCGCGGGCGATTGCTGCCTGTGATTTTGTCGCCGTGAGTGACATCTGGCCCGACACGGACACCGCCCGCCTTGCGCATGTGCTGCTGCCCGCGACCGCTTGGGGAGAGAAGGACGGCACGGTCACCAATTCGGAACGCATGATCAGCCGTCAGCGTGCCTTCATGCCAGCCCCGGGGCAGGCGCGACCTGACTGGTGGCAATTGGCACAGGTGGCACAGCGGATGGGGTTCGCGGGCTTTGATTGGTCTGGGCCGCAAGACATCTTTGCCGAATACGTCGCACTGTCCGGCGTGGCAGGTGCGCTGGGAAGCGATTTTGACATTTCGGGCCTTGCGGGCAGCGACTATGGCGCGATGGAGCCTGTCCGATGGCCGGTGGCGACAAAATCCGGCGGGCGCTTCTTTGGCGATGGCGCATTTCACACGCCGGACGGACGGGGCCGGATGGTTCCTGTCGCCGCGCGACTGCCATCGGCTCTCGGCGCCGAAACATCGCTTCGGCTCAACACAGGGCGGATTCGCGACCAATGGCATACGATGACCAGAACCGGCATGGCTGCGCGGTTGATGCAGCACCTTGGCGAGCCTTATCTCGAAATCCATCCATCCGACGCGCTGCGCCTTGGTCTGGGCGACGCGACACTGGCCGAGGTCTTCAACCCGCTTGGCCGTGCCATCCTGCGCGTGCTGAAAAGCGAAGCGGTGCAGCCCGGTCATCCCTTTGCGCCAATGCACTGGACGGGTCAGACCGCGTCATCGGGCCGGATCGACGCGCTGGTTCCCGGCCTGTGTGATCCGGTGTCGGGCCAGCCCGCCAGCAAATCGGCAGAGGTCACCATCCGCCCCTATCAGGCCGCATGGTATGGCTTTGCCGTATCACGGAAAGATGTGCAGCCGGATTGCGCCTATTGGGCGAAAGCCACGGTGGACGGGGGCGTTCAGCTTGAACTCGCCGGAGGCGAGATCCCCGAAGACTGGCCGTCCTGGGCGTCGCGGCTGTTTGGCCTATCCGGCCCGTCTGCCGTTCTGGCGGACCCCGCGCTGGGGGTGCATCGCATGGCCTTTTTCGATCAGGGGCGCTTGGCTGCGGCGCTCTTTGTCGCACGCTCGCCCGTGCTGCTGTCGCGGCCCCATCTGGTTCAGGCGCTGGGGGAACGCGATGCCACGGTGCTTGCGGGGCGTCCGGCGGCAGACCGTCCTGACCCGGGGCCGACCGTTTGCGCTTGCCTGAATGTGGGGCTGAATACCATTTTGCAGGCCATCACCTCGGACGGCCTCATGACCGTGGATGCCATCGGCGTCGCACTTGGCGCTGGCACCAATTGCGGGTCCTGCCGCCCCGAACTTGCCACCCTGCTTGCACGTCCCAACCTTCGCGAGGCCGCCGAATGAGCTTTATCGAACATCCCGCGACACTGGTGCCCTGCCCTGATCGGGCCACGCGCGGGCGGATCAGTCTGGTCGGCGCAGGTCCGGGAGCAGCAGACCATCTGACCTTGCGCGCGATCCGGTGCCTCGGGATCGCCGATATCGTCTTTTATGACCGTCTGGTAGAACCCGAGGTGCTGGATTTTGTCCGCCCGGGGGCAGAGCGAGTGTTTGTTGGCAAAGAGGTCGGCGCACATAGCTGGCCGCAGACGCGCATCAATGCGGCCATCGTTGCAGCCGCCCTGCAAGGCAAACATGTGGTGCGGCTGAAATCGGGCGACCCCTCCATCTTTGGCCGGGCGTGTGAAGAAATCACCGCTGCACAGGCCCATGATCTGGAGGTTGAGGTTATTCCCGGCGTCACGGCTGCCTCTGCGGCCGCCGCGAGCCTGTGCCAACCCCTGACACGCCGGGGCGCGACAGACCGTGTGGTTCTGGCCACCGCGACCTGCTGCACCGGCGACATGCCTGACCAAATCGCCGAGATCGCCCGCCCCGGGACCACACTGGTTTTCTATATGGCGATGAACCAGTTGCAGGCCCTGTCCGAACAACTCATCGCGCATGGTGTGTCGCCCGAACAGGCGGTGACCGTTTCCACCGAGGTATCGCGCAGATCGGAGCGCACGTTGCACACCTGTTTGTCGCGGCTCTGGCAAGATTGCCAAACCGCCCGAATCCGCAATCCGGCAGTGGTGATGATCGAACTGGCCAAAGACCAGCCCGTCGTCAGCTCTGCCCTTGCCGCATCCCTCTCGGCAAGTCGGCCGGTCTGAGGCCACGCAGCAACTAGCGGAGTGCGGGCAGGATCATATCCCGAAGACTGTCATCAAGGCAGATGCGGGGAGCCCAGCCGGTTGCCGCATGCAGCCTCCGGCAGTCGCCGATACTACGGCTGACGCCGGATGATGCAGGCTGCGCGGCAACATCGACATCTGCCTTCCAATTGCCGATGCGGCATACCGCCTCCAACATGGCATGCAGGTCTACCCCCTTGCCCGAAGCGATGTTGAACAGGCCCCTTGGCCCATTTGGCCGCGCCAGCCCCACAAGGGCCGCAGCCACATCGCGCACATCAACCCAGTCACGCACCACGCCCGAAGCGACGCCAAGTGGCCCCGAGCGGCTGCGCAAAGTGTCGATGAAAACCTGTGGCACCAGACGCTGCGGCTGTCCCGGTCCGATGACATTAAACGGGACCCCGACCGCCAGATCAAGTCCAAGCCGATCGGCCTCGGCAAGGGCGTGCAATGTGGCTGCCGCCTTGCTGACTCCATAGGCAGCAACCGGACGCATCGGATGTGTTTCATCAATCGCTGACAGATCATCCGGCATCGGAGCCCAGATCGCGGCAGAGGACACGATCACCAGACGAAGAGATTCTGGCATACGCGCCGCAGCAGAAATCAGTCGCGTGGTCGCCGCCAAGTTATCGGCATCCAACTGCGCGCGGCCCTCGTCCGTATCGGCGGCGAAGGTTCGGCCCGCGCAATGGATGATCGCATCAGGCTGCAGGTTGTGCAGAAGATCATCCAGCGGGTCATTCACAAGATCCGCGCTGACACAGGCAAAGGGCTGCCCCTCTTGGCCGGGCGACATGGTACGGACAAGGCCGATTGGTTCGGCACCTGCTTGCAGAAGGTGATGCACCACATGACGGCCAACAAACCCCGCGGCACCGGTAACGAGAACCCGCAGACCCTTCATCCTGTGCCCTGCATCCCAAAAGCCCTTATCGATCAGCGGCCCGTTTCAACAGCCAGTTGAACACGCCAAACCAGCATCGGCAAACCGATTTGCATATGGGGCGACCCCGGCGGGCAGAGCAAAGTCCCCGCCATGGTGGCGCTGCCCGTGACACGTTTCTCCGACAGTTCCGGAAAAAGCGTCCGGCTAGACATAAACTTCCGCAGCCTTTGGTCGTTTGGACAGTGAACATTTGTGAGGTGCCAATCAAGCGAGGAGCCTACGCATGCCGTCTGTCGGGGTCTTCTTTGTCGTTGCGATGGCCCTGACGGGTCTGGCGGGTGCGGTGATTGCGCCCGTCTTGGCGATGCCTCCGGCAGGGGCAGGCGAAGGCCCGTTTCTGGTGGTGGCGCTGCCTGTTGCAGGCGGTGCCGAAGCCGTGGTTGAGCGGGCTGGCGGGGCATCTGTGACACCCGTTCCGGCACTGATGGGGGTCATCGCTTCCGGAGCGTCGGCCGATAGGCTGCGCGCGGCAGGGGCGTTTCTGGTGCTGGCACCTCCCGATCCATCCTTCTTTTGCAATTAAGGCCAAAGGCCGAAAGGAATACCGGAATGACCGACCAAACCCGCCATGCCCATACTGCGGACGGGACACGCCTTGCACGAATTGCCTCTTTGGCGGTGAGTCCGGTTCCGCCCGTCACGGCAGCACTGATGGGCGCTCCTGTCCTGCCCATCCTGCTGCCCAGCCTGATGTTCGGAGCCATGGCGCTGGTCGCGATTCGTCTGGATGCCAAGGTGAGACCGCTTGCATTGACGGTGGCGATGGTGGGCATCTGCATGATGTTCACTGCGGCCTTTGCAGGGCATGCTTGGCAGATCGATGCGCATATGGCCTTCTTTGCGGCTTTGGCCGTGGTGGCGACGATGGACAGCATTCCGGCGATGGTCCTTGCGGTGGTCTTGACCGCCGCCCACCATCTGGCACTGGGATATCTGCTGCCGGCTCTGGTCTATCCGTCAAGCTCTCCGGGCGAGAACCTGATGCGCACCGTGATGCATGCGGTGATCGTATTGGCCGAAGCGGGCGTTCTCTGCCTCGCCATCCTGGGCCGCAGCCGGGCGAAGTCTGTGATTCAGAAGGGGCGGGACGAACTCGCGGAGACTGTCGCAGAGGCGCAAGAGGCGCGCAACCTAGCCGAGCAGGCGCGGGAGCGCGCTGTGGAGGCCGCTGACCGCATCCGGTCGGAAGGGCGACATGTCCTGGCGGCTGTGGAAGAGGTGGCGCAGGCGGCACGCGCGGCGGCGACCCATGCCCAGAACTCGGGCAAGTTGGTGACGCGCGCACGGAGCGACGCCGATGCGGCACGCGACACTGTGGCCGAGTCGATCAAGGCGATGGGGTCTATGCGGGAGGCCTCTGACAGCATCGGGCAGATCGTCGAGCTGATCGACGAGATCGCGCGGCGGACA
The DNA here is from genome assembly GCF_010915705.1 of Pseudotabrizicola algicola. GTDB lineage: Bacteria > Pseudomonadota > Alphaproteobacteria > Rhodobacterales > Rhodobacteraceae > Pseudotabrizicola > Pseudotabrizicola algicola. The sequence continues at coordinate 579,528 of NZ_JAAIKE010000002.1, forward strand.
GACCTTCTTGCGCTGAACGCGGCGGTGGAATCCGCGCGGGCGGGCGATGCAGGACGCGGTTTTGCCGTGGTTGCCAACGAGGTGCGCAAACTGGCACAGCAATCGGCGGATGCCACATTGCAGATCCGCAATCTGGTGACGGTGTCCGCCTGCCGTGTGCGCGACGGGGCCGCGATGGTGGAAAAGGCGGGCGTTTCTCTGAACAGGATCACCGACGGGATCATCGACCTCGACCAGCGCATGCAGGAAATCTTCGACGGGGCAGAGGCGCAATCCCGCGGCCTGGGCGAGGTAACTGTTGCCATCGCGCGGCTCGACGGGCTGACCGAGCCTGGCCCGGTTCGCAAAGGCAGGCCCGTGCTTGCGCCTGTCCAAACCCTTCGCGAGGCGGGTTAGCCGAAAACGCGATGCGCAAGGCCCGTGGGGTTACGAAGGGGCTTTTGGCCGCTTCCGCATGACTGGCCGGGCGCCTGATCAAACGGCAATGGTTCGCGTGTGTTTCACGATGATGGTTCAAGTGGCTGAACACATCTCATGATAGCGGGGCAAAGACATTGGTGATCCCGACAGGACTTGAACCTGTAACCTGCCCCTTAGGAGGGGGCTGCTCTATCCAGTTGAGCCACGGGACCACGCGCGTCATTCATGCGGAAAATCACATGTGGATTCAAGCGCGGAGTTTGAAGCGCTGCTTGGCCGAGGGAATGACAGGTCTGGGATAAGAAAAAGGGGGAGTGAGTTTTGGCCCACCACTCCCCCTCCGGGTCCGTTGCGTCTGGGTTGAGAGCTTGCAGGACGCGCAGGATATCGCCGACCGATCTTTGTGGCCGTTAGCGGTAACATAGCAAAAGAATCGGCCTTGGACAAGGGCCCTGTTTGGCGCTAACAAGAAAAGGCGCCCGCAGCAGAAGGCCCGATCCCTTGGCAAAGCCCCCGCATCCCGATCCCCGTCGCACTCTGACCCTGCGCGATGTTTCCGAGGCGTCCGGGGTCAGCGAAATGACCGTCAGCCGCGTCTTGCGAAATCGCGGCGATGTCTCTGAAACCACACGGGAAAGAGTGCTGGAGGCAGCGCGGCGGCTCGGCTACGTTCCCAACAAGATTGCAGGAGCGCTGGCGAGCCAGAGGGTCAATCTGGTTGGCGTCATCATTCCCTCGCTGTCCAACATGGTGTTTCCCGAGGTCATGACCGGCATTTCCGACGTGCTGGAAGACACCGGATTGCAGCCCGTGGTGGGCGTGACGAACTATCTGCCCGAACGTGAAGAAACCGTGATCTATGAAATGCTGAGCTGGCGGCCCTCGGGGTTGATCCTTGCGGGGCTCGAGCATAGCGAGGCCAGTCAGGCGATGCTGGCGCAGGCCGGTGTGCCTGTTGTGGAGATCATGGATATTGACGGCACACCGGTGGATTCTGCCGTCGGCATTTCGCATCGCCGCGCCGGACGCAAGATGGCCGAGGCGATCATGGCGGCGGGCTACCGGCGCATCGCTTTTCTTGGCACCCAGATGCCCAACGATCACCGCGCGAAAAAGCGGCTTGCAGGTTTTGAAGAAGTGCTGGCCCGTGAAGGCCTGCAGTTGGCGGATCGTGAGTTTTATTCCGGGGGGTCGGCCTTGCTGAAAGGCAGGGAAATGACAGCCGCTGTGCTGAAACGCACCCCGGATGTCGATTTCTTGTATTATTCCAATGATATGATCGGTGCGGGCGGGCTTTTGTATTGCCTCGACCAGGGCATCGATGTGCCCGGACGTGTGGGACTGGCCGGATTTAACGGGGTAGAGCTTTTGGATGGCTTGCCGCGCCGGCTGGCAACGATGGATGCCTGCCGACTTGATATCGGGCGGCTGTCCGCCGAAATCGTGTCGGGCAAGCGGCCAAATGGGATCATCGGGGGCGAAATCATAGAACTTTCGCCGACCTTGCAACCGGGTGATACGATCAGGTCGGCCTAGCTTGGCGGCACAAGCCTTTTGATCGCAGCGACATGGTCAGCCGTAGCCGCCATGGCATCCGAGGCGATATTGCGCGCCTCGTCCAACAGGTTTTCGGGTGGCGTGATCCGGTCGATCAGCCCCCACGCAAGCGCTTCGGCCGCATCAATGCGGGCACCACCCATCAGAATCATCTTGGTGCGGGCAGGACCGATCAACGCGGCCATGCGGCGGGGGTCTGTGGCCTGCGGCAGAAAGCCAAGTTTCATCACCGGATAGAAGAATTTTGCACCTGGCACCGAGAGCCTGACATCGCAGGCCAAGACCATGCCCATGGCACCGCCAGCCAGAGTGCCGTTCAAGGCGGCAATCGTCAGGAAGGGCAAACCCGCCACCCGTGCCGACAGGCGCTCCCACACCGGATCGGTGGCAAGACCAAGGCGCGCGTCATCGAGATCGGCCCCGGCGGAAAAGACATGGCCCGCGCCGGTCAGGATGACCGCCCGCACGCCCTTGAGTTCGGCCTGCGCAAGCGTGGAGTCCAGTTCCTCGAGCATAAGCCGTGTCAGCGCATTCGCCTTGTCCGTCCTGTTAAGCGTCAGCGTCAGCAGCCGCCCTTCCAGTTCAACATTGATCATTCCAACACTCCAATCGCGCGGCGGATGCTTTCATCCCGCAGCTTTACCTCTTCGCCCAGCCACGGGTCGCCCCCCGCGCCGCACATCCACAACAGGCATTTGGCGGGCCATTCGGCGGGAATGTGAACCGCCGGATCAAGCGCCGACACCGGATTGATCCCGCTTGCCTTGATGCGGACCTGCATATCGGTGGCGACCGTCCCCGGCGATAGTCCCATGATACGCAATCCGTTTTGTCCCTCTTCCAGATGTGCCGCGCGGGTCAGCATCGCCGCCCCGGCCTTTGCGGCACAGTAGGCGCTCCACCCTTCCAATGGGTTACTGGCAGCGCCAGAACTGACGGTGATAATCGTTCCGCTGCCAGCAGCCTTCATCACCGGAATTGCAGCGCGCATTCCGTTGAAAACACCCTTGAGGTTCACATCGATCGCCTGCCCCCAGTCTGAAGCTTTTGCATGCTCTATCCGGGCAATCGGGTCTATCATGCCGGCGTTGTTGATAAGCGCGTCCAGACGTCCCCAGCGTTCCATGACGGCCTGCACCGCCGCATCCACCGCCGAGGCATCGGCCACGTCGCAGGGCAGCGCGATGGACGCCGCGCCGATCTGCTCGGACAGTGCCGAAATCTCGGTCGTCGATCTGGCCAGCAGGGCCACGCGCCACCCGGCCGAAGCAAAGACTCGCGCCGCCGCTGCGCCAATGCCCCGGCTTGCGCCTGTGATGATAACGGTTTTGCCGGTCATGTTCGCGATCCTCTCTGATGCCGGAAGCACTTTGCAAAATCAGACTGACTTGAGAAAGCCTTGACGCGCAACCGTGCCAAACAGAGGATAAGGTCGAAACTGGGTGCGTTCTCAAAAAGGTGTATCATGTCAAATTCAATCGGGATGATGGCTCCGGCAATTCTGGCAGCCTGTCTTGCCGCCCCGGCGATGGCGCAGGTCACGCCCGAAGAGGTTTGGCAGGGCTGGCAGAAGATGGGGGCCAGCTATGGTCAGGCGATCATCGCCGATCAGGTGGTGCGGGACGGCGACACTCTGGTCGTGTCGGGGATGAACCTCAGCATGGATCAGGACGGCGCCCAGATCGAAGGCAGCATTGATGAGGTGCGCTTTCGAGATCGGGGCGATGGCACCGTAGAAATAACCATGACCGACAGCTACGCCATCGACATGGCCCTCGCTTCAGATGATGGCACCAGCCAGAGCGTGACAATCACAATGACCCAACCCGGCATGACGCTGATTGCCGGGGGAAGCGCGACGCAAACATCATATGATTTCGATGCGCCGTCCGTCGAAATGGCAATGACCGTCACCGAAGATGCCGAGCCGCAGGCCGATGTGCAGGCAACCCTGACGGGACTTTCGGGCAAGTATCTGGTCGACACTCAAGAAAGCAGCACCGTTCTGGACAGCACCCTGGCGGTAGAGGGCCTGACTTTCGAGGTTGCGGCAGGAGATGACACGAACGGTGCCACGGTTGGCGGAACGCTCGAGGCACTGAAGATGGCGTCAAGCGGGACCTTCCTCGGGGTCGAAGCGATGGACGACGTCGCCCAGGCGCTTCGCGATGGTTTCTCCGCCAATACCGACTTCAGCTTTGGCAAGGGGAACTATTCTATAGATGTCCTTGAGGCGGGCGCGGCAAGCAAGATCGTCACGTCCAACGAGACAGGCCATTTCAGGCTGGCGATGAATGAAGGCGGCCTGCAATACGGAGCGGGCGGCACAGGTGTGGCGATGACGATCACAGGGGGAGATATTCCCTTTCCGGAGGTGAAGCTGACCTATGCAGAAGCCTCGTTCGATTTTCTGATGCCGCTGCTGGCGTCCGATACTCCCACGGATTTCAGCTTCCTGACCCGAATTGTCGATCTGACGGTTTCTGATGAAATATGGGCAATGTTCGACCCCACGGTTGCCCTGCCCCGCGCGCCCGCGACCCTTGTTCTTGACACCAAGGGTAAGGTGAGGCTGACGTCGGATCTGGTGGATGAAGAAGAAATGGCTGCGCTTGGCGAAGCGGCGCCGGGCGAAATTCACGCGCTGGATCTGACTGATCTGACAGTGAAATTCGCCGGGGCAGAGCTGAACGGCACCGGGGCCATGACCTTTGACAACAGTGACACAACTTCGTTTGATGGCATCCCCGCCCCGACCGGCAAGATTGATCTGGTGATCCGTGGTGGCAACGCCTTGCTTGACAAGCTGGTCACCATGGGGGTGATCCCGCAAGATCAGGCGATGGGCACGCGCATGATGATCGCGATGTTTGCCAAGCCGGGCGAAGGCACGGATGTGCTGAACTCATCTCTCGAATTCCGAGACAAGGCCTTCTTTGCGAACGGCCAGCGGCTCAAGTAACCGCTCGCGCGCATGGAGCGGCCCCCGGCAGGTGTGGGGGCCGTTCCATGCCGTGACGCTCGCGACTTGCGCGAAGGGGCATGACGGATTACCTCGACCACAGCACAGTGCAAGGAACCCGACATGACCGATCTTTCGCGCCTGACCGAAGCCCTTTTGTCTGCGGCCCGTCGCGCCGGGGCGGATCAGGCCGATGCACTCGCGATGGGCGGCACATCGCTGTCGATCGATATTCGTGCGGGCAAGCTGGAGCAGGCGGAACGGTCCGAAGGAACCGAGATCGGGCTGCGCGTCTTGATCGGCGGACGGCAGGCCTGCGTTTCGGCTTCAGATGTTTCCGATGCAACAATTGCGGCCTTGGCCGAGCGCGCGGTGGCAATGGCGCGCGAAGCCCCAGCCGATCCTTATGCGGGGTTGGCTGATCCCGATCAGATTGCACGCGACTGGAATCTCGATGCGCTTGAACTGGCCGACCCAGCGCCTGAGCCGGGTGCGGCGGAGCTGGAGGCCGCTGCACGCCGGGTCGAAGCCGCCGCGATGCAGAGCGCAGGCATCAGCCAGGTCGAAGCATCGGCCAGCTACTCCAGACGCGCCATGCATCTTGCAGCGTCAAACGGGTTCTCGGGCGGTTATGGCCGCACCTCCCATTCGCTTTCTGCTGTTGCCTTCACCGGCGAAGGCACCGCAATGGAACGAGACTGGGCTGCCGAGGGCCGCATCTATGCCAGTGACATGCCAGCCGCCGAAGGGATCGGACAATTGGCAAGCGAGCGCGCCTTGCAGCGGGCAGGCGCCGTGCGGCCAAAGACGGGAACCTATCCTGTCTTGTTTGACGAGCGGGTGGCCTCCAGCCTGATCGGCCACTTGCTCTCGGCTACCAATGGTGCGGCAATTGCGCGGGGCGCATCCTGGTTGCGCGATGCCCTGGGACAGCAGGTGCTGCCCTCGCATCTTTCGGTAATCGAAGACCCGCACCGGGTCCGGATCGGGTCAAGCCGCCCCTTTGATGCCGAGGGTCTGCCGACCCGACGCCGCATGATCGTTGAGAATGGCGTGTTGACCGGGTGGACGCTGGATCTGGCAACGGGCCGCAAGCTCGGGATGCCATCGACGGGCAATGCTGCGCGGGAGGCATCTTCCCCGCCCTCACCCTCCACAAGCAACATCGACCTGACCCCCGGCCAGTTCACGCGGGATGATCTGATTGCGCAGATGGGGACCGGACTTTTGGTAACCTCGATGATCGGCTCGACGATCAGCCCGACCACGGGCGATTATTCGCGGGGTGCCGCAGGGTTCTGGGTGGAAAACGGGGCCATTCAGTATCCGGTAAATGAATGCACCATCGCGGGAAATCTGCGAGAGATGCTGTTGCGCATCATCCCTGCCAATGACGCGCGCGTGCATCTTTCAACACGGGTTCCATCGCTGCTGATTGACGGGATGACCCTTGCCGGGGTCTGACCTTTCACTGTTGGCAGAGGCCGCCCGCGCTGCGGGCGACATCGCCATGCGGTTCTGGCGGCGCAGTCCGCAGGTCTGGGACAAAGGCGGCGATCATGGCCCGGTGACAGAGGCCGATCTTGCGGTCAATGACATGCTCAGACAGCGGCTTTTGTCCGCGCGGCCGGATTATGGCTGGCTTTCGGAAGAAACCCCCGACTCTGGCGGCAGGCTGTCTGCGCGGCGCATTTTCATCTTGGACCCGATTGACGGCACGCGCGCCTTCGTCGCCGGAGAAGACAATTTTGCGGTTTCCATCGCTGTTGCCGAAGCAGGACGCGTGATTGCGGGGGCTGTGATGATGCCAGCCAAAGACAGGCTTTACACCGCCGAAGTCGGGGGGCACGCGCTTTGCAACGGCGCCACGATCAAGGCCGGAACGCGCACCGATCTGGTGGGGTCAAATCTTCTGGCGACCAAGGCAAACATGGAACCCGCGCATTGGCCCGGCGGCGTGCCGGAATTGCGGCGCAGTTTCCGAACGTCTCTTGCCTATCGGCTGTGCCTCTCTGCCGAAGGCCGTTACGACGGCATGATCACATTTCGCGATACATGGGAATGGGACATCGCTGCGGGAAGCCTGATCTGCGAATGCGCAGGGGCGCGGGTGACGGACCGGAGCGGCACGGCGCTGCGCTTCAACTCGCCAGAGGCGATGACAAAGGGCGTCATCGCGACCAACCCCGCGCTGCATCGGGCCATCATGGCGCGTCTGTAAAAAAGGGGAAAGCCGCAGCTTCCCCCCGTTTTCCAAGTTACGCGCTCCCGTTCAGCGCTTGGCGCCCTTTGGCGGCACAAACCGCTTGGATGTGTCCTTTGCATCGGCGCGCGGCCGTGCAGGGCCATCCGATTTGCGCGTGAAGGGCTTCTTGCTGTCGGCTCCAGCCGATTTGAAGCCTGCCGACTTGAAGCCAGCGGGCTTGCCCGCAGGTTTTCCCTCGCGCTTGGCATAAGGACGCGCCTCATCTCCCTTGGGGGCATAGGTGCGCTTTTCCGCACGGTCGCCTTCGGCCTTGGGCTTATAGCCGGTGCCCTCGGCAGCGTGGCTCTTGAACCCCGCGGCACGGGCCGGCTTGTCGGCGCTGCCGCCAAAAGACTTGTAGCCCGCCGATTTGAACTTTGCCCCGCCCGCCGGAGCGTCTTCGCGCTTGGCATAGGGTTTGCGCTCGCCACCTTCGCGAGGCGCATAGGGTTTGCGATCACCGTCTTCGCGCTTGGCATAGGGCTTGCGCTCGGCAGCAGCGTCGCGAGGCGCATAAGGCTTGCGCTCGGCGGCGGCAGGGCGGGGCGCATAGGGCTTTTCTTCGCGCGGGGTGTAGGGTTTGCGCTCGGCGTCATCGCGTTTGACATAGGGCTTGCGCGCCGGGGCAGGAGCCGAAACGATCGCCTCGTCTTCCACCACACGCGGGGCTTTCGGTTTGTAGGCCGGGCGGTCTTCGCGTTGTGGGCGGGGCGCACGCTCGGGCCGATCAAGGCTAGGCTCACCCTCCATGCGCGACATGGTCAAACCCGGCTCCAGTTCAAGCTGCCCGCCAAAGCGGCCCGCAAGCGGTTCCGCGATCTGGACGAAGGTCACGTCCTCTTTCACCCGGATTGCGCCGATGCCATCCTTGGAGATGCCCGCGCCGTCACAGATCTTGGGCAGAATCCAGCGCGCCTCGGCGCGGCCCGAATGACCAACCGACAGGCTGAACCAGACCGAAGGCCCGAACTCGCCGCGTTCACGCGGGGCAGCGGCGGGCGGAGGCGGCAAGCTGTCTGACAGCACTTCGGGCGCGGAACGACCTTCACGCCACAGCCTGATGAAGGCAGCGGCGGTTTGCTCGGCCCCGAACTTTTCAATCAGGGTCGTCACCATTTCCTGTTCGTCGCCAATCGCTTCGGCCAAGGCGGGGTGTTCCAGAATGCGCTGGTCATCCTTGGCCTGCACTTCTTCGGCGCTGGGGGCCTTGACCCAGTCGGCGACGACCTTGGCACCAGCCAAAAGGCGCTGCGCCTTCTTGGCTTCCGCAGGCACGACGATAAGCGCGGACACGCCCTTGTTTCCGGCACGCCCCGTCCGTCCGGAGCGGTGCAGCAGCGTTTCGCTGTTCGAGGGCAGATCAGCGTGGATCACCAGTTCCAACCCCGGCAGGTCAATCCCGCGCGCAGCCACATCGGTGGCGATACAAACCCGCGCCCGCCCATCGCGCAGGGACTGCAGGGCATGGGTGCGTTCCTGTTGCGACAGCTCACCCGAGAGCGCCACGACCTGAAAGCCGCGGTTCGTCATACGGGCCATCAGGTGGTTCACGTTCATACGGGTCTTGCAGAACACGATCGCCGTCGGCGCATCGTAATAGCGCAGCACGTTGAAAATGGCGTGCTCGCGGTCGCGCGCGGCCACCGACATTGCGCGATACTTGATATCGGCATGCTGCTTTGTTTCGCCCTTCGCGACAATTCGCATGGCATCACGCTGAAAGGTGCGTGCCAGCGTTTCAATTTCTTTTGGGACGGTGGCCGAAAACATCAGCGTGCGGCGATCTTCCGGCGCGGCCCCCAGAATGAATTCCAGATCTTCGGCAAAGCCCAGATCCAGCATCTCATCGGCTTCGTCCAGCACCGTCGCCCGGCAGAACGACAGGTCAAGCGAGCCACGTTCGATATGGTCGCGCAAGCGGCCCGGCGTGCCGACAACGATGTGCGCGCCCCGGTCAAGAGCACGTTTTTCCGTGCGGTAGTCCATACCGCCGACACAGGACGCAATCTGCGCACCTGCGACGCCATACAGCCATTCCAGCTCGCGCTTGACCTGCAAGGCCAGTTCGCGCGTCGGAGCCACAACCAGCGCAATCGGCTTGTCTGCATAGAGCAGACGGTCAGACCCAGCGAGGATTTCCGGCGCGATTGCCAGACCGAAGGCAACCGTCTTGCCCGACCCGGTCTGAGCCGAAACCAGCAGATCACGCCCTTCGACGCCTTCTGCCAGAACGGCTTGTTGCACTGCCGTAAGGGCTTCATAGCCCTTGGCTTCCAAAGCCTGCGCCAGCGGCGCGGCCACGTTCATATCGATCATTCTGTGTTCCAAAAAGGAGGATGCCATCGCATCCGTGAAGCCCTGTACGGCGCCTTCTTTCCCTTTTGGCCGCGGGCCTCCTCGCCCACGAGCCCCCGGAATCCTCGGGCCGACTTGGGGTCCATAGCGGAAACAGGCCCCGATGTATAGCCTGTCTTGCGCCGCTCTCATGTTTCAGGCGATGGAATGCCGCGCTCCATTTTCTTGAAGCGGATGTTTCCGCGTTGCCTCGGGGCTTGCTTGACCCGACAGTCGCCCCGAAAGGTTGGGCAGCAGATGCACGGAAGGCACGTCAAACAAGGCCAAGCGAACCCCGGCGAGGCTGATGCGCTTGCCGCAACCGTAGGCGCGATGCTCGCCGAACTCGAAGCAGAGCGCGAGCCTGCGGCACAGCGCCTCGCGCGCGAGCTTGACGGGTTCAGCGGCGAGATCGTGGTATCAGACGAGGCAATTGCCGCAGCCTGCGCGCGCGTGCCGCAATCGCTCAAAGATGATATCGCCTATGCCCATGAAAACATTTCACGCTTTGCACAGGCCCAGCGGGACAGCATTCGCGAAACCGAAATCGAATTGCGCCCCGGGCTCATCGCGGGCCAGCGTCTTATACCGGTGCAGGCCGCGGGCTGCTACATTCCGGGGGGACGTTACAGCCATATCGCCAGTGCGATGATGACGGTCACCACGGCGCGTATAGCGGGTGTTCCGCACATCGCCGCCGTGTCACCGCCGCGCAGCGACGCTGTATCCGGCATACCCGATGCAATTCTTTATACGCTGCACCATTGCGGCGCAGATCGCATTCTTGCGCTTGGCGGAATTCAAGGCATCGCCGCGATGGCCTTCGGGCTGTTTGGCCTCCCTCGGGCCGATATTCTGGTCGGCCCCGGCAACCAGTATGTGGCCGAAGCCAAGCGCCTCCTGTTTGGCCGCATCGGCATCGACATGGTGGCCGGACCCACCGATTCCCTGATTATCGCCGATGCAGGTGCAGACGCATTGACCGTGGCATGGGATCTGATCGGGCAGGCAGAGCATGGGGCCAATTCTCCGGTCTGGCTTGTCACCGACTGCCCCGCGCTGGCGGCTGAAGTGGCACGCCTTGCGCCACTCTGCGCAGCCGAGTTGCCGCAACCCAACCGTAGCGCCGCCGAAGCGGCGTGGTCAAAGCTTGGCGAAATCATCCTCTGCCCGTCACGCGAGGCCATGGCCGCCGAGGCAGACCGGATCGCCCCCGAACATCTTCATGTGCAGGCCGCTGATCTGGACTGGTGGAAATCACGGCTGACCAGCTATGGCTCGCTGTTCCTTGGCGCAGAAACAACGGTCGCCTTTGGAGACAAGGCAGCGGGCACCAACCATGTGCTGCCTACATCCGGGGCCGCGCGGTATACCGGGGGGCTTTCGGTGCATAAGTTTCTGAAAACCGTCACATGGCAGCGCGTCACACCCGAGGCACTTCCAAGGCTTGCCGCTGTCACCGCCAATATCAGCCGCTTTGAAGGGATGGAGGGGCATGCCAGAACCGCCGACATCCGTCTTGCAAAGCACCTTGTTCTGCCGACCTGACCTGCCCCAAATGGCATAGGCCTCAGGCTTTCGCGCCTTGTGGCCGTGTTTCAAACGAAAGAGCGCCCCATGCAGCTTTCCCGCTTTCCCCGCATACGCCTCGGCCATCTGCCCACCCCGCTGGAGCCGATGCCCCGCCTGACCGCCCTGCTGGGCGGGCCGGAACTTTGGATCAAGCGCGACGATTGCACGGGGCTTTCCACGGGTGGCAACAAGACACGAAAGCTGGAATTCCTGATGGCCGAGGCGCTCGAGCAAGGTGCCGACATGGTGCTGACCCAAGGCGCCACGCAGTCGAACCATGCCCGGCAAACCGCAGCGGCTGCAGCAAAGCTGGGGCTGGACTGCCATATCCTGCTTGAAGACCGCACCGGCTATAACGAACCCAACTACCGGATGAACGGAAACGTGCTGCTGGATGTGCTGCATGGTGCCACAATGGAACACCGCGGGCCGGGGCTGGACATGCATGCAGAGCTTTTGGCGGTGGCAGAGACGTTTCGTGCCAAAGGCCGCCGCCCCTATGTCATTCCGGGCGGCGGATCGAACCCGACGGGGGCGCTTGGCTATGTGAATTGCGCATTGGAGCTTCTGGGGCAGATGGTGGATCGGGGCATCAGTTTTGACCACATGGTGACAGCGACCGGATCGGCCGGAACCCATGCCGGCCTGATCGTCGGCCTGAAGGCCCTGAACGCGCAACTGCCCCTTCTGGGCATCGGTGTGCGCGCGCCGAAAGAAAAGCAGGAAGAGAACGTATTCAAACTCGCGCAAGCCACCGAGGAAAAGATCGGCACGCAAGGCATGGTCAAGCGGGAGGATGTGGTCGCAAACTGTGACTATATCGGCCAGGGCTACGGGATTCCGGCGGAAAGCACGTTGGAGGCGATCGATCTTTTTGCGCGGCAAGAGGCGATCTTGCTTGATCCGGTCTATTCCGGAAAGGGGGCAGCGGGCCTGATAGACCTCATCCGCAAAGGGCATTTCAAAGCCGGTGAAAGGGTGGTCTTCTTGCACACTGGCGGTGCGATCGGCCTGACCGGTTATACCCACGTTTTGCGGCACGCATGAAAACCGTCGGCATCCTTGGCGGAATGGGGCCAGAGGCGACGGTCTTGCTGATGCAGAGACTGTTGCAGGCGGTGCCAGCCCAAGATGATGCCGACCACATTCCGCTGGTCGTGCATCAGAACCCCGCCGTCCCCAGCCGGATTGCCCGCCTGATCCACGGCAATGGCCCGGACCCGGGCCCCGTTCTGGCACAGATGGCCCGCGATCTGCAGGCGGCGGGGGCCGAGGCGCTTGCCATGCCATGCAACACCGCGCATGCTTATGTGCAACAAATCCGATCCGCAACGCCCTTGCCCTTCCTCGACATGCGGGCCGCGACAATGGAGCGGCTGGGGAAGGGACGGGTCGGCATGCTCGCCTCGCCCGCGCTGCGCCTGTCGGGCGCGATCGACACCATGTTTGTTTCGGCTGGAATAGAGCCTGTTTGGCCCGAAGATGAGGGGCCGACGCTTGCCCTGATCAGGCGCGTGAAGGCGGGACAGAGGGGCCGCGAAGAATTCACGCAGATGGCAAGGCTGGCGCAAGAGATGGTGCCACGCTGCAATCATCTGCTGGTGGCCTGCACCGAGCTTTCCTTGCTGACTGCGGCAATCGAAGCAGAGTTCACAGATAGCCTTGACTGCCTGATCGCCGAAATTTTGCGGTTTTCGCAGGCGTAGACCCTAATCGGCCGCAACCTCGATGGCTCCCGCAAGGGCCGGGGCCAATGCGTCAAACCTTGGGACCAGTCGGCTGCGGATCAGGGCGCGGCAGTCCCGCGCAAGGTCTTCTGGCAGGCGTCCAAGTTCATCGACGCGGGCGATCAGGTGCACGCGGCGGATGTCACCGGTAAACGGCAGGGGCATGACCTCGAGATCGGGCAGAAAACGCTCGGCGTCCATCAGGTTCAATGGTGTGGTGATTGCCCAGCCTTTGGTTTGCGCCACCATTGCAAGCACCGAACGCGTTGCCTCGAGCGCGAAACGGCGGTCGGGGTTCAGCCGCACACGGGCGAGATGACGCGCGATGCGCTGACCGATGGGAAGGCTTTCCGAGTATTGAACATAGGGCAAACTGTCGAGCGCGCGGCGCACATCACCTTGAATCGCCCCTTTGCCAACGACAAGCACGAAGGGCTCTTTCAGGATGGGCAGCACCCGAAAGGCGGAAGAATCCGGCGGCAGCATGGCCGAAACGCCGATATCTGCCTCGCGGGCCAGAAGACGGTCGATCACATGATCCGATCGGCCCGAAAAGGCATGCACGAAACAGCGCGACAAACGGGATTGCAACGAAGAAACCAGAACCGGGGTAAGCGAGGCATCAAGATCATCAATGATGGCAAGGTTCAGTTGCGGCAGACTGGCCAGACTGATCTCGGCAAGATCGGCCTGCGCCTCGGACAGGGCTGCAAGCAACTTGTGGGCATGACGCCGCAGCACCTGCCCTGCTGGCGTCAGGGTGACAGGCTTTGCCTTGCGGTCGAACAGCCGCGCGCCGACGGCGGTTTCAAGCGCGGTGATGTGCTGGCTGACGCCAGAGGGCGACCCTCCGATACGGCTCGCAGCACCGATGACCGATCCGGCTTCGGCCAGCGCCACAAAAACCCGCAAACCACGCAGCGTCAGATCGGGCGTGGTCTTTGCCTTTTCGCTCATCAGGGGCGCAAACTGTCCATCACGCGGACGAGTCCGGCGGAAATGCCCGGCTCGGACAGCGCATGACCAGCCAAGGGCACCATGTGCAGATGGCAGCGATCCCACCCCTCTGCCAGTTTCCATGCCGAAATCGGCGGGCAGATCATATCATACCGGCCTTGGATGATATGTGCGGGCAGATGGGCAATGCGACGCTTTTCCCGCAGAATCCAGCCATCTTCTTCCAGAAAGCCGCCGCTGTGGAAGTAGTGGTTCTCGAGCCGTGAAAACGCACGGGCATATTCGCCGGGGCTTTCGCCCATCGGCCCGTCATGGTGGACCGAAGCCAAAGCGTTCTCCCAATTGGCCCAGAAGCGGCCAAATCGGGTTTCCTCCATCATGTTGCCCGAGAAAAGACGGCGGTGATAGGCCGCAATCAGGTTTCCACGCTCTTCCTGCGGGATCGGGGCGATGAAACGTGCCCAAAGCTCTGGAAAGAAGGCCCCTGCGCCGCCGCCGTAAAACCAGTCCAGTTCTGACTGGGTCATCAGGAAAACCCCGCGCAGGACAAGATGCACCACGCGCGACGGGTGGCTGATCGCATAGATCAGGGCAAGCGTTGCGCCCCAGCTGCCGCCAAAGAGAATAAACCGCTCAATCCCCAGCCTCTGCCGAATCGTCTCTATGTCGCGCACCAGATGCCATGTGGTGTTGTCCGAAACACTGGCATGAGGGCGTGACCGACCGCATCCGCGCTGATCGAACAGCACGACGCGGTAGACCGCGGGGTCAAAGTACCGGCGCATCGCGGGCGAGCACCCGCCGCCCGGACCGCCGTGCAAGACCAGAACCGGAATGCCATCGGGGCGACCGCACTGCTCGACATAGATCTTGTGCCCGTCGCCCATATCGATCACGCGCTGGTCGAACGGATCAACCGGCGGGTAAAGATATTCGACTGCGCGCTTTTGGCCTGATCTCTGATCCATCATCGCTCTATATAACGCCGAAGAGGCCTGCGTCCAAAGGCCAATCGAAAGGGAAATGAGATGGAAAGTCAAACAACCGTCGATCCGGCAGAAGTGGCGAAGTTTGAGGCGATGGCGGCCGAGTGGTGGAATCCGAACGGAAAGTTCAAGCCGCTGCATATGCTCAACCCCTGCAGGTTGGATTACATCACCAACCAGATCGCGGCAGAGTTTGACCGCGACCTGACGAAAGCGCAGCCTTTCAAGGGTTTGCGCCTGCTTGATATTGGCTGCGGTGGCGGTTTGCTGGCCGAACCTATGGCACGGCTTGGCGCCGATGTGGTGGGGGCCGATGCCGCTGCCCGCAACATTCCTGTGGCGCAGGTGCATGCGGCGCAGTCAGGTCTGACCATCGACTATCGGCACACCACCGCAGAGGCGCTTGCGGCGGCAGGCGAACAGTTTGACGTGGTGCTGAACATGGAAGTGGTCGAGCATGTGGCCGACCCGCTGGCCTATCTGACCGCTTGCCAGCAGCTTCTGGTCCCGGGGGGGCTGATGATCTGCTCGACGCTGAATCGCAATGCCAAATCCTTCATGATGGCCATCATCGGGGCAGAGCATGTCATGCGCTGGCTGCCAAAAGGGACACATGAATGGAAAAAGTTCATCACACCGGATGAGTTGCAAGACCTGATCCGCAAAGCCGGGCTAGAGCCCGTGGATCGCAAGGGCATGGTGTTCAACCCGATCTCGTGGTCGTGGAGCCTGTCGGCCCGCGATCTGAGCGTCAATTACGTCACCGCCAGCATCAAACGCTGACGGTGACGCCTGCGCTTGGTCTTAGCCCATCCGCTCTGACGCATAGGAACCGGGAGAGGCAGGGAACACCACGGTCTTGCTTCCGTTAATGAAAACACGGCCATGCACGTGGGCATGGATGGCGCGGGACAGCACCTGAGCCTCTACATCTCGGCCCAAAGAGACATAATCCTCATTCGACTGGGCATGCGTCACGCGGATGATGTCCTGCTCGATGATCGGGCCTTCGTCGAGATCGGCGGTCACATAATGCGACGTGGCCCCGATCAGCTTTACGCCCTTTTCGAAGGCCTGCTTGTACGGGTTGGCCCCCTTGAAGCTGGGCAGGAAAGAATGGTGGATGTTGATGATGCGGCCAGACATCTTGCGGCACATCTCATCGGACAAAACCTGCATATAGCGCGCCAGAACGATCAGTTCCGCACCGGTATCCTCGACAATGCGCATCTGTTCGGCTTCGGCCTGCGTCTTGTTCTGGGGCGTGACCTTGATGCAGTAGTAGGGAATGTCCTGGTTGACCACGACCTTCTGGTAATCCATGTGGTTAGAGATCACGGCGGCAATTTCTACCGGCAGCGCCCCGATCCGCGAGCGATACAGAAGATCGTTCAGACAATGGCCGAAGCGGCTGACCATGATGATGATCCGGCGCTTTACCTGTTCGTCAAAAAACTCGGCCTGCATGCCGAATTGTTCGGCAATAGGCTCGAACCCTTTGCGCAATTCCTCAAGTCCCTTGCTCCCTTCGGACCGGAAGCTGACGCGCATGAAGAAGTTGCCGGTGGCGGTGTCGTCGAACTGCGAGCTGTCGGTGATGTTGCAGGTCTGGTCGGCCAGAAAGGTCGAAATTGCCGCCACGATCCCACGGGTCGAAGGGCATTGGACGCGAAGCGCAAAGCTGGTCATGAGAAGGTCTTTCAGAGGGGGCGATGCCAAGGGGTGTGCGGCAGATCATAGTAAGCCGCACATAGACCCGAATGACGAACTGCGAACAAGCATGTTCCATTCGCGTCGTCCCCCAAGCGGGGCGGCAGATTACTCTGCCGCCGCCAGAGGCGGAACGGCGCGCTGTCCCGCCATTGTATCAAGCCTGTCGCGCAGGGCGCGCTGTTCGGCATCAAGCAGCGCGATACGCTGGGCCAGCACCTCGGCAGGGGGCGCTTCGGGATCGGCCTCCTTCGGACCCACCAGCCGGCTGAACAGACGTGCCAGAAGACGGCTCAGATCATCCATGATCAGGTAAAAGGCCGGCACCACAACCAGCGACAGCACGGTTGACACGATGATGCCGCCGATCACCGCAGTTGCCATCGGCGCGCGGAACGATCCACCCTCGCCCACGCCCAAGGCCGAAGGCAGCATGCCCGCAGACATGGCGATCGACGTCATCACGATGGGACGGGCGCGCTTGTGTCCGGCTTCCATCACGGCAGCCAGCCGTTCCATCCCTTGCGCACGCATTTCGATGGCAAAATCGATCAGCAGGATGGCATTCTTGGTCACGATCCCCATAAGCATCAGCATGCCGATCAGCACCGGCATCGATACCGCCGAATTGGTCAGGATCAATGCCGCTGCCACACCGCCAATTGCCAAAGGCAGCGAGAACAGGATGGTGAACGGCTGGATTACCGACTTGAACAGCAAGATCAGCACAGTCAGAACCAGCATCAGCCCAAGCAGCATCGCGTTGCCAAAACTGGCCACCATTTCGTTCTGAACCTCTGCATCCCCCGCTTCCTGCACCCGCACGGTGGCCGGCAAGTCGACTGTGGCCACGATCTCCTTGAAACGCTCCGTCGCGCTGCCCAGCGCAACGCCGACGGGCAGGTTGGCCCCGATGGTCGCCCTGCGTTCGCGGTTCAGCCGGTTCACGGTAGAAGGGCCTTCGGCAATCGCCACATCCGCGACGGCCGACAAAGGCACAACAGCCCCGCTGGCGCTGGTCAGTTTCAGCGCGGAAATCCGGGCCAGATCTTCGCGCGCGGCATTGTTGAGCCGCACCCGCACCGGCACAAGCCGGTTGTCGATCGACAATTTGGCAAGCGCGGCATCGACATCGCCAATGGTGGCAACCCGCACAGTCTCGGCGATTTGGGCAGTGGTGATACCTAGACGTGCCGCCTCGTCCATGCGGGGCGTGATCTGGATTTCGGGGCGGGGCAAAGCGCCTTCAGAGGCTACGTTGGCCAATAGCGGGTCGCCTGACAGCGCGGCCTCCAACCGGCTGACCGCCAGATTGAGGTCTGCCTCGTTCGTCGACAGGATCGAGAAGGAAATATCGCGCTGGCCACGGTCATTGAGCTTGAAGGCCCGCATATCGGGCACCGAGGCAAGACGCTTGAAAACCTCTTCCTCGATCAGGTTCTGCGGCACGGTGCGGCCTGTGTTTTCCACCTCCGGTATCAGCCCGCCTACCAGCGGAATGGAACGCCCGATCTGCGACAGCTTGAGCAGCAGCGAATGGTCAAGCCGCGTCAGCAAGATGGTGACAGAGGCCCTTCGAATGTCTTGCTCTCCGGTGGGTGAGGCACCGCCAAGGATAAACACGTTGTCGATCCAGTCGACATCCGCGATGGCGGCATGGATCGCATTGGTCGTGCGCTCGGTTTCTTCAAGCGTGGTTCCCGGCGGCAGTTCGACAGACACCGCAATGCGGCTGACATCTTCGGGCGGCAGGAAAGAGCCCGGAATCTGGATCATGTAATAGACAGACACGGCCAGAACACCGATGGCCGAAAGCAGCGTCAGATACCGGAACCGAAGCGAGGTTTTGATCAGGCGCAGATAGCCGGTCATGATAAAGCCGTCCTTGTGGCTTTCTTCGTGCCCGTCCTTGTCGCGCATGAGGTATGCCGCCATCATTGGGGTGATGAGGCGCGCGACGATCAAAGAGAAGATCACCGCGATGGCCACGGTCATCCCGAATTGCCGGAAATACTGGCCGGGAATTCCCGGCATGAAAGAGACAGGCACAAACACCGCAACGATGGTGAATGTGGTCGCAATCACTGCCAAGCCGATCTCGTCGGCCGCTTCGATCGCGGCGCGGAACGGGGTTTTGCCCATCCTGATATGTCGCGCGATGTTCTCTATCTCGACGATGGCGTCATCAACCAGAATGCCTGTCGCCAAGGTCAAGGCGAGGAAAGACACGAGGTTGAGCGAAAAGCCGAGCAAATCCATGAGGAAGAATGTGGGGACGGCAGAAAGAGGCAAGGCAACGGCCGCGATAATGGTGGCCCGCCAGTTCTTGAGGAAGGCAAGCACCACAAGAACGGCCAGAATTGCCCCTTCGATCAAGGTATGCAGGGCAGATTCGTAGTTGCCGTAGGTGTAGAACACGGTCTCGTCGACCAAGGTGATGCCAACAGCCGGATTGGCAGCGCGGATCACCTCAAGCTGCGCGTTGACGGTCTCGGCGACAGAAACCTCGGACGCCCCGCTCGCGCGGTAAACCGCGAAACTGACAACACGTTCGCCGTTGAGGGTCGAGAAGCTGCGCAATTCTTCGTAGCTGTCCACCACCTCGCCCAGATCGGACAAGCGGACCTTGCGGCCCGAGGGCAGCGCGATGGTGGTATCGGCCAAGCGCTCCACCGTCGCGGCGTCGCCCAGCGTGCGGATGGCCTGCTCGCCCGCGCCCAGTTCCGAACGGCCTGAACCAAGGTTGGCATTTGTGGCACGCAGTTGCTGGTTCACCGCCGCGGCGCTGATGCCGAAACTGTCCAGCCGAACCGGGTCCAGTTCAATGCGGATTTCACGGTCGGCACCGCCAAAGCGCGTCACCCGCCCGATTCCCGGCCGCCCCTGCAAGCCGCGCGTGATCACATCATCGACAAACCAGGACAGTTCTTCCAAGGTCTTGTCGGGCGCCGTCACGGCAAAGGTCATGATGGCCTGACCCTCGACATCGATACGGCTGACGATCGGAGCCTCGATCGAGGCAGGCAAATCACCGCGGATCTGGTCTATGGCGTCTTTGGTGTCCTGCACCGCCTTTTCGGTTGGCACTTCCATGCGGAATTCGACCACTGTGGTCGAGATGCCGTCATTGACCGTGGAAGTGACGTTCTTGACGCCGTTCACACCTGCGACGGCATCCTCGATTTCCCGCGTGACCTGGCTTTCCATCTCGGCCGGAGCCGCGCCGGGCTGCGCCACGGTGATGCCGACCAGCGGCACATCAATGTTCGGAAACCGCGTGATCGGCAACGTGTTGAAGCTGTTCCAGCCCAGCACCATCAGCATGAAGAACGCAAGGATCGGCGCAATCGGGTTCTTGATCGACCAAGACGAAAAGTTCATGGCGCGCCCCTGTCAATTGGTTGCCGGGATCGGGTTGATCCGGTCGCCGTCGCGCACAAAAGCCCCTGCCTTCGTGACAACCACATCGCCTTCGGCCAGCCCCGTAAGAACCTCGACCCAGCCCCCGTCCCGTATTCCGGTCTGGACGACCACGCGCTGCACCGAGTCTCCGGCCACCTTCATCACAGAGGTGCCATCGACGCCTGAACCCACAGCCGTGACAGGAATTGCGATCACCTCATGTTCCGCAACCATAATCTCGGCCTCGACATACATGCCCGCCCGCACGCCCGTTTCGTCATCCACCGCAATGCGGGCGCGGCCAAGGCGCGACTGGGTGCCGATGGTCGGCTCCACCAGCCGCAACGTCCCCTTGAGCGGCGCACTTGCCCCCACCAGCCGCAGGTTGGCGGTCTGGCCGGGGGCCAGACGCATCACATCGGCCTCGGCCACATCGGCCAGCACTTCCAGCGCATTGTCACGGATGATCGTGAACATCGGCTCGCCCGCTGCCGAGGCAATGGCCCCAACGCGGGCATTGCGGGCGATGATCTCGCCCGAGACCGGAGCCTTGACCTCTGTCCGGCTCAACTGCAAATCGACATTGGCTATCTGCGCCTCGACCAGCGCAACCTGGGCGCGGGCCGCCTCCAGCGACTGCACGGCCACTGTGACTCGCGCGGTCGCGGAAATGGCGTTGGATTGCGCTGTATCAGCCGCCGCCTGTGATGCGGTCCCTTGCTGGCGCAGCGCCGACGTGCGCTGGCTGACACGCTGCGCCTCGTCGGCTGCGCTGCGCGCTTCAAGCATCTGCGCTTCTGCCTGCGCAACCGTAGCGCGGGCCGACGCCAGTGATGCAGTGAGCTGGCTTTTTTGCAATTCGAGTGTGGTCTTGGACAGCACGGCCAGAACCTGCCCCGCCTCCACCACATCGCCCACGTCGACCAGAAGGGTCTCGATCGGCTGGCCTTCGATCAGCGGCGCGACCTGCACGTTTTCAATCGCCGCGATCAGACCCGATGCGATGACGCGGTCCCGCAAGACCCGCTTACCGACCTCGGACACTGTAATGGCCGGAGCCACCATCTCGGCGGCTGCAACGGGGTGCGTGGCGGCTACGGCGGTTTCCGCCCATGCCGGAACAACTGGCATCAGTGCCAGACAAAGAGGGAGTGCAAGTTGCAACGGGTGCATCTGTTCAGCCTTTCACGGCGGCGGATGTGGCAATGTCTTGAAGCGTCAGGTCGATGTTACGCATCAGAAGGTTCTTCAGATCAGGTGTCACAGGACAATCCGGCGGATGCATGGCACATGTCTTAACAAGCATGATCAGAAGCTGGGCATGGGCGGCCCATCGGGCCTCGGCCTCTGCAACCGAAATGCCTGCCACCCGCGCGAAGATTGTTGTGAGATGCGAGGCAATCTTGATTTCCATACGCCGCGCGGCCTCACCGATCTCGGGCTTTCGCATGGCCGCAGCGGTGATCTCGGCCCAAAGCTGGCCGTCTCGCTGGCAGTCAGCTTCGGATATCTTGCGCTCGATGGTTTGACGCAGCGCCTGAAGCGGCTGCGCATGGGCAAGAATGGCAACGAAATCCTGCTCCATCTCTTGCATGTCAATTTCGATAAGGGCTTCGACGATGCCGGATTTCGACGGGAAATACCGGTAAAAATTGCCCACGCTCATGCCCGCCTTGCGGGCAATATCCTGCATCGATGCGCCATCGAAACCCTTTTCGGCAAAGGCAAGGCGCGCGCTTTCAAGGATTTCAGCCGACCGCTGGTCAGCAAGGGGCATATTGGCGGCAGAGGTCATCGGAAACCCGAGAATGAACGTTCATTCAGCAGTTAGACAAGTTCCGCCATTGGTCAAGAGCGTTGCACAGAAAAAGGCTGCGAACCCTGTGTTTCAAGGCATTTTGGTCACGCCTTGGGCAGCGCTGTCAGATATCTTTGGTCAGACGCAGGGCATCATAGATTGCGGCGTGGGTATTGCGCGACGCCACGGCATCACCGATTCGATAAAGCGCAAAGCCGGGCGGACCATCGCCTTTCGGCTGCGGCAGGCCTTTAATCAGGGCGTCATAGTCCAGCGCACCCTTGTTTTGTGACAGAGGCTTCAGCGCGAAATAGAGGTCTGCCAAAGGCTGCGTGCCATGATTGACGACAACCTGATCGACATGGCGTTCCTTGGTAACGTCCATGTAGTCTGAACCGATCACAGCGCGCAGCAGGTTCCCGTCGCGCGCGACCCCGCGCAGGCGATAGGTTACGGTGAAGGTCACCGGCTTGTCCTGGAGCGCCCGCATATAGGGAACAAGGTTCATTCCCATGACTTCGGGGGCGAAACTGCGGTCGGGCGTCATCACCTCGACGGCGGCACCTGCCTCTGCCAACCGCTGTGCAGCCTGCAGGGCGGTGTGATCGCCGGCGTCGTCATAAAGCAGCACGTTGGAACCTGACTTCACATCGCCCGAGAGGATATCCCAAGCCGTGACCGTCAGATCATTGCCATATTCCAGCGCAGCCGTTTCAGGCATGCCTCCGGTTGCTATGATCACGACATCCGGCGACAGGCCGAGCACGTCTTCAGCTTCCGCATAGGTATTGAAATGAAAGGCGACACCGCGCGCGGCGCATTGTGCCATGCGCCAGTCGATGATGCCGATCATCTCTGCCCGTCGCTTGGTCTGCGCGGTCAGACGCACCTGCCCGCCGGGCTGATCGGCAGCTTCGAAAACGGTGACCTGATGACCGCGCTCGGCAGCCACCCGCGCGGCCTCCAAACCTGCAGGTCCGGCACCGACGATCACCACGCGCTTTTGCTCGGTCGCAGGGGAAATGCTGTGCGGCATGGTTTCTTCACGACCCGTCGCAGGGTTGTGGATGCAAAGGGCCATGCCGCCTTGATAAATCCGGTCAAGGCAATACGTCGCGCCAACGCAGGGGCGGATATCCTCCTCGCGACCTTCGGCGATTTTACGCACGATATGCGGGTCGGCCATATGCGCCCGCGTCATCCCCACCATGTCAAGTTGGCCCGACTGCACAGCATAGCGTGCGGTCGCCACATCGGGAATGCGCGCCGCATGAAAGGTGGGCAGCCCCACTTCAGCGCGGACGCGGCCCGCAAAATCCAGATGCGGGGCAGAGCGCATGCCCTGAATCGGAATGACATCGGTCATCGCGGGGTCGGTATGGATGCGCCCTTTGATAATGTTCAGGAAATCCACAAGGCCCGAGTCGCGGAACATCTTGCCGATGGCAATGCCTTCGTCGGCATCGATCCCGCCTTGCACGCCCTCATCGGCCGTATAGCGGACGCCCAGCAAAAACCGCTCTCCCACCCGCTTGCGGCAGGCAGACAGAACTTCCATCGCAAAGCGCGCACGGTTCTCGAGACTGCCACCATAAGGCGCATCAAGGCCGTTGGTGAGCGGCGAGAGAAATTGATCCATCAGATGGCCGTAGCACTCGAATTCCACCCCATCGAGGCCAGCAGCCTGCATCCGTTCGGCAGCATCGGCATAGTCGCGGATGATACGGTCAATGTCCCAATCTTCCGCGATCTTGGGAAAGGCGCGGTGAGCGGGCTCTCGCGATGGCCCGGCAGCAACCACCGGAAGCCAATCCCCCTTGTCCCATCGGGTGCGGCGACCAAGGTGTGTAAGCTGGATCATCACCGCGGCGCCCGCTTCGTGACAATCGTCGCTCAGCCGCTTGAGCCACGGCACAACCTCGTCCTTATAGGCAAGGATATTGTTGAACACAGGGGGGCTGTCCTTGGACACAGCCGCCGATCCAGCCGTCATGGTCAGTGCCACTCCGGCCTTGGCACGCTCCAGATGATAGAGCCGATACCGGTCTTTCGGCATCCCGTCTTCGGGATAGGCCGGTTCGTGACTCGTGGTCATAATCCGGTTGCGCAAGGTCAGATGCTTGAGCTTATAGGGCGTCAACAGGGGGTCATTCGACATCAAGCACCTCGCGCATTCAGGTCTAGCCTAGGTTCAGCGCCAAAGCCGCGCTGAACCGAAAACGACCGATGGAGGTCTGATCCGGCCTTCGCAGCGCCGTTGACAGCGCGCCCCCTGCGGTCGCACTCTGCCCTCGGGTTGCAGCGGGGAAAGACATGGGCGGCTATGCGCAGCCACAGACACTGAGCGAAGCTCTCGGCTTGATCGCACAATCGCCGCGCAAAATTCTGGCAGGCGGCACAGACCTTTACCCCGGCGCGGGCACGTCGCTTCAGGGTGATTTGCTGGACATCACGGCGATTTCCGCGCTGAGCGGGATTTCACAGGATCGCGACATCCGTATCGGCGCGTGCACAACATGGACCGCAATAGCCGAGGCCGATCTGCCGCCTGCGCTGCACTGTCTGCAACAGGCCGCACGACAGGTCGGCGGACGGCAAGTGCAAAACGCGGGAACAATCGGCGGCAACCTGTGCAACGCTTCACCGGCGGCAGACGGGGTGCCCCCTTTGCTCGCCCTTGACGCCGAGGTGGAACTGGCAGGCCCGCACCAGACCCGCCGTCTGCCCTTGTCGCGCTTTCTTGTCGGGCCACGCCAGACCCTGCGCAAGCCTGATGAGGTGTTGACGGCGATCATCCTTCCCGCCGGCTCTGCCCAAGGGCGGTCAAGTTTTGTCAAACTGGGTGCAAGGGCGTATCTGGTCATTTCCATCGCGATGGTTGCCGCTAGACTAGAACTTGCCAATCGCCAAATCAGCGCTGCCGCCATCGCGGTCGGGGCCTGCTCGGGCGTTGCGCAGCGTCTTGCCGCAGTCGAACGGGCGCTTCTCGGCGCAGAGGCGGCGTCGGCGGCAGAGTTGGTGCGCACGGCGGATGTTGCGGCGGCACTTTCCCCGATCGACGATATACGGGCAACCGCCGGTTACCGTGTGGCAGCGGCGACGGAACTTGTGCGGCGCGCGGTGCAAGAGGCTTTGGCATGATCAGCTTCACGCTCAACGGCCAAAGTGTCACCAGCACCGCCGCCCCCGGCACGCGCCTGACCGAAGTTCTGCGCGAATATCTGGGGACAAAGGGCACCAAGGTCGGGTGTGATGCAGGCGATTGCGGGGCCTGCACAGTCTTGGTGAATGGCGCGCAGGTTTGCGCCTGTCTGGTTCCGGCGGCGCGGGTGTCTGGCGCGCATGTGGAAACGGTCGAGTCGCAAGCGGCTGATCTCGACAGGCTGCGCACCGCCTTTTTGCGCCACGGCGCAGCACAATGCGGCATCTGCACGCCAGGTATGTTGATGGCGGGGGTTGATCTGTTGCGCCGCACCTCCGCCCCGACAGCGGCTCAGGTAGAGCAAGCCCTTGGCGGTATTCTGTGCCGCTGCACGGGCTATCGCAAGATCATCGCCGCGATCCTTGATTCTGCTAACATAGAGCCTGTTTTCGGGTCGGTTGGCGTGTCTGTGCCACGGCTGGACGGGGCGGCAAAAGTGCACGGGGACAGTTTCGGCGCGGATGAGGCCCCCGCGGATGCGCTCATGGTGGTTGCCGTGCGGTCTCCTCATGCGCATGCGGAGTTCCGTTTTGGCGATCTGGCTGGCTTTGGCAAAACGCCGGGTGTCGCGGCGGTCTTCACCGCCGAAGATATTCCCGGCCGCAATGCCTTTGGCGTGATCCCCGCTTTCGCAGATCAACCCGCCATCGCCCAAAGCCCGGCGCGATTTCGCGGTGAATGTGTGGCCCTCGTTGCTTACGAGCCCTGGGCAACACCGGATCTGAGCGGTTTTCCAATCGTCTGGACACCCCTGCCCGCCCTTACAACGCCAGCACAGGCCGAGACGAACGGCGCGGCGCTTGTGCATCCTGATCGCCCGAATAACCGGTTGATCGAAGGCCGCGTCTGTAAGGGCGATGCGCCTGCGGCGCTTGCCGGGTCTGCACATGTTGTCAGCGGCACAATGCAGACCGGCTTTGTGGAACATGCCTATATAGAGCCCGAAGCCGGCGCCGCCTGGATGGAAGGCGATGTTCTGACTATCCGCGCCTGCACCCAGGCCCCGGTGATGGACAGGGATGACACCGCCTTGGTTCTGGGGCTGCCGCAAGACCGCGTGCGGATCATCCCCTCTGCTGTTGGGGGCGGATTTGGCTCCAAACTCGACCTCAGCCTGCAGCCCTTGATCGGGTTGGTCACACTCAAGACCGGGCGGTCATGCCGGATGATTTATTCCCGGCAAGAAAGCATGGTTTCGACGACCAAACGCCATCCGTCGGAAATGCAGGGCAGCATCGGCTGCGATGCCAGTGGACGGCTTACCGGCATGGTCTTTGAAGGCCGCTTTGATACGGGCGCCTATGCCAGTTGGGGGCCAACGGTTGCCAATCGGGTGCCAGTGCATGTGACCGGACCTTACCGCACACCGCATGTCATGGCACGCGCCCGCGCCATCCACACCCACGGGCCGGTATCGGGAGCATTTCGCGGCTTCGGGGTGCCGCAGGCCGCATTGTGGCAGGAGACGCTGTTTGACCCGCTGGCAGAGCAGGCAGGGCTGGACAGGCTGGAGTTTCGCATTCTGAACGCGCTGCGCGATGGCGATGAAACGGCGACCGGACAGCTTGTCAATTCGGCAGGTATTCATGCCTGCCTGACAGCGCTGCGCCCCCACTGGCAGCGCGCCTTGGCAGAGACGGGTCGAGGGCGCGGCGTCGGGGTGGCGTCCTGCTGGTATGGCTGCGGGAATACGGCGCTTCCGAACCCGTCGACGATCCGCATCGGTCTTTCGCCGCAGGGCCGTGTTTTCCTTCATCAGGGTGCGACCGATATCGGTCAGGGGTCCAATACCGTGATTGCCCAGATCGCAGCGGAGGCGGTGGGTCTGCCGTTAACCCAGTTCACCCTCATCGGTCCCGATACAGCCCTGACGCCCGACGCAGGCAAAACTTCTGCCAGCCGGCAGACCTACGTGACGGGTCGCGCCGCAAAGGCTGCCGGAGAATCATTGCGGCAGCAGATCTTGCGACTGGCGAATGCCGGAGAGGGCGCGAGTTTGTCGGTGATCGGGGCAAACCTGCACATTGCCGAGGGGCAAGACCGGCGCTTGCTCGATCTGGCAAGCCTGCCTGTGGATCGGCATGGCTATGTCCTGTGCGCCGAAGAAACCTATGATCCGCCCACATCGGCGCTGGATGAAAACGGCCAGGGCGCGCCCTATGCGGTTTACGGCTATGGTGCGCAGATGGTGGAGCTGGAGGTCGATGCTGCGCTTGGCACGATCCGACTGCTGAAGATCACGGCGGCGCATGATGTGGGTCGCGCGATCAACCCGCAGCTTGCCACAGGGCAGATAGAGGGCGGAGTCGCGCAAGGCATCGGGCTTGCACTGATGGAAGAATATCTGCCGGGCCGCACGGAAAATCTGCACGATTATCTGATCCCGACAATCGGTGACGTGCCCCCGATCGAAAGCCTGTTGATAGAGGTGCCCGACCCTGAAGGCCCCTATGGTGCGAAAGGTCTGGGTGAACATGTGCTGATCCCCACCGCGCCTGCGATCTTGAACGCAATCCGCCATGCAACGGGCATACGGTTGGCACAGGTGCCTGCCTTGCCGCATCGCGTGCTTGCGGCACTCAGGGGGGCATGATGGCCGACCAGAATATTGAGAAGATTCGCTGCGATGCCTGCCCGGTGATGTGCTACATCGCACCGGGCCAGACGGGTGCCTGCGACCGCTATGCAAATGTCGATGGCCGCATCCTGCGCACTGATCCGGTGGTGCTTTTGTCACGAACGGTCGAGACAGGGGGGCGCATCGTGCCCTTTGCCACCCGCGACTGGCAGGGAGAACCCTTTCCCGCCGACAGCTTTGTAACGGGAATAGGGTCAGGCACGACATATCCCGACTACAAGCCTGCACCGTTCATCGTCTCCTCCAGCATCGAAGGGGCCGACATGGTCACCGTGGTGACAGAGGCAATCTTTTCCTATTGCGGGGTCAAGGTGAAGATCGACACCGACCGGCATCTGGGGCCCGAAGGCGCCATCGTGCGGGCGGACGGCGAAGCGGTAGGCCATATCACCACCGCCGAATATGGCAGCCAGATGCTGTCCCTCGGCGGGGTGCAGCACCTGACAGGCGGCAGCAAGGCCGAGGGGCGGATCACCTGTGCCGCCCTTCTTGCCCTTTGCAATGGCAAGGCGGTAGCGTTGACAATTGACGGAGGCTCAAGCGTGACCGTGCAGGCGGGTCAGCCCCCCATCGTCGATGGCAGACCGGAAAGACGGATGCGCGTAGGCTGCGGGTCGGCCACAATCGGCATGTTTGCAAGCCAATGGGTGGGCCTTGTGGATGAGGTGGTGGTGGTCGATGACCACATCACCGGAGTTGTCAGCGAACATCAGGCCGGAAAGGTGCTGGGCTGGCAGCCGACAGGCATCCGGATCAAAGGCCATCGGTCCACACCGGGCCGCTATTTCCGCGTCTCCGAACCCGGGCTTGGCTGGGGTGGAACCAAGCTCAGCGATCCGCTGGACATTTTGGCCCCGTGGGAGGCCAAGCGCGGCGCCAGACCGGGCTTGCGCCTGCTTATGGTGTCTACGACCGGTGAGGAATATGCCTATTACGAGCTTGATGAGAGCCTGACACCCCAAAAGCAGCCGTTGCCAGAGGCGCTGCGGGCGACAGTCGCCATGATCGACGAAAACTGCGAGCCCTCGCTTTGCACTGTGCTGTTCATCGGGGGTGCCGGAGGGTCTTTGCGGGCCGGGGTCACACAAAACCCGGTGCGGCTTACCCGGTCGGTGCAGGCCGGAGAGACCCGACTGACAAGCGGAGGGGCGGACTGTTATGTCTGGCCCGGCGGCGGCATCACCTTCATGGTGGATGTTACGCGCCTGCCTGCGGGTGCCTTTGGCTATGTGCCGACTCCCGCACTTGTCGCGCCGCTCGAATTTACCCTGCCCCGTGCGGCGTATCTGGCGATGGGGGGGCATGAAGATGCCATACGCGATCTTGCACAGACCCGTCTTGAGGGAGGCGAATATCAGGTAGAGGCGCGTATCCAGCCGCCACCCGCGCGCGGTCCATGACCGGAGCCGTCATCGCCCGGCTGCCGGACGGTCGGCTTCACCTTCACCACGGCCCGATTGATCTTATCCTCCAGACCTGGGGCGATCCGATGGCGACTGCCGAGGCAGAGCGGCGCGCGTCAGCAAGATTCGGCTCTATTCTTGCGGAATTGGTGTCAGAGCTTCCCCTTCTGCGCCAAGAAGGCGGGCAGCCGACAGGCCATGTTGCGCGCAAGATGGCGGCAGCGACCAGACATTTTGCACCAAAGTTCATCACACCGATGGCGGCAGTGGCGGGCGCTGTGGCGGATGCGATCTGTGCAGAGGTCGCCATCGATGGCATCACGCGCGCCTATGTCAACAATGGCGGCGACATCGCCTTGCACCTCGCGCCCGGTCACAGCCTGACTTGCGCCGTTGCGGTCGGATCAGATCTGCCGGCCCGCGTGACAGTGCGGGCCGAAGATGCGGTGCGCGGCATTGCCACATCCGGTTGGCGCGGACGAAGCTGGTCCCTGGGGATTGCCGATTCAGTGACTGTTCTTGCCAGAACAGCGGCAGAGGCGGACGCAGCGGCCACGATGATTGCCAATGCTGTTGACCTGCCCGATCATCCGGGAATATTGCGCCAACCCGCGTCAGACCTGCAGGCCGAGAGTGATCTGGGGGCGCGGCTGGTGACTGTTTCCGTCTTCGGCCTGACGGCTGAAGACATTGCGCAGGCGCTTGACGCGGGCGAGATGGCGGCCGCAGACTTTCACCAGCGCGGACTTATTGAAGCCGCCGCGCTTTTCCTGCACCCTCAGACACGCACGCTTGGCCCGTTACGCTTGAAGGAACCTGCTTTTGACTGATTTCGTCCTGCGCAAGATCACCACCCAGATAGAGGAAATCCTGCACGAAGGCGGCCCTGCCGCCACCCTTCCGGTGCTGCGCGGCGCGATCTATGCCATCTGCAGCAACCCCTATGCCGGGCGTTATGAAGAAAACCTGCTGCCTGCGATGGATGCGCTCAAACCCTTGGCCCTGATGCTGACCGATCGTCTGGTGGCAGCAATGGGCGGGCGCGACGGGATTGACGCCTATGGCAAGGGGGCCATTGTGGGCGAAGCGGGCGAGGCGGAACATGGCGCTATCTGGCATGTGTCGGGGGGTTACGGGATGCGAGAGCGGCTGGGCGAATGCCGGGCTATCGTGCCTTCGGCGATGAAGGTCGGGGGGATGGGCAGCACGCTTGATATTCCGTTGGGCCATCTCAACGCGGCCTATGTGCGCTCACGCTTCGATGCGATCACTATCGCCTGCGAAGACGGGCCCCGCAGCGGTGAAGTTCTGTTCGCCTTGGCAATGGCGCGCGGGGGGCGGGTTCATTCCCGCATGGGCGGACTTGAGATTGGTCAGGTCAAGGGCGAGGACGGCTTGAGATGAGGGCGCTTGCAGGGGCACTGACGCTCCTGCCAGGTGCGGCCTTTGCCTGCGCCCTGCCGCCTTCGGTAATCTTGACGCTGCCAACGGGGCATTACATCGCCGGAGCCGCGTTAACGGTTGCCTTAACAGCAATCATGGGGGCAATGGCGCGCACTCTGCCGCGGCTTGACGCGGTTCAGGTACTGGAGCGGCGAATCTGGGTGCCCCTTACCGTGTCATCCTACCTGTCGTTCCTGTGCTTTCTGGCGCTGGTTCTGGTGGGCCTGTTCGGGGCGCGCGACCCGATGCACAATCTGATGACCTTGGTATTCTGGACTGGCGTGTGGATAGCCCTGCCCCTTGCATCAATGGCGTTTGGCAATCTGTGGCGCCCCCTCAACCCCTGGACGGGTCCGGTGCGCATCGCCCGGACCCTGATAGGGCGCACAGGGGCGGTTGGCCTGCACCGCCTTGGTTACTGGCCCGCTGTTCTCGGCTTTGCCGGGTTCACATGGTTTCAACTGATGTCGATGTCACCCGACGATCCGACGGTGCTGGCTTGGGTGGCCTTGGCGTATTGGCTGGTCATTTTCGCTCTGGCTGTGGCCGAGGGCGAGGACTGGCTGGCACAGGGCGAGTTCCTGACGGTTCTGATGGGATATCTGGCCAAAGTCTCGCCTGTCTGGCTTGAAATCGACGGGGCGCGCGCCCGGCTGATGCGGGGCTGGCCCGGCGCGCAGGTGCTGCGCATGCCGCCGTTGTCGGTCTCGGCAATGGCTTTTGTAACGCTGGTTCTGTCCGCGCTGACGTTTGACGGGCTGATGGAAACCTTTTGGTGGCACGGTATCATCGGAGAGAACCCGCTGGAGCCGACGGGACGATCGGCCGTGATCTGGGTCAACACTCTGGGGCTGCTATGCGTGTGGGCCTCGACCGTCACCGCGATCTGGGCGGTGATCCGACTGGGCCAGAGACTAGGTGGCCAAGAATTTGCGGCCGGGCCGGTGATGCTGTCATTTCTGGCCATCGCAGCAGGATACCATGCATCGCACTACCTGATCACCCTGTTGACGGCGGGGCAATATACGTTGGCAGCGCTGAATGATCCTTGGTTTCGCGGTGACGCTTATCTCGGCTTGCCGCCGTTTTATGTGTCTTTCGGCTTTCTGACCGATCAAACGATCATGCCCATGATATATGCCGCGCAATTTGGCGCCATCCTTGCGGCACATCTCCTCGCAGTGGTGTTGTCCTTGCGGATGGTGGGCCATCTGCGAGCCATCGCGCATGCACCGATGACCGTGTTGATGGTCGCCTACACCGTTTTGGGTCTTTGGCTGTTGTCTACGGCGCGGACAGGCTAAGAAATTCGTGGACAAATGGCTTGTCCCGGCGAAAGGTTTTTCCGAGGCCCCGCAAGAGGCGCCCCGCAACAGTGGAGATGTTGGACATGACTCAAAAACTCATCGGGATGGCCCCCTCGCGGCGCGCGGTGTTGAAGGGCGCGGGTGCCGGATTGCTGACGGCTGGCTTTGCAGCCCCTGTCTGGTCGCAGGCCGCCCCTATCAAGCTCGGATTTCAGTTGCATCGCACCGGCATCGGGGCCGCTTACGGGCGCTGGTATGAACGCACTGCACAGGCCGCACTGAAGGTTGTGAACGATGCCGGCGGCATCAACGGGCGGCCCGTCGAAATTGTGTTCGAAGATGATGGGACAGACCCCAAGCGCGGTGCGGAGGTTGTGGAAAAGCTCACCAGCCAACACAATTGCGACCTGATCTTCGGGCCCTTGTTCAGCCATGTCGTCATCGGCTCTGCCCCGCGCGCGGGTGAACTGAAGGTGCCCTATCTGGTCTGTTCGGAAGGCTTTCACGTTGCCAGCGGCATGCTGAACCGCTGGACGATGCAGCCCGGAATCACCGATGTGCGCGCGCAGGTCAGCTCGATGGCCCCTTGGGTTCTGGCCAACTTGGGCAAGAAGGTTACGATGGTGTATCCGGATTACGCCTTCGGCCATGACCACCGCGATTTTTTCTCTGCGGCGGTCGAAGCGGGCGGCGGAGAGGTGATTGCCAAGGTTGCGGTTCCGCCGACCGAGACAAGCTTTACCCGCTATCTCCCGCAGATCCCCAATGACACCGAAGTGCTGTATCACGTCATGGTCGGACCTGCGGTTCTGACCTTCGTGAAGGAACTGGGTGAGTTTTACGGCTTAGGTGCCAAGCCGCAGATCTTTGGCTTCATCGACTCGCTCGAGGCTGTGGATATCGCCTCGCCGGGTCTGGAATTTCTGGAGGGCACCCATTTCTGGGAAGGCCACTGCCGCAACCAGCAGGCCGATGCGTCCGAGCACGAGGTGGCCTATCGCGCCGCGGTCGGGGTGGATGCAAACGGGGCGTCGGTTTCGGACGCAAAAGACGTATCGACCTACGCGCATATGTTCAGCGTGTGGGAAACCTTGCATGTCATCAAGGCAGGGATGGAAGCCGCAGGCTATCAGGGGCCGGCAGATCGGCAAAAGTTTGTCGAAGCTGTAGAAGCGATGACAGAGATGCCTGAAAGCCTTGCCCACGTGCAGGGTGACAAGGTGTTCAACGGCAAGACCCATCAGGTCTTTGGTCACCAGTTCATCAGCAAGGTTGAAGGCGGCAAGCTGGTAAAGGTGCATACAACCAGCATCGAGGACAGCATCTACCCCGACGCCGTAGACTATATGACACAGAGCTTCTGAGTGTGGTCATCGCCTGATAGGGCAGGTCTTGCCATGCCATGCCACATTCCCCCCTCGCAGAGGCGCTGCGAGGGGGTGGATGGCTGGGGGACACGCGTGCGCAGATGAGTTTTGGCCCGTTTCTTTTGCTCGCCGTGCTGGAAGGCACCGTCATGGCGGCTGTGCTCGCGCTGACTGCGGTGGGGCTTTCGCTGGTCTTCGGAGTCATGC
This sequence comes from Pseudotabrizicola algicola, assembly GCF_010915705.1. Classification (GTDB taxonomy): domain Bacteria; phylum Pseudomonadota; class Alphaproteobacteria; order Rhodobacterales; family Rhodobacteraceae; genus Pseudotabrizicola; species Pseudotabrizicola algicola. Next base: position 612,765 of record NZ_JAAIKE010000002.1, read on the forward strand.
GGGTGGTCAATGTCGCGCATGGCGAGCTTTACATGCTGGGCGCGGTCATTGCTTGGTTCGTCACCTTTTACCTTCCCTTGCCCCCCGCGATGGGATGGTTGGCCGCCCTGATCATCGCTCCGCTTTTGGTGGCGGCGATTGCCGCGCTGATGGATACGCTCATCCTGAAACGCCTGAACTACGACCCCGAAGCGACAATCGTGGCGACCATCGGGCTGCTTTACATGTTGCAGCAGGCCGCCCTTACCTTTTACGGCCCCGACGCGCGTCCGGTGGTGGCTCCCTTCCAGTGGCGTATCCAACTGCCGTGGTTCGGCTATTCCGGCTACAAACTCTTTGTGGTGGCGGCGGCCTTGGCAATCCTTCTGGCGGTCTGGCTTTTCATGACGCGCACCAAGGCCGGCCTGGTCATGCGCGCCACACAGGTGGACCGCGAGACGGCTCAGGCCTTTGGCATCAATGTCGACAGGGTCTATGCTGGCACTTTTGCCTTGGGCGGGGCCCTTGCGGCGGCGGCGGCGGTGTTGATCGTTCCGATCCAGCAGGCGCATTACCTTATGGGGCATGACCCACTGCTGCTGTCCTTCATCGTGGTGATCATTGGCGGCCTCGGCTCTATCCGCGGCACTTTGGTGGCGGCGCTCGTCATCGGGCTGTCGGACGGAATCATCAGCATGTTCTTTTCCCCGACTCTGGCCAAGATCATCGCCACGCTGCTTGTGGCGCTGGTGCTTGTGTTCCGGCCGCAGGGCTTGTTCGGAGCGCGGGCATGAGTGCGGGAACAAAGGCTTGGGGCCTTCACCTCCTTGTTCTTGCTTTGGTGTTTCTGGCGCAATTCGTGCTGCCGTCCTATCACGCCACCAATCTGGCGCGGATTATGGTGCTTGCCGTCTTTGCGATGGGCTACAACCTTGCCTTTGGCTACACCGGCTTGTTGTCGCTGGGCCACGCGCTGTTTTTTGCAGCCGGTCTATATGGAATGGGCCTGCCGATCTGGCATCTGGAGGTGGCCGCCTTTCCCGCCCTTATCCTCGGGCTGTTGGCGGGCGGAGTGATGGCGGGGCTGGTCGGGATCTTGGCCCTCCGCACGGCAGGGGTCAGCTTCATGATCGTGACCCTGATGTTCGCACAGGCCGGATATCTGACGCTGCTTTACCTGAACAGTTGGACAGGTGGCGACGAAGGCTTTGTCGTTGCACGCAGCGCAAGGGTGCTGTTCGGCTTTGATCTTGCATCTGACACGCCCCGTTTCATCGCCGCCTTCGTGCTGTTTGCCGCGGGCCTGCTGCTGTGTTTATGGCTGGTGCGATCGCCTTTTGGCCGCGTGATGGTTGCCATGCGCGAGAATGAAGAGCGCAGCCGCATGCTTGGCTATGACCCCTTCCGCGTCAAACTGATCACACTGATCCTGTCCGGGGTTTATGCCGGCGGGGCGGGTGCGGCTTACGGGCTGCTCTTTGGCTATGTGGGTGGCAGCTTTGCCACGATCCAATACTCCATTCTGCCCATGCTTTATGTGCTGCTCGGCGGCGCCGGCACGGTGCTTGGCCCGTTTCTCGGGGCGCTTTTGATGTTCTATCTGATCGATATCACAAGCGGTTATACCGATGCCTATTTCTTTGTCGTCGGGGCGGCCTTGGTTGCCTTGGTGCTGTTCGCGCCCAAGGGCATCCTTGGCAGCTTGCGCGAAAGGGTGCTGCAATGGCTGCCATGATCGAGGCCAAAGGCCTGACACGGTGTTTTGGCGGGTTGCGCGCGGTGGATGGCGTAGACTTCACGCTGGAAAGCGGTGAAATCCACGGTCTGATTGGACCCAATGGCGCCGGAAAAACAACCTTTGTCAGCCTGCTTTCCGGCCGGGTTCCGGTGCAGTCGGGCACCATCCGGCTGCAAGGAGAAGACATCACGCAATTGCCCGCGCATCAGCGCGTGCGCAAGGGCGTGGCCTATACCTTCCAGATCACCTCGGTCTATCCTCGTTTGTCCGTGTTCGACAACGTGGCACTGGCATCGCAAAGCCATAGCGCTGGCAACGTGGCCGAGGGCGTGGCCGAAGCCTTGGCGAAGGTGGGACTGACAGGGCTGGAGCAGGCAATTGCAGGCACATTGTCTTACGGCCACCAGCGCCTGCTGGAGGTGGCTATGGGCCTCGCGCTGAAACCCCTTGTGCTGATACTGGACGAGCCGACGCAGGGCCTTGCCTCGGGCGAGATCGACGGGTTCAAGACCCTGATCCGGTCTTTGGTGCCGAACACCACGATCTTGCTGATAGAACACAACATGGATGTGGTGATGGATCTGGCCCATCGCATTACGGTGCTGAACTTCGGTCAGGTCTTGGCCATCGGGACACCGACACAAATCCGCCAGAACAGAGCCGTTCAGGAAGCCTATCTGGGGGGCGACGATGCTGCGGGTTGAAGGCATCACGGCAGGCTACGGCCCTGTCACAGTCTTGCGGGATCTGTCGTTTCAGGCGCAGCCCGGACAGGTTACCTGCATCATGGGGCGGAATGGTGCGGGCAAGTCGACGCTGATGCGCGCGATCATGGGCCTTGTTCCGGTGCAGTCTGGCCAGATCCTGCTGGGCGATGCAGCGCTCCACACACTGCCGGCCCATAAGGTCCCCTTGCACGGCGTCGCCTATGTGCCGCAGGGGCGGCGCCTTTTTGGGCCGCTGACAGTGGCGGAGAACATCGATGTGGGTCTATTGACGCGCAAAAAGGGTCTGCACAGGCGGGAATTCGTATTGGACCTCTTCCCGCGGCTGCGCGAGCGGCTCGATCAGGTGGCCAGCACCCTCTCGGGCGGCGAGCAGCAGATGCTGGCCATCGCGCGCGCCCTGTGTCTGGAGCCGCAGGTTCTCTTGCTGGATGAACCAAGCGAGGGGCTACAGCCTTCGATGATTTCTCTCATCCGAGAGACGGTGCTGCGCCTGCGGGAAACCGGCCTTGCGACGCTGCTTGTCGAACAACGGGTCGATACCGTTCTTCGCATCGCTGATAAAGTCGCCTTCATGGCACATGGCCGCGTGGAACATGTCGCAGAGCGGGCAGATTTGACAGCGGATTCGACCCTGTTTCAGCAGTTTGTGGGGGTGTGATGCCGGGGCTAGTGGCAGGTATCGATGTGGGCGGCACCTTTACCGATCTGGTTATCGTCGATCCGGCGACAGGCTCGGTGCGCCTGGCAAAAGTGCCCACGACCTTGCCCAACCAGGCCCCCGGCGTTTTGAACGCTTTGGACGAGGCCGGGGCTGCGCTGGAAGAGATTGATCTGATCGTGCATGGCACGACCACGACGACCAATGCCGTCTTGGAAAGGGCGCTGGCCAGAACCGGACTGATCACCACGTTCGGCTTTCGTGATGTTTTCGAGCTGGGCCGCCGCACCCGGCCAAAGGCCTACGGCATGACAGGACGCTTCGTTCCCATCATCCCGCGCGATTTGCGGCTTGAAGTGCCGGAACGTATGGACGCGCGCGGCACCGTTCTTACCGCACTGGACGAAACCGCAGTCAGATCGGCGGCACAGACCCTGATCGAGATGGGATGCGAGGCTGTGGTGATCCACTTTCTGCATGCCTATGCCAACCCCAGCCATGAACTGCGCGCGGCCCAGATCGTCGCCGAAGTCTGGCCGAACGCGTATATCACGACCGGACATTCACTGCTGTCGGAAAGCCGCGAATACGAGCGGGGGGTGACGGCGGCTGTCAATGCAAGCGTCCAGCCGCTGCTGGAACGCTATGTCACCCGTCTTGCCGACAAACTGGCCGACCGCGGGTATCGGCGTGACCTTTTGGTGATGAATGGCAACGGCGGTATGGTTTCGGCCAGAACCGTCTCGAAAGAAGCGGTGAAAACCGTCATGTCGGGGCCCGCCTCAGGGGTGATGGCTGCCATCGCGACCGGACGGCGTGCGGGCCGGATGAATCTTCTTACCTATGACATGGGCGGCACATCGACCGATGTCGCGATGATCCGCAACGGGCGGGCGCCCGTGTCGAACGAGATCGAGGTTGAATATGCCATGCCGATCCACGTGCCGATGGTGGATGTGCGCACAGTCGGGGCGGGCGGCGGGTCTATTGCGCGGATTGATGCAGGGGGCATGCTGCGGGTGGGGCCGGAAAGCGCAGGGTCCAGCCCCGGCCCGATCTGTTACGGGCGCGGCGGCACCAAAGTGACGATTTCCGATGCCAATCTGCTGTTGGGCCGCCTGCCCGCTGGCCGGTTCGGGCAAGCGGCGCTGGCGGCGCGGGAGGCGATGGCCGAACAGATCGCCGCGCCCCTCGGGCTGAGCGTGGAACAGGCAGCCGAAGCTGTGGTGCGTATAGCCAATACCCATATGGCCGGTGCCATTCGAATGGTCTCGCTTTCTGTGGGGGCCGATCCGAGGGATTTCGCGCTTTTTGCTTTTGGCGGTGCCGGCCCGTTACATGCTGTGGCTCTGGCGCGTGAACTGGCGGTGCCAACCGTGCTTATTCCGGCACGACCGGGCATTACGAATGCGCTGGGCTGTGTGGTGGCGGACCTGCGCCAAGACTTTGTGCGCACGCTTAACCAGCCGGTTGATCGGGTGGATATAGACACTGTGCATGCCATTTTTGCCGAGCAGGAGGCAGAGGGGCGCAAGTTGATCGGGGCGGAAAACATCCGTCTGGTCAACGTTCGTGCCGAGTATTCCGCCGACATGCAGTTTGTGGGGCAGACGCATCTGATGCGGGTGGCGTTGCCACATGGCCAACCGTCAAGACAAGATCTGCAGCGCCTGTTCGAAGAGGCTTATCACCAGCGCTTTCGTGTCGACCTGCCCAGCATCAAGGCCAATCTGGTGAACCTGAACGTCTCTGTCATCGGGGAGAGGCCGGAGATGGACCTGTCGGCGCTGATAGACCGATCAGAGCGGCGGGCCGAAGCGGTGCCTTCGGAATGGCGGCAGGTGTGGTTTGACGGGAGCTGGGTTCACACGCCGGTTTATTGGCGGGATCATTTGCCGCTTTCCCTTTCGCTGAGTGGCCCCGCGATCATCGAGCAGATGGACACCACGGTGATGATCGAGCCGGACTGCCATGTCACCTCTGATCCCGATGGCAACTTGATTGTCGAGGTTCGGCATGATTGACCCCGTCACGCTCGCAGTGATTCAGGCCGGATTGCAGCAAGTCTGCGATGAAATGGACCTTAGTTTCAGCCGCGCTGCGTTTTCCCCTGTCATTGCAGAGGCGGACGACAGATCTGACGGCATCTATAGTGCCGAAGACGGCAGCCTGATCGCGCAAGGGTCCAAAGGACTTCCGGTTTTTGTGGGTGTCATGCAGTTTTCGACGCGGAGCATCTTGCAGCGCATCAAAAGCGGCGTGACGCCGGCCCCCGAACAGGGCGACATCTATATGGTGAATGATCCCTATCTCGGGGGCACTCATCTGATGGATGTGCGTTTTGCCATGCCGGTCTGGCGCGACGGGCGCATTTTCTGCTGGCTGTCGAATACCGGCCACTGGCCAGACACCGGGGGGATGGTGCCAGGCGGTTTCAGTGCCAGCGCCATCAGCGCCGAACAGGAAGGGCTGCGGATTCCTCCGGTAAAACTGTTCAAGAAGGGCGTGCTGGATACAGAAATCTGGCAGATCATCTGCTCTAACATCCGGGTCTCCGATCAGCGGATCGGTGACGTGCAGGCGCAGGCCAGTGCGCTTATGGTCGGGGCTGATCGGCTGGCGGTTCTGCTCGACCGCTATGGCGATGCCACGGTTTCAGCCGCAATTGAGGAAATGCGCACCCGCGCCGCGCAGCAGATGCGGGCGATGATAGACCTGATCCCGGACGGAGATTACAGCGCAACGGCCATTGTCGACTCAGATGGCGTTGTCGATGCGCCGCTGAACATCACCGTCACCGTGTCCAAATCCGGTCAGGGTCTGCTGTTCGATTTCTCCAAAAGCTCCCCCCCCTGCATGGGGCCGATGAATTCGGTTCGGGCGACCACGCTTTCGTCAGTGTATCTGGCGATGCGTCATATCTTCCCCGATGTTCCTATCAGCGCAGGTGCGTTCGAGCCGCTTCAGGTCGTCGGACTGGAAGGCACGTTTCTGGATGCCCAATACCCGCGGCCCGTCTCTGGCTGCGCGGCGGAAGTCAGCCAGCGCATCGCCGAAGCGGTTTTCGCCGCCTTGGTGCAAGCCATTCCTGATCGCGTGCCTGCCGCACCCGCAGGAACAAGCGGCAATTTCGGTCTGGGCGGGTTTGATCCAGCCTCTGGGCAAAGCTACGTCATGTATCAGATTTCCGGGGGCGGTTATGGTGGCAATGCCGACCATGACGGGCTGTCGAACGGCTGCTCGACCATCGGCATTTCGAAGGCGCCACCGGTTGAAATCATGGAGCAGAAGTTTCCTGTGCTCTATCGCCGTTACGCCCTGCACGAGGGCAGCGGCGGTGCCGGCCAGCAACGGGGCGGCTTCGGTCTGGACTACGAGATCGAACTGCTGCGGGGTGAAGCCCGCGCAAGCTTTGTTATGGATCACGGGCGCACGGGGCCTTTGGGCGCGCTTGGCGGTCAGGATGGGGCCGTGAACCGTGTCGAGGTGATGCAGCGGGACACTGTTTTTGTGCCACCGCATCTTTCCAAGGCACAAGATATCTTGCTTCAACCGGGCGACAGGGTGCGGGTGCGCACCCCCGGCGGGGGCGGTTTTGGCGATCCGGCATGGCGTGATCCGGCAAGGATCGCTGAGGACATCCGTTTGGGCTATTACACCGCAGAACAGGCGGGCGAGCGCTGGAAACGGCAGGATTAGACCCTGCGCTCTCCGCCCTGCCAAACCGCCAGCACATCGAACGCCGGGCTCAGATGCACCAGATCGGCCCGCGCACCTGCCGTTAGCTGCCCCAGATCTTCACGCCCGATCACCTGTGCAGGCGCGCGTGTCGCCATCGCCAAAGCCTTTTCCGGCGAAAGGCCGATCTTGTGAACCATAGTCGAGACTGCCTGCGGGAGGCTGAGATCAGCCCCCGCAAGGGTGCCGTCCTGCAACGTCAGTCTGCCGCCTTGGCGCAAAATCTTGCGCCCTCCAAGCGTAAACTCTGTCTGGTCCGTTCCGGCAGCGGCCATGCAATCCGATACCAGAAACAACCCGTCCGGACGTGATGACAGCGCAATCCGCAGTGTGGCAGGAGCAACGTGAATGGTATCTGCGATGATCCCTGCGGCAATGTCGTGGCTCAGCACTGCGCCGACCAGCCCCGGCTCCCGGTTGCCGAGCTGGCTCATCGCATTGAACAGATGCGTGGCACAGCGCGCACCCGCTGCGATGGCTGCTTCCGCTTCGGCATAGGTGCATTCCGAATGGCCAAGGCTGACAACCGCACCCGCAGCGGCCAAGGCCTCGATCTGTTCGGGGAGCACGGCGGATGGGGCCACAGTCACCATAAGCGCGGGCAGGCGCTGGGCGGCGCGGATCAGGAGCCGAAGATCGCGATCCTCCATCGGGCGGATCAATGCCGGATCATGGGCACCCTTGCGTCGCGGGTCCAGATGCGGGCCTTCCAGATGCAGGCCCAGAAAGCCCTGCACCCCGATTGCGGCAATACCGGCCTCTATCAGATGGGCGGTTGCATCGAAGGTGTCGGTGATGAGGGTCGGCAGAATGCCCGTCGTTCCCATACGGGCGTGTGTCTGGCAGATGGCGCACAAGGTCTGCACGCCTGCCCTTCCATCGACCATATACCCGCCACCGCCATTCACCTGCAGATCAAGCAGACCGGGCGAGAGGATGCCCCCGCCCAGATCCGTCACTTCGGCCCCCGCAGGCACCGAGGCGGCAAGCTCCACCACCTCGCCGTTCTCGATGACAAGAACCGCATCATCGTGCAGAAGGACGCCATCAAAAATCCGCGCGCCGATGAAAGCGGTGGTCATCAGACAGTCTCCGTCACCTTGCGCAGATGCGGCGGCGTGTCGGGGTCAAATCCGCGGCGACGGGCAAGGCCCTCGACAAAGCTGTAAAAGCCGGTGGCAAGCACTAGCGGGGCAACCAAAGGATGCAGGTCCGGCACCGAGGGAAGCTGTGTGACACCCTTGCCCGCTGCGCCCGTCAGGAACACATCTGCACCCTGCGCAGCCAGTCGCTCGGCCGTGGTGATCACATGCGGCAGGGCGGCATCCGCCACGCCCAAGGCCAGAACGGGAAACTGCGCCTGAACAATCGCGGCGGGGCCGTGGAGAACCTCGGCGGCGGAATAGGATTCAGCATGGAGACCGCAGGTTTCCTTGAACTTCAGCGCGCATTCGTTCGCGATGGCAAAGGCAGGACCGCGCCCCAGAACATAGGCCGAATTGGCGCGCGAAAGGCGTGCGGCCAAGGGCGACCAATCCAGATGCAGCGCCTTTTCCAGCGCATCGGGCAAGGCTGCGATGGCGCGGCGCAGGTCATTGTCCTGCTGCCATTCCGCCACGAGCGTCAGGCCAGCCAAGACCGAGACCACAAAGGTCTTGGTTGCCGCAACGCTCTGCTCCACCCCTGCCTGCAAGGGAAGGCAATGGTTCGAGGCCGCTCCCATAGGGCTGTCGGCAAAGTTTGTGATGGCAACGGACAGAGCCCCGCCACTGCGACCCGCGCGCATCATCTCGACAATGTCGGGGCTTTGGCCGGATTGGGAAATGCCAACGCAAACCGCCCCGTCCAGCCGGAGCGGGCGCCCATAGATCGACGCAACAGAAGGGCCGACCGAGGCGACAGGCACCCCCGCCATCAACTCGACAGCGTATTTGAGATAAGTCGCCGCATGATCCGAAGACCCGCGGGCCACGGTCACAATCAGCCTTGGGTCGAGGGCTTGCATGGCCTGTGCCGCGTCTTGCACCGCAGGGCCACTTTGCGCCAGAAATCGCGCGACGGCGGCCGGAATCTCTGCCACTTCGCGTGCCATATGCGTTTGGGTCATGTCGGTGTCCTTTCCGATGGGCCGCCTTGCGGCGACAGGGTCAGTTCCACGGCAAAGTCATAGGCATCACCGCGATAGAGTGAGCGGGTGAATTCAACCACCCGGCCCGATGGCAAATAGCCGATACGTTCAATTCGAAGCCCCGCCGCGCCGATTGGCACACCCAGCAACTCGGCATCTCTGCCGCCAAGATTGGCCGCCGAAATGCGCTGCACGGCCCGGACAGGCCGCAGGCCGCGCGATTCCAGAATGGCGTAGAGACTGGTCTCCACCATCCCGGGATCAGGCAAGGTCGCCGTTGACAGCGAGGCACGCTCGATGGCCAGTGGCACATCATCGGAACGGCGCACACGCTCCAGCCGCGCAACGCGGTCCCCGATGCCAAGACCAAGTGCCATCACCTCTTCGGGTGAGGGCGTCACGACCTGCCGTGACAGCCAGACGGATTCCACCGATTTCCCACGGCGCGCCATGTCTTCCGTGAACGAGGTCAGCAAAGACAATGCCTGTTCCAGCCGTTCCACCTTTGGAGCCACAAAAGTGCCCGATCCCCGCCGCTGCACAAGCTGGCCATTCGCCACAAGCGCTTGCACTGCCTTGCGAACCGTCACCCGCGACAGCCCTGTCATGCTGGCCATGTCACGTTCCGCAGGCAGGCTGTCCCCAGCCGCCAGCCGACCCGAAGTGATGGCATCCACGAGCCGCCTCTGGAGTTGAAGATAGAGCGGCCCAGAGCCGGACTCTTCGAAGCCTGCCGGAGAAAAGATCGTGTCCATCATCCCGCCTCTCTGGCTAAAAGCAGCGCTCCGTCAAGCGCCGAACCCTTTGGCGCAACCTGCGCAAACTGCGTCAGGGCAGCGGCATAGCTGGAACCGAGGCCGCCGATGAAGGTCACCGGCAAGGGTGCCAATGCCACCAGATGGGACAGAACGGTGGCGACGTCTGCCGTGGCCTGTGCCCAGATGGCCTGTGCGGCAGGGTCATCCGACTGCACGATCGACGGCGCAAGCGCTGCAAAATCGGTCGGGAGCGCGGATTGTGCAAAGCTGACAATGCCCGCCGCGCCGCCATGGTCCTGCAGAAGTTGCGCCAGAAACGGAGTCATGCCTTCTAAACCGTCGGTTGCGCGCAAGGCCCGTGACAGCGCCGCGCGCCCAAGCCATGCGCCGCTGCCCTCATCCCCCAGAACCAGACCCCAGCCGCCAAAACAGCGGATCTTATCCCCCTGCCGGACAGCAAAAACCGAGCCCGTGCCCATCGCCGCGACAATGCCGTCTGACCCGGCCAAGGCGCCAAGCGCGGCGGCCACGGCATCTGTTTCAATACGCGCCCGAGCAAACGGAAGCGCAAGCCTGAGTCGGCCCGCGGCACCGGCGGCGTTTGCCCCCGCCACACCCAGACCCGCGCGCAGGGACGACAAATCCTGCGCCGAAGGCTTAGCGCCCAGCGCAGCCGACATTGCCGCATGCGTTGCCGCCAAAATGCTGTCACGCGCCGCATCGGGAGCCGAGGCAATGTTTGCGGGGCCACCAAATCCACGCCCGAGGATGAACCCGTCCTGATCGGCGACCACAGCCCGACATCCGGTACCGCCGCCATCGATTCCCAGAAAAAGCTGCATCCGATTCCCCCTTTGCAGGCAAGATACCAAAACAATACCATTTTGAAAGTGGTATCTTTCTGTCGCCTCATTATGAGCCGAAATGGCGGGTTCACAACTTAATTCTTTACAATTGGTATTGTTTTGGCATTGTCTTAGGCAAGACGGGGGCAAGGAGAGAATCAGTTGGCAGAGCGCAGGACAGAAAGCCGCCACATCTTGTCGGCCAATCTTCACGCCGCGCAGGGGGCTGATGTTCTGTCACGGATCCTGGCAAGCCAGCACGGAGCGATTGCCGCGCTGACCCCGGCCTTTCCCCAGATCATAGCCGCCGCACAGGCAGGCGCGCAGGCGCTGCGGGCTGGCGGGAAAATGGGTTATGCCGGAGCAGGGTCGTCCGGCCTGATGGCGCTTGCCGATTGTCTCGAACTGCCCGGCACATTCGGTATCGCCCCTGACCGCGTTCCGATGCTGTTCGCAGGCGGGGTTGAGGCGCTTTTGCACATGCAGGGCGGGGTTGAGGATGATCCGAAGCTTGCGCTTGCCGACATCGCCCGCGCACAGATTGGTGCGGGCGATACCATCCTGTGCCTCGCGGCCTCGGGGCGGACACCGTATACGCTTGCAGTTGCAAAAGAGGCAAAGGCACGCGGAGCCGTCGTTGTCGGTTTGTCGAACACGGCGGAGGCCGATCTTTTGGCTCTGGCCGACATTCCCGTGGTGCTGGACACCGGCCCCGAAATCATCACCGGGTCTACCCGGATGGGGGCGGCATCGGCGCAGAAGATCGCACTGAACATGATCTCGGTGTTGGTCGGGCTGCATCTGGGCCATGTGTATGACGGGTTCATGGTCAACCTGACCGCAGACAATATCAAACTGCTGGACCGTGCCGCGCGCATCGTGGCCGCTGTTTCCGGCGCCGACATCGCAGCGGCACAGGCGGCACTCGATGAAACCGAGGGCGCCGTAAAACCGGCGATTCTGGTGGCCACGGGCATGACCCGCCCCGAGGCCGAGGCGGCGCTTGTCCGCACCGGCGGGCATCTGGCCCCTGCGCTCCTTGAAAACCAATAAAGACCAACCGGGCAAAAAGCCCACCAACCGGGAGACGACGATGAACAAGACCTATCTTACTGCCCTGTTGACCAGCACCCTGCTGGCCGGGCCGGCGCTTGCGCAGACCACGTTGACCATCGAAAGCTGGCGCAATGATGATCTGACGATCTGGCAAGACACGATCATTCCCGCGTTCAACGCGCAGCACCCTGAGATTTCGGTGGTTTTCGCGCCTTCTGCACCGGCCGAGTACAACGCCGCGCTGAACTCGAAACTGGCGGCGGGGAGCGCCGGTGATCTGATCACCTGCCGCCCCTTCGATGCTTCGCTGGAATTGTTCAACCAAGGCCATCTTGCCGATCTGACCGATCTTGCGGGCATGGCCAATTTCTCGGATGTGGCGAAATCGGCATGGCAGACCGATGATGGCGCGGCGACGTTCTGCGTGCCGATGGCGTCGGTCATCCACGGGTTCATCTACAACGCCGATGCCTTTGCCGAACTTGGCATCGAGGTTCCTGCCACCGAAGCCGAATTCTTTGCCGCGCTCGACAAGATCAAGGCGGATGGCACCTATATTCCGATGGCGATGGGCACCAACGACCAGTGGGAAGCCGCGACGATGGGATACAACAACATTGGCCCGAACTACTGGAAGGGTGAGGAGGGCCGCCGCGCCCTGATCGCAGGCGAGCAAAAGCTGACAGACCCGCAATGGGTGGCCCCGTTCGAGCAGTTGGCAAAGTGGAAGGATTATCTGGGCGACGGCTTTGAAGCGCAAACCTATCCGGACAGCCAGAACCTGTTCACCCTCGGCCGTGCCGCGATCTATCCCGCAGGGTCATGGGAAATTTCAGGCTTTAACGCGCAGGCTGATTTCAAGATGGGGGCCTTCCCGCCGCCAGTCGCCGCAGAGGGCGATACCTGCTATATCAGCGACCACACAGATATTGCGATCGGTCTGAATGCCAAGTCGCCGAATGCCGAGGCTGCGCGCGTGTTTCTGGATTGGGTGGCAAGCCCCGAATTTGCGACGCTTTATGCCAACGCCCTGCCCGGCTTTTTCAGCCTGAACTCCACTCCGGTAGAGATGCAAGACCCGCTGGCGCAGGAATTCGTCTCGTGGCGCGGCAAGTGCGAACCAACGATCCGGTCGACCTATCAGATCCTGTCGCGCGGAACGCCGAACTTGGAGAACGAGACCTGGAACGCGTCGGCCAACGTGATCCGCGGGTCGGAAACCCCAGCCGATGCCGCCAAGCGGCTGCAAGACGGGCTGGCAAGCTGGTACGAGCCCCAAAAGTAAGCGCAGGCTGAAGTTGCGGGACTGGAGGGGCTGTCTGCCCCTCCAGACCACCCCGAGGATATTTTCAAACAGATGAAAAGGGGAAGGACATGGCTGCGCGAAAGCCAGTGCGCTGGCATATTGCCGTTTTTCTTGCGCCTGCGGTTTTGGTCTATACCGCAATCATGATCATACCCCTGATCGGGACGCTGAACCTGTCCCTGTTCAACAAAGGCCCTGACGGAGTGCAATTTGTCGGCTTGGCGAACTTTGCCACGCTCTTTGGCGACCCCCGCTGGTCAGCCTCTTTCTGGAATGCCCTCGGCAACAATGCCTGGTTCTTCCTGATCCACATGCTGGTGCAAAACCCCATCGGCATCGCCCTGGCAGCGATCCTTTCGACGCCAAAACTGCGCATGGCGGCCTTTTACCGGACCGCGATCTTCATTCCGACCATCCTGAGTTTCGTGATCGTCGGTTTCGTATGGAAGCTGATCCTGTCGCCCATCTGGGGCATCGCGCCGGGGCTTCTGGATCTGGTAGGACTGAAAAGCCTGTTTGCGCCTTGGCTGGGGCGGGAAGAGTATGCGCTGACCACGCTGGCGCTGATCTCGGTCTGGCAGTTTGTCGGCATACCGATGATGCTGATCTATGCAGCCCTTCTGTCGATCCCCGACGAGGTGCTGGAGGCCGCCGAAATGGACGGGATTACCGGGGCAAGCCAGTTCTGGAAGATCAAGTTGCCGCTGATCCTGCCGAGCATCGGGATCATCTCGATCCTGACTTTTGTAGGCAACTTCAACGCCTTTGATCTGATCTATGTGGCGCAAGGCGCGCTGGCGGGGCCGGATTTCAGCACCGATATTCTGGGCACCTTCCTGTATCGCACCTTCTTCGGGTTTCAGCTGCAACTGGGCGATCCCTACATGGGCTCGGCAATTGCGGGGGCGATGTTCGGGATCATCCTGCTTGGGGTCTGCATCTATCTCTTCGGTATCCAGACCCGGTTGCGGAGGTACCAGTTCTGATGGCACGCGCACGCACATCCATAGGGCGCACCATTGCTGCCCATGCCATCCTCATCACATGGACTGTGATCGCCCTTTTCCCGGTATTTGTCACTGTCGTGAACAGCTTCAAATCCCGCCGCGCGATCTTTGCCGACCCACTGGCGCTGCCTTGGCCGCAGCATTTCGACCTGGTCGGATATACCACTGTTCTCAAGCAGGGGGATTTCTTTGGCTACTTCCAGAACTCGATGATCGTCACCGTCGCAAGCCTGTTCTTTGTACTTCTGTTCGGGGCGATGGCGGCTTTTGCGCTGTCGGAATACCGGTTCAAGGGCAACCTGCTGATGGGCCTTTATCTTGCCTTGGGCATCATGATTCCCATCCGGCTTGGCACCGTGGCCATCTTGCAGATCATGGTGGCGGGCGGGCTGGTCAATACACTCACGGCGCTCATCCTCGTCTACACCGCACAAGGATTGCCGCTGGCGGTGTTCATCCTGTCAGAGTTCATGAAGACCGTGTCTGACGATCTGAAGAACGCCGGACGCATCGACGGGCTTTCGGAGTATGCGATTTTCTTCACGCTCGTCTTGCCGCTGGTGCGGCCCGCGATGGCGACCGTGGCAGTTTTTACCATGATCCCGATCTGGAATGATCTGTGGTTCCCGCTGATCCTTGCTCCGGCAGAAGAGGTGAAGACCATCACCCTGGGCAGTCAGGTGTTCATCGGGCAGTTTGTCACCAACTGGAATGCGGTTCTGGCGGCGCTGAGCCTCGCCATCCTGCCGGTGTTGGTTCTGTATCTCATCTTCTCGCGGCAGTTGATCCGCGGCATTACGGCGGGGGCTGTGAAATGATCCGAACACTCGTGGCGGGACTTGGGACGATGGGGCGCAGCCATGCGCTTGCCTATCACCGGAATCCGGGGTTTGACCTTGTCGGCATGGTGAACCGCAGCACACCGCGGCTGGACCCGGAACTGGCGGACTACCCGGTCACCCCGGATTTTCACGAAGCCTTGGCGCGCCTGAAACCCGATCTGGTGAATATCTCGACCTACACCGACAGCCACGCAGACTATGCCTGCGCGGCGATGGAGGCGGGGGCGCATGTCTTTGTCGAAAAGCCGCTGGCCGGAACGGTGGCGGATGCGCGGCGTGTGGTGGATTGTGCCGTGGCGAACGGGCGGAAGCTGGTGGTGGGCTATATCCTTCGCCATCACCCCAGCTGGATGCGGCTGATCGATGAGGCGCGGGCGCTTGGCGGGCCTTATGTGTTTCGGTTGAACCTGAACCAGCAGAGCAGCGGCCCGACATGGGAGGTGCACAAGACGCTGATGCAAAGCACCTCGCCCATCGTCGATTGCGGGGTGCATTACGTCGATGTGATGTGCCAGATCACCGATGCACGCCCGGTGGAGGTGCGTGGCATGGGCCTTCGGCTTTCCGACGAGATTGCGCCCGACATGTATAACTACGGCCATTTTCAGGTGTTGTTCGCCGATGGCAGCCTTGGCTGGTACGAGGCAGGCTGGGGTCCGATGATGTCCGACACAGCATTTTTTGTGAAAGACGTCGTAAGCCCGAGGGGCGCCGTGTCTATCCGCATGCCGGAAGGGGCCAAGTCGGACGATCATGACACCCATACCAAGACCTCGGTGATCCGGGTGCATCGCAACGGACAGCCGGATGAAGACCTGAACATGGCCGACGAGCCCGGGCATCAAGACCTGTGCGAGCGGGAGCAGGCCTTCATGCTGCGCGCGATTACCGAAGATCTGGATCTGTCCCGCCATATGCAGGATGCCATCCAGTCGCTTGCCATCTGCCTTGCCGCCGACGAGTCGGTGCGCTCTGGCCAACCTGTCAAATTGTGAGGCTGCCATGGGTGCGCTGGAACTGAAGTCGGTCACCAAGTCCTTCGGGTCTACCGATGTGATCAAGGGCGTTGATCTGGAGGTTGCCGAAGGTGAGTTTTGCGTGTTCGTCGGCCCGTCTGGCTGTGGAAAGTCGACGCTGCTGCGTATCATCGCGGGGCTGGAAGACGCGACCGGCGGGGATATCTTGCTGGATCGCAAGCGCGTTAACGATGTGGCACCGGCCAAACGCGAACTTGCGATGGTGTTCCAGTCTTATGCGCTTTACCCCCATCTGACCGTGCGTGACAACATGGGGCTTGCGCTCAAGCAAGCGGGGGTTGCCAAGGCAGATATCCTGCGTGCCACCGACAAGGCTGCGACGATGCTGTCTTTGGAAAAGCTGCTGGACCGCCGGCCCGCGGAATTGTCGGGCGGGCAGCGGCAGCGCGTGGCGATCGGGCGGGCCATCGTGCGAACGCCAAAACTGTTCCTGTTTGACGAGCCGCTCTCAAACCTTGACGCCGCGCTGCGTGTGGCGACGCGTATAGAAATTGCCCGCCTGCACCGCGAGCTTGGTGCGACAATGATCTATGTGACACATGATCAGGTAGAGGCCATGACACTTGCAGACAAGATCGTGGTCTTGCGGGACGGTCGAGTGGAACAGGTGGGCAGTCCGATGCATCTTTATAACGATCCTGACAATACCTTTGTTGCAGGTTTCATTGGCAGTCCTCAAATGAATTTCCTGAAGTCGGGCCCTCTGGGTTTACCGGGAGAAACTACGGGTATTCGTCCGGAGCATCTGCAAATCAAGAAAGACGGGTCAATTACAGGGACCGTCAGCCATGTGGAAAAGCTGGGCGGGGAAACTCTGGTTTATATCCGCACGCATCCGCATGGGCTTTTAACCGTACGTTTGTTCGGAGAACACGATCATAGTGTCGATAGTGATGTGACACTTGAACCGGATGACAAGCGGGCGTTTTATTTTGACGCAGCGGGCAGACGCTTACGCTAACAAATGCTCAACCCTAAGCATATGTAATTCACCCGCCCCACAACCTTACAGAATAAATCTTGGCGAAAAAGCGGCGCAATCGCGGCTGTCCCATGACATAGCCCCTAGAAATAGGGATCGTTCGGCTGTATCCTCCGATCAATTGCACCTCGAACGAGGGCTAATAATCACATCGGATCAAAAAAGATCCGGGTTTGAGGCGGAGTAGTAAAATGGTAACGGCGATTAACTTCGCCGTCCGCACTTCTGCGGGCGGTCGTCAGCATGGGACAGTGGCTGGCGAGGGACAAGCAAATTTCATTCAAGTAGGATCGGGTGACAGCGTTTCGCTGAACATTTCCCCGTCGAGCGTTGTAGCCTATGAACAGCAAGGTCGTGACCTTGTCATCACATTGGCCGATGGGCGTGTGATCGTTCTGGCAGGATACTTCGATGCAACGGGCGGTGCGCATCTTTATCTGAGTTCGAATGACCAGATCACCGAGGTAATGCTTTCCGGTGATGGAAGCGGTGTGCTGACGGCGCAATATGGCCCGGCACAACCCATGGAAAAATGGAGCCCGCTGGACGATCTGCGCTTTACGCAAGCAGACGGCGTGATCGACGACTCGGCAATCGGGGATGAACCCGCAGGCATGGGTCTTTTCGCGCCCGCAATGCTCGGCGGCATGGGCGGAGTTGGCGCAGCGGGCGCGGGTCTGCTCGGCCTCGGCCTGGCTGCAGGTGGCGGTGGCGGCGGCGGCGGTGGTGGCGATACGACACCCGGTGGTGGTGGTGACACAACGCCTGGCGGCGGCGGGGACACGACACCCGGCGGTGGTGGCGATACGACGCCCGGCGGCGGCGGGGACACGACACCCGGTGGTGGCGGCGACACGACGCCCGGTGGTGGCGGTGACACGACACCCGGCGGTGGTGGCGATACGACACCCGGAGGCGGTGGCGACACGACGCCCGGCGGCGGTGGCGACACGACGCCCGGTGGTGGTGGTGACACGACGCCCGGCGGCGGCGGGGACACGACGCCCGGTGGCGGCGGCGATACGACGCCCGGCGGCGGTGGCGACACGACGCCCGGTGGTGGCGGCGATACGACACCCGGTGGTGGGGGCGATACGACACCCGGCGGTGGCGGCGATACGACGCCCGGCGGCGGTGGCGACACGACACCCGGCGGTGGGGGCGATACGACACCCGGCGGTGGCGGCGATACGACGCCCGGTGGTGGCGGCGATACGACGCCCGGTGGTGGCGGCGATACGACGCCCGGTGGTGGCGGCGATACGACGCCCGGTGGTGGCGGGGACACGACACCCGGCGGCGGTGGCGATACGACGCCCGGTGGTGGCGGCGACACGACACCCGGCGGCGGTGGCGATACGACGCCCGGTGGTGGCGGGGACACACGTGTGCCGCCGACAGTCAACAATCCGAACGACCAAGACATTCTGACCACCAACACGGCCAATCCGGTCATTGAAATCAGCGGCACCGGCGAGCCCGGGGATGCTGTTGTCGTGACCGTAGGTAACAGCACTCAGACCACGGTGATCGGGTCGGACAGCACTTGGGCTGTAGACTTCGAAGGCGATGAATTGCCCGCCGATGGCAGCTATTCCTCGGTTGTGGTCGTGACGGAACCGGGCGGAACCGAACATGTTCTGGATGGGCCGGATTACATCATCGATATGACGCCCCCCGCGGTCGAAGTCACGACCGGCACCGAAAGCGTGGGCGATCTGGAGAACCTCGCAGATTATGCCGACGGCATCACCATTGCCGGCGAAGGCGAACCGGGCGCTACGGTTCGGATCGAGGTTGGCGGCCTGACGCGCGATGCCGTGATCGACACACAGGGGAACTGGTCCTTCACGTTCAGCCAGTCCGAGATTGCAGGCGGAGAGCGCACCCTTGACGTCAAGGTGACCGCGACAGATCCGCTGGGCAATACCACGGTCATTACCGACCGGCTGGTGATTGACACCATTCCGCATCCCGTCTCCATTGACCCGGTGACCGAAAACAACCTTGTCAATCAGGCCGAGTATGCCTCGGGCTTCAGCATGACGGGCAGCACCAGCCCCAATACGACTGTGACGCTGGTTGTCGAGGGCGGTGGCCAGACGGTGACCCGCACGATAACCTCGGACGCGTCGGGCAACTGGCAGCAAACCTTCCCGCAAGGCACCTTGCCTGCAGGCACCTATCAGGCGACCGCCACCCTTTCGACGGTGGATGCCGCAGGGAACCCGTCATCGGTCACTCGCAGCTTTGATGTTGATACCGAGATCAGCGTTGCCTTCGACCAGAACGCAATTGCCGGTGACAACATCGTCAATGCCGTTGAAGCAGCAGGCGCTGTGACGATGTCCGGCACATCGGCGGCCGGGTCTACGGTTGTTGTCGAATGGGCGGGCAGCACGCGCCCCGCGACAACCGACGCCTCTGGCAACTGGACGGTGACCTTCCCCGCAGGCACAGCGACGGGCGGCACATATGAAACCACCGCCATCGTGACTGCAACCGATGCGGCGGGCAATACCTCGAGCGCCCGGCGCGACATCCTTGTGGATACCGAAATCGCGGTCGGGACCGACGAAACCCAAGCGGGCGACAACCGCATTTCCGGGGCAGAGCGCGCGGAAGGCTTTACCCTGACCGGCACCGGTGAACCCGGTGCGGCTCTGACGGTCAGCGTCACCACTCCGGGCAGCACCGTGACCCATCCGACAACGGTGGGGGCAAACGGCCAGTGGGCGATCGAATATGCCCCCGGCGAGTTGCCATCCGGCACTTACACCGCCTCTGTTTCGGTGTCTGCCCGCGACGCGGCAGGCAACATCGCGACCGACACCCACATGGTTGAGGTCGACACCCAAACCAGCGTCGGCATCGACCCCATTCAGGCTGGCGACAACTTCATATCCGGGGCAGAGCGGTTGGCGGGCATCACGCTGACCGGGACGGCAGAGGCAAACGCAACGCTCAGCGTTACCTTCAACGGGACCACCTATGAAAACGTGCGCGCTTCGGCCGATGGCACATGGGCCCTGCCTGTCAGCACTGCCGGTATTCCGTCCGGCACCACGACAGCCAACGTGGCAGTGACTGCGGTAGACAGTTTTGGCAACATCGCAAGCGCGAGCCATGTGGTGAACATCGATACCGAGGTGGTGCCGCTGACCCGTGGCACCATGTCGACCGGCGGCGACAATATCCTGAACGATGCCGAAGCCAGCCGCGGGTTGACCGTGACGGGCACTGTTGAAGCGGGCTCTACCGTGATGGTCAGCTTTGATGGCCATGACGCGCGCGCAGCAACCGTATCGGGCGGGATCTGGTCGATCACCATTCCCGCATCGGAGATTCCCCAAGGCACGACTTCGGCAGAACTTGTGGTGACTGCAACCGACCGTCTGGGCAACACGGGTGTGCACCGCGAGGCGATTGCCATCGACCGCGAGGTGACACCCCTTCGCCCCGGACAGGAAATGCTGTCCGGCGATGGCTACCTGAACGCGCGTGAAGCGTCCGAGGGTCTGCTTGTCACCGGCACGTCTGAACCCCGCTCTACGGTCACCGTCCAGATGATGGTGGGCGATCAGGTGGTGGGCAACGCGATGCGCATCGTCACGGATGCCAGCGGCAACTGGTCGACGACCTTCAGCAGCAGCAATCTGCCGCGTGGAGAATTGAACGCGCGGGTGGTTGTGACCGCGCAGGACCTTGCCGGAAACATCGACAGCTACAGTCAGCCGCTGGTCATCGACACTGTCGCTCCGGGTGCGCCCGATGTCGTCAAGTTTGAACGTGTCAGCGCAGGTTTGACCCGGATCGTCACGCAAGAAGTGGATGGCAGCTACGAGTTCACGCGGATCGACGCGAATGGCAACGCCTCGCATATCAACGCCGTGCGCTCGATAGACGAAGTGACGGGCGACGAGAACATTACCTTCGGGTCTCGGGGGGCCAACGGGTTTACGCCCACACCGGTGCCGGACGGCAGCTATCTGGTTGTGGACACGACCGATCTGGCAGGGAACCAAAGCTCTACCCTGCTCATCGTGAACAACACAAACGCCCCTGATATCGATCTGTCCCGCCCCGGTCTTTCCAATTTCGACTTCTCGGCGATCGACCTGACCTTTGCGCCAGACGCCGATCTGACGATCACCGAGGCGCAGCTCCTGAACATCACGGGCGCGGACAAGACGGTGTTGATCAAAGGCGGTTCGGATGACCGGGTCGAGATCATCGACGGGGTCAACACCGGACAAACCCGTGAAGTCGACGGCGAAACCTACAATATCTATACTGTCGGTTCCTCGGGTGCGACGGTGCTGCTCGACGACGATATCCAGACGGTTTGACGGGGGCTCCCTGTCATGCCGCATCAATCAACGGCACGCATCAGGGTCAAGGGCATACGCCCTGCCCTGATGCTCGGGATGTGCTTTCTGCTCTCGGCCTGTCTGGGCGAAGGCATACCGGGCGTTGCCAAGATGGGCTTCGGCGCGGGGGACGCCCCCGCCGACCTTCGCGCGGCATCCCTATCAGCGCAGGGCGATGTCAGGTCTGCGCTGATTGATGATCTTCAGGCGCGCCGTTCGGTCTTGCCACCGGGTGGCGCGTTCTCGGCAGTTGCCGATGCCGTGATAGAGGCCGGAGCAGGCGTTGCGGCGGCCGAGTTGCGCATTGCACGGCTTCGGGCAGAGGCAAAGGCCAAGAACTGGCTACCCCAGATCGGCCCATCCGCAAACCTGACCTCACTAGGGACGCTGGCGGCGTCTCTGCTGGTGGAGCAGACCTTGTTCGACAACGGAAGGCGAAAGGCAGAACGCGCCTATGCCGCCGCCGATGTCGAGGTGGCAGCGGTTGTTTGGGCAAGCGAGGGCAATAAACGGGTCTATGATGGCCTGCGGCACTATCTGGCAGCCGAACGCGCGCGCGATCAGTCGAATGTGTCGGAACGCGCGGTCACCCGCCTTGCCGAGTTTGAGCGGATCATGGCGCTGCGGGTCGACGGCGGCATCTCGGATCGATCCGAACAGCGGGTCTTGTCGCAGAAACTTGCCGAGATGCAGGCCAATCTTTCGGCGGACCGGCAGGCCGAACTGACCGCCATGAGCGAACTGGGCGCGATGACCACCCGCGATCTCTCGTTGCTTCGCGGTCTTCAAAATCTGCCTGCCGATCAGCCGCATCCCGAACCTCTCGCCGTGACGCGCTCCCGTGGCGAGGGCGCACGCATGATTGCCGAGGCGGCCATGGCAAAGGCAGACATGCTTCCTAGCCTGACCGCCAGTGCCGCGCTTGGCAAAGGCGGGGTGGACGGCGGCATCGGCCTGAATGGCGGCACGTTCGGTTTTGGCTCCTCTGCCACGCGCGAGGCTTTGGATGCGACAGCCGATCTGGTGGATCGCAGAACCGCACAGGTCGCAGAAGATGCAAACCGGCGCATCATCGCCTTGCAGCGGGAAATGCAAAGTGTGCTGAGCAGGGAAGCCGAAGGGGCGGAGGTCTTGCGGCAGACCGGCAGCAACCTTTCGATGTTTACCGAACAATACAAGGTCGGTCGCCGCAGCCTGCTTGAACTTGTGCAGCAATACGAAAGTTTCGCCAGAGCAGAGCGCGACCAGGTGGCTCTGAAATACATCGCCACGGATCTGCGGCTGCAAATCGCCCTTGAACGTGGCGTTCTGGTAGACGGGGCGCGCATGTGACAAGCGACAGGGTGGTTTCCTTTGACATGAACGCAGGCCGGGCCGCATCTGCTGGTCCGGTTTCGTCACGTCCCGCCCCTGCCAGCCGGAAATCCCGACCGCGCCACACCAATCGCGCCATGAACCGGGCCCAGCTTGCCAGCGTCTACGCCGGCATTCTTGGCGCCGAGATCGCCGCCGCCGATCTGCTTGAACATATCCAGATCGCAGCAGGATCGGGCACCCTCGGTCTGGCTGAAGTGTGCACCGCACTGAAGGGATGCGGCCTGACGGCAAAGGTAGAAAAGGCCGCCACGCCTGCCCCCGACCTATGGCCTGCCCTTGCCGAAATGTCATCGGGTCAGATCGTGCTGGTCCTCTCCGAGGATGAGGATGGTATCGCCGTTTATGATCCGACAGTCCCCGACGGCCGTGCCGACGTTACGAAGGCCGATTTTGCAAGTGTCTATGCGGGCACCATTCTGCGCGCCCGCACCACAATGGCCGATCTGGAGTCCCGCCACACGCCCAAGGCCGGGGCGCATTGGTTCTGGGGGGAGTTTTCCAAGTATCGCCGGCAACTGCTCGAAGTCGCTGCCGGCTCTCTTTTTGCCAACTTGCTGGCGGTGTCCGTCGCCCTGTTTTCCTTGCAGGTCTATGACCGTGTGATCCCCCACCAGTCAGAGCCGACGCTCTGGGTGCTGGCTTTGGGCGCGATGCTCGCCATCGTCCTCGAAGGCATGCTGAAGGGAGCCCGGTCTGGCCTGATGGACATGACCGGGCGCCGCATCGAATTGGTGGTGCAGGACCGCCTGATGGCAAAACTGCTTGGCATGAAAGCCAACCCGCACGAGCGCCGTCCCAGCCAGATCTTCAACGCGATGCGCGAGTTCGGCTCGGTGCGAGAATTCTTCACCGCCTCAACCATCGGCACGCTCGCGGACCTGCCCTTCATCCTGATCTTTCTGGCGTTGGTCGCCACCATCGGAGGAAATCTGGTTTGGGTCCTGATCGCCGGCGGCGTCCTCATGGTGCTGCCGGGATTCCTGCTGCGCGGGAAGATGGTGGAGATGAGCAAGGCCTCGCAGGGGGCCAGCACCAGACAAGCAAAACTGCTCTATGAAGCCGTGTTCGAGACTGAAACGGTTACCATCACAAGGGGGGAAGACCGCATAAAGCGCCTATGGGCGGAGCTTGTCACGTTGAACGCAGTCAAATCATCCGAGCAGCGCAAACTGACCTCGCTTTTGACCTATTGGGCGCAGGGCGTGCAGCAAGCAACCTATGTCGGTGCGGTGATGGTCGGCACGTTCATGGTGTTCTCGGGTAACTTCACCGTCGGGACGATCATTGCCATCGGCATCCTGACGGGCCGCACCTTGGGCCCCTTGGCGCAGCTTTCTGCAACGATGGCTCGCTGGTCCAATGTGAAAGGCGCGCTGGAGGCTTTGGATGCAATTGCGTCGGCACGGCAAGCGGAAGAAGCCGAGCGCAAGTATCTGCGCCGCGAGAAACTGACCGGAGCATATGAACTGCGCAACCTCGAATTCCGTTATGATCCGTCTGCATCTCCTACAGTCGACATCGCCGCGCTGGCCATTCCGGCAGGACAGCACATTGCCGTCCTCGGCACCAACGGATCAGGAAAATCGACCCTGTTGCGCCTTCTTGCGGGCCTTTACGACCCGACAGCGGGCCGCGTGCTGATTGATGGCGTCGATCTGGGGCAGGTCCATCCGCGCGATCTGCGCCGGGGGATCGGCTATCTGGGGCAGGAGGTTCGTCTGTTTGCAGGCAGCCTGCGCGACAACCTGAACACCACCCAGTTGGAACGTGATGACGACCGGTTGCTGGAAGCGCTGGATTTCGCAGGGCTCGGCCCCTTTGTTCGCAACCATCCGCGCGGTCTTGATCTGGAAATCAAGGAAATGGGCGAGGGTCTGTCTGTTGGCCAGCGGCAATCCTTGGGCTGGGCGCGGATCTGGCTGCAAAACCCCGCCGTCGCCATTCTGGATGAACCCACCGCAGCGCTGGATCAGACCCTTGAAACGACGCTGGTCAGCCGCTTGCGGGTCTGGTTGGAAGGGCGGACCGCCATCATCGCCACGCATCGGGTGCCGATCCTCCAGCTGACGACCCGCACGCTTATCTTGCAAAACGGGAAACTGGCGGTGGATGGTCCCCGCGATGCCGTTCTGGCGCATCTGATGAAAGCGCAACCACAAGCTGCCGCAATGGTCGGCGGGGGCGGCGCATCATGACGACCTTTGACCACGGCCTTGATCAGCGCATGCGTGGGCCTTCCCTGACCATCTGGATGATCGGCCTTTCACTGGTGGTGTTTATACTATGGGCCTCGTTCGCATGGCTGGCCGAGATTGTCCGCGCCGAGGGGCAGATCGTGTCTTCATCGCGGCCCCAGATCATCCAGAACCTCGAGGGAGGCATTCTGGCAGAGCTGTTCGTGGCCGAGGGGGACACGGTAGAGCCGGGGCAAACGCTCGCGCGGCTTTATGGCACGCAGTATCAGGCTGCCGTGGATGACCTGAGTGATCAGATCGCCACTCTGGAAGTGCGCAAGCTGCGACTGGAGGCGGAACTGGAAGGCAGGTCAGAGTTTGTGGTTCCCGACGACATCGCGCGCCGAGTTGCCGATGTGGTTGCATCAGAGCGCACGTTGCTGGAAGCCCGCATGTCTGAGCAATCGGCGCGCGTGGCGGGGGCGAAGGCGATCCTCAAACAGGCGGAGACCGAGCGCGACCTGCTGGAGCGGATGTACAAGCAGGAGGTCGCACCTCTGATCGAGGTGACACGCGCCCGCAAAGCGGCCTCTGATGCTGAGGCACAGCTTGCCGAGGCGCGCACGATGGCAGAACTTGATCGCGCATCCACCTATTCTGAAACGCAGGCCCAACTGGCTTCTTTGCGGCAGCGGTTGAAACAGGCGCAAGATCAGCTGTCGCGCACCGAACTTGTGGCACCGATGCGGGGGGTGGTGAACAAACTGTCGCTGACGACCATCGGTGGAGTGGTGCGCCCCGGTGAAGAGATCATGCAGATCATACCGCTGGATGAAGAGCTTTTCGTCGAGGCGCGGGTGAAGCCCCGCGATATCGCACAGGTGCGGCTGGATCAGATGGCGACGATCAAACTATCCGCCTATGACTATACCATCTACGGCAGCCTGCAGGCACGGGTAACCTTTGTGTCGGCCGATACCTTCAGGGATGAACGGTCACGCACCCCGGACGGCGATCCGCATTACAAAGTGACACTGCGGGTGGACAGCCAGCACCTCACAGAGCGCCAGAAAAACCTTGAAATCCGGCCTGGCATGCAGGCAACGGTAGAGTTGCAGACCGGGGGCAAGACCATCCTGACCTATCTGACAAAGCCACTTTACAAGGCAAACGAAGCGCTGCGCGAACGCTAGGACTGTTTGTGGTATCCGAAGAACATCGGCTCAAGGGAGGCATAAGAAAAACGGCAGGCACCCCGTGCAGGGGCGCCCGCCATGTCGTTACAGCGCAGACCGGATGTCAGGCTGCTTCAAGGGCCGTTGCATTTACGGAACTGTCCGCAAGAGCCGTCAGCCGCTCGTCGGTCGACATTTCTTCTTCCAGTGTCTGATCCAGAAGCTTAACCACTTCATCCATGCCCAGCACTTCTGCCCAAGCTTTCAGGGTGCCGTAGCGCGCCATCTCATAATGTTCGACAGCCTGCGCGGCGGCCACCAGCCCCGCATCAATCGCGGCCGAACCTTTGAAAGTGTCCAGCACTTCCTCGCCTTCTTCGATGATGCCTTCAATCGCCGGACAGGTTTTGCCGACCGCCCGCTTGCCGATGATTTCGAACACCTGCTGGAGGCGCTCGATCTGCACCTGTGTTTCCTCGGCGTGGGTGCTGAAGGCCTCTTTCAATTCTTCGGACTGCGCGCCGCGGGCCATCTTGGGCAGCGCTTTCAGGATTTTGCGCTCGGCGTAATAGATGTCCTTGAGGTTCTCGAGAAACAGATCGTTCAACGTTTTCGTCTTCATGATGATCTCCTTGATCCTGTCCGGCTGCAGATCGCAGCCTCGCATTGGCGGGAGAAGAACCGGGTGCTGTGTCATTTGTTCCGCAAGAGACGTGACCAAATCTGGTCGCATTTCGGCGGGAACAATCGGCCCAGCGGCACCGTTGAGGGAGGGTCCTCGTACCACGGAAAGGGGAAACCCATGTCTAAACCACACGCCAAACCGCCCGGACAGTCGGCGAATATTCAGCCGCGCCCTTCTCCGGATCGTTCCGATGCCGGCCCCAAGCGAGAGCAAAAGCAGGCGGGACAGTCCCTTGCCGATCCGCAGGCGGAGAAGAACGATGCCGAATGAGCCGAAACCCGCGCGTGAGAAGCGCCCGCCGTCACCAGATCGCAACAATGATCAGGATGACCACGAAGGGTCAGCGCACAGCCCCGAAGAGTTCAAGAAGGGGTGGCCTGCGGATACGGGCGATGCCAAGCCCTGACGATCAGGCCATCGTTGGCATTACAGTCGGGCAACCGCACCGTCCGACGCGGCGTCGTCCGAATTCTGCTCGGAAAACTTGGCCTGAAGTTTGAGGGCGAGTTCCATCATTTCGGGTGGAACGGGCTCTGCCCGAATTGCATCAAGAACCGCTTCTGCCGTGCCATTCAGCATGTCATCAGGGGTTTGGTTCGCTTTGACATCTGTTTTCACGCCAAGACCCGCCCTCTGTTTCTTAATCAATCGTCACTTCATTCAAGATAGTCGAAGTGGGGGCTTCATACAGTCAAAATGCGTGCCAGAGACACAAAAAAACGTGATTCTCTTGTATTTCACCCAGAGAAACCGTCGAGAAAGCGGGAACCGGGCCCTCGAAATGTGCGTTTAAGCGCGACGATGGGCGCCGGGGGCATCAATGGACAAATTTGCACTGTCCGCCTGTCAAACCGATTGGTCAGCCCGAGGGAGGGGGTATGGAGCGCGCCACAACGCAACGGGACGGCACTTGCAACATTCTGGTCATGGAAGACGATTACATCGTGGCTCTTGACCTGTGCACTTATCTGGAAAGCATCGGCGTCACCGTGATCGGGCCCGCCGGAATGATCAAGGCAGGGCTGGAAATCGCCAGAAGCGCCGAAGCAATTGATGGTGCCTTGCTCGATGTCAACATCGCGGGCCAGACGGTGTTCGCAGTTGCCGACGCGCTTATCGAGCGCAAGGTGCCGATCACCTTCGTCACCGCCTATGACAGTAGCATGTTGCCCGCCCCATACCGCCACTTTGCTCGCATCGAAAAGCCAATCGAAAGCGCGCAGGTGGCCGAGGCCGTTGAGCGCATGTGCAAACAGGCGATGAAATGTCGGCCGCAGCAGATGCTGGCCGACTGACAGCCCGACACCCTAGTGCAAAAGTCGACGCCCGTGATCTTCGGCCAGCGTGCGCATCAGACGTTCAAGCCAAGGGCCGACCTGCGTCATCACCGGCAGCGGGTCCGGATCGGCGATGGCGCGGCGAAGGGTCAATTCGACAAGACGATCGGCAGCACTTTTGTCTTGCATCAATTCGCGGGCGCGCAGGCGCAATTGCGGGACGAGGTCTGCAATGGTCTGAGGATTGGCAAGACCTGACCGCGCGAGGATCTTGACCGTCGTCTGCGGAGCCATCGGCTTGTTGATGCAGACGACTTCGGCAAAGCGCGGGGGCAACAGAGGCTGATCGAACCCGGTGTAAAAGACAAAGGGCACACCGTCCTGCAACATCTGGTCAGCCAGAGGAAAAACCATCTGGCCCCGGAGATCGACATCGAGCACGGCCATCTGGCTGGTGGGTGCCAGACGGGTGGCTTCGGCCAGACTGGCACAGGGACCAATCACTTGTGCATTGGCCGCCCTGAACTCATTCGCCAGTTCGGTCGCAACAAAATAATCATCCTCGGCGATAAGAACCCGCCGCCCCTGAAAGTCGAATAGCATGCAAAGCCCCCCGGATCCCGATACGACGATGATACCTTAGCGTGGGTCATGACGCATTCACCCAAGACAACCCCTTTGGCCGCGCAATCACAAGTAGATAAGGGCGATCGCGAAGGGCGTCGGAACATTTCCGCCGAAAAGCATCATCGCAGGACAAGCCGCGGAACCTTTTGCCCTGCCGCCGTCTTTAACCTCTGACAGGGCTGGCCCCGTCTTCGACAGGTAGAATATGGTCAGCAAGAATTCACCTTTGCCGGGGCGCGCTGCGCCGCAGGATCGCTCACGCAAAGAGAAAGTTGTGGCATGGGAAGCCGTGTATGGCCCCCGCAGCTCCTGGCCTGATTGCGTTCGCGCCGCATCTGAACTGGTGCTGGAGGCAAAGGCTCCGGCGGCGGTGCTTTGGGACGACCCGCCACGATTGATTTCCAATTCGGCCTTTGAAAATCTGCGTGGTGTGAGGACAGAAAGCTTGACGCCAGAGCTTCGCATGGCTCTCGAGCCTTCTCTGGTGTCGATCAGACAGGGCCAAAGCGTCCTGCTGCGCCTGCAAGGCAGTGACCCGGCACCTGCGTCTGATCCGGCGCAAGACTTGGTGATGTCGCCTTTATGGGGCGCAGATGGCGGCGTGGTTGGAGCGCTTGTCACGCAACTGAACCGCGGCGTGGGCGATCCTGCACCGCCGGTTCTGCAAGACATGGGCGCTTATCGGCGCTTGTTCGAAGTGATCGACCAGGGCTTTTGTCTTGCGGAAGTCCTTTTCACGCCAGAGGGGCAAGCCTGTGACTACAGGTTTCTGGAAACCAACAGCGCCTTTAGCCAACATACGGGGATGCAGAATGCTGTAGGCAGAACTGCGCTCGAACTTGTGCCGGAGTTGGAACGGGGCTGGGTCGAGCTTTATGCGAATGTCGTCCTGACGGGTCGCAGCATACGCTTTGAATATCAGGCCGAACCTATCGGTCGGCTTTTTGATGTCTTTGCTGCCCGTGTTGGTGGCGACGACAGCCGCATTGTCGGGATCATCTTCCGTGACATAACAGAGCATCGCGCGCGGGAAGCCGAATTGCGTGCAAGCAATGCTCGCAAGGCCTTTCTTCTGGAACTCTCCGACGCAATCTGCGCACCGGGCGATGCGGCTTGCGTGCAGTGGTCAAGCTTGCGACTTTTGGGCGAGCATCTGGGCGTGGACCGCGTGGCCTGGCTGGATATGACAGAACCGGATGCCGCTGTGGGGAGGGCTTATTGCGCCGGTGCCGACAGCGTCCAGGATTACCAGATCGAAAGCCTCCTCGGCCAAAACATTGGTCACCGGTTTGCCACCGGTCAGATTGAAGTCTGCGCCGACACGCGCACGGGCGGCTTGTCAGCGCAGGCCGTTGCCACGCTCGAGGCCGTATCGGCACGCGCCTTTGTCGCCGTACCCTACTTGCGCGGCGGCAAACTGATTGGCGGGCTGGTTGTCCATAATAAACAGCCGCGCAATTGGAGTGCGGCGGAATTGACCCTGATGGCCGAGGCGACAGAACGGATCATGCCGGCGCTGGAACAGGCCCGCGCCGAGAGCGCCTTGCGCCAAAGCGAGGAAAAATTCCGTCAGCTTGCCGATCTGGCCCCGTCCGTCGTCTGGATGGCCGACGCCGACGGCACGATCAGCTATGTCAGCGAACAATGGCAGCACTTTGCGGGACAAGATCCTCACGGGCCAAAGACCGGGCCGTCAGCTTTCCTGTTGCACCCCGATGACCGGTCAAAAGCGAAACAGGCATGGGCAGCGGCGCTGCGCAGCGGAGAGCCATTCGAGATGGAACTGCGCAATCGCCGCAAAGACGGGCAATACCGCTGGTGCCTGACCCGCGCCCGGCCGCAGCACGGCGCAGAAGGCCGCATCTTGTGCTGGTTCGGAACGACCACCGACATTGACGATCAGAAGCGCACCGAAGAATTCCTGCGACAAAGCGAAGGACGGCAGGCCTTTCTGCTGTCCTTGGTCGATGCCTTGCGACAATCGGCCCCGCTTCCAGCGCAGAAGGAAGCCTGCCGCCTTGTCGCACAGCATTTGCAAGTGAACCGCGCTTTCTTTGCAGAACTGGATGAACCCACCGGGAAAGTGCACGTCGCGCAGGATCACTTTGACCCCGCGCTGAACTCGGTCGCGGGAAGCTATCGTGCGGACAGCTTCGGCCTGGCAATGACACTGCTGCGCCGGGGAGATCGGTTCGAGGTTTGCGACATGCGCAGCCATTCGGCCATCCCCGCATTTGTGCAGGCCCGTTTTCTGGCAGGCCAGATCGCCGCTTGCCTCTGCGTGCCGGTCATTCTTGGCGGACAGACGGCGGGGGCGATCTGCGTCACCACCTGCGAGGCGCGGCAATGGACGGAAGCAGAAGTGGAACTTCTGGCCGAAGCAGGACAGAGAATCTGGGCGGCTGTCGCGCAAACCCGGTCAGAAACCGCCCAGCGCGCCATCGATACACGCTTCCGAACCTTGGTCGAGGGTATGCCACAGCTTGTCTGGCGTGCGGCGACCAGTGGCCGCTGGACATGGGCCAGCCCCCAGTGGACCGCTTTCACAAACCTCACGAACAGCCAAAGCCAGAATGCGGGATGGTTGGACGCGGTTCATCCGGAGGACAGGGCAGAGGCAGAGGCGGCTTGGGCCCGGGCTCGAGATCTGGGCAAGTTCAGCGCGGAATACCGGTTGCGCGACCATGCCACGGATACCTATCGCTGGTTTCAGACACGCGCCTTGCCGGTGCGGGACGAGACGGGGCATCCGGTAGAATGGCTTGGCACCTCGACCGATGTGCAAGGTCAGCATGACATGCAGGAACGGCTGCGCTCGCTGGTGGCCGAATTGCAGCACAGGACGCGCAACCTGATGGCGGTGGTCATGGCGGTGACCGATCGCACCTTGGCTTCCAGCGCCACATTGGAGGATTTTCGCGTGGTCATCCAATCGCGACTCGGCTCGATTGCGCGCACCAGCGGGCTGCTCTCCAAGCTGCGAGACGACGGGCAAATCACCTTTGACGAATTGCTTGCCAGCGTCTTCCAGGGGCATGGGATCGCGATAAAAGAAACCACCGGGCTGCGGGTGTCGGGACCGGCGGGCATAAGGCTGCGTTCCTCTTCGGTTCAGACCTTGGCGCTGGCCCTGCATGAACTCGTGGCACAGAGCATAGCAAGCGGCGGGTTTGCAGGGGCGGGAGGATCGGTTTGCGTGGATTGGCACATGCAACATGTCGCAGAGGGCAAGCGGCGTCTGGTTCTGGCATGGCGAGAGACCTTTGCAGAACCCTTGCCCCCGTCCCAGCTTGCCAAAGATCAAAGCAGCATCAGTTTTGGCCGCGAGTTGATTGAACGGGGTCTCTCCTATCAGCTTAATGCCGACACGTCCTATCGGCTGACCTCAGAAGGCCTCGCTTTTGATCTTTCCTTGCCGCTAACGCAGTATCGCACCTGACGGCATCGGTCACCGAATGGCAAAAGGGGCGCGGCCAAGCGCGCCCCTTTCATCTGGCAGGAAATTCAGAGGTTCGCGGTTGCCGCGCAGATCGCCTGCATGTTTTCGGGCGATACATCCATCATGCCCGTGACAGAGCCGCCTGCCGCCGTGGCACCTTCGCCCGTGCCAGTGGAGCCGATCTCTGCCGCGCCCGTGCCAGATGCACCACCTTCGGCCGTTCCGGTGGTGGTCGTATCCGCACCGGTGCCGCCCTCGGTCCCTGTGCCGACAGAACCAGCGGCACCCGTGCCCGTGGTGGCGCTGCCCGCAGCACCTGCATCACCGCTGGTTGTGCCTCCCTCGGCCCCCGTCGTGGCAGAGCCAGTCGCATCGGCACCCGTGGTCGCGCTGCCTGCGCCGGTGGTGCTGTTTGTTCCCGTGGTGCTGTCTGTGCCGACAGTGCCCGATGCCGCTGCATCGCCCGTGGCCGCACCGCCCATGCTGCCTGCCGAGCCTTGCATGAACACCATGCAGTCGCGGCGGATCATCGTCCGGTCTTCTTCCGACAACGTCTGCCATTGCGCTTCGATCTCGCTGGTCGAACGGACCGTGCTGCCATCTTCGCCGAACATCGCGGAACCCAGCGAAGTCGACCAGTCAGACCCGAAGGTGCCCGACATTGCCGAAGTCCCGCTGGTGCCGTCGCTGGTCTGTGCCATCGCTACGGTTGCTGCCAGTTGCGCTGCCATCGTCACTGTAAGAAAGGTCAGTTTCATTGCCGTCTCCATTGCGTAAAAATTCGGGCCTTGCGTCGTCTTGATCAGGCGATGCGCAACGCCTCTGCTCTGTCCGGGCCTGTGCAACACTGCTGCTGACGCGACCTAAGTCGCCAAGCCTGCTGTGCGGCCGCCCACAAGCGCCATCGGGGGAAGGTCTATCCCGCGGCATCGTTGCGACCCACCGCCTTCCAACTGGCCGCTTGGCCATTTGTTCCCGATGACGGGTCCGGAAGGCGCGGCTTTCGTCTCGAGCCAGTTCCGCCGTCTTCGGAGCAAAGAAAAATGGCGCGCCCCCGCGGGGCGCGCCAATACACTTTCAAACCGAGGCCCGCCTTAGGCCTGTGTCTTCCCTTGGCCCACTGAGCCTTTGGCGCTCGACCCGGAAGAAGACGTCATGTCATCCACCGAACCTGACAGGCTTTGCGATTTCACGCGCAGATTATTCTGCACATGGGTCACGCCCGTAATGCGATCGACACAGTCTTCGGCGCGGCGCTTGCTCTGACGCGAGTCCACCTGTCCGGTAAGCGTCACCTCGCCACCAGACACGCTGACCTCGATGTCCGAAGCATCGAGCCATGAATCGTCACTCAGATGGTCATTCACATCTTCGCGAATACGGTCATCGGACCGGGTGTAACCCTTGGGGCCTTTGCCCCGGTGATCGTTGTCGCGCCGACGCTGCGCATCATTGTCGCCAAACCAAGACGATATCTCGTCGCCAGCCTTTTCGAGAAAGCCGCGCTCTTCCGAATAGCCGCCCTGACGCTGATCGCCATAACCCGAACTTCGGCCTTGGCCGCCATAGCCACCACGGTCATAGGGTCCAAAAGAAGGCTGGCTGTATCCGTAAGGCCCGCTCGACCTCTGACCATAGCCGTAGCCGCCCTCATCGTGGGAAGACTGCGCGCTCTCGCGGCCGCGATACCCGCTGCCCGATCCTTCGTCCATCATCCGGCTTTGGGCGTAGTCATCACCCTGCCGGCCGCCATATCCACCCTGACTGCGGTGGTCAGCCGGGCTGCGGTTGTCATATTCATGCGCCATGCCGTAGCCGCGGCCATAGCCCGCATCCTGATGTGACTCGCGGTCTCGTGCATATCTGTTTTCGTCTTGGGATGATCTGCCACCCTCGCGGTCAGCCTCAAACTGTCTTGATCTAGCCATGTTTGGCACTCCTCTCATGGTTTTTCGCGCACGGCGCAGTGCTGCCGTGCCCCCTGTCCAACCGGGGGATGAGGTAAATGTTCCTTGCTCGGCCTCCCCCCACGGTCGGCCAGAGCGCTCAGTCAGGCGGTGGAACATTGCAGCCGGTTGAGAAGTTGAGAGCACTTTCCAACATAAAAACCGGAGAGATTTCCATGTCAGAGACACTCATCGCCGTTGTCGTTTTCGGCATCCTCCTGGCCATCTGCCTTGTCGGGCTCGTCACTTCAAATCGTGCAAGCGAACGGAATAATGCCTCGCGCAGCCATCGCCCGCCAATGCAGCCAGCCTCGCAAAGCTTTTCGCCGCCGCTTCCGCCTCGCGGCGGCTGAATGCAAAAGGGGAGACAACACCTTGTCTCCCCCGGTGCCGCGACGACAAGGCCGCTGTCGGCTAAGGCAACGCATAGGCGATAAAGTAGTCGCCAATCGGGGTTTCCATGAAGTTATGGCCGCCCGCATTGATGATCAGATATTGAACCCCGTCCACTTCGTACATCGCGGGGCCGGCCTGTCCGCCTGCGGGCAGGGCGTCTTGCCAAAGGACCTCGCCGGTTGCGATGTCCATCGCGCGGATCAGATCGTCGGTCGCCGCCGCAATGAAGATCAACCCGCTGGCAGTCACCACCGCCCCCGCATTGTTCGGGGTCCCGATGTCGAGAGGAAGCATCGACGGGATGCCGAACGGCCCGTTCTTGCGGGCGGTGCCGAAAGGCTTGTCCCAAAGCACCTCACGCGTGGCAAGATCAATCGCCATGATGCCGCCATAGGGCGGCTCTTTGCACAAAAGCCCCGTAAGGCCCACGCGCCAACCTGCGTTCACCTTGATGGCAAAGGGGGTGTCGGCTTGCGGGTTCAGCCCTTCGGGCGTGTCTTCGGCACCCGGCTCGTCAATCGGAACGGCGCCCCGGCGATCCGCCTCGTCACGGGGAATCAGCCTGTTGAAATTGGGGGCGTCATTGTAGTTGGCCACCATGATGCCCCGAACAGGATCAATTGCGACGCCGCCCCAATCTGATCCGCCGTTATAGCCGGGATATTGGATCCAGTCCCGGTCCACCGAAGGAGGTGTATAAATGCCGTCATAATTCGCCCTGCGGAACTGGATGCGGCACCAGAGTTGGTCAAGCGGCGTCATACCCCACATATGCCGCTCTTCGATATCGGGCTTCAGGGTGTTTGGAAAATCGACCACAAAGGGCTGGGTCGGTGACAGACGTTCAGGCTCTACCCCGCCCTGCGGGACCGGGCGTTCCTCGACCTCGACCAGCAGTTCCCCCGTTTCGCGATTGAAGATGAAGAACATCCCCAGCTTGGTAGGCAAGATCAAAGCTGGAACAGGGCCGTCCGGCGTGGGAAAGTCGATGAGGCTGCCTTGCGATCCCAGATCATAATCCCAGACATCGTAATGGACTGTCTGATAATGCCATGCAACCTGTCCCGTTTCGACGTCGAGCGCGACCAGTGCAGTGGAATATTCGTTCTCGATCTCCGACCGCATTCCGCCCCAATAGTCCACCGACGGAACCCCGTGCGGCAGATAGACGAGACCGAGCTCATTGTCGCCCGAGGCTATGGTCCACACATTTGGCGTTCCTCTGGTATAGGTTTCGCCTTCGGGGGGAAGCCCGGTCTCACCGGGGCGACCCATGTCCCATGCCCATGCCAGTTCACCGGTTTCGGCATCATACCCACGGATCACCCCCGAGGGAGCATCACGGCGCTGGCCGTCACGGACCTGAGAGTGAACGACGGCGATGTTGCGCACGATGGTGGGCGGTGATGTCGGGGCGTACCAACCCGGCACGGTGTGGCCGATCCCTTCTTCCAGGTCGACGGTGCCGCTGCTGCCAAAGCCTTGGCAAAGCGCGCCGGTGCGCGTGTCGACCGCGATCAGCCTTGCATCAAGCGTGTTCATGATCACCCGCTCGGCGCATGGCTCGTCTTCGGCAAGGGTGGGAGAGGCATAATAGGCCAGACCACGGCACGTGGCATTGTAGGGGATTGCCTCTTGCGGCACCTGCGGATCAAAGCGCCAGTTCTCGGCCCCCGTGCGAGGATCAAGCGAGATGATCTTGTTCATCGCCGAGCAGATCAGAACCTGATCGCCGATCTTGAGGGGCGTATTCTGGTTGGAATACCGCGCATCGCCTTCGGGCATGTCGCCCGTGCGGAACTCCCAGACCTTGCGCAGTCCCGCCACGTTTTCCGGTGTGATCTGACTGAGCGGCGAATACCGCGTGGCGTGATGAGTGCCTCCATAGGCCGGCCAATCCGCGCCGACCTCTGGCATCTGGAAAGTGACCGGCGCGGAAGGTGGTTCGGTCGGCAGTGCGTCAGGCTGGGGTGCAGGTTCCGTGCTGCTCTGTTCCTGTGCCCATGCTGGTTGCCCCGAGAAGGCCTGCGCGAACAACAAACCAACAAGCGCGATGAGAGGGAGTGTAGAACCGGCCCTGCGCGCACCAAGACGATGCAATGCCGGAATGGTCGCCAGCACCAGCACGAGAACCAGTGTGGGGGCGACCAGCCGAGGCACCTGCGCCCACCAATTGAACCCGGCCTCCCAGAAGGCCCAGATGACTGTGCCAGCAAAGGTCAGGACATAGACCCAAACCGCAGCCATCGACCGATGGAACAGAGCATAAGCGGTTGCCAAAAGTCCGATCCCCGCCAAGGCGTAATACCAAGACCCGCCCAGGATGATGAGCCAGATGCCACCGCCAAAGATCGGCAACCCGAAGATCACAAGCACGACCGCAAGCAGGTTGACAGCAATCGTGGCGGCACGACTCCGGCGCGGCGTGACAGGGTCAGAATAGGGCATAGGGGACTCCGCTTGGCACATTTGTTGTCATAGCCAACAGCCAACACGGAAATTTGTTCCGCCTTTTCGGAACTTCCGGCGCAACGCACCCGTGACCCGGCCATCAAAGGGCCGGATCACGGGCCTTGCAGTTCAATGCGCCAGGGTTGCCTCGCGCGCCCAGAAGCGGAGGTCGACGCAAGCATCGAGAAAATCGGTGATGTCGTCCCCTGTCGTCAGTCCGAAATACCCGCCATCAAGCTTGTCGGTCAGCCCGCTGGCCGTGACGAGTTCCTTGGCCTGATCCAGCGCGATGAACTTGCAATGCG
The DNA here is from genome assembly GCF_010915705.1 of Pseudotabrizicola algicola. Taxonomy (GTDB): domain Bacteria; phylum Pseudomonadota; class Alphaproteobacteria; order Rhodobacterales; family Rhodobacteraceae; genus Pseudotabrizicola; species Pseudotabrizicola algicola. The sequence goes on from NZ_JAAIKE010000002.1 coordinate 649,789, forward strand.
CATGGGCGTCGCGCAGGAAATCCTGCGCAGCGGGATTACGGGCGACCATCGCTGCCGTATCCGGCCCAAGCAGGACTGCAACCGCATCAAACAGAACCGAAGGGCCGCCCCCGATCTTTTCATCCGCGCGGTGCAGGGTGCCGCCACTGTCGATTACTCCCCCGATGGCTGGTGCCACGATCTTCATCTGCGCCCCTGCTGCCTTTATCGCTGCAGAAAGGCTCGACATCGCTGCGGCGTCCACACCGTCAGACACCATCACGCCCACTGTCCGCCCGGCAAAACTGATAGGGCCGTTCTTGAGGATGCTCAGCGCATCGGAGGGGGGGAGATCCGTGCGGGTCGGGCCAGATGTCGGGGCGGGGTCCGGCATTGATGGCAACCCGAGCCCCTGCGCCACCTCTGCCGCAAGGTCGGTGTCGATATGCATGAGATGGGCCACGATCCGCACCCGGATGTCTTCAACCTCACATTTCGAAAGTTCAAAGATCAGCGCGTCGCGGATATGGCCTTTTTCGATGCTGGTCTGGCTGATGTAGAACTGCCGCGCCTGACTGTAATGGTCGGCAAAGCTCTCGGGCCGCAAACGGCGCTTCTCGCCCTCATTCCTGACCGAATAGCTGACATAACCTTCCAGCGGATGCGCGCGTGGACCTTGACCCCAGCTGTTGGGTTCATAATTGACCCGCCCCTTGCGATTGCTGGTCTGCATATGCCCATCTTGCTGGTAGTTGCTGACAGGGCAGCCGCGCGGCGCATTAATGGGCAACTTGGTAAAGTTGGGGCTGCCAAGGCGCTTCAACTGTGTGTCGAGATAGGAAAAGTTGCGCCCCTGCAGCAACGGATCATCGGTGAAGTCGATGCCCGGAACAACATTCTGGGTGCAGAAAGCGACCTGTTCTGTTTCGGCAAAGAAATTGTCGACCAGACGGTTCAAGGTGAGCGTGCCAATCACCTCGGCCGGGCACTCCTCCTCCGGAATGATCTTGGTGGGATCAAGCACGTCGAAGTCGAAGCGGTCGGCAAAGGCTTGATCGAACATCTGCACAGCCAGATCCCACCGGGGAAGGTCGCCTGTCTCGATGGCCTCCCACAGATCGCGGCGGTGACGATCCGGATCGGCGCCGTTGATTTTCACGGCCTCATCCCACAAGACAGATTGCAGGCCCTGCCGGGGCTTCCAGTGAAACTTTACAAAGGTGGACTCGCCCGCCGCGTTCACGAACCGGAAAGTGTGCACGCCGAACCCTTCCATCGTGCGGAAAGACTTCGGAATGGTGCGATCCGACATCTGCCACATGACCATGTGCATGGATTCGGGGGTGAGTGAGATGAAATCCCAGAAGTTGTCATGCGCCGACTGCGCTTGCGGAAAGCCGCGGTCGGGGGCCGGTTTGACCGCATGCACCAGATCGGGAAATTTGATGGCGTCCTGAATGAAAAACACCGGAATGTTGTTGCCGACCAGATCCCAGTTGCCTTCGTCGGTATAGAATTTCACCGCAAAGCCGCGCACATCCCGCGCAAGGTCCATAGACCCTTTTGATCCGGCAACCGTGGAAAAGCGGACAAAGGTCTCGGTGATCTTGCCTTTGCTCTGAAAGGGCGCGGCGCGCGTGATTTCAGGGATCGCACGGGTGCACTCAAAAATGCCATGCAGGCCAAAGCCCCGCGCATGAACCACGCGTTCCGGAATGCGTTCATGGTCGAAGTGGAATATCTTCTCGCGCAACACGAAGTCTTCCAACAGCGTCGGCCCGGGTGCCCCTGTCCGCAGCGAGTTCTGGTTGTCGGCAATCACGACGCCCTGCGCGGTGGTAAGGCGATCTCCGCCTTCGCCGGCATGCTGGTGAAACTCGCCGCCTGCACCGTAATCTGACACCAGATCGTTGAACTCGCCGCCACGCTGCTTGGCTTGGTCTTTCGTCATGGGAACGTCTCTCCTTGGTCGGACGATGGAACGCCCTCAGGTGTTGCAAGGCAAATGCGCTGCATCCCGTCCGGTCCGGTCGTCGAACCGCGGGACAGCCCGGCCAGATCAACCGCAGAATCCGGCGAATGTTCCGCAGATGCCGCAGCAGATGGAAACTTCGGGAAATCTCGACGACCCGCGGAACAATCACGCGCTTCACAGGTTCAACGCGCCATGCCGGAAGATGCCGCGCATAAAGAGGAGCGGTTTTTCATGAACAAGGCCATGCGCGAAAGCCGCACCGTTGTGACTGCGCTTGGACCAGACACCGCGTTGGACGTTGCCGTGGTTATCCCGCTCCAAGCGGATAACCGCCCGATAAAACCTTGCCTCGATGCTCTTGCCGTTGCCATCGCAAAGGCGCGACCGTTTTCAGTCGGCTTGGTGCTGTCAGCACCGAACGGGCAGGACCCTGCGACTGCGCAGGTCATGCATTGGGCGAAACGGCACCCCGATTTGTCGCTCCGACTGGTTTACGGCAACCAGTTAACCCAAGAGGGTGGGTTTGCGCTCGACCATGCGGCCTCGCTTGTGAAGCAAAACGGCATCTTGATGACCACGAACACCGCTTGTCGGGTGCGACCGGGCTGGATCAGCCGGAACCTTCAGGAACTGGCCCGGGCCGATCTGCTTTGTGGAACGCTTGTGCCTGATCCCGATACAGAACAGGCCCTGACCGCGGAGTTGATGCGACTGCGCCGGATCGAAAGCGCCTATATGTCCGTTTCCGTCAGGCTGGCGGATTTGCTTGACCCCCGCCCGCATGACCCGGACCCGCCCCATATGTCCTCCTCAAGCGCGAGTCTCGCGTTCTCCCGGCGGGTGTACGAAATGCTGGGCGGCGGCTTCGCCCGATTGGCGGAACACGAGGTGCAAGGCCTTGCCGCCCTTGCCCACCGCCACGATTTGCGTGTTCGCCACTCTGGCACGGTGGTTGTGGATACCACTTTTCCCGAGGGGGCCGTTACCGACGAGGTGCTGGCAGATATGTGGCTCGAGCCTGCCGACAAGTTCGTGCGGCGCTATCAGTTGCGGGGCCGGTTGCGGGCAATGTGGCCCGACGTGGCTGCGATCTCTGCCCTGCTCGGCGATGCTCTGGGGCCGTCCGATGAGCGGGCCATCCTGCATCCCACATTGCCACCCACGTTCGGCCTCTTCTGGGAAAGGGTGGAGACAAAGGCCACGGCCCTTGCCCGCGATAAGATGAGTCTCGACGATTGCGAAAGGGAACTGCCACGTCTGCGCGATTTGTTCACCGCCTTTTCCTGTCTGGGCCTGATGATGCCCGAGCCTTCGCAGTTTGGGCAGCGGGTTCATTAATGCCCAACGGAACCCGCTGGATGCCCGCCCGTTATCGGTTATGCGGCCCCTTGATCGTGGGCTGCGCTCCCTTATCCGGAACGAGCCGCTGATGGACCATGGAAACGCCCCCACCCCCGCCGAGAATCGCGCGATGAACGATGCCATCGAGCGCGCCTTGTCCGCCCGTCATCAAAGCGGGAAGGCAGGGATCGCCGCCAGTATCCTGTGCGAGGGGCAAAGCATCGCAACCGCCGAGAATGAAGTGCAACTGCACTCCGATCCGACCCAACATGCCGAAATGGTCGCGATCACGCGGGCAGCGGCGGCGTTGGGAACAACCGATCTTTCAGGCTGTGTGATGATTTCAACGCTGCAACCCTGCGAGATGTGTCTTGCCGCGATGCGCTTTGCAGGGATCACGCGGGTGATCTTTGCAGCCACCCAAGAGCGCGTGGCAGGGAAATACTTCGTGTTCCCGCACCTGAACCTTCGCGATTTTCAAAAGGGCGGCGATTTTGTCGCCATAGGCGGCGTGGGCGAGGACAGGGTTCTGTACCTCTACGCCACCGGAAAGGAATGAAAATGCTAACGCCACCAGTCGATGCCATACTCGAAACAGCCCTTTATGTGGATGATCTGGACAGGGCCGGCGCATTTTATGAGCAGGTCATGGGTCTGCCTGTCTTGCACGCCGAAGATCGCATGCGTGCCTACTCCGTAAATGGGCGAAGCGTTTTGCTGTTGTTCCTGCGCGGCGGGACAACAGAGCCGGTTCAGACCAAAAGCGGCCTGATCCCCGCGCATGATGCGCAAGGGCAGATCCACATCGCCTTTGCGATCAGCCCCGCGCAGCTCGAAGCTTGGCGCGCCCATCTGGTCAAAAATGCTGTGCCGATCGAAGGCACGTCAGATTGGCAGCGCGGCGGGCATAGCCTGTATTTCCGCGACCCCGACGGCAACATGCTCGAGGTCGCCACCACACCCGGATTATGGGAAGGGTTCTAAGCCATGCCAGCAAAATCAAAAGCACAGCAAAAAGCTGCGGGTGCCGCCTTGGCGGCCAAGCGGGGCGATGCGGACAAAAACGATTTGAAAGGTGCCTCGCAAAGCATGTTCGAGGGGATGACGGAAAGTGAACTCGAGGATCTGGCGAAAACGCCGCGAAAAGGTCTTCCCAAGAAGAAAGATGGTTAGGCAGTCGACCTTTGATCGCCGCCCAACCGCAGCGCCTTACTGTGTCGCCTGCACCGGAGGGACGACCTCACCCGGAGGTGGCGTGATCGGGTCATAGGCCGGAATTGTGTCTGGGTCTTGCATCGGATCGGGAAACGTATCCGGGTCCGGCTCATGACGCGGCGTGGTGGGCTCTGGCAGATCAGGCTGCGGTGCAGGTGGTTTCGGGGCGTTCGGGTGCATGGGGATGGTCCTTTCTCGCTGGTCTGGCACGCGATGCGCACCTGCGGGTTCCTGTCATCAATGCGCCAGCGCGCAGTATGTTCCGCCACCCGAGCACATTTTAGATCTTGGCGAGGGTCAGCGAAAAAGGAACTTGCCCGACCTTTCCGGAGTTTATGAACAGGTTTCGTAGAAGCCTGAGGGGGACTGAAACAGATGCATGACAAACGTGCCTCGACCGTGACGGACGATGTCGTACAGCTTATTCCATCGTTGCGGGCCTATTCGCGGGCGCTCATCCGGCATTCCGATGAAGCAGACGATCTTGTGCAGGAAACGCTGATGAAGGCGATTGCCAATGTGGGCCGCTTCGAGCCTGGCACAAACCTGCGCGCCTGGCTGTTCACCATCATGCGCAATACCTTTTACACCAACGTTCAAAAGCGCATTCGGGAAAGTCCGGCAGCGGCAGATTGCGCGTCGTTGCAGGCCATCACCCAAGCCAACAACGGATCATACATCGAAGGCCAGCGCATCCTTAAAGCAATTGACCAATTGCCGGAACATCATCGCGAAATTCTGGTTCTGGTTGTCGTTCTGGGTGAGAGCTACGAAGACGCGGCGATCATCTGCAACTGTGCGGTTGGGACGATCAAAAGCCGGGTCAGCCGTGCCAGAAAAATGATTATTGACCAGATCGGCGTTGGCGATTTCCATGAGATTTTTTGAAGTATCCGAGACGGCAACACATCCGCCCAGCCTTCCTAGAACGGGCCCTAGGCGGACTGAGGAGATTTGCTAATGCCGGATGATGACACGCAAAAGGCAAGGGCGGCGAAAGGCCTGCCTGCCTCGAACGAACTCCAGATAAAGCAGCTTTCCCGCAATCTGCGCCGCGCCTTTGAGGCCGATCTTGATGCCCCGGTTCCAGAGCATCTTCAGCGCCTGATCGATGCCCTGCAAGCTCGGCTGAAAGACACGGGCGGGCCAAGTCGATCCTGAGCGAACTACACGCTGATGCGTGCAGCGCCGGCGGATAACGGTGCTCTGCCTGGCGTGAATTGAGGCATGACCCCAATCTGTTCGGGGCGCGCCTCGCTACAGGCTTCAAACCTTGGACCGGCCTGATTGGTCTGCACCCTGATCCCGCCGAGGCCAAGGGCTGCCTGCGGGCAGCCCATGCGGACACAATCCCGAAAACAGCATCTCCGCTCTCGCTTTGCCACTTATCGACCCTGACCTTGGGCCGTTCGCCTCCTGACGGAACAAAGCAAGGAATCTTCAGTTGAGGGTCTGAAGTCACAGGAGCAAATAGATGCGAAACATAGATATTATCACTCAGATTCTGATCATCGTCGGCGGGCTGAACTGGCTTTTGGTGGGGCTGTTCCAGTTCGATCTGGTCGCGGCATTGTTTGGCGGGCAGTCGGCTGGCTTGGCGCGGATTGTCTATGTGCTGGTCGGTCTTTCCGCCATCTGGCAGATCGTTCGCTTCAGCACGATCATAGCTGGCCCGACACATGCAACCGCCGCTTCGCGCCCGATTGATCGGCCCTGACCCATCAAATCACGGCGGCGAGTAGGCGTGGGCGGCTAGGCGGCAACGGCAACCAGCCGCCCATACACTTTTCACTTTCGGCAGTTGCCTTCAGGCAGCGTAGCAAGCAGCAACAGTGAAAGGCCAACAGATGGTAGACAAACCTCCGCAGAGGGTAACGGGCTTGCCCGAAGGGGCCGAAACCACGGCTGCGCATCCCACGGGAACCGCCGCCGCAAACGGCCATTGGCAACACGATTCCGGGGGGCCAAGGCTTTATGTGCCGCCTGTCGCAGCAGATGGTGTGGATCTCGCCGATGCAAGCGCCAGAGCGGCAGCAGTGCTGGATACGTTGGGCCCTGACATCTCGCAACGTGTCCACCTGACTTTGACAGGTGAAGCGGTTGTCCTGACCGGCACGCTAAATGACGCCGCCCAACTTCATGCGGTCGAACAGGGCGTTGCCCGCGTGGTTCACAGGGCACGGCTGGTGAACAACCTCCGCGTGGCGACCAAGGCACAGGAGGGATCAGATGACACATCACCAAGATGAACGCTCGCGCCAAAGCATTGCGTGGCTCGCACTTGGCGCAGTTGCGGTAACGGGTCTTGTCGGGGCGTCGGTGCTCACGCGGCAGCCGATGGCGCGGCACGACGCCGATAGTGCGCCCGGTCGCACCGCGCGGCAGATGCGCTATGGCCGGTTTGCGGTTGTGGGGCGCACTGTCACCATCCATCGCCCTCGCGATGAGGTGTATCGCTTCTGGCGCGACCCTTCGAACTTGCCGACCATCATGGACCACGTGGCAGCCATCACTGAACAGAATAATGATCTGTGGACATGGCAGCTTGATGCCCCCGCGGGCATGACGGTTCATCTGGAAACGGAAATTGTCTCTGACCGCCCCGGAAGCGAGATCGCTTGGAAATCTACAGAGGCATCGCAGGTCCGCACGCAAGGCAAGGTGATGTTTAGTGACGCGCCCGGAGATCGTGGCACAGAGGTAGAGGCGATCATCGCCTACACACCTGTCCTCGGAGAGTTGGGGCGCCTGATTGCCAAACTCGCAGGTAAAGACCCGGAGACCCAAGGCAGGCGGGCGCTCAAGCGGCTGAAGATGCTGTTGGAAACCGGAGAAATAGCCACCTCGCGCAATCAGCGGGAGCCGGAGGCACCCACAGCCAAAGCAGCCGAAAGCCAACAGGCGTAAAGGAGATATCGTCATGCGAGCCCTTACATGGCACGGCACCAAAGATGTGCGTGTCGATACCGTTCCCGACCCACAGATCGTCAATCCGCGGGATGCGATCATCGAAATCACCTCTACCGCCATATGCGGTTCCGATCTGCATCTCTACAACGGTCTTATTCCTGGTGTTCTGCCGGGTGATATTCTAGGTCACGAATTCATGGGGCGGGTCGTGGATGTCGGGCCGGGCAGCACGCTTTCCGTCGGAGACAGGGTGGTGGTCCCCTTTACGATCTCGTGCGGAGCATGCTTTTTCTGCCGCCATGATCTGTTTTCCGCCTGCGACAACTCCAATCCGGTGGACACGCAAGAGGTGACCGAAGCGCAGTTTGGTCACGCAATGGCAGGGCTTTTTGGCTACTCGCATTTGACGGGCGGATATCCGGGCGGTCAGGCGCAATATGCGCGGGTGCCTTTCTCGGATGTCGGGCCTATCGTCATTCCCGAAGGTCTGAGTGATGACCAGGTCTTGTTCCTGTCCGATATCTTGCCCACCGGTTGGATGGCGGCGGAAAATGCCAAGATCGAACCCGGTGACACGGTCGCCGTTTGGGGCTGCGGTCCGGTTGGCCTGTTTGCCATCCAGAGTGCGCTTCTGATGGGAGCAGAGACTGTGATTGCCATCGACCACCACAGCAGACGCCTTGATCTGGCAAGGTCGCTTGGGGCGAAGGTGATCGATTTCCGGCAGACCCGCGTGCTTGAGGCGCTGACGGAAATGACCGGAGGCATCGGGCCGGATGCCGTGATCGATGCCGTCGGTATGGAAAGCCACGGCTTTGTCACCGACACGATTCTGGACAAGGCCAAGCAGGCCTTGGGCCTGCCCTACGATGCAGCGCACGCGCTGCGCGAGGCGATCATGGCATGCCGCAAAGGCGGGCGCATTTCTGTTCCGGGGGTTTATGGCGGGCTGACACAAATGTTCCCGATGGGCGCGATCATGCAAAAGGGGCTGGAGCTGCGGACCGGCCAAACCCATGTGCAGCGCTATCTGCAGCCACTTTTGCGGCGCATCGAGGAAGGGGAAATAGACACCACTTTCCTGATCAGCCACCACCTGTCGCTCGAGGACGCCCCCAAGGGGTATCACAACTTCCTCAATCATCAGGACGAATGGATCAAGGTGGTTCTGAAACCCCATTGAGAGTTCTGCGAAAGCGCGCGTGGCCCCGGCCGCGCGCGCTTTCGAGTGGGGCAAGGAACAGTTTCCCGATTGGCCGGTTAAGGCAAACATCGGGGCCAGTCCCGCGCCCTGTCATTGATATGGAGAGTTTCATGAACAGCATCATTTATCTGGTGGGTTTGATCGTGGTCGTTCTGGCCATCCTGTCGTTCGTCGGTGTCCGGTGAGCGGAGTGATGGAACCCCGCAAACATGTAACTGAGACAGAGACAAACGCGGCGGCATCCGCACCTTATGTGGACTGGGCTGCCATCTTTGCCGGCGCGGTAATTGCTGTCGCGCTTGGTGTGCTGTTCACCGGATTTGGCGCAGCACTTGGCCTTACCGCCGTTTCCGCCGAGAGGGGGGAGGGAAATGGCCTTGTGGGCTTTGTGATCTCGACCCTCTTTATCATCGTCAGCATGGTGGCTGCCTATGCCGCAGGCGGATACATTGCCGGACGTCTCCGCCGCCGCACGGGGACCGCCACGCGCGACGAAACGACGGTGCGGGACGGCTTGAACGGCCTGGTTGTCTGGGGTCTGGGCGTTGCGACAAGTGCCTTGATGCTGGGGTCGGTCGTTTCCGGCCTTGCAGCAGGTGCAGGCAACGTGGCGTCAGCGGGAGCGCAGGTTGCAGGCTCGGTAGCGGCCGGCGCTGCCGATGTTGCTGCCGATGCGACGCAAGCAGCGCTTCCGGAAGAGTCGATCGCGTTTGAAGCGCGTGCATTGCTTAGACCGCAAACCTTGGCTCCGGGTGCGGCAGGTGCTTCCTCCACCACCGCTGATGTGACTGCGATTCTCGCCAATATCGTCACGACGGGAGAGTTGAGTGATGCGAATCGGGCGTATCTTGTCGAGGTGACCAGCGCGCGGACGGGCCTGGCCCCGCAAGAGGTGGAAGCCCGCGTTGAAGAAGCGGTAGCGGCGGCGCAAGCGGCACGCAATGATGCTGCGCAGTTGGCCGACGAGGCCGAAACTGCAGCGCGGGATGCGGCGGAAACTGCCCGCATTTCAGCCATCCTGACCGCCTTTCTGTTGACCGCCACGGCGTTGGTGGCGGGCGTCGCAAGCTATGTCGCTGCCGTAAAGGGCGGCCGGCATCGTGACGAAGGCCGGGTTTTCAGTGGATTCTCATACCTCGGCTAACGCGCTGGCATCGCACATTTATCCAGCGGCACTTCTCGTGAGGGGTGCCGCTGAAGGCTTTGGAGCAAATAGTTCCAATTGTTACGGAACAATTTCCAGCGTCGGCGGTTGTCGTGACAAACCATCAGTTTTCGGAGGCGCTTTTGCCTGTCTCAAGCAAAGTCGGCATCTTCCCAACCGCACTGGAAACCAGACGCCCCCTGCGCCGACGATCGGCAAAATCAGTTCGTGAAGAGGACGAGCTTGCAGCGCTTGACCAACGCGTCGGGCGCGCCGACCCTTATGATGAAGATGATCGGCTCGACGATCCTTTTGAAGCGATCGGCTCTTTAGCGCACGCGGTGCGTTTGGATGACAGCTGAAGCACCCTGCCCGAGAAAATGGGCCGTCCTTCCTGTTTCAATCCAAAGTGAAGGTGGCTATCGAGGCCACCTGTTTTCACATGTGGGGTCCAGCCTCAGAAAATACAACTTATGGTTGTTTTTTGAAGATACATTGCAACTAGAAAATAGTTTGGTATTGTTGAAGCATCCAACGCCAGATGGGGATTTGCAAACTCCACATTCTTGCCACTCCAGTCTTTACCAAATCATATGAACCCAGACGTTCGCCACCCAGTAATCAATAAAACGATGCCGCTGGGGCGGTTCTGGAGGCAATGGCGATTGTCGGCCACGCGCTTTTGCAAGCGTGACATGGCACTTCCTGCCACCGCTGTTGTGGTTCCGTTGTCGATCATGCTGACTGTGGGATGGCTCAGTTGGTCCTCTGCCTGGACTGCCGCCGAGACGGACATGCGCCGCGCCGCACTGTCTGCCTCGGAATATGCCAACCGCACTTTTGAAGGCTATTCGGTTGCGGTGGGCCGCGTAAATGACCGCCTGCGCACCCTGACAGACCAAGACATCCGCGACAGAGAGCGCGCTTTGGGCGAAGAGCTACGCCGCATCACTGCCGAGCTATCCCAGACGCAGATGAGCTATGTGATAGACCGGAACGGCTATCCTCTGGTCATTACAAACATCTACCCTGCTCCCGAAGGATCGCTTGCAGACAGGGATTACTTTCAAATCCTGAGCGAGCCTGACGCGCCCGAGTTGTTCATAAGCCAAACCTTTGTCGGGCGCTTTGACGGCCAACTCCTTTTCTCTGTCGGTCGGCGCCGTACAGACACCGGAAATTTTACGCCTGACGACAGGTTTGACGGTGTCGTTCTTGTGTCTGTCAGTCCCAAGGTTCTGGCAGATGGGCTTGCGCGGCTGCTTTCTGCGCCGACCGACCGCCTTGCGGTTTTCCGCAATGACGGCTTCGGGCTCAGCACCACCAGCGGCATTCTGGAAAGCGGCACGCCGCTGCCGCAGCTTGACCGGCAAAGCGCCTTTTATGACTTTGCGGATCTTGGCATCGAAAGCGCCGTCTATTCTTCGTCCCTGTCAATTCCGGGTGACAGGGCGCTGGTGGCCATGCAGGCCGTGGGCGACTTGCCGCTTTATGCGGTCAGTATGCGACCCCGCTCACAGATTGTCGCGGCCTGGCGCGCGACCATGCTTCCTCTTCTGGCGTTGGGAGTGCCGGCAACGCTTGCCCTTTTCCTGCTCAGCATACGCGTCGTGTTCGACCAGCGCCGCCTCGCCGAGCGCAATGTCAGCCTGCAGCGCGACAACGCGCTGAGTTCGGACAGGCTGCTGCGCGCCAAGCGCTTCGGCCTGATGGGAACGTTTGAGTTCGATTTGCGCACAGGCATCAGCCGGCGTTCGGCAGAATACATGGCGATTCACGGGCACGATCCGGTCCCGTCAGAGGAAGCGCATGAAGATTGGGTAAGTCGCGTTCACCCCGATGATCGGGTGCGGGCCGAAAGGGTGGTGCTGAACGCTCTGTCTGACGCCAGCGGCGATACCGATTACGGGCAGAGCTACCGCATCATCACCAAGGATGGCGAGACGCGCTGGATTGCGGCTTGGGGCGAGATAGACCGTGACGCTGCCGGGCGCGCCTACATGCTGCGCGGCATCCATATTGATGTGACACCCCTGCGCACGACAGAAATGGCGCTGGCAGAAAGCGACGCACGGCTTCGGCTTGCGCAAGAAGCGATGGGGATCGGAGCATGGGAATGGCTGGGGTATTCGCAGCCTCTGCGCTGCTCACGCAAGGCGCTGGAACTGTTCGGCTTTGATCCAGGGGCTGGTCCGGTTGGACTGCGCAGCCTGATGGCAAAGGTCCACCAGGAAGATCGTAGCGCGATGGCGCGGGCGCTTCGCCACATGCGCGCGAGTGGCTCGCTTCAGATCGAGGTGCGCCTGCAACGCCTGGCCGAAGGCGGGGGGGCGGTTGCAACACCGCATTGGGTCGCCCTGCGCGCCCGCAGGATCTCGTCCCGTCGGCTTGGCGGAACCCGTCTCATGGGCGTGGTTTATGATGTTTCCGATCGGAAGCGATCCGAAGAACTGGTCATGCTCATGGCGCACGAGGTCGAACATCGGGCCAAGAACGCCCTTACTGTCGTATCCAGCCTTCTACGGACAGCCAAAGCCAACAGCGCGGAAGAGCTTGCCCATGTCATGCGCGGACGCGTGCGTGCCCTTAGCCAGACGATGGCGCTTCTGGGCAAGCAGCAATGGACAGGAGCGGATCTGCACGACATCGTGGAAAGCGAGTTGAGGCCCTTCAACTTGGTTGACACGACTGCTGCCGAAAACGCGACGACGGAACATCATATCTCTGTGTCCGGCCCTCCGATACGCATCGGGGTCGCAGCGGCGCAGCCCTTGTCGATGGCACTGCATGAACTGGCGACGAATGCGGCCAAATACGGTGCCCTGTCGGTTGCGGGCGGCCAGTTGAGCGTCAGCTGGTCCTTGGAAGAGGGTGACGTTCACATCCTCTGGCGAGAGGCGGGCGGGCCCGAGATAAACGATCAGCCGCGAACTACAGGATTCGGCTCGCGGCTGATCTCGCTGGTGTTTGAAGGACAGATCGGCGGACGCATCGAAAAGAGGTGGAGCCGGGGCGGCCTCGAGTGCCGCATGATCCTTCCCGCCTCCACTCTGGTCGCCGGCGCAGCGACGCCACCCGAGGCCAGCCAGAACAGGCTGGCCTGAGCCTCACGATCAGATGCCCGACGCCTTGGATTTGCGCGCGCTATCCTTGCCCGCATTATCCTTGTCGGCTCCGCTGTCGACACCATCGCCATGCAGGATGGGATCAATCTGCTCGGCCGCGGTATCGACGGCGGCCTGAGCCACATGTTCGACCTTTTCCGCCAAGGTCGTGCCTTTGCCATCAGGCATCAGCCCTTCTTTGCGGGCGGCCTCTGCGGCGGCGGCATAGGTTGTCTTGGCTGCCTCTGTCACGCGCTCGCCCATCTCGCCCGTGGCCTGATAGGCTGCCGTCCACATTTTCTGCCGTTGCGGGCCCAAGAGCCGATCTTCGGTGCGCGTCCGCGGCAAAGCGCTTCCCATGATCGCGCCCATAGCAAAGGTTGCCGCCCCGACAAGCAGCGGCTGGGAGGAAACGCTCCGCGTCAGGGGACGCACTGTCGATCCGGCCCGTTCCTTGACCGTGTCGACAGAAGATTGCACACCCTCTACCGCTCTGCCCATCGCGTCGCGCACCATATGCGGCACTTCGCCCAAGGTTTCGCCCAGATCAGAAACGCTCGCCATCGCCTTGCCAGCCAAGCTGCTGTCATCGTCATGCAACTTGTCCTGACCACCGGAATAGGATTGCCAGTGATCTCCGGACCGCCCGCCGTAACCGGTGTCGCTCTCGCCGCGCCAGTCGTCGGGATCATGGGTCGACGTCTGCGACTTGCCCATCATCAACCATGCAACTCCTGCACCGATCAGCGCCAGCGCCATCGGGTTTTCCCGCACCTGACGTCCGGCGGAGTGCAGCGTTTCGCGCACATTCTCCACCCCCAGAAAATGGCCCACGTCGTCAACCATCTGGTCAACCGAGAGGCGATTTTTTAGCTTGTCGAGTGTCTCTTCGACCCCCGCACGGTGGGCTTCGATTTCGTTTTCAAGATGCTGTGCTCTGTCAGACATCACAAATGCTCCTTTGCAAGCCGGATATCCCGGCTGGTTTGTTGAAGGGTGCGGTCCGGCATGAGTTCGGCCGCAGAAAGGGATGTGCGCCCACGCGCGATCAGCAATGCACCGATGATGCCCAGGGCCGCGCCAACGATGACCGAGGCCCAACCCGGCCCCACCCACTCTGCCAAGGCGATGACGAGGGCCTGAACCAGAACGAGGGCAGCGACCAAAAGAAAAATCGCCCCTGCAACCATCATTTCGGCTCCGGCAGCCATCGATTTTAGGCCTTGCGAAAGTTCAGTCCGGATCAGCCTGCCTTCGCCGCGCACGATTCCGGTCACGTCGCGGATGAGATCAGCCAATAACCCCGCGATGCCGCCGGGGCCCGACTCTGTCTGCGGGGAAAGTGGATCGCGCTCAATCATGGCTGCCCGTCCCCGCCCCACCCGGGCGCGTGGCGCCGAGGGGGCCAGACGAGCCACTGACGACACCCGGATTTGATTGCGACCTGCCGCCTTCGGGGGCGCTCACCATCGGGTCGTTCAGCATCTCTTGTGTGCGCTGTGGCGTGGCGAGCGTCACTCGGCTGCCGCCCTGCGGATGCCCCGACCGCCCACCATGCGACATCTCGCTTTGCGAATTGCCGCGCGCACCGGAGCGCTGGCCGGCGTTCGATTTGCCACGCGTTGACGAGGTATCGGTCGCCACGATCATGCGCCCCGCCAAAGCGCCCGTGACAAGGCAGCCCATCACGAAAAGCGCAGGGTTCTCGCGCCCGAACTGGCCAAGACGCTGCCCCATCTCGCGAATGGATTGTCCCTCGAGGCGTGACGACATATCGTCTATCAAATCAGCGGCATGAGCGGCCATTGCCGAGGCTGCCTCATCCTCTGCGCCCGCCGTCTCTCCACGCAGCCGCCCTGCGACCGCGCGTATTTGCGACCCCATGTCGGCGGCCCTGCGGTCCAGTTCATCAAGCACAAGCGCCGATATCGTGGAGCCAGCGTTTTGCGCCTCGTGTTTCACGCGGTCCGCGGCCTGAGAAAGGCGCGCTTTGGCATCGTCAAGCTCGCGTTGGGCAGCTTTTGCCATATCCGAGGTGTCGTCTTGCGAATGGGTGTCTCTGTTTTCGCTGTGCATTTTTGGTCCTCCTTGGTCCGGCGAAAAGTTGCCGGCGTGCATGAAGGTCCAACTGGAGGCTGGTCACTTTGTTCCGGCGTCCTGAGGGCGCGCCGCACGGCGGGCGGAACAATGGCGCGACGGAGCGGTTGGAGCCCCGAGCGACAGGCTCTGTCGCAGATGACGCAGTGACAAAGGAAAATTCTGATGAGCAAAGATATTCCCGCCCAAGAGCAAGACCACCAGCCCGGAACCGAAGCCGAGATGGAACCGAAGCCGGAGTTCATGCCCGTCTACGCCGGATCGGGGAGACTGAAGGACAAGGTTGCCGTGATCACAGGGGGCGACAGCGGCATCGGCCGCGCTGCGGCGGTTCTTTTCGCGCGTGAAGGGGCGAATGTGGCGATCCTTTACAAGGACGAACATGGCGATGCGGACACCACGATCGACATGATCGATGCCGAAGGCGGCGAAGGGATGAAGATCGCACTGGATATCGGCGACAAGCAGGCTGTCGAGGCTGCAATCCAGCAGGTGATTGACCGTTTTGGTCGTATCAACATTCTGGTGAACAATGCCGCCGAGCAGCACGTTCAGGATAATGTCGAGGACATCAGCGAAGATCAGCTTTTGCGCACATTCAAAACCAATATCTTTGGTCAGTTCTTCGCGGTGCAGGCTGTGCTGGGCCAGATGGAACAGGGCGACAGCATCATCAACATCACGTCGGTGACCGCGTTTCGGGGGCAGGACCAACTGGTTGACTACTCGTCCACCAAAGGGGCAATTCTGGCCTTTACCCGCGCCCTGTCATCCAAACTCGCCGAACGCGGCATCAGGGTGAACGCCGTCGCACCCGGGCCGATCTGGACACCGCTCATCCCGGCATCCTTTCCGGCAGATAAGGTGGAAAGCTTTGGCCAGAACGTGCCGCTCGGTCGTCCCGGCCAGCCGAACGAGGTGGCGCCCTGCATCCTGTTTCTTGCCTGTCAGGACAGCTCTTACATCACAGGGCAGACATTGCATCCGAACGGGGGCGAACTGATCGGAGGCTAAATAAAGGCGGGGGCAGTGCTGCCCCCGCTCTCCACACCATCAGATTCCCGCAACAACGCTGCACACGGGGCGAAGTTGAGCATCATCCGGCGTGACGCCACCGGCGAGTCCGGTATAGGGCTGAACCCCTTCGGAAGGGCGATGCACTTCGGCCCCATCCGCCGCGCCAGAGATTGACGTTGGCGCGGTAGCCTCGCGCTGGACGCCTTCATCGGCAGGCAATTCGCTGCCCGTGGCTTGCGCGTCTTGGGTGTCACCAAGGCCGGTATTGGAGCCTTGCTGCTGCGAAGGGACAACCGCGCCCGAGGTGTCAGAAACATCAGCCCGATCCGCCAGAATGGCGCAGCGTTCCAAGATGGCAGCCTGATCGTCGGAACTCAGGGCTGTCCAATGCGCGCGTATCTCGAATTCCGGTCGCAGCAGCGTCAGACCTTCATCACTGAAAAAACCGGCCCCGACCCTGTCCCACCATGTTTCGGCAGCGGGCAGATCATTTCCTGCGGTTTGGGCATAGGCAGGGGCGAGGGCAGGCAGGGCAGCCACAGAGGCAGCAAGTGCGAGTGTTCGCATCATCGTCTTTTCCTTTCTTGGCGTTCTCAAACTGTTCCCGACACAAACACCTCAAAGAGGAGATATGTTCCGCCTTTGCGCCCCGCTGCGGCCATTTGCCCGAAGGTTCGGGGAACAATCGGCGCAGTTACAGCTTTAAGCGCAGCAGCAGGTCGGGCCATCGCGTGTCCGGGCAAAACCGATTGGACCCGAGCGCATGACAGCGACCCACAGGCCCCCCTGCCTTGTCGAACCCGACATCTTGAGCCTCTGCGTGGAAGGCAAGAGCGCCACTTCCGGCCCGCCGCCTCCCCGCCTTTTCTATCTGAGCGGCTTTGAAGGCACCCAGATGTTCGGACATGGGATAGATGTTCTGGACACATCCCAACACACCGGACGCTACGCCGCCGATCTTTTGCAACTGGTTACCGACGGGATAACCGAGTTTCGGTGCTGTATCCCGTGGCACAAGATTGAGAGGGTGCGCGGCAGTTATGACTGGAGTTGGACCGACCGCTATCTAGATCAGGTCAGACGCCTTGGCCTGCGGCCCATAGTGGACCCGCTGCACCATACCAGTTTTCCGCACTGGCTGGAAAACGGCTTTGCCAACCCCGATTTTCCTCACCGTTATGTCGCCTTCCTGACCAGTTTTGCCCGCCGTTATCCCTGGGTGTCAGACTACACCATCATCAATGAGCCGGTTGCGACATCAATTCTTTGCGGCTTTACCGGCGACTGGTATCCGCATTGGACAGGCCGTGGCGGCGTGGCGCAGATGATCCTCGGGATGGTGCGCGCCATCCACGCGGCCAGCATCGCCCTTGAGAATCTTGTGCCGGCATTGCGCATTGTGCATGTCGATACCTGCGAGCGGCATCATGCGCTGGATGAGGCTGCAAAGGACCATACGGAATTCAGCAATCATCTGCGGTTCGCGGTGCTTGACCTCTTGCTCGGCAGGGTCGCTGCTGACCACCCCTTGTTCGAGTTGTTTTCGCGTAATGGCTTGCGAGAAGACGAACTTGCACTTTATCGCGCGCTTCCCTCGCGGATCGACGTTCTGGGACTGGATTACTATGCCCATAGCGAAATGGGCTGGACGCGCAAAGGACCTAGCGAAGCCTTTCGACCGTTTGGCTTTCGCAAGCTGGCGAAGGAATATGCCGCGCGTTATCCGTTCAACCTCATGCTGTCGGAAACCAATGTCCGCGGGCGGATCGAAGATCGACTGACATGGCTTAGATACATGGTGTCGGAGTGTGAGCAGTTGACTCTCGAGCTGATGGCCCAAGGTCGTCAGTTCGAAGGCTTTTGTTGGTATCCGCATATTGATTCCACGGATTGGTGCTCGCTCTGCCGTGAGCCGAACGGGCGGATCGATCCGCAAGGGATATACCATCTGACCGGTCAGTTTGACCGCATGCCCTCGGAACTGTCCGAGACCTATGTTCAGTTGGCCGCGGGGAAAATAGAGGCCTCACAGATACCCGCATATCGTTTGGAAAATCCGGTTCTGACAGACCGCAGGGTCGGCAAGTTCCTGTGCCACATGGCCGGATTTGAGTGGCGCGAAGGCCAGCCCAGCGGCGCACCTTATGCGTGTCAGTCCCCTCTTACCCTTGCCGATATCTAGGGCTGGCAAGGCCGCGGGGGCGCAGGAACAAAAGTTTCATCCACTGGTTGAGCAGCCAAGACCCTCATTCAATCGGATGCCCCAATGAATTCCCCATTTTCGCTATCACCGGCGGGACAAGACCTCGTGCCCCAAAAGCAGCCTGCCCTGCGCCCGAATGCGCGGGCGCGGCAAACCATCGTCTGCTTTTCCCATTTGCGGTGGGGTTTCGTGCATCAGCGCCCGCAGCATTTGCTCAACCATGCTGCGGCGTCCTATCTGGTGTATTTTGTCGAAGAACCCGTGGCGGGTGAGGGGCCATCGCATTTCCGGATGCAGGTCGCAGAGTCGGGCGTGATCGTCCTGACACCCTACATCGACCCCGCAGCCCATCAGATTGAGGAACAGCACAAGCTGGTGCAAGACCTGCACCGCAGCATCGCGGGCGATCTTGTGGTCCATTGGTTCTATACGCCGATGGCATTGCAATTCGTGCAGGATATTCCTTGCGACCTTTGCATTTACGACTGCATGGACGAGCTGTCGGCCTTCCGCTTTGCCCCCGCCGGTCTGCGCGATTTGGAGCGTGATTTGCTGGGGCGGGCAGATCTTGTCTTTACGGGGGGGCGCAGCCTGTTCGAAGCCAAGCGTGCCCACCATCTGGATGTGCATTGTTTTCCGAGCAGCGTGGATGTCAGCCATTTCGGTCGTGCGCGCACTGCAATCCCCGATCCGGCGGATCAGGCGCACCTGCCCGGCCCCCGCATCGGATTTGTGGGGGTGATCGATGAACGGATCGACCTTGATCTGATCGCGCAAGCGGCGTCTGAACTGCCGGAGCTGCAATTTGTCATGCTCGGGCCAACTGCCAAGATCGATCCGGCCAGCCTGCCGCACGCAAAGAACATTCACTGGCTGGGCAGCAAATCCTACGCCGAATTGCCTGCCTATATGGCAAATTGGCAAGCGGCGTGGATGCCCTTCGCTCTCAATGATGCGACCCGCTTTATCAGCCCGACCAAGACACCGGAATTCTTGTCTGCCGGATTGCAGGTTGTGTCGACAGCGGTGCCGGATGTGGTCGCGGAATACGGGCAGAAGCGTTTGGTCAAGATCGCAGAGGCATCAAGCATTGCGGCAGATCTGCGCGCCAGCCTGACGTCACCCACCCCGGATTGGAAAAGAGCCGTCGACCGATCGTTGCGGCAAATGTCATGGGGCCGGACATGGAACGCGATGCAGGGGCTGATGGCTTCCCGCATGACGATGCCAAAGGAATTGGCCCATGCATGACTGGCTGATCGTAGGGGCGGGTTTTGCTGGGAGCGTTCTGGCCGAGCGTTTGGCGACCCAGCGCAATGAAACGGTGCTGGTCATCGACAAGCGCGATCATATCGGCGGCAATGCCTATGATTACCATGACGCGGCAGGCGTCCTGGTACACCGCTATGGCCCGCATATCTTCCATACCAATGCAGCGGTCGTCGTCGAATATCTGTCCCGGTTCACAGATTGGCGCCCCTATGAACATCGCGTTCTGGCGCAAGTGGACGGGCAGTTGGTGCCAATTCCGATCAATCTCGATACAGTCAATCGGCTTTACGGGTTGGACCTTGATCCACAGGGGATGGAAGCCTTTCTGGCCGAGCGGCGCGAACCCGTCGAAGAGATCAAAACATCGGAAGATGTGGTGGTGTCGACGGTCGGCCGAGATCTCTATGAGAAGTTCTTTCAGGGCTATACGCGCAAACAATGGGGGCTTGACCCGTCCCAGCTGTCGCGCATCGTGACCGCGCGAATTCCCACACGGACAAACCGGGATGACCGCTATTTTACCGATCAGTTCCAGCAGATGCCCTCCGACGGCTATAGCGCCATGTTCCGCCGGATGCTCGACCACCCCAATATCCACGTGGAGCTTGGCACGACCTGGAATGAAACGCGTGACAGACCAAAGGCGCGGCGGCTCATTTTCACAGGGCCGATCGATGAATATTTCGGGCATTGCTATGGGCATTTGCCTTATCGCTCGCTCCGCTTTGAACACGAGACGCGCGATCTGGAATGGGCGCAGCCTGTCGGGGTGATAAACTTTCCCCAGACAGAAGATTACACGCGGGTCACTGAATACAAACACCTGACAGGCCAGACGCACCCCAAAACCAGCCTGACTTACGAATACCCGAGTCCCACGGGTGATCCCTATTACCCCATTCCGCGCGAAGAGAACCAAGAGCTTTACCGCAAGTATCGCACGGCAGCGTCACGGCTGGACGATGTCTGGTTTCTTGGGCGGTTGGGAACCTACCAATATCTGAACATGGATCAGGTGGTGGGTCAGGCGCTGGCAACCTTCGATCGCATCAACGCCACCCGCACCCCGACAGCGGCGGCGCGCGCAGCCGAGTGAGGCTGTTCCGGCACCGGAGGTGAGCCCCCGGTGCCGGAAACGCATCGCGCCGATCAATCGTAATGTTCTGGCAGCGCGCGCAACTGGTCTTTCGACCATGTGGTAAGGCCATGAACACGGCCCGCTGTATCGCGCATAAGATCAAGGTCATCCAGATTGATCAGAACGGGCTTGGCGCCGATGCCAAGGAAACCGCCAACGTCAATCACCACCTTGGGCGCGACACCGACATCATGCAGATGCGAAATGGTGCCGACCTTCTCGTCGTTCTGGTCATAGATCGGCGCACCAGTCAGGTTTTCTTCGGTCTGTTCGGCCAGCGTCAGTCGAATGTGGCTGCTATGGTCCATCGTCATCTCCTTTTTCATCACGGCCAGAGCCGTTCTGACCAGCCAAGGAAACTGGCGTGCATAAACTATGTTCCTGCGCCAGACCTGCCGCGGCGGAACAAAAGGCGGCATGCCCTGTTGTCAGCGGCAAAAGCGGAGGGCAAACGATGCCAAGACTTTTGAGCTTCATGCTGCGACAGTTCTGCAATGGTGCAGTCATGGGTTTGGCGTTTGCGCAATTGCTGCTCTGGGCGAATGTCGGCAATCTGCCCGCGCTCTTGGCGTCAGATCCGCATGGCGGCGCTCTGACTGGCTTTTACTTCGCGCAAGGTGCGCTGCTGTTTGGCACCCTTGGCATGAGCGTTGCGTTGATGAACCTGTCCGAGTCCGATGAGTAGCGACAGATCATCACTGTTGCGGAGGAAAGGGGCGGCTTAGCCCGCTTGCACCCGCAAGTCCGAACCTCCACAGCCGATCCGTCGCCTTTGACAAGCCTATCCTTGGTCCGACGAGAATGTCGCGCGGGGCAGAAGGCGCGGATAACAGGGAATAATCGCCAGCGCCAAACATCTGGCCGTTGTCTGCAAGGCTGACTCCGAGCGCTTGCCCCAACCTGCCCGGCCCGGACGCCAGCGCAGAGGTTGCCCCCCGCCGCTCTGCCATGAAAGCCCTGCCAACCTCCGGCAGAATTGCGCGAAACAACACCGCCTCACCGGCGCGGCCCACGACATTCAGGCAAAGATGGCAGCCATAGGAGAGGTAGATATAAACACTTCCCGGCGGCCCGAACATCGCCGCGTTACGCGGGGTCAGACCGATAAAGCTGTGAGATGCCGGATCGTCCCGTCCATAGGCTTCGGTTTCCACAACCGTGCCGCCAACACCGCGCACCAGCAAGGTCGCGCCGATTAAAGAGCGGGCGAGGTCTCCGATCTCGCGATCAAAATAGTCAGGCGCGGGAAGGACAGGTGCAGAACACATCTTGCCCGCAGGATATCAAAGAGAACCTGCGCTTGCCAGACGTGGCAGGCGGTGCGGCAGGGCCTGCGCGAAAAGGACCAAAAAGAAAGGTGCGAAGGCCACGCCCTCGCACCCGTCCTTGAGTCAGCGTATCTTACTTGCCCCAGATCGCGGCATAGGCCTCACGGTAGCCGTTGTCGGGGTCAAAGGTATTTCCACTGGTATTCGCCAGCCCCTCCTCTGTCACCAGTGCGGGTGCGGTGATATAGCCGGAGCACGCCTCGCCCTGGATCGCGCGGTTCAACTCGTCCACCAATTGCCAGCCTTGAAGGTTCAGCGGCTCGGCCACGGTGACGGCTTGATACTGTCCCGTGCGGATGCGCTGGAACGCGGCCTCGGACCCGTCGCCAGCCGATCCGGCCTTGGGCGCGCCGCGACCATCGATGCCCGCAGCGGCGAGCGACGGACCCATGAAATCGAAGTAAAGGTCGTTGATGGCCAAAGAATGCGTCCAAGCAGCGCCATGCTGTTGCAGCAGGGTCGTTGTCAGTGGCCCCATCCGTGCCGAAGTTTCCGCAATCGGCGTGTCCACCCATTGCAGAACTGTGCCGCCGCCGGCCTCGATGATTTCTTTCAGCTTGGCCGCCTTCAGGATCGCGATGGTGTAGGTGCTGTCGGTAAAGATGACCACGCCCGGCTTGCCGCCTGCGTCCGCCAAGGCCCATTCTGCCGCCTTTGCAGAGACATCCATCGCATCGGTAGAGACATTCGCAAAAATGCCGCCCGGCGCGTCGCAGCCGATCTTGGGTCCGGAATGCCATGACACCATCGGGATGCCTGCCGCTGCAACACCTTCCAGCGCCGCTTGCTGTTCGGCCGCGTCAAAGCCGTTGATCACGATACCGTCCGGCCCCAGTGCCAGCGCCTGCCCGACGGCAGCGGCACGGCTTTGGACGGAGCCTGCGCCATCCAGCACCTTGACCTCCCAACCGATCTTGGCAGCGGCCTCCTCGATTCCGTTCGTGACGCCCAGAATCCCCCCGTTCTTCATGTCTCCGGCCAGCACGACAATCGTTTTGCCTTCCGCGGCCTTTGGTCCGGTCGTCGGACCGTCAAAAGCCTCTTGGGCAAGGCCGGCAAGGCCCGTCGTTGCCAAGAAAGTGCCTGCCAGCAGTCCCGTCAGCAGAGTGCGTTTCAGCATGATTATCCTCCCGATATTTTGCTGATCATTTGGTGTTCGAGCCCTTTTTTCGTTGCGCGTATCCGGCAATGCCGATCGCGATCAAAAGGGTTGTGCCGTTGAAAAGTGGTTCGACCCAGAAACTGCCGCCGAACTGCTGGATGCCCGAGATCCCCACGGCAAGGATCAGCACCGCCACAATCGTGCCCCAAACATTCACACGGCCGGGTTTGATTGTGGTCGACCCGAGAAACGCGCCGACAAGCGCAGGCAACAAGAACTCCAGCCCCACACTTGCCTGACCGATCCGCAACTTCGACGCTAGCAAAACACCTGCCAAGGCAGTCAGCGCCCCCGATGACACAAAGGCGCCGATCACGAACTTCCGGGTCGGAATGCCATTAAGCTCCGCCGCGCGCTGGTTCGCGCCGATGGCGTAAAGATACCGGCCCGTCGGCGTGTATTCGAGGATGATCCACAGGGCGAGCGTGATTGCCAGAACGTAGAAAGCTGTGATGGGCAGACCGAGAACAAAGGTGCCATTGATCGCGTAGAAGGCATCCGGCAAGGCCCCAACCATCTGCCGCCCGCCCGTGTGCCACAGGGCCAGCGCGTAAAGCACCGTTCCCGTGCCCAGCGTCGCGATAAAGCTGTCGATCCGCGCCACTTCCACCAAAAGCCCGTTCAGCGCCCCGGTGACGATGCCAAGGACCAGAACGATGCCCACGGCAACAGGCCAAGGCAGACCATAGAGCGTTTGCAAGCTGATGGCGAGGATGTGCCACAGCACGATGCCATACCCCACAGTCAGATCGATGCGACCCGCCACCATCGGAATCATCGCGGCCAAAGCCAGAAGCGCGATGATCGCCTTGTCGCTAAGGATCGAGCGCACGTTCAAAAGCGTGGGAAAGGTGTTCGGCAACAGAAGCGAGAACAGCAGCACCAATCCCAGCATCAGGATGACCAAGCCATAGGTCGGTGCCAGCCGCAGCGCCTTGCGCAAGGGAGGCAGTCCGCGCAGTTCGTCTCGGGTCGGTTCTACGGCATTAGACTCAATTCCGGGCATGATTTGCTCCTCAGGCGGCTTCACCGGCCGATGCGGCCTGGATGAGGGATTCGGTGGACAGTTCGACACCAGACAATTCGGCAACAGGCATGCCGCGGCTGAACACGATGGCGCGGTGGCAGATGGCGGCGATTTCCTCAAAATCGGTAGAGACAACCAGCACGCCCATGCCGCTAGCCAAAGCTTGGTAAAGCAGATGATAAATCTCGGCCTTCGCCCCCACATCGACGCCGGCGGTCGGGTCTTCGGTGATCAGCAGGCGACGCTGCGCATCGAGCCAACGCCCGAAAACCACCTTTTGCTGGTTACCCCCGGACAGCGCCTCGATGGCGAGTGTCGGGTCGTTGGGAGACAGCCCCACACGTCCCCCCAACGTCTTTGCCATCTCCTCCTCTCGGGCGGGCGACAGCATGGACAGCAGCTTGCGCCCCGTGGCCGAGGGATTCAGAAAGGCGTTTTCACGGATTGTCAGACCGGGGGCGACGCTTTCCCCGATACGGTCGCGTGCGACAAATCCGATGCCCGATGTCATCGCGGTCTGTGCGTTGCGCAGATCGGGCGCTTGCCCGTCCAGCATGATCCGGCCCGCATGGGGAATGACGCCGAACAGCGCGCGACCGATATCTTCATGCCCTGCACCGCGCAGTCCGGCCAAGCCAAGCAACTCGCCACGCTTGATGACAAAGCTGACCGGCCCCACGACAGGGGTAGCAAGGCCCTGAACACTCAGGATAGCAGGCCCGTCTTGCACCGGAGGACGCGCAATTTCCCGCGCCTTGCGCCCCACAATCAGGCTGACCAGTTCATCCGGCGTGGTATGGCTGATCGGACGCATGCCCACCATCTGCCCATCGCGCAGCACCGCGACCCGATCAGCGATGCGAAAGACCTCGTCCAGCCGATGGCTGACATAGATCATCCCCACCCCGCGCCGCTTGAGCGGGCGAAGCGCCGCAAACAGGCGCTCCACCTCGTCGGCGGGCAAACTTGCGGTTGGTTCATCCAGCACCAGAAAATCGCAATGGGCCGCCAGAGCGCGTGCGATTGCGACCAAGGATTTTTGCGTGCGCGTCAGGCTGGCGACGCGCGCTGTGGCGGCGAAATCAGCCTCGACCAGACGGAGGGCCGCATCGGCAGCCGCCTCTGTGGCGGGCCAGTCAATGCGGCGACCACGGCGCACATAGCCCAGCGCCAATGCAATATTTTCGGCGACGCTCATCCATTCGATCAAGCCGAGGTCCTGATGGATGAAGGCAACCTTCTGCCCACCGGCCTTGCCTGCCTCATGGGCATAAGGCACGCCATCGATCCGCACATCGCCCTCATCAGGACGATGAATGCCACCCAGCACCTTTATCAGGGTGGATTTGCCCGCGCCGTTTTCGCCAAGGAGCGCCACGATTTCCCCGCGACCCACCGTCAGGGAAACACCCTTCAAAGCGCGCGTGCCGCCAAAGCTTTTTACAATGCGGTCGAAAAACAGGCCGTCCGGTGACGGTTCCATATTTACCCCCTCCCTGAGCAGAAACCGGTTTTGAGCTGATCTTGCGCCAGGTTTACCGGTAACGTAAGACTTGATGGACTTGCCACCCCCTACCTGTCAAGCGCAAAGTTAACGATAACATGGTCGCCCGTGCGCACGGGCCGAAAGGAACCCGGGCATGAAAGCCAATCTCGAAGACATCGCCCTGGCTGCCGGCGTCTCGAAGATGACGGTCAGCCGTGTTTTGCGGGGTGGCACTGGATTTTCCGCCGAAACGCGCGACAGGGTGATGACCATCGCGCAGCGCATGGGATATGTGCCGAATCGGCTGGCTGCCGCCTTCGGGTCCGACCAGGCCAGCACACTGGTGGGCATGTGCGTGCCCCGCCTCACCTCGGGGCTGTTTGGCCATGTGCTAGACGGGGTCGACCGTGCCCTGTCCCGCCTTGGCTATCAGCTGATGATCGGGGCCAACAACCATTCCGCCGAGGAAGAAGAGGCTTGGATCCGGCAGGTGATTGCATGGCGTCCGGCGGGTTTCATTCTCTCGGGGCGGATACACACGCCGGGAACGGTCGATCTGCTGCGTGAAGCAACCGGCCCTGTGGTCGAGATCTGGGATCTGACCACCAGCCCGATCGATCTGTCGGTCGGCTTTTCGCATGTGGATTGCGGCGCGGAAATGGCCCAGTTCCTGCTGCGACGCGGGCGGCGTCGGGCGGGTTATGTGGGCGCATTGGCCCGCGCCGATGTGATGGGCGCGGCACGGCTGGAAGGGTTCCAATCCACCCTTGCCCGCGCGGGCCATCCGCTGGTGGCAAGCGAGGTTTTGCACGACATGCCAGGGTTTTATGCGGGGTATTACGGGCTTGAAACGCTGCTGAGCCGTCAACCGCGGCTGGATGTGGTCTATTTCCACAATGATGAAATGGCGATTGGCGGGCTGGCCTATGCCCAGTCACGCGGCATCAGGGTGCCGGAAGACCTTGGCATTGCGGGCTGGGGAGGAATGGAAGCTGCATCGATCCTGCCGCGCCGCCTGACCACCACCATCGTGCCGACCACCGCCATTGGCAAAGCCGCGGCCGAGGCGCTTGTCGCGCGGCTGAAGGGTGAGGGCGGGCCAGAGGTTACTGTCATCCCCACCCGGCTGGAACCGGGGGAAACCGGCTAAGGCTTACGGGCTCTGCACGCCCCTGCGGTTCAGGATCACCGAATACACGCTTGTCGTGGCGGTGATGAACAGCCGGTGCTTGGCCCGTCCGCCAAAGCAGATGTTGGACACCAGTTCCGGCACATGGATCTTGCCCATCAGATGCCCGTCGGGTGCGATGCAATGCACCCCGTCGGCGGCCGAGGACCACAGGTTGCCATCCGTATCCACCCGGATGCCGTCCGCACAACCGGGGCTGATCGTGTGAAACAGCCGCCCGTTCGCGGGCCGACCATCCACCATGTCATAAACCCGGATGTGCTGCGGATCGGCGCTGAACATCCGCCCGGTGTCAGCCACATACAGCAAGGATTCGTCCGGGCTGAAGGCCAGCCCATTCGGGCAGGCCATATCGGTGATCACAGCCGCAATCCCGCCCGCAGGGTCGATGCGATAGACCGCGCAGGGCAGTTCCTGCTCGGCGCGGAACCCTTCGTAATCGGTCATGATCCCGTAATGCGGATCGCTGAACCAGATGCTGCCATCGCGTGCCACGATCACATCATTGGGGCTGTTCAGAGGCTTGCCGTCAAAACTGTCGGCCAGCACCGTGATGGTGCCATCCCATTCGGTGCGTGTCACCCGCCGCAACCCGTGTTCGCAACTGATCAGCCGCCCCTTCCGGTCGCGGGTGTGGCCGTTGGCATAATCCGACGGCGCACGGAACGTGGTCACCCCATTCTCGGTCCAGCGCAGGATGCGATTGTTCGGGATGTCGGAAAACAGCAAGCACTCCATGTCACCGAACCAGACCGGGCCTTCCACCCAATCGAACCCGGTGGCAAGCCGCTTGACCGGTGCATTGCCCATGACAAAGCTGCCAAAGGCCGGATCATGGATTTCAAAGAATGACATGGGGCCGCTCCCTGTTGCCCGGTTCTGGCTGGCCCCTTCGGAAAGGGGCCCTGCCCTATTCAGAAAACACGATCTGCGCCTTCATCGCCTGCGTTCTGTCGGACGCGAGCTTGAACGCAGTCTCGGCCTGATCCAGTGCCACTGTATGCGTGATCAGGGGCTTCACGTCTATCAACCCCTTTTGCATCAGGCCCACGCCCACCGCAAATTCCGCGTGAAAGCGGAACGACCCGCGCAGGTCCAACTCCTTGGCGGTTACGGCCATCATCGGCAGGCTCATATCGCCGCCAAGGCCCAGTTGCAGGATTACCCCGCGAGGGCGCATCGCGGCGATGCCGCCGGCCAGTGCAGCAGCCACGCCGGTGCATTCGTAAAGCACGTCAAAGCTGCCCTTGTCGGCGTTGTAGGCCGAAAGCGCATCGGGGTCTTTCGCGGTGTTGATCACCCGGTCCGCCCCGGCCTTGCGCGCAAGGGCAAGCGTGAAATCCGACAGATCGGTCGCCACGATCTCGGCAGCGCCCGCCCGACGTGCGGCAAGGATCGACAGCACGCCAATCGGCCCGCAACCGGCGACCAGCACCCGCTTGCCCAGCATGTCGCCCGCACGTTTTGTGGCGTGCAGCGTCACCGCCAAAGGTTCCGCCATCGCGGCCTCTCCGGCCGTAAGCCCGGTGGCATCGACGCATTGGCTGGCGTCAGCGACAAGGCTCTCGCGGAACGCGCCCTGAATGTGAGGAAAAGGCATCGCGCTGCCATAAAAGCGCATGTTCAGACACTGGTTCGGAAGCCCTTCAAGGCAGAACTTGCACGCGCCACAAGGACGGCTTGGCGACACCGCAACCAGTTGCCCCGTCGTGAAATCCGTCACCCCCGATCCGACGGCGTCGACATAGGCCGAAACCTCATGGCCGAGAATCATCGGCTCGCGCAGACGCACCGTGCCAAAGCCGCCGTGGTGATAGTAATGCAGATCAGACCCGCACACGCCCCCCGTGGCCAACCGCAGGCGCACCTGCCCTGCACCCGGCTGTTCGACCGGACGATCCTCGACCCGCAGATCCTTGGCCGCATGAATGACAATCGCGCGCATCATGCCACCTGCGTCAGCAAGGGCTGTCCGGCGAAATGCGCGGTCAGGTTGTCACGCACCAGCTTGCCCATCGCCTGCCGCGTTTCATAGGTGCCGCTGGCATGATGCGGCTGGACCAGCACATTCGGCAGGCTCAGGAACCGTGGGTTCAGCTTTGGCTCGCCTTCAAACACATCGAGCGCGGCAGACCCCAGCGCGCCGCTTTCCAGTGCCGCCAGCAGCGCCTCTTCGTCGATGTTCGACGCGCGCGAGATGTTAATCAACATGCCTTGCGGCCCAAGTGCCTCGATCACCTTTGCCCCCACGATGTGCCGCGTGGCCGCCGATGCCGCCAGCGTCACGAACAGGAAATCCGACCGCGCGGCCAGTGCCACAGGGTCCGCGATATACTCCCAATCCTTGGCATAGTCCTTTGCCCCGACATCGGAATAGGCAATCTGCATATCGAAGCCGGCCAGCCGTTTTGCAACCTCATACCCGATGCGGCCAAGACCCAGAACCCCGGCGCGCTTGCCCCAGACGCGGCGCTGCAACGGATACAGGCCCTTTGCCGCCCAAGACCCGTCGCGCACCCATGTTTCCGCCCCGATCATGCCGCGCGACTGCACCAGCATCATCGCGACCCCGAGATCGGCCACGTCATTGGTCAGCACATCCGGCGTGTTGGTCACCTTGATGCCGCGGGCCCGCGCGGCCTCCAAGTCCACTGCGTCATAGCCCACGCCATAAACGCTGATCACCTCAAGCTGCGGGCAGGCCGCGATCATCGCGGCATTGGCACCCAGCTCGCCCCGCGTGGCGATTCCCTTGATCTGCGGACCGACCTCGGCCAGAAACGCAGCCTTGTCGGTGGCTTCGAAATAGCGGTGCATGTGAAAACTTGCATCCAGCGGCACCTGATCCCATTCAGGGTATGGGCCGACTTGCAGGATATGGGGCTTTGTCATTGTCTATCCGATCCCGGCTTGACAGTTTATGTTAACGATAACATAAACAGGAGAGACCACGCTTGTCGAGAGCGAACTGAAAGGAATCTGAACGTGGGACACCAGCTTTTCGACCTGACCGGGCGGCGGGCACTGATCACCGGGTCGTCGCAGGGCATCGGCTTTGCCCTGGCCCAAGGGCTGAGCGCCGCAGGCGCGCAAGTGGTGCTGAACGGACGTGATGCGGGCAAACTGGCCGAGGCGGCAGCGCGCATTCCGGGTGCCGAAACGCTGGCCTTTGACGCGACCGATCACAACGCCGTCCGCGCCGCGGTCGATGCCTTCGAGGCCGGCGGCAAGCAGATCGACATTCTTGTGAACAATGCAGGCATGCAGCATCGCACACCGTTGGAAGATTTCCCCGCCGACGCCTTTGAACGCCTTTTGCAGACCAATATCGCGAGTGTCTTCCACGTGGGCCAAGCGGTCGCCCGCCATATGATTGCCCGCAAGCGCGGCCACATCATCAACATCGCCTCGGTGCAAACCGCCCTCGCCCGCCCCGGCATCGCCCCCTATACAGCCACCAAGGGCGCGGTCGGGAACCTGACCAAAGGCATGGCAACCGATTGGGCCAGATACGGGCTGAACTGCAACGCCATCGCGCCGGGCTATTTCGACACGCCGCTGAACGCAGCGCTGGTCGCGGACCCCGCCTTCAGCGCTTGGCTGGAAAAGCGCACTCCTGCCGGACGCTGGGGGAATGTCGAGGAATTGCAGGGTGCCTGCATCTTCCTTGCATCCGACGCCGCCAGTTTTGTGAACGGCCATATCCTTTACGTCGACGGCGGCATAACGGCCTCGCTATGACCTTGCGGCTTATCATCATGGGGGTATCGGGCTGCGGCAAATCTTCGGTGGGCGAAGGTCTGGCAGCCCGGCTTGGCATCCCCTACCGCGACGGTGACGATCTGCACCCCGCCGCGAATGTCGAGAAAATGCGCGCCGGCATCCCGCTGACTGATGAGGACCGCTGGCCGTGGCTGGACCGTGTGGCCCAAGTGCTGGCCGAGGAGGCGCCGGTGATCGTCGGATGCTCGGCCCTGCGCAGGATCTACCGCGACCGTCTGCGCGCGGGCGCGGGCGGGCCTGTGCGCTTTGTGCACCTGACAGGCAGCCGCGCGGTGATCGCCGCCCGCATGGCCGCGCGCAGCGGGCACTACATGCCACCCAGCCTTCTCGACAGCCAATTCGCCGCACTGGAAGTCCCCGGCCCGGATGAGGCGCTTGCCGTCTCGATTGATCAGCCTTTGCCTGCGCTGATCGACTCCCTCCTCCCCCATCTGCAAGGAAGCTGACCATGACAGACACAATCGCACTCATCGGCGCGGGGGCGATGGGCGGGGCCATCGGCGCGCGCCTGGTGGCCACCGGAACGCCACTTGTGGTCTTTGATCTTGATCCGGCAAAGATCGCCCCGCTCGTCACCGCCGGGGCCACCGCCGCGGCCTCGGCTGCCGATGCGGCGCGCAATGCGCGCGCGGTGATCCTGTCGCTGAACGCGGCCCATATCGTGCGCGCGGCGGTGTTCGGCGCGAATGGCGTGGCGACGGGCGCGGCTCCCGGCACGCTGATCATCGACATGTCTTCAATCGACCCGGAGTCGACCAAGGCACTTGCCGCCGATGCCGCAGCAAAGGGCCTGCACTGGGTAGACAGCCCGCTATCGGGCGGCATCCCCAAGGCGGCTACCGGAGAACTGACCCTGATGCAGGGCGGCGCACCCGAAGCGGTGGCGGCAGCGCAGGAGATTCTGGCGCATGTCGCCTCGAACCAAACCCGCATGGGCGAGGCGGGCGCGGGCCAGACCACCAAGTTGATCAATCAGGTTCTGTGCGGGTTGGGCTTCATGGCGGTGGCCGAAGCGACGGCACTGGCCGAAGCCGCAGGCGTCGATGTCGCGATGATCCCCAAGGCGCTCAAGGGTGGCCGCGCCGACTCGGCCATCTTGCAGGAATACATGCCCCGCTTTGCCAGTCGCGATTACCGTCGCACAGGGCGCATCGACAACATGGTGAAGGACCTGAACGGCGCCGCCGATCTGGCGCGCCTGACGCATACATCGATGCCGCTGACGGCGCTTTGCGCCGAGATCCACCGCATGCTGACCGCCGCCGGTCTGGGCGGTGAAGATCAGGCCGCCCTGATGGAATTCTTCAAGGGCCCCAACAAGGAACTGCCCCAATGATCACCCGCTACGCGCTGTTTGAAGGTCAGGTGCATCCCGGCCAGACCGAAGCCTTCCGCGCCGCCATTCTGGCCGAGGTGGTGCCGGTGTGGCGCCGCTTTCCCGGCGCTCTTGCCGTGCATGTCACCTTTGGCGAGGACCGCGACGAGGGCGCCCCCGAGTTTCCGCTGATCCTTGCCATCGACTGGCCGGATATGGCCACGGTAGAGGCGTTTCTGGTCAACCCCATCCGGCTCGAAGGCCGTGCCGCGACCGAAGCTGTGCTGGCGCGGTTCTTCAACGGGCGGATCCATCACCATGTCACCACCGCCCACAGCTTTGCGCCCAGCTAGGGCGAAACTGCACGCTGGATTTTCTATTTGGGTAACGATACCAAAGTGAAATGAACACCTCGCGCAAAACCCTGACCATGGCCGATGTCGCCCGCCGCGCGGGCGTGTCGCCCATGACGGTCAGCCGCGCGTTCAAGACCGACAGTTCTGTGAGCGAGGCGACACGGCAGGCCATCCTCAAGGCCGCCGATGATCTGGGCTATGTGTTTGACAGCACCGCGTCCAACCTGCGCTCACAGCGCACCGATTTCATTGCCGTCACCATCCCGTCGATCAACAACGCAAACTTTGCCGATACCGTGCGCGGGTTGTCCGAAGGGCTCAAGCCGCGCGGGTTGCAAATTCTGCTGGGCTATACCGATTATGACATGGCCGAAGAAGAGCGGCTGATCGAACAGTTCCTACGCCGCCGCCCCGAAGCGATTGTGGTGACGGGTGGCCGCCATACCCCAAGGGCAAGGCGGATGCTTGAAAACGCAGGGATACCGGTGATTGAAACATGGGACCTGCCCGACAAACCCATCGGCCATGTGATCGGTTTTTCGAATGCGCAGGCCGTGCGCGGCATGGTGGATCATTTCGTGGCAAAAGGGCTGACGCGCATCGCCTTCATCGGCGGCGATACCACGCGTGACACGCGCGGCGCAGACCGTCGCAACGGCTTTGTTGCGGCGATGCAGGCGCATGGGCTTGACGCCAGCCGCTTGATCGCCGCCGGTGTGCCACCGATCTCGATGCGCGAGGGGGCCGAGGCAATGGCGCGCCTGCTGGAAACGCTGCCCGATACCGAAGCGGTGATCTGCGTGTCGGACCTGTCAGCCTTTGGCGCGCTGACCGAATGTCAAAGACGGGGCGTCGATGTGCCGGGCAGGTTGTGGATCGCCGGCTTTGGTGACTATGAAATCGCCGAAATCTCTGTTCCTGCGCTGACCACGATCAACCCTTTTCCCCGCGATATCGGTGCCAGAACCGCAGCCCTTATCCTTGATGTCCTTGATGGCAAGCAAGACGCCGCCGCCAAGATCGCCATTTCCCCCGAACTTATGCTGCGCCAGTCCACCGGCTGAGGCATACAAAAAGGGGGCGATAACTCGCCCCCTTCCCTCGATGTTCTCCGGCAAAAGACTTCTTACTGCTGAGCAGCCATGATGGCGTTCACCACTGCATCGCCGTTCGCTGCGATGAAGCCATCCCATACCGGCTTGACCGATGCCTGGAATGCTGCCGCATCGACGTCATCGTTTACTTCCATCCCAGCAGCTTTCAGTTCTTCGATCATGCCGGCTTCCTTTTCCTGCACGGCCTTGCGCTGCATGGCGATGGCTTCGGCAGCAACTTCAACGATCACCTTCTGCTCGTCTGCGGTCAGGCTGTTGAACTTGGCATCGTTCATGACAAGCGCCAGTGCAGAATAGGCGTGCTGCGTCAGGCTCAGATACTTCTGCACTTCGTTGAACTTGAACGAAACGACGATGCCGATCGGGTGGTCTTGTGCATCGACGACGCCGGTTTCCAGCGCGGTGTAAAGCTCAGCCACCGGCAGTTGCAGCGGGTTGGCACCAAGTGCTGCGAACATATCATTCAGCGCCTTGGAGTTGTTCACCCGCATGTTCAGCCCTGCCAGATCGCCTGGCACCTTGATCGGGCCCCGATTGTTCGACATGTTGCGATAGCCGTTTTCCGGAAAGCCCAGAACTTTCAGCCCGTGCTGGGTGAATTCGCCCGCGATGCCCTGACCGACTTCGCCGTCCAGAACGGTATAGGCCACTTCACGCGTCGGGAAGATGAAGGGCAATTCAAACGCCCCTGCCGCAGGCACCAACCCCGAGAAGTTGTTCAGGCCCGACATCGCAATGTCGATGATCCCGGACCGGGCACCATCAATCATCGCAGCATCATTGCCAAGCTGGCCTTGCGGAAAAATGGTGACCGTGACGGACCCATTGGTGCGCGCCTCGACCTGCTCTTTAAAGAAGACCGACAGCGTCTGCTGCAAATCCGTATCGGGTGCGGCATGTGCCAGTTTCAGATTGGTCTGCGCCTGTGCCGACAGCGCGGCAAGGGCAAAGGCCGATGCAAGGCCAAGCGTTTTCAGAAGTTTCATCGTGTCGTCCTCCCTTTAGGTTTTTTCAGCCGCCAAGAAACTTGGCGGGAACAGTGATCAGTTCCGGAAAAATGATGAACAGGCTCAGCAGTGCCACATAGGCCGCAAGGAATGGCGAGATGCCCCGCACGGCCACACTCAGCGGCACCTTCCCCACGCCGCAAATGACATTCAGCACGGTCCCCACAGGAGGGGTGAGCAGCCCGATAGAGCAGTTCATCACAAACATGAGCCCGAAGTACACCGGGTCGATGCCCGCCATCTTCACCACCGGCATCAGCAGCGGCACAAGGATGAGAATGGTCGGGGACAGGTCCATCACCATGCCGACTGCAAGCACGATCAGCATGATGACCAGCATCAACAGGCGTGGACTGTCGATGAGGGGTTGGAGCAAGGTCGCAAGTTGCTGCGGCAATTGCGCGACCGTGATCAGCCAGGCCGCGACCATCGCCGCGCCGACAAGAAACATCACCATCGCCGTGGCGCGGCCTGCCGCCAGCAGAACCTCGAAAAGGAGAGGGAACGTCAGCGTGCGATAGACCAAGGCAGATACAACAATCGCATAAACTGCCGCCACTACGGCCGCTTCGGTCGGGGTGAATACGCCGGACCGGATGCCCCCGATGATGATGACCGGTAGCAAAAGCGCCCAGACGCCATCTTTCAGGGCGGCAAGGCGCTCCGCCCCGCTCGCCTTTGGCAGCGTCTCGATGTCCTCCTTGCGCATCAGCAAGGTCCAGACAACCATCAGGGTGACGCCCATCATAAGACCCGGCGCAATACCGGCCATGAACAGCTTGGCGATGGAGATGTTACCCGCGACGCCAATCAGGATCAGCGGCAGCGATGGCGGAATGATGGGCGCGATGATCCCGCCCGAGGCAAGCAGGCCGAGGCTGCGTCCTTCGGGATATCCCGCGTTCCGCATCATCGGATACAGGATGGAAACCAGCGCCGCTGCGTCCGCCACGGCAGAGCCGGAGAGCCCCGCCAGCACGATCGCCGTTAAAACCGCCACATATCCAAGGCCGCCCCGCCGATGGCCGACCAGCGTCATCGCCAGCCGGACAATCCGTTCGGACAGCCCGCCCTTTGACATGACCTCGCCCGCCACCAGAAAGAACGGGATCGCAAGGAGGGGAAAACTGTCGACGCCGTTGATCAAACCCTGTGCCAGAATGTCGGGACTGAAAGTGCCGAGTTGCACCATCAGCGCCATGGACGACAACAGCAGGGCAAAGGCGACCGGCAATCCGGCAAGAATGGCGACGAAGAGAACACCCAGAAACAGAACAAGGGTCATTCGGAATGCTCCATCCGCGCGATACCGGTCTGCATGGGGTCGATCAGGCGGATGATCGCTATGGCGCACATCATGACCGCCGACACGACCCCCGCCAGATAGAACAGCGCCGACGGCAAGCCCGTCAGCTGCGAGATGTTGTTCCAATTGGCCATGGTCTGGTTCAGCGCGCCAATGAACAGCATGACGACCGCCACGATCACCACGAGCCAGCACAGGCGCCGCAGATACGGCACGGCGCGGGGGAAAAGCGCCTCGGAAAACTCTGCCACGGCCAGATGCTCGCCACGCCGCAGCGCCACTGCCGCACCAAGCATTACGACCCAGACAAACCACAGACGCGCCAGTTCTACCGATTGCCTGATGCCCGAAGAGAACCCGTAACGAAGAACCACGTTGGTAAAGACCAGCGCGATCATCGCAGCCAACAAAATCGCGATCACCAGATCGACGACAGCCCAGAAGTGCCACACAAGGCGTTTCAACGGTCGGCTCCTCCCTGACCCTCCCCAACACCGACGCGGAACTTGCACCGTTTCGGCGGTTGGGTTATCGTTAAACCAAATTGGTATCGATAACAAATCCATGAGTCAATCCCATTCTGATCGCCGTCCGGCCACGATTTCAGATGTGGCCGAGGCAGCGGGCGTCAGCCGCATGACGGTTTCAAAGGTGCTTCGCGGCACCGGACATATCAGCGCAGCCACGCGCAACCGCGTGGCGCAGATCGCAGAAGCGATGGGCTATGTGCCCAGCCTGCTTGCCGGGGCGCTCTCGTCGCAGACAAGCCCCTTGGTGGGGGTGCTGATCCCCTCGGTCAGTGATCAGGTCTATTCCGAGGTCCTCGCGGGCATCAACGCGGTGCTGACCCCGCGCGGTTTCTTCAGCCTGATCGGCGAGACGTTTTTCGATCCGGCGAATGAAGCGCGGCTTGTCCGGATGATGCTGTCGATGAAGCCTGCGGGGCTGATCGTCTCGGGCGGCCTGCCTCAGACCGATGAAACGGCACACCTGCTGCGCACCTGCTGCTTGCGCCCAGTCAAACTCTGGGATGGCGACGCGCCCGGATCGGGTGCAACAGTGGGAATGTCGCATCTGGCCGTAGGCAATGCCGCTGCACAGCTTTGTCTGGATGCAGGGTTCAGAAGTGCCTGCTACATTGGCGCGCAGCTTCAACTTGACCTGTGCGCCAACCGCCGAAAAGAGGGCTTTGTTGCCGGACTGGACCGCGCCGGCTTGCCGTGTCGCGTGATGACCGACCCTGCCCTGCCACGCACCGCGCATGGCGGTCAAACCCTTACGGAACGGCTTCTGCAGACGGGCCCGTTACCGGAAGTCATCCAGTATCTGAATGATGATATGGCCATCGGCGGCCTTCGCGCCCTGTTTGCGGCGGGCATCGCAGTGCCGGAGAAGGTGTCGGTCATCGGGTTCAACGGCACCTCGCATCGCCATGCGCTGCAAACCCGGCTGACCACCTTTGAGGTGCCGCTGCGCGAGATGGGCGAACTTGCCGCTCGCGCCGTCATAGAAGGCGCGGACATCCCGCCGCCAGCGCTGTTTGTTCCGCACCTTTTGCGCGGGAACACCTTTCGCTGGAGTCACAACGCCTTTGACGGCACCGGCGCATCATCATAGGCGCCCCAGATCGACTGGTCGAAATTCACCGTCGCCCCGGTCATCATGCCGCTATCGTCGCTCGCCATCCAGAGCACGGCCTTGGCCACCTCGGCTGGGTCAAGGATGCGGCCAAAAGGCTTGGCAGCCGCGGCGCGGTCGATAAAGCCAGGATCACCGGTTTCCGCTTCCGTCAGCTTGCGTTCGTGATCCGAATTCATCCAGCCGATTGCCAGCTGGTTTATGTGAATCCGGTTGCGCATCAAAGCAAAGGCGGCATTCCGGGTAAGCGTCGCCAATGCGCCTTTCGATGCCGAATAGGGCGCCAGAAAAGGCTGGCCCGCCTGTTCGGACATGGACCCTATGTTGACGATGCGCCCTTCGATCCCGTCCCGGATCATGATCTTGCAGGCGTCCTGCATGAGGAAGAACGGCGCACGCACATTCACAGCAAACATGCGATCAAAAAGCTCGGGGTCTGCGGTCAGTATGCTGGCGCGGTCGGTCAGACCCGCCGCATTCACAAGAATATCGACTCGTCCAAAGGCCGCATCGACCTTCGGCATCACGGCCCGGACATCATCCATCATCCCCAAATCGGCGCGAACCATAATCACCTTGGTGCCATGCGCGGCGCTGATCTCGGCGGCCACACGCTCGCCCTTGTCCTGCCCCCGCCCGACCAGCGCGATACCGGCCGCACCTGCCTTGGCAAACTGGCGTGCCACAGCAGCGCCAAGCCCCTG
The DNA here is from genome assembly GCF_010915705.1 of Pseudotabrizicola algicola. Taxonomy (GTDB): domain Bacteria; phylum Pseudomonadota; class Alphaproteobacteria; order Rhodobacterales; family Rhodobacteraceae; genus Pseudotabrizicola; species Pseudotabrizicola algicola. Next base: position 687,804 of record NZ_JAAIKE010000002.1, read on the forward strand.
CGTGCCGCCAGTGACAACGGCGATCTTTCCATCGATACGGTTCATGGCCAGCTCCTCTGCCGTGATCTACTCTGTGATGCCAATGGCGCTGTTGCACCCGTCACCCGCGCTGATAGGTTGTGTTCAGTCTTACAGGCAGGGCCAGCATGACCGATACCGATCTTCTGAACCAGATCATCGAGACCGAGGCGACCCTCGTCTTTCCACATTTCGACGAGATGACGGCCTTGTCGATTGGACAGACGCTGGTCGCAGATGGTTTGGCAAAGGCCCTGCCGATCGTGATCGATATCCGGACGCCTGACGCCACCCTGTTTCATGCCGCGCTTCCCGGCTCGGCACCGGACAATGACGAATGGGCGCGCCGCAAATCGAATGTCACGCTGCGTTGCCATACGTCCTCTTATGCGGTCGGACTGAAGTGCAAGATCAAGGGCACCGCACAAGCCGAGCTTGGCCTGCCGCTTGCCGACTTTGCCATCCACGGAGGCAGCGTTCCCGTGCGACTGCGCGGTGGAAGGGTGGTGGCAGCAGTCACGGTCTCGGGTTTGCCGCAGGCGGAGGATCATGCCATGGTCATCGCTGCCCTGACTGCAGAACTTGCGCGCCTGGCCTGACACGGGATGTCGCGCGATCAGGCGTCGCGCGCGACGATCGCCTCGACCTCTGGGGCAGGCACAAAGCGCCAGTTGCGGCGCGGCCCAGCCATGACGTTCAGGTAATACAGCTCAAACCCGTATGGCGCGCCACAGGGATGATGCCCGCGCGGCACCAGCACAACATCATGGTTCTTGACCGCCATGGTTTCGTCCAAAGAGCCATCATCGGTATAGACCCGCTGCACCGCGAACCCGTCCACCGGGTTCAGACGGTGGTAATAGGTTTCCTCCAGATAGGTGATGCGGGGGAAATCATCCTCATCATGGCGGTGACTGGGATAGCTGGACCAGTTGCCTGCCGGCGTGAATACTTCCGTCACCAGCAGGCTGTCGCAGTAATCCTCGTTCTCCATTGCGATGTTGTTGATGTGGCGGGTGTTGGCCCCCTTGCCGCGCGGGGTCAGCGTGATGCCCTCGGGCCCGATTCGGCGGGCGGCATGGCCGCCCTTGCCCGGCGCCGAACAGATGGCGATCGTGCACTCCGTCACCGCCTCGGCTGCCCAGTCCTGACCGTTTGGCACATACAGACAATGCGGCGGCGTCTTTTCAAACACATCCATCCGATCACCCAACACGCCCCAATCGGTGCCCGCCGCCTGCATCGTGGCCTTGCCTTCGACCATGACAAGGATCACCTCGCGATCCCCTGTCACATCAGACACCTTCTCGCCCGCCCGCAGACGATGCAACGCAAAGCCGACATAGCGCCAGCCGGCATCCGCCGGGGTGATCCTGTGAACTTCGCCATGGGTGCCAAAAGGGCGGCGCAACAATGGGGGCATCGGGTATCCTTTCCGGTCAGGCTGCGGCAGGGTCCAGTCCCGCCTCGGCGGCCGCGGCTTTCAAAGCGCGCAGACCCATCGACTGATAGTCCAGCGGGTTGCGCACCAGCGGGTCTTGCTCGGCTTCGATCACCAGCCAGCCTTGATACCCCGCTTGCGCAAGCTGCCGCAACAGCGGCACGAAATCAATCGCGCCCTCCGGGTCGCCCGGCACGGTAAAGGCCCCGGCCAACACGCCCTGAATGAACGAAAGCCCCTCGGCCCGCACCCGGTCACAGACATCGCGGCGGATGTTCTTGGCATGGAAATGCGCCACCCGCCCGACATGCCGCGCCAGCACCGCCGCCGGATCACCGCCGCCAAAGGTGGAATGGCCTGCATCAAAGAGCAGATGCGTCGCAGGGCCAGTGGCCGCCATGAAAGCGTCAATCTCTTCGGGGCTTTCCACCACGGTGCCCATGTGGTGGTGATAGACCAGCGTGACGCCCTCCCCCGCCAGATAGGCGGCAAACGCCTCGATCTTGGCACCAAAGGCCACCATCTCTGCTGCCGTCAGCCGGGGCCGGTCATTCACCGGGGCATCGGCCCCATGCACCGCATTCGACGTCTCGCAGACGATGCAGACCTTGCAATCGTTGGCCTTCAGCTTGGCCAGATGCGGCTGCACCGCCGCGATCTCGTCCTCGACCGAGCGGACCAGCAGTTCGGTGGAATACCAGCCCGAGATGAACCGCAGCCCATACTCCCCCAAGAGCGCCTTGAGCGCCTGCGGGTCATTCGGCCAGCGGTGGCCGTTCTCGATCCCGTCAAAACCGATGATGCGCCCGGCCTCATGCAGGATTTGGTCGGTCGGGATATGCGCGCCGATGGTCTGGTCGTCATCATTGGCCCAGGCAATCGGATTGGTGCCATAAAGGATCATGTCTGCCTCAGTTGATCAGGGTCTGCGCCGCGCGCGCGTCCAGATAGCGCGCATAGGCCTGTTGCTTTTTCTCGCTGCCCGCCACTTCCGGCACCGCCACATCCCACCAATGCCCCGCCTCGCCAAAGCCGGGGCCTTGCGCGGCGGTGGTGTCGATCACGATCACGGTGGGAATGTCCCTTCCGCGTGCCGCCGCGATCTGCGCCTCGAGGTCGGGTATATCTGCTGCCTTGACCGCATGGGCCCCCATCGCGCGGGCATGGGCCACAAAGTCTATCTCGGGCTGGGCTTCGATATTGCTGTTCACATACAGGTTGTTGAACGGCGCGCCTCCACAGCCCTGCTGCAAGCGGTTGATGCAACCATAGCCGCGATTGTCGGTCAAGATCACCGTGAACGGCACCCGCCGCATCACCGCCGTGGCCAATTCGCTGTTGGCCATCATGTAACTGCCGTCACCCACAAAGCACAGAACCTCGCGCTCTGGCTTGGCAAGCTTCAGGCCCATTGCGCCCGCAATTTCATAGCCCATGCAGGAAAAGCCATATTCCATATGGTATCCGCCCTGCGATGCCTGCCAGAGCAGCTTAAGCGCCCCCGGCATCGTGCCTGCCGCGCACATCGCGATGCTTTCCGGCGTCGATGCGCGCTGCACTGCGCCGATCACCTGTGCGTCGGTGGGCAGGCCCGGTTCTGTCGGGGCGGCGCAATGCGCATCTACCGCTGCCAGCCAACCGGCCCGCGCCTGCGTATCGGCTGTGAAGGACTGATCGCCCAAGGCGGCATCCAGCGCCTCGAGCGCGACACGCGCATCGGCCACCAGCGAAGCCGCGCCATGCTTCGCCGCATCATAGGGCTGCACATTGATGCCAAGGATCGGGGCGGTAAATAGGGTGCGCGACCCGGTCGTGAAATCCTGCAACCGTGTGCCCACAGCGATCACCAGATCGGCCGCCGCCGCTGCCGCATTGGCTGCTGCCGAGCCGTCCACACCCGCCGCGCCAAAATTCAGCGGATGCGCCTGCGGCAGCGCCGACTTGCCCGCCTGCGTCTCGATCAGCGGAATGCTATGACGTGTGGCGAAGTCTGCCAGCGCCTGCTCGGCCCCCGAGAAAATCACCCCGCCGCCGCACACCAAGACGGGTGCCTTGGCTGCCTTGATCATCGCCACCGCTTGCGCCAGTTCCGCCGCATCGGGCGCGGGGCGACGAATGTGCCAGACCTTTGGCGCAAAGAACGCCTCGGGCCAGTCATAGCCTTCGGCCTGAACATCCTGACAGAAGGACAGGCACACCGGCCCGCATTCCGCCGGATCGGTCATCACCCGCAACGCACGCGGCAGCGCCGTCAGCAATTGCTCGGGCCGTGTGATCCGGTCGAAATAGCGCACCACTGGGCGGAAGCAGTCATTGGCCGAGATCGTTCCGTCGCCGAAATCCTCCACCTGCTGCAACACCGGATCGGGGCGGCGGTTGGCAAAGCCGTCGCCGGGGATCAGAAGGAGGGGCAAGCGGTTCACATGCGCCAAAGCCGCCGCCGTGACCATATTCGTCGCACCCGGCCCGATCGAGGATGTCACCGCCTGCGCCCGCCGCCGCGCATGTCCCTTGGCAAAAGCAATCGCGGCATGGGCCATCGTCTGTTCATTCTGCCCGCGCCAAGTAGGAAATGTGTCTTGCGCGCCTTCCAGCGCCTCGCCGATGCCCGCGACGTTTCCGTGGCCGAAAATCGCCCAGATGCCGTCAATAAACCGCTCTCCCTCCGGCGTCATCTGCACCGAAAGCCATTTCACCATCGCCTGCGCCGCTGTCAGCCGTACTGTTCCGCCCATCGTCTCAGCCCTCACTCCGGCGCGCCTTCGCACGCGCGTCATCCCAGATTTCGCACAGCCGCGCATATCGCGCTGCCATCTGCGCCACCGCCTCCGCATCGGTCATCGCGTCGGTCATCCATGCCCGCGCCGCATCGCCAAAGATCGTGCGCCCCACGGCAAAGCCCTTGACCAGCGGGAAAGCCGCCGCCACCGCAAAAGAGGCAGCCAACGTCGCTTCGGGTGCATCCAGCCCAAGCACCACAATGCCGCGCGTGTGGCGGTCATGCGCTTCAATCGCCGCAATCGCCGCCGCCCAAGCCGCCGCATCGGCCATCGGCTCCAGCTTCCACCAATCGGGGTAAATCCCCGCCTGATAGAACTGCCGGATCAGCGTGGCGGTGGTGTCCACCCCTACCGGCCCCACCTTGGAAGGGATCACTTCCAAAAGGAATTCCAGATTGTTACGCCGCGCCGCTTCAAACAGCCGCTTTACCGTCGCCTCTTGCTGCGCGCGGGTGGCGGCATCGTCATCTGGGTGGCAAAAGCACAGAACCTTCACCACATTCTCGCGCGCCCATTCACCAAGGCCGCCGCAGTCGCTTCCCAGTTCCGGCTCCAGCTGCAAGGGGCGCGATCCGGGCAATTCGGCAGGCCGACCGATCCACAGGCCCGACCCGCTCGCCGCATGCAGCGCCGCCTTGCCGATCCGGTTGTCGCACAAGATGCCAAAGCCTTCGCCCGCGCCCTTCACCTGCAAAGCCGCTTGCAGGCACAGTTCCTTGAACGCGCCGCCCTTGGCCAGCGTATAGCCCGGCATCTCCTCCAGTTGCAGGCGATGGTCAAAGGCAAAGACCCGCATGGTGGACCAATCACCCGCCGTCCGGCTGTGCCGGTTGGTTGACCAGTGGATTTGCTCCAGCTCTGCATCGTTGCGCAGATCGGGCCGCTGCACTCCGCGCTGCAAAAAGAACTTCAACTCGGTCAGCGACGGATAGGCCGGTGTGCAGCCGTGACGGCTGACCGCAAAGGCCCCGCAGGCATTGGCATATTCAAGCGCGCGCGGCCAAGATTCGCCGTCCAGCCAGCCCTTCAGCAGGCCCGAGAAAAACCCGTCCCCTGCCCCCAGCACATTGAACACCTCGATCGGGAAACCGGGGCCACTTTCGGCCTCGTCCAGCGTAGCCGGGATCGCCCCGGTGATCGCCACCGCGCCCTTGGCCCCGCGCTTGCAGATCAGCGTGGCACCCGACACCGCCCGCACCGCGCGCAAGGCCGCCAGCGTATCGGTGCTGCCGCCCGCAATGTGAAACTCTTCCTCGGTGCCGACGATCAGATCGAACAGATGCAGTGTCTTTTGCAGCTTGGCCGTCACGGCGGCGCTTTCCACGAACCGGCTTTCGCCATCGCCATGCCCCGCCACGCCCCAAAGGTTCGGGCGATAGTCGATGTCCAGCGCCGTCTGCGCCCCGTGCTTGCGTGCCAGTTCCAGCGCCCGCAGCACCGCCGCTTCGGTCCGCGGGTGGCTCAGATGCGTGCCGGTGGCAAGCACACAGCGCGCCTCGGCGATGAAATCCTCGTCGATATCCGCCTCGGAAAGAGCCATATCGGCGCAATTCTCGCGATAGAAGATCAGCGGGAAACTGTCCTCATCGCGAATACCAAGGATGACCAGCGCCGACAGGCGTTCCGGGTCCGTCGCCACGCCGCGCACATCCACGCCTTCGCGCACCAGCTGCTCGCGGATGAAACGGCCCATATGCTCGTCGCCGACGCGGGTGATGACGGCCGAGCGTAACCCCAACCGCGCGGTGCCGCAGGCAATGTTGGTGGGGCTGCCGCCGATATACTTGGCGAAAGACCCCATGTCCTCCAGCCGGCCACCGATCTGTGCGCCGTACAGATCCACCGATGACCGGCCAATGGTAATCACATCCAGCGTTTTGCCCATCGCATCGCCCCCCAAGACTGCCGCAGTTTCGAGGCCTTCGCCAGCCCCGCCCCCGCGCGGCTTGCGCCGCACGGGCCGTGTTGCCAAATGTCAGCCCAGCATGTCGGGTGTGATCGCCACAGTCTCGCCGCTGTGCAGCGACCGCGTTGCGGCTTCGGCACAGGCCAGCGCCGCCACGCCTTCGCGCAAGGTCACCGGCATGGTGGCACCCGTGGTCACCGCCTCCAGAAACGCCGACCACTCTACCTCATAGGCGCGCATGTAACGCTCGAGGAAGAAGTGCAGGGGTTTGGCGCTGACGGCCCCCGCGGTGGTGATCTTCTCGACCGTGTTTTCCAGCACATTTCGCGCCGACAGCAGGCCCTTGGACCCAAGGACCTCGATCCGTTGGTCATAGCCGTAACCGGCACGGCGCGAGTTCTTGATCACGGCGATCCGCCCATCGGCCCAGACCATCGTCACCGCCGCCGTATCCACATCGCCCGCCGCGCCGATTTCCGGGGCCACCAGCGCCGCGCCATGCGCGGTAACCTTTGCGGGCGCGCCGCCAAACATCCAGCAGGCCATGTCAAAGTCATGGATCATCATGTCACGGAACAACCCGCCCGAGACCTTCACATAAGACACCGGCGGCGGTGCCGGATCGAAAGAGGTGATCGACAAGAGTTCGCCCGCGCCAATCTCGCCCCCATCAAATGCCGCCTTCAGTGCGGCAAAGTTGGGATCAAACCGGCGGTTGAACCCGATCATCACCGGGCGGCCATTGGCTTCGACCGCCGCCAGTGTTTTCAACGCCCGCTCCAGTGACAGATCCACCGGCTTTTCGCACAGCACCGCCTTGCCCGCCGCAGTCGCCCGCGTGATCAGGTCGGAATGGGTGTCTGTGGACGTGGCGATCAGCACCGCATCAATCGACGCATCGGCCAGAATATCCTCCACGCTGCGCGCTTCGGCCCCGATCTGCGCCGCCAGAGCCTGCGCCGCCTGCGCGTTCACATCGGCCACGGCGACCAAGCGGCTTGCGCTGGTGGCGGTCATGGATTTGGCATGGACCTGACCAATACGGCCAGCGCCCAGCAACGCAACCTTCAGCATCTGCATCCTCCCTCGAATCGCGCGCAGAATTTCTTTCACCGCAATCTGCCCATTTGTGCACGCGCGAGCAACAGATTTCCGCTCGCGCGTGCAAAAATGACGGGGCACGGCTCAAAACCCTTTCAGAGACAAGGGCGACGGGTTAACCTGCGGCATGGATGATCTGACAGGCAGCATAACGGCGGATGATGTGGCAGAGGCGGCGGGCGTGTCGCGCTGGACTGTCGCGCGCGCCTTCAAGAAAGATGCCTCGATCTCGCAAAAGACCCGTGAGCGGGTTCTGGCTGCAGCTGAAACGCTGGGCTATGCGCCCGATCTGCTGGCTTCGTCCTTGGCGTCCGATCGGTCCAATCTTGTTGCCATCATCACCAATGACTTCAGCAACCCTCACAAACTGGTGCTGCTGGAGCGTATGACCCGACTGCTTTCAGAGGCGGGATGGGCGACACTCCTGATCCACATGTCCGACAGTGAAGACGCCTCGGCTGCCCTTCTTGCGGCGAGCCAGCGGAGGGTAGATGCCGCCGTGGTCATCGGGACGAGATTTGACGACCGGATACTGGATACCGCCCTTGGCGCGCGGCGAGTCAAGAAGCTGGTTATCTTTGCGCGCTACAGCCAGAACCCAAACACGCTGACCATTGCCTGTGATGATGTGCAGGCCATGCGCCAGATCGCCGATCATGTTCTGGAACGCGGCTATCGGCGTCCGGTGTTTCTGGCGGGGCCAGACACACAGTCTGCCAAGCTGCATCGCAAGACTGCGTTTACCGACTATTGGCACCAGCGCACGGGAAGCACGGTGCCTGCGATCCACGCCAGCGCCTATGATTTCAGCCCCGCGATTGACGCTGTGGTGCAACTGATGTCTGACCCGAGCCCGATTGACCGCCCCGATGTGCTGGTCTGCGAAAACGATATTCTTGCCATCGGGGCAATGGATGCGCTGCGCTATCGTCTGGGCCTGCGGGTGCCGCAGGATGTGGCGGTAACGGGATTTGACGATGTGCCGCTCTCGGCCTCTCCCGCCTATGCGCTGACGACCTTTCGCCAGCCGATCACCCAGATGACGCAAAAGCTGATTGAAGTTCTGAACGGCACCTTGGCACATGATGTTCACCTGCCAGGCCGTTTTGTGCCGCGGCTGAGCAGTTGAAAGCGCCTAAATCTGCCAGATCCTGCGCGCGTTACCCTGAAACACCGCATCACGCTCCTCGGCGGAGAGTTCGGCCAACAGGGCGTGACTTGCCGCAACCCATTCCGGCAAATTGGAGTGCAGGGTGCACACGGGGCTATCCGACCCCCAGACAATCCGCGCGGGGCCAAAGGTGGAAATCACATGGGCAACCCACGGTCGCATCGTGCCAAACGTCCAGGCCCCGCCCGTATAGGCGGTGATGCCCGAAAGCTTGATGTTCACATGCGGCCGACGCGCGAGTTCGGTGATCTCTGCCGCCCACGGGTCAAATGCGCCGCCCTCAATATCCGGCACGCCGCAATGGTCGAGCACAAAGACAGTCTCGGGGCAGGCATCGACAAGCGCGCGCGCCAAGGGCAGTTGCCGCGCCAGCATCACAATATCAAATGGCAATCCCGCCCTGCCAAGCCGGCCGATATTTTTGCGAAACAACGGGGTCTGCGAGACATCATCTGGCACCACATGCAGAACGCGGCGCACACCCTTTACGACGCTTCGATCAACACGCTCCAGCCACGGGACGAAGGCGTCGGACTCTGGGCGCGCCGCCGAGATTGCGCCCCGGATCAGACTGCCCGGCTTTTGCATCAGATCGGCCACAAAGGCGGTTTCGGCATCAATATCAACCTCTGCAACGTCCACTTCCATATGCAGTGCGTCAGTGATGCCCATACACGCGGCGCTTTTGGCATACTCGTCGTATGTCCAGTCTCTGTTCAGGTGCGGGGCGCCTTCCAACCACGGATAAGACAGACGCTTGCGATCCACGAGATGCAGGTGCGTGTCAAAGATCATTGGCCAAAGCTCCCATTCTGCCGAACCGCATCGCCAAAGGGCGCTGCCGACTGCGGTGATACTTGACGCGATCCGGCCTGTCACATTTGAAGTTGCGATCCAAACGGGATTTGCCATCACAGCGCACCCTTCGCATTTTGCATCGGAGGTGATAGCGTGAAAATGAATTTGCAAGGATGGGTCGGGCATGGCGCGAGAGCCGCAGTTTCTTTCCCGCGTTCGCGCGGTGCTTGCCACGCTCGGCCCGGCAGAACGCAAGCTTGGCGATCTCGTGGCGGATTTTCCGGGCGAACTGGCGAGCTACAATGCATCCGAACTTGCGGCGTTGGCGGGGGTATCAAATGCCACGGTGACGCGCTTTGTCCGGCGCTTGGGCTATGCCTCTTACGAGGCCGCGCGGGTGGATGCACGGCAAGAGCTTGCGACGGGGTCGCGGCTATATGCCAATGTGGCAGCGGGCCTGACATCTGACGCGGCGACCTATGCCGAGCGAGATTGCCGGAACATCAGCCGAACCTTGGGCGAAATCGACGTGGCACGGCTGGACACATTTGCGATCGATCTGCTGCAGGCCCGAAAGGTCTGGTTGGTCGGTTATCGCGCCTCCGCCGCGTTTGCGGCCTATCTTCAATGGCAACTGACCCAAGTGATTGAACAAATCGTTGCCATTCCCGGTCCGGGGCAAACGATGGGCGAGCATCTGGCCAGCATGCGCCCAGAGGATATCGTGGTGTTTTTCGCAATGCGACGCCGCACCTCGCAGACGGACGCCCTGTTGCGGCAGATGCATGATCTGGAAGTGCCGGTGGTGATCGTTTCAGACGAGGGGATGCCGACCGACCCACGGGCGCGGTGGCATGTGCATTGTCAGACATCCTCGCCAGGGCCACTGTTCAGCCATACGGCGGTGATGGCCTTGTGCAGCCTGATCGCCAATCGCACCATCATTGCCGCCGACCGTTCCGGGCGCAGTCGGCTGGCCCTGATCGAACGGCTGAACGATTCTCTGGACGAGCTTTAGAAGCTGCCTGAAAGACGGGCAGAGAGCGCCGGGAGCCGCCGCAATATCCGTCAGAGCAGATTTTCATCTGAAAATCTGTTTTCGGGCAGGCAAATTTCTCGGTGATTTTGTGAAAATGTGTTTTCATAAAGTCACACGAATCGCCCGCCACTGAAAAAACAATCAACAGGAGGTCCACATGCTTCGCTCTTTGCTCATGACGGTCTGTGCCGTCGCGCCCGCAGTTTTGCCCGTTCAGGCTGTTGCAGACACGGTGACGCTGCGTGTCCTCGGTCAGCCGTCCGGCTCGGGCCTGATCGCGCAGCAAAAGGAGCTGCCCTATTTCGAGGCACTGGCCGAAAAGACGGGGCTGGACATCAAGATCGAATATCTGCCCGTTGATGTGGCCGGTATTCCCGATACCGACGGGCTGCGGGTCCTGCGCTCGGGTCTGTTCGACATTGTTTCGATCCGCGGTCCGCAGGTCAGCCGGGATGAACCCTCGGTCCTTGGCCTGGATCTGATCGGACAGAACACCAGCTTTGAGGCAGGGCGTGCGCATGTGGCGGCCTTCATGCCCTATGTGGACAGCCGTTTGCAGTCCGCCTTCAACGCCAAGCTGATCGGCATGTGGCCAGCAGGCCCGCAGGTCATTTTCTGCAAGCCGGAAGTTAACTCATTGGCCGATCTGTCGGGTCACAAGGTGCGCGTCGGGGATCAGTCGGCGGCGAACTTCATGGCGAAACTCGGTGCGACAGGTATCTCGATGCCGTTCGGCGAGGTGCAGCAATCGCTGGCGCGCGGCGTGGTGGACTGCGCGATCACCGGCCCCGCCTCGGCCAATTCGGGCGGCTGGCCGGAAGCTACGACAACGGTTTTGCCGGTGCCCCTGCAACTGGCCATGAATGGCTACGCCATCAACCTGCGCAGTCTGGACAAGCTTTCTGCAGAGGATCAGGCCACGCTGATCGCCGCGCTGGAAGAGTTGACCAATGAAATCTGGGATTTCTCGGAAGAACTGTATGATGATGCGATGCGTTGCAACACCGGCGCCACCCCCTGTGAGCGCGGCAAGCCCTATAGCCTGACTGCTGCACCGGTCTCCGATGCCGATCTGGCGGCGGTGTCGGCAGCGGTGACAGAGATTTCCTATCCGGTCTGGGCCGAGCAGTGCAATGCCGTGGCCGCCGATTGCGCCGAAACCTGGCAAGCGACGGTCGGCGCGCTGTTGGCCAAATAGGGAAGGGGGCGCGGATGGAACGGTATTCCCGCACCTTGGGCATTCTGTTCGGAGTGCTGATGCTTGTGCTCTCGGCGGTGATTACCGCCGAGACGCTGCTGCGCAAGCTGTTTTCGGTCAGTCTGGGCGGCATTGACGAACTGGGCGGCTACGCGATTGCGGTGGCCGCTCCGCTTGCGTTTACTGTGGCGCTGATCGGGCGCGGGCATATCCGCATCAATCAGGTAAGCCGCCTGTTGCCGCGCCGGGTGCAAGCGGTGCTGGATGTGGTGGCGGCGGTGTCTTTTGCCGCCTTGTCGCTGTTTTTCCTGCATTTTGCCATTCAGACCGTTATGGATACCCACACCTATAAATCCATCGCACAGACGCCTTGGGCAACGCCGCTGATCTGGCCGCAATCGGTCTGGCTGATCGCAACAGCCACCTTTCCGATTGCCGCCGTGATCTTTGCAGTTCGCGCGGTTGTGCTGCTGATGCGGGGCGACTGGCAGGGCATTGCGCGCGGCTATGGCACTGTGGGGGCCGCCGAGGAATTGCAGGAGGAACTGGAAGATCTGAAGCGCCGCGAGGTGGAGGCTGGTTTGCCCGGACGCGAAAAGGAGGTGCTGTCATGAGCATTGCAATTGTGGGCCTCGGGTTCGGGGCGATGCTGCTGCTGATGTTCCTGTCGATCCCGATTGCGGTGGCGATCATCGCGGTGGGCGGCTTCGGCGGCTGGATGATGTATGGCATGCCGCTGGTCGACATGATGGGCGGCGTGATCTGGTCGAGCCTGAACAGCCATTCGATGCTGGCGATTCCTCTGTTCATGCTTTTGGGTGAATTGCTGTTGCGCGGCGGGATTGCCGACAAGATGTATGATGCGATGGCGGTCTGGCTGTCGCGTCTGCCGGGCGGCTTGCTGCATTCCAACATCGCCACCTGCACCCTGTTTTCGGCGACTTCGGGGTCGTCGGTCGCGACGGCGGCGACGGTGGGCACCATCGCGCTGCCCGCGTTGCAGCAATACCGATATCCGGTGGGGCCGTCGCTTGGGTCGCTGGCGGCGGGCGGCACCTTGGGGATCCTGATTCCGCCCTCGATCAACCTGCTGGTCTACGGGTCCATCGCCAATGCGTCCGTCGGGCAGTTGTTTGCAGCGGGGATTGTGCCGGGCGTGCTGCTGGCGCTGCTGTTTTCCGCCTATATCGCGATTTTCCACGGCAGGGCAGGGGAGGAGGCCACCGAATTGGTGCGGATGCCGCTGCGCCAGAAGCTGGCGCTGAGCAAGCATCTGATCCCGCCGGTGGTGATCTTTGGCGTGGTGATGGGGTCGATCTATGGCGGGCTTGCGACACCCACGGAATCGGCGGCCATTGGCGTGATGATGTCCCTCGGCTTTGTGGCGCTTGGCGGGCAGTTGAGCTGGGATCTGCTGGCCAACTGCTTTTATCAGGCGGCGCGGACCAGTGGCATGGTGATGATCGTGCTGGTGGTGGCGCTGCTGCTGAATGTGACGATCTCGATGACCGGGGCGGCGCAGGCGGTGACGTCGTGGATTGCTGCCTATGATCTGGACCGGCTGACACTGCTTCTGGTGCTGCTGGTGTTCTATGTGATCCTTGGCACCTTTATGGATGCGATGTCGATGATGGTGCTGACGGTGCCGATCATGATGCCGGTCATCCTGGTGGCGGGGATTGATCCGATCTGGTTTGGCATCTTTGTGGTGATCATGTGCGAGATTGCGCTGATCACGCCACCGGTAGGGATGAACCTGTTTGTGGTGCACGGGGTGCGCACGGATGGCGGCAGCTATGGCGATGTGATCCGCGGGGCGCTGCCCTATGTGGTGGTGATGATGGGGTTCACCATCGTGATCATCCTCTGGCCCGGGCTGGTGATGTGGCTGCCCGATATTCTGGCGGGCCGCGGATGAGGGCGCAGGCAGAACCGCTGGAACGTGCGGCGACGGTGGCGCGACGCTTGCTGATCGTGAACCCCAACAGCAGCGCAGAGGTCAGCCGGCTGATCCACAAAACCGCACTCTCTGTGCTGCCAGATGGCGTCACGGCACGCGTGATTCAGCCCGCGCGGGGGCCGCTAGCGATCCAGACCTTGGCGGACCGGCGGGTTGCCGAACCGCTTGCACTCGACCTATTAGCAGCGCATGCCGATCATGATGCCTATGTGATGGCCTGTTTTGATGACATCGCTCTTGATCAGGCACGCGGCTTCCTTCAGGTGCCGGTGGTGGGGGCCGTTGAAGCCTCGGTCGCTATGGCCCGTCTCTTTGCGCGCCGCTTTGCCGTGGTGACCACGGTAGAAAGCGCGGTTCCGGGTATTTGCAGCGTGCTGCAGGGGCTAGGCGCCACTGGTCAATGCAGCGTGCGCGCGGCGGGTGTCGGTGTGACCGAAGCAGCAGATGGCGGCGACGCCGGAGGCGCGCGCATTGATGACGCTATAGAACGTGCGCGAAACATCGACGGCGCACAGGCGATCATACTGGGATCGGCGGGTCTGACAGGGCGCGCTGCGCAACTGGCGCGGCGGCACCGGATCGTGGTGATCGACGCGATGGAGGCCGCAGTGCGGCTGGCGGTGGCGGCGATAGGACTTGGCGGGGCAATTGGCCAATCCCAAGGCCACAGGCCGTAGCAGACGCGTGGATATCTTTTCACCTCGCCCGCAGCGCCCGTTCATCGGACGCTGCGGGCCGCTCTCATGGCCTCTTGGCATTGAACCATGCGGTCAGGCGCGCGGTTTCCTCCGCGCTCAGGGTGCGGTTGATGATCAGGCAGGCATAAAGCCGGGCCGGGCCGGGTATGGCAAAGGCACCCGAAATCGGCTGCCCTGCCTGAATGACCACGCCGGCATCTGTGGCTGACGCAACCGTGTAGTTCCCGGCGGGCAAGGTGACCAGCATGGCATCATTGATCTGATCGTTCAGCAGAGCAAAACGATGTGGCTGGCCCGCTTCGGTAATGTCTGCCGCAGACGTCACGCGCTGATAAGGGGTTGCGACACCGCCAAGTTCAAGCTGGGGCGCGGCCCAGGTGTTGGATCCTGTATTGATGGCGGATGAGCTGCTGCCCGACAACGCATGGTGCGCCGGAAAGATTGCAAAACTTGTGACAGCGTGACCCGCATCCAGGGTGAACGTCATCTTGACCTGCCAGTAGTCTTGCATGTCATCCACCGCAATCACCCGACTGCCATAAATCCATGAAGCCGTGGCCATAGTGGCGCCGGTCACCGTGTTGAGAACAAATCCGGCACTTTGAGAGGAGGTGCCATCAAAAATGTTCAACCGTGCCGAGGCTGCGGAAAGGGCGCTAACTTCCTTTTTCACCCGAACCGAGAGTGTATAGACACCAGCCACCTGACCCGAAGAAGGCAGCGTCAGGATTCCCGCTTCCCATTGCGCGGTGTTGTTGTCCGTCAGCCGGAACGCAGGTTCGCCGCCAAGGGACCCATCGGCACTTGTGTCCGGGGTGCCTTGTGGTGTCCAGCCTATCAAGTTGTCAGTCATGACAAGCAGGTTGCGTCGCCCGCCTAGCGGCCGCCGCGCGTAGAGCGGGCGCTGATCGGCAGAAGCCTGCAGCGCATGGATATTGTTGCCGCTCTTGTCCCGGATACGTCCAACCGCCTGCCCCGGTGCAAAGACCGGCACCATTCCCGCAGGATCCTGGGTCAGAGTTGCCAGATCGCCAGGGTCGAGCCATACCCCAAGATCACCGGGCCGGAACAGGCTGCGCGGTGTTCGGGCCGGACGCAAGGACTGAACCGATGCAATACCGCATCCGATGCTGACCCTCATGTGAGGACCAGGGCATGAATGCCGATCGCGGTCGTTCCCGCAGCGTTCACACGGCGCGTTGCAACGGGCAAGATTGTGAAGTCGGCAACCTCGACACTTCGGGTCTGATTTCGTTCGGTCACGAAGCTGATCACGCCGCCCCTCTCGACATAGAGGGCCAAAGCGACATGCGACAGGTCAACGGTATCGCTTGGCGTCACTGGCAAAATATCTGTCGCAGGTCCGCCCAGATCGGCGCTGCGGGACTGAAAAGGGTTGGTCATTATCGATCTCCTGATATCCACTCACGCTCCGACAAATGAGGGTCGGACGATGGACGGGACGATGGAATGAAAGGGCTAACGTTGGCTAAGCCCTGAGCGCGGTCCAAAGATGGCAAGCGATACGCAGCGCCCTGACCAGACAAGCCGCCCCTGTCAGGCAGTTGGCAAAACGCGTGAAAATTGTGCGTGCCAAGGTCAAATTGCGTTGTTTTGACCAAGGATTTGTAACGACTTGTGTGATTTTGACGAAACTTTTGGCAATACGCGCCTGCTCAAGGAATGTGCAGTGGAACGCGAGTGATGTTTGCGTTACTAAACCTTAAATTGATTCACGCGTCCCATGATAACGGGGGTGACATGTTCAAGACGGTTTTTTGTGCTGCCATTATTTCCTCTTCGGTTCTTCTTCCGGCACCATCTTCTGCCCAAACGGTCGCATTCGATGCAAATGCTGTGCGCACGGCCTGCGCCACATCATCTCTTGAATGTTTGGCCGCAGTGCGTGCTGCCATCGCTGGATTACGACAAGCCGGCTTGTCGATCGCGGCGCTGAATACGCAGCTCGGTATCCTTGCAGGAACAGCCCTTGGTGCTGCGGCGGCGCTTCCTGCAGCAGAGCGCACGGCCCTTGCGAATGTGCTTCGTGAGATTGCGGCGGCGTCCACTAACTCCGACCAGATCGCGAGCCTGACATCTTTGGCCGCGCAACTCGAAGCGGATGCTGCATCGGTCGATCTTACAGCTGTCGCGCAGGCATTCAGCGCCAACTAGGCGACGTGAACCGCAGGGCAGCGCGTTCGCGCCCCACTCTGCAAGACTTTATGACTTCTCGAATTTGAGCATTTGTTTGGACATTGACATGAAGAATTCGCAAACGGCTGCGACTGAAGCATTTCTGGATGGTGACGGTCTTTATCGGGGAGGGGCTGGTGCGTCTGGGGGTCGGGGGTCCGGGCG